>CAWFLE010000020.1:0-466551 GCA_963816545.1 uncultured Alphaproteobacteria bacterium | reverse complement strand
CAACATGTACAAAGAGGACACGCCCTGACGCCGACGGCCACGCCAGATGCTACGGATCGGCGCCGGCTTGGCGGCAGATGCCGCCGGGAAAGGGCTCTCCGGAGCCCTGAACAATCCTGATCGCAATCCCGGCCTGCCTTGCATCAGTGACCGGTACCGGGAAGCTGACCGCTAAGAGCGTGTTTAAGAAGGGTCACGGCCAGCGCCTGATCGGAGTTGCGGACACGGCGATGGTGATGAGTGTTTCGACAACCCCGGCGAGTTGCTCGTAGTCGCGAACGAGGCGCCGGCATTTCATGATCCAGGCGAAGGCCCGCTCGACGACCCAGCGTCGGCGCAGAACGATGAAGCCGGTCATGAACGGCAACCGGCGGACGACCTCGATGGCGATATGGGCCTTGTCCTCGGCCCAGCTTTCCAGCTTTCCGGCATAGCCGCCATCCGCGAAGACGCGCTCGACGAACGGGAACCGGCGACGAGACCGCTTGAGCACTGCCTTCGCACCATCGCGGTCCTGGACGTCGGCGCCATGAACCTCGACCGTCAGGAGCCGCCCGTCGGTGTCGGTCAGGATATGCCGCTTGCGCCCGTGGATGCGTTTTCCGGCGTCATACCCTTTGAATCTGGAGGGTTCTGTGAGGCGCGGCGGGACGGCGGCGGCGAGCGCGACGCCGGTCGGCGCCTCATAGAAGCCGGATTGAACGAAGCCGCGGGACACTGGGGCCATGCGTATAGCGGGCCGTCGTCGACAGGTGGGCGTGGCCGAGCAGCACCTGGATGACGCGAATGTCGACGCCGCTCTCGAGGAGATGGGTGGCGAAGCTGTGCCGCAGGACATGGACGGCCACCTTCTTGTCGATGCCGGCCGCGGCCCGCGCCGAGCGGCAGGCGGCGTGCAGCACGGTCGCCTCGATGGGCCGGCTCGCGTCCCGCCCCGGAAACAGCCAGTGGGCCGGGCGGGCGAGGCGCCAGTAGGTCCGAGAGGCATGCCGAGCAGCGGCTCGGAGAGCATCACATAGCGCTCCTTGCCGCCCTTGCCGCGCTCGACCCGGATCAGCATCCGGCCACTGTCGATGTCGCCGACGCGCAGCCCGATGACCTCCGAGACGCGCAATCCGGCCGCGTAGGCTGTGGTCAGCGCCGCGCGCGCCTTCAGGCTCGGCACGGCCTCGAGAAAGCGCACCACCTCGTCAGCGCCCAGCACCACGGGAAGGCGGCGCGGCTCGCGGGCGTAGGCGATCCGTTCGGGAACCTCCGCCAATCCGAGCGTCACGCCGTAGAAGAACCGAAGCGCCGCGACAACCCAGAGCTTCCAATCAGGAGCGCCGACCGCGAAGGGCCCCTACCGCGCAGCGGTTTCGTTCAATCCCCCTTCTCAACGCTCTTACAGAACCGTCGAGCGGGAATATTCTTATCAAACACGTGCAGCGTGACCCGTCGTTTATCGCGACTCAGTCAATATGAGCAGGGAAGAACCCACTCCTTGTTGCTGCGCATCAGGATGGACGAAGATTTGGTCAATGAGTCCGCGCGTTACAATAAACCCGACGGATATTCTGCCCCTCACTGCCACGCCCCCGGTCCCGTTCGGAGACTTGGAGGCACACCAAGACTGTACATCGTCAAGCCCGTAGTTCGACCCCATGAAGCGGTGCGCGATCTGGGAAGTGTCCGCATGGATGCAACTAATAGCAACACTGTCGAGCCTGGAGAGGGAGCGGATCCTGAGTTCGCTTCTGCCCATGTGTTCTCTTGGACACGCGTGCTCGTGATCATGGACTGGGTAGTCGCAGGTCCCGGACTGTGCAATCCGATCGGGCCAGATCGGAGATGGGGTGAATGCCGCTCTCCCCTGACGGTATCGCGATGTGCCAAACTCGTGGTGTCGAAACACAAGCTGAAGGAGAGGGCATCCATGGGAGGGATTAGCATCATCGGCGTCGATCTGGCAAAGAACGTGTTCCAGGTGCACGGCGCAGCGGCGGACGGGTCCGTCGTGTTCCGCAAGAAGCTGTCGCGGCCGCAGTTCGCCCGGTTCATGGCGCATCAGCCGCCGTGTCTCGTTGCGATGGAAGCCTGCGCCAGCGTCCATCACTGGGCGCGGGAAATGGCGCGGCACGGGCATGAGGTTCGGCTGATCGCGCCGCACTACGTCAAGCCGTTCATCAAGCGGCAGAAGAACGACGCGGCCGATGCCGAGGCGATCGTCGAGGCGGCGTTGCGGCCGACCATGCGGTTCGTGGAACCGAAATCCGCCGACCAGCAGGCACGGGCCGTGGCGTTCCGGACGCGCGAGCAGCTTGTCAAGCAGCGCACCGAGGCCGTGAACGCGCTGCGGTCGCATCTCTACCAGACCGTGTGGAAACGCACCGGGATTCCGTCGCGGATCGGTGAGTGGTAGTTTGCTTCATGGCACACATGACCGGCACGGACCGCTCGCAACTGCTGCTGCTGCCGGAGCGGGTTGATGACTACGTTTGTCCGGACAACCCGGTTCGGTTCATCGATGCGTTCGTCGATGACCTTGACCTTGGGGCGGGGGGCTTCATTCGGGTTCAGCCGAAGGCGACAGGTCGTCCCGGCTATGACCCGCGCGACCTGCTGAAGCTGTACATCTACGGCTATTTTAACCGTGTCCGGTCGAGCCGGCGGTTGGAAGCGGAGACGCGGCGTAATCTCGAGGTGATCTGGCTGATGCGCCGGCTGACGCCGGACTTCAAGACCATCGCCGATTTCCGGCGCGACAATCGGTCGGCCTTCCGAGAGGTGTTCAGGGCGTTCGTGGCCCTGTGCCGGGATCTCGATCTGTTCGGCCGTGAGCTGATCGCGGTGGATGGTACGCGGATCAAAGCGGTGAACAGCCGGGAGCGCAACTTCACGAAGGCCAAGCTCGACAAGGCGCTGGCCGAGGGCGACGAGCGGCTGGCGCGCTATCTCAAGCAGCTCGATGCGGCCGACCTGGTTGACGAAGACGGACCGGGCGGCGGTTCTGTCGATCGGCTGCAGGAGAAGCTCGCTGCGATCAAGGAGCGCCGCGAGCGCCTGGAGGGCCACCGCCAAGCCCTCGAAGCAAGCGGCGAAGAGCAGATATCGCTCACCGATCCGGATGCCCGCGCCAGTCGTGCCGGCGTCGGCTACAACGTCCAGATCGCTGTGGACGCCAAGCACAAGCTGATCGCCGAGCAGCAGGTGCATGCCAGGGTCGGCGATCTTGGGCTGCTGACCGAGACGGCCTCTGCGGCCCGCGAGATCCTCGGTGTCGAGCGGATCGATGCGGTCGCCGATCGCGGCTATTTCAAGAGCGAGGACATCGAAGCCTCTGAGGCGGCCGGCATCGTGCCCTATGTGCCGAAGCCGATACGGGGCTCGTCGGCCAGCAACGGGTTCTTCACCAAGGAGGCGTTCACCTTCGATCCGAAGGCGGACGTCTACATCTGCCCGGGTGGGCATCGTCTGACGGGCGGGCGTCCGCGAAAGGTCGCGAGTGGCGCCCGTGTCGCCAGATACACGAACCGCTCTGCATGCAGGGCCTGCACACTGAAGGCGCGCTGCACGAACGCCGCCTTTCGCGTCGTGAACCGCTTCGAGAACGAGGCGGTCCTGGAGCGCATGGCAGACCGGCTGGCCACGCGCCCGGATGTCCTCGATCGGCGCCGCGAAAGCGTCGAGCACCCGTTCGGATCGATCAAGCAGTGGATGGGCCAAGGGGCCTTCTTGATGCGGCGCCTCGAGAACGTGCGTGCCGAGTTCAGCCTCACCGCGCTGGCCTACAATCTGCGTCGCGCGATCACGATCCTCGGGCTTCCGGCCCTGATCGCGGCAGTTCGAGTATGACGCCGGTGATCTCGCCTCCAACTCGGGCGGAAATCGTTCGAAAACTCGCTCGAGAGACAGCTCAGGCGCCCTCTGAACGCCCGCAACGCCGGAGCCCGGCCATCGCCGCTAATCTCACCGCGACGAAGCACCGTATTACCCAGCGGCGCTGCCTTTCCACACGGTCTGCTACGAGTTCGGCCATGTCGCCCCCGAGGGCATCGGCTACTTGCCGCGCCTCGCGAAGGTCGTCGATGATCCCGACACCGACGTGCCGGAACTTGCCCGGGACATCTGCCGCATGCTCATCGAGCAGACCGCCCATCTGACCGACCGGATCAACGCCCTGAAAGCCCGGATTGCGGCCATGTCGAACGAAGCGGAGATGCCGCGCCAGTTGCAGACAATGCCGGGTGTCGGCCCGATCACCGCGCTCGCGGTCGAAACCTTCGCCCCGCCGATGGAGCAGTTCCGGCGCGGTCGCGACTTCGCCGCCTGGCTCGGCCTGGTGCCGCGACAGCATTCCACCGGTGGAAAACAGAAGCTGGGGAAGACCTCGAAAATGGGGCAACGGGATATCCGACGATTGCTTGTGATCGGTGCGACCGCCGTGATCCGCTGGGCCTCGCGCCGGGGGGCGCCGCAGGGGTCGTGGCTGGCCCGGATGCTGGAGCGCAAGCCGATCCCGGTCGTGGCCGTCGCGCTGGCAAATAAGATGGCGCGTGGCATCTGGGTGATGCTGTCGCGCGGCGAGGACTATCGTGGCCCGGTGCTGATCGGCGCCTGATCCGGCGCTGAATGGGCAATCGGGCCTCCGAGTTGTGAGGAAGGCATGATCAGCATGGGCACATGATCGAAACGATCCGGGTCGGCAAACCAGAAACCTTCTCCTTGGCAAGCCTTCTTTGCTTTGCCTCGAAGCCGGTGATCGCGGCGCCCCGATAGCGGAAGATGGTCCAAGTCACGTCGTCGAAGAGGTTCAGGAGGGATTTCATGGGCTCGGCACCTCGGTCCTTACCGGCCAGGAGACGGTTAGGCCTGGAGGCGCTGCGGGCTCATCTTCCCCCGTCTCGCGGAATGTGACAGATTCCGGCGGTCCGCCGGAGGTCCCATGCCCGCGCTTTGCCGCGATTGCCTCAGCTGGTACGACGCGCCGTCGGGCCTGCGCTGCCCGCGCTGCGCTGGCGCGCGGCTGCTGGCGCATCCCGAGCTGAACCGGCTCGCCATCGCGCATCTGGATGCCGACGCCTTCTACGCGGCCGTGGAAAAGCGCGACGACCCCTCGCTGCGCGACAAGCCGGTCATCGTCGGCGGCGGGCGGCGAGGCGTCGTCTCGACCTGCTGCTACATCGCGCGGGTGGCGGGCGTGCGCTCGGCCATGCCGATGTTCAAGGCGCTCGCGCTCTGCCCGGACGCCGTGGTCGTCAGGCCGCGCATGGAGCTCTACGAAGCCATCGGGCGGGACATCCGGGCGCGCATGCGGGCGTTGACGCCGCGCGTCGAGCCCCTGTCGCTCGATGAGGCCTTTCTCGACCTCGCCGGCACCGACCGGCTGCTCGGCGGGCCGCCCGCGCTGACGATGGCGCGGCTGGCGCTCGAGATCGAGCGCGAGGTGGGCGTCACCGTCTCGGTCGGCCTCAGCCACAACAAGTACCTGGCCAAGATCGCGTCCGATCTCGACAAGCCGCGCGGCTTCGCCGTCATCGGCCGCTCCGAGACCTTAGGCTTTCTCGAGCCTCGCCCGGTGCGCAGCATCTGGGGCGTCGGCCAGGCGCTCGCCGAGCGGCTGGAGGCGGACGGGCTGCGCACCAATGCCGACCTGCGCCGGGTGGACGCAGGCGAGCTGGTTGCGCGCTATGGTCGGATCGGGCGGCGGCTGCACGAGCTGGCGCTCGGAATCGACAACCGGCGCGTCAATCCGGACCAGCCGGTCAAGTCGATCTCGTCCGAGACCACCTTCGACGAGGACATCGGCGATGCCGACCGGCTGATCGGGCATCTCTGGCGGCTGGCGGTCGTGACCTCGGACCGGGCCAAGGCCAAGCGGATGGGCGGGCGGACCGTCGTGATGAAGCTCAAGACCACCCGCTTCCGCATTGTCACGCGGCAGGCGCGGCTGCTCGAGCCAACCAACCTGGCCGAGGCGATCTACCGCGTGGCCGAGCCGATGCTGGTGCGCGAGCTCGGCCAGGGTCCGTTCCGGCTGATCGGCGTGGGCTTGAGCGCGCTCGCCGATCTGGCCGCGGGCGCGGGGCCTGCGCGACTCTTCGCCGACCGCAGCGACGCCCAGGCCGGCGTCGAGGCCGCGACCGACCGGATCCGCGGCCGCTTCGGCAAGGACGCGATCATCCGCGGCCGGGCGCTGCGCTGAGCCGATGGAGCTGCCGCGTACGCCGTCGTTCCGGCTCGAAGGCAAGCGCGCGCTGGTGGCCGGCGCCTCCTCGGGCCTGGGTCTCGGCGCAGCGGCGGCGCTGGCCGGGGCGGGCGCCGAGCTGGTCATGGCCGCGCGACGGGCGCCCGAGCTGACCGCGGCGGTTGCCGCCGTGCGCGCCGGGGGCGGGCGGGCCGAGGCGCTGGTGCTGGACGTCGCCGATGTCGCGGCGACGGAAGCGGCGGTCGCCGCGCGCGGGCCCTTCGACGTGCTGGTGAACTCGGCCGGCACGGCTCGGCACACGAGTTGCCTCGAGACGACGCCGCAGGACTATGACGCCGTCATGGCCGTCAACCTGCGCGGCGCGTATTTCCTGGCCCGGGCGGTCGCGCGCGGGCTGGTCGCGGCCGGGCGGCTGGGATCGATCATCACCCTGTCGTCGCAGATGGGCGTGGTCGGCGGACCCGAGCGCGCCGTCTATTGTGCCTCGAAGCACGGGGTCGAGGGCTTCACCAAGGCCATGGCGATCGAGCTCGGGCCGCACGGCATCCGGGTCAACACCATCTGCCCGACCTTCATCCGCACGCCGCTGGCCGAGCGGACGCTGGCCCGGCCCGAGATGGCCGCCTGGGTGCGCGGCAACATCCGGCTGCCGCGGCTGGGCGAGGTGCCGGACATCATGGGCGCCGTGCTCTATCTGGCCTCGGATGCCGGCGCGCTCGTCACCGGCACGGCCCTGATGGTCGACGGCGGCTGGACGGCCGCCTGACCGGCGCCGGCCGCCCCTCTGCAAGCTTGGCAGGTCCCTCGTGCGGCTCTCCGGCATTGCGCGCTCGACGACAATCCGGCCGGCACGAAGGCGCTAAGCGACGATGGCACGATTCGAATGCAGCCCGATGGGACCATCCCTGCCCGCGACGGTATCGGCCCTTCTCTCTCACCTGTGCCGGGCGCGGCCCAGTCGCTTCAGGACGAGCTCTTCGGCAGGGTTCAACGGCAGGCGCAGGGGGCGCTCGCCGTCCTCGGGATCAGCGCGTTCTCCCCTCCATCACCACGACCCGGCTGGTCGCCGGCTACACTCATGCCGAGCACCTCACGGGCTTCTCCATAGGTCTCGCTGCCGGCATATGAGGCAAGCTAGGCCTGCGGCGCCGCATGTACGGCAGGACGCACCTGGCTCTGCCGCGCGGGGACATCAGGGTTTGCACGTAATTTCAAGGGCGCCGAGACCAATCCCGCCCTTCGCGCCCATCTTCTTCACTCCGGGCTGGTCCTGCACGAGGCTCAGGTCTACCTCATGCGTTCGGCCGAGCGGTTGGGGCAGGAGGCCGAGGCCGCGCTCGCGTCGGACGAGGTCCGGGCGGCGCCGGTGTTCTCGCCCCGCAGCGCCCGCGCGCTGGCGGAGCTGGTCGCGGGACGGTTCGACCTCTCGGCCATCGCCGCCCCCGCGATCTCGGAGGCGGCCGCGGCGCCGCTGCGGGAGGCGGGGTTCGGGCGAGTCACGGTGGCCTCCGCGCCGACGCGGGCGGCGATGGAGGTGGAGATGCAGGCGCTCCTGCGGGCCCTGCGCGAGACATGAAGGGACGGCGCGCCGCATCGCGGCGGCTTGTTCCGGGGGCGCGGCTTGCCTAGCCTTGCGGGGCCGGGGCCGACGACCGGCCGCGAGGGAGTTCAGGACGGCGACATGAGCAACGACAAGCGAGACGACGAGGCGGCCCCCGCCGCTCCGCATCAGGACGCCGGGGTCGGCAGGCCGCTGGACGAGCAGGCGGAGGAGGCGGTCGCCGCGGAGGCCGGCTCGCCGTCCGAGTTCGAGCCCCGGCGCGAGGACGAGCCCGAGGACGCGCGCCTCACGGACGAGGAGGATCGCCTCGCCGACGAGGATTTCCGCGCCGAGGACCGCGACCGGGACGAGAACGAGCTCGCCGCCGGCCTCGATAGCGGCTCCTACCCTGACGACGCGGACCGCGAGGCCGCCCGCGCCCGCCCCGAGGAGACGGTGGATCCGTACCCCGAGGAGGCCGAGCCCGACGAGCACGCCCGCTCCAGCCTCGCCGCCCGCGCGCTCCAGGCGCTGGTGATTCTTCTGATCGGGGCGGCCTTGGCGCTCTGGGCTCTGCCCCGGGTCGCGCCGAACCTGCCCGCGCCGGTCGCTCAGTGGTTCGCCGCCCCCGACGCCGTGGCGGCCGAGGATCTCGACGCACTTCGCGCCGAGATGGACGCCGCGTCGCAGGAGCGGGTCGCCGCGCTCGAATCGCGCGTCGCCGAACTGGAGGGCGGCCCCGACCTCGCCCCGGTGACCGACCGCCTCGACGCCGTGGAGGCGCGAGTGGAGGAGATCGCCTCCGCCCGGACCGACGGGCTGGAGGAGACGGTCGCGGACCTGCGCCAGCGGCTCGATTCCCTCTCGCGCAACCTCACCGACGTGGGCGGCGCCGCCGACCTGCCCCCCGAGGCCGCGGAGCGCATCGCCGCCTTCTCCTCGGTGACCGAGGAGCTGCGCGGGCGCATGGAGCAGCTCTCCCAGCAGGTCTCCTCCCTGGCCGACCGCATCGAGCAGGCTGAGGCCCGCGCTCAGCAGGCCGAGGCCGACGCGGGCGCCGCCCAGGACGAGGCCGACGCCGCCGACCGTCGCGCGGCGCTTTCCGCCGGCTTCCGCGACATCCAGCAGGCGCTGGACGAGGGCCAGGGCTACGAGGACGCGCTGACCCGTCTGCAGCCCTACGCCGAGGCGCCGGAGGGCGTGACGGCCGGGGCCGCAGGCGTGCCGACGATGGACGCCCTCCGCGCCCGCTACACCGACGCGGCCCGCCGCGCGCTCCAGGCCGCGAGCCTCGCGCAGGCCGAGCCCGACTTCTTCAACCAGGCCGTGGCCTCGCTGCGCGCGCGCCTCTCGGGCGTGCCTGTGGCGGAGGTCGAGGGCGACGGGCTGGAAGCGATGATCGGCCGCGCCGCCGTACGCCTGCGGGAGGGGGACCTCGAAGGGGCTCTCGCCGCGCTGGACGGCCTGCCGCCGGAGGCGCAGGAGGCGATGGCGGACTGGCTTTCGGACGCGCGGGCGCGCCGCGCGGCCGTCCGGGCGGTGGATGGCTGGCGCGCGGAAACGCTGGGCGAGTGAGCGCAGACGCCGCCGGGGGGACCGGCGGCGCCCACAAGGTCCGCTTGCCGGACGAACAAGGAAAAGGATGCGCGGGATGATCTGGCTGCTGGTTCGCGCGGGCCTGTTCGTGGCGGTGCTCGCCGCCGTCGCCTATGGCGTCGGCGTGCTGCTCGACACGCCGGGCGGGATCGAGATCACCTGGGACGGGCGGGCCTACTTCTTCGACCCGCTCGCCTTCGTAGCGCTGTTCGTGGCGGCGGTGATCCTGCTCTGGGTCGCGTGGAAGCTTCTGGGCCTGCTGATCGCGGTGATCCGCTTCCTCACGGGGGACGAGACGGCGGTCCAGCGGTTCTTCGGCCGCTCCCGCATGCGCCGGGGGCTGGAGGCGCTGACCAACGGCATGGTCGCGCTGGCGGAGGGCGACCCGAAGCGCGCGCTGGCCAAGGCCGAGAAGGCGGGCCGCCTGCTGGACCGGCCGGACCTGCCGAACCTCCTCGCCGCCCAGGCCGCGCATGAAGCGGGCCAGGAGGCGCGGGCCGAGACCTACTACAAGGCGCTCGCGCGCCGTCCCAAGACCCAGGCGATCGGGGTGAAGGGCCTGATGGCCCAGGCCCAGGCCCGCGGGGACGAGGACCGGGCGCTGAAGCTCGCCGAACGCGCCTTCGCGCTGCGCCCCAAGGACGGGGAGGTGATGTCGCGCCTCTTCGATCTGCAGACCGGCCGGCGGGACTGGGGTTCCGCACGCCGCACGCTCGCGGCCGAGGTGCGGGCCGGCAAGCTCCCGCGCGAGGTGGGCGCCCGGCGCGACGCCGTCCTCGCGCTCGCCGAGGCGCGGATGTCGCTGGAGAACGGCGACGAGACCCGCGCCCGGGATGCGGCGCTGGAGGCGCACAAGCGCTCTCCCGCCCTCGCGCCCGCCTCCGTCGCCGCCGCCGACCGCCTGCGGGCGGAGGGGCAGGTCTCGAAGGCCCAGAAGACCCTGCGCCAGACCTGGAAGCTGTCGCCCCACCCGGACCTCGCCGCGGCCTTCGCGGCCCTCGTCCCCGACGAGACGCCGGAGGAGCGGCGCAAGCGCTTCCGCCTCCTGACCGCCGAGAATCGGGACCACCCGGAGACCCGGATGCTGGAGGCCGAGCTGGCGCTCGCGGCCGAGGACTTTCCCGGCGCCCGCAAGGCGCTGGGCGACCTGCCTGAGACGCGGCCGACCACCCGCAGCCTCGCGATCATGGCGGCGGTGGAGCGCGGCTCGGGCGGGGACGACCATGTGGTGCGCGCGTGGCTCGCCCGCGCCCTCTCGGCCCCGCGGGGGGAGCGATGGACCTGCGACGTCTGCGGCCATGTCCATGACGACTGGACGCCGATCTGCGACAAGTGCGGCGCGGTGGATTCCCTCGCCTGGAAGCAGCCGCGAGGGGGCCGGAGAATCCCGCGCGGCGGAGCAGGCGCTGCTGCCCGTGATCCTCGCTTCGCTGGAGGCGACGTCGCGTCCCGCGCACCCCGCCGGCGACCCGGTGGAGGACGCCGAGACGCCGCGCTCCTGACCCCCGCCGAGGGGCCTTGCCAAGGCCGGTCCCCTCGGTTACTTCCGCCTCCGGTCGCCGGTGTAGCTCAGCTGGTAGAGCACGTCATTCGTAATGATGGGGTCGTAGGTTCGAAGTCCTATCACCGGCACCACCCGTCTCCCCAAGCCGTTGTGGAACCTCAGCTTTGTCGAAGGACGGAGCGAGCGTAGCCCATGGCCGAGACTAAAACGGCTTCGCACTGCTTCCTGAAGGGCGGCATCTGCGATTTCTCCAGGCGCGTCCCGACTGATTTGAAGCCGCACTATGTGTCGCACCGGATCGCCTGCTCTCTGCGGACCCGCTCCCGTGCGGTCGCCGCAGCCAGAGCCACCCGGGCCGCCCGGCAACTGGACGAGTATTGGCATCACCTGCGGCTTGAGCGGACCGATCTGCCGGGCAAGCACCTTCTCCGTATGGCTGACGCCTCAGCGCAGCGGAGCCATGGGACGCCGTCCGCGAACGATGACGTGGTGAAGCTGTCCGAGGCGGTGGCCATTTGTCTGCGGCGGAAGGTCCATGGTCGCCCCATTGCACTTCAGCGGTCGGCCGAGCGAGCGTGCGGCTATGTGATCGACATTTGCGGGGACAAGAACCTTGGCGACTACACGCGCAAGCACGCCAACGCTTTCAGGGACGGCCTGTTGGCGAGGGGCCTCGCTGGCAGCAGCATCACCCGCATCTTCGGAACGGTTCGCGCGGTCACCAGTTTCGCGGCTGCTGAAGCCGGGATCGAGCTGAACAACCCCTTCGCCGGCGTTTTACGACCGTCAGGCTGGGGTCGAAGAACGCCACCCGATCCCCACCGACATCATCCGGAAGGTGCAGGCGGAATGCTGCAGGCTAGATGACGACGTGCGTTGGCTGGTCGCGCTGGTGTCTGACACGGGAATGCGGCTGGCGGAGGCGGCAGGGGCGTTGAAATCGGACTTTCGGCTGGATGGCCCGCACCCACACATAGTTATCCGGGAACACCCGTGGCGTCGCCTGAAGACGTCGGGCAGCGCGAGGCTTGTCCCCCTGGTGGGGACTTCTCTCTGGGCTGCTCAGAGGATCGTTGCCCAGGAGGGCGGCAGCGAGTTCGCCTTCTCTCGCTACAACCGGACCAACACTACGTCCGCGAACTCCGCTAGCGCGGCCCTGAACAAGTGGCTGAGGCCGCGTGTTCCGGAGCGATGCACGATGCACAGCTTCCGACATTCCATGCGGGACCGGCTGCGGGCCGTGGAATGTCCCACGGACATCGTTGACCAGATCGGCGGCTGGCAGTCTGACGGCGTTGGGCAGAGCTACGGGTGCGGCTACCCTCTGGCCATCCTTGAAAAATGGCTGGCGCTGGTGGCGTAACAAGGGGGGAAGAGCTCAATTTTTAGCCGGCGAACCATTGCGCTCGGTGAGGCTGGCAGATTTCATGGTTCAACGGGCAAATGAGGGGGGTGGTTAGGTGGATCTACTTTGCAGGTTTTCGCGGACGTTCCCACCGTTCGCGGCGGAAATACTAGAGCGGGACCAACACAAGAACCGTAACTTCAGAGAGGAGACAATTACGGACATTCTAATGGCAGGGCTTGTGCCTTTTGAGCCGTTCGGCATTTTAACGAACTTCCCGCACGACGAGGCGGCCACCGGCGAGGACATGGACTGGGAGTTTGTGAATAAATCTGCTGCCGACGGCCAGAGGTATCTGCGCCTCCACATTCAAGCAAAACGCGCTCATCTGAACCGCAAAGTAAAATCGCCCTACTGGGAGTATCGCGAGCTTGACCACGGCGGGAGAGCGGTAGCAAGTAGTACGCCAAGGTCAGGTAGTAAGATTTACGCGAAGCAGCACAAGCTGCTCATCGAACAGGCAGCGACAACTTCCGGCTGCGTCCCTCTTTACATGTTTTATCACCCACGGTCTGCGCTTGATCCGCGGGCAGGGGTGCTGCCAGCTGTTGAAGGCTTGAACTGGATGTTCGCAGACCGTATATCTGTTAATCTTTCCAGAAAGCGATGGCCAGTCGATCTCCGGAAGATGAAAAAGTGGCGTCCGTACTTCCACCCACTATCGGACCTGTTATGTTTCGCATCTCAGTGGGGGAGCAGACGAAGGCTTTCGCCCGGTGCATTTCTTGCATTTTTCTCGATGGGGGGGCTGATCAGTGCAACACCGCGTGAGCTCTGTGAGAGGCTCAATATGATCCGCGAAGAGGAAGGTGACCAAGGGCGCGATCAAACCCCGATCCGCGCCGTCGATGAAATCCCGCTGTCGACGCTCGAAGCCATCGCGGCAAGCCGCGAAGGACGATCAACCGCACATACCGGCCGCCCTCGGACTATCTTCTTGTCCCACCCCGCGCGGTCAGGGCCGCTTGGATGAGGCACCATGTTCTCCGCTCGCTCCGTCCCGCGACAAAGCTGAGGTTGAACAACGGCTTGAAGATGGAGGTGGTGCCGGTGATAGGGGTTCTGTTCCCGTTGCAGGCACTGCGATCAAGCCTGACCTCAGCAAGATCAAGGACCAAGCGGCTTCTGGGCTGGGATCAACAGGCGCGTCTTGGCCTACGGTTCGGTCTACGGCAGCGGAGCGGGGAAGCCGGGCGATCCAAACCGGGCTGGTGTCGCATGACCCTGGGCTGGCCGGCGATGCTGACCCTTGGAATGGAGGGGATGGGGTTTCACGCGAGGAGCGGGAGACAGCCTTCGTCGATCCAGCCGGCCTTCATTGACGGGAGGCGCCGAGACCGGGTCTGGAGGGCCTTTTGTTGGTCGGTACGGCTCAGGTTGCGCAAGCAGCCTACCGCCCCTTGGCGACTATCCCGACGGGCCTGCAATGGGGGTGATCCTGGAGCTGACGTTGCCCCCTGATCCCGGACTGGGAGGTAAAGTACCCCCGGGACGGAGGATGGGATGATGAGCAAGGAACCGCGCCGTCGTTTCACGACGGAGTTCAAGGAGCAGGCTGTCGCGCGCCTGTCGGCGCCGGGCGCCACGCAGGCCGGCGTGGCCAGGGAGCTGGGGGTCGCCTCCTCGCAGCTCAAGGGCTGGCGGCTTGAAGTGGAGGCGGCAGGTTCGGCCGAGGCCAGCCGGCGTCAGAAGGTCGAGGCGGCGGAGCTTGCCGAATTGCGGCGCGAGAACCGCCGTCTGAAGGAAGAAGTGGAGGTGATGCGCAAAGCCTCGGCTTTTTTCGCGCAGTGGGCGGCGAAACAATGAACGCGAAGCTCGCCTTCATCGCCGCCCATGTCGCGGAGCACGCCGTCCGGCTGATGTGCCGGGTTCTGTCGGTGAGCCCGAGCTGGTTTCACGCCTGGCGCGCGGCCACCCCCGACAGGGCGGCGAGCCGGGCGGCGCAGGACACGATGGCAGCCCGGATCCGCACGATCTTTGAAGACAGCCGCGCACGCTACGGCGCGCCGCGCATCCACGCCGAGCTGGTCGCCCAAGGCGAGCGCATCGCCCGGAAGACGGTGGCCAGGCTCATGAAGCAAAACGGCATCCGGCCGCCGCGGCGGGGCCGCCGCGTGCCGCGCACGACCGACAGCCGACACGATCTCGGCATCGCGCCGAACCTGCTGGCGCGCAACTTCAAGGTAGGGACGCCAGACACGGTCTGGCTCGCCGACATCAGCTACATGCCCACCGATGAAAGCTGGCTCTATCTCGCCGCGGTCAAGGACCTGGCCACGATGGAGATCGTCGGCTGGTCGATGTCCGATCGGCTGAAAGGGAGCCTCGCGGTCGACGCCATGCGCATGGCGTTGCGGAATCGAAGGCCGACGCCGGGCCTGATCTGCCACTCCGATCGTGGTGTTCAATACGCCTGCGGCGACTATCGGAGGCTGCTGAAGGCGCATGGGGCGCTCGCCTCGATGAGCGGCAAGGGCAATTGCCTCGACAACGCGCCGATGGAGAGCTTCTTCGGCTCGTTGAAGACGGAACTGGTCCACCGAACCCGGTTCGCCTCTCGCCGTGAGGCCAAGGCCGCCCTTTTCGAGTACATCGCCATCTTCTACAACCGCCGGCGCAGGCACTCGAGCATCGGCTACAGGACGCCAGAGCAGGCGAGGATCGACATGACCCGAGCCATGGCCGCATAGTGAACACGCACCCAGTCCGGGATCAGGGGGCAACGTCAGTCGCGAAGTTCGCCGTCGTCCGGCCGCGTCGAGGCGTATCGGAACGTCTTCGGCGCGATCCCGACCAGCGCGCAGGCGCGACGCTGCGGATAGCTCTTTTCAGTCATTGCCCAGCTCACGGCATTCCTCCTTGAACCAGGCGTCAGAAGTTTTTTCCGAGCATCTCGCGCAGCGCCGAGACGTCCATCACGGATTCCGCAAGCAGCTTCTTGAGCCGACCATTCTCCTCTTCCAGCGTTCGCAGCCGTTTGGCGTCGCTCGGCTCCATGCCGCCATAGCGCGACCGCCACTTGTAAAACGTCGCGTCGCTGATCCCGTGCTTCCGGCAAAGCTCCGCTGTGCCTAAGCCTGCTGCATGCTCTCTCACGATCGAGATGATCTGCTCGTCGCTGAAACGGCTCTTGCGCATCTCGCCAAGGCGTTTCGCCGCATCCGCCGGCGTGCATGCTATGCCCCATAGAGCCGAACGTGTGGCTCTGGCCAGCGCCCCCCGGACCGGCTAGGCGTTGACCGGGCCGCGATCCTCCGGGGGACGACGATGAGCGACGTGCTGGAGCGCCATGCGCTGGTGCTGGGGGGTGCGCGGTCTGGCAAGACCCGCGCGGCGCTGGACTGGGCCGAGGCGCTGGGCCCGGACTGTCTCTACATCGCCACCGCCGAGCCTCTGGACGACGAGATGCGCGACCGCATCGCCCGCCACAGGGCCGAACGCGGCGAGGGATGGCGCACCGTCGAGGCCGCGCTGGACCTGCCGGCGGCGCTCGCGGCCTCCACCAACCTGGACGCGGTGGTGGTGGACTGCCTGACCCTGTGGCTGTCGAACCTCATGCACCATGGCCGCGACCCGGAGGCCGAGGCCGAGTGGCTGGTCCAGGCGCTGGGCGCCACCCGCACCCCGGTGCTGATGGTCTCGAACGAGGTCGGCCTGGGTCTCGTGCCCGAGACGAAGCTCGGCCGCGCCTTCCGCGACGCGCAGGGGCGGCTGAACCAGCGGGTCGCGAAGGCGGTGGGCAATGTGGTGTTCGTCGCGGCCGGCCTCCCCCTGCGCCTGAAGGGGGTCGGGCGCTACGACGGCTGATCCGACCTCCCGCGCGCGGCCTCGCGCGTCCATGGACGGGCTCGAATGAGCGAACTCCTCCGCACCCGCGCGGCGCGCGGGCTAGGCCGCTTGCGCCCTGCTCCGGGATCGGTGCCCCGCTCGCGCGGGGGCGAGCGTCAGCGCCCGTAGCCGAGGCTGCGGATCATCTCCGCCGCCTCCTCCACCTGCGGGTCGCCCAACACATGCCCGCCCCCGATCTGGAGGGCGTGCCATTGCCGGTGCGCCAGCGCCTCCAGCTCCACCGCCGGGCGACAATGGCCTCGCGGACCGCCCGTTCCTTCTTCCCGATCCTGCGCGCCAGGCCGTGTCCAGCGGACGTGCCCCCGGGTTCCGCAGAGCTGGCGACGCTCAGGATCCCTCGCCCGGCGACGAGCCCGGCGCCGGCCGCAGGCGCAACGGCGACAACCCGCGGCGGGCGCCCGCGTCCTCGGAGGCGGAACCGTCGCGCCGCGGCCCGGCCCAACGGGAGGCGAGGGCGGAGCCCGAAGCCGACGGGCGGGAGACCCCCTGCGAACGAGGGCGCCGCGCCGGCCGTCCCGCCTCCGGTGGAGGGGGCGCCCGCGGCGCGCTGCGGGCCCCTCGCCTCTGGCCGCCGCCCCGATCGGCGGTCGTCGCGCTCAGGTCGACGAGGTC
Source organism: uncultured Alphaproteobacteria bacterium (assembly GCA_963816545.1). Classification (GTDB taxonomy): domain Bacteria; phylum Pseudomonadota; class Alphaproteobacteria; order Rhodobacterales; family Rhodobacteraceae; genus Albimonas. The sequence goes on along the minus strand of CAWFLE010000020.1, from coordinate 449,858 downwards.
ACGCCTCGGCGCCCGACCGGCGCGCCTTCATCCAGGCGTCGAGCCCGGCAATCTCCTCCGCGCTCATCCGCAGGCCCGCGCGGGTGCGCCGCCAGACCACGTCGGCGGCCTCGCGCGCGAATTCGCGGTCCATCTGCCAGCGCACCTCCGCCTCGGTCAGGTTCCAGCCGAAGCGGCGACCGAGATCTTCGGCCGTCTTCGCGCCGGCCGCGATCTCCTTCGCCTCCGTGCCGTAGGCGCGGACCAGGCGGCGGGCCCATGTCTCGTCGAGGAACGGATGCGCCTCCATCAGCTCCCGCACCAGCCGCGGCACGCCGTCCACGGGGAAATCCCCGCCCGGCATCGGCGCGCCGGCGGTCCACGGACCCTTCATCTCCAGATGCGGCTTCAGCTTCTCCAGCGCCGCCTCGGCGAGCTTGCGGTAGGTGGTGATCTTGCCGCCGAAGACGTTGAGCAGCGCGGCCCCCGCCTCGGCGTCCACCTGCAGGACGTAGTCCCGCGTCGCCTGCGTCGCGGACTTCGCCCCGTCGTCGTAGAGCGGGCGCACGCCGGAATAGGTCCACACCACATCCTCGGGCGCGATGTCCCGCTCAAGATATTCCGAGGCCATGCGGCGGAGATAGTCGGCCTCCTCCGGCGTGCATTCGGCGGTCGAGGGATCCCCCTGATGGTCGCGGTCGGTGGTGCCGATCAGGGTGTAGTCCTGCTCGTAGGGGATGGCGAAGACGATCCGCCCGTCGGAATTCTGGAAGATGTAGGCGCGATCGTGCTCGTAGAGCTTCTTCGTCACGATGTGGGAGCCGCGCACGAGGCGGATATGGGCGGGCGAGTTGCGCTGGAGGCGGCCGTTCAGCACCTCGTCCACCCAAGGGCCGGCGGCGTTGACCAGCGCCTTCGCCCGGCGCTCGTGGGTGAGGCCGGTCTCCTGATCCTCCAGCGTCATCGCCCAGACGCCGTTGCGACGCTCGGCGCGGATCAGTTTGGTGCGGGTTTCGATCTCGGCGCCGCGGGCGGCGGCGTCGCGGGCGTTGAGGACCACGAGGCGCGAATCCTCCACCCAGCAGTCGGAATATTCGAAGCCGCGGCGGAACATGTCCTTCAGCGGCTTGCCGGCCGGGTTGTCGCGCAAGTCCAGCGTCTTCGTGGCCGGCAGGATCTTACGCCCGCCCAGATGGTCATACAGGAAGAGGCCGAGCCGCAGCATCCACGCCGGCCGCAGCCCCGGGTGGTGAGGCAGCACGAAGCGCAGCGGCCATGAGATGTGGGGCATGGCGCGCAGCAGCGTCTCGCGCTCGATCAACGCTTTGCGGACCAGGCCGAACTCATAGAACTCCAGGTAGCGCAGGCCCCCGTGGAACAGCTTGGTCGAGGCCGAGGAGGTCGCCTGCGCCAGGTCCCCCGCCTCGCACAGGTAGACCGAGAGGCCGCGTCCGGCCGCGTCGCGGGCGATCCCGCAGCCGTTCACGCCCCCGCCGATGACGGCGAGGTCCACGGTGCGCGGATGCTCCGCTTCGGGCGCAGGGTCGGTCATCTTGGGGCCTCCTGATCCTTGGGCGCGTGAGAGGAACATGTCCCGGCCTGCGCGTAAACCAAGGGGTCGCTCGGTCGCGGGGGCGGCGCCGCGCCGGGCGTCGCGCCTCTGGCGACGGTCGGGCCCGCGACGCGCGGCGGGCGTGGCGCGCGTGGCCGGCGCCTTGGTTCCCGCCGGGATCAGGGGGGCGGAAGCGGCAGGGGGGCGCCGTAGGGGGGCGTGCGGGCGAAGGCCTCGGCGAAGCTCAGGCCCACGCGCGCCATCCACAGGGCGCGGATCGGGCCGGCATGGGTGAGGAGCAGGGCGGGGGGGCCGGCCTCGGCCGCGGCCAGCGCGTCGAGCACGCGGGACCGGAGGGCGGCGAAGGTCTCGCCGCCCGGCGGGGCGCGGGTCTCGGGGTCCTCGGCCCAGGTGTCGCTTTCGGCGCGGGGGATGTCCCACCAGCGGCGATTCTCCCAGGCGCCGAAGTTCAGCTCCTGCAGGCGGGGGTCTACGAAAAGGGGGAGGGAAAGGGCTTCCGCCAGGCGGCGGGCGGGGCGCAGGCAGCGCAGGGAGGGGCTGGCGAAGATGCGCGCGATCCCCGGGAGGTCGGGCAGGGCGGCGTCGACCGTCGCCTCCCACGCCGGGGCGAGGGGCGGGTCGTGGCGACCGAAACAGAGCCCCGGCGCCGCCTCGGTGCGCGGGTGGCGCATCAGCAGCATCATGGGGCGAGGGCGGCGGAGAGGAGGCAGAGGGCGGCGATCTCGCCGACCTGCTCGACGGCGCCGAGCCCGTCGCCGGTCCAGCCCCCGAGCCGGCGGACGAGGCGGCGCAGGACCGCCCAGCCGAGCAGGAGCGCGAGGGATAGCGCCCAGACCCCGGCGAACCCGGCGGCCAGCGCGCATATGGCGGCGGCCAGCGCGAGCGCGACCGCCAGCGTCCCGCGCGGAAGTCCGGCGGCGGCGCCGGAGCCCGCGCCCGAGGGCCGGGCGTAGGGCGCGAGGTCCATGGCGAGCACCACGCCCGCGCGCCCGGCGACATGCGCCGCGACCAGCGCGGCGAGGCCCGCCGCAGGGGGAAGGGCGGCGATGGCGGCGGCCCGCAGCAGCAGGGAGAGGCCGAGCCCCGCCGCCCCGTAGGCCCCGATGCGGCTGTCGCGCATGATCTCCAGCGCCCGCTCCCGCGTGGCGCCCCCGCCGAGCCCGTCGAGCGTATCGGAGAGGCCGTCCTCATGCAGCGCCCCCGTCAGCGCCATGCCGGCGGCGACGGCGAGGCTCGCGGCGGCCAGCGGCGGCAGCGCCTGCGCGGCGAGCGCATAGACCGCGCCCGCCACGACCCCGACCAGCGCGCCCACCGCCGGAAACCAGCGGGCTGCGCGTGCGAGCCGGTCAGGCCCCCAGCCCGCCAGGGGCGGCACGGGGAGGCGCGTCAGGAACTGGAGGGCGAACAGGAACAGGCCCGCCTCGCGCCGGAGGCGGGGTTCGGGCGGCTGGCTGTCCTGCGGCTCCCACATGCGCCTCTGTCTAGCAGGCGCGGGCGCGGGCGCCAGAGGGCGCGGGCCAGAGCGCGCCCGCGCCGAAGCCGCGGCGGGCGGCCGGCCCGCCAGCGGCGGAACCGCTGCGCCGCGGCCCGGCCCAACGGGAAGCGAGGGCCGCAGGCCCGAAGCCGACGGGCGGGAGGATCACTCCGGGCGGGGGCGCCGCGCCGGCCGTCCCGCCTCTGGCGAGGGCGGCGCCCGCGGCGCGCGGCAAGCGCCGGCGCCTGTGGCCGGCGCCCCGGATCGGGCCGGGGCGCCGGGGGGTCAGAGGGCGGGGAGGACCTTCTCGATCTCCGCCCGGTGCTTCTCGTACTGCGCCGGCAGCTTCAGCGCCTGGCCGAGGCTCGCCTGCGGCTCGTCCATCGCGAAGCCGGGATCGTCGGTCGCGATCTCGAACAGGACCCCGCCGGGCTCCCGGAAGTAGATCGAGCGGAAGTAGTTGCGGTCCTTCTGCTCGGTCGTCTCCAGCCCGTGCTCCTCCGCCAGCTTGCGGGCCATCGCGGCCTGGGCCTCGTCGCTCTCCGCCCGGAAGGCGATATGGTGGACGGATCCGCGGCCCATGCGGGCGGGCAGGAATTCTCCGGCCTCGCGCAGGTCCAGAACGCTCCCCATGCCGTCGCCGGCGCGGAAGCGGGTGGTGGTCCCCTCGGTCGCCGCCTCCTCGAACCCGAAGACGTCGCGCAGGATCGCAGCCGTCGGCGCGGTCTCCCGCAGCAGGAGGCTCACGCCCTGCATGCCGCGGATCGCGTGCTCGGCCGGGATGTCCCCGGCCTCCCGCGCGGGCTCGGCCTCGGCGCCCGTCACGGCGACGAGCGCGAGGCGCATGCCGTCAGGGTCGCGGAAGGGGAGGACCGTCTCGCCGAAGCGGGTGGTCGGCGTCTCGTGCGCGACGTTCGCCTCCAGCAGGCGCTGGGTCCAGAAGCCGAGCGCGCCCTCGGGGATGCGGAACACGGTCTCCTGCGTCTCGCCTACGCCGAGGCGGCCCTGCGCCGCATGCTCCCACGGGAAGAAGGTCAGGATCGTGCCCGGAGAGCCCGCCTCGTCGCCGTAGTAGAGGTGGTAGGAGCCGGGGTCGTCGAAGTTCACCGTCTTCTTCACCAGCCGCAGCCCGAGGAGCCTGCCGTAGAAGTCCAGGTTCCGGCGGGCGTTGCCGGCGATGGCGGTGACGTGGTGCAGCGGATGGGCGGTCATGGTCTCGTCTCCCGATCGAAGGCGCGTCGGGGCGACGCGTCGCTGAAGGCAACTTAGGCGAGGCGGGGCCGGACCCGAAGGCCCGGAGCATTGCATCCGCGCAATGTCGGCTTGGCAAATCCGTCGTCATCTGGTCAGATGCGAAGACCGGCACGGAGGAAGATCATGGATGCGCGCCCGTCATGGGAGGATTTCCGCCTCGTCGGCGCGGTCGCCGAGACGGGGGGCCTGCCCGCCGCGGCGCGCCGGCTTGGGCTCAGCCACTCCACCGTCTTCCGCAGGATGGCGCAGATCGAGAAGCGCCTCGGCCTCGCGCTGTTCGAGCGCGGTCCCGCCGGCCTCGCCCCCACGCCGGCGGGCGAGGAGATGGCCCGCGCCGCCGAGGCCATGGCCGAGGACGCCGCCACCTTCGCCGCCCGCATCGAAAACCGCGAGATCGCGCCCGCCGGCGACCTGCGCATCGCCACCTCCGACGCGCTGCTGATGGACCTGCTGACCCCGGTGCTGGCGGACTTCCGCCGCGCCCATCCGGCGGTGCGGCTGGAGGCGGTGCTGAGCAACCCGTCCCTCAACCTCTCCCGCCGGGACGCGGACGTGGCGCTCAGGGCCACCGACAGCCCGCCGGAAGCGCTCGCGGGTCGGCGGGTGGCGACGCTGGGCTGGGCGCTCTACGGCGCGCAAGGCGCGGGCGTGGAGGGCGACTGGGTCGCGCCCTCGGACGATCTGGCCGAGCTGCCGGCGGCGAAGGCGACGCTGGCGCGCGTGCCTTCGGAGCGGATCGGCTACCGCGTGAACTCGGTGCTCGCGCTGGCTGAGGCCATCGGGCGCGGCGCGGGCGTGGGGTTCCTGCCGTGCTTCATGGGCGAGGCGCGGCCCGGCCTGGTGCGGCTGGAGCCCCCGGACCCCGCGCAGGCCACGGGCCTGTGGCTGCTGGTCCACCCGGAGCTTCAGCGGGCCCCGCGGGCGCGGGCGTTCCTCGACTTCGCCGCCGCGCGCCTGACGGGGATGCGGGCGTTCCTTGAGGGCGCAGCGGGCCCCGGTCAGGCCGGCTGAGCCTTCCGGCGCCGGGACAGCCGGTCGCCGACCCGCGCCCCCAGCACCAGCAGGCAGGGGGTCAGCAGCAGCGTCAGCAGGGTCGCGAAGGTCAGTCCGCCCGCGATGGCCGACGACAGCTCCGTCCAGTACTGGGTCGAGGGCGCGCCGAAGGCCACGTCCCGGTTGATGAGGTCGATGTTCATGCCCAGCACCATCGGGATCAGCCCGAGCACCGTTGTCACCGAGGTCAGCAGCACCGGCCGCAGCCGCTGCGCGCCCGCCCTCAGCGCCGCATCCGCCGCGCCGCGCCCCTCGGCCCGCAGCTCGTTGTAGGTGTCGATCAGCACGATGTTGTTGTTCACCACGATGCCGGCGAGCGCGATCAGCCCGATGCCGCCCATCACCACCCCGAAGGGCCGGCCGGTGACCAGCAGGAACAGGAACACCCCGGCGGTGGAGAACACGATGGCGCTCATCACCAGCCCCGCCTGATAGAAGCTGTTGAACTGCGTCACCAGCGCGATCAGCATCATGAACAGGGCCGCGAGGAAGGCCGCCCCGAGAAACGCCCCCGCCTCCTGCTGGTCCTCGCTCTCGCCCGCGAAGCCGTAGTCGACCCCGTCCAGGTCCGCCGCCTCCAGCGCTCCCCGCAGCTCGGCGGTCTTGTCCGAGGGGAGCAGCCCCTCCGCCACGTCCGCCGAGACGGTCACCGCCCGCCGCCCGTCGATGCGCTTGATGAGTCCGGTCTTGGCGGCTGGGACCAGATCCACGAAGTTGGCGATGGGCACCAGACCGTCATCCGTGGGCACGCGCAGGCGTCCCACCCGCTCCAGCGTCCGCTCCTCGGCGGGGAAGCGGACGCGGATGTCCACCTCGTCGTCGGCGAAGTCGGGGCGGTAGTCGGCGATGGCGAGGCCGGCGGTGGTCATCTGCACGGCCTGCCCCAGCAGCGTCACGTCCGCGCCGTAGCGGGCGGCGCGCTCCCGGTCCACCTCCAGGCGCCACTCCACGCCCGGGATCGGCCCGGTGTCCTCGACATCCACGAAGCCGCCGAGCCGCTGCATCGCGTCCCGCACGGTCCGGCTCGCGGCCTGGAGCGCGTCCGCGTCCGAGGAGGTCAGCTCCACCTGCACCGGCTTGCCGGAGGCCGGCCCCCCCTCCTGCTCCCGCACCTGGAGCGCCAGCCCCGGCACGTCCGCGGTGCGCGCGCGGATATCGGTGAGGATCTCCGCCGCGGGCGCGCGCAGGTCCCAGTCCTCGAAGTCGAGCTGGATGACCCCGATCACGTCCTCCGAAAGCCCCGAGGCGCCCTGGGTGTTGCCGAAGGTGCGGGAATATATGTGCTCGATCCCCGGGGCGCCGACGATGCGGTCCTCGACCGCCCGCACCAGCCGGTCCTTCTCCCAGATCGACAGCGTCTCGCGGGATTTGATCTGGACCTGCGCGACCTCGGGCTCGATCGAGGGGAAGAACTCCACCCCCCTCCCGTACTGGAAATAGGCGACGTAGGAGGCCGCGAGCGCTCCGAAAGACACGATCAGCGTCAAGGCGGGACGCGCGATCACCCGCGCCAGCAGCCGCGCATAGGCGCCCGTCCCGCCGGGCAGGCGCTTCGGGTCGCCGGCTTCCGCCTCTCGACGGGCCTCCAGCGCCTCCGGCGTCTGCGGGTCGCGGCGCGCGAGCACGCCGCCCAGCACCGGCACGAAGATCAGCGCCATGAACAGCGACGCGGTCAGCGTGAAGATCACGGTGGTGGGCAGGAATTTCATGAACTCCCCCACCACGCCGGTCCAGAACAGGAGCGGCGCGAAGACCGCGAGCGTGGTGAGGGTGGAGGCGATCACCGGCCAGGCCATGCGCGTGGCGGCGTCGGCGTAGGCCTCCCGCGGGGAGGCGCCCTCCGCCAGCCTGCGGTCGGCGTATTCCGCGATGACGATGGCGCCGTCCACCAGCATCCCCACCACCAGGATCAGCGAGAACAGCACCACGATGTTGAGCGTGTAGCCCATGGCGAACAGCACCGCGACGCCCGCGAGGAACGACCCCGGAATGGCGATCCCCACCAGCAGCGACGACCGCCATCCCAGCGTCGCCACGATCACCACCATCACCAGCAGGATCGCGCTGATGACGTTGTTCTGGAGGTCGCCGAGCATGGTCTCCACCTGCTCGCTCTCGTCCTGCAGGAAGTCCACCTGCACCGTGTCGGGCCACTCCGCCCGCCGTTCGGCCACCAGCGCGCGCACGGCGTCCACCGTCTCGATGATGTTGGCGCCGACGCGCTTCTTGACCTCCAGGCTGACGGCGGGCTGGCCGGCGATGCGGGCGAAGCCGGTCGGATCCTCGAACGTCCGGCGGATCAGGGCCACGTCGCCCAGCGTCACCACCGCCTGATCCGTGACCTTCACCGGCAGGTTCCGCACGTCCTCCAGCGTCTCGATCACGCCAGGCACCTTGAGGGTCAGCCGCCCCGCCCCGGTGTCGATGGACCCCGCCGCCACCAGCCGGTTGTTCCGCTGCACCTGGTTGAGCAGCGCCTCATACGAAATCCCGTAGCTTTCCAGCGCCGTGGGGTCGATCAGCACCTCCAGCATCTCGTCCCGGTCGCCGCCGATCTCGACCTCCAGCACGCCGGGCACGCCCTCCAGGTCGTCCTGAAGGCCGTTGGCCAGCGACACCAGCGTCCGCTCCGGAACGGGGCCCGACAGCATCACGGTCAGGATCGGGAAGAGGGAGGTGTTCACCTCCGTCACCACCGGCTCCTCGGCGCCCGAGGGCAGCTCGGGGCGGGCGTCGTCCACCGCCTGGCGCACCTCGTCCAGCGCCTCGTCCGAATCGAAGCCGGGGTCGAATTCCAGCGTGACCGCGGCGTAGCCCTCGGCCGCCGTCGCGGTCATCTCGTCCACCCCGGCGATGGACGACAGCTCCGTCTCCAGCGGCTGGATCAGCAGCCGTCCCGCGTCCTCGGGCGAGATGCCCTCGTAGACCACCGAGACGTAGGCGGTCGGGATCGGGATGTCGGGCGAGGACTTTTTCGGGATCGCGACATAGGAGGCCGTGCCCGCCGCCAGCAGGACCACCAGCAGCAGGAGCACGGTGCGGGTGCGCGAGAAGGCCGCCTCGATGATCGCCTTCACGGCCGGGGCTCCGGCCGGGGGGCGGTGCGGGGCGCGTCGGTTCCCTCGGCCCCGGGGTTGACCGCCGCGCCTTCGTCGGCGGCGGCTCCGCCCTCCGGCTCCGGGGAGCGCAAGGCCATGTCCTCCTGCGGATCCAGATCGCAGATCGAGGGGGCGGGCGCGTCGGCGGGCGTCTCCGCCGTCGCGTCCCGGGGGCCCTCGGGCAGGGCGTCCGCCTCCGCCTCCGCCACCCGGACCGTCTCGCCCTGGCGAACGAAGCCCTGGCCGAGCGTCACGATCCGCGCCTCGTCGGGCAGGCCGCGGACCCAGACGCCCTGCGCCTCGGCCTGAACCACCTCCACCGGATGGAAGGCGACCGTGTTCTCCGCCTCCACCGTCTTGACCCCGAGCCGCCCGTCATCCCCCAGGGCGAGGATGGCGGGCGAGACCAGATGCGCCTCCACCGCGCCCACCGGGATCCTGCACCTCGGCGCTTACGCCCGAGGGCACGTCCCCCTCCGGGTTCGGCACGCGCACCTCCACCAGGAAGGTCCGCGTCGCCGCATCCGCCACGCGGGAGATGAAGCACACGCGGCCCCACGCCTCCGCCCCCGTGGCGAAGGCGACGCCGGCGGGGCCGCCCTCCTCCACCTGCGCGACGTCCTGCTGGGAGACGCGGACGTTCACCCGCAGGGGCGAGAGATCCACGAGGGTCGCCGCCGCCTCGCCCACGCGCACCACCTCGCCCAACTCGGCGGCCATGTTCTCCACCACGCCGCCGAAGGGCGCCTCGATCCGGGTGTCGGCGATCAGGCGCCCGATGCGGTCCAGCTCGGCGCGCGCCGCTTCGAAGGCGGTGCGCCGCTCGCGAAGCGCCTGGCTGGACAGCACGCCGCGGTTCACCAGCTGGCGGCCGGCGTCGAAGTCCTCCCGCGCCTGGTTGAGCCGCGCCTCCGCCTCCTGGCGCCGGCTGCGCAGCTCCCCGGGGTCGAGGACCATCAGCAGGTCCCCCCGCGCCACCCGGTCCCCCTGCGCGGCGGCCAGCCGTTCCACGTAGCCCTCCGCCCGGCTGCGGACCTGCACGTTGCGGAAGCTGTCGGCGTCGCCTTGCACCACCACGAACCGCTCCACCGGCCGGGCGCGTGAGGCCATGGCCTGCACCAGCACGGGGTCGGGGCGGCGGGGCTCGGCGGCCTCCGGCGCCTCCGGCCCGCCCAGCTCGCCGCTCGCGAGCCAGCCGCCCGCGAGGACGACGATGCCGAGGGCGATCCAGGTGGATTTGCTCATGGGGCGCGGCTCTCCGGGGCGGGGACGTGAAGTGGAAGGAACGACCATGGCGCGGCGCCGTTCCCTCGGGCTGCAAGAGGCGGCCGCAGGGAAGGCGAGGCGGGCCTGTCGGGGAGCCGAGGGGTATCTGGACACCCGCAAAAACCTACCACGCTCAGCAGCGATCTGGTTCACTCGCCCGATCGGATCGGGAGGAGCGATGATGCAGCAGTCGGGATTGTTCGGGCTCACGGAGCGCCTGGAGCGGCTGAGCAGGCACGGCGATCCGCTGGAGGTCCTCGAGGCTACGGTGGACTTCGAACACTTCCGGCCCTGGCTGGTCGAGGGGCTGGGCTACAGCGACGGCTCGAAGGGGGGCCGCCCGCCGTTCGACCCGGTCTCGACGTTCAAGGCGCTGATCCTTCAGGCGCAGCGCAACCTCAGCGATGCGCGCATGGAGTTCATGGTCCGGGGCCGGCTGTCATGGATGCGGTTCCCGGGCTTCGATCTCGGCGCGCCGACGCCGGACGAGAACACCATCCGTCACTTCCGGAACCGCCTGACCGAGACCGGGACGCTGAAGCGGCGATGAAGGCCTTCGACCGGCAGCCGAAGAAGAAGGGGTGCGTCCCGATGGCCGGCCAGCTCGTCGACGCCAGCCTCGTGCCGGCTCCGAAGCAGCGCAATACCGAGGCCGAGAAGGCGGCGATCAAGGCGGGCAAGCCGGCGAAGGAGATCCGGCCGGACGAGCCGAACAAGGCGGCGCAGAAGGACACGAACGCCCGCTGGACGCTGAAGGTGGGCGACAAGTGCGGCATCGCCCGGACGGGACGCCGCTGCCGATGATCGCGGTCCCGGCGTTCGGCTGCAAATCCCACATCAGCATCGACCGGCGCTTCGGCTTCATCCGAGAGAGCACGGTCACCTCGGCGTCGGCGGCCGACGGCCGGCAGCTCCGGCGGCTGGTCAGCGCGGAGAACACCGGCTCGGAGGTCTGGGCCGACAGCGCCTATCGCTCGCAGCGCAACGAGAAATGGCTGGCGGAGCGCATGCTCGTCAGTCGCATCCACCGTCGCAAGCCGGCAGGCGAACCGATGCCCAGCCGCACGGCGCAGGTCAATGCCAGGAAGTCGGCGATCCGCGCCGCCGTCGAGAACGTCTTCGCTCACCAGAAGAACCGCTTCGGGCTGTTCGTCCGCACCATCGGCCTGGCACGCGCGGAGGCGAAGCTGACGCTCGCCAACCTCGCCTACAATTTCGACCGCCTGGTCTTCCATGAGCGCGGGCGCGCCATGGGATGAGTTCGCCCGAAAGCGCCCCAGAGGCGCCGAAGCGGACCACCTCACGCCGGTCCGGGGCGAGGCCACGTCGACTAACCGGCCCGCTCGGCCAAGATCACTCAGATCATCGGGTTCTTGCGGGTGTCCAGCTTGTCCGCGCCGCCTCTCCGCGAGGGAGCGAGGCGGCGTCTTCCGGGCGTCGGCAGACCCGGCGGACCGAACCGCGAGGCAGGGCGAGCCGCCGGTCGGTCCCGTCCGCCGGCCGGCCAGGCGCCGGAGGGCTCGGCGCACCGCACGCTCTCCCGACCGCCCCGCAGGCGCCGCGTCGGCTGTCGCGCCCTTGGCGCGCTCCCGCCCGCGGCGCATGGCAGGCGTCGGGCCTCTGGCGACCGCCGACCGGCCCCGGCCGCCGCCCGAAGCCTCGCCGCGGGTCCGGCCGCCGCCCCTTGCCCCGCGCCCGCGCCCCGCCCCATGCTGCCGGAATGACCGCCAGCGACCCCTCCGAGTTCGAACGCCGCGCGCCCCTGCGCCGCCCCCAGCGCGCCCGGGGCGTGCAGCGGTTCGAGGCGCTGCTCGACGCCGCCGAGCACCTGCTGGAAACCCGGCCCGACGAGGAGGTCAGCCTCGCCGCCATCGCCGCCCATGCCGGGGTGCCGCTGCCCTCCGTCTACCACTTCTTCGGCAACCGCACGGCGGTGCTGGTGGCCCTGGCGGGGCGCTACCACCGCCGGCTCGCCGACCTCGCCCGCCGCTCCTTGGAGCAGGAACCCGAGAGCTGGCAGGCCCTGATCGCCGCCCGCCAGCGCAACGGCGCGGCCTATCTCAACGCGCACCCCGCCTCGCTGCGCCTGTTCATGGGGGCCGGCGTCTCGGCCGAGGTGCGCAACCTCGACCTCGGCGGCAACGCGGCGCTGGCGGCCACCTCGGCCGAGGCCTTCCGGCGGCATTTCGACTGCGCCCACCTCAAGGACCTCGAACGCTGGCTCGCCATCTCCATCGGGCTGATGGACGGGATCTGGGCGATCTCCTGGTCCGAAACCGGGCGCATCACCGAGGACTACCTGCGCGAGAGCATCCGCGCCTCCTGCGCCTATCTGCGCTGCTGGCTGCCCGAGGAGTTGCCCCGCCGCCACCCCGACTCGGCCCCTTAGTCGAATTCATTATCACCAACCGCACCCACCTGCGGTTGCATGGCGGCGCGCGCGGACCGGCCGAAAGATCGCATGGCTTCCTTACTCTGCTGATATATCGCCGGATCGCAGGGATTTCCCGCTGCGCCCGCCCGCTTTTTGTGCAGGTGCAGCATGATGACCAACTCATCATCATCGCCGCTTGCCGGCCGAATTTATGCTGGTTAGCGTCATCGGACCGACATGCGGAACGGGGGAGCCGTCCATGACCAACAGCCGGGACCGTGAGCTGCGGGAGCGCGCCGCCCGCGTCATTCCCGGCGGCATGTACGGGCACGAGAGCACGCGCCTCGCGCCCGAAGGCTATCCCCAGTTCTTCCAGCGCGCCGAGGGCGCCCGCCTCTGGGACGTGGACGGCAACGAATACATCGACTGGATGTGCGGCTACGGGCCCAACCTGCTGGGCTACGGGCGCCCGGAGGTGATGCAGGCCGTCGCCGACCAGCAGGCGCGGGGCGACACCATGACCGGCCCCGGCCCCGCGATGGTGGAGCTGGCCGAGGCCTTCACCGCCATGGTCTCCCACGCCGACTGGGCGATGTTCTGCAAGAACGGCGCGGACGCGACCTCCATGGCGCTGGTGACCGCGCGGGCCTACCGCAACCGCCGCAAGGTGCTGATCGCGAAGAACGCCTATCACGGGGCCGCGCCCTGGAACACGCCGCTGCTGGCCGGCATCGTGCCCGAGGACCGCGCCCACATCATCTATTTCGACTACAACGACCTCGACAGCCTGACCGCGGCGGCGAACCTCGCGGGCGACGACCTCGCCGCGGTCTTCGCCACCCCCTATCGGATGGAGACCTTCGCCGACCAGACGCCGCTCGACGCCGAGTACGCCCGAGGGGTGCGCGCGCTGTGCGACGACCGCGACGCGCTGCTGGTGGTGGACGACGTGCGCTCCGGCTTCCGCCTCGCGCGCGACTGCTCGTGGTCCGTGGTCGGCGTGAAGCCCGACCTTTCGGCCTGGGGGAAGGTGATCGGCAACGGCCAGCCCATCTCGGCGCTTCTGGGCAACGACCGCGCGCGCGAGGCCGCCTCCCGAATCTTCGTCACCGGCTCCTTCTGGTTCTCGGCCGTGCCCATGGCCGCCGCCCTCGCCACCCTGCGCATCATCCGCGACACCGACTACCTCGAGCGCCTCACCGCCATCGGCGACAGCCTGCGCCGCCAGCTCGGCGAACAGGCGGCCTCCTTCGGCTTCCAGCTCCGCCAGTCCGGCCCCTCGGCCCTGCCGATGATCCTGTTCGAGAACGACCCCGACTTCCGCCTCGGCTACCACTGGTGCGCGCAGGCGCTGCGCCGCGGGGCCTACATGAGCCCCTACCACAACATGTTCGCCAACGCCGCGATGACCGAGGCGGACGTGACCAGGACCCTGGAGGCCACGGGCGCGGCCTTCGAGGATCTCAAGAAGAACCGCGCGTCCATAGAACCGCCCGCTCAGCTCGCCGCGCTCCAGGCGCTGCGGGCCGGCTGAGGCGGCGCCCCGACAGGAGAGGCCCATGACAAGACATGCCAGCATCGCGAAGGCCGCGCTCGTCGCCGTCCTCGCCCCCCTTGCGGCCCACGCGCAGGACGACACGCTCGTCGTGGCGCGGGCCATGGACATCAACTCGCTCGATCCCTCGCGCGCGTTCTGCGACACCTGCCAGATCTACGTCAGCGCCACCTACGACACCCTCGTCACGCTGGCCCCCGACAACGAGAGCATCGTCCCCAGCCTCGCCACGAAGTGGGAGAGCAACGAGGAGATGACCGGGTTCACCTTCCACCTCGCCCCCGACGCCGTCTTCTCCGACGGCTCGCCCGTCGAGGCGAAGGACGTGGTCTGGTCCCTCCAGCGGGTGCTGAACCTCAAGGCCTCGCCGTCCTTCCTGATGGAGGGCATGACCTCCGCCGAGGCGGTGGACGCCCACACCGTGAAGGTGACGCTGGACGGCCCGAACTCCGAGTTCATCAACAAGCTCTCGGCCGCCTACATCGCCATCATGAACTCCGACGTGGCCTCCGAGCATGGCGCCGCCGCCGGCGAGGACGCCGCCGCCGCCGATCAGGCGGAGAGCTGGTTCATGGAGAACTCGGCGGGCTCGGGCCCCTACATGCTCGCCAACTACGCCCCCAACGACGAGATCCGGCTGGAGGCGAACCCGAACTACTGGAAGGAGAAGCCCGCCTTCTCCACCGTCGTGATCGACGAGATCCAGGACGCCGTCTCCCAGGCCCAGGCGCTCGAGTCCGGCGCCGCCGACATCGCCATGCAGATCGACCCTGACACGGCCTCCAACATCGGGTCGGACGAGGTGGTGACCGAGCAGATCCCCTCCTTCAACTTCGTCTACGTGGCCTTCGTCCCCGGAGGGAACGACGTGCTGACGCCGGAGGTGCGCGAGGCGCTGACCTACGCCATCGATTACCAGGGCGCGATCGAATTCACCGTCGGCGGCGCCGGAGAGCCCAACCCCGCCCCGATCCCCAACGGCTTCCCCGGGGCCAAGGGCCTGGAGCCGCGGCAGGAGAACGTGGACAAGGCGAAGGAGATGCTGGAGGCCGCGGGCCACGGCGACGGCTTCAGCCTGGTGATGGGCTACCCCAACCTCAACGTCTACGGGGTGGACCTGAACTTCCTCGCGCAGAAGGTGCAGCAGGACCTCGCGCGGGTGAACGTGACGCTGGAGCTCAAGCCGCTGACTTTCCCGGTCTGGGTGGATGAGCTGAACGGCGGCAAGCTCGGCATGACGGCCGTCTACTACGCCCCCGACTATTTCGGCACCGCGCAATATCCCGGCTACTTCGCAATGATGCCCGGCACCTCGTGGTTCAAGCGCGCCGGCGGTTCCACGCCCGAGCTGGTGCAGAACCCGAAGGAGGCCGAACTCTACAAGCAGGCGCTGGGCCAGTCCGGCGAGGAGAACATCGCCTCCTGGCATGAGCTGGCCAAGGAGATGATGGCCGACAACATCATCATCCCGCTGGTGTCCCCGAACCTCGTCATCGCCCACCGCAAGGACATCGAGGGCGTCCGCTACTCCGCCTGCTGCAACCTGCCGCTGGCCGAGATCAAGCCGGCCGAGTGAGCCCCGTGACCGCGACGCCCCGCCCGCCCCTCCCGGCGCCTCCGCACCCGCGGGGCAGGGCGGCCGTCGCGGTCCTTCGATATCGGCCCGCCCGGGCGGACGGGCCCGACGGCGGGGCCGCAGTCCCGCGCCCGCCGCTCGCACCCTCGGCTGGCCCCGATGCGCCCACCTCCCCCGCCCGCGGGGGAAGAACGAGCCAGCGGCGCCCGCCGACCCGCACGGCCTCCGCCGCGGCCCTGGGCCGCCCCGCCCGCCCCGATCCCTCGCCGTTCCCCCTGCGCCGCCGCCTGCCGCCCGGCCCCCCGGCCCGCCCCGAGGCGCCTCCCTCCCCCGCCCGCGGGGGAGGGATGGGGTGGGTGCGCCCGCCGCCCTGCACGCCCTCCGCCGCGGCCCCAGGCCGTCCCGCCCGACCCGATCCTTCGCCCCCTCGCCTGCCGCCCGGCCCTGCGGCCCGCCCCGACACGCCCCCCTCCCGCACCCGCGGAACAGGCCGATCGCGGCCCCCCGTCCCGCGTGCGGCCCGCGCCGCCGCGTCCCGCCTTCCCGACCCGAGGACCTGACCGCAATGCTGCGCTACCTCCTGCGCCGGCTGATGGTCACGCCCCTGCTGCTGCTGGGCGTGGCCAGCGTCGCCTTCCTCCTCTCCCAGATCTCGGGGGGGGATCCGCTCTCGGCCCTGATCCCCGAGCGGATGATGGACAACGCCGAGGTCGTGGCCGCCGCCAAGGCGCGCTGGGGCCTCGATCAGCCGCTGCCGGCCCGCTACCTGATCTACATGGGCAACCTCCTGCAGGGGGACCTCGGGACCTCGTTCCTCACCCGCCGCCCGGTGATGGAGGACATCGCCGCCCGCCTGCCGGCCACGCTGGAGCTGGTGTTCGCCGCCATGTTCCTCGGCGTAGGCTCGGGCGTGGGCTTCGGCCTGCTGGCGGCGCGGTTCCGCAATTCTCCCATGGACGCCGCCGCCCGGGCCTTCGCGCTGCTGGGCTCGTCGCTGCCGATCTTCTGGTCGGGGCTGATCCTGCTCTACATCTTCTCGGTCCAGCTCGGCTGGGCGCCGGGGACGGGGCGGATCGACCCCCGCTCCATCGCGCCGCCGCAGGTCACCGGCTTCTACATCCTCGACGCCGCGCTGGCGGGCGACTGGGCCCTGTTCCGCGAGGCCGTCGCCCACATCATCCTGCCCGCCTTCGTGCTGGGCTGGTCCGTGACCGGCGTGGTGACCCGCATGATCCGCTCCTCCCTGCTGGAGGCCCTGTCGCAGGACTACATCCGCACCGCCCGCGCCAAGGGGGCGCCCGAGAACGTGGTCCTGATGCGCCACGCGCTTCGCAACGCCCTGATCCCGGCGCTGACCATCATCGGCTTCACCTTCGCCTACCTCATCACGGGCGCGGTGCTGACCGAAACCATCTTCTCCTGGCCCGGCATCGGCTCCTACGCCGTCTCCGCCGCCCGGTCGCTGGACTTCCCCGCCATCGTCGGCGTCACCCTCGTGGGCGCCACCGCCTTCCTGCTGGCGAACCTGCTGACCGACATCGCCTACGCCTTCGCCAACCCGCGGGTGAGGATCGACGCATGACCCCCGCCGCCCTCCTGCGCCTCGCGACGCGCCACCCGGCCCCCATGCCCCTCCGCCACGCCGCGCCGCCCTCGCGCCATCCGGCGGCGCCCGCCTCCCGCGCCCCCGCGCCCTCGCGCCATCCGGCAGCGCCTGCCTGCCGCCTCGCACCCCTCCGCTCCGCCTCCGCGCCCACTCCCCATCTCGCACCGCAAGCCCGCCGCCGCTCCACGCCCCTCGGCCCGCGCCCGGGGGCCCGCCCATGACCGCCGTGCCCGAGCCCACCTCCGCCGCCCACGGCCTCGCGCCCGCCCGCGCCCGCCGCCCCTGGCACGCCCGGCTCCGCCGGCCCCCGAGGCTCCCCCGCCTCGCCGTCCTCGGCGCCCTCATCCTGCTGTTCTGGGTGGTCGCCGCCGCCACCGTCCACTGGTGGGGGCTGGACGACCCCCTGCGCATGGCCGGCCGCCGCCTCCAGCCGCCCTCCTGGGACCACTGGCTCGGCACCGACATGCTGGGCCGCGACGTCCTCTCGCGCACCCTCTACGGCGCGCAATGGTCTATTCCCGTGGCCGTCGCCGTGGTCGCCGCCGCGGTGGCCATCGGCTCCGCCGCCGGCGCGCTGGCGGGCTTCTTCGGCGGCTGGGTGGACGCGCTCTTCATGCGCGCGGCCGACGTCACCCTCTCCTTCCCCCCCATCCTCCTCGCCATGACCATCGCCGCCGCGCTGGGCCCCGGCATCGTCAACGCCGCCCTCGCCATGATCATCGTCTGGTGGCCCGTCTACGCCCGCCTGATGCGCGCCCAGGTCCTCGAGGTCCGCGAGCGGGAGCATGTGGAGGCCGCCGTGGCAGGCGGCGCCGGCCCGCTGCGCGTCCTCACCGTCCACGTCATGCCGCTGTGCTGGACGCCCACGCTGGTCAACGCCTCGACGGATTTCGGGCAGGTGGTGCTGCTCGCCGCATCGCTGAGCTTCATCGGCCTCGGCATGACGCCCCCCACGCCCGAATGGGGCTCCATGATCTCGGAGGGGGCCACCAAGTTCTACTCCTGGTGGATCGCCTTCGGCCCCGGCATGGCCATCCTCACCGTCGTCGTCGCCGCCTCCTTCCTGGGCGACGGCCTGCGCGACCTCTTCGACAAGAGGGACAATTGAGCCCGCACCCGTACTTCCCCGGCCGACGCGCCGCCGCCCCCGACCGGACCGGGGCCGCGCGGCCCGCCCCCCTCCACCGGAGGCGCCGTTGAGCCCGCTCCTCGAACTCCGCGGCCTGCGCGCCGCCTTCCCCGGCCGCGACGGCTGGGCCGAGGCGGTGCGCGGCGTCGATCTCTCGCTCGACCCTGGCAAGGTGCTGGGCATCGTCGGCGAATCCGGCTCCGGCAAGTCGGTGGCCATGATGGCCCTCCTGCAGCTCCTGCCGCCCAAGGCCCGCGTCGAAGGCTCGGCCCGCTTCAAGGGGCGGGAGCTGGTGGGCATGCCGGAACCCGAGATCCGCCGCCTCCGCGGCAAGGAGATCGGCGTGATCTTCCAGGACCCCCTCACCGCCTTCAACCCGGTGCTGACGCTGGGCGACCAGATCGCCGAGGCCATCACCCTCCACGACCCGAAAGCCACCCGCCGCGCCGCGCTGGACGAGGCCGAGCACCTCCTCGCCTCCGTCGCCATCCCCCAGCCGCGCCGGCGCCTGTCGCAATACCCCTACGAATTCTCCGGCGGCATGCGCCAGCGCGCCATGATCGCCATGGCCATCGCCAACCGCCCGGACCTGCTGATCGCGGACGAGCCGACCACGGCCCTCGACGTCACCGTCCAGGCCCAGATCCTCGACCTCCTCCAGAAGCTGCGCGAGGATCTGGGCATCGCGCTCGTGCTCATCACCCACGACCTCGGCGTGGTGGCCGGCGCCGCCGACGAGATCGCGGTGATGTACGGCGGCCGGATCGTGGAGCGGGGCACGGCCGACGACATCTTCCACCAGACGCGCCACCCCTACACCCACGGCCTGCTCGCCGCGCTGCCGACCCTCGACGCCGCCGCCGAGCTGACGCCGATCGAAGGCGCCCCCCCCACCATCTGGGCCCGCCCCCGGGGCTGCGCCTTCCACCCGCGCTGCCCGCTCGCGACCGAGATCTGCGTGGCCGAGGACCCGCCCCTTCGCCCCGTCGGCGCAACCCTCTCCGCCTGCCACCACGCCGAGACCCTGCCCGAGGGCGCCCCCGCATGACGCCCCGCGCCCCCACCGCCGCCGAACCACGCTTCGCCAGCCGCCCTCGCGCCTTCCTCCCCAGCCTGCGGGGAAGGGCCGGAGCGGCGCCGCCCCGCGCGGCGCCCTCCGCCCCCGGTTCCCCGGGTTCTCCCGCCCGTCGCCTTCGCCCCCGCTGGCGCGGGGCCTCGCCTCCCGTCTGGGGAGGGCGCCCTGCGGGCGGGCTTGCGCGGGCGGCCATGGCCAGGCGCCGGGATCGCGGAGCGCGCATCCGCCTTCCCCCCCGCTGGCGCCTGGCCTCGCCTCCTGTTCGGCGCGCGCGCCCTGCGGGGGGGCTGACGCGGGGGGCCGGGGCCGGGCGCCGGGATCGCGGAACGCGCATCCGCCTTCACCCCCGCTGGCGCCGGGCCTCGCCGCCTGTCCGGCGCAGGCGCCCTGCGGGCGGGCTTGCGCAGGTGGCGAGGGCCAGGCGCCCGGATCGCCGGAGGCGTATCCGCGGGTCCGACGGGGTTCGACGCCCCCTCGGACCCGCCCCCCTCGGGGGATGGCGCAGGCGCCCGCCGCCCCTCCCTGCCGCTCCCCCCGCCCCGCGTCCCCGCCCCGAGGCCCCCCGATGACCGCCCCCGTCCTCCAGGTCGAGAACGTCTCCAAGGACTTCCACGTCCGGCGCGAGACCCTGTTCGGCGCCCGCGCCACGCTGCGCGCCGTCAACGGCGTCTCCTTCGACGTCGCCCCCGGCGAGACTTTCGGCCTCGTCGGCGAATCCGGCTGCGGGAAGTCCACCCTCGGCCGCTGCATCACCCGGCTGCTGGACCCCACCTCCGGGCGCGTGCTGCTGGCCGGCGCCGACGTCGCCCATGCCTCGTCGCGGGAGATGGCGGAGCTGCGCCGCGACCTGCAGATCGTCTTCCAGGACCCCCTCGCCTCGCTCCACCCCCGCATGACCGTGCGCCGGATCCTGCTGGAGGGGATGCGCCTCGCCCGCCTCCCGCGCGCCGACGCCGAGGCGCGGGTGCGCGAGCTTCTCTCCCTCGTCCAGCTTCCCCAGGACATGGCCGACCGCTACCCGCACGAGCTCTCGGGCGGCCAGCGCCAGCGCATAGGCATCGCGCGCGCCCTCTCGCTGGACCCCAAGGTGATCGTGCTGGACGAGCCGGTCTCCGCGCTCGACGTCTCGGTGCAGGCGGGCGTGCTCAACCTGCTCAAGCGCCTCCAGCAGCGGCTCGGCGTGGCCTACGTGTTCATCGCCCATGACCTCGGGGTGGTGCGCTACGTCTCCCACCGGATCGGGGTGATGTATCTCGGCCGGATCGTGGAGACGGGGCCTGCCGAGACGCTGTTCGCCAGCCCCCGGCACCCCTACACGCAGGCGCTGCTCTCGGCCGTGCCGCTGGCCGATCCGCGCCAGGAGCGGCGGCGAAAGCGCATCACGCTGGAGGGGGACCTGCCCAGCCCCATCGACCCGCCCTCGGGCTGCCCGTTCCGCACCCGTTGCTGGAAGGCGCAGAACCTCTGCGCGCAGGAGACGCCGGCCCTGCGCCCCTTCGCCCCCGGCCAGCAGGCCGCCTGCCACTTCCCCGAAACCGAGCCGCGGGCGCACGCCGTCAACCTTTCGTAGTCCCCCCGGCGGGACGCCCCCTTCAGTCCCCGAAGCTATGAACATCAACAGCTTGTGCAGGGTTCAAGGGAAACAGATCGCCTTCCATAGACAAGACCGTCCCCGCCCCGGCTACCTTTTCGCATGCGAAAAATATCCGCAGGCCCCCGCTCACGCCAGCGGCGGCCGCCTCTGCGCCCAGGGCCGCTCGGTCTCGATCGCCGAGGCAAGCCGGAACAGGTCCAGGTCCGAATGCCACGGGCCGGTGAGCTGCACCGAGGTCGGCAGCCCGTCCTCCCCCCACCCCGACGGCACGGCCAGCGAGGGATGCCCTGTCAGGTTGAACGGATAGGCGTAGGGCGACATCCCCTCGCGCGTGATCCCGTTGGGCTCTCCGTCCACCATCACCTGCCCGTGCGCCCCGTCGAAATCGGCGGGCAGGGCGGTCCGGGTCAAGGAGGGCGACAGGATCAGGTCATAGCGCCGGAACAGCCCCTGCACGGTGCGGAACAGCCGGGTGCGGGCGTATTGCGCGGAGCGGTAGTCGGCCACCGTGAACCGCTTCCCCCACTCGATGAAGGCCAGCAGCACCGGGTCCATCCGGTTGCCCCACCGCTCCACGTACTTGCCGAAGGCCACCGCGATGTTGGCCTGGTACATGACCCGGCCGGGCTGCTCGATCCAGTCGATGGGGTCCGTGACCTCCTCGATCTCGGCGCCCCGCGCGGCGTAGAGGTCGAGCACCGCCTTCGTGTTCGCCTCCACATCGCGCGCCACCAGCCGGTTGGCCATGCGCGGAATCCAGCCGATCCGAAGCCCATGGAGGTCGTCCGAGACCCACTTCGCCCGCATCCGCTCGAACGGGGGCGCGGTCAGGGACCACGGGTCCGCGTCGCAGGGGCCGACCAGCGTCCCGTGCATCAGGGCCGCATCCGCCACCGTCCGGGACAGCGGCCCCGCGGCGGCGTAGGAGAAGAAGGCGTCGATCGCCTCCTCGAACGGCACGGCGCCCGAGGTCGGCTTGTGCCCCACCAGCCCGCAATAGGCGGCCGGGATGCGCACCGACCCGGCCCCGTCCGTCCCCAGCCCCAGCGGGCCGCAGCCCGAGGCGACAGCCGCCGCCGCCCCGCCCGAGGACCCCCCCGCCCCCCGGCTCAGATCCCACGGATTGCGCGTGGTCCCGAAGGCCGGGCCGTCGGTCAGCCCCTTGTGGCCGAACTCGGGCGTGGTGGTCTTGGCGAAGATCACCGCGCCGGCGTCCCGCAGGCGGGTCACCAGGATGTCGTCCTTCTCCGGCACGTTGTCGGCGTAGATGGCCGAGCCCATCGTGGTGCGGATGCCCTCGGTCGGGAAACAGGTCCTTCACATGCACCGGCACGCCGTGCAGGGGCCCCAGCGGCTTGCCGTCGATCACCGCCTGCTCGGCCGCCTTCGCCTCCTCCCGCGCGCGGTCGGCGCAGATCGTCACGAAGGGGTTGAGGCGCGGCTGCTGCGCCTCGGCGTTGGCCAGCACCGCCTCCAGATACTCCACCGGCGACAGGTCGCGGCGGCGGATGCGGGCGGCGGCCTCGGTCGCCGGCATGAACAGCAGGTCTTCGGACATGAGGTTCCTCAGTAGAGATGGCAGGCGGCGAACTGGCCGGGGGAGACCTCGCGCAGCTCCGGCTCCACGTCCTTGCACACGGGCATGGCGTGGGGGCAGCGAGGGCAGAGATTGCACCCCTTGGGGCGGTTCAGGGCCGACAGGATCTCGCCCGTGATCGGGGGCCGGCGACGGCCCACCTGCGCCCGCGGCACCGCGGCCAGAAGCGCCTGGGTGTAGGGATGCTTCGGCTCGCGGTAGAGGTCCCGACGCTCCGCCACCTCCACGATCTTGCCGGCATAAAGCACCGCCACGCGGCGGGAGACGGAGCGCACCACCGCCAGGTCATGGGCGATGAACAGGTAGCTCAGCCCCAGCCGGTCCTGCAGGTCCTTCAGCAGGTTCACGATCTGCGCCTGCATCGAGACGTCGAGCGAGGCCACCGCTTCGTCGCAGACGATGAAGTCCGGGTTCAGCGCCAGCGCGCGCGCGATCACGATGCGCTGGCGCTGCCCGCCCGAGAACTCGTGCGGGAAGCGGGCGGCGAAGGTCCTGGACAGGCCCACCAGCTCCAGCAGCTCGGCCACCCGGTCGGCACGGTCCTTCCGCGACCAGCCGCCGGCGATGTCCATGGGCTCGGCGATGGCCTCGCCCACGCGCATCCTGGGGTTCAGCGAGGCGTGGGGGTCCTGGAACACGAAGTTCAGCCGCCGGCGCACGGCGTTGAGGCCGCGCCTGCCGCGGGGGCCGGTGATCGTCTCGCCGAAAAGCTTCACCTCGCCCGAGGTGACGGGCAGCAGCCCCACCAGCATCCGGCCGATGGTGGACTTGCCCGAGCCGCTTTCGCCGACGAGGCCCAGCGTTTCCTCCCGCCCCACCTGGAACGAGACGTCGTCCACGGCGCGCAGTACGGCGCGTCCGCCGCCGGGCGCGCGGCCGGCGTCGAAATGGCGGGAGAGGCGCGAGACCTCGACGATGGGGTCGGCGGCGACCAGGGGCGGGGGGACGAGCGCGTTCATAGGGCCTCCGCGAGCTGGACGCGGGTGGGGTTGGGGGCGGCGGGCCGGGGGCGGACGCGTGTGGGGCGTCCGGACGGCTGCGCGGGGTGCGCGTCGTTCCGAAGGGGGGCGGATCCTCGGGGGCATCGAGCCCCCTCGGCCCCGCGGATGCGCGTTCCGCGATCCGGGCGCCTCCCCCCGGCCGCCCGCGTGAGCCCGCCCGCAGGGCGCCTGCGCCCAACGGGAGGCGAGGCCGGCGCAGCCGGGCGACGCCGACGGGCGGGAGAACCCGGTCCACCGGGCGCGCAAGGGCTGGGGCGGAGCGTCACCGGACCTCCGCGGGTTCGGGGATGCGGACCGGGCAGCGGACGTGGTGGCCCTCGGTCACGCGCAGGACGGGGGGGTGCCGGCGGCGGCAGGAGGGTTCCGCGTAGGGGCAGCGGGGGGCGAAGCGGCAGGCCTCGGGGCGGCGGCCGGGTTCCGGGATCGTGCCGGGGATGGTGGCGAGGCGGTCCGAGTCCGCGTCCACGTTGGGGATCGCCGACAGGAGACCCTCGGCGTAGGGGTGGACGGGGCGGTGGAACAGGGCCTCGGAGGGGGCGTGCTCCACCATCTCGCCGGCATACATCACCATCACCCGCTCGGCGAACTCGGCCACCAGGCCGAGGTCGTGGGAGATCAGGATCACCGACATCCCGATCTCGTCCCTCAGGTCGCGCAGCAGGTCGAGGATCTGGGCCTGAATGGTCACGTCCAGCGCCGTGGTCGGCTCATCCGCGATCAGGAGCTTCGGGCGGCAGGCGATGGCGATGGCGATCATCACCCGCTGGCGCTGCCCGCCCGAGAGGCGGTGGGGGTATTCGTCCACCCGCCGCGCGGCGTCGGGGATGCGCACGAGGTCCAGAAGCTCCACCGCCCGGGCGCGGGCGGCGCGGCCGTCGAGGCCCTGGTGGATGCGCAGCGTCTCGCCGATCTGGTCGGAGATGGTCAGGACCGGGTTGAGCGAATGCATCGGGTCCTGGAACACCATGGCGATGTCCTTGCCGCGGACGCGGCGCAGGTCCCGCTCGGGGAGGGTCAGGAGGTCCCGGCCCTCGAACAGGATCTTCCCCGAGATCCGGGTGTTGCGCTTCGCGTGCAGGCGCAGGATCGAGAGGGCGGAGACGGACTTGCCGGAGCCGCTCTCGCCCACGATGCCCAGCGAGGCGTTGGGGGGGACGTCGAAGCTGACGCCGTCCACCGCGTGCAGCCAGCCGTCGTCGCCGCGGAACTCGACCGAGAGGTCCTGGACTTCGAGGAGGTTCGCCATGGTCATCCCTCGATCTTCAGGCGGGGGTCGAGCACGTCGCGCAGGCCGTCGCCCAGCAGGTTCATCCCCAGCGCCGAGAGCGAGATGGCGAGGCCGGGGAAGAGCATGATCCACCATGCCTCGACCGAGTAGTCGCGCCCCTCGGCCACGATGTTGCCCCAGGAGGGGTGGGGCGGCGGCGGGCCGATGCCGAGGAAGCTGAGCGCGGCCTCGGCCAGGATGGCGTAGGCGAAGATGAAGGTCAGCGTCACCAGCAGGGGCGCGAGGCAGTTGGGCAGGATGTGCTTGCGGATGATGCGGAAGCCGGAGGCGCCGGAGACGCGGGCGGCGTCCACGTAGTCCGCCTCGCGGATCACCAGCGCCGAGGCGCGCACGATGCGGGCGCAGCGGGGGACGTAGGCGGAGGCGAGCGCGATGATGACCGAGGAGATCTGGGGCCCGAGCGCCGCGTTGATGCCGATGGCGAGCAGGATGGCGGGGAAGGCCAGCAGCGCGTCCATCATCCGCATCAGGAGCGAGTTCGAGCGGGCGGAACCACGCGGCGGCCATGCCCACGATGGCGCCCCCGATGGCCGCGAGGATGGAGACCGAGAGCCCGATCATCAGCGAAAGCTGCGCGCCGTAGAGGACCCGGGTGAAGATGTCCCGTCCGAACTTGTCGGCGCCGAACGGGAAGGCCCAGGTGGGCGGCGAGAAGCGGTTGCGGATCGACATGCCGTTGGGATCGCCGTCGGTGATCAGCGGCGCGAGCAGCGCCAGGCCCACGATCACGATCATGATGATCGCGCCTATGCGGAAGGAGCGGTGGCGGCGCAGGCGGCGCAGCGTGATCCGCCACGGCGAGCGGGGGGCGGGGGCGCCCGCCGCCTCGGGCGGGGCCTGGACGAGGGCGGCCTCAGTCATAGCGGACCCTCGGGTCGACGGCGGTGTAGAGGAGGTCGATCGCGACGTTGATGAACACGAACGCGAAGCCCAGAAGCATCATGGTGCCCTGCACCACCGGGTAGTCGCGGGCCATGATCGCCTGCACCAGAAGGCGGCCGATGCCGGGCAGGGCGAAGATCTGCTCCACGATCACCGAGCCGCCGACCAGCAGCGAGAAGATGTAGCCCGATACGGTGATGACCGACACGAGCGTGTTGCGGAAGGCGTGCTTGGCGATGGTGGTCCGCTCGGACACGCCCTTGGCGCGGGCGGTGCGGATGTAGTCCTGGTCCAGCACCTCCAGCATCTCGGACCGGGTCATGCGGGCGAGGAAGCCGATCTGGAACAGGGCGAGGACCGCGGCCGGTTGCAGCAGGGACCGCAGCCAGTCGATGAACCCGTCCCCGAGCGGCGAGTAGCCGGCGGAGGGGAGCCAGCCCAGCGTCACCGAGAACAGGATCACCGACAGGATCGCGATCCAGAAGTTGGGGAGGGACACGCCGACCAGCGCCAGCCCCATCACCCCGGTGTCGAGCCAGGTGTCGCGATAGCACGCCGCCAGGATGCCGAGCGCGATGCCGATGGGAAGCGTGATCGCGAAGGCCACCAGCGCCAGCGAGAGGGTGACGGGCAGGCGCTGGACCACCGCCTCGGCCACCGGCTGGTTGAGCATCAGCGAACGGCCGAAATCCCCCTGCGCGAGGTTGCCGACCCAGAGCCAGAGCTGTTCCAGCATCGGGGCGGTCGAGGCCGAGATCCGCGCGGATGCGGGCGATGGCCTCGGGGCTGGCGCCGTCGCCGGCAATGATCACGGCGGGGTCGCCGGGCAGAAGGTGCATCAGCATGAAGGTCAGCACCGCCACGAAGAACATGACGGGCACGGCCTGCGCGATGCGGAGGGCGATGGTGCGGGTCATTCACGCTTCCGAAGTGAAAAGGCGGAGGGCCGGAGCCCTCCGCAAGGTCGGCGCGGGCGCGCGGACGCGCCCCCTCCGACAGGGTTCAGTCGGCCAGCCAGACGTCCCAGAAGTGGTTCATGTAATACTTCCGGAAGCCCTGGACCTTTTCGGAGTTGTAGGCGCGGTTCGAGCCGCGATCCTGCACCTTGATCATGTAGGCCTGCGACAGCACCTGGTTCTCGATGGTGTTCCAGGCGTCCTTGCGGTCCTCGAGGTCGAGGGACGTGTAGAACTTCTTGTAGGCCTCATCGAGGGTCGCGTCGCCTTCCACATGCGGGAAGTTGTAGATCATCGTCTGCCACTGCTGCGGCCCCAGCAGCGGGTTGGAGCAGAACGAGGTGGTGGAGACGTTCCAGCCGCCCGTGCCCTGCTGCATGTTCGAGGCGTTGGTGGTCCAGTCGGTGATGTCGATCTTCACGTTCATGCCGGCGGCCTCGAGCTGTTCGGCCAGCACGAGGATCGAGTCGCGCATGTAGTCGTAGTTGGTGTTGGTCTGGAGGACGATCTCCTCGCCGTCGTAGCCCGCCTCCTCAAGCAGGGCCTTGGCGGCCTCGGGGTCGTTCTGGTTGTAGTATTTCGCCATCGCGTCGCCCTGGTAGTAGGCGCCGCCCGGATAGACCATCGAGTGGTTCAGCCGGCCGTTGCCCCCCGTCACGGCGATCATGTCCTCGACCCCGGTGGCGGTGCGGATGGCCTGGCGGACCTTCTCCTTGTCGGTGGGCGCCTGCTGGGAGTGCACGATCAGGTACTGCTGGCAGTAGGGGAAGATCGTGACCGGCTCGATGTTCGGCTCGGTCTCGAGGCGGGCGAGCAGTTCGTCGGGCAGGGCGGTGGTGGTGTCGGCCTCGCCGGTCTGCATGGCGGCGACGCGGGCGTTGGCCTCGGGCACGAAGTTGTAGCGGATCGCGTCGAGATAGGCGGTCTTGTGGCCGGCGTAGCCGTTGGGGCCGGGGCGGTCGTCGGCGACGTAGTCGTCGAACCGCTCGATCACGAGGTGGGAGTCCTTCACCCACTCGCCGAGCTTGTAGGGGCCGGTGCCGACGGGGTCGATCTGGCGGGGCTCAACGTCCTTCTGCTCGGCGGGCAGGATCACGAAGGGGTAGACGGGCGTCTTGAGCACGTCCACGAAGACGGCGTTGGTCTCGTTGAGGTTGACCACGAAGGTGTAGTCGTCCGGCGTCTCGTAGCTGGCGACGTCCGAGAGGGCGCCGGCGTTGGGAGAGATGCGGGCGTAGCGTTCGAACGTGGCCTTCACGTCCTCGGAGGTCAGCTCGGAGCCGTCGTGGAACTTCACGCCTTCGCGGAGGTGGAAGGTGAAGGTCTTGCCGTCGTCGGAGACGTCCACGCTCTCGGCCAGCATCAGGGCGGTGTCGTAGTTCTCGTCGATGGTGACGAGGCCTTCGTACATGTGGTGGATCACCTCCAGCTCCACGAGGCTCGCGGACATCTGGGGGTCGAGCGCGCCGGGGCCGGAGTTGTTGGCGTAGACGAGCGTGCCGCCCATCTTCGGCTCCTGCGCCTGCACGATGGCGGGGGCGAGGGTGGCGGCGACCGCGAGCGCGATGGCGGGGTGGATCAGTCTGCGGAGGTGCATGGTCAGCTCCCTGCTGGAGTCGGGGCGGTGGGCCGTCTGACGCGGCTGTTCCGCCGGAGGCGCGGGCGCTGCGGCCCGCGGTCGGAAATACGATATATCACAGCGCGCGCGATGCATCCTTTTTCTGGGGCGTCACGCGGGGCGCAGGTGCAGCGTGGAGACGGCGTTCGCCTCCACGGCGGCGGGGGAATAGGGGGCGGGGGCGAGCTCGCCCCGCGCCCAGAGGGCGTTCTGGTCGGAGTAGTGCGGGTCTCCGGGTCGGCCGGAGGCGCCGTGGAACACGACCCAGCGGCAGTTGTCCCAGTCCGACAGGTCCCAGACGTAGCGGGCGACGGGGCCGTAGGTGGCCGCGGGCCCGCCGGAGGGGTAGGCGCCGATGGCGCAGACGCAGTCCCCGTCGCCGCCGGTGGGGTCGGAGGCGGGGGCGAGGTCGGCGCGGTCGGGGAAGAGGTGCGCCGAGGGGGTGGGCGAAGACCGGGCGGTGAAGCTCTCCCCACGGCTTGAGGGGGCCGGCGGCGGCGACGGTCTCCAGCGCCTCGGCGATCAGGTCGTCCCAGCCGGCGCCGCGGAAGAGGCTTTCGTCGTTGGCGCGCAGCAGGTTGGGGAGGGTCCACCACAGCTGGTTCACGGGCGGGATGCCGGGGGGCACCTGGGCGAAGGGGTCGGAGGCGGCCTCGGCGAGGCCGGTGCGGCGGGCGAAGATGCGGGTCATCTCCTGCCGGACGACGAAGTAGACCGAGGGCGCGAGCAGGCCCATGTCCATGCGCCCGTCCCAGCCGCGCAGCGCGTCCTGGAGGGGGCGGGCGGCCTCGGACGCGGGGGCTTTGAGGATGCGGTCGCGGATCTCCAGCGCCCGAGCGGAACGGGTGTCGCGCAGGATGTCCACCATGTCGTCGGCTTCGATGCCGGTCAGGCGGTCGAGCCGTTCGACGATGCGGTCGGCGCGGGTGGTGGGATGGCAGTCGGTGCAGAAGTAATCCGGCCAGTCGTCGGGGACGGGGCGGTTGTTGGCGGTGACCACGCGGCCGGAGGCGGGGGAGACCTCGCGCGGCATGTCCTCGAACGGGATCATGCCGGCCCATTCGTGGGCGCCCGTCCAGCCGGGAACGGGGAGCCAGCCGTTGACGCGGTCCCGGCGGGGGACCACGGCGCGGACGGAGACGCCGACGGCGCCGTCCACGTCTGCGGCGACGAGGTTGTGGTCGATGACGCCCCAGCCGCGGGTGGCCTCGTAGAAATCGGCGACCGTGCCGGCCTCCAGCATCGGGATCAGGCAGTCGAGGGCGTGGTCGGTGGGTTCGAGCTGGACGGAGCGCAGGGCGATGGCGTGGCCGTCCTCGGGCGCGCCCACGATCAGGGGGCCGTGGCGGGTGGCGATGCAGCGGACCGCGACGGGGTCGGCGCCGCGGACGTGGACGGTTTCCTCGGTCACGGTCGCCTCGGCGGGGCCTTCGGGGGTGGCGTAGCACAGGCCGTCGAAGCGTTCCACGTAGAGGTCGTGGATGTCGGCGAAGGCGTGGGTGACGCACCAGGCGACGCGCTCGGTATGGCCGAAATGGGGGAAGGCGGGGACGCCGGGGACGGAGAAGCCGAGGCAGTCGAATTCCGGGCAGGTCAGGTGAAGCTGGGTGTACATGCCCGGGATCTCGAACGCCCGGTGCGGGTCGCCGGCGACCATTGGCCTGCCGGAGGCGGTGTGGCGGCCGTCCACGGCCCAGTTGTTGGAGCCGCCGGCGGTGGCGTCGGCGCCGGCCATCTCCGACAGGGCCGAGAGGGCGGGGGCGAGGTCCTTCAGCGTGGCCAGCCAGCGTTCGCCCTGCCGGTCCTGCGGGGTCACGAAGCGCTCCGTGCCGCCGTCGTCGTAGCGCAGGAGGTTCACGCCCTCCGGACCCACGGTCCCGAGGGCGGCGGCGCGCCAGAGCTTGAACCAGACCGAGCCCATCAGCAGGCCCCGCTGGCGCATGACGGCGACGCAGTGCCAGGGCTCCCAAGGCTCGGGGGTTTCGCCCAGGAGGGCGTATTCCTCGGGCAGGTCGCCCGAGGCGATGAAGGCGTTCACCCCTTCAGCGTAGCGGTCGCACATGGCGGCGGCGCGGGCGGAGAGGGCGGCGTGGTCGCGGCGGGAGGCGGCCTCGACCCCGAGCTTGCGGGAGAGGACGTCGAGCGGGGCGGCCGAGGGGCCGGCCCATTCGGCGAAGCGGCCGACCGCGCGGCGGCGGGCGGCGTCCATCTGCCAGAGGCGGTCCTGCGCGTGGATCCAGCCGTTGACTAGGAAGGCGTCGGCCTCGAATCCGGCGCGGACATGGGGGATGCCCCAGTGGTCGCGCACCACGCGGACCGGGCCCTTCAGGCCGGGGATTGACAGGACGGCGTCTTCGGAGGCTTTGGACAAGGCGGCGACTCCCTTTTGATATATCAGAGACTGCGGGACGCGCCCCTGTCAAGCGGTCAGCAACGGGCGCCCGGCGCATATGTCGGGCATGGCGGCGGCAGGCGCCCATGTTTCGCGTTGACACCCGGAACGGAGGCCGCGCATATGATATATCACCGGCGGCAAAACCGTGGCCGGCGCGCCCCCGTAAGTGCTCGGGCGAACGTTTCTTCGCAGGCAATCCCGACAGGTTCCGATGACACTCGCCCCCGATCTCGCCAACCGCTCCCGCGATCTTGCGCTGCGCGACCGCGCCTCCGCGGTCATTCCCGGCGGCATGTGGGGGCACCAGCGCGCCGCCGCGGTGCCGGAGGGCTATCCGCAGTTCTTCGCGGGCGGCGACGGGTGCCGGGTGCGGGACGTGGACGGACGGGAATACATCGACTTCATGTGCTCCTGGGGGCCGATCATCCTGGGGCACCGGCATCTGAAGGTGGACGGGGCGGCGCTGGCGCAGATTGCGGAAGGCGACGTGCTGGACGGGCCGAGCGAGCATGCGGTGCGGCTGGCGGAGCTGATGGTCGAGACGGTCGCCCATGCCGACTGGGCCATGTTCCAGAAGAACGGATCCGACGCGACCACCACCTGCGCGACGCTGGCGCGGGCGGGGACGGGGCGGCGCAAGATCCTGGTGGCCAAGGGCGCCTATCACGGGGCGGTGCCGTGGTGCTCTCCCTCGCTGGCCGGGGTGACCACCGAGGACCGGGCGCACCTGCTGCATTACGAATTCAACGACGTGGCGTCCCTGGAGGCGGCGGCGAAGGCGGCGGAGGGGGATCTGGCGGGGATCATGGTCTCGGCCTTCCGGCATGATCTCGCGCGTCCGCTGGAGGCGCCGACGCGGGAATTCGCGCAGACCGCGCGGGCGATCTGCGACAAGGCGGATGCGGCGCTGATGCTGGACGACGTGCGGGCGGGGTTCCGCCTGCATCTGGGCGGAAGCTGGGAGCTGGTGGGGGTGAAGCCCGACCTCAGCGCCTGGAGCAAGGCGATCGGGAACGGGTGGCCGATCTCGGCGGTCACGGGCAACGACCGCTTCTGCGAGGCGGCGACGCAGGTCTTCGTCACCGGCTCCTTCTGGTATGGCGGCGCCGCGATGGCGGCGGCCTGCGCGACCATCGAGGAGCTGCGCCGGCTGGACGCGCCCGCGGTGCTGGAGCGTGCGGGGCGGCGGCTGCGCGACGGGCTGGCGGAGCAGGCGGAGCGTCACGGCTTCGGGCTGGTCCAGACCGGGCCCGCGCAGATGCCGCTGGTGCAGTTCGAGAACGACCCGGAGGCGAAGCTGGGCGAGCGGTTCTGCCAGGAGGCGCTTCGGCGCGGGGTTTACCTGCACCACAAGCACAACATGTTCCTGTCGACCGCCCACGGGGATGCTGATATCGACGAGGCCCTCGACGCGACCGATGCGGCCTTCGCGGCGCTGGCGGGCGCCAGGACCTGACGGGCCGGGACGAATGAACCAGACCGCCCCCATCTTCAAGGCGCAGGACGAGCCGCTGGACACCGCGAGCCTGTCCTCGCAGGTCTACGGGCGGTTGAGGACGGCGCTCATGCGCGCGGACCTGAAGCCCAACCAGCGGCTGAAGATCCGGGAGCTGGCGGTGTCCATGGGCACCTCGGAGACGCCGGTGCGGGAGGCGATCTTCCAGCTTGCCCATGAGGGCGCCATCGAGATCAAGCCGCGCCACTACGTGCGCGTGCGTCGGGCGACGCTGGCGGAGTACCTGGAGATCCGGGACATCCGCCTGAACCTGGAGCCGCTGGCCGCGGAGCGGGCGCTGCCGCATATCAGCGGGCAGGACATCGCCGAGCTGACCGAGGCGCACAGGCGCCTGCGGGAGGCCGAGATCGCGGGCGACTGGGGGCCGGCGGTGCAGGCCAATTTCGACTTCCATTTCGGGCTCTACTACCGGTCCTCGATGCCGACGCTGATCGCGATGCTGGAGTCGCTGTGGATCCGCATCGGGCCGCTGCTGTCGGAGCTTTATCCCGACGCGCACCCCACCTATGCCGAGCGGCACCAGCACGAGAACGTGCTGGATGCGCTGCGGGCGCGCGACGCCTATTCGCTGCGCGAGGCCATCCGCCAGGACCTGCTGGAGGGCGGCCGCAACCTGGTCCGCTATATGGAAGGGCAGGAGCGCAAGGGCTGACGCGCGACAGGCTCGCGCCCGGTCCGATATGATCCATCGGAGGCTACGCTTGCACGGGGAGGACGCCTGATGAGCGACGCCAAAAGAGGCCGCAACGTCGGCCGCGCGTTTCTTGAGGACCGCGCCAAGTTCGTGCGCACCGAGACGGTGAGGCTGAGCCGCATCGCGGGGGCGGGGCACTATTCCTCGACCTTCTCCTGCGCGGAGTTGTTCTCGGCGCTTTACTACGCGCATATGCGGATCGACCCGACCAACCCGAAATGGGAGGACCGGGACCGCTTCGTGCTGTCCAAGGGCCACGCGGCCATCGGGCTTTATCCGGTGCTGGCGGATCTGGGGTTCTTCGACGGCAAGCTGCTGGACGATTACACCCGGTTCGGGAGCCCGTTCGGCGATCATCCCGACATGAAGAAGGTGCCGGGGATCGACTTCTCCTCGGGGTCGCTGGGGCACGGGCTTTCCATCGGCGTGGGCATCGCGCTGGCGGGGCGGGTGCAGAACCGCAAGTACCGCACCTTCGTGATGCTGGGCGACGGGGAGCTGTGCGAGGGCCAGATCTGGGAAGCGGCCATGTCCGCCGGCCATTTCGGCCTGCAGGGGCTGGTGGCGATCATCGACCGCAACCAGCTCTGCATCGACGGGTTCTGCGACGACATCATGAGCGTGGAGCCGCTGGAGCAGCGCTTCCGCAGCTTCGGCTGGGAGGCGACGCGGATCGACGGGCATGACCTCGATGCGGTGCTGGGCGCGCTGGACGGGCTGCCCGAGGCCGGGAAGGGCCGCCCGCAGGTGATCATCGCCGACACGATCAAGGGGCGCGGGGTGAAGCGGATGGAGCTGAGCCTCGACTGGCACGTGGGCAACCTCGTGGGCCAGGACTACGACGACGTGATGGCGGAGCTGGACGCCGGGTTGGCGCCCTATGAAGCGGAGCCTGCGGAATGAGCGCCGGGAGCAAGACCGAGAGCCAGGACCAGTCCGAGATCTTCCGCGGCACCGCGGACGGGGAGACGGCGTTCAAGGACGCGAAGTCGGTGCGCGGGACGCCGGCGGCCTCGATGCCGGCCTTCGTGC
This sequence comes from uncultured Alphaproteobacteria bacterium, assembly GCA_963816545.1. Taxonomy (GTDB): domain Bacteria; phylum Pseudomonadota; class Alphaproteobacteria; order Rhodobacterales; family Rhodobacteraceae; genus Albimonas. Next base: position 416,273 of record CAWFLE010000020.1, on the reverse strand, counting down.
TGGGGGAGGAGTTGGCGGACCTCGCGGATCATGACCGCCGCATCGTGGTGGCGACGGCGGACCTCGCGTCGGCCAACCGGACCAACGACTTCAAGGCGCGCCACCCTGAGCGGTTCTTCGACTTCGGGATCGCTGAGAAGAACATGATCACGGCGGCGGCCGGCATGGCCTCGGCGGGCATGATCCCCTACGTCGCCACCTTCGCGAGCTTCTGCGGGATCCTGGCGGCGGAGCAGATCCGCACCGACTGCGCCTATCCGCGGATGCCGGTGCGGGTGATCGGCAGCCATTCGGGCATGTCGATGGGGTTCTACGGGACCTCGCACCACGCGCTGGAGGACATCGGGATGATGCGCCCGATCGCGGACCTGACGGTGGTGAACGCGACTGACGCCAACCACCTGCGGGCGATCCTGCGGGCCTCGGTCGAACATCCCGGCGCCATGTACATCCGGCTGGGGCGCGGCCGCGACCCGGTGGTCTACGAGGACGTGCCGGCGGACTTCGCCTTCGGCAAGGCGGCGCGGCTGCGCGAGGGGGCGGACCTGACCATCATCGCCTGCGGGGCGCAGGTGAAGCCGTCGCTGGACGCCGCCGAGGCGCTGGCGGGCGAGGGCGTGTCGGTGCGCGTGGTGGACATGCACACCATCAAGCCGCTGGACGTGGCCGAGATCGAGGCGGCGGCGCGGGAGACGGGCGCGATCCTGACGGTGGAGGAGCACAACGTCATCGGCGGTCTGGGCACCGCGGTGGCGGAGGCGATGCTCGACCTGCCGCGGATGAAGTTTCGCCGCCACGGCGTGCCGGACAAGTTCGTGGAGGTGGGGCCGCCGGGCGCGCTCTACGCCCACTACCGGCTCGACGCCAAGGGCGTGGCCGAGGTGGCGCGGGAGCTGCTGGCCTCGTGATCCTTCCGAGGGCGCCGCGTCGGCTGCGGCGCCCGGTCGGGCCGTTCCGCCCGCGGCGCGTTGCAGGCGGAGCGACTGGTCCGACGGTCTCGTCGTCCCGACGCAGGGCAGGGGCGCCGGCCAGATGCGCCTTCGCCCGGGCCGCGCCGCGGGCGGGGCCTCCGCCAGAGGCGGAACAGTCGTCGCGGCGCCTCCGCCGCAGGTCGCAACCCCAGCCGGAGAGGTCCGCATGTCCGATTTCGTCCCGCCCGAGACGGGTCCCCACGCCATCCAGCCCCGACGCATCCGCAAGGGCCATGCCGACGAGCACTGGTTGAGCGACTGGCGATACGAGGCGCCGCGGGACGATCCGGCCTTTCCTGACGTCTACACCTACACCGACGCCATCTCCTACGATCCGGGCGACGAGGTGCGGTTCCATTCCTCCACCACCGCCGGGTCCTGGCGGCTGGAGATCTACCGCGACGGGCTGCACCCGGAGACGGTGCATGTGGCCGAGGACCTGCCGGGCCTGCATTCGCCCACGCCGGAGCTCGCCTATCGCGACGGCTGCGGGTGGCCGGTGCGGCATACGTGGCGGATCCCGGAGGACATGATTTCGGGCTTCTACCGCGTGGTCTCCACCTGCCTGCGCCCGGACGGGGAGCGCTTCGTGCAGCACCACTTCTTCGTGGTGCGGCCCGACGGCGCGGACGCGGGCGTCGAAGATCCTGTTCCTGCTCGCGACCGGAACCTGGACCGCCTACAACGATTGGGGCGGGGCCAACCATTATTTCGGCGTGGCGGGGGAGGACGGGCAGTCGGCCTCGCCGGTGCTGAGCCTGGAGCGGCCCTGGACCCGCGGCATGGTCTGGCTGCCGGAGGGCGCGCCGCGGATCGCGCAGGAACCCATGCCCCGCTTCGGGGAGGCGCCGCGGTTTCCGGTGAAGGAATGGGGCTATTCCCACGGCTTCGGCCAGTACTTCGCCACCTCCGGCTGGGCGCAGTACGAGCGGCACTTCCACCTTTGGGCGGAGCGGGAGGGGTTCGCCCTCGACCTGATCACCCAGCATGACCTGCACCATCGGCCGGAGATCCTGGACGACTACGCGTGCCTCGTGGTGGTCGGCCACGACGAATACTGGTCTTACGAGATGCGCAAGGCCGTGGAGGCGTGGTGCGAGCGGGGCGGCGGGCTCGCGCGCTTCGGCGGCAACTACATGTGGCAGATCCGGCTGGAGGAGGACGGGGCGCATCCAGCGGTGCCACAAGTTCAAGGCCTCGACCGACGATCCGGTGGCGGGGGATCCCGACAAGCGCCACCTGCTGACGGGGGCGTGGGAGGACCGGCATGTTCGCTGGCCCGGCGCCTCCACGGTAGGGGTGAACGCCTGCGACGGGATCTACGCCTCGCTGGGGCGGGTTCGGGCCGCGGGGGAACCGGGGGTTCACCGTCTATCGGCCCGGGCACTGGGCGTTCGAGGGGACCGGCCTGCGCTACGCCGACGTCTTCGGCGCCGAGGCGGGGATCTTCGGCTACGAGGTGGACGGGCTGGACTACACCTTCCGGCGGGGCCTGCCCTTCGCCGTCCCGCATGAGGGGGTGCCGGAGAACATCGAGATCCTCGCCATGTCCCCCGCCCAGTTCGCCGAGGACGAGATCGACGGCCCCGGCTTCCGCTACTATGTCTCGGACAGCGACTACGAGGGGTGGCTGAAGCTCGCGCCCGAGGAGGACCCGGAGGAGGCGCGGGAGCGGTATCGCTACGGGTCGGGAATGCTGGTGCACATGCCGAAGGGGGAGGGCCACGTGGTCACGGGCGGAAGCTGCGAATGGGTGGTGGGGCTGGCGCGCCAGGACCCGTTCACCATGAAGATCACCCGCAACGTTATCGCGCGCTTCGCCGGGCTTTGATGCTGTTCGGGGGAATCGCGGACGACATCACCGGGGGCGTGGAGCTGGCGGCGGTGCTGGCCGCGGGGGGCGTGCGCTGCGCCTTCGTGACGGATCCGGGGCTGGTGGCCGAGGCGGCGGACCTCGACGCGGTGGTGGTCGCGCAGAAGACGCGGACCATCGCGGCGGCGGAGGCGCGGGCGAAGGTCTCGCGCGCCGTGGCGGCGCTGCGGGAGGCCGGGGCGCGGCAGGTGTTCCTGAAATACTGCGCCACGTTCGATTCGACGCCGGAGGGCAATATCGGCCCCTGCGCGGACGAGATCATGGAGGCGACGGGCGCCGACCGGATGCTGTTCGTGCCCGCCTTCCCCGAGGCCCGGCGCTACGTCTTCCAGGCGCATCTGTTCGTGGCGGACCAGCTGGTGTCCGAGTCGCCCAAGCGGTTCGATCCGCTGACGCCGATGACGGACCCCGACCTGCGGCGCGTGCTGGCGGCGCAGACCGCGCGCAGGGTCGGGCATCTGGGGCTGGAGGCGATCCGGGCGGGGGAGGCGACGCTGCGGGCGGCCTCGGACCGGTTGGCGGAGGCGGACGCGCCCTACGCCATCGCGGATGCGACCGAGGACGAGGATCTGGCGCGGCTCGCCGCCCTGACCGCCGACTGGCCGGCGATGAGCGGTGGAGCGACGGTGGCGGGGTTCTATCCGCAGGTCTGGCGCGCGCGGGGAGACCTTCCGCCCTCGGCCGAGGCGGAGCCGATTCCGGGCGTGGAGGGGCCGGGGGTGATCCTGGCGGGAAGCTGCGCGGACCGGACGCGGGAGCAGCTCGACCTCTTCGGGGCGGAGCGGCCGGTGCTGCGGCTCGACCTGCGGGAGGCGGCGGGGCGGGATCTCGCGGCCGAGGCGGCGGAATGGGCGCTGGCGCGGATGGGCGACGGGCCGGTGGCGGTCGCGACCTCGGCCGCGCCGGAGGAGGTGGCGGCGGTGCAGGCCGCGCTCGGACGGCGGGAGGCGGCGACGCTGGCGGAGGAGATCCTCGGCCGGCTCGCGGCGCGGCTGCGGGAGGCGGGCGCGCGGCGGTTCCTGGTGGCGGGGGGCGAGACCTCGGGCGCCGTGCTGGACGCGCTCGGGGTGCATCGCCTTCGGGTCGGGCCCTATGAGCAGGCCGGGGTGGCGCTGACGGTCTCGGAGGGGGCGGAGCCGCTGGCCCTGTGCCTCAAGTCCGGCAAGCTGGGCCCGCCGGACATGTTCCTGACCATGCTGGAGCGGATGCGGAGGGGCGGATGACCGATCTGCGGGAGGAGATGGCCGCCTGCTGCCGGACGCTGGCGGCGCAGGGGCTGGTGTCGGGGTCGTCCGGCAACGTCAGCGTGCGGGACGGGGAAGGCATGCTCATCACCCCCACCGGCGGCGCCTTCGAGCGGGCGGAGCCGGGGGACATGGTCCCGACCGGCTTCGACGGAGAGGCGGAGGGGGGCATCCCCTCCAGCGAATGGGAGATGCACGCCGAGATCTACCGCGCCCATTCCGATTGCGGGGCGGTGGTCCATGCCCACCCGGATCACTGCGTGGCGCTGTCGTGCCTGCGGCGGCCGATCCCGGCCTTCCACTACATGGTCGCGGCCTTCGGCGGCGACGACGTACCCTGCACCGCCTACCACCCCTTCGGGTCCACCGCGCTGGCGCGCGCGGCGGCCGAGGCGCTGGCGGACCGGAAGGCGGCGCTGCTGGGCAATCACGGGATGATCTGCCGGGCGGCGACGCTGGCCGCGGCGGCGGACCTGGCGGTGAAGCTGGAGACGCTGGCGCGTCAGTTTCACCTCGCGCGGCAGGTCGGGGAGCCGGCGCTGCTGACGGCCGAAGACATGGCGGAGGTGAAGCGGCGCTACGGCTTCTACGGCAAGGCCCGCCTGCCGCGATAGGCCGGCCCGCCGCAGCGGAAGGTCGAGACCCTCAGGCGCGGACTGGGCGAAGCGCAGGTTGACCAGAGCGGCGACGGCGTCGATCTCGCGCTGGGCCTGGGGGTTCATCTCGACGACGGCGGAAGAAGCCCTCGAACCCGCGGGGGTGATGGAGCTCCGCGCTCTCTTCCACATTCTGGAAGCGGTGGGCCGAGCCTCGGGGAGTGAGGATCACGCCACCCTCCGAGCGCTCGGCGCGATCGCTTTAGCGAGCATTCCGGCGAAGAAGGCGTGCGCCGGGTCCGAGCGTAACGAAGGCCGAGGCCGGCGGACGCGCCGCCGGCCTCGGGGCGCCTCATACCGACCGGCACGCGAAAGCTCTGAACTCGGCTGAAGGGTTCCCCTGCGGCCTGATCTCTGATTCCATCTCCCGAAGCGGCGAGATGGAGGGGAGATGGGTCGGGCGCTCAAGATCGAGGCTCGCTTGGACAAGCGCCTGACCCCGCAGAGCCTGTCGCGGATCCTGCGGCGCGAGGGGGTCTCACGGCAGAAGGTCCGCCCCACGCCTCCGAAGAGCGACGAGGCGGCGCAGCGTCGCTTCGAAAAAGCGGGCTGCGGGCTGCGCTGAAGACCGCGGCCGAGGCGCATCCGGGCAAGCGGATCACGCTGTGGTTCCAGGACGAGACGCGGGTCGGCCAGAAGGGCCGGCTCTGCCATCGCTGGTGGAGCCGAGGCCGCCGCCCGCCGGGCCGCCAGGACCAGCGCTTCGAGTGGACCTATGTCTTCGGCGCCGCCCGCCCCGATGGGGAGGCCGCCTTCGGTCTCGTCCTGCCCGAGGTCGGCACGCAGGCGATGCGGATCTTCCTCGATGCCTTCGCGGCCACGATCCCCGATGACGAGCACGCCGTCATGATCCTCGACCGCGCCGGCTGGCACGGCGCAAAGGCGCTCCGGGTCCCGCCGAACGTCAGCCTCGTCCCGCTGCCGCCGCATTCGCCCCAGCTCAACCCGATGGAGCGCGTCTGGCTATGGCTCCGCGAGCGCTTCCCGAGCCTGCGCGTCTTCGAGGGCTTCGACGCCATCGTCGACGCCTGCTGTCGCGCCTGGAACGCCTTCGCCGACGATCCGTCCCGCATCCGCTCCCCGTGCCTCCAGCCGTGGATCAAGAGGGCCATCGGTTAGGCGCGGCGGTATCAGTTGGCGATGTCCTCGGGCAGGGCGTAGGCGATGATGCTGTCGCCCCGCTTGGTGCCGAGGGAGCCGTGGCCGCCCGCGGCGACAACGACATACTGCCGACCGTCCCGGCCCACGTAGCTCATGGGCGTGGCCTGGCCGCCGGCGGGCAGGCGCGACTCCCAGATCTGCTCGCCCGTGGTCACGTCGAAGCCGCGCACGTAGTAGTCGAGCGTGCCGGAGATGAAGGCGACGCCCCCTCCGGTGATGACCGGGCCGCCGAGGTCGGGCACGCCCATCTTGATCGGCACGGGGATGGGCGAGAGGTCCTGCACGGTCCCGTTGCGGTGCATCCAGGCGATCTCTCCCGTCCGGAGGTCGGCGCCAGCGACGTAGCCCCAGGGCGGCTGCTGGCAGGGGATGCCGAGGAACGAGGTGAAGGGCTTCAGCTCCACCGCGTAGGGCGCGCCGAAATTCTCGTTCAGCGCGGGCAGAGAGCCGCCGGGCTCCTTCGGGTTCACCACCAGCGCGTCGTCGTTGGGCCGGGGCACGAGGCGGGAGACGAAGGCGAGGTAGGCCGGCGTGGAGAACGCCACCTCCCGCACCGGGTCCACCGCGATGCTCCCCCAGTTGAAGACGCCGAAGTTGCCGGGGTAGACGAGCGTCCCCTCCAGCGTCGGCGGCGTGTAGCGTCCGTCGTAGCGGTAGCCGTTGAAGGCGATGCGGCAGGCCATCTGATCGAACAGGGTGGCGCCCCACATGTCGCTTTCCTGAAGCGCGGGCGGATCGAACGACAGCGCCGAGACGGGCTGCGTGGGGGCGGTATGGTCGGGATCGACCGCGCCCTGCGGGACGGGAACCTCCTGCACCGGCAGCACGGGCTCTCCGGTCTCGCGGTTCAGGACGTAGAGCTCGCCCTGCTTGGTAGGCTGGACGAGGGCGGGGACGGTTTCTCCGTCCACCGTCAGGTCGATCAGCGAGGGCTGGGAGGGGACGTCGTAGTCCCAGAGGTCATGGTGGACCGTCTGGAACACCCAGGCGACGCTGCCGTCGGAGAGGTTCAGCGCCACGACCGAAGAGGAGAACCGCTCCACCGACTCCGTGCGGTTCGCGCCCCACTGGTCGGGGGGCTGGTTGCCGAGGGGCACGTAGACCAGGCCCAGCTCCTCGTCCACGGCCGAGATCGACCAGGAGTTGGGGGAGTTGGCGGTGTAGGTCTCGCCCTCGGGCAGGGGGACGGTGGTCTGCGGCGCGCCGGTGTCGAAGGCCCAGACGATGTCGCCGGTGTTCACGTCGAAGGCGCGCACCACGCCGGAGGCCTCGTTGACCGAGACGTTGTCGAGCGTGGTGCCCGCGACGACCACCAGGTTCTCCGTCACCACCACCGGCGAAGTGGAATAGTAGCCGCCCGGCCTGACGTTCGGCATGTTGCGCCAGAGGTTGATCTGGCCGGCGCCGCGCCCGAAGCTCGTGCACACGGCGCCCGTCTCGGGGTCCAGCGCGATCAGCCGGCCGTCGGCGGTGGGCATGAACAGCTTGGCGGTGCAGTCCGGGTTCGTCCGCTCCGCCGTCGCGGCGACGACGGGCAGGTCGGGGACCGGGCCGGGCGCTTCCTCCTGCGTCGGGACGGCGGCGGCCTCCGGAGCCTCTTCCGCAGGCGCGGAGGCGGCGGCGGAGGGCGGCTGGTAGGACAGGCCCCGGCAGGTCAGGTGCTGGAGCGCGAGATCGCCGCGGATCAGGGGATCGAAGCGCCAGATCTCCTCGCCGGTCGTGGCGTCGAGGGCGACCACGTTCTGGTGCGGCGTGCAGATGTAGAGACGCTCGCCGATCTTGAGGGGCGTGACCTCGAACGTGGTCTCGACCGGGTCGCCGGGCTGGGAGACGTCGCCGGCGTGGTAGTGCCAGGCCACCTCCAGCCGGTCGATGTTGGCGGGGGTGATCTGGCTCGCGGGCGCATAGCGCTGGCCCCAGCCGGTGCGGCCGTAGGCGTGCCACTCGCCGGCGGGGATGTCCGGGCCGACGGAGGCGACTTCCGCGCGCGCCTCGGGCAGGGCGCCCTCGATGGCATGGGGATCGGTGAACCAGGAGACGCCCGCGCCCACGAGGGCCACGACCAGCGCGGCGGTCAGCGAGGCGCCGGCCCCGCGGAACACGCCGGGATGCGCCTCCGGCGGCCCGAGGCGGCGGGTGACGAAGGGCAGGAGCAGCAGGATCCCCATCAGGAAGATCACGTCGCCGCGGGCGGCGAGCGGCCACCAGTCGAACCCGGCCTCCCACAGCGCCCAGGCGAGGGTGCCGACCACGAACACGGCGTAGAGGGTCAGCGCCGCGGGCCGGCGCATGGCGGCGAGCACGGCGGTGGCGAGGAAGGCGAGGCCCGCGATCAGGTAGAACCAGGAGCCGCCGGCGGCGATCAGCCAGATCCCCCCGACGACCAGAGCGAGTCCGAAGAGCGCCATCAAGGCGATGACGACGGCGAAGGCGGCGGCGCCGATCCGTGACATTCGGTGATCCTTCAGCGTAGGGCGTGCGGAGGCGTCGCTTCCCGCCGCTGTCCCGGTCCCCCCAACGGGCGTGATCGGCCGTGCGGAGCAAGCTGCGCCTGTTCCACGAACGGTTCAGGATGGCGGCGGGTTCCGGGGAGTGAAAATCGGTCGCAGCCGGGGCGGCGGCGGCGGCCGGGGGGCGCCGCCGCCGCACGGCCGGCTTTCGTAGCCGTGCCCCGGAGGCGGACCCGCGCTGACCGCGGTAGCGACTGCGCCGTGATGCAAGGAAGGGCCGGGGAGAACGGCCGCCCGCGGCCTCCTCGCCCCTGCGTCCCGGCGGCCGCCTCAAGAGGCGCTGGCGAACGGGGAGGGGCCGCGGCCAGGAGCACGGAAGCCGCGCGCGTGGGGGTGTGCCCGCGGAAGGTGCGCATGGGTTGTGCCTGCGGAAGGCGCGGCGCTAGGCTGCCGGTCGAAGCGAGCGTAGGGGATGGAACCGATGACGCGCTGCGGCGGCGGGGCATGAGCGAGGTTCTGGTGCTCGGCGCCGGGATGGCGGGCGTGAGCGCCGCGCTCGCGCTTCAGGCCCGGGGCAGGGACGTGGCGCTGATCGACCGCGCGGAGCCGGGGCGGGAGACGAGCTTCGGCAACGCCGGGATCATCCAGGCCGAGGCGGTGGAGCCCTACGCCCTGCCGCGGAACCCGCGCGTCCTGCTGCGGATGGCGCTGCGCCTCGACAATGCGCTCGACTACCACCTGCTGTCCCTCGCGGGCCATGCCGGGCCGTTATGGCGGTACTTCCGGAATTCCTCGCCCGCACGGCATCGCGCCGCCTCGGCGGTCCACCGGGTGCTGGCGGAGGCGGCGACGGGCGCCCATGCGCCGCTGATCGAGGCCGCGGGCGCCGAAGACCTGATCCGCCGGGAGGGCTTCCTTCAGATGCGGCGGCGGGAGCGGGATCTCGCGGAGGATGCGCGCGAGGCGGAGCGGCTGGCCCGCGACTACGGGGTCTCGCACCGCCTGCTCGACCGCGCGGAGCTTTCGGAGGCGGAGCCGGCCCTGCGCCGGGGACTGGCGGGGGCGGTGCACTGGACGGACGCCTGGACCTGCTCGGACCCCGGGGGCCTCGTCGCCGCCTACGCGCGCCTCTTCGTCGAGCGGGGCGGCGAGATCCTGAGCGGCGACGCCTCCACGCTGGCGCGGCGGGGCGCGGGGTGGGAGGTTCGCGCCACGGGCGGTCCCGTCGCGGCGCGGGAGGCGGTGGTGGCGCTCGGGCCCTGGTCGCCGGCGCTGCTGGCGCCGCTGGGTCTGCGAACGCCCATGGTGCGCAAGCGCGGCTACCACCTTCACCGGAGGGCCGTCGCGCCGCCGCGGCGGCCGGTGGTGGACGGAGACCTGGGCGCGGTCTACGCCCCGATGCGGGCGGGGCTGAGGATCCTGACGGGCGCCGAACTCGCGGCCCCCGAGGCCCCGCCGACCCCCCGCCAGCTGCGCCGCGCCGAGGCCGCGGCGGCGGAGCTGTTCGAGCTGGAGGAGGCGGGGGAGGCGGAGCCGTGGCTGGGGACGCGGCCATGCCTGCCGGACATGCTGCCGCTGGCGGGTCGCGCGCCGGGGCAGGACGGGCTCTGGCTCCATTTCGGCCACGGGCACCAGGGCTTCACCCTGGGCCCGGCGACGGCCGAGGTGCTGGCGCGGGCGATGGAGGGCGCGCGCGACGCGATGACGGAGGCGCTGGACCCGCGCCTGCGCCTGCGCCCGCCCGCGGCTGAACCCGCCGTCGCGCTTGCGGTCTCGGGATCCCGGCCCATCCTTGCGCGCATCACGGAGAAGGAGCGACGACCATGAGCGAGATCCCCGAGGACGAACATGAGGTGGTCTGCTCGCGCGACATGGCCGCCTTCGGCGCGCCGGAGCTGATGTCGGTGCTCTGCCGCGGGGCGGCGGAGACCGAGGCGATGGCCGACCTGTTCGACCGCCTCGCGGACGAGAGCGTCGCGCCGACGCTCGCGGCCGGGCAGACCGTGGCGCACGAGGGGGCGGTGTACCTGCTGATGGAGCCGGTCGACAGCGCGGCGCGGAGCGCGCTCGGGGCGGTTTATGCGCTCGCGAGCGGGGGGGCGCTGTCGCGGGAGGCGCGGCTGCTGCTGGTGGAGCGGCTGGAGCGCGCGGCGGCGGAGGGGATCCCGACTCCCGAGGCGGACCCCGACGATCCGGCCTCGGTGACGCTCGCGCTCTGACGGCGCCGCGGCCTGGGACGACATTCGGATATTCATGCGTCGCGACGGAACGGCACGCCGGCGGCGTAGGATGATCGCCATGCGAATTCCGGGAGCCCATGACATGCAGACCTCCGCCGCCGGCGCCTACGCGCCCGTTCAGAAGCGCCTCCATTGGATCGTGGTGCTTCTCCTCCTCGTCCAGTACCTCCTGCTCGACGGCATGAACCACCCGTTCGACGAGGGCATGGAGACGGGGGAGATGCCCTATACGCTCCTGAGCGTGAGCCACATGGCGGTGGGGGTCGGCGTGCTCCTCACCGCGGCGTGGCGGGTGGGGTTGAGGGCGTCGAAAGGCGCGCCTCCGGCCCCGGACGAGGAGCCTGCGTGGGTCAGGAAACTGTCCGCGGTGGTCCACTGGAGCCTCTATGCGGTTCTGTTCGCCCTTCCGGTCACCGGCCTCGTCGGATGGTTCGCCGGGGTCGAAGAGGTGGCCGAGGTCCATGCGGTGATGACCAACGTGCTGCTCGCGCTCGCGGCGGTGCATGTGCTGGGGGTCCTGGTCCACCAGTTCTGGTGGCGCACGAACCTGCTGCGCCGCATGACCTGAGCGCAGACCCGCTTCGTCGGGTTCCGGGTTGCATGACCTAATGAATTCATGGGTCCATGAATTACGGGTTCGCACCCGCATATCGAAAGCTTGCGGCCCTGGCGCATCCGGGCCGTCTGGCCGACATCGAGGTCCCGTGGGAGACGCTGCTCCTTTCGGTGGGCCTCCATGTCGTGATCCCGCTGCTGGCCGGTCTCGTCGCGCGCCGCGTCCTCGTTGCGCGCGGCGGCGGGGACGGGGCGGCCGAGGCCTTCCGCGACAGGATCAAGGCCGCGACCGTGCTGGGCCTTCCGGCGACGGCGAGGCTGCTGTTCGGGTTCCAGGCGCCGCAGATCGTGGAGAGGCCGCTGGCGATCCTGCTGATCGCCGGGCCGCTCCTGGTCGAGTCCTGCGGGATCTTCTTCATCGCCTGTCTCGTGGCCCGCGCCTGGCGGATACCCTTCGACGTCGCGGCCCCGTGCGCGTTGATCGGCACGTCCAACTTCTTCGAGCTGGCGGTCGCGGTCGCGATCAGCCTCTTCGGCCTCGGCTCCGGGGCGGCCCTCGCCACCGTGGTCGGCGTGCTGGTGGAGGCGCCGGTGATGCTGTCGCTGGTCGCCTTCGCGAACCGCACCCGGGGCGCCGGGTCTTCGAACGCGGCGGCGCGGCCTCGGCTGACCCGCGAGCCTTGCCTGGTCCCTTCGGGGCGCGGGCGCATCGCCGGTGGGGCCTGTCCGCCCGCCGATGCGATCCAAGGGAGCCCGCTTTCGAGGAGCTTCCCCGACGCCGATCCGGGCGCCGCCCGTCAGGAGAAGGCGATCTTGCCGCCGCCCCTCTTCGTCACCACCACCACGGAGGGACGGGGCGGCATGCCATCCCGGAAGTCCGGCCAGCGGGTGGAGGGATCCTCGAAGGTCGACGCGCGGCCGAACTCCGGCCACTCCTTCCCGCCGTCGCCCGGATGCTGGACCGCGAGGAACAGCGCTTCGCCCTCCGCGGCGAAGGAGGGGCCGCAGAGTTCGGCGCCCACGGGCACGCGGAAGAAGTGGCGCGACGTGCCTCGGCCCGGCCCTTGCGTGTCCACCGCCCAGAGGCCGTCCGCCCGGCCGGTGTCCTCGAAGTTGTTGCCGTCGGTCGCGACCCAGAGGCGGCCGTCCGCATCGATGGCGCAGTTGTCGGGCATGCCGAACCAGCCGTCCTCGGTGGTGGCCGAGGAGAACTCGGCGCCCACTTCGGCCACCGACGGGTCGCCGCACTTCACCAGGATCTCCCAGCGCATGGTGTCGGCGGCGAAGTCGCCATCGGGCGCGGTCATCTCGATGATATGGCCGAAGCGGTTCTCGGGGCGGGGGTTGGCGGCGTTTTCGTCGCCCGGCTTGCGGCGCGTGTTGTTGGTCAGCATGACGTAGACCGTGCCGCGCGCGGGGTTGGGCTCCACGTCCTCGGGCCGGTCCATGGGTGTGGCCTCCAGGAAGTCCGCGGCGCGGCGGGTCTGGATCAGCACGTCGCCCTGGCCGTCGAACCCGTTCTCCTCCGTGAGCGGCCCCTCGCCGTGGATCAGCGGCAGCCAGGTCACCCTCCCGTCCGCATCGTAGCGCGCGACCGAGAGCGTCCCCTTGTCGAGGATGTCCCGGTCCGGGTTCGCCGCGTCCCAGGCTTCGTCGGAGACGAAGCGGTAGACGTAGTCGAACCGCTCGTCGTCGCCGGAGAAGACCACCACGCGCCCGTCCGGGTTCAGGACCGAATGCGCCCCCTCATGCTTGAAGCGGCCGAGCGCGGTGCGCTTGACGGGCGTCGAGGTCGGGTCGGAGGGATCCACCTCCACCATCCAGCCGAAGCGATTGGGCTCGTTCGGCTCCTTGGCGATGTCGAAGCGGTCGTGGAACCGGCCCCAGGCGTACCAGCCGCCGGGCACGCCGTAGCGGGCGTTGAGGATGGTGGCGGGGTCGTCCTCCAGCCCCTCCTGCCTCGCGGCGGCCACGTCCCCGCCGAGGAAGTTGCCGTTGAAGTTCTCCTCCGCCATCAGCCACGTGCCCCAGGGGGTGATGCCGCCGGCGCAGTTGTTGATCGTGCCGCGGACGGCGCGGCCGGTGGGGTCGTAGGAGGTTCGGAGCTTCTCGTGACCCGCGGCGGGGCCGGAGATCGCCATGGGCGTCTCGGCGGTGATGCGGCGGTTGAAGGGGCTGTGGGGGACGGTGGACCACTTGCCGTCGGGCCCGCGGAGGATCTCGATCACCGTGCCGCCATGGGCCGCCATCTCGATGTCGACCAGCGCCTTCGTCATGGCGGCGTCGCCGTCCCGGACGCCGAGGCCGGGGAACATCAGCTCCTCGTTGGTGTATTCGTGGTTGACCACCATCAGCAGGCGGTTCGGATCCTCCGGCGCGTCCGGGTGGGGGACGTGGCCGATGAAGTCGTTGTTGTAGCCGAACTGCCTGGCCTGCGCCTCGGCGGTCTGGTCGGCGGGATCGAACTCCGGCGCGTCCCGCAGGACCGGATCGCCCCAGCGGATCAGGATGTCGGCGTCGTAGCCGTCGGCGACCCTGTGGGTGCGGCTGACGCCGGCCTCGACCTCGGGGAAGTCGAACTCGCTGGCGGTTTGGGCGCGGGCGCGGCCGGCGGCGAAGGCGAGCGGGCTCACGGTCGCCGCGATGGCGGTGAAGCCGAGCGCGCCGCGCATGATGTCCCGGCGGTTGAAGCGCGCGGCGATCACGTCGCCGATCGTGGGGGCGGCGGAGGGGTTGCGGCCCACGTCGTCGGCCGCGTCGGCCTTCTGCGAACGGTTGGCCGGGTCGAAGATCGTGTACTTCATTGGGAGCGTCCTCTGGCTGTGCGGCGAGTCGCTGGATTGCTGGAGGTTCGGCAGCCGCCCGAGCATGGAGCCTCCGGGACGCGAGAGGGATGAAAGTTTCGCGACGTCGAAGCTCGGTTTCCGACCTGATCCCCCGGGCCCGGAGCGTCCGAGGCTGGAGTTTTCCGGAGCCCGGCCACAGGGGCGGACGCCCCGTCCTGTCTCAACCAGACGACGCCGAGCCGTGAGGCAGCGCAACCCAAAGCAGATCCGCTTGGCACGAGCCTCTGATCAACCAGGCCAACTCGGTCTGGAGCGCCCCTCGGTTCTCTTGCTTATTCGCACGGCTGAGAGTTGTTCAGGCGTCCGCCGAATGTCCGGCAACCAGGATCCTCCAGCACGATCGGCGAGCAAGGTCGTCTGCCCGGCGATAGTTGGGCGATTGAAGGCGCGTCGGTCAGGATGCCACACGAATTGCAATCGCTTCAGCGGCTCAACTGATCCTGTGGTGGAGGGGGCTGGATTCGAACCAGCGTAGGGTTTCCCCGACGGATTTACAGTCCGTTGCATTTGACCGCTCTGCCACCCCTCCACAGGGCGCGCCGAGGGTTTAGTGCCGCCGCCGAATGAGGTCAACAGGGTGTCGTCTGAAATAGCCTTGGGGGGCCGCCCGGCATGCCGACCTCCGCGGGTCGCGCTTCGGACACGGCCACCGCCGCCACCGGGAATGGGCCCGGAAGGCATGCGGTCCAGCAGCAGCGTGCGTCGCGCGCGCAAGCGGGCGGACGGGTCCCGCAGCGCATGACGAATTGCAAGCCGGGCGTCTGGAGAAGCGCATGATCGATTGCGGCGAACCTCCGATCCGAGGTTCCGGGGTGGCCGGATGAGCCTCGGCGGCGGCCCGGAGATGGACGCCGCCGCCGGCCGGGCCCGGCGAACAGGATGGCAGCGCCGGCCCGCGGCGCCGCTCGCGACCCGGCCTCCACCCGGATGGACCGTGCGGCCGTCTTCGCGGGCGCCTTGTGCCGGATGTCGTGTCCGGGCCGGCGCGCGAAGCATTCCGGGCGGCGTCCGCTCGCTCGGGGGGAGCGGCCGAACGGGAGATCCCTCCCGCCGTGTCCCCCCCGCCTTTCCCGGACCGCCGCCCTGCCGGCGGTCGGTTTCGTTCGGCGACGGTTGACAGCGCCGGTCCGGCTGAAACAATCTTTCGCCAAGCGGCCCCCGAATGGTCGCTCCAGGGAGGAAGACATCATGAAGACCATCACCGCACGGCTGCTGGCGGCAGCGGCGCTGTCCGTCGCCGCCGTCTCGGCGGTCACGGCGCAGGAGTTGATCAAGATCGGCTTCATCGACCCGCTCTCGGGCGCCTTCGCCGCCACCGGCTCCAACGGCCTCAAGCAGTACGAGCATGCGGTCGACACGCTGGTGAACTCCAAGGGCGGCGTGCTCGACGGGCGCAAGTTCGAGATGGTGCCCTTCGACAACAAGACCTCGCCGCAGGAGTCCCTGATCCAGCTCCAGGTCGCCATCGACCAGGGCATCCACTACATCGTGCAGGGCAACTCCTCGGGCGTGGCGCATGCCATCACCGACGCGGTCAACAAGCATAACCGCCGCAATCCCGACAGCCGGGTGCTGTATCTCAACTACTCGGCCGTGGATCCGGCGCTGACCAACGAGAACTGCAACTTCTGGCACTTCCGCACCGATGCGAACGCCGACCAGAAGATGGACGTGCTCACCGACGTCATCGCCAAGGACAAGGACATCAAGAGCGTCTACGTCATCGGCCAGGACTACTCCTTCGGCAAGGCCGTCTCCGCCGCCGCCAACCGGATGCTCGCCGAGAAGGCGCCGGAGGTGAAGATCGTCGGCGACGAGCTGCACCCCATCGGCAAGGTGAAGGACTTCACCCCCTACGCGCGCAAGATCGTGGACTCGGGCGCCGACGCCGTCATCACCGGCAACTGGGGCGCCGACATGCTCGGCCTCGGCAAGGCGATCATCGACGCCGGCTTCAAGGGCCCGATCTACACCTACTACGCCGCCGCCGACGGCATCACCGCCGCGTTCGGCGAGCAGGGCAAGAACATCGTCCGCCTGGTGGCCGAGGGCAAGCTGAACCCGCCCGCCAGCGACGAGGCCGACGCCATCGCCACCGACTTCGAGGAGAAGAACCCCGACGGCAACGTCTCCCAGCCCCGCGTCTGGAACACCGTCAAGCTCCTCGCCGCGGCGATCGACAAGGCCGGGACCGCCGATGACGTCGTGGCGGTGGGCAAGGCCATGGAAGGCATGCGCATCCCCGGCGTCTGGGGCGGCGAGCTCTACATGCGTCCCGAGGATCACCAGCTGATCCAGGACGTCCACGTCCTCGTCCACACCGACGAGAACGTCGTCCATGACTTCGACAATTCGGGCTACGGCCTGGTGGTCGAGGACACCGTGAAGATGGCCGGCATGGACAGCCCGACCACCTGCGAGATGGACCGCCCCGAGTAAGGCGCGCCCGGCGCCCGTCCCCTCGGGGCGGGCGCTCCTTCCCCTCCTACGGGACCTCCGCGATGGATCTGTTTCTCGTCAACCTGCTCGACGGGCTGGTGATGGGGCTGCTGCTCTTCATGCTGTCGAGCGGCCTGACCCTCATCTTCTCCATGATGGGCGTGCTGAACTTCGCCCATGCCAGCTTCTTCATGCTCGGCGCCTATTTCGCCTACCAGATCAGCACCTTCATGGGCTTCTGGGCGGGGCTGATCGTGGCGCCCGTCGTCGTCGGCCTGATCGGCGCCCTGGTCGAACGCTTCGGCCTGCGCCGGGTCCACCAGTACGGCCACGTCCCCGAACTGATCTTCACCTTCGGCCTCGCGCTGCTGATCGAGGAGATCGTGCAGTTCTTCTGGGGCAAGTCGCAGGTCCCCTACCAGAAACCCGAGATCCTTGACTTCGCGCTGTTCTCCATCGCGAACTTCGACATCCAGGCCTACAAGATCTTCATGATCTTCGTGGCGATGGCGATCTTCATCGTCCTTCTCCTGATCCTCACCCGCACCCGCATCGGCCTCATCATCCAGGCCGCCCTCAGCCACCCCCGCACGGTGGAGTCCCTGGGCCACAACGTGCCGCTGGTGTTCATGGGCGTGTTCGGCGTGGGCACCGCGCTCGCCGGCGTGGCGGGGGTGATCGCGGGGCCGCAGCTCGGCACCCATCCGGGCATGGCGATCCTGCTCGGCTCCATCGTCTTCGTGACCATCGTGATCGGCGGGCTCGGCAGCCTTTGGGGGGCGCTCGTGGCCTCGCTGCTCATCGGCTGGATCCAGACCTTCGCGGCCACCTACAATGTCGGCCTCGCCGACCTGTTCATGGCCCTCGGCATGGAACGCCCCGAAGACCTGTCGCCAGTCGGCGTTCCGCGATCTCTGGACCCTGTCGCTCCCGCAGGTCGGCCCGATCCTGCCCTACCTGCTGATGGTGCTCGTGCTCGTGGTGCGGCCCTTCGGCCTCTTCGGAAAGCGCGACGCATGAGTGTCGAGACACGCCCCCGGCACCCCGTCTCCGAGCGCGGCGACGAGGTTCCCGCAGACACCCTTCCCCGGCCCCGCCCCGTCGCCTCGCCCTGGGCGCAGACCGTTCCGTGGATCGTGGCGGCGGCGGTCCTCGCGGTCCTGCCGCTGGTCTTCCCGTCGGCCTCGGCGGTGACGATCATGAACCAGATGGCGATCACCGTCGTCTTCGCGCTCAGCTACAACATGCTGCTGGGGCAGGGCGGGATGCTCTCCTTCGGCCACGCGGTCTACATGGGGCTGGGCGGGTTCTTCGCGGTCCACATGCTCAACTGGATCGAGGACGGGCTGTTCCCGATGACCGCTCCCGCTGCTGCCGCTGTTCGGCGGCCTCTTCGGCATGCTGTGCGCGGCGCTGATCGGCACCTTCTCCACCCGGCGGGCGGGCGTGGTCTTCGCGATGATCTCGCTCGGCGTGGGCGAGCTGGTCGGCCTCGTCCTCGGTCATCATCGTCGCCTTCTTCGGCGGCGAGGAAGGCGTATCCGGCGACCGCACCTACGCGCCCTTCTTCGGGATCGAGTTCTTCACCCCGCTCTCAGGTCTACTACCTCATCGGCGCCTGGGTCCTGCTCTCCGCGCTGGGGATGTGGCTCTTCTCCCGCACGCCGCTCGGGCGCATGGCCAACGCGGTGCGCGACAACCCCGAGCGGGCCGAGTTCCTGGGCTACTCCGCCCGCTGGGTGCGCTACGGCTCCTTCGTCTGGGCCGGTTTCTTCGCCGGTGTCGCGGGCGCGCTCTTCGCCATCAACTACGAGATCCTGACCGAGGAGAACCTGAACCTCGTGACCTCCGGCGAGATCCTGCTGGTCACCTTCCTCGGCGGCGTCGGCTTCTTCATCGGCCCGGTGATCGGGGCGGTGGTGTTCACGCTGCTCCAGACGGTGCTGAGCCTCCAGACCGAGATCTGGCAGCTCTATGTGGGCGCCCTGTTCGTGGCGACGGTGATGTTCTTCCCCGGCGGCCTCGCGGGGCTCATCGCCATGCACGAGACGCCGCGAAGGCACGGCAAGCTGGGCTCCCTCGTCGTGCCCTACTTCATCACCCTGCTCCCGGCGATCGTCGGCGCCCTCGCCTGCTGCGCGCTGCTGGAGATGCTGTTTCACGTCCAGCGGCGGCGGCCACGGCAGCATCGGCATCTTCTGGACCACCTGGGACACGGGCTCGTTCGTCGCCCTGGCTGATCTTCATCGTCCTCGCGGCGGGGCGGCATCGGCATCGCCGCGCCGCACGGCGCCCCGGCTCAAGGCCGCCTGGGACCACGCCACCACGCCGCCCCCGGGCAGGAGGCCCTGACCATGACCCCCGCCCTCGAACTCCGCGGCCTGAGCAAGTCCTTCGGGCAAGGCCGAGATCATCCGCGGCGTCGACCTGGCCATCGGCAAGGGCGAGCGTCACGCGATCATCGGCCCGAACGGCGCCGGCAAGTCCACGCTGTTCAACCTGATCACCGGCCGCTTCGCCGCCACCACGGGCGAGATCCTGCTGCACGGCGAGAACGTCGACCGGCCTCACGCCCTACGAGATCAACCGCATGGGCCTGAGCGCGGTCGTTCCAGGTCACCAACATCTTCCCCAAGCTGTCGGTGTTCGAGAACGTGCGCTGCGCGCTGCTGTGGACGCTGGGCTACCGCTACTCTTCTGGCACCTCCTCACGGCCGGCACGGACCTGACGCGAAGGCGCGGACGCGATCCTCGACCAGATCAACCTCGACCGCGCGCCGCGACCTGCCGGCGGGCTGCTGACCTACGCCGAGCAGCGCGCGCTGGAGATCGGCATCACCATCGCCTGGCGGCGCGAGCGTGATCCTGCTCGACGAGCCCACCGCCGGCATGAGCCAGTCGCGAGACCGACTACATCGTCGACCTGATCCGCAAGGTCACCGAGGGCAAGACGCTGGTGATGGTGGAGCACGACATGGGCGTGGTGTTCGGCCTCGCCGACCGCATCTCGGTGCTGGTCTACGGCGAGGTCATCGCCACCGGCACGCCCGAGGCCGTGCGCGCCGACCGCGCGCGTGCAGGAGGCCTATCTGGGCGCAGCGCGCTCGAAGAGGAGGCGCACTGATGCTCGAGGTCCACGACCTCCACGCCTACTACGGCAAGAGCCACATCCTGCAGGGCGTGAACCTGAGGTGGCAGGCCGGCGAGATCGTGGCCCTGCTGGGCCGCAACGGCGTCGGGCCGCTCGACCACCGTGCAAGGCGATCATGGGCGAGGTCGGCGCCGGCGGCTCGGTCAACTTCAACGGGTCAGGAGATCGCGGGCCAGCAAGGCCTACGAGATCGCCCACCTCGGCGTCGGCTACGTGCCCGAGAACCGCGACATCTTCCCCGGCCTGACCACGCGCCAGAACCTGCTGCTCGGCGTCAAGTCCAGCAGGACCGCGAAGAGCCGCTGGTCCATGGACGACATGTTCAACCTGTTCGCGAACCTCAAGCGACGCGCCGACGTCGAGGCCTGGCGTGCTCTCGGGCGGCGAGCAGCAGATGCTGACGCATGTGCCGCACGCTGATGGGCGACCCCGAGCTGGTCATGATCGACGAGCCGACCGAGGGCCTGTCGCCGCAGATCGTCGCAGCGCGTGGCCGAGCTGCTTGCGGGAGATCGCGCGCCGCGGCATCTCGATCCTGCTGGTCGAGCAGAAGCTCACGATCGCGCTCGACATCGCCCAGCCGCGGTCTACGTCATGGGCCACGGCCAGATCGTGTTCGAGGGCACGCCCGCCGAGCTCAAGCGCGCCGCGAGGACGTGCGCAAGGAGTGGCTGGAGGTCTGATCACACCCGGGCCGGGGCGCCGCGCCGAACGTCACGCCTCTGGCCGCCCGCCCGCCCGCGGCGCATTCGCAACGCCCGCCTCTCGTGCCGGGGGCAAGCTGCGGACCGCCCGCCATGCGCCGCGGGCGGTCCCTGACCCAGACGCGCGACGGTCGGCGCGGCGCCCGCCTCAGGCGGGCTCGAACACCCGCAGCCCACCGCGCGTCGCCACCCGGCCTTCCGTCCCTACCGGCTCCGCCGTTCCGCCCGTCAGGAACGCGACCAGCGCCGCGTCCTCGGGCGGCACATGCGCGAGCGTCCGCGCCCCCTCCGGCGTCCGCGCCATCACCGCGCCGCCCCGCACCGCGCCCTGCCGGTCGTAGTGGACCGCATAGGTCTCGATCCGCGCCGGGCCCGTGTGGTCAGGCCGCATCTGCGGAACCTCCCCCCGCGCCGCATCCGCCTCCGCCTGCACGTCATGGCTGCGCGGGAAGCCCACCTCCATCGGCCGCCCCGACAGCACGATGCTGTGGTTCGTGGTCACGATTCCGCCGTTGGCGTAGAGCAGCCCGAGCCCGCCGCCGCCCCGCAGCCGCTCGGTCATGCAGGCGATGGGGTGGGACATGTAGTTCGCCACCGGCCCGCCTCCGAAGGTCAGCCCCCCGAACACCGTCATCGGCCGGTCCACATCCCACCCCAGCGCCCGCCGCGCCATCTTCGGCACGCAGGGGAAGCAGGAATACAGCTCCACCGCCTCCAGCTCCCCGGCCTCGATCCCGTTGAACCGCAGCGCCCCCTCCAGCGAGGCGATCATCGACGGAGACCGGTCGTAGCGGTCCCGCGCCAGCGGATCGTAGGGCTCCTGCGCCCCCGCCCCGTGACCCACGAAAACCAGCGCCTCGTCCCGAAGCCCGCGCCTCCGCGCCTCCGCGAGGCTCGTCACCAGAAACCCCGCCCCCTGGTTGACCGAGCTGTTGGCCACCATCAGCTTGTTGTAGGGAAACGAGATCCGCCGGTTCCCGGCCGAGGGGGTCACGATCTCCTCCGCGCTCGCCCCCTTGCGGATCCACGCATGCGGGTTGTCCTGCGCGACCGCCGCCAGCCCCTCCCAGATGCGCCCGTTCTCCGCCTGCGCCTGCGCAAGCGTCAGCCCCTCCGCCGCCCGCCCCGCGTTCTCGTAAAGCGGATACAGGTCCACCGGCGCCGTCAGCCCGTATTCCCGCCGCAGGTCGCTCAGCTTGCGCTTGGGGTTGGCGCGCAGCAGGTCCGGCGGCGGCGCGCCCGCCTCGGCCGCCTTGCGCGCACGATGGGCGGCGGTCCGCAGCGCCTCGCCCCCCACCACGGCCGCGATCCGGCTCTCGCCCGCGCCGACCCGGTTGGCCGCGTCGTTGAGCAGCCGCACCGGGCTGTCCCCGTGCGGCATGTCCGTGGTCTCCAGGATCGCGCACGAGGCGCCGAACGCCTCCGCCAGCCGCGCCGGAATCCGCTCCAGCCCCGGGAACGAGATCTGGTCCACCGTCGAGATCGCGTCGAGCGCGCCCAGCCAGCCGCCGCCCGCATCCTCGTCCGCCCGGCGCAGCGCGGCTTCCATCAGCCCGACGGAATCCAGCCCCTGCTCCGGGTCCTCGGGCCGGTCGTTGATCTGCCCCACCCCGACGATGACCGGAATCCGCTCGGCATCCATTGGCGCTCTCCCTGCTGGCGGCCGCGCATCTCCCGAAGGGGGCGGCCATTCCTACGCTCCCCTTACAGTGCCGGATGCCGCGGCCGGAGGCCAGCCGTCGGACCCTTGCGAGATCGCGACGACCCTCGCGAAATCCTTGCGGCCTCCCCGCTTCCCGGGCCCCCGGCCCCGCCCGCGGGCGGTCCACTTCAAGGCCCCGCCTCGCCACGCGGCCCGCCGCCGGCCCCGACCGGCGCCTCCGCCCCCCTCAGCCCGCTCGCCAGTAGCCGACGCAGAGGCGGTCCTCCTTCGGAACCCCCCGCGCCTCCAGTCCTGCGCGGGCGGCCCGGGCGCCGGCGGCCTCGGCCGCGAACCACCAGCGCGCGTCCGTCTCTCCGCCGCTCAGGAACCGCTCCGCCAGCGCCTCGGTCGGGTCTCCGGCGGCAGAAGCTCCAGCGTCACGCCCTTCGGGACGGCGAGGTAGCCCGCCGCCTCCTCCGGCGCCGCAACCACGCAGCGACCCCGACGCCCCGGCGCCGCCTCCAGAATGCGGGCGAGCGCGGGCAGGGCGCACAGGTCCGCCGCCGCGACCAGCGGCCAGTCCGCCTCGGGCGGCGCGCCGGCGGGGCCGAGGGCGCCCAGCACGAACCCCTGCTCGGCCCGCGCGGCCCAGCCCGCCAGCGTGCAGTCGCCATGTGTCGCCACGTCGATCTCCACCTCCCGGCTCGCCTCATGCGCGCGGCGGATGGTGTAGACCCGGTGCGTCAGCGCGGCCTCGCCCGCGGGCCAGACGGTCCCGCCGTTGGGCTTGAGCCGCGGCCACGCCGCCGCCCGCCCGTCGCCCTGCGGGACCAGCAGCCGCAGATGCATCGCGGGGCCGAGATAGCTGCGCACGTCGTTCGCCTCGAACACGCAGCGGTCGAGGCCGGGCATCAGCGTCTCCCGCCGCTTAAGCGTCAGCCGGCGCAGATCCGCGGGATGCGCGCCGGGCTCCGCCTGCCCGGGCCAGCGCAGGCGGGCGGCCTCCTCGGGCGCCATCGCCTCCAGCCGCAGGACCACCATCTCCTTGAGCGAGCGGACCGTCGAGGGCGCGTCCCCCTCGACCGCGAAGACGAGCCCGGCCGAGGTCGCGTCCACCCGCACGCCCCAGCCCTCGGCCCCCATCCGCAGCGCCTCCGCCGCCCGCTCCGCCTCGTAGCCGAGCCCGACGAGATCGCGCGCCAGCCGGTCCAGCGCCTCCGCGGGCCGGGCGAAACGGGCGAAGGCGTCGGAGCGGAGCGGAGCGGAGCGGACATGGGCGGATCCTCCGGCGCGCGGGCCGGGGCGCCTCGCGGAACTCTCGGATCACATACCCGAGTGTACGGGTCAATTAACCCGGTGGCGGTGCGGTTGGCGGGACACGCCGTCAACCGCACCGGATTTCATCCCGTGAAAACAATGGCCCAGGAATTACGCATACCGCTGTGTTTCGCAGCGAAACATCAGACCGTCCGTTTCCGCCCTCCGGCAAGCTGCCGGATCGCAACCGGCGCGATGAGCGCGATGCCGATCAGCGTGGCCACCAGATTTGGCGCCACCAGCAGGATCGCGGCCACCGCCAGCAGCGGCCGCTCCCACGCCAGCACCGGCCCGAACAGCCACCCCGCGAAGGCCGCCGACAGCGCCCAGATCCCCAGCATGGCCCCCGCGGCGGCGAGGATGAACTGGGACCAGGCGAACCCGTCCACCACGATCAGCAGCGACGGCGAGAAGGCGAACACGAACGGCACCAGCGCCTTGCCCATCCCCAGCCGGAACGCGGTGTTCCCGGCCTTGAAGGCGTTGGCGTTGGCGATCCCCGCCGCCGCATAGGCCGCAAGCGCCACCGGCGGCGTGATGTCCGCGAGCACGCCGTAATAGAAGACGAAGAAGTGGGCGACGATCGGCTGCACCCCCAGCATCCCCAGGATCGGCGCGGCCACGGCGATCATGATGAGGTAGTTCGCGGTGGTGGGGATCCCGCAGCCCATCAGGATGCACACCACCGCCGTCATGATCAGCGTGAACAGCAGCGTGAGGCTCGCCTGGGACATGATCTCGAACGGCAGGATGGTCAGCCAGGCCGAAACGCCCTCCGCCCAGCCGGCCGCGACCGAGGTCACCATGTAGGCGATCTTGAACCCCACCCCCGTAAGCGTCACCACCCCGATGATGACGCCCACCAGCGCAGCGGCGGCGGTGACCGAGAGCGAGTACTTCGCCCCCAGCACGAACCCGTCCCAGACGCCGCGCGCGGTCTCCTGCGCCGCGGTGCGCAGGTCGTGGCGCAGGAGGCTCTGGATCGCCAGCACCAGGATGCACGAGGAGATGCCCCAGAACGCCGCGAGGTAGGGCGTCCGCCCGCTCAGCAGCAGCGCCACCAGCACGAAGAGGGGCAGGGTGGTCAGCCAGCCCGCCTTGAACACCGTCCAGGCGACCGGCAGCTCCTCCCGCGTCAGTCCCCGCAGCCCCCGCTTCCGCGCCTCCAGGTGCACCTGCACCAGCACCCCGAAGAAGTGCATGAAGGCCGGCACGAGCGCCGCGGTGAGGATGGTGGTCAGGGGGACGCCCAGATACTCGATCATCAGGAAGGCCACGGCCCCCATCACCGGCGGCGTGATCTGCCCGCCGGTGGAGGACGCCGCCTCCACCGCCGCCGCGAAGTGGCGCGGGTAGCCGATCCGCACCATCGCCGGGATGGTCAGCGATCCCGTTGTCACCGTGTTGGCGATGGATGAGCCCGAGATCGACCCCAGCAGGGCCGAGGACAGCACCGACACCTTCGCCGGCCCCCCCGCATACCGTCCCGCCACGGCCGAGGCGAGGTCGATGAACAGCTGCCCCAGCCCGATCCGCGTCGCCAGCACCCCGAACAGCACGAAGTGGAACACGTAGGTGGAGATCACCCCCAACGCCGTCCCGTAAATACCCTGCGAGGTGAGGTAGAGGTGGTTGACGATCCCCGTCCAGTCCGATCCCGGATGGGTCAGCACCCCCGGCATCGACCGCCCGAAATAGGCGTAGGCCATGAACAGCAGCGCGATCACCGGCAGCGGCCAGCCCATGGAGCGCCGCGTCGCCTCCAGCAGCACCACGATCAGGATGGTGCCCATGACCACGTCGATGGTCAGCGGATTGCCCACCCGGAAGGCGAGGTCGTCGAAGACCCAGGGAACGTAGAGGGCCGAGGCCGCGCCCGCGATGGCGAGCGCCCAGTCCATCAGCGGCAGGCCCAGCGGCGCCAGCGCTCGGTTGCGAGGCTCGCGCGCCTGGCCCCAGGCGACGAAGCTGAAGAAGGTCAGCGCCAGCGTGAAAGCGAGGTGCACGCCCCGGTGGGTGGTCGCCTGCGGGATGCCGTAGCCCGAAGTGTAGTAATGGTAGCAGGAGAGGACGAACAGCAGGACCGCCGTCGCCCAGCCGAGGATCGGCGACAGGGGGCGGAAGCGGATTTCGGCGTCGAAGCGTTCTTCGAGCGCCTTCATCTCGGCTTCGGTCAGCGTCTCGGCGCGCTTGGCGGCCTGATTGTTCGGGGAACGGCTGTCGGCGGCCATGGTGCACCGGGCGCTGGAGAGGGAAGGGCGGGGCGCCGCCCCGGCGGGCGGATCGGCGTCCCGTTGACCGGCGTGCAGGGGCCGGCGGCAGGGGGCGGGCGAACGGCCCCGCCCCTGGCGTCTGCGGCGGAGGCGTCCGCCGCGGGGTCGGGTTGCCCGGCGACCCCCGGGCATCCGGCGCGGTCCGGGCGACCCCCGTGGAAGGCGCCGCTCCGGCCGGCGCGTGGGCCGCCGGCCCGAGCGCCCGCTTGCGTCGGCCGCGGCGCAGCGGCGGCCGACGCGCCGTCCCGCCTGAGCCGAAGGCTCAGGCGCCCGAGGTTCCCTCGGGCGAGCGCGCCTTGCGCGCGCGGGACGGCTTGGCGCCAGGTTGCAGGCCGGGCGCCGGAGCCGCCCCGGCCGGAGGGCGCGCGCCCCGGCCGGGCGCAGGCGTCACTCCTTCAGGAGGCCGGCCTCGCGGTAGAACTTCTCGGCGCCCGGATGCAGCGGGATGCCGATGCCGTCGAGCGCGCTCTCCTTGGTGATCGCCTTGCCCTTCTGGTGCCCGTTGTCGAGCATCTTGCGGGTGTTGTCGTTCCACAGCGCCTTGGTGATCTCGTAGATCAGCGCCTCGGGCTGGTCGGCCGAGGTCACCCACTGCGCGCCCACGGCCAGCGTCTCCACGTCGTCGGGCACGCCCTCGTAGGTGCCGCCCGGCACGGTGTTGGAGGCGAAGAAGCCGTATTCCTCGGTGATGGCCTTTGCCGCCTCGCCCGAGATCGGGACCAGTGTGATGTCATGCTGCGAGGCAAGCTCGGCGATCGCGCCCGCCGGGAAGCCGCCCACGAAGAAGAAGGCGTCCATGTCGCCGTCGCGCATCCGGTCGGCGGCCTGGTCGGGCTTGAGGTAGGCGGCCTCGACGTCGTCCTCGGTGATGCCGGCGGCGCCGAGGATGATGCGCGCGTCCACCAGCGTGCCGGAGCCCGGCTCGTCCATCGACACCTTCTTGCCGCGCAGGTCGGCGACCGAGGTGATGCCCGAGTCCTTCGAGGCCACGAGGTGGATGCTCTCGGGGTAGAGGTTGGCGATGGCGCGCAGCTTCTCCACCGGCTCGCGACCTTCCCAGATGCCCTCGCCCTTCTGCGCCCAGGTGGCGACGTCGGACTGGGCGAAGCCCGATTCCAGCGTGCCGCCGCCGATGGCGTTGACGTTGGCGACCGAGCCGTTGGCCGAGAGCGCCGTGGCGATCAGCCCCGGCACGCCGCAGGAGCCGCCTTCCTCGCACGGGCGGGAGCCCGGCGGGTTGGAGATGGCGTTCGCGATGAGCCCGCCGATGGGGTAATAGGTGCCGGCGGTGCCGCCGGTGCCGATGCGGAAGAACTGCGGCTCCTGCGCCGAGGCGGCGCCGAGCATCATGCCTCCGGCGGCGACGGCCCCGAGGAGCGGTTTGATCCAGGCCTTCATGCGGCTTCTCCCTGTATGCGGTTCGGCCGGGCGCGGGGCCCGGCGGCGCGATGCGCCCTGCGGTCTTTTGAACCGCAGCGGCGCGCGGGCCGCAACCCCGCGTCTCTGGCCTGCAAGATAGGGCGCCGGCGTTTCGCTGCGAAAATCGGGTGCGCGGGGGCTTCCGCCCGGGCGCGGGGCGGGCGAGGAATGGGCGCATGACGCGACCCGTCCTGAGCAACGACGCCGCCCGGAGGCTGTTCCTCGCCCGCCATGCGCTGTGCGAGGGGGGCGGGCCCGCGGATGGCGCGGACCTGATGGGGGTGATCCGCCGGCTCGGCTTCGTGCAGGTGGACAGCATCAACACGGTGGCGCGGGCGCATCACATGATCCTCGCCTCCCGCAGGCGGGCCTACCGGCCGAAGCGGCTGAAGCTGCTGGCGGAGCGGGACCGGCTGCTGTTCGAGCACTGGACCCATGACGCGGCGCTGATCCCGGTGGAGTTCTTCCCCTGGTGGCGGCGGAAGTTCGAGCGGGACGCGGCGCGGCTGGAGCCGCGGTGGCGACGCTGGCAGGGGGAGGATTTCCTCGGCCGGTTCGAGGCGGTGCTGGCGCGGATCCGCGAGGACGGCCCGGTGACGGCGCGGGACGTCGGCGTGGGGGAGGCGCGGTCCCCGGGAGGGTGGTGGGAGTGGCATCCGTCCAAGGCGGCGCTGGAGTATCTGTGGCGGACCGGCGCGCTGGCGGTGGCGGGGCGGGAGGGCTTCCAGAAGGTTTTCGACCTGACCGAGCGGGTGATCCCCGGCGCCTTCGACGGGCCGGTCCCGGAGGTCGAGGCGATGGTGGACTGGGCCTGCCGCGGAGCGCAGGCGCGGCTGGGCTTCGCGACCTCGGGCGAGCTGGCCGCCTTCTGGGCGCTGGCGACGCCGGCGGAGGCGAAGGACTGGTGCGCTGGGCAGGGGGACCTGCTGGAGATCGACGTGGAGGGCGCGGACGGCCGCCTTCGCCGCAGCTTCGCCTGGCCGGGGGTGGTCGAGGAGGCCGAGGCGGCCCCGCCCCCGCCCGCGCGCCTCCGGGTGCTGAGCCCGTTCGACCCGGCCCTCAGGGACCGCGCGCGGGCGGAGCGGCTGTTCGGCTTCCACTACCGCATCGAAGTCTTCGTGCCGGAGGAGAAGCGCCGCTTCGGCTACTACGTCTTCCCGCTGATGGAGGGGGACCGGCTGGTCGGGCGCATCGACATGCGCAGGCGGGCGGGGACGCTGGAGGTGGACGCGCTGTGGCCCGAGCCGGGGATCGGCTTCGGCAAGGGCCGGATGGCGCGGCTGGAGGCGGAGCTGGCGCGCGTCGCGCGCTTCGGCGGCTGCGAGGCGGTGAGATTCCTGGACGGCTGGCGGCGCGATCCCCTCTGAAGCGGAGGCTCCCGCCCGTCGGGCGCCCCTGTAGGGGCCCCCTCCCGTTGGGCCGGGCCGCGGCGCGGAGGTTGCGCTTGCGGCGAGGGTCCGCCCGCCGCGGCGAGGCGGACGTCGGCGCCTGTGGCGGGCGCTTCCCTCGGGCCGGCGGCTCGGCGATGGTGGGGGGCGGCCTCGGCGGAGGGCCGGACGGGGAGGAGACGCGCATGAACATCGCCCATTGGCTCGCCCGCCGCGCCCGGCTGACGCCGGAGGCCCCGGCGCTGATGACCGGCGAGGCGGTCGAGGCGGATTATGCCGGCTTCGCCCGGCGGGCGGCGCGGATCGCGGGCGGGCTTGGGGTGCGGCCGGGGGACCGGGTCGGGATCTTCATGAAGAACCGGACGGAATATCTGGAGGCGCTGATGGGCGTCCTCTGGGCCGGGGCCGTCGCCGTGCCGGTCAACGCGAAGCTGCATGGGCGGGAGGCGGCGTGGATCCTGGAGAACGCCGGCGCGTCCGCGCGCTGGTGTCGGACGACGTGGCCGCAGGGGCTGGCGGAGGCGGCGCCGGGGCTGCGGCTGGTCTCGGCCGACGGGGCGGAGTGGGGGCGGCTCCTCGCCGCCGACCCGGCGCCGGTGGCCGAGCGGGGGGCGGAGGACCTCGCCTGGCTCTTCTACACCTCCGGCACCACGGGGCGGCCGAAGGGGGTGATGCTCCCCCACCGGGCGCTGATGGCGCAGGCGCTCTGTTATCTGTCGGACGTGGAGGCGGTGGAGGCCGCGGACGCCACCCTCTACGCCGCGCCCATGTCCCACGGCGCGGGGCTCTATTCCTTCGGCCACATGCTGCGGGGGGCGCGGCACGTGGCGCCGCCCTCGGGCGGGTTCGACGCGGCCGAGGTGCTGGACCTCGCGCCCCGCATCGGGCGGGTGCAGATGT
This sequence comes from uncultured Alphaproteobacteria bacterium, assembly GCA_963816545.1. Lineage (GTDB taxonomy): Bacteria > Pseudomonadota > Alphaproteobacteria > Rhodobacterales > Rhodobacteraceae > Albimonas. The sequence continues at coordinate 387,044 of CAWFLE010000020.1, read as the reverse complement.
TCGCCGCCCCCACCATGGTGCGCCGGCTGGTGGACGCCGCCAAGGCGCGGGGGCTGGACGGCGAGGGCCTGCGAACCGTCGTCTATGGCGGCGGGCCGATGTACGTCGCGGATATCGAGGAGGCGGTGCAGGTCCTCGGCCCCCGCTTCGCCCAGATCTACGGGCAGGGCGAGAGCCCCATGTGCATCACCGCCATGACCAAGGCGCAGGTGGCGGACCGGAGCCACCCGCGCTGGCGGGAGCGGCTGGGCTCGGTCGGGACCGCGCAGGCCTGCGCGGAGGTGGCGGTGGGGATGCCGGAGGCGCCGCTCGGCCCCGGCGAGGACGGCGAGGTGCTGGTCCGTGGCCCGCAGCTCATGTCCGGCTACTGGCGCGACGAGCGCGCGACCGCGGAGACGCTGGCGGGCGGCTGGCTCAGGACCGGGGACGTGGGGCGGCTCGACGAGGACGGGTTCCTGACGCTGACCGACCGCTCGAAGGACGTGATCATCTCGGGCGGGACCAACATCTATCCGCGCGAGGTGGAGGAGGCGCTGCTGACCCACCCTGACGTGCACGAGGTCTCGGTGGTCGGGCGCCCGCATCCCGAATGGGGGGAGGAGGTGGTGGCCTTCGTCGCCCTGACGCCGGGGGCGGCCTGGGCGCCCGAGGCGCTGGACGCCCATTGCCGCGCCCACATCGCCCGGTTCAAGCGGCCGAAGGCGTGGGTGCGGGTGGAGGAGCTGCCGAAGAACGCCTACGGCAAGATCCTGAAGACCGAGCTCCGCGACCGGCTGAAGGCGCGGAGCGACGGCTGACGGCGGCGCCGTGCTGCCGGAGGCCCGATGGATTGGCGAAAGGAGGCGGCATGGCGGCGACGCGAGCGGCGACGCGCCGGGCGCAGACGGACGCGGGGTCTCGGCCGGGGGCGATCCCCCGGTGATCCGCGCCACGGAGGGCCCCGGATGCCCCGCCTCCGAACCCGAGATCCGGGCGACGTCGCCAATCCCGATCGGCGCCTCGGCAATGCTCACCCTTGGGATGCGCCTCTTGCAGGCGGTGGACCGGCCCGCGCGACGGTGACCGCGCCGTCCCGCCTGAGCGAAGCTCAGGCGCCCGAGGAAACCTCGGGCGCGCGGGCCTTGCCCGCGCGGGACGGCTTGGCGCCAGGCCGGGGGCCGGGGCGCCCGAGGTTGACTTGGCGGGCCTCCGCGCCGAAACCCGAAGGCAAGAGCAACAGGCGCAGACGGGGACGCGCCGCAGGGGAGGACCGATCCATGACCATCCGTCTCAGCCGCCGGCAGGCGCTCGCCGGCCTGTCCGCCGCCGCCGGGCTCTCCGCCCTCGGCGCGCCGGCCCGCGCCGCCACCAAGGTGCAGGTGGGCGCGCTGCGCTTCACCTCCCACGCCCCCAGCTTCGTCGCCTTCGAGCGCGGGTACTTCCAGGAGGCCGGCCTCGACGTCGAGTTCCGCTTCTTCCAGGCCGCGCAGCCCATGGCGGTGGCCATCGCCTCGGGCGACGCCGACTTCGGCGTGACCGCCATCACCGGCGGGCTCATCAGCCTCGCCGAGAAGGGCGCGGCCCGGGTCATCGGCGGCGCCCTGCAGGAGGAGAAGGGGATCGACGGCCAGCTGATCCTCGCCTCCAACGCCGCCCACGAGGCCGGGGTGAAGACGCCCGCCGACCTCAGGGGCAAGAGCTTCGGGATCACCACCGCCGGCTCCTCGTTCCACTACATGGCCTCCAAGATCGCGCAGGCGGAGGGCTTCGCGGACGACGTCTCGATGAAGCCGCTCCAGAAGGTGCCGGCGGTGATCGGGGCGCTGAAGTCCGGCCAGATCGACGCCTGGACCATCGTCCCCCATATCGGCAAGGCGCTGACCGGCGCGGGGGCCGCCACGCAGATCGGCTGGGTCTCGGACTACCTGCCGGACTACCAGGTGACCACGGTCTTCACCTCGGCCGACAACGCGGCGAACGAGCGGGACAAGACGGCGGCCTTCCTCCAGGCCTTCTCCCGCGGCGCCGCCGACTTCAACGCCGCCCTGGTGGACCGCACCGAGGGCGAGGAAGGCGTCGAGGAGATGGCCCAGCTGATCCACAAGTACGTCTACGAGGATCAGCCCTTCGAGAAGGCGCGCACCTCCATCATCAACGGCGCCATGCGGGTCAACGCCGACGCGGCGCTGAACATGTCCTCGATCCAGGACCAGGTGGACTGGTTCAAGGCCGAAGGGCTGGTGAAGCCGGAAATCTCGACCGAGATGCTGGTGGACCCGTCCTACGTCCCCACGATCTGAGCGCCATGGACCTCCGGCTGGACAGCGTCTCCCACGCCTATGGCGGCACGGAGGTCCTGCGCGACGTGACGCTGGAGGCCCCGGCGGGGCGGATCACCTGCCTCGTCGGGCCCTCCGGGTGCGGCAAGTCCACCCTGCTGCGGCTGCTGGGGGGGCTGGAGCGGCCGGACGCGGGGCGCGCCCTGATCCTGGGCGACCCGCCGGCGGGGTCCCTGAACCCGCTCACCTACGTCTTCCAGCACTTCGCCCTGCTGCCCTGGCGCACCGTGGAGGGCAACGTGCGCGCTGGTGCTGGAGGATCACCGCCTGCGCCGCGCCGAGCGGGAGGAGATCGTCGCCGACGTGCTGGAGCGCACCCGCCTCTCGGATTTCCGGCGCGCCTGGCCGCGGCAGCTCTCGGGCGGCATGAAGCAGCGGGTCGCCATCGCCCGCGCGCTGGCGGTGCGGCCCGCGGCCATGCTGATGGACGAGCCGCTCTCGGCGCTGGACGCCCAGACGCGGGAGCTGCTGATGGACGACCTCGTGGGCCTGTGGGCGCGGGAGCGGTTCACCGCCGTCTACGTCACCCACAACCTCGCCGAGGCGGTGCGCCTCGGCCACCGGATCGTGGTCCTCTCCCGCCGCCCCGGCCGGGTGCGGGAGGTGGTGGAGGTGGACGCGCCCCTTGAGGGCCGCGAGCCCGGCGACCCGCGGCTGGAGGCGATGCAGCGCGACCTCTGGGCCATGCTGCGCGACGAGGCCGAGGCCGCGGACCGGGAGCTCGCCGATGCGTGATCGCCAGCGCCGCGCCGCCGTTCCCGCGCGAGGCCCGGAGGGGCGCGTATGACCGATGCGGCCCATCCCGCGACCGCCCCCGCGCCTGCCCGCGTGCCCGAGGCCGCGCCGCAGGGCGCCCGGCCGGTTCCGTTCCGCGGCGGCGGCTTCGCGCCCAAGGGGCGGATCTGGGCGGCGCCGCTGCTGTTCGTCGTCCTGATCGCGCTGGTCGAATGGGGGACGCGGACGGGCTGGATCTCCTCGCTCACCCTTCCGCAGCCCTCGGCGGTGGCCGCCACCCTCTGGCGGCTCTGGGAAACCGGCGCGCTGATGGAGCATCTGGCGCCCTCGCTCGCCCGCCTCGCGGTGGGCTCCACGCTCGGCGCGCTGGCGGGCGTGGCGGTGGGGCTGCTGATCGGCCTGTTCTCGCTGGCCCGCGCGGGCCTCGCCCCGCTGGTGGCCGCGCTGTTTCCGGTCCCCAAGATCGCGCTGCTGCCGCTCTTCGTGATCTGGTTCGGCATCGACGAGACGTCGAAATACGCCCTCATCGCCTTCGGCGTCTTCACCCCCACCGTGGTCGCGACCTACGGGGGCGTGGACAACGTGGACCGCTCGCTGATCCGCATGGGGCAGAGCTTCGGCCTCTCCTGGTTCTCCATCGTCGCCAAGATCGTGCTGCCGGGCGCGCTGCCCGCGATCCTGTCGGGCCTGCGCGTGTCGCTCGCCATCGCCATCATCCTGCTGGTCGCGGCCGAGATGCTGGGCGCCGAGCACGGCATCGGCGCCTACATCCTCACCGCCGGCGCGCTCTACGACCTCGAGGCGCTGTTCGCGGGCGTCACGATCCTGTCGCTGCTCGGGGTTCTGCTGAGCTTCGCCATCGGCCGGATCGAACGCGCGCTTCTGGACTGGCGCGGGTGAGCGGCCTAGGTGAGGGCGTCACCCATCAGGAGACCGAGATGAACGTCGAGCATCACAAGGCGCAGCTCCAGACCCGTCTGAAGGAGCTTGAGGACCGCCTCCACCGGATCGAGCACGATCTGGACGAGACCACCGAGGACGAGAATTTCGAGGACCAGGCCGCCGAGCGCGAGAACGACGAGGTTCTGGAGAACCTCGGCGAGAACGGGCTCAGGGAGATCCAGATGATCCGGGCCGCGCTCGACCGGATCGACCAGGGCACCTACGGCCACTGCGCCAACTGCGGCAAGGACATCGAGGAGAAGCGGCTGGAGGCCGTGCCCTACGCCGCGGTCTGCATCGACTGCGCCTCGGCCGGTTGATGTTCTTGTAACGTTCTCTCGGCTCGCGCATCCTGCCGCAAGGCGGGAGGCGAGTCGGGATGGACGGTTTCGAGGATTCAGGCGGGCTGTTCGACGGGTTCGGGACGGACGACCGGGCGCGGGTGGACGCCGCCCGCCGCCACGGCCGCGGCGCGGGCTCCAACCGCGCGGGCCGGTTCGAGCCGGAGACGCGGGCGCCGGTCGACGACGGCTGGGGGCGGGAGCCGGAGGAGGCGCCGGTCCGCACGCAGGTGCTGTTCGACCGCTCCCGCAGCGTGATCGCGCGCAACCAGTCCCCGGACGTGCCTTTCGACCGCTCGATCAATCCCTACCGGGGCTGCGAGCACGGCTGCATCTACTGCTTCGCCCGGCCCACCCACGCCTACCTCGGCATGTCTCCGGGCCTGGACTTCGAGACCAAGATCCACCTCAAGCCCGACGCGCCCCAGCGCCTGGCCGAGGAGCTGCGGGCCAAGACCTACGAGTGCCGCTCCATCGCCATCGGCACCAACACCGACCCCTACCAGCCGCTGGAGCGGGAGCGGCGGATCATGCGCGGGATACTCGAGGTCCTGCGCGAGCATCGCCACCCGGTGAGCATCGTCACCAAGGGCGCGGGCGTGACGCGGGACGTGGACATCCTGGGCGAGATGGGGCGGCAGGGGCTGGCGCGGGTCTTCGTCTCGCTGACGACGCTGGACCACCGCCTGAGCCGGATCATGGAGCCGCGGGCGGCCTCGCCCCAGGCGCGGCTGCGGGCGGTGGCGGCGCTGGCGCGGGCGGGGGTGCCCACGGGGGTGATGATCGCGCCGGTGGTGCCGGCGATCACGGACCATGAGCTGGAGCGGCTGATGGAGGCGGCGGCGCGCGCGGGCGCGATCTCGGCCAACCACATCGTGCTGCGCCTGCCGCTGGAGGTGCGGGACCTGTTCGTGGAATGGCTGCACGAGCATTTCCCCGACCGGGCGGAGCGGGTGATGGGCCGGGTGCGGGAGATCCACGGCGGCAAGGACTACGACTCGGCATGGGGGACGCGGCTGTCGGGGCAGGGGGTGTGGGCGGACCTGCTGGCGCGGCGGGCGCGGGCGGCGAAGCGGCGGCTGGGGCTGGACCGGAAGCTGCCGCCTCTGCGGACGGATCTCTTCCGCGTGCCGCCGCGGGCGGGCGACCAGCTCAGCCTCGGGCTTTGACGGCCGGCGGGGGTCTCCCGCCCGTCGGCTTCGGGCTGCGCCCTCGCCTCCCGTTGGGCCGGGCGCGGCGCGGAGGTCCCGCCTGCGGCCGGTCGGGCGCCCGCCGCGCGCTGCTGGCGGAGGGGCTGGTGGCGGGGGGCCGCCTCCCCTCCGTCGGAGGGAGGAGACGGCCGCCGCAGGCGCCACGGCGGCAAGCCGCGGCGGGCGGGCGCGCGTCAGGGGCGGAACCTCCGCGCCGCGGCCTCGGCCCAACGGGAGGGGGCCCCGCGAGGGGCGCCCGACGGGCGGGAGCCGCCCCTCTCGCCCCCGGCGCGCCGGCCGTGCTATCCCTGCCATCCGACAGGGAAACCCGGAGCGACCTCATGCCGATGCAGGACCCAGACGCCCTCGCCGCCCTCCTGGCCGAGGACATCTCCACCCGCCGCCCCTTCCGCGACCCGGGCGAGGACGGGCCCGCCGATCTCGACGAAGCCTATGACGTGCAGACGCGGGTGGTGGGGCGGCTCGCGCCCGGGCTGGGCGGGATCGGGGGGCGGAAGATCGCCTGGAACTCGGCCGCGCAGCTTGAGGCCCTGAGGCTCGACGAGCCGGGCGCGGCCTGCATCTGCCGGGATCTGATCGTGGACACCGGCGCGCGGCTCAGGGCGGAGGACTATCTGACCTTCGCCATCGAGCCGGAGATCGCGGCGATCCTCTCGGCCCCGCTCGCGCCGCAGCAGGGGGGGCATGACCTCAACTCGGTCGCCGCCGCCGTCGAGCGCTTCGTCCCGGCCTTCGAGTTGCTGGACCCGAGGACGGCGGGCAAGGTCCCGCCCATCGCCTTCCTCGTGAACAACATCAACAATCGCGGCGTGGTGCTGGGCGGGCCGGGGGTGAAGCCTTCGGAGATGGATTACGCAGCGCTCCGGTCCATCGTCACGCTGAACGGGGAGGTCGCGCTCGACAAGCCCGCCGCCGCGCCGATGGACCCGCTGGAGGCGGTGGCCTTCCTCGCCAACCGCTTCAACGCGCTTGGCCAGACGCTGGAGGCGGGGGAGGTGCTGCTGCTCGGCGCCCACATGCCCGTGACGCCGGTTCAGACGCCGGCGACGATGACGTTCGAGCTGGGTGTGCTGGGTTCGGTGGAATTCGAGATGGCCTGACGCCTCTTCCGGAGGGGCGGCCGGACGCGCGCTTCCGGCCGCCTTCCGCGATGTTCCGTGCCGCCTTCCGCCTCCGGGCTCGCGCCATGTCCGCCGATGCCGCCCTCTCCGACGTCTTCATGACCTTCGCCCGGTGCGGGCGTCCGAAGGGCAGGCGGCGCCGCCGATGCCGGCGATCCTCGCGAGTTGAGGACCGCGTGCCTCGGGCGCCGCCTCATGGCGCCGGCCGACCGGATCGGGCGCCGGGTCCGCCGGCTGCCGAGCCGAAGGCGATGCAGGAGGTCGTCACCTTCGCGGTGTTCATGGGGTTCCCGGTCCTTTATCTGAGGGAGGGGGTCTCCTCTCCCGGCTCCCCGGCCTCGCGCCGATCTGCGCGGGGGCGGGGCTGGTCTTCCTCAAGCCCCGAGCGGTCATGCCCTTTCCAGACCACGTCTTTCGCCACATGCCGGAGCTGATCGGCCGGGTGCAGGACCCGGAGACCTCGCGCTTCCGGGACATGATGGCCCGGATCGAGGAGTTCGACGCCCAGGCCATCGCCGACGGGCGGGGGCTGGAGTGGCGGCTGACCCATGAGGCGCGGGAGGAGACGCGGCGAGCGCTGCTCAGGGGCCGCGAGGGGCGGGAGCTTTGGGTCTTCGCCTATGGCTCGCTGATCTGGGACCCGGCGATTTGGGCGGACGAGTTCCGGCATGCCTGCCTCAGGGGCTGGCGGCGGAGCTTCTGCATGCATCTCGACGGCGGGCGGGGGAGCCCGGACCGGCCGGGGCTGATGGCGGCGCTGGATGCGGATCCGGGGCATGCCTGCCAGGGGGTGGTGATGCGCCTGCCGGCGGAGATCGCGGACGAGGAGACGCGGATCCTGTGGATGCGGGAGATGATCGCCGGGACCTATTGGCCGGCGTTCATGGAGGTGGAGACGCCGCAGGGGCCGGTGGAGGCGATCGCCTTCCTCGCCAATCCCGAGCATCCGCGCCACGTGGTCCTGCCGCGGCTGGAGAAGGCGCGGCGGATCGCGGTGGCGGAGGGGCGGCTGGGGACCAACCTCGAATATCTCGAGAACCTGCTGGCGAGCCTGCATGTGCTGGGGATCGAGGATCCGGAGATGGCGGCGCTGCTGGAGGCGACGCTGGCGGCGCGGCGGGAGATGGGGGTGGGGTGAGCGTTTCGCGTTTCGCTGCGAAACGGTCGCTTGCGTACCAATTTCGCGCCCGATTTGCCGGCACGGGCGGCGAGGGCATTGAAATCATTGGATGAATTTGCCGGTGTCTGCGTTGCGTGTTGATTTCGCTTTCGTAAAGGGAAAATCGGCCAAGCTTTCGGTCCTTAACGCGAACCGGAGGCTGGCAGATGGACGAAGGCGTCTTCAAGGCGTTCTGTGGTGGGATCGAGAAGCTGACGGTCGGCCAGATGCGCGAGCTCAACCAAATGCTGCGTACGCTCAGCGCGCGCACCGAGGTGCTTGCCAAGATCGACGCTCGAGGGGAGGTCCTCGACTTCTGCCTCTACTGCGGCGACACGGTGATCCGGCGCTGGGGCGAGACACGGACCGGCCTGCAGCGGTTCCGCTGCCTCACCTGTGGCAAGACCTTCTCGTCGGCGAGCGGCACCCCGCTTGCGCGCGTTCGCCGGCCCGATAAGTTCCTCCAGGTTGTCGAAGACATGCTATCGCGCGCGCCGAGCTCCTGCCGCGTGCTGGCCGAGAGACTGGGCCTCGACAAGATGACGATCTGGCGCTGGCGCAAGCATATCATCGAAGCACTGATGGGCATCGGCGGCACCGCCTTCGCCGGGATTATGGAGGCCGACGAGAAGTTCTTCCGGGAGTCCCGCAAGGGCTCGCGGGAATGGGTCCGGCATCAGCAGAACCCTTCGGTCCATCCCAAGCCGAACCGGCTGCGCTGGGAGGACTACAAGCACCTCAAGATCCCGATGCCGGCCGGCGTCTCCAAGTTTCAGATCCCGGTTCTGACCATCACCGACCGGTCCGGATCCCGTCGGGCCGACGTCCTGCCGGACCGGAAGGCGCCCACTCTGATCGGACTTCTTGCGAAGCACATAAGCAAGGACGCGGTGCTGTGCTCGGATGGCAACTCCGCATACGACCAGTTCGCGCGGGGCCAAGCCCTTCCGCATTACCGGCTCAACGCCAAGAAGGGGCCGAAGGTCGTCCAGAAGGCCTTCCACATCCAGACGATCAACAACCTCCACAGCCGCTTCCAGACCTTCATGGACCCCTTCTGCGGGCCTGCGTCGAAGAACCTGCCCGGCTACGCTGCCTGGTTCATCACGAGGCTGATCAATGAGCGGAGCGAGGCTAATCGTCAGGCGTGGCAACAGCTGCTGCGAGTATGATCAACACGGAAGCCAGACACCGGCATGAATTTTCGCGCCGGTTAATGAAGCGTTGACGCGAGCCGCCTTGGCGGAGGCGCCGCGTCGGCTGTCTCGCCTGTGTGGCCGGGGTCGCCCGCGGCGCGTTGCGGGCGGTTCGCCTGTGGCGAGGGGCGCGGGACGGCGGGCGTCAGGGACGGGGGGACTGGGCCTCGGCCAGCACGAACAGGCGGATGGCGGAGGCGAGGCCGACCTGGGGGGGGCGGGCCTCGTCGATCTGGGAGGCGAGCGCGTTGATCGCCATGTCCCGGCGTGCGGCGGCGGCGCGGAATGCGGCCCAGAAGGCGGGCTCCAGCGAAACCGAGCTGCGGTGGCCGCGCAGGGTCAGGGAGCGCTTGGCGGGAGGGGCGTAGTCAGGGCTCACCCGTCGTCGTCCTCGCGGTCGCGGCGGTGGGCCTCGAAGACGCGGGAGACGCGGTCGGCCTCGGCGGCGTCGCGCGTGCGGTCGGCTTTGGGGCGGCCGTGTTTCGCGGCGTTGCGGTCGCCTTCCTCGCGCGCCGAGGCGCGGGCCTTGCGCTTGCGGGTCTGGCGGAGGTTGAGGATTTCGGCCATCGGGGGCTCCTGCTTCGGGGCGCGCAATGTAGCGCGGAAGGGCCTGCGAAAAAATAGTCTCGGGCGGGGGGCGGCGCCGCTTGCGGGGCGGGGGAGGCGCGCACACTTGGTCCCATCGCCGGCGCGCCCTCGGGGTCGGGCGCGCGGTTCGGCCGGGGCGGAGAAGGTCCGCCGGCCGCTTCCAGACCCAAGGAGCTTCCCGGAATGATCCCGCATGGCGCGATCGTCCTTTACGCGGCCTTCCTGCTGCTGTCCCTCGCCCGGATTTTCATGAACCGCCCCGGAGGCGCGCCGACCATGGCGAGCTATTTCTCGGGCGCGACGGCGTCGCTGTTCGTCACCGGTCTCGCCGCCTACGGGATGGTGGCCGTTGGAGCCGACGTGTTCGCGGGCGCGGTCCGGCAGGAGGGGCTCGCCCTCGCGGCGCTGATCACGCTATGCGTCGTCACCTGGGCGGCGATGCGGCGGATCTGGAGCTGGCCGCTGGCGCTGGAGGCGCGGCCGGCCCACGCCGGCGCCCCCGCCGCCCCGCGCGCGGGCCGGCCGAGCCCCGAGCCGCGGACGCCGCGTCCGGCAGACGGGGCGCGAGAGGCGGCCTGAGCGGAAAACGAAGCGGGGGGCGGGGCCGGAGATCCGGCCGCGGCGCCTGGTGGGGCGACCGAGGGAGCGGCAAGCTGCGGCGGCCCCGAAGGGACCCGGGGCATTGCCCGGAGACCGGCCCTTCATGCTCGGGGCTGCAACCGACGCGTTCGGTTCGACGCTGCGCACGGGCCGGGGCGCGTCCGGCCCGTGCGGGGGCCTCACTTGGGGCCGAGCATCAGCTCGGGCCGGACCACGCGGTCGAAGGTGGCCTCGTCCACGAAGCCGAGGGCGATGGCCTCCTCCTTCAGGGTGGTGCCGTTCCTGTGGGCCGTCTTGGCGACCTTGGTGGCGTTGTCGTAGCCGATCTCCGGGGCGAGGGCGGTCACCAGCATCAGGCTTTCGCGCATCAGCTTGTCGATCCGGGCCTCGTCGGCCTGCAGGCCGTCGATGCAGTTGTCGGTGAAGGCGGAGGCCGCGTCGCCGAGAAGCTGCATGGATTGGAGGAGGTTGTAGATCATCATCGGCTTGTAGACGTTCAGCTCGAAGTGGCCCTGGGAGCCCGCGAAGCCGATGGCGGCGTCGTTGCCCATCACGTGGGCGCAGACCTGGGTGAGGGCCTCGGACTGGGTGGGGTTCACCTTGCCGGGCATGATCGAGGAGCCGGGCTCGTTCTCCGGCAGGATCAACTCGCCCAGCCCGCAGCGGGGGCCGGAGCCGAGGAAGCGGATGTCGTTGGCGATCTTGAAGAGCGACGCGGCGACGGTCTTGAGGGCGCCGGACATCTCCACCACCGCGTCATGGGCGGCCAGCGCCTCGAACTTGTTGGGGGCGGTGATGAAGTGCAGGCCGGTGATCTTGGAGACGTTCTCGGCGAAGGCCTCCGCGAAGCCGACCTTGGCGTTGAGGCCGGTGCCGACCGCCGTCCCCCCTGGGCGAGCTGCATGATGTTGGGGAGCGCACGCTCGACCCGGTCGATGCCCTGCGCCACCTGGTGGACGTAGCCCGAGAACTCCTGCCCGAGCGTCAGGGGGGTGGCGTCCTGGGTGTGGGTCCGGCCGATCTTGATGATGTCCTTGAAGGCGTCCTGCTTGGCGTGGAGGGCGGCGTGCAGCTTGCGCAGGCCGGGGAGCAGCACCTCCTGCGCGGTCAGGGCGGCCGCGATGTGCATGGCGGTGGGGAAGGTGTCGTTGGAGGACTGCCCCATGTTGACGTGGTCGTTGGGGTGGACGGGCTTCTTGGAGCCCATCTCGCCGCCCAGGATCTCGATGGCGCGGTTGGAGATCACCTCGTTGGCGTTCATGTTGGACTGGGTGCCGGAGCCGGTCTGCCAGACCACGAGGGGGAAGTGGTCGGAGAGCTTGCCCTCATGGACCTCGGTGGCGGCCTGGACCATCGCCTCGCCCAGCTTCGCGTCGAGCACGCCGAGGGCCATGTTGGTCTCGGCCGCCGCGCGCTTGATGACGCCGAGCGCGCGGACCACCGCCACGGGCTGCTTCTCCCAGCCGATGGGGAAGTTCTGGAGGCTGCGCTGGGTCTGCGCGCCCCAGTAGCGGTCGGCGGGGACTTCGAGGGGGCCGAAGCTGTCGGTCTCGGTGCGGGTGGTCATGCGGCGCCTCCGGTGGGATGGGTCGCCGGGCGGTATACCGCTGTGGTCTGGGGCGGGCAACGGGCGCGCTTCGCGCCAGGCTGGGCGGGCTCGGGTAGGGTCCCGGTCATGGCGCGTCGGGGCGGCTGCCTTTGCAGCGCGACGTGGTCCTGCCGGCGGGTTCGACCTGTTCGACCAGCACGCGGTGACGAACGTGGACGAGCCGCTGGCGCCGATACGGTGCGGGAGACCGAAGACCGGCGCTCAGGACTTTCGGAAGCGGTCGAGGCTCACGACCTCGCCCTTGCCCTTGGGAGGCTCGGGGTCGTCGTCGCCATCGTCGTCGTCGTCCATCGGGCCGGGGGCGAGGAGCATCGTGCCGTCCTCGTCGTCCTCGTCGCCGTCCTGGGGGTCGAACTTCAGGCCGAATTCCGCGTGCGGGTCCACGAAGGTCAGCACCGCGTCGAAGGGCACGGTCAGCTTCACCGGACGCTCGGAGAACGAGAGGCCCACGGTGAAGCGGTCCCCGGCCACCGCGAGGTCCCAGTATTCGTGCTGGAGGACGATGGTCAGCTCCTCCGGGTGCTGGGCTTTCAGCCAGTCGGGCACGTCCACGCCTGGGTGGTGCACGTCGAAGGAGATGTAGAAGTGGTGCTGGCCCGGGAGCCCGTCCTCGGCCGCGACGCCGAGCGCCTCGCGCACCACGCCGCGGAGAGCGCGCTGCATCAGGCGGCCGTAGTCGAGGGGGTCGGAGGTCATCGGCGGCTCCCGGCGGGGTCAGCGGAAAATCGCGCCGACCATATCCGATTCGCCGCGCGAGGGAAGGCGCAGGGGGCGCAGGGCGGGGCCTTGCGCGGAAGCGTGAACCGAAGAGCGGGATTAGTGCAGGCTTCTGTTGCCAGGCGCCTGCGAGCCCCGCCCCGAACGGCTAAGCCCGGGGACTTGAGATCGGTGGTTTAAGCTGCTTTACGCAGCGACGGCCACCGGAGCACGGTTGTCATTGGCAACTGTACAATTTGCACCGTTAACGGTGGTAGCTCACCGAGCGAAAGCAACACCTTTACACGTCCGTCGATACTGTTTCGGCCCCATGTCGCCCCGTGATCCCTTCGTCCAGGACCGAAAGGCAGGGAGTTGGTGGAGCCGCCGGGTACCGCCCCCGGGTCCGAGCCGCTTATTACGTGCGCGTTTATCGCCATAGTCCCCTTGCGGAGACAGGATGAGACATAGCGCGGACCGGCGGGGATTTGAAGGGGTCGGATGCGGAGAATCCGAAGGGACCGGGGCGCCGGCCAGACGCGCCGACGCCTGCCGCGCGCCGCGGGCGGTCCGCTCCCGCGGGCGCGACGCCCGGCGCGGCGCCCGCGTCAGCGGCGGGCGAGGAGCACGGAGTGGAAGTCGCAGTCCGGGTCCTCGGGCGCGAAGGCCTCCATGTGCAGGCCGCAGGCCTGGAGGCGGGCGCGGTAGTCTTCGGGCGTGAGGCTGGAATGGTAGACGGGGGCGCCGTCCACCGTTCCCAGCGCCTCGGAGGCGGGGGTCCGACGGTGACGAGGAAGGCGCCGCTCGGCAGGAGGTGGCGGGCGATGAGGGGCAGGGTGCGCGCCTGCTCGTCCGGCGCGAGGTGGAAGAAGCTGTCCCAGGCCACGATCCCGACGAAGCGGTGGGGGAGGTCGAGCCGGCGCATGTCGCCCTCGATCCAGCGGTGGCGGGGGAAGCGGCGGCGCGCGAGCGCCAGCGAGGGGCCCGCGAAGTCCAGCCCGCAGACGCGCCTTCCTTGCGCGATCAGGTAGGCGGCGACGGGTTCTCCGGCGCCGCAGCCGAGGTCCAGCACTTCGTCGCCCGGCTGCGTGAAGGAAAGCAGGCGGTCGAGCCAGGGGCGCTCGATCAGCGCCTTCGGGCGCTGGGCGTCGAAGGCGAGGCCGTGGGCGCGGTAGGTGGCGCGGGTGCGGGCGCGGACCTGCTCGGGGGTCATTCCGGCTCCCCCTCCGGGTCGTCGCCGATGAAGACGGGCATCCGGTCGGTCACGAACCAGGTGAGGCCGTATTCCACCTGGCGGCCCATCGGGTCCACGTTGAGGGATTCGGCCCGGATCAGGGGGGTCTGGTCGGCGATCATCAGGTGGTTGGCGATGATCGCGCCCGGCTTCTGGGCGGTGAGGCGGGTCCATTTGCGGGTGTAGTCGGGCACCCCGCAGCGGGCGAGCGCCTGGGTGATGGAGCCGGTGGCCTCCAGCTCCGCCAGCAGGTTGCGCAGGGGCGCCGCAGGGAAGACGGCGCGGGCGAGGGCCACGGGCACGCCGTCGGCCTCGGTCAGGCCCTCGTAGACGTGGACGGGCTGGGCGCGGCCGATGCCCAGCGCGTCTGATTCGGCGCGGCTCGCGGCCACCGTCTCCAGCCGCAGGAAGCGCCGGCCGGGGCGGCGGCCGGCCTTCAGAAGGTTCGCGGTGAAGCGGGTGCGGCGGGAGATGGGGTAGTCCGTGGTGGCCCAGGTGACGGTCGCGCCGGCGCCGCGGCGGACATGGACCAGCCCCTCGTCCTGGAGCGCCGCCACCGCGCGGCGCAGCGTGTGGCGGTTGACGCCGAAGCGGGTGGAGAGGGCGGCCTCGGACGGAAGGCGGTCCCCGGTCGGCCAGCGGCCCTGGCGGATCTCGTCGGCCAGCGTGTCGCGGATGCGCCGCCAGAGGGGGGCGCGGTCGGCGGTCTCAACCTGTTCGTCCATCGGGCGCGGTCTCCGTCATGGCGATGGCACCGAATCCCGCTTGAAGGGCGGCGCGATCTGGGGCAGAAGATACCTGTGCAGTTGTCGAGTTGACTAGACAAAAATGCGATCTGAGCAGACCCCGGACGAAACGGCGCGGCGCGCCTGGATGAGCCTGCTGGCGAAGGCGCCGGCGGAGCGGCTGCGGGCCCTGTGGGAGGCGGCGGGGCCGGAGCCCGCGTTCGACTGGCTGCGCGCGCCCGAGAGCGGGGCGGTGATGGTCCGCGGCCGGGCGGGCGCGGTGGGCGCGGCCTTCAACCTCGGGGAGATGACGGCGACGCGCTGCGCGGTGCGGCTTGGCGACGGGTCGGTGGGCCATGCCTGGGTGCAGGGGCGCGACAAGGCCAAGGCCCGGGCCGCGGCGCTGTGCGATGCGCTGATGCAGGGGCCGGAGGCGGGGCGGATCGAGACGGCGGTGCTGGCGCCCCTGCGGGCGGAGGCGGAAGCGCGCGCCCGGGCGAGGGCGGAGCGGGCCGCCGCCACGAAGGTCGAGTTCTTCACCATGGTCCGGGGAGAGGTGGAATGATCGCGCCCGACGCCCTGGGCGGCGGCTTCGCCGATGCGCCCGTGGACGCCGCCCGCGCCTTCCGCGCGGCGCTGGAGGTCATGTCCCGCCCCGGAAGGATCGAGCATGCGGAGGGCGCCGCGCCGCCTGCGCCGATGCCGGTGGCCGCCGGCGCCTTGGCTTTGACCTTGTGCGACCCGGAGATTCCGGTGTGGCTCGCGCCGTCCCTGCGGACGGCGGAGGTGGAGGGGTGGCTGCGCTTCCACTGCGGCGCGCCGCTGGCGGGGCGCGAGCGGGCCATGTTCGCCTTCGGAACGCCGGAGGAGCTGGCCCCGGCGGAGAATTTCCCGATGGGGACGGCGGAATACCCGGACCGCTCCGCCACGCTGGTCGCGTTGGTGGAGGGGTTCGAGGGCGCCGCGCTGGCGCTGACCGGGCCGGGGGTGAAGGGGGAGGCGCGGCTGGCGCTGGGCGACGCCTGCGCTCCGGTGCTGGCGCTGATGGCGGGCAACGGCGCGCTGTTCCCGCAGGGGCGGGACCTGTTCCTTGTGGCCGGCGACCGGATCGCCGGGCTGCCGCGCACGGTCCGGGCGAGGGAGGTCTGAGATGTACGTCGCGGTCAAGGGCGGAGAGCGCGCCATCGACAACGCCCACCTGTGGCTCGCCGAGGCGCGGCGGGGGGACCGGGAGGTGCCGGAGCTGACCGTCGCCCAGATCCGCGAGCAGATGACGCTGGCGGTCAACCGGGTGATGGCGGAGGGGTCGCTGCATGACCCGGACCTCGCGGCGCTCGCCATCAAGCAGGCGCGGGGGGACCTGATCGAGGCAGTGTTCCTGATCCGCGCCTACCGCACCACGCTGCCGCGGTTCGGGGCGTCGGCGCCGCTGGATACGGGGGCGATGGCGGTGACGCGGCGGGTTTCGGCCGACCTTCAAGGACGCGCCGGGCGGGCAGGTGCTGGGCCCGACCTTCGACTACACGCACCGGCTGATCGACTTCGCGCTGGAGGCCGAGGGTGAGGCGCCCGGTGGCCGAGCGCGCCGAGCCGCTGCCGGAGCCGGACGCCGCATATCGCCGGGTTCCTCGACCGCGAGGGGCTGTTGCAGGCGGAGGCGCCCTCGGACGCCACGCCCCCCGACCTGACGCGGGAGCCGCTGGCCTTCCCCGCCGACCGCGCGCTGCGCCTTCAGGCGCTGGCGCGGGCGGACGAGGGGTTCGCGCTGTCGCTCGCCTACTCCACCCAGCGCGGCTACGGGCGCAACCACCCCTTCGTGGGGGAGCTGCGGGTCGGGACCGTGGCCGTGGAGGCGGAGATCCCGGAGCTGGGGTTCTCGGTCGAGATCGGCGAGATCGAGGTCACGGAGTGCGAGACGGTGAACCAGTTCACCGGCTCGCGCACCGAGCCGCCTCAGTTCACCCGCGGGTACGGGCTGACCTTGGGGCATTGCGAGCGCAAGGCGATTTCGATGGCGCTGGTGGACCGGGCGATGCGCTGGCGGGAGCTGGGCGAGGACTTCGTGGGCGCGCCGGCGCAGGACGAGGAGTTCGTGCTCAGCCATTGCGACAACATCCAGGCGACGGGGTTCCTCGAGCACATCAAGCTGCCGCACTACGTGGATTTCCAGGCGGAGCTTGAGTTGGTGCGCAAACTCCGCAGACTTTCCGCAGGGGGAAGGGTTGCGGAGGATGCCTGATCATGGACGCCATCGGACAGCTTCTGTCGTTCCTGTGGGACGCCGCGGGCGCGATGCTGGATGCGCTTGGGCGCGCGGCGGTGGAGCACCCGCTGGTGACGCTCCTGTGCTACGCCGCGGCCGCGCTCCTGTTCCTGCGCCGGCACGGGCGGCTTGCGGATCTGCGGGCGGGGGCGCTGCTGCAACGGATGCATGCGCTCGACTGGATCGAGGCGCTGGCCTTCTTCATCGTGACCACGCTGGTGGCGCGGGCGGTGGGGGTTGTGGTGAACGCGGCGCTGGATCTGCTGGTCTGGGCGGTGGGGGCGCTGGCGCGGCTCGCCTCGGTGGGGGCCGACGTGACGGGCGAGGTGGCGAGCCCGTTCCGCGAGGCGCCGGTCACCTATCTTCTCACGCTCGCGCTCACGCTGCTGGCGGCGACGGCCTGGCTGCGCTGGCGGTCGTGGCGGGAGCGTCGCCGCTCGATCATCGGACGGACCCTGCCGCGGCGCGGCGTCGCCGCCGAGTGGCTGACCTGGCGCGGCCTCGCGGCCGGGGCCGCCTGCGTCGCGATCACCTATTCCGCGGCGACGGTCGCAGCGACGATCGAGGCGGGCCGCGCGCCCGTCCCCGTCTCCGCGCCGGCTCAGGCGCCGTCAACCGAGGCTGAGACCCGATGACCGGCTACAACTTCGCCTATCTCGACGAGCAGACCAAGCGCATGATCCGGCGGGCGCTGCTGAAGGCGGTGGCGATCCCGGGGTACCAGGTTCCCTTCGCCAGCCGGGAGATGCCCATGCCCTATGGCTGGGGCACCGGGGGGGTGCAGGTGACGGCGGCGGTGCTGACGCCCGAGGACCGGCTGAAGGTCATCGACCAGGGGGCGGACGACACCACCAACGCCGTCTCCATCCGCAAGTTCTTCCAGAAGGTCGCGGGCGTGACCGCCACCGAGGCGACGGCGGAGGCGACGGTGATCCAGACCCGACACCGCATCCCGGAGACGCCGCTGCGGGAGGGGCAGATCCTCGTCTATCAGGTGCCCATCCCGGAGCCGCTGAGGTTCCTGGAGCCGCGGGAGACGGAGACGCGGAAGATGCACGCGCTCGAAGAATACGGGCTGATGCATGTGAAGCTTTATGAGGACATCGCGCGCCACGGGCATATCGCCACCGCCTACGCCTATCCGGTGAAGGTGGAGGGACGGTACGTGATGGACCCCTCGCCGATCCCGAAGTTCGACAACCCGAAGATGTCGGATTCGCCCGCGCTCCAGCTGTTCGGGGCGGGGCGGGAGCAGCGGATCTATGCGATCCCGCCCTGGACGGAGGTCGTGAGCCTCGATTTCGAGGATCATCCTTTCGACCGGGGCGGCGCGAAGGAGACCTGCGCGCTGTGCGGGGCGAGGGGGGTCTATCTCGACGAGGTGATCGTGGACGACGAGGGGGGGCGGATGTTCCTGTGCTCGGACACCGACCATTGCCGCCAGCGGCGCGATGCGGCGCAGGAGGATGCGGCATGACGCTCGCCCGGACCTGCCTGCGCGAACCCGCCGGCCTTCCGGCGGAGGCCCGGTCCGGCCCGCGCTCCAGCGCCCGGCAGGAGGACGCCGCATGACCCCGCTTCTGACCGCACGGGGCATCACCCGCCGCTACGGGGCGAGGATCGGGTGCGAGGACGTCTCGTTCGACCTCTGGCCCGGCGAGGTGCTGGGGATCGTGGGGGAATCCGGGTCGGGCAAGTCCACGCTGCTGTCGTGCCTCTCGGGGCACATGGAGCCCGATGCGGGCGAAGTGATCTACGACACGCGCGACGGCGGGCCGACCGACATCAGGGCGCTGTCGGAGCCGAGGCGCCGGATGCTGATGCGCACCGACTGGGCCTTCGTGCATCAGAACCCGCGGGACGGGCTGCGGATGACCGTCTCGGCGGGCGCCAATGTGGGCGAGCGACTGATGGCGGTGGGCGCGCGGCACTACGGGAACATCCGCGGGGCCGCCGCCGAGTGGCTGGGCAAGGTCGAGATCGCGGAGGAGCGGATGGACGACCGGCCGTCGCAGTTCTCGGGGGGGATGCAGCAGCGGTTGCAGATCGCGCGCAACCTGGTGACGGGGCCGCGGCTGGTGTTCATGGACGAGCCGACGGGGGGGTTGGACGTGTCGGTGCAGGCGCGGCTGCTGGACCTGATCCGCGGGCTGGTGCGGGAGCTGGGGCTGTCGGCGATCATCGTGACGCATGACCTCGCGGTGGTGCGGCTGCTGGCGGACCGGCTGATGGTGATGAAGGACGGGCGGGTGGCGGAGACGGGGCTGACGGACCAGGTGCTGGACGACCCGCAGCATCCCTACACGCAGCTTCTGGTGTCCTCGGTGCTGCAGGTCTGAGGGCGGGGGACGGCGCCCGGCCTCGCCGCGCGGCGGAGGGAGGTGCAGCGGGCGAGCGGCCTGGGCCTGCTCCGCCCCCGGCGAGCCGTTCCTGCGTAGGGCCCGACGACCGCCCGCCGGCGCCTCCTTCCACCGCTCGCGGGGGAGGGCGGGGTGGGGGAGCGGGCGGAACGTGCAGCGCCGCGGCGCCGCGCCTTGAACGGAGAGACGGATGATCGAGCTGAACGACGTCGCCAAGACCTTCACCCTGCATGTGCAGGGCGGCCAGCGCCTGCCGGTGATCGCGCATGCCGCGTTCCGGGTGGAGGCGGGGGAGTGCGTGGCGCTGGCGGGGCCCTCGGGCTCCGGCAAGTCCACGGTGATGCGGATGGTCTACGGCAACTATCTGGCCGAGGCGGGGTCGGTGACGGTCGGCGGGCTGGACGTGGCGCGGGCCGAGCCGCGGGAGATCCTGCGGCTGCGGCGGGAGACGCTGGGCTACGTCTCGCAGTTCCTGCGGGTCGTGCCGCGCGTGCCGACGCTGGAGGTGGTGGCCGAGCCGCTGCGCGCCGTGGGCCGGAGCCGCGAGGAGGCGAAGGCGCGGGCGCGGGAGCTGCTGGCCCGGCTGAACGTGCCGCAGAGCCTGTGGACGCTCTCGCCCATGACCTTCTCGGGCGGCGAGCAGCAGCGGGTGAACATCGCCCGCGGCTTCGCCTACGACTACCCGGCGCTGCTGCTGGACGAGCCGACGGCGTCGCTCGACCCGGTCAACCGCGCCGTGGTGCTGTCGCTTATCGAGGAGGCGAAGGCGCGGGGGGCGGCGATCCTCGGGATCTTCCATGACGCGGGCGCCCGCGCGCAGGTCTGCGACCGCGAGGTGGACGTGGGCGCCTTCGCCCCGAGGGCGGCGGCATGAGCCGCGCCCGCCGCGTTCCCACGCCCGACATCCGCGCCGACGCGCCGGCCAACGATCTTCGACGCCGGGCCGCCTGCGCGGACCTGCAGGCCGGCGCGCCTTCCATCGGCCTTCGATGCGGGGGCTCATGTGCGAAACTTCGGGCCTGCGCGCCGGTCATCGGCCTTCGACGCCGGGCCGTCTGCGCCAATCTTCGGGCCGGCGCGCCTTCCACCGGCCTTCGCCGCCGGGGCGCCTGCGCGGACCTCCGGACGTCGGAGGGCGCGGCATGAGGGGCGTGCTGCACCTCGTGGTCGGCCCCTCCGGCGTGGGCAAGGACACGCTGATCGACGCGGCCCGCGCCGCGCGGCCGGACCTGCTGTTCCCCGTGCGCGCCATCACCCGGCCGGTGGAGGCGGGGGGCGAGGCGCATGACGCCGTCGCCCCGGAGGCGTTCGAGCGGATGGAGGCCGAGGGCGCGTTCCTGCTGTCCTGGCGCGCGCACGGGCTCGCCTACGGCATCCCCGCCTCGGCCGGGGCGGCGCTGGAGGCGGGGCGGGGGGTGGTCGCCAACGTCTCCCGCTCGGTGCTAGGGAACGCCTGCGCGCGGCTTTCGCCGGTGCGTGTGGTGGCGGTGACCGCCTCGGCGGAGGCGCTGGCGCGCCGTCTTGCGGCCCGCGGGCGGGAGTCCGGGGCCCAGATTTCCGCGCGCCTGCGCCGCCCCGACCTCGCTTGCCCGCCCGGCGCGGACGTGGTCGAGATCGACAACGGCGGCGACCTTTCCGCGGCTGAGGCCGCCTTCCTCGGCGCTCTCGCGCCCCAGACCGACCGGAGCCCCGCATGACCGTCCTCGCCCATCCCGTCGCCGCCGGCGAGACCGTGCTCTCCAACGCCCGCCTCGTGCTGGGCGGGGAGGTGATCCACGGCGCCCTCCTGATCCGGGACGGGCGGATCGAGGACGTCTCGCACGGGCCCTCCCGCGCCGGGGAGGACCTGGACGGGGACTTGCTGGCCCCCGGCCTCGTGGAGCTGCACACCGATAACCTGGAGCGGCACTGCCAGCCCCGGCCGGGCGTGACCTGGCCGCGGGAGGCGGCGGTGATCGCGCATGACGGGGAGCTGGCTTCGGTTGGGATCACCACCGTCTTCGACGCGATCCGGCTGGGCTCCGTCTCCAGCTTCACGGGCGCGGAGTTCGACCGCTACGGGCGGGAGGCGACGGACGCGATCCTCAAGCTGAAGCGGGCGGGGGGGCTGCGCATCTCCCACTTCATCCATCTGCGCGCGGAGATCTGTTCCGAGAGCCTGGAGGAGGAGCTGAAGGAGTTCGGGCCGCAGGACGACATCCGGATCGTCAGCCTGATGGACCACACGCCCGGTTACCGGCAGTTCCGGGACGTGTCGAAGCTGCGCCAGTACCACGAGGGGAAGCAGCGGAAGAACCGGCTCGATTTCGACGAATACATGGCGTTTCTCACCGGCCTCGCCGCGCGCGTGGGCCCGGCGCACGAGCAGGCCGGCGTGGAGGCCGCCCGCCGCTTCGGCGCGGTGCTGGCGAGCCATGACGACACCGAGGTCGCGCATGTGGAGGCCTCGGCGCGTCACGGGGCGAGGATCGCCGAGTTCCCCACCACGCTGGAGGCCGCCCGCGCCTGCCGCGAGCATGGCATCGCGGTGATGATGGGCGCGCCGAACCTGCTGCGCGGCGGCTCGCATTCCGGGAACGTCGCGGCGGGGGATCTGGCGGCGGAGGGGCTGCTGGACATCCTCAGCTCGGACTACGCGCCGGGGTCGCTGCTGATGGCGGCGGTGAAGCTGGGGGAGGAGGCGGGCGACCTTTCGCGCGGGTTCGCCGCCGTGAGCCGCGCGCCCGCCCGGGCCACGGGGCTGACGGACCGGGGCGAGATCGCGCCCGGGCTGCGGGCCGATCTGGTGCGGGTCAGGACCGCCGGCGCCTTCCCCGCGGTCCGCGGCGTCTGGAGCGGCGGCGTCCGGATCTGACGCAAGAGCCCTTGCGCCCAGAGGTGAGCGCGGCCATCCTGCGTTCACCTTCAAGGTGCAGGGATCCATGCCGCCTCCCCCTCTCGCCGAACTCGATCATATCGCCCTCGTCGTGGCCTCGCCGGACGAGGCGGTGGACTTCTACCTCCGCGCGCTCGGGGTTTCGTCCGACGCCTACACCTCGACGGACGGGCGCATCCGGCGGGCGATCCGCATCGGCGGCATCAAGATCAACTTCGTGGAGGAGGGCAGCCGCTTCCCGCCGGGCCTCCACGCCCCGGTCCGGGGCGCCGGCCATTTCTGCGTGATGACCAACGTGCCGCTGTCGGAGTGGGCCGCGCATCTGAGGTCCGAGGACATCCGGCTGGAGGCGGAGAACCTGCCCCGCATCGGGCTGCGCGGGCCGATGACCTCGCTCTTCTTCCGCGACCCGGACCGGAACCTGGTCGAGATCGCGCGATACGGCTGAGCTGATCGAGACCGCGCGCTAGGCGCTGGGCTGAGCTGGTCGAGATCGCGCGATACGGGCGACCGCTCAGAGCGGCTTCTCCATGAACACGCTGGAGCCGTTCTCCCGGTAGGCGGCGAACGGGCCGCGGCGGATGTAGCCGAGCCGCGCGTAGAGGGCGAGGGCCTCGGGGCTCGCCTCGCCGGTCTCCAGCCGCATGAGGCGGAAGCCGTGGGCGCGGGCCTCGGCCTCCAGCGCGGCGATGACCGCGGCCGCGAGGCCGCGGCCCCGCGCCTCCGGCCGGGTGAACATGCGCTTGAGTTCGGCGTAACCGTCGCAGGGCGCGAAGCCCCCGCAGGCGACGGGCCGCCCCTCCTGCCAGGCGACCATGAAATGCACGCCCGCGTTCACCAGCTGGTCGGGCGAGAAGGCGTAGCGGTGTTCGGGGGCGTAGAGCGAGGCGAGCCCGGCCTCCGAGCCTGCGATGAGGCCGAACGCGGCCTCGCTCATTACGTCGGCCGCGCGGACTTCGACCGCGGGGAGGGGCGGTTCGGCGGCGGGCCGGGTCATGGCGGCTCCTGCGGCGGTCAAGCGGAAGGTCCGCGTTGACGGCGGAGGCGTCAAGCGGTCTGGACGCCCCTTCGGGCGCCGGGTTAAAATATCGCGAGTTTCGATATTGAACGAGCGAAGATGTCCGATTTCCCCGATCCTCCCTCCGTCCTCGCCCTCGATCACCTCGTGCTCACCGTCGCCTCCATCTCCACGGCCGCCAGCTTCTACGAGAGGGCTCTGGGGATGCGGGCGGAGCGGTTCGAGGCCTCGGACGGAAGCCGGCGCATGGCGCTGGTCTTCGGGGCGCAGAAGATCAACCTGCATGAGGACGGGCGGGTCTTCTCGCCCCATGCCGCGCATCCCGTGCCCGGGTCGGCCGACCTGTGCTTCCTCACCGACCGGCCGCTGAAGGAGTGGGTCGCCCATCTGGCGGCGCTGGAGGTGGCGGTGCGGGAGGGGCCGGTTCCGCGGACCGGCGCGCGGGGGCGCATGACCTCGATCTACCTCGACGATCCCGACGGCAACCTGGTCGAGATCTCGCGCTACGACTGAGGGGGCTTGCCCTTCCGCCGCGGCCGGGCCAGTTCCCGCCAGACCCGACCCCGGCCGGAGGACGCGATGCGCTACTTCCCCCTGTTCCTCGACCTTCGCGGCCGCCGCGCCCTGATCGTGGGCGGCGGCGAGCAGGCCGCGCAGAAGGCGCGCCTGGTGCTGCGCACCGAGGCGCGCGCGTCCGTCATGGCGCCGGAGCTGAACGGGGAGCTGGCGGCGCTGGTGGCCGAGGGGCGCCTGCGCCACGTGGAGGCCGTCTACGACCAGGAGGAGGTGGACCGCGCCTTCGTGGTCTTCTGCGCCTCGGGCTGCGTGGGGGTGGATGCGTGGACTTCGGCCTGGGTGCAGAGCCGGGAGGGAGTGGTGAACGTGGTGGACAAGCCGCGCCTGTGCACCGCCATCACGCCCGCCATCGTGGACCGGGACCCGCTGGTGGTCGCCATCGGCACGGAGGGGGTGGCCCCGGTCATGGCCCAACGGGTGAAGACCCTGAACGAGAGCTGGCTGGAGCCGGGGCTGGGGGGGTTCCTAGCGGAGATGGCGCGCCTGCGGCCGGTGATGGCGGAGGCGGATCTCGCGCCCTCGCCGCGCGAGTTCTGGAACTGGATCATGGACGGGCCGCGCCTGCGCGCCGCGTCGGGGGACTTGCCCGGCGCGGTGGCGGAGGTGGAGGAGGCGGTCGCTGTGGGCCGTGCCCCTGCAAGCGGTCCCGGGCGGCTGACGCTGATCGAGCTGCCGGCGGAGGGGGCGGACATGCTGCCGCTGCGGGCCGTGCGGCGGATGCAGGAGGCGGATCTGCTCGTCCACCGGCCGGACGCGCCGCCCGCAGCGCTGGACTACGCCCGGCGGGATGCGGAGCGGCTGGCGGCGAAGGGTCTGCCGCTGGAGGCGATGCGTGCGGTCCTGGCCGGGGGCGGCGGCGTCGCGGCGCTGGTCCCCGCCGCGGAGGGGGCCGAGGCCGCGGCGACGCTGGCGGCGGCGGACATGGTCTGCGACCGGCTCGCGGCGCCGAGGGCGCTGGAGGGGGCGGCGCCCGGCAGGGCGTAGCACGCGGATCGGCCGTCGTCGCGGTTGCACCCCTGGCGCCCGCTTCTCCCGGCGCATGGCCTTGGCAGGGGCGCAGGAGGTGAGGGCGCCCGCTTTCGGAACGCGCCCCGGTCCCGCTGAGGGCATCGGCGGGGGGCGGGTCGCTGGGGTTTCGCCGCCTCCTCGGGCCGGTTTCCGCGTTCGGAGCGGCTGTCGCGGCGGTTCCGCCGCTCGCGCCCCCTCAACAGTCGGTGAGGGGGCGAAACGCGGGGTCGCCGGCCCGGCCGCGGCGCGTAACGTCGCCCGCACGCGGAGCCGGTCCGCCGGGACGGAGAGGAAGACGCCATGATCGAGGATGCCGCGGGGCTGTCCGTCTCCTGCAACGGCGCCGAGGGCGCGAGGCTCTGGGACGAGGCGGTCCACGCGCTGCTGACCCATGGCGCGGCGCTGCCGGACCGGCTCGATGCGCTGACGTCCGCGGAGCCTGGCTTCGCGATGGGTCACGCGCTCAGGGGCCTGTCGCTGCTGATGCTCGCGCGGCCCGAGCTTCTGCCCGCCGCCGACCGCGCGCTGGCCGCCGCCGAGGCCGCCGCGGCGCAGGGTGGGGCGGATGCGCGGGAGCGGGAGGCGGTCTGCGCCTTGCGGGAGCTGCGCGGGGGCCGGATGCTCGCCGCCGCCGCGCGGCTGGAGCGGGCGGCCGAGGCGCGGGAGGGCGACGCGGCCTTTGTGAAGCTCGCCCAGGCGCTGCGCTTCCTGATGGGCGATTCCGCGGGGATGCGGGCTGCGGCCGAGCGTCTGGCGGGGCCCGACGCCTTCCCCGAGGCGCATCCCCATTCCGGCTACATGTCCGGCCTGCGGGCCTTCGCGCGGGAGGAGACGGGGGACTATGAGGGCGCCGAGGCCGCCGGCCGCGCGGGGCTGGAGACGGCGCCGGACGACGCCTGGGGACTGCACGCGGTCGCCCATGTGCATGACATGACCGGGCGGGCGGATGACGGGGTCCGCTGGCTGGCGGGGCGGTCGGCGGCCTGGGCGCATTGCGCGAATTTCGGGCTGCATGTCTGGTGGCACCTGGCGCTGTTCCACATCGACCGCGGGAACCTGCGCGCGGCGCTGGGGCTCTATGATGTGAAGGTGCGGCCGGCGCCGACGGACGACTACCGCGACGTGGCCAACGCCGCCTCGCTGCTGATGCGGCTGGAGCTGGAGGGCGCGGACGTGGGCGAGCGGTGGGAGGAGCTGGGCGCCATCGCCGCCGGACGGGTGGAGGACGGGGCGCTGGTGTTCGCGGACCTGCACTACCTGCTGGCCCTGCACCGGACGGGGCGGGACGCGGAGGCCGCCCGCCTCACCGCTCGCATCGCCCGCGACGCGCAGGGGCTGGACCACGACCAGCACGAGGTCTGCGCCATGGCGGGGCTGCCGGCCGCGCGGGGGCTCAACGCCTTCCGCGGCGGGCGCTGGGCGGAGGCGAGCCGGGCGCTCTCGCTCGCGCTGCCGCAGCTGCGGCGCGTGGGCGGCAGCCACGCGCAGCGCGACGTGTTCGAGCGGGTGGCGGTGGAGGCCGCGCTGCGCGCCGGCGACTGCGCGGCGGCGGAGGCGCTGCTTGCGGACCGCGCCGCGCGGCGGGGGGGCGAGGACGGCTATGCCGCGCGCCGACGTGCGGACATCGAGGCGCGGCGGGTGCGGCTGAAGGCCGCCGCCGGATGACCGCCGGACGGGGGCTGCGCGGATGACGGGCGCGAAACGGCCGAGGGACCTGCGGCTCGACTTCTTCCGCGGGCTGGCGATGTTCATCATCCTGCTGGCGCATACCCCGGGCAACGGCTGGACGCTGTGGATCCCGGCGCGGTTCGGCTTCTCGGACGCGACGGAGATCTTCGTGTTCTGCTCGGGCATGGCCTCGTCGCTGGCCTTCGGCGCCACGTTCGCCAGCCATTCCTGGGCGATGGGCGCGGCGCGGATCGGGTTCCGGGTGTGGCAGGTCTACTGGGCGCATATCGGCATGGCGCTGGCGGTGGCGCTGCTGCTGTGGACCATCGACGCGCAGGGCTGGGGGATCGAGGGCAAGCGCTACGTCGCCGAGGTTCCCATCGTCCCGCTGTTCGAGCGGACGGGCGAGGCGCTTTCGGGGCTGCTGACGCTGCGCTGGGTGCCGAACTACCTCGACATCCTGCCGATGTATCTGGTGATCCTGGCGCTGGTTCCCGTGGTGATGGCGGCGCACCGGGCGGGGGGCGCCCGCGCGGCGCTGGGGCTGGTCTGGGCCTTCTGGCTCGCGGCCAATCTGGGGTGGGCGGATCTGCCCTCGCGGCCCTGGGCGCCGGAGATCCCGTGGTTCTTCAACCCCTTCGGCTGGTCGCTGGTGTTCTTCACCGGCTTCGCGCTGGGCGTGGGATGGGTGAGGCCGCCGCCGGTGACGCGCGGGCTGATGCGGCTCGCGGCGGCGGTCCTGATCCTCTCGGTCCCCTTCGCGTGGTTCCGCATCCATGACGGGCTCTACCTGCCGGAGGGCTGGCGGGTGCAGGTCTGGATCGCGGAGGCGCGGGCGGCCACGGAATTCCTGTGGCGCAAGACCGAGATGGGGCTGTTCCGCTGGCTGCATTTCCTCGCGCTGGCCTATCTCGCGTGGGCGCTGGTCGGGCCGGGGGGGCGGGTGCTGACCGAGGGGTTCCGCCCGCCGCGGGCGCCTTCCCGCGCCGCGATGGGCGTTGCGGGGGCGCTGACGGCGCTGACGGTCCCGTGGGTCTACGTCGACGACTTCCGCGCCTGGGCGCCCGGGGTCGACGCGGCCTTCACCTGGGCGATGGGCGACGGCGCGCGCGCCGTGCTGGGGACTGATCTGTTTCTGCCGTGGGAGCGTATCGGTCTCATGTCGCTGATCCATGTGGGCGGGCTGCTCGTCCTTGCATGGGGGGCGGCGGGTCCGCGGGGGCGCGAGGCGCTGTGCGGCCCGCTCTGGCGCGGGACCGTGCCGGTGATCCGGAAAGTGGGGACGCAGTCGCTGGCGGTGTTCCTGACGTCGATGGTGCTGGCGCAGGCGAACGGTTGGTGGATGGACCTCTGGGGGCGTGAGGCATGGAAGACCGCCTTGGTGAACCTGACGGGCTTCGGCGTGCTGATCGCCACCGCCTACCTGGCGGGCTTCTTCAAGTCCCAGCCGTGGCGGAAGGCTCCGGCCGTGCGGAAGGCTCCGTCGGCCGCCCCGGGGCCCGCGGAGTGAGCAGGATGACTTTCCCGAGGCGCCGACTACTTCAAGCCGCGGATGGGTCGGAGGGCGCGCAACTCCCATGAACTACACGCCGAAGGAAGCCCTGCTGCCGCTGCTGCCGGAGAACGGCGGGACCCGGCCGGTGGTGGTCGCGCAGCTCGGCCAGACGCTGGACGGGCGGATCGCCACAGTGACGGGCGCCTCGAAGTACATAAACGGCGAGCTGGCGCTCGACCACCTTCACCGGCTGCGCGCCCATGTGGACGCGGTGGTGGTGGGGGTCGGCACCGTCGTGGCCGACGATCCGCGTCTGACCGTGCGCCGCGTGGACGGGCGGCACCCGGCGCGGGTGGTGATCGATCCCAATGGCCGGCTTCCCGCCGACTGGGGCGGGCTCAGCGATGGGGAGGCGCCGGTTCACGTGGTCTGCCGCCCCGGCGCCTCGGTCCCCGCGCCGGCGCAGGCCGTGCCGGTGGAATGCGGGCCGCAGGGCTTTGCGCCCAAGGATATCGTGGAGGCCCTTTTCAACCAAGGGTTGCGTCGGGTATTGATCGAGGGTGGGGCCGACACGTTGGCCCGGTTTCTCGACGCGGGGGCGGTGGACCTGCTGCATGTGCTGGTGGCGCCGATGATCCTTGGCTCCGGCAAGCAGGGGTTGCGGCTCAGCCCCATCGAGACGCTGGACGAGGCGTTGCGGCCCGTGACGCGGGTCCACGTGTTCGGGGATGGCGACGTCCTGTTCACCTGCGACCTGAGGAGAAGCTGGAGACGCGATTGACCCCTGCCGACCCCCGCCGCCGCGCCTATCACTGGACGCAGCGACTGATCCACTGGATCGTCGCCCTGTGCGTTCTGGCGCTTGTGCCCGTCGGCCTGCTGATCGAGGGCTATCAGCAGGAGCGGGTGGAGGCGGTGAACGCGGCGCTCGGGCCGGGGGCGTTCAATATCATCTACTCGCTTCACAAGTCCGTGGGTCTGACGGTGCTGGGGCTGATGGTGCTGCGCGTGGTGGCGCGGGCGGTGCATGGCGAGCCCGCGTATCGGGAGCCGCCCTCGGCGGCGACTCGGGTGGCGTCGGGCGTGGTTCATGCGGCGCTTTACGCGCTGTTGCTGCTGACGCCGATCGTCGGCTGGATCGGGGTTAGCCTGTATCCGGCGCCGGCGCCCTTCTGGTTCCTGTTCGACGCGCGGCTGCCCCTCCAGGGAGACCGGGAGCTGTCGGATATGCTTCTGGGGGACGTGCACGGGCCGCTCGGGATCCTGATCGGGATCCTCGCGGCCGCCCATGTCCTTGCGGCCCTGAAGCACAGGCTCGTGAACCGGGACGAGGTGTGGGGACGGATGGCGCCCTAGTCGGGCGGCAGCGCGAGCAGGTCCATGTGGCCGATCTCGGCGCGGTCGGTGCGTCGGCGGGCGTCCCTCCAGCGGGTGAGGTCCGCGCTGGGCAGGGCGCCGGTCTCTGACGCGGCCTGCGCGCAGCCGTCGGCGAGGGCGCGGATCAGGGGCCGGTCCGCCGCCCCGAGGCGCCAGGCGCTGTCGGCGAGGCGCACCCGCCAGCCGCGACCGGCCAGCAGCGCGGCGAGCGCCCCTCCGGCCTGCGGGCCGAGCGAGGGGCCGAAGCCCTTGTCCCGGCGTTGGTGGGCGTGGAAGGCGGCGAGGCCCTGCGCCTCGTGCGGAGGGGCGGGGCTCCAGCTTTCGCGCCCGTCATAGGTGAGGGCGGCGTAGACGGCGGCGCCGGCGGGCAGGGCCGCGACGAAGCGGGCGAGCCAGTCGGCGGAGACGAGGTCGAAGAGGGCGGAGGCGGTCACCACCTCGGCGTCCGCGGCCGCCTCGGGGTCCGCCGCGAGGTCGAGGCGGCGGGTCGGCGCGCCGGTGCGGCGGGCGGCTTCCTCAAGCAGCGCGGGATCGTTGTCGATCAGGGTCCAGCTCAGGCTCGGGACATGGGGGGAGACGGCGCGGTGGGTGGAGCCGGCGCCGCAGCCGAGGTCATGGGCGCGCAGCGGGCGGCCGTCCACCCAGCGGGCGAGGCCCGCGAGGAGGCCGCGGTCGCGGGCGGCCTCGTCGGCGGGTTCGCGCAGGGCGAGCCAGTCGGAGGAGAAGCTCATGCGACGCGCCTCAGGGCGTTGGCCACCACGCGTGCGGCGGCGGTCCAGTCGGGCAGAGCGCGGGCGCGGGCGAGGGCGGCGGCGGAGAGGCGGTCGCGCTCGACGGCGTCTGAGAGGAGGGCGTCCAGCGCCTCGGCCCAGGCTTCGGGGTCGCCGGGGGGGAGGAGGCGGGCGGCGCCGCCGGCGGCCTCCGGGATGGCGCCGGCGTCGGAGGCGAGGACGGGCAGGCCGCGGGCCATCGCCTCGGCGATCACCATGCCATAGCCCTCGTGGCGGGAGGGGAGGGCGAAGAGGTCGGCCTCGGCGTAGAGGCGGTCCAGCTCCGCCCGCGTCAGGGCGCCGGCGAGGGTCACGCGGTTCGCGAGGCCGAGTTCGGCGAGGCGCGCGCGCAGATGGGCGACGGCGGCGGGATCCCTGTCGTCCGCGCCCGCGATCACGCAGCGGTAGGGTCGGGACACGCGGGCCAGCGCCTCGGCCAGCGTCGGCCAGTCCTTGCGCGCCGAGATCGTCCCCACACCTAGGATCAGCGGCGGGTCGCCGCGCCGGGGCGCGGGCTCCGCGCGGTCGAGGCCGGGCGGCGCCACCAGGATCTTGTCGGGCAGCACGCGCAGGTCACGGGCCAGGGTGCGGGCCGTGACCTCGGAGGTGGTCACCACGCCCGCGCAGGCGGCGAGGATGGACGCCTCGGCGGCGATCAGGCGGCGGGCCTCGGCCGGGTCGAGGCCGGTCTCGGTCCCCAGCGGGTGATGGCAGAGCGCCACGAGGCGCGGCGGCAGGTGCGGGGGCAGGCGGTCCGCGGGCAGGGCGCCGAGGGCGAGCCCGTCGGCCAGCACCGGGCCGGAGGTGGCGCCGAGGGCGGCGAGCGCGGCCTCCACCTCCCCCTCCGAGGCCGCGGGGAAGCCGCCGCGCAGGGGCAGGTGGCGCAGGGTCAGGCCGGCGGAGGGCGCGGCCCCGATCAGGCGGCGGTCGTATTCATAGCCCCCGGTAGGCGTCGCGAGGTCGCCGGGGATGGCGAAGTCCGCTTCCAGGCTCACAAGGCCCCTTCGTACCACGCGCGGGCGACGTGGCTCTCGTTCAGGGTGACGCGGATGCGCTCGATCCCCTCGGACCCCACGCCCAGCTCTCCGGCCTTGGCGGCGGCGGCGAGGCTGTCGAAGACGTGGCGCGCCAGCCATTCGGTGGTGGTCAGCTCTCCGGGGAAGCGCTCGTCGAGGTTGGCGTAGTTGATGGGGGTCAGGGCGGCCTTCAGCGCGTCATGCGCGCGGCCGATATCCACCACGATGCGCTCGGGGCCCAGTTCGTTTCGGAAGAAGGCGACGTCCACCACGTAGGTCGCGCCATGCATGCCCTGGGCGGGGCCGAAGACCTCGCCCTTCAGGGAATGGGCGAGCATCACGTGATCGCGGACTTCGACGGCGTACATGGACGGGCCTCCCTTGGTTCCGGCCGGGCGGAGGATGACGCGGCCCGCGGCGAGGTCAAGCCGGCGCGGCGTAGCGGATCACGGTCGCCACCCCCGGCGCGTCGGGCGCGAGCAGGTCGGGCAGGCGCGCGGGCAGGTCGTCGAAGGCGACCTCCTGGTGGATCAGGGCGTCGAGGCGCGGGTCTTCGGCCAGCAGGCGCAGCGCGGTCTCCATGCGTCGGGCGAAGTCCCAGCGCGCGGCGCGGGCGGCGGGGATGCGGCCCACCTGGGAGGAGACGATCGAGAGCCGGCGGGAGTGGAAGGCGCCGCCGAGGGGCAGCGCGGCGTCGCGGTCGCCGTGCCAGCTCGCCTCCACCGCGCGGCCCTCGGTCCCCAGGCAGGCGAGCGCGGCGGCGAGGCCTGGCGCCGGAGGCGGAGCAGTTGATGGCGACGTCGCAATCGGCGGGGAGGTCGGGCGCGAAGGTCACGCCGATGTCATGGGCGACCGCCTCCGCGGGAGGGTATCCTGTCGGACAGAACCACCTCCGCCCCCGGCAGGCGCGCGGCGAGTTGGGCGACGAGGCAGCCGATCAGCCCCGCGCCGATCACCGCCACCCGATCCCCCGGCGCGAGCCCCGCGTCCCAGACCACGTTGAGCGCCGTCTCCATGTTGGCGGCGAGCGCGGCGCGGGCGGGGGGCAGGCCCTCGGGCACGAGGCGGCAGGCGGAGGCGGGCAGGCGGAACAGGGTCTGATGCGGATGCAGGGCGAAGACGTGGCGGCCGGCCCAGTCGGGAGGCCCCTCCAGCACCTCGGCCACGGCGCAGTAGCCGTATTTGACGGGGAAGGGGAAGTCGCCCTCCTGGAAGGGGGCGCGCATCCGCTCGCGCTCGGTGTCGGGCACGCGGCCTTCGGAGACCAGACGCTCGGTGCCGCGGCTCAGCCCGGAGACGGTCATGCGCAGGAGGCACTCGCCCTCGCCGAGCGCGGCGGGGCGGATTTCCGCGCGCCCCGGGGCGACGTGCCAGAGCGCGCTCGGGGCTTCGTGATGATCCGCGAGCTGGACCAAGCCGTAATCTCCGCCACTTGACCGCGGGGCGCCGCTGCCGGCGGCCACTCCGAACCCTGACCTGCGATCCCTTGCAAGGCCGCAACATGACCGACGCCACCCTTCATCGCGCCCTCGACCCGGCGCAGGACGAGTTCACGCCCGCAGGCCTGCAGAGGCGCGCCACGCTGGCGCGGCGGCGGGCGCTGGTGGCGGGGCTGAACCTCGCGACCGTCGCGCGCGGTGCTGTGGGGGGCGGCGCAGGTGTTCGGCGCGGGCGGGTGGAGCGTCACGGACGCGGTGATCGTGGCCTGCGTGGCGGTGGGCGCGCCGTGGACGATCATGGGGGCGTGGAACGCGCTGATCGGGCTGTGGCTGCTGCACGGGGCGCGCGACGGGCTGGCGCAGGCCGCCCCGCACCTGGCGGGCGACGAGGGGCAGCCGGTGCGCCTGCGGACCGCGGTGCTGATGACCCTGCGGAACGAGGCCCCGGACCGTGCGCTGGCGCGGCTGGCGGAGGTGCGGCGGTCGCTGGATGCGACGGGCTGGGGGGCGGGCTACGACCTGTTCGTGCTGTCCGACACCTCGGACCCCGCGATCGCGGCGGAGGAGGCGGCGGCGATCGCGCGCTGGCGGCCGAGGCTCGGCGGCGTGCGGTACCGGCGGCGGGAGCGCAACGACGGGTTCAAGGCGGGCAACGTCCGGGATTTCCTCAGGCGCTGGGGGCGGGACTACGACCTGTTCCTGCCGCTCGATTCCGACAGTCTGATGGGGGGCGAGGCGGTGGTGCGCATGACGCGGATCATGCAGGCGCATCCGCGGCTGGGGATATTGCAGAGCCTGGTGGTGGGCACGCCCTCGCGGTCCGCCTTCGCGCGGGTCTTCCAGTTCGGGATGCGCCACGGGATGCGGAGCTTCACGCTGGGCGCCGCGTGGTGGCATGGCGACTGCGGGCCGTTCTGGGGGCATAACGCGCTGGTGCGGGTGGCGCCCTTCCGCGCCCGCTGCGCGCTGCCGAAGCTGCCGGGGCGTCCGCCGCTGGGCGGGCACATCCTCTCGCACGATCAGGTGGAGGCGGCGCTGATGCGGCGCGCGGGCTACGAGGTGCGCGTGATCCCGCAGGAGGGGCCGTCCTGGGAGGACAATCCCCCGACGCTGATGGACTTCACCCGGCGGGACCTGCGCTGGTGCCAGGGCAACATGCAGTACCTGCGCCTGCTGGGGCTGCCCGGCCTGCGGCCCATGAGCCGGTTCCAGCTGTTCGCCGCCATCGGCATGTATTTCGGCGCGCCGGCCTGGATGCTGATGACGCTCGCGGCCACCGCCAAGATCTTCGTGGGCGAGGCGGGCGACGTGGACCTCGCCTTCGGGGTGGCGATGTTCCTGGTGATGTTCGCCATGAGCCTTGTGCCCAAGGCGGCCGGATGGATCGACGTGGCGCTGACGCCCGGCGGCGTGCGGCGCTACGGCGGCGCGGGGCGGTTCATGGCCGGGGCGGGGGCGGAGACGCTGTTCTCCATCCTGCTGGCTCCGGCGGTGGCGCTGCGGGTGACCATCTTCCTCATCGGCCTCGCCTTCGCGCGG
The DNA here is from genome assembly GCA_963816545.1 of uncultured Alphaproteobacteria bacterium. Lineage (GTDB taxonomy): Bacteria > Pseudomonadota > Alphaproteobacteria > Rhodobacterales > Rhodobacteraceae > Albimonas. Next base: position 353,165 of record CAWFLE010000020.1, on the reverse strand, counting down.
ACGGTCCACTGGTCGGGGCAGAGCCGGGACGCCCATGCGCTGAGCTGGGGCGAGGCGGCGCGCGGCCTCTGGCCCCAGACCGTCATGGGCGCGGCCCTCGCCGCGGCCGTCGGCTGGGGAGCGCCCGGCGCGCTGCCCTGGGCCGCGCCGGTGCTGCTGGGCCTCGCGCTCGCCATACCCTTCGCGGTCCTCACCGCCTCGCCCCGCGTCGGCGCGCTGGTCGCCCGAGGCGGCCTCTGCGCCGTGCCGGAGGAGGCGGAGCGTCCCGAGACGCTGCGGGCGCTTGAAAATCCGGCGCCGTACGGCCCGCCGGAACGGCTGCACGCCGCCTGATCCGCCCGTTTTCGGGCGCCTCGTGCGCATCTGCCCGCGCAGGATGCGCCCCCACGCAACAGGGAGCCGCGAGAGCCGCCATCCGCCGAAGGATCGTGCGAAGTTTCGTTCCGCGCCGCGGGATCGTTGACGAATGCGCGTCTGCGGTGTGGACTGCGCCCCGTCCTTCCGCCCGAACCGGAGTCCTCGATGATCGCGCAACCCTACCTGCTGTTCCTGGGCGACGCGCCCGACCCCCTCGCCGCCAAGGTCGCGCAGGGGATCCGCGACTGGAACCCGGACGCGGCCGCGGGCCAGCTGCGCCTGCCGGGCTGCAAGGCCGACATGCGCCTGCCGGAGATGACGCTGGACGAGGCCGTGGCGGCGGGCGTGAAGACGCTGGTGATCGGCGTGGCCAACCGCGGCGGCATCATCTCGGAGCCCTGGAAGGCCGTGCTGCGGGAGGCGCTGGAGAAGGGGCTCGACCTCGCCTCGGGCCTGCACAACCTGCTGCGCGACGAGAAGGACCTGGTGGAGGTGGCGAAGGCCAACGGCCGGACGCTGCACGACGTGCGCGTGCCGACGGTGAAATACCCCATCGCGGACGGGAAGAAGCGCGCGGGCAAGCGGTGCCTCGCTGTCGGGACGGATTGCTCGGTGGGCAAGATGTACACGGCGCTGGCGATGGAGAAGGAGATGTCCGCGCGGGGCATGAAGTGCTCCTTCCGCGCCACCGGCCAGACCGGCATCCTCATCACCGGGGGCGGCGTGCCGCTGGATGCGGTGATCGCGGACTTCATGGCCGGCTCGATCGAGTGGCTGACGCCGGACGCGGACGAGGATCACTGGGATCTGATCGAGGGGCAGGGCTCGCTGTTCCACATCTCCTATTCCGGGGTGACGCTGGCGCTGATCCATGGCGGCCAGCCCGATGCGCTGGTGATCTGCCATGAGCCGACGCGCGAGCATATGCGTGGCCTGCCGGAGTATTCCATGCCCTCCATCGAGGCGGTGCGGGACCTGGCGCTGACCATGGCGCGCATGGCGAACCCGGCCTGCGAGGTCATCGGCATTTCCGTCAACACCGCCGCGATGTCGGAGGAGGAGGCGGTGGACTACCTCGAAGGGCTGGAGAAGCAGTTCGGCATCCCCGCGGTGGACCCCTACCGCCACGGCGCCAAGCGGCTCGTGGACGCGCTGGCGTGAGCCTGCGGCTGACGGCGAAGCGGGAGGTCTTCCGGTTGCGGGAGGCCTTCACCATCTCTCGCGGGTCGCGCACCGAGCAGCCCGTGGTCACCGTGGAGGTGACGGACGGCGAGGTCCGGGGTCGGGGAGAATGCACGCCTTACCCCCGCTACGACGAGACGCCCCAGGGCGTGATCGCCGAGATCGAGGCGCTGGACCTCACGGGCCTGACCCGGGAGACGCTGCTGGAGCGGATGCACGCCGGCGCCGGCCGCAACGCCGTGGACTGCGCGCTGTGGGATCTGGAGGCCAAGCGCGCCGGGGCCCGCGTCTGGCAGCTTGCGGGGCTGGCGGAGCCCGGCCCGATGGTCACCGCCTACACCCTGTCGCTGGCCGAGCCCGACGCGATGCGGCGCAAGGCCTCGGAGAACGCCTTCCGGCCGCTGCTGAAGATCAAGCTGGGCGGCGAGGGCGATATGGCCCGGCTGGAGGCGGTGCGCGCGGGCGCCCCCGACGCCCGCATCGTCGTCGACGCGAACGAGGGCTGGTCTGTGGCGGAATACGCCGAGCTGGCGCCTGCGCTGAAGCGGCTGGGCGTGGCGATGGTGGAGCAGCCGCTGCCCGCGGGCCGCGACGAGGCGCTGGCCGAGGTGGAGCGCATCGTGCCCGTCTGCGCGGACGAGAGCTGCCATGACCGGACCTCGCTGCCCTCGCTGAAGGGCCGCTACGACATGGTCAACATCAAGCTCGACAAGACCGGCGGGCTGACCGAGGCGCTGGCCCTGCGCGACGCCGCGCGCGCCGAGGGCTATCAGGTGATGGTGGGGTGCATGATGGGCACCTCGCTTGCCATGGCGCCGGCGGTGCTGGTCGCGCAGGGGGCGGAGGTCACGGACCTCGACGGCCCGCTGCTGCTGGCCGAGGACCGCGAGACCCCGCTCAAGTTCGACGCCGCCGGCGTCCATCCGTCCGAACGCCGCCCTCTGGGGCTGAAGGAGCCGCCCATGTCGCGAACCGTCTACGTCAACGGCGAATATCTTCCCGAGGAAGAGGCGAAGGTCTCCGTCTTCGACCGCGGCTTCCTGATGGCGGATGCCATGTACGAGGTGGCCTCGGTCCTCGACGGCAAGCTGCTGGACTACGAGGGGCATGAGGCGCGGCTCGCGCGGTCGCTGGGGGAGCTGGAGATCCCGGCGCCCTGCACGAACGAGGCGCTGCTGGAGATCCACCGCGAGCTGGTGCGCGCGCAACGAGCTGACCGAGGGGATGATCTACCTCCAGGTCACCCGCGGCGCCGCCGACCGGGACTTCGCTTGGGCGGATGGGATGACGCCCTCCCTGGTGCTGTTCACGCAGGCCAAGTCCATCGCGGCCTCGCCGCTGGCGGAGCGGGGAGCGAAGGTGGTGGCGCTGCCGGACCTGCGCTGGGCGCGGCGGGACATCAAGACGGTGCAGCTTCTGTACCCCTCCATGGCCAAGATGCAGGCGAAGAAGCAGGGCGCCGACGACGCCTGGCTGGTGGAGGACGGGCTCGTGACGGAAGGCACCTCCAACAACGTCTGGATCGTGACGAAGGACGGGAAGCTGGTCACCCGCCAGCTTTCGCAGGAAATCCTGCACGGGATCACGCGCGCCTCGGTCATGCGATACGCCAAGGAGGCGCAGATGCAGGTGGAGGAGCGTCCCTTCACCATCGAGGAGGCGCAGGGCGCGGCCGAGGCCTTCTTCACCTCCGCCTCCGCCTTCGTGACGCCGGTGGTGGAGATCGAGGGCGCGAAGCTGGGGCAGGGCGCGCCCGGCCCCGTGGCGAAGCGGCTGCGGGAGATCTACCTCGAGGAGAGCCGCAAGCGGGCGATCTGACGTTTCAGGGCGAGGCGACCACCCGGTTCCGCCCGCCCTCCTTCGCCGACATCAGCGCGGCGTCGGCGCGAGTGTCAGAAATGGAGCGGCGTCTCGCCCTCCCGCAGCTCGGCCACCCCGAAGGAGGCGGTGACCGAGCCCAGGCGCTCCCGCGTGTCGCTGACCACGAAGCTGCGCGCGGCGAGGGCTTGGCGGATCCGTTCGGCAACGTGCCGGGCGTTCAGCAGCTCCACCCCTGGAAGAATGATGCCGAACTCCTCGCCTCCGCAGCGGGCTGGCGTGTCCTGGTCGGACACGCTCTGACGGACCAGACGGGCGAAGTGCTTCAGCACCGAATCCCCGACCGGGTGCCCGTAGCCGTCGTTGATCCGCTTGAAGCGATCGAGATCCGCGAGGATCAGCGACAGCGGCCCGCCGCCGCCGGCCTGCTCCACCGCCAACTCCAGCGTCGTGTCGAACCGCCGCCGGTTTCCCAGGCTGGTGAGGTGATCCGTGAAGGCGCTCTCCTTCAGCTCCTTCAACTCGGCGCCAGCTCGTTGATCTTGGCCTGCGAGGCGCGGATCTGGGCGGTGAAAGCCTCCGTCTGTCGGGCGTAGCCGTCCGTCGTCTCCAGCAGGTCCCGGATCGTCTGGCGGACGGAGCCGGGACGGGACAGGATGGACATGCCCTCCCTCGCCCGGACCAGATGCTCGCGCAGCTCTTCGTCCCGCTCCAGCCTCTCCGCGGAGGAATCGCCGAGCGTCGTCAGTTCCCGCGCCACCCGGTGGCCGATCTCCACGTAGCGCGCCGCCTGGTCGTCGAGCGACAGATGCGCGTCGAAGATCCGGTCCACCGCATCGAGATCCGGCGCCGCGCCCTCCGGCAGCAGGTCTCGCACCGCCGCGACCAGCTCAGCATCCTGTCCGTCGAGATAGGCGAAGAACAGCTCGAATACCCGCGGGGTGGGGGCGAACCCCCTCCGCTCCGCCTCCGCGATGGCGGCGCGGGCAAGCGCGCTCACGCCTCCACCCGCATCCTCCGCCCGATCCTGTCCGGTCGCTCGCACCCGCTCGGCCCCCATCATCGTCGCGGAACGCGCCGCGCGCTCGGCTTGGGTGAGGACCTTCTGCGCCGGAAAGGGTTTGCGAACCGCTAAGGGCGGCTGGAAATCGAAGCCGGCGCCGGGGGAGAGGCGCCGGCGCCGGGGTCAGCCGATCAGGCCGACCTGCTCCAGCTTCAGCAGCACCTGCTGCGCGCAGTAATCGACCTCCTGACCGGAGGTGTCGACCCGCAGCTCGGGCTTCGCCGGCTCCTCATAGGGGTCGGAGATGCCGGTGAACTCCTTGATCTTCCCCTCGCGCGCCAGCTTGTAGAGGCCCTTGCGGTCCCGCTTCTCGCACTCCTCCAGCGGGGTCGCCACGTGGACCTCGACGAACATGCCGTATTGCTCGACCATCTCCCGCACCGCCCGCCGCGTGGCGGAGTAGGGGGCGATGGGCGCGCAGATGGCGATGCCGCCGTTCTTGGTGATCTCCGAGGCGACGATAGCCGATGCGCTTGATGTTGATGTCCCGGTGCTCCTTCGAGAAGCCCAGCTCCGAGCTGAGATGCTTGCGCACCACGTCGCCGTCCAGCAGCGTCACCGGGCGCCCGCCAGCTCCATCAGCTTCACCATCATCGCGTTGGCGATGGTGGACTTGCCCGACCCGGAGAGGCCGGTGAAGAACACCGTGAAGCCCTGCTCCGCGCGCGGCGGCTTGGTGCGCCGCAGCTCCTGCACCACCTCGGGGAAGGAGAACCAGTCGGGAATCTCCAGCCCCTCGGACAGGCGTCGGCGCAGCTCGGTGCCCGAGATGTCGAGGATGGTCATCCCTTCCTCGACCTCGTCGCGCGGCTCGTACTGCGCCTTCTCCTGGACGTAGACCATCTGCTTGAAGTCGACCATCTCCACGCCGATCTCGTCGGCATAGGTCTTGAACAGCTCCTGCGCGTCATAGGGGCCGTAGAAGTCCTCGCCCTGGCTGTTCTTGCCCGGGCCGGCATGGTCGCGGCCGACGATGAAGTGGGTGCAGCCGTGGTTGGCGCGGATCAGGCCGTGCCACACCGCCTCGCGCGGGCCGGCCATGCGCATTGCAAGCGGCAGCAGCGACAGGTGCGTGGTGGAGGCCGGGTACTTGTCCAGCACCGCCTCGTAGCAGCGCACGCGGGTGAAGTGGTCGATGTCGCCCGGCTTGGTCATGCCGACGACGGGATGGATCAGAAGGTTGGCCTGCGCCTCCTTCGCGGCGCGGAAGGTCAGCTCCTGATGCGCGCGGTGCAGGGGGTTGCGGGTCTGGAACGCCACGATCCGCCGCCAGCCCATCTTGCGGAAGAAGGCGCGCAGCTCGTTCGGGGTGTCGCGGCGGGAGCGGTAGTCGTAGTGGACCGGCTGCTGGATGCCGGTGATCGGGCCGCCCAGATAGACCGGGCCCGCGACGTTGTGCAGGTAGTTCACCGCCGGGTGGGCGCTGTCGTCGGCCCCGAAGACCTTCTCCGCCTCGCGCGCCTTGTTCGGAGTCCACTTGTCGGAGATCGACAGGATCGCGAGGATCACGCCCTCCGCGTCACGGAGCGCGATGTCCTGGCCCGGCTGGACCATGTCCGCGAAGGCTTGCGACACGTCGAGCGTGATCGGCATGGGCCAGAGCGACGCCGTCCGCCAGCCGCATCTCCTCGACCACGCGGTCGTAGTCGGCCTCGCCCAGGAAACCCTTGAGCGGATTGAAGCCGCCGTTCATGAGGAGTTCGAGGTCGCAGACCTGCCGCGCCGTGAGGTCCCAGGAGGGAAGCTCGCCCGCCTCGACCTTCAGCTTCGCCGCGCTGTCGTAGGACACGTAGAGTTCTGGAATCGGAGCGGTGTTCTTCGCGGTCATTTCGGCATCTCGGCTGTTTTGCGGCGGAGGCCCCCTCTGGGCCGAATTCCGGGCGTTCTGGCCCTTCCCGTTGGGAAAGGCAACGGATGCGTCGCGGCGCGGGTGGGTTGCGATGCTGCGTCGCAACAGAAGCGGCGGGCGGGACGAGCGGCTCGCCCCGGTCTCAGGGCCTGCCCCTGTCGCCCGACCGCGCCTCGCGCCGATGGATCTCCAGCATCTTCGCGTCCCGAAGCCAACGGCCCCAGGCGAGGATGACCCCCACCGCCACCCCGTAGAGGCCGCCGCGCCAGCGCCCCCTGAGGACGACGTGCTGGATCAGGTAGAAGGGCATCCCGAAGATGAGCCGCAGCGCCAGAACCCGCCGGCTCTTGAGCCGGGAATGGGCCGCGGCGCGCGAGCTCGACCCGTTCATCTTCCGCACGAGGTCGGCGAGGTCGGCGAAGCCGTAATGCAGGAGGGCGCCCGTCAGCCGGACCGGCCGCAGCCCCTCGGGCAGCTCCAGCTGGTCGTAGCGCCGGTGCTTCGGCATGCGGACCCGGCGGCGATCATAGAGCTTGTTGCGCCAGGCGATGGAGAAATCGCGCCAGGGCGGCCCGTCGGGCGGGCACAGCACGAGGGGCAGGCCGTAGACCGCCGCCTCCGGGCCGCGCGCGAACAGCGTCCGGATCTCGTCGGCCAGCTCCTCCGACAGCACCTCGTCGGCGTCGAGGTCCAGCAGCCAGTCGAACCGCGCCGCGTCCTCGCCCACCCGCTTCTGGAGACCTTGGCCGAGGAACGGCTGGTGGATCACCTCCGCCCCCGCCTCGCGCGCCAGATCCTGCGTGCCGTCGGTGGAGCCGCTGTCCACCACCACCACCTGCCCGCACACGGCTGCGGCGGCGCGCACCACCTCCGCGATGCGACGGAACTCGTTCAGCGTACGGATGTAGCAGGCGAGCGGCGCCTTGCCTGTTCGGCCCGCATCCATCTACCAAGGCCCGCCTGCGCCGGAGATCATCATGCCCGACCCCGTATCAAGCGGCGAAGACCTCGTCTACTCGGTGGCCGTCACCAGCTGCGGGCGCCCGGACCTTCTCGACCGCACCCTGCGCGGTCTGATCGCGCACCTGGACGTCCCCCCCGCCGAGATCGTGGTGATCGAGGACGGCGGCGACCCCCGAGCGGCCGAGGTCTGCGCCCGCCAGGCCCTGCCGGTGCGGGTGATGCTGCCCACGGACCGCGTGGGTCAGATGCGCTCCATCGACCGCCTCTACGAGACGCTGACCACCCCTTACGTCTTCCACTGCGAGGACGACTGGGAGTTCTTCCGGCCGGGCTTCCTGCGGGAGTCCCATCGCCTCCTCCAGGCGCGCCCGGACGTGAGCATGGTGAACCTCCGGGCGATCTCCGAGCTCAACCCGCTGATTCGCGACACGCCGCTGGAGGAGGTGGCGGGGGTGTCCTGCCACCTCCTCGACACCTCCCGCCACCCGGAATACTTCGCCTACAGCTTCAACCCCGGCTTGCGGCGGCTTGCCGATTACCGCGCCGCCGCCCCCATGGCCGCGCTGGGGGGCGAAGAGGACGTGTCCTACTGGTTCCGCAAGCGCGGCTACCGCTACGCCGTGCTGGGAGAACCCGCCGTCCGCCATATCGGATGGGAGCGGCATGTGGACGACCCGACCACGCGCCGCCGGCCGCGCCGTGCGCACGAACGCCTCGCCCGATCCGTGCGCAAGCGCGTGAAGCGCCTGCGCCGGTGGCTGACCGGGTCCTAGAGGCGCGAAAGCCCCGCCACCGTCGCGACGAAGCCCAGCACCGCCGTCAGCACCCATCCGTCTGCCCAGAGGCAGATGACGAGCAGCAGCGCCGCCCCCACGCTGGTGAACATGCCCTGGTTGAGCCGGTCGAACCCTGTCCGCACGCCGATCCAGAACAGAAGGGCGAAAACCGCGCCGAACAGGGCGCCCAGGGCGGCGCCGCTCAGCATCGGGCTTCCGTTCGGCTGGGGGACATGAGGCTCCCGGGCTGCGCGCGTCAGGCGGCGTCTCTGACCGATCGCGTGACGGTTGCCAAGGGGCCGGCGCCGCGGACAACAGCCTCACAATGCCGTGATGCCGCGGGCGCCGCAACGTCGACCCCTGCCGGAGGCTTGTCGCGCCGCCCCCGCGGCGTCTAGCGTTGGGCGCACGAGAGACCGGCCGCGGACGCCGGACGACGTTTCCGCGGACCTGTCCCCATGAGACAACAGGAGAGGCGCCGATGAACAATTTCGTACGTTGGGGAGCTTCGCTCGCCGTGCTCGCGCTGGTCGCGACGCCGGTGGCCGCGCAGACCTTCACCTGGACCAGCCAGGGCGACGCCCTGACCATGGACCCCCATTCCCAGAACGAAGGCCCGACCATCGCCATGACGGGCCAGATCTACGAGAGCCTCGTCACCCGCGACGCCGACCTCGCGCTCCAGCCCGAGCTGGCCACGGAGTGGGAGCCCGTGGACGGCGGCTGGACGCTTCGAGCTGCGCGAGGGCGTGAAGTTCCACGGCGGCCAGGACTTCACCGCCGAGGACGTCGCCTTCTCGTTCGAGCGCGCGATGGCCGAGAGCTCCGATTGGAAGGAGCAGGTCAAGTCGATCACCGGGGTCGAGATCGTCAACGACCACGCAGTCATCCTCAAGACCGACGAGCCCAACCCGATCCTGCCCAACCAGCTCACCACCGTCTTCATCATGGACAAGGGCTGGTCCGAGGAGCACGACGTGACCACGCCGCAGGACTTCGCGGCGAAGCAGGAGACCTACGCGGTCCGCAACGCCAACGGCACCGGCCCCTACAAGCTCGTCAATCCCGCGCGCCCGAAGAGCTGACCGTGATGGCAGCGCAACGGCGACTGGTGGGGCTGGGACCAGTTCCCCGGCAACGTCCAGACAATCGAGTACCGCCCGATCTCCAACCCCGCCACCCGCGTCGCGGCGCTGCTTTCGGGCGAGGTCGACTTCGTGCTCGACCCGCCGCTGCAGGACCTGGAGCGCATCAGCGCGACCGACGGGCTCAAGGTCGAAGACCGTCGCCCAGATCCGCTCGATCTTCTTCGGGATGGACATGGGCGCGGACGAGCTGCGCGTCGTCCAACGTGAAGGGCAAGAACCCGTTCGCGGACCAGCGGTGCGCGAGGCGATGAACCTCGCCATCGACAAGGAGGCCATCAAGCGCGTGGTGATGGAGGGGCTCAGCTACCCCACCGGCATGATCACCCCGCCGGGCGTCCTCGGCAACACGCCGGACAACGACGCGCCCTATCCGTACGACCCCGAGAAGGCGAAGGAGCTGCTGGACGAGGCCGGCTACCCCGACGGCTTCTCGGTGCAGCTCGACTGCCCGAACGACCGCTACAACAACGACGAAAAGATCTGCCAGGCGGCGGTGGCGATGCTCGCGCGCGATCGGGGTGAAGGTGAAGCTCTCGAGCCGTCCCCAAGGCCCAGCACTTCCCGAAGATCCAGAACCGCGAGACCGACTTCTACATGCTCGGCTGGGGCGTGCCGACGCTCGACAGCCACTACGTGTTCTCGTACCTGTCGCCAGCGAGGGCGGCTGGAACGCCACCGGCTACGACAACGCCCGCGTGAACGAGATCACCGACGACTGATCGCGACCGAGACGGACATCGAGAAGCGCACCGCGCTGATCCATGGAGGCCTGGGACATCGTGAAGAAGGACATGCCCTACATGCCCATCCACCACCAGGTCATCGCCTGGGCGATGAAGTCGAACAACCGACGTGCCGATCGGGGCCGACGACTCGCTGCGTCCCCGCTTCGTCGTCGTCAACGAGTGACCTGACGGGGGCCGGCGCGTCCGGCCCCGCCTCTGCGCGCCGCGTCCCTACGCGGCGCCAGCCGTGGAGTGATCCGCCTATGCTCGCCTTCATCCTCCGGCGCCTCCTGCAATCGGTGCTGGTCATGGCCGTCGTCTCGGCGGTCAGCTTCTCGCTGTTCAATTTCGTCGGCGATCCCGTCAACAACATGGTCGGGCAGGACGCGACGCGCGAGGACCGCGTGCGCATCCGCGAGGAGCTCGGTCTCGACGACCCGATCCTGGTCCAGTACGGCCGCTTCGTGGGCAACGCGATCGCAGGGCGATTTCGGGCTGAGCTACCGCATCAAGCGCCCGGTCGACGAGCTGATCCTCGAACGCCTCCCGGCGACGCTGGAGCTGGTGTTCGTCGTCCGCGATCATCGCCATGGTGTTCGGCATCGCCGCGGGGGTCTACACCGGCATCCGGCGCAACACGTGGCTGTCGAAGTTCCTGCTGTCGTCGTCGCTGGTCGGGGGTGTCGCTGCCGACCTTCATCATCGGCATCGGGCTGATCTACCTCTTCGCCGTGCATCTGCGCTGGCTGCCCTCCTCCGGGCGCCCGGGCACGGTGGAGATCGGCGGGTGGAAGACCTCGTTCCTGACCGCGGACGGCTGGTCCGCCATCATCCTTCCGGCGATCACGCTGTCGCTGTTCCAGGCCACCATGATCCTGCGCCTCGTGCGCGCCGAGATGATGGAGGTCATGCGCACCGACTTCATCAAGTTCGCCCGCGCCCGGGGCCTGTCGGAGCGCGCGGTCAATTTCGGCCATGCGCTGAAGAACACGCTGGTGCCGGTGGTCACGATCATCGGGCTGAACATCGGCAACCTGATCGCCTTCTCCGTGATCACCGAGACGGTGTTCCAGTGGCCCGGCACCGGGCTGATGTTCATCCAGGCGGTGGACTTCGTCGACGTTCCCATCATGGCGGCGTATCTGTGCTTCGTCGCGCTGATGTTCGTGACCATCAACCTGGCCGTGGACATCCTCTACGTCGCGATCGACCCGCGCATCCGCATCGGAGCCGCCTGATGGCGCACGCCCCCACCCCGACCCTCCCCCGCAGGCGGGGGAGGGGGCGCGAGCCCGGCCGCCTGCGCCGTCTTCCTGCGTTTCGCACGCCCTCGCAGCCCGCGCCGCCCTCCCCCGCCTGCGGGGGAGGGATGGGGTGGGGGCCCGCCAGCCTCCGGAGCCACGCATGACCGACTCCTGGACCCGTCCGCAGGACCCGAACCTCCAGCCGCCCGCCGACGCCGGCGCCCAGCCCGAGGATCAGGGCCGCATGGGCTGGTACGCGCGCCTGATGGACAGCGACGTGGCGTATTCCTTCACGCGCACGCCCACGGCCATCATCGCCGCGACGATCACGGTGGTCTTCATCGTCGCCTGCTTCGCGGCGCCCCTGATCGCGCCGTTCAACCCGTTCGATCCGGCGCAGATCTCGCTCTGGGACGGCAAGCTGCCCCCCGTCTGGGCGGACGGGGGCAGGGCGGAGTACCTGCTGGGCACCGACGACCAGGGGCGGGACCTGCTCTCGACCATCCTCTACGGCGGGCGGCTCTCGATCATCGTGGGGCTGGCGGCGGTGTTCCTCGGCATGCTGCTGGGCGTCGTGCTCGGGGTCGTGGCCGGCTATTTCGGCGGCGCGGTGGACGCGCTGATCATGCGCATCGCCGATGTGCAGCTCACCATCCCCGGCATCCTGCTCGCCATCCTGATCAACGGGATCGGTCGCGCCGCGCTGCCGCTGGAGCTGCGGCAGGAATTCGCGATCTACGTGGTGATCATCGCCATCGGCCTGACCGACTGGCCCCAGTTCGCCCGCGTCACCCGCGGCGCAACGCTGGTCGAGGGGCAGAAGGAATACGTCATGGCCGCCCGCGTCATCGGCCTGCCGTCCTGGCTCATCATCTTCCGCCACGTCCTGCCCAACACCCTGCGCCCGGTGCTGGTGCTCGCCACCATCGGCCTCGCGCTCGCCATCATCGCCGAGGCGACGCTCAGCTTCCTCGGGCAGGGCATCCCGCCCACCACGCCCTCGCTGGGCACGCTGATCCGGGTGGGGAACGAGTACCTGTTCTCCGGCCTCTGGTGGATCACCTTCTTCCCGGCGCTTGCGCTGGTCATCCTAGTGTTCGCGGTGAACCTGCTGGGGGACTGGATGCGCGACGCCCTCAACCCGAAGCTCCGCTGATGACCGAATTGCTGGAAATCCACGGCCTCGACGTCGAATTCCCCACCCGCCGCGGCACGGTGAAGGCCGCGCGAGACGTGAGCCTGACCGTCCGACGCGGCGAGGTGCTCGGCCTCGTCGGCGAATCCGGCGCCGGCAAGTCCACCATAGGCTCGGCGATCATCGACCTGCTGGAGCCGCCCGGCCGGATCGCGGGCGGCCGCATAGACTTTCAGGGCGAATCCTTGCGCAACCGCTCCGAGGACGAGATGCGCCGCATCCGCGGCGACCGCATCGGGATGATCTTCCAGGACCCGCAGACCTCGCTGAACCCGCTCCTGACCATCGGCGACCAGCTGGTCGAGACCATCCGCAAATGCCTCGGCCTAAGCGAGAAGGCCGCCCGCGCCCGCGCGCAGGAGCTGCTGGAATCCGTCGGCATCCGCGAGGCGCAGGCCCGCCTCAACGCCTACCCCCACCAGTTCTCCGGCGGCATGCGCCAGCGCGTGGTCATCGCCCTCGCGCTCGCCGGCGAGCCCGACCTCATCATCGCGGACGAGCCGACCACCGCGCTCGACGTCTCCATCCAGGCCCAGATCCTCGACCTGATCCGCAACCTCTGCAAGGAGCGGAACGTCGGCGTCATCATCGTCACCCACGACATCGGCGTCATCGCCAACATCGCGGACCGGGTCTGCGTGATGTATCGTGGGCAGGTGGTCGAAACCGGGCCGGTCTCCCAGATCCTCGGCGACCCGCAGCACGCCTACACCAAATCCCTGATCGCCGCCGTCCCCCGCGCCGACCGCCGCCTGCACCGCTTCGCCTCGGTCGACTACATCGAGGGCGGGGGCCAGCCGTTCCGGCGCATCGACGTCCGCTCCCACTGGATCGGCGCCGCGCTGAAGACGCAGGCGGGCGACGCCCCCGCCCTCTCGGCGCAGGGCCTCAACCTCTCCTTCACCCTCACCCGCTCTCTCCTCAAGCGGAACCGCAAGATGCTGAAGGCGGTGGACGACGTCTCCTTCGACATCGCGGAGGGGGAGACCTTCGGACTCGTGGGCGAATCCGGCTCCGGCAAGTCCACCGTCGCGCGCATCATCGCCGGCCTCTATCGCCCCGATTCCGGCACAGTCCGCCTGATGGGCCAGGACGTCTCGACCAAGCCGCGCGACCCGAAGGCGAAGGAGGCCCGCCGCGCCCTCCAGATGATCTTCCAGGACCCCTATTCCTCGCTCAACGCGCGGATGAAGGTCCGGGACATCGTGGCCGAGCCCATCCGCTTCTTCCGCCTGGCCGAGGGCGAGAAGGACACCCGCCGCATCGTCGGCGACCTGCTCGACCATGTGGGTCTCGGCGCCCAGGCCGCCGACCGCTACCCCCACGAGTTCTCCGGCGGCCAGCGCCAGCGCATCTCCATCGCCCGGGCCCTCGCCTCCCGCCCCCGCATCCTGATCTGCGACGAGCCGACCTCGGCACTCGACGTCTCGGTGCAGGCCACCATCCTGAACCTCCTGAAGGACTTGCAGGATGAGCTGCGCCTGACCATGCTCTTCATCAGCCACGACCTGCCGGTGATCCGCCAGATGTGCGACCGCATCGGCGTCATGCGCCAGGGCCGCCTGTGCGAGGTCGCGACCAACGAGGACCTCTTCGCCAACCCGCAGCACGAATACTCCCGCCACCTCCTCGACCTGATGCCGAGGATGGACCTCATCAAACCGCCCGAGGAGGTCGCATGACCCTCACCCTCTACGTCTCGCCGGGCGCCTGCTCGCTCGCCTCCCACATCGCGCTGCGCGAGGCGGGGGCGGAGTTCGACCTGCGGATCGTGGACTTCAAGTCCTCCGAGCAGCGGACCCAGGACTACCTCTCCCTCAACCCCAAGGGCCGGGTGCCCGCGCTCGTCACCGACCGCGGCGTGCTGACCGAGACGCCGGCCATCCTCCTCTGGATCGCCCAGACCTACCCCGACGCCGGCCTGATCCCGCAGGCGCCGTGGGAGCTTGCGAAGGTCCAGGAACTCAACTCCTTCATCTGCGCCACGCTCCACGTCAACCACGCCCACAAGATGCGCGGCTCCCGCTGGGCCGACCGCGCCGAGTCCCACGCCGACATGGCCGCCAAGGTCCCCGAGACGGTCGCCGCAAGTTTCGATCACATCGAACGGAACGTTTGCCAGGGTCCGTGGGTTATGGGCGAGCGCTTCGGGATCGCCGACGCATATCTCTTCACCGTTGCCCGGTGGATCGAACGAGACGATATCGACCCGGCGCGCTTCCCGAAGGTGATCGCGCACCGCGAGCGGATGGAGGCCCGACCCGCGGTGAAGGCGGCGCTGGAGGCCGAAGCCGGTTAGACCGTCCCGCCGTCCCCCCGCGGCCTCCGAGGCCCCCAGATGCAAATCTTCTCCTGCCCCGAATGCGGGGCGCCCGCCTTCTTCCACAACCAGCGGTGCCCGAACGGGCACGAACTGGAATACGATCCCGACGCCGCCGAGATGCGCGGCCTCACGGTCGCCTGTGCGAACCGTACGCGGATCGGATGCAACTGGCCCTCGGAGGCGGGCGAGGGCGGCCTGTGCCGCGCCTGCGCCATGACCGAGACGGTCCCCGACCCGGAGGCCGCCGACAACCTGACCTGGTGGGCGGATGCCGAAGCGGCGAAGCGCTGGGTGCTCGCCAACCTCTCCCGCTGGGGCTGGTTCCTGCCCGCCGACCCCGGCCCGCGCCCGGTCTTCCGCCTGCTGTCGGAGCAGACGGCCACCGGCGAGGCCAGCGTCGTCATGGGCCATGACGCGGGCGTCGTGACCATCAACGTCACCGAGGCCGACCCCGCCCAGCGCGTGCAGCGGCGCGAGGATCTGGGCGAATCGTTCCGCTCCATGATCGGCCACTTCCGGCACGAGATCGCGCATTTCCTGTTCGAGCGTCTCTCCCAGGATCCGGCGTTCCCCGACGCCTTCCGCGCCCTCTTCGGGGATGAGCGGCAGGACTACGCCGCCGCCCTCCGGCGCCACTATTCCGAAGGCCCGCCTCCGGGGTCCGAGGCCACCCACGTCACCCCCTACGCCTCGGCGCACCCGCATGAGGACTGGGCCGAGAGCGTGGCGCATGTCCTGCATCTCACGGACATCGCGGACAGCTTCCTCGCCTCCGGCCTCGGCTCCCCGGACGTGCCCGCCACGTTCGAACCTTACGAGGAGGCGCATTCGGACCGCCTGATCAACGCGGGTGCGGCGCTGGCGATCTCGCTCAACCACGTCTCCCGCTCGGTGGGCCTCTCGGACGTCTATCCCTTCGTCCTCACCCCTCCGATGCGCGAGAAGATGGAGTTCGCGCACCAGAGCCTGCGCCAAGGGCCGGCGCCCGCCGCCGCCTGAGTCGCCGCGCAACGGGAAGGGCCCCGCCCCATTCCGGCTGCACGTTCGGCTCCATGGGGCATAGCTGCAGGCGCCTGTTCCGGTTGCGTCTCTCTTCACATCCGGCTGGCGGTCATTCGCGGACGGCCCGTGGGAATTCCTATGAGAAACACTCCCGAAGAAGAACCAAGCTGGTCCTGCGCCTCTCGTCTGCGGCGGCTTGATCGTTGCCAGGAGCGGAAAGCCGTCGATGAAGCGCATCCCCAACCTGTCGCTGGAGCAGATCCGCCCGTCTTCACTCAAATATCTCAACCTCAACGCCTGCCACGATCCCGACTGCGGCAACTTCGGGGAAGCGGCCGAGTTCGGCGGCGCAACGCCGGAGAAGCGTGGCGGCCCGGTCCGCCGTCGCTGCCTTGCGGTCCAACCCGGGGATGGTCGGCCTGTGGTGCTGCAAGATCGGCACGGGGCTCGCGGAGACGCGTTCCGACGCACGTCCTCGGCGCTCGAGTATGAGGACGATCCGCACACGTGGCTCGACCGCAAGCGGCTCGGGCGCCGGTTCGGCGCCGGCCGCGGCCCCTGCGGCGCCAGCTTCGAGCTCCTCTCGAACGAGCGCATGCAGGTCGAGGTGGATCGGCTGCGGTCGCACAACGGCATCTTCATGGGCCCGGTTTGCGGAGCCTGCGGATGCGCCTACCTCGACGCGCCCAACGAGTTCGTCCTCAACGGCGCGGAGACAGGAGCGAAGGGATCCGAGGAGGGCGAAACCATGTCGGCGCCTGCGCGCGTCAGGCCGATCCACAAGCCCTGCCGCGGCCGTCCGGGCGCGAGGATCAGCACGATTCTCGACCACCGGCGGCGCGCCTGTCCTGCGCAGGCCCACGCTCGGCCTTGAGCCCCGTGGGACGGAGGCGCGGTGGTGACGATGAGCCGCCGCACAACCGGCACATGCGTCTCTCCGACACGAACGGAGAGGGTTCGCCGTCCGTGGCCTGCCCCCTGAAACGTGGTCCTCCCTGAAGTAGGCTCTGCGAGCCTTTGGAGGATGCCAGGAATGCCGCAGAAGAAGCACAAGCCGGAGGAGATCGTCGCGAAGCTGAGGCAGGTCGACGTGCTGCTGTCGCAGGGACGGCCGGTTGCGGAGGCTATTCGCACGATCGCCGTGACGCCTTTCACCTACTACCGATGGCGCAAAGAGTTCGGTGGGCTGAAGTCGAACCAGGTGAAGCGGCTGAAGGAGCTGGAGAAGGAGAACGAGCGGCTTCGGAAGGCGGTGTCGGATCTGACGCTGGAGAAGCTGATCCTGCGGGAGGCGGCCTCGGGAAACTACTGAGCCCCGCCCGCCGTCGCCGCTGCATCGACCACGTTGTGACGAAGTTCGACGTGTCCGAGCGGATGGCGTGCCGCGTGCTGGGGCAGCACCGTTCGACGCAGCGCAAGTCGCCGAAGGGGCGCGCCGACGATGCGGCGCTCACCGCGGATATCATCGCGCTGGCGACCAAGTACGGCCGGTATGGCTACCGCCGGATCACGGCGATGCTGCGGGCGTCCGGCTGGGAGGTGAACGTCAAGCGGGTCGAGCGGATCTGGCGGCTGGAGGGGCTGAAAGTGCCGATGAGGCAGCCGAAGAAGGGTCGTTTATGGCTGAACGACGGCTCCTGCGTCCGGCTCCGCCCCGAGCGGCCCAACCATGTCTGGTCCTATGACTTCGTCGAGGACCGCACCCACGACGGCAGGAAGTTCCGCATGTTGAACGTCATCGACGAGTTCACCCGGGAGGGCCTGGCGATCCGCATCGACCGGAAGTTGAAGTCGACGGACGTCATCGACGTCCTCTCGGATCTCTTCATCCTGCGCGGCGTGCCGGGCCATGTTCGCTCGGATAATGGCCCGGAGTTCATCGCCAAGGCCGTGCGGGAATGGATCGCAGCCGTCGGGGCGAAGACCGCCTTCATCGAGCCCGGCAGCCCGTGGGAGAACGGCTACTGCGAGAGCTTCAACGCCAAGCTCCGCGACGACCTGTTGAACGGCGAGATCTTCTACTCCCTCGCGGAGGCGAGGGTCGTCGTCGAGGGCTGGCGGCGGCAGTACAACACCATCCGACCGCATTCCTCGCTGGGCTACCAGCCGCCCGCGCCAGAAGCCGTGCTCTGGCCAGCTCCACCCTCCGAAGGCACCCCCATCATGGCGGTGAAGCCGACCATGCACTAAGACTACCACCGGACCACCCAATGGGGGCAGGCTACCGCCCGGTCCCTCGGCGGCGCCCGCGATGTTGGGTGCTGGCCGCGGCGGAAGATCTCGATGATGCGCATCAGGCCGCCGCAACAGGGGCACGGCTCCCGCAGGGTGAGCGGAATGTTCTGGGCGCACTCGGTCTCGACGCTTGGCGGCGGCTCCTGAACGGGCTGCGGCGCCTCGAGCAGGCCGCGGATCCTGGCGATGCTGGCCTTCCGGGCGGCGCTGGCCAGCAGGCCGTAGTGCCGGATGCGGTGGAAGCCGTCGGGCAGGACGTGGATCAGGAACCGGCGGATGAACTCGTCCGTGGCGAGCCGCATCACCTTCCGCCGATCGCCGTGCTTGATCCGGTAGTCCTTCCAGCGGAAAGCCACCATGTCGGCGTCGGCGCTGACCAGCCTGCTGTTGGAGATGGCGACGCGGTGGGTGTAGCGGCCGAGGTAGGCCAGCACCGCCTCGGGGCCGCCGAAGGGCGGTTTGGCGTAGACCCCCCACCCCGATCTGCGCAGGGCCTCGATCCACGCGGCGAAGGCGTCGGCGTCCGACAGCCCGGCCAGATCGCCGAAGAAGACCAGCATGCCGGCGCGGTGCAGCGCCAGCAGTCCGTCGAGGAACAGGCGGCGAAAGAGGTGCGACAACACCCGCACGGGCAGAAAGAAGCCTGGGCGGCAGGCGACCCAACGGGCGCCGTCCGGCGACAGGCCGCCGCCGGGGACGATCATGTGGACATGAGGATGGTGGGTCAGCGCCGAGCCCCATGTATGCAGCACGCTGGTGATGCCGACCCGTGCGCCGAGGCGCTTGGGGTCGGCCGCGATGGTGCTCACCGTCTCGGCCGACGCTCGGAACAGCAGGTTGTAGACGGCCTTCTTGTTCCAGTGCGCGATGCGGGCGATCTCGGCCGGCAGGGTGAAGACGACGTGGAAGCCTCCACCGGCAGCAGATCCTCGGCGCGCGCCGCCATCCCGTCGCGCGCCGCCGGTCCCTGAGCGTCGCGCCGGAGGCGCGCTTTCAGCGCGACGGGCAGTGCCGGTTCTTGCAGGAGTTGCAGGCGACGTGCCGATGGCCGCACTTGGCGCAGCCCGCCACATGCCTGGCCCGAGCGCCGCGGTCCGGCAGGCCTCGATCGCCGACATCACCTTGAGCTGGGTCAGGCCGACATGCCCCGCATGGGCCCGCATTCGATCGCTGTCGTCGTGTCGGAGACGCGCCTCCGGCACGATGTCGCCGATCTTGAGGTTGCAGACCTCCGCCGCCCTGAGCCCGGCGCCGTAGGAGATGCTGAGCGCCGCACGGTACTTGAGCCCCGGCCCAGGGGCCGCCGCCAGCAGGGCCGAAACCTCCTCCTGGCTCAGGATCGCCGGCAGCTTCCGAGGCTGGGTGCGGAACTGCATGTACCGCTTCATCTCCTCGCGCCCGCAGGTCATGCTGAAGAAGAAGCGCAGCGCCACGATGCGCGCGTTGAACGTCGGCGGCATGATGCCGGCGTCCGTCATGTGAAGTTGGTAGGCGCGCAGGTCCTCCGGCTTGGCGGTGTCGGGGAACCGCCTCAGGAACGCGGCGAAGTCCTTGATCGCCCGGATGCGAGCCTTTTGCGCCTTCTCGCACATACCGCGGATCCGCATGTCTTCGATCATCCGCTGGCGCAGCGGCGTGGTCCTCTCCTCCGTCATCGGAACCTCCTGTCTGAAGAGGGAAAAGACCCCGATCGTCAGACAGAAAGGCCGAACGCCAAACGCAATCCGGTCCGATCAACGCCGAACGACAGCCACATGCACCAATGCCGCGGAGCGGCTTCGTCCATGGGCCGGGAGCGGCCATCGACGTCTTCCGGGCAAAGGTCGGCTCTTGGGCTGCGGTCGGCTCCGGCGGACAGGAAGCCACCGAGTGCCAGACCCCGTCAGCTCGACGCCCCCTGAGCAACCGCTTGCCGAAGGCATCGCCGAACATCCAGCGCGCGTTTTCCGGTCGCCTTGGCGTCTGCGGCCCGCGTCACCGCTCGGGCAGTTCCAATGCGTAGACCCTCGCGACCGTGTCAGGGAAAAGCGCCCGCTTCTCGTCCGCCGAAGCCTCCGCGGCCAGCCGCTTGAGCGCGTTCCAGAGCGTGGCGCAGTCGCAGCCGCCCCGGTCCGCGGGGAAGGTGCTCTCGAACGTGCAGCGGGTCGGGCCGAGCAGCTCGATGGTGGTCTCGATCCAAGGGCCGCCACGCCTCGACCAGGCTGGCGGAGCCAGCCGGGGCGGGCGACATGAATCCCTCCAGATTACAGAACGGAATCGCGAGGCCGCCGAGCTTCACGGTCACGTTCGGCCGCTCCGCGATCGCGCGCATGGCCTCGCGCCAGATCGGGCACGGCTCATCCAGCGTGCCGGCCCAGAGACCGAGATTGAGGAACGTGCCCGCATGGTCGAGCACGATGGACGTGTCGGGGAAGGCGGAGGCGAGGTCCGCCACGTCTCACAGCTGCGGCCCCAGCATCCAGGCGTCGAAGGTCAGCCCGAGGCGCCAAGATGGGCTAAGCCAGTCCTGAAGGCCGGGCCGCGATAGAGCCTCTCCGGCGCCCGCCCCGCAAGCGGTCCGAGCACCGAGGGATCGGCGTCCCGGGGTCGACGTTGCGGATGCCGCGGAGGCGATCCGTCGCGCGGGCCAGTTGCGCCTCCAGCACCTCGCCCGCCGCATCGCCCAGAAGCAGGTCCACGCGGCTGACGATCCCGGCCCAGGCGAGGCGCGGGCCGCAGGCCCCGCTCGCGCACATGGCGCCGACGCTGTTGGCGTACTCGGTCTCGTCCAGGGGCCGGAACGCCTCCGGCCCGACCGCGCGGTACATCGCACGGCAGTCCATGAACACCGTCGCGTGCATGTCGTGGCCGCTGTTCATGTAGGCCAGTAGATGTTCCAGCATTTGGCCGAGCGACAGCTCCAGCATACGGTCGAGGCCATGGCGCGCCGGCGTCTCGGACGGCCCGCGGGCCTCCCACAGGTGGTGGTGGGGGTCGACGATGGGGAGGTCCGGCTCCAGGATCTCCTCGGGCGCGTGGTCGATCATGTGTTCTCCGTCTTTCGGCTCCTGCCCCGCGAGACCGTCCGCGCCCCGTCCTGCACCAGCCCCGCAAGGCCCCGCGGCAGGAATGAGAGCACGACGATCAGCACGCCGCCCAGGATGATGCTGTCCACGTAGCCGCCTAAGGAGAGGAACTTCTCCTGCATCAGGATCAGCGCAACCCCCGCAACCGGTGCGAGCAGCATGCGCCGCCCGACCAGCACCACGGCGGTCAGCATCAGGATGAGGAAGTAAATCTCCAGAACGTCGGCCGATATGTAGGCCCGCTGGTACGCATAGAGCCAGCCGGCGGACGCGGTGATGGGCGCCGAGACCATGAACACCTGCATCCGCGTCCGCATCGGGTCGATCCCCGACATGGTCGCTAGCTGAGGGTTGAGATGCACGGTCATGGCCCGCTGCCCGAGGCGGGAGCGGCGGAAGGCGTCCACCAGATAGATCGCTGCCACGAGCAAGAGCCACGCGACGGGCCACAGCTCCCGGTCCGTGCGCGCGGTCCAGCCGAAGAGGCCCAGCACCGGGATGCCGCTGATCCCGTCCGACCCGCCGAGAAACGCCCAGTTCGCGGCCAATGTCATGCCCACGACCGTGACGGCGTAGGTGACCAGCGAGAACACGAACTCCCGCAGGCGCAGGGTCACGAGGGCGATGAGCGCGGCGATGACGAATGATGCGGCCAGAGTGATCCCGAGGCTGACCACGGGGCCGACGCCGAGGCGGGTCGATGCGATCGCGGTCGCATAGGCGCCGGTGGCGAAGAACACAGGGTGCGCGAGGCTGACCTCGCCGAGATCGGAGACGATCAGGTCCAGCCCGTAGGCCATCACCGCAAAGATGGCGATGAGCACGAAGGCGCTGAACACCGCCGGCCCGCCCCCGAGCAGCCACGGCCCCGCGAGCGCGAGAAGGGCCAGCCCGGCCCAGAGGAGCGTTCGGGTCATCTCAACGCTCCCCCGCCGCGGCGGCGAGGCCACCGGGCCGCACCACCAGCACCACGATCAGCACGAGGAACATCGCCGCCGTGGCGTAGGCCTGCGAGACGTACGCGCCGAAGAAGGCGGTGAAGAGCCCGAGCCCGAGCCCCGCCACATAGCTGCCCGTGACGCTGCCGATGCCCCCGAGCACCACCACGACGAAGGTGATGATGACCTCCTGGAAGCCCATGGAGGTCAGGATCGGCGTGCGGGGCGCCACCATCGTCGCCGCCAGCGCAACGGACGCCCCCTCGAACGCGAAAACGCCGAGATAGACGCGCCGCACGTCGATGCCCGCGAGGAGCGCGAGCTTCGGATCCTCCGCCACCATCCGCACCAGCCGCCCGATGCGGGAGCGTTCCAGCACCAGCTTCAGCGCGATGAAGACGATGATGGTGACGATCACGATGGCGACGTCCTGCCAGGTGAGCCACAGGTCGCCGATATAGATGTCCCGAAGCGACAGCGGCGTGTCTAGGATCTGACCGGTGGAGCCGAACAGCAGCCCCGCCGCCCCGCCCAGCATATGCCCGAAGCCCAGCGTCACGATCATCACCGAGACGAGATCCTGCTTGATGGTCAGCCGCAGCATGGTGCGCTGCATGACCCACCCGATGGCCACGCCCGCCGCCATCGCCAGCGGGATCGCAAGGATGTAGGGCACGCCATGGGCCGACATGAACCACCAGGCGACGAAGGCCGCGATCATATACATCTGGCCATGCCCGAAGTTCACCAGCTTGGCGGTGCCCAGCAGCACCGTCCAGCCGATGGCGATCAGCGCGAAGGCGTGACCCAGCACAATCCCGTTCAGCAGCTGCTGCGCGAAGTTCATGCCGCGCCCCCTCCCAGATAGGCTTCGGCGATGCGCGGGTCGTCGCGCATCTCGGCGGCGGGGCCCTCGGCCAGGATGCGCCCGCGCTCAAGCAGCACCAGCCGGTCCACCACCGGGATCGTCGCCTTCACGTTCTGCTCCACCAGCAGCACCGTCAGCCCGTCGTCCACCAGCGTGCGGATGGTGGAGAGGACGGTGGACACCAGCCGCGGCGCCAGACCGATCGACGGCTCGTCCAGCATCAGCGCCCTCGGCGCCAGCCGCAGCGCGCGCGCGATCCCCAGCATCTGCCGCTCCCCGCCCGAAAGCTGCCCTCCCAGATGGCCCTTGCGGGAGGCGAGGTTGGGGAAGAGGTCGTAGATCTCGTCCCGGGAATAAACGCGCCGTCCGCCGGAATCCGCCTCCCGGGCCGCATGGGCGAGGTTCTCCTCCACCGTCAGCGTCGCGAAGATCAACCGGGACTCGGGGATCAGCAGCAGCCCCGCCTTGACCCGCGCCGGCGTCCTCAGCGCCGAGAGGTCGCGCCCGTCCAGCCGCAGCCGGCCCGCGATCTTCGGGTCGCCCCGGGACCAGCCGAGGATGGCGTTGACCAGCGTGGACTTTCCCGCGCCGTTGGCGCCGACCACGCCCACCAGCTCCCCCTGCGCCAGCGCCAGCCGGTCCACCGACAGCGCGAGGTTGCCGCCATAGCGGACCTCCAGCCCCTCCACCTCCAGAACGCTCATTCGCTGCGCCCCAGATAGGCTTCCAGCACCTGCGGATCGCGGCGGATCATCTCGGGCGGACCGGAGGCGATCATCCGCCCCTGGTCCAGCACCACGATCCGGTCCGTGACGCGCATGATGAGGTCCATGTGATGCTCGATCACCACCAGCGCCATGCCCTCCGCCTTTAGCGATTGCAGCAGATCCACCAGCCGCGCCATGTCCGCGCCGCCGAGGCCTGCGGCCGGCTCGTCCAGCATCAGGATCCGGGCGCCGGAGCCGTTGGCGAGCGCGATCGAGAGCATGCGCTGGATGCCGTAGGGCGCCTCGCCGGGATAGCTCGAGTGATACTCCGCCGGCACGCCCATGCGCGTCAGCGCCCGAGCGGCGGCTTCGCGCGCCTCCAGCGCCCGCCGCCGCGTCGCGAAGGGCCGGAACACCGCGCGCCCGAGCCCCGCGCCCCATTCGTCCTGGAGCACGGCGACCATGTTCTCCAGCACCGTCAGGTCGCCGAAGAAGGCGTTCTGCTGGAAGGCCCGGCGCAGTCCGCGCCGCGCCAGCCGATAGGCGGGGACGTCCGTCGCGTCCTCGCCCATGATCCGGACCCGCCCCTCCCGCCGCACGAGGTTGGTGGCGGCGTTGTAGCAGGTGCTCTTGCCGGCGCCGTTGGGGCCGATGATGCCGAGGATCTCGCCCGGCCTCACCTCCCACGACACGTCGTCGAGGGCCACGAGCGCCCCGAAGGCGACCCGCAGCCCCTCGACCTTCAAAGCCGGAGCGGCTTCGTTCATCGTGGCGTTCACTGGCCCTGGCGCACCACGATCTTCTGGTCGACCACGTCGAACAGGTAGTGGTTGGACTTGAGCTGGCCGTTCTCCTCGAACGTCACGTCCCCGAGGATGGTCCCCTCGAACGACCCGCCGCGGATGCGCTCGGCCACCGGCTCCTTCTCGAAGCTCTGCACGTCCTCGACGGCCTTCGCCCAGACCTGGAGCGCCGCGGCCCCCAGCGCCATGAACTTGTCGGGGGTGTAGTTTTGCATCTCCTGCACCTTGGCCACGAAAGCCTGGTTGGCGGAGTTCGAGGCGAAGGGCTCGATGTTCGGGAAGTATATGTCCGCCCCCACGAGCCCGTTGGCGGCCTCCCCCGCCACGTCGATCACGCTCGGGGCGATGGTGCCGACGGCGGCCACGAGTTGGCCCGGAAGCCGGCTGCGCGAGGCCTGCCGGATAAGCGCGGGCATCCCGAGCCCCTCGTTGGCGTTGATGGCGATGGTCACGTCAGGGTCCGCCGCCTTCACGGTGGAGAGGGGCACGCGGAAGTCGGCCTGGTCGAACGGGAACTGCTCCGCCGCCACGACCTCGTAGTCATGGCCGAGCGCCTGGAGCTCCTTCTCGATGGAGGCCTGCGCGCCGTTCCCGTAGGCGTCGTTCTGGGTCAGGAAGGCGATGCGCTTGGCGCCCTCGTCCACGATGAACTTCGCGATCACCGCGCCGTCCTGGGAGTTGGAGCTGTTGAAGCGGACGGGCAGCGGGTTGCCCTCGCCCGAAAGGATCGGGTCCGCCTTGGAGATGCCGGTGAGGTCCAGGATCCCCGCGCGGCTGATCACCGGCTGCATCGCCAGCGTCACCGGGCTGTTCCAGCCCTCTATGATGACCTCCACGCCTTCCCCGATCAGCTCGTTCGCGCGGGAGACGCCGACCGCGGGCGTGGACTCGTCGTCGCGGACATGGAGCTCGATCTGGCGGCCCATCACGCCGCCATCCTCGTTGATCATGGCGGCCATGGCCTCGATGGCCTGGCTGACATGCTGGCCCTGGGGACCTGCGCCGCCGCTGAGCGGGAAGATGACGCCGACCTTGACCGGGTTCTCCTGCGCCGCCGCAAGCGCAGGGACCAGCCCGGCGACGGCCGCGAACAGGATCGGAGCGAACCTGAGCTTCATGTGAGACCTCCCTTGGTTTATCGTTTAATTAACCGTACGGCCGACAGCGGCGGAAGCCAACGGAAAAGCGCGGGTCGGCGTTGCAGGAGGGGGAGGTCATGAAGCATGTGGTGATCGCCGGCGCCGCCGGCGTCGTGGGAAGCGCGGCGGTGGAGGCCTTCGCCGCGGCCGGCTGGCGCGTCACCGCGATCTGCCGCCGCCCGATCCCGCCCGCCGCGGGCGTGGAGCATCTGGCGCTGGACCTTACGGACCGCCAGGCCTGCGAGGCGGCGCTCGCCCGGCTCGGGGACGCCACTCATGCCGTCTACGCCGCCCTCTACGAACTCCCGGGCCTGGTGGCCGGCTGGACCGATCCCGGCCAGATGGAGACCAACCGGGCGATGTTCGCCAACTTCCTCGACCCGCTGGTCGCGGCGGCGCCCGGCTTTCGTCACGCGAGCATCCTCCAGGGCACGAAGGCCTATGGCGGCCACGTCCACCCCCCCATGCCGATCCCCGCCAAGGAGCGCTGGCCGCGGGACGATCACCCGAACTTCTACTGGCTTCAGGAGGATCACCTGCGCGCCGCCTCCGAGGGCGCCGACTGGAACTGGACCATCCTGCGCCCGCAGGTGGTGTTCGGCGGCGCCGTGGCCTCCGCCATGAACATCGCGCCGGTGCTCGGCGTCTTCGCCGCCCTCTGCGCCGAGGAAGGCCGCCCCTTCGGCTACCCCGGCGGGCCCTCCTACCTGTGGGAGGCGGCCGACGCCCGCCTCGTGGCGAAGGCGCTGCTCTGGGCCGCCGCGGCTCCTGCGGCTGAGCGGGAGACGTTCAACATCGCCAACGGCGACGTGGCGGACTGGCCGCAGCTCTGGCCCTCCATCGCCCGCGCTCTCGGGCGTCCGCCGGCCGAGCCGGAACCGCTGGAGCTCGCCTCCTGGCTTCCCGCGCAGGCGCAGGCATGGGACCGGATACGGAAGCGGCACGACCTCGCCGCCCCGCCGCTGGACCGGCTCCTGGGCCAGTCCCACCACTACGCCGACCGGGTGATGGCGCATGGCGGAAGACGCTCGCGCGATCCCTGGATCGTCAGCACGATCAAGCTCCGGCAGGCCGGCTTCCACGCCTGCCAGGACACCGAAGACATGTTCGCCGAGTGGTTCGACCGACTTCGGCGCGACCGGATCCTGCCGCCGTGATCTGATCTCGATCCGGTGCGCCGTGCGGGTCGAGCCATCCCCACTCGCGACGAGCAGACGAGGCCTTTCATCCACTCGGACATCTCGACGGCCGACGCTTCTTCGGCCCCAGCGATCGCGCGAGTTTGCAAGAAAGCAGCCGTCGAAAGACAAGCTGCCAAAAGGCAGGTCATACCGGCACGCGAAAGCTCTGACTCGGCTGAAGGGTTCCGCCGGTGTCTGCGTTGCGTGTTGATTCCGCTTTCGTAAAGGGAAAATCGGCCAAGCTTTCGGTCCTTAACGCGAACCGGAGGCTGGCAGATGGACGAAGGCGTCTTCAAGGCGTTCTGTGGTGGGATCGAGAAGCTGACGGTCGGCCAGATGCGCGAGCTCAACCAAATGCTGCGTACGCTCAGCGCGCGCACCGAGGTGCTTGCCAAGATCGACGCTCGAGGGGAGGTCCTCGACTTCTGCCTCTACTGCGGCGACACGGTGATCCGGCGCTGGGGCGAGACACGGACCGGCCTGCAGCGGTTCCGCTGCCTCACCTGTGGCAAGACCTTCTCGTCGGCGAGCGGCACCCCGCTTGCGTGCGTTCGCCGGCCCGATAAGTTCCTCCAGGTTGTCGAAGACATGCTATCGCGCGCGCCGAGCTCCTGCCGCGTGCTGGCCGAGAGACTGGGCCTCGACAAGATGACGATCTGGCGCTGGCGCAAGCATATCATCGAAGCACTGATGGGCATCGGCGGCACCGCCTTCGCCGGGATTATGGAGGCCGACGAGAAGTTCTTCCGGGAGTCCCGCAAGGGCTCGCGGGAATGGGTCCGGCATCAGCAGAACCCTTCGGTCCATCCCAAGCCGAACCGGCTGCGCTGGGAGGACTACAAGCACCTCAAGATCCCGATGCCGGCCGGCGTCTCCAAGTTTCAGATCCCGGTTCTGACCATCACCGACCGGTCCGGATCCCGTCGGGCCGACGTCCTGCCGGACCGGAAGGCGCCCACTCTGATCGGACTTCTTGCGAAGCACATAAGCAAGGACGCGGTGCTGTGCTCGGATGGCGACTCCGCATACGACCAGTTCGCGCGGGGCCAAGCCCTTCCGCATTACCGGCTCAACGCCAAGAAGGGGCCGAAGGTCGTCCAGAAGGCCTTCCACATCCAGACCATCAACAACCTCCACAGCCGCTTCCAGACCTTCATGGACCCCTTCTGCGGGCCTGCGACGAAGAACCTGCCCGGCTACGCTGCCTGGTTCATCACGAGGCTGATCAATGAGCGGAGCGAGGCTAATCGTCAGGCGTGGCAACAGCTGCTGCGAGTATGATCAACACGGAAGCCAGACACCGGCAGGGTTCCCCTGCGGCCTGATCTCTGATTCCATCTCCCGAAGCGGCGAGATGGAGGGGAGATGGGTCGGGCGCTCAAGATCCGGGACGATCTGACGGCGGAGGAGCTGCGGAGGATGGCTTCGCGGGAGCGGAGCAACCGTGCGGCGCGGCGACTGCCGGCGATCGCGAACGCGCTGGACGCCATGAGCCGGGCGGACGCGGCGACGGCCGCGGGCATGGAGCGGCAGGCGCTGCGCGACGCGGTGCTGCGCTGCAACGCCGACGGACCGGAGGGCGTGCGCGACCGGCCGCTGCCGGGCCGGCCGCCGGCGCTGCTCTTCGACCGGATCTTCCGCGGTCCGGACCCTGAGAAGGACGCGGTGAGCAGCTGGACCCTTCCGGACCTCTGTCGCTGGGTCGAGGCTCGCTTGGACAAGCGCCTGACCCCGCAGAGCCTGTCGCGGATCCTGCGGCGCGAGGGGGTCTCACGGCAGAAGGTCCGCCCCACGCCTCCGAAGAGCGACGAGGCGGCGCAGCGTCGCTTCGAAAAAGCGGGCTGCGGGCTGCGCTGAAGACCGCGGCCGAGGCGCATCCGGGCAAGCGGATCACGCTGTGGTTCCAGGACGAGATGCGGGTCGGCCAGAAGGGCCGGCTCTGCCATCGCTGGTGGAGCCGAGGCCGCCGCCCGCCGGGCCGCCAGGACCAGCGCTTCGAGTGGACCTATGTCTTCGGCGCCGCCCGCCCCGACGGGGAGGCCGCCTTCGGTCTCGTCCTGCCCGAGGTCGGCACGCAGGCGATGCGGATCTTCCTCGATGCCTTCGCGGCCACGATCCCCGATGACGAGCACGCCGTCATGATCCTCGACCGCGCCGGCTGGCACGGCGCCAAGGCGCTCCGGGTCCCGCCGAACGTCAGCCTCGTCCCGCTGCCGCCGCATTCGCCCCAGCTCAACCCGATGGAGCGCGTCTGGCTATGGCTCCGCGAGCGCTTCCCGAGCCTGCGCGTCTTCGAGGGCCTCGACGCCATCGTCGACGCCTGCTGTCGCGCCTGGAACGCCTTCGCCGACGATCCGTCCCGCATCCGCTCCCCGTGCCTCCAGCCGTGGATCAAGAGGGTCATCGGTTAGGCGCGGCGGTATAAGGTGAAGGTTTTCTGATGCGGGCCGTGGCGTGAGGGTGGATCCTGGCGCGACCTTGGCCCGCGTTGGAAAACCTCCCAAGGAGGAAGTCGCGTGGGGCTGGGCCCAAGTTATGGGGAAAAAGCGCTGACGGTCGGCGCTGCTGTGGTTGGAGATGAGCGCGTGGGTTGCGACGCCGAGCGCGGAGGCTGCTGATTTCGCCGGATGTTGGTGATGTTCGTGGCGCGGCAGGCCCGGTTGCGGCGGTCTTCTGGAGGAGGGCGGCCTCTGTCCGACAGCGGCCTGGCCTGCGCCTGACGAGGCGCCGGTGATGGATCGGCGAGGGTGACCAACGTCTCGTCATGCCGCCCGGTCCCTCGGCGGCGCCCGCGATGTTGGGTGCTGGCCGCGGCGGAAGATCTCGATGATGCGCATCAGGCCGCCGCAACAGGGGCACGGCTCCCGCAGGGTGAGCGGAATGTTCTGGGCGCACTCGGTCTCGACGCTTGGCGGCGGCTCCTGAACGGGCTGCGGCGCCTCGAGCAGGCCGCGGATCCTGGCGATGCTGGCCTTCCGGGCGGCGCTGGCCAGCAGGCCGTAGTGCCGGATGCGGTGGAAGCCGTCGGGCAGGACGTGGATCAGGAACCGGCGGATGAACTCGTCCGTGGCGAGCCGCATCACCTTCCGCCGATCGCCGTGCTTGATCCGGTAGTCCTTCCAGCGGAAAGCCACCATGTCGGCGTCGGCGCTGACCAGCCTGCTGTTGGAGATGGCGACGCGGTGGGTGTAGCGGCCGAGGTAGGCCAGCACCGCCTCGGGGCCGCCGAAGGGCGGTTTGGCGTAGACCCCCCACCCCGATCTGCGCAGGGCCTCGATCCACGCGGCGAAGGCGTCGGCGTCCGTCAGGCTCGCCAGATCGCCGAAGAAGACCAGCATGCCGGCGCGGTGCAGCGCCAGCAGTCCGTCGAGGAACAGGCGGCGAAAGAGGTGCGACAACACCCGCACGGGCAGAAAGAAGCCTGGGCGGCAGGCGACCCAACGGGCGCCGTCCGGCGACAGGCCGCCGCCGGGGACGATCATGTGGACATGAGGATGGTGGGTCAGCGCCGAGCCCCATGTATGCAGCACGCTGGTGATGCCGACCCGTGCGC
This sequence comes from uncultured Alphaproteobacteria bacterium, assembly GCA_963816545.1. Lineage (GTDB taxonomy): Bacteria > Pseudomonadota > Alphaproteobacteria > Rhodobacterales > Rhodobacteraceae > Albimonas. The sequence continues at coordinate 323,031 of CAWFLE010000020.1, read as the reverse complement.
CGAGGCGCTTGGGGTCGGCCGCGATGGTGCTCACCGTCTCGGCCGACGCTCGGAACAGCAGGTTGTAGACGGCCTTCTTGTTCCAGTGCGCGATGCGGGCGATCTCGGCCGGCAGGGTGAAGACGACGTGGAAGCACTCCACCGGCAGCAGATCCTCGGCGCGCGCCGCCATCCCGTCGCGCGCCGCCGGTCCCTGAGCGTCGCGCCGGAGGCGCGCTTTCAGCGCGACGGGCAGTGCCGGTTCTTGCAGGAGTTGCAGGCGACGTGCCGATGGCCGCACTTGGCGCAGCCCGCCACATGCCTGGCCCGAGCGCCGCGGTCCGGCAGGCCTCGATCGCCGACATCACCTTGAGCTGGGTCAGGCCGACATGCCCCGCATGGGCCCGCATTCGATCGCTGTCGTCGTGTCGGAGACGCGCCTCCGGCACGATGTCGCCGATCTTGAGGTTGCAGACCTCCGCCGCCCTGAGCCCGGCGCCGTAGGAGATGCTGAGCGCCGCACGGTACTTGAGCCCCGGCCCAGGGGCCGCCGCCAGCAGGGCCGAAACCTCCTCCTGGCTCAGGATCGCCGGCAGCTTCCGAGGCTGGGTGCGGAACTGCATGTACCGCTTCATCTCCTCGCGCCCGCAGGTCATGCTGAAGAAGAAGCGCAGCGCCACGATGCGCGCGTTGAACGTCGGCGGCATGATGCCGGCGTCCGTCATGTGAAGTTGGTAGGCGCGCAGGTCCTCCGGCTTGGCGGTGTCGGGGGACCGCCTCAGGAACGCGGCGAAGTCCTTGATCGCCCGGATGCGAGCCTTTTGCGCCTTCTCGCACATACCGCGGATCCGCATGTCTTCGATCATCCGCTGGCGCAGCGGCGTGGTCCTCTCCTCCGTCATCGGAACCTCCTGTCTGAAGAGGGAAAAGACCCCGATCGTCAGACAGAAAGGCCGAACGCCAAACGCAATCCGGTCCGATCAACGTCGAACGACAGCCACATGCACCAATGCCGCGGAGCGGCTTCGTCCATGGGCCAGATCGCCGCCTTTGGGAAGTGGCGGCCGTAGGCCACGCTCGCGGCTGCAGAGGCTCCTGGAGGCGCTGGGGGAAGCCGACGCATTCCGCCGGTTTGAGCTGCTCCCCGAAAACCGGACAGTGACGGAAGCTACGATCTGACGTCTGCTGGTTTCCAAAGACGGGGAGATCAGAACATGTCGAAACGCAGGAACCACGATGCGGGCTTCAAGGCTCGCGTGGCGCTGGAGGCCGTGAAGGGCGAGCGCACGGTGTCGGAACTGGCCGCCGCATATGGCGTGCACCCCACGATGATCCACCAGTGGAAGAAGGCCCTGCTGGAGGGCGCGTCGGACATCTTCGAGCGCGGCGGGAAGAAGACGGCCGCAGTCGACGAGGAGACGATGCGGGCCCTGCATGCGAAGATCGGGGAGCTGGCCGTGGCCAACGATTTTTTGTCACGAAAGCTCAAGCCCTGGACCGGCAAGTGAGGCGAGGGATGATCGAAACGAGCCACCCGAGCCTGTCGATCGGAGCCCAGTGCCGTCTGCTGTCGATCTCGCGGTCATCGTTCTATTACGCGCCGCAGGGCGAGACCGTCATGAACCTCGGCCTGATGCGGCTGATCGACGAGCAATTCCTCGACACCCCGTTCTACGGCGTCCGGCAGATGACATGGCATCTCCAGAACGAAGGCCACGCCGTGAACCAGAAGCGCATCCGGCGGCTGATGCGCCTCATGCGCTTGATGCCGATCTATCAGAAGCCGGACACCAGCAGGCCGGCGAAGGGGCGCAAGACCTACCCCTACCTGCTGGGCGGGTTGCGGGTGGAGCGGCCCAACCAGGTCTGGTGCGCCGACATCACCTACCTGCCGATGCGGCGGGGCTTCCTCTACCTCGTGGCCATCATGGACTGGTCCACGCGGAAGGTTCTGGCCTGGCGCATCTCCAACACGATGGAGGCGGACTTCTGCGTCGAGGCGCTGAACGAGGCGATCCACCGCTTCGGGCCGCCGGAGATCATGAATACGGATCAGGGATCTCAGTTCACCTCCTTCGCCTGGACCGACCGGCTGAAGCGGGTCGGCGCCAAGATCTCGATGGACGGAAAAGGGCGCTGCATCGACAACATCTTCATCGAGCGCCTGTGGCGGTCCCTGAAGTATGAATGCGTCTATCTGCACGCCTGGGAAACCGGCTCGCAGGCCAAGGCAGGCATCGCGCGCTGGATCACCTTCTACAACCACAAGCGGCCCCACGCCGCCCATGGCGGCCAACCGCCCGCAGTGGTCTACTTCAACGGCACCGAAACCGATCAGCAGGTGCAGGCAGTAGCTTAAACTACCCCGGAAACTGTCCAACCGCCGGGGAGCAGCTCAGATGTGGCAGCGGTGGGTGAGGCGGTCGAGCAGCGCGGTGGTCATCTTGGCGTCGCCGAAGACCGAGGCCCATTCGCTGAAGCTGAGGTTGGTGGTGATGATCACGCTGGTGCGCTCGTAGAGTTTGCTCAGCAGATGAAAGAGCAGCGCGCCGCCCGAGGCGCTGAACGGCAGGTAGCCGAGTTCGTCGAGGATCACGAGATCGAGGCGGCTCAGGCCCTCGGCGATCTGGCCGGCCTTGCCCTTGGCCTTTTCCTGCTCGAGGGCGTTGACGAGTTCGATGGTCGAGAAGAAGCGGACCTTCCGGCGGTGGTGGTCGATGAGCTGGACGCCGATGGCGGTGGCCACATGGGTCTTGCCGGCGCCGGGTCCGCCGATCAGCACGACGTTCTCGGCGGGCCCGCAGGGCGTCGTAGCGCCCGACATCGGCCTCGGGCTCGCGACGCAGGGCCAGCGCCTGCGGCGTGTCGATGTCCGGTCCGGCGGTGGTCTTGCCGTCCACGAGGCGGTGCAGGATGTTCAGCACATGAGTTTTGGTCGCCACGCCCTCGGCCAAGGCCAGTTCCACGGCCGCCAGCACCGCCTGCTCGTCATGGTGCAGCACCAGCGCCAAGACGTCGATCATCTCGCGATCGCCGCCGAGACGCCGCAGCATCAGCGCCTGCAACTGCCTGAAGCCGTCGGGCATCTCGCTGAAGGGCGCGCCGTTGCGCAGGGCGCCGGGCTTGCGCTGGATGACGGCCAGATAGTGCCGCCAGTCGTAGATGGTGCGGCCCGGCAGATGGTGGGACCGCTGGATGAGCCGCCGATGCTCGCACAGGATCTGGCCCTCGGCCGCGTCACGCCGAAGGCGTGCCTTCGGCACGACGACGAGCCGGTCGGGATAGATGCGCAGGCTGACGGAGCGATTGGCGAAGGATGCCGGCACGCTGTAGCGGTTGCGCTCGAAGGTGATCAGGCAGGTGGGCGACACCCGCTTGGGCATCTCGACGAAGCCGTCGAAGGCCGGCGGCAGGGGCATCAGGGCAGCCCGTTCCGCAGCGAAGACGTCTGCAATGGCGCCGGGCAGGCTGCCGTGCTCGGTCTCGCGCCACAGCGCGATGCAGCGCTCTTCGAGCCATGCGTTCAGCGCTTCGAGGTCGGGGAAGGCGGGCATCAGCTGCCACAGCCGCGGCCGGGCATCCTGCACGCCCTTCTCGACTTGGCCCTTCTCCCAGCCCGAGGCTGGATTGCAGAAGGTCGGCTCGAACACGTAGTGGTTCGCCATGGCCATGAACCGGGCGTTGACTTGGCGCTGCTTGCCGCGGCCCACGCGGTCCACCGCCGTGCGCGTTCGTCGGGCAATTGATCCACTGGATCAATTGCTGATCCTCCTCACTGTCGTAGATCCCTCTGGCAGGGACGCCGCCGAAGACCTGGAAGCCGTGCCAGTGGGCGTCGAACAGCATCTCGTGGGTCTGAAGCAGGTAGGCGCGCAGCACAAAGGCCCGGCTAGCCGGAGGTGGCCATCGGGAGATGCGGCCACGGTGGAGTTGTCCGACTTCCCCCTTGGCCACGAGGACCCGATGACCGACGACAGGATGGCGCTGATGGAGGCGCTGCAGAAGGCCGATGACGGCAATTTCCTTCGCAGGCTCGCGGAGACGGTGCTCCAGATCCTCATGGAGGCCGACGTGGAGGGGCTGATCGGGGCCGGGCGCTATGAGCGCAGCGGCGAACGATCGACCTGGCGCAACGGCTACCGGGACCGGACGCTCGACACCCGGCTGGGGCAGTTGAACCTGCGCATCCCGAAGCTGCGGACCGGGAGCTGCTTTCCGCCCTTCCTCGAGGCCCGGAAGACGACGGAGAAGGCGCTGATCTCGGTGATCCAGGAAGCGTGGATCGCAGGGGTCTCCACGCGCAAGGTCGACGACCTCGTCCAGGCGATGGGGCTGTCGGGCATCTCGAAGAGCCAGGTGTCCAAGCTCTGCAAGGAGATCGACGAGCGCGTCGGAGCCTTTCTGAAGCGCCCGCTGGAGGGGGACTGGCCCTATGTCCGGCTGGACGCGACCTACCTGAAGGTGCGCGAGGGCGGGCGCATCGTCTCGGTCGCGGCCATGATCGCCGTGGCCGCCAACACCGATGGACGGCGAGAGATCATCGGCCTGCACATCGGCTCCTCGGAAGCGGAGACCTTCTGGGCGGGCTTCCTCAAGGACCTTGTCCGCCGCGGCGTCAAGGGCGTGAAGCTGGTGATCCCGGACGCGCACGAGGGGCTGAAGGCGGCTATCGCCCGCGTCATCGGCACCACCTGGCAGCGCCCCCGGGTCCACTTCATGCGCAACGCGCTCGCCCACGTCCCCCGCGGCCAGCATACCGTCGTCGCCGCCGCGATCCGGCAGGCTTTCGTGCAGCCCGACCGCCGCAGCGCCGGGGAAACCTGGCGGCACGTCGCCGACCAGCTCCGCCCCCGCTGGCCGAAGCTCGCGGCCCTCATGGACGAGGTCGAGCACGACGTGCTCGCCTGCATCAGCTTTCCGGCGCAGCACCGCACCAAGCTGCACTCAACCAACCCCCTGGAGCGCCTGAACAATGAGGTGAAGCGCCGCGCCGACGTCGTGGGCATCTTCCCCAACGAAGAAAGCATCATCCGCCTCATCGGCGCCGTCCTGCTCGAGGCGAACGACGAGTGGCAGCTCCAGCACCGCTACATGCAGGTCGAGGCCATGGCGGAGCTCGATGCGCCCGCGCCCGACCCGCTCGACATGCAGCTCCAACTCAGCCGCCGCATGATCATGATGGCGCCCTCGGCTACACCACGAATTTCCACCTCATTGACGGACGTGACCTGGTGCGCGCGCGGGCGATCGCCAGCGCGCCTACGACGGGCTTGCAGGCGGCCCGCTCCGGCAGCGCCGCCATGGCCGCGTCGTAGAGCCGGCGGCGGGCGTCGCGCGGGAAGAGCTGCTCGCGACAGACGAGCCCCGGCAGCGCGCCGACCTTGGCCCTCAGCGCATGGATGACGTGGCGACAGTCGACGACATGGCGGCGACGGTGGGCGCCGTAGCCCCGCCCGCGCGGCAGGATCATCAGGGGCGTGCCGCCGAGGAAGACGTCGATCCGACCGTCGTGGATGCGCGCCTTCAGCCGGTGGCCGACGAGGCGCGAAGGGATTGTGTAGAACACCCGGCGGAGCATGAAGTCGCCCGACGATGTCCCGGTGACCATCGCCTCCTCGCCATCCCCGGCGCGCCGGACCGGCAGGGGGCGCAGGACGGCGCGCTCGGCGTCGATGCGTTTGCGGTTGCGGGCGTTGCGGCGGCCGACCAGCGCGTCGATGAAGGCGCGGTACTCGGCGACGGTGTCGAAGTCGCGCGAGCCGCGCAGCAGCAGCGCGTCCCTGATCGCGCTCTCGAGATGGCCGTGCGGCAACTCGATCGCGCCGTTCTCGTGCGCGACGCCGCAATCGTTGCGGCTGGCGAGCATGCCGTAGTGGCCGCACGAGCCGCATCGCACCGGACGATCCAGTCCTCCTCGACCTCCGGTTCGAGGTTGCGGAACGCCGCTGAGAAGCTGTCGGTGCGGTGCTCCGCGGGCACGCCGCCGAGCGACCAGAGCGCATCTTGCAGGCCCGCGGCGAGCGCGACGAAGCTCTCGCCCCGCAGCACGACATGGGCGTGCTCGAAGACGCTGAAGACGAGCCGGAAGTGGTGGAGCCGGTGCGGCAGCGGCGCCCCGGCGATGGTGACGCCCAGGCCGGACAAGTCGGTGAAGTCCGACAGGCCCATCCGGCCCGGCTCGTGGACCTGGCGGAAAATCACCTCGCGCTCCGCGCCCTGCAGCGCGCGCCACTGGCGGATGCGCCGCTCCAGCGTCCGGCGGATCCCGGGCCCGAGGTCAGGATGCTGGCGCAGGAGCTCCTCGAGAATGGCGACCGGCCTCAGGCCGGGGCTCGCCTTCAACATCGGCACGACATCGGCGTCGAACACGTCGGCAAGAGGCTCTGGCCGACGCCGCTCCCTTGGCGCGCCCTTCTCCGAAGATGGCCGCGGATCATGCGCCGCACGATATCCGGCGGCGGTGCTGAACCCGGCGCGAGCGGCGGCCAAAGGCGTGGGGTCGGTCATGCGATGCTTCATGAAGAGCGTCATCTGGCGATCGGTCACATGGCGGCCGGGCACGGGGCGCTCCTCCGAAACAGAGAAACCACCCGCATACCCCCACCGGCCGCGATCACCCCGGCGCGCCCGACCCGATGGGCCTTCGGACGCGCCGCCGCCGGTCTCTCATCCTGATGGTCGCGCCGCAGCTCGGTCAGCGTCTTCTCGCCTCTGATGGCGCTCGGCGCCACCTGCGCCTTGAACGCCGGGCTGTGGTTCCGGCGCGGTCGTCTTGCCGTGGTCTCTCCTCGCTCTCGGCATCATGCCGATGTCACGCGGATCCATTCGACGCCCCTGTCCAGATGTCCCGGGCCACCTCTCCTTTGGCTCGGAATGGCTCCCCCGGCATGGGAGACCCGAAACATGTCGGCAGTGAGCGTTCAGCGCGCGTCGACGTCCACGTAGTCCCGGTGCGCCGGACCTGTGTAAAGCTGGCGCGGACGGCCGATGCGCGAACTCTCCTCGATCATTTCCTTCCACTGCGAGATCCAGCCGACGGTGCGCGACAGCGCGAAGATCGGGGTGAACATCGAAGTCGGGAAGCCCATCGCTTCCAGGATGATGCCCGAATAGAAGTCCACGTTCGGGTAGAGCTTCTTCTCGACGAAGTAGTCATCCTCGAGCGCGATGCGCTCCAGTTCCTTGGCGACCTTCAGGGTCTCGTTGTCCTCGATCCCCAGCAGGCCGAGCACCTCGTCGGCGCTCTCCTTCATCACCTTCGCGCGCGGGTCGAAGTTCTTGTAGACCCGGTGTCCGAAGCCCATGAGGCGGAACGGATCGTCCTTGTCCTTGGCGCGCTTGATGTAGGTCGGGATCTGGTCGACGGTCCCGATCTCCCGCAGCATCTCGAGGCACGCCTGGTTGGCGCCGCCATGGGCGGGACCCCAGAGGCAGGCGACGCCCGCCGCGATGCAGGCGAAGGGGTTGGCGCCTGAAGACCCGGCCAGACGCACCGTGGAGGTGGAGGCGTTCTGCTCGTGGTCCGCGTGCAGCGTGAAGATGCGATCCATCGCCTTGGAGAGGATCGGCGAGACCTTGTACTCTTCGGCCGGGACCGCGAAGCACATGTGCAGGAAGTTTTCCGCGTAGGTGAGGTCGTTGCGGGGATAGACGAAGGGCTGGCCCAGCGAATACTTGTAGGCCCAGGCGCAGATCGTGGGCAGTTTCGCGATCAGGCGGATCGTCGCCACCTCGCGCTGCCACGGATCCTGGATGTCGGTCGAGTCATGGTAAAACGCCGACATCGCGCCCACCACGCCACAGACCACCGCCATCGGATGCGCGTCGCGACGGAAGCCGCGGTAGAAGTACTGCATCTGCTCATGCAGCATCGTGTGTTTGGTGACGCGGGTCTCGAAGTCCTTGAGCTGCTCCTTGTCCGGCAGGTTCCCGTAGAGCAGGAGGTAGCAGACCTCGAGGTAGTGCGACTTCTCGGCGAGTTGGTCGATCGGGTAGCCCCGATACAGAAGCTCCCCCTTCTCGCCGTCGATGAAGGTGATCTGCAACTCGCACGCCCCCGTGGAGGTGAAGCCCGGATCGAAGGTGAAGTGATCGGTCTGGGCGTAGAGCTTGCCGATGTCGATGACGTCGGGGCCCAGCGTGCCCGAGTAGATCGGGAAGTCGTAGGACTTGCCCTCGATGGAAAGCTGCGCGGTGCGTCCGGAATCCTTCGCCAAGGCTCTCTCCCCTGTTTGCGGGCGCGCGCGTCTCCGCGCGCCGCGATTGGGCTTCGGCCGGCCCGGACGGGCCGGCCGCATCCAATCCTCCGTCAGTCGGCGGAGGCGTCCTGCAATCGCGCGAGGCACTCTTCGCGCCCAAGCGTTACCATAACGTCGAAAACGCTGGGCGAGACGGCCCGGCCGGTCAGTGCGGCCCGCAACGGCTGGGCCACCTTCCCGAGCTTCAGACCTTCGGACTCGGCGAATTTCCCGACGGCCTCGTGGAGCGCGTCGCTTGTCCAAGAATTATGGTTCCGCAGTTGCGAAGTCAATCTTCCGAACATGGCCGGAATGTCGCCCGACAACAGCTTCGCCGCCTTGTCGTCAAGCTCCAGAGGCCTGTCCGCGAAGATGTAATAGGCGAGATCCATCAGCTCCTTGATGGTTTTCGCCCGCTCCTTGAGCCCCGGCATCGCCTGCGCGTAGGCCTCCCACTTCCCGGCCGGGTAGTCGGGCGCCTGCTGCGACGCAACAAGGTCCTTCGAGGCCTGCACCAGCCGCGCATCCGAAGCCGCGCGCATGTGCTGGCCGTTGAGGTGCTCAAGCTTAACGAAATCGAAACGCGCGGCGGACTTGTTGATGTCCGGCAGGTCGAACCATTCCCGGGCCTGCGCGTCGGTGAAGAACTCGTCATCCCCATGCGCCCATCCGAGCCGAGCCAGATAATTGCGAAGGGCCTCCGGCAGGTAGCCCATGTCGCGATAGGCCTCGACCCCCAGCGCCCCATGGCGCTTGGAGAGCTTCGCGCCGTCCGGCCCGTGGATCAGGGGGATGTGGGCGAAGACCGGCGTCTCCCAGCCCAGACCCTGGTAGATCAGCTTCTGCCGCGCCGCGTTGGTGAGATGGTCGTCGCCGCGGATGACGTGGGTGACGCTCATGTCGTGGTCGTCCACCACCACCGCCAGCATGTAGACAGGCGAGCCGTCGGAGCGCAGAAGGATCAGGTCGTCCATCTGGTCGGCCTTCCAGGTGACGCGGCCCTGCACGGCATCCTCGACGAAGACCTCCCCCTCCCGCGGCGCCTTGAGGCGGATGACATGGGGCTGGTCCATGGGGCCATCGTCGCGGTCCCGCCAGGGAGAGACGTAGTTGGGCGGCCGGCCTTCAGCCTTCGCCTTCTCCCGCGCAACGTCCACCTCCTCCTTGGTCGCCCAGCAGCGATAGGCGGCGCCGTTGGCGAGAAGCTGCTCGGCAGCCTCGCGGTGGCGGTCGGCGCGGGCGAACTGGCTGACCCAGTCGTCGTCCCAGTCGAGGCCGAGCCAGCTCAACCCAGCGAGGATCGCGTCCGTCGCCTCCGGCGTCGACCGCTCGCGATCCGTGTCCTCCACCCGCAGCAGGAACTTGCCGCCCCGCCCGCGGGCGTAGAGCCAGTTGAACAGCGCCGTCCGCGCGCCCCCGATATGCAGGAACCCGGTGGGGGAAGGCGCGAAGCGCGTCACCACCTGTCCGGGGGCGGCGTGGGGGGCGGCGGCGTCGGGCGCGGCGGCGGGGATCGGGCTCATTCCGGCGGATCGCTCCTCGGCTGCGGGTCACGGGCGACGTTATGGCTCTAGCCGAGGGGGAGGACAACCCGTCCGGCCTCGCGCGCCGCCTTGTAGCCGCCTGGCAGGCGCTGGCGGAGGGGGAGCGCCGAAGGCTCGCGCTCTGGTCGCCGGTCATGGTCGGGGTCGGCATCTGGATCTTCTTCGCCCTCCCGCGGGAGCCGTCGGGCTGGACCGTGGCGGCCTGTCTAGCGGGGGCAGGGGGCGCCGGAGCGCTCGCGGCGCTGGGACGGTTGCGAGCCGGCCTCGTGATGGCCGCCGCGCTCGCCGCCGCGGGCTTCGCCGCGGCGGCGTTGCGCACACACGTGGTCGCCGCGCCGGTTGCGCCCGAGCGGCTTGAAACGACCGTCGAGGGCACGGTCGCCGAGATTTCCCGCTCCCGCGGAGACCGCAAACGGGTGGAACTGACCGACCTTGTCGCCTTTGGGCTCGCCGCGGACGAGACGCCGGCGCGAGTGCGCGTCACAGTGATTGCGGGCGCGTTCGAGCGTCCCATTTCGCTCGGCGACCGCATCGCGGTATTCGCCCGGATCGGTGCGCCGCAGGGGCCGGTGGAGCCCGACGGGTTCGACTTCCGCGCCCACGCCTATTTCGAACTCGCTGGGCGGAATCGGCTACGCGCTCGGCCCCGCCATGGCGGCGGAGCCGGCGCCGGGGGGACTGATGCAGGCCGTGCGCCGCCTGCGCGGGCGCATGACCGACGAAATCCTCGCGGCGCTCCCGGGACGCTCGGGCGGGTTCGCCGCCGCCCTCATCACCGGTAGCCGGGCCGAGGTTCGGGACGACGAGAACCAGGATCTGCGCGATTCGAACCTCGCGCATCTGCTGTCGATCTCCGGGATGCACATGGGGCTGCTGGCGGGTCTCGCCTTCGGAACGGTTCGCCTCGCCCTCGCCATCCTGCCCGGGCTCGCGGTGAGGTTTCCTTCGAAGAAGGTCGCCGCGGCGGGCGCGCTCGCGGTCGCTTCCGCATACCTGCTGATCTCCGGCGCCGAGGTCGCGACCCAGCGCGCCTACATCATGACCGCGGCGGCGCTGGTGGCCGTGATGATCGACCGGCCGGCGTTTTCGCTCCGCGCCGTGGCCGCCGCCGCGCTGGTCATCCTCCTGCTGATGCCCGAGAGCCTGACCAACGCCGGCTTCCAGATGTCCTTCGCCGCCACGATCGCGCTGGTCGCGGTCTACGAGGCGGCGCGGGAGCGGCGGTGGCTGAGATCCGAGCGCGGCGGATTCGCCCGCACGGTCGGCCTTTGGGCGGCAGGGCTGCTGCTGACCTCCTTCGTCGCCGGGGCGGCGACCTCGCCCTATGCCGCGGCGCATTTCAACCGCATGACCACGTGGGGCCTGCCGGCGAACCTCGCGGCCGCGCCGGTGATGGCGTTCTGGGTGGCGCCCATGGGGGCGCTCGCGGGACTGCTGTCACCGTTCGGGCTGCATCATTGGCCCCTGACCGCCATGGGCTGGGGGATCGACGCAATTCTCCAGATCGCGCACACGGCTGCGAGCGCGCCCGACGCCGTGCGCCCGATCATTCAGCCGCCTGCAGAAGTCCTGCCGCTGCTGACGCTGGGCGCGCTCTGGGTGGTCATCTGGCGCACGCAGCTGCGGTGGTTGGGGCTGGCGCCCGTCTGCACGGCGCTGCTTCTCTGGTACTTCTCCCCTCCGCGGCCCGAGGCGCTCATCGCGCCCGAGGGCGCAGCCCTCGGCCTGATGGGGCCCGAGGGGCGGGCGGCCGACCGCTCCCGCGGCGCCTCCTATCCAATCGAGACCTGGCTCCAGCATGACGGGGACGCGGCCGAACAGGCCGAGGCGGCCGCCCGACCACGGCTTGACCGGCAGCCCGCTGCCGCCTCCGGAACCCTGTCGAACGGCTGGCGGGTGACGCTCCTGCGCGAACTCAACCCTCGGGAACGCCTGAGGGATCACTGCGCGGACCGTACGGTCCTGATCTCCTGGGCCGAGACCGATGAGACGCCCGGCCACGGAACCTGCTTGATTTTAGGCCGTGCGGCGCTGACGCGGCTCGGGGCCGTCTCCATCGATCCTGAGGGGGAGGGGGTGCGGATCCGCGGATCGTTGGAAGGCGGAGCTGCCCGGCTCTGGCTCAGGCCGCCGCCATCGACCAACTGAGGCTGCCCGGCGACCTTGCCCCTGACAGCACGCGTCGCACGACGAACACCGCCTTTTCGACTGGATGTCGGTGCAGGAAATGAAACGCACCGGACTGGTGACTCGCGCCCTCTTGCGACCCCTGACCATCCGCACCGTCGTCTGCAACGCGCCGCGGGCGGACGCTTCGTCAGAGGCGAGACCTTCCGCGCGGCGCCTCCGCCAGGGATCAGTAGCTGCGGATCAGCCCTGCGAGCCGACCCTGAATCTTCACCTGGTCCGCCCGGTACACGCGCGTCTCGTAGGCCGGATTCGCCGCCTCCAGCGCCACCATCCCGCCCGAGCGCCGCAGACGCTTCAGCGTCGCCTCCTCGTCCTCCACCAACGCCACCACGATGTCGCCGGTGTCAGCCGTATCCCGACGCTCGATAATCACGAGATCTCCGTCATGGATCCCCGCCTCAATCATCGAATTCGCCCTTCACCTCTAGCGCGTAATGCTCCCGCCCCCGGGAGACCATGCCAGAGGGAACCCCGATCTCACGCTCGGTATGCTGGATGGCCGAGATGGGCGTGCCCGCCGCGATCCGTCCCATCAGAGGCACCGAGGCCGCGGCCGAGGGCTCCCACCCGGGGATGGATGGCTCCGGCGCCCGCTTCGGCCGGCCACCCTGAATGACCTTCGGCGCGTGGACTTGAACCTCCCCGCCGAGGCTCTCGGGCAGCTTCACGATCTCGATCGCCCGGGCGCGATGGGCGAGGCGGCGGATGAAGCCCCGCTCCTCCAGCGCCGTGATCAGGCGGTGGATGCCGGACTTAGACCGAAGGTCCAGCGCCTCCTTCATCTCGTCGAAGCTGGGGGAGACGCCGTCACGCTGCACCCGATCGTGGATGAATTTCAGGAGATCGAGCTGCTTGCGCGTCAGCATCGCCGGCATCCTTCCCTTATGCGCCGGACGGGCCGCGCCTGCCTGCGGTCCGCCTCGTCCGGTGAGGCGTATCGTTGATGTTTGTTCTACAATTGTTCATGTTTCGTGTCAACATGTTCGTGGGGCTTCGGCGCGTCTTCAGTTGCGCAGGCGCACGAACTCCACCGACGCTCCGGCCGGCAAGGGGGGCGAGCCGCCGGGGATGATCGCCAGCGCGGAGGCCTCCGCAAGGACCGAGAGCAGCGAGCTGTCCTGGCGCTCCAGAACCCGCAAAACGCCGCCCTCCAGAGCCACCCGCGCATAGTGCTCCCTCGGGCCGTTCGCCGGGACGGGGGCGGCGAGCGGAGCCCTCTCCCGCGGGAGAGGGCCGCCGGAAAGGCCGAGCAGCGCGTCCACGGCAGGCCGCAGGAACACGTGCCCGCAGACCATGGCGGACACCGGGTTGCCCGGCAGCCCGATCATCGGCGTCCCGCGCAGCCTCCCCGCCATCAGCGGCTTGCCCGGCCGCATGGCGATCCGCCAGAAGTCCAGTTCCAGCCCCGCATCGGTTCCCGCCTGCGCCACGAGGTCATGGTCCCCGACCGAAGCGCCGCCCAGGGTGACCACCAGATCGGCGCCCTCGGCGGAGGCGAAGGCCTCGTGCAGGCTCTCCCGCGTGTCGCGGGCGATCGGCAGCAGGCGTGGGTCCGCGCCCTGCGCCGCCAGAAGCGCGTGCATCCCGTAGGCGTTGGAGCTGACGATCTGGTCGGGGCCCGGCGTCTCTCCCGGCTCGACCAGCTCGTCGCCGGTGGCGATCAAGGCGACGATCGGGCGGCGGCGGACCGGGACCGTCGGATGGTTGAACGCCGCGATCAAGGCCACGTCCTGGGGCGTGAGCCGCCGGGGCGCCTCCAGCCGGTCGCCCTCCACGAAGTCGGCGCCGGCCGGACGGACGTGGGTCCCGGCGTCGAGGTTCTCCCGCGCCCGGATGCGCCCGTCCGAAAGGCGGTCGGCGTCCTCCTGGATCAGCACGCGGTCGGCGCCCTCGGGCATCGGGGCCCCGGTGAAGATCCGCACGGCCTGGCCGGGCGCGACCCGGCCCGAGAACCGCAGGCCAGCCTGCGCCTCTCCGGTCACCTCGAACCCGGCGCCGGGGGCGAGGTCCGCGTCCCGCACCGCGTAGCCGTCCATGGCCGAGGCCGCGAAAGGCGGTTGGGTGCGGCGCGCCGCCAGCGGCTCGGCCAGCACGCGCCCCAGCGCCTCGGTCAGGGGAACGCGCTCCACCCCCGTTGGCGTCATCAGGGACAGCAGGCGCGTCAGCGCCTCCTCGACCGGAAGGAGGCGCGTCACTCCGCTTCCCAGCGGCCGGACTTGCCGCCCTCCTTGAACACCACCCGGGCATCCACGAGGCGCATCCCGCGGTCCACGGCCTTCACCATGTCGTAGACGGTGAGCTGGGCGACAGTCACGGCGGTCAGCGCCTCCATCTCCACCCCGGTGCGTCCGGTGGTCTTCACCGTCGCCTCGATCTCCACCCGGTTCGTCTCGGCCTCGCATCGCAGGTCGAGCGCGACCTTCGAGAGGGGCAGGGGGTGGCACAACGGGATCAGGTCCGACGTCCGCTTCGCCGCCATGATGCCGGCGAGCCGGGCGACGGCCAGCACGTCGCCCTTCTTCGCCCGCCCCTCGGCGATGAGGGCGAGCGTCTCGGGCAGCATCTCCACGGCGCCGCGGGCGGTCGCCGTCCGCGCCGTCTCCGCTTTCACGGAGACGTCCACCATCTGCGCGTCGCCCTTTTCGTCGAAATGCGTGAGCGGCATGGGCAGGCCTCAGCTCAGGATGGCGCGGGTGGCGGAGGCGACGTCCGCGTGGCGCATCAGGCTCTCGCCGATCAGGAAGGCCTTCGCCCCGGCTCCGGCCATTCGGGCGAGGTCGGCGGCCTGATGAAGGCCGGACTCGGAAACCAGCAGGGTGTCCGCGGGCGCGAGGGGGGCGATCCGCTCGGTCGTCTCCAGCCGCGTCTCGAAGGTCCGCAGGTCGCGGTTGTTTATCCCGATCAGGCGGGAGGAGAGCTGGTGCGCCCGCTCCATCTCCGCCTCGTCATGCACCTCGACCAGCGCGTCCATGCCCCAAGCGATGGCGGCGTCCTCCAGCTCCAGCGCCTGGTCGTCCGACACGGCGGCGAGGATGATCAGGATGGCGTCCGCCCCCATCGCCCGCGCCTCGACCACCTGCCAGGCGTCGAAGAGGAAATCCTTGCGCAGCACGGGCAGGGTCACCTGGTCGCGCGCGGCGGCGAGATAGTCAGGAGCCCCCTGGAACGACGGGCCGTCCGTCAGCACCGACAGACAGGCGGCGCCGCCCTCGGCATAGGCCTTCGCAAGCGCGGGCGGATCGAACTCCTCCCGGATCAGTCCTTTCGACGGGGAGGCCTTCTTGATCTCGGCGATCAGGGCGTGCTGGCCGAGTTCGTTCTTGCGGCGGAGCGCGTCGGCGAAGCCCCGGGGCGCCTCGGCGCGTCGGGCGGCCTCCTCCACGACGGGCAGGGGCCGGGCCTGCTTGCCGGCGGCGATCTCGTCGAGCTTGTAGGCCCGGATGCGGTCGAGCACGTCTGTCATGGGCGCGTGGTAGCGCGGACGCGGGCCTGAGGGAAGCGGCGTCGCATGGACTGCGGCGAGAGGACGGCGCAACCGTGGCGCATGAGCCGAGTCGTCCGCCTCCCTTCCCGGCCCGCCGTGGCGGCCTTCGACCCGCCTGCGCGCCTGCCGCGGACGCCCTTCGGGATCGGCCACAACGGCGGTCCCCCGCTCGGCGGCGGCTTCGTGCGCTACGCCTGGCGCAAGGCGCAGGCCGAGGCGTGGAAGGTCACCCCGGAAGGCGCGCGCCGCCGGGCGAAGCTGGCCGCGGCCTGCGGGCTGACCTATCGCGAATACGCGCTGGAGATCCTGGAGCGCGGCCGATGGCTGACTCTTGAAAAGGATGCCGCCCGGATCGCCGAGATCCTGGCGGCGCGGGGCTGACCGCCTCAGCGCTTCTCGTTCAGGCAGGATTCCCCGATCAGCGCCATATTTGTCCTCGCGGCGCCCTTGAGGCGCTCCGCCACGCAGTCGAAAGCCCGTTGCAGCGCCGCCTCGTCGCACCCGAGCGCTGCATGAAGGCTCACGAGATCCGCCGCCGCCGAGGCCGCCGCTCGGGTGGCAGGGGGATTGCGGTCGGGAAGCGAGTCGAGAAATCCGAGCCAGGCCGACAACGCCACTGGTCCGACGATGGCGCAGCGCGGGGCCGGATTGTCCGTCTGCGCCGCCGCCGTCAGCGCCGTACCCATCAGGGCCGCCGCCGGCGGCAACGGAATCTGCGCCCCGGGGGTGGGCGCGGCCAGCGCGGGGCCTGAGAACAGCTGCGCGGAGCCCTGACCGGAAGCATAGGGATACCCGCGCCGGTGGCCGATCAGGATGTCGCCCCCTACCACCGACAGGCTGCTGCCGTAGAAGCCCGCATTCGCGCCATCCGGCGCGATGGTCTGGAAAAGCGTTCCCGCGAGGATGTCATAGATGAAGACGACGCCCTCGGTGCTCTGCCCCGAGTTGGGATCGCTCAGCGCCATGATCGCCGCAAGCGTCCCGCTCAGACCGACCTGATACCCGAAGGAGCCGCCCGGTTGCGGATCGGGCGGCGTCAGCGTGCGCAGCCCCTGTGGCGACGTCGTACAGGTACGCTGCGCCGGGCGTGTTCGATCCCGCCGCGCGGTCGCCGACCAACGCGTAATTGCCGCCGATGGCGACGCTGAGGCCGAACTCGCCGAAGGAAGCCGGGTTCAGGCTGGTCAGCGCGTGCAGCATCGCTCCGGTCGTCAGGTCGAAGATGCAGGCCTTGCCCTCGCCGCCGTCGCTGTTGTCGCGAAGCCCGCGCCCGTCGGCCCACTCGTTCGGCGCGCCGACGATGGCGATGTCGCCGGAGGCGTCGACGGACTGGCCGAAAAAGGCGTTGTCCGTGGGCGTCGGGCTTTCGAGCGTGCGCAGCAGCGTCCCGGTGGTCGGGTTGTAGACATGAACGCGGCCGGCGCGGTCGAACTCGGTCGGCGAACCCCCCGATCCGCTCCCGCGGGGCGCCGACCACGGCCGCCGAGCCGGTCAGCGCCACCGCCTCGCTGAAACGCCCCGACGCCATGCGGTTCGGAGAGACGAGCGCGGCGAGCAGCCCGCCCGTCGAGGAATCGTAGACACAGGCTAGCCCGGCGCTCCCCAGCGACGCCATCCCCGGCGCCTCGTTCTCGAAAGCGGCGCCGATCAGGGTGCGGCCGCCGTGGTGGGCGACGGAGATGTTGAACTGCGCGTTGCTTCCCCCTAATGGGGATTGACGATCTTCCGCACGAACGCGCCTGCCGCCGCGTCGTATATCTTGACCGCTCCGTTGCTGGCGCCGGCCGCTCCGTTGGCCGGAATCCCGATGGCCCTGTAGTCCTCGTCCAGGCCGACGGCGTAGCCGAAGTAGTCCGTTTGGCGGGGCGATTCCTCGAACGTCTTTTCCAGCGCGCAGGGCGCGGGCTGAACATCAGCGCCGCCAACACGGGCGCAGATTTAAACTTTTGTATATCAACTCCCTACAGGCAAGGCGATTCCCCGCCGAAATGTTCGCAGAACGAGGAATGCGCACAACTGCGAATCGCCTGCGCCCTCGCCCGCAGATGGCCTCTCCCGAATGCACCTCATGGCGAAGGGGAAAGCCGAAGCGGCTCATGAATCGTCCGCACGAAAAGGGGCGCATCGTCCGCCCGCCGCCGAAGCCGACAGATGATGAGCCGGCGGAGGCGGCTTCAAGCGATGCGGCAAGGCGCTGCGCGGTGCTCCATGCGACCGCAGCGCGTCCGATCGATCGGCGGTCGGAGCAGGCCGAAGCGCCCGGCAAGAGCCCCCCGCCGACGCTCTCCCGTCGTGCAACGGAGGCCGGACCTCCGGCTCCTCCGCCCGAACCGGACCCGGAGCGACGGTTCAGCCTCGCAGATCGCGGAGCCAGCCGACCAGTCCAGCGGTGGAGCCGTCCTTGCCCGACGCGTCCGCCTCGCCCGACACCACCGGCTCAAGCGCCTTGGCGAGGGTCTTGCCCAGTTCCACCCCCCACTGATCGTAGGAGTTCACGCCCCAGATCGCCCCCTCCACGAACACCCGGTGTTCATAGAGCGCCAGGATCCGGCCAAGCGTGAACGGGTCGAGCTTGCGGTAGAGCAGCGTCGTGGAAGGACGGTCGCCGGGGAAGGCGCGGTGGGGGGCCAGGCGGCGGGCCTCGGCCTCCTCCATCCCTCCGGCGCGCATCATCTCGCAGGCCTGCGCCTCCGTCCGGCCGGTCATCAGCGCCTCGGACTGCGCGAGGCAGTTGGACAGGAGGAGTTGATGGTGATGCGCGAGCTCCGGCTCCCAGCCCTCGGCGGCGGCGAGGAACTCGACCGGGATCACCGTGGTCCCCTGGTGCAGGAGCTGGAAGAAGGCGTGCTGGCCGTTGGTGCCCGGCTCCCCCCACACCACCGGACCCGTCGCGCCCGGCAGTCCGTCCCGGAGCCGCGCGGTCTTGCCGTTCGATTCCATGTCGAGCTGCTGGAGATAGGCGGGCAGCCGCGCGAGGCGCTGGTCGTAGGGGATCACGGCGCGGGAGCCGAGGCCGAGCGCGTTGCGGTGCCACACGCCCACCAGCGCCAGCAGGACGGGCAGGTTGCTCCCGAGTGGGCGCTCGCGGAAGTGGGCGTCCATGGCGCGCGCGCCGTCCAGGAAGCGGCCGAAGCTCTCGCGCCCGATGGCGATCATCAGGCTGAGGCCGATGGCGGACCAGACCGAATAGCGGCCGCCGACCCAGTCCCAGAAGCCGAACACGCGGTCCTCGGGAATGCCAAAGGCGGCGGCCTTGTCGAGGGCGGTGGAGATGGCCGCGAAATGCTCCCCCGCCCGGTCGCCCACCGCGCCCTTCATCCAGCGGCGCGAGGTTTCGGCGTTGGTCATCGTCTCGATGGTGGTGAAGGTCTTGGAGGCGACCAGCACCAGCGTGCGCGCCGGGTCGAGGTCCTTCAGCACGTCATGGATATGCGCGCCGTCGACGTTGGAGACGAAGTGGCAGCGCGGCCCGTCATGCACGGGCGCCAGCGCGCGGACCGCCATGGCGGGGCCGAGGTCCGAGCCGCCGATGCCGATGTTGACCACGTCGGCGAAGGGGCGCCCGTCGGCGGCCGCGTAGTCGCCCGACCGCACGGCCTCCGCGAAGGCGAGGCAGCGCTCGCGGGTCTCCAGCACCTGCGCGACGACATCGTGGCCCTCGCCTGCGAAGGCGTCGCCCTCCCGCGCCCGCAGAGCGGGGTGCAGGACCGCGCGCCCCTCCGTCTCGTTGATCGGCTCCCCGGCGAACAGTGCGTCGCGCAGGCCCTCCACCCCGGCCGCGCGGGCGAGCGCCGTCAGCGCCTCCAGCGCGCCCTGGTCGATGCCCGTCTTCGAGATGTCGAGCAGCATGTCCGCCTCGCGCGCCGAGAGGGCGGCGAAACGCCCGGAATCGGCGGAGAAGAGGTCGGCTATGCGACGGCCCGACAGTCGGTCGCGCGCGGCTTCCACGTCGGTCCAGGCGGCGGATATGGGGTCGGTCACGAAGGGGCCTCGTCGGTTTCGGCGCACAGGACTTCAACGGGAGCCTGCCGCTGCCTGAGGATGGCGCGCATGGGCATCTCTTCCACCGGCCCCGGTTCCAGCGCCCGGGCGAAGGTCCGGGCCTTGGCGGGGCCGGAGAAGAGAAGCAGGATCCTGCGGGTCTGGAGGAGGGCGGGCAGGGCGAGGGTGACCCGGACGCCGGAAGCGCCCGGGGCGCGGATGGGCGCCAGCAGCGCCCGGCCCTCGGGGTCGAGCGCCGCGGCGAGCGAGTCCGCGCCCGGCAGAAAGGCCGCCACATGCCCGTCATGGCCGAGGCCCAGCACCACGAGATCGAACGGCCGCGCGAGCCGGCGCACGGCCCCCTCGGAGGCGCTGAGCCCCTCCTCGGGCGTGGGCGCGGGGCTCCAGAGCGGAGTGAAGCGCGCCTGCCGCGCGGCGCCGCTGAGAAACAGGGTCAGGTCCAGAAGGTTCTGGTTCGACCGCGGGTCAGTGGGCGGCGCCCAACGGTCCTCCACCAGCGTCAGCGCGACGCGGGACCAGTCGAGCGCGGCCCCCGACAGCTTGGCGTAGGCGCGCTGCGGCGTGGCGCCGCCCGAGAGCGCGGCCACCGCCCTGCCACGGGCGCGCAGGCCGGCCTGGAGAAGTTCGGCGATCCGCGCGGCGGCGGCGTCGGCCAGCGCGTCCGCGTCCACGCAGCGGCGCAGCTCGTAGATCGGCGTGACGGCCGTGGGCGCCGCGGTCACGGGCGGAATGCGTCGGTGGGCGCGGCGCGGGCGGTCATGCGAGGTCTCCGTTCGGAAGCGGCCGCCTCATGTGCGGCCGTCGCGGGCGGACTCTCCGCGCGCATCCCGGCCGGCCGTCAACCGGAACCGCGGCCGCGGGGCGCGGCGGGGTTGCATCTTGACCTCGCGGGTCGCGGCCTGTTCAACGCGGCGCAATCCCGACACGCGCGATCCATGGAGCCCCGCCGATGGACGAACAGAAGAACATGCTCATCGCCGCGGTCCTGAGCTTCGTGGTGATCGCGGCCTGGTTCGTGCTCTTCCCCCCGGCGCCCAGCGTCCCGCCCCCGGCGGAGCGGGTGGAGCAGGTGGCGGAGGGCGTCGACCCCGCGGCGTCCACAAGCGTCGTCACCGACGCGCCCGACTCGCTCGAGGCCGCGCCGTCGCAGGACCAGGCGGCGGCCGCGCCGCGCGTCGCCATCGACAGCGACCGCGTGACGGGGTCCATCTCGCTTCGCGGCGGCCGGATCGACGATCTGAAGCTCGATCGACTACCAGGTGACGATGGAGCCGGATTCTCCCGACGTGACGCTGCTCGCGCCTCCGGGGACCGAGCATCCGTTCTACGCCGTCTACGGCTGGCTCCCGACCGCGGAGTCCCCCGTCGCGACGCCCGGGCCGAACACGGAGTGGAAGGTCGAGAGCGGCGGCGAGCTGACCCCCGACAGCCCCGTGGTCCTGCGCTGGGACAATGGCGAGGGGCTGATCTTCCGCCGGACCATCGCGCTCGACGACGACTACATGTTCACCGTCCGCCAGTCGGTGGAGAACGCGACCGGCGCGCCGGTGAGCCTCGCCCCCTACGGCTACGTCGCCCGGCGCGGCCAGCCCGAGACGGTGAATTTCTACATCCTCCACGAGGGCGCCATCGGCAAGTTCGACGGCGTGCTGGAGGAGCTCGACTACAAGGACATGCGCGAACTCGAGGGTGCGGGCGGGGCCGGAGAGCGCCAGCAGGTGGTCTCCGTCACCGACGCCGGCTGGCTGGGACTTCACCGACAAGTACTGGATGGCCACCCTGATCCCCGAGCCCGGGCAGTCCTTCGACGCGGTGTTCAAGTTCGTGCAGCGCCAGGACGCGCCTGAATACCGCACGGAGATGCGCCTCCCCGTCGCCACCGTGGCGGCCGGCGAGACGGCAGAGTTCGGCACCCGCCTCTTCGCCGGGGCCAAGGACTTCCGCGTCATCGAATCCTACGAGGAAGCCGGCATCCCGCGCTTCCTCGATTCCATCGACTGGGGCTGGTTCTTCTTCCTCACCAAGCCCTTCGCCCGCCTGCTCCTGTTCTTCGAGGGGGTGCTCGGCAACATGGGCTGGTCGATCATCGCGCTGACCTTCACGGTGAAGCTCGTGCTCTTCCCGCTGGCGTACAAGTCTTACGTGAGCATGTCGAAGATGAAGAAGCTCCAGCCGCAGATGGAGAAGATCAAGGAGCGGGTCGGCGACGACCGCATGAAGATGCAGCAGGAAATGATGGCCCTCTACAAGCGGGAGAAGGCCAACCCGGCGGCCGGCTGTCTGCCGATCGTGCTTCAGATCCCGATCTTCTTCTCGCTCTACAAGGTGCTGTTCGTCACGCTGGAGATGCGGCACGCGGACTTCGCCCTGTGGATCCATGATCTCTCCGCGCCGGATCCCACGTCGATTCTGAACCTGTTCGGCCTGCTGCCCTTGGCGGCGCCGGAGCACGGGTCTATGCTCGCGATCTTCTCCATCGGCGTGTTCCCGATCCTGCTGGGCATCACCATGTGGCTTCAGCAGAAGCTGAACCCGGCGCCGGCGGACCGACGCAGAAGATGATCTTCGCCTGGATGCCGTGGGTGTTCATGTTCATGCTGGGCCGGTTCGCGGTCGGGCTGGTGATCTACTGGGTGGCGAACAACATGATCACCTTCACCCAGCAGTACATCATCATGCGCAGCCAGGGCGTCGACGTGGACCTCTTCGGCAACGTCAAACGCAGCTTCAAGCGGAAGAAGGCATGAGGCGGCGGCCGGGGACGGGACTCGTGCGGGGCTTCGCCCCGACTTCGCCCGCCCCGGCCGCCCGCCCCTCGGGGGACGGCGCATGACGACGCTGAGCGCGATTTACCGCCACCCCGTCAAGGCGCTGGGGTCTGAGGCGCTGACTTCGGTCCGGGTCGAGGCGGGACGCACCCTGCCGGGCGACCGGGTCTGGGCGCTGGCGCACGAGCGGTCGGATTTCGATTTCGATGCTCCCGCCTGGACCCGCTGCACCACCTTCCTGCGCGGCGCGACCTTCCCCTCGCTGATGGCGGTGACCGCGGAGGGCGCGCCGGGCGGGCAGATCACCTTCCGCCATCCCGACCGCCCGGACCTGACCGCCGATCCCGCGACGCCCGAGGGCGAGGCCGCCGTCATCGCCTGGACCGACCCGCTGATCCCCGAAGGGCGGCCGCGGCCCGTGCGCCTCGCCGCCGCGCCGGGCAGGGGGATGACGGACCAGCCCGCGCAGTGGCTGTCGCTGCTCTCGGACGCCTCGCTCGCGGATCTGTCGGCGCGAATGGGGCGGAGGCTCGATCGACGGCGCTTCCGCGGCAACCTCTGGATCGAAGGCGCCGAGCCCTGGGCGGAATTCGGCTGGATCGGTCGGGAGCTTCGCATCGGCGCCGCCCGCCTGCGCGTGACCGAGCCCATCGGCCGCTGCTCCGCCACCATGGCCGACCCGGATACGGGCCGCCGCGACGCCGACACCCTCGCCGCCCTGCGCGACGCCTTCGGGCACGAGGATTTCGGCGTCTTCGTCGAGGTGCTGGAGGGCGCCGACATCGCCCTCGGCGATCCGCTGGAGGTCCTGTGACCGGCGTTCCCTTCATCATCGACCCGGACGTGGACGCCGCGCTGGAGGAGGCCGGCCGCCGCCTCTTCGCCGGCCCCGTGGACTTCGTCCTCTCGGCGCCGGAGCTTCAGCACCTCCCCCCCGCCGACCGGGTGGAGGTCTGCTTCGCCGGCCGCTCCAACGTCGGCAAGTCCTCGCTGATCAACGCGCTGGCGGGGCAGCGCAGTCCTCGCCCGCGCGTCGAACACGCCCGGGCGGACGCAGGCGCTGAACTTCTTCGCGTTCGGCGACAGGCTGCACCTGGTGGACCTTCCGGGTTACGGATTTGCCGAGGCGCCGCGGCCGGTGGTGGAGGCGTGGCAGCGCACCCTCAAGGGCTACCTCGCCGGCCGTCCCAACCTGCGCCGCGTCTTCGTGCTGATCGACGCGCGTCACGGCGCGAAGAAGGTGGACCATGAGATCATGGAGCTGCTCGACCGCTCCGCCGTGCCCTTCCAGGCCGTGCTGACCAAGACCGACAAGCCCAAGGTGCAGGAACTGGCCACGGTGACTAAGGCCCTGAAGGCCGACCTCGCCCGCCACCCCGCCGCCTTCCCGGAGATCCTCACCACCTCCGCCGACAAGAACGAGGGGCTGGAGCGGGTGCGGGCGGCCGTCGCCTCGCTTCTCCAGGACTGAGCGCACATGAAGAAGGGGCGCCCGAAGGCGCCCCCGCCGTCCCGTTCCCGGCGTCAAACCCCGTAGTAGACCGGCGTGACGCCGTAGTGGTCGTAGATGCCGCTCCGGTAGTCCCGGTCGCCCCAGCGGCTGTCGTCCGCCTCTGCCTGCGGGCCGCCCTCGAGCTGCGCCCGCGTCAACGCCACGCGGTAGCCGTCCACCGCCTCGTCGTAGGTCAGCGTTTCCCACGGCAGGGGGTGCAGGCTCTCGCCCAACCCGAGGAACCCCCCGAAGCTCATCACCGCGTAGGACACCCGGCCGCTGCGCTTGTCGATCATCACATGGTCCACATGCCCGATCTTCTCGTCGTCGCGCGCCGTAGACGTCGGTCCCGCGGACCTTCTCGGAGGAGATCAGGGAGACCGTCTCGTCCCGCTCCAGCTCGCGATCGCTCATCTGAGCCATCTCGTCTCTCCATCGTCTTCGCGGGGCCATCCCCCGCGGTTGATGATGAAACGCCGGACCGCGAGGGCGCGTTCCCCTCGTCCCTGCGGCCGCCGCGCGCAGGCGGCGGGAGGCTGGCGAAGCCCCCCGGCCCGCGCTAGGAACCCATGCCGAGACCGTTGAGGGAGACGCCTGTGAAACGCGACTGGATCGCCACCGCCCGCACCTTGTCGGAGGCGCTGCCCTACCTGCAGCGCTATGACGGCGCCCGCGTCGTCGTCAAGTTCGGCGGTCACGCCATGGGCGACGCGCCCGCGCTGGAGCGGTTCGCGCGCGATATCGTGCTGATGAAGCAGTGCAACGTGCACCCCATCGTGGTCCATGGCGGCGGCCCGCAGATCGAGATCCTGCTCAAGCGTCTCGCCATCCAGTCGGAGTTCGTCCAGGGCCTCCGCGTCACCGACGAGGCCACCGTGGAGGTGGTCGAGATGGTCCTCTCCGGCCGCATCAACAAGGCGATCGTCACCGCGTTGAACCGGCAGGGCGGCAAGGCCGTGGGCCTCTCAGGCAAGGACGCGGACCTGATGGTCTGCGAGAAGACCACCAAGACCGTCCGCGACCCCGACTTCGAACATCGAGAAGGCGCTGGATCTCGGCTTCGTCGGTACCCCGGTGCAGGTGAACCCCGAGGTGCTGGAGACCTTCATCGCCTCCGACTACATCCCCGTCATCGCCCCCGTGGGCGTCGGCCGCCAGGGCGAGACCTTCAACGTCAACGGCGACACCGCCGCAGGCGCCATCGCGGGCGCGCTGAAGGCCGAGCGCCTGCTGCTCCTGACCGACGTCTCCGGCGTCAAGGACGCCTCCGGCGAAGTGCTGCAGGAGCTGACCAAGGACCAGGCGGAGGGGATGATCGCCTCCGGCGCCATCTCCGGCGGCATGATCCCGAAGTGTCAGACCGCGCTGGAGGCCATCGAGAAGGGCGTCGAGTTGGTGGTCATTCTCGACGGCCGCGCCCCCCATGCCTGCCTGCTGGAGCTCTTCACCTCCCACGGCGCCGGCACCCTCATCCGTCCCGACCGGCCGCGCTGACGGCTGCTGACGGAAGGCTGTCAGCAGGCCCCCCGCATGATCCTCCCGTTCCCCAAATCTCCGGGGGCGGATGACAAGGGAGGCCGACATGGCCGGCATCATGGATCTGATGGAATATCGTAGCCGCGCAGGCGTCGAAGCGGCCGCGGAGGCGGCGGGCATGAAGGCGGTGGACGACTGGGCGGTGCGCCAGCCCGGCTTCGAGTACCGCACCTATTCCCGGCGCGAGGACGGAACCTGGGTGGACCTCATATTCTGGCGCGACGCCGAGGCTGCGGCGGCTGGCGACGCGGCTTGGGAGGCGACGATGCTCGACAGCCAGGCCATCCGCAACATGGACCTCCCGAGCTGGAAGCGCGAGCGTCTCGCGGTCGCCGACCGTCAGGTGGGGCGGCCCGAGCCTCAGCCCGCCTGACATGCGCCGGGCCGACCGCCTGTTCGAGCTGGTGACCCTGCTCCGCGGCCGTCGCTTCGCGGTGACGGGCAGGGCGCTGGCCGAGGCGCTGGAGGTTTCGCTGCGGACCGTCTACCGCGACGTGGCGGACCTTCAGGCCCAGGGCGTGCCCATCGAGGGCGAGGCGGGCGTCGGATACCGCCTCGCATCCTCCTACGACCTGCCTCCCGTGATGTTCGACCGCGAGGAGGTCCTCGCCCTGCTGGTCGGTGGCCGGCTGGTGCAGGCGGCCACCGACCCCGCCCTCGCCGCCGCCTCCCGCCGCGCCGAGGCCAAGATCCGCGCCATCCTCGACGATGCCGCCCTCGCCCGCGCCGACGCCCTCCCCTACCGCGCCCCCGTCATCCCCGCGGACGCCCCCGTGCGGGAGCGTCACGGGATCATCCGCGAGGCCTGCGAGGCGCGCCGCAAGCTGTCTCTCGCCTACCGCGACGCCGGCGGCGCCCCCAGCCGCCGCGTGGTCTGGCCGCTCGGCCTGATCGCCTGGACGGGGCGCTGGACGCTGCTCGCCTGGTGCGAGACGCGCGAGGATTATCGCAACTTCCGCTTCGACCGGATCGAGACGCTCGATGTGCTGGAGGCGGAGTTTCCCCAACTTCCCGACCGCAGCCTCGCCCACTATCTGGCCCATCTGCCTCCGTTCCCCGAGGCGTGAAGAGGCGCCGAGGCCTCCCATCCGTGATCGCGCCGCGATTGACGCCGCGGCTCAGGCCCCGCATCTCAAGGCCATGGATCACGAGCCTCTCATCCGCCTCGGCGCCTTCGCCGGCATCTTCGCCCTGATGGCGGGGTGGGAACTGCTGCGCGCCCGCCGGACCCTGTCGGTCGCAAAGACCCGTCGCTGGATCACCAACTGGGGCATCGTGATCCTCGACACGGCGATCGTGCGCCTGCTGTTCCCGGCCGCGGCGGTCGGCGCCGCCCTCGATGCGGAGGCGCAGGGCTGGGGCCTACTGAACGCGCTCTCCGCGCCCTACTGGCCGGCGCTTGCGGCCTCGGTGGCAATCCTAGACCTCGCGATCTGGGCGCAGCATCTCGTGTTCCACAAGGTCCCGGTCCTGTGGCGTCTGCACCGGGTCCATCACGCCGACCGGGATGTGGACGTCTCCACCGCCATCCGCTTCCACCCCGGCGAGATCGCGCTGTCGATGCTGCTCAAGATCGGCCTCGTCTACGCGCTGGGCGCCCCCGCGCTGGCGGTGATCCTGTTCGAGGTGATCCTCAACGGCTGCGCCATGTTCAACCACGCCAACATCCGCATCGCGGAGCGGTGGGACCGCGCGCTCCGCTGGGTGCTCATCACCCCGGACATGCACCGCATCCATCACTCGGTGATCCGGCGGGAGACGGATTCGAACTACGGCTTCTCGGTGAGCTGGTGGGACCGCCTCTTCGGCACCTATTCCGCCGACCCGGAGGGCGGGCACGAGGCCATGCGCCTCGGCCTCGCCGACCACCAGGACGACCGCCCCAGCGGCCTCGGCTGGTCGCTCGCCTTCCCCTTCCGCAAGTGACCTGGGCCGAAATCTCCGCCGCCGCGCGCGCCGAGGGCTTCGTCCCCGCCCCCCTGCGCCTCTCGGGCGAGGAGGCCGCCGCCTGGAGCCCGGTCATCGTCCTCCTCGGCGCCGAGGCCCGGACCTGGGACGCATTCCAGACCGCGCCCGAGGCCCGGGACGGCGCGCGCCACCCCCTCGACCGCTGGTCCGCCCGCGTGGCCTCCGCCCTCGCCGCCCGCTTCGGCGGCCGCGCCATCGGCCCGAGCGACGGCCCTCCCTGGCCGCCCTTCGTCTCCTGGGCCATCCGGGCCGAGGGTGCCTGGCCCTCCCGCCTCGGCCCGCTTCTCCACCTCGACCGCGGGCTCTGGGCCTCCTGGCGCGGGGCGCTCGCCCTGCCGGACCTGCGTGACGTTCCCCCGCCGCTCGTCCCCGGCCCGCGCCCCTGCGACGCCTGCTCGGCCCCCTGTCTCGCCGCCTGCCCGGTGAACGCCCTCTCGGCCGAGGGCTACGAGGTCCCCGCCTGCGTCGCCCATCTCTCCCGCCCCGAGGGCGCCCCTTGCCGGACCCGCGGCTGTCTCGCCCGCCGCGCCTGCCCCGTGGGGGCCACCGCCGCCCACGCCCCGGACCGCGCCGCCTTCCACATGGCCGCCTTCCGCGCCGCCCACGCGCCGGCCGACCCCTGACACCGGAGAGACGCCGTCATGCCCACGCTGATCCTGATGCGTCACGCCAAGTCCGCCTGGGACAACCCGGACCTGCCGGACCGCGACCGCCCGCTGAACCCCCGCGGGCGCCTCGCCGCGACGCTCATGGGCGCCTGGCTCGCCGAGGAGGACCTGCTCCCCGACCATGCGGCCCCCTCGGACGCCCGACGCGCGCGCGAGACCTGGGACCACGTCCGTCGCGGCGCCGGCCAAGGACCTGACCCGCAGCCCGCCCCCGACCTCTACATGGCGGAGCCGGACATCGCCCTCGAAATCCTGCGCCGGACGCCGGCCGAGGCCCGTCGCCTCCTGATGATCGGGCATGAGCCGGGAACCACGGCCTTCCTGCGCCGCCTCCACGACGGCGAGGCGCCGGGCGGCTGCGCCCGCGCCTTCGAGAAATTCCCAACCGCCGCCATCGCCGTGCTGGACCTGCCGGACCCCTGGGCGCAGGCCCGCTTCGGTCGCGCCCGCTTCCGTCGCTTCGCCGTTCCCAAGGACCTCGTCTAGACGGGCGCCAGCGCGTGCCGCCCGGTGGATGCGCCTCGCTGCCCGGAGCCCGCCGCAGCCCCGCGCGGCGCGACCTCGGCGGGCAGGGGCGGCGTCTGCTCCGCCCGCTCGGCAAGCCGCGTCAGCAGGCGTTCCAGCGTCTCCCGCTCCTCGGCCGACAGCGGCTCCAGCAGCCAGCTCTCCCGCTCCCGCGCCAGACGCTCGATCTCGTCCAGCGCGGCCGCGCCCTCCCGCGTCAGGCTCAGGTTCTTGATCCGCCGGTCGGCCCGGTCCGCGCCCCGCCAGATCAGCCTCCGCTCCTCCAGCCGCGAGGCCGCCCGGCTGATCGCCACCTTGTCGAGCCCCGTCTGCTCGGCGATCGCGCGGGTGGGCTGGGTCTGCGCCGCCCCCGTGGCGGTGAGCACCCGCCACTCGTCCCGGCTCAGCCCGTAGCGCACGCCGTAGATCTCCGATATCGAGGCCGTAAGCCGCGCGGCGAGCCTCGCCAGGCGGAACGGGAGGAAGGCGTTGAGCTGCATGTCGGACCCCGCGTTGTTGCTTCCGACGATGGTGGGCGCCCTGCGACCGTTGCGCCTTGATCTGAATCAATCGTCAACGGGCCGCCCGTGACGCCCGACGGACCCTGCGGCCAGCTCCGGGACGAGATTCTCGTGATCGGCTACGGCTCGCTGATCTGGGATCTGGAAATTCTGGCCCCTCATGTCTCGGGTCCGTGGCGCATGAACGCCGGGCCGGGCCTGCCGCTGGAATTCTCCCGCATCTCCCCCAAGCGCCTGATGGGGCTGGTGGTGTGCATCGACCCCGATCGCGGCGCGCCGTGCCCGAGCCACGTCGTCGCCTCCGCCCGCACGGACGTCGCCGCCGCCCGTGCCGACCTTGCAGCGCGGGAGCGTGCGCCGCTCGACCGCATCGGGGCCTGGGGCCGCGACGGACTGCGCCACGGGCGCATCGCCGGCCTCGTCGGCGAATGGGCCGAGGCCGCGGGCGCCGCCGGCGCCGTCTGGACGGAACTTCACCCCAACTTCGCGGAAACGGCCGGCCGCGCCTTCGATCTCGCCGCGGCCGAGGATTGGCTCCTGTCGCTCACCGGCCCCTCCCGGGACGAGGCGGTGCGCTACATCGAGAACGCGCCCGCGGCCACCGACACCCCCCTGCGCCGACACCTCGCCGCCCGCCCCTGGTGGCGGGAGGAGGCCGCCCGAGTCGCCGCAGAGCCGCCCGTCGACACCGCCCATTCCGGCGCCCGCGCCGTGTGACCGCTCAGACCGGGGGCGCGAGATCCTCGGTCAGCAGCGCGAAGACGCCCAGCAGAAGCAGCAGCGCCATGGCGATGTTGAACGCCCGGAGCCGCCGGCCCTCGCCGAGCCACCGCCCCATTGCGGCGCCGAACCCAGCCCAGGCGTGGGCCGAGAACATCCCCGTCAGCGCGAACACCGCCGCCGCCGTCAGCGCGTCCGCCACCGGCGCCGCGCCGTCCACGAACTGCGCGATCACGCCCACGCAAAGCACCCAGGCCTTGGGATTGATCCACTGGAAGGCCGCCGCCTCGAAGAAGGTGAACGGCCGCGTCCGCTTCGCGCCGCCCCCCGGCCCCCCGGACCGCGCGATCCGCCACGCGAGCCACGCCAGCAGCGCCGCGCCGCCCCAGCGCAGCCCCTCGCGCAGAAGCTCGCTCTCCTGGAACGCCCGCCCCAGCCCCAGCGCCACGGCGAAGATCATCACCGGAAAGCCCAGCGCCACCCCCAGCGCGTGCGGCACGGTCCGCCGCAGCCCGAAGGACGCGCCCGAGGCCGAGAGCATCGCGTTGTTCGGCCCCGGCGTGAACACCGAGGCCACCGCCATGGCGAACAGCGCCCCGAGCTCTCCGGCCGCCAGCCCCTGCATCTCGCCCTCCCCGGGATCCGGTCAGCGTTCCTGACCTTGTCGGCCGTCGACGGTCGCGCAGCCGCGCGGGGGCGTCAAATCATTCCGGGTGATGCATCCGATCACCGGCGCCGGCTCAGGCGTCCAGCATCCGCCCCCGCGTCGCCTGGAAGTCGGAGGCGAGCCACTCCTCCTCCAGCTCCGCCAGCCGCTTGCCCAGCGCCGGTCCCGGCCGCATCCCGCGCGCGATCAGATCGTCCGCGCTCACGGGGAAGGAGGCGGTGGCCCCGCGCGCGATCTCCTTCGACAGGGTCCGCGGCGGCGGCGTCCCCGTCGCGGCCGCCCGCAGCAGCGCCGCGTCCCGCGCGGCCTCCGCCCCGTGGCGATAGGCGGTCTGGGCGACGGGGGCGTCCGCCTCCTGCGCGGCGCGTATCGCCAGCAGCGACCGCAGCTCCGCCTTCGCGAGCCGCAGGCGCACCGACGCCTCCTGCGGATCCACGCCCATCACCAGCAGGCGGCGCTTCCAGTCGGGCAGGGGAGCGGCGCGCGCCTCCATCGCCACGAGCGGCGCCACCGCCTGCGGATCCGCGCCCGGCAGCACGCGCGCCAGCACCCCGCAGGCGGCCATGGCGCACAGGCTCGGCCCCGGATCCACGGCGCCCATCAGGCGGCGCATCTCGTGCCCGATCCGCTCCCGCGCGAGGTCCGACACCCCCTCCGCCTGCGCCGCGCAGGCCGCGAGCCCCTCGGGGTCGATCCCTCGCCAGGGGTCGCCGTAAAGCGCGTGGAACCGGAAGAAGCGCAGGATGCGCAGCCGGTCCTCCACGATCCGGGCCTCGGCGTCGCCGATGAAGCGCACCCGCCGGGCCGCGAGGTCCGCCATCCCCGAGCCCAGCGGGTCCAGCACCCGCCCGCCCGGCTCCGCGTAGAGGGCGTTGAAGGTGAAATCCCGCCGCCGCGCGTCCTCCTCCAGCCCCGCGCCGAAGCCGACCTTCGCGCGCCTGCCGTAGGTCTCCAGATCATGACGGAAGGTGGTGATCTCCAGCGTCCGGTTGCGCAGCACCGCCGTCACCGTGCCGTGGTCGATCCCCGTGGGCACCGAGCGGATCCTCGCCGCCTCCAGCAGCCGCTGCACCTCCGCGGGCTCGGCGTCGGTCGCGAGGTCGAGGTCGTGGACCGGCAGGCCCATCAGCTCGTTGCGCACGCAGCCGCCCACGAACAGCACCCGCGCGCCCTCGGCCTCCAGCGCCTGCACGGCCTCCTGCGCGGCGGGCTCCCTCAGCCAGGCCGCCTCAAGCCGCAGCCCGGCGTCCGGGGCGCGCGTCGTCTCCTCGGTCGCCGTCATGACGCGCCGCCGACGCGCGCGGCCTCGTGCCGGTCACCCATGCGCGTCCTCCTGCGTGAGCGAGGCGAGCCGCGTCGACAGTCCCACCAGCATCCGCGCAGTCGCGCCCCAGATGTACCGCCCCTCCCAGGGGATCGCGTAGAAGTGCCGCTTGCTTCCCTGGAACATCCGGCTCTCGCGCCGCCGGTTGGCGGGGTCCATCAGGAAGTCGAGCGGCGGCTCGAACACCTCGGCCACCTCCGACGGGTCGGGCCGGGGCCGGAAGCTCGCGTCGATGAAGGCGACGAAGGGGGTGACGGCGTAGCCCGTCCCCGTCTCGTGCGGGTCGATCGGGCCGACCACGTCCGCGAGCTCCCGCACCAGCCCGATCTCCTCATGCGCCTCCCGCAGGGCCGCATCCAGCAGCGTCGGGTCCGTCGGGTCCATGCGCCCGCCAGGGAAGGCGACCTGCCCCGCGTGAAGGCGCAGATGGTCCGCCCGCCGCGTCAGGATCACCCGCAGCCCGTCGCCGCGGTCCACCAGCGGGCACAGCACGCCCGCCGTCCGCTGCGGCGCCGGCGCGTCGGCCGGCCTGCCGCCCGAGATCATGTCGTAGTCGGACGTGCCCGCGGGCCGTCCGCGCAGGACGGCCGCGCGCACTTGTTCGGGAGTGAAGGCTGCGCTCATGGCGCTTTCGTGACGCAACTCGGGCCCCGGAGCAAGCGCCTCGGCCCGTCCGGGCCGACAATGGCCTGTCGCCGTCTCACCTCCGATGCTATGCCACGGGCTGGCGTTCGCCCCTGGCCGTCCCGGCCGGTTCGCAGGTTTTCACGGGCTGGTTGTGCAGGAAGAGCCGATGTTCCCCACCGACGGCGCCCCCCTCCCCGGCCGGCAGGAGGCGGCCGTTCCGGCGCCGGAGGGCGCGGTCCCCCTGGTGGTGGACATGGACGGGGCGTTGCTGCGCGTGGACGCCTTCCACGAAGGCTGCGTCAACCTCTTCGCCGGCGGCCTGCGCGAGGTGCTCGCGGCGCTCCCCTCCGTCATCGCCGCCTTGCGCCGCGACGGCGCGCATCCCAAGGCCGCCATCAAGGCCGTCGTCGCCGCGCGCGCGCCGCTGAACGCCGCCTCGCTCCCGCTGCGCGACGAGGTTCTGGACCTGATCCGGCAGGCGCGCGCCGAAGGACGCCGCGTGATCCTCGCCACCGCCGGCGACCAGTCCGTCGCCGACGCCGTCGCCGCCCATGTCGGCCTCTTCGACGAGGTCCGCGGCTCCGACGGGATCGTCAATCTCGGCGGCGCCGCCAAGGCCGCGTGGCTGGCGGAGCGCTTCGGCCCCGGCGGCTTCGACTACGTGGGCGATCATGCGCGCGACCTCCCCGTCTGGGCACGGGCGCGCCGCGCGATCACCGTCGCGGCCTCCCCCGCCCTGGTCAGTCGCGCGGAGGCGCAGGCGCATGGCCCCGCCCCCCTCCACCTCGCGCCCCCGCCCTCGGCCGGGGCCCGGATCCTCGACCATCTGCGGGCGCTGCGGCCCCACCAGTGGCTCAAGAACCTGCTGCTGTTCATGCCGATCCTGGCCGCGCACATCTCCTCCGCCGAGGTCTGGGAGGCCGTCACCCTCGGCTTCATCGCCTTCTCGCTCACCGCCTCCTCGGTCTACTGCATCAACGACCTGCTGGATCTGGAGGCCGACCGCGCCCATCCGCGCAAGCGCCGCCGGCCCTTCGCCTCGGGCGCCGTGCCGGCGCTGCACGGCGTCTGGATGGGGGCGGTCCTGCTGCTGGCGGGCTTCTGGCTCGCCGCGGCCGTGTCGCCGCTGCTCTTCGGGGTGCTCACGGTCTATTTCGGCGCGACGCTGCTCTACTCGCTGGTCCTGAAGCGGGAGCTGGTGATCGACATCTGCGTCCTCGCCGGCCTCTACACCCTCCGGGTGATCGCGGGCTCCGCGGCGGCCGAGCTCGAGCTCTCGCCCTGGATGCTGGCGCTCTCGGTGTTCCTGTTCCTCGCCCTCGCCGCCATGAAGCGCCAGACCGAGCTGGTGGACCTCGCCCGCTCCGGCCTCTCCGAAAGCTCGGGCCGCGCCTACCGCGCCGAGGACCTCAACGTCGTCACCATGATGGCCATCGCCGCGGGCTACACCGCCGTGCTGGTGCTCGCGCTCTACATCTACTCGCCCGCCGTGCAGCAGCTCTACGCCTCGCCGCTGCTGCTGTGGGGGGCGCCGCCGATCCTGCTCTACTGGATCTCCCGGCTGGTGATGATCGCGCATCGGGGGGGCATGA
Source organism: uncultured Alphaproteobacteria bacterium (assembly GCA_963816545.1). Taxonomy (GTDB): domain Bacteria; phylum Pseudomonadota; class Alphaproteobacteria; order Rhodobacterales; family Rhodobacteraceae; genus Albimonas. The sequence continues at coordinate 289,208 of CAWFLE010000020.1, read as the reverse complement.
ACGACGACCCGGTGCTGTTCGCCGTGAAGGACCGCATCTCGGTCGCCTCGGCGGTTGGGATGCTCGCCTTCGCCGCCCTCGCGAAGTTCCTGTGATGGACGGAGGCGAGCGCACGCACGTCCCGCGGTCCCGGGGCGCCCCCGGACATCCGGCCCCGCCCGCGCCGCCTCTCCGCGGCCGAGATCGTGGTCCGCTACGCCGCCTTCGCGGTGGTCGCGGTCCTGTGCAACCTGATGGCGCAGCGCCTCGTGCTCTCGGCCCTGCGCCAGGGGGAGGAGGTCGCCTTCGGCTGGGCCCCGCTCCTGCTCGACTGGCTGCTGCGCGACGTGCTGGGCGTGATCGCCGCGGGCGGCGGCTGGCGCGAGGAATGGGGCGCGCCCGCCGCGCTCACCCTGGCAATCGCCGTGGGGACCGCCACCGGGCTGGTGATCAAGTACCTGCTGGACAAGCGCTGGATCTTTCACGACCCCAGCACCGGCCCCCGCGCCCATGCCCGCCGCTTCAGCCTCTACGCCGCCATGGGCCTGCTCACCACGACGATCTTCTGGGGCTTCGAAGCTCTCGCCTGGAGCGTCTGGGAGACCACCGTCGCGCGCGAGATCGGGGCGGTCCTCGGCCTGATGGTCGGCTATGTGGCGAAGTACCAGTTCGACCGCCGCTTCGTGTTCACGCCCTCGGAGGCGCCGCGATGACCCTTCCGCCCGCCGGAGCCGAGCCGCCGGCCGACCTTCGCCGAGCCGCCCCGTCCGCGGCAGGCTCCCTCGCTCCCCGCCTATCGGAGGGCGTGCGATGACCCGGCCGTCCTCCGCCTCTCGAAGCGCCGGAGCCGCCTCGGCCGCCGATCGCTGCGGCGCATCCAACGCGGCCCCCTTCGCGGCGGGCCACCCGCTCCCCTCACCCGCTCCCCCGGGCCCGCGCTCCCCGGAGCCGCGAGGATGAACCAACCCCCCGAGGTCCGGCTCGAGGGCTGGGGCCGCCACCCCGTCGTGCGCGGCCGCCTCGTCGCCCCCCCGACGCCCGAGGTCGCCGCCGCCCTCGTCCGCGCCTCCGCCGCCCCCCTCGCCCCCCGCGGCGCCGGCCGCGCCTATGGCGACGCCGCGCTCCCCCTGCCGCAGGGCCTCGCCCTCTCCACCCGCCGCCTCGACCGTTTCGTCGCCGTGGACGAGGCCGCCCCGGCCCTGACCGCCGAGGCCGGCGTCCTGCTGCACGACATCGAGACCGCGCTCCTCCCCCGCGGCCTGTTCCCGCCCGTGGTCCCCGGCACCCGCTTCGTCACCCTCGGCGGCATGATCGCCGCCGATGTCCACGGCAAGAACCACCATGCGCCCGGCGGCGGCTCCCTCTCCGCCCATCTCGACTGGGTGGAGATCGCCGACGGCGCCGGCCGCCTCCGCCGCCTCGCTCCCGCAGATCCGGGCTTCGCCGAGACCTGCGGCGGCATGGGCCTCACCGGCCTGATCCTGCGCGCCCGCCTGCGCCTGCGCCGGGTCGAGACCGGCTGGCTGAGGCAGGAGACCGTGCCCGCCGCCACCCTCGACGCCGCCATGGACGCGCTCGACGCCTCCCGGGGCTGGACACACACCTCCGCCTGGATCGACTGCCTCGCCTCCGGCCCCCGCCTTGGCCGCGCGCTGGTCTACCGGGCCGAGGACGCCTCCCTCGCCGATCTCGCCCCCCGCCAGCGCGAAGACCGCTGGGCCCTGAAGCCGGCCGCCCGCCGCGTCGGCCCCCCACCGGACCTCTTCCCCGGCGCGGCGCTCAACCGCCTCTCGGTCCGCGCCTTCAACGCGCTCCACCTCCGGGCCGGCCTCCGCGCCGCCCGCCGCGGCCCCGCGCTGGTGGACTGGCCCGCCTGCTTCCACCCCCTCGATGCGATCCTGGGCTGGAACCGCATCTACGGCCGCCGCGGCTTCGTGCAGTTCCAGTGCGCCCTCCCGCGCGCCACCGCGCGCGCCGGCCTCCGCGCCCTCCTCACCGCCACCTCCGAGGCGGGGCAGGGCTCCTTCCTCGCCGTCCTCAAGGCGCTGGGCCCGGCGCGGCCGGAACCCACGACCCTCTCCTTCCCGCTGGACGGCTGGACCCTGGCGCTGGACTTCCCCGCCGCGCCCCGGGCGCTGGCGCTGGTGGACCGCCTGCACAGCATCGCGCGCGGTCACGGGGGCCGCCTCTACCTCGCCAAGGACGCCCGCCTCTCGGCGCAGGACTTCGCCGCGACCGAGCCTCGCGCCCCCGCCTTCCGCGCCGCCCCCGCCCGCGACGCGGCCTTCGCCACCCTCCAGTCCCAGAGGCTTTCGCTGTGACCGATCCCGCCCGCCGCCCCGTCCTGATCCTCGGCGCCGGCTCCGACATCGGCCTCGCCGTCGCCCACCTGCTGGCCGCGGAGGGGCGCCCCGTCCAGCTCGCCGGCCGCCGCCCCGAGGCGCTGCAACGCGACGCCGACGACATCGCCGCCCGCCACCGCGTCCCCGCCACCGCCCACCATTGGGACGCCGAGGCTCCGGCCGAAGCCGCCGCCTTCCTCGACGCCCTCCCCGAGCCCCCCGGCATCGTGGTCTCCGCCGTGGGCTTCCTCGGCGATCAGGCCGAGACGCAGGACGACCCGGCCCTGATCGCCCGCACTCTCGCGGCCAACCTCCACGGCCCCGCCGCGACGCTGGAGGCCGCCGCCGCCCGCCTCTCCCGCCTCCCCGGCTCCACGGCGGTCGTCGGCATCGGCTCCGTCGCCGGGGACCGCGGCCGCGCGCGCAACTACTGGTACGGCGCCGCCAAGGCGGGGCTGGAGACGATGCTCTCCGGCCTGCGCCAGCGCTACGCCGGCACGGACCTGCTGGTGATGACCGTGAAGCCGGGCTTCGTCGCCACCGCGATGACGGAAGGCATGGATCTCCCCGCCCCCCTCACCCTCACCGCCGAGGCGCAGGCGAGGCTGATCGTCCGCGCCCTCCACCGCCGTCGCCCTGTGGTCGTCCACTGGAAATGGCGGCTGGTCATGGCGGTCATCCGCAACCTCCCCGAGGCGATCTTCCTCCGCACGAAGTTCTAGCGCCGCCGCCGGCCCCCACCCCGGCCCTCTCCCGCAAGCGGGGGAGGGAGCGCCCGGACCGGAGCAAAGGGCGGAATTCCCGGCCGGAGCGGCGCCCGCAGGTCCGCGGGCGATGGCCCCGCCTCGCCTCGGCCCGCCCTATGCGCCGCCTCCCGCGGTCGGGACAGGAGGCGAACGCAGGGCAAGAGCTCGCTTCCCGGCCGGGCCGGGTCAGCTCCGCGGGCGAGGGCCCGGCCCGCCTCGCCTCGGCCCGCTTGACCCCGTCCGGTCCACCTGCCGCCGGCGCGGCGGGATGCGCCCGAAGGGTGGTGGCGCAGTTGCCGGCCGAGCCAGACCAAGGCGCGGGTTCTCGGGCGGGGCGGCGCATCCCCAACCCCGCGTCATCCCCCTCCCGAACCTCCCTCTCCGTCCGCTGCCGCCACGGAAAAGGCTTGCCCCTCCGCCTCCCGGCGCCATCCTCCGGCCCCAGACGTCTCGGCCCGGGAGCCCCATGTCCCATACCGTCCTCCTTCTCGCCGCGCTCGCCGCCTTCCTCTTCGCCGTCGTTGCGCGCCGTCTCTCGACGACGCCGCTGACCGGCCCGCTCCTGTTCCTCGCCCTGGGTTTCGCCCTCAACGCCGTCGGCCTGGTCGACGCGGAGGTCGAAGTCCCCCCTCGACCTGCTGGCCGAGGTCGCCCTCGCCCTCGTCCTCTTCTCCGACGCCGCACGCACCGACCTCACGGCCCTGATCCGCTCCCACCTCTGGCCCGCGCGCACGCTGCTGCTGGGCCTGCCGCTCGCCATCCTGCTCGGCTGGGGCGCGGCGCTCCTGCTGCTCCCGGATTGGCCGGTGTGGGAGGCCGCGCTCCTCGCCGCCATCCTCGCCCCCACCGACGCGGCGCTGGGGCAGGCCGTCGTCTCCAGCACCGCGCTGCCGGAACGCGTGCGCCGCTGCCTCACCGTCGAAAGCGGCCTGAACGACGGCCTCGCCCTTCCCGCCGTCCTCCTCTTCGCCAGCCTCGCCGCCGCGCAGGAGGAACCCGGCACCGCGACCGACTGGCTCCTGTTCATCGCCGGCCAGATCGGCTTCGGCGTCGCCGCGGGCCTGATCCCCGGCCTCCTGCTCGGCCGCCTCGCCGTGCTGACCATCACCCGCCGCCTGATGGCGGAGGAAACCGAGGGCCTCGCCGCCCTCGCCGCCGCCGGCTGCTGCTACGCGCTGGCCGAGGTGCTGGGCGGCAACGCCTTCATCGCCTGCTTCGCCGGGGGCCTCGCCTTCGGCCGCAGCCTCCAGGCCCTTCCGCGCCGCGGCCAGCCCTTCCGCGCCGGCGGCTTCCTGGGCGAGTTCCTGGAGAACGAGGGCCAGCTCCTCGTCCTCGCGGCCTTCCTGCTGGTCGGTTCCACCTTCCTGCCGCCGGCGCTGGAGCATCTCGGCTGGCCCGCGTTCGCGCTGGTCGCGGCGTCCCTCTTCGTGGTCCGCCCGCTGGCGATCTGGCTCTCGCTGATCGGCACAGACGCCTCTCCGGGCGCACGCCTCTTCATCGGCTGGTTCGGGCCCCGCGGCCTCGCCACCGCGCTCTTCGCCCTGCTGGCGGTGGACGCCACGGACCTCTCCCGCTCGTCCGAGATTCTGGCCATCGCCGCCCTCGCCGTCGCCCTCTCCGCCGCGCTGCACGGCGTGACGGCGGCCCCCGCCGCCGCCCGCTTCGGCCCGCGCCTGCGGGACGAGCCCGCTACTTCACCCACAGCTCCCGCGGCCGGTCGCACAGACACTCCGCCGGACCGTCCTCGCGGATCACGATCGTCTCGGTGATCTCCAGCCCCCATTCCTCGGTCCACAGGCCGGGCATGAAGTGGAAGGTCATCCCCGCCTGAAGCTCCGTGTCGTCGTTGAGGCGAAGCGAGATCGTCCGCTCCCCCCAGTCGGGCGGGTAGCTCAGCCCCACCGCATAGCCCGAGCGCCCGTCCTTGTGCAGCCCCGCGCGATAGAGCGCCGCCGCCAGCGCCCGCGCCACGTCCGAGGCCCGCGCCCCGGCGCGCCCCGCCTCCAGCCCGGCCTCGATCCCCTCCGCCACCGCCTTGGCCGCATCCACCATCGACTGCGGCGGGGTCCCGAGGAACACCGTCCGGCAGAACGGCGCGTGGTACCGCCGGTAGCAGCCCGAAAGCTCGAAGAACGTGGCCTCGCCCTCCTTGAACGGCCGCCCGTCCCAGGTCAGGTGCGGCGCCGCCAAATCCGGGCCCGAGGGCAGCATCGGCACGATGGCCGCGTAATCCCCCCAGACCTCCTCCCCATCCTCGTCCCGGAACCCCCGCACCGCCTCCGAGAAGATCTCCGCCGCCAGCCGGTTCTTCGGCAGCCCCGGCTCTATCCGCTCATAGGCCAGGTCCTGCAGCCGCTCCGAGATCCGGGCGGCCTTGCGCATGAACCCCAGCTCCTCCTCCGACTTCACCGCCCGCAGCCAGTTCACCAGCGCGGTCGCGTCCGAGAAGTTCGCCTCCGGCAGCTCATGCACCAGCGTCAGATGCGCCCGCGCCGAATAGTAGTAGTTGTCCAGTTCCACCCCGATGGCGGACCGCCCCAGCCCCAGCTCCCGCAGAAGCGCCGCGAGGTCCTGCATCGCGTGCCGGTCCACCGCCTGCACGAAATCGTCGTTGTAGGAGCGCAGCCGGTCGTCCCCGATCCAGGCCGTCCGCCGCGCCCCCTCCGCATCCATGCGCCGGCCCCACCAGATCGGGTCCGAGTCATGCAGCACCAGCACCCCCTGATGCACGTAGAAGGACCAGCCGTCATAGCCGGTCAGCCAGTGCATGTTCGAAGGATCCTCCACGAACAGCGCGTCGAGCCGCCGCTCCCGCATTTCGGCGCGGGTCAGGGAAAGGCGGCGCGCGTATTCCGCGGCGCTGAAGGCGGGCGAGGGCGCGGGCATGGCGGTCTCCGCTGGAGGATCGAGGGGGCGGGCGCCCCCGCGCAGACTGCAAGCCCCGGCCCGGCCGATCAAGGCCCTGTTCCGCCTTGCCTTCCCGGACGCGCCCGCGCCAAGGTCGCGGACCTTTCCCTCGCATGAGCCCGCCTTCGTGTTTCAGGACCTCGCCGAAGCCCTGACCCTCGCGGTCGACGTGCTCAATTCCCTCCGCGCGCATCTGGCGCTGGCGGCGCTGGCGCTGGCGGTCGCGCTCGCCGCCGCCCGGCGCCTGCGGGGCGCCGCGCTCCCCGCCGCCGCCGCGGCGGCGCTGGCCGCGAGCCTCGGCCCGGTCTGGACCGCGCCCGAAGATCCCGCGCCGCCCGAAGCGCCCGACGCCGTGGAGATCACCCTCGTCTCCGCCAACCTCCTGCGCACCAACCCGCACATGGCCGAGGCGCAGGACGCTCTCCTCGCGCTTCACCCCGACATCCTCGTCCTGATCGAGGTCCCCCCGGCGCTGGAGGCGGTGGCCGCCGCCGCCTTCGGGGACGCGCGCCTGGATTTCGCCCTCCCCAGCCCGCACGGGACCATCGGCATCTCGGTCCTGACCCAGCGTCCCTACCGCCGCGCCCCCGCCATCGTCTTCCGGGACTGGGTGCCCTGGCACCTCGCGGTGGACGTGCCTCTGGATGCGCAGGGCCGAAGCCTGCGTCTCGCGGCCTTCCACTTCCCTGCGCCGTTCGACCCGGGCCACGCCCGCCGCCGCGCCGGCCTGCACGAGCTCGCGCCGCTGGCCTCGGACCCCCTGGTCGCGGTCGGGGACTTCAACGCCGCCCCCTGGACCCGGACCGTCGCGCGGACCGGAGAGGTCCTGGGCGCCGAGCCCGCCGGCGGTTGGCGGCCCACCTGGTTCCCCCGCCTGGGCTGGCTCGGGGACCGTCTGCGCCCCTGGCTGGGCCTCCCGATCGACAACCTCCTGACCTCGCGCTCGGTGCAGGTCCTGTCCCTGCGCGCGGTCGCGATCCCCGGCTCCGACCACCTCGCCCAGGTTGCGCGCCTGCGCGTCACCTGGCCGTCCACCCCCCGTCCGCCATCAGCGAAGACCCCGTGAACATCGCCGAGGCTTCGGAGGCGAGGAACACCGCCGCCCCCATCAGGTCCTCCACCCGCCCGAGCCGCCCCAGCGGGATCGAGCCCAGCACGAACTCCCGGAACTCCGCCCGCGCGAGCCCCGCCCGCGTCAGCTCCGTCTCCACGAAGGTCGGGCAAAGCGTGTTCACCCGGATCCCCGCGGACGCGAGGTCCAGCGCCATGGCTCTGGTCATCCCCTCCAGCGCATGCTTGGAGGCGCAGTAGACCGTTCGGTCCGGCCCGCCCACGTGCCCCATCTGGGAGCCCACATTGACGATGGACCCGGCCACGCCCTCCGCCGCCATGCGCCGCGCCGCGGCCTGGGCGACGAAGAAGGCCGCGCGCACGTTCACGTCCATCACCAGGTCGAAATCCTCGACCGAGACCTCCAGGAACCCCGCGTTCCGCGCCGCGCCTGCGTTGTTGACCAGCACGTGAAAGGCCGGCCGCGCCCCGAAGAAGTCGGCCACGGCCCCGAGGTCGGTCACGTCCAGCGTCGCCGCCTCCGCCGCGCCGCCCTCGCCCCGGATCTCCGCGGCCGCCGCCTCCACCTCGGCGCCTGAACGGGCGAGCAGCGTCACCTCCGCCCCCGCCTGCGCCAGCGCCCTTGCGCAGGCGAGCCCGATGCCCCGCCCGGCCCCGGTCGCCACGGCCCTGCGGCCGTCAAGCCGGAACGAGGGGGTGACGGGCGCGGCTTCGGTCATCTCGGGGTCTCCGGTCCATGAACTGGGCCCCGAGAAGCCCCCGCCCCCGCGCGCCTGTCAACCTCGCGAAGGCGCCGCGCCCGCCGTCGCGCCTCCGGGACCGGAGGCGCCCGCGGCGCGCTGCAGGCGTTGCGCTCGCGGCCGGCGCCAAGGTTCCCGCGGGTCGGGGCCCGGGGGCGGGCGCCTGAGCGGCGCGCGAACCTTCCGCCGCGCGACCGCCCGGAGCGCATCTCAGCGGCGCTCAGGCGGCGCATCGGGCGCGGAGGGGTGACGCAGACAGTACTCGCTGGATCGGCCGTGGGGAGCGCGCGCCGGGGCATCCGCCGCAGGGGGCGGCTTTCCGGCTTGGGCCGGCCGCCGGCGAAAGAAGGAGGCCATATTCGCAGAGAACCCAGGATGCCCGCGAATTCGAAGACGAGGTGAGCCGGAGAGGGCGCCCGCCTCGGGGCGTTCCGCTTCCAAAGCCCCCCCCCCGGGCCATCGCCCCGACCGCCCTCGCCGGGCGCCGGCCGCACGCCCTGACGCCTGCAACGCGCCGCGGGCGCCTCCGCCCCCAGAAGGCGCGACGCCCGACGCGGCGCCTACTTCGCGAACACCACCGTCTTCATCCCGTTCAGCATCACCCGCCGCTCCAGATGCGCCTTCACCGCGTGGGCCAGCACGCGGCTCTCCACGTCCCGCCCCTCGGCGAGGAAATCCTCCGCCGACATGGCGTGGCTGACCCGCACCGTCTCCTGCTCGATGAGCGGCCCCTCGTCGAGGTCCGGGGTCACGTAATGCGCCGTCGCCCCGATCAGCTTCACCCCCCGCTCGAACGCCTGGTGATACGGCTTCGCCCCCTTGAACGAGGGCAGGAACGAGTGGTGGATGTTGATCACCTTCCCGTAAAGCCGCTTCGCCAGCCCGTCCGACAGCACCTGCATGTAGCGCGCCAGCACCACGAGGTCCGCGCCGGTCTCCTTGACCAGCTCCAGCACCTTCGCCTCCTGCTCGCCCTTCGCGTCCTTCGTCACCGGCCAGTGGTGAAAAGGCACGCCCTCGCGCTCCGCCGTCTCCCGCGCGTCCGGGTGATTGGAAACGATGGCCGCGATGTCCGCATCCAGCCACCCCACGCGGCGCTGATACAGCAGGTGCAGCAGCGCATGGTCGAACTTCGAGACCATGATCACCAGCCGCGGCTTGCGCCCCATGTCGGCGATGGCGATGCGCATCTCGAAGCGGTCCGCCGCGGGCCGGATCGCGCGGTCGATGTCGTCGGCCGTGCGGGTCTCGTCCAGCCGGAAGGCGATGCGCATGAAGAAGCGGTTGGTGAGCGGGTCCCAGAACTGGTTGCTCTCGGTGATGTTGGCGCCCAGCGCGGCGAGCTCCGTCGTCACGGCCGCCACGATGCCCGGCTTGTCGTCGCAGGAGAGGTTGAGGACGAAGTTCTTCTCGGTCATGGGTCGCCTCGGCTGGGGGCCGCTCATGCGGCTTCTGGATGCCGGCGGAGGATGCGGCGCCGCCTCGCCGCCGGGCGGCCCCGGCGCGGCGTTCTGGCCCCCGTTCGCGACCTCGGCAAGAGGGGCCGCTGCGGCGCCCGCGCAGGCGCGGGCCAGACCCCGTCTCCGCCCGCGCCTGCGCGCGGCCTTCGGCGCCCCTCGCTTCGCGGGGGTGGAGGCGCCGGCGCGGCCCGGCAGGGCCCCGCCACGCGGGGAGGGGCCTCGATGGCCCATTCCCGCGTCCCCCCGTCAGGGGTCAGGCGCGGTTCGCCCCGTAGCGGCGCACCCGCAGGTCCGCCTGCTCCTTGTGCCCCGCGAACCCCTCCAGCGCGCAGAGGCGGGAGCACACCTCCCCCACCTTCGCGCTCGCCTCGTCGGTCAGCACCTTCTGCCAGGTCACCGTCTTGAGGAACTTCCCCACCCACAGCCCGCCCGTGTAGCGCGCGGCCTTCCCCGTGGGCAGCGTGTGGTTGGTCCCGATCACCTTGTCCCCGTAGGCGACGTTCGTCCGCGGCCCCAGGAACAGCGCCCCGTAATTCGTCATCCGCGCGAGGAAGAAATCGTCGTCCCGCGTCATCACCTGCACATGCTCCGACGCGATCCGGTCGGCCTCCACGACCATCTCCTCAAGGCTCTCGCAGACGATGACCTCGCCGTAGTCCCGCCAGGCCTGCCCCGCGACCTCGCCCGTCGGCAGCCATTTCAGCTGGCGTTCCACCTCCGCCATGGTCTCCCGCGCCAACCGCTCGGAGTCCGTCAGCAGGATCGCCGGCGAGGTCGGCCCATGCTCCGCCTGCCCGAGCAGGTCCACCGCGCACATCTCCGCGTCCACCGTCTCGTCGGCGATCACCAGCGTCTCGGTCGGCCCTGCGAAGAGGTCGATCCCCACGCGCCCGTAAAGCTGCCGCTTCGCCTCCGCCACGAAGGCGTTGCCGGGGCCGACCAGCATGTCCACCGGGCTCACGCTCTCGGTCCCCAGCGCCATGGCGCCGACCGCCTGGATCCCGCCGAGGACGTAGATCTCGTCCGCCCCCGCCAGCGCCTGCGCCGCCACGATCGCCGGCGCGGGCTTGCCCTCGAAGGGCGGCGCGCAGGTCACGATCCGCGGGCACCCCGCCACCTTCGCCGTCACCACCGACATGTGCGCCGAGGCCAGCAGCGGGTACTTCCCTCCCGGCACATAGCAGCCCACCGCATTCACCGGGATGTTCCGGTGCCCCAGCACCACCCCGGGCTGGGTCTCCACCTCCACGTCCCTCAGCGCCGCCCGCTGATGCTCCGCGAAGAGCCGCACCTGCGCCTGCGCGTACTCGATGTCCTCGATCGCCTGGGCGTCGAGGCTCCCGATGCAGCGCTCGATCTCCCCCTGGCTCAGGCGGAAGCTCTCGGGCGACCAGCCGTCGAACTTCTCCGACATCTCCCGCACCGCCGCGTCGCCCCGCGCCTCGATGTCGGCGAGCGCCCGCTCCACCACCTCGCGGGTCTTCGCCCGGTCGCCCGCCCGCTCGGCGGCCGAGCGCGCCGCCTTCAGCCATCTCGCCATCGCCTTCCCTCCCTCAGCGCCCGTGGAACTCGGGCTTGCGCTTCTGCGCGAAGGCGGCGACGGCGTTGCGGTAGTCCTCGCTCTCCAGCGCGCGTCTCTGCCAGTCGCGGATCCGGTCCCGCTGCGGCGCGTCGGGGCCGCCGCCCATGGTGGCGAACACCGCCTTCGCGCCCGCGATGGTCAGCGGCGCATTCTCCCGCAGGCGCGCCGCATGGTCCTTCGCCGCCGCCATCGGGTCCTCCACCAGGCCCGAGGCCATCCCCGACGCCTCCGCCTCCTCCGCGTCCAGCCGGCGGGCGGTGAACAGGATGTCCTTCGCCGTCTCCAGTCCCACCGCGTTCACCAGCGCCCGCGTCTCGTGGATGCCGTAGACGATGCCCAGCCGCGCCGCGGGAATCGCGAACACCGCCGTGCGGTCCGCGAACCGGAAGTCGCAGCAGAGCGCCAGTCCGCAGCCGCCTCCGAACGCGGGGCCGGAGACCGCGGCATAGGTGGCCTTCGTGCATTCCAGGATCGCCCGGTTCGCCCGCTCCACGGTGTGGCCGTAGAGCTCGCCGTTCTCGAGGTCCGAGCGCACGGTCTCGAATTCCTTGATGTCGGCGCCCGCGCAGAACGCGCCGCCCGCGCCGGTCAGGATCACGGCCCTGACCTCCGGCTCTTCGGACAGCGACTCGAAAGTTTCGGCCAGGCCCTGCCACATGGCGAGGGTCAGGGCGTTCCTGCTCTCGGGCCGGTTCAGCGTGACCACCGCCACGGCGGGGTCCGAGCGGTCGATCAGGATCAGGTCGGTCATGGGGGCGAGGGTCCTCCGTCAGGGTGTCACCCTTTCACGACCCCCGGGCCTCCGGGTCAAGCGCCGCCCTGCCTCCCGGCCGCGAAAGAGGCGCCGCGCCGGCCGTCGCGCCCGTGGCGGAAGCGGCGCCCGCGGCGCGCTGCCGGCGCGGCGCCGGGTGGCGAGCGCCGCCCTGCGGCGAAGGTCGGGAGAGCCTTCGGCGCTTGCTCCGGGCCGGAGCGCGACCGCGCGGGCCGTTGCCTCCGCGTCGAAGCCGGCCCCCGAGGCGAGCCGGCCGCCCGCGCGAGGCCGAAGGGGGCGCTTCAAAGAAGCCGGGGGAACCAATGCAGATTATGGCAACGTATGGGGTGCTTTGCCCACACCCGCACCTGATCGTCAGGCCGTGACTTGACGATTAACGGACGATGCGGAGTGGTGAAGCTGCGACATGTGCTGGTCACGGCGCTCTGCGCTGGACATCCGCTGGAACGTCCCAGCACGTTCGAACGCCACGCTCCTTGCCAGATCGGAAAAGCCTTCGCTGCCGGCCTCCGCTCCCGCGAATGCCACTGACAGCTTCGGGTCCGCCTTCGGGTCTTTGAGCAGGCGAGCGAACTCTTCGAGCGCGATCTGCTGCGCCAAGTAGACGTGCAAGTCCATCTCGCCGACCGTGATCGTATCGGCGCTCAAGCCGAGCGACCTATCCCGGATCATGCACCGGACGTGCGTGTCCGGGGGCTACGGGCGGCTTCTACGACCTGTGACGGTCGCCGCGCATGATGATTGACGCGCTCCTGGTCGGGAGCGTGAGGCGGGTGGTTTTCCTGAGATTGCGGTCATCGGGGGCGGGCGGGGACGTATGTCGGGCTGTTCCTCAGATGGGCGTCATCCGCGGCAGGCGTTCCAGCGCCAGGCGCATGAGGGGCGCGGCCGGGCAGGCGGTCGGCAGGTGGATGGCGATGCGGGTCTTCAGCTCGACGACGCGCGCGGCGATTTTCACGAGCTTGAGCCGCAGCGTGTCGAACTGGGCGCGCCGCCAGGGCGAGCGCTTCGGCAGCGCGGCGCGGAGCGCCCACATCATCCAGTAGGCGCCCGCGTGCAGGAACGGCCGGAGCTGGTTGGCGGTGGCGCTGGAGCAGGAGGTGCGGTCGGCGGCGAGGTGAGCCTTCCACGCCTTGATGTGGTTCTCGGCCTGGCCCCGGGCGCAGTAGAGCCTCTCGTAGATCGCTTGGCCGGTCCCGTCGGAGAGGCTGGTGACGACGAAGCGCGTGTCGCAGCCTATCGGCCCGCCTCCACGCGCGCAACGATGCGCTCGACGCGGCTCCAGGAGGCGGCGGCGTCGTGGAACTCCTTGAAGCGGCGCACGCGAGCGCCGTCGGCCGCTCCGGCGCGGGCGGTGGTGGATGCCTCGAGCGTTGCGACGCGGCGGCGGAGAGCGCCGTTGCCCGGCAGACCGAAGACGAAGTCCACGCCACGAGCGCGGCAGAGGTCGAGCACCTCGGGCGCGCAGTAGTGGCCGTCGCCGCGGATCAGGATCTCCACCCGCGGCCAGCGGCTGCGGATCTCCCGGATCAGGCGGCGCAGATGGGCGGCGACCTCGCGACCCTTCGGCCGCTTCGCCGGCCGCAGCACGGCGGTCACGAACCGCCCGGCGCCGTCGAAGACCACGATCGGCTGAAAGCCGTAGCCGTCGTGGTGGGCGTTGAAGAGCCGGAGCTGCTGGCCGCCATGGACCGCGTCGAAGGTGTCGTCGATGTCGGGAACGATCCGCTTCGGAACCTGCGCGAAGGAGGCGCAATAGAGCCCGACCATCGCCCGCGCCATCCGCAGCAGCATGCGCCGGTCGGGCAGGTTCTCCAGCCGGCTGACGGTGGACTGGGAGCAGAGATCTCGCTCCTCCGGCGACCGCTCCAGCGCCATCCTGAACACCGGATCGGGGCGGAGCGCGTTTGCGTCGATGCCGTCCTCGTAGCCCGCCGCGATCATGAGCATGCGGAAGCGCAGGATGTCGGCGACGCTGTGCAGGGTGCGGGCCGGATCGCGCGGATCGTCGACGCAGGCGGCAAGCCGCCCCGCCACGTCGAGCCGCCGCTCCACCTCCCGGAGCGCCAGAAGTCCCGCGTCCGACGACAGCGATCCGCCATCGAAGCGGGCCGTCACGGCCTTGCCGTTCACGGGGGACAGGCCAGGCAGCGGCGGCGTAGGCTCGATCATGGCGGACGTGCTCCTCCGATCCGCAGGTTTCGGCGTCAGCACCCGAAACTCTACGCTGGATCAGAGACTTGGGCTACGTCCGCCAACCCCGGTGCATAATCCGGGCCAGAGAGTGACGCGATCGCTACGGCGCGGCGAGAACCCGACCCGGCGAGATACTTCTCCCGCCGCCGCGCGCCGACGCCGCAGACGAGAACGGAGAGGAGCCGTTCGCCGGTGACGAGGGCGAGCGCGTTTCGGCCCATGTCGCCCCCTTCGTGGACGTTCTGGGCGAGGCTCAGACCATCCGCTTCTTCCTCAACTTCGGGGGCGCGGAGCTGTATGTCCCCGTCACCCCTACGCCGCGCGGACGCCTGGTCGCGCTGCTGGGTCAGGAGGGCGCGGCGGCCCTCGCCCTCGCCCGCGACCGGCTCCCGAGGCGCGTCCCCCTGGCGAAGCCGTGGATCGCCCGCAGGCTTCGCGCGCAGGGCGTCGGCGTGAACGAGATCGCCCGGACGCTGCTCAGCTCGGATGTCTCGGTCCGCGCCTGGCTGAAGGACAGTTGAGGACGTGGACGCAGCGGGACTCGCCGGGACCTCGCCGAGTATGCGGCGCCCCTGTCGGCGAGCCGTCCGCGGTCCCATTTTGGAACCGGGACACCACGCAAATATGGGGTCATACCACGCACGGTCTGGCCGTTTACGGGCGGGGCTTCCGCCAATACTTGGGCTGTGTCCCAGGTGGTGGTGTAGGAGGCCGCGCGCGGAGCCCCTGGCGTAGCGCAGCGCGCGGCCTGGGGTGACGCTGGCGGCCATCGCCGGTCTTCGGAGAAGGTTCGGGTTGCAAGACCTGGAACCTGAACGGAGACGACGATGACCGATGAGAGAATGGCGCTGGTCGAGCTGGTTGAGAAGCAGGCCGATGGCGATCTCGTGCGCGAGATGCTGGCCTTTGCGGCCGAGCGGATCATGGAGCTGGAAGTCGAGGCGCGGACGGGCGCCTCGAAGGGCGCGCGGTCGCCCCTGCGCGAGGTCCAGCGGAACGGATACCGGGATCGCGACTGGGACGCCCGCGCCGGACGGATCGCGCTGGAGATCCCGAAGCTGCGCAAGGGCAGCTACTTCCCCAGTTTCCTCGAGCCGCGCCGCACGGCCGAGAAGGCGCTCGTCGCGGTGATACAGGAGGCCTGCGTCCACGGCGTTTCGACCCGCTCCGTGGACGATCTGGTGAAGGCCATGGGCGCGGGCGGCCTGTCGAAGTCCCAGGTCAGCCGCCTCTGCGTCGAGATCGACGAGCGGGTGAATGCCTTCCTCACCCGTCCCCTGGAGGGGGCGTGGCCCTATCTCTGGCTGGATGCCACCTACCTCGAGGTCCGCGAGGGCGGGCGCATCGTCAGCCGCGCGGCGATAATCGCTGTCGCGGTGAACGAGGACGGCAAGCGCGAGGGGCTGGGCGTCGCCACGGGGCCCTCGGAAGCCGAGACCTTCTGGACCGATTTCCTGCGCTCCCTCGCCGATCGCGGACTGCGCGGCGTGAAGCTGGTGATCGCCGACGACCACAAGGGCCTGCGGGCGGCCGCGCGGCGAGTGTTCAACGCGACCCGTCAGAGGCGCCGGATCCACTGGATGCGGAACGCGTTGGCGCACGCCCCGGCCAAGCAGCGCACTGCGGTCGCGGCGATGCTGAAGACCATCTTCGCGCAGGAGAACAAGGAAGGTGCGGAAGCCCAGGGGGACGCCGTAGCCGACGCGCCGCGCGAGAAGAACGAGAAGCTCGGCGCCTTCATGGACGCCTCCCGCGACGAGGTCCTGGCCTACATGTCCTTCCCTCGCGAGCATCGGGCTCAGATCGCGTCGACGACCCCACTCGAGCGCGTCAACCGCGAGGTCAAGCGGCGGTCAGACGTCGTCGGCATCTTCCCGAACGATGAGGCCATCGTCCGGCTCGTTGGCGCGCTGATGCTGGAGACCAACGACGAATGGGCCGTGGCGCGCCGGTACATGTCGCTTGAAAGCCTCGCCCGCGTCACCGACACTCCCACAGTCAGGCTGCCCGCCGTGGCGTCCTGATCAGCCTCGGATCTCTCTCCGAGGGCCGGCGCTCCTACACCACGCCCCGGGACATGATCAATACTTGCGAGCGCCCATGGAACCCCTTCAGGCCGCGCCGCAGACGCGCTACCCTCGCCTCAGGACGCCACGGGACACCGGGATATGGGCCCGGCTCGGTTCGGTCGTCGAGTTCCGGGGCGTCCGTCCTCCCCCCTCGGCCTCCCGCAGCCCGCCGCTGGCTCTTCCCCCAATCGCAGGTTTTCGCGTGTAGCCGCGAGATCCCGGATTTCAGCAGCGCAAACCAAGTGAAACGGGGAGTCAAAGCATGTGAAAGACAACATTCGGTGAAGGGGGCGGACCCCCCGCCCCGCGCAACCGCCTGCTGCGAAGCGCCGAAGAGCCCCCCCGCGCTCCCTCCGCCATGCCGGGCGCCGGCCACGCGCGCCGTCGCCCGCCGGCGCGGCCGGACCGCCCGCTTCCACAGGCGCGCCGCCTGCGCCGCGCCTCCGCCAGGGGGGCTGGCCGAACCCTCCGCCATCCCCTAGCGTCCGCCCGCCAGAAACTCCGGAGGATCCCGCCCATGCCCCGCCCCCCCGCCGACGCCTGGTCCCTCTTCGCCCCCGGAGACCGCGTGGCGCTGGCTGGGGCGGGCGGCGAGCCGCGCGGCGCCCTCCAGGCCCTGCGCGAGGATCCCGAGCGCGGCCGCGGCCTCCGCTTCGCCGGCGTCTGGCTCCCCGGCGTCAACGATTTCGACCCGTCCGACGGCGTCCCCGACGCCTCCGCCACGGTCACCTTCGTCAACCCCGCCCACCGCGCGGGATTCGAGGCCGGGCGCATCGACTTCCTTCCCCTCCACTACTGGCACACCGACCGCTGGCTCTCCGGCCCGGCCGGGCTCAGGGGCGCCATCCTCCAGGTCTCCCCCCCGCAGGACGGCTTCGTCACCCCGGGCATCGGCTGCGACTTCCCCGCCGCCATGCTCGACGGCGCCCCCCTGCTGGTGGGGGAGATCAACCCGAACATGCCCGCCCCCCCGCAGGCCCCCCGCATCCCCCTCGAACGCTTCGCCATGCTGACCGAGGCCGCGACCGACCTTCCCGGCTATGACGCCGGTCCCCTGCCTGCGGACCTGACCGCCATCGCCGCCGCCATCGCCGACACCCTCCGCCCCGGCGACACCGTGCAGGTCGGCATCGGCAAGGCCGCCGCCGCGATGATGGAGGCGCTGAAGGGCCATCGCGGCCTGGGCTACCACGCAGGCCTGATCCTCGACGCCTTCGCCGACCGGCTGGAGGAGGGCGTCTTCGACGAGGACCGCATCGCCACCGGCACGCTCGTCGGCTCCCGCACCCTCTACGACCGCCTCGGCACGGACCCCCGCATCCGCTACGCCCCGGTGCGCGAGACCCACAGCCACCGCGTGATCTCCGCCATCCCGCGCTTCACCGCCATCAACTCGGCGCTGAACGTGGACCTCTTCGGGCAAAGCACGTCCGAGATGCTGCGCGCCCGCCAGATCTCGGGCACCGGCGGCGCCGGAGACTTCCAGCGCGGCGCCCGCGCCTCCGAGGGCGGACGCGCCATCATGGCCCTCCCCGCCACCGCCGGCAAAGGCCGCGTCAGCCGCATCGTGCCGCGGCTCGAGCCCGAGGGCCTCGCCACCATCTCCCGCGCCGACGCGGACGTGGTGGTCACGGAGCACGGCATGGCGGACCTCCGCTGGCTCTCGGTGGACCGGCGCGCCGAGGCCCTCATCGCCATCGCCGCGCCCGAGTTCCGGGACGGCCTCGCCGACGCCTGGGCCGCGATGCGCCGCGCCATGTGACCCGGCGTCCTCGGGGTCGCTATGGGAACCCGAGGACGCCGCGCCGCCATGCGGGCCCGAGGGCCTCGCGCCGCACCCCCACCCTGTGGACCAAGCGCCGCCGTCTGACCCGGCGGCCCCAGCGCCGCGCCGTGATCCCCCGGCGGCGCCGCCCTGTGATCCCGCTGCCGCGCCGCCCTTCGCCCCGCGGCCTCCGCGCCGCCCTCCGCGCCGCCCGACCCTGCGGCCCCGGCGCGACGTGACACCGCGCCCTCCGCCCCGCCCCGGCGGCCCCACGCCTCGCCGCCCAATCCCGCCCCCGCGCCATCCGCCCCCCGCACCGCGTCGCCCGGCCGCGGGCGGAACCCTCCGCGGCGCCCGGGGCTTCCCCCTCGGGCCGCGAAAGGGGAGACATGCGCCAGCTCGACATGACCATCGCCGTGGCGGCGCTGACCGTGATCCTCGTCGCCACCCTTTCGGCGCGGCTGGAGCGGGCGCCCGCCTCGCGCCCGATGCTCGCGCTGCTGCTCGGCCTCGCGGCCGGCCCGCAGGCGTTCGGCCTCCTGCGCCCGGACCTGTGGCCGGACCCGCACCTCATCCTGAAGGAGGCGGCCCGCCTGACCCTCGCCATCTCCGTCGCCGGCATCGCCATCCGCACCCCGTTCGAGCATCTGCGCCCGCTGCTGCGCCCGCTGGGCCTGCTGCTGACGCTGGGGATGCTCGCCATGTGGGCGGTCTCGGCGGGCCTCGCCTGGGGGTTCCTCGGCGTGGCGCCCCTGACGGCGCTGCTGATCGGGGCGGCGGTGACGCCCACCGACCCGGTCGTGGCCTCCTCCATCGTCACCGGCGCCACCGCCGAGGCCGTGCTGCCCGAGCGGCTCCGCTCGCTCATGTCCCTCGAATCCGGGGCGAACGACGGGCTCGCCTACGCCATCGTCCTGCTGCCGGCCCTGCTGATGACCGAGCCTGACCAGGCATGGGAGACCTGGCTCCTCGACACCGTCGTCGTCGGCGTCGGTTTCGCGGCCGCGATCGGGGCCGGGCTCGGCTGGGCGGCCGCCCGGGCGCTTCGCCGCAGCGGGCGGCTGGGCTGGATCGCGCGCAGCTCGCTGCTGGGCTTCACGCTGGCGCTCTCGTTCGCGGCGGTGTCGCTGGCCAAGCTCTTCGGCTCGGACGGCATCCTCGCCGCCTTCGCCGCGGGGCTGACCTTCAACGGCCTCGTGGACCGCCGCCACCACGATGAGGCCGTGGAGGTGCAGGAAGCCATCGTCAGCCTCCTCACCCTGCCGGTCTTCGTCCTCTTCGGCGCGATGCTGCCCTGGTCGTCATGGCTGTCGCTGGGCTGGCCGGCGCTCGGCCTCGCCGCCGCCACGTTGGCGCTGCGCCGCCCCGCCGCCGTCGCCCTCGCCACTCTCTTCGCGGGGCGCGAGATTCCCCGGCGGGACCGCCTGTTCCTCGGCTGGTTCGGCCCCATCGGCGTGGCCGCGCTCTACTACGCCATCCACGGCCACGAGGAGACCGGAGACCCCACCCTCTGGCCCGCCGTCAGCCTGATGGTCGCGGCCTCGGTCCTCGCGCATGGCCTGACCTCCTGGCCCGGCCTCGCCAGCTACCGCCGCCGGCTCGAGGCCGCCCGCTGAGCGCTCATGTCCCTCAGACCCGAGGCGCCCGCCACGTCCCGCGGAAGGCGTGCGCCACATTCGGCGGAAGGCGCGCACCGCGTCCTGCAGAAATCGCGCGCCACGTCCCGCAGAAGGCGCCCGCCACATCCCCGCGGAAAGCGCCCGTCACGTCCCGCGGAAGGGGCGCGTCACGTCCCGCAGAAGGTCCGCGTCACCGCCTCCTCCGGGGTCGCGGGAACGGCGTGACGCGCGTGCTCCGGCTGGTCGTCGAACGGGCGCGAGAGGACCTCCGTCAGCCGCCGGAAAGGCCCGAGATCCCCGCCCACCGCGGCCTCCAGCGCCTCCTCCACCCGATGGTTGCGCGGGATGAACGCAGGGTTCGCGCCCGCCTGCGCCGCCTGCCGCTCCGCCTCCGGCCGCCCCTCCTGCGCCAGCCGCGCCCGCCAGCGCGCGGCCCAGCCGTCGAAGGCGGTCGGATCGACGAACAGCGCCCGCGCCGCCTCGTCCGTGTCCTTCCGGCCGTCGGAGGGCAGCGTCCCCAGCGCCCGGAAGGTCAGCGTGAAGTCCGCCTGGTTCTCCGCCATCGCGCTCAGCAGCGCCTCGGCCAGCGCGTCGTCCTCCTCCCGCGCCTCGGCCAGCCCCAGCTTCGCGCGCATGACCTCCAGCCACCGCTCGGCATAGAGGTCGGGGAAGGCGTCGATGGCGGCCTGCGCCTCGGGCAGGGCGTCCTTGGGGTCCTCCGCGATCAGCGGCAGCAGGCACTGCGCCAGCTGCGCGAGGTTCCACTGCGCGATCCGGGGCTGGTTCGCATACGCATACCGCCCGAACTGGTCGATCGAGGAATAGACCGTGTCCGGGTGATACGCCTCCATGAAGGCGCAGGGCCCGTAGTCGATGGTCTGGCCCGAAAGGCTCATGTTGTCGGTGTTCATCACCCCGTGGATGAAGCCGAGCCCCATCCACTTCGCGATCAGCGCCGCCTGGTCCTCGATCACCGCGTGCAGCAGCGCCAGCGCCGGGCGGTCCGACTGGGCGGCATGGGGATGGTTGCGCCCGATCACGTAGGCGGTCAGCGCCCTGAGCGCCTCAAGGTCCTGCCGCGCGAAGAAATACTGGAAGGTGCCGACCCGGACGTGGGACTTCGCGACCCGCACCACCAGCGCGCCGGGCAGGGCGGTCTCGCGCATCACCTCGTCGCCGGTCGCCACCGCCGCCAGCGCCCGCGTGGTGGGCACGCCCAGCGCATGCATCGCCTCGGCGACGATATACTCCCGCAGCACCGGCCCCACCGCCGCGCGCCCGTCCCCCCCGCGCGAGAATGGCGTGCGGCCCGAGCCCTTGAGGTGGATGTCCCGCCTCTCGCCGTCGCGGCCGCGCACCTCGCCCAGCAGCACGGCCCGCCCGTCGCCGAGCTGCGGGGACCACCCCCCGAACTGGTGCCCCGCATAGGCCATCGCCAGCGGCTCCGCCCCCTCCGGCAGCGTCTGGCCCGAGAGGAACGCCACCCCCTCCGGCCCCTCCAGCCGGTCGGGATCCATCCCCAGCTCCTCCGCCAGCCCCCGATTGAGCGCCATCAACGAGGGCTGCGGGAACCGCGCCGGCTCCACGCGTGCGAAGAAGCGCTCTGGAAGGCGGGCGTAGCTGTTATCGAAGGCGACGAGGGGACGGTCGAGCATCGGGCGGCTCCTTGGCCTCGGGGCGCGGAAGGGCTCCCCCTCCATGTCGGCCCGCGCCGGCCCGCCGTCAACGCCCCTCCCCGCGGGGGGACGGGCGCAGGGGGCGTCGAGCCCCCTGCGCCCGTGCCGGGGTCTGCGCCCCCGCGCGGCCCCGTACCGTCTTCATCGCCAATGGGGAGGGCGGACCGGGCGCCTCCAGACGCGCTGGGCGCGGTCAAGTGACGGTTGCGTTCTCGCCAGCCCGTGGACGCCGCCTCCGGGCGCGCGAGGCGCCCCGGTCCGACCCTCCAGCGCGGCCTCCGGACGAGGGCCCGGGTCAGGCCCCTCCCCGATGGCCGCCTCCGCACCTCTCGGCCGCCGCCGCCCCGGGCGCCGGCCACACGCCCCAACGCCCGCCGGCGCGGCCGGACCCACCGCCCCCACCCGCGCACCCCCTGCGCCGCGCCTCCGCCCAACGGGAGGAGAGGGGCCGCAGGCCCCGAAGCCGACGGGCGGGAGGACCGCCTCAGGCCCTCCGCACCGGCCTCAGCACATGCGGATGCGCCCCGTCATAGAGCGCGCTGTCCCGGAACTCCCCGTCCCCCAGCACCCGCCCCACGAACACCAGCGCCGTGCGCGTCAGCTTCGCCTTGCGCACCTTCTCCCGGATGTCCGACAGCGTCCCGCGCAGGATCATCTGGTCCGGCCAGCCCACCCGATAGGCCACCACCACCGGGCAGTCCTCGCCATAAAGGGGCGCCAGCCGCCGCTCCACCTCCCGCAGGTTCCGGATCGACAGGTGCAGCGCCAGCGTCGCGCGCGAGGCCCCCAGCGTCTCCAGATCCTCCCCCTCCGGCATCGCCGACGCCTTCCCGGCGGTGCGCGTGATGATCACCGTCTGGCCGATCTCCGGCAGCGTCAGCTCCCGCCCCATCGCCGCCGCCGCCGCCGCGAAGGCCGGCACCCCGGGCACGATCTCCCAAGGGATCCCCAGCGCATCCAGCCGCCGGATCTGCTCCGCGATCGCCCCGTAAAGCGAAGGATCACCGGAATGCACCCGCGCCACATCCTCCCCCCGCCCATGCGCCGCCACGATCTCCGCCACGATCTCGTCCAGCGTCATCGGCGCCGTGTCGCGCACCAGCGCCCCCTCGGGCGCCCCCGCGACCACCGCCTCCGGCACCAGCGAGCCCGCATAAAGGCACACCGGACAGCGCGAGATCAGCCGCTGCCCCTTGACCGTGATCAGCTCCGGATCTCCCGGCCCCGCCCCGATGAACCAGACGGTCATGCGCCCCCCTCCATCTTCTTCGCATAGCCGCGGGGCGTGTAGATCCGCCACCCCCCGGCCCCCGCGCTCCGGTCCCCCGTCTCGAACGCGCGCGAGTTCGAGGACCCCACCAGCACCACCGTCATCATGTCCACCTCGTCGGTCCTGAGGGTCCCCAGCGTCCGCCGCACCAGCGTCTCCTCCGCCCGCCCCAGAGACCGCGCCAGCAGCACGGGCGCCTCCGCCCCGCGCCACGGCAGCAGGATCTCCCGCGCCGCATCCAGCAGGTCCCGGCGCCGCCGCGACACCGGATTGTAGAACGCGATCACGAAATCCCCCTCCGCCGCCGCCTTCAACCGCTTGAGAATATCCTCCCGAGGCGTCAGCAGATCCGACAAGGAGATCGCGCAGAAGTCGTGCCCCAGCAGCGCCCCCGCCCGCGCCGACGCCGCCTGCAAAGCGGACACCCCCGGCGCATTCGCGACCTCCACCCGACGGGCCGCCGCCGAGACCCCGCCCCGCGCCTCGTCCCGGTCCAGCAGCTCCATCACCAGCGCGCCCATCGCGTAGATCCCCGCGTCGCCCGAGCAGACCAGCGCCACGTCGCGCCCCTCGCCCGCCCGTTCCAGGGCATACCGGCAGCGCGCCTCCTCCTCGCCCAGGGCGAAATCCGCGCGCGGCTTGCCCGCCGCCAGCGGCCCCAGCAGGTCGAGGTAGAACCCGTAGCCCACCAGCTCCTCCGCCTCCGCGACCAGCCGCGAGGCCTCCGGCGTCCGCCAGTCCCCCGCCCCCGGCCCGATGCCCACGACCGAAAGCCGCCCCCTGCGCCGCCCCTCCGCCCCGCCGCCCACGATCTCGGCGGCGGCGAAGGTCGCCGCCCCGGTCTTCCGCTTCTCCACCGCCAGCACGGCCCCCGGCCCGGCCGCGACCAGCGCCGCCCCCTCCGCGACCCCGTGGGCGCCCACCTCCGCGAACACCACCTCCGAGGGCGCCGACAGCCGCGCCGCCACCCCCTCCAGCGCCTCCGCCGAGTGAAACCGCGCCGGCACGCCCAGATCGCGCGCCAGCGCATGGACTGCCGCCTCGTCCGCCTTCACGTCGATCGAATGCACCGAGGCCACCTCGAACGCCGAGAACCCCGCCTCCGCCAGCGCCATCCGCGCCAGCCCGATCAGCTCCGCCGGCTCGCACCCCCGCGCGCAGCCGACGCCCACCGCCAGCCGCCGCCGCCGGTACACCAGCGGCTCGCACCCCTCGACCGAAAGCACCCCGGGCTCCGCCCCGCGCGCCCCCTCCGATCCCGCGGCCCCGCCTCGCGGCTTCCCCTGCGCACCGATCGCCTCGCCTGCCTGCGCGCCCTGCGCTCGAGCGGTCTCGGCATCCCGCACGCCCTGAGGTCCCGCAGCCTCTCCACGCTCGGCGCCGTGGGTTCCCGCAACCTCGCCTCGCCGCGCCTCCTGCGCTCCGGCGATCTCGACACGCCGCACGCCCTGAGGTCCAGCGGTCTCGCCTCGCCCCGCGTTGCGGGCTCCCGCAGCCTCACCTGCCGGCGCCTCCTGCGCTCCCGCCGCCTCGCCGCGCTCCGCACCCGGCGGTCCGGCGGCTTCGCCCCGCGACCCGCCCTGCGGTTCCGCAGCCCCGTCCTGCAACTCGCCCTGCGGCTCCGCCCGCGCGCTCGCCGGCCCGCGCCCCGTCCGGTCCGGCCTCGCGCAGGCCCGACGGCCTCCAAGCGGGCCCGCCCTCGCGGGCCACCCGGTCGCCAAGGCTCCCAAGCCAGTCCGCCTCCCCCGACAGCCGCGCCGCGCGGCCCGCCAGCAGCCCCGCCATGGCCGCCTTCGCGTCCTCCGGGTTCTCCAGCACCCACCCCTCCGGCGGCGCATCCAGCGCCACGCCGAGCCGCAGGTCCCCCGCCGTCGTCACCGCAGCGTGGCCGCCGAACGCCTCCGCCAGCCGCCGCGCCATCGCGTTCGCCCCCCGGTGCCCTCCCAGCAGCGGCACGGCCGAGGCCCCGTCCTCCGACAGCGCCACCACCGCAGGCTCGGCCCGCTTGTCCCCGATCATCGGCGCCAGCGCGCGGATCAGGATCCCCGAGGCCATCACCCCCACCACCGGAACCCCGGCCGAGAACAGCCCCCGCAGGTCCTCCGCCGCGCCACGCCCTCGGGCGTCATGCACGCGGCCGCCCAAGGCCTCCGCCGCCCGCCGTCGCCGCCGCCTCGCCCGAGGCCGTCAGGAACACCACCGCCGGCTGCGTCACGCGCGCCCTCCAAAGGTTAACAAACCGGTTAATTCCACAAACCTGCTCCAGCAAGCCGTTGGAATCGCTGCATCGGGCCCCCGGCGCCCCGGCGTTTCGCTGCGAAACGCCCGCGTGCGAAACTCTCACGCCGCATGCGGATCGCTCCCCGGGACCAGGATCATCGAGAAATACGGCGCCTCCTCCGGCGCCTCCGCCAGCGGCAGGACCACCTCCCGCCCCAGCGAGGCATGGCCCACATAGACCGCCCTTTCGGCCAGCCCCTCCGCCTCCAGCAGCGCCCTCAGGCGCGGCAGCCGGCGCCCCACCTTCAGGATCGCGGCCGCCCCGCACATCCTGAGCCGGGCCGCCAGCTCCGCCTCCGGCAGGGTCCCCGGCAGCACCGAGAGCACCTCGTTCCGCGCGCACAGAGGCCGCCCCGCCGCCGCCGCCGAGGCGGTCAGCGAACTCACCCCCGGCACCACCTCGCACCGGAACCGCCGCGAGAGCCGCGCGAAGAGGTACATGAAGGACCCGTAGAAGAACGGGTCCCCCTCGCACAGGCACACCACGTCCACCCCCGCCTCCAGCCGCTCCGCCATCCGCGCGGAGGCTTCGTCATAGACCTGCTGGGCGGGGAACCGCTCGGCCGACATGGGGATGATGATGGGGATCTCCTCGATCCCCTCCGGGATGGCGCCCGCCGCGATGGAGCGCGCGAAGCTCTCGCCCCGGTCCGGCGCCGGATAGGCCAGCACCTGCGCGCCGCGGATCAGCCGATGCGCCTTCAGCGTCATCAGCTCCGGGTCTCCGGGCCCGACCCCGACCCCGTAAAGCGTCCCGCTCATCGCTTCTCCAGGCTCCACTGGGTGACGGTCATGGCGGGCCTCCAGCCGGTCATCCCCCCCACCGGCTCGGCCCGCTCGGTCCGGATCCGCACCAGCTCCCCCCCCATCCGGGCATGGAGCCCCAGCAGCAGCGCCTCCGACTCCAGCGTCACCGCGTTGGCCACCATTCGCCCGAACGGCCGAAGCGCGTCCCACGCGGCCTCCACCGCCGCCTCCGACAACCCGCCGCCGAGGAACACCGCGTCCGGCGCCGGCAGCCCCGCCAGCGCCTCCGGCGCCCGCCCCTCGCGGATCTCCAGCCCCGGAACCCCCAGCGTCTGGGCGTTCGCCGCCGCCAGCGTCCGCCGGTCCGCCCGCGGCTCGATCCCCACGGCCCGCGCCTCCCGCGCCGCCCGCATCCACTCGACCGCCACGGAACCGCAGCCGCAGCCCACGTCCCACAGCATCTGGCCCGGGAAGGGCGAGAGCTTCGCCAGCGTCGCCGCCCGCACCTCGCGCTTGGTCATCACCCCGTCATGGGCGAAGGCCGCGTCGGGCAGGCCGGGGATGCGGGGCAGGGGGGCGGTCCCCTCCGCCGCCTCGCACTCCACCGCCAGGACATGCAGGTCGGCGGGAGGCTCGATCCGCCCCGCGCCCCAGTCCTCGGCCCGCGCCTCGGCCCAGCTCTCCCGCGGGCCGTCCAGATGGGCGAGCGCCGTGACCCTGCTCCGCCCCCATCCGGCCCGCGTCAGCAGGGCACCCAGCTCCCGCGCGCTGTCCGAGCCGGCCGCCAGCGCCAGCAGCCGCGCGCCCGGCCGCACCCAGGGCAGCACCGCCGCGGCGGCCCGCCCGTGAATGGTCAGCGTCTCGCACCCCTCCAGCGGCCACAGCATCCGCGAGGCCGCGAGCTGGTAGGACGACACATGCGGATGCACGATCGCCTCCGGAAACGCCTCCACGACGCGGGACCCGGCCGACCGCCACAGCGGATCGCCCGAGACCAGCACCACCGTCCGCCGCCCGCGCATCTCCGCAAGCCGCCCGAGCAGCGCATCGAAGGGCGAGGGCCAGCGCACCCGCTCGGCCTTCGGCGCCAGCCCCTCGGTCAGCGCATGGTGCCGCTCGCCTCCGAAGATGGTCTCCGCGGCCTCCACGGCGGCGCGGGCGGCGGGCTTCAGCCCCTCCGGCCCGTCCTCGCCCAGGCCCACGACCTGCAGCCACAGCTCCGTCATCGCCCGTCCTCCCGCCGGCGCCGAGCGGCCTTCGCCAGATGCGCGCCGCTCGCCCCGCGGCGCGGGCGCCTCCGCGCCACAGGCGAGACCGCCGTCGCGCCGCGCTCCGCAGGAGAGATCCCTGCGCCGCGCCGGGCGAGGGCGATCCCGGCTCCGCGCCGGGCGGGAGCGGAAGTCGCCCCCGGTCCGGCGGGAGCGCAAGCCCCGCCGCGCTCCGCGGGATTGAACGTCGCCCCCCGCCCCCGGCACGCCGGCGCAGACCCGCCCGCCCGAGGCGCGCTCGCCTGACGCTCCGCCCGCTCCGCCCCGGCCGTCATCGCCCCGCCTCCGGCCGCGCCAGCCCGTCGCCGCCAAGCCCCAGCGCCAGCGCGTTCACCGCTGCCGCCGCCATGGCCGAGCCGCCCTTCCTCCCCCTCAGCGCCACGAACGGCACGCCCCGCGGGTCCGCCGCCAGCGCCGCCTTGCTCTCGGCCGCGCCCACGAAGCCCACCGCGAAGCCGAGAATCAAAGCCGGCCTCGGCGCCCCCTCGTCGATCAGCTCCAGCAGCCGGAACAGCGCGGTCGGCGCATTGCCCACCGCCACCACCGCGCCCCCCAGCCGGTCCGCGCAAAGGTCCATCGCCGCCGCCGACCGCGTCGTCGCCTGCGAGGCCGCGAGCCGCCCGCACCCCGGATGCTCGATGGCCGAGATCACCTCCACCCCCGCGGGCAGGCCCCGCCGGATCACCCCCTGCGCCACCATCCCCGCATCGCAGATCACCGGCGCGCCGGCCGCGAGCGCCGCCCGCCCCGCCTCCACCGCCCCGGCGGACCAGGCCAGCCGGTCCGCTACCGCAGGGTCGCCGCAGGCATGCACCACCCGCACCGCCAGCTCCGCCATCGAGGGCTCGAACCGCTCCAGCCGCGTTTCGCCGCGAACGATCTCGAAGCTGCGCCGGTAGATCTCCGCCGGGTCCCGGATCCAGCGGGAGGGCGCCCCGCGGGGTATCGCGCCGCCCGGCGGAGGCCGATCCTGCGCCCCGGAGGACGCCGCCCTCCCGTACCCGTCGCCGCCCGCGCCCGCCGTGGGCGGCCGCGCTTCGCCGCCGTCCGGCGGAAGCCGACCCTGCATCTCGGCGGGCCGCGCCCTCCCGTCGCCGCCCGCGCCCGCCGTCCGCGACCGTGCTTCGCCTGCGCCCGGCCCCCTCCTCTCGTCAGCCGCCGCGCGCGGGACGGCCGCCGCCCGCAACGCCGCCTCGTGGCCGGCTCCGAGAATCCAGCCCTCCTCCGACGCCGCCGCCCTCGTTGCGGCAGGATCCAGCTCCTCGGGCCCGGCGAACAGCGCCGCAAGCCGCCCCTCGGCGTCCAGCGCCGCCAGCGCCGCCGCCACCGCCCGCACCTGGCCCGCGTCCTTCACCGCCTCCCCCGCGTGCGGGGGGATGAGCGAGGGATAGACCTCAGCCAGAACCACCGTGCGCCCGGGCGCCGCGAACCCCGTCTCGAACGGCCACACCGTCGCCCCGAGCGCCGTGCGCAGCCGCTCCAGCGCCGGGATGCCCGTCAGCGCCTGCCCCCCCACCGCGCCTGCGCCCGAAAGCTGCCAGACCGACTTCGGCTGCGCGCCCCGCCCGCGCAGGAAGGCGTCCACGGCGCGCCACTCGGCCAGATCCTCGAACGCCCCCTTGGTGGGCTTCAGCGCCGCATAGCTGCGCCCCTGCGGATGGCCCCAGAAGGGCGCGCCGCGCCAGACCATGCGGTCGGCGGCCTCGAAGCGGTCGTTGGCGTTGCCCTCGCCCTCGGTCACCTCGCGCGTCAGCCCCTGCCAGGTCGCCCGCCAGCCCGGCGCCTCGAACAGGCGCGAGGCCGCGCCGCGGGGCAGGCCGAAGGGGAAGTCGAAGCCCGCCAGCACCCGCGCGCCTTTCGCCCGCAGCGCCCGCACCCGGTCCGCCACGAACGCCTCCGCCTCGGCCCGCGTCGCAGGGTTCTCCAGCGCCAGCAGCCCGCCCTCGCGCGCGTGGACGGCGACCCAGATCGAGTCCTTTCCCTGCGACGGGACCGCCGCCGCCGACCAGTCCGCGACCAGATAGGCGTCGAAGAGCGGGCTCACCCGCGGTCCTTCAGATGCCGCCGCACGCTCTCCGGCCCCAGCGGGTGGTCGGCATGGGGATAGGGCGCGTGGTGGTGGTCGTGGGAATGCGCAGGCCCGTGATCATGGTCGTGGTCGTGCCCGTGGGCATGGCCGTGCTGGTGAGCATGGTTGTGATCGTGCGTTTGACCATGCCCGTGCCCGTGCTCGTGATCGTGCCCCTGATCGTGGGAATGTCCGTGCCCGTCCCCGTGGTGATGCCCGCGGCCCACCCCCTCCAGCCGGCAGGCGCCGGTGCAGAACGTGCCGCACAGCGTGCAGTCCTCGACGTTGGACCCGGGCGCCGAGGCGCCCTGGCCCTCCACGTGGTGATGGTGGCTCTCCTGCGGCGCGCCCACCTCGGCCTCGAAGCCCAGCACCTGCGCGCGGTACTTGCACATGGAGCAGTTCATCGCGACGGGGCCGCCGAGGATCTCGGTCACCCGCTCCGCGAAGGTCGCGATCACCTGCGGATGGTCGTTGAGGTAGCCGGCCTTCACGAACTGGATCTCCGGGTGGGCCTCCGCGACCATGTCCGCGAAGCCGTAGATCCGGTCGATCAGGATGCCGGTGAAGAGGAAGTAGGGGAACACCACCACCCGCCGGTAGCCGAGCCGGGCCGCATGCTCCAGCGCCGGCTCCACCAGCGGGAAGGTGACGCCGGAATAGCCGACCTCGCACCAGCCGAAGCCCATCCCCTCCCACAACAGCCGCGCGATCTTGGAGACGTTGGAGTTGGCGTCCGGGTCCGACGCCCCCCGCCCGATCACCACGAGGCAGGTGTCGTGGCGCGAGACCTCGCCATGCTCGGCGTCCGCCGCCGCGCAGGCCGCCTCCACCCGCTCGGCGGCCGCGCGCACCATCTTGGGATCGACCCCGAGCTCCCGCCCGTAGTCCACCCGCATCCCGTGCTTGGCGGCGTAGGTGTTGAGCACCGAGGGGATGTCGTTCTTCGCGTGCATCGCCGCGAACAGCATCCCCGGCACCGCGAGGATCCGGGTGCAGCCCTGCTCCCGCAGCCGGTCCAGCCCGTCACGGATCACCGGGTTGGCGAATTCCAGATAGCCGTATTCCACCGGCCAGTCGGGGGGCAGATGCGCCGGCAGCTCTGCGGGCCAGCACGGCGAACTCGTCCACCGCGGCCTGCGAGCGGGAGCCGTGCCCGCAGATCATGACGCCGATCTTCTCGGGGATGTCGAACGGCTGGGGCATGGCCTGGCTCCTCCTCATGGGCGGGGACGCGCAGGGCCTCGGGCCGCGCGGGATGCGCGGCGCCTCGACGACGGCCCGTCCCGCCCCCGGCATGGGTCGGCGCGACGGAACCTCCCGGTCAGCCTCGCGGCGTCGTCCTGGAACGGGTGGTAGCAGCGGCGCCCCTCCGGGCAAGCGGCGGGGCGACGGGGCGAGATCCGAAGCCGACCTTTCCGGGCGCCGGGCGAGGCCGATGTTTCGCTGCGAAACGCCCCGGCCCGGAAGGCGCCCGAGGGCCGTGCCTCCGCCCGTCCCGCCGGCCTCCGCGGCCGGTCCGGTCGAAAGCGCCCGCGGTCGGGCCCGCGCCTCAGCCCGGCGCGATCAGGTGCGCGAAGGAGCCGCAGACCCGCCCGCGGCGCAGGCCCATCGGCCCGAGATCCGCCCCGGCCGCATCCCGCGCATCGAACAGCCGCTCCGCCGCGCCCTCCTGCGCGATGGAGGCGTAGTGGAACTCGTGCGCCGCGAGCGGCCCTTGCCACGGCGCGCCGGGCCGGGGCGCCAGCCGCCGGTAGCCCAGCGTCATCCGCCGCCGCGCGAAGGAGGTGACGAGCGGCAGGAGCCCCGCCATCGGGTGCGCGACGCCCTCGGCGTCCTCCAGCGTCTCGCCCAGCGTCATGTAGCCCCCGCATTCGCCATAGATCGAAGCGCCCGCCTCCGCCGCCCGCCGCAGCCCGCCGAGGAAGCGCGCGGCGGCGGCGAGCCGGCCGGCATGAAGCTCCGGGTAGCCGCCCGGCAGGAACACCGCGTCGGCCTCCGGCGGCGCCTCGTCGGCGAGCGGCGAGAAGGGCAGCATCTCCGCCCCCTGCGC
The DNA here is from genome assembly GCA_963816545.1 of uncultured Alphaproteobacteria bacterium. Lineage (GTDB taxonomy): Bacteria > Pseudomonadota > Alphaproteobacteria > Rhodobacterales > Rhodobacteraceae > Albimonas. Next base: position 258,598 of record CAWFLE010000020.1, on the reverse strand, counting down.
CCGCCAGTCGCCGAGCATGTGCGGATAGGCGAAGGCGAAGGCCGCGTCCGAGGCGACCGCGATCCGCTGCGCCGAGAGGGGGGAGCGCGCCGCGCCGCCCGTCGCCAGCGGGATCGCCGACGCGGCGAGGCGCGTCCAGATCCACCGCCTCCGCCACCGCCCGCCCGGCCCGGTCGAGGAAGCCGGCAAGGTCCGGGTGCTCCACCGCCTGCACCAGCCCGAGGTGGCGGGAGGGCAGCGCCAGCGCGTCGAGCGCGGCGCAGGGCCCCGAAGACCTCGAACCCCGCCCGCTCCAGCGCGCCCCGCGCCATCGCGGCGTGGCGGGCCGAGCCCGCCCGGTTGAGGATCGCCCCCGCCACCGGCAGCCCCGGCCGCAGCGCCCGCAGCCCCGCGACCGGCAGCGCCGCCGACTGCGCCATCCGGCCCGCATCGACGACCATACCACCGGCGCCCCAGCGCCTCGGCCAGATCGGCCGCCGAGCCGCGCCCGTCCGGCGCGGCCCGTCCAGCGCGCCCATGGCGCCCTCGACCAGCAGCAGCTCCGGCCCCGCGCGGCCGAGCCGCCCGCGCCCGAAGCCGTCGCCGGCGTCCATGGCCCACGCGTCGAGATTGACCGACGGCGCGCCCGACAGGCGGCCTCGTGGAATCGGGGGTCGATGTAGTCCGGCCCGCTCTTGGCCCCGGCCGCGGCGCCGCCCGCGGTCGCGGAACGCGCGCAGCAGTCCCAGCGTCAGCAGGGTCTTGCCCGAGCCGGAGGCGGGCGCGGCGAGGATCAGGCCGCGGGGCGGGCGCGTCATGGCCGCGGACGCTATCCGTCGCCCTCGCATGGAAACGGGCGAAAAGGGGCGGCGGCGCCCAGCCGGCGAAGTGGCGACGCCGAGGCGACCGCGCGAAACCGCGGCGTCCCCCGGCGGCCAGCGGCGCCGCCGCGCCGCGGCCCGGCCCAACGCGAGGCGAGGGCGGAGCCCGAAGCCGACGGGCGGGAGCGCCCCCTCGGACCGGGGAGCCCGGTCCGCAGGGGGGATCGACCCCCCTGCGGACCGCCGGGCGCGGCGCGCCCGGGCGCCCGGCGCCGCGGAGGCGCACCCCGCGCGGCCGGGCGCCCGGCCCGGATGTCGCGCCTCGGGCCCCGGGGCGCGCGGCCGCTGGCGCCGCCCCCGCCGCGGCCCTACGATCGCCGCGCCATGACCGCCTCGCCCGACCGTCCCCTGCGCACCGGCTTCACCACCGGCGCCTGCGCCACCGCCGCCGCCAAGGCGGCCTGGGGCGCCCTGCTGTCCGGCGCGCTGGCAGAACCCGGTGGAGATCGTCCTGCCCAAGGGCGAGCGCCCGTCGTTCGCCCTCGCCGAGGCCGACCTCCGGCCGCGGGCTGGGCCCGCGCCGCCGTGCAGAAGGACGCCGGCGACGACCCGGACGTGACCCACGGCGCCCTGATCGTGGCACGGTCCGCCGCCGGCGCCGCCGGCGCGGGCGTGCTGTTCCGCGCAGGCGAGGGCGTCGGCACCGTCACGCCGCCCGGCCTGCCCATCCCGCCGGGCGAGCCCGCGATCAACCCCGTCCCCCGCCGCATGATCTCCGAGCGATCGCGCGGTCTCCGCCGTCGCACGGCGCCCCGGCGGACGTGGAGGTCGAGATCTCCGTCCCCGGCGGCGAGGCGCTGGCGCTGAAGACCTGGAACCCGCGGCTCGGCATCGACGGCGGCCTCTCGATCCTCGGGACCACGGGCATCGTGCGGCCCTACTCCTGCGCGGCCTGGATCGCCTCCATCCACCGCGGGCGTGGACGTGGCGCGGGCCGCGGGCGCGCCCATGTGGTCGGGCGCCACCGGCTCGGCCTCCGAGGCCGCGGCCCGGCCCGCCTCGCGCTGCCCGACCACGCCTTGCTCGACATGGGGGATTTCGCGGGCGGGCTGCTGAAATACCTCCGCCGCCACCCCGTGCCGCGCCTGACGCTGGCGGGAGGGGCGGCGAAGCTCGCCAAGCTGGGGCAGGGGGCGATGGACCTGCACTCCGCCCGCAGCCAGGTGAATTTCGCCGCCTCGCCGCCACGGCCGAGGCCGCCGGCGTGACGGACGCCGCCCGCCTCGCCGGCGCCAACACGGTGCTGGAGGCGCTTCAGCTCTGCGGGCCGGAGGCGCCGCTGCTCGCCGCCGCCATCGCCGCCGAGGCCGCGGCCGAGGCGCGCAAGGCGCTCGGCGGCGCGCCGGTGGAGGTCTCGGTCCTGGTGTCGGACCGGGCAGGCGCGGCGCTGGCCGAAATCGGCCTCGGCTGATGCGCGCCGGTTTCGCCTCCCTCCGCGGCCCTGTCCCGGGGGCCGCCCGCCGCTCCGTCCCCGCCGGTCCCGTGCGGCGGTCCGGCGCGGGCCCGCGGCGGCCTCGGGCCGAGCGGCCCGGTGCGTCCGGGCCTTCCGCCGGACCGACGGCGCACCCGGCCCCGGCCCCGGCTTCGGCGATCCCGGCCCGGCCCGCCGCGCTCCGCCGGATCTGCGCCGCCGGCCGGCCACCGGGCGCCCCGCGGCCGGCCACGCCCTCCGGACCCGCGGACGCGCCGCGAGCCGGACGGTCGCCAGCGGCGGAACGGACGTCGCGGCGCCTGCGCAGCGGTCGCCGTGCCGGCCCTCGCCCGCCCTCCCGCGCTCCCGGGCGCCCCGCCGCCCGCCGGGCGCCTCGTCCCGCGTCCGGGGCCGGCCGGGGCTCCGCGGGGCCGCGCCGATCCCGCGCCGCGACGGCAGGCCGCTCCGCCGTTCGGGCAGGGCGTCGCGCGTCGCAGGCCCGGCTTCCCCGCAGCGCCGGGGCCGGGGCCCGATGACCGGCCCCGCCGTCCTCGTCCTCGCCGGCACGGCCGAGGCGCGCGCCGTGCTCCAGGCCCTCGTCTGCGACGCGCAGGCCGGGCGCCTCCGCCCCGTCGCCTCCCTCGCCGGCCGCACCCGGGCGCCCCTCCCCCTGCCGGCCGAGACCCGAACCGGCGGCTTCGGCGGGCCCGACGGTCTCGCCCGATACCTGCGGGCGCAAGGTATCGCCGCCGTCCTCGACGCCACCCATCCCTTCGCCGCCCGCATCTCCGCCAACGCCCGCATCGCCTGCGAGGCGGCCGACATCCCGCGCCTCCAGCTCCTGCGCCCCGGCTGGGACGGCCCCGCCCGCCGCTTTCCCACCTTGGCCGAGGCGCTGGAAGCCGTCCCCACGGGCGCCCGGGTGCTCGCCGCCACCGGCCGCGCCTCGGCGCCGAGTTGACGGGGCGGCCCGACCTCGCGGTCCGCCTCCGCGTGGCCGAGGACGGGCCCGCCGATCCCCGGCCTGCACGTCCTCGTGGCCCGCCCCCCGCATGACCCGGCCGAGGAGCGTGCGCTGATGGCCCGCCTGCGCGCCACCCACCTGATCGCGCGGGACGCGGGCGGCGCCGACGGCGCCAAGCTCGCCGCCGCCGTCGGAGCTGGGCGTCAAGGTCCACCTCGCGGCCCGCCCGGCGCCCGAGCCCGGCCCCCTTGCGCTAACGCCCGAACAGGCCCTCGCCTGGCTGCGCGCCACCCTCGCGCTCGCTTGACAGCGCGCGCCGCTCGCGGAAACGTGGGACCGCGCACGGTTCCGACGGGAAGGCCCCAGGCCCTCCCGGATCAAAACGGGAATGCGGTACGGGCCGATCCAAGCCGGGAGGCCCAAGCCGCAGCCGCCCCCGCGACTGTAAGCGGCGAGCGCGCCGCCACATGCCACTGGGAGACCGGGAAGGCGGCGGCGCCGCGGACCTCCGGATCAGAGCCGCGAGCCAGGAGACCTGCCGCGCGACGTTGAAACCCGACCCGTCGGGTGTGACGGGAAAGGAGACAGACATGCATATCGAACCCGGCGTCGTCGACCGGCGCCAAACTCGCCCTGGCAGCACGTCACCGCCGCCGGCGCCGGCGCCTTGGCCTGAAGCTCGCCTGCGAGACGGCGCGCGAGCGGGCGCGGCCTGCCCTCGCTCGCCCGCGCGCACGGCCTGCACCACGGCCTCGTCTTCGGCTTCTTCCAAGTGCTGCCGCACTATCCCGGTCGGCGTCGTCCGAAGTGCACCTCATCCTCGGCTCCACCCTGTTCCTGATCTTCGGCGCCGCGCCCGCCGCGCTCGGCCTCGCGCTCGGCCTGCTGCTGCAGGGCCTGCTGTTCGCGCCCTTCGACCTGCCGCAATACGGCATGAACGTGACCACCCTGCTCGTGCCGCTCTTCGCCCTGCAGCGCTCGCCCGCCGGATCATCGCGCCCGGACACGCGCCTACGTCGACCTGCGCTACTCGCCAGGCGCTGGCGCTCTCCACCACCTTCCAGGGCGGCGTGGTCGCCTGGGTGGCGTTCTGGGCGCTCTGCGGCCAGGGCGTCGGCGCCAGCAACGCTCGCCTCCGTCGCCGCCTTCGGCGGGCCTACATGCTCGTCGTCCTGCTCGAGCCGCTGGTCGACCTGGCCGTGCTGGCCGGCGCCAAGCTGGCCCGCGGCCTCGGGCAGTCCGGCCTCGTGACGCCCCGCCTCTACGCGCCGCCTGATCCCGCGTCCCAGACCTGAACCGCCGGCGGCGCCGCCTCGCCGGGCGCCGCTCGTCCGTTTGCCGAGGAGGCCTCCCATGCCCGCCAAGATCCCCGCCACCGTCGTCACCGGCTTCCTCGGCGCCGGCAAGACCACGCTGATCCGCCACCTGCTGCAGACACGCCGAGCGGCCGCCGCATCGCGCTGATCATCAACGAGTTCGGCGACCTCGGCGTCGACGGCGAGATCCTCAAGCGGCTGCGGCATCGAGGCCTGCGCCGACGACGACATGGTCGAGCTGTCCAACGGCTGCATCTGCTGCACCGTGGCCGAGGACTTCATGCCCGACCATGCAGGCGCTGCTGGCCCGCGCCGAACGCCGCCCGACCACATCGTGATCGAGACCTCCGGCCTCGCCCTGCCGCAGCCGCTGGTGCGCGCCTTCAACTGGCCCGACATCGCGCACCCGCGTCACCGTCGACGGCGTGGTCACCGTGGTCGACGGCCCCGCCGTCGCCGAGGGCCGCTTCGCCCATGACGAGGCCGCCGTCGACGCCCAGCGCGCCGCCGACGACAGCCTCGACCACGAGACGCCGCTGTCGGAGCTGTTCGAGGACCAGCTCGCCTGCGCCGACATGATCGTGGTGAACAAGGCCGACCTGCTGGGCCGAGGCGGCCGCCGCCGCTCGCCGCCCGCCTGCGCCGAGGCGCCGCGCGCGGCGTGCAGGTGATCGAGGCCGCGATGGGCGCGCTGCCCGCGACGTGCTGCTGGGCCTCGGCATCGGCGCCGAGGCCGACCTCGACGCGCGCGCGGAGGTCCATCACCACCACCACGACGACGAGGACGACGACCACGACCATCGACCACGGCCACGACGAGTTCGAGAGCTTCGTCGTCGACCTCGCCGAGATCGCCGACCCCGCCGCCTTCCAGCGCGCGGTGGCCGAGGCCATCGGCGCCCACGACATCCTGCGGCTCAAGGGCTTCGCCGCCGTCGCCGGCAAGCCGATGCGCCTGACTGTCCAGGCCGTCGGCCCGCGGGTCGACGCCCACTACGACCGCCCCTTCGCCGCCGGCGAGCCGCGCCGACCCGGCTGGTGGTGATCGGCGAGGCCGGCCTCGACCGCGAGGCGGTGACCGCCTCCCTCCTCTCGGCCGCGCAGGCGAAGGCGGCCTGATGGCGGCGCGCGCTCTCGTCCGCGCCGTCCTCCGGTTCGCCCGCCGCCCCGCGCCCCTGTCTGCGGGGAAGGCTCGGAACCCGGGCTGCGCCGGAAGTCCCGAGCCCGGGAGCGAGGGCGGGCGCCGCGGCGCCCGGCGCCGCGCGCTCGCCCGACCTTCGCGCAGGCGTCCTGCGGGCGGGCTTCCCAGCGGCGGCTGCCGCCCGCGCGCCTCCCTGAACTCCGCCCCGACGGCCGCCGCCGGGCGCCTCCCTCGCCCGCCTGCGGGGGAGGGCCGGGGCGGGGGCCGCTCCACCGTCCGCACAGGGCGCGCCTGATGCACCTGCTCGCCGCCAAGCCCGGCGAGGTCTCCGACGGCTCCGAGCCGGTCGACCCGGCGCAGACCCCGGCCGACGTCGTCTTCCTCTCGGCCGCCGACACCGAACTCGCCGCCCTTTCCGCCGCCCGCGCCCAGCTGGCGGAGCCGCCCGCCCTGCGGCTCGCCCACTCACCTGGCTCGCCCACCCCTACTCGGTGGACCTCCACCTCGACCGCACCGCGTCGAAGTCCCGCCTGGTGGTCGCCCGCGTCCTCGGCGGCGCCGCCTACTGGCGCTACGGCGTCGAGCAGTTCGCCGCCCGCCTGCACGAGGCCGGCGTGCCCTTCGCCGCCCTGCCCGGCGACGACAAGCCGGACGCGGAGCTGCGCCGCCTCTCCACCGTCGACCCCGACGATTGGGACGCCCTCTGGGCCTACTGCGTCGAGGGCGGGCCCGAGAACGCCCGCAACCTCCTGCGCCTGACCCGCACCATGCTCGACGGCGCCGAGCCGCCCGAGGCCCCGCGCCCCTGCTGCGCGCCGGCGCCTGACCCGCGCGCCCGCGCCGCGCCCCGGCGGCGCGCCACGGCGGCCATCGTCTTCTACCGCGCGCTGCTGCAGGGCGGCGGCCTCGCGCCGGTCGACGCGCCTCATCGAGGCGCTGCACGCCCGCGGCCTGAACCCGCTGCCGGTCTTCGTCGCCTCGCTGAAGGATCCCGTCTCCGCCGCGACGCTGGAGGCGATCTTCGCCGAGACGCCCCCCGACGTCATCGTCAACTGCCACCAGCTTCGCCGTCGGCTCCCCCGACGGCGGCTCGCCGGGCACGGTCCTCGACCGCACCGGCGCGCCGGTCCTGCAGGCGGTGCTCTCCGGCTCGTCAGAGGAGGCCTGGCGGAACTCCCCCGCGGCCTCTCGGCGCGCGACATCGCCATGAACGTGGCGCTGCCGGAGGTGGACGGGCGCATCCTCTCCCGCGCCATCGGCTTCAAGGGCGAGGCCTTCTGCGACGAGGCCACCCAATGCCCCATCGCCGCCTACCGCGCCCTGCCGACCGGGTGGCCTTCGTCGCCGACCTCGCCGCCAACTGGGCGCGGCTGCGCCGGACCCCCGCGCCGGACCGGCGCGTCGCCCTGATCCTCGCGAACTACCCCAACAAGGACGGCCGCCTCGCCAACGGCGTCGGCCTCGACACCCCCGCCGCCACGGTCCACGTGCTGCGCACCCTGCGAGAGGCGGGATACGCGGTCGAAGACCTCCCCGCCGACGCGGACGCGCTGATGCGGGCGATCCTCGCCGGCCCCACCAACTGGCTGGCCGACCGCGCCCGGCGCGAGGGCGGCGTCCGCCTCCCCCTCGCCGCCTACCGCGAGGCCTACGCCCGCCTCCCCGTCGCGGTCCGCGAGCAGGTCGAGGCCCGCTGGGGCCCGCCCGAGGCCGACCCTTTCCTGGTCCACCCGCACGCCCCCGCCCCAGCCGCGGACGCATCCCTCCCCCCTCGGGCCGCCGAGACGCCGGCCGCCCGCCTCGACGCCGCGTCCCGCGCCGGCCCGCCCGACCGAGCTCCTTCGGCCGGCGACGCCTTCGCCGCGCCCGCTTCGCCCGGCGGCGGACCCGCGTCTCTCGGCACGGCCCCCCGGCCCGGGTTTCCTCGGCGGGCGACGACTCGCCGCCGCCCGCCCCGCGTCGCCGCACGCCCGCGACGCCGAGCCCGCAAATGCCGACGCCGCCGCCCGCCGCCCGGCTCCCGCCGAGGCGACGACCGACGCCCCCGGCATCGCGGCGACCGACGCCCCCGACAGCGCCTCCGCCGCACGAGCCGCTGAGGAGCCCGCCTTCGCCCTCTCCATCCTCCGCTTCGGCACGGCGGTCGTCGGCCTCCAGCCCGCCCGCGGCTACAACATCGACCCGGAGGCGACCTACCACGCCCCGGACCTCGTCCCGCCGCACAACTACCTCGCCTTCTACATCTGGCTGCGGGAGCATCTGCGGCGCCCATGCGCTGGTCCACATGGGCAAGCACGGCAACCTCGAATGGCTGCCGGGCAAGGCGTCGGCCCTGTCGGAGAGCTGCTTCCCCGAGGCCGCGCTGGGCCCGCTGCCCCACCTCTACCCCTTCATCGTCAACGACCCCGGCGAGGGCACGCAGGCCAAGCGCCGCGCGCAGGCGGTGATCGTCGACCACCTGACCCCGCCGCTCACCCGCGCCGAAACCTACGGCGCGCTGCGCGACCTCGAAGCGCTGGTGGACGAATACTACGAGGCCGCCGGCGTGGACCCGCGCCGCATCGCCCACCTGCGCGGCGAGATCCTGTCGCTGACGCAGGCCACCGGCCTCGACCTCGACGCCGGCGCGACCGAGGGCGACGACGCCGATTCCCGCCTGCGGAAGCTCGACGCCTATCTGTGCGAGCTGAAGGAGAGCCAGATCCGCGACGGCCTCCACGTCTTCGGCCAATCGCCCGAGGGCCGCCTCGCGCGCGACCTCACCGTGGCGCTGGCCCGCGTCCCCCGAGGGGACGGGCAAGGGCGGCGACGCCTCGCTGATCCGGGCGCTGGCGCAGGATCTCGCCCTCCGCGGCAGTTCGACCCGCTGGACTGCGACATGGCCGCCCCCTGGCCCGGCCCCCGCCCCGAGGCGCTGGCCCTTGCGGACGACCCGTGGCGCACGAACGGCGACACGGTGGAGCGGCTGGAACTCCTCGCCGCCGCGCTGGTGGACGCCCTCCCCGACGCGCCGGCCGCCGCCGGGGCGGTCTCGTTCACGGCCGACGCCGGCGCGTTCCTCCCCCGCGAGCGGGGAGGCGACCACCGCCCCGACGGGATCTCCGGCGAAGACGCCCTCTCCGCCGCCCATTCCTCGCCCACGGCCGGTCCGGGCGCCCCCGCGCTCAGGCAAGGGACGCGGCGGGCGCCGGCCATCGGGCCCACTCAAACGACGGCCGCAGCGCCTGCTCCGCCGCCCATTCCTCCCGGACGACCGCCCCAGGCGCCTCCCTCCCCCGCGAGCGGGGGAGGGATGGGTGCGGGCGAGCCACGCGGCGCCCACCGCCCCCGGCCCCGCCTCCGCCGCCGTCCTGGCCGGGATCGCCGCCCGCATCCGTCCCGCCGTCGCCGCCTGCGGCCCGGCCGAGCTTCAGGGCCTCCTCACCGCGCTCGACGGCCGCTTCCTCGCCCCCGGCCCCTCGGGCGCGCCCACCCGCGGCCGGCTCGACGTGCTGCCCACGGGGCGCAACTTCTACTCCGTCGACAGCCGCGCCGTGCCCACCCGCGCCGCCTGGGCGCTGGGCTGGAACTCCGCCACCTGCTGATCGAGCGCCACGCCCAGGACCATGGCGACTGGCCCCGCGCCCTGCCCTCACCGCCTGGGGCACCGCCAACATGCGCACCGGCGGCGACGACATCGCCCAGGCGCTCGCGCTGATGGGCGTGAGCCCGCATGGGACGACGCCACCCGCCGCGTCACCGGGTTCGAGATCATCCCCGCCACCGCCCTCGGCCGGCCCCGCGTCGACGTGACCCTGCGCGTCTCGGGCTTCTTCCGCGACGCCTTCCCCGCGCAGATCGCCCTCGTCGACTCCGCCGCCGCCGCCGTGATGCGCCTGGACGAGCCCGAGCACGACAACCCCGCCGCCGCCCGCTTCCGCCGCGAAGCCGCCGAGATGGCGAAGGCCCCGCCTCCCGCCGCGTCTTCGGCTCCAAGCCCGGCGCCTATGGCGCGGGCCTGCAGGCGATGATCGACGAGCGGCTCTGGCGCCGCCGCGCCGACCTGGCCGACGCCTACCTGCCATGGGGCGGCTACGCCTACGGCGCCGGCGAGGAAGGCGCGCCGCGCGCCGGGAGCTCGAAACCCGCCTGTCGCCAGGCCGAGGCCATCGTCCAGAACCAGGACAACCGCGAGCACGACCTGCTGGATTCGCGACGACTACTACCAGTTCGAGGGCGGCGCCGCCGCCGCCGTCGAGCACCTCCGCGGGACCGCGCCCGCCCGTCTACCACAACGACCATTCCCGCCCCGAGCGCCCGGTGATCCGCACGCTGGACGAGGAGATCGGCCGCGTCGTCCGCTCCCGCGTCGTGAACCCGAAATGGATCGAGGGCGTCGAAGCGCCACGGCTACAAGGGCGCCTTCGAGATCGCGGCGACGGTCGACTACCTCTTCGCCTTCGCCGCCACGACCCACGCGGTGCGGAACCACCATTTCGACCTGGTCCACAGCGCCTTCCTCGAGGACGACGCCACCCGCGGCTTCATCGAAGCCCACAACCCCGCCGCCCTGCGCGAGATCGCCGAGCGCCTGGAGGAGGCGATCGACCGCGGCCTCTGGCAGCCCCGCTCCAACTCCGCCCGCGCCCGACTCGACCGCGCTGAAGGCGCCCGGCATGATCCGGGTCCTCTTCATCTCCGGCCTCGCCCGCAACCGCGCCCCCACCGCGGCGCAGGTGTTCGAGGACTGGCCCGGCATCCGCACCGACCTCGCCGGCCTCGGGACGGCACCGATCACCCCGTAAGCCCCGAACAGCTCGACTGGGCCCACCGCATCTACGTCTTCGAGAAACGCCAGAAGGCCCGCCTGACCGCCCGCCATTCCCGCCGCCTGCGCGGCCGGGCGATCGTGCGACCTCGACATCCCCGACCTCTACACCTTCATGCAACCCGAGCTGACGGCGCTTCTGGTCGACCTCGTCGGCCCCCAGCTCCGCGAGGAGGCCCGCAGATGACCGAAGACGCCGACCCGCCACGCCGCCAAGATGGCCAAGAAGAAGGCCGCCCGCGACAAGATCATGGCCACCAAGACCGACGAGAAGGGCCTGGTCATCGTCCATACCGGCAAGGGCAAGGGCAAGTCCTCGGCCGCCTTCGGGATGATCTTCCGCTGCATCGCCCACGGCATGCCCTGCGCCGTGGTGCAGTTCATCAAGGGCGGCATGGAGCACCGGCGAGCGCGACCTGATCCTGGAGCGGTTCGCCGACCTCTGCGCAGTTCCACACCATGGGCGAGGGCTTCACCTGGGAGACGCAGGACCGCGCCCGCGACATCGAGATGGCGCAGGCCGCCTGGGAGAAGGCGAAGGAGCTGATCCGCGACCCGAGACAACCGCATGGTGCTGCTCGACGAGATCAACATCGCCCTGCGCTACGACTACCTCGACGTCGCCGAGGTGGTCGCCTTCCTGCGCGACCGAGAAGCCGCCGATGACCCATGTCGTCCTGACCGGCCGCAACGCCAAGGACGACGCTGATCGAGGCGGCCGACCTGGTGACCGAGATGGAGCTGGTCAAGCACCCGTTCCGCTCCGGCATGAAGGCGCAGGCGGGGGTGGAGTTCTGATCCCCCCGGCGCGCCGCGGCCGGCCCTCCCGCCCCCGGAACGCGCCGGCGCCCCGTCATGAGGGGACGATCACGGCGCGCGCATCGGCCGGGACCGACCCGCGCCCCGCCTCAGCCCGGCCCGAACGCCGCCTCCGCGACCCGCGCCCCCAGCCGCCACGCCTCCGGGTCGTCGTAGCGCCCGGCCATCACCGAGACCGACATCCCCAGCCCCGGATGCGCCATCACCCGCTGACCGCCATTCCCCAGCCCCGCGGCCCAGCCCGGTCCCAGATACCAGCCGTTGGAATAGCCCAGCTCCCCCAGCCGCGCCTGCGGGGTCAGCGTCGCCGCGACCCACGCCTCGGGCACGACCTGCACGCCTTCCGCCCGGCCCCGCTCCGCCACCAAGGCCCCGATCCGCGCCGTCCTCCGCAGGCCCGAGGCCGCGTCCGGCCCGCGCCCCAGCCCCTCCACCCATTCCCAACGCGCGATCCCCAGCGGCGCGAACAGCCGCGCCTGCGCGTACTCGTCCACCCGCAGCCCCGCGCCGCGCTCGATCAGCGCCGCGAGCAGCGCCGTCGCGCCCCCGCAATAGCTCCAGACCGTCCCCGCAGGTCCCGCCACCGGCCGCTCCAGCACGTACCGCACCCGGTCCGGCGCCATCTCCATGGCCACCTCGCTGTTGTGCGGCCCGTCATAGGGCATGTCCTCGTTCCACTCGATCCCGAGGGTCATGGTCAAGGGGTGCCCGACCGCGATCCCCGCCTTGTCCGGCCCCGCGAGGTCCGCATGCTCCGGGAACTGCGCCATCAGCGGGGCCTCCGGCCGCGGAACCAGCCCCTCGTCCAGCGCGATGCCGTAAAGCAGCCCCACCATGCTCTTGGACACCGACCGCAGGTCGTGCGCCGTCTCCGGCCCAGGCGCGACGACGCCCAGCGCCTCGCCCGAGCGCTGGTCATCGCCGGGGAAATACGCCTCCGCGAACAGCTTCCCCCCGCGCAGGACCACCACCGAATGCAGCCCCGGCAGCTCGCCGGCCGCCTGCGCCTCCGCCAGCCGCCGCTCCAGATCGCGTCCTTCGCTCACAGCCTCTCTCCCGCAGCCGCGCCGCCCGGCCTTCGATGACCGCTCTCATGATTCCAGGGCGCCGGCTCCAATGTCGGCAAGTCGATGCTGGTCGCCGGCCTCTGCCGCGCCGCCACGCTCCGCGGGCTCCGCGTGCGCCCCTTCAAGCCCCAGAACATGTCCAACAACGCCGCCGTGACCGAAGACGGCGGCGAGATCGGCCGCGCCCAGGCCCTTCAGGCCCTCGCCTGCGGGGTCGCGCCGCGCACCGACATGAACCCCGTCCTCCTGAAGCCCGAGACCGACACCGGCGCCCAGGTCATCGTGCAGGGCCGCCGCATCGCCTCCTGCCGGGCGCGCGATTACGCGCGCCTCAAGCCGGCGCTCCTCGCCCCCGTCCTCGAAAGCTACAACCGCCTGCGCGAGGAGGCCGACCTCGTCCTCATCGAAGGCGCCGGGTCGCCTGCCGAGGTGAACCTGCGCGCCAACGACATCGCCAACATGGGCTTCGCCGCCGCCGCCCGCGTGCCGGTCCTGCTGATCGGCGACATCGACCGCGGCGGGGTGATCGCCCAGCTCGTCGGCACGCAGGCCGTCCTCCCCCCCGGCGACGCCGCCCTCATCAAGGCCTTCGCCATCAACAAGTTCCGCGGAGACCCGAGCCTCTTCGACGACGGCTACCGCCTGATCTCCGCCCGCACCGGCTGGCCCGGCCTTGGCGTGATCCCGTGGTTCCCCCAGGCCCACCGCCTTCCGGCCGAGGACGCGCTCGACCTCGCCGCCCCCGCCCCCTCCGGCCCGATCAAGGTCGTCTGCCCGATGCTCTCGCGCATCGCCAATTTCGACGACCTCGACCCCCTGAAGCTGGAGCCCGCCCTGAGCGTGGAGATGATCCCTCCCGGCCGCCCCCTCCCGGGCGACGCCGACCTCGTGATCCTGCCGGGCTCCAAGTCCACGCTGGGCGACCTCGCCTTCCTGCGCGCGCAGGGCTGGGACATCGACCTCCTGGCCCATGTTCGCCGCGGCGGCCGGGTGCTGGGCCTCTGCGGGGGCTACCAGATGCTCGGCCGCCGCATCGCCGACCCGGACGGCATCGAGGGCCCCCCCGGCGAGGCCCGCGGCCTCGGCCTGCTGGACGTGGACACCGTCATGACCCCCGACAAGCGCCTCCACCGCGTCTGCGCCCGCCACCTCGCCACCGGCGCCGAAGTCCTGGGCTACGAGATGCATATCGGCGTGACCGAGGGCCCGGACCGCGCCCGCCCCTTGGCTGGAGGTCGAGGGCCGCCCCGAGGGCGCCGCCTCCCCCGACGGCCGGATCACGGGCACCTACCTCCACGGCCTCTTCGCGCAGGACGCCTTCCGCGCGGCGTTCGTGGCGGCGCTCGGGGCTCCCCCCGCCGGCACGGCCTACGGCGCCGAGGTCGAGGCGACGCTCGACGCCCTCGCCGCCCATCTGGAGGCGCATATGGACGTGGACGGGATGCTGGCGCTGGCCGCCGCGGGGGTCTGATCCGGCCCCGCCCTCGACAAGGCGCCCGGAAAGCCTCGGCCGCAACCGCCTCGGGCCTTGGCGAAATGGCCGTCCTGTGACCGGCGCCGGACGCGCGTCAGGATGAAGGCCGCTCATCCAGGCCGGGCCGGGGTTGGCCGGGGCCCTACCGCCACGCGATCCGCCGCCGCCGTCGGTGCTCCTGAACGACCCTGAGCCACGGCTGGCGCGCTCCGCGGACCGGCGCGGCGAGCAGCGGAGACATCTCGCCTGAAATCAGCCCGGAGACGGCCTCGTCGCCAACATGCCGACCGAGGCGAACGCGCGATCCTTTCCCCATCGCCCCGCCGGAAAGCCACCGCCCCCCGCAGGCGCCCCCGCCGCTCCAGCCGTCACCCGTCCGGCAACGCGGGCGCCGACGTCAGAGCCGACCGACCGCCGCCTCCCGCCGCGCCCGCTCGCACCCCGAGGGAAAACTCCCGCCCGCCGCTGGCGCCCCCGCCGCTCCAGCCGTCACCCGTCCGGCAAGGAGGGCGCTCTGATCAGAGCCGAGCGTCCGCCGCTCCCGCCGCCGACCACCCCGCCGCGCGCGCACGTCATAGCCGCCCAAGCGCCGCCTCCAGCTGCGCCCACTCCGCCTCCGGCCCCGGCAGCCCCAGCCGGATCCAGCTCCGCGACCATGGGAACGCCCGCGTCCACACCCGCCCCTGCGCCAGCGCCGCCTGCGCCGCGCCCGCATCCGCCGCCCGGTAGGTGCGGAACAGGTCCGTCCCCCCCATCAGCTCCAGTCCCCGCGCCGAGACCATCGCGTCCAGCCGCGCCGCATCCCGCGCAAGCTGCGCCCGCATCTCCCCGGCCCACGCCCGGTCCGCCAGCGCCGCCGCCCCCGCCGCCAGCGCGGGCCCCGAGACCGCCCACGGTCCGGCCAGCGCCGCCATCCGCGCCACCTCCGCCTCCGCCCCGAGCGCGAAGCCCAGCCGCAACCCCGCCAGCCCGTGGAACTTGCCGAAACTGCGCAGGATCAGCAGGTTCTCCCGCCCCGCCCAGGGAACCAGCGACAGCTCCGGCGTCACGTCCCCGAAGCTCTCGTCCACCACCAGCAGGCCCACGCGGCCCGCCAGCGCCAGCAGCGCCTCGGGCTCATGCCGCCGCCCGTCGGGGTTGTTGGGGTTGACCACCACCGCCGCGTCCGCGCCCTCCAGCCCCGCGAGGGACGGCGTCTCCACCACCTGCCACCCCTCGGCCCGAAAGGCGGCGGCGTGCTCGTTGTAGGTGGGCGCCAGCACCGCCGCCCGTCCATGCAGCCGCAGGCGGGGGATGAGCTGGATCGCCGCCTGCGCCCCCGCGACCGGCAGGACCGAGGCTCCCTCCGGCGCCCCCCACGCCGCCCGCGCCGCACCCTCGCAGGCCGCGAAGGCGCCGGCGTCGGGCAGGGCGCGGAACGTCTCGTCCGGCAGAGGCGGCATCGGCCAAGGCCTGCGGTTGATGCCCGTGGAGAGGTCCAGCCACGCCCCCTCTCCGAACCTCGCCCGCGCCGCCGCGAGGTTCCCGCCGTGATCCCGCAGCGTCATGCCGCAGGCTCCGTCCACCGCGAGCCCCCGGAAGCGCGGTCATCGGGAACCCCGGCCCCGGGCAGCTCACCGGCGACGCGCTTCCGGCTGCGCTCGTCGCAGGCCGCCTCCGCCCCTGGAAGCTGATCGCGAAAGTCGCCGCCCGCCGCCCTGCCGCGCGGGCCCGCTCCGCTGCCCCCGCCGCGCCCTTTGCGGCGCGCGACGTCCCTGCCGGTCCAACCGCCGCCAAGGGGCCGCCGCGCACCAACTTTCCCGGGCCGCGGCGCACGGCGCGAGGCCCGACCGCCCGCGTACCGGCGACGGCCGGCCTCCGCCCCTTCGCCAGCCGCCGCGCGAGGGCCGCAGCCGCGCCCGACGTCTGCGCCGATGACGGGCCCCGGCGGCCTCACGTCAGCACCCACAGCAGCGCCAGCGCCCCGGCGCACAGCCACATCGCCCGGCGATACAGCGTCAGCCCCCGCGTCAGATCCTCGGCCGTCGGGTCCGGCGCCTCGCCGTTCAGCCAGGGCTCGGCCGAGATCCGGTCCCCGTAGACCCGCGGCCCCGAGAGCCGCACCCCCAGCGCCCCCGCCATCGCCGCCTCCGGCCAGCCCGCGTTGGGCGAGCGATGAAACCTCGCATCCCGCCGCATCGCCCGGAACGCCTCCTCCGGCCGCCCCGAGGCCATCGCCAGCGCCAGCCCCGTCAGCCGCGCCGGCGCCCAGTTCGCCAGATCGTCGAGCCGGGCTGCGAAGCGCCCGAACGCCTCGTGCCGCGGGCTGCGGTGCCCGATCATCGAGTCCAGCGTGTTGACCGCCTTGTAGCCCACGATCCCCGGCAGCCCCAGCAGCGCCCCCCAGAACAGCGGCGCCACCACCCCGTCCGAGGCGTTCTCCGCCAGGCTCTCCAGCGCCGCCCGCGCCACGCCCCGCTCGTCCAGCGACCGCGGATCCCGCCCCACGATGCGCGCCACCGCCCCGCGCGCGGCCGGCAGGTCCCGCGCCTCCAGCGCCTCGGCCACCGGCGAGACATGGTCATGAAGCGACCGCGCCGCCACGAAGGGCCACGCGAGAGCCGCCGTCAGCGCCACCCCCACCGCCCCTCCGGGCAGCAGCCACCCCGCGAACACCGCAGCCCCCGCCGAGACCCCGATCACCGTCAGCGCCGCCCGCACGCCCGCCGCGCGCCGCTCATCCCAGCCATCCTCCTCGCGGTTGCGCTCCCGATCCAGCCGGTCGATCAGCCGGCCCATCCACACCACGGGATGCGAGATCCGCCGGTGCAGCGCGTCCGGCCACCCCGCCCAGGCCTCGATCCCGAGGGCCAGCAGCATCGCCAGCGCGCCGCTCATGCCTCGCCCTCCGCCGGGGCGCCGTCTCCGGCCAGCGGCAACGCCCCCTCTCCTCCCTCCCGCGAGGGGCGGCGCCGGGCGGCCGCGGACAGGGACCGGAGGCCGAGGCCCCCCCTCGCGCGCAAACGCCCCGCACGCGCCGCCGGCCCGACCTCCAGTCGCGCAGACCCGCCGCTCATGCCCCGCCCCCCGCCCTGAACCTCAGCACCCCGCGCAACCCGAGCCCTCGCAGCATCGCCGCGGCCCCCGCGGGATCCCCCGCCCCCGGCGCGAACAGCAGCGCCCTCGCCGAGCCGGTATGCGCCACCGCCACCCCCAGCGCGCCATGCGCCCGCCCCGCCGCGCGCAACGCCCCGAGCCGCGCCCGCCCACGGCCCTCATGCCGCTCCGCCGACAGCGACGCGAGCGCCGCCAGCGCCGGCAGGTCCCCCCGCGCCGCCGCAGGCCCCCACGCCGCCGCAAG
Organism: uncultured Alphaproteobacteria bacterium; assembly: GCA_963816545.1. Classification (GTDB taxonomy): domain Bacteria; phylum Pseudomonadota; class Alphaproteobacteria; order Rhodobacterales; family Rhodobacteraceae; genus Albimonas. The sequence continues at coordinate 241,399 of CAWFLE010000020.1, read as the reverse complement.
ATCGGAAACATCCGCGAAATCCAGGTCCGCGGGATCGGTCCGGCGCGACGGCCCGTCGAAGCCGCCCACGACCTCGAACCTCGGCGGCCGGGGCAGGGCGGCCAGCGTGCGCGCCCCCCGCGGCGCCCACAGCCGCGCGGCCGGATCCTCGAACATCAGCGGGTCCGTCGCCCCCTCCTGCGAAAGGCACAGCCGCGCCTCCGCCTCGGGCGGGAGCGCCTCCCGCCCCGCCGCGCGCGCCGCGGCCCGCAGCACCGCCAGCCGGGCGGCCGTGGAGGCGCCCGCCCCGCCCCCCGGCGGCATCTCCGCCCTCAGGCGAACCCGAAGAGGCGGGGGCCGGCGCTCGGCCGCCCCGCGCCCCTGCGCCTCGCCCGCGCCGGCACTGCGCGCCCCCGCCTCGGGGCCGACCGCTTCGCCTGCGGTCGCCGCGCGGCCGGTCGCCTCCCACGCGCCCTGCGGGTCGGCTCCGCGCTCGGCCGCGTCAAGCCGGACCGCTCCGCGCCCGACAGCCTGGCGGCGGGCCGCTTCGCGCCCGGTCACGTCGTCCTCTGCCGCGTCGCGCCGGGCCGCCTCGCCCGTCGCGGCCCCCCGGCCGTTCGCCCGGCGCCCTGCCGCCTCGTCCCCCGCCGCCCCTCGCCGGCACGCCCCGGCCTCGGCCGCCTCACGCCCGAACCCCTCTTCTCCGACCGCCTCGCCACCGACCGTCCCGAGCTCCGCCGCCTCGCCCAACGCCGCCCGCAGCAGCGCCTCCGCATCCCGCCTCGGCAGCAGCCGCGCCGGGTCCTTCACCGCGAAATCCCCCGCAGACACCCGCGCCGTCGCACCCAGCGCCGGGCAGGGCAGCGTCACCAGCGCCACCGGCCCCGAAGGCCCCAGCCGCCCCTGGATCAGCTCCCCCAGATGCCCCGCCACGCGGGCCGAGGCGCGGTCCATTCAGCTCGCCCCCGAGACGCCCGCGCTCTCGAAGCTCGCCATCTCGCGCAGCATCGCGGCGGCGGATTTCAGCAGCGGGAACGCCAGCAGCGCCCCCGTCCCCTCGCCCAGCCGCATCCCCAGCTCCAGCAGCGGCTCGGCCCCCAGATGCCCAAGTGCCGCCCGGTGCCCCTGCTCGGCCGACCGATGCGCATAGAAGAACGCCGCCTCCGCCGAGGGCTCCAGCGCCCGCGCGGCCATGGCGGCGGCGGTGGCGATGAAACCGTCCACCAGCACGGGGCGGCGCGCCTCGGCCGCGCCCAGCATGGCGCCGGCCATCATAGCGATCTCGAAGCCGCCGTATTCCGCCAGCGCCGCCTCGGGCGACAACTCGCCGGTGCGGGCGGCGGCGCGGGTCAGGATCTCCCGCTTTCGCGCGAGTCCTGCGTCGTTCAACCCCGTGCCCCGCCCGGTGAGCGTCTCCAGCGATACCCCCGAAAGCTTGTGGATCACCAGCGAGGCGGAGGCGGTGTTGGCGATCCCCATCTCGCCATAGGCCGCGACGTCCGCGTCATCCTCGGCCGCCAGCGCCCGCCCGGCATCCAGCGCGCGGGCCAGCGTCCCGGCGCTCATGGCGGGCTCCTTCGCGGAGTTCCCGGTCCCCGGCCCCAACCTGCGCTTCACCAGCCCCGGGGCGTCCAGGTCCGAGGCCACGCCCGCATCCACCACCTGCAAGGACGCCCCGACCGCGCGCGCGAACACGTTGGCCGCGGCGCCGCCGGCCAGGAAGTTCAGGACCATCTGCCCCGTGACCGCCTGCGGGAAGGCCGAGACGCCCTCCGCCGCGATCCCGTGATCGGCGGCGAAGATGGTCAGGCGGCAGGTCTCGGCGCGGGGCTCCAGCGTCTCCTGCAGGGAGGCGAGGCGGGCCGCGGCCTCCTCGATCCGGCCGAGCGAGCCCGGCGGCTTGGTCTTGCCGTCGATGGCGCGCCGGATCAGGGCGTCGAACTCTGCGTCTTTCATTGGAGGCTCCTGGGGCGGCGCATTCGGGCGGGGCGGACCCTAGCGGCGCGCGGGCCGCTGGCGCAAGCGCGCGCGAGGGCGCCGCCGCCGTTCACAAGGGTTAAGAATAATGGTGAGAGGCATATACGATACGCAAGCGCCCGTTTCGCTGCGAAACGCGGTGCGGAGGGTGCGGAACGTGCCTCCTCCCGCAGGCTGCACGTTCGGCTCCATGGGGCATAGCTGCAGGCGCCTGTTCCGGTTGCGTCTCTCTTCACATCCGGCTGGCGGTCATTCGCGGACGGCCCGTGGGAATTCCTATGAGAAACACTCCCGAAGAAGAACCAAGCTGGTCCTGCGCCTCTCGTCTGCGGCGGCTTGATCGTTGCCAGGAGCGGAAAGCCGTCGATGAAGCGCATCCCCAACCTGTCGCTGGAGCAGATCCGCCCGTCTTCACTCAAATATCTCAACCTCAACGCCTGCCACGATCCCGACTGCGGCAACTTCGGGGAAGCGGCCGAGTTCGGCGGCGCAACGCCGAAGAAGCGTGGCGGCCCGGTCCGCCGTCGCTGCCTTGCGGTCCAACCCGGGGATGGTCGGCCTGTGGTGCTGCAAGATCGGCACGGGGCTCGCGGAGACGCGTTCCGACGCACGTCCTCGGCGCTCGAGTATGAGGACGATCCGCACACGTGGCTCGACCGCAAGCGGCTCGGGCGCCGGTTCGGCGCCGGCCGCGGCCCCTGCGGCGCCAGCTTCGAGCTCCTCTCGAACGAGCGCATGCAGGTCGAGGTGGATCGGCTGCGGTCGCACAACGGCATCTTCATGGGCCCGGTTTGCGGAGCCTGCGGATGCGCCTACCTCGACGCGCCCAACGAGTTCGTCCTCAACGGCGCGGCGACAGGAGCGAAGGGATCCGAGGAGGGCGAAACCATGTCGGCGCCTGCGCGCGTCAGGCCGATCCACAAGCCCTGCCGCGGCCGTCCGGGCGCGAGGATCAGCACGATTCTCGACCATCGGCGTCAGCGCAGATCGGCGGACAACGTCGCGATCCCGATGGCGCTGGTGAACGGCGTCGGCATCCGCAAGCTGATCCGGATGCTCGCGCCATCGGGGATGGGGCGGGCCTGCAGCGCCCAGGCGCTCGATGAGGACATGAGAGACGCGCTCGCCTATCATGTCGCCTCGACGAAGGCGTCGAAGGCTTTATTGTAGCGCGCGGCGGCGGCGCGCGAGCTTGTGACCACCATCGCCTTCGCCTTTTCGTCGAGAAGATGCGCGACGTTCGTGACGAAGCGCTCCATGATGAACTGCACCTTCTGGTGACATTCGTCGGATGCAGCGTCATCCAATTGGTCAGCGCGCTTGGCCGCGCGGCCGTCCACCCGCTTGCGGTCGACCAGGTCTTTCCCGAGGTTGAAGGCTGTCTTGTGCTGGCCGCCCCGACGTCCCAGCCTGCCAACCTGTTGGTCGGCAGGCTCTCCAGTTCTCTTCGACGGGAACAGGTGTCGCGGAGCTGACGCCAGGCGCTTCTTCGTCCGCTCGGATCTCGCTAGGCCATTTCGCCGCATCATTCGATCGGGTTGCTATGCCCCATAGAGCCGAACGTGCAGCCATTCCGGCGGGGCCCTTTGAAATCGGCGTTGCGGCCTGTCACATCGCTTCTTCGGTCCAGACCTTGAACCCCACGAGGTTTGCGGCCCCGAAGGTGTGCGTCAGCGGAATGTCCGAGGCGTCGCGCCCTCGCGCCACCAGCACCCGCCCGATCCGCGGCTTCAGGTTGCGCGGATCGAAGGTCCGCCAGCGCCCGCCGAGGTAGCATTCGATCCAGGCTGCGAAATCCATCGGCGCGTAGGGCGGCGGCTCCCCGATATCCGAGATGTAGCCGTTGCAGTAGCGCGTGGGGATGTTCATGCACCGGCAGAACGTCGCCGCCAGATGCGCGAAGTCCCGGCACACGCCGACCCCCTCCTGATAGGCCTCGAAGGCGGTGCGGGTGGCGCGCGCGTTCTCGTAGCCGAAGGTGATGTGGTTGTGCACGAACTCGCAGATCGCATGCGCCCGCGGCCAGCCCGGCTGGGTATGGCCGAAGAGGCGGAACGCCTCGTCCATCAGCCGGTCGGTCTCGCAGTAGCGGGAGCCCAGCAGGAACTGGAGCGCGTCGGCGGGCAGATCCTCGATGGCGTGCTGCGCGGCGCCCACCTCCTGCGGATCGGGCGAGCCGTCGTCGAGGATCACGCCGTCCGTCCCGATGGTGAACCGGCCCGGCGGCGCCACGAGGCGGGAGCACCAGTTGCCGAACACGTCCCGGTATCCGTCCACCGGCACGGCGGGCGAGGTGATCAGCCGGTCCGGCATCTCCAGGAACGGCACCCGGGAGTAGTGCACGTTCAGCAACGCGATCATCGGGGTGGGCGCGATGAGGTCGTAGGTCAGCTCGCAGCCGAGGCGAAGGCGCAAAGGATCCGCTCCTGTGTCTGGGCCCTGTGGGCCCGTTGCGGGCACGCCTGGCGGATGCGGCGCGGCATCAACGCTAGCCCGCGGTCCGGCAAGCGGCAAGGCGGGACCGGGTGATCCGGCCCGATCTCAAGCGGCGGACCAACGGAAGGTTCCCGCAACACTTGCCGATGCGCCCCGACGCCGCGCCCTGCCGGCCCTGCGCGTGGGCCTTGCGCCCTCGCCTCAGACGACCCCGCCCTCGATCAGCCGCCGCGCCAGCGCCCGGAAGGGCTGCGCCTGCGGCCCGTCGGGATCACGGGCGACGATGGGCTCGCCCTCGTCCCCCGCCACCCGGATCTCCAGCTGCAGGGGGATGGAACCGAGGAACGGCAGCCCCAGCCGCTCCGCCTCCGCCTTCACGCCGTCATGGCCGAAGATGTGGCTCTCCTCGCCGCAATGGGGGCAGACGAAGCCGCTCATGTTCTCGATCAGTCCCAGGATCGGCGTCTCCAGCTTCCTGAACATCGCGATGGCCTTCTTCGCGTCCAGCAGCGCCACGTCCTGCGGGGTGGAGACGATCAGCGCCCCCGTCACCTCCGCCTTCTGGCAGAGCGACAGGATCACGTCCCCGGTCCCCGGCGGCAGGTCCACGACCAGCGCGTCCAGCTCCCCCCACTGCACCTGGCCCAGAAGCTGCTGAAGCGCGCCCATCAGCATCGGCCCGCGCCAGATCACGGCCTCGTCCTCCGGCAGCATCAGCCCGATGGACATCATCCGAAGCCCGTGCGCCTCAAGCGGGAAGATCGTCTCGCCGTCGGACCGGGGCCGCTCGCTCACCCCCATCATCCGCGCCTGGCTCGGCCCGTGGATGTCCGCGTCCAGCAGCCCCACGCGCTTGCCCTCGCGCACCAGCGCGACCGCGAGGTTGGCCGACAGCGTGGATTTCCCCACCCCTCCCTTGCCCGAAGCCACCGCGATGATCCGGTTCACCCCGTCGATCTTCTTCGAGGCCTGAGGCGTCGGATGCCGCCCGATCTTGAGGTCCGGCGCCGGCCCCTTCGGCGCGACGGGCGCCGGCCCATGCGCCGTCAGCACGCCCGAGACCCGCTCCACCCCCGGCAGCGCGCCCACGGCCGCCTCGGCGGCCTTCAGCACCCCCTCCAGCTCCCTCCCGCGGCGGGGGTCCACCTCCAGGATGAACCGGGCCTGCCCGTTCTCGAACCCCGGCGCGCGCACCATGTCGGCGGCGACGAGATCCTTGCCGCTCGCGGGGTCCACCACGCGGGCCAGCGCCTTCAGGATGTCCTCTGGGGTCACGCTCATGCTCGGTCTCTCCGCCTGCCTGCGCCGCTACCTATGAGGCGGGGCAGGGGGCCGCAAGGCGGGGTCCTGCCGCCGCCCCGGCCGATGCCCGGTCCCTCCCTGAAGCCGCCGACCCTCCGCCCGCCCGCGCCGGCCGCCCCGCCGCCGGCCGACGCCCTCGCTCAGAGCCGCAGCTCCATCCAGACCGGCGCGTGGTCTGAGGGCTTGTCCTGCGCCCGCGCCTCCTTGTCCACGCCCGCGTCCAGCAGCCGGTCCGCCGCCTGCGGGGACAGGAGCAGGTGGTCGATGCGGATCCCGTCGTTCCGCCGGAAGGCGCCGGCCTGGTAGTCCCAGAAGGTGTAGACCTCCGGCTCCGGGCGCCGGGCGCGCAGCGCATCGGTCCAGCCCTGATGCACGATCCGGCGCAGCGCCTTGCGGCTCTCGGGCAGGAACAGCGCGTCCTCCCGCCAGGCCTCGGGCCGGGCCGCGTCCTCCGCCTGCGGGATCACGTTGAAGTCGCCGGCGAGCACCGCCGTCTCCTCCGCCGCGATCAGCTCCGCCGCCCGCAGCCGCAGCCGCTCCATCCACGCGAGCTTGTAGTCGTATTTCGGCCCCGGCGCCGGGTTGCCGTTGGGCAGATACAGCCCGCAGACCCGGACCGCCGCGCCCTCGCCCGAGATCGTGGCCTCGATGTACCGCGCCTGCTCGTCGCCGTCGTCGCCGGGCAACCCGCGCATCACGTCCTCGATGGGCCGGCGCGCGAGGATCGCCACCCCGTTGAACCCCTTCTGCCCGTGGGTCTCGACGTTGTAGCCCGCGTCCTCGATGGGCTCCCGCGGGAAGGTCGCGTCCTGAGACTTGATCTCCTGCAGGCAGACCACGTCGGGCTCCGCAGCCTTCAGCCAGTCCAGCAGGGCCGGCAGCCGCGCCTTCACGCCGTTGATGTTGAACGTGGCGATCTTCATGGCTCCCCCCTCACTCGGCCGCGGCGATGATGGCGAGGAACACCGGCCCGAACCGCTCCGCCTTCTGCTCGCCCAGGATCCGCGCCAGCGCCTCCATGCTCCCCGGCCGCGCCTCGGCCACCTTGGCCAGCACCGCGCTCGTGCAGCTCATGGGCTTTCCGGTCCCGTCGGCGCCCCGGCTGAGCCGGTTCTGCGCCTCGCGCAGCGCATCGAACACCGCGCCGTCGCCCTTGGCGGCCACCCGCACGCGGGCGGGATGCTCCTCCGCGGCCGGCGCATCCGTGAGCGCCTGCAGGAACGCCGCCCCGTACCGCGCGAGCTTCGTCTCCCCCACGCCGTTGCATTGCGCCAGCTCATCGAGCGTCCGCGGCTTGCGCGCCACCATGTCGAACAGCGTCCGGTCTGGGAACACCACGTAGGCCGGCGCGCCCTGCGCCTCGGCCAGCTGCCTGCGCAGGCGCTTGAGCGCCGAGAGCAGCGGCTCGTCCGCCTCGTCCACCAGCGCGGCGGGGGCCTTGCGGTCGGCCTTGCGCTCCCGGAACGTGTCCTCGCGCAGCTCCAGCCGCCGCTCGCCCTTCAGGACGGGACGCGCCTCCTCGGTCAGCCGCCAGCCGCCCGTGGCGCCGTCCACGGCCGCAAGCCCCAGCGCCAGCAACTGACGCAGGACGCCCCGCCAGACGCCCTTCTCCATGTCCTTGCCGATGCCGAACACCGAAAGCTGGTCATGGCCCAGCCGCTGCCCGCGCTCGTCCACCTGCCCGCGCAGCACGCCGATGACATGCTCCGCGCCGAAGCGCTCCCCGGTGCGGTAGATCGCCGACAGCGCCTTCTGCGCGGCCTCGGTCCCGTCGAACAGCCTGGGCGGCTTGCGGCACAGGTCGCAGTTCCCGCATGGCTCCGGCCGCGCCTCGCCGAAATAGGACAGCAGCACCTGCCGGCGGCACCCCGGCGCCTCGGCCAGCGCCAGCAGCGCGTTCAGCCGCTGGTGGTCGGCGCGCTTGCGGGCCTCGGGCGCCATGCCCTCGTCGATCTGCATGCGGCGGAGCTTGATGTCCTCCATCCCGTAGAGGGTCAGCGTCTCGGCCGGCGCCCCGTCGCGCCCCGCGCGCCCGATCTCCTGATAATAGCTCTCCACCGATTTCGGCAGGTCCGCATGCGCCACGAACCGGATGTCGGGCTTGTCCACGCCCATGCCGAAGGCGACGGTGGCGCAGATCACCAGATCCTCGGCCGAGAACCTGTCCTGCGTCTCCGCCCGCAGCTCCCCGCTCAGCCCCGCATGATAGGGCAGGGCGGCCACCCCCGCATCGCGCAGCGCCTGCGCAAGCACCTCGGTCTTGTTCCGCGATCCCGCATAGACGATCCCGGACCGCCCGGCGCGCGGCAGCACGAAGTCCATCAGCTGCTTGCGGGGGCTGCTCTTCGCCTCGAAGGCCAGAAACAGGTTCGGCCGGTCGAAGCCGCGCAGGAACACCTCCGGCGGCCCCTCGAACAGCTTCTCCGCGATCTCGGCCCGCGTCTCCTCGTCCGCGGTGGCGGTGAAGGCGGCGGTCTGCACCCCCAACTGGCGCCGCAGCTCGCCGATCTTCAGGTAATCCGGCCGGAAGTCATGCCCCCACTGGCTTACGCAATGCGCCTCGTCCACCGCCAGCAGCGAGACGTTGAGCCGCGCCAGCAGCGCGCGCGACGAACTCAGCCGCTCCGGCGCCAGATACAGCAGCTTCAGCGCGCCCCGGTCGATGGCGTCGAACACCCGCTCGTTCTCCTCGGGCGCGTTGGCCGAGGTCAGCGCCCCCGCCTCCACCCCCGCCTCGCGCAGCCCCGCCACCTGGTCCCGCATCAGCGCGATGAGGGGAGAGACCACGACCGTCACCCCCTCCCGCGCCAGAGCGGGGAGCTGGTAGCACAGGGACTTCCCCCCGCCGGTGGGCATGATGGCGAGCACGTCGCGCCCGGCCTGGATCGCCTCCACGATCTCGGCCTGACCGGGACGGAAGGCGCTGAAGCCGAAGACGGATTTCAGAAGGGGGGCGGTATCTAGCATCAGTCCGTGGATCGCGGAGGGGCGGGAAGGGCGCACACTACCACCCGGAGCCGGGAAGGCGAGGGGGAAGGAAGCCGTTCTGCGCGACCCGCAATTCGTGCTATCCTAGCCCCAGCGATTTGAGCCGATCGGAATTCGAACCCATGCGGAGCATCGTTCCCCCCGTTCTCGCAGGCGCTGCGGCCCTGGCGCTTGCGCCCGCCGTCTGGACATGGGCGCCGCCGTTCGAGGTTCCGTCCCTCAAGGCAGGCCTGTCGGGCTCGAACCAGGCTCGCCTCCTGCAGAGCCTGCTGGACGATGCGGTGGGGATGCTCACCACCGGCGCCATCGGCCTTTTCGTGCTGGCCGGCTTCACGGTCAAGGCGATGATCGACGGGCCGCGGCGGCTGCGCGGCTTCGATCAGGCGCTGCTGCTCGCGTTCCTGGCCTTCCAGCTCCTGGCCTTCAACACGGGCTTCATGGCCCGGAGCGAGGCGCTGGACGTGGCGGCCCTGGGCAGCGGCGACATCGGCTTCCTGGGCGAGGCTTTGGCCGTCCAGGCGCTGCAGCTCCACCTGGCCTTCGTCTGCTTCGTGATGTTGGCGACCCGGGCGATGGCCGGGGCGGGGAGCGCGCCATGACGCGCCTGCTCCTCCTCGCGTCGATCGCCGCGGCGGCCGCCTCGGCCGCCCTGGCCCAGCCCTGCACCCCCGCCCTGCTGGCCGAGCGCGACGCCGCCGCCCCCGAGATCATCGCGGACGACGGCGGCGATCTCGTCGCCGCCGTGGAAGAGGCCTATGGCTGCGTCGCCGACTTCTCCGATCCCGCCCTCTTCGCCCCCTCCGCCTTCGACCGGGAGGGTGCGCCCATCGGCGACGTGGCGCGCGTCGAGACGGAGGCTTTCGGATCCGTCTCTCTCGTGCTCGCGCGCAGGGGGGAAAAGGCGCTCCTGCCCGCCGAGCGGATCCTGCGCTGGACGGCGGAAGGGCTGGTTGCGGACGTGGGGGCCGACGACCTCGTCTGGCAGCCCGACTACGGCACGGAGACGCTGGCGGCGCACCGGCCGTCGCAGCGGCCCAGGAATCCGGTCTCGCGGGAGGAATCGCGCGCGCTCTTCGACTGGCAGCTGTGGCGGGTCTTCGAGCCGACGCCCAAGATCGCGCTGCTCGTCACCTCCTCCCCGACGAATGCCGGAGTGCGGCTCGACCAGACCGATCTTGGCCGCACCTGGCTGGAACGGATCATCCCGGAGAAGATGCTGGAGACGCTCGTGCTCTCCAAGCCCGGCTACAAGCCCTGCGTGTTCGCCGACGGGCGACTTGAAGATACGCCCTCGCGCGGGCGCAGGATCTTCTCCTGCACCCTCCAGCCCGAGTCCTGAGCCGCGGTCAGAGCGAGAAGCTGACCCCGCACCCGCAGGAGCTCTGCGCATTGGGGTTGTCGATGGCGAAGCGCGCGCCGATCAGCTCCTCGGTGAAGTCGATCACCGCGCCCGAGAGGAACGGCAGCGACACCGGGTCCACCAGCACCTTCTGTCCGGCCTTCTCCAGCACCAGATCCTCGGCCTCGGGCGCCTCCTCCAGCCGGATGTCGTACTGGAAGCCCGAACAGCCGCCCCCCTCTACCGCCACGCGCAGAAGCTGCGGGCGCCCGGCTTCGTCGGAGATCTCGCCAAGCCGCGCGAAGGCGCGGTCGGTCACCCTCGGCGGCAGCGCGCCGAGGTCCAGCGTGGGCACGTCCAGTCCGGCCATGGTTTCCCCCTGAGAAGAGGTCGTGTAAGACGCCCCATCATGTAATCCCCTGCGCCCCCGACGCAAGCCGGACCGCCGATGTCAGCCCCCTACGCCTGCCTGCCGGACGCCTCCCGCGGCCGCCTCCACCCCGAGCCCGAGAGCGCGCATCGCACGCCCTTCCAGCGGGACCGCGACCGGATCATCCACTCCTCCGCCTTCCGCCGGCTGAAGCACAAGACCCAGGTCTTCGTGGAGCATGAGGGCGACTACTACCGCACCCGCCTGACCCACAGCCTCGAAGTCGCGCAGGTGGCCCGCACGCTGGCCCGCGCGCTGGGCCTCACGGAAGAACTCGCCGAGGCCGTGGCCCTCGCCCACGATCTCGGCCACACCCCCTTCGGCCATACCGGCGAGGATGCGCTCGCCGCCTGCATGGCCCCCTATGGCGGCTTCGACCACAACGCCCAGGCGCTCAGGATCGTGACCCGGCTGGAGGCCCGCTACGCCGAGTTCGACGGCCTCAACCTGACATGGGAGACGCTGGAGGGCCTCGCCAAGCACAACGGCCCCGTCGCGCCCCCGCTCCCCCACGCGCTCGCGGACTACGCGGCCCTCCATGACCTCGACCTCCACACCCACGCCTCCGCCGAGGCGCAGGCCGCCGCCCTCTCCGACGACATCGCCTACAACACCCATGACCTCGACGACGGCCTGCGCGCCGGCCTCTTCACCGAGGAGGAGCTGACCGCCCTCCCCATCGTGGGCGACTGCTTCGCCGAGGTGGACCGCCGCTGGCCCGCCCTCTCCCGGGACCGCCGGCAGCACGAGGCCCTGCGCCGCGTCTTCGGCGCGCTGGTGGAGGACGTGCTGGAGACCTCGCGCCTCGCGCTCGCCGCCGCCGCGCCCGGGACCGCCGCCGACATCCGCGCGCTGGGCCGCCCGGTGATCGCCTTCTCCCCCGGCCTCGCCTCGGACCTGCGCCAGGTCCGCGCCTTCCTGTTCGACCGCATGTACCGCCACTGGCGCGTGGTGCGGATGCGCCGCAAGACCACGCAGGTCGTGACCGAGCTGTTCGAGATCTACCTCGACACGCCCCGCGTCCTCCCCGACGACTGGCGCGACGCCGCCGTCAGCGCCTCCGGCCAGACCGAGCGCGCCCGCGTGGTGGCCGACTACATCGCCGGCATGACCGACCGCTTCGCCCTGCAGGAGCATCGGGCCCTCACCGACCCGCAGGCGCGCGTCTAGCCTTCGCCGGAGACGAACGGGGTCCCGCCCGGAGCCGCAGGTCGATGATCCCGAAGCGCCCCCGCGCGCGGTCCGGCATCGACGCCCCTCCCGTGCCGGTCCTCGGCGCCGACGCTGCCGACGATGCCGTCGCTGACGCTTCAAGCGGCCCCCGCGTTGACCCGGCCCCCCGCCGGTGGCAATGGTCGCGCGCCATCAAAGCGGGACCGACGCCCATGAACCTCTTCGCCGACATCCGCGCCCTCGTGACCCGGAGCCTCGACGCCCTGGCGGCGGAAGGGGCGCTCCCGCAGGGGCTGGACCTCGCCAACGTCGCCGTGGAGCCGCCGCGCGATCCCGCCCATGGCGACATGGCCACCAACGCCGCGATGGTCCTCGCCAAGCCCGCCGGCCTCAAGCCGCGGGAGATCGCGGACCTCCTCGCCCCCCGGCTTGAGGCCGACGCGCGCGTGGACCGCGCCGAGATCGCCGGCCCCGGCTTCCTCAACCTGCGCCTCGAACGCCTCCGTCTGGCGGGAGGCGGTCGCCGCCGCCCTCTCGCAGGGCGCGGAATTCGGCCGCTCCGGCGTGGGCGCGGGGCGGAAGATCAACGTCGAATACGTCTCCGCCAACCCCACCGGGCCGCTCCATGTGGGCCACACCCGCGGCGCGGTCTTCGGCGACGCGCTCGCCTCGCTGCTGGCCTTCACCGGCCACGAGGTCACCCGCGAATACTACATCAACGACGGCGGCGCGCAGGTCGACGTGCTCGCCCGCTCCGCCTATGAGCGCTACCGCGAGGCCCACGGGCTGGAGCCCGCCATCGCCGACGGCCTCTACCCCGGCGACTACCTCGTCCCCGTCGGCCAGGCCCTGAAGGACCGCTTCGGCGACAGCCTGCTGGAGAAGCCCGAGTCCGAGTGGCTGATCCCCGTCCGCGACATCGCCACCGGGATGATGATGGACATGATCCGCGAGGACCTCCTGGCCCTCGGCGTGAAGATGGACGTCTTCTTCTCCGAGAAGTCGCTCTACGACGGCGGCCGCATCGAGGCGCCCTCAAGTCGCTCGAGGCTCGAAGGGCCTGATCTACGTCGGCACGCTGGAGCCCCCCAAGGGCAAGACGCCCGAGGACTGGGAGCCCCGCCCCCAGACCCTGTTCAAGTCCACCGCCTATGGCGACGACGTGGACCGCCCGCTGAAGAAGTCCGACGGCGGCTGGACCTACTTCGCCCCCGACATCGCCTACCACTTCGACAAGGTCGAGCGCGGCTTCGACGAGCTGATCGACATCTTCGGCGCCGACCATGGCGGCTACGTCAAGCGCCTGAAGGCCGCCACCGCGGCGCTTTCGGACGGGCGGGTGCCGCTCGACATCAAGCTCACCCAGCTCGTGCGCCTCTTCAAGAACGGCGAGCCGTTCAAGATGTCCAAGCGCGCCGGCACCTTCGTGACCCTGCGCGACGTGGTGGACGAGGTCGGGCCGCGACGTGACCCGCTTCGTGATGCTCACCCGCAAGAACGACGCGGCGCTGGATTTCGACTTCGCCAAGGCGCTGGAGCAATCGCGGGACAACCCCGTCTTCTACGTCCAGTACGCCCACGCCCGCGCCCACTCCATCTTCCGCACGGCGCGCGAGGCCGGCCTCGCCGACGCGCCCGTCTCGGACCTGAGCCCCCTCGACCACCCGGCCGAACTCGCCCTGGCCGCCAAGGTCGCCGAATGGCCCCGGCTGGTGGAGACCGCGGCCAAGCACCACGAGCCGCACCGCGTGGCCTTCTACCTCTACGACCTCGCCTCCGACTTCCACGCCCTGTGGAACCGCGGGAAGGAGGAGCCCGCGCCTGCGCTTCGTCCAGCCCGAGGATCCGCAGGGCACCGCCGCCCGCCTTTCCCTCGTGCGCGCCGTGGCGGTTGTGATTTCGGCAGGATTGGGTATCCTTGGCGTGACCCCGCTCGAAGAGATGCGCTAGACGTCCGCGGCCGGGGTCGCGAGCAGTCAGGGCCCGGCTCACGGAGAAAACTCCGGGGCGCAGGGCGCATAGCAGGCGCGGAACCCCTATGGCCGACATGGCCGCAGATGACGACTCCCCCCGGTCGGGCCGCCGGAGCCTCGTGGCCGGCGCAGGCGCGGTGTGCGCGGCGGCGCTCCTGTGGGGCATCGGCCTCCTGGGGCTACGGCCTCCTGACCCGCGACGCCGGCCAGATCCCGTTCCTGCGGGCCGAGGAAGGCCCCATGAAGATCCTCCCCGAGGATCCGGGCGGCCTCAAGCTCGCCCGCTCCGACATGGCCGTCACCCGCATGATCTCGCGGCGCCGAGCCGGCCGGCGCAAGCCTCGCCCCCGCGCCCGAGACGCTGACGGACGAGGATCTCCCCGCCCCCTACCTCTCCGAAGCCGCGCCGGCCGCCGGGGCCGAAGCGGAGGCCGACGGCCGGGAACCCCATCGACGCGCGCCGTCGCCCGCGTGCTGGCCGAGCGGGCCTCGGCCCCCGCCGCGCCGATGGTCCCCTCGTCGGACCTCCCGACGCCCCCGCCGCCGCGCCCATAGTGCCGGTGCGCCCCCTCCCCCGGCTCCGTCGCCCGCCCGGCCGCCCCGGAGGCGCCGCAGATCGCCTCCCTCGCCTCCGGCGACACCGCGATCCAGCTCGGCGCCTTCAACACCGAGTCCATCGCCGAGGCGCAGTGGAAGCGCCATCTCGCGCGCAACGACGACCTCCTTCAGGGCTACGCCCACGCCGTCACCACGGTGGAATCCGGCGGCCGCACCCTCTACCGCCTGCGCGTGGGCCCCATGCCCGACCGCGACCGCGCCGCCGACCTCTGCGCCGCGCTGAAGGCCCGCGGGGACGCCTGCATCGTGGCGACGGTCCGGTGAGCGCCGCCGCGATCCTCGGCTGCGCCGGCCCCGCCCTCTCGCCCGCCGAGCGCGCGTTCTTCCGCGACGCCGATCCCTGGGGCTTCATCCTCTTCGCGCGCAACGTGAAAGACCCCGCGCAACTCCTTGCTTTGACGTCGGAATTTCGCGAAACGGTCGGCCGGGACGCCCCGATCTTCGTGGATCAGGAGGGCGGCCGCGTCGCCCGCCTCCGCGCCCCCGCACTGGCGCGAGTGGCCCCGGCTCCCCGCCGTCTCCGCCCTCCCCAAGGCCGAGGAAGCCCTGCGCCTCCGCTTCCGCCTCATCGCCCACGAGCTCCGCGAGGCGGGGATCGACGGCAACTGCATGCCCCTCGCCGACGTGGCCTTCCCCGAGACCGACGCGGTCATCTCCACCCGTGCGCTCGGCCGCGACGCCGCGACCGTCGCCCGCAACGCCCGCGCGGTGGCCGACGCGCTGCTGGAGGGGGGCGTGCTGCCGGTCCTCAAGCACCTCCCCGGCCACGGCCGCGCCACCGCCGACAGCCACTACGCCCTGCCGGTGGTGGAGACCCCGCTGCCCGACCTGGACGCCACGGACTTCGCCGCCTTCCGCCCTCTCGCGGACCTGCCGCTCGGCATGACCGCGCACGTGGTCTACGACCGCGCTCGATGCGGACGCCCCGGCCACCACGTCCCCCGCCGGCATCGCCGCGATCCGCGAGCGCATCGGCTTCGACGGCCTGCTGATGACCGACGACCTCTCCATGAACGCCCTCTCGGGCGACATGACGGAGCGCGCGCGGGCCTCCCTCGCCGCCGGCTGCGACGTGATCCTGCACTGCAACGGCGAACGGACCGAGATGGAGGCCGCCCTCGCCGCGACCCCCCGCCTGACGGGCGACGCCCTCCGCCGGGCCGACGCGGCGCTCGCCGCCCGCCGCGCCCCGGCCTCCTTCGACCCGGCCGAGGCCGACGCCCGCCACGCCGCCCTCACGGCGGAGCTGGCCGATGCCTGACCGGCTCCCGATCGGCCGGGGCGCTCATCCCGGACCGGGTTCTCCCGCCCGTCGGCTTCGGCTGACGCCTCGCCTCCCGTTGGGCCCGGCCGCGGCCCGACGGTCCCGCCTTCGGGAACGGGCCCGCCCGCCGCGGCCTGCCGGCGTCGCGCTTCCGGCGCCGGCGCTCCGACCGACCGCGACGCGCCTGCCGCCGCGGGGGAGCCGACCCTCTCCGTCGCGCGCCGCCACCCGTGCGGCGCCTCCTCCCCGGCCCGTGGAGGCGCATGAATGGGTCGCGCGGCTGCCTGCAGGCCGGCATCCCCTCCGGCCCCTGCGCCCCGCATGCGATGCCGCGCCTCCTCCTCCGCCTGCGGGGGAGGATGGGTGGGGGCCTCCTTCCGCTCACGCCCCGCGCGCCCGCCATGCGTGAGCGCCTCCCCGCCCCCCTCCGCGACATCCCCGACGGCCGCACCGGCGCGCTGACCGGCGACGACCGCGCCGCCGCCGAGGCGCTGGTGGTGGACGTGGACGGCTTCGAGGGCCCGCTCGACCTCCTCCTGACGCTGGCGCGCACCCAGAAGGTGGACCTGCGCCACGTCTCCATCCTCCAACTCGCCGAGCAGTACCTCTCCTTCGTCGAGGCCGCCAAGCGCCTGCGCATCGAGCTTGCCGCCGACTACCTGGTGATGGCCGCCTGGCTCGCCTACCTCAAGTCGCGCCTTCTGCTGCCGCCCGAGCCCGAGGACGAGGGCCCCTCGGCCGAGGAGCTCGCCGCCCGCCTCGCCTTCCAGCTCGAACGGCTGGAGGCGATGCGCGACGCGGGCGCGCGGCTGATGGCCCGCGACCAGCTCGGCCGGGACTTCTTCGCCCGCGGCCACGCCGAGCACGTCGTCACCCGCCGCCGCGTGGAATACGACGCGAGCCTCATCGACCTCCTGCGCGCCTATTCCCGCATCCGCACGCGCGAGGACTACCAGCCCCTCCACATGAACCGCGCCCCGGTGCTGACGCCGGAGGAGGCGATCTCCCGCCTCCGATCGCTGATCGGCGACGCGATGGACTGGCGCACCCTGCAAACCTTCCTGCCGGCCGAATGGCGCGACGACCCCACGCGCCGCCGCTCCGCCACCGCCGCCACCTTCGTGGCGATGCTGGAGCTCGTCCGCCGCGGCGAGGCCGAGCTGCGCCAGGAGGCTCCGTTCTCCGAGATCATGCTGCGCCGCCGCCCGGCGCCCGGCGCCTGAGCGCGGCATGTCCCGACCCTCCGACCCGCTGTTTCCCTCGCCGCCCCCGGCCGAGCAGGAACGGATGGTCGAGGCCGTTCTCTTCGCCGCGACCGCTCCGCTTTCCTCCGCGGAGATCGCGTCCCGTCTTCCCCAGGGCTGCGACGCGGGTCCGGCGATAGAGGCGTTGCGTAAAAGATACGAGGGGCGTGGCGTTCACCTCGTTCGGGTTCAGGACAAATGGGCCTTCCGCACGGCCCCCGATCTCGGCTGGCTGCTGAGCCGGGAGGTGGTGGAGACGCGGCCCCTTTCACGCGCGGCGATGGAGACGCTGGCGATCATCGCCTACCACCAGCCCTGCACCCGCACCGAGATCGAGGAGATCCGCGGCGTCGCGGTCTCGCGGGGCACGCTGGACCTGCTGATCGAGCGGGGCTGGGTGCGGCTCGGCCGCCGCCGGATGACGCCGGGCCGGCCTGCGACCTACGTGGTCACGGAGGACTTCCTCGACCATTTCGGCCTGGCCTCCGCCAAGGACCTGCCCGGTCTGCGGGAGCTGCGCGAGGCCGGCCTCCTCGACAACCGCCCGCCCGGAGATCCGGAGCCGGACGAGGACGACCCCAACCAGCGGCGCATGTTCGAGAGCGACGACTGAGGGGCGCTGGCCGCCGTCCGCTCGATGTTTCGCCGCGAAACGGCCGCTGCGTCACCCTGCGTTTCGCTGCGAAACATGCCCCGGCCGCGGCTCCCGGAACTGCTTGGCGAGCTTGAGGCCCTGACCCTGATAGTTGGACTGGACCTGCGCGCCGTAGAGGACGTCGGGGACCGCCTGCATGGTCTCGTAGACCAGCCGCCCGACCACCTGTCCGTGCTCCAGCGCGAAGGGCGCCTCGTAGCAGCGGACCTCCAGCACCCCGCGGGAACCCTTGCCGCCCGCCGCCTCGTGCCCGAAGCCCGGGTCGAAGAAGCCGGCGTAGTGGACCCGGAACTCGCCGGCCATGGCGAGGTAGGGCTGCATCTCGGCGGCGTACGCGGGGGGAATGTGGACGCTCTCCCGGCTCACCAGGATGTAGAAGGCGGCGGGGTCCAGGATCAGCCCGCCCTCCGGCCCCGGGAACAGCGGCTCCCAGAACTCGGCCGGGTCGTAGGCCCCGATGCGGTCGAGGTCGATCAGCCCGGTATGCGGCTTCGCGCGCCAGCCCACCGGACGGTCGCCCGAGGGCGTCAGGTCCACCGAGAAGGCCAGTCCGCCGTCGATATGGGGCTCGACATCCACCAGCCGCTCGCGGGCGTGGAGGGCGTGCAGGGCCTCGTCCGTCAGCGCCGCGTCGCCCCGGCGGAGGCGGATCTGGTTGAGGCGCATGCCCGGCCGGACGAGGACCGAGAAGGAGCGGGGGCTGATCTCGGCGTAGAGGGGGCCGTCATAGCCGGGCTCGATCCGGTCGAACTCCTCGCCCCGGTCGGTCACGAGGCGGGTCAGCAGGTCCAGCCGGCCGGTGGAGGACTTGGCGTTGGCGGCGCCGGAGACGCCCCCGGGCAGGGCCAGACGCTCCTGCAACGGCACGAGGTACACGCAGCCCTTCTCCAGCACCGCTCCGCCCGAGAGGTCCATGGAATGCATGGCGAACCGCTGGAGGCGTTCCGACACCGTCGCGCCGCCGCCGGCGAGGAACGAGGCGCGGACGCGGTGGGCGACAGGACCGAGACGGAGGTCGAGGCTCGCGGGCTGGATCAGCTCGGCCGGCACGACCCCCTGCGCGGAGATGGCGCCGGAGGCGATCAGGGCCCGCAGGGACTGGGAAGGGAGCACGCCCGGCGCGTCGGCGGCGGTGGTCATCGAACCCTCCCCCTCATGCGGAGAGCGCCAGCCGTTGCCGGCTGGCGCTCGATTGGTCGGGCTAGCAGGATTTGAACCTACGACCTCCCGTCCCCCAGACGGACGCGCTACCAGACTGCGCTATAGCCCGTTACGGGGGGCGGTTTAGCCGGGCCGGACCGGCGTGACAAGGGCGTTTCGCCGCGAAACGCCGAGCTTCAGCGTCCGCCGGCCGGAGGGTCCGCGCGAAGGCGCGCGCGCAGGGCCTCCAGCTTCTCGATCACGCTCTGGACGCGCTCGGCGTCCGGGGCTGCGGCGGGCTCGTCTTCCGGGACTTCGGAAGATTCGTCAGCGGCTTCAGGGGCGACGTTGAGATTCTGCTCGAACTCCGAGGCCTCCTCCGCCGCCTCGGGCAGGGCGTCGCCCGTCGCCTCGGCCCCCCGGGAGAGGACGTGGCGCTGGCCGCGCTCCCGGAAGATCTTCTGCACGCCCTTGATGGTGAGGCCGTCCTCGTAGAGGAGCTCCCGGATCCCGAAGAGGAGCGTCACATCCTCGGGACGGTAATAGCGCCGGCCGCCGCCCCGCTTGATCGGCTTGATCGCCGAGAACTTCGATTCCCAGAACCGCAGCACGTGCGCGGGCACGTCCAGCGTCTCCGACACCTCGGAAATGGTGCGGAAGGCGTTCGGGGACTTGTCCATGAACCTCGGCTCGCTGGTCTGGGGACGGGGCCGGCGGCCCGGATCAGGCGGTGGCCTTCGGGCTCAGGCTCGCGTTGATCTTGTCCTTCAGGATGTGGGAGGGCCGGAACACCAGCACGCGGCGCGGGTCGATCGGAACCTCCTCGCCGGTCTTGGGATTGCGGCCCATGCGGGCGCCCTTCTGGCGCACCTGAAAGGTGCCGAAGGAGGAGATCTTCACCGTCTCGCCCTTCACGAGGGCCTCCGAGACATGGGCGAGGATGCTCTCGACCAGCTCCGCGGAATTCGTTGCGGCTGAGGCCGACCTCCCGGTAAACGGCCTCGGTCAGATCGAGACGAGTATGCGTCTTGTTCGCCATGCGCGGCCTCCCCCGCCGGATGAAATTGGTGACCGGCCAAGTCGCGGCGGCGTGAAAGCCTAGGCCGCGTTGGATTTCAGAGTCAATGTCAACGACTTGGCGGCAGGGGCGAAGGGAGGTCCTGAGGGCCTGTCACCACCGCATCAGCGCGGCGCCCCAGGCGAGACCGCCGCCGATCGCCTCCATCAGCAGCAGGTCGCCGGGCTTGATGCGGCCCGAGGCCACCGATTCCGACAGCGCCAGCGGGATCGAGGCCGCGGAGGTGTTGCCGTGATTCTGCACGGTCATCACCACCTTCGACATCGGCAGGCCGGTCTTGCGCGCGGTCGATTCGATGATCCGGGAATTGGCCTGATGGGGGACCATCCAGTCGATATCCTCGGCGGTGGCGCCGACGGAATCCATAGCTTCGTGAGCCACTTCCGCGAGTTTGTTCACAGCGTGCTGGAAGACGCGCTGGCCCTGCATCCGCACGCAGCCGGCATTGCCGGTGGAGGACGGGCCCCCGTCCACATAGAGCAGGTCATGATGCGCGCCGTCGGAATGGAGCTTCACCGCCATCACGCCGCGGTCCTTGAGCGTCCCCTCGCCCTCCTGCGCGGTCAGGATCAGGGCGCCGGCGCCGTCTCCGAAGAGGACGCAGGTGGAGCGGTCCGACCAGTCGAGGATGCGGGAGAAGGTCTCGGCGCCGATGACCATGACCGTCTTCGCCTGGCCGGTCAGGATCATCATGTTGGCCTGGGAGACCGCGTAGATGAAACCCGCGCACACCGCTTGGATGTCGTAGGCGAAGCCGCCGCGCATGCCGATGGCGTTCTGCACGCGGGCGGCCGTGGCGGGGAAGGTCTGGTCGGGGGTCGCGGTCGCGAGCACGATAGCGTCGAGGTCCGACGCCTCCAGCCCCGCGGCGGCGAGCGCGTTGCGCGCGGCGGGAATGGCGAGGTCCGAGGTCCGCTCCCCTTTCGCCGCGAAATGCCGCCGTTCGATCCCCGAGCGGCTGCGGATCCATTCGTCCGAGGTGTCGAGGCTGGCGGCGAATTCCGCATTCTCCACGACCCGTTCCGGCAGATGGTGGCCGCAGCCAAGGGGAACGGCGCGCGTGACGGTCATCCGATGGTCTTTCCGGTCCTTTGCGAATCTCCGGCCGGAGCGTGGTGGCCGGGGAGGGCGTTTGCAACCTGCTGCGCCACGCGGTTGTGGAAGCCCGACAGGCCCATGGTGGCGGCGAGCTTGATGGCCGAGGCGACCCCCGTGGCGTCCGCGGAGCCGTGGGATTTCACCACCGACCCGTTGAGCCCGAGGAACACGCCCCCGTTGACGTGCCTGGGATCTATGCGCTTGGAGAGCCTGCGCAAGGAGGTCCAGGCGGCCAGCGCCCCGAGGCGCGACAGCCAGGTGTGCTTGAACGCCTCCTTGAGGCTGTCCGAAATCAGCTTGGCGGTGCCTTCGGCGGTCTTGAGCGCGATGTTGCCGGTGAAGCCGTCGGTGACGATGACCTCCACCCGGTCCGACAGGATGTCCCCGCCTTCCACGTAGCCGACATAGTCGAATTCGGCGGCCGGGGCGGCGGCGGCGATCAGGGCGTGGGCGCCGTGGATGTCGTCGCCGCCCTTGCTCTCCTCCGAGCCCACGTTCAGCAGGCCCACGCGGGGGCGGGGCAGCTTGAGGCCGAGGCGGGCATATTCGGCGCCCATGATCGCGTACTGGAGCAGGTTCTTGGGCTCGGCCCGGATGTCGGCGCCCACGTCGAGGACGATGTTGTGCCCCGCCGGCCCGCGGGAGGGCCAGAAGACGGCGATGGCCGGGCGGTCCACGCCGGGCGCGCGGCGCAGCGCCAGCATGGCGACGGCCATCAGCGCGCCGGTGTTGCCGCAGGAGACGGCAACGGCGGCCTCGCCGGACTTCACCGCCTCCACCGCGCTCATCATTGAGGTGCCGCGGGCGTGGCGCATGATGCGGGAGGGCTTGGCGCCCATGGGGACCGTGTCCGGCGCGTGGCGGATGGTGGTGCGCTCCGCCAGCGCGGGGCGGCGGCGCATGAGGCGCTGGAGCTGCTCCTCGTCCCCGTGGACGATGAAGCTGATGTCGGGGTTCTTCTTGGCCGAGATCGCCATGCCGCCGATCACGGCGCCGGGGCCGCGGTCGCCGCCCATGGCGTCGACCGAGATCACGCCGGACTTGCGCGGTAACTTCACGTCGCGGTCGGGCGACGGGGTGGGGAAGGGTGTGGGTCGAGTCTCTGACATCTCGGATTCGATCTGTGCGATCGGGGCCGCCTGAAGCCAACGGCCCGGGAGCGGCCTCAGTTCCCCGGCAGGCGCGCGCCCGGACGGCGCGCGGCCTCCGGGGCCGGGATCAGGACTCGTCGTCGAGGTCCGTTTCCTCGGCCATGTTCACGACCTCGCGGCCCGAGTAGTGGCCGCAGGAGCCGCAGACGTGGTGCGGGCGGCGCAGCTCGCCGCAGTTCGGGCACTCGGCGTAGGACGAGGCCGAGAGGGCGTCGTGCGACCGGCGCATATTGCGCTTGGACGAGGTCTTTCGGTTCTGGGGGACCGCCATGGTCTAGCCTCCGGGTCTCTGGCGGCTTCCGCTCGCCGCGCGAAAGGGGGCCGGGACGGGGCCGATCCGCCCCGCGAACCGCGGGCGCGGGGGTTCGGTCACGTTCCGACTCCGCTTGAAAAACGAGCGGCGAACATACGCGAAAGTCATGGGAGCGCAAGGGCGGTTTCCGGGGGTCAGCCGCCGTCGCGGGACATCCTCTCGCGCAGGGCTTCGAGGGCGGCGAAGGGGCGGCGCTCGTCCGCGTCGTCCTGCGGCAGGTCCAGCGAGGCGCCGGGCTTGCGGGGGTAGGGGTCGATGGCCAGAGCCACGGCCTCGGCCGCCATCTCGGCGGGGTCGAGACGGTCGGGCAGGGGCTCGGGCGGATCCTCGGCCTCGTCGGGGTCGAGGTCCGCGACGCCGGGCTCGGGCGCGTCGGGGAGGAAGAGGCGGGAGAAGGGCTCCTCGATCTCCTGGGTCACGTCCTCCAACGTCACGACGCATTCCTGGACCACGCGGGCCTTGGCTGCGCCTTCCACGCGCCAGCCGTCGCCCTCGGGCTTCAGCGTCGCCTGGAGGGAGAAGCGGGGCACGTCCTTCACCCCGTAGCGGCGGGCGAGGGCTGCGCGCTCGGATTCGGTCGCCTTCTCGGAGACGGTCCTGCCGGTCTTTTCGAGGTCCCGGATGCGGACGGAGCGGGAGAATTCGGGGGCGGGGGCGCCGGTTGGACGTCTCATGGGCTCTCTCCTTCGCTCGTCGGGCGCAGCCGCGTCCGTCCGAAGGGGGACGGGCGGGCCGCGGCCCGGGCCGCTTGAACTGGGAATGTGCGCGCGCTAGGCAAGGCCTGCAAGCGGCGACCGGGACGAAACGCCTCTCCTGACGGAGGCGGACGCGGCGCCGGACTTCGGCTTGGGAGGCGCGGGCATGAGGCGCAGGACGCGGTTGGGTCTGACGGCGGCGGCGGCCGGCATCGCGGCGGCGGCGCTGGCGAGTTGCGAACCGATCCCGCGCACGCACGGCTACGCCCCGCCGCCCGAAGCGGTGGCCCAGATCCAGGCCGGCGTGGACAGCGTGGCGACGGTCACCCAGAAGATCGGCCGTCCCTCCACCGGCGGGGTGATCCGGGACGACACCTGGTACTACGTCGCCTCCAAGACGGAGACCTGGGCCTACAACCCGCCCGAGGTGGTGGACCGCCGCGTGGTGGCGGTTAGCTACGACGACGCGGGCGTGGTGCGGGACGTGAACACCTATGGGCTGGAGGACGGGCGGATCATCAACCTGGTGACCCGCACGACGCCGACCTACGGGCGGGAGCTGACCATCCTGCAGCAGGTCTTCGGCAACCTCACCAACGTGGGCGGCGCGCTGAACGACCTGCAGACGGAGTGAGGGCGGGGGCGCCTGACGGACGCGGTCCGAGTTTCGCGGCGAAACATTCAGCCGGAGGTTGAGTTAAGCAACCTCAGGTGGAAATTGCGAAAGGTTTGGGAAAGGCGCGGGTGGGAGCTCGCGCCTTTCGCTTGCCGGCGTCCTGCGGGCGGCGCAGCAGGGGGCGTGGGAGAGGGCGAGCGCCCGCCCCGACCCTCCCCCGCAGGCGAGCGGCGGGCAGGGCGGCCGGCCACGGGCCGACGCCGGCAGGCGGTCAGGTTCGGATCCGGAGAGCGCTGGACCGGGCGGGCGGGGCGCGCCTGGCCAGGGGTCCGTGGGCGGACGGTCCTCTTCGGGTCGGGAGGGCCTCCGGCCCCGCCTCGGGGCGCGCGGGAGGCCGCGGCTCCCCGCAGGCGTGCGAGCGGTCGGTGGGGCGCGCCTGCCCGGGGCGCGGCCGGCCGCGGTTCGCGGTCAGCAGGCGGCCCGATCCCGATCCGGACGGCGCCAGACCCCGCCATGGGGTGGGCCGGGCGCTCCTGCCCAGGACCGCCGTGAGCAGGCGGTCCGCTTCGGATCGGGAGGTTCGGCCCTGACTTGCGGCGGGCGCAGGCCTGGTCGGCGCCTCAGGCGGCTTCGGGGCGGCGCAGGGCGAACCAGATCAGCGCGCCGCCGGCGAGGCTCAGGAACGGGATCATCGCCCAGTTCACCGCGTACCAGCCGGTCTGCGCATCCCCGCCCCAGCAGTTCATCAGCCCGCCCGAGCTGAGCGAGGCCACCGTCACCAGACCGAACACCGCGAAATCGTTCATGCCCTGGACGCGGGACCGCTCCTCGGGCGCGTGGGCGCCGGCGAGCATCGTGGTCGCGCCGATATAGCCGAAGTTCCAGCCGAGCCCGAGCAGGAACAGCGTGCCGTAGAAGTTCATCAGGTCCACGCCCGCGAGCCCCACCAGACCCGCGCCGGCGAGGATCACGAGGCCGGTGGCGATGATCTTCTCGACCCCGAAGCGGTTGATCAGATGGCCGGTGAAGAAGCTGGGCGCGAACATCGCCAGCACATGCACCATCACCACGTCCGCCGCGGTCGCCTGCCCGAAGCCGCAGCCCACCACCGCGAGCGGCGTGGAGGTCATCACCAGGTTCATCAGCGCGTAGGAGACCATGGCGCAGATCATCGCCACCAGGATGCGCGGCGTGCGTCAGAAGCTGGCGCGTGGTGCGGCCGCGGGGGGCGTCGGGATGGGCGGCCTCGGGCTTGGGCGAGTCGAGGAACAGGAACAGCAGCGCGCCCACGCAGTTCAGCGCGATCACCGAGGCGTAGGCCCCGGCGAAGGGGATCGGGGCCAGACCGTCGGCGGTGAGCTTCACCAGCTGCGGGCCGATCACGGCCGAGAGCAGCCCGCCCGCCATGACCCAGGAGATGGCCTTGGGGCGGAAGGTCTCGGACGCGGAATCGGCGGCGGCGAAGCGGTAGAAGGCCTGAGCGGACATGTAGAAGCCGGTGCAGAAGGCGCCGACGAGGAACAGCCAGAAGGACCCGAGGAACAGCGCCGTCACGCAGATGGCCGAGCCGAGCGCCCCGCCCGCGGCCCCCATGAAGAAGCCGGTGCGCCGCCCGTGCCGGCCCATCACGCGGGAGATGTTGGGCGCCGCGATCATGGATCCGAGCACGATCAGCGAAATCGGGAGCGTGGCGAGGCAGGGGATCGGCGTCAGCATCTGCCCCGCGAGCCCGCCGAGCACGAAGTTCACCGGCATCTGCGAGCCGAGGATCGCCTGGGCCGCGACGAGCACGACCACGTTGCGCTTCGCGCGGCGGTCGTCGGGCAGGGGGGCGGAGGGCGCTAAGGTGACCATAGGTTTTCTCTATCGCGCGCCCGGCCCTCCGCGCAAGGTTCCACGAGCGGGAGGTGGGGAACTATTCGGCGCGCGTCCTCTCCTGACCGCGGCGGAAGCGGAGCACGCGGCAATCGACCGCCATGGAGGCGTCGCAGGTCTTGTCGTCGTCCGGCGCCCGGATCTCCGCCCGACCCTGCGCCGGGTTTCTGCGGGATCATGCCGGCGATGATCCCGCGGCCGAGATGGGAGCGGTCCGGGTTCCCAGCCCAAGGGGCGGATGGCGCGTTCGATGACGCCGCAGGTCGTGACCGCGTCGTCGGCGCAGGGGCCGGCGGCGACGGGGAGGTATCCGCCAGCCTCATTGGGCCGCGTTCGCCAGAGGCCGGCGGCGGAGCCGCCGCGGGACCGAGGGCCGGAAGGGAGGTATGAAGGGGGCTGCGCACCGGCCGGGAGGCCGGCGCCGGGACGCGGGCGTAGACGGGCGGTCGCCCGCCGCATCCCGAGGGCGGGAGCGGCGGCGCGGGCTCAGCCGCGGCGGCGGCGGCGGTTCTCGCGCCCGCCCCGGCCGGCGGGGGAACTCGCCCTCGGCGGTCGGGGCCTTGTTGGCGCGGATCCAGGCGGCGCCGTGGGGGTCATGGTTCATCAGGAGGTTGGCGGCGCGGATCGCCTCCATCTCCTGCGGGCGGACGGGGTTCATGATCGCGGAGGTCATGCCGGCCGTGATCGCCATGGGCAGGAAGGCCGCGTTGATGCCGTGGCGGTTGGGCAGCCCGAACGAGACGTTGGAGGCGCCGCAGGTGGTGTTCACCCCGAGTTCCTCGCGCAGGCGGCGGACGAGGGCGAAGACCTGCTGGCCGGCGGTCGCCATCGCGCCGATGGGCATGACCAGCGGGTCCACCACGATGTCATGGGCGGGGATGCCGTAGTCGGCGGCGCGCTGGACGATCTTCTTCGCCACGGCGAAGCGGACTTCCGGATCCTCGGAGATGCCGGTGTCGTCGTTGGAGATCGCCACCACGGGGACGTTGTACTTCTTCACGAGGGGGAGGACGACCTCCATCCGCTCCTCCTCGCCGGTCACGGAGTTGAGGAGGGGGCGGCCGTTGGTGGCCGCGAGACCGGCCTCCAGCGCGGCGGGGACGGACGAGTCGATGCAGAGGGGGATGTCCACCAGGCCCTGAACCAGCTCGATCATCGAGCGCATCAGGGGGGGCTCGGTCTCGTTCGGGTTGGGGTTCGAGTTGTAGACCACGCCGGCGTTGATATCGAGGACCATGGCCCCGCAGGCCACCTGCTCCAGCGCGTCGGCCTCGACGGTGGAGTAGTCCCCGGCCTCCAGCTCGGCGGCGAGCTTCTTGCGGCCGGTAGGGTTGATCCGCTCGCCGATGACGCAGAAGGGCTCGTCGAAGCCGATCACGACGGTCTTGGACTTGGACTCGACGACGGTGCGGGTCATGGGCGGAGAGATCCTTTCGAGGTCAAGCGCGGGAGGAGCCCCCGCGCCGGGTCGATGTCGCGCGGGGCGAACCCCCGCGCCGGGTCGATGTCGCGCGCGGAAAGAGCCCCCCGCGCCGGGCGCGGGGGATCGGATAGCACGCGGAACGGGGCGTGTCAGGCGTAGAGGGCGGAGCGGGACGGGCGGTGGGAGGCGAGATACTCGGCCGTCTTGTCGATGCCGCCCAGCGGGAAGAGGTGGACCTGGGCGATCTGGAGATCCGGGTCCGCGGCCTTCGCGGCGGCGAGGTCGCGCAGGACGCCCTCGGGCGTGAAGGGGCGGATCAGCCTGGTCACGTCGGCGGCGCGGCGCTGGAGGACCTGCACCGAGGGGCCCACGCCGCAGGTGAGGGCGTACTTGATCAGGGTCTGGAGCTTGGCGGGGCCGGCGACGCCCACGTGGATCGGCAGGGTCACGCCCGCAGCGCGCAGGCGCGCGGCCCAGTCCACCACCGGCTTCGCGTCGAAGACGAACTGGGTGACGAGGGCCATCCGGGCGTCGGTGGTCTCGGAGAACGCCTGCTTCCAGCGGGCGGCTTCCATGACCTGGCGGTCGGAGCCGTCGGCGTCGATGTCCTTGTTTCCCTCGGGGTGGCCGGCGACGTGGAGGCGGGTGAAGCCGGTGAAGAGGCCGGTCTCCAGAAGCTGGATCGAGGAGTGGTAGGCGCCCGCCGGCTGGGGGCGCCCGCCGCCCAGCACCAGCGCGCCGGTCGCGCCCGCGTCGCGGTGGCGCGACAGCCAGTCGGCCAGCGTGGCGCGGTCGGGGACCGAGCGGGCGGGGATGTGGGGCATCGCCTCGAAGCCCTCGTCCGTCAGGCGGCGGACGGTCTGCGCCATGTCCTCGATGAGGGTTCCGTCGATATGGGCGACGTAGACGCGGGCGCCGGCGGGGAGGAGGTCGGCGAAGCTGTCGACCTTGGCGGCCGTGCGGGGCATGACCTCCAGCGAGGCGCCCGCGAGGAAGGCGCCGAGATCGGCGGGCGGCGCGGCGCGCCGGGCGAAGAAGTCGATCACCTGGGTCATGCGCGTCTCCCTTCGCCCGTCGCGGGCGGTTGCTATGGCTCGCGGCCCTCGTTGGCGATGAGGGTCTTGATGCGGTCCGCGTCGTATTCGGCGTCGAGGCGGGCGGCTTCGGCCTGCGCCACGGCGTCGTCGTCCCCGTCCACCTCGTAGGGGGCGCCGCGGCGCCACTCCGCGAGGTAGGCGTCGGAGTCTTTGGCTCCGATCTTCATGGCGCAGCGGTCGATGGCCTGCTCGAACCGCTCGGGGAGCTGGCGCTTGGCCGCCTTGCGCCCCTTGCCCGCGATCACCTGGGCGGGGATGTCCCGCCACCAGACCACCATCACCTGCGCCATCTTCGTCTCCTGCTCCGCTTCTTCCGGCGGCGTTCCGTCGGGGGAATCCGTATGCGAGGCCGGGGCTTCGCCGTGGAACGGGAGCGACCGCGCGAGACGGATTCGCGACATCGGTTTCCGCCGCCGGAGGGGGTCTGGCACGGCGTTGTCGGATTTGAAAGTTGAAGCGTCGGAAACATCTTCGTATGTAGATCGTCCGCACCCTCGGGCGGCCTCGCCCCCTGACAGGAGCAGTTTCGTGACGGAACCTTCGGCCTCGCGCCTCGGCATCTCCTTCGAGTTCTTCCCGCCGGGGACGCCGGAGGGGGCGATGCGGCTGTGGCGGTCGGTGGAGCGGCTGGCGCCGCTGGCGCCGGATTTCGTCTCGGTGACCTACGGGGCGGGGGGGACGACGCGGGACCGCACGCGCAACGCGATCAAGGCGATCCTGGAGCGGGCGCGGCTGGACGTGGCCGGGCACCTGACCTGCGTGGGCGCGAGCCGCGAGGAGACGCTGGCCGAGGCGGACGGGTATCGCAAGCTGGGCGCCCGCCGGATCGTGGCGCTCAGGGGCGACGCGCCGAAGGGGGCGGAGAAGTTCGAGGCGCATCCAGAGGGGTTCGCAAGCTCGGTCGAGCTGGTGGCGGCGCTGAAGGCGGCCGGGCATGAGCGGATCTCGGTCGGGGCCTATCCGGAGCCGCACCCGGAATCCACGGGCGGGCAGGCGGACATGGATCATCTCAAGCGGAAGCTGGAGGCCGGGGCGGATAGCGCCATCACCCAGTTCTTCTTCGACAACGAGCTGTTCCTGCGTTTCCGCGACGCCTGCATCAAGGCGGGGATCGAGGCGCCGATCCAACCCGGGATCCTGCCCATCGAGAACTTCGCCAAGATGAAACGCTTCGCCGCCGGCTGCGGGGCGGGCGTGCCCGCGTGGCTGGAGAGGGCCTACGAGAACGCGGACGAGCAGGGGATGACCGAGACGCTGAGCCGTGCGCTTTGCGCCGAGCAGTGCGAGGGGCTGGTGAAGGAGGGGGTGGAGCACATCCACTTCTATACGTTGAACAACCCAGATCTGCCTTACGATGTCTGCCGCGCCATCGGCGTGGAGCCGCGGCCCCTGCAGGCGGCGGCGGGCGGCGCGGCCTGAGGGCTGTTCGGCGGAGCCCGCTGGCGCGGGCGCTCCCTCATCTCGGCCCGCGCCTTCGCGCGCGCCTCGGCGCCCTCGCTGACGCGAGGGTGATGCTTCGTCACTTCGGCGGGAGCGGGCGTCCGCGGGGGTCCGCGGCGCGGTAGTCTGCGCCGGTCGATGGACGACCGGGGAGGATGGTCATGCCGTGGAGGATCGCGCGAAGGGCGGCGCTGGCCGGCCTGGGGGCAGGGGTCGTCGTCGCGGCCTTGCCGGGCGAGGCGCGGGCCGGGGAGGCGCCCGTCTGGTCGGACATCTGGGGCAACGCGATCCGGGGCTACGATCCGGTGGCGTATTTCGCCGAAGGGAAGCCGGTGGAGGGGGCCCCGGAGTTCGAGGCGGAGTGGAACGGGGCGACCTGGCGCTTCGCCTCTGCCGGGAACCGGAAGGCGTTCCTGGCGGAGCCGGAGCGGTATGCGCCCCAGTATGGCGGGTATTGCGCCTGGGCGGTGAGCAACGGGCGGACCGCCTCGAGCGAGCCGGAGCAGTGGACGATCCGGGACGGCAAGCTCTACCTCAACTACGACGCCGACATTCAGGCGAAGTGGAGGGCGGATATGGAGAGCCATATCCGCCGCGCCGACGCCAACTGGCCGAAGGTGCTGGAGTAGGGCCTTCTTGCGCCAGCCGGCGGGGGGGTGCAGGAAAC
The DNA here is from genome assembly GCA_963816545.1 of uncultured Alphaproteobacteria bacterium. Lineage (GTDB taxonomy): Bacteria > Pseudomonadota > Alphaproteobacteria > Rhodobacterales > Rhodobacteraceae > Albimonas. The sequence continues at coordinate 211,428 of CAWFLE010000020.1, read as the reverse complement.
GGGCGTGACGGAACGACTTGGGAGCGCCCGCGAATGAACGCCTACGCCGGAAATCTCCTCGCCCATGCCCTTCGGGCCGCATCGCTTGGCCATGAGGACCGGATCTTCGCGGAGCAGGCCGGGCGGGAGCCCCTGCGTTACGGCGAGCTGTGGGAGGGCGCGGAGCGGATGGCGGCGGCGCTCTCGCGGCTCGGGGTCAAGCCCGGGGACCGGGTGGCGGTGCAGGTGGAGAAGACGCTGGAGGGGGTGCAGCTTTACCTCGGGGCGGTGCTGGCGGGGGCGGCTTATCTGCCGCTGAACACCGCGTACCCGCCGGCGGAGGTGGAGTATTTCCTGACGGATGCGGAGCCGGCGGCGTTCATATGCGATCCGGGCGCGCCGGGCGCGCCGGGCGCGCTGGAGGCGGTGGCGAGGAAGGCGGGCGTGCCGGCGGTGATGACGCTGGGCGCCGACGGGCGCGGGACCATGGCGGAGGCGGCGGAGGCCGAGGCGCCGGGGTTCGAGGCCGCGGCGCGGGGGCGGGACGATCTGGCGTGCATCCTCTACACCTCGGGGACCACGGGGCGGTCCAAGGGGGCGATGCTGAGCCACGGGAATCTCGCCTCCAACGCGGAGACCTTGCGGGAGTATTGGCGCTTCACCGACGGGGACGCGCTGATCCACGCGCTGCCGATCTTCCATGCGCACGGGCTTTACGTGGCGCTGAACGTGACGTTGATGGCGGGCGGGTCGTTGATCTTCATGCCCAGGTTCGATCCGGACGCGGCGCTGGAGGCGATGCCGAGGGCGACCGCGATGATGGGGGTGCCGACCTTCTACACGAGGCTTCTGGACCATCCCGGGCTGACGAAGGAGGTCGCGGGGCCGATGCGGCTGTTCGTGTCGGGCTCGGCGCCGCTGCTGGCGGAGACCCACCGGCGGTGGCGGGAGCGGACGGGGCACGCGATCCTCGAACGGTATGGCATGACCGAGACCTCGATGAACGCCTCGAACCCCTATGACGGGGAGCGGCGGCCGGGGACGGTCGGGTTCCCGCTGCCGGGGGTGGAGATCGTGGTGACGGACCCGGAGACGGGCCGCGAGATGCCGCGGGGCGAGACGGGGATGCTGGAGGTGCGCGGGCCCAACGTGTTCCTCGGCTACTGGCGGATGCCGGAGAAGACCGCCGAGGAGAAGCGCGGGAGCGGGTTCTTCCTGACCGGCGACCTCGCGCAGGTGAGCGAGGACGGCTACGTCTCGATCGTCGGACGGGCGAAGGACCTGGTGATCTCGGGCGGCTACAACGTCTATCCCAAGGAGGTCGAGGAGGTGATCGACGCCATCCCCGGCGTGAGGGAGAGCGCGGTGATCGGGCTGCCGCATCCCGACTTCGGGGAGGGCGTGGCGGCGGTGGTGGTGCCGGAGGCGCCGGGCTCGGTCAGCCCGGAGGCGGTGATGGAGGCGCTGGACGGGCGGATCGCGCGCTACAAGCAGCCCAAGCGCGTGTTCCTCGCCGACGACCTGCCGCGCAACACCATGGGCAAGGTGCAGAAGAACCTGCTGCGGGATGCGCACAAGGGCGCCTTCGGGGGCTGACGGCCGGATCGGGACTCGCGCGCCGCTGCGCGGCGGCCTCGCCCGCCCGCCCGCCCCTCAGCCCTCGTGCGCCTCGTCCAGCGGGCCGCGGCGGCGGGCGATGCGGAAGACGTAGGCGACCGAAAGCACCGAGGCCGCCGTCGTCGCCACCAGCATCCCCAGCAGCGGGAACGCGCCCCCGTGGAGGGTCAAGAGCCACCCCGTCAGCGCCGAGAACGCCGCGCCCCCGCCCATCATCATCGTGGAACCGAGGCCGGAGGCGCTGCCCGCGAGGTGCGGGCGCACCGACAGCGTGCCGGAGACGGCGCTCGGCAGCGCCGTGCCGTTGCCGAGGCCCACGAAGAACATCGGGCCGAAGAGCGCCACGGGATGCACGGCCCCGAGCAGGAAGAGCGCGAGGCACGCGACGGTGGCCGCGAAGCCCGTGGCGGTCCCGAGCAGGATCATGCCGTTCAGTCCCACCTTCACCGCGAAGCGGCCCGAGATGAAGTTGCCCATCATGTAGCCCGCGGCGATGAAGCCGAAGTAGAAGCCCAGTTCCGAGGGCGTGAGGCCCAGCACCTCGGAGGCCACGAAGGGCGCGCCGCCGAGGAAGGTGAAGAAGGCGCCCGACGAGAAGGCGGCCGCGAAGGCGTAGCCCCAGAAGCGGCGGGAGCGGAAGAGCTCGGGGTAGGCGCGGAACTGGTCGGTGAAGGAGGCGGAGCGGCTGCGGTTGGTCTCGCCCGCATCGGCCCAGATCAGCGCGAGGGTCAGGACGCCGAAGCCGAGCAGCACGTAGAAGTTGGTGCGCCAGCCGAAGAATTCCTCGATCGCGCCGCCGATGACGGGGCCGAGCATGGGGACCAGCGCCATGCCCATGGTGACGTAGCCGATCATGGAGGCCGATTTCTCGGGCCCCACCATGTCGCGCACGATGGCCCGCGACATCACCATGCCGGCCGAGACGGTGGCCTGGAGCAGGCGGCAGGCCATGAAGATCTCGATGGTCGGCGCGAGCGCGCAGCCCACGGTCGCGACGCAGAAGATCGCGAAGCTGGTCAGGATCACCGGACGGCGGCCATAGCGGTCCGACAGCGGCCCGATCACGAGCTGAAGCGCCCCCATCACGCCGATATAGGCGGAGACGGCGAGCTGGATGACCGCGTAGTCGACCGAGAAGTAGACGGCCATGGCCGGCATGGAAGGCAGGAAGATGTTGAGGCTCAGCGCCCCGGCGCCCGCCATGAGCACCAGCGTCGCCAGCGCCGGAGGGCTGCGGCGGTCGAGCAGGCGGCGCGGCGGGGGATCCGAGGCGGCGGAGGTCATCAGCTTGGCTTACAGGGCTGCGCGGGCATATGTCCATCGGTCCGCGCGCGGGCGGCGCGTTTACCTTTTGTAAACGATCTTGTCCCAAGTCTTAATTCGGGATGCGGGGGAGCCTGCCCGGCGACTGCGGGCGGGCGGGAAGGCCAGTCGGGAGTTTCGATGATACCGATCCGTCGCTGCTTCGAGACGCTGGTTCGCGCGCAAGGCGTCGTCCTCGCCGCGGGAGCGCTGATCGCGGCCGGCGTCTGGCCGGGCGCGGGCGGCGTGCGCGCGCAGGTGGACGACGGAAGCCGCGGAGAGCCTGCGCCCTACGCCGTGGTTTCCTACAGCCACGTCCCGCCGCTCGCGTTCTCCATCACGCCGTCGCGGCCGGCGGGCCTGGCCATCGAGGTTCTGCGGGAGGCGGCGGATATCGCCGGGGTCGATCTCAGGTTCGTCGAGCATGAGAACCCGGAGCAGACGCTGGCGGCCGTGGAGGCCGGCGAGGCGCAGATCGTGCCCGCGCTGGTGCCGACGGCCAGGCGGGCCGAAGTCGTCGGATTCACGCGGCCGGCCGGCCACGTGCTGATCGGCCTCTTCGCCCGGACGGCCGTCGCGGACGCCTTCGCCCGCGGCGGACTGGAGGGTGCGAAGATCGGATATCTCGCCGGCGCGATCACGGAGCGGGTCGCCCTGAGCATCCCCGGCATCCGCACGGAACGCTACGCCGGCTCGGAGGAGCTTCTGTCCGCGCTGGCCCATGCCCGCGTCGACGGCGCCATCGTGCCCGAGGCGCAGTTCCTCCAGGCCCGGACCTCGGTGCTGGCCGGCGCCTCGTACCAGCGGGTGGAGGGCTATGGCGAGACCTACGCGTTCTCCATCGCGGTGGACAAGGATGAGCCGGAGCTTCTGGCCCGGCTCGATGCCGCGCTGGGCGGGATGCAGGCCTCCAACCGGTTTATGGAGATCGAGTCCCGCTGGCTGGGCGCGGCGCCGCCCTACTGGACGCGGCGCCGCGTCGTGGTCACCGCGACCGCGTCCGTGGCGGCGACGCTTCTGCTGTGCGTCGTGCTGATCTGGCAGGTTCGGGAGCGGAGCCGCGACGCGCTGCTGAGCGAGGCGCGGCGCTTCGGGGCGGCGCAGAAACGGCTCGCGGCCGAGCTTGGCGAGAAGAACGCCGAGCTGGAAGCCCGCAGCCGCGACATGGAGCGGCTGATCTACGTGGTCTCCCATGATCTCAAGAGCCCGCTGGTGTCCATCGGCGGCTTCACCCGCCGCCTGACGCGCCACGTCTCGGAGGGGGACCGGGAGAAGGCGGCGATGGCGCTGGAGCGGATCGGGCGCAACGTCGAGAGCATGTCGGCGCTGATCGACGGGATCCTGCGCCTCGGGCGGATCGGCGCCGATGCGGCCGAGCACCGGCCGGTGGACCTCGCCGAAGTGGTCGAGGGCGTGCGCGCGGCGCTGTCGGACCGGCTGGAGGAGCGGCGGGCCCGGCTCGTGGCGCTGAAGCCGATGCCGATGGTGCGGGCGGATCCGGTCCAGCTTCGCCAGGCGGTGCAGAACCTGGTGGAGAACGCGCTGCGCCACGGCTGTCCCGGGCCGGGGATGACGGTGGAGGTGATCTCCCGTCGCCTGGAGGGGGCGGTGGAGGTGGGCGTGCGCGACGAGGGGCCGGGCGTGCCGCCCGACCAGCAGCAGCGGATCTTCGACCTCTACCGGCGCGGCTCGAACGGGGACGGCAAGGGGGGCGCGGGCCTCGGTCTCGCCACCGTCCGCAAGATCGCGGAATGGCATGGCGGCGGCGTGAGGGTCGAGTCGCGGCCCGGCGCCGGGGCGACCTTCTGGATAGGCTTCCCCGAGACGGTCGCGCATGAGGCGAGGGCGGCGGCATGACCCCGTTCCGCGTGCTCCTGGTCGAGGACAACGACGACCACGCCCTCCTGATCGAGGACCTGCTGACCGAGGGGCGGCGGCCGGTCGAGGTGGTGCATGAGGCGGGCGGGGACGCGGCGCTCGCGCGCCTCGCGCGGTCGGGGCCGGAGGGGTTGCCGCACCTGGTGCTGCTCGACCTCGACATGCCCGGGATGGACGGGTTCGAAACCCTGTCGCGGATCAAGGGAGATCCGGCGACGGCGGGCGTGCCGGTGGTGATTCTCACCACCTCCAACGTGCGGCGGGACGTGGCCCGCGCGATGGAGGGACGCGCCGACAGTTATGTGTGCAAGACGGCTGATTTCGCGGAACTGGAACGGGCCCTGGCTGGCGTGAAGGATTGCTGGGCCCCCCATTGAGGGAGGAGGCGCATGCGCTGCCTCGTTGTGGACGATTGCACGGAACTGGCCGACCTCTGGCGGCTGGAGATCGAGGAGCTCGGCTTCCTCGCCGACGTGGCCCATGGGGCGGAGGCGGCGTTCGGCCTGATGCTGACCGACCGCTACCACCTGATCGTGACCGATCTCGGCCTGCCTGACGGCTCGGGCCTGACCGTGGCGCAAAGCGCGGCGCTCCGGGCGCCGGAGGCGGCGGTGGTGATCGTTACCGCGAACCCCGACTACCCGCACGGGGAGCTGTTCGCCATGTCGGAGAACATCGCCGGCGTGTTCCGCAAGAAGACCGACATGAGCGAACTTTTCGCCTTCGTCGCTCATCTGCGGGAGAAGCTGGCCCATCCCGCCCCCGCCCCCAACCCCCCGGAGATCGACGAGGCCGAGGAGGAGGCGTTCGCGCGCCTGTGGCGCAGGACGGCCTAGGGCTTCCAGTCCGGCTCGCGCTTCTCCAGGAAGGCCTGGACCCCTTCCTCGGTGTCGCGGTGGAGCATGTTCTCGGCCATCACCCGGCCCGTATAGGCGTAGGCGGCGTCGAGGCTCATGCCCGCCTGGGCGTGGAACGCCTCCTTGCCGATGCGCACCGCGACGTCGAGCTTGGAGGCCACCTTGCGCGCAAGCTCCAGCGCCGCTTCCTCCTGCTCCCCCTCCGGGACCACGCGGTTGACGAGGCCGAGTTCGCGGGCGCGGGCGGCGTCCGCGAACTCGCCGGTGGTCAGCATCTCGAAGGCGTGCTTGGCGGGGATGTTGCGGGTCAGCGCCACCATCGGGGTGGAGCAGAACAGCCCGATGTTCACGCCGTTCACCCCGAAGCGGGCGGTGTCGGCGGCCACGGCCATGTCGCAGGTCGCCACCAGCTGGCAGCCCGCGGCGGCGGCGACGCCGTGCACCTCGGCGATCACGGGCTGGGGCAGGCGGGTGAGCGAGGTCATCATCCGCGCGCACTGGGCGAAGAGGGCGTTGAAATAGGCGCGGCCGCGGTCGGGGGACTGGCGCGCCGCCTGCATCTCCCGCAGGTCATGGCCCGCGCAGAAGGCCTTGCCGGCGCCCCGGATCACCACGGCGCGGATCGCGCGGTCGGCCGAGAGCGCGTCGATCTCGGACTGGAGGCGCTCCAGCATCGCCTCGGACAGCGCGTTGATGGTCTTCGGCTGGTTCAGCGTCAGCCGCGCGACGGGGCCCAGATCCTCCCGCAGCAGGATGTCGGGCGTGTGGGGGGCGTTCATTAGCGGATCCTCCGGCTTGCGGGCCGCAGGATAGCGGGGGGCGGGGCCGCGCCCAACCCCCCGAATGAGGCTCACTCGCCCTTGGCGAGATGCTCGAGCCGCAGGCCCTTGGCCGCGCCCTTCTCGAAGCCCTTCCACTGGGTGTTCTCGGGCTTGGGCGTGCCGTCTTCGTTCACGGCGACCACGCCCTCGTTGGCGTTCTCGATCAGGTCGAGATACTCGGCCTTCGCCTCGTCGCCTTTGATCTGCCAGTCGAGGAAGGCCGTCGTGAAGTGCTGGAGGATGTTGTTCATCTTCAGCTGGTCCCAGACGGCGTCCTGATAGTGGGCGGCGGGGATGAAGTCGACGTGCTCCGACGGCGCCCACGCCTCCACCGGCGCGGGCATCGGCGCGGCGGCGTTGTGGCCCGCGTTCTCGAAGGTCAGCAGCCAGCGCTCCGCGCCGGTGGAGTGCTGCCACAGGGTCCGCACCCCCGGCTCGTAGCCCGAGGTCTCGTCCTGGCTGCCGGCGACGTAGAGGACCGGCTTGCGCACGCCCGCGAGGCCTTCCTCGTTCCAGAACCCGCGGTTCCAGCCCCATGGGCCGATGGCGACCACCGCCTTGATGCGCTCGTCGATCAGCGCCTCATGCGTCTCCGAGCCCGCCTTGTGAACGGCGAGCGTGCCCTCCGGCGCGCCCCAGCTCAGGTCGATCCCCTCCTGCGCCACGCCGCCGCCGGCGCTGATCACCGCGCCGTAGCCGCCCATGGAGTAGCCCACGAGGCCGGTCGAGGACACGTCCACGAGGCCCTTGAGGAACCCGTCCCCCTCGGCCTGCCGCGCCATCTCCTCCAGCACGAATTTCTGGTCCAGCGGCCGGTTCACCAGGGTGGAGCCGAAGGCGGCCTTGTTCTCGTAGGTCGAATCGGTGTGGTCGATGGAGACCGCGACGTAGCCCTTGGTGGCGAGGTTCTCGCCGAGGTGGCTCATCAGGAAGCGGTTGCCCGGATAGCCGTGGGAGATGATGACCAGCGGGTAGGGCCCGTCCGAGGCCGGCTCCGCATCCCGCGCGGCGCGGCCGCGGATGTCGGCGGTGGCGTGGCCGTCGCGCAGGATCACGCCCTTGTAGACGCCGCCCGGCTCGGTCCCCTCGGCCGCCGGATACCAGACCTCCAGCGTCAGGGGGCGATCGTAGGTGGGCTTCGCGTCGGCCGTGACGTTGAGGATGTCGAGCTGGCCGGGATTGGTCGCCTCCAGCGTGCGCACGCCGATGACATGGTCCCCGGGCGCCGCCAGTTCGGGCGCGTCGGGGCGGGTGAGGTCGATGCGGTTGTCGGTGCTGTCCGGCGCCTGCGCGAGCGCGCCGGTGGCCGTCAGCGCGCAGACGAGCGCGAGCGACATGAGTTTCATTTGTGTTTCCTCCCTGTTGGGGATGGTCACCGTAGGCCGCATTTCGCGAAACGACCATGACGGACGTAGCGGCGCCCGCCGCGCGGGGGTTGCCTCGCGCCGCCCGCCCGGAGGAAATGCCGGAGCGAGAGGGAGGATGCGCGCATGAAGATGACGGTCGAGGAGCTGAACGCCTATCTGGACGAGGTCTTCCCCGAGGTCGCGGGCAGGTACGTGGTGGAGGAGACGGCGCCGAACTTCGTGCGGATGCGCCTGAACCTGACGCCCTCGGACCTGCGGCCGGGGGGCACCGTCTCGGGCCCCTCGATGTTCGGGCTGGCGGACTGCGCCTATTACGCCGTCACGCTGCTGATGATCGGGCGGGAGCCGCTGACCGTCACCACCAACTGCGCCATCAACTTCATGCGCAAGCCCGAGCCGAAGGACCTGACCGCCGAGGCGCGGATCCTCAAGCTCGGGCGCACGCTGAGCGTGGGGGACGTGACGATCCTCTCGCCGGGCGTGGAGGGGCCGGTGGCCCACGCCTCGATGACCTACGCGATCCCACCGAAGCGGGCGACGTAGGGGCGTCGGCGGTCCTGGAGCGCTCCTCTGGATGGGGTATCAGGATACCTATTTTGCAAGACGCTGATTTCAAATGCTTTTCCGAGCCGAAGGCCGATTGACTTGGCGGCGGGAATGCGTAGAACCGCTCGCATCCGTCCGACGGGGGCCTCCGCGTTCCCGTCCCAGACGCCGCCAAGGGGCCGAACGCCCCCGAAAAGACGAACGGACCCATGAAGACATTCTCCGCCAAACCGGCCGACATCGACAAGAAGTGGGTGGTGATCGACGCGCAGGGCCTCGTGCTCGGCCGTGTCGCCTCCCTGATCGCCATGCGCCTGCGCGGCAAGCACAAGCCCTCGTTCACGCCGCACATGGACATGGGCGACAACGTGATCGTGGTGAACGCCGACAAGGTGCAGCTCACCGGGCGCAAGCGCACCGACAAGGTGTACTACTGGCACACCGGCTACCCGGGCGGGATCAAGAATCGCACCGCGGAGCAGATCCTCGACGGCCGCTTCCCCGAGCGGGTGCTGGAGAAGGCCGTGCAGCGCATGATGCCGGGCGGGCCGCTGACCCGCAAGCAGCTCTCGAACCTCCGGGTCTATGCGGGGACGGACCACCCCCACACGGCCCAGAATCCCGAGGCGCTGGACGTCGCCTCGCTGAACTCCAAGAACACCCGGAGCGCCTGACCATGTCCGACGACCTGAAGTCGCTCGACGACCTGAAGACCCTCTCGGTCGGCGAGGACGCCGTCGAGGAGCCCGCGGCGCCCCGCGAGCCGGTGCGCGATTCCCTCGGCAGGTCCTACGCCACCGGCAAGCGCAAGGACGCCGTCGCCCGCGTCTGGGTGAAGCCCGGCTCCGGCAAGGTGACCGTCAACGGGAAGGAGATGAAGGACTACTTCGCCCGTCCCGTGCTGCAGATGGTGCTGGCGCAGGCCTTCTCGGTCTGCAACGTGGAAGGCCAGTTCGACGTGATGGCGACCGTGAAGGGCGGGGGTCTCTCCGGCCAGGCGGGCGCCGTGAAGCACGGCATCTCCAAGGCGCTGACGCTTTACGATCCGTCGCTGCGCCCCGCGCTGAAGGCGGCCGGGTTCCTCACCCGCGACGCCCGCGTGGTGGAGCGCAAGAAGTACGGCCGCCGCAAGGCCCGCCGGAGCTTCCAGTTCTCCAAGCGCTGATCCCGTACCAGCGTCGCGAAGATCGCCGCCGCCTGCGAGACCCGCAGGCGGCGGTTTCCGTTTCAGGCGAGGCTTGGCCGCCTCTCCCGCCGTCCGCGCAGCAGCGAGGCGAGCGGACGCTCCAGCAGCCGATGGCAGAGCACGCCCGCCACCGCGACGACGGCCGTGCAGAGGAGCGCCGGCAGGTCTCCGCCCAGCGCGCCCAGCGGCGTCGCCTGCGCGACCTTCCAGAACGCCGGGATGGCGAACGCCTGCACGAGGTAGATGGCGTAGGACGCGTCTCCCAGCCGCTCCAGGATCGGGGCGCGGAGCTGCGGCCCCTGCGCGGCCCCCCAGACCAGCAGCGTCGCCGGCAGCCCCAGACCAGCGCCCGGATGTCGAGGATCGACGGGTCCTGAGAGACGGGGAGCGAGGCGAGCAGCCCCGCGGCCCCCGCCGCCATCGCCACGAGCCCCGCGCGCGGCGCATGAACGCGCAGCAGCCCCGCGGCCATTCCCATGGCGAACTCCAGGCACAGGACCGGCAGGCCGAGGGCGAGGATGCCGAGCGCGAGCGCTCCCGTCGTGGCGGCGGCCGAGAGGCGCAGGTCCGGAAGCAGCAGCGAGGCGGCGAAGACCGCGTAGAACAGCATCTCCAGCTCCAGCGTCCAGCCGACATAGAGGGTTGGCGTCCCGAACCCCAGCGGCTGCGAGACGAAGAGCAGGGAGGCGAGCACGCCCTCCGCCGACGTCTCGAACCGCCCGAACAGCGCCGGCGCGGCGAGCAGCACGCTCCACAGCAGCAGCGTCAGCGCCCAGTAAAGCGGCGCCACGCGCAGGATGCGTTCCCTCAGAAAGGGGACGGGCCCGCGCCTCCGGGACCGCTGGACGTGGATCATGATGAAGCCGGAGATCACGAAGAACAGGTCCACCCCGCCCGCGCCCCAGCCGCGCAGGGCCCCGAGCAGCGTCGGCTCCGCCCCCGCGCCGTCCGCGCCGATCAGCGCGTGCAGCAGCACGACGTTCAGCGCTGCGAAGGCGCGCAGGCCCTGGATCGTGGTCAATCTTCCGGGAGTGGTCCGCGTCGTCATCGCCCGTCCCTCGCGTTCGGAAAGGGTGCGCGGCGCGAACCCTCGCGTTGCGCATTCGTTAAGCGAAATGATGAAGAACCGGTTGCCGCCGCGAAGGACATGGCGGCGTCTTGCCAAACCGCGGGCCGCGACCGTAGGCACGCGACGTGAACCCCAGGGGAGCCGCGCATGAGAGGTCACGCCGTCCGGGAGATCAGCTACGCCCACAGCGTCGGCTCCCGCGCGGGGCAGGTCTTCGTCCGGGTGGTGGAGAACCTGACGGGCGCCTGTCGCTCATCCGCCGGGCGCGGGACTACGAGAAGGAGGTCGCCCAGGGCGCCGACTTCTGGGAGGTGATGGAGCGGCGCTTCGGCCTCGCGCTCGACCTTCCCGGCGCGGGCCTCGCCAACATCCCCGCGGAGGGGCCGGCGGTGGTGATCGCGAACCACCCGTTCGGCATTCTCGACGGGCTCATGATGGGGCGGCTGCTCTCGGCCCGCCGCAAGGACTACCGCATCATCGCCCATCAGGTGTTCCGCAAGGCGCAGGAGCTGGACGAGGTCATCCTGCCCATCAGCTTCGACGGCACGCGCGAGGCGCAGAAGGTGAACCTCGAGACGCGCAAGGCGGCGATGGCCTTCCTCGCGCAGGGGGGGGCGATCGGGATCTTCCCCGGGGGCACCGTCTCCACCTCCCGCGAGCCTTGGGGGCAGCCGATGGACCCCGCCTGGCGCACCTTCACCGCGCGCATGGTGGGCCGGTCCGGCGCCGCGGTGGTGCCGGTGTTCTTCGACGGGGCCAACAGCCGGGCCTTCCAACTCGCCTCCCATCTGCATGCGACGCTCAGGCTCTCGCTGCTCATCAACGAGTTCCGCCGGCGGATCGGGCGGCCGGTGCGGGTGGTGATCGGCCGCCCCCTGCCGCCGGAGGAGATCGCGGCCCGCAGCCGCGACGCGCGCGCGATGATGGACTACCTGCGGCTCTCCACCTACGCGCTGTCGCCGAGGCCGCTTGCGGACCTCGGCTACGGCTACGAGTTCGAGGAGGGCCGCGCCCGCGACGTTGCGTGAACGCCCCTGCGGCTGTATGACCCCGCGACCTCGAAGGCAGGGAGACCACCCATGAGCAAGGCGCGCGTCGCGATCATCGGAGCCAGCGGCTACACGGGCGCGGAGCTGGTGCGCCTGCTGACCACCCATCCGGGCATGGAGATCGCCGCCCTGGCCGCCGACCGCAACGCCGGCAAGACGATGGGCGAGATCTACCCGCATCTCGCGCATCTCGACCTGCCGCTGGTGGTCACGACCGAGGAGATCGACTGGTCGGGCATCGACCTCGTGTTCTGCGGGCTTCCGCACGCCACCGCGCAGGAGGTGATCGCGCATCTGCCGCGGAACCTGAAGATCGTGGACCTTTCGGCGGACTTCCGGCTGCGGGACGCCGCCGAATACGCCAGGTGGTACGGGCATGAGCATGTGGCGCCGGACCTCCAGGAGGAGGCGGTCTACGGCCTGCCGGAGTTCTACCGGGAGGAGCTGAAGACCTGCCGCCTCGCGGCCGGCACCGGCTGCTACGTGGTCTGCGGGCTGCTGCCGCTGGTCCCTCTGCTGGAAGGCGGCGTGATCGACCCCGAGGAGATCGTGATCGACGCCAAGACCGGGATCACCGGGGCCGGGCGCTCGGCCTTGCAGCGCAAGCTGTTCTCCGAGGTCACCGAGGGGATGGACGCCTATTCCATCGCCCGCCACCGGCACACCGCCGAGTTCGACCAGGAGCTGTCGAAGGCCGCCGGCAAGCCGGTCATCGTCAGCTTCACGCCGCACCTGGCGCCGATGAACCGGGGCATCCTGTCCACGATCTACGTGAAGGGCGACCCGGAGGAGATCCAGCGCACGCTGGTCGCAGCGCTACGCGAACGAGCCCTTCGTGCATGTGCTGGACATGGGCGGCGCGCCCGAGACGCGGCATGTGCGGGGCTCCAACCTCTGCCGGATCGGGGTGACGGCGGACCGGCGGCCGGGGCGGGCGATCATCGTCTCGGTGCTCGACAATCTGGTGAAGGGCGCCTCGGGGCAGGGGGTGCAGTGCGCGAACCTGATGCTCGGCCAGCCGGAGACGGCGGGGCTGGACCTCGCGCCCATGTTCCCGTGATCCTGTCGCGGCGGCTTTGAACCGGCGCGCCGCCGCCCTAGGATGGCGGACAGGAGGCGCGCATGCGCGACGATCTGGAAGAGGCGGAGCACGGACCGATGTCGGCCGCCCACGCGGCCGGCCACTCCGTGCCGCCGCGCATGGCGCCCTATCCCGACGCAGTCGCGCTTTATGACGTGGGCATGCGGGGCGCGGCGTCGGAGCTGTTCAGCCTCGCGACCCTCAAATCCCTCTACCGCGCGGCCATCAGCTTCGACGCCCATGAAGGCTGGACGCTCTCGGGCTACATCGCCTACGCGCTGCTTGCGGCGATGTTTCCGTGGCTCATCTTCGCCGCGTCGCTGGCCGCCTCCACCATCGGTCCCGGAGAGCTGGAAGCGATGACCGAGCTTCTGTTCGACATCGCGCCGCTGGAGGTGGCGCAGGCGATCCGCCCCCTGATGGACGAGGCGCTGGGGCGCGATCACATCGGCATCCTCACCACCGCCGCCGCGGTGGCGCTGTGGATCTCCTCCAACGCGGTGGAGGGCTTCCACACCGGCTTCGACCGGGCCTACCAGCCGCGCCGGATCCGCAACGTGATCCTCAGCCGCCTGATCGCGATCGGCTTCGTGCTGCTGGGGACGCTGGTGTCGCTGGTGATGGGGTTCGCGGTGATCCTTGCGCCCTCGATCATCGCGCTGGCGGAGCGGCTGTTCCACGTGGAGATGCCGTTCGGGCTGGGCTTCCTGCGCTACGCCATCGCCGCGGGAGCGTTCGCGACATTCCTCTACCTGATGCACGTCATCATCCCCTCGGGAAAGCCGAGGGCGCGGCGGGTCTGGCCGGGGATCCTGGCGACGCTGATCCTGTGGACCGCGGCCGCGACGGCGCTGTCGGTCTATCTGGCGAATTTCGGGCGCTATTCGGTGACGTACGGGGGGCTCGCGGGCGTCATCGTCACGCTTTTTTTCTTCTACATCTCGGGCGCGGTGATCATATACGGGGCGGAGGTGAACGCCGCCATCGCGCGGCGCCACCAGGACGCGACCCCGCAGGCGGAGGGCTGAGCCGTGGCCATGACGCGCAAGAAGCGCCGGATCGTGCTGATCGGGATCGGGGCGGCGTTCCTCGTCGGCGCCTCGGTGCTGGTCGGTGTGGGGATGCGCGATTCCATCGTGTTCTTCCTCAGCCCCTCGGAGCTGGTGGAGCGCGCGCCGGGGCCGGAGCAGCGGCTGCGCGTGGGCGGCCTGGTCGTGGACGGCTCCGTGGTGCGGGAGCCCGGCGGGACGGTGCGGTTCACCGTGACCGACGGCGGCGCGGCGCAGGAGGTGGCGTTCGCCGGCGTGCTGCCCGACCTGTTCCGCGAAGGGCAGGGGATCATCGCCGAGGGGCGGCTGCGCGGCGGGGTGTTCGTGGCCGAGGAGGTGCTCGCCAAGCATGACGAGACCTACATGCCGCGCGAGATCGCCGAGACGCTGAAGGAGCAGGGGCATTTCAAGCCGACCCCGGCGACGGGCGGTTGAGCCTGCCCTTCGACTGGGTGGACGCCTTCGCCGACGCGCCCTTCGGCGGCAACCCCTGCGTGGTGGTCCATGACGCGGCCGGCCTGCCGGAGGAGACGCGCACGGCGCTGGTGCGGGAGACGCGCCTGAGCGAGTGCGCCTACGTGGTCCCCTCCGACGTCGCGGATTTCGGGGCGCGCTACTATCTCGCGGAGCGGGAGATCCCCATGGCGGGGCACCCGACGGTGGCGACCGTGACCTCGCTCGCGGCGCGCGGGCTGATCGACCTCGCCTCCGGCCCCGCTCGCTTCACGCTGGAGGTGGGCGCGGGCGTGCTGCCCATCGAGGCCTCGCGCGACGGCGCGCTCACCCGCGTGACCATGACCCAGCGCCGGCCGGAGATCGGGGCGGAGCAGGACCCGCAGGAGGTGGCGGAGATCTTCGGGCTCGCCGCCTCGGACGTGGCGCACCCGCCGCGCATCGTCTCCACCGGGACGCCGTTCTGCGTGACCGTCCTGCGCTCGGCCGAGGCGCTGCGGCGGGCGGTGCTGGACGTGCCGCGGCTGGAGGCCTGGCGCGCGCGGCAGGATATGGAGGGCGCCGCGCTGATGGAGCCGTTCCTCTGCGTGCTCGGCGCCGAGCCCGGCGGCGACGTCTTCTCCCGCCTCCTGCTCGCGCCTCCGATGCCGGCGGAGGATCCGTTCACCGGCTCGGCCACCGGCTGCCTCGGCGCCTATCTCTGGTCCCGGGGCCTGATCCCGGAGCGGCGGTTCACCGCCCTCCAGGGCCACTGGATGGGCCGGCCCGGCCGCGCGGAGGTCGAGGTCCTCGGCCCGAGTGAGGCGCCCGAGGGCGTGAAGGTCTCGGGCGCCGGCGTGGTGCTGATGCGGGGCGAGCTGCTGGTCTGAAGGAGGCGCGGGTCTCCCCGCGCCCCCTCCGGCTCAGACCTTCACCGCCACCGCCTTCGCGATCTCCGTGACGTGCCGCAGGTCGGACCCGCAGCAGCCGCCGAAGACGTTGAGCCAGGGCAGCCTCCCGCGGATCCCGGCGTATTGGGCGCCCAACTCCGCCGGATCGCCGTCGTCGAGCTCGGGCGCCGCGTCCAGCTCCGCGTGGCTGCACCGCGAGGCGTTGCACCGGACGCCGCGGATGCGCCGCGCCCAGTCCCGGTCCTCCAGCTTCCCGAAGAAATGGTCGGGATGCGCGCAGTTCACCATGTAGTAGGCCGGCGCGCCCGACGCGGCGTCGTCCACCTTGCGGATCGCCTCGGCCAGCGTCTCGCCGGTGGGCAGGCGCCCGTCGGTCTCCACCGTGAAGGAGATCACGTGCCGGAGCCACGCCTCCGCGGCGGCCTTCGAGAAACCGGCCGCCTCGTCGCCCGAGGTGTGGGTGGTCGCGGTGACCATGTCCACCTCCGTCTCGGCCAGCCAGCCGAGCTGGGCGGCGTGGTAGTCCCGCGCCTCCGCGATCGAGATGGTTCCGCCGGGCGCATAGGCGTCGCCCCGCGGCCCGATGGGCGCGTTCAGCAGGATGGGGCCGAAACCCTGGCCTGCGAACTCGTCCCGGAGCCGGGCGACGAAGGCCACCGCCTCGTGGTTGGCCGTCCGCAGGTCATGCTCGTCCTCGCCAAGGTCCGCGGACCAGTGCGGGTGCGCCTTCCAGGTCGGCGCGTCGAGGATGAAGCCCGTGCCCTGATCGCGTGCAAGGCGCAGGAACCCCCGGAAATACTCGGCGAGCGCGGCGCGCCCCACCGGGTCCGGCAGAAGAGTGTGGGCGGCGAATTCCCTGATCTCGATGCCCTTGTTGAAGATCAGGTCCGTCTCCACGCCGGCATCCGTCAGGAACAGCTGGCCGGAGAGCTGCGGCAGTCTGGAACTGCGATCAAACATGATGAGCCTCAATCCATCCGACGGGCGCGGGAATCGCCCCCGCCGTGGAACAGGTTTTCGTAGGGTTAGCGTGATCGGATCGTGACAGGGTGTTGCGGCCACGCGACGCCTTCGTCATTCGCCTGCGGCGATGGGACATTCGCCGCCCGCGCGGGTCCGAATTGAATTGAGGCGCGGAGGGGGCCATGCTGCGCGGCGCAGCTCCGGGAGGCCGCCATGATCGCCGAACTCGGCCACTTCGCCCTCATCCTCGCCCTGATGGCGAGCCTTGCGCAGTCCATCGTGCCGCTGGTGGGCGCCCAGAAAGGCTGGGCCGACTGGATGGCGCTGTCGGTCCCCGCGGCCGGGGTCAGCTTCGTGCTGACGCTGATGGCCTTCGGGGCGCTGACGATCGCCTTCGTGACCTCCGACTTCTCGGTCGCGCTGGTGGCGGAGAATTCGCATTCCGCCAAGCCCCTGCTCTACAAGGTGTCGGGCGTCTGGGGGAACCACGAGGGGTCGCTCCTGCTGTGGACCCTGATCCTGACGCTCTACGGCGCGCTGATCGCCGCCCTGGGCGCGAATCTGCCGGACGCGCTGCGGGCCCGCACGCTGGCGGTGCAGGGCATGATCGGGGCGGCGTTCCTCGCCTTCATGCTGTTCACCTCCAACCCGTTCCTGCGGCTGGCCATGCCCCCCATCGACGGCAACGACCTGAACCCGCTGCTCCAGGACCCCGGCCTGGCCTTCCATCCCCCGTTCCTCTACCTCGGCTACGTCGGCCTCTCGACCGCCTTCTCCTTCGCCGTGGCCGCGCTGATCGAGGGGCGGGTGGACGCCGCCTGGGCGCGCTGGGTGCGGCCCTGGGCGCTGGCCGCGTGGATGTTCCTCAGCGTCGGCATCGCGCTCGGCTCCTACTGGGCGTACTACGAGCTTGGCTGGGGCGGCTGGTGGTTTTGGGACCCGGTGGAGAACGCCTCCTTCATGCCGTGGCTCGCGGCCGCCGCGCTCCTGCACTGCGCCATCGTGGTGGAGAAGCGGGACGCGCTGAAAAGCTGGACCATCCTGCTCGCCATCGTCGGCTTCTCGCTGTCGCTGCTCGGCACCTTCATCGTCCGCTCGGGGCTGCTGACCTCGGTGCACGCCTTCGCCTCGGACCCCACGCGCGGGGTGTTCGTGCTGGGGATCCTGGTGGTCGCGGTCGGCGGCTCGCTCGCGCTTTTCGCGTGGAGGGCGCCCCGGCTCTCGCCCGGAGGGGTGTTCGGGACGGTGAGCCGCGAGAGCCTGCTGGTCGCGAACAACCTCCTGCTGACCGTCGCCTGCGCCGTGGTCCTGCTGGGCACCCTCATGCCCCTGATCCGGGAGGCGTGGGACGGCGAGCGCATCTCGGTGGGCGCCCCGTTCTTCGAGCTGGCATTCACGCCCTTCATGGTGGCGCTGGCGGTGGTGCTGCCCATCGGCGCCATGATGCCGTGGAAGCGGGGGCGCTTCGGGCGGGTGCTGCGGCGGCTGTGGCCGGCCGCCGTGCTGGCCTTCGCGGTGGCGGCGCTGGTCTGGGCCTTGCAGACGGGCCGCTCGGCGCTGGCGCCGGTGGGAATCGCGCTCGCGGTCTGGATCATCTCGGGCACGGCGGTGGAACTGGCGGAGCGGGCGGGCTTCGGCCGCCCCAACGCCCTGCGCCGCCTGCGCGGCCTGCCGCGCGCGGACTGGGGCAAGGCGGTCGCCCATTCCGGCCTCGCGCTCACCATCTTCGGCATCGCCTCCCTGAGCGCGTGGGAGACGGAGGCCATCCGCGCCATCCGCCCCGGCGAGGTGGTGGAGACCGGCGGCTACGCCTTCCGGTTCGAGGGGGTGGAGCGGGGCATGGGCCCTAACTACACCGTGGAGGCAGGCCGCTTCACCGCCCTCAAGGACGGCGCCAAGGTCGCCGATATGACCGCCGAGAAGCGGTTCTACCCCGTGCAGCGCATGCCCACCACCGAGGCCGCCATCGACTCCGGCCTCCTGCGCGACCTCTACGTGGTGCTGGGCGACAGGCAGGAGGACGACCCCCAGGCCTACGCCGTGCGCATCTACGTGAAGCCCTTCGCCGTCTGGATCTGGCTCGGCGCGCTGGTGATGGCGCTGGGCGGGCTCCTGTCGCTCTCGGACCGGCGCTACCGGGTCGGCGCCGCCGCCCGGCGCGCGCCCGCCGCCGCGGTCCCCGCGGAATGAGACGCGCGGCCCTTGCGCTGGCGCTGATGCTGGCGCCCCTCGCCGCCCTCGCGGTGCAGCCCGACGAGATGCTCGCCGACCCCACGCTGGAGGCCCGCGCCCGCGATATCTCGGAGGAGATCCGCTGCCTCGTCTGCCGGTCCGAGAGCATCGAGGACTTCGAACGCCTCCCTCGCCCGGGACCTGCGCCTGCTGGTGCGCGAGCGCCTGTCGGCCGGGGACACGGATCAGGAGGTGAAGGACTACCTCGTGGCGCGCTACGGGGAATACGTGCTGCTGCGCCCGACCTTCTCCTCGGGCAACATGATCCTGTGGCTGGGCGGGCCGGGGCTGCTGATCGTGGGGGCCTGCGCCTCGCTCCTCTACGTCCGCCGCGCGCGGCCCGAGGCTCAGGCCAACGCCGCCCCCCTGAGCGAGGCGGAGCGGGAGCGGCTCGACCGCCTGATGCGCGAAGATCCATGAGCATCCGCTACGAGACCCTGCGCTACGCCGCCCGCGACGGGGTGGTGACCGTGGCCCTCGCGCGGCCCGAGCGGCTGAACGCGCTCGACGCCCAGATGAAGGCGGACCTGATCCACGCGCTGCGCCGCGCGCCCGCGGACGGACGGGCGCTGGTGCTGACCGGCCTCGGCGAGGCGTTCTGCGCGGGCCATGACCTCGGCGACGCGGGCCGGATCGCGGACCTGGACCTCGGCCGCACCCAGCGGGAGGAGACGCGCCCCCTGCTGGAGGCGATGGAGACCTCGCCGCTGCCGATCCTCGCGGCCGTGAACGGCACGGCGGCGGGCGCGGGCCTCGCGCTGGCGCTCGCCGCGGACATCGCCATCGCCGCGGACTCCGCGATGTTCGCCGTCACCGCCTCCCGCATCGGCCTGATCCCGGACGCGGGCCTCAGCTTCTGGCTGCCCCGCCTGCTGGGCCCCGCCCGCGCCCGCGGCCTCGCGCTGCTGGGCGAGCCGCTGACCGCCCGCGCCGCCGCCGACTGGGGCCTGATCTGGGAAGCCGTCCCCGACGCCGCCTTCGCCGAGCGGGTGGAGTCCCGCGCCCGCGCCCTCGCCGAGGGGCCGACCGAGGCGTTCCGCCTGACCCGCGAGGCCCTGCGCTCCGGCCTCGACCAGCCCTGGTCCGAGCAGCTTGAGCGCGAGGCCGACCTCCAGGACGCGGCCGGCCGCACCCGGGACTTCCTGATCGGCGCGCTGGCCGAGGCCGAGGGGCAGCGTCCCGGCGTTCCAGGGGCGCTAGCTCACGCGCCCGCGAGCGGCCGCCATGCGTCAGGTGGCAATGAGAACAAAACGGGAATACTCTCGCGGGACTCACCCCTTGAAGACGTTCCCGCGATGCCAGCCAAGATAGACGGAATGCGGCCGCGCCGCCGGATGATCGGGGATCAGCAGCCGCCCCTCGGGCCGCAGCAGCGCCGAGGCGCCCGGCGGCAGCCGGTCCTTCGCGACCAGGATCGAGAAATCGTCGTCGATGGAGACGAGCCCGCGGTCGAACATCCAGTGCGCCGTTCCCGACAGCGCCACGCCGTTGCGCAGCGTGTCCGGCCCGTCCGCCTCCACCGCGCGGATATGGGCGGCCTGCACCTCGGGCCGCCCGCCGCCGTTGACGATGCGCAGGCCGGTCATGGCGCAGGTTTCGCGATAGGCCGACTTCACCTGCCGCGCGAAGGCCGCGTCGCGCAGGCGGCGGGCCGACAGCCGCTCCACCAGCGGGCGTCGGACGAACATCGCCGGGGGCTCCGCGGCCTCCAGATGCAAGGGCGGGGGGATCTCGCCCCAGCGGCGGCGCGGGGCGGGCGCCTCCGTCGGCGCCCAGTCCTCGGCCCCCAGCTCGTCGCGCACGCCGGCGAGCCCCGCGGCCACGATCGCCTCGAACTCGGCATCGGGAAGCTCCCGCACCGCGCGCCCGAAGGCGCCCTTGTTGGTGCTGCCGTCGTCCTTCCTCAGCGCGCTTTCCATGTAGAGCCCGCCCGCCTGGAACGGCACGGGGTTGGGAAAGGGGATGTAGTCGCGCAGGTCTGCATAGAAGTGGTCGGCGCGTGTCGGATCCCGCCGCAGCCGCTCCACCCGCGCGGCGGCGAAATAGGCTTGCCGGCCGCCGGTCTTCTCGCTGCCCGCCGCCAGCCGGCGGGGCTCGTAGTAGACGATCCAGTCCCCCAGCGCGCGCTCGACCGCGCCCAGATAGGTGCGGGGGAAGTGATAGCGCTCCTCGGGCAGATCGTCGTAGATCGACCCGTCGGCGTGGGTGAAGACCGCCTTGACCATGAACTCAGGATAAACCTGTTCCAAAACGGCGCGCCAGGGCTCGCGTGATGCCCTTCGCCGAACTCTGCATCACCTCCAACTTCACCTTCCTCACCGGGGCCTCCCACCCGGAGGAATATGCGCGCGAGGCGACGGTCCTCGGGCTCCGCGCCTTCGCCATCGCCGACCGCAACTCGGTCGCCGGGATCGTGCGCGCCCACCAGGCGCTGAAGGAGCTGGCGCGGGAGGGGGTCGCGCAGGTCCGCCGGTCGGACAATATCGGCCATGCCGAGGTCGTGGCCCGCGGAGACGCGGCCTTCCATGGGCCCGGCCCGCGCCGTCCTGCAGCCGACCCGCCCGAGCGGACGGATCGTCGCCCCCTCCCGCCCGAGGCCGGTCCGTCCTCCGCCCGCGCGGCGCCCCTCGAAGCGGGCTCCCCCGCCGCGGCGCCTCCGCCGGGGGCCGGTCGCGATGCGCGCTCCCCCGATCCGGGCGAGGCTGCGACGAAGGGCGTCGCCTGCGCCGCCGCCCCTCCGGCTTCGGTCCGCGCCGACCCCGCCGGGACGCATCCCGCGCCGCCCGCCCGGTCCCGTCGCGACGTTCCCCGCCATGACCCGCGGGACGACAGCGCCGCCGTCCGCGCCGCCCGCTCCGCCGCCCTGCGCGCCGCCGACCCGGACGGTCCCACGAAGCCCGAGCCCCTGCGCCTCGCGCCCGTGGAGGCGCCCATCCTCCCCCGCCTGATCCCCGCCGTGCTGCTGGCGCTGGAGGATGGGCAGGAGCTGGTGGCACTCCCGCAGGACCGCGCCGCCTGGGGCCGGCTGACCCGCCTCCTGACGCTGGGCAAGCGCCGCGCGCCCAAGGGCCGGTGCCACCTGACCGAGGCCGACGTGATTGCCCATGCCGAGGGCCTGACGCTGCTGTGGCGCCCTCCGGAGGCCGGCCGGCCCTCCCGCGGCGCCCGAGCGCCGGCGCTGGAGCGGTGGGCGCGCCGCCTCCCCGGGCAGGTGTTCCTGCTGGCCGCGCCGCGGGCGGACGGGCAGGACGGCCCGCGCCTCGACGCGCTGGCCGCGATGGCGGCGCAGGCGGGCGTGGAGATGGTCGCCTCCGCCGCCCCCCTGATGCACGACGGGCGCCGCCGCGCCATGGCCGACGTGCTCTCCTGCATCCGCCTCAAGACCACCATCGACCGGCTCGGCCGCCGCGCCCAGCCCCATGCCGAGCGTCGCCTGCGGTCGGAGGCCGAGATGCGCGCCCTCTTCGCCCGCCACCCCGGCGCCGTGGACCTCGCGGCCGAGATCGCCGACACCTGCCGCTTCTCGCTCGACGAGCTGCGCTACGAATATCCCGACGAGGTCGCCGCCGGCGAGAACCCGCAGACCCGGCTTGAACGCCTCACCGCCGAGGGGCTGCGCCGCCGCTATCCGGAGGGCGTGCCGGCCAGGCAGGTCGCCCAGGCGAGCCATGAGCTGGAGCTGATCCGCCGGCTGAACTACGCGCCCTACTTTCTCACCGTCCGGGATCTCGTGGCCTTCGCGGAGTCCCAGGGCATCCTCTGCCAGGGCCGCGGCTCGGCGGCCAATTCCCTCGTCTGCTACGCGCTCGGCGTCACCGCCATCGGGCCGCACATCGCCGCCATGGTGTTCGAGCGCTTCGTCTCCGAGGCCCGCGACGAGCCTCCCGACATCGACGTGGACTTCGAGCACGAACGCCGCGAGGAGGTGATCCAGCACATCTACACGCGCTACGGCCGCCACCGCGCCGGCCTCTGCGCCACGGTGATCCACTACCGCGCCCGCCGCGCGATCCGGGAGGTGGGCAAGGCCATGGGCCTCTCGGCGGACGTGGTCTCGGCGCTCGCCTCCCAGGTCTGGGGCTGGTCGTCGGACGCGGTGCGCGAGGAACGGATCCGCGAGGTGGGCCTCGACCCGACGGAGCCCCGTCTCGCGCGCACCCTCGCCCTGGTGGCCGAGATCATCGGCTTCCCCCGCCACCTGTCGCAGCATGTGGGCGGCTTCATCATCACCAAGGGCCGGCTGGACGAGCTCGTGCCCATCGAGAACGCGGCCATGGAGGACCGCACCCTCATCGAATGGGACAAGGACGACATCGACGCGCTGGGGATCCTGAAGGTGGACGTCCTCTCGCTCGGGATGCTCACCTGCATCCGCAAGGCGTTCGACCTGATCGAGGCGCATGGCGGGGACCGCTTCACCCTCGCCACCCTCCCGCCCGAGGATCCGGGCGTCTACGACATGCTCTGCGAGGGCGATTCCATCGGCGTCTTCCAGGTGGAGAGCCGGGCGCAGATGTCGTTCCTGCCCCGCATGAAGCCGCGGGAGTTCTACGACCTGGTGATCGAGGTCGCCATCGTCCGCCCCGGTCCCATCCAGGGCGACATGGTCCACCCCTACCTGCGCCGCCGGCGGGGGGAGGAGGCGGTGGTCTACCCCTCCGACGCGCTCGGCGACGTGCTTCGCAAGACCCTCGGCGTGCCCCTCTTCCAGGAGCAGGCGATGCAGATCGCCATCATCGGCGCGGGCTTCACGCCCGAGGAGGCGGATCGCCTGCGCCGCGCGCTCGCCACCTTCCGCAAGTCCGGGACCATCGGCAATTTCCGCGAGCGCTTCATCGAGGGGATGGTCGGGAACGGCCATGACCGCGACTTCGCCGAACGCTGCTTCTCCCAGATCGAGGGCTTCGGCGAATACGGCTTCCCCGAGAGCCATGCGGCGAGCTTCGCGCTGCTGGTCTACGCCTCCGCCTGGCTGAAGCGCCGCCACGCGGCCGCCTTCGCCTGCGGGCTCCTGAACTCCCAGCCCATGGGCTTCTACGCCCCCGCCCAGATCGTGCGCGATGCGCGGGAGCACGGGGTGGAGGTGCGGCCGATCTGCGTGAACGACAGCTTCTGGGACAACACGCTGGAGCGGTCGCCGATCTCGGAGGGGCGGTTGGCGCTCCGCCTCGGCTTCCGCCAGATCAAGGCGATGAAGGCGGAGGAGGCGGAGCGGCTGGTCGCCGCCCGCGGCAACGGCTGGCGGACGGTGGAGGACCTGCGGCGGGCAGGGCTCGCGGCCCCCGCGCTGACGGCGCTGGCCGAGGCCGACGCCTTCGCCTCGCTGGGGCTTTCGCGGCGGGAGGCGCTGTGGGAGGCGAAGGCGCTTGGCGGTCGGCCGCTGCCGCTCTTCGCCCGGCTGCTGGAAGGGGAGGGGATCGCGGAGCCCGACCCGATGCTGCCGGAGATGACCCAGGGCGAGGAGGTGGTGGAGGACTACGTCTCCACCCGCCTCACGCTGCGCGAGCACCCGCTCGCCCTCCTGCGCCCGCGCCTGACCCCCGAGCGGGGGGCGGTCAGGGGGGGCGTCGAGCCCCCCCTGACCGCGCGGCCCCCTGCGGGGCCCGCCGCCCGTGGCGTGCGGGGCGCTTCGATCCCCGGGCCGGAGCATCCGGCAGGCCGTCCGCGGGCCGCGCCGAGAGCGGGGGAGGCGGCCCCTCCGCCGGCTTCCGCTCCCGTCTCCGGTCCGGACCGCGCCCCCGGCCTGCGGGCGGAGCCTCCGGGGCTTCCGCCGCCGGCGGGACCTCTTCGGGAGGGGCGGCGTCCCCCGGCCTCCGCTCCGGCCGACTTGTCGGGCGGCGTTCCGGCTCCGAGGCCCCCGGCGCCTTTTCCGGGCGACTGGCCGCGCCCGCCGGGCTGCATCCCGGCCGCCTGGCTGGACCGGCCGTGGCAGAAGGCGCGCATCTGCGTCGCCGGGCTGGTCATCGTCCGCCAGCGGCCCGGCACCGCGGGCGGCGTGATCTTCATCACGCTGGAGGACGAGACCGGCGTCGCCAACATCGTGGTCTGGACCCGCATCTACGAAACCTACCGCCGCGCGGTGATGGCCGGGCCGCCTGCTGCGCGTCACAGGCCGGGTGCAGCGCGACGGCATCGTCACCCACGTGGTGGCCGAGACCATCGAGGACCTCTCGCCCCTGCTCGACGAGCTGGCGCAGGGGCGCGCCATGCCCGAGACCCTCGGCCCCACGGACGAGGTGAAGCGCCCCGTCTCCGGCTCCCGCGGGCCGGCCGCGCATCACCCGAGGGAGCAGGGCAAGCGCATCTTCCGCTCCCGCGACTTCCACTGACCCCGCCGAGGCTCCTCCAGGGCTTGAAGGTCGCGCTCCCCCGCCTGCCTTGCCGCGCGTCCAAACCGGAGGAGCTCCCAGGGGAAGGCGTCTTCCAACAGCACCGGGGCCGCTGCGCCTGCGCCTTCCGCTCGGCCGCGGGCGGAAGCCGTCCGCCTTCCCTGCAGCGCCCCCGACCGCGCCGCCCGCCGCAAGGCCTTTCGGTCGCGCTCGCGGTGCGCAGCGGGAGGGGCGCGCCCCCGATGGGGGGCGCGCCTATACCCGCCTACTGCGCCGCCATCGCCCGCCCGGCCTCGGGGCGCGCCAGCCTCGCCACCCGCTCCAGCATGATCTCGGTGGACCCGTCGGCGAAGGAGGCCGCCTGCATCCCCGCAAGGTGCCGCGAGAAGACGTTGCCCGCCGACAGCCCGAAGGCGCCGTGGGCGTGCAGCAGCTCCGGGATGTGGCGATTCGCCAGCCCCACGCCCACGATCTTGGTCTGCGCGGCGATGAGCTGGGTGTCCTCTCCGGCGGAATGCGCGGCCTCGGCCTGGCGGACCAGCGCGCGGGCGGCGGCGAGGTCCGCCTCCGCCTGCGCCAGCCGCCAGCGCCAGCCCTGATGCTCCCGCAGCGGCTTGCCGAAGGTCTGCCGCGTGCGCCCGCGGCCGTGGGCCGCGTCCAGCGCCGCGTCCACCATCCCCAGGCACATGGCGGCCACGTAGATCCGGGCGCCGTTGATCTCGGACAGGATCTGGCGGAAAGCGACGCCCGGCTCCATCACCACCGCCTCGGGCGGCGCCGCGTAGTCCGTCAGCCGGAAGCCCCCGAGCCCGTTGGCGTGCAGCGCGAACATCTCGGAGTTGTTCGCCCGCTCGAACCCCGGGCGCGCGGCCTCCACCAGGAAGGCGCCGACGCCCGAGGCGTCCCCATGCGCCTTCGTCTGCGCGAAGACGATCGCGCAGGCGGCGTGGCGGGCGTTGGTGATCCAGCCCTTCTCGCCGTTCAGCAGCCACGTCCCGTCCGCCTGCCGCCGCGCGGTGGTGCGGATGGCGGCGAAGTCGGACCCGGCCGAGGGCTCGGACAGCGCCGCGCAGCCGGTGGCCTCGCCCGCCAGCATCGGGGGGACCTGCGCCTGAAGATAGGCGGCCTCCAGCCGCGACAGCCGCCAGGCGGTGTTGTGGGTGTTGATGATCGCCATGGAGAACCCGAAGCAGGCCCGCGCCAGGACCTCCGCCACCTCGGACTTGCAGGCGAACGAGAACCCCAGCCCGCCGCGGTCCTTCGCCACCTGGATGCGGGTCAGGCCCAGCTGCGCGGCCTGCCTCAGCGCATCCAGGTCGGCGCGACGCTCCCGCTCGCAGGCCTCGGCGGCGGGGGTCAGCACCTCGTCGGCGAACTGGCGGGCGCGCTGGACCAGCGCGCGCTCCTCTTGGGTCAGGGTCATGGGACGCTCCTCCGTTTTGCGGAACGCTAGACCCGCCCCTGCCGGGCGGCAAGCTCAGGCGTTCCCGCGCAGCCGCCCGACGATGCCCGTGGGGAAGAAATAGACCGAGGCGATGAACAGGAGCCCGAGCCACAACAGCCACCGGTCGGGGTTCAGCAGGGCCGGGACCAGCGGCAGACCGGCCGTCCCCTCCGCCGCCACGCCCATCAGCGCCTGGAGATAGTTCTGCGCCAGCACGAACACCGTCGCCCCGATCGCCGCGCCGTACATCGTGCCCATCCCCCCGATGACCACCATCAGCAGGATGTCGAGCATGATCTCGAAGCCCAACGTCGTGGACGGCCCCACATAACGCAGCCAGATCGCGAACAGCGACCCCGCCAACGCCGCCGCCCCCGCCGACAGGCAGGTGGCCGCGGTGCGGTACCAGACCACTCGGTAGCCCACCGCCTCGGCCCGGAAATCGTTCTCCCGGATCGCCTGAAGCACCCGCCCGAACGGCGAATTCACGATCCGCAGCAGCCCCAGGAAGATCGCCAGCGATCCGAAGAACACCAGGTAGTAGTTCAGCAGCTTCCCGTTCAGCGACACGCCGAACAGCTTGCCGTCGGCGAACTTGTACGCCGGCGTCAGCTCCCGCGGGATCAGGTAGTTGAGCCCGTCCTCCCCCCCGGTGATCCGGCTGAGCTGGCTCACCAGCACCGCCACCGCCGAGGCGACCGCCAGCGTGATCATGGCGAAGAAGATCGCCCGCACGCGCAGGCTGAACAGCCCGATCACCAGCGCGAAAGCCGCCGCCGCCGCCGCCCCCGCCAGCGTCCCGACCGCAAGCGCGCCGAACCCCCGCTCCATGTGCTCGCACGCCAGCGCGACCCCGTAGGCGCCCATCCCGAAGAACATGGTATGCGCGAAGCTCACGATCCCGGCATAGCCGAGGATCAGGTCGTAGCTCGCCGCCAGCGCGATGAAGATGCAGATATAGGCCGCCGTCTCCAGCGACCGCGTGCCGGGGAACAGGAACGGCGCGAAGGCCAGCGCCAGAAAGATCCCCCCCAGCGCCACGCTCAGCGTCACGGACCGCGGCAGGTCCCCCGACAGCAGCCTCATTTCGCCTTCACCACCGGCATCATCCCCTGCGGGCGCCACATCAGGATCGCCACCATCAGCCCGATATTGGAGATCAGCGCCGCCTTGGGCGCCAGAAACGCCACGTAGTTCTGCAAAAGCCCCACCAGCAGGGCGCCGATGAAGCACCCCTCCACCGACCCCAGCCCCCCGACGATGATGACGATGAACACCAGGATCATCATCTCCGCCCCCATCGTGGCGGTGACGACCTCCTGATAAAGCCCCCACATCACCCCCCCGAGCCCCGCCAGCGCCGAGCCCGCCGCGAAGACCGCGATGAAGACGCGGTTGATGCGGTATCCCAGCGCCTCGACCATCTCGCCGTTCTCGACGCCCGCGCGCACGATCAGGCCGATCTTGGTGCCCTTCAGCGTCCAGCGCATGGCGAGGAACACCGCCGCCCCGATGCAGACCGCGACCAGCCGGTACTTCTCCAGCGCCGCGCCGGCGAAGGTGATGGCGCCCTTGAACGCCTCGGGCCGCGTCAGGAAGATCTCGTCCGGCCCCCAGATCACGTGGATCAACTGCTCCACCACGATCAGCCCGCCCATGGTCACCAGGATCTGCTTGAGATGCGCGCCATAGACCGGCCGCACGATCACCCGCTCGAACGCCCAGCCCATCAGGCCCGTGGCGACCATCGCCCCCACCACCGCCAGCATCAGCGCCGCGCCGTTCATCAGCAGCGACGCCTCGCCCGTCATCCCCGGCAGCCCCAGCAGCACGGTCACGCCCACGAACGCGCCGACCGAGATGAAGGCCCCATGCCCGAAATTGATGACGTCCATCAGCCCGAACACCAGCGTCATGCCCGCCGCCATGGTGAAGATCATCATCCCCATGGCCAGCCCCGACACCGTCAGCGTCAGCCACGAGGACCCGGACTCGATCCCGACCCAGCCCAGCAGCATCAGCGCCGGCAGCAGCAGCGCCGGCGCGTGCTTGCCCAGGCGGTCCCCGAAGGACAGCCCCTTCATCGTGGGCGCGTGGGAGGGCGCGCTCACGCCCCCTCCAGGCTGAGACCCATCAGCCGCTCCTGAAGCCCCTTGTCGGACGCGAGCTCCGCCATCGTCCCCGTCCACACGATCCGCCCGTCATCCATCACCGCCGCCGTGTCCCCCAGCGCCTTGGCCATGGCGAAGTTCTGCTCCACCAGCAGGATCGTCGCCCCGGCCTCCTTCAGGTCCTTCAGCGCGCGCGCCAGCGTCGCCACGATGGCCGGGGCCAGCCCCTTGGACGGCTCGTCGATCAGATACAGCCTGCGCTCCTCCGCCATCGCCCGCGCGACCGACAGCATCTGCTTCTGCCCGCCCGAGAGGTTCCCCGCCGGCAGCTTCCAGAACGTCCTGAGCGGCGGAAAGGCCCCGAAGATCCACTCCAGCCGCCCCTCGTCCAGGGGCCCGGAGACGGCGGCCAGCACCATGTTCTCCTCCACCGTCAGGTCGGCGAAGATCCCCATGTTCTCGGGCACGTAGGCCACCCCCAGCCGCGAGATCGCCGGCGTCGCCAGCCCCGCGATGTCCCGCCCGTCGAACATCACCCGCCCCTCGCGCGCGCGCCAAAGCCCCATGATGGTGCGCAGCGTGGTGGTCTTGCCCGCCCCGTTGCGCCCCAGCAGCATGGTCACGCCGCCCGCGGGCACCTCGAACTCCACCCCCTGCAGGATGTGGTACTGCGCGATGTCGGTCCTGACCCCCTCAAGCCTAAGCAGCGCCTCAGACATCGGCGATCTCCCGGCCCAGATAGGCCTCCTGCACCACTGCGGACCGCATCACCTCCGCGGGCGGCCCGTCCGCCGCCAGCGCCCCGTTGTGCAGCACGATGATCCGGTCCGCGAGCGTCCGGATCACGTCCATCTTGTGCTCCACCAGCAGGATGGTCCGCGCCTCGTCGCGCCTTGATCTCGGCGATCAGGTCCAGCACCACCGGCGCCTCGTCCACCGACATGCCCGCGGTGGGTTCGTCGAACATGAACACCTTCGGCTCCAGCGCGATCAGCAGCGCCACCTCCAGCTTGCGCTGGTCCCCGTGGCTCAGCGCCGAGACCTTGTGGTCCGCGAACCGCGTCAGCCGCACCCGTTCCAGCACCGCGTCCGCGGCCTCGGTCAGCTCCCGGCGCGCGGCGGCCATGGAGAACATCTCGAACCCGCGGCCCGACTTCGCCTGCACCACCAGCCGCACGTTCTCCCGCACGCTCAGCCCCGGAAAGAGGTTGGTCAGCTGGAACGCCCGCCCCACGCCCAGATGCGTGCGCGCGGCGACGCTCATGCGGGTCACGTCCCGCCCCTCCAGCAGCACCTGCCCCTCGGTCGCGGGCAACTGCCCGGAGATCAGGTTGAAATAGGTGGTCTTCCCCGCCCCGTTCGGCCCGACGATGGCCGTGACTTCCCCCCGCCGGAAGGCGCAGGAGACATGGTCCACCGCCACATGCCCGCCGAAACGGATGGTCAGCTCGCGCGTCTCGAGGACGACGTCGGACATGCGCAGGCTCTCCGGAAGGATCAGGCGGGGTCGGCCGGGCAGGCGGGGTGGGTGGGCGGGGCCTGCACGGCCGACCCCGCCGGGTTCGTCAGTTGCGGACGGGGATGTCCATGTCGTCGATCCCCAGCTCGCGCACCAGCACCGGCACGCCGTAATCCTGCCCTCCTGCACCTCGGTGCGGAAGTGGTACATCGACTGCAGCGCCTGATGATCCTCGGGCCGGAAGCGCATGGTGCCCTTGGGCGTCTCCCACTCCATGCCTTCCATCGCCTCGATCAGCGCCTCGGTATCCGTGGACCCGGCCTTCCTGATCGCCTCGACCACGGCGATCCCTGCGGCCATGCCGCCCGCGGTGAAGAAATCCGGCGGCGAGTCGAAGCGCGCCATATGCTCCTTCACCAGCCAGTCGTTCACCGGGTTCTGCGGGATCTCGTAGTAGTAGTACGTCGCCCCCTCCATCCCCGGCAGTTCCTTGTAGGCCGTCAGCGCCGCGAGGATGTTGCCGCCCGTGGCGATCTCGATGCCGAAGCGCGACGGGTCCATGGCGTTGATCTTGCCCATCGGGTTGCCGCCGCCGGCCCAGATGATGAAGAGCTTCTTCTCGCCCTCCACATCCTTCATGGCGTTGAA
The DNA here is from genome assembly GCA_963816545.1 of uncultured Alphaproteobacteria bacterium. GTDB lineage: Bacteria > Pseudomonadota > Alphaproteobacteria > Rhodobacterales > Rhodobacteraceae > Albimonas. Next base: position 181,098 of record CAWFLE010000020.1, on the reverse strand, counting down.
GATCCGCTCCGCCGCCGCGGTGAAGTCGGTGGTGTCGGTGGGCACGTATTCCTCGTGCACGAGCTCCGCGCCGGTGCCCTCCAGCGCCTCCTTGAACGCCGCGACGCCGTCGCGGCCGAAGGCGTAGTCCTGCGCCAGCGTCGCGATCTTCACGTCCTCGCCCCCCAGCGCCACCGCGTTGGAGATCGCATCCTGCGAGGAATTGCGCCCGGTGCGGAAGATGTAGCGGTTCCAGTTCTCGCCGGTGATCGAGTCCGCCACCGCCGGCTCGACGATCAGGATCTTCTCGTATTCCTGCGCCACCGGCAGCATCGCCAGCGCCACGCCCGAGCTGACCGGCCCGACCGCCATCGCCGCATCGTCGTCGCCATAGGCCTCGGCCAGCAGCGCCTTGCCGCAAAGCGGGGTCCAACTGCGTGTCCTTCTCGATCACGACGATCTTCTCGCCGTCGATCTCCATGGTCCCGTCGGTGGCGTATTCCAGCCCCATCATCAGCCCGGCATGGGACTGCTTGGCGTAAGCCTCCAGCGCGCCGGTCTTGCCGTAGACATGGGCGATGGTGATGTCGGCCTGGGCCGCCCCGGCGAAGCCGAAGGCCGCCGCGCCGATCAGCGCGAGCTTCTTCACGAGCATGTTCCTCCCCTGCAAGCGCCCCCGGCATTCGCGCCGTGAAAAGGTTCGCTTCAAGACTGTTCGGACGCTAGGCGCGGGCCGAGGATTCGGTCAAGCGAGCCCCTACGTCAGCGGAAATCCGAGCATTAGCGTAGGAAACCCTTTTCCCGACGTCTTCGCTAGGTTATTCCCCCGGAAGCTCATCACGCGCACCGACACGGAGGTCCCCCATGTTCCGCATTCCCGCGCTGCTCGCCGCGGCCGCGCTCGCCGCCCCCGCCGCCGCGGCCGAGAAGCCGGAGGTCCTGAACGCCTACGCCGACCTCGCCCATGCCAGCTTCGGGGACAGCCTCATCTCCGCGCGCGCGCTGAAATCGGCGGTGGACGCGCTGACCTCCGACCCCTCGGCGCAGACCCTTCAGGCGGCGCGCGAGGCATGGCGCCAGGCCCGCATCCCCTACCTGCAGACCGAGGCGTTCCGCTTCGGCAACCCCATCGTGGACGACTGGGAGGGCCGCGTGAACTCGTGGCCGCTGGACGAGGGCCTGATCGACTACGTCGACGGCGACGGCGCCACCGACGAGAACCCCTTCGCCGGCGTGAACGTCATCGCCAACCCGAGCTTCGAGCTGGCCGGCGAGACGGTGGACGCCTCCGCCATCACGCCCGAGCTGCTGTCCGAGACGCTCCACGAGGCCGACGGCATCGAGGCCAACGTCGCCACCGGCTACCACGCCATCGAGTTCCTGCTCTGGGGCCAGGACCTCAACGGCACGGACCACGGCGCCGGCGCCCGCCCCTGGACCGACTACGCCTCGGGCGACGCCTGCACCAACGGGAACTGCGGCCGCCGCGGGGAATACCTGACCGCGGCGACCGAGCTGCTGGTCTCCGACCTCGACTACATGGCCGCCCAGTGGGAGGCCGACGGCGCCGCGCGCGCGCACCTGCTGGCCGACCCGGACGCGGGCGTGGTGGCGATCCTCACCGGCATGGGCTCCCTCTCCTACGGCGAGCAGGCCGGAGAGCGCATGAAGCTCGGCCTCATGCTCAACGACCCGGAGGAGGAGCAGGACTGCTTCTCCGACAACACCCACAACTCCCACTACTACGACGGCATCGGGGTGAAGAACGTCTACACCGGCCGCTACGTCCGCATCGACGGCGGCGTCGTGGAAGGCCCCGCCGTCGCCGAGCTGGTGGCCGATGCGAACCCCGAGGCCGACGCCGCCCTGCGCGAGGCGCTGGACCGCACCGTCGCGGCGCTCGCGGACATCAAGACCACGGCCGAGGCCGGGACCTCCTACGACCAGCTCCTCGCCCGCGGCAACGCGGCCGGCGAGACGCTGATCGGCGGCGCGGTGGACGCCCTCGTCCACCAGACCCGCGCCATCGAGCGGGCGGTGGCCGCGCTGAACCTCGCCCCCATCGCGTTCGAGGGATCGGACTCGCTCGACAACCCCACCGCCATCTTCCAGTGACGGCCTGAGGCGGGGCGCCCCGGCGCGCCCCGCCCCGCTCAATCTCCCGGTAAACAGTTACGCCATGACATTCGAGACCCGGCGCGCACGCGCGGCCGGGCCGAGGGGACGCTCGCCCTTCAGGGGGGCATGACATCAGGACCATGCGTATGACCATCCGCGCCCGCGCCGCGCTTTCCGCCGCCGCGATCCTCGCCGCCGCCTCCGCCCAGGCCCGGGAGGGCCCCCGCGTCGAATGGGGCGTCCTCGCCGAGACTGCGGCCGACTGGACCTTCGACGCCGATGACGAGGCCGCCGAGCTGATCGATCTCTACCCCACGCTGGAGGCCGCCGCCGTCCTCCAGGCCGCCCCCTGGCTCTCCTTCACCGGCCACGCGGTGCTGGAGCCCGCCGCCGCCCCGACCGGGGACCGCGTCTTCGACGACCTCGGCCTCTACATGGACGAGCTGTTCGCCACCGCCGACCTCGGCGTGGCCGAGGTCTCGCTCGGCAAGCTCGGCGTGCCCTTCGGCCTCGCCTGGGACGCGGCGCCGGGCATCTACGGCCCCGACTTCGCCGAGGATTACGAGCTGGCCGAGCAATGGGGCCTCGTGGCCGCCGTCCCCTTCGGCGCGCACGTCCTCTCGGGCGCGGTGTTCTTCGCCGACACCACGTTCCTGTCGGACTCCGCCGCAACCTCCCGCGGGGTGCTGAAGGCGTCGGCCGGCGGCGCCGGCAACACCGAGAGCCCCGACAACTTCGCCCTCGCCATCTCCGGCCCGCTGGCGCCGGACACCGCCTACACGGCCGGCGTGCGCTACCTCTCCTCCGGCGAATCGGACCCCGAGAACGAACTCGGCCTGGTCCTCGGCGTCACCCATGAGCATGAGCTGATCCCCGACCTCGGCCTCGGCCTGATGGCCGAGGGCGCCTGGCTCTCCAACGCCGGCGGCGGGTCCGAGGACACCCTTCACCTCACCGCCGGCGCCGCGCTCCTCCGCGGCCCGTGGGAGCTTTCCGCCGTCTACGCCCGGCGCGACACGGACGGCGCGCCCACGGACCATCTCGGGACCACCACCCTCGCCTACGCCTTCAACGACGCGCTCTCGGCCGGCGTCGCCTACCGCCTCGGGCGGGAGGAGGGCGAGACCTCCCACGCCATCGGCCTCGTGATCAGCTACGAGATCGGCGGCCAGTTCTGAGCCCCCGCGCGGCCCGCCCCGCCGCGCGCCCCTCGCGCTGAGCCCGCCCCGCCCCGCCGCACCCCCCCGCCCGCGCGCCCCGCGACGTCCCGTCCGATTGCGCCGCCCGAGGTTCCCGAGCGATCCAGTCGGAGAAAGCCGAGGGATCCCCATGCGCCGCCTCTCCCGCCGAACGCTCCTCGCCGCCACGCTGCTGCCCGCGGCCGCCATCGCCTCGGCGGCCTCGCTCCAGGACCCCGCGCTTCCGGTCGTCCCCCGCACCGCGGATGAGGCCGCGCGGGTCGAGGCCGTCACCGCGCCCCCCACGGACTTCGCAGCCCCCGAGCCGTTCGAGGCCATGCCCGGCGGCGCCGCCACCTCCCGCAAGCTGCCCAACCGGGACGCCTTCTCCCAGGCCTCCGCCAACATGCCGTTCGAGCGGGAGCTGGACTTCAAGGTCGGCAACGGCCTCTTCCGCAAGCTGTGGGCGACCTCGCCCTCCTCCACCAAGGCCTCCGACGGGCTCGGCCCCTTCTACAACTCCCGCTCCTGCCAGCGCTGCCACCTCAAGGACGGCCGCGGCGCCCCGCCCGCGGAGGGCGTGGAGACCTCCACCATGTTCCTGCGCGTGTCCGTCCCCGCGGACGCCTCGGACATCCCCGCACACCTGCAAGAGATCGAGGGCTGGATCGCCACCGCCCCCGAGCCGACCTATGGCGAGCAGCTCCAGGACTTCGCCTCCCCCGGCATGACCCCGGAATACCGTCTTGCGGTGGACTGGACCTACGAGACCGTCCCCCTCGCGGGCGGCGAGACGGCCGAGCTGCGCCGCCCCGACTGGCGCGCCGAGGATCTCGGCTACGGACCCCTCCGGCCGGACGCCATGCTCTCCCCCCGCGTGGCGCCCCCGATGATCGGCCTCGGCCTGCTGGAGGCGATCCCGGCCGGGGACCTCCTCGCCGCCGCCGACCCGGAGGACGCGGACGGCGACGGCATCTCCGGCCGCCCCGCCATCGTCTGGTCGGCGGAGGCGCAGCGCCCGCTTCTGGGCCGCTTCGGCTGGAAGGGCGGCGCGCCCTCGGTGCGCGCGCAGTCCGCCGCCGCCTTCTCCGGCGACATCGGCATCTCCACCTCGCTCCACCCCGACGTCTGGGGCGAATGCACCGAGGCCGAGACCGCCTGCCGCGAGGCCCCCCACGGCGACGACGGCGCGCCATGAGGCCGACGACACGGCCCTCGACCTCGTGACTTTCTACGCCCGCAACCTCGCCGTCCCCGCGCGGCGCGACTGGGACGACGCGGAGGTGCTGGCGGGCAAGCGCGTCTTCCACGAGACCGGCTGCGCGTCCTGCCACACCCCCAAGCACGTCACCCACCGCCTTCAGGACCGCCCCGAGCAGTCCTTCCAGCTGATCTGGCCCTATACCGACCTCCTCCTCCACGACATGGGCGAGGGGCTGGCCGACCACCGCCCCGAGGGCCGCGCCACCGGCCTGGAATGGCGCACGCCTCCGCTCTGGGGCCTCGGGCTGACGAAGACGGTGAGCGGGCACAGCCAGCTCCTGCATGACGGCCGCGCCCGGACGCCGCTGGAGGCGATCCTGTGGCATGGCGGCGAGGCGCAGGCCGGGCGGGATGCCGTCGTCGCCCTCCCGCCCGGCGACCGCGCCGCGCTGCTGCGCTTTCTCGATTCGCTATGACCTCGCACGGGATCTCCCGCCCGTCGGCTTCGGCTGACGCCTCGCCTCCCGTTGGGCCGGGCCGCGGCGCGGAGAGTCCGCCTGGGGTTGCTGGGGCGCCCGCCGCGGCTCGCGGGCGTGGCGCGGCGTGGCCGGCGCCCGGTCTTCGGGCGGGGGCGAAATGGTTGCCAGAACGGTTAATTCTACAAACATGCTCCAGCAAGCCGTTGAAAACGCTGGATGCGGCCGCCGCCGTCCCCTGTTTCGCACGCGAAACGCCCCGTGCGGAACGCCGCCGTTCCGCGCCTCGTCCCGCCCGTCCCGCCCTTGCCGGGGCCGCCCGCCCGGGCGCATCCTCCCCCCGCTTCACCCCCGCCCCGGAGGCCGCATGACCCTGACCCGGCGCCTGCTCCTCGCGCTCGCCCTCGCCGCCGCGGCCCTTCCCGCCGCCGCCCAGCAGCCGCCCGACACCTACCGCGAGATCACGCGCAACGCGGTGGAGGGGCTGATCCTTCCCGCCGTATCCCGCTTCGCCGATCGGACCCGCGCGCTGGAGGACGCCGCCGAGGCCCATTGCGCCGCCCCCGACGCCGAGGCGCTGAAGGCCGCCTACCAGGACGCCTTCGACGCCTGGATCGCCGTCTCCCCCTACCGCTTCGGCCCGGCCGAGGCCGAGGGCCGGGCGCTCGCCATCGCCTTCTGGCCGGACCCCAAGGGCTTCGGCCGGCGGGCGCTGGACGGGCTTCTTTCGGACGAGGACCCCGTGGTCGGCTCCGAGGAGAGCTTCCGCCAGGTCTCCATCGCCGCCCGCGGGTTTTTCGCGCTGGAGCGGCTGATCTTCGAGGTGGAGGCCGCCTCCGGCTATCCCTGCCGCCTGCTGGCCGCCGTGGCGCGGGATCTGGCCGCGATCGCGTCCGAGCTGGACCGGGAATGGCGGGAGGACCAGGCCCCCGCCATGCTCTCGGCCGGCGAGGGCTCGGACCTCTACCGCTCGGCGGAGGAGCCGGTGCGCGCCCTCTTCACCGCGCTCCGGGGCGAGATGGAGCTCACCCTCGACAAGCGGCTCGGCCTGCCGCTCGGGACCTTCGACCGGCCGCGGCCCCGTCTGGCGGAGGCCTGGCGCTCGGGCCGTTCGCTGCGAAACGTGGCGCTGTCGGTGGAGGCGTTGCGGGCCCTGACCGCCGCATTCGCCCCCGCGCTGACCGGGGATGAGGCCGCCGCCCTCGACGCCGTCTGGGCGCGGGCCCTGGAGGTGACGGAACGCGCCCCCCGTCCGATCGCGGAGGCGGTGGAGGACCCGGGCGCCCGCCTCGAGGTCGAGTCCGCCCAGACGGCGATCCGGGCGGCGCGGGACCGGGTGGGCGCCACCCTCGCGCCGGCGCTCGGCCTGACGGCGGGCTTCAACTCGGCGGATGGAGACTGAAGATGGATCGACGCGCCTTCCTCGCTTCGGCCGCAGCCACGCTGGCGGCCTCCGCCGCCTCGCCCGGATGGGCGGCGGCGGGCGCCCCCTCCCATGTCGCGGCGGCGAAGCTGCCGGACGGGAGCTATGCGCTGGTGGGCCTGACCGGCGAGGGGGCGGAGGCCTTCCGCATCCCCCTGCCGGACCGGGGCCACGCCGCCGCCGCCCACCCGCACCGCCCGCTCGCGGTCGCCTTCGCGCGGCGGCCGGGCACCTTCGGGCTGGTGATCGACTGCGCCGGGGGGCGGGTCGCGGCCCGGCTGGAGAGCCCGGCGGGGCGGCACTTCTACGGCCATGGCTGCTTCTCCGAGGACGGGCTGCGCCTCTATACGCCCGAGAACGCCTATGAGGCGGGCGAGGGGCGGATCGGCGTCTGGGACGCGGAGACCTGGGCGCGGCTGGACGAGTTCCCCTCGGGCGGGGTCGGGCCCCATGACGTGCTGCTGGCCGCGCCGGGGGTGCTGGCGGTGGCGAACGGGGGGATCCTGACGCATCCCGCCATGGGGCGGGCGAAGCTGAACCTGCCGAGCATGCGGCCGAACCTCGCCTATGTCTCGGCCGGCACGGGGCGGGTGCTGGAGGTGGCGGAGCCGCCGGAGCATCTCGCCTCCCTCCGCCATCTCGCGCGCCGGTCGGACGGGCTGGTCGCGGCGGCGATGCAGTGGCAGGGGGACCTGGAGGCGGCGCCGGCGATGCTGGCGCTCCACCGCCGGGGGGAGGATTTGCGGCTGCTGAAGGCGCCGGACCACGCCCGGCTGAAGGGCTATGGCGGGAGCGTCGCGTTCTCGGGCGACGGAGCGCGGGTGGCGGTGACCTCGCCGAGGGGCGGGGTCGCGCAGGTGTTCGACGCGGGCACGGGCGCGTTCCTCGTGCAGGAGGCGCAGGGGGACGTGTGCGGGGCGGCGCCCTGCGGGGCGGGGATGCTGCTGTCGGACGGGACGGGGGGCCTGCGCCGGCTGGGCGCGGACGGCGAGACCGCGGGCGAGACGCGGCTGGGGCTTTCCTTCGACAACCACCTCGTGCCCGTCGGGCCCGACCGGCGGCCGGTCTGAGGTGGGGGCCGGGTTCTCGGGGCCCGAGCTTCTGTGGATCGCCGCGGCCATGCTGGCGGCGGGGTTCGTGAAGGGGGCGACGGGGCTCGGCTATTCCACCACATGCCTGCCGCTGCTGGCGCTCGCGCTCGGGTTGAAGACGAGCCTGCCGCTGGCGCTGGCGCCCTCGCTCGCCTCCAACGCGGCGGTGATGCTGGGGGCGGGGCCGCTGGCGCCCGCGGTGCGGCGGTTCTGGCCGATGCTGCTGGCGGCGCCCGCGGGGGTGGTTCTGGGGGCGGCGCTGCTGGGCTCGGTCGAGGGGGATACGGCGGGGGCGGCGCTGGGGCTGGCGCTGATCGGGTGGTGCGGGTTCTCGCTCGCGCGGCCGGACTGGCGGCTGCGGGCGGGCTGGGAGCGGCCGCTGCGCCCGGCCGTGGGGCTGGCGACCGGCGTGGTGAACGGGCTGACGGGGAGCCAGGTCCTGCCGGTCGCGCCGTTCCTGATGTCGCTGGAGATGCCGCGGGGGGTGATGATCCAGACGCTGAATCTGAGCTTCACGCTGTCGAGCCTGACCATGGCGGCGGCGCTGGCGCGGCTGGGGATCCTGACCTGGGGGGCGGCGGGCGTCTCGGCGGCCGGGGTGGCGCTGGCCATCGGGGGCGTGAAGGCGGGCGAGGCGCTGCGGCGGAGGCTGCCGGAGCGGGCGTTCCGGGTCGGGGTGCTGGCGGTGCTGGCGGCGGCGGGGGCGGCGCTGGCGGTTCGGGGGATGTGAGGGGCGGCCGGGACGGATCTCGCGCCCTCCGCTGACGCGGAGGCGCATCGCCCGCCCGGCCGCCCGTCCCGCGGGCGTTTCGCAGCGAAACGGGGGGGTATTTTCGCATGCGAAAATCGGGTCGGGGGCGTTCCGGTATCTATCTGAAAATAAACGACATTCTTTAGAAAATGTTACCGGAATCCTAACATATCGGCCGGAGGGCGGGCACCTGACCGGCTTCTCCGCTCCCCGCGAGGTCGGCTGTCTGCGCCGAGACGCGGCTGCGGTCTTGCCATGCAGCGCATGGCGGGGCTGCCGAGCGCCGAGCGGGCGGGGGAGGCGGCGGAGATTCGTGGAGTCGGCGCGGGCGGCGGGCTGGAGACGCGGGTCCTCGACGAGGCGCGGCCGGTCAAGGGACGCGATCCCTCGGTCGGGATGCCGGGCGCGGGCGCGCCCGGGGGCTGCACGGCGCGCGGGTGCGGAGGCGCCAGAGCGCGGCGGAGGGGCCGTTCGAGGCGCCGTCTGCCTGCCGATCCTGCACGTCCCGCCGCGGCCGTTCCGCCAGGCGCGGCGGCTTGCGGGGCGCGCCGGGCCTCAGCCCAGCAGGTCCCCCGTGAGGTGCGCGATCCGGCCGCCGCTGAGCGTGGCGCGGGCCGAGAGGGGGCGGCCCTTCGTGCGGTCCAGAAGGACGAGGTCGGCGCGGGCGCCTTCCGCGATCTCGCCGCGGTCGGTCAGGCCGAGGGCGCGGGCGGGGTTCAGGGAGACCAGCGACCACAGGGCGGGGAAGGGGGCGCGGCGCTCCTCCTCCAGGCGCGAGATCGCGGCCAGCATCGAGGGGTGGTGGTAGTCCGAGGCGAGGATGGTGCAGAGGCCGGCCTCCACCATCTCGGCCGCGGAGAGGGAGCCGATATGGGAGCCGCCGCGCAGCACGTTCGGGGCGCCGAGGACCACCGGCTCGTCATGCGCGCGGGCGTCGCGGGCCACGTCCTGCGACATCGGGAACTCGGCGATGCGGACGTTGCGGGCGCGGTGGAAGGCCCGCGCTTCAAGCTGGCTGTCGTCATGGCTGAGCATCGGCGCGCGGGCGGCGAAGCCGGCGGCGGAGACGCGGGCGATGGCGGCGGGCACGTCCGGGCGGCGGGCCCAGACGCGCTCCAGCAGGGTCAGGTAGGCGTCCTCCGAGAGGCCCGCGCGGCGGGCGGAGGAGGCGATGCGGGCCCGCAGGCGCGGGTGGTCGAAGGGGACGGGGACGTAGTCGGCGGAGTGCTCGAACGGGCGCTGGTGAACCGGCTGGTCGAAGCTGCGCAGCGCCATCGAGGTGTGGTCGTTGAAGGCGACGGCGGGGCGGATCGGGTCGGTCAGGGCGCGCTCGATCAGGGGGATGGCCTCGGTGGCGAAGGTTTCCCAGCGGAGCTGCACGCGGTGTTCGACGGCGAGGCGGGGGCGAAGCTGGGCCAGCGACTTGAGGAAGGCCTCGGCGCGGGGGACGGAGCGCAGGCCCGGCTCCCAGCTGAGCGTGAGGGCGTGATAGGCGGTGGCGATGCCCTGGGCGGCGAGCTGGCGGTCCGCGTCGGGCAGCGCCACGTCGAGGGGGATGTAGACGTCGGGGCGGGGCATGACCGCGCGCTCGAACGCATCGCCGTGGATGTCGATCATGGCGGGGGCGACGAGGAGGCCGTGGGCGTGGAGGGTGGCGGCGCCTTCGGGCGCGTCGCCGATGGCGGCGATGCGCCCGTCCCGGATCAGGAGGTCGGCGCGCTGGAGGCCCGAGGGGAGCAGGATCTCGGCGCCGACGATGCGGAGGGGGGTCATGCGGGAGGCTCCGGTCTGGGGCGGGGGCGGGAGGGGAGGTAGCGGGTGCGGCGGGCGGCGGCAAGCGAAGGCGGGGGGCGCGCGGGCCGGATGAAGATGACGTCGCTTGCGCGGTGGGATGGGATGCTGACGAGGCGTTAGGTTGGTTGTTTTCGGGGGGCGGCATGCAGACGTCGAGGGCGGCCGCCGCGACCGTGCAGGACCGGCTGGCGGGGACCTGCGGCGATTTCGGGTTCAGGCTGGAGGAGGCGCCTTGGGAGTGGCGCCGTATGTCTCGTCCTCCGACGCGGTGGTCGGGCGGCGTCCGGTGCTGGAGATCGGCGACGAGGCGGCCGCGGCGGTTCCGGTTCCGGCGGCGGGCGCGCCGATGGTCCTGGGGCTGGGCGCGCTGGCGGCGTTCCGCCGGCGGGTCCGAGGGCCGCGGGTCCGCGGCGGGGCTGAAGGCCGCGGTTCCGCGGCGGGGCTGAGGATCACGGGTTCGCGGCGGCGACGCGCCGCGGCCCAGCAGCCCGGGAAAACGTCGCAGCCCCGTGGCCGGGGGGGCGCGCAGGACCTAGCTGCCGTTGCGAGGAAGCCCCGGCTATCCTGTCGGGGCCTGCCTGCGCACGGAGCCCAAGATGTTCGAGAGCTTCGAGGCGGTCACGCTGGCGCGCATCCAGTTCGCGTTCACGGTCGCCTTCCATTTCATCTTCCCCGCCTTCTCCATCGGGCTTGCGAGCTATCTCGCGGTGCTCAACGCCATGTGGCTCAGGACCGGGCTGGAGCGATACCTGAGGCTGTTCCGGTTCTGGGTGAAGATCTTCGCGCTGGTCTTCGCCATGGGCGTCGTGTCGGGGATCACCATGTCCTACCAGTTCGGGACCAACTGGTCGGTGTTCTCGGACAAGACGGGGCCGGTGCTGGGGCCGCTGATGGCCTACGAGGTGCTGACCGCCTTCTTCCTGGAGGCCGGGTTTCTGGGCATCATGCTGTTCGGGCGCGAGAAGGTGGGCCCGGGGCTGCATATGGCGGCCTGCGCGATGGTGGCGGTGGGGACGGCGATCTCGGCCACCTGGATCCTGTCGGTGAATTCGTGGATGCATACGCCGGCGGGCTACGCCATCGGGCCGAACGGGCAGTTCCTGCCGGTGGACTGGTGGAAGGTGATCTTCAACCCGTCGTTCCCCTACCGGCTCGCGCATACGCTGACGGCGGCGTACCTGACCACAGCCTTCATCGTGGGCGGCGTCGGGGCCTGGCACCTGCTGCGGGCGGGAGCGCAGAACCGCGACGTGCGGACCATGTTCTCCATGGCCATGTGGATGATCCTGTTCACCGCGCCCCTGCAGATCATGCTGGGCGACGCGCACGGGCTGAACACGCTGGAGCATCAGCCCGCCAAGGTCATGGCCATGGAGGGGCACTTCCGGAGCCACGAGGACGGCGCGCCGCTGATCCTGTTCGGGATACCCGACGACGAGGCGGAGGAGGTGCGGTACGCGCTGGAGATCCCGTATCTGAGCTCGTTGATCCTCAAGCATGATCCGTTCGCGCCGCTGGCGGGGCTGGAGACCGTGCCCAAGGACCGGCGCCCGCCCGTGGAGATCGTGTTCTGGTCCTTCCGGGTGATGGTGGCGATCGGGTTCGCGATGCTGGCCGCCGGGCTGTGGGGCGCGTGGGCGCGGTGGCGCGGGCGGCTCTACGAGGACCGCTGGCTGCATCGGTTCGCGGCCGTGATGGGGCCGTCGGGGATCGTGGCGGTGATCGCGGGGTGGGTGACGACCGAGGTGGGGCGGCAGCCCTACACGGTCTACGGGCTGCTCAGGACGGCGGACTCGGTCTCGCCCATCGCGGCGCAGGCGGTGGGGACGTCGCTGATGGCCTTCGTGATCGTCTACTTCGTGATGTTCGGCGCGGGCACGCGCTACGTGTTCAAGCTGATGGCCAAGGCGCCGCGGCCGGACCTGGTGGAGGAGAGCCCCGAATCCGAGGGCCCCGTGCGGACCGCTGGCGTGACGCCGCGCCGCAGATCCACGGCTCCGGCAAGCCGCAGGGGCAGGGAGCGGGCGGATGATCGACTACAGCTTCGACCTGACGGTCGCCTGGGCGTTCCTGCTGGCGGCGGCCATCTACATCTACGTGGTGCTGGACGGGTTCGACCTGGGCGTCGGGCTGCTGTTCGGGCTGTTCCCGAAGAAGCGGGACCGGGACCTGATGATGAACTCGGTCGCGCCCGTGTGGGACGGCAACGAGACCTGGCTGGTGCTGGGGGGCGGCGGCCTCTTCGCCGCCTTCCCGCTGGCCTACGCGATCCTGATGCCCGCGCTCTATCCCCCGATCATCGCCATGCTGCTGGCGCTGATCTTCCGGGGCGTGGCGTTCGAGTTCCGGTGGAAGGCCACGAAGCACCGCTGGGCGTGGGACGCGAGCTTCATCCTCGGGTCCCTGGTGGCGACGCTGGCGCAGGGGATCATCCTCGGGGCCATCCTCCAGGGGGTCGAGGTCGAGGGGCGGGCCTATGCCGGCGGCTGGTGGGACTGGCTGACGCCGTTCTCGGCGCTGTGCGGCGTCGCGGTCATGGTCGGCTACGCGCTGCTGGGCGCCACGTGGCTGGTGATGAAGACGGAGGGCGAGGTGCGGGACCGGGCGCGGCGCATCGCCTGGGTCGCGGCCATCGCCACGGTGGGGTTCATCGTCGCCGTCGATCTCCACGCCGTTCCTGCGGCAGGGCTATTTCGAGCGGTGGTTCGCGTGGCCGCAGATCGTGCTCGCGGCCCCGGTTCCGCTGGCGCTGGCGGGGATCACGTTCCTGCTGTTCCGGTCGCTGGTCACGCGGGTGCATGACTACTGGCCGTTCCTGCTGTCGCTTCTGCTGTTCCTGATGTGCTTCGGGGGCTGGGGATCTCCATCTGGCCCTACATCGTGCCGACCGAGGTCACGATCTGGGAGGCGGCGAGCCCGTACAAGTCGCAGCTCTTCATGTTCGTGGGGGCGGCGGTGCTGATCCCGCTGATCCTCGCCTACACGGCCTTCGCCTACTGGGTTTTCCGGGGCAAGCTGGATCCCGACAAGGGGTATCATTGATGGCGTGGAAGCCCTGGGGGACGCGGCTGGGGTGGTTCGTGCTGCTGTGGTTCGGCGGCGTGGCCTGCGTCGGGGCCGTGGCTTTCGCGATCCGGCTGTTCCTGACCTGACGGTTGACAGGTTGACGTCTTGACGCGGGCGCGGGGGGCGGGTCTGTTCCCCCCGCGCCGGAGGACCTTCTTCGGCCGGGAGTCGGAGAGGGGGAGCGCATGCGTCTCGGGAAGCTGCTGATCGCCAACCGCGGGGAGATCGCCGTCCGCATCGCGCGGACGGCGGCGGAGATGGGGATCGCCACGGTCTCGGTGCACTCCGCCGACGATGCGGCGAGCCTGCATGTCCGGCGCGCGGACGAGGCGGCGCGTCTGCCGGGGCAGGGGGCGCGCGCCTATCTGGACATCGAGGCGGTGGTGGCGGCGGCTGTAGCGGCGGGCGCGGATGCGGTGCATCCGGGCTACGGGTTCCTGTCGGAGAACGTGGGCTTCGCGAGCGCGGTCGAGGCGGCGGGCATGGTCTTCGTGGGCCCGACGCCCGAGGCGCTGGCGCTGTTCGGCGACAAGGTGGCGGCCAAGCGGCGGGCGGAGCGGCTGGGCGTGCCGACCATTCCCGGCACGGCGCACGAGACCGGCGAGGCCGAGGCGCTGGACGTTCTTCGACGCGCTGCCCGAGGGGGCGGCGATGATGATCAAGGCGGTCGCAGGCGGCGGCGGGCGCGGCATGCGGGCCGTGACCCGGCGCGCGGACGTGGCGGAGGCCTGGGCGCGCTGCTCGTCCGAGGCGAAGGCGGCGTTCGGCGACGGCGCGGTCTATGTGGAGCGGTTCCTGCCCGCAGGCGCGGCACCTTGAGGTGCAGGTGCTGGGCGACGGCGCGGATTGCGTGCATCTGGGCGAGCGGGAATGCACCCTTCAGCGGCGCAACCAGAAGGTGGTGGAGATCGCGCCCTCGCCGACGCTCTCGGAGGCGGACCGAGCGCGCGGCTGTGCGGGCGGGCGCTGGAGCTGGCGAGCAGCGGCGCATACCGCAGCCTCGGGACGTTCGAGTTCCTGATGGATGCGGGCTCGGGCGAGATGTTCTTCATCGAGGCCAATCCGCGGATCCAGGTGGAGCATACCGTCACCGAGGAGGTGTTCGGGCTGGACCTCGTGCGCCTGCAGCTGGAGATCGCGGGCGGCGCGAGGCTGGCGGCGCTCGGGGTCGAGGGGCCGGCCGCCCCGCGGCTTCGCGGTGCAGGCCCGGGTCAACATGGAGCGGATGGACGCGAAGGGGGAGGCGCGGCCCACGGGCGGGGCGATCTCGGTCTACGAGCCGCCCTCGGGGCCGGGGGTGCGGGTGGACGGGTTCGCGTATGCGGGCTACCGGACGTCGGCTGCGTTCGATTCCCTGCTGGCGAAGGTGGTCGTGCGCGGCCGGAGGGCTTCGAGGCGGCGGCGGCGAAAGCCGGGCGGGCGCTGGCGGAGTTCCGCATCGAGGGGCTGGAGACCAACGCGCCCTGGCTGCGCGCGCCTGCTGGCGCGCGAGGAGGTGCGGGAGAACCGGGTGACCACGCGCTTCATCGAGGCCCATGCGGCGGAGCTGGCCGAGGCCGCGGAGGGGTTCCGGCCGGAAGCGGTGGAAGGCGCCGGGGCCGAGGCCGGGCCGTGCGGCGGCGAAGGTTCCGGAGGGGACGGTGGCGGCCTGCGCGCCGATGCAGGCGACGGTGGTGTCCGTCTCGGTGGCCGAGGGAGAGACGGTGCCGGCGGGCGCGCAGGTGGCCGTGCTGGAGGCCATGAAGATGCAGCATGTGGTGACCGCGTCCGAGGGGGGCGTGGTGCGCGCCGTGCTGACGGAGGCGGGGGCCACGCTGATGGAGGGGGAGCCGATCCTCGCCATCGAGCCGGCCGAGGGCGCCGAGGCGGAGGCGCTGTCGGAGGAGGACGTGGACCTCGACCATATCCGCGCCGACCTTCAGGAGCTGCGCGACCGGATCGCGGCCGGGATGGACGGGAACCGGCCCGATGCGGTGAGGAAGCGGCGGGAGCGGGGGCATCAGACGGCGCGGGAGAACCTCGGCCAGCTCTGCGATCCGGGCACGTTCACGGAATATGGCGGGATCGCCCCCGCCGCCCAGCGGCACCGGCGGTCGCTGGAGGACCTGATCGCCAACACCACCGGCGACGGCATCGTGACGGGCATCGGCTCGGTCAACGGCGACCTGTTCGCGCCCGAGCAGGCGCGCTGCGCCTTCGCGGTCTACGATTACATGGTGCTGGCGGGCGACGCAGGGCCACAACAACCACAAGAAGCAGGACCGGCTGTTCGACCTCGCGGCCGAGTGGGAGCTGCCGGTGATCCTGCTGGCGGAGGGCGGCGGCGGGCGGCCCGGCGACTACCAAGGCGGCGACGTCGCCGGGCTGGCGAACACCACCTTCTCCAGCTTCGCGCGCCTGTCGGGGCAGGTGCCGCTGGTCGGCGTCGTCTCCGGCCGCTGCTTCGCGGGCAACGCGGCGCTGCTGGGCTGCTGCGACGTCATCATCGCGGACGAGAGCGCCAATATCGGCATGGCGGGGCCGGCGATGATCGAGGGCGGCGGCCTCGGGGTGTATCGCGCCCGAGGCGATCGGCCCGATCGACGTGCAGTCGAAGAACGGCGTGGTGGACATCCGCGTGAAGGACGAGGCGGAGGCCTGCGCGGCGGCGAAGAAGTACATCTCGCTACTTCCAGGGGCCGGTGGACCGGTGGGCCTGCGACGACCAGCGCTGGCTGCGCCGCGCGATCCCCGAGAACCGGCTGCGGGTGCATGAGGTGCGCGACGTCATCGGGTGATGGCGGACGAGGGCTCGGTGCTGGAGCTGCGGCGCGGACTTCGGGGTGGGGATCGTCACCGCCTTCATCCGCATCGAGGGCAAGCCGTTCGGCGCTGATCGCCAACAACTCCAAGCACCTGGGCGGCGCCATCGACGCGGCCGGCGGCGGACAAGGCGAGCGCGGTTCATGCAGCTTTGCGATGCGTTCGGCCTGCCCATCGTCAGCTCTGTGCGACACGCCCGGCTTCATGGTCGGGCCGGAGGCGGAGAAGACCGGCGCTGGTGCGCCATGTCTGCCGGATGTTCGTCACCGGGGCGTCGCTGTCGGTGCCGATCTTCGCGGTGGTGCTGCGCAAGGGCTACGGGCTGGGCGCCATGGCGATGACCGGGCGGCGGGCTTCCACGAGGCGTTCTTCACCGTCTCCTGGCCTACGGGCGAGTTCGGGGGGATGGGGCTGGAGGGCGCCGTGCGGCTCGGCTACCGCAAGGAGCTGGAGGCGGAGACGGACCCGGAGGCGCAGAAGGCGCTCTATGAGAAGCTGCTCGCGCAGTTCTATGCGGAGGGGAAGGCGGTGTCCTCGGCCTCGCATCTGGAAATCGACGCGGTGATCGACCCGGTGGAGACGCGGGAGTGGATCCTGCGCGGGCTCGCGTCCGTGCCGCCGCGCAAGGCGGTGGCGGGCCGGCGGCGGCCCTTCGTGGACGCCTGGTGAACGAGAACACAGGAGGAGCGGGCATGGGCAGGACGCTGAGGACGGGCGCGGAGCTTCGCAAGCTGTTCGACCCGAGGTCGATCTGCGTGGTGGGCGCGTCGGACAAGCCGGGCAATTTCGGGCTGCTGACGGTGGAGAACCTGGCGGATTTCCGCGGCACGGTGACGGCGGTGAACCCGCGGCTGAAGGAGGTGGGGGGAAGCCCTGCTATCCGTCCTTGAAAGAGGTGCCGGAGGTCCCGGACTGCGTGGTGCTTTGCACGCCCAAGGGCACGGTCGCGGACCTGCTGGAGGAGGCGGCGGCGCTGGGCGTCGGGGGGGCGGTGGTCTACGCCTCGGGCTTCGCGGAGATGGACGAGGAGGGCGCCCGCCAGCAGGCGCGGATCGCCGAGATCGCGGAGCGGACGGGCATCCGGGTGATGGGGCCGAATTGCCTCGGGTATGTGAACAACGTGAGCCGCGCGCTGGCGACGTTCTCGCCCAAGGCGATCCAGGCGCCGGCGTTGCGTGGCGGCGTGGGGATGGTGTCCCAGTCCGGCGCTTTGCGGGACGTGTTTTTGCAGGCGCCGCGCAGGGGGATGGGGTTCTCGCACCTTCTGGCGGCGGGGAATTCGGCCGATCTTGATGTGTGGGACATGGTGTCCTTCCTGCTCGACGACGAGGCGACGCGGACGGTGGCGTTGCTGTTCGAGGGGGTGAGCGACGGGGAGAAGCTGCAGGCGCTTGGGAAGCGCGCGCGGGAGGTCGGCAAGGTGATCGTCGCGTGCAATGCGGCGACGGGGGAGCGGTCCAAGCAGGCGGCGAAGTCGCACACGGGAGCGATGGCCTCGGCGGACGAGGTGGTGCAGGCCGCTTTGGACCGGGCGGGGTTCGTGACGGTGAAGAACCTCGAGGACCTGTGCCCGATGGCGGCGTTCTTCGCCAAGGCGCCGGATCGGCCCTCGGGGCCCGGGGCGTTCCAGTTGTCCACGTCCGGCGGGGCTTGCGTCATTGCCGCCGCCAAGGCGGAGGAGGCGGGGGCGCCGATGCCGCAGCCCAAGGCGGAGACGGCGGCGCGGCTTCGGGCGGTGATGCCGGATTTCGTGCAGCCGGCGAACCCGTGCGACCTGACGGCGATGACCATCGCCAACCCCAACAACCTGGTGGAGGCGGTGAACGCCTTCATGGACGACCCGGACTTCGCCTGCGGGGCGTTCAGCTTCCCGACCTACGTGCCCGAGAGCTCGGAGGGGCGGGCGCGGCTGCTGGCGCAGGTGGCGGAGGAGCATCCCGACCGGGCGCTGGCGCTGGTGTGGATGACGGAATGGGGGGAGGCGCCGGCGGCGGTGCTGGCCGAGCAGTCCAGGCGGTTGGCCCTGTTCCAGTCCATGCGGCAGTGCATGGAGGCGTTCGCGGCGTTCCTTGGGCGCGGGCAGGTGGATGAGCCGGCGGCGCGGTTGTCGGAGCCTCGGCATGTGGAGCGGCCGTCGTGGGCGCTGGACGAGGCCGGCGCCAAGCGCGTGCTGGCGGATTACGGGCTTCCGGTGACCGGCGAGGTTCTGGCGCGCACGGCGGACGAGGCGTGGGAGGCGGCGCGCGGAATGGGGCGCGTGGCGATGAAGGTCAGCTCTCCGCATATCGCGCACAAGACCGAGGTGGGGGGGGTCCGGCTGGGGCTGACCTCGGAGGCCGAGGTGCGGGAGGCGTTCGCGGCGCTGGAGGCGGTGACGCGGGCCCATGCGCCGGAGTTCGAGGCGGTGCTGGTGCAGGAGATGCTGCCGCCGGGGGTGGAGATCATCGTCGGCGGTTTCGTGCATCCGGTGTTCGGGCCGGTGGTGTCGGTGGGCGCGGGCGGCGTGAACGCGGAGGTGTTCCAGGACCTGAAGCTGGCGCTGGCGCCGGTGGGGATGGCCGAGGCGCGGCGGATGGTGGAGGGGCTGAAGGTGCGGAAGCTGCTGGACGGGTTCCGCGGGCGCCGAGGCGTCCGACAAGGAGGCTGTGGCGGAGGCGGTGGTGCGCGCCTCGGAGCTTCTGGCGGATGCGAAGGGGTGGATGGCGGAGCTGGACGTCAATCCGCTGATCGCGGCGCCGGGGCGGACGGCCGCGGCGGACGCGCTGATCGTGCTGGCCTGAGGGCCGAAGTCGGAATGGAGGCCCGGGCCGCGAGGGCCGGGCGGATGCTGGATCGCGCCGGACGGCGAGCCCGGCGACAGGGAGGAGAAAGAGATGAGCGATGCGCTGCTGGAAGAGATGCGGGACGGCCTGCTGATCCTGACCATGAACCGGCCCGAGCGCCGGAACGCGATGAACCCCGAGCTGACGCTCGCGCTTCGGGACGCGACCGCCCGGGCGGCGGAGGACCCCAACGTGCGGGCGGTGCTGCTGACCGGCGCAGGCGGGACCTTCTGCGTGGGCGGCGACGTGAAGGCGATGAACGAGGGGTCGGGGCGGGATCTGTCTCAGGGGGAGCGGATCCACAACCTGCGGGATCGGATGAACGCCTCGAGGTATCTCCATGAGATGCCGAAGCCGACCATCGCGGCCATCGAGGGCGCGGCGGCGGGCGCGGGGCTGTCGCTGGCGCTGGCCTGCGATTTCCGGGTGGCGGCGAAGGACGCGAAGCTGACCACGGCGTTCGCGAAGGTGGGGCTGTCGGGGGATTACGGGGGGACGTATTTCCTCAGCCAGATCCTCGGATCCGCCAAGGCGCGGGAGCTCTACCTGCTGTCGCCGGTGCTGAGCGGCGAGGAGGCGGAGCGGATCGGGCTGGTCACGCGGGCGGTTGACCCCGCGCGGGTCATGGACGAGGCGGTGGAGATGGCCGCGTCGCTGGCGGCTGGTCCGACGGTGACGCTCGGGAAAATCAAGAAGAACCTCGCGCTGGCGGAGGCGGGGGGGTCTTTGGGCGCCTGCTTCGATCAGGAGGCGCGGCATCATTCGGAGTGTTCGCTCACCGCGGATCACAAGGAGGCCGCGGCGGCCTTCGTCGAGAAGCGCAAGCCGGCGTTCCGGGGCGCCTGAGCGGAGGCCGCTGACGCGGCCGGGACTTCATGTCGGAGCGCGCCTTCGCGCGCCCCTCCGGGGAAGGGGCGCGAACCGCGCCCCTTCGCGGGGCGTTGATCCTTTTCAACTTCAAGGAGGGGCGAGCCGATGGGCGAACTTCTGTTCTGGGTCCTGCTGTTCCTGCTGTTCGTGGCGGCGGTGACGCTGCCCGGCTGGCCGCATACGCGCTCTCGGGAGCTGTGGCGCAAGGACAGCCGCTGGCGCTATGCGCCGAGCGGGCTCGCCATCGCGATCGCGGTCATCATCCTGCTGCTTGCGTGGATCGGGGTGGTGCTGATCGCCTGGCCCTGGGCGGCGGCGAGTTGACAGGGGCCGCGCGCGGTCGTTAGCTGCGGGCCTTCCGTCGGGGGGCCCGCAGGGGCTGAGAGGTTCAGAGCCGACCCGTCGAACCTGATCCGGGTCATGCCGGCGAAGGGAACGGATCGCGCCGGCCTCCGGCGCATTCTCGTCCTCCGTCAGCGCCCGGCCTGCCAACCCGCCGCGGAGCGCGGCGAAGCGAGAGGCCCGCGCATATGAAACTCCCCCTTCTGATCGTCGCCCTGCTGGCGGCCGCCCCCGCCGCCGCGCAGGACCGCATGACGGTCGTGCTCGACTGGTTCGTGAACCCCGACCACGGGCCGATCGTGCTGGCGCAGGAGCTGGGCTACTTCGCCGAGGCCGGGCTGGAGGTGGAGGTGATCGCCCCCGCCGACCCGTCCGATCCGCCGAAGATGGCGGCCGCGGGCCGGGCCGACATCGGCGTCGGCTATCAGCCGCAGCTTCATCTTCAGGTGCATGAGGGGCTGCCGCTGGTCCGGGTGGGGACGCTGGTGGCGACGCCGCTCAACTGCCTGCTGGTGCTGGAGGACGGGCCGGTGGAGACGGTGGCGGACCTGAAGGGCAAGCGGATCGGGTATTCCGTTGCGGGTGTCGAGGAGGCGCTGCTGACGGCGGTGCTGGCGAAGGCGGGGCTCGGGCTTTCGGACGTGGAGCTGGTGAACGTGAACTGGTCGCTCGCGCCCTCGTTGATGTCGGGGCAGGTGGATGCGGTGATCGGCGCCTACCGGAATTTCGAGCTGAACCAGATGGAGATCGAGGGGCGGCCGGGGAAGTGCTTCTACCTCGAGGAGGAGGGGATGCCGCCCTATGACGAGCTGGTCTACATGGCGAACCCGGAGACGATGGACCGGGAGGTCATCGCCCGCTTCCTCGGGGCGACCGAGCGGGCGACGCAGTACATCGTGAACCACCCGCGGGAGAGCTGGGAGCGGTTCGCGGCCACGTCTTCGGAGCTGGCGGACGAGTTGAACGAGAAGGCCTGGTTCGACACCTATCCGCGCTTCGCGATGCGGCCGGCGGCGGTTTCGGCCGGGCGGTGGCGGGAATTCGAGGCGTGGCTGGTGGAGCAGGGGCTGGTCGATCAGGCGCTGCCGGTGGAGCGCCTGATCGTGGACGTGACCGCGGAGTGAGCGGCGTGCCGGCCCTGCGGGTGACGGGCTCGCTCCGCTTCGGCGGGGCGTGGCTGTTCGAGGGGCTGGACCTGGAGGTCCCGGCGGGGCGGTGGACCTGCCTGCTGGGACCCTCGGGCGTGGGCAAGTCCACGGTGCTGCGGCTGCTGGCGGGGCTGGAGGCGCGGGCGGAGTTCCGGGGGCGGGCGGGGGACGCCGACGGGCGGCCATTGGAGGGGCGGGCGGCGTGGATGGCGCAGTCGGACCTGCTGCTCCCGTGGCTCGACGTCACGGAGAACGTGATGCTGGGCGCGCGCCTGCGGCGGGAACGGCCGGACCGGGCGCGGGCCGCGCGGTTGATCGAGGCGGTGGGGCTGGGCGAGCACGCGGGCAAGACCCCGCGGGAGCTGTCGGGGGGCATGCGCCAGCGGGTGGCGCTGGCGCGGCTGCTGATGGAGGACCGCGCCGTCGCGCTGCTGGACGAGCCGTTCGGGGCGCTCGACGTGCGCACGCGGGCCGAGATGCAGGAGCTGGCCTTCCGGGCGCTGGAGGGGCGGACGGTGCTGCTGGTGACCCATGACGCGCATGAGGCGGCGCGGCTGGGGCACGGGATCGTGGTGATGACGGAAGCAGGCGTGCGGGAGGTGGAGCCGCCCGAGGGCGCCCCGATCCGGGATGCGGTGGGCGCCGGGACGCTGGAGGGGCAGGCGCGGCTGACGCGGCTGCTGCGGGAATGAGGGAGGGCGCGGGAGGGGCCGTGATCGCGGCGCTCGCGCTGCTGGCGATCTGGCAGGGGGTGGTGTGGGCCACCGGCGCGCCGCCGTTCATCCTGCCCTCGCCCGCGCGGGTGGCGGAGGCGATGTGGACGAGCCGCGCGCTGATCGCCGAGCATGGGATCATCACGCTGGTGGAGGTGCTGGCGGGGCTGGCGCTGGGCGCGGGGCTGGGGGCGGCGACGGCGATCCAGCTGACGTTGTCGCCCGCCGCGCGGCGGGTGGTGCTGCCGGCGCTGGTGTTCAGCCAGGCGGTGCCGGTGTTCGCGCTGGCGCCGATCCTGACGCTGTGGATGGGCTACGGGATCGGGTCCAAGATCCTGATGACGGTGCTCATCATCTACTTCCCCGTGACCTCGGCCTTCTTCGACGGGCTGAGGCGGACGGACCCGCAGCTTCTGGATCTCGCGCAGGTGATGGGGGCGGGGACGGGGGCGACGCTGTGGCGGATCCGGGTTCCGGCGGCGCTGCCGGATCTCGCCTCGGGGCTGAGGCTGGCGTCGGTCTACGCGCCCATCGGGGCGGTGATCGGGGAGTGGGTGGGGGCCTCGCGCGGGTTGGGGTATCTGATGCTGCTGGCGAACGGGCGGGCGAAGACGGACCTGATGTTCGCGGCGCTGTTCGTGCTGGCGCTGGGGGCGGTGGCGCTTTACGCGGGGTTCGGGGTGCTGGCGCGGCGGCTGGAGCGGTGGAGCCGCGAGGGGCGCTGGTCCGGGGCGTAAGGCGGCGCCGCGACGAGGTCCCGCCTGCGGCTCCCGCTCCGCCCGCGGCGCGTTGCCGATGGTCCGCCGGTGGCGGCCGTCGCCAGACCGCAACCGCCTGCGAAAGCGCCGCGGGCCGGACGGTCGCCAGCGGTGGGACGCTCGACGCGGCGCCTGCGTCGGGGGGGGGGTGCGGCGCGGCGGGGGGCGTTCCGGAGGCTATGGCGTGAGGTCGCGCCCGCTCCCGCGCGGCGGCGGCTCGCCTATATGCAGGCGGCGCTGAACGGAGGGTTCGCCTTGTCCTGGTCGCTGAAGATCGCCGAGATCGCGGGCACCTCGCTCCGCATCCACTTCACCTTCTTCCTGCTGCTGATCTGGGCGGGGGCCGCCGCCTGGCCGCAGGGGGCGGGGGCCGCGGTGGACGCGGTGCTGTTCGTGGCGCTGGTGTTCCTGTGCGTGACGCTGCACGAGTTCGGGCATGTCTTCGCCGCCCGCCGCTACGGGATCAGGACGCCGGACATCACGCTGCTGCCTATCGGAGGCGTGGCGAGCCTGGAGCGGATGCCGGAGCGGCCCCGCGAGGAGCTGATCGTCGCCATCGCCGGGCCTTTGGTGAACGTGGTGATCGCGGGGGCGCTTTACGCGCTGCTGGGCGCGCGGTTCGATCTCACGCAGATGGGGGACGTGCAGGCGGCGACGATGTCGCTGGCGGGGCGGCTTGCGGCCGTGAACGTCATGCTGGTGCTGTTCAACCTGATCCCGGCCTTCCCGCTGGACGGGGGGCGGATGCTGCGGGCGGTGCTGGCGATGCGCCTGCCGCGGGCGCGGGCGACGGTCGTGGCCGCGCGGGTGGGGCAGGTGTTCGCCATCGGGCTGGCGGTGCTGGGGCTGCTCTACAACCCGTTCCTCGCGCTGGTCGCGGCGTTCATCTTCTTCGTGGGCGAGGGCGAGGCGCGCTACGAGACCGAGCGGGCGGCGGCGGGCGCCCACCGGACCGAGGACGCGATGATCCGCAGGTTCGAGACCTTGCGGCCCGAGGATACCGCCGAGCGGGCGGGGGAGCTGCTGCTGCTCACCACCCAGCAGGAATTTCCGGTGGTGGATGCGGCCGGAGACGTGCCGGGGATGGTCACGCGCAAGGGCCTGATCGCGGCCATGGGGCGGAGCGGGCCGCAGACCCGGGTGCTCGAATTCATGGAGCGGGAGCTGGAGAGCTTCCCCCCGCAGGCGCCGCTGTCGGAGGTGCTGCCGCGGCTGCATGCGCATCCCGCGCGGGCGGTGCTGGTGCGCGACGCGGACGGCGCGCTGCTGGGCTATGTGAGCGCGGAGAACGCGCATGAGCTGATGATGCTCGATCAGGCGCGGGGCGGGCCGGCGGCGCAGCGGGCGAACGGCCCCTGGGGCGGACGGGCGGCCTAGCGGCGCCCGGCGCGCAGGAGGCGCATGATCTCGTAGCCGGAGACGGCGGAGGCGACGGTCGAGAAGATCGCGAGCAGGATCGCCGCCAGGGTCATGCGGCCGTCCGAGGCGAAGAGGGCGGGCATGGTCGACGCCAGAAGCCCGGCGAAGGCGAGGCCGAGGCCCTGGGCCTTGATCTCCGGCGGACGCGCCAGCACCAGCACGCCCACCCCGAGCGTGAGCAGCGCGAGGCCTGCGAGGGCGAGGGGGGCGATCAGGACGGTCATTCCTCCTCCGGCAGGCGGGCGATGAGGCGGGCGGCGGCCACCGTCTGGGCGAAGACCAGCATCGCCACCACCAGCCCGATGTCGAGGAGCCGCGGATCGTTGCGCGCCAGCGCGGTGAAGACGAGCGCCGAGAGGAACACCACCGACAGGCCGTCGAAGGCGATCAGCTTCTCGCAGGCGCTGCGGACGCGGATGGCGTGGACCAGCAGCGCCAGGATCAGGAGCGCGTGCCAGACGAGGGCGGCGTGAAAGAGGACGGGGCTCATGGAGCGGGCTCCTGCGTCGCGGGCGGGGCGGAGGGCTGGCCCGAGGCGTCGATGTCGTGGACCACGGCCTTCCCGGTCTCTGGGTCCGGTCCGGCGACGATGGTGCCGGGGCTCGCCGTCTCGGCCAGCGCGAAGACCGCGAAGCCCTCGGGGCCGCTGCGCGTGGGGCGGCGCAGGACGTAGCCGTGGCGGGCCCAGGGATCCCGGCGGAGCATGACCCGGAGCACCCGCGCGGTTCCCGTGACGATCTTCCAGCCGCTGGAGAGGACGTAGACCGGGAGGCCCGGCAGGTGCGTGCCGTCCGACCGGGGGACGAGCGTCCGCGCGAGAAGGGCGGCGAGCGGCAGGCCGAGGAGCCAGTTGCGCCAGTCCGCCGGCCCCGCGAGGGTCGCGAACACCAGCAGGCAGAGGAGCGCGGCGACGGCCCGGGTCATCGTCCGCCCCCCAGCAGCAGTTCGTCCGCGAGGCGCAGGGCCAGCGTCTCCAGGGGCGCGGCGGCGAGGAACAGCAGGACGCTGGCGGCGGCCATGCAGAGGGGGGCGGTCAGGCTGGGCCGGGCGGGGACGGGGAGGCGCATGAGCCCCTCCCAGAACCGGGCGGTGGCGGCGAAGAGGAAGAGGGCGCCGAGGATCAGCGCCGCGACCAGCCACCCGCCGAAGGGGGAGTCCCAGGCCGCGCGCACGAGCTGGAGCTTGGCGAGGAAGCCGAGGGTGGGCGGCAGCCCCGCGAGGCCCGCGAAGGCCACGAGCCCCGCGATCGCCCGGGCGCGGCCGCCGGAGGCGAGGGAGAGGAAGCCGGCCGCCTTCTCGAACGATCCGGCGAGGGCGGCGAGAATGGCGGCGGCGACGCCCTGCCGGTCCCCGATCCCGAGCGCGAGGGCCACGTAGCCCGCCTGCGCCACCGAGGCGTAGGCCAGCACCTCGGAGGCGGCGCCGCGGCGGAGCGCGAGCATGGCGCCGTAGACCACGGCCGCGGCGCCGAGGATGGCGAGGACCGGGGCCGCAGCCTCGCGCGAGGCGGCGGCGGAGAGAAGGCCGATGCGCAGGAGGCCGTAGGCGCCGATGTTGATGAGCGCCCCCGCCATGACCGCCGCGACCGCGGGATGCGCGTGGCTGTAGAGCACCGGCACCCAGTAGTGCAGGGGAAAGAGCCCGAGCTTGAGCGAGAGCGCGAGGAACAGGAGCACGGCCCCGAGATGCGGGACCCCACCGTGCTCGGGCGGGCCGAGGCGCCAGAGCTCCACGAGGTCCAGCGTGCCGGTGGCGTGGTAGATCGCGGTCACGCCCGACAGGAAGAACACCGAGCCGAGCAGGTTCACGCCGATGTAGATGAAGGCGCCCCGCGCCTCCTGCCGTCCGTAGCCGTAGGCGGCGAGCGCGAAGGAGGACACGACCGAGACCTCGAAGAACACGAAGAAGTTGAAGAGGTCGCCGGTGAAGAAGGCGCCGTGCAGGCCCGCAGCCATGAAGAACATCATGGCGGCGAAGGCTGCGGCCTGAGGGCGGCGCACGGCCTCGTGCACCAGGGCGGCGGTCATCACCGCGGCGCAGGCGGCGCCGAAGGTGAGGGAGACGGCGTCCACGTGCAGGCGGATGCCGATCTCGCTCGACCAGCCGCCGGTCACGAGGTCGAGCGGGCCGATGCGGGCGGTGACCATCGCCCACAGGAGCGTCAGGTCGGCCAGCGTCACGGCGCCCATAAGCGCGGCGGCGATCCAGGCGACGGTTGACCGGCGGCTGTCGAACAGCAGGAGGAGGGGGCCGCAGATCCAGGGCAGGACGAGGGGGAGAAGGACGATCATGCGGGGCGGCGCTCCGTCGGCTCGGCGCGGGCGGGTTCGTTGGCGTTGGCCGCGTCCTCGCGGGCATCGTCCCTGGCTTCGGCCTGGCCGAGCTCGTCCATGTCGATGGCGTCATGCGTGCGCTCCACCGAGATGGCGACGCGCAGCAGAAGGACGGTGACGGCGAAGTTGATCACCACCGCGGTGAGCGCGAGGGCCTGCACCAGCGGATCGGCCACGAGATCGGGGGCCTCCGCGGGCAGAAGGCGGCGGCGCCGCCGCGCAGCGCCGGGGCCATCAGGAACAGGATCGCGGAGTTGCCGATCAGCAGCGTGCCGCCCGTCAGCTTGAAGGCGTCGCGGTGGGCCATGGCGTAGGCGCCGCATCCGAAGAGGATGCCCACGGCGAGGGCGGTGAGGAAGGTCATGGCGCGTCCCCCGGATCGTCCCGTCCGGTGGCGGGGGCGTTGAGGCGGCCAAAAGCGCCGGTGACCGCGCCGTAAACGGCCGCAGCGACGCCGAGGTCGAAGAGGACGCCGGTGTGGAATTCGAGGACTCCGAAGGCGGCGGCATGAGCCTCGGGCGCGGGAAAGTGGGAGACGGGGGGCAGGCCGAAGAGGACCGGCCACCAGGCGGTGAGCAGGGTGAGCAGCAGCCCCAGCGCGATCATCCGGGGGGCGAGGACGGCGCGGGTGCGCGCGACCGCCCTGTCGAACGGCAGCGCGGCGAACTGGAGCGCGGCGCCGGCGCCCGCCACCGCGCCCGCGCTGAACCCGTCGCCCACGTCGGCGTAGCCGCGCAGAAGCAGGGCGACGGCGGCGGCGAGGGCCAGCGGGAAGATGGCGCGGGCGGCGAGGTCGGTCATGCCCGCCGCTCCCACCAGATGGCGGAGGCGCCGATGGCGGCGGCGGCCAGGACGGTGAGCTCTCCGACCGTGTCGAGGCCGCGGAAGTCGGTGAGGATGGCGGTGACCACGTCATGGGCGTGCGCGGTCTCGGCCAGGGTCACGTATTCGACGGTGGGCGGATCGGCCGGCCGGCGGGAGAGGGCGGTCCAGGCGGTGGCGGTGGCCGCGAGCCCGGAGATGACGCCCACCGCGGGGGCCCAGGGCGCGCCGCGGACGCGCCGGGCGCGGGCGAGCACCTCGGGCCGGGTGCGCGAGAGGGCGGCGAGCAGGAGGAGGGTGAGCGTCGTCTCCACCAGCGCGACCACCAGCGCCACGTCCGGCGCGTGGCCGAGCGCGAAGACGAGGGCGAGGCCGAAGCCCGCGAAGGACAGGATCAGGACGAAGGAGATGTGCCCGCGCTGGGCGATGGCGGCGATGGCGGCGGCGGCCACGACCACGAGCGCGGCGGCCGGCGCGGCGTCGTCGAACCGGAGCGGGCCGACCACCGGCCAGCGGGCGTCCGCGGCGAGGCCGAGCGCGAGGGCGATGGCGGCGACGATGAAGATCACCGCCAGCCGGTCGCGGGCGTCCCGCACCTCGAGCCGATGGAAGAGGTTCGAGAGGGCGCCCGCGCCACGCGCCACGCCGTCGGCCAGGGTGGACGGCCCGAGCACCCGCGCCAGCGGGCGGGCGGCGGGCAGGCCCTTCGGGTAGCGCAGGGCGGCGAGGGCGAGGACGGCGCCGGCGGCCCAGCCGGCGACGGTCAGGAGGATCGCGGCTTCGGGCGCGGAGGGATAGCCCAGATGGACCTCGGGCAGGGCGCCGCCGATCTTCGCGGCGGCGGCGAAGAGCGTCGGCTCCACCGGCGCCCACCACAGGCCGAGGCCGACCGAGAGGCCCGCCATCAGCGCGACCGGCAGCGAGAGGCCGAGGGAGGGGCGGGGGCCGCTCCGGGCGCGGCCGCCGAAGACGCCGAACCAGAAGCGCGCCATGTAGGCCGCGGTGACGGCGACGGCGAGGGTGACGAGGCCCGTGACGAGAGGCCCATGCGCCAGCGCCGCCTTCATCAGAAGGTCGTCCTTGAAGAAGCCGAAGGTGGCCGGGAGGCCGGCGATGGCCGCCGCGCAGACCGCGGCCGAGACCGCGAGCAGGGGCATGGATCGTGCGAAGCCGCCGCCCTGGGAAAGGCGGTCCTCCTGCGTCGCCTGGGTGACGGCGCCGGCGGCCATGAACAGCCCGCACTTGGCGAGCCCGTGGGCGAGCAGGAACAGCGGCGCGCCCAGCAGCCCGTGCGCTCCCCCCATCGCCACCAGCGCCACCGCGTAGCCGTACTGGGCGATGGTGGACCAGGCGAGGATGCGCTTGAACCCGTCGGCCGCGAGCGCCAGCAGCCCCGCGCCCAGGATCGACAGGAACGAGAGCCACAGGAGGACGGTCAGGACCTCGGGCGCACCCTCCAGCAGGAAGCGCAGGCGCTGGAGGACGAAGACGCCCGCCGCCACCAGGGCGGCGGAGTGGAGATAGGCCGACACGGGCGTGGGCGCGGTCATGGCGCGCGGCAGCCAGACATGGAGGGGACTTGCGCGCTCTTGCCCAGCGTCCCGGCCACCAGCAGCACGAGGGCGAGGGGGGAGATGTCGGCGCCGCGCAGAGCGGGCAGGTGGGTGGTCCCCGCGTCGGCGGCGACGAGGGCCGCGCCGGCGAGGAAGGGCATGGCGGAGCCGGCGGTGACCACGAGGGCGAGGCGGGCGGCGGATCGGGCCTCCTCGGTCCGGTCGTAGCGGATCAGGAGGAAGGAGAAGAGGGACGTCAGCTCCAGCGCGAGGAAGATCGCGAGCAGGTCCTGCGACAGGGCCAGCAGGATCATCGCGCCGAGGAAGCCGAGCATGAGGGCCGCGAAGACGGCCTGCTCGGCCGGGGGGCGGTTCTCCTCGGCCAGGTGGCGGGGGATGTAGGTCGCGGCGTAGATCAGCACCGGCGCGGCCATGGCGGCGGCATAGACGGCGAAGGGGCCGCCGAGCGGGTCGGCCGAGAGGGCGAAGCGCGCGCCGAAGGAGGCGATCCACGGCAGGTCCAGGATCGTCGTCTCCGCCGCCGAAAGCAGGGCGAGGATGACGGCGCAGGCGGCCGCGGCGAGGGCGGCCGCGAGGCAGGCGTGACGGGGACGCCGGACGCCGAACGCGGCGGCGGCGGCGAGCAGGACGGGGATCGTCGCGGCTTCGGGCATGGAACGGACGCTCTTGCGGACGAGGCGGGGCCTCGCCCGCCGCCTTCTCCGAACGCGGCCGGCGGTCGCGGAGTTCCCCGCTGGTCGCGTGGAGCGCGGCTGGAACCCGGCGGCGGTCTCGCCGGTTGGCTGGCGACCACCTCAACGGGAGGAAAGCCGATGCCTGCCAAGTCCAAGTCGCAGCAGAAGGCCGCCGGCGCGGCGCTGGCCGCGAAGCGAGGCGACCAGAAGAAGTCCGACCTGAAGGGGCCCTCGAAGTCGATGTACGAGTCGATGAGCGAGAAGGAGCTCGACGAGATGGCCTCCACCGGACGGAAGGGGAAGCCCGAGCACGATTCGAAGTCATGAGGGCCCGGTGAGCCCGAGGGATCTGGGCGCGGAGCCCGAGACGCCGGCCGGCCTGGTGCATGTGCATGACGATGCGCCGGGCTGGACCCGTCGGAAGGCGGGGAAGGGCTTCTCCTATCGCGACGAGGCGGGCGCACGCATCACGGACCGGGAGGCGCTGGCCCGCCTGCGATCGCTGGCCATCCCGCCGGCCTGGACCGACGTGTGGATCTGCCCGGATCCGCGCGGGCACATCCAGGCCACGGGCCGCGACGCGCGGGGGCGCAAGCAGTACCGCTACCACCCGGACTGGACCGAGGCCCGCGGGACGGAGAAGTTCGAGGCCCTGCCCGAATTCGCCGAAGCGCTGCCCACCGTTCGCGCGCAGGTCGAGGCGGACATGCGGCGCAGGACGCTCGACCGGCGCAAGGTGATCGCCTCGGTGTGCTGGCTTCTGGACCATGCGCTCGTGAGGATCGGCAACCCCGCCTATGCCCGCGACAACCGCAGCTTCGGCCTGACCACGCTGCGGGACCGGCATCTGGAGATCGAGGGTTCCGCCTTCCGGCTGCGTTTCATGGGCAAGTCCGGCCGGGAATGGGATCTGCGGCTCACGGACCGGCGCATCCGCAGGGTGGTCTCGGCCTGCCACGAGTTGCCGGGGCAGTCCCTGTTCAAGTATCTGGAGGACGGGGAGCCGCGCGCCATCGGCTCCCATGACGTGAACGAGTATCTGCGCGAGGCTTCAGGCGCCTCGCTCACCTCGCGCCATTTCCGGACCTGGGCGGGGACGGTCCGCGCGGCGGCGCTGCTGGGGGCGGAGGAGCCTCCGCGGTCGAAGACGGACGGGCGGCGGCGGATCAACGCGGCGCTGGATCAGGTGAGTTCGATGCTGGGCAACACGCGCGCGGTCTGCCGGAGCGGCTATGTGCATCCGAGGGTGTTGGACTCCTATGCCGAGGGGCGGCTGACCGAAGAACTCGCCTCGGTGCGCCCGGCGCGGCTGGAGGGGCTGGAGGCGGACGAGCGGCGCACGCTGGCCTGGCTGAAGGCGGCGCGGGACGGCAAGTTGTGATCCGTTCCGCGGCAAGGGCCGTAGATCCGGCGACGACGCAGGATTTCCCAGCCGATCCCGTGCCCACGGCGCCGGTCGACGATGAAGCTCTCCACCGGGAGCTGAGGCTCCTGGCCGCGATGCCGGAGCGCGAGCTCCCGCCGGAGTTCGACGATCTGGCGCGTCAGCTGAGCACGGCGCTGGCGGAATCGCTCTCGGCTCAGGCCGAAGCGGAGGGCGAGCCGGCGGCTCCCGCCTGAGCGCGAACGCAAGAAACCTTTCCAGCTTCCGGAACATTCGCGGCGCCCGCTTGTTGGGGGAGGTCCGACGAAATTCGCACGCAATCCCGGGAGCGTCCTCCACATGCCGAATCTTTCCTCGTCACCGGCGGCGCCGGCTTCATCGGCCGCCGTCTCTGCGCGGAGCTTCTGGCCGAGGGCTACGCCGTGCGCGCGCTCGACGATCTGGTGGAGCAGGTCCACGGCGACGCGCCGGCCGCGCCGCCCGAGGGGGTGGAGTTCATCCGCGGCGACGTGCGCGACCCCAAGGCGGTCAAGAAGGCGCTGGAGGGCGTCGACCAGGTCTTCCACCTCGCGGCCGAGGTGGGCGTCGGGCAGAGCATGTACGAGATCGCCCGCTATGTGGGCGGCAACGACCTCGGGACCGCGGTGCTTTTGGAGGCGATCATCGACCGGCCGGTGAAGCGGCTGGTGGTGGCGTCGTCCATGTCGGTTTACGGCGAGGGGATGTACCGCACCCATGGCGGGCAGCCGATGAACTCGGTCCGCCGCAGCCCGGCCTGCATCAAGGGCGGGCTATGGGACCCGCTGGCGCGGAGCGGCGAGCGGCTGACGCCCATGCCCACCGACGAGAGCAAGCCCGTGGACCTAGCCTCCATCTACGCGCTGACCAAGTACGCGCAGGAGCGGGCGTGCCTCATCATCGGGCAGGCCTATCCGGTGGAGGTGGTGGCGCTCAGGCTCTTCAACGTGTTCGGGCCGGGGCAGGCGCTGTCGAACCCCTATACGGGCGTGCTGGCGAATTTCGGCTCTCGGCTTATGAACGGCCAGTCGCCGATGGTGTTCGAGGACGGCGCCCAGCAGCGCGACTTCGTGCATGTGGACGACGTGGCCCGCGCCTTCCGGCTGGCGATGGAGGCGCCGAAGGCGGCGGGCGAGGTGGTCAACATCGGCTCGGGGCACGCCTACAAGATCGCGGATGTGGCGACGATGCTGGCCAAGGCGATGGGCGTGGACCTCGCGCCCCAGGTCCTGCGCAAGGCGCGCGCGGGCGACATCCGGCACTGCTACGCCGACATCTCCAAGGCTCGGCGCCTGCTGAAGTTCGAGCCGCGGTTCCTGCTGGAGGACCGGATGGGCGAGATGGCGGAGTGGATCGCCGGCTCCGAGGCCACCGACCGGGGCGAGGACATGCGCGCGCAGCTCGAGACCCGCGGGCTGGTGGCATGAGCGGCGGGCGCTCCGACCAACCGATGCCCATGCCGCCCATCCCCGAGCCCGCCCGCCCCTTCGGCTTCGTCGAGTGGTTCCGCACCGGCGAGCACGAGCGGGTGGAGCAGGCGCTGGACGGAATGCTCGGCTGCGGCGCGTCCCATCTCAGGACCCAGCTTTCGTGGGCGGAGTACCATCAGCCCGGCGGGCGGGAGTGGTACGACTGGCTGATCCCGCGGCTGGGCCAGCGCATCGACCTGATGCCCTGCCTCCACTACACGCCGCCGTCGCTGTCGCGGACGGGCCATTCGTCGGGCCCGCCGAAGCGGCTGCGGGACTACGCGGATTTCGTGGACGAGGTGCTGACGCGCTACGGAGAGCACTTCACGCATCTGGAGCTGTGGAACGAGCCGAACAACCTCCTCGACTGGGACTGGCGGCACGACCATGACTGGCTGCTGTTCTGCGAGATGATCGGCGCCGCCGCCTACTGGGCGAAGCACCGCGGCTGGAAGGTGGTGCTGGGAGGGCCTGCGCCCTTCGACGCCTACTGGCTGGACCTGATGGGTCAGCGGGGGGTGCTGGAGCAGGTCCACGCCGTGGGGTGCCACGGGTTCCCGGGCACCTGGGACAGCGACATCGCCACCTGGGACGGCTGGGACTCGGTCGTCGGAGAGGCGCGGCGGATCCTGGCCGGCTTCAACCCCGAGGCGGAGGTCTGGATCACCGAGGGCGGGTATTCGACCTGGCGCCATGACGAGGCCCAGCAGGCGGACCGCTTCCTCGAGGCGCTGCGGGCGGATGCGGACCGGCTCTACTGGTACGGGTGGCAGGACATTCCCACGCATATCGCGGTGCAGGAGGGGCTCTACTTCGATCCGCGGCACTACCACCTCGGCGTCACGGACGTGCGCGGGCGGCCGAAGCTGCTGCGGCGGCTGCTGACCGGCGGCGGGACCGCGGCGGTGGCGGCGGCGCGGGAGGTCTCGGCCCCGTCGCTGGCGCCGGGGGCGAAGCCGTGGGTGGTGCTCGGCGGCGCGGGGTTCATCGGCTCGAACCTCGCCGATGCGCTGCTGCAGGACGGCGAGGACGTGATCGTCTTCGACAATCTGGGCCGTGACGGGGTGGAGACCAATCTCGGCTGGCTCAAGCAGCGTCAGGCCGGGCGGCTGCACGCGGTGGTGGCGGATCTGCGCGACGAGACCGCCCTGCGGGACGTGATCGAGGATGCGGCCGGGGTCTATCACCTTGCGGCGCAGGTGGCGGTGACGACCTCCATCGAGGATCCCATGGAGGATTTCGCCGTCAACGCGCGGGGCACGCTGAACGTGCTGGAGGCGATCCGGCGCACGGGCCGCCCGATTCCGCTGGTCTTCGCCTCCACCAACAAGGTCTACGGGCAGTTGGAGGACCTCGCGGTCCAGCGAATGGGCGAGCGGTGGCTGCCGGTGGACGAGGACACCCGCCGCTTCGGCATCGGCGAGACGCGGCCGCTGGATTTCTGCACCCCCTACGGGTGTTCGAAGGGCGTCGCGGACCAGTACGTGCTGGACTACGCCAAGACCTACGGCCTGCCGACCGCGGTGCTGCGAATGAGCTGCATCTACGGCCCCCGCCAGTTCGGCACCGAGGATCAGGGCTGGGTCGCGCATTTCCTTCTGGCGACGCTGAAGGGGGAGCCGATCACCATCTACGGCGACGGGCGGCAGGTGCGCGACGTGCTCCACGTCTC
The DNA here is from genome assembly GCA_963816545.1 of uncultured Alphaproteobacteria bacterium. Classification (GTDB taxonomy): domain Bacteria; phylum Pseudomonadota; class Alphaproteobacteria; order Rhodobacterales; family Rhodobacteraceae; genus Albimonas. The sequence goes on along the minus strand of CAWFLE010000020.1, from coordinate 147,199 downwards.
GGACGCGGTCGCTGCCTACCGCACGGTGATGGGGAACCTGAACCGTCTGAAGGGGCGCGCGTTGAACCTCGGAGGCGGGCCGGCGAATGCGGTCAGCCTGATGATGGTCCTCGACGAGATCCGCCGCCTGACCGGGGCCAAGCCCGTGCTCCGGTCCGAGGACTGGCGCACCGGGGACCAGCTCTACTTCGCCGCCGACACGCGCCGCCTCCAGGAGACGGTGGGATGGCGCGCGCAGGTGGGCTGGCAGGACGGGCTGAAGGACCTCGCCGGCTGGCTGGAGACGCTGGCCGGCCCCGACACGCAGGACGCAAGGAGGCTGACCGCATGAAGGTCGCGCTGGTCAACCCGAGCTGGAACTACGAGGGCAGCATCTATTTCGGCTGCCGGGAGCCCCATCTGCCGCTGGAGCTGGGCTACGCCAGGGCGATGCTGGAGGCGCAGGGGCACGAGACCCTGATGCTGGACGGTCAGCTCGACGGGCTTTCGAATGCGGAGCTGGCCGAGAAGGTCGCGGGGTTCGCCCCGGGCATGACCGTGCTCACCACCGCGCCCACTTACCTGTTCTGGCGCTGCGCCCAGCCGGAGCTGCGCATCCCCGGGGAGTTCCTCCAGTCGCTGGGCGGGCGCGGCGGGCGCACGGTCGCCATCGGGCCGCATGGCTCCGCCACGCCCGGACCCACGCTGAGGAAGCTGGGCGTGGATCTGGTGGTTATGGGCGAGAGCGAGGAGGTGGTCGCCGCCCTCGCCGACCGCGGCGACTGGGCGGGCGTTCGGCATACGGCGGTCCTCGCGGGCGACGAGGTGCAGGTCAACGGCGCGCCGGCGGCCTCGTCCTTCGTGCGCCACGCGGCCCTGAGCTGGCCGGACCGCTGGATCCGGCGCCACCGGCACCACCATCATCGGTTCGACGGGGGCGCCCGCGGGTTCGGGGCCGAGGTCGAGGCCTCTCGCGGCTGCCCCTACAACTGCACCTTCTGCGCCAAGATCGACTTCCGCGACAAGTATCGCCGCCGGGAGCTGCCGATCATCCTGGAGGAGATCGACGCACTGATCGCTCAGGGGGTCGGCTACATCTACTTCGTGGACGAGATCTTTCTGCCGCAGCGGCCGCTGCTGGAGGCCCTGCGGGAGCGCGACCTCCAGTTCGGTGTCCAGACCCGCATCGACATCTGGAAGCCCGACCTGATCGACCTTCTGGGCGAGGCGGGCTGCGTGTCGGTCGAAGCCGGCGTCGAGAGCCTTTCGGTGGAGGGCCGCGAGGCGCTGGCCAAACGTTGCAAGCTCGACAACGACGAGATCGCGTCGCTCCTGATCCGCGCCCGCCGCGGCATCCCGTTCGTGCAGGCGAACCTGATCGGCGTGGAGGAGGACGACCCGGAACTGGTCGCGGAATGGCGCGACCGCCTGCGGGCGGAAGGCGTCTGGGCGAACGATCCGGTGCCGCTTTATCCCTATCCGAGCTCGCCCTCCTACCGTCAGCTCTTCGGCGAGCCCGACGACCGCGCGTGGGAGCGGGCGCATGACCACTACCTCGCCGCCTTCCGGCGGTTCTCCGACATCCAGGACGAACGGCCGCTGCCTTTGGAGGCGCTGGAGAGCCGGTGCTGCGGGAGGGCCGCATGACGCCTCGCCGCACGCCGGAGCGGGTGCTGATGACCGCGGACGCCGTGGGCGGCGTCTGGCGCTGGAGCGTGGACGCGGCGCGCGCGCTGGCGGGCAAGGACGTCTCGGTGGTGATCGCGGGGCTCGGACCGCGCCCGTCGGCGGAGCAGGAGGCCGAGGTCGCGGGGATCCGGGGGGCGGAACTCGTGTGGCTCGACCAGCCGCTGGAATGGCTTGCGGCGAGCGAGACGGACCTGCGCGGCGTGCCGGGCGCCCTGGCGTCGCTGGCGCGGGAGCGCGGGGCGGAGCTGATCCACGTCAACGCCCCGGCGCAGGCGGCCGGGTTGGAGACCGACCTCCCGGTGGCGGCGCAGTCGCATTCCTGCGTCATCACGTGGTGGCGGGCCATGCGGGACGAGCCCGTGCCGCCGGAATGGGAATGGCAGCGGGAGCGCAACCTGCGGGGGATGGAGGCGGCGGACCTCGTGCTCGCGCCCAGCGCCTCGCACGCGGCGGCGGTGAAGGCGGCCCATACCATCTCCACCCCGGTCGCGACGGTGCTGAACGCCTCGGCTCCGGCGGCCGCCGGGGGGCGACGGGCCCAGCGCGTCCTTGCGGCGGCGCGGTGGTGGGACGACGCCAAGAACGGCGCCGCGCTCGATGCCGCGGCGGCCGCGATCGAGGCGCCGGTGCTTATGGCCGGCGCGGTCGAAAGCCCCGTCGGCGCGCGCTTCAAGGCCCGTCACGCGCACGCCCCCGGCCCGCTCCCGGCCGTGGAGGTGCTGAGGCTGATGTCGGTTTCGGCCGTCTTCGTCAGCCCCTCGATCTACGAGCCCTTCGGCCTGTCGACTCTGGAGGCGGCGGGGGCCGGCACGGCGCTCGTGCTCTCCGATATCCCGACCTACCGGGAGCTGTGGGACGGGGTGGCGCTGTTCCGTGATCCGCACGATCCGGGCTCCATCGCCGATGCGGCGAACCGGCTGCTGGCGGACGGGAAGCTGCGGCGGCGGCTGGGACTGGCCGCGCGGCGCCGGCGCGCAGGATTCTCGCCGGACGTCAGGCGCGCGGGCTTCTCGCCGCGTGGAGCCGGGCGATGGGCGCGCACGCGCCGGCGCCGGCCGCCGCCGATTTCTCCGCCGCCCTTGCGAGGTGACATGAACTTCGTCTTCTACACCCATTCCCTCGTCTCCTGCTGGAACCACGGCAACGCGCATTTCCAGCGGGGCGTGATCCGGGAGCTGATCGCGCAGGGCCACCGCGTGACGGCGCTGGAGCCCGCGGACGGCTGGAGCCGGGAGAACCTCGTCGCGGGGCAGGGGAAAGGCGCCCTCGACGGTTTCGCGCGCGCGTTCCCGGAGCTTGAGCGCGTCTCCCGGAGCTATGGCGGCGACTTCGACCACGAGGCGGCGCTGGAGGGGGCGGACGTCGTGATCGTCCATGAGTGGACGGACCCGGCGCTGGTTGCGCGCGCTCGGGCGCGCTGCGCCGGCAGGGCGCGCGGTTCACGCTGGTCTTCCACGACACCCACCATCGCGCCGTCTCGGCGGACGAGGACATCGCCGGGCTGGCGCTGGAGGACTACGACCTCATCCTCTGCTTCGGGCGAACCATCACGGAGCGGTATCTCGCCCAGGGCTGGGGCAGGAACGTCCACACCTGGCACGAGGCGGCGGACACCCGCCTGTTCCGCCCGCACCCGGAGGTGGAGCGGGAGCGCGACTGGTCTGGATCGGCAACTGGGGCGACGGCGAGCGGGCGGCGGAGCTTGCGGAGTTCCTGGTCGAGCCGGCAAAGGCGCTGGGTCTCGCCGGGCCGTGCACGGCGTCCGCTACCCTGACGAGGCGCTGGCGCGCTTGGCGAGACGAAGCTGGATTTCCGGGGCTGGCTGCCGAACGTCGCTGCGCCCGAGGCTTTCGCGCGTCATCGGCTGACCGTGCACGTCCCGCGCCGGCCCTATGTCAAAGCCTGCCGGGCATCCCGACCATCCGCGTGTTCGAGGCGCTCGCCTGCGGGATCCCGTTGGTCTGTGCGCCGTGGGAGGACGCGGAGGGGCTCTTCCGGCCCGGCGAAGACTATCTCGTCGCGCGCAACGGCGAGGAGTGCAGGCGCAGATGCGGCGCGTCCTGTCGGACCCGGACCTTGCGGGGGAGGTGGCGGCCTCGGGCCTCGAACGCGTGCTCGGGCGGCACACCTGCGCCCATCGGGTGCAGGAGCTTCTCGGCCATCCTGCAGCGCAGCGCGGCCGCGCCTCGCGCGGCGGAGGCCCATGAAGATCGCCTTCTACGGATCGAGCCTGGTGTCGTCCTACTGGAACGGCGCGGCGACCTACTATCGCGGCATCCTCGGCGCCATGGCGAAGCTGGGGCATGAGGTCACGTTCTACGAGCCGGACGTCTACGACCGCCAGAAGCACCGGGACATCGACCCGCCCGACTGGTGCCGGGGCGTGGTCTATGCCGGGACCGAGGCGGCCATGCGCGCGGCCTGCACCGAGGCGGCGGAGGCGGACGTCGTGGTCAAGGCCTCGGGCGTCGGCTTCATGGACGACGAACTGCTGGAGGCCGCGCTCTCGGCCGCGAGGACCGATGCGCTTCGCATCTGGTGGGACGTGGACGCGCCCGCCACGCTTTCGGAGATCGAGCCGCAGCCGGAGCACCCGATCCGCCGCGGCGCTGAACCGGGACGTGGACCTCGTGCTCACCTATGGCGGCGGACCGCCGGTGGTGGACGCCTACCAGGCGCTGGGCCGGGCGCCCTGCGTGCCGATCTACAATGCGGTCGATCCCGAGACGCACCACCCGGTGACCCGGATCCGCGCTTCGAGGCGGACCTCGCGCTGCTCGCGAACCGGCTGCCGGACCGGGAGGCGCGGATCGAGGGCTTCTTCCTCGGCGTCGCGCAGCGGATGCCGGAGCGGCGCTTCCTGCTGGGCGGCAACGGCTGGCACGACAAGGGCGTGCCGGAGAATGTACGCCTTCTGGGGCACGTTCCGACGCGCGATCACAACGCGCTCAACTGCACGCCGCTGGCGGTTCTCAACGTGAACCGGGCGAGCATGGCGCAGACCGGCTGGTCGCCGCCCACCCGCATCTTCGAGGCGGCCGGCGCCGGCGCCTGCCTGATCACGGATGACTGGCCGGGGATCGACATGTTCCTCGCCCCCGGAGAGGAGGTGCTGGTCGCGCGCGACGGCCTCGACATGGAGGAGATCCTTTCGGACCTCACCCGGGCGCGCGCGCAGGAGATCGGGGCCCGCGCCCTCGCCCGCGTTCTCGCCGACCACACCTACGACAAGCGCGCGCTGGAGCTGGACGCCCTGCTGGGCGAGCGGCTCGCGCGCCTTCGGGAGGCGGCCGCATGAGCCATGACCTCGTCGTCCTCGGGCTTTCGCTGTCCTCGTCCTGGGGGAACGGTCACGCAACCACGTGGCGTTCGCTGATCAGGGGTCTCGCCGCGCACGGAACGCGGGTGCTGTTCCTGGAGCGGGACGTGCCCTGGTACGCGCAGAACCGGGACCTGCCGGAGCCGGACTTCTGCGACCTGGAACTCTACGCGGACCTTGCGGAACTGGAGCGGCGGTGGGGCGCCGCCATTCAGGACGCGCCCGCCGTGATCGTCGGCTCCTATGTGCCGGAAGGGCCGGAGGCGCTCGATCTCGTGCTTGCCACCGCGCGGGGTCCGGTCCTGTTCTACGACATAGACACCCCCGTCACGCTGGCGACGCTGGCGCGGGAGGAGGCGACTTACATCCGCCCCGACCAGATCCCGCAGCTTTCGGGCTATCTCTCCTTCACCGGCGGTCCGGCGTTGGAGCGGCTCGAGAGCGCCTACGGCGCCCGTCGCGCCGTCGCCTTCCACTGCTGCGCGGACGAGACCCACTATCGCCCGATGAAGGCGGAGCGGCGCTGGGATCTCGGCTACCTCGGCACTTACAGCCCCGACAGGCAGCCGCCGCTGGACCGCCTGCTGCTGGAGCCGGCCCGTCGGCTGCCGCATCGCCGCTTCGTGGTCGCGGGGCCGCAGTACCCCGCGGAGATCGAGTGGCCCGCGAACGTGGAGCGGATCGAGCATCTTCCGCCGCAAGAGCATCCGGCCTTTTACGCCGCCCAGCGCTTCACCCTGAACGTCACGCGCGCCGACATGATCGCCGCGGGCTGGTCCCCCTCCGTTCGCCTGTTCGAGGCGGGGGCGTGCGGGACGCCCGTGATCTCCGATGACTGGCCGGGGCTGACGGACCTGTTGCCCGATGGCGAAGCGATCCGCATCGCCCGCGGGCCGCAGGACGTGACCGACCTGCTGGAGACGGAGGACGACGCGCTGCGGGATGCGATGGCCGCGCAGGCGCGCCGGCGGATCCTGGATGGCCACACCGGACGCGCGCGCGGGCGCCAGCTTCTGGACGTGCTCTCGGATCTGCGGCAGCGGACCGAAGGACGCCCGACCGCGGGCCTCCTGCACACGATCTGAAAAACAAAGTCGAAACCGGGAACGAGATGGCCCCTGAGGCCGTAGGATCCTGGAAGGGAGCAGCACATGGCGACATCCAACGGCATCGGAAAGACGCGGCGCACCGCCATCGTGGCGGGCGGGGCCGGGTTCCTCGGATCTCATCTCTGCGACAGCCTCGTCGCTTCCGGCCGCAGGGTCATCTGCATCGACAGCCTTCGAACCGGGAGCCTCGACAACCTGCGTCAGTTCGAGCGCGAGCCGAACTTCGAGCTGATCGTGGCCGACGTCTCCCATCCTCTCGACCGGAGCGCCAAGGCCGACGAGATCTACAACCTCGCCTGTCCGGCCTCTCCGCCCCAATATCAGGCGGATCCGGTCCACACGATGCTGACTTCGGTGGTGGGGTCTCACCACCTGCTGGAGCGGGCCCGCCGCTGCGGCGCGCGCTTCGTGCAGGCCTCCACCTCCGAGGTCTACGGCGATCCCGAGCAGCATCCCCAGCGCGAGGATTACTGCGGCCACGTGAACCCCACCGGTCCCCGCGCCTGCTACGACGAAGGCAAGCGGGCGGCCGAGGCCCTGTGCTTCGACTACCGCCGCAAGGGGGGGATGGACGTGCGGGTGGCGCGCATCTTCAACACCTACGGCCCGCGGATGCGCGCCGACGACGGGCGCATCGTCTCGAACTTCGTGACGCAGGCGCTGGCGGGCGAGCCCATCACCATCTACGGCGACGGCCGTCAGACCCGTTCCTTCTGCTACGTCTCGGATCTCGTCTCCGGGCTTCGGGCCCTGATGGATGTAGAGGAAGCGCCGGACGGGCCGGTCAACCTCGGGAATCCCGGCGAATTCACGGTGGGCGATCTGGCGCGGAAGGTGCTGGAGATGACGCGCTCCTGCTCCCCCCTCTCCCACATGCCGCTGCCGACGGACGATCCGCGTCGCCGGCAGCCGGACGTCGGCAGGGCGCAACGACTGCTGGGATGGCGGCCGCTCGTGGATCTGGAGGCGGGGCTGGCGCCCACCATAGACTGGTTCGCCGCGCAGCAGGCCATACCCACGCCGCCGCATGCGATGGAGGCGGCGTCCCCTGCCGTCCAGGCGCGCGGCCGCGCAGCGGCGGGCGGCTGAGATGCTGGACGTCCGCCATCGGGAATCCGACCTTCGCCGCCGGATCGAAGAGCTGGGGCCGTGGTTCCAGAACATGCGCCTGGGAGGCGTGGAGACGGCCCCCGATCACTTCCTCGGCGACTACCCGGCCTTCAAATGGCGGGGTTTCGCCCACGCCGTGCCGGAGGATCTGACGGGGCGCACCGTTCTCGACATCGGCTGCAACGCCGGCTTCTACGCGCTGGAGATGAAGCGCCGGGGCGCCGAGCGTGTCGTCGGCATCGATTCCGATCCCCGCTATCTCGCGCAGGCGGCCTTCGCCGCGGAGGTCGAGGGGCTGGCGATCGAGCTTCGGCAGATGTCCGTCTACGATGTGAAGGACCTCGGGGAGCGCTTCGACTTCGTCATTTTCATGGGGGTGCTCTACCACCTTCGCCATCCGCTCCTGGCGCTCGACCTGATCCGGGAGCACGCGGCGCGCGACCTGCTGTTGTTTCAGTCCCTGCAGCGCGGCGCCGAGTTGGCGATGGAGCCTGCGGAGGACTACGACTTCGACGACCCCTCGCTGTTCGAGGATGCCGGAGGGCCGCGCCTGCACTTCATCGAGCGGAGTTTCGCGGGCGATCCGACGAACTGGTGGGTCCCCAATCCGGCTGCGACGGAAGCGATGCTCCGCAGCTCCGGCTTCGCGGTGGAGGCTCATCCGGAGCCGGAGGTTTTTCTCTGCCGCTGCGACGAGCGCCCTTGGGGGGCCGACCTTCCGCCCGCCTTGCGGTGAGCCCTTTCGGCCTGTGGGAGGACGCGGCCGGAGAGGCCGCGGCCCGGAACCCGCGCCCTTCGCGGCGGTTGATCCCGAAGAACAAGAAGCCCCCGGCGGTATGACCGGGACGGCAGGCTTATCGGGAGAACCTTGTTCATGCCTCATCTTCAGGTCGTGTCGAGCCGACATGGAGACGAGAAGGAAATGCACCGCAGGCTGGTCGAACTGATGCCGGCCCTGCGTGCCTTCGCCCGCAGCTTCCACCGCGACCTGAACGACGCCGATGACCTGGTCCAGGAAACGCTCGCGAAGGCGATCGCCAACTCCTCGCAGTTCAGACCGGGCACGAACCTGAAGTCCTGGCTGTTCACCATCATGCGCAACAGCTTCTACAACAGCATCCGCATCACGCGCCGCGAGCGTCCCGGCCTTCTGCGTTGCGTCGAGGACGAGCGCACGCAGCCCAGCGGGCAGGAATGGTCCCTGCGCGCCGCGGAAATGCAGCGGATGATCCACCGCCTTCCCGCGGATCAACGGGAGGCGCTGATCCTCATCGCGGTGCTGGGCGTGTCGTACGAAGAGGCGGCCAGCGTCGCCGAGGTTCCGGTCGGCACCATCAAGAGCCGCCTGAACCGCGCGAGAAACGGGCTGCTGGTCCTGCTGCAGGCCGACAGCCCTGAAAGCCTCTTCGGCGACGCCGGCTGAGGCTCAGTCGCGCGAGACGAACTTGTTGAAAGTGCTGTCCTTGCCGTCGGGCAGCAGCAGGGCGAGCTTCCTCTCCTCGAAGATCTTGAAGAACTCATCCCAGCCGATCTCCGTCAGTCCCTCGTCGGGCTTCTGGAAGTCGAGGCGCAGGATCCCGCCTTCGCCTTCGGCATCCACCTTGGCGGGCCTGCCGCCATGGGCTTCGGCCCATTCGCGGATACGGTCGTGGTCGGTTTCGGGATGAGCCGAGGACATGGCATTCTCCTTGAATTCGAGGTCACCGGTGGGAACGGGCAGGGGCCGCCGCAGGTTCCGGCTTCCGCGCGGATACCATGCGCCAGTGCTCGGGCATCGCGGGCATCCGCGACAGCGATAGCTTCCGCTGCTCCAGCGGGCGGAGCGGAAACTCCTGCAGCAGACCTATGGCGCGCCGCATCAGAGCCAGCGTCGCAGGCTCTCCGGGGCAGCGGTGGCCGGAACCCTCGTCGCCCGCGCCCTGGGGCACGAGGGCGGACGGATGGCCCGCGGTGCGGTCCCACTCGTCCCCGGGCCGGAAACGCGCCGGGTCGAAACTCTCGGGGCGTCGCCATGCGTCGCGGTGAAGAAGGGTGCCTCTCAGGTCCAGAAGCACCCAGGCGCCCTTCTCGATGCGATGCCCCTGGAACTCCAGATCCTTGCGCGCGCGGCCGCCGATGAAGGGGAAGAACGGGGCCAGCCGGCGCACCTCGTGGGCGAAGGCGAGACGCCCGACCTCGTCCCTCGCCGCGTCCACCGCCTCGGGGTGCGCGTGCATCGCCTCGTGCTCATGCACGATGAAGCGGGCGACGGCCACCACGGGGCGCAGGAGGTTGAGCAGCTCCTTCGCCGCCGCGTCTTCCGTCATCAACTCGCCCGCGCCGTCCCGATGCAGCGCAATGACCATGGCGGGCGAGTCCCGGGGCGCCTTGACCTCGCCGAAACGGATGCGGGCGATCAGCCCCCGCGCCCAGCGCTCGCACCGCATCCGAAGCCGCAGCGCCCTGACGACCCGAGGGCCGACGGACCCGGCGCCGTCGATCATCGCCGACAGCTCGGTCTCGCGCATCTCCAGCTCGCGCGCGGTGAGCGAGAGGCCGGCCCACCGGCACACGGCTTCGGTGAGGATCGCCTGCACTTCGTCCAGGAGGGAGAATCGCTCCCGTTGAGGCCATTCGGCCGCCCGCCTGCGCCAGGCCGCCTCCATCAGGTCCGCAAGCGCCTTGCTGCGTGCGCGGCTCATCAGCTCCACGAACATGGCCTTGCGGTGCGCATGGGCCGCATCGTCGAGCGACTGCACGCTCCCCTTGCCCTGAAGGAGGGCGAGCGTGGTGGGCGGCATGGCGCCTTTGCGGGTGAAGGCGTCGCTTCGGTAGAAGAAGCGCGCGGCGTCCGGGCCGCGAAGGCAGACCACGGGAGACAGCATGAGGCGCGTGCGGAAGATGTCCGAGCCCAGCCTGTCGCAGCGGTCGGAGATGAAGTCGTAGCCCTTCCTGAGAAGCGCCACGGTGGCGTCGGCGGAACCGTCGCTCGGGATGTCGGTCATGGAAGGGTCTCCTGCCTCTGCTCGCGACGAGGAAACCTCTGGCGAACGGGAAGCGTTCCGGCCGGGACCGCCGCCCTTTGGGAGGAGGCCTCACACGACGACCGTTCTCGCGCTCAACTGCACGCTGAAGGCCGGAGAGGACTCCTCTACCGATCTGCTCCTACGGCAGTCGCTGGATGCGTTCGCGGATCAAGGGGCCGAGGGGGAAATCGTGCGCGTCGCCAGCCTCGACATCCTCCCCGGCGTCACCTCGGACGAGGGGGCGGGCGACGATTGGCCAGCCCTGCGCACGAAGGTGCTGGCGGCGGACGTTCTTCTCCTCGGGACGCCCATCTGGCTCGGCCAGCCTTCGTCGGTCTGCAAGCGGGTGCTGGAGCGGATGGACGCCTTCATCTCGGAGACCGACGACGAGGGGCGGATGCTCTCCTACGGCACGGTCGGCTGCGTCGCGGTCGTGGGCAACGAGGACGGTGCGCACCATGTCTGCGCCGAGCTCTATCAGGCGATGTCGGATGTCGGCTTCACGATCCCGCCCAACGCCGGCACGTTCTGGGTGGGCGAGGCGATGCACGGGGCCGATTACAAGGATCTCGAGCGGACCCCCGATGCGGTGGACAACGCGACGAGGATGATGGCGCGCAACGCCATGCACCTGGCCCGGCTGTTGGCCGCCAACCCCTATCCCGGCGAAGGCTGAGGCTCAGAGCAGGATGACCAGCGCCGCGACGGTCGAGCCGCCCAGCAGATACCCGACGAGCGCCAGCAGGCCGTCGCCCGACAGAAGCGCGAGGCCGACGGCCAGCGCCCCGAGGGCAGGGACGGTGACGCCCCACGGCACGAAGGCGAGGGGGTAGAACGTCACGGCCATCGCGGCTGCCGAAGCGATCAGGATCGCCCGCGCCGGCGCCGTCGCCACCAACGGCCGCAGCCGCGGCTTCAGCACCCGGTCGATCCGGCCCAGCCAGCGGCGCCCGCGTTCGAGCCCGTTGCGGTAGGTGTCGCGGTCGATCTCGCGCCGGCGCACGAAGCCCGGCGCCCACAGCGCCTTCCCTCCGGCGACGGACTGGAAGATCGCGATCAGGATGAGGCTGCCGGTGAGGATCGAGACGCCCGGGATCGCGCCGATCACGGGTATGGCTGCGATGAGCGCGAACACCGTGATGAGAAAGCCGAGCGACCGGTGCGCGAAGGCGTCCAGCACGTCTCCGACCGAGACGGCGTCGTCATGACCGCAACGCTCCAGATCCTCCAACACGCCGGACAGCGAGGTCGGCTCGGCGCTCTGCGGCCGATCCCGGGACGCGTCGGTCTCCATCTGCGGGGCGAGGCTCACCCGCTTCCCTCCTTCTTTCATATGATGCGGCCCGCGCCTGGATCCCGGCGCGGGCCGCTCCGCCGCAGCCGCTTCCCCACGAGGCGGCTGCGGCGGGGGGCGGAGCGGGCGCGCTCCGCTCCGCCCCCGATCCGGCGCCCGGCGCGGCCACGCGCCGCGACGGGCGACCGGCCGTCAGCGTTCGGGTTCCGCCATCTTTCGATGCTGCTCCGCAAGCGCGTCGCCGGACATCGCGTGGGAGACCGTGGCCATCGCCTTGTTCTTGGCGCCGCTGACGATCGTGGAGCGACCCTTGAGCATGGCCTTCCACCCGTCGGCCGCGACCTTCGCCGGATCGTCCTTGTCATCCTGCCCGACAGGCGTGTCCTGCATGTGGGCGCGGTCGAAGAATTCGGTCTGCGTCGGTCCGGGCATCAGGCAGGTGACGCTTACCCCGGTGCCCTTTAGCTCGTTTCTCAGCGCGATGGAGAAGCTGTTCACGAAGGACTTGGTGGCGTTGTAGACGGCCTGGAACGCGCCCGGCATCAGCCCGGCGATAGAGCCGGTGAAGAGGATCGCTCCCTCGCCGCGCCCGCGCATCCCGTTCGCCACGGCGTGGGCGAGCAGCACGGTTCCGGTGACGTTGGTGTCGATCACCCGCCGCACCTCGCCGAGATCCTGGTCGAGAAAGGCATGGCCCAGCCCGCGCCCGGCGTTGGCGAGCAGCGCCGCGACAGGCCGCTCCCCGATGGCGGACAGGAGCTTGCTCACCCCCTCCTCCGTCGCGAGGTCGGCCTGCACCGTCTCCACCTCCACGCCATGGTTGCGAAGCGCCAGGGCGGCGGTGTCGATATCCGCCTCATCGGCGGCGACGATCAGGTCGTAGCCGTCCCGGGCCGCGAGCTTCGCCAGCTCCAGCCCGATGCCCGAGGAGGCGCCTGTGACGACGGCCAGCGGGCGGGTCGCTCCGGCGCTCATGTCTTCAACACGACCTTCGTGGTCGTGTCCTGCTCGTTGGCGAACATGCGGTAGCCCTCCCGCGCCTCCTCCAGGGGGAGGCGGTGCGAGATCATGAAGGTCGTATCCAGCTCCTTTTCCTGAATCCGCTTCAGGAGCTCGGGCAGATAGCGGTGGACGTGGGTCTGGCCGGTACGGATCTGCAGACCCTTCTCCATCAGCGCGCCGATGGGGAACTTGTCGACGAAGCCGCCATAGACGCCGGGGATCGAGACGCGCCCCCCCTTGCGGCAGGCGACCAGCGCCTGCCGCAGCGCGGAGGCCCGGTCCGTGGTCTGCATCGTCGTCGCCTTGAAGTGGTCGTAGAGGTTGTCCGGCGCGAAGCCGTGGCTCTCCATCCCCACCGCGTCGATCACGGCGTCGGGGCCGATGCCGCCGGTCATCTCCACCAGCGCCTGGTGAACATGGACTTCCTTGAAGTTCAGCACCTCGGCGCCCATCGACTTCGCCAGCTCCAGCCGGTGAGGGTAGTGATCGATGGCGATGACGCGATGCGCGCCCATCACCTTCGCCGACTGGATGGCGAAGAGGCCGACCGGCCCGCAGCCCCAGACGGCCACGGTATCGCCTTCCTCGATCTGGCAGTTCTCCGCGGCCATCCATCCGGTGGGGAGGATGTCGGACAGGAACAGGACCTCGTCGTCCTCCATCCCGTCCGGGATCTTGATCGGGCCGACATTGGCGAAGGGCACGCGGACGTATTCCGCCTGGCCGCCCGCATAACCGCCGGTGAGGTGCGAATAGCCGAAGAGGCCCGAGGGCGGATGCCCGAACAGGGTCTCGCCCATGTCCTGCTCGCCGGCGGGGTTGGTGTTGTCGCAGGCCGAATGCTGCTGCTTCTGACAGAAGAAGCACTGGCCGCAGGCGATGACGAAGGGCACCACCACGCGGTCGCCCTTCTTGAGGTTGGTCACCTCCGGCCCCGTCTCCACCACTTCGCCCATGAACTCGTGGCCGAGCACGTCGCCCGGGATCAGCGAGGGGATCATCGCGTCGTAGAGATGCAGGTCCGACCCGCAGATGGCGGTCGAGGTGACCTTGATGACGGCGTCGTGCGGATTGACGATGCCAGGGTCGGGGACGTTGTCGATCCGCACGTCATGGCGGCCGTGCCAGGTGAGGGCGCGCATGTCGTCTCCTTCAGGATCTGGGAGCGGCGGGGCCGGGGGCGGCGGTGGCGATCTCCCCGGTCTCCATCAGCTGCTTGAAGCGCTTGAGGTCGCGACGGGCCTGGGTGTTGGGCTCGCGCTGGAGAATGCGGGCGATCTGGCGGCCCAGCATCCCCCCCGGCGAGTTGTAGGAGATCTCCAGATCCACCACCGTCCCGCGGTTCGCCGGCGCGTCGCGGAAACTCACGCGGCCGGAGTTGCGGATGTCCGCGCCCTCGACCGAGCGCCAGGAGATCAACTCGTTCTCCCGCTCCTCCACGATCTCGGTGTCGAACTCGATGTGGGATCCGGCGGGGCCCGCGATCTTCCAGTGCGAGGTTCCGTCCGGTTTGCGCGTCACCGCCTCCACATGCTCCATGAACTCGGGGAAGCGCGCGAAATTGCGCCAGGCCGCGAACAGTTCGGCCTTCGGCTTGCGGATGGTGACGGTGCGGCCGACGACGTCGCTCTCCCGCACCCCCAGGCCGCGTCCGCGGCTGCGCCGGATCGCGCGCTCCGGCGCATCTCCGGGGGGCATGTGGGGGCGGGAATGAGTGCGGCTCGCGGCGGTCGCGACCAGCAGGCCGGCGCCCAGGGCGAGCAGCCCGGCCATCAGCCCGGCGCCGCGGCGGGCGTCCGAGGGGTGGCGATGCATGACGGTCCTCCGGGGGTTCGTCTTCCTCAGTCGGGGCAACCGACTTGCTTCGTTTCTGGTTCCGAGACGAAACGGCATCGCATCCCGTCAAGCGGATTCCGGCGATCCACCGGTGTGGCTGCTGCGGAAACCTTCGATCCGGCCATCGCGCGTCCGGCGTCCGCTGCCGTCGCAGCTTCGGGATATTGACCTCGCCCGCGGCCGGCGTAGGCTGTCTTCACGCCGTCGGGGCGCCCTGCGAGGGGCTGAGAGGCTGAGGCCGACCCGTCGAACCTGATCCGGATAACGCCGGCGTAGGGAACGGGCACTCGAACGACCTGCTTCAGGCCCGTCCCCGTCCGCCCGCGTCGCAAGAGGGCAAGGCATGACGAGCCGCTTCCCAACCGCTCGCCCACCCGCCGCGCGCCCGTGACCCGCGCGCTCGTCATCGGCTGCGGCGTCGCGGGGCTGGCCGCCGCGCGGGAACTTGCGCTTCGCGGAGTGGACGTGGCCCGCGTCGATCCAGCCCCCCGGCCCGGACCCGAGGCGTGCTCATGGTGGGCCGGCGGAATGCTCGCGCCGTGGTGCGAGGGCGCGACGGCCGAGGAGCCCGTCCTGCGTCTTGGACGCGAGGCCGCCGACTGGTGGCAGGCCGCCGGCGCGCAGGTGACCCGCGAAGGCACGCTCGTCGTCGCTCCCGGACGCGATGCCGGCGAAACACGCCGTTTCGCCCGCCTCGCCCGCGGATACCGCGAGGTCGGCGACAATGAGCTGGCGGAGCTGGAGCCGGACCTCGCAGGCCGCTTCCCCTCCGCGCTCTTCTTCCCGGAAGAAGCGCACCTCGATCCGCGTCGTGCGCTGGCCGCGCTCGAGGCCGACCTCGCGGCCCGCGGGATCCCGCGGCTTCCGGCCGAAGATCCGCCCGAGGCGGACCTCATGCTCGATTGCCGCGGTCTCGCGGCCCGGGACGCGCTCCCCGATCTGCGCGGCGTAAGGGGCGAGATGGCGATCCTCCGCTGCCCCGACGTCTCCCTCTCCCGCCCCGTCCGTCTCCTGCACCCGCGCGCGCCGATCTACGTCGTGCCCCGCGGCGAGGGCGTCTATATGGTCGGGGCCACCATGATCGAGAGCGACGCCCGCGGCCCCGCCACCGCCCGCGCGCTGATGGAGCTGCTGGGCGCCGCCTATGCGCTCCACCCCGCCTTCGGCGACGCCGAGATCCTGGAGATCGGCGCCGACGCGCGCCCCTCCTTTCCTGACAACCTCCCCCGCCTGCGCTGGGCGCATGGGCGGCTGCACCTCAACGGCCTGCATCGCCACGGCTTCCTGCTGGCGCCTGCGCTCGCGCGCATGGCGGCGGATGTCGCGGAGAATCGGGGCCATGTTCCGGAGCTGATGAATGAAGATCGTCCTCAACGGCGCCCCGCATGAGCTGACGGCGCGCGATGTCGCCGCCGCTCTCGACGAGCTGGGCTATGATCCGGGCGCCGCCGTCGCCACCGCCCTGAACGGAGACTTCCTGCCGCGGGAGGCGCGCGCCGACGCGCCGCTGGCCGAAGGCGACCGGCTGGAAGTCATCTCGCCCCGGCAGGGAGGCTGAACCATGCGCAGCTTCTACGGCGTCGCCTTGTCGAGCCGCATGATGCTCGGAACCTCGCAGTATCCCTCGCCCGCCGTGCTCGCCGCCGCGTTCCGCGCCTCGGGCGCAGATGTGGCGACGGTTTCGCTGCGCCGCGAGGCGGCGGGGGGCCGGGCGGGGCAGGGGTTCTGGGACCTGATCCGGGAGCTTGGCGTGCGCGTCCTCCCGAACACCGCCGGCTGCCATACGGCGCGCGAGGCGATCACCACCGCCCAGATGGCGCGGGAGGTGTTCGGCACGGACTGGATCAAGCTGGAGGTCATCGCCGATGTTGACACCCTCCACCCCGACGTCTTCGGTCTGGTGGAGGCCGCGCGGACCCTGACCGCCGACGGCTTCAAGGTATTCCCCTACTGCACCGAGGATCTGGGCGCCGCCGAGCGCCTTCTGGAAGCGGGATGCGAGGTGCTGATGCCCTGGGGCGCGCCCATCGGCTCGGGCCTCGGCCTCAACAACCGCCACGGCCTGCGCACCCTGCGCGCCCGCTTTCCCGACGTGCCCATGGTGGTGGACGCGGGCCTCGGCCTCCCCAGCCACGCCGCCGCGGCCATGGAGCTGGGCTTCGACGCGATCCTGCTGAACACCGCCGTGGCCAGGGCCGGCGACCCCGCCGCCATGGCCGCCGCCTTCGCCAAGGCGGCGCAGGCGGGGGCCGAGGCCGCGGCGGCCGATCCCATGGAGCCGCGGGATTTCGCCGTCCCCTCCACCCCCGTCTTCGGCCGGGCGGTGTTCGAATGACCCTGCCGCGCTTCTACCCGATCTTCGACTCCGCCGCCTGGCTCGCCCGCGCGCTGCCGCTCGGGGCCCGGCTCGTGCAGCTCCGCGTCAAGGACCGCCCCGCGTCCGAGACCCGCGCCGAGATCGCCGCCTCCCGCCGCCTGTGCGAGGCGCATGGCGCGACGCTGGTGGTCAACGACCACTGGCGCCTCGCGATCGACGAGGGTTGCGGCTTCGTCCACCTGGGGCAGGAGGATCTGGACGTCGCCGACCTTCCCGCGATCCGCCGCGCGGGCCTGCGCCTCGGCGTCAGCACCCATGACGAGGCCGAGCTGGAGCGGGCGCTGGAGACGCGCCCCGACTACATCGCCCTCGGGCCGATCTGGCCGACGCGGCTGAAGGCGATGCGCTTCGGGCCGCAGGGGCTGGAGCGGATCGGCGAATGGAAGCGTCGGATCGGGGACCTGCCCCTCGTCGCCATCGGCGGGCTGACCGCCGAACGCGTGGCCGAGACGTTGGCCGCGGGCGCCGACACGCTCTCGGTCGTCACCGACATCACCCTGTCGCCCGACCCCGAGGGCCGCATCCGGGACTGGCTCGCCGCAACCCGCGCGGAGGACGCCGCATGACCCCCTACGGCGCGACCTTCGCCGGCTGGCGCGCCGCGGCGCCCGCGTGGGAGGCCTACATTCGCCACCGGTTCGTGGAGGGGCTGCGGACCGGCGACCTGCCGCGGAAGGCGTACCTGCGCTACCTGCGCCAGGACTACCTGTTCCTGATCCACTTCTCCCGCGCCTGGGCGCTCGCCGTGGTGAAGGCCGAGGCGCTGGAGGAGATGAAGACCGCCGCCTCCGTGGTTGACGCGCTGGTGAACCACGAGATGCGCCTGCACGTCGAAACCTGCGCCGCGGAGGGCATCCCTGAACAGGCGCTGCACGAGGCCGAGGAGGCGCCGGAGACCCTCGCCTACACGCGCTACGTGATCGACGCCGGCCTCTCCGGCGACTTCCTCGATCTGATGGCCGCGCTCGCGCCCTGCGTGCTCGGCTACGGCGAGATCGGCGCGCGCCTCGGCGCGGAGGCGTCGTCGGAGGGTCCCTACCGGGGCTGGATCGACGTCTATGCCGGAGAGGAATACCAGGATCTGTGCCGGGCCGTCGGCGCGATGATCGACGATGCGGTCTCCCGCCGGCTCGGCTCCACGCCGTCGGACCTCCCGCGCTGGCCGATGCTCGCCCGCCGCTTCGCCACGGCGACGCGGCTCGAGGTCGGGTTCTGGGATATGGGGCTCGCCGGAAACTGAGGGCGACCCCGCAAGAGATGGTCTTGGTCGCGCGACCGGCGTTATCGCGGGCTTAACCCGCCATGGTCTCAAGTCTGCGCGCGACGGAACAGGAGTATCTCGCGCGGATGGATGGTGCGGCCGACATTCCCGAGCCTGACCTGGGCGAGGCGGCGGAGCTGGCCCTTCGGGATCTGCGCCGGCCGTCGCTTGCGCCTATCCGGGTCGCCTGCGCCGCCGCGCTGACGGACCTTCCGGTTCTGGCCATCGCGCTCTGGTTCGCGCAATACGCGTCGATCCCCGACGCCGACTTCTCCGCACTCTCCGCCGCGCTCATCGCGATCGCGGCGGCCTCGCTGGTCGTGGGACTTCTGCTCGCGACATCGAGCTATTCGATCCGGAACCTGCGCAGCCCCCTGCGGGCGCTGGCCCGCGTCGGGGCGGCGGCCTCCGTCGCCGCCGGGCTCCTGTCTCTCGTCCTTTCCCTGGCCCCCGGCCGGATCGAGCTCGCCGGGCTGGCCTGCATTTTCGCGGCGGCGGCGCCGCTCAGGCTGAGCATGGCCGCTGTGATCGACTGGCTCCAGACGATGCGGCTCCTCGATCGCCGGGCGGTGATCGCCGGCGGAGGCGAGCACGCCGAGACACTGATCAGGGGCCTGGCGAAGATTCCGAACTGCGAGGTGCGCATCTTCGGCATCTTCGACGACCGCGACGACCTCCGCTCGCCCCAGCAGGTTCTCGGGGCGCCGAAGCTGGGCGGCTATCGCGACCTGATCGCCTTCGCCCGGAGGGCGGAGATCGACATGGTGATCGTTGCGCTGCCGCTTGAGGCGGAGGGCCGCATCTCATGGCTGCTCGAGAAACTGCGGGTGCTTCCGGTCGAGGTTCGGCTGTCCGCCTTCAGCCGGAACTACGCCTTCGGCGCGCCTAGGGGCGGAGCGCTGATCTCGGCGGTCCGGCACAGTTTTGCGCCGGAGTGCCGGTTGACCAAGCGACTGTTCGACATCCTCTTCGCCTCGCTCGCGCTGCTGCTGGCGTCGCCGGCGATGCTCGCCGCCGCGGTCGCGATCCGTCTCGACAGCCCCGGTCCGGTCCTGTTCCGCCAGCGGCGTCACGGCTACAACGACCGGGTGATCGAGGTCCTGAAGTTCCGAACCCTGCGCCACGAAACAGCCGATCCGGACGCACGCCGGGTCGTGACGCGGGGCGACCCCCGCATCACCCGCGTCGGCGGGATCCTGCGGCGCTCGTCCATCGATGAGCTGCCGCAGCTCATCAACGTGCTTCGCGGCGACCTGTCCCTGGTCGGCCCTCGCCCGCACGCGGTCGACGCCGTCTCCAGCCGGCAGGAGAGCTTCGCCCGGATGGTGGAGGGCTACTCGGCCCGCCACCGCCTGCCTCCGGGCATCACCGGCTGGGCGCAGGTCAACGGCTGGCGCGGAGAGATCGACGATCCCGACAAGCTACGCGCGCGGTTCGAGCACGATCTCCACTACATCGAGAACTGGTCGGTCTGGCTTGACCTGAAGATCCTGCTGCGCACGCCGTTCAGCCTGCTCGACACGCGCTCCGCCTATTGAGGGAGCTTGCGGTGCAGGTCGCGCCGGTCCCGGCCGCCGATCGGCTCAAGCCCGCAGATCCGCGGCGCGGCGCTTGTAGGCTCCCGCCGCCTTCGCGAAACCGCCGCCGGCGGCGTCGACGAAGTGCACATGCTGCGACCGCTCCATGTTGAACACGAGGCAGGTCATGATCGCCGCCCGGTCATCGTGCATCCCGTAGACCATGCGGCCTGCGGCGTGCTCCGCCTCCAGCCATCTCTCCATCGCCGCCACCTGGACGGGCGTGCAGTCCAGCACCACCCGGAGGCAATCGTCGAACTTCCGGAAATCGGTCTGGACCTTGAGATCG
The DNA here is from genome assembly GCA_963816545.1 of uncultured Alphaproteobacteria bacterium. GTDB lineage: Bacteria > Pseudomonadota > Alphaproteobacteria > Rhodobacterales > Rhodobacteraceae > Albimonas. The sequence continues at coordinate 127,352 of CAWFLE010000020.1, read as the reverse complement.
TCGACGTAGCGGGGGGCGTCGTAGCTGGCCGCCCTGGTTCCGCGCAGATGGCACCACGCCTGAACCGCCGAGGTGAAGAACGCCCAGCGCAGAGCCCGAAAGGCGCGCCGTCCGGCGCCCGCCAGCCGCGCCTCCAACCACAGACCGCGCGGCGGCCAGCGGAATCGCAGGGTGGCGTCGCTCGCCGGGGCGTGGTCGGGCAGGTCGCCGAGGATATCTGAAAGACCCTTGAGGAGGCGCGCGTAGCCGGCCTCGTCATCGGCGCCGACCGGCCGGGCCATCAGCGCGACCATCCGGCCCCGCTCCGCCTCCAGCGGAGCCCATCTGCAGGTCAGGCCCTCGAGGTCGGGCGGCGCCTCGTCCTCGGCGGGGGAAAGAACGTCCGGATCGTGCGGGGAGGTCTTCATGATCCGGTCGACCCGCGACAGGCCGCCGCCGGCGAACATGGCGATGTGGTTGTCGCCGTTGAGCTGCAGGCGACGCACGCGGACGTCGTATCCCTCGGCTCGCAGGCGGGAGACGGGAATCGCCGCCGCACGCAGCGACAGCTGGAACGTGCGGGCCGCGTGGAGCTGAAGGCGACGCAGCGCCGCGATCCCTTCGGATGCGAGGCGGCCCGGCACCACGACCGCGCCCCCGTCGCCCCCAAACGCATAGGGCGCGTCGATCCCGCGGCAGGCGTTGAGCACCGCCATGATGACCGCCGCGCCCAGCATGTTCACCGCCTTGTAGCGTCCTGCCGCGATCGCGGTTTCGGAGCTGACGATGTCCCCCGCCAGCACCACCCAGTCGTCGGGCGCGGGCTGGTAGGCGGCGAACTCGGCGAAGCGGTCGAAGTCCCGGAACGGCGGCAGATCGGCGTAGAATCGATCCGAGAGGGGCCAAGCGTCCATGATCGCCAGGATGCCACGGTTCGAACGCCCCGGACAGCGGGAGAGCCGCGGGCGCTGCCGTCATGCAGTCGCTGGGCAACGTCCTCCCGCTTTCGAGGAGGTCGAGAGCCCCGGCCTGCATCCCGTGTCGGACCATACGGGCTCGCCGAAGCCTCGAAGCACGTGGCGAGGCGGCCGGCGCTCGCCCGACCGCCGGCACATGAACAGGAGGCGTCGCCCCTCGGGCGGAATGGCCTCGGCCTGCTGGCGCCGATGTCCTCACGTCGATCGGCCGAGCAAGCATGGGCGGGGCAACTCAGCTGCGGCCCCACCAGAACTCAAAACGCCGGAGGCCTCGTCGCCCTCATATTCGACGCATCGGGAGGCGTCGTCTCGCCTGCGGGCGCTGCTTCCGGCTGCAGCCGATCTCGCCCCTGCGTCGGTCGCGCCTTGCGAAGCCGCGCGCCAGAAGCCATGTCGGTCCGGCAGCCTCATCCCAACCTCCGGAAGGTTTCTCATGTTCGACGCGCAGCGCATTCCGCCGCCGCTCGCCTCCGCGCTTGCGGATCGCGGGTACGAGGCCCTGACACCCGTGCAGGAGGCCGTGCTCGCGCAGGAGATCGCCGGGCGGGATGCGCTGGTCTCGGCCCGAACCGGCTCGGGCAAGACCGTGGCCTTCGGGCTCGCGATGGCGGCGGACCTGCTGGCGGGGGCGGAGCGGCTGGGCCAGGCCGGGGCGCCGCTGGGGCTCGTGGTGGCGCCGACGCGGGAGCTGGCGCTGCAGGTGCGGCGGGAGCTGGAGTGGCTCTACGCACGGACCGGCGCCGCGGTCGCCTCCTGCGTCGGCGGCATGGACCCGCGGGCGGAGCGTCGCGCGCTGGAGGCCGGGGCGCATCTGGTGATCGGCACGCCGGGCCGCCTGCGCGACCATATCGAGCGGCGCGCGCTCGTCATGTCGTCGCTGCGGACCGTGGTGCTCGACGAGGCCGACGAGATGCTTGACCTCGGCTTTCGCGAGGATCTGGAGTTCATCCTCTCCGCCGCGCCCGAAACCCGGCGGACGCTGCTGTTCTCGGCCACGGTCCCCAAGGGCATCGCCGCTCTCGCCGGTCGCTTCCAGCGCGATGCGGCGCGGGTGACGACGGTGGAGGAGCGGCGCGCCCATGCCGACATCGACTACCGCGCCTACGAGGTGGCGGCCCCGGACCGGGAGAACGCGGTCTACAACCTCCTGCGCTACCACGACGCCGAAAGCGCTCTGGTGTTCTGCTCCACCCGCGCCGCCGCGGCCCACCTCGCGGCCCGCTTCTCCAACCGCGGCCTGCCTGTTGTGGCGCTTTCCGGGGAGCTGAGCCAGTCCGAGCGGACCCACGCGCTCCAGGCCATGCGCGACGGACGCGCGCGCATCTGCGTCGCCACCGACGTGGCGGCGCGGGGGATCGATCTTCCGGGCCTGGACCTGGTGATCCACGCCGACCTGCCCGCCAGCCCCGAGACGCTGCTCCACCGCAGCGGCCGCACCGGGCGGGCGGGCCGCAAGGGCGTCTGCGCCCTGATCGTGCCCCAGCGCGCCCGCCGCAAGGCTGAGCGGCTGCTGGGCGGCGCCGGCGTGTCGGCCACCTGGGAAGCGCCCCCGGGGCCGGCGGAGATCCTGGCACGGGACGATGCGCGCATCCTCGACGACCCTTCGCTGGCGGAACCGACGGACCCGCAGGAGGCCGCAATGGTCGCGCAGCTGCTGGAGCGTCACGGAGCGGAGCAGGTCGCCGCCGCCTTCCTCCGCCGCCTGCGCGCCGGTCTGGCCGCGCCGGAGGAGCTGTCCGATCCTGAGGAGCCGCAGGTCCGTCCCAAACGCCAGGACTTCGGGCCGAGCGCCTGGTTCGAGCTCTCGGTCGGCCGCAAGCAGCGGGCGGAGCCGAAATGGTTGCTCCCCATGATCCTCGGCGCAGGCGGGCTTGACCGGCGCGATGTCGGCGCCATCCGCGTCGGAGAGACGAGCACCCATGTGCAGATCGCCGCCGGCCGGGCGGAGGCGTTTCTCGACGCGATTTCGCCGGGTCGGATGCTGGAGAAAGGCGTGCGCGTCGCCCCCTCGGACGAGCCTCCGGCCCAGCCGGCGCGGCCCGGCGGCCGCAAGCCGCGCCATCCCCGACCCGAAGCCCGCCCCCGTCGCGGCGGCTGAGGCGTTTTCCTGCATGGGGCGCCTGCCGCGGGGCTGCGACCGGCGCTAGGCTCCTCGCTCCACGAGTCGTTTACGGCAAGGAGCCGAGACCGCCATGATGCAGCGACGCGAGGTCGAGATCGAGCGGGTTCGGGTCCCGGTGAAGCGCCGCAAGACGCTCGACGCCAGCCGGGTCGAGGCGCTGGCGCAGGACATGCTGGAGAACGGCCAGACGACGCCGATCCAGGTCCGCACCGACGGCGACGGCTTCATCCTGGTCGAAGGGTTGCACCGGCTGGAGGCCGCCCGGTCCTTGGGCGAGGGCACGATCCTCGCCTTTCTAGTCCAGGCGCGGGTCCGCTGAGGGCTCTCGGCGCGCTGCCGCGACCCAGATCGTGTGCCGGGCGCCGCGCTTCGATCGCCCGGCCCGCACCGAGCGGGTCTGCACCTCGAACCCGCACCGCGTCAGCCGCCGGGTGAAGCCCGCATCCCCCGAGGCGGACCAGACCGCGAGAACGCCGCCGGCCTTCAGCGCCCTGCGCGCCGCCCGGAGCCCCGCCTCGCCGTATAGCGCGTCGTTGCCCGCGCGCGTCAGCCCGTCCGGTCCGTTGTCGACGTCGAGGAGAATGGCGTCGAACGTCTCCGCCGCGCGGCCTATCTCGGCGCCCACGTCGCCGACGCGCGCCTCCACCCGCGGATCCGAGAGGCTGTCGCCGAACACCACGCCCATATGCGCCCCCGCCCAGTCGAGCAGCTCGGGCACGATCTCCGACACGATCAGCCGCGCATCGGGGGGCGCTGCCGCCTGTGCGGCCCGCAGGGTGAAGCCCATGCCCAGCCCGCCGATCAGCACCCGCGGGGCCGTCCCGGACAGGCCGCTCAGCGCCAGCGTCGCCAGCGCCTCCTCGGACCCGCCGAGGCGGCTGTTCATCAGCTCGTTCCCGTCCTGCAGGCGGATCGAGAACTCGTCCCCCCGCCGCAGAAGTCGGAGCGTCCCCCCCTGCGGCGCGGCCGCCGTCGCCAGATGCACCCAGGGCAGCATTCGAGAGGTCCCCTTCACCCGGTTCGAACTCGCCGTAGCGGATCCCGCCGCTTGTTGGAAGCCGGGGCCGCCGTCGGGATTGGGAGTGCGAGCTCCGCCGCCGTGGCGGTGCATCGGCGGCCGGGGGCTCCGCACCGGTCGCTCCGGCATCCTCCGGGATCGAATCTCCGGCGGACGAGATCGCGACCTCCAGCGCTTCGAGGGACAGCTCGAGCTGCGCGATCCCGCGCCTTGGCCTGCCCCCTGAAAAGCGATCCTCCCTTGGACTCGGTTTCGAAACTCAAGCTGCCCGTGCGATCGGTCTTGCGAGCGGCATGATCGAGGCCGCGTAGAGAAAGGCGTTGGCGGAGGCGACGGACGCCTCGAAGTCCTTCGCCATCGGCGGCTTCGATTGATCCACGCGAAGAAGCGCTCGACGACCCGGCGCCGAGGGTGGACGGCGAAGCCGATCTGGCCCGGGTTCTTGCGGACGATCTCGGCGGCGATGAGAGTGGCCTCGGCGACGGTGTCGCCCGCGCAGCCGCTGTCGGCGAAGATCTTTCTCGACGAACGGGAAGGAGCGGCGCGAGGCGCGCAGCGGGGCCGCGCCGCCGTCTCGGTCCTGGATGCCTGCCGAATGAGTTCCAGCACGAGGCCACGGCCGTCGGTATCGACCATGGCGTGGCGCTTGCGGCCCTTGATCTTCTTGCCCGCGTCGTACCCTCGCGGGCCGCCTGCTTCGCCCTTCGCGGCCCGCCTGCTTCGACCGTCTTGACGCTTCGACTGTCGATGATCGCCCCGCCCGGGCTGGTCTCACGCCCGGTCCGCTCCCGGTCCGCCATGACCCGCGCGTGGTTGATCGCAATCAGGCGCCCGCTGTCTCGGAGCGCCGCGAACCAGCGATAGATCGTGCTCCATGGCGGGAGGTCGCTGGGCCAGAGCCGCCAGGGACAGCCCGCCCGCATCATGTGGAAGATGGCGTTGACGATTTCGCGCATCGGCCATAGCCGAGGTCGGCCGGTCCCTCGGGACGCAGGCAGATGCGGCTCGGTCACCGCCCACTCCGCATCCGCCGGATCAGCCTGGTAGCGCAGCCACCTGCGATCATGCTGCGCCCGGGTGGTCGGCGTCCACATCGGCAGCTCCGGTCAGGTTTCGGCGAACCGCTGGAAGATGTCGCCCGGTTGGTCTGAACAGCTTCCGGGCTGCTGCCAAGTGGATCGCCGCCTGGGTTGCGCCGCCGGCGGGATTGGCGTCGGCTGGCTGAGACAGGCTTGGTCGGGCGTCCGCCCGCCAAGCGAAGAATTGGGGCCTCGGCGGATCGAGGCGCGGGCCTCGGAGACGCTGGCGTAGGCGCGGAGACGGACCTCCTCGTACTTCACCGTCCGCCAGAGCCGCTCGATGAAGACGTTGTCGCGCCAGGCGCCTTTGCCGTCCATGCCGATGGCGACCTCGTTCGCCGCAGTCCTCGGACCGGTGGCGGGCTGCGGCTCACCCTTCAGCACCTTGGTGAACTCGATGCTGGTGAATTGCGGGCCCTGGTCGCAGTTGAAGATCTCCGGTCGGCGGTGACGGCCGAGCGCCTCCTCCAGGGCCTCGATGTCCGGGTCCGCCGACAGCGTGATCGAGAGCCGCCAGGCCAGGACCTTGCGGCTGAACCAGTCGATGACGGCGGCCAGATAGACGAAGCCGCGGGCCATGGACACATAGGTGATGTCCATGGCCCAGACCTGGTTGGGTCGCGTCACCGCCAGCTTCCGAAGCAGGTAGGGATGGATCTTGTGGCCCGGGGCCGGCTTCGACGTGCCTGGGCGGCGATAGAGCGCCTCGATCGACATCCTCTTCATCAGCGTCGACACGTGGAGCCGACCGGCCTCATGCCCTTCGGCCTGCAACAGGCCCTTCAGCATCCGGCTGCCGGCGAACGGGTGCTCCAGATGCAGCTCACAGGTCCGACGCATGAGCGCCAGATCGCCATCCGAGGTCGGCCGCGGCAGGTAATAGATGCTGCCCCGGCTTATCCCGAGCACCTTCGCCTGGCGGCTGACGCTCAGCCCGTGGTCCCGGTCGATCATCGCCTTGCGCTCGGCAGCAGACCCGCCTCGGCCTGCGCGCGCCGGATGAAAAATCGTTCTCCGGCGTCAGCTCGCCGATCTTCGCGTGCAGGCTCTTCACTTCCACCGCAGGAGGCGCATCGGCCGGGGCGGCGGCCCCGAAGACCCCCGACGCGCCCTCCAGAAGCTGCGTCCGCCACTGCGTGATCTGGTTCGGGTGAAGGTCGAACTGCTCGGCCAGCTCGGCCAGCGTCTTCTCGCCCCGGATCGCCGTCAAAGCCACCTTCGCCTTGATTGCCGGGCTGTAGTTCCGGCGCGGTCGTCTGGTCATGGTCTCTCCTCGCTCTCGGCATCATGCCGATGTCGCGCGAGTCCACTCAACGCCCCTGTCCGGATTTCCCGAGCCACCTCTGAAACACGCAGAGGCGAACCACTCAATCCCTTTCGAAATGGCCTCCGAGGTCCGCCCCAACGGCCCACCGATTCTCCCAAAATGGTGAGGCGGGCGGCATCAAGCTACGGAAGTTAAATGAAGCGCCCTCGCCGGAAGGAAGCCTGCGAGGTGCTGCGCCCTGGGACGACGCACCGGGCCGCAGGAGCGATCACGTCGCCAACTTGGCGACTTGCTCCTCATACCGCGGAGACCGCTGAGCGCACCGGCCCTTCCGAGCGCGCGGTCCCGCTCGATGCCGAGCGCGGCGAGAAGGTGTCCACCGCCGCCCTGCAATGGTCAAGGGCAAGCACCACCGCGGCCCATGACTCGAAGAAAGTCGCCAGCTTCCCAAAGCTGGTGCGCTTCGTGCAGGTCGGCATCGTCATCCGCAAGGACTTCCGCAACGGCGTCCCGCAATCGTCGCGCCGCCGCCGCCTTTTCCCGGAATGGCGCGAATGCGACGACATTTTGACGAGACACGGCAGAACTCCACCCGGCGGCCACGAACCTTGATGACAGATGAAGCAACGCCGGGGGCATCTTCCGGTTCCGTCCGTTGATGCTTAAGCCGAAAACTCTGCTTGGGCGCCCGCAGCGTGGGACGTCGGCGGCATCACCCCTTCGCCAGCCTCGCCCCCGGCCCGCCCGGTTCTTCCCGATGAACTCGACGCGGCCGCCTCCAGGGCGGCGCAGATGGCGGCTCGCGAGTCCTCTGAGAGCCGAATCCGAAAAGAGTTGAACGATCTCAGAAGGTTGTGATTTCGTCCGTTTGTGAGACGAGATGGAGCCGGAGTAACCGCCCGATTTGAACCGCAGCTGCCGGTCCGGCGACGGCCCTCTCCGTCTCGTTGGCGTCGGCCCAGTGCCATGGGAGCAGTTCGTCGAGCCGATTGATCTTGTGGTCGTGGATGCGGCGGAAGATGTCGGTGAGGTAGGCCTCTGGGTCGAGGCCGCTGAGCTTGGCGCTCTCGATGATGGTCATGGCGTCTGCGAGCGTCTCGCCGCCGGCGTCCGCTCCGGCGAACAGCCAGTTCTTCCGCCCGATGACGACTGGCTTCATGGCGCGCTCCGCGGGATTGTTATCGGGCATGCTGTTCTTGGCGCTTCGATCGCGAACCCTGTCTTCCCCCTGTCGTGGTAGGCTGGGGCATCGGGACTGGGGCGCTGGAGTGCGAAGAAGCGGGCAGGCCGAATTGACTGTGAGCTGCGAGCTCGTGTTGTTATCTGGCCGCCCCTGCGACCAGCCCGTGTGCGCCGAGAGCGCGTATCCGTAGATGTCGCACAAGCCCGTGCACTCCCTTCGAAACAACCGGGAGAGCGTGGGATGAGATCTATCGGAATGGACGTCCACCGGAGCTTCGCGCAGGTCGCCATCCACGAGGACGGCGTCACCGCCAGGAGCTTCAGGATAGACTTGGAGCACGACGCGGTCGTGGCCTTCGGCGAGAGTTCTGCGGCCGGACGACGAGGTGGTGCTCGAGGCGACCGGCAACACGGCGGCGATTGTTCGGCTGCTGACGCCGTTCGTCGGGAGGGTGGTGATCGCCAACCCTCTCCAGGTGAAGGCAATCGCGCATGCGCGGGTGAAGACCGACAAGGTCGACGCCGCGATCCTCGCGCAACTCCACGCCGCGGGCTTTCTGCCGGAGGTCTGGGCGGCGGACGACGAGACGTTGGCCCTGCGACGGCTGGTGTCGGAGCGCGTGGCCGTGGTCCGCTCGATCCGCCGGGCGAAGAGCCGCGCCCACGCCGTGCTGCACGCGAACCTGATCCCGAAATACGAGGGTCACCTCTTCGGCAAGGGCGGGCGTCGCTGGCTGACGAAGGCTCCCCTCCCGAAAAGCGAGCGCGATCTGCTCGCCCGCCATCTTGAGGAGCTGGACTGGCTCGACCGCCGCCTCGAGAGGCTCGATCGCGACCTGGTCCGCATCTCGCTCGACGACCCGCGCACGCGCAAGCTGATGACCGTCGCCGGCATCAGCTCGGTGATCGCCACTGCGGTGGTGGCGTCGATCGGCGGCATCGGCCGCTTCGCCTCGGCCGAGAAGCTTGCCAGCTGCTTCGGGCTGACGCCGAGGGTGCGCCAGTCCGGGGACCGCATGGCCGTTCATGGGCGCATCTCCAAGCAGGGGAACGCGACGGCGCGGACGATGCTGGTGGAGGCCGCGTGGTCGGCCGCTGCGGTGCCCGGGCCGCTGCGGGCGTTCTTCCTGCGGATCAAGGCGCGCAAAGGCCAGAACGTCGCCGCCGTCGCCACCGCGCGCAAGATCGCGACGCTGATCTGGAACCTGCTGGCCAAGGACGAGCCCTACCGTTGGGCGCGCCCGGCCTTCGTGGCGATGAAGATGCGAAAGCTCGCCTTGCAGGCTGGAGCGCCCAAGGCCCACGGCAACAAACCCGGCCCCGGGCGAGACTACTGGATCAAGGAGATCCGGCATCGCGAGATGGAGCTCGTCGCCAACGCCGAGGCCGCATACGCGCGCATGGTCGAAGCTTGGCGGGACCGGCCACCCAGGCCCGAGCGGAGCTGATGGAGGTGAAGAAAGGGGCTGTTCAACATCATCCGTGTCGATGGCCACGCGCCCGTTATCGAGGAAGAGGGTGAAGGAGGGCCAGCGCCTGAGGGCGTAGCGGAACGCCTTGGCCAGGTCGCTCTTGCCGGAGACGCGGCTGAGCTGCGCCTCCGCCCAGTCCCTGAAGGCCTGCACCTTCGCCTTGCTGCGCGCCTGCCGGACTGCGCGCCGCTGGTCGGCGGGGTGGCCGGAGATCTCGCGCTCGATGTCATAGAGGGCGCCGATCCGGTCCAGCGCCTCCCTGGCGATCTCGGACTTCGCGCCGGTCCAGACGTCATGGAAGGCGCGGCGCAGATGCGCCCAGCATGCCGCTTCACGCACACGCGCCTTGCCCGAGGCATCGGGCTCGTAGAGCGCCCTGAAGCCCGAGTAGGCGTCGGCCTGGAGAATGCCCTTGAACCCGGCGAGATGCGTCTGCGGATGCACGCTCCTGCGGTCCGGAGAGAAGAAGTAGGCGACCCCGGGCGGCGCGGTCCCGCCCCAGGGGCGATCGTCGCGCAAGTAGGTCCAAATCCGTCCCTCCTTCACGCCCTTGCCGATCCCGTCGATCCGGCGGGAGGGGTCGAGCACCCGGACCGGCGTATCGTCGGCATGCAGGCGGTCAGAGCTCAGGACATCGGCCTTGATCCGGTCCACCAGCGGCGCCAGCGTCCGCATGCCCTGGCCGCACCAGTCGACGAGGGTCGAACCGGGGATGTCGGCGCCCATGCGGGCGAAGATCTCATTTTGGCGATAGAGCGGAAGGTGGTCATCGTACTTCGACACCACGATGTGCGCGAGCAGGCCGGGGCCGGCCATGCTGCGCGGGATCGGGCGCGAGGGCGCCGGGACCTGGGTGATCTTCTCGCAGCGCCGGCAGGACTTCTTCGGCCGCGCCGTCTCGATCACCTTCAGCCTGGCCGTGATCAGCTCGAGGATCTCGCCGACGTCCTCGCCGATCAGCCGCAAGGCGCCGCCGCAGTCCGGGCAGGCATCGCCGGGATCGAGCACGATGCGCTCGCGCGGCGTCGTCGCCGCCACCTTGGGCCTGCGCCGCCGTGGCGGAGCATCGGCGGCCGGGGGCTCCGCGCCGGTCTCCCCGCCGATCATCCTCCGGGATCGGATCTCCGGCGGAAGAGATCGCGACCTCCAGCGCTTCGAGGGCCAGCTCGAGCTGCTCGATCTCGCGTTCGATCTTCTTCGAGCTGGCGCCGAACCTCTGGCGCTGGAGCTTGGCGATGCGGATCCGGAGCGCCTCGACCAGCGCCTCATGCGCTCTCAGCGTGGCCTGCATCCTCTCCGCGTCCGCCCGCATGGACGCGTTCTCCGCTTCGAGCGCGGCGATCATCGCCCTCAGTTCGGCGGGGTCGTCGGGCAACGGGGAGAGGGCGTCGGACATGCCCGATCATACTGCGTCGCCGGAAGAATATCCAATGGATCAAGGCGGATGAGGCCTTCAACCTGCTCGCCGCGGCGGTGCGCCCCAAGTGGGACGCCGCCAGTCGATACCCTCCCACAGCATCGCCAGCTGCGCCGAGGTCAGACGCGCCGCTCCGCCCTGCGCGGTCGGCCATGGGAAGCGGCCGCGCTCAAGAACCTTGTAGTAGAGGCAGAAGCCCTGACCGTCCCAGTAGAGCAGCTTCAGCCGGTCGCCGCGCCGGCCGCGGAAGGCGAAGACCGCGCCTCCGGCCGGGTTCTGGCGAAGCGCGTCCTGAACCAGGACCGACAGCCCGCCGATCCCCTTGCGCATGTCGGTCACGCCGCACGCGAGATAGACCCGAACCCCCGTGCCGGGCCCGATCACGCCGCCTCCGTCACACGGATCAGGCGCAGAAGAGCGTCCTCCTCCAGATCGGCCGGAACGCGCAGCCGCCGCCCACTGCGAAGCACGATCTCCACCGTGGCCTCCGAGCCGCCCCGCTCGTCCTGCAAGGCCGGAGAAGGGGACACCGGCGGCAACGCCATGAACTGGACCGGCGCCTCCGCCGTCAGACGCCCCTTGCGCTTCAGGTCGCGCCGCCAGCCGTAGATCTGCGACCGCGTAACGTCGTGGCGAAGCGCGACGTCCGTCACCGTCGCCCCATTCACGCCCACGGCAGCCAGAATGGAGAGCTTCTCGTCGTCTCTCCAACGCCGCCGACGCTCGGCCCCCAGCACCTCGACCCTCATGAACCCTCCGGCAAGACACGTCGCAAACGACGTCGCTATGCACGTGTCTTAGCCCGTCAGGAGACAGGCCGGCAGGCGGTCCAATCCGGGCGGTTACGGTGGCCCCGTCTCCGTCACAGGCCCAAATAGGCCGTGCGGACCCGGTCGCTCCGCATCAACTCCTCGCTCGGGCCTTGCAGCACGACGGAGCCGTTCTCCAGTACATAGGCCCTCTCGGCCAGTTCCAGCGCCATCTGCGCGTTCTGCTCCACCAGCAGGATGTCGACGCCCTCGCGCGATACGGCCCGCACGATCTCCGCGATGGTCTGGACGACTGTGGGGGCGAGACCGATGGACGGCTCGTCCAGCATCAGAAGCTTGGGCGCGGCCATCAGCGCGCGCCCGACCGCAAGCATCTGCTGCTGTCCGCCGCTGAGCGAGCGGGCCTGTTCGCCCAGCCGGTCCGCCAGAACCGGAAAATACGCGACCACCTTCTCGAAGTCGGCGCGCACCTTGCGCTCGTCGCTGCGGGTGTAGGCGCCGGTGCGGAGATTGTCGCGAACGCTCATGCTGGGAAACAGGCGCCGACCCTCGGGTACAAGCGTCACGCCCCGCGCCACCACCTGATCGGGCGAGAGGCCGGTGATGTCCTCGTCCTGAAAGCGGATGACGCCCCTCTGCGGCCGCAGGAGCCCGGCGATGGTCTTCATCAGCGTGGTCTTTCCTGCGCCGTTGGAGCCGACGAGCGTCGTGATCCGCCCCCGCTCCACCGTCAGTCCGACGCCGTCCAGCGCCGGTACGCCGTCATAGGCGAAGCGGACGTCGTGCACCGAGAGAACGGTCTCGGGCGCGGTCATGCCTTCTTGCCCAGATATGCTTCGATCACCGCCTCGTTCCGGCTGATCTCCTCCGGGCGGCCTTGCGCCAGCAGGCGCCCGTGGTCGAGCACGAGAATGCGGTCGCAGATCCGCATCACCGCTCGCATGTTGTGCTCCACCAGCAGGATAGAGATGTTCAGTTCACTTCGGATCATCTCGAACAGATCCAGCGCCGCCGATACTTCCTGTCCCTGCAGGCCGGTCAGCGGCTCATCCAGGCACAACAGCTTCGGGCGGGTGGCGAGTGCGATGGCGATGCTGAGCATCCTTTGACTGCCGTGGGGGAGATTACCAGCCTTCTCCGCCAGATGGCCTTCCAAGCCTGTCAGGTGCGCCGACTCGCGCGCGCGCGCCAGCCGCGCCGCGTGTCCGCGAACCAGGTGCGACGCCGCCACCAGGATGTTGTCGAGCACCGTCATCTCCGCCAGCAGGCTCTCGTGCTGGAAGGTCCGCACCAGTCCCATGCGGCTGATGCGGGTCGCGCTTCGGCCGGTGATCTCTTCGCCAAGGAACCACAGCCGCCCGGCCGAGGGGCGGTGAAAGCCGCTGAGCATGTTGAACGTGGTGCTCTTCCCAGCGCCGTTGGGCCCGATCAAGCCAACGATCTCGCCCTGCCGCAGGTCGAAGCTGAAGTCCGACACTGCCGTCAGGCCGCCGAACCGGCGCACCAGCCCTTCAGCCCGCAGGATCGGCGCAGCTGCGCCCGCGCCAGTTTCCGCAATCGAGCCGCTCATCGCTGGGCCACCTTCGCCGCCGGGCCGCGTCCTGCGCGCCGCACGCCGCCGCCCAGGTGCAGAACCGCGCCCAGCAGTCCCTTGGGCATCATCAGGACCGCGGCGACGATGATGGCGCCGTAGAAGATATTCTCCTGAACGCCGACGCCCGCGAGCCATTGTCCCGCAGCAGTCAGCAGCGCCGCTCCTACTACGGGGCCCAGCGCGTGGTCCTCGCCCCCCACCTTCACATAGGCGAGCGCCAGCACCGCGATGAAGAACGTGAAGTCGCCCGGCGTGATCACGCTGTTGGAATAGGCGTGCAAGCCGCCTCCCAGCCCTGCCACGGCCGAGGCGATGACCACGCACAGGACCTTGAGCGCCGTAACGTTCAGGCCGACTGAGCGGGGGATGTTCTCGTTCACGGCGATCGCCTTGAAGATGCGGCCGATGTCGGAACGCTCCACGGCGTAGAGAGCGAACAGGCAGGCCGCCATGATGAAGATGGCGAGGGCCGGGAACAGGTCGTCCAGCGCCCGCGGCGGGAAGATGCCGACCATGCCCGAGTTTCCGCCGACAGAGCCGCTCTTTGAATAGATCAGGCGCACGATCTCGGTGAAGGCGAAAGAGATCAGCAGGAAGTACGGGCCGCGCGTGCGCAGCGTGATCCACCCGAACGCCGCGCTTGTCGCCGCAGCGATGGCGGGCGCGAGCAGCAGCGCGGGCACGAACGACCAGCCCCAGAGCGAAGACGCCACCCCGACGGCGTAAGCCCCCACGCCGAAAAAGGCGGCTGTAGCGATGTTGAGCTCTCCGATCAGCATCACGAAGCGCAGGCTGGAGGCGAGCAGCGCATTGGTGAACATCCAGACCGTCACCTGTATGTAGTACGGGCTGTCGCTGAACAGCGCGAAGGCCACCGCCGCCGCCACGACGGCGATGCACAGGCCAAGACCAGCTCTATCGCTCCGCATGGCCCATGATCCCTTCCGGCCGCAGCAGCAGCACCGCCATGACCAGGACGAACATGCCGATGGTCGCCGTGGACGGGTCGAAGTAGTAGCCGCCCACGCTCTCGATCAGGGCGATCAGCAGCCCGCCGAGGATCGCGCCCGGCACGCTGCCCAGACCGCCTATGATGATGATGATGAAGGCCTTGATCAGGAACTCGTCCCCGATGACGGTGGTGACGGCGTGCAGCGGCGCCATCATGGCGCCTGCGGAGGCGGCCAGCGTGGCGCCTATCAGGAAGCCGTAGAGCGCCACGCGCCGGTAACGGATGCCCTGCAGCATCGCCGCCTCCTGATCCTCGGCCACCGCCCGCAGGCTCAGCCCAAGCTTGGTGCGCTGGATCAGCAGGTAAAGCCCGCAGGTGATCACCACCGCCGCCGCGATCAGCATCAGCCGTTGCAGCGTCAGCGACGCCCCCAGGACCGTCAGGTTGCCCTCCACCAGATGCGGCACCACACGCGGCGCACCGCCGAAGATGGCCAGGAAGGCGCCGTTGAGAAACAGCATCACGCCGATGGACAGGATGAAGGACCCGGTCAGATCGCGCAGGAATCGCTGAAAGCCGAAGCGGTAGACCACGAAGCCGATGAGGCACACGGTCGTCAGCGACGCCGCGAAGGCGACCGTGTAGGCCCCCCATACGGACAGCCCGTATTCGGTGATCCCCCAGGGCATGACCGCCGATACAGACAGCGCCGCCGCCGTGAAGAACGTGCCATGCGCGAAGTTGACGATCTTCATCACCCCGAAGATCAGCGTCAGCCCCAGCGCGAACAGCACGTAGACCGCCCCGATCTGAAGGGTATTCAACAGAAGCTGGATGTAGAGCGTCATCGTTCTGGCATTGTCCGCTGCCTGCGACCTCACCGAAGGGACCGTCGCGCCGTGCGGCGCAACTGTCCCCCGTAGTTCCGGGTAGACCTCAGTTCGCGCGGACCTTCTCGTTGAGCTCCGGCGGTGTGACCCGCTTGACCTCCACGATCTTGCCGCCCTGAACCTGCGTCACGATGGTGGGTAGCAGCATCTGTTGCGGAGAGCCGTATTCCTGTGCGCCCCCGAAGGTGGACGGGCCGTAAGAGGACTCGAACACGATCTCCGGCAGCGTCTTGGCGATCACCTCCGGGTCTAGACTGTCGGCCTTCTCCGCGGCAGCCTTCAGGGCCATGATCGCATCCCACGTGCCGATGGTGATGACGTTAAGCGGCTCGCCCAGCGCCTCCTTGGCGCCAGCGTTCAGCTCGTGCTGAATGGGAGTCGCGGCGTCGCCGCTGTAGTCGGCCGCAAGCCCCATATAGACGCCCTCGGCCGCGTCTCCGGCCGTCTTGACGAGGGCAGAAGCCGAGGTGCCGGCCGAAACCGACTTCACGCCGTCCCAGCCCAGAACCGACAACTCCTTGAGGATCGCGGCCGCGTCCGTAGGCGGGGCGGTGCTCAGGTCCACGACGTCCGGATCGATGTTGGCGATCTTGGTGGCGATAGGCTGGAACTCGGTCGTTCCGCGCTCGTACCAGTCGCTGGCCACCACCTCGACGCCCACGTCGTTCCAAGCGACGCGCGCCGCCTTCTCCGTATCCTGGCCCGTGGCGTCGTTGGGGTTGATCATCACGACCGTTTTCACGTCCGGATGTTGCTCCTTGATGTAACCATAGAGCTGCGGCAGCACCTCGGACGGCGTGTTGATCTGCGTGAAGGTCAGCGGGAAGTCCGGCCCCTTGACGCTCTTGCCCCAAGCAGTGGTGAACAGCAGCACACCCTGTCGCTCGGACAGGGCCTGCAGAGCGCGAACCGGCGCGGTGCCGAGACTGCCGACGACGAACTTCACGCCCTCGCGGTTCAGAAGCGTCTGGGCCACCTTCGCGCCCTCGGTGGCGTTGTACTGGTTGTCGTAGGTCAAGACCTCCAGCATGTAGGTCTCGCCGTCGACCTTGATGCCGCCTTCCTCGTTGATTTTCGCTGCGGCCTGTTCGGCCGCCCACTTGAACCCGAGGCCCCAGGAAGCAGCGGCCCCGGACATGGGTGCGGAGACCCCGAGCTTGAGCGTCTCCTCCGCTTGTCCCGGGGACGTCAGCCCGAGGGCCATCAGCGCGGCCCCCGCCACGACGGCTCGGAAGCTTCTCGTCTTCATGGTCTTTCCTCCCAGGTTGTCGTCATTTGCGCTTGGGCTTCTTGCAGCCGGTCTTGCGCCGGGCTTCGCCGCCGGCAATCACAGCGCCGGCCAGATCCCTCCTGATACCGGCAGGATCGCGCCCGTTATGAAGGCCGCCTCCGGGCTCGTAAGAAACAGCGCCGCGTTGGCTACGTCTTCCGGACGCCCCAGACGCTTGAGCAGCGAACGTTCGACGTAGCTCGCCACCATTTCCGGGGCTGCGCGGTCCACGACCGAGGTGCGTATCAGGCCCGGCGCGATGCAGTTGACCGTCACGGCCGGCGCCAACTCCATGGCAAGAGAGCGGGTCAGCGACGCGACCGCGGCCTTGGCCGCCGCATATTCCGGCTGGTCCACGTCGCCCGCGAACGTGACCGACGAGATGTTGAGCACGGTCCCCTCGCTCCTCTTCAACATCCCAGGCGCAAGCGCCTGCACCATCCAGAACAGCGCCTTGAGATTGATGTCGAAGGTCGAGTTCGAACCGCTCGGCGCTCATGCCCAGTATCGGGGCGACGAGCGGGCCCTTTATGCCGCCCACCACGTTGACGAGAATGTCCACGCGGCCCAGCGCGCTTTCCATCTCCCTTGCTGCGGCTCGGGCCTCGCCCTCGTCCACTCCGTTTGCGCGCACCGTCTCCACCCGAACGCCAGGCGCGGCGGCGGAAGTCGCCTCGGCCGCCGCAGCGAGCCGGGCGCCTGATATGTCCACCAAAGCCAGTGCAGCCCCCTCGCGTGCGAAGCGGGTGGCGATGGCTTGGCCCATGGGGCCGCCGGCGCCGGTGATGAGGGCGGTCTTGCCTTCGAGCCGGGCCGCCATCACGCAATCTCCGTCAGCCGGCCGTCACGCGCCCAGTCGCGCAGGGTGCGCTTCAAGATCTTTCCCGACGGGCCAAGGGGCATCTCGTCCACCGTCAACACGCGGCGCGGCGCCTTGTAGGCGGACACGTTGCGCCGGCAGAAGGCGATGAGCTCTTGGCTGTCCACGGCGCCGCCGGGGTTGGGAATGACCACCGCCACCGGGATCTCTCCCTTGTCCGGATCGGGCAGACCGATGACCGCACAGACCCTCACGTCCGGATGGGTGTAGAGCAGGTCTTCCACCTCCAGCGGATAGATGTTGTAGCCGCCGGAGATGATCACGTCCTTCTTGCGGTCCACCACGAACAGGTATCCATCCTCGTCGACGCGCCCGAGGTCGCCGCTCAGCCAGCCCCGGTGGGTGAAGCTCGCGCTCGTGGTTTCCGGATCGTTCCAGTAGCCGCCGCCTACCACATCTCCCGATACCCGGATCTCGCCGACTTCCCCGGTCGGGCGCGGCGCGCCGTCGTCGCCGACGATCTCGATCCGGGCGCCCCCGATGGGAAGCCCGGCCGAGCCGCGCCGCCGCACGCCCACGGCCGGCTCGCCGGTGACGTAGCCGGAAACTTCCGTAGCCCCGTAGACCTCCGCCAGCGGCGCGCCCAGTTTCTGCTGGACCTGCTCCACGATGGTCGGCGCGACGGGCGCCCCGCCCGTGACCGCCAGCCTGAGGGAGCGGAGGTCATGGCGCGCGGCGTCGTGTTCGCGCAGGAGATAGAGGAACATGGTGGGCGACCCGGCGATGTAGGTGACGCGATGCCGGGTGATGTCATCCAGCACCTGGGCCGTGTCCCACCGCTCGCGCAGGATGAGCGTGGCGCCTGAAAAGACCGCGCCGTTCAGCAAGCAGGTGGCGCCGAAGTTGTTGAAGATCGGCAGCGCACACATGAACGTTTCCTGCGCCCAAAGAAACCGGCCATGAACGGCCATGTCTCGCAGCGTGGCATAGAGGCTGCCTTGGGTCTGGATCGCGCCCTTCGGCGCCCCGGTGGTGCCGGAGGTGAAGAAGAGGGCCGCCGCGTCTCCGGGCTGACCGGGATGGATCGCGAAGTCCTCCGAAGCCCCTTCCATCAAAACCTCGGCGTCGAGCGCGCCTTCATGCGCCCCGTCCACGGCGAGGATGCACGCAGGACGCCCCAGCTTCGCCTGCGCCTCGCGCGCCAGGGGCAGGTTGGCGGCGCCGGTGAGCAGGATGGCCATGCCCGTGCGCCCGATGACCGCCTCCAGTTCTCGCCCCCGGCTCATGGAGCTGATCGGCGCAGCCACCGCTCCGATCTTCTGGCAGGCGTAGTAGCCGACGGCCAGCGCCGGCACGCTGGGAAGGTAGAGACCGATCACGTCCCCCGGCGCGGCCCCCAGCGAAGCCAGCACGTTGGCAAGCCGCGAAGCCCGGCGGTCGAACTCGGCGAAGGTCAGCACCCCTCCATCCGAGACGATGAACGGTCGGTCGCTCAACAGCCTGGCCGAACTGGCGAGGCTCTCGGCAAGCGTGCGCACGGGGCGTTCCTCCATGTCGGCCGCCCTTCGAGGAGCAGCTCCGTTAGGTCAATTCGAACACAGTCTTTCCGCGCAAACCAGAAAAATCTAACTACCGTTCGTTTTTGCATGGGCCGAGCCGGCGTCGGGCGGAGAACGCCCCCCGAGCCGAAGCATCATCCATCTCGGCGGATCAGCCGTTGTCCTTGCGGCGATCGAGAAGCCTGCGGGGCTTTCCTTCCCGACCCAGGTTCGCTCTCTCCGCCAGCGCCCCCTCCTCGACCAGCGCGACGGCGACCCTCAAGCCCAGGTCCGCTTTGAGACGTGTTTCCAGATGCTCCTGAAGGCCTTCGATCCCACCCGCGTCGCGGCGAACCTCCACCTCCACGGTCAGCACGTCGCGGATCACGCGGTCCTCAACCGTGCGGTCCGCGATGCACAGCCACTCTCCCGTAGTGCGAGGATCGCTGCGCACGGCGCTCAGGCAGCCCATGGGATAGATGTTGTTGCCGCGGATCTTGACCATGTCGTCGCTGCGCCCAAGGAAATGATCCATCCGGCGGAAGGAGCTTCCCAGTGCGCTCGGCTTGCCGTCCGAGATGATCCGTCCCAGGTCGCGAAGGTTGAAACGGATGATCGGCGGAATGCCGCGGAACAGCGACGTGGCGACAAGGTTTCCCGGCTGGCCCGGAGGGACCGGCTCGCCCGTCTCGGTGTCCACAACCTCCAGGTAGATGCAATCCTCCATCAGATAGAGCCCGTCCTTGTCCGGCCCCTCGAACGAAGCGTGAGAGATCTCGTTGGTGCCGTAGTTGTCATACACCGGACAGCCGAAAAGAGACTCCAGCTCGCGTCGGAGTCCCCCATCGGTGTCTGGCCCCAGGTAGCTGGGGATAAAGGAGAGGCCGAGTTCCGAGATGTCTCGTCCGAACTCGTCGCGCGACACCTTCGCAAGCTGGGTCAGGTATTCGGGAAAGCTCATGATGATGTCGACGCCATGGTCGAACGCGATTTCCACCTGCCGCAAGCTGGCGGTGACCACCCCGCTCCCGGTGGTGATGGGCATGACGCCGAGGTAGTTGTGCGCACCGGTGTAGTGAACCCACGCCAGGTTCGCCAGCGAGCAAGTGGCCGGGATCTGCATCACGTGGCCAGGTCGCGCGCCCTGAATGTAGAGGCTCCGCGCCGCTTGAAGCCCGTTCATCTCCCATTCCAGCGCGCCGAACATGGTCGGCCGCGGCTTGCCGGTGGTACCGCCGCTCGACTGTATCTTGAGCGGGTTGCGGGTCATCTCCGCGCGAAAGTCTATTCCGGTGAAGTCGCCGTAGGGAGGGTTGGCCTTCTGGCTGTCCTTGATGTCGTCTGAGTTGAACATCGGCAGCTTCACGATGTCGTCGAGCGAGCGGACGTCCCCCGGCTCGAGCCCCGCAGCGGACCATCGCTCCCGATAGAAGGCGTTGCTCCAGCCGCGCTCCATCACCTTGAGAAACCGCTGGTTCTGAAGTTCTCTCACCCGTTCTGCCGGCCATTTGAAGACGGTTTCTTCGTAGATGTCGGGGGCGGGGAACTCCCGGTCGAACCACTCCCAGTCGATGGCGTGGCGGTAGAGCGGCAGCCGGGAACGGGCAGCAGGGTCTTGCATGGGGCGAATCCTCCCGCGGGGCGCTCTTGCTCGGCGCTTGTTGACGTAGCGAAGATGATCTTTCTAATGACCGTTAGATTCAACAGGCAATGGACGATGACGGTGAAGCGGCGATCTCAGACGTCTGCGTGTGACCCTGCCCCCGCTGTGCCCTCGCTCATAAGTTGGCGTTGTTCTCGGTCTGGCCCTCCATGGACCGGGTTGCGAACTCCCTCGGCGTGAGGCCGCCGAGGCTGGTGTGAGGGCGGGCGTGGTTGTAGTCGGCCCGCCAGACTTCGAGGATCCGCCGCGCATCCGTCAGGCCGCGGAAGAGATGTTCGTTGAGGCACTCGTCCCTGAGCCTGCCGTTGAAGCTCTCGGCGAAGCCGTTCTGCATCGGCTTGCCGGGGGCGATGAAGGCGCCACTCGATGCCCATGTCCGAGGCCCAGGTCAGCATGGCGTTCGAGGTGAGCTCCGTGCCGTAGCACATCGGGAAGCGGTCGGTTGAGGAGGCCATGGCCGGCTGCGTAGCCCCCACGCAGCGCAGCAGTCGGCCATGGCGGGGCTCGAGGTCTCTTACGGTGATGTGGCCAGACGCCACCGCAGAGGAGACCGACCATGACCTTGGCCAAGAATATGCCCGAACACGCCGTCCTGGTAGCGATCGACATCGCCAAGCACCGCAACGAGATCCTGATCGAGGCGCCCGGACGGGTCCGCCGACGGCGCCTCACGGTGCTGAACACGCGGGCTGACCACGACCGTCTGGTGGAGACGCTCGCGGCGTTCGAAGCTCCCGTCGTCGCCGGCTTCGAGGCGACCGGCAACTACCATCGGCCGCTGGCGCACCGGCTGCTCTCCGAGGGCGTCGACCTGAGGCTGATCTCCTCGCTCGCCCTTGCGCGCACCCGCGAGGCGATCACGGGCGGCTGGGACAAGAACGATCCGAAGGATGCCCGGATCATCCTGCACATGCTGCGGATCGGACATGTCCAGCGCTGCTGCGATCCGCTCGCGCATGGGCTCGTCGACATCCAGGAGCTCTCGAAGACCCACGAGGCGATCTCGAAGGCGAAGACCGAGCTCTGGCATCGGCTCCTCACCCACTACCTGCCGCTCTACTTCCCCGAGGCCGAGCGGTTCCGCGGCAATGCCCGCAGCGACTGGTTCCTCGCCTTCCTCGAGATGTTCCCGGTCCCGGCGATGATCACCGCGCACGAGAAGGACGCCTTCATAGCGGCCGCCTGGGAGGTGGCGGGGCGCAAGGTGTCCAAGCACCGCCTGCTCTCGGATATCCACGAGACGGCGCAGGCGTCGATCGGCCTGCCGGTCGACCCATCCTCCGACGCCGTCGTCATGTTCCGCATGGCGCCCGCCGAGGGCCGAAGCCTGATCCGGCAGCGCAACGAGATCGAGCGGCGGGCGGAAGCCATGCTCGCGGACGATCGGCACTACCGGCTGCTCCGCACCATCCCCGGCGTCGGGCCGATCAACGCGCTGACCATCCTCGCGGAGGCTGGCGATCTTCGACGCTTCGCCCATCATCGCCAGTTCCTGAAGTGCTGCGGCCTCGATCTCTCGACCCAGCAGTCCGGCCAGTTCCGCGGTCAGACGAAGCTCTCCAAGTTCGGGAACGCGCGCCTGCGCCGGGCCTTCTGGATGGCCGGGCAGATCGCGATCCGCCAACGCGACAACAGCTTCAGATCCAAGTTCGAGCGGTACATCGCGCGGGACCGGGACAACGCTGATCTCCGCCGAAAGGCGCTCACCGCGATCGCCGCCAAGATGGCGCGCACCGCGCACGCGGTCGTCAAACGCGGCGTCGACCACCGTCCCTTCTTCGAAGGGGCGGCGCCAGGCGGGAGGACCCCTCTCTGACAGAGCCGTCGGGACGCCTCGCGATCCCGTAGATAATGTTCGGGTCTTCCGCCTGGATCTGGATCTCGTGTTGAGGACGGTCGGGGCCGCTCGGCCGGACCCCGGGTTTGCTATGGTCGAGACCGCTTCCTTGACGGCGGAAGCCGCTTGGATCGCGCTGAAAGCCGCGCCGGAACGCTTCGGCGCGAAGAGATCTCTCGCCCCCGCTCCCCCTGCTCCTGCCGACATAGGACGTTGGCGCTGACCGCACGAAGGCCGGCGGACCTCGCAGGATGCAGAGGTCCGTGAGGGCGTCTACCACGTCGACGGAGTTCAGCTTGCGATCAACCCGGATCATCAGCGCCTCTCTGGTGAACTCGTCGATGATGTTGAGCGTGCGGTAGACACGACCGTCGTGGGTCCGGTCCTGGACTAAATCGTAGGACCAGACATGGTTCGGCGGCTCCGGCCGAAGCCGGACGCAGGAGCCGTCGTTTAGCCACAGGCGGCCTTTCTTCGGCTGCTTGCGCGGAACTTTGAGCCCTTCACGCCGCCAGATCCTCTCGACCCGCTTGTGGTTCACATGCCAGCCAGCGTTGTTCAGCATCCGCGTCACCATCCGGTAGCCATAGCGGCCGTAGGGTAAGCGCGACGGCGCGGCCCTATGCGGCGAGGCTTGACGGCTGCGCGTATTGCCAAGGCATGAGGTCTTCGATGGCGGATTTCGGGTGACCATCGAGAATGGCGCGGAGGATGTCGGCGAGGTGGTCGACGGGGTTCACGCCCGACAGCTTGCAGGTTGCGACGAGCGAGGCGAGCATGGCCCAGTTCTCGGCGCCGACTTCGTTGCCGGCGAATAGGGCGTTCTTCCTTGTCAGCGCGATCGGGCGGATCTGGTTCTCGACCGCGTTGGTGTCGAGTTCGAGGGCGCCGTTGTCGAGGAAGCGGATCAGGCCGAGCCAGTGGGCGAGGGTGTAGCGGATGTCCTCGGCCAGCTGGGATTTCTGCGGGATGCGCGACAGCTGGGTCTCCAGCCACGGCTTGAGCGCGGCGATGATGGGGGCGGAATGGTCGCGCCGGGCGGCCAGCCGGATGGCCGCATCCCTGCCGCGCACGGTCTTCTCGACCCCATAGAGGGCAGCGATCTGGCGCAGCATCTCCTCGGCGATGGGCGAGCCCTCGTTCTCGAAGCGCTTCACTAAGCGGCGGCGGACATGGGTCCAGCAATAGACCAGCTGCCATGGACTGCTGTCGCGCGCGATTTGGGTCAGCGCGTTGTAGGACTGGTAGGCGTCGCATTGCAGGAACCGGCCGCGGTATCCGGCAAGGAACTTCAGCGGGTGCTCTTTCCCCCGGCCGGGAGCGTAATGGAACAGCACGATGGGCGGGCCGGCGCCGCCATGGCCGCGGTCGTCGGATACGACGGCCCAGAAGTAGCCGCTCTTGGTGACCTTCCGGCCCGGGTCCAGCACCGGCGCGCGGGTCTCGTCGACGAAGATGCGGTCGGCGCCGCGCAGATGGGCGCGCATGTGCTCGATGACCGGCATCAGATGGAAACAGGCGCGGCCGACCCAGTTGCCGAGCGTGCCGCGGTCGAGGTGGAGCCCCTGCCGCTCGAAGATCCCGGACTGCCGGTAAAATGGCAGGTGGTCTCCGAACTTCGAGACGATGATCCATGCGATCAGCCGCTCGGTCGGCAGCCCGCCCGGCACGACATGTTCGGGGGCATGCGCCTGCGCCACGGCCTGCGAACAGCGGCGGCAGGCGTATCGCGGGCGCCGCGTCGCCAGCACCTGGAACTGCGCCGGGATCACGTCGAGCCGTTCGGAGACATCTTCCCCGATCCGGGCCATCTCGCCGCAGCCGCAGGGGCAGAGGATGCTGACGGGCTCGATCACCCGCTCGATCCGGGGCAGATGCGCCGGCAGATGACCACGGTTGCGCGCCGGCTTCCGGGGCGTCTCCCCGCGCGCACGTTGCAGCGCCGCCTCAGCCTTCTCCTGCGCGGCCTCGAGCACGCCCTGGGCCAGTTCGGCATCCTCCAGCGGCAGGTTGAACTGGTCGGGCGACAGCTTCTCGGAGCGCTTGCCGAACTGAGCGCGCTGCGAGGTGCGCAGGATGTCCTCCAGCCGACGATTGGCCTCCTGCACCTCGGCCAGCGCCGCCTCGACCTGAGCCAGGCGGACCTTCAGATGGGCGTTCTCGCGGCTGAGGGCATCGGCGTCCATGCGCAGGATTAAATCACTCTGGACCGGTTCCGGCCAGCAAAAACAGCGGCTTGCCCCATGATCACCCGGCTGCCTGCGGACGCCGCGCCCGCTCCGGTCTCACCAGCCGCCAGTCCAGTCCCTCGAACAGCGCCGCCAACTGCGCCGACGACATCCGCATCACCCCGTCCCGCACCCGAGGCCAGACGAACTTGCCGCCTTCCAGGCGCTTGTGAACGAGCACCATCCCGGTCTGGTCCCAGACCAGCAGCTTGATGCGATCCGCCCCTTTCGAGCGGAACACGAAGACGGCGCCGCAGAACGGATCGAGCCCGAACATCTCCTGCACCGCCAGCGCCAGCCCGTCGATCCCCTTCCGGAAGTCCACCGGCCGCGTCGCCACGAAGACCTTCCCCGCCCCACCTTGGCCGATCACGATGCCGCCGCCCGCGCTGCCCGGATCGTCCGCATCAACAGCCCCTCCTCGACGCCGGACCCGACGCGGATCACGACATCGCCGACGACGATCTCCACGCCGGACGTCGCGTGGGCCAAGGGCGCCTCCGCTGCCGCGCTTTCGACGACGAGTTCCGCGAACATCGGCAATGCCGCTACGCTCGCGGGCACGACCAGTTCACCCATCCGCAGCTTTCTGCGCCAGTCGTAAACCTGCCAGCGCGTCGTGCCATGCCTGCGGGCGACATCAGCCACCTTGGCTCCGGGCATCAAGCTCTCCGCCGCGATCCGCGCCCGCTCCGCCTTCGTCCGCCGCCGACGCCCAGTCGGCCCCTCGATCACCTCCAGCCGCGAAATCCCACCGCCCGACGAACCGCCCAAATGGACGCCCTCTTCGCCGTCTCGTTCCAAAGCCAACACCTCCCGCGCTCATCCGCACGCAGAATGGCTCGCTCAGATCAGAAGCGGCAGGAGGTGGTCGGCGTCGCGCTTACAAACGGCTCTTGCGCATCTGCGTCTCTCCTTCTCAGGAGAACAGCCTAACCCAAATTCGGGAGCATCCGCGGGGGCAGGGTCACGTGGCGTGAAGACCCGCTTCGCCACCGCCGCCGCCACCGTGCACGAGATGATCGAGGCGCAGGACGAGAAGCGGCTGATGCGCCTGCAAAAGACCCTCGCCAGCTATGAGCTGCTGATAATCGACGAACTGGGCTTCGTGCCGCTGTCGCGCACCGGCGCCGAGCTGCTGTTCGAGCTGATCAGCCAGCGCTACGAGCGCGGCGCCACGATCATTACCTCGAACCTGCCCTTCGATGAGTGGACGGCAACCTTCGGCGACGAACGCCTAACCGGTGCGCTGCTCGACCGCCTCACCCACCACGTCCACATCCTGGAGGTGAACGGACCGTCCTACCGTCTCGCCCAGAGCCGCTCGCGCAAGCCTCCCGCCTGATCACCCAATAAGATCGAAAGCGAAGAGGCCGGTTCCTACAGCGCCCCAGTGGCCGACGTGGTCGGTGCCGTTGACACCGGAAGTTCCACCGCAACTTCAGGTGAGGAGCAAAGCTTTTCGCCGGTCAGGGCAGCACCAGGTGCTGCGTAGCCGGCTGGCGATGCCCGAAAGCCTGGAAGGCCCTCCGCCAGCCGCCCCCCTCCTCCGGCCTCCATTCCCCTGCTTGGCTCAGGAACAGGCGGCGCGGCGGATCGTCAGCGATCTGACGCCTCCTCAGTCACCTCGTCCTTGACCTGGCCCCAGACCATCATGGCGAAGAGGGCGGTTCCGCCGACCACGTTGCCTGCCAGCACCGGCAAGAAGAACCGAAAGACAGCGTCGGCAATGGAAAGCTCGCCCAGGACCAGCAGGTACGCCATTTCGACCGAGCCCGCGACGACGTGTGCAAAGTCTCCCGCGGCGATAAGCCAGGTGAAGATGATGACGACGGCCACATGTCCGCTTTCCAACTGCGGAATCATCCACACGATCGCCGCAAGCAACAGCCCGGCGGGAATTGCACGTGCGAAGCCGACGCCGGCTTCCATCCCAGTCGCATGACGGGAGAGTTCGCCGATGGTGGAGAGAAGGGCCTCGGGGACTCCGCCGGCATATGCGAGGAAAGTGGCTGCGACGAATGCGCCGACGACGTTTGCCAACAAGACCAAACACCATAGCCGCGCTACCGAAGCGAACATCGCCAAGGTTGGATTCCTCATGAGCGGAAGCACGGTCGTGATCGTGTTCTCAGTGAACAATTGCATCCGGCCGTGGATCACGATGAGGAAGCCGAGAGTGTACCCGAGGTTTTCAACCAGGTACGACCATCCTGAACTTGGCAGGTGGGCGCGCAGCACGGCCTCGCCGACCACGGAGAAGCTGATGAAGATCCCAGCGCTGGCCCCGGACCAGAACAGGGAGCGTTCGGTTCTCTTGAGCTCTTCGAGCCCGTCCCGGCGGATTACCTCGTAAACGAGCTTTGACGAGAGCAGCGCCGCTTCTTCCACGGACTGCTCCTCAGACGCCTTGCGAAGAAGATCGTCTTCTTGAGGAGGGCTGCGACGAGCCAACTTTTCCGTCCCTTTCTCGCCGCTTTCAGGAAGCCGCCATGACCAACGGCGAGAGCGATGCATGGTTCCTCGCGACGGCTGCGCGAAGCTGACAGCAGCGCGAGCCTGTCTGCGCCAGCACGCCCGGAGCGCAGGACAAGAGGAAGAACCGGCGGCAAGACCAGGTTGCCTCGAAAGCGCGTCGAGCCCTGTCGCCGGCCTGCCTTCCCGTTCCACCGATTTCAGAGTCCCGCCTCTATTCAGGATCTCTGGCTGATCCTCTCTACAGGGGACGAGGTCGCAGCGAAAGCTGCGCCGAGTCACCACGCGGCCGGCCGCATCGCGGGCGCATGCATCATCGTCCTTGCTGGCGAGCCGCTGGCGGGGACGATGGCGGAGGCCCTGAAGCGGCTAATCTGCGGTGAAAGCCGCTACTGGTCGACGGCCGCTCTCTTCAACCCTCACTACAGCGGGGCGCGACTCCCCTTGCCGAAGCTACGACCAAAAAAACGCGCCCCCTCCCTTCTTTGCCCCGAGCGTCCTGTCAAGCGGCCCCGCGGCATCCGCTTCATGTTGCAGCCGACGGTCTCGGCCGGAGCGCGAGAACTGGCGGTGCGTCCGAGACCTTTGGCAGGGATGACGGCTTGTTCGGAAAAGGCCAGTGCCTCCGCAATTACTGTCGAACCTTAGACACATCCGAGGGCGGTGGTTCGATGCACGGGCCAAGAGGCAGATCTCGATGAGATCAGGCCCCCGCAATTAGCAAGATCAACGGTTTAGTGGCTAACCCCGCTAAGGTGTTTTTTGTCGTGTCCGCCAGGTGTCCGCCGAAGAGGCCGGCTGTGTCCCAGGTGGTGGTGTAGGAGGCCGCGCGCGGAGCCCCTGGCGTAGCGCAGCGCGCGGCCTGGGGTGACGCTGGCGGCCATCGCCGGTCTTCGGAGAAGGTTCGGGTTGCAAGACCTGGAACCTGAACGGAGACGACGATGACCGATGAGAGAATGGCGCTGGTCGAGCTGGTTGAGAAGCAGGCCGATGGCGATCTCGTGCGCGAGATGCTGGCCTTTGCGGCCGAGCGGATCATGGAGCTGGAAGTCGAGGCGCGGACGGGCGCATCGAAGGGCGCGCGGTCGCCCCTGCGCGAGGTCCAGCGGAACGGATACCGTGATCGCGACTGGGACGCCCGCGCCGGACGGATCGCGCTGGAGATCCCGAAGCTGCGCAAGGGCAGCTACTTCCCCAGTTTCCTCGAGCCGCGCCGCACGGCCGAGAAGGCGCTCGTCGCGGTGATACAGGAGGCCTGCGTCCACGGCGTTTCGACCCGCTCCGTGGACGATCTGGTGAAGGCCATGGGCGCGGGCGGCCTGTCGAAGTCCCAGGTCAGCCGCCTCTGCGTCGAGATCGACGAGCGGGTGAATGCCTTCCTCACCCGTCCCCTGGAGGGGGCGTGGCCCTATCTCTGGCTGGATGCCACCTACCTCGAGGTCCGCGAGGGCGGGCGCATCGTCAGCCGCGCGGCGATAATCGCTGTGGCGGTGAACGAGGACGGCAAGCGCGAGGGGCTGGGCGTCGCCACGGGGCCCTCGGAAGCCGAGACCTTCTGGACCGATTTCCTGCGCTCCCTCGCCGATCGCGGACTGCGCGGCGTGAAGCTGGTGATCGCCGACGACCACAAGGGCCTGCGGGCGGCCGCGCGGCGAGTGTTCAACGCGACCCGTCAGAGGCGCCGGATCCACTGGATGCGGAACGCGTTGGCGCACGCCCCGGCCAAGCAGCGCACTGCGGTCGCGGCGATGCTGAAGACCATCTTCGCGCAGGAGAACAAGGAAGGTGCGGAAGCCCAGGGGGACGCCGTAGCCGACGCGCCGCGCGAGAAGAACGAGAAGCTCGGCGCCTTCATGGACGCCTCCCGCGACGAGGTCCTGGCCTACATGTCCTTCCCTCGCGAGCATTGGGCTCAGATCGCGTCGACGACCCCACTCGAGCGCGTCAACCGCGAGGTCAAGCGGCGGTCAGACGTCGTCGGCATCTTCCCGAACGATGAGGCCATCGTCCGGCTCGTTGGCGCGCTGATGCTGGAGACCAACGACGAATGGGCCGTGGCGCGCCGGTACATGTCGCTTGAAAGCCTCGCCCGCGTCACCGACACTCCCACAGTCAGGCTGCCCGCCGTGGCGTCCTGATCAGCCTCGGATCTCTCTCCGAGGGCCGGCGCTCCTACACCACGCCCCGGGACATGATCGAGGCCGGATCCGGAGCGCGCAGAGGCCATACCTTCTTCCGGTGGACCGCAAGCGGGCCTCGCTATGGAGGCAGTTCTCCGTCGATTTTTGCGCCCTCGCCGGATGGCCGGCAACGTCTCCGCGGTCCCGAGGTCGCCCCAAGACCAGAACTCAACCGCCGAGCGCGATGCCCACGCGCCGCGGATCGGCGCCCTCCATCAGCATGCCGTCCCTGATCGCGATGGCGTGGAGGCCGCTGGTCAGGTCCCGGATCGCCGAGGATCTTCGCCACCGCGAGCGTGGTGTTGTCGAACAGGATCGACAGCGGCGCCCGCCGAAGAAGGCGAAGGCCGTAACGTGGCCGTCGCAGAACGCTTCGATCGTCTCGGCCGGATACGCTTCGATGAAGAAGGCATCCGAGTGCGGCAGCGCCATGGCGAAGTAATGCAGCTTGCACCGGACCCCGCTGATCTCGCCGAGGGCCTCACCGAAGTCGACCTGAGCGTGCCCAGGCGAGTGCGAGAGGGGCACGAACACCTCTTGGGTCCGGCGCTTCTTCTCGCGGACGTAGTCGGTGACGACGGTGATGCCGCCGGTGAAACCGTGCTCATCGCGCAGCCTCTCGAAGATCCGCTGCGCCGTGTGCCGCTGCTTCTTCGGCAAGGCACGGTCGGCCTCGAGGATCTGGTCGATGATCGGCAGGAACGGGTCGAGCTTCGGGGGCGCCGGGGGCTTCGATCGCCGTTACCCAGGCGGCACGGAGTGCTTCAGGATCTTCGACACCGTCTTGCGGTCGATCCCGAACAACCGGGCCGCCGCTCGCTCGCTGAGCCCATCGACATGACACGCTCGCCGCACACGCGCCTAGAGTTCCACAGAGTACATCTCCCCGCCTTCAGCTCGTTCGCCTCAGGCGCAGAATGGCGGACTTTTACTCCGCCGCGGTCAGGGCATTCGACCGCTTCCTTGGCCCCACTTTGCCTCCGGGATTCACAGGGCAATCCGCCCTTCGGAAGGAGAAGCCCGAGCCGGGTCCGCCCGCCTCAGCCGAAGATGTCGGCCGTGATGCCCTCGTACCAGCCAAGGCTCTCCTCGTAGGTGGCGCGCCGCAGGTCGGCGTCCTCGCCGGTCTGGGAGATGAAGCTCGCGACGCTGGCGATCTTCTCCGGCGTCGGCTCGTAGCTGGCCCCCACCTTGACCCCATCGTTCTCGGCGATCAGCGACCAGCAGGTGTTGGAGTAGCGGGCGGGGAAGACCTGAGACCCGGTCAGCTCTCCGCGGATCGCCAGCGCCGCCACCTTGGCCTGGCTGTTTGCGGAGAAGCCGGACTTGGGCATGTCGCCCTGGCTGGAGGCGTCGCCCAGCACCCAGACGTTCGGGTCGAGGCGGGAGCGCATGGAGGCGGGCTCCACCGGCGCCCAGTCGCCTTCGGTCAGGCCGGCGGCGTGGACGATCTCCCCGGCGCGCTGGGCGGGGATGACGTTGCAGACGTCCACCTTCTCCACCGCGCCGTCGATGACGATCTCCATGGCGTCGGGGCGGACCTCCAGGTTCTCGGCGCCGAAATCGCGGCCGATGCGGTCGATCATCCCTGTGTAGTGGGCCTGCCAGCCCTCCTCGAACAGGGCCTGCTTCGAGAAGTTGGGCTTCGGATCCACGATCAGGATCTTCGCGGTCGGGTTCACCCGCTTCAGCGTCCAGGCGACCATGGAGACGCGCTCATAGGGGCCGGGCGGGCAGCGGAAGGGGTTCGGCGGGGCCAGCATCGCGAAGACGCCGCCCTCGGGCATGGCGAGGATCTGCGCCTTAAGCAGCTCCACCTGTTCGCCGCCCTTGTAGGCGTGGGGCATCACCGACTGCCGCGTCAGGTTCCAGCCGGGAACGGCGTCGTCCTTGAAGTCGATGCCCGGCGAGAGGACCAGGCGGTCGTAGGGCAGGACCGTCCCGGAGGCGAGGCGCACGATCTTCGCGTCCCGATCCACCGCTGCGGCGTAGTCATGCACTACGTTGACGCCGTGGTCGACGCTCAGCGCGCGGTAGCCGTGGCCGAGGCTCTCGGCCTCGCGGAAGCCGCCCAGGTAGAGGTTCGAGAAGAAGCAGGTGTAGTAGCGCTTCGACGGCTCGACCAGCGTGACGTCGATGGCGCCGGCCGAGTCCCGGGCGATGTAGCGCGCGCAGGTCGCGCCGCCGACGCCGCCGCCCACGACGACCACCCGCGGCCGGGCTTGGCCCAGCGCCGCCGGCGCGGCGAGGCCCGAGGCCAGCATCCCGCCCATGAAGGTTCTGCGGTGGAGTCTCATCTTCTCCTCCCCTTTGGGCGCGGCCGGCTATGGACCGGCCTGCGCGTAGTACGCGGCGAGGGCCGCGATCTCCTCGTCCGACAGGCGGCCCGCCATCATCTGCATCACGGGATGCGGGCGGAGCCTGCGCCTGTAGGCGTTCATGGCGGCGACGAAGTCCTCCTGCGGCCAGCCCACGATGGCGGGGATGCCCGCGGAAGCGCCGTCGCGCCGGTGGCAGGTGGTGCATTCGGCCGAGAGGTATTCGCCGAAGGCCGGGTCGCCCGCGAAGTCCGGCGCGGAGGCGTGCGCCAGCCCCGGCGCCGTGGGCTCCGCCTCGGGGATGTCGCGCGGCCGGTCGGAGAAGTCGCGGAGGTAGGCGAGGATGTCGGCCCGTTCGCCCGGGTCCGCGATCCCCCGGAGGCTCATGCGCGTGCCGGAGACCAGCGCCCGCGGGTTCTGGAGGTAGGCGTCCAGCGTCTCGAACGTCCAGGCGAGCCCGTCGTCGCCCATGCGCCGCATGAACGGGGAGTATTCGAACGCCTCGTGCCGGCCGGCGCGGCGCCCGAAGATGCCGTTCAGCGGAGGCCCGACCCGGCTGCGCGCGTCAGGGCCCACCATGTGACAGGCTGCGCAGACGCGCCGGAAGGCGGCCTCTCCGGCATGAGGGTCGCCCGGTTCCGCCGCCGCCGCGCGCACGCAGGCCAGCGCCGCGGCGAGGGCGAGCGGGCGGCGCGCGCTCACGGCTCGAACGATCGCAGGTAGGCGATCACGGCCTCGCGGTCCTCCGGCTTCTTCAGACCGGCGAAGGCCATCTTCGTCCGCGGCACCGCCTTGCGGGGATCGAGGAGGTAGTCGTGCAGGGCCTGCGGCGTCCAGACGAGGCCGCCCTCTCCCGCCTCGGCCATCGCCGGCGAATAGTTGAAGCCGTCATGGGTCCCCGCCCGGCGGCCGACGACGCCGCTCAGCACCGGCCCCACGCCGTTCCGGGCGCCTTCCCCGACCCTGTGGCAGGAACGGCACTTTCGGAACACCTGCTCGCCCGCCGCGAGGAGCGCAGGATCGGGCGCGTCCGCGGCAGGCTCGGCCGGAGGCGCCGCCTCGACCGCCGCCGCCCGCCAGTCGGGCAGCGTGCCGGCCGGCCGGCCGTCCTCGTCCTTCGGCGTGACGTTCAGGTCCACCGCGCGCATGGTCACCTCGGGGGCCGGGCGGCAGTCGGTCATGCACGGCGCCCGGGAGAAACGGGGAAGCTCGGTCTCCTCCCGGTCGTCGGGATGGAAGCCGTCGGCGTTGGGCAGCGCGATGCCGGCGAAGTTCTCGTTCGAGAGGGTGAAGTCGTCGTCCACCAGCCCGTTGGAGTAGAGCAGGTAGGCCGTGATCGCGTAGGTCTCGTCCGCCGTCACCGTCTGTGCCGCCCCGAAGGGCATGGAGCGATGGACATAGTCCCAGACGGTCGAGAGATGGGGCCAGTAGCTGCCCACCGTCTTCACGGGGCGCCGGTTGCGCAGCGAGCCCTCGCCTCCGGCAAGAGGAGGCCAGTTGTCGAGCCCTTCGGCGAAGTCGCCGTGGCAGGCGGCGCATTTCTCGGCGAAGACCGCCTCGCCCGTCTCCACGTCGCCCGAGCCCGGCGGCAGGCCCCGCCCGTCCGGCAGGACCGCCACGTCCCAGGCGGCGACCTCCTCCGGCAGCGCGGGACGGCCGAGCCCGAGGGGGCCGGCGAGGGCGGGCGCGGCGAAGGTCAACGCCGCCACGGCGATCAGGTCAGGCCACCTCGACATTCTCGACCTCCCCGGTCTCCCGCACCCACCAGGTCTGAATCGCGTTGTTGTGGTAGACGCTGTTCAGCCCGCGGATCTCCCGGAGCTGGTCCTTGGTGGGCTGGATGTAGCCGGTCTCGTCGATGCAGCGGGACTGGAGCAGCATCTCCGACCCGTCCCAGTCGAGGGGCAGCCGGAAGCGGGCGAGCGCCCTCGCCTGCGGCTCCCCGGCCAGCTCCGCCGTCCGCCAGTTCGCGCCGCCATCGAGGGAGACGTCCACCCGCGCCACCTTACCGCGGCCGGACCAGGCGAGGCCGGTGACCATCAGCGGCCCGGGCCCGTGCCGGATCGGCGCCTGAGGCGAGGGCGCGGTGATCACCGATTTCGCGTCCATCACCCAGGTCCACTGGCGGGCGCCGCCGTCAGCCATCAGGTCTGTGTATTTCGAGGTCTCCTCGCGGCTCTGCACCGCCCGGTCGTAGACCCCGATCCGGCGCAGCCACTTCACCCACATGTTGCCCTCCCAGCCGGGGACGACCAGCCGGGCGGGGTATCCGTGCTCCTTCCGCAGGGCCTCTCCGTTGGCGAAGAGGGCGACGAGCACGTCGTCCATCGCCTTCTCCAGCGGCATCGACCGGCCGTTGGAGGAGGCGTCATGGCCTTCGGCGAAGATCCACGCCCCTTCGGGCTTCACCCCCGCCTCCTCCAGGAGGAGGCGCAGCGGCACGCCTACATATTCCATGTTGTGGATCATGCCCTGGGTGAACTGGCAGCCCTCGAGCTGCGCGCCCCCCCACTCCATGCCGCCATTGGCCGCGCATTCGCAGAAGGCGGTCGCGGTGGTCCTCGGGAAGCGGGCGAGGTCGTCCCAGGTGAAGACCAGCGGGCGGTCCACGAGGCCGTTGACCATCAGCCGGTAGTCGGCCTTGCTCAGTTCGATGGCGCCGGAATGGTGCCGCTCGAAGGCGCAGCCCTGCGGGGTGATCGTGCCCTCCAGCGCGTGGATGGGCGTGAAGTTGATGGAGGAGAGCGGGCTTTCCGTCAGCCAGTCCACCGTGCGGCGGACCACGTGGCTCTCGAAGCGGATGGGCATGCCGTAGGGGGTCGCGTCCACCGGGTCGCCGAAGGCGCTCGCCCAGGGCTGGACCTCGGTGATCAGGGGGGCCGGGGGGCCGCCGCGCGCCGCGCCGGCCGCCGCCGCCGCGCCTCCGGCCGCCAGCGCGCCCAGGAAGCCGCGGCGCGTCGGCGAGGGCGCCCGCTCCTTCTTGTCCTCGCTCATCCCGCTCCTCCCGCTTCAGATGCCGGTGACGGCGACGGCGTCGGATTCCGCGCGCCCCACCGTCCCCAGTCGGCGCACATGCGCCTCGACCACATCCCAGATCTGCGGGCCCTGCACGTCCTCGTTGACGCTGGCCCAGCCGGCGACGGTGTAGCTGCGGTCGGGCTGCAGCGGCTGGTCCGCATCGCTCAGGCGCAGGTCCAGGATCCGGCGCCCTATCGGGGCCGAGACGTCGATGGCGTAGGAAAGGCCGCCCACCCGCACCATGTCCCCGCCCTGCTGGTAGTAGGGGTCGGGGTTGAAGATGTTGTCGGCCACGTCCTCCAGAATCGCGCGGAGCTGCTCTCCGGTCATCTCGGTCCGGTAGCACTGGCCGTAGGTCATGGAGGTGACGTCGTGGATGTCCTCCCGCGTGATGGGGTCTCCCGGCAGCAGCGTCGGCCCCCAGCGCACGCCGGGCGAGAGGGCGATCTGCGCGTCCCGCTCGGACAGGATCGCGTCGCAGATCAGGTCGTCCCAGGTGCCGTTGAAGTTGCCCCGGCGGTAGAGGAGGCTCGCCGCCGTGCCGATGCGTTCGGTCAGCATCGCCTCGTGCGGCGCGCGGACGCCGGCGATCAGCGCCGCCATTTCGGGGTTCGGCGCGATCGCGTCGGAGAAGATCGGGATCAGCCGGTGCCGCCAGCCCTGCATCCGCCCGTCCCGCACGTCGAGGTCCAGCCGGCTCACGAACTTCCCGTGGGAGCCTGAGGCGACGATCAGCGTCCCGCCCACCTGCACCGGCTCGGGGATCGCGTCGTGGGTATGGCCCGACAGGATCACGTCGATCCCCGGCACCCGCCCGGCCATCTTGCGGTCCACGTCGAAGCCGTTGTGGCTGAGAAGGACCACGAGGCCTGCGCCCTCCGCCCGGGCTTTCTTCACCATCTCATGGATCCGCTCCTCCCGGATGCCGAAGGAGTATTCGGGGAACATCCAGGACGGGTTGGCGATGGGCGTGTAGGGGAAGGCCTGCCCGATCACGGCGATCCGGGCGCCGCCGCGCTCGAACACCGCCATGGGCTCGAAAGCCGGCTCGTCCCATTCGACGTCGAAGATGTTGGCGCCGAGGAAGGGGAAGGGCAGCGCGTCCACGATCTCCTTCACCCGCTCCGTGCCGTAGGTCCATTCCCAGTGGCTGGTCATGGCCTCGACGCCCAGCAGGTTCATGGCGTCCACCATGTCCTGCCCGCGGGTCTGGAGAGAGGTGTAGGATCCGTGCCAGGTGTCCCCGCCGTCCAGCAGGATCGCCTCCGGCCGCGCCGCCCGGATCGCCTTCACCACCGTTGCCACCCGGTCGAGCCCGCCCATGCGGCCGTAGCTGCGCGCGAGCGTCGTGAAGTCGTCCGAACTCAGCGCGTAGGCCGCGGGCGTGCCCGGCGCGATGCCGAACGCGTTCAGGAAGTCGCGGCCCGTCAGGTGCGGCGGCAGCCCCTTCGCCTCCCCCACCCCGATGTTGACCGACGGCTCCCGGAACCAGACGGGCCGGAGCTGCGCGTGCAGGTCCGTGACATGCACCAGCGTGACGTTGCCATAGTCCTGGAACGCCAGCAGATCCTCCTGCCGCAGCGCCTGCCGCGCCGCGAGGCGGGCCCAGCCCCCCGCCGCCGAGGATGGCCGAGGCCGCCATGCCCGCCTGAACGAACTCGCGCCGTGAGATCATCGGCCCGCCTCCCTGGGCGCACGAAGCCGGTCCCGCCGGACGTCCGGCCGTGCGCGATGGTCCTGAGGATGACGCGCCGCCGGGCGCGCCGGTTCTTCCATGGTCTCAGTGGCGGACCGATACGCCCTCGACCGCCAGCCCCTCTCCGCGCGAGGCGACGTAGAGTTCCAGCGCCCGCAGCTCTGGCGAGCCTTCCTTGAAGGTCTCGCCCCGCGTGTCGCGGATGCAGCCCTTGAACCGGTTGTGGATGGAGACGATGCCCGCCTGCTTCAGCCGGTAGACCGGGAAGCCGTTGGTCTGCCCCTGGCTCAGGTGGTCCGCGCGGATGTACCGGCCCCAGTTCTGCTCGTGGCAGCTCGCGCAGGACATCTCCAGCTGGCCGAAGCGGGTGTAGTAGATCTCCTTCCCGCGGTCCCACCACGTCTGCGCCGGGCCGTCCGTAGCCACGTCCACCGGCATCCCGCGCGATTGCAGCGAGATGGCCGAGGTCATTGCGGTCATCGGCGCCGAGTTCCAGCCCCAGGCCTCGGCGCCCATGCGCCCGGTCCGGCAGGCGTTGATGAAGTTCTCCAGCGACCACAGATCATCGCCCGCGCCGTTCATCCTGGGCATAGCGGCGCGGACGCCCGCCATCGACCCGATGTCCTGGTGGCAGGAGGCGCAGGACTTGCCCTCGGACCCTTCCACCGCATTCCACAGGTCCATGCCCTCGTCGGCGAAGATCATCCCCGGATTGTCGAAGTCGTCCATCTGCATGGCGCGGGTGGATTCGTCGCGGAACAGCCAGCCCGACATGATCTCCGGGAACACGCCCTCCAGATGGGCCGGGGTCGGCGCGCGGATCGCCAGTTCCTCGTCGCCGTTGATGACGAGGGGCTCGTCCACCGGATCCGCGGCCAGCGGCATCGCCGCCATCGCCGCGACCGCCACCCCGCAAAGGAACTTCTTCATCCTTCTTCCTCCCCAGGCCCCTCGTTCGCGGAGCGCCTCCGACGCCGGATCCGTCAGGCGAGCTCGATCTTCTCGATGTGCTCGTAGACGCTGCCGTCGTCGTCGTGCCAGACGAAGCGGAACTCGCCCGCCTCCTCCACCTTCGCCTCGAACTCGAAATACGGGTTGGTGGAGATCGCCGGCTCCATCGCCACGTCCACCACCAGCGCGCCGTTCAACTCGCAGGTGAAGCGGTTGATGATCGAGCGGGGGATCAGCTTCCCCTCCGCATCCTTCCGCTGCCCCGACTCCATGGGGTGCGAGATCAGCGTCTTGATCGTCACAACCTCGCCTTTCGCCGCCTTGCCCGGCGCCTTTACGCGGGGCCTCACGCCTTCGGCCATGTTCGTCGCCTCCCTGTCTCAGCCGCCGCAGCCGCCGATGGTCACCTTGATGTTCGCCGAGGTGCGGACGAAGGATCCGTCCTCCATCTTCGCCACGGCGATTATGTCCTGCGTCTCGGCCAGCCGGATCCGCGTGGAGAGGGAGCGGGAGCCGGCCGCCGGCCCGAAGCGCACCGTCGCCACCCCGGGCTCGGGGTTGCCGGCGGCGAAGAGCGCGATCTCCGAGGCGCCGGGGGCGGAGACCGCGATCGGCACTGTGTTGCCGTTCTCGGCGATCTCCGGCGTCGTCAGGGCCACGCCCTCGCCCTCCACGGGCTCGGCGCCTCCAGTGAACTCGCGCACCTTGTCCGCGAGGGACGCCAGCAGCCGCGCGGGCGCCGCCGCCACGGCGATGGCCGCCAGCGCGAGGCCAAGGGCGGCGCGTCTCGTCAGCATCATCTCGAACCTCCTCGCGATTTCGATCCGGCGGGGCCGGTCATTCCCCAAGTGTCATGAGAAAGGCGACCACGTCCTCGACCTGGTTCGCCGTCAGGATCGGCGGTGGATCGCCGGGGGCGGCCTTGCCTGTGTAGCCGTCTCCGGGGCGGATGAACGGCCCGGTCTTGTAGAAGGACGGCATCACCGTCCCGTAGAAGGTGTGCTTGGCGTCCACCACGATCCCGCGTAGGTCCGCCTCTTCCCAGCGGTCCGCGGCACCGTCGAGCGGCGGCCCGACATCCCCCTGGAACGGCGCGTCGAGCGACGAGATCCGGTGGCAGGCCACGCAGTTCCCGAGGGAAGAGGACGTGACCACCGCCGCTCCCGCCGCGGGATCGCCGGGCGCTCCCGTCAGCGACGCGGCCGACGCTCCGTACTCGTCGAAGGCAACTCCTGCCGGAACGATCTCCGCCGCAGCCGCACCCGCGGCCGATGCGAAGAGAAGGGCGCCCGCCATCGCGTAACAACTCATCGGCTCCTCCCGCAATTGATTTTTTACCAATATATACTGTAAAAAAACGCGTTCAATAGTTTCATTACGTTACGGCATGATGCGGCGTCGCAGTCAGCGCATGGCCATGTGGTCGGCGAAGGTCTCGCCGGATTCGTAGCCTCGGGCCACGATCCAGCGCAGCAGCGCCTCGGTCGTCTCGGCGTCGAGCGCGCCCGGGAGCACCGCCGCCGCCGCCTCCGCGGCTGTCGTCCCCTCCGGCGCGGTCGCGGGCAGGAAGATCAGGGTCGGCGTCAGCGCCACGCCCCAGTGCCGCGCGGCCGCCTTCTCCGTCATGGTCTCGCCGTCGAAATCGGTGACCTCCACCGCGCCGACGAGGTTCACCTGCACGACGAAATAGTCCTCCCGGATCAGGGCGTCGATCGCCGGCTGGGGGAAGATCTCCTCATGCATCCGCTTGCAGTAGATGCAGCCCCGCTGCTCCACGAGGATCAGCATCCGCCGCCCCTCCGCCGTCGCTTCGGCGAGGTCCTCGCGCAGGTCCTTGAAAGTCTCCCGCACCCAGTCGGGCTTGTGCAGCCCATCGTCCCCCAGCGGAGGCCCCGCCGTGGCGGCGAAGGGGGCGAGGGCGAGAAGGGCCGCGGCGAAGAGGCGTCTCATGGCAGGTCTCCCGTTCAGGCGAGCGTCGCGCTCCAGTCGAAGTTCTCCAGCAACCACTGGCCGATCAGGTTGACCCTGTCGGTCGCGATCAGGACGGCGAAAACCAGCAGCATGACGCCCATCGCCTTCTCGGCCTGCCCCAGCAGGCGTCGGTGACGCTGCGCCCAGCCGAGGAAGGGCCGTGCGAACAGCGCCGCGACCACGAAGGGCAGCGTCATGGCGAGCCCGTAGGTCAGCAGCAGCGCCCCCCCGCGCCAGAGGTCCCCCGAAACCGAGGCCACCATCAGGATCGCCGCCAGCGCCGGCCCCACGCAGGGCGTCCACCCGAAGCCGAAGGCGAGGCCCATGACATAAGCCCCTGCGATCCCGCGCGGATCCGCCGAGGTCTCGGACGCGCGCCTCTCGGTAGAGCAGCGGGATCCGCAGGACCCCGAGGAAATGCAGTCCGAACAGCGCCAGCGCCCCCGCCGCGATCCAGGACAGCACGCCCTTCCAGGCGATGAACAGCCCGCCGAGCGCCGTCGCGCCGAGGCCCAGCAGCACGAAGATCGTGGTCACGCCCAGCGCGAAGGCGACGGAGGAGAAGACGAGCCTGAGCTGCGCCCCCGGGGGCAGGGCCCCTCCGGCGCCCTCTCGGCCGCGCAGCTCCTGCATCGAGAGCCCCGCCATGTAGCACAGGTAGAACGGAACCATCGGCAGGATGCAGGGCGACAGGAACGACAGGATCCCCGCCAGCGCAGCCGCTCCGAAGCCGATGTCCAGCATGGCCCACGCCTCCCAACGCGGTCTCCGACCTTACGCCTCGCCGAAGGAACATGCCAGATCAGGAATTCGTCAAGCGCGGCGTGTGCTCGGCGGGGGCCCGCCGCCGGCGAGCCGGGCATGAGTCGGATCGGGGCCGACCCGTGTGATCCAGGGTCTCATGCGCCTTGGCGGAGCGCTCCGCCGCATCACGAAGCCCGGGGGGAACGCCCACCGTGGCCGGCGCATGGGCGAGCGCGTTGCGCATGAAGTGGAACCGGGGGCCGTTGAGAAAGGCTTCGGCACCTGATTCTCTTCTTCTTGTGGAGGATCGGCGGGAGGACACGGATACTGGGGCGGAAGGAGCGCGGGCAACTCGAGTTCTTCGTCTGCGGAACGCTGCGCGATCTCGTTCCCGACGACCATGTCCTGGTGCGGGTCGACCGGGTGCTGGATCTGTCATGGCTGCGCGATGAGCCTCGCCGTCCGGCATGTGGACGCGATGGCGGCAGCGAACGGCGACGCCGAGCCGGACCCCGGGAACGAGAGCCGCCTGCGGGACTCGAAGAAGACCGGCAAGTTCAAGAAGGTCTGTCTTACCGATCCGGACGCGACCATGGCCACGAGCGGCCGCAATCGCAGATTGGAGCCGAGCTGCAAGCAGCATGGCGTGGTGGACGACGTCTTCGGCGTCGTGCTCGACGCGGAGGTGACGACCGGTGAGACGAACGAGGGCGAGCAGCTCCTCGCGCGCCTCGATGCGGTCGAGGAGACGATCGGCGTCGAGATCGCCGCTGTGACCGCCGACGCCGGCTACGCCTACGCGAAGATCTTCGGCGGGTTGGAGAGGCGCGGGATCGCCGGCGTCATCCCGACGAAGGCCGAACCGATCCGCAGCCCCATTCCCCTTCGCCGGTTCCGCTATGACTCTCGCCACGACCTTCTGAAGTGTCCGCGCGGCAAAACCCTCCTGCCGGGAAAGCCCGTGAAGCACGGGCGCTTCTTCTACTCGAAAGCTCGCGACTGCCGGCGATGCGACCTCGCCGCGCTCTGTCTCTCGAAGGGCCGCATGAACAAGGCGGTCGTGATCGGCGACGACTACCCGGCGCTCCTGCGCGCGCGTCGGCGCCGCGAGCGGTGGAGCGAAGAGGATCAGCGCCTCTACCAGCGCCACCGCTGGAGGTCGGAGGGGTTCCACGGCGAGGCGAAGACTTGGCATGGGCTGGCACGAGCCGTTCGCCGCGGCCTCGAGAACATGCGCATCCAGGCGTTCCTCACGGCGGCGGCCATCAACCTCAAGCGGCTCGCCGCCGCGCTCGTTCTGCTGTTCTTGGCTCGAGTCCCGGCAGGCCTGCGGAGGGCGTTCGCAATCGCCGCCACCACGACCTCGCCTGCGGCCACCCACGCTTAGTCGCCTGGCAAGGCTCGGCCTGCGCGATGACCACATTCTTCAACGGCCCCACGCGCCGGCGACAGCAGCCCGCGCCTCGGATCGCGCCAACGGGCGAGTAGTTCGAAGCCGGCGGTTAGGCCGCTCGCCAGGTCGATCTTGGGCTGAAGAAAGGGCACGATCCGGCCGGCGGCCAGCGCATCGGAGAAGCGGGCGCGCTGGGCTCCGAGATTGTAGAGGCCGTCGAGCTCCTCCGAGAACACGCACATGCGGTTCCGACCGCGGTCCTTCGCTGCGTAGAGCGCGACATCGGCGCGCTGGTAGAGCGCTTCGAAAGCCGGCTCCGGAGCATCGGAAATCCTGCAAAGCCCGGTCGACAGTTGTCCCAAGCCTGGCTGTCCGATCTCGGCGACCGCGGCGCGAATGGCGCTCAGCACGCGCTCGACCGCGGCAAGGTGGTCCTCCCGGCTGCCCGGTTCCAGGAGCGCGGCGAACTCGTCACCGCCGATGCGGCCGACGATCGGGTTCGCTCCGAGGCCCTCGAGGAGACTTGACGCGATGAGCGTGAGGTACCGGTCGCCGAAGGGATGGCCGAAGCGGTCGTTGACCTGCTTGAAGTGATCCACGTCGATGACGGCCAGGGCTTCCGATCCTCCCGCGGACCCGAGCGCTGCATCGACGCGCATCCGAAAACCGGATTGGTTCAGGAGTGCGGTCAGCGGATCGCGGTCCGCGACTTCGCGCAGAACGGCACGCTCGGACGCCTCGCGCGACAGCCTGTCCCGCAGAAACAGTCGGTGAGCTATGGTCGAAGTTGGGTGATGCGGGTTGAGAGGGCGGCGTATCGTGGCGGGTGCTGAAGCCTGCCAGAACCTCCAGAAGGAGCGATACGCCGTGACGGACGATACCATGATCACCCCTCTTCACCAGCCCGGAACGGTTGTCGACCCGCTCACCGAGATTGCGCGGGAAGGCGCGCGCCGGATGCTCGCGAGCGCGCTCGAGGCCGAAGTCGGGGCGTTCCTCGACGGGCTCGCCGGTGAGCGGCTGCCCGACGGGCGTCGGCGCGTCGTGCGCCACGGACACGGCCCTGAGCGCGAGATCCAGACCGGGATCGGGCCGCTCGCCGTGCGCCGTCCCAAGATCCGGGACCGGGCGGCGGACGCCGAGAAGACGGTGCGGTTCGCGTCGCGCATCCTGCCGAGATGGGCGCGGCGCTCGACGAGCCTCGATGCTCTGCTGCCGGTGCTCTACCTGCGCGGCGTCTCCACCGGTGACTTTCAGGAGGCATTGGCTGCGATCCTCGGCCCCGACGCGCCGAACCTGTCGCCGGGCACCATCACGCGTCTCACGGCCGGGTGGGAGAAGGAGCACGACCGCTGGCAGCATCGCGATCTCTCCGCCCGCCGCTACGTCTGCATCTGGGCCGACGGGGTCTACCTCCAGGCCCGGATGGAGCCCGCCGCAGAGTGCATGCTCGTCGTGATCGGCGTGACGCCGGAAGGAAAGAAGGAGCTCGTCGGCTTCCAGGTCGGCATGCGGGAAAGCGCGCAGAGCTGGCGCGACCTGCTCGTTGATCTCAGGAAGCGGGGCCTCGTCGTCGCGCCGGAGATCGCCGTCGGCGATGGCGCCCTCGGGTTCTGGAGGGCCCTCGACGAAGTCTTCCCCGGTGCGCGGCATCAGAGATGCTGGGTGCACAAGACGGCCAACGTGCTGAACAAGTTCCCGAAATCCATGACGCCGGCGGTGAAGTCCGACCTCCGCGAGATCTGGCAGGCGGAGACCAGAGCCGAAGCGGAGGCCGCCATGGACACCTTCGTCGAGAAGTACGGCGTCACGTACGGAAAGGCCGTCGATTGCCTGATCAAGGATCGGGAGGCGTTGCTGGTCTTCTTCGACTTCCCCGCCGAGCACTGGGATCATCTGCGCACGGCTAATCGGATCGAGAGCGTCTTCGCGACGGTCAGGCATCGGACCGTCGGGACCAAGGGCGCGCTGTCGCAGAGGACCGCGAAGCTCATGGTCCTCACCCTCGCCCGCGCCGCCTCGAAGAAATGGCGCCGGCTCCAGGGCGCAAACCGGTTGCCCCTCGTCGTCGAGGGCGTCAAGTTCACCCATGGTGTCGCCGACCGCGACGCTGAAACCCGCGCCGCCTGATCAGGCCGCGTCACCCAGTTTCAGCCATAGCTCAGAGTCGGTCGCGGTGCGCCATGAGCAGCGCCGCCACGGCGTCGAAGAGATCGTCAAGCTGAGCCAGGACCTCGGCGCTGAACTCGCGCGGCCGGGTGTCGATCACGCAGAGCGTGCCCAGGCGCATGCCTTGTTCGGGCTCGAGAACGCTGCCGGCGTAGGCGCGGACATTGGGCGCGCCCGTAACCAGCGGGTTGTCGCGGAAGCGGGCATCCTGGCGCGCGTCCCCTATCACCAGTTGCGCGCTCGACATCATGGCGGGCGCGCAGAACGCCTCGTTGCGCTTGGTTCCCTCGGCGCTGGGCACGCCGATGTTCGCGGCGAAACGCTGAACATCCTCTTCCACGAGCGAGACGAGAGCGATCGGCGTTCCGGCGATCATGGAGGCTATGCGCGTGACCTTTTGCAACTCCGCGATGGGCGCCGAAAAGTCGACCTCCAGATCCCGCAGGAAGCGGAGACGGTCGTTTTCGTTCGCCGGAACAGGGTGGCGCGTCATCGTCTCTCTTCTCCGCGAAAGGGGCGTTGGGCTCAGCGCCGCATGCCGTGCGATTGATCGCCTTACGCGCTTTCGACTTCCTGAACGGTGATGGGGAACGGTCCGGGCCATCGCATCTGAAACGGCGCCCCGCCGCCGAATTGCTCCCTGTCCCGGCGGTCCGGACTCGACTACATTCGACCGCGGAGCGACAGGGGGCGCGTGCCCGCATGAGCGCAGAACGCATCGAAAGACGGCTGGCCGCGGTGATGGTCGCCGATGTGGCGGGCTACTCGCGCCTGATGGCGGCGAACGAGGCGCGGACGCTGGCGGACCTCAAGGTTCTGAGGCGCGAGATCTTCGGACCAGGCGTCGCAGAGCATCGCGGCCGGATCGTCAAGCTCATGGGCGATGGCGCGCTGGTCGAGTTCGCAAGCGTCGTGGACGCGGTCAACGCCGCGGTCGGCATCCAGACGGCGCTGGCTGAGGCGAATGCCGCGGCGGAGGCGGACCGGCGGGTCCGGCTGCGC
Organism: uncultured Alphaproteobacteria bacterium; assembly: GCA_963816545.1. Taxonomy (GTDB): domain Bacteria; phylum Pseudomonadota; class Alphaproteobacteria; order Rhodobacterales; family Rhodobacteraceae; genus Albimonas. The sequence continues at coordinate 83,360 of CAWFLE010000020.1, read as the reverse complement.
ATCGGCGTCAACCTCGGCGACGTCATGATCGAGGGCGGCGACATCTACGGCGACGGCGTCAACCTTGCGGCCCGGCTGCAGGAGGTCGCCGAACCGGGCGAGGTCGTGCTCAGCGCGACGGCGCACGAGCATGCGGCGACGCGGGTCAGCGCCAGGTTCACAGACGGGGGCGAGCAGGGCCTGAAGAACATCCCCGCTCCGGTGCGCATCTTCCGCTGGTCGGTCGCCGGAACGCTGAACGAGGCGGCGCTCGACGCGCCCGCGCTGCCCGACAAACCCTCGATCGCCGTCCTCCCTTTCGACAACATGTCCGGCGATCCCGCGCAGGAGTTCTTCGCGGACGGCATGGTCGAGTCGATCACCGCCGCCCTCTCGCGCATCCGCAGCTTCTTTGTGATCGCGCGCAACTCGGCCTTCGCCTACAAGGGGCGCAGCAAGAACGTTCGCGAGATCGGGCGCGAGCTGGGCGTCGCTTATGTTCTGGAGGGTTCGGTTCAGCGCGCCGGGGGGCGCGTCCGCATCACGGTTCAGCTGATCGAGACCGCCGGCGGGGCGCATATCTGGGCCGAGAAGTACGATGGCGCCCTCGACGACATCTTCGAGCTGCAGGACCGGATCACGGAGCAGGTCGCCGGCGCTCTGCAGCCCTCCATCCGCTTCGCCGAGATCGAGCGTGCCCGCCGTAAGCGTCCTCAGGATCTTGGGGCCTACGACTACACCATGCGCGCGTTGCGGCGGGTGTGGATGCTCGAGAAGGAAGAGGCCGCCACGGCGCTCGACCTCCTCGATGCGGGGCTGAAGATCGACCCCGACTACCCGTTGGCGCTGGCCCTGGCCGCATGGTGCTGGGCGCAGCGATCCGTCTACAGCTGGGTGACGAACATCGCCGATGCCAAGGCGCGCGCGCTCTCGCTGGCCGAACGCGCCGCGATGTTGTCGGACGACGATCCGCTGATCCTGGCCGTGCTGGGGGCCGTCCACACCTTCGCGCGCAACTTCGGCACGGCACGCGTGCTGCTGGAGCGCGCGGTGGCGCTCGACCCGAATGCCGCATGGGCGTTGAGCCGACTTGGCTGGCTAGAGATCTATTCCCGCCGTCCGGAGGCGGCGCTCCAGTATTTCGAACGCGCGCTGCGGCTGAGCCCGCTGGACCCGATGAACTTCAACAACCGCGTCGGGATCGGGTCGGCGCACCAGGTCGCAGGCGACGACGAGAAGGCCGCGGACCAGTTCATGCGGGCGCTCGACGAGCGTCCGAACGCCTTCTGGATTCATCGAAACCTCGCGCCTGCGCTTCTGGCGGTCGGGCGCATGGACGAGGCTCGCGCCTCCTGCGATGCGCTGCTGGCAGCCTACCCGGACCACACGGTGGAGCGCTACAAGGAGTCGATGGTCTTCGATCCGCACTCGCTGGAGCGCATCGCGCAGGGGCTTCGTGACCTCGGCATTCCGGACAGGTGACCCGATCAAGCTTCCGAGCATCAGGAGCGCCTTCCAAGAGGCTTCAGTGGGATGCTGCAAGTCGATGGCTACGGCGCCTGAAACACCGTCAGCCGGGGTCGGGGCCGAGGGCCCCCCGAACCTCACCTGTCGCTGGCCCCGACCATCTGGAGACTGCCGCCGGTCCCCGAATGCAAGATGATCAGCAGCTTCGTCATGGTCATGGTCATGGTCATGGCCACGGTCCTGGCGGCTGCGCGTTGCGACGCCAGCACGGGACGCGGATGTGCGGCCATGCGACCAATATGACATTGCTCGGCGGCTGTGCGACGGGCGCGCGCGGCGGACGACGTCGACCTGCCGCGAAGACGCGTTCTTGATGCGGATCCGGATGATCACAGGCGCGCCAGCAATTCAGCCTTCTTGCTCGAAAACTCCTCCTCCGACAGCGCGCCTTGATCGCGCAGCTTCGCCAGCCTCTCGATCGTTCCCAGTATGTCGCCGCCGGCGCTCCCAGTCCCGGTGGGCGCTTCGGCGACTGGCGCGGACGTCCGGCCTGCGTTCTCGGTCGTCTCGACGGACCGCTCGGCGAGCGACTCGAACGCGGGGCCCGCCTCAGCCCGCTGAAACGATGACAGCGCGAACTGGCCGAACTGGCTGGAAACCGTGACGCCCAAAAACGGTTCGCCCGGTCCCGACTGCTGCTGGCTGAACCCGCCGATGCGATGATCGCCGGTGTCGAGAAGCACGAGCGGCCTGCCATCGCCATAGTCGAACGCCAGCCGCCGCGCCTCGGGGAAAAAGGCGTAGCGGGCGCCGTTCTGCCCCCCCGTGGCGGCCGGGGCGCCGAGTTCGGCCGGCCACCAGTTTCCACCTGCAGCATCCTGAACCCGCTCGAAAAATTGCGTCGAAGCCATGGCGTTCGAGAGCTCCCCGCAAAGACTGGAGACCGTGTGCTGGAGGCCGTAGTTGAACATGTCGCCGACCATGGTCATGCCCCCGGCCATCCACTGACCCGAACCACCAAGTTCGGGGATGTTGAACTGGGCCATCCCGCCGCCTCCATTGGCGACGGCGCGAGCCATGTGCTCGACAGCGGCCGCGGAGAGGCCGTATCGGCGCGCAAGGTCGGTGACGATGGCATTGCCGGTGGCGGTCAGGTTCGACATCGGGACCTCATTGCGAAGTTCGGTTGCGGCGACGCGATCAGGATCCGCTCTTGAATGCAGCGCGCTTTCCCGACTGACTGCGAAACCGCCCCGCACGCGCTAGGTTGCGCGGCGCGCCGTTTCCTTCGCGCTATGACGCCTCCCGGACAGCGGAGGCGGTCAAGGCGCGATCAGGTCCTCCAACTCCTCGAGGCGCATTCGGATCTCCTCGACCAGCGACTTGGCGCGGGCTTCGCGGCTCCCGGGCGACGGCGCCGCAAGGGCCGTCACCACCGGTCTGTGATCCGAGCCGGCGAACTCGTCGCCCTCGACATCGGGCGTGGTGGCCTCGGAGAAGCCGGCGGCGGCCGGCCCGGCCACGAGCAGGTGGTCGATCGCGCTGCCGGGGAAGAAGGCCGCCACGAAAGTCTCCGGCAGGTCCTGCGATAGGAGGCGCGCGCCGTCGAGGCCGCCGAGGAGGATGCTGATGCTGTCGTCGTAGCCATCGGCGGCGTCGGGCCCGCAGACGCCGTTGCATGATCCCTGCGGCTCGCAGTCGACCGCAGGGTCGCTGCCCACGCGGGGCACGCGGCCAGGCGCCTGAATGTTGAAGTCCCCGCCGACGATCACGCTGCCGCCGATGTCGAGCATCCGCGAGGCGTCCTGAACGAGCCCGATCGCCTGGTCCTCCCGCTGACAGGCGGCCTCGCGGCCCAGGCGGAGGACGGGCTCCTCGGCCGACGCGGCCTCGCAGAACGGCGCGAGCATGCCCCCGGCCCACCACGAGCACGCCTCCGGCCCCGGCGCGGCGGCGGCGTCCGTCCGCACGACCTCGATCCCCCGGAGGCTCAGATCCCGCGCCGCCGCAAGGCCGGCGACGCCGCTGCCGATGATGAGCACGCCCGTCATGCGCGCTGCCGGAGCCGGCGATGCTGACGGCAGCCGGCAATGTCAGGCGCGTGCATCATGCGCTGTCCGCGAAGGGACGGCCCGAGCATCAAGGGGAGTCAAGCGTTCTTCACATGTCCGTTCCCTGCGCCGGTGCTGACCGGATCAGGTTCGACGGGTTGGCCATGCCTCTCAGCCCAAGCGGGCACCCCGACGGCGTAGATGGATGCTACTCTGATGATCGCTTAGGTCAACAGGACGAGCGGGAGGGACGCCCGTGGTCGTGGCAGCGGGTCCCCTCGACTGAAAAGGCCCCCCCCAAGACAACGACATCCGAACTGCGGGATCTGCCAGTCGACGATCCGCCAATAGCTCGGGTTGGCTCGACGATGATTGTCGTCCGCCATGCGGACCTTCCGGACCTTCGCCGCGGGTGCTTGGTCTCTGCCGCAGCTGCGAAGACGCATGATCGAAGGACGAGTAGCGGTCGTCGGGGACCTTGATCGCGAACGTCGGCTTTTCTTCAGCGAGAGCATCGCATCAGAGAGGTGGCTCGCCCGATGGGGTGCCTGACGCCCCCTCAGCGCTCGCAGTTGAGGGACTTCGGTACGTACCTCATCGGGCATCGAACTCACGCCTCTTGTCTTGGCGAACCGGCAAGGCGAGTGGGTCCGACGGATCCAGCGGCCGGCGGCGAGGAGATCCGGCCCGGCCAGGACGTGGAGCCTCCGGGCTGTGTCCCAGGTGGTGGTGTAGGAGGCCGCGCGCGGAGCCCCTGGCGTAGCGCAGCGCGCGGCCTGGGGTGACGCTGGCGGCCATCGCCGGTCTTCGGAGAAGGTTCGGGTTGCAAGACCTGGAACCTGAACGGAGACGACGATGACCGATGAGAGAATGGCGCTGGTCGAGCTGGTTGAGAAGCAGGCCGATGGCGATCTCGTGCGCGAGATGCTGGCCTTTGCGGCCGAGCGGATCATGGAGCTGGAAGTCGAGGCGCGGACGGGCGCCTCGAAGGGCGCGCGGTCGCCCCTGCGCGAGGTTTAGCGGAACGGATACCGGGATCGCGACTGGGACACCCGCGCCGGACGGATCGCGCTGGAGATCCCGAAGCTGCGCAAGGGCAGCTACTTCCCCAGTTTCCTCGAGCCGCGCCGCACGGCCGAGAAGGCGCTCGTCGCGGTGATACAGGAGGCCTGCGTCCACGGCGTTTCGACCCGCTCCGTGGACGATCTGGTGAAGGCCATGGGCGCGGGCGGCCTGTCGAAGTCCCAGGTCAGCCGCCTCTGCGTCGAGATCGACGAGCGGGTGAATGCCTTCCTCACCCGTCCCCTGGAGGGGGCGTGGCCCTATCTCTGGCTGGATGCCACCTACCTCGAGGTCCGCGAGGGCGGGCGCATCGTCAGCCGCGCGGCGATAATCGCTGTCGCGGTGAACGAGGACGGCAAGCGCGAGGGGCTGGGCGTCGCCACGGGGCCCTCGGAAGCCGAGACCTTCTGGACCGATTTCCTGCGCTCCCTCGCCGATCGCGGACTGCGCGGCGTGAAGCTGGTGATCGCCGACGACCACAAGGGCCTGCGGGCGGCCGCGCGGCGAGTGTTCAACGCGACCCGTCAGAGGCGCCGGATCCACTGGATGCGGAACGCGTTGGCGCACGCCCCGGCCAAGCAGCGCACTGCGGTCGCGGCGATGCTGAAGACCATCTTCGCGCAGGAGAACAAGGAAGGTGCGGAAGCCCAGGGGGACGCCGTAGCCGACGCGCCGCGCGAGAAGAACGAGAAGCTCGGCGCCTTCATGGACGCCTCCCGCGACGAGGTCCTGGCCTACATGTCCTTCCCTCGCGAGCATTGGGCTCAGATCGCGTCGACGACCCCACTCGAGCGCGTCAACCGCGAGGTCAAGCGGCGGTCAGACGTCGTCGGCATCTTCCCGAACGATGAGGCCATCGTCCGGCTCGTTGGCGCGCTGATGCTGGAGACCAACGACGAATGGGCCGTGGCGCGCCGGTACATGTCGCTTGAAAGCCTCGCCCGCGTCACCGACACTCCCACAGTCAGGCTGCCCGCCGTGGCGTCCTGATCAGCCTCGGATCTCTCTCCGAGGGCCGGCGCTCCTACACCACGCCCCGGGACATGATCAGCCTCCGCTTCGAGTGTCGGCAGCGCTGCTGCGCTCCCAATCCCAACTCACGCGCCGCCTGCAAGGCGCGGATGGATACCCCCTGCGATTGGGGCCTCGGGAAGACACCATCCGGAATCCCGCTGGGACCGGCGGCGGCTCCCAGAATTTCGCCAGCTTCCTTCCTTATCCTGCCTGTAGCTGTCATTCGGCGGCCCTCTGGCGAGCGGCCCGGCGGCATGCGGTAGGCGCTGAAGAGCACCTGCTCGAAATCATGCGTCCCTGAAGGGGGAGGAAATCGTTGACAGCACGCGAGCGGAGCGAACACCTTAATGCCGATATATCATATATTGAGGTGCGCCGACCTTGAAGGCATCGCAGATCCACCACGCGGGACCGACTGCCGCAACGTCCAACGGGCGGGAGACGCCGGTGCTTCAGCTGTCCAACCTACGGATAGCCGTCGGACCGCGAGGCCGACGACAGTCGATCGTCGATGGCGTGTCCTTCTCGATCCTCCCCGGCGAATGCCTCTGCATCGTCGGAGAGTCGGGCTGCGGGAAAAGCGTGACTGCCCTCGCCCTGATGGGGCTCGCGGAGTTGTCCGGCCTGCATGTCGAGACGGACCGTCTCGCCTTCCGCGGCGCAGACCTCGCCGGCCTCCCTCCGCGCGAGCGGGCGCGCCTGCGCGGCGGCGACATGGCGATGATCTTCCAGGAGCCGATGACCTCGCTGAACCCCGCCTTCCGCATCGGCTGGCAGATCGAGGAGGCGATCCTCTCCCACCGGCCCGTCTCCCGGGCCGAGGCGCGCCGGCAGGCGGCGGACCTCCTCCACCGCGTGCGCATCGTGGACCCCGAGGCGCGGCTGCGCGACCACCCCCACCAGCTCTCGGGGGGCATGCGCCAGCGCGTGATGATCGCCATGGCCCTCGCCAACCGCCCGCGCCTGCTGATCGCGGACGAGCCCACCACCGCGCTGGACGTCACCACCCAGAGCCGGATCCTCGCCCTGATGCAGGAGATCCGGGAGGAGACGGGCGCCGCGACCCTCACCATCACCCACGACCTCGGTGTGGTGGCCGAGGTCGCCGACCGCGTGGTGGTCATGTATGGCGGCCGTGTGGTCGAACGCGCCTCGGTGCAGGAGCTGTTCTCGCGCCCGAGCCATCCCTACACGCTGGGCCTGCTCGCCTCCATTCCGCATCCCGGCGCGCAGGGCATGCCGCTGGTCCCCATCGAAGGCTCCGTGCCGGCGCTGTCGGAGATGCCGCCCGGCTGCCGCTTCGCCACGCGCTGCCCCTTCGCCGACGCGCGCTGCCACGCCGAGGCCCCGCCCGAAGAGGCGCTTTCCGAAACCCACGCCGCCGCCTGCTGGAAGCTCTCGGAGGTCGCCGCATGACCGCCCCGGTGCTGGAGGCGCGCGGCGTCTCGGTCGTCTTCCGCGGCCGCCGGCGCGGGCTGACGGGCCCGCCCGCCCGCATCCGCGCGGTCGAGGACGTCACGCTGGCCGTGCGCGGCGGCGAGACGCTGGCCTTGGTGGGCGAGAGCGGATCGGGCAAGACCACCCTCGGCCGGACCCTCGCGCATCTCCAGACGGCCACCTCCGGCGAGGTCCGGCTTGACGGGGCCCCGGCGGATCCCGCGCTGCTGCGCCGCCGCGTCCAGGTGATCTTCCAGGACCCGTTCTCGGCCCTGAACCCGCGCCTGACCGTCCGCCGCCTGCTGGAGGAGCCGTTGATCGTCCACCGCCTCGGCACGCCGGGGGAACGCACCCGCCGGGTGGAGGAGCTTCTGGACCTGGTGGGCCTCCCCCGCAGCCACCAGGAGCGCTACCCCCACGAATTCTCCGGCGGCCAGCGCCAGCGCATCGCCGTCGCCCGCGCCCTCGCCATCGGCCCCGAGATCCTGCTGGCGGACGAGCCGCTCTCGGCGCTCGACGTCTCGATCCAGGCGCAGATCGTCAACCTGCTGGGAGAGCTGAAGGCCGCGCTCGGCCTGACCCTCGTGCTGATCTCGCACGACCTTTCGGTGGTCGGCCACGTCGCGGACCGCGTGGCCGTCATGCATCTCGGCCGGGTGGTGGAGACGGGCGCCGTCGCGCAGGTCTTCGCCCAGCCCCGCCACCCCTACACCCGCGCGCTGCTGGCGGCCGCCCCGCTGCCCGACCCCGCCCGCCGCGGCCGGATCGTCCCGGGCGCGGACGACGACGCCCCCGCCCCGCCGGACGGCTGCCGCTACCGCGCCCGCTGCCCCTGGGCCGCCGACATCTGCGCCCGCCTCCCCGCGCTGGAAGGCGCCGGCGAGGGCCGCGAGGTCGCCTGCCACCGCTGGCGCGAGCTTCCCGCGCCCGACAGCCCCGTCGCCTTCGATCCGCCCTACCGCCTGCGCCTCGAAGCCTACGCCCGTCGCCGCGCCGCCGCCCTGTCGGCGCGCGCGGCCCCTCGCGAAGCCGGCGCAGACCGGCCGCCTCCCGTCGCCGTCCAGCAAGGAGATCCCGCATGAGACGACTTCCTCTCGCCGCCGTCCTCGGCGCCCTGGCCCTCGGGGGCCTCGCCGTCCCCGCTGACGCCCAGACCTCGGAGCTGACCATCGCGCTCGCCTCCGACCCCGACGCGCTGGACCCCACCACCTCGGGCACCGTCGCAGCGCGCCAGGTCTTCGCCGCCCTGTGCGACAAGCTGATCGAGATCGACCCCGACCTGAACTACATCCCGGCGCTGGCCACCGGCTGGGAATGGTCCGAGGACGGCAAGACCCTGACCCTCGACCTGCGCGAGGACGTGACCTTCCATGACGGCGAACCCTTCGACGCCGAGGCCGTGGTCTACAACATCGAGCGCCACCTGACCCTGCCCGGCTCCAACCGCCGCTCGGAGATCGAGCTGATCGAGTCCGCCGAGGCGGTGGACCCCACCACCGTGAGGCTCACCCTCTCTCAGCCCTCCGCGCCCCTGATCGCCGCCCTCGCCGACCGCGCCGGCATGATGGTCTCGCCTAAGGCGGCCGAGGCCGCGGGGGACGATTTCGGCCGGAACCCCGTCTGCGCCGGCCCCTACCAGTTCGTCGAGCGCATCCCCCAGGATCGCATCGTGCTGGAGAAGTTCCAGGACTACTACGACGCTGGCGCTTACCCGGTGGAGAAGGTCATCTACCTCCCGATCACCGACTCGACCGTGCGCCTCTCCAACCTTCGCTCCGGCCAGGCTGATGTCATCGAGCGCGTGGCCCCCACCGACATCCCGATCCTCGAGGACGAGGAGGGCGTCAGCGTCGCCACGGCCACGGGCCTCGGCTCCTACTACATCGTCTTCAATATCGCGGGCGGCGACGCGGGCCAGTCGGACGCCCCGATCAGCCAGAATCCGAAGCTGCGCGAGGCGGTGGAGCTCTCCATCGACCGCGACATCCTCAACCAGGTCGCCAACGAGGGTCTCTTCGCCGTGGGCAACCAGCCCGTCCCGCCCTCCAGCCCCTGGTACGTGAAGGATTTCCCTGTCCCCGAGCGCGACGTGGAGAAGGCCAAGGAACTGGTCGGCGAGATCGACGGCGAGACCGGCTTCACCATGCTCGTCCCCGCCATCAGCTCCTACCAGCGCTACGCCGAGATCATCCAGTCCATGGCCGCCGAGGCGGGCATCGACATCGAGCTGGAGCAGCAGGAGGTCACCACCCTCCTCAACAACTGGAAGACCGGCAACTTCCAGGCGCTGATCATCCGCTGGTCGGGCCGCACCGACCCCGACGGCAACATCTACTCCTTCAAGGTCTGCGAGGGCGCGCGCAACGGCTCGGCCTACTGCAACCCCGAACTGGACAAGTGGCTGGAGCAGTCGCGCACCCGCTCCACCGACGAGGGGCGCATGGAAGCCTACCGCGAGGCGGCGGCGATCTACTTGAAGGACCGACCCTATCTCTACCTCTTCCACCCCGTGGAGGCGACGGGCCTGCGCGACGCCGTGAAGGGTTTCGAGGCGTATCCCGACGGCATCTTCCGCCTGAAGGGCGTGAGCGTGGAGTGAGCCTGTCGTGATCCGGTTCGTGGCCCGGCGGCTGATCCTCGCCGTTCCGACCCTGCTGATCGTCTCGGTCTTCGTCTTCGGGCTTCAGAAGCTGATGCCCGGGGACGCGGCCATCGCGCTGGCGGGCGAGGAGCGGAACACCGAGGTCATCGAGTTCATCCGCGAGAAGTACCGCCTGAACGACCCCTTGCCCCAACAATACTGGGCGTGGCTGAGTTCGGCGGTCACCGGAGACCTGGGGGAGTCGATGAAGCTCGGCTCCCCCGTGGGCGCGCTGATCGGCCAGAAGCTGGTGGTCACTATCCAGCTCAGCCTGATGGCGATGCTCATCGCGCTCGCCATCGGCATTCCCGCCGGCATCCTGGCCGCGGTTCGCAAGGGCACGGTCTGGGACTGGCTGGCCAACATTTTCGCCCTCTCGGGCCTGTCGATCCCCAACTTCTGGCTCGGAAATCCTGCTGATCCTGTTCTTCTCGATCCAGCTCCGCTGGCTGCCGGCGTCGGGCTACGTCCCGATCTGGGAGGCGCCGCTCGCCTCGCTGGCGGCACTGATCATGCCGGCCTTCGTGCTCGGCACCGCCATCGCGGGCATGCTGATGCGCCACACCCGCTCCGCGATGCTGGAGGTGCTGCGCGCCGACTACATCCGCACCGCCCGCGCCAAGGGCATCTCCGAGCGGCGGGTGATCCTGATCCACGGCCTGCGCAACGCGCTCGCCCCCATCGTCACCTTCTCCTCGGTGATCTTCGGCGAACTCCTCGCCGGCGCGGTGCTGACCGAGCAGGTGTTCAACATCCCCGGCATGGGCAAGCTGATCGTCGACAGCGTCTACAACCGCGACTACGCGGTGGTGCAGGGCGTGGTGCTGGTCAGCGCGCTGATCTTCCTGGTGGTCAACCTGCTGGCGGACATCCTCAACCTGCTTCTCAACCCGAAGGTGCAGGCATGACGGCGACCGACGCCACCGTCCCCCATTCCGGCTCCGTCGCGCCCGAGCCGACGCCCCCGCGCCGCCCCCGCAGCCGAGCGCTGACAAGCCTGATGCGCAACCCCTCCGCGCTGTTCGGCGGGGCGCTGGTCTTGATCTTCCTCGTCGTCGCCATCACCGCGCCGCTGGTCGCGCCCTACGCGCCCACCGCCTCCGACTGGATGCAGATCCGCAAGCCCCCTTCGGCCGCGCACTGGCTGGGCACCGACGATCTTGGCCGCGACATCCTCTCCCGCCTGATCTGGGGCGCCCGCGCCTCGCTGATGGCGGGCGTGGTCTCGGTCCTGATCGCGCTGCTGATCGGCGCGCCCTTCGGCATGATCGCGGGCTACTACCGCGGCGTCGCCGACGCCGTCATCTCCCGCTGCACCGAGGCGCTGCTCTCCATCCCCTTCCTTATCACCGCCATCGCCCTCGCGGCCTTCCTCGGCCCCAGTCTCCAGAACGCGATGATCGCCATCGGCCTCGCCGCCGCCCCCATGTTCTGCCGCCTGATGCGCACCCAGACCATGGCCGTGGCGGCGGAGGACTATGTCGACAACGCCCGCTCCGTCGGCGTGGGCGACCGCCGGCTCCTGCTGGTGCATATCCTCCCCAACGCGGTGAACCCGGTGATGGTGCAGGCCACCCTCGCCACCGCCACCGCCATCATCGCCGAGGCGTCGCTGTCGTTCCTCGGCCTCGGCCAGCAGCCGCCCGACCCCTCCTGGGGCTCGATGCTCAACACCGCGCGCGACTTCCTGGAACAGGCGCCCTGGATGGCCGTGTGGCCCGGCATGGCGATCTACCTTGTCGTGCTTGGCTTCAACCTGCTGGGCGACGGTCTGCGCGATGCGTTCGACCCGCGCCAGTCCTGACCCCGGAGGCTTCCATGCGCCGAGACTTCTACGCCGGACGCTCCGTCGCGCGCGCCGAGAACGCCATGGCCGCGACCGCCCATCCCCAGGCGACGCTTCTTGCGCTCGACATCCTGCGCGAGGGCGGAAACGCGGTGGACGCCGGCCTCGCCGCCCTCGCGCTGCTCTGCGTGATCGAACCCCAGGCGACCGGCATCGGCGGCGACTGCTTTGCCATCTACGCGCCCCGGGGCCGGAACCCGATCGGCCTGAATGGCTCCGGCCGCTCCCCCGCCCGCGCGACCCTCGACTGGTACCGCGACCGGAACATCGCCGAGATCCGCATCGAAGATCCCCACGCCGTCACCATCCCCGGCGCCATCGACGCCTGGGCGCGCCTCCACGCCGACCACGGCTCCTTGCCCTGGGACCGCCTCCTGGCCCCCGCAATCGAGGCGGCCGAACAGGGCTACATCGTCGCCGACCGCGTGGCGCGCGACTGGGCCAAGCTCGCCTTCCGCCTCGAAAAGGACGAGGTCTCCCGCGGAACCCTGCTGATCGACGGCCGCGCCCCCCGGCCCGGAGAGCTGCACGCCCAGCCCCGCCTCGCCGCAACCCTGCGCCGCATCGCCCAGAAGGGCCGCGCCGGTTTCTACGAGGGCCCCGTCGCCGAAGACATCGTCGCCCGCCTGAACGCGCTCGGCGGCCTGCACGCGCTGGACGACTTCGCCGCCGTCGCCTGCGACTACGTGGACGTGATCTCCGCCGACTACCGCGGACTCCGCGTCTGCGAGATCCCCCCGAACGGCCAAGGCGTCACCGCCCTCCTGATGCTCCGGGCCCTTGAGACGCACGACCTCTCGGAGGGCGTGTCCGAGGCGCGGCGCGTCCATCTCCTAACCGAAGCGACCAAATCCGCCTTCCGCCGCCGCGACGCGCTGATCGCCGATCCCGCCTTCGCCCCGGACGCGGCCGCGATCATGCTGTCCGACGCCGAGCGGGACGCGGTGCGCGCCGAGATCGACCCGGACCGCGCCGGGCCATTCGCGCCACCGCCCACCATCGTGCACCGGGACACGACCTACCTGTGCGTGGTCGACCGGGACCGAAACGCACTCTCGCTCATCAACTCGCTGTTCGAAGGCTTCGGCACGGGCATCTCGGCGCGCGAGAGCGGCGTCCTTCTCCAGAACCGCGGCTCCTCCTTCCGTCTCGTCGAGGACCATCCCAACGCGATGGCGCCGGGCAAGAGGCCGATGCACACCATCATTCCCGGCATGGCCTTCCGCGGCGAGGACTGCGCGATGCCTTTCGGGGTCATGGGAGGCCACTACCAGCCCGTCGGCCACGCCGCCCTGCTCTCGAACATGCTCGACCGGGGGATGGATCCGCAGGACGCACTCTCCGCGCCGCGCAGCTTCGGCTTCGACGGCGTGCTGGAACTCGAGCCGGGGCTATCCGAGGTCGCCGCGGATCTCGAAGCGAAAGGCCATGCGACGAAACCAGCCGCCTCTCCGCTGGGCGGCGGTCAGGCGATCTGGATCGACGACGAGACCGGGCGCCTGATGGGGGGCTCCGATCCGAGGAAGGATGGGCTTGCCCTCGGGTTCTGAGGAGTCGCAATGCTCACGGGCTAAGCAATTGGCAATCCGCTCGCCCCCGCCCCGCAAGCTGCACCGCCCATCAGCATCGAGCACTCCCGTTGCCGGGGCCCTCGACGCCGGCAGTGCGGCATGGCCTGCTGCCGGTTCCGTGGACAGCGGGTGAAGTCTGCATGGCCCGTTCCTCGAACGCCATCTGAGATAGCCCAGCTTCGAATGACGCCTCCAGAATTGTAGAAGCGCTCGATGTAGTCGAACGCGTCGGCGCGGGCCTCGTCGCGGGTGCGGTAGACCATGCGGGCCGTGCGCTCGGTCTTCAGCGAAGAGAAGAAGCTCTCCATCGCCGGGTTGTCCCGGACATTCCCCGCCCGGCTCATCGAGCAGGTGATGCCGTGGTCGAGCGGCAGCCGCTGGAACCGGTCTGGAATATTGCGACCCCTTGGTTCGAGCGATGCAGCAGCGCATCGGCCTTTCCACGCCGCCGGATGGCCATCATCAGCGCATCCATGAGCAATGAGGCGTCCCGGATCCGCCTTCATCGACCAGCCGACCAGCCGGCCACGCGGCGCGAGAACAGGTCCAGCACGACGGCGACGTAGAGCCAGCCCTAGGCCGTCCAGATATAGTGAAATCCGCCAGCCGCTTCCGGTTCGGCCCGGACGCATCGAAATCGCGGGCGAGGAGGTTGTCGGCGATGCCTGACCGCTCGCCGTCGTCCCTGGGCGTCCCGCGACGCTTCGGCCGTGCCCGCATGGCATCCAGACGCATCATACCGCCGCGCCTAACCGATGACCCTCTTGATCCACGGCTGGAGGCACAGGGAGCGGATGCGGGACGGATCGTCGGCGAAGGCGTTCCAGGCGCGACAGCAGGCGTCGACGACGGCGTCGAGGCCCTCGAAGACGCGCAGGCTCAGGAAGCGCTCGCGGAGACGCCCGGAAGCCAAAGCGCAACCGCGGTCATCTGCCGGCGCATCCGCCCCCGATCGAGCGGGTGATCGAGCCCGTCAGCATCCTCCCTCTGCGGGATCGGGAAGACCGTGCGTGGCGAGAACCCGGCCATCCGCCTTGCCGCCCGACGTCAGCAAGCCGCCCCGATCATCGCAGCGCTCAAGCCGTGGCGGGAAGCCCGGCTGTCCCGTATCCCGCGGAGATCCCGGTCCGCCGAGGACATCCGCTACACCCTCGCGCACCGGCCCGGTTTGATCCTCGACGACGGCATCCTCGAGCTCGGCGCCAACCCGGTCGAGAACCAGATCCGCCCGATCGCGCTGACCCGCAAGAACGCCCTCTTCGCCGGCAACGAGGTCGGCGCCGAGAGCCGGGCCATGCTCGCCTCGCTCGTCGCCACCTGCAGGATGTCCAGCGCGAACCCCGTCGACGACCTCGCCGCCACCCTTCGGGCCGTCCTTGGCGACACTCCCAATCCCGCATCGAGGACCTCATGCCCTGGCGGCACGCCCGGCCGTCAGGCCTTGCCGCGCCGTCGCGCTTGCGCATGGCGCCTCCGGATGCGCGGTTTACCGTTCCTTATCTTCTTGAAGCGTAGTCGGCCCCATCGTATTTCCTTAGAATGAGGAAATTGGCCGTGGCGAAAGACCTCGTGCTGACCTTCGATGAAGGTGGAGAACTCGAACAAGAACGAGCGCATCAAAGGGCGCAGGATGCTGACCGTCTTGTCCGGCTCGCGAAGCGCGAGCCTTTGACCGACGGCGGTCTGAGAACGTCGCGGCTTCTCCTTGAAGCCCTGACCAAAGCGCCCCATCACCACGAGGCGCAGATCCTTCTGGATCGGCTTTACCAGATGTTTGTTCCGCGCTGGCATTTTCCCATGCTCGCGGACAAGGTCCGCAATCGCGCCTACGCCGCGGCCATCGCCGCGGAGGTCAAGACGGGCGACATCGTCCTCGACATCGGCTGCGGCGCCGGCCTGACGGCGATGCTGGCGGCGCGCGCCGGTGCGAAGCATGTCTACACCTGCGAACAGCAGCCTCTGATCGCGCAGGCGGCCGCACAGGTCATCGAACGGAACGGGCTCTCGGATCGCATCACGGTCATCCCGAAGATGTCTCACGACCTCGTCCTCGGCGCTGATGTTCCCGAACCGGCGGACGTCGTGATATCCGAGATCGTCGACACGGTGCTGCTTGGAGAAGGCGCGCTCGCGACGCTTCGGCACGCGATGCGGAAGCTGGCGAAGCCGGATGCGCGCGCGATCCCTGAAGGCGGCACGTTGATGGCCCAACTGGTGGAAAGCGAGAAGCTGCTGGACCTCTGGCGCCCGCAGGCGGCGGAGGGGTTCGATCTTTCCGCGTTCCACCGCTTCGCGACCGTCGCGCGGATCACGCCGAACGACTTCGAAAGCTGTGGGCTCAGGCCGCTGGGTCCGGCGAGCGAGCTCTTCGGGTTCGATTTCACCAGACCGGACGTGGAGCCCGGCTGCTCGACTCAAGACCTGCTCTGCTCCAGGACCGGCGAGATCCACGCCGTTTTCACGTATTTCGAGATGGACCTTTCTCCAGGGATCCGTCTGACGAACAGCCTGGAGTCCGGTGGCCATTGGGGAAGAACCGTATTCCTGCTGGACTGGCCGGCGCCTGCCGAGCCGGACGGTCTTCTCAGGATCACGGCGCAACACGACACGTCTCAACTGAGCCTGTCGGTGCACGAAGACGGTTCTCGCACGGGCGACGCGCGCTGCCGGCTCAAGCGGATGAAGCAGGTGCGAGACGGCGGCGATCCGTTTGGGGCGGAGCGACGCGAGGCCGTTCTCCCGGTTTCGCCGCCGCTTCGCAAGGGATCCTCCAAGGGGTCTGCGAACGTCGTGGAGTTTCAGTTGTGATGCTCCAGCCTGAGCGGCTGGGTCACCCGCCACGGATCTTTCCCGATCTCCATCGAAACGGATCCTCGTCGCAGACGGGACGATCTTCGGCGTCGGCTTCTGTCGCGGATAGCCCGTCGGGCGTCGGGCATGCCGGCCGGGCGGCGGATCCACCCGTGAGGCGCGCAGGGACTTGCAGGGCGTGACCTGACCCCTTGTTTCTCCTCCACGGCGTGCTGGGATCCCGACCGACTGGAAGGGACCGGAATGAAGCGCAGCAGGTTCACGGAAGAGCAGATCATCGGCGTTCTGCGGGAGCAGGAGGCCGGGGCCACGGTGGCGGAGCTATGCCGCAAGCACGGGATGTCATCGGCGACGTTCTACGCCTGGAAGGCGAAGTACGGCGGGATGGACGTCTCCGACGCGAAGCGGCTGAAGGCCCTCGAGGACGAGAACGCCCGGCTGAAGCGGCTCTACGCCGACGCGATGCTCGACAACGCCGGGTTGAAGGATCTGCTGTCAAAAAAATGGTGACGCCCGCCGTGATGCGGGACGCGGTCGCGCATCACCGTGCCTGTCACGGGATGAGCGAGCGGCGGGCGTGCACCTTGATCTCGGCGGACCGCAGCTCGGTCCGCTACCGAAGCCGGCGCCCCGACGATGCTGGCCTGCGCCGGCGCCTGCGCGAGCTGGCGGAGCAGCGCCGGCGGTTCGGCTATCGCCGGCTGCATGTGCTGCTGCGTGCGGAGGGCTGGGCCATGAACCGCAAGAAGACCCAGCGGCTCTACGGTGAGGAGGGGCTGGCTGTGCGGCGGCGCAGATCCCGCCGCCGGATCGCGGTCGCGCGCACGCCGATACCGGCGCCGGACGGACCGAACAGCCGCTGGTCGATGGACTTCGTGCATGACCAACTGGCCGGCGGAGGCAGGTTCCGCGTGCTGAACATCATCGACGACGTGACGAAGGAGTGTCTGGCGGCGATCCCGGACGCCTCGATCTCCGGCAGACGGGTCGTCCGGGAGCTGAAGGTCCTCATCGAGACCCGCGGCAAGCCACGCATCGTGGTCAGCGACAACGGGACGGAGTTCACCTCGACGGCCGTCCTGACCTTCGCGCAGGCGGAGAAGCTGGACTGGCGATACATCGCGCCGGGAAAGCCGACCCAAAACGCCTTCGCCGAGAGCTTTCAGGGCCGGATGCGGGACGAATGCCTCAACGAGCACCTGTTTTTCTCGATGAACCACGTCCGGGCGATCCTCCGCGGATGGGTCGACGACTACAACACCGTGAGGCCGCACTCGGCGATCGGCTACATGACGCCGGCCGCCTACGCAGCCTCCCTGAAACCGCAATGGGCATCGCCGCTGCACGACCTCGAAGGCTCCGCGCCGCTGCCCATTGCTCACGCCGCCCTGACGGGCAAATCTCAACCCACGATTCCGGCCGCCCGCGGATGAGCGCAAGGGGTCAGGTCAGGCGCTGCCGGCGCAAGCCGATGCGCGGCCGGTCGCACGTCCCGACGATCCGGGGCGTGTGTGATCTCGGCGCCGGCGCAGGGGCGCCTTGCGTCGGTGACATACGCGTTGCCGAACCTGATGCGGTCCGAGGGCTGCAACTCCGGGAAGGGTGTTTCCGCGCTTCGGCGCCCGCCGCAGTTGCGGCTCGGGGGAGTGCGTGAAACCATCGGCGGACAGTAAGGGAGGAATGAACATGAAGATCGCAGCCTTGACCGTCGCCGCATTGCTGGCGGGCGTTGCGGCGCAGGCCCAGACCGGCGGGGACGCTCGCGCCCTGAGCTACGGGCCTCGGCCGTTCCACCTGATCGACAAGCTGGAGGACGGCGAACTGAAGCGGAAGCTCATGTCCTGCATGGGCCAGACCCCGCAGACGACGGACTTCTCCATCGGTCACCGGGGCGCCGGGCTGATGTTCCCGGAGCACACGCGCCAATCCTATCTCGGCGGCGCGCGGCAGGGTGCGGGGATCGTCGAATGCGACGTGACCTTCACCAAGGACAAGCAGCTGGTGTGCCGGCACGCTCAGAACGATCTCCACACCACGACGAACATCGTCGCCACCGATCTCGAGGAGAAGTGCACCCAGCCGTTCCAGGCGGCCAAGGGCGGAGCCGAGGCATCGGCCGAATGCCGGACCTCGGATCTGACGCTGGAGGAGTTCCGGAGCCTGAAGCCGAAGATGGACGCCGCCGACAAGACGGCGACGACGGCGGAGGCGTATCTGGGCGGAACGGCGCCCTGGCGCACGGAGCTCTACGTCGACGGCGCCCAGTTGATGACCCATGCGGAGTCCATCGAGCTGTTGAAGGGGCTGGGCGTGAAGTTCACGCCGGAGCTGAAGGCGCCGTCGGTGGAGATGCCGTTCGACGGGTTCTCCCAGGAGGACTACGCCCAGAAGATGATCGACGAGTACAAGGCGGCGGGCGTGCCGGCGTCCGACGTGTGGCCGCAGTCGTTCAACCTCCAGGACATTCGCTACTGGATCGAGAACGAGCCGGAGTTCGGCGCCCAGGCGGTCTATCTCGATGACCGCGACGCCGAGGGCGAGGGCGAGGGCGGCATCCTCGACCCGAACGATCCCTCCACCTTCGAGCCGTCGATGCAGGAGCTGGCGGACATGGGGGTGAACTACATCGCGCCGCCCCTGTGGATGATGGTCACGCTTGACGATCAGGGGAACATCGTTCCCTCGGCCTATGCGAAGGAGGCGAAGGCGGCCGGGCTGAAGATGATCGCATGGACGCTGGAGCGGTCGGGCCCGCTGGCCAATGGCGGCGGCTGGTACTTCCAGTCGGTCAATGACGCCATCGACAGCGACGCGGACTACCTGAACGTGCTGCATGTGCTGGCGCAGGACGTGGGCGTGGTGGGCGTGTTCTCGGACTGGCCGGCTACGGTGACCTACTACGCCAACTGCTACGGGCTCTGAGCCTCCGGCCGCGGCGCGCCCATGCGCGCCGCGGTCACGGCCGGGCGATGACGTGGTCGGGGACGATGCCCGAGCGCCGGATCGCCCCGGCCACGTCCGCGCCGGCGAGCGGGCCATAGTCGGTCACCAGCGCGGTGGCGAAGCCCATGGAGCGGCCGCCCAGAATGTCCGTGTGCAGCGTGTCGCCGACCATCAGCACCTCGCCGGGCGGCGGGGGCGAGGAGAGGCGGGAGAGCGCCAGGTCGTAGATGTGGCGGAAGGGCTTGCCGTAGAACTCCGGCCGGACGCCCGTGCCGTCGGCCAGGCGGTGGGCGAAGCGGCCCGGCTCCAGCGAGAGGCCGCCTTCGCGCGGGGCGACGATGTCGGGATTGCCGACGAGGACCGGGCGGGGGCGCGCCGCCAGCGCCTGTTCGAGGAGGGCTTGGCGCCCTTCGGTCCAGCCGTCGGCGCCGATGAGCAGGAAGCCCTCGGCGCTGTCGTATCCCTGCGGGTCGTCGGCGAGGAAGCTCAGGTCGAGGGCCTCAAGATCCTCCAGCCCGTGGGCGGGGGAGAGCATGGCGCCCCAGCGAAGCTGCGGGCGGTTTTCCAGGCCGCGAAGGAGCGCCTCGCGGCTGGAGGCGACGTCCTCGGGCGCGAAGTCGTAGCCCAGCCGGGCATAGCGCTCGATCATCAGGCGCTTGGGATAGCCGGCGGAATTGGTGACGACCATCACCCGCTTTCCGGCGCGACGAAGGTCCGCGATGCGGGCGGCGACGCCGGGGATCGCGGTCTCGCCGACGTTCAGGACCCCGTAGGCGTCGAGCAGCAGGAGAGAATAGGGCTCGGCGATCTCGGCCAGCGTATCGGCGGTGCGCCAGGCGTCGTCGAAGCGCGCCCGGGGGAGGCGGGCGCGCACGGATTCGTAGGCGTCGAAGGCCCAGCCGGGCTCGGCCAGCGCGGTCACAGGATGCGGCGGCGCAGCCAGGCGGAGACGATCTCCCCGAGGATCACCAGCGCGAGGATGGCGAGCAGCACCGTCGCCGCCTCCCGCCAGTTGAAGGTGTCGATGGCCCCCTGGAGGATGATGCCGATGCCGCCCGCGCCCACCAGCCCCAGCACCGTGGATTCGCGCAGGTTGATGTCCCAGCGCAGGATCGAGACCGCCCAGAAGGTCGGCATCACCTGGGGCACGATGGCGTAGGCGATGACCTTGAAGCGGGAGGCGCCGGTGGCCTCCAGCGCCTCGACGGGGCGCTTGTCGATCTCCTCGATCGCCTCGCCCAGCAGCTTGCCCACGAAGCCGATGGACCGGAACATGATGGCGATGATGCCCGCCACCACGCCGGGGCCGAAGATCGCCACGAACAGCAGCGCCCAGATGATGGTGTTGATCGACCGCGACGAGACCAGGATGAAGCGGCCGAGCCACAGGGTCGCGCGGTTGGGCGTGGTGTTCTGCGCCGCGAGCCAGGCCACGGGCAGCGAGATGATCACCGCGAAGGCGGTGGCGATGGTGGCGATGTTCACCGTCTCCCACAGCACGCGCAGGATGGCCGCGAGGTTGGTCGGATCCGGCGGCATCATCCGGCCGAAGAGGTCGCCCATCTGGCTGGGGCTGTCCCAGACCCAGGCCCAGATCACCTCGATGCTGGTCAGCGCCCAGCCGATGGCCAGCGCGCAGGCGGCGAACACGGCGTAGCGCTGCATCCGCTGCTTGGGGGTGAAGCGGGCCCAGTCGTCCCGCCCGAGATCCGCGAGGGTCATATGCGCTTCCTGATCTGGCCGCTGACCGCCTCGCTGACCAGGATCACGCCGACGATGACCATGGTGATGGCGAGCGCGAAGTCGTAGTCGTAGCGCCCGAAGGCGTTGGCGAGGGTCGACCCGATCCCCCCCGCCCCCACGATCCCCACCACCGCCGAGGCGCGCAGGTTGGAATCGAGCTGGTAGATGGTCAGCCCCACCTGCCGCGGCATGATCTGCGGGAAGATCGCGTAGATCAGCGTGGAGAAATACGGGGCGCCCGCGGCGCGCATGGCCTCCACCTGCCCGAAGTCGATCTCCTCGATCCGCTCGGCCAGCATCTTGGCGACGAAGCCGATGGAATACACCACCAGCGTCAGCACCCCCGCGAACGGCCCGAAACCCACCGCCTTCACGAAGATGATCGCCACGATCACCGGGTGGAAGCTGCGGGCGACGATGATGACCGCCCGGCCCAGGTAGTAGACCGGCAGCGGTGAGATGTTGCGCGCCGCCATGAACGCTATGGGGATAGACAGCAGCACCCCCCCGAAGGTGGCGAGGATCGCGATCTTCAGGCTCTCCAGGAAGCCGTCGATCAGCAGCCCGCTGCGCGCGAAATCCGGGGGGAAGGCGCCGCCGAAGATGCGACCGGCCCGCGTGACCCCCTCGGCCACCCGGTTCCAGTCGATGGGCAGTGCGGCCAGCGTCCAGACCACGTACACCGTGACACCGACATAGACTGCCCAGCGCAAGGCGGGGTTGGCGATGAAGGGCGGCCGCCGCCAAGTATCCGGCGTGGCGCTCATGACGCCTTCGCCAGGTCGCTGGCCCGGTCGGCGGCGGGGCTGCCGGAATAGATCCGCTCCATCGCCTCCTCGTCCAGCTTGGCGGGCAGGTCATCGAAGATGATCCGACCGTAGCGCATGCCCACGATCCGGTCGGTGTATTCCTTCGCCTCGGTCACGTTGTGGATGTTGATCAGCACCGGCAGTTTCAGCTCCGACGCGAGATCGCGCAGCAGGCCCATGATCTGCTCCGAGGTCTTGGGGTCCAGCGACGCCGTGGGTTCGTCCGCCAGCAGGATCTCCGGCTGCTGCATCAGCGCGCGCACCACGCCCACGCGCTGCCGCTCCCCTCCCGACAGCGCGTCGGCGCGCTTGTCGGCGTAGTGGGCGATGCCCACCCGCTCCATCAGCTCATAGGCGCGGCGGATGTCTTCCTTCGGATAGCGCCGCGTCACCGCCGCCCAGGTGGAGATGTAGCCCAGCCGCCCGGACTGGACGTTCTCCATCACCGTCAGCCGGTCCACCAGGTTGAAGCCCTGGAACACCATGCCGATCTTGCGCCGCGCCTCGCGCAACTTGCGGCCATGGAGCCTGGTCAGCTCCGTCCCGTTCAGCACCACGGAACCCGAGGTCGGCTCCACCAGCCGGTTGATGCAGCGCAGCAGCGTGGACTTGCCGGCGCCGGAGGAGCCGATGATCGACACCACGCTCTGCCCCTCGATCTCGAGCGACAGGTTCTTCAGGACCGGGTCGCCGTCGCCGTAGCGCTTGACGAGGTCGGTGATCTTCAACATGCGGGGGATGCTCCGTGGCGGGCCCGGCCGCGAGGCCGGGCCCTGTCGGTCAGGGGATCACTCGGAGGCGAGACCCTCGGGCGTGTACTGCACCCCGTTGGCCTTCTGGATCTGGCGGATCACCGCCCACTGATCTTCATAGGTGATCGGGATGAACTTGCTCACGCCGGTGAATTCCTCGCCCAGCGCGGTGCCGGAGAAGTCGAACGAGAAGAAGGCTTCCTCGATCTTCTCCTTCAGCTCGGGCGCGAGGTCATGGGCGTAGGTGTAGGACGTGGTGGGGAACGGGTCGCTCTCCCACACGATGCGGACCTCGGCGGGGTCGTAGAGCCCGCGCTCGGCCATGCGGTCCACCACCTCGGAGGCCACGGGGGCGGCGTCGTAGTCGCCCGCAACCACGCCCAGCATCGACTGGTCGTGAGAGCCCGAGTAGGTCACCTCGTAGTCCTTGTCCGGGACCACGCCCAGATCCGGGAACAGCGCGCGGGGCGCGAGGTTGCCGGAGTTGGAGGTCGGCGAGGTATGCGCCACCCGCTTGCCCTTCAGGTCCGCCGGCGTCTGGATGTCGGAATCGGCCTGGGTATAGAGCTGGAGCGTGTAGCCGAAGCGACCGTCATCCGAGCCCATGATCGCGAAGGGCACCGCGCCCGCGAGGTTGACCGCGTAGGGGGTCGGCCCGGTGGAGAAGCCCGCGATGTGCAGGCGCCCCGACCGCATGGCCTCCACCTCGGCGGAGTTGGACTGCACGGCGAAGAACTGGACGTCCTTGCCGGTCACCTTCTCCAGGTGCTCGATGAACGGCTCCCAGATGTCGGCGTAGATCGCGGGATCCTCGACGGGCGTGTAGGCGAACACGAGGGTGTCGGGGTTGCGCAGCTTGCTCTCGTCCTCGGGCGCGTCGGCCACGAGGTCGTTGTTCGCGTCGCAATACATCGGGTCGAGCGCGCCCCGGTTCGAACAGTCCTGCGCGGCCGCAGGGCCGGCGGCGAAACCCGCCGCGGCCACCAGGCCGAGGGCGATGGGCGTCATGCTTCGCGGCATCTTGATCCTCCCGCATTTTCTGATCGCGGCCGCGCCTTCGCGGCCGGCTCTGCCGCGAATGACACCACCTAATGTGGAATGTTGCAACTCTATGACGTTGGAGATCTGCGGGTTCGCACATATTCTGCCGCCACGATCCTCGATCTGATGAGCGACGGATGACAGACCTTTCCACCTCAGGCCGCCGCCTCACGAAAGACGAGCGCCGCCGCCAGATCCTGCTGGAACTGACGCTCAAGCCTCACGTCCGAACGGCGGACCTCGCCGCCCGCTTCGGCGTCAGCGGCGAGACCGCGCGGCGCGACGTGGAGGCGCTGAGTCAGGCGGGCCACCTGCGTCGGGCCTATGGCGGCGCCTCGGCCCCTCATCCCGGCTCCCGGCGCGACCTCGACCAGCGAAGGCGCGAACGGGTGGCCGAGCGGGAGATGATCGGCCGTGCTGCCGTCGAGGTCGTGGCCGACGGCGAGACGCTGATGATCGACGCGGGCTCCACCACCATCCAGTTCGCCCGATTCCTCTCCTACTCCGAGAAGCGGGTCACGGTGGTGACGAACAGCCTGGAGGTGGCGATGATCCTCGGCCACGGCCGCTGCGCGCGGGTCGTCCTCGCCCCGGGGGACCTGGCGCCGGAGGAGGGGGCGGTGATCGGGCCGGCCACGCTGGAGTTTCTCGAGGGCCGTCACGTCGACCACTGCTTCCTCGGCGCCGCCGGCCTGAGCGAGGCGGGCGTTACCGAGAGGGTCGAGGGTTTCGACGTCATCAAGCGACGGATGCTCCGTCAGAGCCGAAGACGGCATTTCCTCATCGACGCCGGGAAGTTCGGCGACAGGCATTTCGCGCATGTGGCCGGCTTCGAGGAGTTCGAGTCGCTTTTCACCGACACGGCGCCGGTCGGAACCCTCGGCAAAGGTCTGCGCGCTGCGGGCGTCCGCGTGGTCGAGTGCGCCGCTCCCCCGCTGCCGGGGGCGGCGCCAGCGCGCTGAGCGCGCGCCAGGAGAACAACTCGTTGAGCTTCAGGCGCGTCAGAAGGTGCGGGAAGAATGGCAGACCCTCGTTTCGGCGGCAGCGAGCGGCCGTTCGCCGCCTCTGGCGAAAGTGGCGGCGATCGGGCCTGGCCACGAGGAGCCGAGGCGCCAGCCGGATTCAATCATCCACCGGCCCGCCCGCCTCCGGCATCCGAAATCCGCCGCCTGCGTCCTGCGGAAACAGCGCCATCCTGAGGCTGCGCGCGATCCTCGCGGCTTTCTCCTGCGCCACGGCTGCGTCGGCCGGCGGCAGCATCGCCTCCGTCGTCTCGCGCCAGAGGGCAAGCCAGCGGTCGAACATCGCAGGGTCCATGCGCGAGGCGTGCCTGAGGTGCCTGCCGAAGGGATTGCCCTTGTACGCGCCGCTCCCGAGCATCATCGAGGACCAGAAGTCCGAAAGCCGATCCAGATGCGCGGACCAGTCGTGCACGGCGTCCTCGAAGAGCGGGCCCAGCGTCTCATCCCGCCTCACGCGGGCGTAGAAGGCGTCCACCACCCCGCGGAGGTCCGAGGGCGCAAGAGGCCGGGGCGGGGCGGCGTCCAGGAGACGCGGCTCAACCGGAGTTCCCGCCCCGCGTCGTCCACGGTGAGCTGCGCGCGGTCGTGACCGCGGCGGAAGGTGACGCGCCACGTGCCCGCATGCTCGCCCGCCCCTTTCTCGAAGCGGGTGGAGATCCGGTTTTCGCGCATCTCCTGCCGCACCTCGTCGGCCGGGAGGCCGAGCAGGGCTCCGAGGTCCTCGGCCTCTATGGCGAAGCCGTCCCCGGTGGGTTCAAGCAGTATGGGCGCGCGCATCTCCGCCTCCCGTGTCCGCAGAGGTCTTCAGAGGGCCTGAACCATCTCGCCGATGCTGATGGCGAAGGCGCTCGCGACGCCGATCACCAGCATCAGGGTGAAGCCCCGCATGATCGTGCGGCCCATCGGGTCAGGCTGCGGTCCGACGGGGGCGGCGGCGGGCTGCTCCGGCTCCCCGCCCCGCACGACCCGGAACACGAGCCAGGCGAGGATGAGGAGCGTGAGGATCCCGGCGAGTTTGGCGATGAGGACGGCGGCGAGCATGGCCATCTCCTTCCGATGCGGCGTTTCCGACGGGCGGGAAAAGGCGTCCCTCGTCGGTGACTGGAAGATGGAGATTTAAAGATGCATTGTCGATGCGTCTTTATGGCTCTATGTCTTCCTGTGGCGTTCGCGCCGCATGAAGGCTTGGCGCAGACAGGGCGGACAGGGAGCGGTCGAAGTGCGGCTGACGAAGTTCTCGGATTATTCGCTGCGGGTGCTGATGTACGCCGCGGCCTCGGACAGGCGGCTCGTCACCATCGACGAGACGACGGCGGCCTACGGCATCTCCCGCGCGCATCTGATGAAGGTGGTGACGCTTCTCGTGCGCGAAGGCTTCCTTGAGGGCGTCCGCGGGCGGTCCGGGGGCTTTCGGCTCGCGCGTCCGGCGGAGGAGATCCGGCTCGGCGACGTGCTCCGCGTCACCGAGCCGGATTTCGAGATGGTCGAGTGCTTCGGCGCCGGGAAGAGCTGCGCGGTGATCGGCGCTTGCCGCCTGCCCGGGGTGATCCAGAAGGGCCTCGGCGCCTTCCTGGAGGTCCTGGACCGTAGAACGCTGGCCGATGTGGCGCTGCCGCCGGAGATCTTCGAGGCGCCGGGCGGAAGCGGCGGATCAGAGACGGAGGCGAACAGGCCCTGATCGGCCTCAACCGCCCGGAGCGGGTGGAGGCGGCGGAAGCACGCGCCGCGCCAGCGCGCCCACGAGGTCGGTCCGCGTCACGATCCCGATGATGCGGCCGCCGTCCAAGACCGGCACGGCCTCGAACTCCCCCTCCGCCAGCAGCGGCAGCAGGCTTCCCACCGGCGCGGTCGGCGAGACCCGGGGCAGGCCCACCGCCATGAGGTCCGCGGCCACCGGCCCGTTGCGCCGGCCCCGGTCGAACAGGCGCCGCATCGCTGCCGGCAGACTGCGCCCGAGGCGCGCCGAATCCTCCTGGCCCCGGCGGATCAGGTGGATCTGGAAGATGGCGCCAAGGTAGCGGCCGTACTCCGCCACCACGGGAAGCGAGGTGAAGCCGTGGCGACGGAACAGCTCCGCGACCCGGTGCATCGGCGCTTCCGGCAGGACCGTGACGAGATCGCGGGACATGACATCGGCGCAGGTCAGCCCCTCGAGCCTGTGCGCCGCGGCGCGCAATTCGGCGGCTGCGATCAGGCGCGCGAGGTCCTCCACCCCGATGTTCGCTCCCTGCCGAAGTTCCACGAGGATCTCCTCGAGCTCCGACCGGTCCAGCCCGAGCTGCGGGATCGGCTCGCCCGTTCCGTCGTCCTCGGCCTCCGCCTGCCGGAACGGGTAGCGGCGGCCCGTGGCGCGGGCCCAGACCATCGCCAGCGCCACGAGCAGCACCGTGCCGAGCCCGACGGGAGCCAGAGCGAACCTGAAGCCAAGCTCACGCACCGCGTCGGGCGCCAGCGCCGCGGTCAGCGCCACGGCCCCGCCTGGCGGGTGCAGTGCGCGCAGGAGGCTCATCGCCAGGATGGCGAGCCCGACGGCGAGCCCCGCGCTCGCCGCCCGGTCGGGTATGGACATGACCACCGCCACGCCCGCCAGCGCCGACGCGACATTCCCGACGACCGCGGACCAAGGCTGCGCGAGGGGGCTGTTGGGCGCCGCGAACAGCAGCACCGCCGAAGCGCCGAAAGGCGCCACCATGTAGAGCCCGAGCCGCAGGTCCACGTCCGGCGCCAGCACGAGCAGCCCCGACACCCCCAGCGCCGCCGCCGCGCCGACACCTGCCCGCAGCCCTTCCCGGACCGGCGCCGTGGGGATGGCAGGGCCGAGCGTCCGCAATCCACGCCGCCACGCAGGTTGGGTATTCTTCATCATGATCTCCTCCGCCAGCCGCGCACGGGAAGCGCGTTTTGCGGGAGGCCGGAGGGCCCTGCAAGCCAAGGCCTTTCTTCGCCCCGCCGTCGCGCGCGGCGCGACGCCCTTTCCTGCGCCAGGTCGGGACGTCGAAGCGCAGCATGCCTTCGGGTTGCGGCGCGGCGCGGGACGGGGGCGAATAAGCCGCCGCTCAGGCGAGGCGAGCGGCGGCGACGCCCGACAGCAGGGGCCCCGCCGGACGCTCCGGTCGGACTCCGGCGACGCGGGCGCCGGCTTGAAGAGGCGCCCTATCTCCCCCTGCGATTCCGGTTCGCAAGCCGAGGACGGACCTGCTGTTCCCTCCGCGTTCGGTTGACCCTGCCGCGTCCATCCGGTAGCGCCGGGACCAAGCGCGATGGCGTCGCGCTTCCCCTCACCCCGCGCGGTCCTGAACGCCCGGACAGACCGCCGCCCCAACGGGCGGCGCGGAAGGAGGCTTCGCATGTCCAGCGTCGCTCTGGAGCCGCACCTCGACGAAGGCATCGACCAGCGCAAAGGCATGGCGATGATGTGCGCCGCCATGGCGCTGCTCCCCGTCGGAGACGCGATCTCCAAGCTTCTGACGCAAGTCGCCGACCCGTTCGACGTCACCCTGTGGCGGATGTCGGCGCAGGCGCTGTTCTTCCTGCCGGTCGCCCTGGTCATGCGGCGCAGGCTGACGGGCGGCATGTTCCCGCTCTCGGCCGCCGTGTCGGGCGCGCTCATCGCGGTGGTGCTCTTCTGCCTGATCACGGCGTTCCAGACGATGCCCATCGCGACCGCGATCTCGATCTTCTTCATTGAGCCGCTGCTTCTCACCTTGCTCGCAGGCCCGCTGCTGGGCGAGGTGGCGGGGCCACGTCGCTACGCCGCGGTCGGCGTGGGGATGATCGGCGCGCTGATCGTGATCCGACCGAACTTCGCGGTCTTCGGGCCGGTCGTGCTTCTGCCGGCCGTTGCGGCGCTCGGCTACGCGCTGAACATGATCGTGATGCGGAAGGCCACGCGACGCCGACCGGCGCTGACCTTCCAGCTCGGCGCGAGCTTCTCGGCGGCGGGCATCCTGCTCGTCGCCCACGCGGCGGCCGCCATTCTTGGCCGGGATGGCGCTTCGCTCGCCGCGGCGCCGGCCTGGGCTCTCGGCGCGGTCGCCGCCGCCGGGGCATTATCGGCGCTGACGTTCCTCATGATCGCTTTCGCGTTCAGCAAGGCGGAAGCCAGCGTTCTCGCGCCGCTTCAGTATCTGGAGATCGTGGGGGCCACGACGGTCGGGTTCGCGGTCTTCGGCGACTTCCCGGATGCCCTGACATGGCTCGGCGTGTCTGTCATTCTCACCTCGGGCGCATACGTCTTTCACCGGGAACGGCGGGCATCGGCGGCCTGATCAGGCGCTTGCGCCGGACGCATCCGTCCGGCGTCGGGCAGGGCTTCGGCGCCGGCCTGAGCCACGAGAGACGACGCCTTTTCGAAGCCGTGTTCAGTCGAGGCTATGGCTCCGCGAGCGCTTCCTGAGCCTTCGCATCTTCGAGGGTTTCGACGCCATCGTCGACGCCTGCTGTCGCGCCTGGAACGCCTTCGCCGACGATCCGTCCCGCATCCGCTCCCTGTGCCTCCAGCCGTGGATCAAGAGGGTCATCGGTTAGGCGCGGCGGTATGAGGTGCTCGACGATCAATTCGACGTTCTGGATGAGCATGGGTCAAAGACGCGCCCGGGCCAGGTGCAGCCATCGCCAAACCTCGGTCCGGCCATTCCGGATCCTGTTCCGGCTTCCGCCCCCAGTCCGCGGGTGCGCCGGTAGAGGCGGCTGTCAGGCCAGACGGTCGAGGTGCTGCTGGACGAAGTCGCAGTCCACCATCTCGGCGTAGGCGTCGATCAGGCGGCGGGTGACGGGCCCGAAGTGGCCCGCGCCCGTCGTCATGCCGTTGATGCTGGCCACCGGGCAGATGCAGAGCGAGGTCGAGGTGATGAAGGCCTCGTCGGCGTTGAACGCGTCGTAGAGGTCGAGGTCCGCCTCCCGGAAAGGGATTTCGAGCTTGCGGGCGAGGTCGATGGTCGCCTGCCGCGACACGCCGGGCAGGACGAAACGCTCCCGCGGGGTCAGCAGCTCGCCGTCGCGGACGAGGAAGATGTTGCTCCCCAGCCCCTCGCAGAGGTTGCCGTGGACGTCCAGCAGGATAGCCCAGGCCTCCGGGTCGCGGGAATGGACCTCCATGTCCGCCATGATGAGGTTCAGATAGTTGTGGCTCTTGGCGCGCGGGGTCAGCGACTCCGGCGGGGTGCGCCGGACAGACGGGATCACGACGCGGATGCCGTCCCGGTAGAGGGGCGCGCGCTCCGCCAGCGGCAGGGGCATGCATTCGACGATCACGGTGGGGCCGTAGTGGTCCCAGTTGTCGCCCTCCACCTTCTTCACGCCGCGGGAGATGCGCTGGCCGACCCAGTAGTCCCCGCCCTCCTCCATGAGGTGCTTATTGCGCGAGAGGACTTCATTGGTGATCGCGACCATGTCCGCCTGCGGCATGGGCAGGTCGAAGCGCAGGGCGCGCAGAGAGCGGTAGAGACGCTCCACATGCTCCTCCAGCCGGAAGATGCGGCCTTTGAAGGTGCGCGTCAGGTCGAAGGCGCCGTCGCCCATCAGGAAGCTGCGGTCGCGGAACGGGACCACGGCGCGGCTCTCGGGCACGTAGTCGCCGTTGAACCAGACGATGCGTTCGTTCGGACGGTCGCTCATGCCGCTGCCTCCCTGCTTCGGTCGGCGCCAGCGAACACCAGCGCGCGTCGTCCGGCAAGCGTCATCCTGCCGTAGGGTCGCCTTCTTCTTGAGTTGCAGTCCGCTCCCTGATTAACTCCTGCGCAGAGGCGCCTTCCCTGGCGGGGCGGCGAACTTCAAGAAGGCGATATGCCTCGACATGCAGCAGGGGTGCTCAAGATGACCAGGATTTCCAGAGCAGGGCTCGCCGCCGCGACGGCTTTGGCGGGGCTCGGCCTCGGGCCGGCGCTCGCGCAGGGTTGCCCGATCAAGATCGGCGGGCTCGCGCCGCTGTCGGCCCCCGGCACGGTGGTGGGCGGCGAGGCGATGCGCGACGCCATGATGATCGCCGAGGAGGACGTGAACGACGCCGGCGGCGTGCTCGGCTGCGACATCGAGGTGGTGATCGGCGACACCGAAGGGCCTGCCCGAGAAGGGCGCCGCGGTGATGGAGAAGCTGATCGCGCAGGACGGCGTGGTCGCGGTCGGCGGCGGCTATCACTCCTCGGTCGGGGTCGCGTCCAAGGACGTGGCGAACGAACGGAAGATCCCGGTGGTCTTCGCCGAGACGTGGAACGACACCATCACCGGCGACAAGCAGAAGTACATCTTCCGCATCGCGCCGCTCAGCTCCTGGGCCTCGGCCACCATCTGGCGCTTCGGGCTGACCGTGCCGGACGTGGAGAAGGCGGTGATCCTGACCGAGAACACCGACTACGGCATTCCCGCCTCCGAAGAGACCAAGCAGGGGCTGGCGAGCGGCGGGATCGAGAGCGACGATCTTCTCGGTCGACATCGGCACGCAGGACTACGCGGGCATCATCCAGCGGATCAAGGCCGAGGACCCGGACCTGATCATCACGCTCGCGACCGGCGAGGCGGCCTACAACTTCACCCAGCAGGCGGCCGACGCGGGCATCGGGCCGATGGACGTGCCCTTCGTCACCGGGCAGGACGCGGTCGAGAGCACCGCCTTCTGGCGCAACGTGCCCGATGGGCAGTACGCGTTCCTCCAGCGGATCGGCGTGCCCGAGACGGAGTACACCGAGGCGGGCAAGGACCTTCGCCGCGAAGTACAAGGAGCAGACCGGCAAGAGCGCGGTCGAGAGCTACGCGATGGAGGCCTACGATTCCATCGTGGTCATCGCGCAGGCGATCAAGAAGGCGGGCTCCACCGAGGCCGACGCCATCGTCACGGCGCTCGAGAACATCGAGTACGACGGCGCGCTGGGGAAGATCTACTTCCCCTACGGGACCCAGAAGGACCCGGAGGACGAAGGCAAGGGCGCCGAGTGGTGGCACCAGTGGCCCGACCCGGCCCTGACCATGATCCAGTACCAGGAGGAGGGGCAGAACTCGGCCGATGCGGCCATCGTCTGGCCCGACGCCTACAAGACCGCCGACCCGGTCTTCGTCAACCAGTGATCGCCTTCCGGGCCCGGCCGCGCACGTCGCGGCCGGGACCCCGCCGAACGAGGGGAACGGCATGGAGGCTCCCAGCCTTTTCTGGGGCGTCATCGCCTGGATGATCGTCTGGGGCGTGATCGGCGCCCTGTGACCCGGTCGCGCTACCTGCGGCGCGATCTCGACACCACCAACACCGTCTTCGTGGGCGCCATGACCGGCGCGGCGCTGGGGCCGGTAGGGCTTGCGCCGCTCTGGGCAGGGACGCCGCGGCTCGACGGGCGCTGGACGGTGCTGCCCGCGATCCTGACGGTGCTGCTGGTGGCCGCGGCCTTCGCCTTCGCGGACCCCGACAACGTCTGCGTGACCAGCGGGTCCTTCGTCGCCTCGCAGTTCACCAATGGGCTGATCATCGGGATCATCTATGGGTTCATGGCCCTGGGGCTGACGCTGATTTTTTCGATCCTGGGCGTGGTCAGCTTCGCGCATGGCGAGTTCTACATGATCGGCGGCATGCTGGTTTACTGGATCTCGGCGGTCTGGTTCCCGTGGATGCC
Source organism: uncultured Alphaproteobacteria bacterium (assembly GCA_963816545.1). Lineage (GTDB taxonomy): Bacteria > Pseudomonadota > Alphaproteobacteria > Rhodobacterales > Rhodobacteraceae > Albimonas. The sequence goes on along the minus strand of CAWFLE010000020.1, from coordinate 51,576 downwards.
GCCCCTGATGGCCGTGGCGCTGGCCTGCGCAATCGCCTTCGCGCTTGGCGCCGCGTTCGAGCGGATGTTCCTGACGCCCATGTATCACGGCAAGATCGACCGGCCGGTTGAGTACGGGATCCTAGTGACGTTCGGGCTGGCCTTCACGCTCCAGTACTTCGTGCAGGCGGTGGCGGGGGCGAACCCGGTCAAGGTGCAGCGCTTCTTCGACTTCCCGCGCTGGAGCTTCCCGTCGCGGGAGGACCCGATCATCGAGACCTCCCGAGGGAGCGTCAGCTTCTTCGACCTCGTCTCCATCCCCAACCCGCGCTTCACCGCAGCCGTCGCCTGCCTGCTGGTGCTGGTGGCGCTGCTCTACCTTCTGAACCGCACCTGGACCGGACGGGCGCTGCGCGCCGTCAGCCAGGACCGCGAGGCCGCCGCCATCGCCGGGATCAACCCGGACCGCATGAACATGCTCGCCTTCGCCCTGGGCGGGACCATCGCCGCGCTGGCGGGAGCGCTGCTGGTGCAGGCGTTCTCCTGGCTGCCGCAGGTGGGCAACATCCCGGCCATGCGGTCCTTCGTGATCGTGGTGCTGGGTGGACTCGGCTCGCTGCCGGGCGCGTTCCTGGGCGGGATCCTCGTGGGGCTGGTGGAGGCGGCGGGCACGGGCTGCATCCCGGACCCCCAGAAGGCCGCCTCCTACATCCCCGCCTATGGGATGATCCTGCTGACGCTGACGCTGCTGCTGCGGCCCACCGGCCTCTTCGGCCGACGTTTCGCGGGAGGCGCGCATGGCTCCCGCTGAGGGCTCGGCCCGCATCCCGATCCTCGCCGGCGCCCTGCTGCTGGCGGGGCTGGTCGCCTTCCCCTTCGTCTTCGGCGGCGACGCCTACCTGATGCACGTGATGATCACGGCGTTCTTCTACGCGATCCTCGCGTCGAGCTGGTCGATGCTTGCGGGCTATGCCGGGCAGTTCTCCTTCGGGCACATGGCCTTCATGGGGATCGGCGCCTACGGCACGGCGCTGTTCTGCCACTACCTGTTCCTGTCGCCGGAGCCCACGGGCCTCTGCGCCGAGGTGCAGGTCGGCGGCATGTGGCTGGGCGTCGTGGATGCGGTCGGCGTCACCTCCACCACGCTGACGCAGGACTGCCTGAGCCAGGCGCAGGAGGCGTGGGGACCGGGGGTCGAGGTCACGCGGATGCCGGTCCTGCTGGGGATCGTGCTGGGGACGTTGCATCGGGGCGCTGTTCGGTTTCCTCGTGGGCCTGCTGGTGCTGCGGCTGCGGGCCGCCTACCTCGCGCTGTTCACTCTGGGGTTCTCGGAGATCGTGAAGGCGGTGATCTCGGCTGAGATCGACATCACCCGCGGGCAGGCGGGGATGGAGCTGCCGCCGCTGTTCCCGAGCGGGCTGACTTTCCTCGGCCACGAGTTCGGCCCGACCGACAAGCTTCCGCCCTACTTCGTGATGCTGGCGCTGCTGCTGGCCTGCCTCGCGGCGCTGACCTGGCTCGCGCGCTCGCGCTTCGGGCTGTTCGTCCGTGCGCTGCGCGAGGACGAGGACGCGGCCGCCGCGCTCGGCGTCAACACCACGCGCTACAAGGTGCTGGTCTTCACCGTGACCACCGGCATGGCGGCGGCGGCGGGCGCGGTGCAGGCGCACTACGTCGGCATCGTCACGCCGAACCTGCTGTTCCTGCTGCAGATGAGCCTCGTCGTGGCCATGGCGGTGATCGGGGGGCTGGAGAACTTCTTCGCCGCCGCCATCGGCGCGATCCTCCTCCAGTTCGCGCTGGAGATGCTGCGCAACAACATCTTCATCGGCGGGCTACGAGATCGACATGACGGTCTGGCGGCTGGTGTTCTTCGGCGTCCTGCTGATGGTCACGCTGCGCTTCTTCCGCAACGGCCTGATCGCGCCGCTGATCAAGCGCTTCATGCGCGGCGACGTGGCGAAGGAGACCGTCGCCCGCCGCGGCGCCGCCGGGGAGCCCGCCGAATGATCCATCTCAGCGTTCGCAACCTGCACAAGCGCTATGGCGGCCTGCACGTCCTCAAGGGCGTGAGTTTCGAGGTGAAGGGGCCGGAGCTGATCGGCCTGATCGGCCCCAACGGCGCCGGCAAGACCACGCTGACCAACGTTCTGGACGGGGCGGTGACCCCCTCCTCCGGCACGGTTTATTTGAACGGAGAGCGCATCGACCAGCTCAAGCCCTATGAGGTGGCGCGGGCGGGGCTGGGGCGCACCTTCCAGGTAACGCGGGCATTCCGGCGGATGACGGTGCTGGAGAACCTCGCCGTTCCGGCGCTGGCCATGGGCGCCGCCAACCGCGCCGAGGTGCGCGAGAAGTCGATGGAGGTGCTGGAGTTCCTGACCCTCGACCACCTGCGCAACGAATACGCGCAGGCCCTCTCGGGCGGGCAGCAGAAGCTGCTGGAGCTTGGCCGGCTCCTGATGCTCGACCCCGACGTGGTGATCCTGGACGAGCCCTTCGCCGGCGTGCATCCGCGCCTGATGGAGGTGATCTACGCCTATATCCGCCGGGTCAACGAGGCGGGCAAGGCGATCATCATCATCTCCCACCAGATGGACGCGGTGTTCTCGCTGTCCCAGCGGCTGCTGGTGCTGAACTTCGGCGACCTGATCGCCGACGGCCATCCGGACGCCGTCAAGCGCGACCCGACGGTGATCGAGGCCTATCTCGGCTCGGACGAGGAGGACGCCGCATGATCGACGCGGTGCTGGAGCTGCGGGATCTCTCGGTCGGCTACTACCGCGACCTCAACATCCTCTCCGACCTCGACATCAAGGCGCGGCGGGGGCAGATCACCACCATCCTCGGCGCGAACGGCGTGGGCAAGTCCACCGCGCTGAAGGCCGCCTTCGGCTTCCTCCCCCCCTTCAAGGGCGACGTGGTGCTGGAGGGCGAGAGCCTGCTTGGCGTGCCCACCCATGAGCGCATCCTCAAGGGCCTCGCCTACATCCCCCAGCAGCCCGGGGTCTTCCGCGACATGACGGTGGAGGAGAACCTGATGCTCGGCGGCTGGACCTTCCGCAAGGATCGGGCCCAGGTGCGCGAGAAGATCGAGCGGAACTACGAGCGCTTCCCCGCGCTCCGCGACAAGCGTCGCCAGATCACCGGAGAGCTGTCGGGCGGCCAGCAGCGAATGGTCGAGATCGGCCGCGTCCTGATGGCCGAGCCGAAGATGCTGCTGGTGGACGAGCCCACGGCGGGGCTCTCGAAGATGCTGGCGCAGGAAGTCTACGCGATGCTGACCGACCTCGCCCGCCGCGACGGCCTGACGATCCTGCTGGTGGACCAGGAGATCCGGCACGCCCTGAAGATCGCCGACTACGTCTACGTGCTGGAGCTCGGGCGCAACAAGCACGAGGGGCCGGTGGCGGATTTCGACGACCTCGAGAAGGCGTTCTGGATCGCCTGATCCGGGCGCTTGAGCCGAGAAGGAAGCGTCCGGGCGGTCGAGGTCCGCCGAAGACCTGGTCAGTTGCGCCCCAAGGGAGCTGGAGGCCCGGACGCCGTACGCCGGCGGGCGATGCCTGCTGCTCGATCCTGAAGGGATGTCGCTCCAAGAAGGTGATGGCGAGCGCCGCGCCGAAGTCGAGGCGCCTGTTGCTGCCGGTCTCATGCGGTCCAGTCGGAGGGTGATTTTCCGGGCGCTCTCGCACTGATGAGAACGAGGGCGTCGAGGAGCAGGCGAAGTTCGGACCAGCAGCTCGCCTGCACCCCGAGGCAGGCGGCCGGCGGCGTCGCAGTGGACGAAATCCGCCGGCAGAGGGCGTGTCGGAGGCGATGGTTGACCGCTGAAAGAAGAAGTGCGACGGCATGGGCGCCGACGAGGCGCGCCGTCTCAAGCAGCTGAAGGATGAGAACGGCAAGCTCGAGCGGCTCGTCGTCGTCTCGGCTTGGACAAGACCGTGCTGCGGGAAGCCCTGCGCCGAAAGGGGCGAGGCTCTAGGCCTTGGATGGCCTTGCCGTTCTCGCGGCCTCCGCCAAGGCGCGAACCAGCGCGACGCGGTCCACGGGCTTGCTCAACCATGCCGCCGGTGCAAGCGCCGGATCGTCCAGCGCCCCGGCGCGGTATCCGCTCACGACGACGTAGGGCGTGTCGCGCTCGTGCAGCGCCGCCGCGATCGGCGTGGAGCGCTTGCCGCGCAGGTTCACGTCGAGAACCGCAAGGTCCGTCCGTTCCCTCGCGATCGCGTCCAGCGCGGCAGGCGTCGACGACGCCGGACCCACGACCACGCAGCCCTGGTCCTCCAGGATGGCCTCGATCTCCAGCATGATCATCAGCTCATCCTCGACGATGAGCACGTGCAGGCCGGCAAGCGCCGTCTGCGGTTCGTCGTCGGTCATGGATCCGCCTCGTCGGCCTCTTCGCCTTCTCTGCCGGCGGGAAATGCAAGCTCGCATTTCAGCCCGTCGGGATCGTATCGTAGGTCTGCGCCGCCGCCCGGCTCGCCCGTGAAGGCGCGTGAGATCATCCTGGTCCCGAAGCTCCGCCGGGAGGGCGGGATCACCGGCGGGCCGCCCTCCTCCGCCCAGGTCAGCCGGACGATGGGGACGCGCTCCGACGTCTCGTCGACCCTCCAGCGGATCCGGATGCACCCTTCCTCCGTCGAGAGGGCGCCGTATTTGGCGGCGTTCGTGGCAAGCTCGTAGAGCACGAGGCCCAGGGTCAGGCCGGTCTGCGGCGGGATCTCCGTCGGCTCGCCCTCCATGTCCACCGCCTCCGGCCGGTCGGCGCCATGCGGCTCGAGAGTGCGCGCCAGCAGCTCCTGAAGATCGACATGCAGGCCCCGGTCCTCGAACATTATGCCCTGGGCGCGGGAGAGCGCCCCGAGGCGGCCGAGATAGGCATCCCGGAACTCCTGGCCGCTGCGACCCTCGGTGTTGGTCTGGCTGGCGACCGCTTGGGCGAGCGCGAGGATGTTCTTCACCCGGTGCCGAAGCTCTTCCGCAAGCAGCCGACGCTCCTCGGCCACCTGCGACAGCGACAGATGCGATCGTATGCGCTGGACCGCGGCAGCCAGGAGGTTGGCGTAGTTGCGGAGGAAGTCGACGGCGTCCTCGTCGAAGATCCGAGCCTCCTGCGCGTCCACCTCGAGGACGCCGAAGGGCCGCCCGTCGCCGGCGATGATCACGTTGACCATGCTCTTGACGCCATGATCGAGGAGGACCTGAGGGATCCGGAAGCGCGTCTCCTTCGAGACGTCGGGCGACACGACCGGCTCGTCATGCAGGAGCGCGTGTCCCCCCGGCGAGCGGTCGTCGGCCCCCAGCGTCGCTTCTCCCACCACGCCGGGCTGCCAGTTCACGCCGGCGCGGATCAACATGTCGTCGCTCTCGGGCCGGTGTTCCAGGATCTTCACGAGATCCACGTCCAGCGCCGACGAAACTTGCCGCGCCGCCTCGCAAAGAAGCTCCTCGATATCGTTGCTCCTGAACGCGAAGAGCCCGAAATCGGCGAGCACGGCCCGCTGGCGTCGCAGCCGCGCGGGCACGTCGGGATCGGTGCGCGAAGTCATGCTGCGGGGCGCTTGCGGGAAAGGGACAGACTCGTGGAACGGGCGGCAAGCGCGTGGGCGAGAGGCCCCTTCTGCGCTTCGTTCCGCGTAGGCTCCGCCATGTTCCTGCATCCTCGTCCGTTTCCGTCTCATTGAGAAAAGCGGCTACGAGGGACCGGAGTTCCATTTCCGAAACCCAGATAGCCCAGGTGACCTGCCCCCGCGAAAGCGCTCGCTGTGATGTAGAGTTTGCCCCACCTCGAAGGAGCAGGCGACATGAGGAAGAGCCGTTTCACCGACACGGAGGTCATCGAGATGATCAGGGAACAGGAGGCCGGGATGGCGACGACGGAGGTTTGTCGCAAGCATGGACTGAGCCCGGCGAAGCCTTCGCGCTTCAGCTGCCGCGTTGAATATTGCAGGGAGTCCATCAGACCTTGCGGACGCCGTAGACGCCGAAGTTCTCCTCGAAGACGCCCCGGATCTCCGGGCGCAGGGCCTCGTCGCGCCGCGCCCCCTCGGACCTGCGGGACGGCTCCGCCCGTTTGGCCCGATGATCGCGGCAGGTGGAGGGGGCGATCGGCGGCATCCGGCAGATCGGCTCGATCCCATGCTCCATCCGTCCGGCATGGGCCTCGGACCGATGGCGGCCTCGTGCCGAACTCGTCGATGAAAGCGATCATGTCTTCGACCGACGGTCGAGCTCCGCCGGTGCAAAACAGGCGCTGGCCTTGCGCAGGATCTCGTTGGCCTGGCGCAGCGCGCGGCTCTCCCGCTCCAGCGCCTTCATCTTCTCGACCATCTCCGCGGGGACGCCGGCGCGGCGGCCGCCGTCGATCCCGGCGCGCTTGATCCACTCGTTCAGCGTCTGCGCCGTGCAGCCGATCTTCGCCGACACCGACAGGATCGCCTGCCTGCGAGCCATGCCGGCTCTCATCGTCCGGAACCAGCCGCACCGCGCGTTCGCGCACTTCAGGGGAGAACTTGTTCGTCGTCTTGCTCATGGGCTCCACCCTGCTCGGGAGTGGGAGCCTCCGGCACACCCGGTGCGGGTCAGAGCGTGTCGAAGGACAGAGGCGTGCGGGCGTTATGGGCCTCATCCACGATCACCACAGGCCGATGCAGGCGCAGTAGGTTGGCGAGGGACGCAACGGGCCTGTCCGTGCCTTCCATAATGTGCAGTCCGTCTCTCCGCCACCTCGCCTTTCGCGGAGCTCCCACCTGTGCGAACTCGTGCTTCGCGGCGCCTTCGACCGAATCCGAGGGCGGAGCCAGCCGGGGTCAGTGCGCCTGGCGCGCCGCCCCCGCGATCGCCGAAACGCCGAAGATCGCGGCTGCGACGCAGACGATGCTCGGGCCCGTCGGGGTGTCGAAGGTCCAGGCCCCCCACAGGCCCAGGAGGGCGGAGGCGGCGCCGATCAGGGCGGCGAGCGCGGCCATCGCCTCGGGCGTGCGGGCGAAGGTGCGGGCCGCGGCGGCCGGCACGATCAGCATCGCCGCGATCAGCAGCACCCCCACCACCTTGATCGCGACCGCCACCGTCGTCGCCAGCGCCAGCGTCAGGACCAGCCGCTCCTTCCGCGGATCGATGCCGGCGGCGTGGGCCAGCTCCTCGGACAGCGTCGTGGTCAGGAGCGCCGACCAGCGCCAGGCCACGAGACCCAGCACCAGCGCCGAGCCGCCCCAGATCACCGCGAGGTCCGACCGTCCCACCGCCAGGATGTCCCCGAATAGATAGGCTGAAAGGTCGATGCGGATGCCCGAGAGGAAGGACACCGCCACCAGCCCGAAGGCGAGCGCCGAATGAGCGAGCGACGCCCAGCAGCGTGTCCATGGCGTAGCCGCGCCCGCTGAGCGTGGAGACGGTGGTGGCCATGACCAGCGACATCGCCAGCGCGCCCACGAAGACCGACATGGAGAAGGCGAGCGACAGGGCCACGCCCAGCATGGAGGCATGCGCCGTCGCGTCGCCGAAATAGGCCATGCGCCGCCAGACCACGAAGCAGCCGAGCGGCGCGGCCGCAAGCGCCACTCCCACGCCCGCGAGGGCAGCGCGTGTCAGGAAATCGTCGAGCATCAGGCCTCCGCCCCATGGTCGTGGTGGTGGTCGTGGTCGTGGCGGTAGAGGGCCAGCGCCCCCTGCGTTCCCCTGCCGAAGAGGGCGCGGTATTCGGGTGCGGAGGCCACCACGTCCGGTCGCCCCTCGCAGCAGACATGGCCGTTGAGGCAGATCACGCGGTCGGAGGCGCTCATCACCACGTGCAGCTCATGGCTGACCATGAGGACGGCGCAGTCCAGCTCCCGGCGCACCTCCTCGATCCGGCGGTAGAAGGCGGCGGAGCCGGGCTGGTCGAGACCCTGCGTCGCCTCGTCCAGGATCAGGAGGTCCGGCGTCTCCAGCAGCGCGCGGGCGAGGAGGACGCGCTGGAGCTGGCCGCCGGAGAGGGCGGCCATCTGCCGCTCGGCCAGCCCCTCGGCGCCGGCGCGGTCCAGCGCGGCCTCCGCCGCCTCCCGCGTCGTTCGCCGGGGCAGGCCGAGGAAGCGGCGCACGGTCAGCGGCAGGGTCGGGTCCACATGCAGCTTCTGCGGCACGTAGCCGATGCGCAGGCCGGGCGCGCGCCGAATCTCGCCGCCCGAGGCGGAGACGGCGCCGACCAGCGCGCGCAGCAGCGTGGACTTGCCGGAGCCGTTGGGGCCGACGACGGTGACGATCTCTCCGCGGTCGATGGCGAAGTCCACGTTCCGCAGCGCCTGCGTGCCGCCGAGCCGGACCGAGAGGCCGCGGGCCTCGATGAGGCTCACGCCTCCTCCGCCGCGCAGGCGGCGCAGAGGCCCTCCGCCTCCACCACCGTGCGGTCGATGCGGAAGCCGGCCTCCCGCGCCGCGCGGCCAAGCATGCCGCGGGCGGGCTCGGCCCGGGCCTCCGCCACCGCATCGCAGCCGCGGCAGATCATGAAGGCGGGGGCGTGGCGCGCCTCGGGGTGGGCGCAGGCGATGAAGGCGTTCAGCCGCTCGATCTTGTGGGCGAAGCCGTTGGCGGTGAGGAAGTCGAGCGCCCGGTAGGCGACGGGGGGCTGGGAGCCGAGCCCCTCCTCCCGCAGGCGGTCGAGGATGTCGTAGGCGCCCATGGCGCGGTGGCCCTCCAGCAGGATCTCCAGCACCCGGCGGCGCGCCGGGGTGAACTGGAGCCGCCGTTCGGCGCAGACGCGCTCCGCCGCCGCCACGCCGACGGCGATGCAATCCCGGTGGTCGTGGCTCTCGAAGCCGAGAAGCTCCATGCGTCGCTCCCGTTCGTCCCGAAGGTCGCGCCTTGATATGTTATATCTTCTGTGCCAGCAAGTGCGATGCGTTATATGGTAACAATGAAGGTGCTCCAGATGCGCTCTCGCTCAGCCGCGCTCGCCGCCGCGCTCGCCGTTCTTGCGTCCCCGGTCCTGGCGGACGCGCCCGCCGTGGCGGTAGACATCCCGCCGGTGCATTCGCTGGTCGCGCGGGTGATGGAGGGTGTGGGGGAGCCCGCCCTGGTCGTGAAGGAGGGGGCCTCGCCTCACGGATATTCCATGCGGCCGTCGGAGGCCGCGGCGCTGCAGGATGCGGAGGTGGTGTTCTGGACGAGCCCGGAGCTGACGCCGTGGTTCCAGGGCGCGCTGGAGACGCTGGCGCCGGACGCGCGGACGGTGGAGCTGATCGAGGCGGACGGCGCGACGCGGCTGGAGTTCCGCGAGGGGGCCACGTTCGAGGCGCATGACCATGCCCATGAGGGGGATGATGCGGAACACGGCCGCGACCACGAGCGGGGGGCGGACGAGGACCCCGACGATCACGCTCATGAGCATGAAGGCGTCGATCCCCATGCGTGGCTGGACCCGGCCAATGCGCGCCTCTGGCTCGGGGCCATCGCGCGGACGCTCGCGGAGACCGATCCCGACAATGCGGAGGCCTATCGCCGGAACGCGGGGGCCGCGCAGGCGGAGATGGACGACCTGACCGCGGAGCTGGAGGCGACCGTCGCGCCGGTCCGCGGGCGGCCCTACATCGTCTTCCACGACGCCTACCAGTATTTCGGTCAGCGCTTCGACATCCCCGCGGCGGGGGCGATCTCGCTCAGCGATGCGTCGGAACCGAGCCCGGCGCGGGTGGCGGAGGTGCGCGACCTGGCGGCCGAGGTCGGCGCCGTGTGCGTCTTCACCGAGCCGCAGTTCAGGCCGGGCGTCGTCCGCGCCGTGTTCGGGGACGGCGAGGTGCGGACGGCGGTGCTGGACCCGATGGGCGTGGGGCTGGAGGCGGGACCGGGCCTTTACCCGGCGCTGCTGAGGAAGCTGGCGGGGTCGCTGGCGGACTGCCTGCGGTAGGCGGAGGCCTCGGGGGCCGAGGCCGTGTTTCCGCGGCGCCGGAGTTCGGCCGCACCCCGGCGAGGCGTTGCGGCTGAGCGTGAAGGGCTGCTGGGGGAATATCGCGATTGGGCAGTCGCCGCCGGTTTCGCTACCGCGACGGGAGGGGTTAGGTTGCCGGCCGTAAAGAACCGGCGGGGAGAGGATGGCATGGACGGCTACGACGACTTCGACGCGACCGGCCTCGCCGACCTGGTCCGCCGGGGCGAAACCACGGCGGAAGCGCTGCTCGACGAGGCTCTGCGGCGGACGGCGGCGCTGGAGCCCCGGCTGGGCGCCGTGACGCGGGTGGCGGAGGACCAAGCCCGCGCGGCGGCGCGGGAGATCTCCGGGGCCTCGGGCGCCTTCGCGGGCGTTCCGTTCCTGCTCAAGGACCTCGACGCAGGGGCGGTCGGCCTTCCGACGGACGAAGCCTGCCGGTTGACGCTCGGGACCGAGCATGACCACGATGCGGAGGTGACGGCCCGGCTTCGTCGGGCGGGGCTGGTGATGTTCGGGCGCACCGCGGCGCCTGAAGGCGGCATCGGCGTGACCACCGAGGCCGCGGTCTACGGGCGGCCCACCCGGAACCCCTGGGCGCCCGGCCGCTCTGCCGGAGGGTCTTCGGGCGGCGCGGCGGCGGCGGTGGCGGCGGGGATCGTGCCGGCGGCGCACGGCTCGGACGGGGGCGGATCGGTGCGCATCCCGGCGTCCTGCTGCGGGCTCGTGGGGTTCAAGCCCAGCCGCGGGCGCCTGCCCGAGGGGCCGGACTCGGGCGAGGGCTGGGGCGGCATGGCCACGAACGGCTTCCTCACCCAGACCCTGCGCGACACCGCCGCGCTGCTGGACACGGTGGCGGGGCCGGACCTGGGCGCGCCCTATGTCGCGCCGGCCATGAAGGGGAGCTTTTCGGAGGCGCTCGCCCGCGATCCCGCGCCGCTTCGGATCGCCCTTTGCGCCACGACCTTCGAGGGCGCGCCCGTGCATCCCGACTGCCGCCGCGCGGCGGAGGAGACGGCGGCGCTGCTGGAGGATATGGGGCACCGGGTCGAGGAGGCGCGGCCGAGCGCCGACCAGCGCGCCATGATGCGGGCCTGGACCGACATAGTAGCCTGCGGGACCTGGGGCTGGGTCCGCGCCGAGGCGGCGGCCAAGGGACTTCCCGGCCACGGGCTGGACCTGCTGGAGCCGGTCGCACGCGGGGCCTGCCTGCATGCGATGACCCTGACGGGCGCGGATTATCTTGCGGCGGTGAACGCCGTCCACGCCTTCGGACGCGCCATGGCGCTGGCGCTTGCGCCCTATGACGTCCTGCTGTCGCCGACCCTCGCGGAGCCGCCGGCCGAGCTGGGCCGCTTCGCCCATGCCCGGCCAGAGTTCGAGGATTTCCTCGCCTATCGGATGGGACCTGGCGGGTGCTTCGAGTACTCGCCCTTCACCGCGGCGTTCAACGCCTCGGGGCAGCCGGCGGTCTCGTTGCCGCTGGGGTGGTCCGGCGATCTGCCGGTGGGCGTGCATCTGGCGGCCGCCTTCGGGGACGACGCGCGGCTGATGTCGCTCTGCGGCCAGATCGAGCGGGCGCGGCCCTGGGCGCACCGGCGTCCGCGGATCGGAGGCCTGCAAACGGCTTGATACTTCGCCCGGTTCCGTTAGCCTTTCGCGGCCGCAGCGCCCGCGGCGGGGGACCGGAGGCCTGATGCGCGGCGAGAGTGATCCCGAGGTCCGATCCGTCGCCATCGCGGCCCGGAACGTCTCGAAGGTGTTTCCCGGCAAGGACGGGGCGTTCCGCGCCCTCGACGACGTCTCGGTCGAGATCCGCGAGGGCGAGTTCTTCACGCTGCTCGGGCCGTCGGGCTGCGGAAAGACCACGCTCCTGCGCCTGATCGCAGGGTTCGAGCATCCGACCGAAGGCGCGATCCTGCTGCATGGCGACGACATCTCGCGTTTGCCGCCCCACAAGCGGCCGGTGAACACGGTGTTCCAGTCCTACGCGCTGTTTCCCCACCTGACGGTCGCGCAGAACATCGCCTTCGGGCTGGAGATGCTGGGCCGCCCGAAGGACGAGATCGCGCGGACCACGGACCGGATGCTGCGCATGGTGAAGATGGAGGCCATGCGCGACCGCCAGACCGGCGCGATCTCGGGCGGGCAGCAGCAGCGGGTGGCGCTGGCGCGCGCGCTGGCGCCCGAACCGAAGGTGCTGCTGCTGGACGAGCCGCTCTCGGCGCTCGACCTCAAGTTGCGCAAGGAGATGCAGATCGAGCTGAAGCGCCTCCAGACCGAGACGGGGATCACCTTCGTCTTCGTCACCCACGATCAGGAGGAGGCGCTGACCATGTCCGACCGGATTGCGGTGATGAGCGAGGGTCGGATCCTCCAGATGGGCCCCCCGCGGGAGATCTACGACGCCCCCGCCTCCCGCTTCGTGGCGAGCTTCATCGGCGAGACCAACTTCCTGGAGGCCGAGGTGGAGGGGGCGGCCCTGCGCCTCCCCGGCGGGCTGACGCTGGAGGCGCCGGCGGGCGCCGCGCCCGGCCGGACCAGCGTGGTTGTGCGGCCCGAGCATGTGCGCCTGACGGAGCCGGGCGCGCCGGGGTCGCTGCCGGCGGAAATCGCGGAGATCGTGTATTTCGGGACCGACACCCATTACCGCCTGGCGCTGGAGGATGGCGAGACCGTCACCGCCCGCGTGCAGAACGCTCCCGCCTCGGAGGCGCCGCTGCGTGCGGGCGCCCCGGTAGGCCTGACCTTCGCCCCCGGCGCCGTCCGGCTGGTGCGCGACTGATGGCCGAGCCCGCCGCCCCCCCGCCCTCGGCCCCTCTTCCGCAGGCCGAAGGGGAGCGGGCCGCGCGGTGGGCGGAGGTGCGGCGCAGCTGGCTGCTCTCGGCCCCCGCGCTGGCGCTGCTGGCCTTCGCCGCCGCCGGGCCGCTGCTGATCGTGCTGGCCTACTCGTTCCTCTCGCCCGGCGATTATGGGGGCGTGGTGTGGAAGCCGTCCGTCGAGGGCTGGTTCGGCGTGGTCTTCACGCGCGACATCTTCGACGACACGCTGATGCTGCAGGACGCGCATCTGACCATCTTCTGGCGGTCGGTGAAGCTGTCGTTGATGACCGCCGCCGTGGCCTTCGTGCTGGGGCTGCCCACCGCCTGGTTCATCGCCACCCGCCCGCGGGAGCGGCGGGCCATGTGGCTGTTCCTCATCACCATTCCCTTCTGGACCAACCTCCTGATCCGCACCTTCGCGATCATGGAGGTGATCCGCAACGAGGGGCTGCTGAACACCGCCCTGATCCGCCTTGGGGTGATCGAGACCCCGATCCAGATCCTCTACACCGACGGGGCGGTGCTGATCGGCATGGTCTACGTGTACCTGCCGCTGATGGTCCTGCCGATCTACGCGGCGCTGGACCGGCTGGACTTCCGGCTGGTGGAGGCGGCCTACGACCTCTACGCCTCCCGGCTCGCGGTGCTCAGGCGGATCGTGCTGCCGCTGGCGCGGCCGGGGATCGTGGCGGGGACGATCCTGGTGTTCATCCCCTCGCTCGGCGCCTACGTCACGCCCCGCGTGCTGGGGGGCGGCAAGAACATGATGCTCGGCAACCTGATCGAGCTTCAGTTCGGTGCCGGGCGCAACTGGCCGCTCGGCGCCGCGCTCTCGATCACGCTGCTGATCGCGGTGATGGCCGCGCTGATGGTCTACGTGCGCCATGCAGCCCAGGGGGACGACCGTGGCTGAGCGCGCCTTCTCCGTCCGCCGCCTGCCGGGCTTCACCGCCATCGCGGCGCTGTGCTTCGTGCTCCTCTACGCGCCGATCGTGACGCTCGTGGTCTACTCCTTCAACGATGGGAACTCCGTGGCGCTGTGGGAAGGGTTCTCCTTCCGCTGGTACGCCGTGGCCTGGCAGAACGAGCAGGTGCAGGAGGCGACGATGCGCTCGCTGATCCTCGCCGCGCTCGCCTCCGGCATCGCCACGACCTTCGCCACCATGGCGGCGCTGGGCACCACCCGCGTGCGTCCCTTCCGAGGGCGCATGGCGATCTACGCCATGGTCAACCAGCCGCTGATGGTGCCGGAGATCGTCTCGGCGGTCGCGCTGCTGATCTTCTTCGCCTCCATCAAGGTCGCGACCGGGTACCAGGGACTCGGCTACCTCGTGGCCGGTCACGCCGCCTTCTGCGTGCCCTTCGCGTACCTCCCCATCCGCGCGCGGCTGGAGGGGATGGACCTGACCTACGAGACTGCGGCCGCCGACCTCTACGCCACGCCCTGGCGGGTGTTCCGCCGGGTGACGCTGCCGCTGATGGCGCCGGGGATCGCGGCGGGGGCGATGCTCGCCTTCGTCATCTCGCTCGACGACGTGGTCATCACCGAGTTCGTGAAATCCGCCGGTCAGGACACGCTGCCCACCTACATGCTGGGCCAGCTCCGCCGCGCGGTGACGCCCGAGGTTAACGCCATCTCGACCGCCCTGCTGGGGGTGACGGTGGCGCTGCTGACGGCCTTCTTCCTGCTCACCAGAAAGCGGGGATCCTCATGAAACGACAGGGAAACCGACCCATGACACTCAGGACCACCACCGCGATCGCCGCCGCCGTCGCGCTGACCGCCGGGGCCGCGCAGGCCGAAGGCGAGCTGAACATCTACAACTGGGGCAACTACACCTCGCCCGAGCTGATCGAGAAGTTCGAGAAGCAGTATGACGTGGACGTCACCGTCACGGACTACGACTCCAACACCACCGCCCTGACAAAACTGAAGGCCGGCGGCGCGGGCTTCGACATCGTGGTGCCCACCAACAACTACGTGCAGATCTTCATCGACGAGGGCGTGATCCAGGAGGCCCGCCCCGACCAGATGGAGAACTTCAAGCACATGGCCGGGCGCTGGAAGGATGTCCCTTGGGATCCGGGCCGCCATTACACTGTGCCGTGGCAGTGGGGCACCACGGGCGTGGCGGTCAACACCTCGGTCTATGACGGGGATCCCAACACCTCGGCCATCTTCATGGACCCGCCGGAGGCGCTGGTCGGCAAGGTCAACGTGGTGCCCGAGATGATGGACGTCATGTCGCTCGCCATCATGTACGAGGGCGGCGAGCCCTGCACGATGGACAAGGAGGTCCTGCGCAAGGTACGCGACACGCTGATGGCGGCCAAGCCCAAGTGGATGTCCATGGACTACGGCACCACCGACAAGCTCTCGTCCGGGGACTACGCGGCGTCCGTCAACTGGAACGGCTCCACCTTCCGCGCGCGGCTGAACAACCCGGATGTGGTCTACGGCTACCCGAAGGAAGGCTATCCGGTGTGGATGGACTCGGTCGCCATGACCTCGGACGCGAAGAACGTGGAGAACGCGAAGCTGTTCATGAACTTCATCATGGACCCGGAGAATGCGGCCATGATCTCGGAGTTCGCGCGCTACGCCAACGGGATCGAGGGGTCGCAGCAGTACATGCCCGAGGAGATGCAGAGCGCGCCGGAGATCAATCCCGCCGCGGAGCTGGCGGATGCGGGCGAGTTCATGCCGACCTGCCCGCCCGAGGCGAAGGACATCTACACCCGCATCTGGACCGAACTTCAGAAGTGATGCAGGCGGCGGGCCGGTTCGCCGGCCCGCACCCTCCGGCGGCGACGGCGCGTCAGCCGATCACCACCTCGATCCCCGCCTCCTGGCACAATTGGACTATGCCGTCAGGAGGGGCGCGGTCGGTGATCAGCATGTCCACCTCCTGCAGTGAGCCGATGCGCACCGGCGCGTTCCGCTCGAACTTCGAGCCGTCGGCCACGAGGCAGACGCGGCGCGCGTTCTCGATGATCGCCTGCGCGACCCGGACCTCCCGGTAGTCGTAGTCCAGCAGCGCCCCGTCCGGCGCGATAGCCGAGACGCCGATGACCGCCATGTCCACGCGGAACTGGCGGATGAAGTCGGTCGTGGCCTCTCCCACCAGCGCGAGGTCCGAGCGGCGGACCACGCCGCCCGCGACCACGACCTCCGCCTTCTCCGAAGGCGCCAGGATGGTCGCCACGTTCAGGTTGTTGGTGATCACCATCAGATCCTCGCGCACGGTCAGCGCGCGGGCCACCGCTTCGGTGGTGGTGCCGATGTTGATGAAGAGGGAGGAGCCGTCGGGGATCCGCTCGGCGCAGGCGCGGGCGATCCGCTCCTTCTCCTCGCGCATGAAATCGCGTCGGGCGGCGTAGGCGAAGTTGTGGGCGCTGGCCGGCAGGACCGCCCCCCCGTGCGTGCGGTCGAGCGCGTGGCGGTCGCAGAGCTCGCCGAGGTCCCTGCGGATGGTCTGGGGGCTGACGGCGAAACGCTCCGCCAGCTCCTCCACGCGGACGTGCCCCACCTCGCCGGCGAGGTCGAGGATCTGCTGCTGTCGGATCGAATAGGCCATCCGCCGTCCCCAATGCTGCGGCCCACCTTAACGCGCGGCGGCGCGCCACGGGAAGCGCCTGCGCGGATCTGGAGATTTATCTTTCGGATATTTTCGTGGTTGACGAATACGAACATTATCGAACATGCTCTCCCACATGACCCACGGTTCGGACATCGCGGATCTTCTCATCGTCGGCGGCGGCGTGAACGGTTGCGGCATCGCGCGTGACGCGGCCGGCCGCGGGCTTTCGGTGACGCTGGCCGAGCAGGGGGACCTTGCGCAGGGCGCGTCCTCCGCCTCCACGAAGCTGGTGCATGGCGGCCTGCGCTACCTGGAGCACCGCGAGTTCCGTCTGGTCCGCGAGGCGTTGCAGGAGCGGGAGACGCTGCTCGCAGCGATGCCTCACATCTGCCGGCCCATGCGCTTCGTGCTTCCCCACCATGCGGGGCTTCGGCCGGCATGGCTGCTGAGGACGGGGCTGTTCCTCTACGATCATCTGGGAGGCCGGAAGGTTCTTCCGCCGCATCGCGCGCTGGATCTCGGCCACGATCCCGCCGGCGCGCCGCTGAAGCCGGAGTTTCGCCGCGGCTTCGAATACTCGGACTGCTGGGTGGACGACGCGCGGCTGGTTGCGCTGAACGCGCGGGACGCGGCGGAGCGCGGGGCCGAGATCCTGACCCGCACCCGGCTGGAGCGCGCCTGGCGCGAGGGCGATGTCTGGCGGGCGGTCCTGCGCGACATGGCGACGGGCGAGAGCCGCGAGCGGCGCGCGAAGGCGCTGGTCAACGCCGCCGGACCATGGGTCGAGGAGGTGATCGCAGGCCGCATGAAGGCGCGTCCGCCGGCGAAGGCGCGGCTGGTCCGCGGCTCCCACATCGTGACCCGCCGGCTGTTCGAGGGAGACCGCGCCTACATCTTTCAGCAGTCGGACGGCCGGATCGTGTTCGCCATCCCCTATGAGCGGGACTTCACGCTGATCGGCACCACCGAACAGGCGCATGAGGGCGATCCCGGCGCCGCCGTCTGCACGCAGCCCGAAGCCGACTACCTGCGCGAGGCGGTGTCGGGCTATCTCCGCCGGCCGGTGGAGGCGTCGGACATCGTGTGGACCTATGCCGGCGTCCGTCCGCTGCACGACGATGGCGCGTCGAACGCGACGCAGGCCACGCGGGACTACGTCCTGAGCCTCGACGCGCAGGGCGCTCCGGCGCTGCATGTGTTCGGGGGCAAGATCACCACGTTCCGGCGGCTGGCGGAGGCGGCGCTGGCGAAGCTCGGCGTCGCCGCTCCGCCCTGGACGGCGGGCGCGCCCCTGCCGGGCGGGGATTTCCCTCACGACGGGACCGAGGCGGTTGCGGATCAGCTTCGGGCGGATCATCCTTTTGTCGGGGCTGACGGCGCCCTCCGGCTTGCGCGCGCCTACGGCACGGATGCGGCGCTGATGCTGGATGGAGCTGCGCGGCGCGAGGACATGGGCCGCCGCTTCGGCGTCGACCTGACCGAGCGCGAGGTCCGGTGGTTGATGGAGCGGGAGTTCGCCCGCACCGCCGAGGACGTGCTATGGCGTAGAAGCAAGCTCGGCCTGCGTGTGGCGGAAGAAGAGGCCCGCGCGCTGGAACACTGGATGCAGGCGGCGCGGCAGGCGCCGCGGCAAGCTGCGGAATAGGACGCCGAAGAGGTCGGAGGAACCGGTCCGCGGCAGGGAGGACGAACGCATGACCCTCGCGTTGGAAGGCGTGTCGAAGGCCGTCGGTTCGGATGTGCATATCCATCCGACGGACCTCACGCTCGAACAGGGCGCCATGAACGTCCTGCTCGGCCCGACGCTGTCGGGCAAGACCACGCTCATGCGCCTGATGGCGGGGCTGGAGCGGCCGACAGCGGGCCGCGTGATCTGGAACGGCGAGGACGTGACCGGCCGCCGGGTGCAGGACCGCGGCGTCGCGATGGTCTACCAGCAGTTCATCAACTACCCCTCGATGACGGTGCGGGAGAACATCGCCTCGCCCCTCAAGATCGCGGGGCTGAGCCGGGACGAGATCGACAAGCGGGTCCGCCGAGCCGCCGATATGGTGAAGCTCGACGACGACAAGCTGGACCGCAAGCCGCTGGAGCTCTCGGGCGGGCAGCAGCAGCGCTGCGCCCTCGCGCGTGCGCTGGTGAAGGACGCGGGGCTGGTGCTGCTGGACGAGCCGCTGGCGAACCTCGATTACAAGCTGCGGGAGGAGCTGCGCGAGGAGATCCCCCGCATCTTCGCCGAATCCGGCGCCATCTTCGTCTACGCCACCACGGAGCCGCACGAGGCGCTGCTGCTCGGCGGCTACACCGCCTGCCTCTGGGAGGGTCGCGTGACCCAGTTCGGCCGCACGCCGGAGGTCTATCGCCGCCCTGCCGATGCGGTGACGGCGCGGGTGTTCTCGGACCCGCCGATGAATTTCATGCAGGTGTCGAAGGCCGGCGGCAAGCTGGTGTTCGGGGACAGCCAGTCCACCGCCGCACCCGGACGCCTGGGCGACGCCCCCGACGGGCGCTACGTCGCCGGCTTCCGCCCCAACCACCTGCGCCTGTCGCGCCGCTCCAGCGAGGCGCTGGCGTTCAAGGTGCACGTGGCGGTGTCCGAGATCACCGGCTCCGAGACCATCGTGCACGTCGATCACGGCGAGGATCGCTGGGTCTCGGTCGCGCCGGGGGTGCGGGACGTGCGCGCGGGCGCCTCCGCCGAGGTCTTCGTGGACCCGCAGCACGTCTACCTCTTCGGCGAGGACGACCGGCTGGTCGCCGCCGCGCCCTACGCGCTTGCGGCCTGAGGGGAGACGCATGGCCCGGATCACGCTCCAGAACCTCGCGCATTCCTACAAGCCGAACCCCTCGGGGCCGTCGGACTACGCGCTCAAGCCCATGCGCCACGAATGGGAGGACGGGGCGGCGTATGCGCTGCTCGGCCCCTCGGGCTGCGGGAAGACCACGCTCCTGAACATCATCTCCGGCCTGCTGACGCCGTCCGAGGGGGCGGTGCTGTTCGGCGACCGCGACGTGACGCGCCTGCCGACCGCGGAGCGCAACATCGCGCAGGTGTTCCAGTTCCCCGTCGTCTACGACACCATGTCCGTCTACGAGAACCTCGCCTTCCCCCTGCGCAACAAGGGCGAGGACCGGGCCACCGTGGACCGCCGCGTGCGCGAGATCGCGGCCATGATCGGCATGGAGGACGTGCTGGGCCGCAAGGCCCGCGGGCTGACAGCGGACGCGAAGCAGAAGATCAGCCTCGGCCGCGGCATGGTCCGCCAGGACGTGAGCGCGATCCTGTTCGACGAGCCGCTGACCGTGATCGACCCCCACATGAAGTGGGAGCTGCGCACCCAGCTCAAGGCCCTTCACGCGCAGTTCGGCCATACCATGATCTACGTGACCCATGACCAGACTGAGGCGCTGACCTTCGCCGACAAGGTGGTGGTGATGTACGAGGGGGAAGTGGTGCAGGTCGGCACGCCCGCCGAGCTGTTCGAGCGGCCGGCCCACACCTTCGTCGGCTACTTCATCGGCTCTCCGGGCATGAACGTCCTGCCCGCGAAGGTGGAGGGCGCCACCGCGTATGCGGAGGGCTGCGAGATCGCCCTCCGCCGCCGCTACAAGGCCGGCGAGGCCGAGATCGGCGTGCGGCCGGAACATGCGACGCTGTCGGCGGGCGGTCCCGGCCTGCCGGTGACGGTCCGGCGCATCGACGACGTGGGCAGCCACCGCACCGTGCGCGCCGACTTCTTCGGCCGCGAGATCGCCGTGGTGGTCCCCGAGGGCGCCCCCCTGCCGGAGAACGCCGACCGCGTCACCTTCGAGCCCGAGCACGTCAACGTCTATTCCGGCGGCTGGATCCAGGAAGGAGCGGCCTGATGGACAAGCCCTTCAACAACCGCGCGTGGTTCTTCGTGCTGCCGGTGCTGGCGCTGGTGGCGTTTTCAGCGGTGATCCCGCTGATGACGGTGGTGAACTACTCGGTCAACGACACCTTCGGGAACAACCAGTTCTTCTGGTCCGGGCTGATGTGGTTCGAGGACGTGCTCGAGTCCGACCGGATCTGGAACGCCTTCTACCGGCAGCTGTTCTTCTCCGCCGCGATCCTCGCCATCGAAATCCCGCTCGGCGTCTTCGTCGCGCTGAACATGCCCAAGAAGGGGGTGTGGGCGTCCGTGTGCCTCGTGCTGATGGCGCTGCCGCTGCTGATCCCGTGGAACGTGGTGGGGACCATCTGGCAGATCTTCGGGCGCGTGGACATCGGGCTGCTGGGCTACACGCTCGAAAGCCTCGGGATCGACTACAACTACACGCAGGACCCGGTCTCGGCCTGGATCACCATCATCGTCATGGACGTGTGGCACTGGACCTCGCTGGTGGTGCTGCTGGCCTATGCCGGCCTGCGCTCCATCCCCGAGGCCTACTACCAGGCCGCCAAGATCGACCAGGCGAGCCGCTGGGCCACGTTCCGCTACATCGAGCTTCCCAAGATGCAGGGCGTGCTGCTGATCGCGATCCTGCTGCGCTTCATGGACAGCTTCATGATCTACACCGAGCCGTTCGTGGTCACCGGCGGCGGGCCCGGCAACGCCACGACGCTGCTCTCCATCGACCTCGTGAAGATGGCGATCGGCCAGTTCGATCTCGGGCCGGCGGCGGCGTTCTCGCTGATGTATTTCCTCGTGATCCTGCTGCTTTCGTGGGTGTTCTACACCGTGATGACGACGCTCGACGCGCGGGAGGGCAAGTGATGGCCACGGTCGCAAGCGACGCCCCCGCCGCGCGCAGCCGGACGGGCGTGAAGGTCAACGGCTCGGCGGTGGTGTGCACCGTCTACATCCTGTTCCTGCTGATCCCGATCTACTGGCTCGTGAATATGAGCCTGAAGACCAACACCGAGATCACCTCGACCTTCACGCTCTGGCCCGACGACCTGACCTTCGCCAACTACCGGGTGATCTTCACGGACCCGAGCTGGTACTGGGGCTACATCAACTCGTTGATCTACGTGGCGATGAACACGGTCATCTCGGTGGCGGTGGCGTTGCCGGCGGCCTACGCCTTCTCCCGCTACCGGTTCCTCGGGGACAAGCACCTGTTCTTCTGGCTGCTGACCAACCGCATGGCGCCGCCGGCGGTGTTCGCGCTGCCGTTCTTCCAGCTCTATTCCTCCATCGGCCTCTTCGACACGCATATCGCGGTGGCGCTGGCGCACTGCCTGTTCAACGTCCCCCTCGCGGTCTGGATCCTTGAGGGCTTCATGCGCGGCGTGCCGAAGGAGATCGACGAGACCGCCTGGATCGATGGCTACTCCTTCCCCCGCTTCTTCTTCCGCATCTTCACCCCCCTGATCGCGAGCGGGATCGGCGTCGCCGCCTTCTTCTGCTTCATGTTCTCGTGGGTAGAACTCCTGCTCTCGCGCACCCTCACCTCGGTGGACGCGAAACCCATCGCGGCGACCATGACGCGCACCGTCTCCGCCTCGGGCATGGACTGGGGCGTTCTGGCGGCGGCGGGGGTGCTGACCATCGTGCCGGGCGCGCTCGTGATCTGGTTCGTGCGCAACTACATCGCCAAGGGCTTCGCCCTGGGCCGGGTCTGAGGGAGGGCCGCCATGACGTTCCCCAAGGTCGCCGGCGGCGCCGCCGCCATCTGGCTGATCGCGCTGGCTCTGCTCGTCTGGGCCGCGCCCGCGGGCCGCGAGGGCGGCATCGGCTGGACCGAGCCCATGATCCCCAACGGCTGGATGGCCTGGACGCTCTCCACCAGCCTGTTCTTCCTGTTCATCGCGGGCTGCCTGGTCGCCATGACCGTCTGGACGGCCTTCTTCCCGCAGCCGCCCCGGCGCGGGATCCTGCAGTTCGCGACAACCCCGGGCGACAGGCTGTTCGTCAGCCTGCTCGGCTCGGCCTTCATCTGCCTCATCTGGCTGGCCGCGTTCGGCGCGCCGCTCTGGGGGGCGCTCGTGGTCTGCCTCGTCTGGTGGGTCGGCGTGTTCCGGCTGGTCTGACGAAGCGGGACGCCCCGGCGCGGACCGGGGACGCAAACAAGGGAGGTTCTTATGAAGAACGCATTGAGAGGCGCGACGGCCGTCGCCGCGCTGCTGGCCACGAGCCCCGCCGCCTGGGCGGACATGGAGGCGGCCCGCGCCTTCCTCGACCAGGAGATCGAACGCTCGGCCCTGACCCGCGAGGAGCAGGAGGCCGAGATGCAGTGGTTCGTCGACGCCGCCAAGCCCTTCGCCGGCATGGACATCAACGTGGTCTCGGAGACCATCGCGACCCATGAGTACGAGTCCAAGGTCCTCGCCCCCGCCTTCTCGAAGATCACCGGCATCAACATCACCCACGACCTGATCGGCGAGGGCGATGTCGTCGAGAAGCTGCAGACCCAGATGCAGTCCGGCGAGAACATCTACGACGCCTACGTCAACGACTCGGACCTGATCGGCACCCACTGGCGCTACCAGCAGGTCCGCAACCTGACCGACTGGATGCAGAACGAGGGCGCGGAGGTCACCGACCCGAAGCTCGACCTAGAGGACTTCATCGGCCTCCAGTTCACCACCGGGCCGGACGGGCAGCTCTACCAGCTGCCGGACCAGCAGTTCGCGAACCTCTACTGGTTTCGCCACGACTGGTTCACCGATCCCGAGCTGATGGCCGAGTTCAAGGAGAAGTACGGCTACGAGCTGGGCGTGCCGGTCAACTGGTCCGCCTACGAGGACATCGCCGAGTTCTTCACCGGCCGCACCATCGACGGTCAGGAAGTCTACGGCAACATGGACTACGGCAAGAAGGACCCCTCGCTCGGCTGGCGGTTCACCGACGCCTGGATGTCCATGGCCGGCATGGGCGACAAGGGCGAGCCCAACGGCCTGCCGGTCGACGAATGGGGCATCCGGGTCAACGAGAACTCGCAGCCCACGGGCTCCTGCGTCGCGCGCGGCGGCGCCACCAACTCCCCGGCGGCGGTCTACGCCATCGAGAAGTATGTGGAGTGGCTGAAGAAATACACGCCGCCCGCCGCGGCCGGCATGACCTTCTCCGAGGCCGGCCCCGTGCCCTCGCAGGGCAACATCGCCCAGCAGATGTTCATGTACACCACCTTCGTGCCCTCGCTGGTGGAGGACGGGCTGCCGATCATGAACGAGGACGGCACGCCGAAGTGGCGCCTCGCCCCCTCGCCGCACGGCGCCTACTGGGAGGAGGGGATGAAGGTCGGCTATCAGGACGTGGGCTCCTGGACGCTGATGAAGTCCACGCCGGTGGACCGGGCCAAGGCCGCGTGGCTCTACGCCCAGTTCGTGACCTCCAAGACCGTGGACGTGGAGAAGTCGCACGCCGGCCTCACCTTCATCCGCGAGTCGACCATCCAGCACCCCAGCTTCACCGACCGCGCGCCCAAGCTCGGCGGCCTGGTGGAGTTCTACCGTTCGCCGGCGCGGACCCGCTGGTCGCCGACGGGGACCAACATCCCCGACTACCCCAAGCTCGCGCAGCTGTGGTGGCAGAACATCGGCGACGCGTCCTCCGGCGCCAAGACCGCCAAGGAGGCGCTGGACGCGCTGTGCGCCGCGCAGGAGCAGGTGCTCATGCGGCTCGAGCGGGCCGGCATCCAGGGCGACATCGGCCCGAAGCTCAACGAGGAGCGGGACCCGCAGTACTGGCTCGACCAGCCCGGCGCCCCGAAGCCGGAGCTTGCGAACGAGGACCCGGAGCCGGAGACCATCGGCTACGAGGAGCTGCTGAAGTCCTGGTCCAACTGATCCGCCTTCGCGGATGACCGGACGGGGCCGGTTCGCCGGCCCCGTTCCCATTTTCGGAAGGAGCCGACCCATGACCGCCATCCCCGCCTTCGCCTTCGCGACCGCCGGAGAGATCGTCTTCGGTCGCGGCCGCGCCTCGGAGGCGCCTGCGCGGATCGCGGCGATGGGACGGCGGGTGCTGCTCGTCCACGGCCGCGATCCGGGCCGCGCCGCCTGGCTTGCCGACGGTTTGCGCGCCGAGGGCGCCGAGGTGACCGCCCTCGCCTGCCCGAGGGAGCCGGACCTCACGCTGGTCGAGGAAGCCGCTGCGCTGGCGCGCGGCTGCGACGCGGTGGCCGCCCTGGGCGGCGGCGCTGCGATCGATCTCGGCAAGGCGGCGGCGGCTCTGGCGACGCAGTCGGGGGGGCCGCTGGACCATCTGGAGGTCGTCGGGCGGGGCCTGCCGCTGGACCGGCAGCCTCTGCCGTTCGCGGCGCTGCCCACCACCGCCGGCACGGGGGCCGAGGTCACCCGCAACGCCGTCATCGGCGCGCCGGAGCAGGGCCGCAAGGCGAGCCTCCGGGACCGGCGGATGCTGCCGGCCCTCGCCCTGGTGGACCCGGCTCTGACCGACGGCTGCCCCAAGGCCGTGACCCTCGCCTCGGGGCTCGACGCGGTGACCCAGGTGGTGGAGCCGTATCTGTCGAACCGCGCGACTCCGCTGACGGACGCGCTATGCCGGGACGCCATCCCGCGGGGCCTCGCCGCCCTGCGCAGGCTCATGGAGGGCGAGGACCCGGACGCGCGCGACGAGATGGCGTGGGTCTCCCTCGCCGGCGGTCTTGCGCTCGCCAATTCAGGTCTCGGGGCGGTGCACGGCCTCGCCGGCGTCATCGGCGGGCGCACCGGCGCCGCGCATGGCGAAATCTGCGGCCGTCTCCTGCCGGTCTCGCTGATGCTCAACGCCCGCCGCGCGGAGGGCGAGACGGCCCGTCGGCTGGCGGAGGTGCGCGGCTGGATCGGCCGCGCCTTCGGCATCGAGGACGATGGCGCGATCGAGACCCTCGCCGCCTGGAGCGCCTCCCACGGTCTGCGCGGCCTGAGGGATATGGGTCTGGATCCCGCGGATCACGCCGGCGTGGCGGAGGCCGCTCAGGGTTCGTCCTCGATGAAGGGCAATCCGGTGGCGCTCAGAGTGGAAGAACTGGCCGCCATGCTCGACGCCGCCTCCTGAGGAGGAGTCCGCCCCGCCTGACCCGCGTCGTCTTCCCCAAGCGACGGCCGCGAGGTCTCGGCACCTGCGTCCTGCCGCCGAACGATCAAGTCGCCCCGGCCCGAAGGGGCTCCGGCGCTGAGGCGGAGACGCGGCCTTGCCTGCGATGCCCGGTTCGCGCGCGGGAAGTGCGTCATCGTCGCCGTCGCTCCGGTCCTTTCAGGGTGCTCGGCTCGGATGTCCTGTCCGAAGCGCCGCACGGGTGAGAGAGCCTCCCGAAGCCAACGCCGCCCATCCGAAGCGCTCCTCACGAAGGCGCCGGGTCGGCGTCCCGGCGGCGAGTCCGGTCACTGGATGATAAGCCTTTCGCGCCATCAACGCCTCCGATGGAGACGTGACTGCTGGGCGAGGGCGAGCGGGAATGGCAAACGAGCGAATCGGGCGTGGGCGGGCGCTCATCGGTCGCCTGTCCTCTCGGGCCCGTCAGGCTGCCGCGGCGCGCCCGGCGCGGCGCTTCGCGGTCACCGTCGTTGCGACGGTCTTCGTCGCGATCCTTGCCCTGGGGGCGCTGGCCGCCTTTGCGCAGGATGTGGATGCCGCCGGCATCGGCACGGCGCTCGCCTCGGTCGACCCGCTTCGGCTCGGCGGCGCCCTGTTCGCCGCCGCAGCGAGCTTCATCGCGCTCACGTTCTACGATTTCACGGCTTTCCGGGCGCTCGGCCGCCCCTTGCCGTGGCGCACGGTCGCCCCCGGCGCCGCCATGGCCTTCGCCATTTCCCAGACGGCGGGGCTGGGTCCGCTCAGCGGCGCGGCGGTGAGGGTCCGCTGCTACGGCGCCCTCGGCGTGCCGCCGCGCGAGGCGGTCAAGGTGGCCGCCTTCGCCACCCTCGCCTTCACGCTCGCGCTTCCGGCCTTCATCGCCGGGGCGATGCTGGTTTCGGGAGAAGCCGCGGCCAGGCTCCTCAGCCTGGACGAGACGCTGGCGTCGGCGATATGCCTGTTCGTGCTCGCCCTCGCCGCCTCCGCCGTCCTGATCGGGGGAAGCCGGACCATGGCGAACCGCCTGCCGGGACCGTTCGCTTCATGCCGCCTCCGACGCCTGTCCCTGATCCAGGGCGCGGTCACGGCCGCCGACCTCGCGGCCGCCTCCACCTTGCTGTGGCTTCTGCTGCCGCCAGGTACGATCTCGTGGGTGGAGTTCCTTCCGCTCTTCGCCCTGGCGCTCGGCCTCGGCTTCCTCAGTCATGCGCCCGGCGGTCTCGGCGTATTCGAGCTGACGGTCGCGGCGGGGCTTCAGGGGCGGGCGCCGCCGGATGCGGCTGCGGCGTCGCTGCTGCTCTACCGGGCGATCTACCATGCGCTGCCCCTCGCCATCGCGCTCGGGGCGCTGCTTGCGCCCGCGGCCGGGCGCGCCCTTCGCGGCCCCACGGCGGCAGCGGCGCTTGAGGCGGGCAAAGGGCTCGCGCCCTGGTTCGCCGCCGTCGCCGGCTCGGCCGCGCTGGCCGCGGCGGGACACGCGGCCAGCGCCTCTGGGATGATGATCGGGGCGATCGCCTGCCTCGCCGCGCGGCGCAAGCTTCCGCTCCTTCCGTCGCTTCTCGCGTCAGGCGTGCTCGTCGCCGCGGCGCTGTCTGACGGAAGCACCGGGCGCCGAGAGGGCCTGGCCCTCGTTCTCGCCGCGGCGCTGGCCTTCTCCCTCCTGCACCGGCCCTCGCTTCGACTGACCGCGGCGGCGGGCGCGCCGGCGCTGGCGCTTCTCGTCTGGCTGGGTTCGGGGGCGCAGGCGGCGGAGCTGATCCGGCTCGGTGCGCCGGCCGAGCAGGCCGGTCCCGCCGCGGCGCTGCTCGGGGGCGGCGCCGTAGCCCTGCTGGCCGTGGCGACCCGCCGTCGGCGGACGGTCCGCTTCGCGCCCGACGACCTGGCGCTGGCCGAAGAAATCGTCGCCCGCCAACCGCACGCTGAGGCGCGGCTGGCTCTCTCGGGCGACAAGTTCTTCCTTTTCTCCGAAGACGGCCACGGCTTCGTCATGTACGGCAGGCGCGGCTCCACATGGCTCGCGCTGCATGATCCGGTGGGACCGCCGGAGGTCCAGCGGGACCTCGTCCGCGCTTTCGTGAAGACCGCCCGCGGCGCGGGGGCGCAGGCCGCCTTCTATCTCGTTCGCCCCGAGTCCCTGCCCATCTACGCCGATGCGGGTATGCGCTTCCAGAAGCTTGGCGAGCAGGCGCGGGTGGACCTCGCCGCCTTCGACCTTTCGGGCCGCAAACGCGCGAGCCATCGCAACGTCCTCAATCGTGGGGCGCGGGACGGGCTGTCGGTCGAGATCCTGGCGCCGGGGGAAGCCGAGCGGAACTTCCACCGGCTGGCCGCGATCTCGCAGGCTTGGCTGGCATCGCGCAGGGGCCGCGAGAAGGGGTTCTCTCTGGGCGCCTTCAGCCGGGAGTGGGTGCTGTCCCAGCGCGTCGCGGTTCTCCGACTCTCGGGTGAGATCGTCGCCTTCGCCACCCTGATGAGCACGGAGGAGGAGGCGGCTGTGGACCTCATGCGCCACGCGCCGGACGCGCCGCCGGCGGCGATGGAGTTCCTGTTCCTGAAGCTATGCCTCCTGCTCCGGGAGGAGGGGCTGCGCTGGTTCGACCTCGGGATGGCGCCGCTCTCGGGCCTGTCCGACAGCGACTTCGCGCCGATCTGGCACAAGCTAGGCCGCGCGCTGTACGAGCGGGGGACGCGCAGCTACAGCTTCAAGGGTCTCCGCGCCTTCAAGGCGGGGCTGAAGCCGGAATGGCGGTCCCGCTACCTCGCCGTCTCGCCGGAGACGAGCGTTCCGCGCGCCATGCTGACGGCGGTGCGGCTGATCCACCGCGGCCCGGAGGGTCCCCGATGATCCGGTCGCTTCTGATCGCCGCTCTGGCCGTCCTCCTCTCCGCAACGGCCGCGCCGGCATTCCGGGGCGGGCTGCTCGGCGACGCCCGCGTGATCCTGCCGGACGGTCCTGCGCGGGCCGTGACGGTCCTCTTCTCCGACGCCGCCGGCTGGAGCGATCTGGAGGAGGCGGAGGCTGCAAGGCTGCGGGCTGCCGGCGTCGCGGTGGTGGGCGTAGACCTTGCGCGACTTCTGCCCCAGCTCGACCGCGCAGACGCCGAATGCATCTACCTCGTCTCCGACATCGAGCGTCTAGAGCGGCGGCCGGTCTAGTGAATCGCGGGATTCCCTCCGGGAGCGGATTCTGATTCATGCTGTCGGCCGGGCGGGAGGCCGGCCGCCATGTCGAAAGCCCTTTCGCTCGATCTTCGAACCCGAGTTCTCGCCGCCGTCGCGGAGGGGGCCAGCCATCGGCAGGCCGCCGCACGCTTCGGCGTGAGCCCGGCCAGCGTAAGCCGCTGGCGTGCGCTGGCCCGCACGCAGGGCAACGCCCGGTCGGGGCCGCTCGGCGGCGACCGGCGGTCGGCGCGGGTGGAGGCGCAGGCCGAGCTGATCCTGCGCCTGCTGGGCGAGACGCCCGACGCCACGATCGAGGAGCTGCGCGTCGTGCTCGCCGATCATGGCCAGAGCTTCGGCTACGGCACGCTGCGCCGGTTCTTCCAGCGCCACGGCATCACGCGCAAAAAAAGACGGCCCATGCCGGCGAGCAGGATCGCCCCGACGTCCTGAAGCGCCGCCGGGCCTGGTTCGAACAACAGATCGACCTCGATCCGGACCGGCTCGTCTTCATCGACGAGACCTGGGCCAAGACCAACATGGGCCGCACCCACGGCCGGGCCCCGCGGGGCGAACGCCTGCGCATGGGCTTCCCCCACGGCCACTGGAAGACGACCACCTTCGTCGGCGCGCTGACCACCCGCGGAATGATCGCGCCGTTCGTGCTGAGCGGACCGATCAACCGGGACGCCTTCGAAGCCTATGTCGAGAGCGTCCTCGCGCCGGAGCTGCGCCCGGGCGACATCGTCGTCATGGACAACCTCTCCAGCCACAAGGGGCCGAGGGCGCAGGCGCTGATCGAGGCGGCCGGAGCCGAACTCCGCTTCCTCCCGCCCTACAGCCCCGACTTCAATCCGATCGAGAACGCCTTCGCCAAGCTCAAGGCGCTCTTGCGCAGGGCCGGCGAGCGCACCGTCGAGGGCCTCTGGGCCGCCATCGGCCGGATCGTCGACCTCTTCGGTCCCGCCGAGTGCGCCAACTACTTCAGCGCCTGCGGATACGATCCAGACTGGTAGGCTTCCGCTCTAGGCGGAGATCCGGCGCGCCACGCGGGCGCGGACTTTCGACGCTCCGCTCGTCGCCGGGGTTGGTCAGGGCGGCGCGCTCGCGCTCGACATTCTCTCGCAAACCCCTCACGCCACGCTTCGGGGCGCCGCGGCGGCCGATCCGGCGGCGGGCGTCCCGCTCGAGACGCCGCTCTGCACGCCGGCGGTCCGGACCCGCGTCGAGGGAGGCTGGGCCTATCCGCTCGTCCGCCGCCCCGATGCGCCGGCCGTGGTTGCGCTTTCCGGCGACGCGTCGGCCCAGGCCCGGGCGCGCGCCGCGTCGGCACGCCGAAACGGGGCGCTGTCGCCGGTTTCCGTCAGCGGAGAGCCGTCCCGTGCTCTTGCCGCAGCCATTGACCTGCTGCTCGCCACCGAAGAGGAGGACGCCGGGCCCGGCGTCGTCACGTTGCCGGCCGCACCCACCCGCGACGCTCTCGCCGTGGTCCTGTCCGGCGACGGGGGCTGGCGGGACATCGACCGCAAGCTCGCCGGCGCCCTGCAGGAGAACGGCGTTCCCACCCTCGGCATCGATGCCCTCCGCTGGTTCTGGAGTTCCGCGGCAGCCCGAGGAGTCGGCTGCCGCGCTCGACCGTCTCATCGTCCGTCACGCCCGCCTGTGGGGCGTGAGCCGCGTGGTCCTGATCGGCTATTCCTTCGGCGCGAACGTGCTTCCCGAAATCTACCTCGCCCTGCCTGAGCGGACGCGGGACCGGGTCGCGCTCGTGTCGCTGCTCGCCTTGGGGGTCGAGGCGGACTGGGAGATCACCGTGGCCGGCTGGCTCGGCGGCGCCTCGCCCCATGCGCGCCCCATCACGGCGGCTCTCGCGCAGCTTCCTGCGGACCGGGTGCAGTGCGTCCACGGCAGGGAGGAGCCCGAGAGCGGCTGCCTCCTCCTCGATCCCGCCCGTGCCGAACTGATCGAGACGCCCGGCGGTCATCATTTCGACGGGGACTACGAGGCGCTGGCCCGGCATATCCTGCGCCGCCTGCCACCCGGCTGACGGCCGCGCGCGCCTTAGCCGCGCGCGATCGAGAGGATCGCGCGGATCCCTTCCCCCGACCGCTCGAACTCCAGCGTTCCGCCATGCTGGCGCGCGATGGTCGCGGCGATGGCGAGGCCCAGGCCCGCTCCCTTCGCCGCCCCTGCGTTCGCCCCCCAGACGAACGGCCTCTTCAATTCCTCCAAAGTCTCGGGCGCGATGTCGCCTCCGCCCGCGTCGGTCACCGAAATGCGCGCGGTGGCGGCGTCCGCCTCCAGCGTCACCTCCGCCCGCCGCCCGTACTTGAGCGCATTGTCGACCAGGTTCCCCAGAGCACGCCGCAGGGCCTGCGGCCGCGCCCTGACCACGATCCGCCCCGCCCCGCCTCCCGCGGCGCCGCCGCCTCGGCGCCCGCCAGAAAAATCGTCCCCACCGTTCCGCGCCCCGGTCCGGAGGCCGGCCGCAGCCGCACCGGAAGCCCGAGATCGGCGTAGTCCGCCGCCACCGACTCCACCAGCGCGGTGAGGGACAGCGACCGGGCCGGCTCGCCTCCGATTTCCGTGCGGGTGAAGGCGAGGACCGAGCCGATCATTCCGGTCATCTCGTCGATGTCCCGCTCCAGCCGCCCGCGCATCTCCGGGTCCTCGATCAGCGCCGCGCGCAGGCGGAGACGGGTCGCGGGCGCGCCGAGGTCATGGCTCACGCCGGACAGGAGGAGCGCGCGCTTCTCCAGCCGCTCGCGCTCCTCGGCCAGGTGCGCGTTGACGGCCGATACGATCTCGCGCAGATCGTCCGGACCTTCGGCCGGGATCGGCTCCCCCTCCCCCCTCGGAGCGCGCATCGCCGCGGCGGCCGCGCGGAAATCCGCCGACATGCCGGCCCAGCCGCCCAGAATGCCCGCCGCGGCCAGCGCCAACCCCAGCGCCGCCGGGATTCGCAGGTCCGCGGGCGCCGAGGCGCAGCCCCAGACCGTCTCGCCCTCGATCCGCCGCCAGGGCCCGTCCCCAAGCCGCGCGAACACCTGCGGGTCCGCGCACCATCGCGCCAGAAGCGCCGCGAACGCCCCCATTCCCGCCGCCGGACCGCCCGCCGCCTCCGCCCCCGCGAGGGACGACACCGGATAGACCAGATCCGGAGACAGAACCCGCACCTGCAGCCGCTCACCGCCCAGCGCCCCCGGGCCCAGCGACAGGAACGACGCCTCGGTCGCGTAGGGGCGCGCGAGATCCGCCTGCGGGGCGCCCTTGGGAAGGGGGGGCGAAACGGTGACCCCGGCCGGCGGCGTCCCCCCGGCATCCAGCGCCTGGTAGAGCTGCACGCCCGCCGTTGACGCCCGCGTCAGCCGCGCCTGCCACGCCGCATCCGGCCAGGCCCAGGCCCAGGCTGCGGCGGCCCCGGCCGCGGCGGCCGCGAGGCACAGGAGCCCGCCATGCAGCCGCAGCGTCGCCACCGCTCAGGCTCCGTTCCGCGGCGCCGTCCGCACGTCGGCCACCAGCACGTAGCCCACGCCGCGCTGCGTGCGGATCAGCGCGGGCGCCCGCGGGTTCGCCTCTATCTTGGACCGGAGGCGGCCCACGAGCACGTCCAGGGCCCGGGAGCCAGCAGCATCCATCGGGGCGGGCGCCTCGCCCTCCTCCAGCGCCTCGGCGATCTCCTCCCGCGTCAGGGGGATGTTCGGGTTGGCGAGAAAGCACTTCAGCAGCGCCGCCTCGCGCCGCGACAGCGCCACCTCCACCCCGTCGGGCCCCCGCGCCTCCTCGGTGCGCGCGTCGAAGCTCCACCCCGCGAAGCGGTGGATCGCATCCTGCCGACGGTAGGCCAGCGAGGCCGCCCGCCGCCCCCGCCGCAGCACCGCGCGCAGCCTCGCGAGCAGCAGGTCGGGATTGAACGGCTTGGCCACGTAGTCGTCCGGGCCGCGCTCGTAGCCCGCCATCCGCTGGTGATCCGCCGACAGGGCCGAGATCATCACGATCGGCACGTCATGCTCCGCCCTCAGCCGGGCGCAGACCTCCAGCCCGCTTTCGTCCCCCAGCATCACGTCGAGCAGGATCAGGTCCAGCCGACCGCGCGCGAACTCCGCCTCCGCCTCGGCGCCGGTCGCGGCCTCCAAGGCGGCGAAGCCGTTGCGGCGGAGGAAGGCGGTGAGCATCCCGCGCATCTCGGGGTCGTCGTCCACCACGAGAAGCCTCGGTATCGCCATTTCGCTCTCCGCTCGCGCCCCCGGGTAACGGCTTGTAACGAAACCGCGGGAAATCCGCATCATCTTCGGCGGCGCAGCACGGATCCGCCGTTGATGCTGCGCCGCAGGCCCCGCCATCCTCCCGCCAAGCCCGCGCCGTGCAGCGGGCGCCATGGGAGGCGAACATGCTCAAGACGGTTTCCGCGGCCTCGGCGGCCGCGCTCATCCTCTCCGCCGGCGCGACCCGGGCCGAACCGACGGCCGAGGTCCTGCACTGGTGGACCTCGGGCGGCGAGGCGAAGGCCGTGGCCGTGCTCTCAGAAAGAATTTAACGAGCGCGGCGGGACCTGGGTGGACATGCCCGTGGCGGGCGGCGGCGGCGACGCGGCCATGACCGCCCTGCGCGCCCGGGTCCTGTCGGGCAACGCCCCGACCGCCGTGCAGCTCAAGGGCCCGGCGATCCAGGAATGGTACGAAGAGGGCGTCCTCTCCGACATCTCCGACGTGGCGGAGGCCCAGAACTGGGACGCCCTCCTGCCCGAGCGGATCGCCGCCCACATGAAGTGCGAAGGAACCTGGTGCGCCGCGCCGGTCAACGTCCACCGCGTGGACTGGATCTGGGCGAACGCCGACGTGCTGGAGAAGGCGGGGATCGAGATGCCGACCTCGTAGGAGGCGTTCAACGCCGCCGCCGAGAAGCTCCAGGGCATGGGGATCACCCCGCTCGCCCACGGGGGCCAGTCCTGGCAGGACGCGACCCTCTTCGAGGTGGTCGTCCTCTCCCTCGGCGGGCCCGATTTCTATCAGGACGCGCTGGTGGACCTGAAGCCGGAGGCGCTGACGTCCGACACCATGAAGGCCGTGTTCGACCAGATGCGCACGCTGCGCGGCTTCGTGGACGACAACTTCTCCGGCCGCGACTGGAACCTCGCCACCTCCATGGTCATCAACGGCGAGGCCGCGTTCCAGATCATGGGCGACTGGGCCAAGGGCGAGTTCCTCGCCGCCGGAAAGACGCCGGGCGAGGACTTCCTCTGCGTCTCGGCGCCGGGCGAGGGCTTCCTCTACAACGTCGACAGCTTCGCCATGTTCGAGGTCTCGGGCGAGGACAAGGTGGAGGGCCAGAAGCTGCTGGCCGAGCTGGTGATGGGCCCGACCTTCCAGGAGGCGTTCAACCTCAACAAGGGCTCCATCCCCGCCCGCACCGACGTCTCGCTGGAGAAGTTCGACTCCTGCGCCCAGCTCTCCTCGAAGGAGATGGCCCAGAGCGCCGGGAACGGCTCGCTGCTCCCCTCCTACGCCCACGGCATGGCGCTGCGCGGCGCCCAGGCCGGCGCGATCACCGACGTCGTGACCGCCCACTTCAACTCCGACATGAGCTCGGACGAGGCGGTGCAGATGCTCGCCGACGCGGTCGCCAACTCCATGTGACGGGCAGGGCGGCGGGCGGCCCCGCCGCCCCCTTCCGAAAGGTCTCCCGATGCTCGACTGGCTGGAGCGGCAGGCGCCGAAGCTCGTGCTCGCGCCCTCCTTCGCCGCGATGCTGATCTTCGTCTACGGCTTCATCGCCTGGACGGGCTGGGTCTCGCTCACCCGCTCTCGCCTGCTCCCGAAATATGAGCTGGAGGGGTTCCTGCAGTACGAGCGCCTCTTCGCCTCGCCGCGCTGGGACACGGCCGTCTGGAACCTGATCGTCTTCGGCGCGCTCTTCATCACGATCTCGATGGCGCTGGGCCTGCTGCTGGCGATCCTGCTCGACCAGCGCATCCGCACCGAGGGCGTGATCCGCACCATCTACCTCTACCCCATGGCGCTCTCGATGATCGTCACCGGCACCGCCTGGAAGTGGATCCTGAACCCCGGCCTCGGTCTGGAGGCGATGGTCCGCGGCTGGGGGTTCGAGGACTTCTCATTCGACTGGCTCGTGAACCCCGACCGCGCGATCTACACCATCGTCATCGCCGCCGTCTGGCAGGCTTCCGGCTTCGTGATGGCCCTGTTCCTCGCGGGGCTCCGGTCGGTGGACTCCGAGATCATCAAGGCCGCGCAGGTGGACGGCATCCCCACGCACCGGATCTATTCCGCGATCATCATCCCCTCGATGGCGCCGATCTTCCTGTCGGCCTTCATCGTGCTCGCCCATCTGGCGGTGAAAAGCTTCGACCTGCGTGATCGCCCTGACCGGAGGCGGCCCCGGCTACGCGACCGACCTTCCGGCCACCTACATGTACGCGATGGCCTTCAGCCGGGGAGATATCGGGCAGGCCGCCGCCTCCGCCATGGTGATGATGACGATCGTGTTCGCGGTGGTGGTCCCGTATCTCTACTCCGAGCTGCGGGTGCGGCGATGACCTCCCCCGCGCTTCGCCGGACCGCCCTGCGCTGGCTGCTGTTCCTGGTCCTCGGCGTCTTCGCGCTGTGGTATCTCGCGCCGCTGTTCGTGATGGTCACCACCTCCATCAAGCCGCTGGAAGAGATCCGCACCGGCTCCCTCCTCGCCCTGCCGCGCGACGCCACCCTCGCCCCCTGGGCCAAGGCATGGTCGGGCGCCTGCACCGGCATCACCTGCGAGGGGCTGCGGCCGTACTTCTGGAACTCGGTCGTGCTCGCGGTCCCCGCGGTCGCCGATCTCCACCGCTGATCGGGGCGCTCAACGGCTACGTGGTCGCCCAGTGGCGCTTCCGCGGGGCCGACACCGTGTTCGCGCTGCTGCTCTTCGGCTGCTTCATCCCCTTCCAGGTGGTGCTGCTGCCGATGGCGCGGATGCTGGGGCTGATGGGGCTCGCGGGGACGATCCCCGGCCTGATGCTGGTGCACGTGATCTACGGGCTCGGCTTCACCACGCTGTTCTTCCGCAACTACTACGTCACCATCCCGTCCGAGCTCATCAAGGCCGCCAAGGTCGACGGCGCGGGCTTCTTCCGCATCTTCGGCTCGATCTTCCTGCCGCTCTCCACCCCGATCATCGTCGTCTCCATCATCTGGCAGTTCACCCAGATCTGGAACGACTTCCTGTTCGGCGTCTCCTTCTCCTCGGCGGGGTCCCAGCCGGTGACGGTGGCGCTGAACAACATCGTCAACTCCACCACCGGCGTGAAGGAATACAACGTGGACATGGCCGCCGCGATCATCGCCGCGGCGCCCACGCTCCTCGTCTACATCGTCGCCGGCAAGTATTTCATCCGCGGGCTGACCGCGGGCTCCGTGAAAGGGTGAGGCCCATGGCTCCGGTGCTCTCCGTCCAGAACCTGCGCAAGGCTTTCGGCGAGACGGTCGTCCTGCATGACGTGAACGTGGAGATCGAGGAGGGGGACTTCCTCGTCCTCGTCGGCCCCTCCGGCTGCGGGAAGTCCACGCTCCTGAACTGCATCGCGGGGCTGGAGCCGATCACCTCCGGCGCCGTGCATATCGGCGGGCGGGACATGACCAAGGCGCCGCCCAAGGACCGCGACATCGCCATGGTGTTCCAGTCCTACGCCCTCTACCCGACGATGACGGTGGCGAAGAACATCACCTTCGGCATGAAGGTCCGGGGCGTGGACGCCGCCACCCAGAAGCGCAAGCTCATGGAGGTGGCGACCCAGCTCCAGATCGAGCGGCTGCTGGACCGCAAGCCCGCCCAGCTCTCGGGCGGCCAGCGCCAGCGGGTCGCGATGGGCCGGGCGCTGGTGCGCGACCCGTCGCTGTTCCTGTTCGACGAGCCGCTGTCGAACCTCGACGCCAAGCTGCGGGTGGAGATGCGGACCGAGATCAAGCGCCTGCACCAGGACCTCGGCGCTTCGATGGTCTACGTGACCCATGACCAGATCGAGGCGATGACCCTCGCCACCCGCATCGTGGTGATGAAGGGCGGCGTGATCCAGCAGATCGGCGCGCCGGCCCAGATCTACAATCGCCCCGCCAACATGTTCGTGGCGGACTTCATGGGCTCGCCGGCCATGAACCTGATCCCGGCGACGGTGGAGCAGGGCCGCATCCGCATCGCGCGCGAGGGCCAAGAGCCCCTGACGCTGGACGCTCCCGCCGGCGATCTCCCGCGGGAGATCGTCCTCGGCATCCGGCCCGAGGACATCACCGAACCGGATGCCCGCCGCGGCCCCGGCCTCGCCCCGGTCCGCTGCCTGGTGGAGGTGGTGGAGCCCGCCGGCGCCGACACCTACGTCGTCTCCCGTCTCGGGGGCCGGGAGGTCACGGCGCGCATGCCGGCCGAGACCTCGGCCCACCCGGGCCAGCCCCTCGACATGGCCTTCGACCTCTCCAGGGCGTCCTGGTTCCGCCCGGACACCGGCGAGCGTCTGCTCTGACCTCTCATCGCGCGGAGCCGCGCCGACGCGCCCCAAGTCCTGATTTGAACGTCGATCGCAATCTCCGCGGGAGGCCGGAGCCGCCGCTCCGCCGACGGGATCCCGGGTAGGCGCGGCCCCGGGTTCCCATGGCTCGACGGACGCGCGCTGCGGCGCTCCGACCTCCTCGCGGTCTGCTGTTTCGGTCTTCGACCGTCGGCGCCGCGCTTCTCCGGCCATTCAGCCGGGCGGTCGCCCAATCCGTCGGCGCATTCGCGCCGGGGTCGCGGGAGCCTGCGCCGCCCCACCCCTGAGGCATTCGGCCGGTCCCGCATCGTCGCCGGCGATCCCGCCGGCTCCCTCGCTCTCCGGAGGCCCCCCGGCCTCCTCACCCGCAACCAGTTCTGACCCGATTCCCTTTATGTTCTCTTTCCGGTCCCGCTTTTCTCCACCTGCCGCGCGGCCCGCTTGTCAGCCGGCCCCCGCCCGGTGCATATCGGCCCCGGAGTTTGAGGAGGTCGCCATGCTCGCCCGAATCTACAAGCCCGCGAAGACGGCCATGCAGTCCGGCGTCGCCCGGACGTCCCGCTGGATCCTGGAATACGTGCCCGAGCAGCAGAAGAAGATCGACCCGCTCATGGGCTGGACCGGCTCCGGCGACATGCAGAGCCAGGTACGGATGGAGTTCCCCTCCAAGGAGGCCGCGGTCGAATACTGCCAGCGCCACGGCATTCCCGCCCAGGTCTTCGATCCGAAGGAGCGGAAGGCCAACATCCGTCCGCGCGGCTACGGCTCCAATTTCGCCCATGACCGCCGGGGCGCCTGGACTCACTGACGCGCGATCCACCCGCCGCCGAGCACCCGCGTCCCCTCCGGCGCATAGAACACGCAGGCCTGGCCCGGCGAGACGCCCTGTTCTGCCGCCGCCAGCTCCACCTCCGCCGCGCCGCCTGAAAGCGGCCGCACCCGCGCCGGCGCCGACGGCCGGGTGGAGCGAACGCGGACCTCGAGATCCCAGCCCCCCTCCGGCGCCGCCTCGAACGCGTCGTCGCCCAGCCAGTTGACCTCCTCGACCCGGATGCGCCGCACGCCCAGCGCCTCGCGCGGGCCGACGATCACGCGCCGCGTCTCCGGCTCCAGCCGAATCACGTAAAGCGGCTCTCCGGCCGCGACGCCGAGGCCCCTGCGCTGGCCGATCGTGTAGCGGATCACACCCTCGTGCTCGCCCAGCACGCGCCCGTCCAGGTGCACGATCTCTCCGGGCCTGGAGGCGCCGGGCCGCAGCTTCTCGATCACCTTCGCGTAGTCGCCGTCGGGCACGAAGCAGATGTCCTGGCTGTCCGGCTTGTCCGCCACCGACAGCCCCAGCTCCGCCGCCATCGCCCGCGTCTCTGCCTTGGACGCGAGCCCGCCGAGCGGGAAGCGCAGCATCTCCAGCTGCGCCTTCGTGGTGGCGAACAGGAAGTAGGACTGGTCCCGCGCCGCATCCGCCGCCCGGTGCAGCTCCGGCCCCGCGGGTCCGTCCAGCCGCCGCACGTAGTGGCCCGTCGCCATCGCCTCGGCGTCCAGCTCCCGCGCCGTCTCCATCAGGTCCCGGAACTTCACTCGCTGATTGCATCGCACGCAGGGAATCGGCGTGGCGCCCGCAAGGTAGCTGTCGGCGAAGTCATCCATTACCGCCTCGCGGAACCGCAATTCGTAGTCCAGCACGTAGTGCGGGAACCCCGCGGCCTCGGCCACCCGCCGCGCGTCGTGAATGTCGCGCCCCGCGCAGCAGGCCCCCTTCTTCGCCAGCGCCGCCCCGTGGTCGTAAAGCTGCAGCGTCACGCCGATGACGTCATAGCCCTCGCGCGCCAGCATCGCGGCGACGACCGAGCTGTCCACGCCCCCCGACATCGCCGCCACCACGCGCGTTTCCGCAGGCGGGCGCGCGAGGCCGAGCGAGTTCGTAAAGGGCGTCTGCGCAGTCATCCGAGGACTCCTTTCCCGCGGCGCAATACCGCTGCGCGCCGATACGGACAAGGCGAGGCAATCCGATTCGCGCGGTTCACCCTCTGGAAACAGGGCGATTCTAGCTTCGGCGGCGGGTGAGTGAACTGTGCTGGAGCGATAACATGCGTATGGATATGACCGAACCCCCGATCTCCGTGATCGGGCCCGACGGCGCGCGTCTGACGAAGGCGGACCTGCCGAGCCCCTCGACCCGCCGTTGGGTGGCGCGTCGCAAGGCGGCGGTGGTGGCGGCCGTGAAGGGGGGCCTCCTGACCGCGGAGGAGGCGTGCAGGACCTGGGACCTGTCGCCGGAGGAGTTGGAGAGCTGGCTCAGCGCCGTCTCCCGCCACGGCATAAACGCCCTGCGGACGACGGCTTTGCAGAGATACCGCACGCCCAGGAGTTGAAGATTGGTCTTAACTCCCGTTAAGGTGGTAAGAGGGCGTTAACCTTTCGATCCGACAAGGGACGCACGCAACCCGTACCTGCACCCGGAGGAGCGTCACACATGCGTATCCTGCTGATCGAAGACGACCCCGCCACCGCGCAGAGCATCGAGCTGATGCTCCGCAACGCGAACCTCAACGTCTACGCCACGGACCTTGGCGAGGAAGGCATCGACCTCGCCAAGCTCTACGAC
Organism: uncultured Alphaproteobacteria bacterium; assembly: GCA_963816545.1. Lineage (GTDB taxonomy): Bacteria > Pseudomonadota > Alphaproteobacteria > Rhodobacterales > Rhodobacteraceae > Albimonas. The sequence continues at coordinate 12,023 of CAWFLE010000020.1, read as the reverse complement.
TACGACCTGATCCTGCTGGACCTGAACCTGCCGGACATGACCGGCTACGACGTGCTCAAGAAGCTGCGCGTCTCCAAGATCAACACGCCGATCCTGATCCTCTCGGGCCTCGACGAGACCGAGAACAAGATCAAGGGTTTCGGCGTGGGGGCCGACGACTACATGACCAAGCCCTTCAACCGCGACGAACTGGTGGCGCGCATTCACGCCATCGTCCGCCGCTCCAAGGGTCATGCGCAGTCGGTGATCGAAACCGGCAAGATCAAGGTGAACCTGGACGCCAAAACCGTGGAGGTCGAGGGTCATCCCGTCCACCTCACCGGCAAGGAGTACCAGATCCTGGAGCTTCTGAGCCTGCGCAAGGGCACCACGCTGACCAAGGAGATGTTCCTCAACCATCTCTACGGCGGCATGGACGAGCCCGAGCTGAAGATCATCGACGTGTTCATCTGCAAGCTTCGCAAGAAGCTGTCGAACGCCACCGGCGGCGACAACTACATCGAGACCGTCTGGGGCCGCGGCTACGTGCTGCGCGATCCGACCCCGATGGCGGAGCCTCTGGCGGCTGCAGGGGCCTGACCCCTGCGCCCGCGGCTTGACGGGCGGATGGCCGGCGCGACATTGAACGCCTCCGATGACGGGAGGAGCCATGTCGCCCGAGAACGTGCAGGACGCCGATCCGACCCGTGACGCCGACACGGGCTCCGCAGGACGCGGAGGCCCGGACACGGACGGGGATCTCGCCTCCGTCCCCGTGGAAGACCTCGACGAAGCCGCCGCCAGGGCGGAGCTCTCGCGAATCGCCGACCTCGCGGCGCGGCTCGACGCCGCCTATCACGGCGAGGACGCGCCCCTCGTCTCCGACGCGGACTACGACGCGCTCAAACGCCGCAACCGCGGGATCGAGGCCCGGTTCCCCGACCTCAAGCGCGCCGACAGCCCCTCCGACCGCGTGGGCGCCGCGCCCGCCGAGGGCTTCGGCAAGGTCCGCCACCGCGTGCGGATGATGTCGCTGGCCAACGCCTTCGACGACGCGGAGGCGGCCGAATTCCCCGATCGCGTGCGCCGCTTCCTCGGCCTCGGGCCTGAGGACGAGCTGGCGCTGGTGGCAGAGCCCAAGATCGACGGCCTCTCCCTTTCGCTGCGATACGAGCACGGCGTCCTGACCGAGGCCGCCACCCGCGGCGACGGCGAGGTCGGCGAGAACGTCACCGCCAACGCCCGCACCATCAAGGACATCCCCGAGCATCTCGAAGGCGCGCCCGAAATCCTTGAGGTCCGCGGCGAGGTCTACATGACCCATGCCGACTTCGCCGCCCTCAACGAGCGGCAGGAGAAGGCCGCCGCCCGCACCTTCGCCAACCCCCGCAACGCCGCCGCGGGCTCGCTGCGCCAGCTCGATGCCAGCATCACCGCCTCCCGCCCCCTGCGCTTCTTCGCCTATTCCTGGGGGGAGCTGTCGGCCCCGCTGGCCGAAACCCAGTGGCAGGCCCTCCAGCGCCTCAAGGCTCTCGGCTTCCACGTGAACCCGCTGGCGAAGCGCCTCGCGCGGCTGGAGGACGCGCTCCTCCACTACCGCGAGATCGAGAAGGACCGCGCGAGCCTCGGCTACGACATCGACGGCGTGGTCTACAAAGTGGACCGGCTGGACCTTCAGCAGCGGCTCGGCTTCCGCTCCGCCACCCCCCGCTGGGCCATCGCGCACAAGTTCCCGGCGGAACACGCGCAGACCGTGCTCGAGGACATCGAGATCCAGGTCGGCCGCACCGGCGCGCTCTCGCCGGTCGCGCGCCTTCGCCCGGTGACGGTGGGCGGCGTGGTGGTCTCCAACGCCACGCTCCACAACGAGGACTACATCGCCGGCCGCGGCTCGGACGGCGAGCCGATTCGCGAGGGGCGGGACCTGCGCATCGGCGACACGGTGACGGTGTATCGGGCCGGCGACGTGATCCCCAAGGTGCTGGACGTGGATCTGACGCGCCGCCCTTTCGCAGCGAAACCCTGGACCCCGCCCGAGACCTGCCCCGCCTGCGGCTCCGCCGCCGTGCGCGAACCCGGCGAGGCGGTGCGCCGCTGCACCGGCGGCCTGATCTGCCCGGCCCAGAGCGTGGAACGGCTCAAGCACTTCGTCTCCCGCAACGCCTTCGACATCGAGGGGCTGGGCGCCAGGCAGGTCGCCTCGTTCCACGAGAGCGGCTGGATCGCGGAGCCCGCGGACATCTTCACCCTGAAGGACCGCTTCGGGCCGGGGCGCGAGCAGCAGCTCCGCTTCCGCGAGGGGTGGGGGGAGAAATCCGCCGCCAACCTCTTCGCCGCGATCGACGAGCGGCGGAAGATCCCGCTCGACCGGCTGATCTTCGGCCTCGGCATCCGGCACGCGGGCGAGACGGCGGCGAAGATGCTCGCCCGCGCCTACGGGTCCTGGGCGGCGTTCGAGCAGGCGATGCGGGAGGCCGAGCCGCAGGAGGGGGCGGCGTGGGAGCACCTCCTGAACATCGACGGGGTCGGGCCGGCGCTGGCCCGCTCGCTGACGGAGTTCTTCGCGGAGGCGCATAACCGCGAGGCGCTGGGCCGCCTTCTCCCCCGGCTGGAGCCGCAGGAGGCCGCGGCCCCGGCGGCGCGGGAAACCTCGGTCACCGGCAAGACCGTGGTGTTCACGGGAACGCTGGAGAAGATGACCCGCGCCGAGGCCAAGGCGCGGGCGGAGGCGATGGGGGCCAGGGTCTCGGGCTCCGTCTCGGCGAAGACGGACCTCGTGATCGCCGGACCGGGGGCCGGTTCGAAGCTGAAGAAGGCCGAGGAGCTGGGGGTCGAGGTGATCTCCGAGGACGACTGGATCGCGCTGGCCACGGGCTGAGACGGGCGGGATGGAGGCGGGATGACCGAGGTCGAACTGAAGTTTCTGCTCGACGAGCGGGCGGAGACGGCCCTGCGCGCCTCGCCCGCGCTGAAGCGGCTGGGGAAGGGGCGGCAGAGCCGGAAGAAGCTCCTCTCGATCTACTTCGACACCGGCGGGGAAGACCTGCGCAAGGCCGGCATCGCGCTCAGGCTGCGCAAGGTGGGTCAGGCCTGGGTGCAGACCGTGAAGCGGGGGGGCGGGCAGGGCGGCTCGGGCCTGTTCTCGCTTCAGGAGGAGGAGGCGAAGGCGCCGGCGGGGCGGCTGGACCTGGATCTGGTGCGGGATGAGGCGCTGCGCGCGGCGGTGGAGGAGGCGCGGGGAGGCGCGGACCTTCTGCCGGTCTTCGAGACGCGGATCGACCGGACCACGCGGATCCTGAAGACCGAGCTCGGTGAGGCGGAGCTGGCGCTGGACGTGGGCGTGGTGGCGGCGGGCGATGCGGAGGTCGCGTTCCGGGAGGCGGAGCTGGAGCTGAAATCCGGCGCGCCGGCGGTGCTGTATGACATCGCGCGGGAGCTGTTCTCGGACATTCCGGTGCGGTTCTCGGAGCGGTCGAAGGCCGCGCGGGGCTATGCGGCCGCGGCCGGGGCGCCTGCGCTGCCGCCGGAGGGGCCGGTGAAGGCCGGGGAGGTGGCGCTGGACGGCGGCCAGACCGCCGAGGCGGCGGCCGTGGCGGTGATGCGGGCCTGCCTTTCGCAGATCGACGCCAACGTGGCGGCCTCGCTGGCCGCCGATGACCCGGAGGGGCCGCATCAGCTTCGGACCGGGCTCAGGCGGCTGCGGACGGCATTCGGCGCCTTCAGGAGGCCGCTGGAGGGGGAGGCGCTGGCGGGGCTGAAGGCGGGCGCGAGGCGCATGGGGCGGGAGGCGGGCGTCGTGCGGGACCTCGACGTCCTGCTGGACGGGATCCTGCGCCCGGCGGCCGAGGCGGGGGGGCCGGACGCCGACGGCCTTCGCGCCCTGATCGCGGAGGTGGAGGTGCGGCGGGAGATTGCGCGGGCGGGGTTCCGCGCCTGGCTCCGGTCGCCGGAGGCGCGGCGGTTCCTGCTGGACCTCTCGGCCTTCGTGGAGCTGCGGGGGTGGCTGCGGCCGGCGGACCATGCGCAGACCCGGCTTCTGTCCCGGCCGCTGGAGAAGACCGCGGCGAAGGCGCTGAAGACGCGTCGCAGGAAGGCGCGGGAGGCGGCGGAGGGGCTGGAGGCGCTGACCCCGGAGGAGCGGCATGCCCTGAGGAAGGAGCTGAAGAAGCTCCGCTACACGGTCGACTATTTCGGCGGGCTCTGGAAGGAGAGCGAGGCGCAGGCGTATCTCAAGGCGCTCAAGCGGCTCCAGAAGGTGTTCGGGGCCATGAACGACGCGAAGATGGCCGAGGGGCTGCTGACCGGCGAGGACGCGCCCTGCGCGCAGGATCCGGTCGCCCAGCGGGCCGCGGGGCGGCTGCTGGGGCGGATGGCGGCGGAAGGCGAGGCGGACTGGGCCAGGGCCCAGGCGCAGTGGGATGCGTTCGAGGACGCCCGGCCCTTCTGGAAGTGAGCTCTGCGAAACGTGTTTCGCATGCGAAACGGCAATGGTGAATCGCGTGTTAAGCTTTGCGGGGCCTTCACTGAATTCATTGGGCTTTTCGCGCCAACCGTTGAGGGACGGTTAACGCAGGCCCCTCAATGGTCCGCCGGATCGCCCTTCGGGTCGCCGCCATTGCCCCGCCAGCGCAGGGCGCCGGAGCCGGTGGCGAGGAGGGCGCCGGTGTCGTCGCGGATCTCGCCCTCGGCGAAGAAGTTGCTGCGGCCGCCCCCCGTCACGCGGGCCTCGGCGATCATCTTCGAACCCCGAAGCTGGCCCACGTAGTTCATGTTCAGCGACAGCGTCATCGCGCGGCGCACCCGGCCCGGATAGGGGCACCAGCACGACGCGAAGCCGAAGGCGGTGTCGAGCAGCGAGGCGTGGACCCCTCCGTGGGGCAGGCCGTGGCGGTTGTAGTGACGGTCCGCCACGTCCAGCTCCACCTTCGCGTAGTCCTGCCGCCAGTCCACGATGCGGAAGCCGAGAAGCTCCTGGTAGGGGTAGGGGGCCTCGGCTTCGAGGGGGTCGTAGGTCTCGGGATCGGTCATCGGGCTCTCCGTGGCAGGGCGGGCGGACCCTTTCCCCAAGCGGGGGGCGGGGTCAAGGCGGAGGCGGGGCAGGGGTGTGGATCGGCGCGCAAAAGGGGTCCTGTCGCGTTCTCGATGCCGTAGCAGCCTGCATCGAGAACGCGACAGGACCCTTATTCCACGCCGATCAGGGGTCCCATTTCCAAGCCGTTTGACAGGCAGGGGTTTCGCCTGCCGGTGGAAAGGGCGCGGTTGACGCTCGCCGGGGGGCTTCGTAGCGTTTCGCGAACGGCTCGAAGAGCCGGCAGGGAGGTTTTTCATGTCAGACGTCCAGGCCGCGCCCCCGCGCGGCGCGCGCCGCCCTTGGGTCGCGCATTATCCGCCGGGCGTGAGCCCCGAGATCGAGGTTCCGGAGGGGACGGTGGCGGAGGTGTTCCGACGCTCGGTCGAGGCGTTCGGGGAGCGGCCGGTGATCGCCTATCGCGGGCCGGACATCACTTATGCGGAGCTGGGGCGGCGGGCCTGGCAGGTGGCCAATGCGCTGAAGCGGGAGGGGTTCGGGCCCGGGGACACGCTCGCGCTTTACCTGCCGAACACGCCTTATCATCCGTTCTTCTTCTACGGGGCGCTCGCGGTCGGGGGGCGGATCGCGCATCTGAGCCCGCTCGATGCCGCGCGGGTGCTGACCCATAAGCTGGAGGATTTGGGCGCGCGCACCCTGGTGACGCTGAACCTGCCGGACATGGCGAAGATGGCGATGCACCTGCTGGACCACGGCGCCGTGGACCGGGTGATCCTGTGCGACGAGGCCGCGTTCGGGCCGTTCCCGATCCCGCTGGCGGAGATGCCGGACCGGGGGGACGTGGTCCCGTTCGACCGCTTCGTGGAGGGGGCGGGGTTCGAGATCCCGGACATGCCCTCCAGGCCCGACGACGTGGCGCTGCTTCAGTATACCGGCGGGACCACGGGGCTGCCGAAGGGGGCGATGCTGACGCATCGGAACATCCTCGCGGCCTCGGCCAGTTTCGCGGGGTGGACGGCCGAGGATGCGAGCGTCGGGCCGGATGCGGTGACGCTGTGCGTGCTGCCGCTGTTCCACATCTATGCGCTGTGCGTGATCCTGCTGCGGCTGACCCAGATCGGGGGCAAGCTGGTGATGCGGATGCGGTTCGATCCGGGGCAGGCGCTGAAGGATATCGAGACGCAACGGGTGACGTATTTCCCCGGCGTTCCGACCATGTGGATCGCGCTGGCCAACCACCCGGACATCGAGAAGACCGACCTGAGTTCGTTGCAGAACTGCGGGTCCGGGGGCGCGCCGCTGCCGGTGGAGGTGGGCAAGCGGTTCGAGAAGATCACCGGCCGGGCGCTGCTGGGCGGCTGGGGCATGACCGAGACCTGCGCGGCCGGCACGGCGGTGCCGCAGGGGGCGCAGCACACCAAGGCGGGGACCATCGGGGTGCCGCTGCCGGGGATCGAGCTGCGGGTGGTGTCCCAGGACGAGCCGACGCGGGAGGTTCCGGCGGGCGAGATCGGGGAGATCGCGGTGCGCGGGGCGAACGTGACGGGGGGGTACTGGAACCGCTCGGACGCCACGGCCGACAGCTATGCCGAGGGGTGGTTCCTCACGGGCGACATGGGGCGGATGGACGAGGACGGGTTCTTCTTCCTGGTGGACCGCAAGTCGGACATGATCCTGTCGGGGGGGTTCAACGTCTATCCGCAGATGGTGGAGCAGGCGGTCTATGAACATCCCGACGTGGCGGAGTGCCTGGTGATCGGGATCCCCGACGAATACCGGGGCGAGAGCGCCAAGGTCTTCGTCACCCTGCGCGAAGGGGCGGGCGAGTTCTCGCTGGAGGCGTTGCAGGACTTCCTCCGCGACCGGCTGGGCAAGCACGAGATGCCGCGTGCGCTGGAGTTCCGGCCGGTGCTGCCGCGCACGCCGGTGGGCAAGCTTTCCCGCAAGGAGCTGAAGGACGAGGCGGCGGCCGCGCGGGCCTGAGGGTGCGCCTGCAAAACAGTTTCGCAGGTGCGATAGAACAGTGAAGTAAGGGCGGCTTACGATAGCCGCCCTTACTCGTTTGATCTGGAGGTCGGGGCGCCCAAGATTGCGGCAACTGCCGGATGAATCCGGGACATACCGAAGAGTAGGTGGCGAGACTTTTGAAGAGTTGATGAAAACCTGATTGTCCGCGCGGCCGGCGTCTGTTTTATTCGCCTGCACATCATCGGACCGGGGGGGGAGCCCGGGCCGGCCGGATGAACAGGGAGGCTACCAATGGAAAGACGCCAGTTTCTGAAAGGCGCCGCGGTCGGCGGCGTGGCCGCGGCCGGGCTCGCGGCGCCCGCGATCGCGCAGGCGCGCAAGGAGATCGTCGTGGTCTCGACCTGGCCGCGGGATTTCCCGGGCCTCGGCACCTCGGCGCAGCGGCTGGCCGCGCGGATCACCGAGCTGTCGCAGGGCAGGCTGACGGTCAACTACTTCGCGGCCGGCGAGCGGGTCGGCGCGTTCGACGTGTTCGACGAGGTCGCGTCGGGGAACGCGCAGGCCTATATCGGCGCGGATTACTACTGGATCGGCAAGCATCCGGCGTTCGCGTATTTCACCTCCGTGCCCTTCGGGATGACCAACGCCGAGTGGAACGCCTGGATCAAGTTCGCCGGCGGCCAGGCGCTGTGGGACGAGCTTTCGGGCCAGTTCGGGCTGAAGGCCCTGCCCTGCGGCGCCACCGGCACCCAGGCGGGGGGCTGGTTCAACAAGGAGATCGAGACGCCGGACGACCTGCGCGGGCTGAAGATGCGCATTCCGGGGCTCGGCGGATCCGTGATGTCGAAGATGGGCGTCTCCACGGTGTCGCTGCCGGGCGGGCAGATCTACGAGAACCTCGTCTCCGGCGCCATCGACGCGACCGAGTGGGTGGGGCCGTGGAACGACTACTTCCTCAAGCTCTACGAGGCGGCGAAGTACTACTACACCGGCGGCATGCACGAGCCGGGCGGCGGCATCGCCTTCGGGACGAACGCCTCGTGGTGGGGCGGGCTTTCGGGCGAGGAGAAGGCGCTCATCACCGCCTGCTGCTACGAGGAGCTCAGCAACTGCGCCGACGAGCATAACGCCAACAACGGCGCCTTCCTGACCCGGCTGGTGAAGGAGCACGGGGTCGAGACGCGGGCCTTCTCGGACGAGGTCTGGGACGGGTTCGGCGAGGCCTCGGAGGAGGTGTTCGAGGAGACGCGCGACCACTCGGCGCTGGCCGCGAAGATCGACGACGAGTTCCAGGCGAGCCTGCGGGAGATCGGCGGCTACCTCAAGGCGTTCGAGTTGACCTTCGTGAACCAGCGCAACCGGGTGCTGGGGCTCTGAGCCCTGCGGCGGGCGGGGGCGCGGCCTCCGCCCGCGGTCCTCTTCGGGGGTGAGAACACATGACCGCGGCCGACTATCCGGCGGAGCGCTTCGGGCGCGCCGGAGGCAACGACGCGAAGGACCGGCTGGTGCGCATCGTCGTCTGGGGCAACCTGGCGGCGCTGGCGATGTTCCTGATCCAGACGTGGCTGGTGCTGATCCTGGGCTGCCGGGGCCGGAGACCGCGCTTTCGGGCGGGGGCGTCGTGGCCTGGATCCTGCTGCTGGCGTATCCGGCGGCGGTGCTGGCGGCGGCGGCGATGGTCATGCGCACGCCGGTGGTGGGGCTGCGGGAGGACGCCGACCGGATCAGCGCCTTCAACGCCTGGCTGGTGCGGGCGCTGTTCTTCGCGTGCTCTATGTGGGGCTCGCGGACGCGATCATCTCGTTCCTGCGGGTCGAGGGCATGCTGGAGGAGCTGTTCGGCGACGAGCTCGCCTCGGAGCTGTCCCGCCCGCTGTGGCGGGGGCCGTGGATCCACATGCCGCTGATCGCGCTCGGGTTCCTGACCTCGTTCTTCACGCGCACGCTGGGCTTCACCTGGCTCGCGCTGCTGATCGTGGCCGCGGAGCTGGGGATCGTGATCTCGCGCTTCATCTTCTCCTACGAGCAGGCGTTCATGGGCGACCTCGTGCGCTTCTGGTACGCGGCGCTGTTCCTGTTCGCCTCCGCCTACACGCTGCTCGACGAGGGGCATGTGCGGGTGGACGTGTTCTACGCCGCCTTCCGCAGGCCGACGAAGGGCGTGGTCAACGCCGTCGGGGCGCTCGTGCTCGGGATCGTGTTCTGCTGGGTGATCCTGAGCCTGGGTATGGCGGGGCGGTCCTCGATCATCATGGCGCCGATCCTGAGCTTCGAGGTCACGCAGACCGGCTTCGGCATGTACGTGAAATACCTGATGGCCGGGTTCCTCGCGGCCTTCGCCGTGACCATGCTGATCCAGTTCTGCGCCATGCTGCTCGACGCCGTCGCCGACGTGCGGGGCGAGCCGGGCCACCAGGAACATCTGGGGGCCGCGGCCTCCTGACGGGGGCGGGCCGTCCCAAGGGGGAAGGCGCGAGACATGGAAGTCCTGTTTCTGATCGTGCTGATCGCGCTGATGGCCTTCGCGCTGGGCTCCGGGTTCCCGGTGGCCTTCGCGCTGCCCGGCTCGGCCATCCTCGCCATCGCCCTCGCCGCCTTCACCGGCTGGGTGGTGGAGGGATCGGCGGATGCGTATTTCTCGGTGGGGGGGCCGGGGCAATGGCTCTCGGCGGGGGTGACGAACCTGCGGGGCGTCTACTGGGAGGTGGAGCGGGACACGCTGATCGCGATCCCGCTGTTCATCTTCATGGGCATCATGCTTCAGCGGTCGAAGATCGCCGAGGATCTGCTGGTGGCGATGGCGCAGCTTTTCGGGCCGATCCCGGGGGGCCTGGGGATCTCCGTCGTGTTCGTGGGGGCGCTGCTGGCGGCGACCACGGGCATCGTGGGCGCGACGGTGGTGGCGATGGGGCTGATCTCCCTGCCCGCCATGCTGCGGAACAATTATTCCAAGCCGCTGGCGACGGGGACCATCGCGGCCTCGGGCACGCTGGGGCAGATCATTCCGCCGTCCATCGTGCTCATCATCCTCGCGGACCAGCTGGCGTCGGCGACGGATCAGGCGTCCTCGGCGCGCAAGGCGCTCTACAAGGCGGCGACGGGGGAGCTTTCCATGCCCTCGGAGTTCGACGTCTCGGGGACCTCGGCGGGGGAGATGTTCCTCGGCGCGTTCGTGCCGGGGATGCTGCTGGTCGGCCTCTACATGGCGTTCATCCTGGTGTTCGCGCTGCTGAAGCCCAAGCTCGCGCCCGCCGTGCCGTTCGAGGGGGAGCGCGACGCGCGGTTCTGGGCGAAGACGCTGCTGACCCTGGTGCCGCCGCTGGCGCTGATCTTCCTGGTGCTGGGCTCGATCATCGCGGGCGTGGCCACGGTGAACCAGGCGGGCGCCATCGGGGCCGCGGGCGCGCTGGTGATGGCGGGCTACCGGCTGCGGGAGGGGACGCGGGGGCAGTACCTGCCCGTGATCCTCGCGATCGGGTCGCTGGTCGCGATCTACTTCATCGGGCAGGGCTTGGACCTGAACGTGAAGGCGCATCGGGCCCGGGGACGACCAGACCGGGCTGGTGCTGGGCGTGATCGCGGCCGCGGCGCTGATCGTGTCGCTGGTGTGGTCCGGGCTGCGGGTCATGCGGATCGAGGACACGCTTCAGGGCGTGATGCTGGAGACGGCGAAGACCACGTCGCTGGTGTTCATCATCCTGATGGGCGCGGCGATCCTGATGGCGGCCTTCCGCGCCTTCGGGGGGAGGAGCTGGTGCGCGACTTCCTCCAGGGTCTGCCGGGCGGGTTCTGGACGCAGTTCATCATCGTCATGGCGGTGATCTTCTTGCTGGGCTTCTTCCTGGACTTCATCGAGATCGCGGTGGTGGTGGTGCCGATCGTGGCGCCGATCCTGCTGGCCGACCCGACGGCGAACATCACCGCCGTCTGGCTCGGGGTGATGATCGGGCTGAACATCCAGACCTCGTTCCTGACGCCGCCCTTCGGCTTCGCGCTGTTCTACCTGCGCGGCGTGGCGCCGCCGTCGATCAAGACCACCGACATGTACAAGGGCGTGGTGGCGTTCATCTGCCTGCAGCTGTCGCGCTGGCGATCGTGGGGCTGTATCCGCCGCTGGTGAACTACCTGCCGCAGCGGTCAACCTGATGGCCGAGACGGCGCCGCCGCCGCGCAACCCGCGGCTGCAGGCCTGCCTGGAGGATTACGTGCTGACCGGATCGGGGCGGACGGAGACGGATCCGGCGGCGATCGCGACGCGCGGGCGCTGGACCCGAGCTACCTGCCCGACGACCTCGCCGACGACATGCGCGAGAGCTTCGACGCGCGGAGGAGGCGCTGGCCCGGCTGCTCGAGGCCGACGAGGCGGCGGGGCGGGTGCAGGCGGCGGCGGTTCAGTACCGGCCCCTGCATGACGCGGTGCGGGCGGTGGAGCGGGACCTGCTGCGGCTGGAGGGCGAGGTCTCGGCCATGGAGACGCGCCTGAGCCGGGGCTTCGCCGAGGACCCGGAGGCGCTTCAGGTGCGCATCGACGCGGAGCGGCGGGAGATTGAGGCGCTGCGGGCGCGGATCCCCGGCGACTGGCCGGAGAAGTACGAGGCGTTCAGCGCCCTGACCGACGCGGAGCAGGCGGTGCGGCGGGATTACCGGCGGGCGGGCGAGGCCTCGGCCGAGGCGGGGCTGGAGCTTCGGCGGATCATCGCCGCGGCCGACGCGCTGGAGGCGTTGCGCCCGGAGATCGAGGCGCTGCGGGAGCGAATTTGGCGCGAGGCGCCGGCGGATCTGGTGGAGCCGGTGTCGGACCTGCGGAGCCGGATCGGGGACGTGGCGGGGGCGGGGGACGTGCGCTCGGCCGTCAACGACGCGCGCTCGGAGCTGCGGGAGGATCAGCCGGACCCGGAGGTGGTCCTGGTCGCCCTGGCCGAGGCCCTGGGCTGCTGGACGAGAGCGTCGCCTGCCGGAGGCTGGTCGCCGCAGGCCGCTGCCGGCGCTGCGGGCGTACAACGAGCTGGGGGGCGGCACGGTCGGCGCGCGGGCGCTGGACCGGATGC
>CAWFLE010000019.1:0-17380 GCA_963816545.1 uncultured Alphaproteobacteria bacterium | reverse complement strand
TTAGTGAAGCGCTTCGAGAACGAGGGTAACCGGCCGCTCGAGGCCGCCTGCCCGATGCGTTCCCGATCTGCGATGAGACGTCTCTGACGACGTCGTCAGAGACGTCCGGATGGATCGGAGGCGCTGATGCGTGGGGAGGTTCTGGGTGGGGTCGAGCGGCGTCGCCGGTGGAGCGTTGGCGAGAAGCTGGCGGTGGCGATGGCTTCGCTGGAGCCGGGGGCGGTGGTCTCGGATGTTGCGCGGCGGTTCGACGTGACGCGCCAGCAGGTCTATGACTGGCGACGCGCAGCCCGCCGGGGCGACCTCGGGATGCCGGGCGGGGTGGTGGGGTTTGTAGAGGTGGTCGCAGGACCGCGGCCGCATCGTGCGGTGATCGAGGCCGAGGCCGCGCCGCTCGCGACGGGGCCCGACGGTGCGAGGGGCGTCGGCGACATCACGGCGGCGCTCGGCGCCACGGTGGAGATCGTGCTGATCGGGGGCCGCGTGCTGCGGACTTCGGCAGCCCTGCCGACGGTGGAGCTGCGGCGGCTGATCGGCGCCGTGGAGGGCGCATGATCGCCCCGGGCGCGGGCGTGCGGATCTATCTGGCCTGCGGTGTCACGGACATGCGGAAGGGCATCGCGGGGCTGGCGGCGCACGCCCAGCTGGCACTGAAGCAGAACCCGGCCTCGGGCGCGGTGTTTTGCTTTCGCGGGCGGCGCGGCGACAGGTTGAAGCTGCTTTTCTGGGACGGCCAGGGCTTCTGCCTCTACTACAAGGTTCTGGAGAAGGGGCGCTTCCCGTGGCCCTCGCCGGCGGACGGGACGGCGCTGCGGCTGACCTCGGCGCAGCTGTCGATGCTGTGGGAAGGGATCGACTGGCGGCGGCCGGCCTGGTCCTCGCCACCGGCGCGGGTGGTGTGAATGTCGCTTTGAAACAATGATTTGACATGGAACGGGGCGCCGGCGTCGGGTATCATCCGCCCATGACGCCCGAGGCCGAAATCCTCCCCGAAGATCCCGCGGTTCTGCGGGCGATGGTGCTCGGCCTGCGGGCGCAGATCGCCGGGGTCGAGGCCGCCAACCGGGCCTATGACGCCTTGGTTCAGGCGCTCCGGATCACCATCGCGAAGCTGAAGAAGCAGCGCTTCGGCCCCAGCTCGGAGAAGATCGAGCGCGAACTCGCGCAGCTGGAACTGGCGCTCGAAAGCCTCGAGACCGCCCGCGCCGCCGCCGATCCGACGCCCGAGGCGGACACCCCGGAGGCCGAGGAAGCGCCTGCCGCCGCGCCCGACGGCGTCCCGCCGCGGCGGCGCCGCGGCAAGCCCCGCATCGCCGCGGACGCCCCGCGAGAGACCATCATGCTCGACCCAGGCGAGCGCTGCCCCGATTGCGGCGGCGCGCTGCGGCTGGTGGGCGAGGACGTCGCCGAGATCCTCGACTTCATCGCCGCCAGGCTGAAGGTCGTGGAGATCCACCGCCCGAAGAAGTCGTGCCGCGATTGCGAGCGCATGGTGCAGACGCCGGCGCCGCCGCGGCCGATTCCGCGCGGCATGGCCGGGCCCGCGCTGCTCGCCCACATTCTGGTCGCCAAGTACGACGACCACCTTCCACTTTATCGCCAAGGCGAGATCTTCGCCCGCATGGGCGCGGACCTCCCCCGCTCCACGCTGATCGACTGGTGCGGCCAGGCCGCCGGCGCGCTGCGGCCGCTGGCCGACCTGATCCGCGACGTGGTGACGGCGTCGGACCGCATCCACGCCGACGACACGCCCATCCGGGTGCTCGACCCGAGGAAGAGGCGCGTGGAAGGCCTCGAGCGCGGCGTGAAGGAGGGCCGCATCTGGGTCTACGTCAAGGACGATCGCCCCTGGGCGGGCGGCGATCCGCCCGCCGCCGCCTACTGGTTCTCGCCGGACCGCAAGGGCGAGCACCCGCGCGCGCACCTCGCCGACTTCAACGGCATCCTCCAGGCCGACGCCTACACGGGCTTCAGGGAGCTCTACGAGCCCGACCCCGACGGCATCGCGCGCGTGCGCGAGGCGGCGTGCTGGGCGCACCTGAGGAGAGACTTCCACGACGTCTGGAAGGCGACCGACAGTCCGATCGCGCGCGAGGCGCTGGAGCGGATCGGGGCGCTCTACGACGTCGAGGCCGCCATCAACGGCAAGCCCCGCGACATCCGCCACGCCGCCCGCCAGCGCGAGAGCCGCCCCCGGGTCGAGGCATTCCGATCGTGGTGCGAGCGCCAGCTGACCCTGATCCCCGGCAAGGGCGATCTGGCCAAGGCGATGCGCTACGCGTTGCGGCGCTGGGAGAGCTTCACCCTGTTCCTCGACGACGGCCGCGTCGCCATCGACACGGATGATGTTGAACAGCCCCTTTCTTCACCTCCATCAGCTCCGCTCGGGCCTGGGTGGCCGGTCCCGCCAAGCTTCGACCATGCGCGCGTATGCGGCCTCGGCATTGGCGACGAGTTCCATCTCCCGGTGCCGGATCTCCTTGATCCAGTAGTCTCGCCCGGGGCCGGGTTTGTTGCCGTGGGCCTTGGGCGCTCCAGCCTGCAAGGCGAGCTTTCGCATCTTCATCGCCACGAAGGCCGGGCGCGCCCAACGGTAGGGCTCGTCCTTGGCCAGCAGGTTCCAGATCAGCGTCGCGATCTTGCGCGCGGTGGCGACGGCGGCGACGTTCTGGCCTTTGCGCGCCTTGATCCGCAGGAAGAACGCCCGCAGCGGCCCGGGCACCGCAGCGGCCGACCACGCGGCCTCCACCAGCATCGTCCGCGCCGTCGCGTTCCCCTGCTTGGAGATGCGCCCATGGACGGCCGCGCGATCCCCGGACTGGCGCACCCTCGGCGTCAGCCCGAAGTACGGATGATGTTGAACAGCCCCTTTCTTCACCTCCATCAGCTCCGCTCGGGCCTGGGTGGCCGGTCCCGCCAAGCTTCGACCATGCGCGCGTATGCGGCCTCGGCATTGGCGACGAGTTCCATCTCCCGGTGCCGGATCTCCTTGATCCAGTAGTCTCGCCCGGGGCCGGGTTTGTTGCCGTGGGCCTTGGGCGCTCCAGCCTGCAAGGCGAGCTTTCGCATCTTCATCGCCACGAAGGCCGGGCGCGCCCAACGGTAGGGCTCGTCCTTGGCCAGCAGGTTCCAGATCAGCGTCGCGATCTTGCGCGCGGTGGCGACGGCGGCGACGTTCTGGCCTTTGCGCGCCTTGATCCGCAGGAAGAACGCCCGCAGCGGCCCGGGCACCGCAGCGGCCGACCACGCGGCCTCCACCAGCATCGTCCGCGCCGTCGCGTTCCCCTGCTTGGAGATGCGCCCATGGACGGCCGCGCGATCCCCGGACTGGCGCACCCTCGGCGTCAGCCCGAAGTACGGATGATGTTGAACAGCCCCTTTCTTCACCTCCATCAGCTCCGCTCGGGCCTGGGTGGCCGGTCCCGCCAAGCTTCGACCATGCGCGCGTATGCGGCCTCGGCATTGGCGACGAGTTCCATCTCCCGGTGCCGGATCTCCTTGATCCAGTAGTCTCGCCCGGGGCCGGGTTTGTTGCCGTGGGCCTTGGGCGCTCCAGCCTGCAAGGCGAGCTTTCGCATCTTCATCGCCACGAAGGCCGGGCGCGCCCAACGGTAGGGCTCGTCCTTGGCCAGCAGGTTCCAGATCAGCGTCGCGATCTTGCGCGCGGTGGCGACGGCGGCGACGTTCTGGCCTTTGCGCGCCTTGATCCGCAGGAAGAACGCCCGCAGCGGCCCGGGCACCGCAGCGGCCGACCACGCGGCCTCCACCAGCATCGTCCGCGCCGTCGCGTTCCCCTGCTTGGAGATGCGCCCATGGACGGCCGCGCGATCCCCGGACTGGCGCACCCTCGGCGTCAGCCCGAAGTACGGATGATGTTGAACAGCCCCTTTCTTCACCTCCATCAGCTCCGCTCGGGCCTGGGTGGCCGGTCCCGCCAAGCTTCGACCATGCGCGCGTATGCGGCCTCGGCATTGGCGACGAGTTCCATCTCCCGGTGCCGGATCTCCTTGATCCAGTAGTCTCGCCCGGGGCCGGGTTTGTTGCCGTGGGCCTTGGGCGCTCCAGCCTGCAAGGTGTACCGCCCCCGGATCGTGAGACACCGATTTGGGACTACGCGACCATGGGCTCGGCGTCCATCTGGTCGCGCCTGAACTGGGCCGGCGAGCGGTGACCATGCCGCTGGATCAGCCATTGCTCGTTGTAGGTCCGGCGGAACTCCAGCAGCGCCAGGCGAAGCTCCTCGACGGTGTCGAAGGTGCGAACCCACAGCAGGTTCTCTTTCAGGGTCCGGATGAAGCGCTCGGCGCAGCCGTTGCCCTCCGGGGCCCGAACGAAGGCGGGCGACGACGCGATCCCCAGCCAGCGGATCTCCGCCCGGAAGTCGTGCGACATGTACTGGCTGCCGTGATCGTGGCGCAGGCTCAGCCCGACGGCCACATCCTTGCCGATCCCGCCGAAGCGGGCCTTCACGCCCTGGCGGACCGGCTCCAGCGCCTCGTGGCGCGTGCCATGGAGGGCGGCGTGGATGCCGACGCACTCGGCCGAGCAGTGGTCGACGGCGACGAAGATCGCCACCTGCCCCTGGGCGGTGGTGACTGCCGCGGTCATGTCGGTCCCCCACATGGCGTCGACCCTCTCCGGAATGATCGTGCCATCATGGCTGCGCGGCCCCCGCGGCGTCGCTCGGCCCGTATCCGCCGCAAGGCCATGCGCGCGCATCAGCCGCCGCACCCGCTCCTTCGAGGTCCGCACGCCCCTGAAGCGCAGGCGCGCCCAAACCTTCCGATAGCCCTCGCCGTGGAACGGGCTCGCCGCCAGCACGGCCCGGATCGCCTCGACCAGCACCGCGTCCGGCATCGGACCCTGCGGCCCGGGACGCCGCCGCTCGGCCGGCGGAGCTCCTGCCGTCAGGCGGCGGCGATAGATGCTCGCCCGGCCCAGGTTCCAGACCCGGCAGACCCGCGCCAGGCCGTAACGGCGTCGACCGGAGATCGAGATGACCGCGCTCATCGCCTCGACCTCCGCCGGGCCAAAGGGCGGCCCGCCTCCAGCCGCGAGATCTTCTCGTAGAGCAGCTCGTTATCCATCGTCGCCGCCCCGAGCTTCGCCTGAAGCTGCGCGATGCGCGCGTCGCGGTCATCGCGGGGCCGCGACTTCAGGCTCGCCGCGCCGCCCTCGAGAAACGCATCCCGCCACCCGCTCACATCCGCCGCGGTCACGCGCAGGTCTCGGGCCACCACCTCCAGCGGCTCGCCCCGCAGCACCCGAAGCACCGCATCCTGCTTGCGGTTCGCCGTCATGCGGCGCTCCCGCCCCGGCGCCCCGGCCGCTGCGATACCTGAACTCTCCGCGCCCGGGGCGCCTCCGCTTCGATCGTCAGACGTCATCCAACACCTCCTTCGTCGCCTTCAATAAGGCTTCAGAGATGTCTCAGCGAACCCTGGGGCGGAGGACTTTGCACCTTTTTCCCTAATTTTGCCATTTCGGTGGATGAGGCAAGCCTTCAAGAGCATCTCGAAACTGTGATTTAGAAACATTAGAACCGCTTCGACACGGCCACGATCAGACGGTCGGTTGAAATGCTCCATGCCTAAAACCAGCTAATTCAGAGCCCGCTCCGAGAGCATTCTCGTTTCTTTTTTCAATGTCTCTCTCCGCGCCGCGGTGCGCCCAATCCAGCTATCCCGTCACAGGTAAACCCGCGGGCGCAATCTGACAAAGCTGAATACCGGGAATGAGAATCCTCGCATAACGACGGCAACGGATGTGCGTGAGCGTGCTTGGCGGCCCTTCAATGTCAGAGCATCCGGCACTTCAAGAGCGGCGCTGTGCGGCGCCCTCCCCCTCAAAACCCCCGATCCCGCTCCCACTCCTCCATCATCTTCTCCTTCCGCACGTGCACATAGGCCTCCAGCACCGCGTTGAGGCGGGCCTGATACCCCTTCCCCATCTTGCGGAAGAAGCGCAGCACGTCGCGGTTGATCCGCAGCGTCACCTTCTCCCGGTACGGCTCGCACGGGACCTGGAGGTGGAGGTAGCCCCACTCCGACGGCAGGCTCTCCAGCAGCTCGCGCCGGTTGGTCTTGCGCTCCTCGATCTTCGCCTTCTCCGCCTCGATGTGCTCCCGCGCATGGAGAACCCGCTTCCAGGCGGACTCCCCGTGCAGGACGTAATGGTCCGACTTGAGCAGCATCTCGTGGAGCTCGTTGGAGCTCCGCTCCCGCTCCTCCCACTTCTCCAGTTCCGATCGCTTCATCGCCGCCTCCGCGCTTTTCGAGGCCCGCGTCCATCGCGCAATGAGGTTCAGATCCGGTGCATGGTCGGGAGGGCCGCCATACGCCTGCCATACGTTTTGCAGACGCTTTGCAGACGCCGTTAACCTGCCGGTTTCCCTTGCGCCGGGTCTTAACTCCTCGCTTAATGAACCCGCCGAGCCGGGGCACGCCGGCCGACACGGGAGGACGATGCGGCGGCTCTCGCCCCTCCGGGGGAAGCGCCGGAGCGTCCTCCTCCGCAAAGGGAGGACACCATGCGATCCATCGTCAATGCCGCCGCCGCGGCCGTCGTTCTCGCCGCAGGCGCCGCCGCCCCCTCGGGCGCCGACGAGCTGCGCTTCGCCGTCGGCTCGCCGCCCAACTCATTGGGAGACAAGGCCGCCCAGCGCTTCTCCGAGAAGCTGGAGGAGTTCTCCGGCGGCGACGTCACGGTGCAGGTCTACCCGCTGTCCCTGCTGAACCTGCTGGAATCCTCGAGCGGGCTGCGCGACGGGATCGCCGACGTCGCCACCATCCTGTGGCCCTACTTCATCGCTGAGTTCCCGGAGACCAACTTCGCGGCCGAGATGGCCTCGATGATGGAGCTGGAGGACGGGGACCGCGATCAGGTGACGCTCGCCTATCTCGGCGCCGTGATCGAGTACGTGGCCCTGCATTGCCCCGAATGCCGGGAGGAGGCGAAGGCCCAGAACCAGGTGTTCCTGAGCGGGCTGGGCACCTCGGGCTACGTGCTCCAGTGCACCCGGCCAGTGACGACCGTCGAGGACCTTCAAGGGCTTGCCGTTCGCGCAGGCGGCGCTTGGTGGACCCGCTGGCTGACGGCGATGGGCGCCAACCCGGTGCAGATCTCGGTCAACGAGACGTTCGAGGGGCTGAGCCAGGGGGTCGTGGACTGCACCGCCTCCAACCCCGGGGACATGACCCAGTTCGCCTTCATCGACGTGATCTCGGACGTGACGGTGGGGGTGCCGGGGTCCGTGTTCGCCTTCGCCATGGGGCAGATGAACCGCGACACCTGGCAGGGGCTTTCGGAGGACGAGCGGCGCGAGGTGCTGCACGCGGCCGCCTACATGTCCGGCCAGGGGATCATGCAGTATTTCGATGACGGGCGGGAGAACATCGAGGTCAAGGCGCCCGAGCGGGGGATCGAGATCCATGAGCCAACGGAGGCGCTGCTTGAGAAGAGCCGCGCCTGGATCCGGGGGGACCTCGACGCGCTGGCGGAGTCCTACGCCGAGCGGTTCGGGATCGAGGATACCGAGGCGAAGCTGGAGACCATGCGCGGTCTGCTGCAGGAGTGGCTGCCGCGGATGGAAGGCGTGGACACGCGCGACGAGCTGGCCGAGGTCCTGTGGGAGAACGTCTACTCGAAGATCGACGTCTCGACCTACGGTCAGTGAGCTGAAGGGGGCGGCGCGGGCCGCCCCTCGGTCCGCCTGCCCGAGCGCGTCTTTCGGGGTCCAGCCCATCTCGCCGCCCGGGGCGCTCCATTCCATCAGCAGGCAGTTCGCGCCCTGACGCTGGAGCCGGGGGGGTTCGAGCGGTGACCAGCCCGCCTCTGGGATCTCCAGCTCCGTCTGCCAGCCGAGGGTCTCGCAGCCGTGGCGGCCGTCATGGCGGTAGACCTCGGCGCCGGCGACGCGGACCGCGAGGCCGTCGTTGGCATGGACCTGGATGCACCAGAGGCCGGGTCCGGGGAAGTTCAGCCAGCCGTCGATCAAGGCGACCATCCGCCCGGACCGGCGGGAGGTGAGGGCGTCCTCGGCGGGATGGTCGTCGGGGTAGTCGAAGCCGAGGAGGGGCGGGCCGGGTTCGGATCGGCCCTCGGTGGCTTCGGCCTCATACCAAAGCCCATTGATCAGGACCCATGGGCCCACGCTCGTCGCCCGGTGGTCATGATGCGCCAGGGCTGGTCGGCGAGCTTGTTCCATGCCTCGCAACAGTGGCCGACGATGTCGTCGTAGGAGCTGAAGACGCGGTTCGACAGCCAGTTGTCGCGCATGAACTGCCAGACGTTCTCGACCGGGTTCAGCTCCGGGGAGCGTGGCGGCAGCGGGACGACGGTGATGTTGTCGGGCACGACGAGCCGGCCGGACATGTGCCAGCCCGCCTGGTCGAGCATCAGCGCGGCATGGGCGACGGGATCGACCGTGAGGCTGATCTCGGCGAGATGCGCCTGCATCGCCTCCGTGTCGGCGAAGGGCATGACGAGCCCCGCCGCCTTGCCCCTGGCCGGGCAGATCGCGCCGAAGATATAGGCCCGCTTCGTGCGCTGATCCTTCGCCGCTCGCGGCCGGGTCCCGCGCCGCGCCCAGCGTCGGGTGATCGGGTTCTTCTGCCCTGCGCGCGCCTCGTCCTGCCACCACAGCTCGAGGTCGGTCCCCGCCGGGAGCCTGTCCCGGATCTCCGCCAGCCGGTCGGGGAGGTTTTTTGAACGCCTCCATCGCCTCGGGGTCCTGGCCGTGGTGGCGCGGGCGGGCCGACAGCTTGCGGAAGCCCATGGCGCGCAGATCCCGGCCCAGCGTCTGGCGGCTGACCGAGACGCCGAACTCCTCCCAGACCCACTGCACCAGGTCGACGAGCCGCCAGCGCACCACGCCGTCCAGATACGGCCTGGGTCCGTCCTCCACCGCCCTTGCCAGCGCCGCGCGCTGCGCCGCCGTCAGCAACGGCGTCTTGCCCGGGGCCTTGCGGTCGATCAGCCCGTCCGGGCCCTCGGCGTTGAAGCGCACCACCCAGTCCCGGACGATCTGGAGCCCGACGCCCCCGATCCTCGCCGCATCGCTCCGGGCGGCGCCGTCGTGGATCGAGGCCAGCGCCAGCAACCGCTGCGTCTGCCGCGCGTCCCGGCTCGTGTTGATGGCGCCCTCAGATCGTCCGCCCCGTAGTCCGCCCGCAGTGCGATCGCTGCTCCCATGGAGATCCTCCCTCGGCTCTCCATGATGAATCATCCCGCGCCCCCCCTGTGAATCCCCTTCGCGAGTCAGGCTCAGCAAGCGCTGGTATCAGGCAGGGAATGGACGTCGCAGGGATAGGCGTAGCGGACCGGGAGACAGGGCTCCGGCGCCTCCGGCCGGGGCGCGGCGCACGGCCTCCGGCTGCGCGGCGCACGGCCTCCGCCTGCGTGTGGCCAGCGCGCGATCGAAGCCTCTCGCGGCGGCGGGTGCTTCGTGATCCTGCGTCGGAGCGGAGCGCTGCGGCAAGGGCGCAAGGGACGTCGCGCCTCTCGACAACGCGCGGGGGCGCAACCATATTCCTCCCTACAAGAGAGACCGCGCGCGGGCCGCCCTTCCGGCGCCCGCAACCCGGCGCGCGCTCCGCCGCCCCGCCATCCCGGACGCGGGCGGCCTGCCGGGCTCAGGCGATGATCATGGCCAAAGGCCAGAAACGCTCCAACCGCGAAATCAAGAAACCGAAGCAGGTGAAGACGGCAGCCGCCGCCCCCGCCTCGCCCTTCGCCAAGGCGGACGCCACTCCTCCGAAGTCGAAGAAGAGCTGACCCCTCAACCCGGAGGCGACGACGCCCCGCGCGCCCCGCCTCCGGGTTCCTTCCCCTCCGCCCTTGCCATCTTCGGCCCCGATCGCTTCCATGGGGCTGCGCGGCCCACCACCGGCCCGCAACAGGGGGCGCCATGCCGAACATCATCGTCTTCGCCCAGCAGAAGGGGGGCGCCGGCAAGACCACCCTTCTGGTGCAGACCGCCGTGGCGCTGCGGGCCCGCGGGCTGAGCGTGGCGCTGGTCGACCTCGACCCCCAACGCAGCCTGACCCGGTGGAGCGAGATCCGGCAGGACCCGGAGCTGCCGGTGGAGGCGGCTTCGGAATGGCAGGCATCGTCCGCGCTGCGGCGCGCCGCCCGCGCGGCCTCGCATGTGCTGGTGGACTGCCCCGGCAACGCCGACGTGCTGCTGCGGGCCGCGGTGAGGGACGCGAGCCTGGTGGCGATCCCCTGCCAGCCCTCCCCCATGGACGCCTGGGCGAGCGGGCCGACGCTGGAGATGTGCCGGCGCGAGAAGACGCGAGCCGTGGTGATCCTGAACCGCGTGCCCCCGCGCGGCGGCGCGCTGGAGGCGACGCAGCGGCTTCTGGCGGAACAGGGGGCCGACATCTCCCCCGCCACCTTCGGCAACCGGGTGGCCTTTCCCAACGCCTTCCTCGAAGGGCGTGCGGCGGCGGAGGTCTCCCCCCGCTCTCCCGCCGCCGCCGAGGCGGAGGCGCTGACCGAGGACCTGCTCGCCCGCCTATGACCCGCGACCACGCCCCCGACGCCTATTCCTTGATCCTCGACGCCATAGACCGGGGCCGCTATCCGCCCGGCGCGCGGCTCGTGGAGACGGAGCTGGCGGAGCGGTTCGGCGTCTCCCGCACCCCGATCCGGGAGGCGCTGGGGCGGCTGGAGACGCAGGGGGTCGTGGCCCATGACGGGCGGCGGGGGCTGGTGGTGGCGTCGCTGGACCACAACCAGCTCGGCGAGCTCTACGAGGTGCGCGCGGAGGTTGAGGGCCTGTCGGCGCGCCTGGCGGCCCGCCACGCGGCGCCGGAGGAGCAGGCGCTGCTGCGTCGGCTGGTGGAGGATTCCCGCCGCCTGACCAACGACGCCGCGGGGCTGCGCGACAACAACCGGCGCTTTCACCGGCAGGTCCACCTCGCCTCTCACAACCGCTATCTGGTGACGATGCTGGACGGCATCCGGCGGTCGATGGCGCTGCTGACCATGACCTCGCTCGCGGATCCGATCCGGGGGGCGGAGACGGTGGAGGAGCACGACGCCATCGTGCGGGCCATCGAGGCGCGGGACGAGGACGAAGCCGACGAGGCCGCGAGGCGCCATATCTCCCGCGCGTATGAGACCCGGCTGAGGATCGAGGCCGACCGCTGAGCTTGTCCCCTGCGCGGGCCGGGTTAGCTTGGCCTGCGGGATCATGAAGGAACCCGAGGAATGCCCCTGCGCGCCGCCGCCCTCTGTCTTGCCGTCGCGACCGGGGCCGCCCAGGCTGCCGCCGCGCAGATCGACCTGCCGGAGGCGCTGTCCACCGAGGGTCAGGACCTGACGGCCGAGGAGTGGCGCGCTCTGACCGACGGCCGCACGGTCTGGTACAGCATCGGCGAGAACCTCTGGGGGCGGGAGAGCTATCGCGGGCCGCCCGGCGAGGTGATTTTCCAGTTCCCGGACGGGGAGTGCCTGTCCGCCACCTGGACCTACGACGCGCCGTGGTTCTGCTTCGACTTCGGGAATGCGCTGGGCGGGGCGCCGCACTGCTTCCGCCACATCCGCTTCGGCGATCAGCTCTGGGCCCTGGCGCGGTCGGGGGAGCCGCAGCGGATCGACCGGATCGACGACTCCCCGATCTCCTGCGGGCCGGACCTGTCGAGCTGAGGCGCGGGGCCTGTTGACCCCGCCCGTAGGGCGGAACAGGATGGGAACATGACGCGCCTCGCCCCCGCCCCGCCCCAGCCTGGCGTCCTGATCGCCCGCGGCGCCTGCCGGTTTCTCGTGGACCTCGGATTCGCGCCGGTGACGGAATTCATCCCCGCCCGCGGCCTGCGCGCGGACATCTTCGCCACGGGCCCGAAAGGCGAGGTCTGGATCGTGGAGTGCAAGTCCTGCCTCGCGGACTTCCGGTCCGACCGGAAGTGGGAGGGGTATCTGGACTGGTGCGACCGCTTCTTCTTCGCGGTGGACCAGGATTTCCCGGCGGAAGTGCTGCCGGAGGCGCATGGCCTGATCCTCGCCGACCCGTTCGGCGCCGAGATCCTGCGACCTGCCTCCGAATCGCCGCTTGCGCCCGCGCGGCGCAAGGCGCTGACGCTCAGGGCCGCTCGGACGGCGGCGCTGCGCCTGCGCGCGGCGCTGGACCCGGGGCTGCCGGCGCTGTCGGAGGTCTGATCAGCGGCGGGGCTTCTTCTTGCCGCCGGCCTTCTGGGGCTTGCCCATGCTGCGCGCACGGTCGGCGGCGCCCTTGAGTTCCTCGGCGATCTCGTCGGCCTCTTCCGGGTCGAAATCCATGGGAATCGAGATGCCGTCGCCCTCGACATAGATGCGGACCATGCCTTCGGAGGTCGGGCCGATCTGGATGTTGGCGACCACGTCGCTTTCGTTGTTGATGCCCATGATCCGTTCCCTCTGCGGAGCGCGCCTGCGCGCTGCTAATCCCGACGCGCGCCGGGTGCAAGCGCGGACCGCAGGTCTTGCAATGCCGGCCTGCGGGCGTTACTGACCGCGCGCGTGCCGACGTAGCTCAGTAGGTTAGAGCACCAGATTGTGGATCTGGGGGTCCCCCGTTCGAGCCGGGGCGTCGGTACCAATCCCCATAAGGGCATTTCGAGCTTTCTGCCTCGTCCGTTGAGACTCGGGTTCGCGGGTTCTTGAGACTCTGGCGATTCCGGAAGGGCTCCCTGGCGGCGATTCCGAACGTTGCCCCTGAGCTCTCGCCCGCCATCGCGCGGACGCTGCGCCCGCAGCGGGCCGCATGTTCGTGCAGAGACCGGGGGATGTCATCGACAGCCGCGCGCGGCCCCCCATCGCCGCCCCATAGGTGGACAAGCGAGCCGAGGGCGCCCAGCGCTGCGCGAAGCCGCGCCTCCCCCACGGCCGTCGCCAGGGCGGCGGGTGGATCGGCCTGCATCTCCAACTTGGCCGCCAGCGCCTCGCCGTAGGTGTAGGTGGCGCCGCTTCCGTCCCCGTCCCGCCAGTGCTCCAGAACGAGGCCCGAAGTGCGCGCCAGGTAGCATGCGGGTGTGATGAGTCCGCAACGGCAGTGGTGCAGGCAGTCGATGAACCGCTAAGGCCGGTTCGCCGCGGGGGATCCTGGCAGCGAGTGCCGCTCCTGTAGAAGTCGTCGAAGTCGAAGGGCATGCCAGTCCCCGGCGCCAAGACGGGCGCAGGATCGGTTTCGCGATGTGCGCGAAGAGTCGTGTTCGACGGGGGTCCGGAGACAAGCTCTAGAGCGGAAGCCTACCAGTCTGGATCGTATCCGCAGGCGCTGAAGTAGTTGGCGCACTCGGCGGGACCGAAGAGGTCGACGATCCGGCCGATGGCGGCCCAGAGGCCCTCGACGGTGCGCTCGCCGGCCCTGCGCAAGAGCGCCTTGAGCTTGGCGAAGGCGTTCTCGATCGGATTGAAGTCGGGGCTGTAGGGCGGGAGGAAGCGGAGTTCGGCTCCGGCCGCCTCGATCAGCGCCTGCGCCCTCGGCCCCTTGTGGCTGGAGAGGTTGTCCATGACGACGATGTCGCCCGGGCGCAGTTCCGGCGCGAGGACGCTCTCGACATAGGCCTCGAAGGCGTCCCGGTTGATCGGTCCGCTCAGCACGAACGGCGCGATCATTCCGCGGGTGGTCAGCGCGCCGACGAAGGTGGTCGTCTTCCAGTGGCCGTGGGGGAAGCCCATGCGCAGGCGTTCGCCCCGCGGGGCCCGGCCGTGGGTGCGGCCCATGTTGGTCTTTGCCCAGGTCTCGTCGATGAAGACGAGCCGGTCCGGATCGAGGTCGATCTGTTGCTCGAACCAGGCCCGGCGGCGCTTCAGGACGTCGGGGCGATCCTGCTCGCCGGCATGGGCCGTCTTTTTTTGCGCGTGATGCCGTGGCGCTGGAAGAACCGGCGCAGCGTGCCGTAGCCGAAGCTCTGGCCATGATCGGCGAGCACGACGCGCAGCTCCTCGATCGTGGCGTCGGGCGTCTCGCCCAGCAGGCGCAGGATCAGCTCGGCCTGCGCCTCCACCCGCGCCGACCGCCGGTCGCCGCCGAGCGGCCCCGACCGGGCGTTGCCCTGCGTGCGGGCCAGCGCACGCCAGCGGCTTACGCTGGCCGGGCTCACGCCGAAGCGTGCGGCGGCCTGCCGATGGCTGGCCCCCTCCGCGACGGCGGCGAGAACTCGGGTTCGAAGATCGAGCGAAAGGGCTTTCGACATGGCGGCCGGCCTCCCGCCCGGCCGACAGCATGAATCAAAATCCGCTCCCGGAGGGAATCCCGCGATTCACTCAGACCGGCCGCCGCTCTAGCCCGCGAGCCGCCGCGCCAGCACGCCGATCAGGTCGGTTCGGATCACGATGCCCACGAGCCTGCCGCGCTCCACCACCGGGACCGCATCCAGATCGCCCTGCGCGAGGAGGGGCATCAGGACGCCAAGCGGCGCGTCCGGCGTGGTTCGCGGAACGGCGGCGGCCATGACGTCCTGCGCCGTCGGCCGCCCCTTCCCCTCACGGTCCAGAAGCCGCGTCATCGCCGCCGCGAAGCTACGGCGAAGGCGGGAGGCGTCATCCCGCCCCTGCCGGATCAGGTGAATCTGGAAGATCAAGCCCAAGAGACGGTCGCGCTCATCCACCACCGGCAGAGACGCGAAGTTGTGGCGCCGGAACAGTCCAGCCACGACGTCGAGAGAGGTCTGAGGCCGGACCGTCACCAGATCTCTCGACATCACATCTGCGCAGACGAGGCCGCGAAGCCGTCGCGACGCCGCCCGCGTCTCAGCCGCCGCGATCAAGTGCGACAGGTCGGCCACGCCGATGTTGGCCGACTGCCTGAGATCGCGGAGGATCTCCCGAAGCTCGTCGCGCGACAGATCGAGACGCTGGTCGGCTGGCGGGTCCACGGTCCCGTGCTCATTCGCCTCGTCGAGCTGGCGAAAGGGGTAGCGGCGGCCGGCTAGCCTCGCGTGGGCGGCGGCGCAGGCCATCAGCGTGACGGTGCCTAACGCCACAGGCGCCAGGGCGAAGGCGAAGCCGAGGCGGTTGTGCCCCACGAGGTGGTGTAGGATCTGAGGTCGCTTTCGCCGACGGTGTCGGTGGGGCGGCCATCGCCGGTCTTCGGTAGAGGTTCGGGTTGCGAGACCTTGAACCGGACCGGAGACGACGATGACCGATGAGAGAATGGCCCTTCTCGAGCTCGTGGAGAAGGATGCGGACGGCGATCTCGTGCGCGAGATGCTGGCCTTCGCTGCCGAACGGCTGATGGAGCTGGAGGTTGAAGCGGAGACCGGCGCGCCAAGGGCGTGCGCGCGGCGACGCGCGCGACGCACCGCAACGGCTACCGCGAGCGAGGGTGGGAGACGCGGGCTGGCCGCATCGACCTCGCCATCCCGAAGCTCAGGAAGGGCATCTACTTCCCGTCCTTCCTGGAGCCGAGGAGGACGGCGGAGAAGGCGCTGGTGGCGGTGATCCAGGAAGCCTACGCGCACGGCGTGTCGACGCGGGCAGTGGACGACCTTGTCCGCGCCATGGGCGGGACGGGCATCTCGAAGAGCCAGGTCAGCCGGCTCTGCGCGGAGATCGACGAGCGGGTGCAGGCGTTCCTGACGCGCCCGCTCGAAGGAGCTTGGCCCTACCTCTGGCTGGACGCGACCTACATCCGGGTGCGCGATGGCGGCCGCATCGTCAGCCGCGCGGTGATAGTCGCGGTCGCCGTCAACGACGACGGCCGCCGCGAGGTGCTCGGCGTCGGCACGGGGCCCTCCGAGGCCGAGGTGTTCTGGATGGACTTCCTGCGTACGCTCGCCGATCGGGGTCTGCGTGGGGTGAAGCTGGTGATCGCCGACGACCACAAGGGTCTGCGGGCGGCCGCGCGGCGAGTGTTCAACGCGACCCGTCAGAGGCGCCGGATCCACTGGATGCGGAACGCGTTGGCGCACGCCCCGGCCAAGCAGCGCACTGCGGTCGCGGCGATGCTGAAGACCATCTTCGCGCAGGAGAACAAGGAAGGTGCGGAAGCCCAGGGGGACGCCGTAGCCGACGCGCCGCGCGAGAAGAACGAGAAGCTCGGCGCCTTCATGGACGCCTCACTTGCCGGTCCTGACCTGACCCCTTGTTTCTCCTCCACGGCGTGCTGGGATCCCGACCGACTGGAAGGGACCGGAATGAAGCGCAGCAGGTTCACGGAAGAGCAGATCATCGGCGTTCTGCGGGAGCAGGAGGCCGGGGCCACGGTGGCGGAGCTATGCCGCAAGCACGGGATGTCATCGGCGACGTTCTACGCCTGGAAGGCGAAGTACGGCGGGATGGACGTCTCCGACGCGAAGCGGCTGAAGGCCCTCGAGGACGAGAACGCCCGGCTGAAGCGGCTCTACGCCGACGCGATGCTCGACAACGCCGGGTTGAAGGATCTGCTGTCAAAAAAATGGTGACGCCCGCCGTGATGCGGGACGCGGTCGCGCATCTCCGTGCCTGTCACGGGATGAGCGAGCGGCGGGCGTGCACCTTGATCTCGGCGGACCGCAGCTCGGTCCGCTACCGAAGCCGGCGCCCCGACGATGCTGGCCTGCGCCGGCGCCTGCGCGAGCTGGCGGAGCAGCGCCGGCGGTTCGGCTATCGCCGGCTGCATGTGCTGTTGCGTGCGGAGGGCTGGGCCATGAACCGCAAGAAGACCCAGCGGCTCTACGGTGAGGAGGGGCTGGCTGTGCGGCGGCGCAGATCCCGCCGCCGGATCGCGGTCGCGCGCACGCCGATACCGGCGCCGGACGGACCGAACAGCCGCTGGTCGATGGACTTCGTGCATGACCAACTGGCGGGCGGAGCAGGTTCCGCGTGCTGAACATCATCGACGACGTGACGAAGGGTAAGCGCGACGGCGCGGCCCTATGCGGCGAGGCTTGACGGCTGCGCGTATTGCCAGGGCATGAGGTCTTCGATGGCGGATTTCGGGTGACCATCGAGAATGGCGCGGAGGATGTCGGCGAGGTAGTCGACGGGGTTCACGCCCGACAGCTTGCAGGTTGCGACGAGCGAGGCGAGCATGGCCCAGTTCTCGGCGCCGACTTCGTTGCCGGCGAATAGGGCGTTCTTCCTTGTCAGCGCGATCGGGCGGATCTGGTTCTCGACCGCGTTGGTGTCGAGTTCGAGGGCGCCGTTGTCGAGGAAGCGGATCAGGCCGGGCCAGTGGGCGAGGGTGTAGCGGATGTCCTCGGCCAGCTGGGATTTCTGCGGGATGCGCGACAGCTGGGTCTCCAGCCACGGCTTGAGCGCGGCGATGATGGGGGCGGAATGGTCGCGCCGGGCGGCCAGCCGGATGGCCGCATCCCTGCCGCGTACGGTCTTCTCGACCCCATAGAGGGCAGCGATCTGGCGCAGCATCTCCTCGGCGATGGGCGAGCCGTCGTTCTCGAAACGCTTGACGAAG
>CAWFLE010000018.1:0-46283 GCA_963816545.1 uncultured Alphaproteobacteria bacterium | reverse complement strand
CCGTAGCAGCCTGCATCGAGAACGCGACAGGACCCTTATTCCACGCCGATCAGGGGTCCCGTTTCCAAGCCGTTTGACAAGCAGGGGTTTCGCCTGCCGGTGGAAAGGGCGCGGTTGACGCTCGCCGGGGGGCTTCGTAGCGTTTCGCGAACGGCTCGAAGAGCCGGCAGGGAGGTTTTTCATGTCAGACGTCCAGGCCGCGCCCGCGCGGCGCGCGCCGCCCTTGGGTCGCGCATTATCCGCCGGGCGTGAGCCCCGAGATCGAGGTTCCGGAGGGGACGGTGGCGGAGGTGTTCCGACGCTCGGTCGAGGCGTTCGGGGAGCGGCCGGTGATCGCCTATCGCGGGCCGGACATCACTTATGCGGAGCTGGGGCGGCGGGCCTGGCAGGTGGCCAATGCGCTGAAGCGGGAGGGGTTCGGGCCCGGGGACACGCTCGCGCTTTACCTGCCGAACACGCCCTATCATCCGTTCTTCTTCTACGGGGCGCTCGCGGTCGGGGGGCGGATCGCGCATCTGAGCCCGCTCGATGCCGCGCGGGTGCTGACCCACAAGCTGGAGGATTTGGGCGCGCGCACCCTGGTGACGCTGAACCTGCCGGACATGGCGAAGATGGCGATGCACCTGCTGGACCACGGCGCCGTGGACCGGGTGATCCTGTGCGACGAGGCCGCGTTCGGGCCGTTCCCGATCCCGCTGGCGGAGATGCCGGACCGGGGGGACGTGGTCCCGTTCGACCGCTTCGTGGAGGGGGCGGGGTTCGAGATCCCGGACATGCCCTCCAGGCCCGACGACGTGGCGCTGCTTCAGTATACCGGCGGGACCACGGGGCTGCCGAAGGGGGCGATGCTGACGCATCGGAACATCCTCGCGGCCTCGGCCAGTTTCGCGGGGTGGACGGCCGAGGATGCGAGCGTCGGGCCGGATGCGGTGACGCTGTGCGTGCTGCCGCTGTTCCACATCTATGCGCTGTGCGTGATCCTGCTGCGGCTGACCCAGATCGGGGGCAAGCTGGTGATGCGGATGCGGTTCGATCCGGGGCAGGCGCTGAAGGATATCGAGACGCAACGGGTGACGTATTTCCCCGGCGTTCCGACCATGTGGATCGCGCTGGCCAACCACCCGGACATCGAGAAGACCGACCTGAGTTCGTTGCAGAACTGCGGGTCCGGGGGCGCGCCGCTGCCGGTGGAGGTGGGCAAGCGGTTCGAGAAGGTCACCGGCCGGGCGCTGCTGGGCGGCTGGGGCATGACCGAGACCTGCGCGGCCGGCACGGCGGTGCCGCAGGGGGCGCAGCACACCAAGGCGGGGACCATCGGCGTGCCGCTGCCGGGGATCGAGCTGCGGGTGGTGTCCCAGGACGAGCCGACGCGGGAGGTTCCGGCGGGCGAGATCGGGGAGATCGCGGTGCGCGGGGCGAACGTGACGGGGGGGTACTGGAACCGCTCGGACGCCACGGCCGACAGCTATGCCGAGGGGTGGTTCCTCACGGGCGACATGGGGCGGATGGACGAGGACGGGTTCTTCTTCCTGGTGGACCGCAAGTCGGACATGATCCTGTCGGGGGGGTTCAACGTCTATCCGCAGATGGTGGAGCAGGCGGTCTATGAACATCCCGACGTGGCGGAGTGCCTGGTGATCGGGATCCCCGACGAATACCGGGGCGAGAGCGCCAAGGTCTTCGTCACCCTGCGCGAAGGGGCGGGCGAGTTCTCGCTGGAGGCGTTGCAGGACTTCCTCCGCGACCGGCTGGGCAAGCACGAGATGCCGCGTGCGCTGGAGTTCCGGCCGGTGCTGCCGCGCACGCCGGTGGGCAAGCTTTCCCGCAAGGAGCTGAAGGACGAGGCGGCGGCCGCGCGGGCCTGAGGGTGCGCCTGCAAAACAGTTTCGCAGGTGCGATAGAACAGTGAAGTAAGGGCGGCTTACGATAGCCGCCCTTACTCGTTTGATCTGGAGGTCGGGGCGCCCAAGATTGCGGCAACTGCCGGATGAATCCGGGACATACCGAAGAGTAGGTGGCGAGACTTTTGAAAAGTTGATGAAAACCTGATTGTCCGCGCGGCCGGCGTCTGTTTTATTCGCCTGCACATCATCGGACCGGGGGGGGAGCCCGGGCCGGCCGGATGAACAGGGAGGCTACCAATGGAAAGACGCCAGTTTCTGAAAGGCGCCGCGGTCGGCGGCGTGGCCGCGGCCGGGCTCGCGGCGCCCGCGATCGCGCAGGCGCGCAAGGAGATCGTCGTGGTCTCGACCTGGCCGCGGGATTTCCCGGGCCTCGGCACCTCGGCGCAGCGGCTGGCCGCGCGGATCACCGAGCTGTCGCAGGGCAGGCTGACGGTCAACTACTTCGCGGCCGGCGAGCGGGTCGGCGCGTTCGACGTGTTCGACGAGGTCGCGTCGGGGAACGCGCAGGCCTATATCGGCGCGGATTACTACTGGATCGGCAAGCATCCGGCGTTCGCGTATTTCACCTCCGTGCCCTTCGGGATGACCAACGCCGAGTGGAACGCCTGGATCAAGTTCGCCGGCGGCCAGGCGCTGTGGGACGAGCTTTCGGGCCAGTTCGGGCTGAAGGCCCTGCCCTGCGGCGCCACCGGCACCCAGGCGGGGGGCTGGTTCAACAAGGAGATCGAGACGCCGGACGACCTGCGCGGGCTGAAGATGCGCATTCCGGGGCTCGGCGGATCCGTGATGTCGAAGATGGGCGTCTCCACGGTGTCGCTGCCGGGCGGGCAGATCTACGAGAACCTCGTCTCCGGCGCCATCGACGCGACCGAGTGGGTGGGGCCGTGGAACGACTACTTCCTCAAGCTCTACGAGGCGGCGAAGTACTACTACACCGGCGGCATGCACGAGCCGGGCGGCGGCATCGCGTTCGGGACCAACGCCTCGTGGTGGGGCGGGCTTTCGGGCGAGGAGAAGGCGCTCATCACCGCCTGCTGCTACGAGGAGCTGAGCAACTGCGCCGACGAGCATAACGCCAACAACGGCGCCTTCCTGACCCGGCTGGTGAAGGAGCACGGGGTCGAGACGCGGGCTTTCTCGGACGAGGTCTGGGACGGGTTCGGCGAGGCATCGGAGGAGGTGTTCGAGGAGACGCGCGACCACTCGGCGCTGGCCGCGAAGATCGACGACGAGTTCCAGGCGAGCCTGCGGGAGATCGGCGGCTACCTCAAGGCGTTCGAGCTGACCTTCGTGAACCAGCGCAACCGGGTGCTGGGGCTCTGAGCCCTGCGGCGGGCGGGGGCGCGGCCTCCGCCCGCGGTCTTCTTCGGGGGTGAGAACGACATGACCGCGGCCGACTATCCGGCGGAGCGCCTGGGGCGCGCCGGAGGCAACGACGCGAAGGACCGGCTGGTGCGCATCGTCGTCTGGGGCAACCTGGCGGCGCTGGCCATGTTCCTGATCCAGACGTGGCTGGTGCTGATCCTGGAGCTGCCGGGGCCGGAGACCGCGCTTTCGGGCGGGGGCGTCGTGGCCTGGATCCTGCTGCTGGCGTATCCGGCGGCGGTGCTGGCGGCGGCGGCGATGGTCATGCGCACGCCGGTGGTGGGGCTGCGGGAGGACGCCGACCGGATCAGCGCCTTCAACGCCTGGCTGGTGCGGGCGCTGTTCTTCTGCGTGCTCTATGTGGGGCTCGCGGACGCGATCATCTCCTTCCTGCGGGTCGAGGGGATGCTGGAGGAGCTGTTCGGCGACGAGCTCGCCTCGGAGCTGTCCCGCCCGCTGTGGCGGGGGCCGTGGATCCACATGCCGCTGATCGCGCTCGGGTTCCTGACCTCGTTCTTCACGCGCACGCTGGGGTTCACCTGGCTCGCGCTGCTGATCGTGGCCGCGGAGCTGGGGATCGTGATCTCGCGGTTCATCTTCTCCTACGAGCAGGCGTTCATGGGAGACCTCGTGCGCTTCTGGTACGCGGCGCTGTTCCTGTTCGCCTCCGCCTACACGCTGCTGGACGAGGGGCATGTGCGGGTGGACGTGTTCTACGCCGCCTTCCGCAGGCCGACGAAGGGCGTGGTCAACGCGGTCGGGGCGCTCGTGCTCGGGATCGTGTTCTGCTGGGTGATCCTGAGCCTGGGTATGGCGGGGCGGTCCTCGATCATCATGGCGCCGATCCTGAGCTTCGAGGTCACGCAGACCGGCTTCGGCATGTACGTGAAATACCTGATGGCCGGGTTCCTCGCGGCCTTCGCCGTGACCATGCTGATCCAGTTCTGCGCCATGCTGCTCGACGCCGTCGCCGACGTGCGGGGCGAGCCGGGCCACAAGGAACATCTGGGGGCCGCGGCCTCCTGACGGGGGCGGGCCGTCCCAAGGGGGAAGTCGCGAGACATGGAAGTCCTGTTTCTGATCGTGCTGATCGCGCTGATGGCCTTCGCGCTCGGCTCCGGGTTCCCGGTGGCCTTCGCGCTGCCCGGGTCGGCCATCCTCGCCATCTCCCTCGCCGCCTTCACCGGCTGGGTGGTGGAGGGATCGGCGGATGCGTATTTCTCGGTGGGGGGGCCGGGGCAGTGGCTCTCGGCAGGGGTGACGAACCTGCGGGGCGTCTACTGGGAGGTGGAGCGGGACACGCTGATCGCGATCCCGCTGTTCATCTTCATGGGCATCATGCTTCAGCGGTCGAAGATCGCCGAGGATCTGCTGGTGGCGATGGCGCAGCTTTTCGGGCCGATCCCGGGGGGGCTGGGGATTTCCGTGGTGTTCGTGGGGGCGCTGCTGGCGGCGACCACGGGCATCGTGGGTGCGACGGTGGTGGCGATGGGGCTGATCTCCTTGCCCGCCATGCTGAGGAACAATTATTCCAAGCCGCTGGCGACGGGGACCATCGCGGCCTCGGGCACGCTGGGGCAGATCATTCCGCCGTCCATCGTGCTCATCATCCTCGCGGACCAGCTGGCGTCGGCGACGGATCAGGCGTCCTCGGCGCGCAAGGCGCTCTACAAGGCGGCGACGGGGGAGCTTTCCATGCCCTCCGAGTTCGACGTGGCGGGGACCTCGGCGGGGGAGATGTTCCTCGGGGCGTTCGTGCCGGGGATGCTGCTGGTCGGCCTCTACATGGCGTTCATCCTGGTGTTCGCGCTGCTGAAGCCGAAGCTCGCGCCGGCCGTGGCGTTCGAGGGGGAGCGGGACGCGCGGTTCTGGGCGAAGACGCTGCTGATCCTGGTGCCGCCGCTGGCGCTGATCTTCCTGGTGCTGGGCTCGATCATCGCGGGCGTGGCGACGGTCAACCAGGCGGGCGCCATCGGGGCCGCGGGCGCGCTGGTGATGGCGGGCTACCGGCTGCGGGAGGGGACGCGGGGGCAGTACTGGCCCGCGACCCTCGCGATCGGGTCGCTGGTGGCGCTGTATTTCATCGGGCAGGGCTGGGACCTGAACGTGAAGGCGATCGGGCCCGGGGACGACCAGACCGGGCTGGTGCTGGGCGTGATCGCGGCCGTGGCGCTGATCGTGTCGCTGGTGTGGTCCGGGCTGCGGGTCATGCGGATCGAAGACACGCTTCAGGGGGTGATGCTGGAGACGGCGAAGACCACCTCGCTGGTGTTCATCATCCTGATGGGGGCCGCGATCCTGACGGCGGCGTTCCGGGCGTTCGGGGGGGAGGATCTGGTGCGCCACTTCCTCCAGGGTCTGCCGGGGGGGTTCTGGACGCAGTTCATCATCGTCATGGCGGTGATCTTCGTGCTGGGCTTCTTCCTGGACTTCATCGAGATCGCGGTGGTGGTGGTGCCGATCGTGGCGCCGATCCTGCTGGCGGATCCGGCGGCGAACATCACGGCCGTCTGGCTCGGGGTGATGATCGGGCTGAACATCCAGACCTCGTTCCTGACGCCGCCCTTCGGCTTCGCGCTGTTCTACCTGCGGGGCGTGGCGCCGCCGGAGGTCAAGACCACGGACATGTACAAGGGGGTGGTGGCGTTCATCTGCCTGCAGCTTTCGGCGCTGGCCATCGTGGGGCTGTATCCGCCGCTGGTGAACTACCTGCCGTATCGGGTGAACCTGACGGCGGAGACGGCGCCGCCGCCGCGGAACCCGAGGTTGCAGGCCTGTCTGGAGGATTACGTGCTGACCCGGATCGGGGCGGACGGAGACGCGATCCGGCTGGTGATCCGGGACGCGCGGGCGCTGGACCTGAGCTACCTGCCGCAGGATATCGCCGACGACATGCGCGAGAGCTTCGACAGCGCGGAGGAGGCGCTGGCCCTGCTGCCCGAGGCCGACGAGGCGGCGGGGCGGGTGCAGGCGGCGGCGGTTCAGTACCGGCCCCTGCATGACGCGGTGCGGGCGGTGGAGCGGGACCTGCTGCGGCTGGAGGGCGAGGTCTCGGCCATGGAGACGCGCCTGAGCCGGGGCTTCGCCGAGGACCCGGAGGCGCTTCAGGTGCGCATCGACGCGGAGCGGCGGGAGATCGAGGCGCTGCGGGCGCGCATTCCCGGCGACTGGCCGGAGAAATACGAGGCGTTCAGCGCCCTGACCGACGCGGAGCAGGCGGTGCGGCGGGATTACCGGCGGGCGGGCGAGGCCTCGGCCGAGGCGGGGCTGGAGCTTCGGCGGATCATCGCGGCGGCCGACGCGCTGGAGGCGTTGCGCCCGGAGATCGAGGCGCTGCGGGAGCGAATCGGGCGCGAGGCACCGGCGGATCTGGTGGAGCCGGTGTCGGACCTGCGGAGCCGGATCGGGGACGTGGCGGGGGCGGGGGACGTGCGCTCGGCCGTCAACGACGCGCGCTCGGAGCTGCGGGAGGATCAGCCGGACCCGGAGGTGGCGCGCGCCGCGCTGGCCGAGGCCCTGGCGCTGCTGGACGAGAGCGTCGCCTGGCGCAGGCGGGCGGCGGAGGAGCTGCTGCCGGCGCTGCGGGCGTATAACGAGCTGGTGGGCGGCACGGTCGGCGCGCGGGCGCTGGACCGGATGCCCGACGGGATGGCGCTGGCGATGGCGGCCTGCAAGTCGCACCACCGGGACGTTTCGCTGAACTTCTGAGCGCTGCCGGGGCGGGTTCGGGGGCCGGTCCTGCAGGGCCGGCCCCTTCGCGTTTTCGGGGGACTCGAACTCCGGGCGGAGGGCGGCCGATATGAGAACATAGTAAGAACATTCGGGGACGACTCATGGGCGGCCGCCGCATCCTCTGCGTCTGGATCCCCCGCCTGCTGGCCGAGCGGGCGGTGCGCCGCATGGGGGGGCGGCCTGCCGGGCTCGCGGTGGCGGAGGATCTGACCACGGGGCTGCGGGTGATCTCGGCCGACCTTCGGGCGGAGGGCTTCGGCGCCTGCGCGGGCATGGCGCTGGCGGATGCGCGGGCGATGAACCCGGCCCTCTCGACGGTGATGCGCGACCGGGGGGCGGAGGGGCGGCTGCGCGACGCGCTGTCGCGCTGGGCGGGGCGGTTCAGCCCCTGGGTCTCGGTGGAGCCTGCGGATGCGGCGCCGGAGCGGGCCGGGGAGGGGGCGCTGACGCTCGACATCACGGGCTGCGCGCATCTGTTCGGGGGCGAGCAGGCGATGGGCGCGCGCATGGTCGCGGAGCTCGGGGGGATGGGGCTGACGGCGCGGGTGGGCGTGGCCGGGACGTTCCGGGGGGCCTGGGGGCTGGCGCGCTATGCGCCGGGGCCGGGGCGGACGGCGGGCGCGGGGCGTGCGGTGCGGGCGGATGCGCCGGGGACGGCGGTGCGGGCGCCCTCGCGGGACCGGCCGCGGGGGGCGGGGCCTTCGCCTGCCGCGGGGGTGGCCATCGCGGAGGAGGGGCGGTTGCAGGCGGCGCTGCGGGGCCTGCCGGTGGCGGCGCTGGGCCTGCCGGCGGAGACCGCGGCCGCGCTGCATCGGCTGGGGCTGCGGCGGATCGGGGAGGTGCTGGCGCTGCCGCGCGCCTCGCTGCTGCCGCCGCTTCGGGCCGGCGCTGATCCACAGGCTGGAGGAGGCGCTGGAGGGGCGGGGAGATCCGGTCTCGCCCGCGGCGACGCCGGCGCCGATGTCGGTGTCGTTGACCCTGCCGGAGCCGGTGGGGCTGCGCGGGGACCTGGAGGCGGCGCTGGGGCGGCTGCTGCCGCCCCTGTGCGCGCGGCTGGAGGCGGAGGGGCTGGGGGCGCTGCGCCTGCGGCTCTCGATCCGGCGGGCGGACGGGGGCGGGCAGGCGGAGGAGGTGGGGCTGGCGCGGCCGATGCGGGATCCGGGGCGGCTCGCGCCCCTGTTCGACCGGGCGCTGGACCGCCTCGACGCGGGCTTCGGCGTGGACGCGGTGCGGCTGGAGGCGGTGCTGACGGCGGCGTTGCGCCCCGAGCAGCGTCGCCATGAGGAGGCGCGGGCCGAGGCCGGGGCCGCCGAGACGCCGGGCGGGGGGGAGGCGTTCGCGGACCTGCTGGGGCGGCTCGGAACCCGGATCGGGCTGGAGCGGCTGCTGCGCTTCCATCCGGCCGACACGCATATTCCGGAGCGGGCCTTCCGCCTCGTGCCCGCCGCCTGGACCGCGCCGGCGCCGGCCTGGAGCCTGTCGGCGCCGCGCCGGCCGCTGATCCTGCTGGAGCCGGAGCGGGTGACGCCCATCCCCGGCCGCGGCTTCCGCTGGCGGCGCGGAGACCGGCGGGCGGCCGCCGCCATGGGGCCGGAGGTGCTGGCGCCGGAATGGTGGCTGGACGACCCGGCCTGGCGGTCGGGGACGCGGCGCTACTGGCGGATCGAGACCGACCGGGGAGAGCGGCTGTGGCTGTTCCACGCCGAGGGCGACCCCGAGGGGGCGGAAGCCGAGCGGGGCGGCTGGTTCGTCCACGGCATCTTCGCCTGACCTCCGGCGGAGGCGCCGCGACGGCGGGGCGCCTGTGGCCGCCGGTCCGCCCGCGGCGCACCCGAGAGGGGTCCGGCGCGGGGGACAGGCGGCGCGCGGAGGGCCGGGGGCGCCGCGATGGCGGTTTCGCCTGCGGCCGCCGGTCTGCCCGCGGCGCGCCGGGGGCGGCCCGCCTTTGGCGACGGGCGCCCGGTTCCCGACGGAGGCCCGGGACGGAACGGCCGCGGCGTATCCGGTGGAACTTCGTCTCGACCATGAAGGAGAAGATCGTGGCGGCCTTGGGGGG
Organism: uncultured Alphaproteobacteria bacterium; assembly: GCA_963816545.1. Classification (GTDB taxonomy): domain Bacteria; phylum Pseudomonadota; class Alphaproteobacteria; order Rhodobacterales; family Rhodobacteraceae; genus Albimonas. Next base: position 37,226 of record CAWFLE010000018.1, on the reverse strand, counting down.
AGGGCGATCCGGCGCTTCCGGCTTCCACCCGCAGAGACGGAGGTCGCCCCGCTGCAGGCGCGTCAGGCCCGCCAGAAGGGGGCGGTGAAGAGCACGAAGACGGCCATCAGCTCCAGCCGCCCCACCAGCATCGCAAAGGCCAGCAGCCAGGTGGCGGCGTCCGAGAGGGGCGCGAAGTTGCCCGCAGGCCCGATGATGGGCCCGAGGCCGGGGCCCACATTCGCCAGCGCCGTGGTGGCCGCGGAGACCGCGGTCACGAGGTCGTAGCCCAGCATCCCCATGGCGACGGCCAGCACGGCGAGCGACATGTAGAACATGAACATGAAGCCCATGACCGAGGAGATCACGTCGTCCTCCACCGGGCGGCCGGCCCAGCGGGTGGGGAAGATGCCGTGGGGGGAGTGGATGCGCTGGATCTGGCTCCAGATCGCCGCCACCACGATCTGGTAGCGGAAGATCTTGACCGAGCAGGTGGTGGACCCGGCGCAGCCGCCGATGAGGCTCATCAGGAAGAAGGCCGACATCGCGAAGGGGCCCCAGGCGTTGTAATCCTCGGAGGCGTAGCCGGTGCCGGTGACGATGGAGACGGTGTTGAACAGCGTCTCGCGCACATGCTGTTCGAGCCCCATGGCGTCGGGGACCGGGTCGGTGAGGGTGCGGAAGATCACCAGCGCCGCGGTGAAGCCGAGGATCACGGTCAGGAAGCCGTGGACCTGGGCGTCCCGCCAGAGGGGGCGCGGCTCTCCGGCCACGAACTGCACGAGGCGCACGAAGGGCAGGCTCGCGAGCAGCATGAACAGCGAGGAGACGTATTCCACCGAGGCCGGGAAATGGCCCAGCGAGGCGTCGTAATTGGCGAAGCCGCCGGTGGAGACGGTGGTCATGGCGTGGACGAGCGCGTCGAAGGCGGTCATCCCGCAGGCGGCGTAGGCGAGGATGCAGGCGGCGGTGAGGCCGAGATAGATCCAGGAGATCTTGAGCGCGATCTCTCCGGCGCGCGGGAGGATCTTGCCGAAGGTGTCGAAGGCCTCGGATTTGAAGACCTGCATGCCGCCGACCCGGAGGGCGGGAAGGAAGGCCATGGCGACCACGACGATGCCGACGCCGCCGAACCATTGCATCAGGCCCCGCCAGAGGAGGACGCCGGGGGGCAGGGCGTCGAGGCCGGTGAAGACGGTGGAGCCGGTGGTGGTGAGGCCGGACATCGCCTCGAAGAAGGCGTCCACGGGGCGGGCGTGGGGGGCGCCGAGCATGAAGGGGAGGCAGCCGAAGACCGGGAGCAGGAGCCACACGAGGGTGGTGAGCAGAAAGGTCTCCTGGATCGAGAGGTTGCGGGCGATGGTGCGGCGGCTGGAGGCGGCGAGGACGGAGCCGAAGACAAAGGTGAGGAAGGCGGAGATGCCGAAGGCGCGCCAGTTGCGGTTCTCGTCGATCAGGTCTGCCGTCATCGGCAGCAGCATCGCCGCCCCGAGGGCGGCGAGCAGGAGGCCGATCAGATGCAGGGCGGAGCGTATGTCGGGCATCGGGAGGATGCATCGCCCGCGCCCGGGGGGCTGTCAACGAAAGGGCGGGCGGCGCCCATCCCCGGCGGAGGCGCCGCGCCGGGGGTTGCGCCCTTGGCGCAGGGCGAGCCCGCGGCGCGCGGCGGGCGGTGTGGCCGGCGCCCGGAAGACTGCGGCCTGCGCCGGCTTGCGCGTCGGCGCGGTGCGGGCGGGAACGGGAATGGGCTCCTCCCGCGGGAGCGTCGCGACGAGGGGCGGGCATGGGCGGAGGGGGCGCCGTGGCGCCGGGCGCGGTGTGGCGGAGGGGGCGCCGTGCGGGCCGGGCGCGGTGTGGCCGGCGCGCAGAGGGAGGGGGCCGCGGCGGCATTGCGGGGCGGGCGGTCGCGGCGGGATACCGCGGCCGAGGCGCCAGGCCCGGGCGCGAGCCGCGTCCTGCGCGCCGCGAATGGCCCCTCCGGCAGGGGAGCGCGGCGCCGCGGGACGCGTCAGCTTCCTCGGCTGGAGGGGTTGCCGATCAGGCCGAGGAACTCGCGGCGCGTCTCGGGGTTGCGGAAGTCGCCCAGCAGGGTGGAGGTCACCATCGTCACGCCGTGCTTGTGGACGCCGCGGGTGGACATGCAGTGATGCTCCCCCTCCAGCACCACCGCCACGCCGCGGGGCTTGAGCGCGCGGTCCAGCGCCCCGGCGATCTGGGCGGTCATCTTCTCCTGCACCTGCAGGCGCTTGGCGAAGGCGTCCACCACGCGGGCGAGCTTCGAGATGCCGACCACGCGGTCGGTGGGCAGGTAGGCCACATGCGCGCGGCCGATGATGGGGGCGAGGTGATGCTCGCAATGGCTCTCGAACCGGATGTCCCTGAGGATGACCATCTCTTCGTAGCCCTCGGTCTCCTCGAAGGTGCGCTGGAGCATCGCCTCGGGGTCGTCGTCGTAGCCCGCGAACCACTCGCCGAAGGCGCGGGTCACGCGGGCGGGGGTGTCCAGCAGCCCCTCGCGCGACGGGTCGTCGCCGGCATAGGCGAGCAGGGTGCGCACGGCGGCTTCCGCCTCCTTCGCCGTGGGGCGGGGGACGGAGCGGTCTTCCGGGGCCTCGACGTCGAAGCCGGCTTCGCGGATGTTCATGGCGTTCTCCCTGTGGGAACCGGGGAGGGATACGGGGGGCGTTCTTCATCCGGATCAGCGCGCCGGATGAAATATCCGGTTACGCGAAGATGTCGCGGGCCGAGGCTTCCAGCGCCGCCATCGCCTGCCGCCACGGGAACGGGCCATAGCTGATGCGCCCGACGCCGAGCGTGGCGAGGGACGCCAGATCCTCGCGCCCGCCGCGGGTCATCACGTTCACCGGCAGCTCCACCTCGGCGCAGAGGCGGCGGATCAGATCCGGGTCCGAGAGGCCGGGGGCGAAGAAGCTTGAGCCGCCGGCATCCGCATAGGTCTGCGCGCGCAGGATCGCCTGGTCGAGCAGGGCGGCGTGGTCGGCGGCCTCGGCCTTCAGGAAGAGGTCGGTGCGGGCGTTGATCCAGAGGGGGGCGCCCGCGGCCTCGGCGCCGCGTTTCAGGGCGGCGATGCGGGCGGCCTGAATCTCGGGCGCGTGGAGGCCGGCGCCGCCCAGCACCTGGTCCTCGAAGTTGACGCCGACCGCGCCGGTGGCGGCGATGCGGGCGCCGTTGGCGGCCAGCGTCTCCGGGTCGGGGGCGTAGCCGCCCTCGAAGTCCACGGTGAGGGGGAGGTCCAGGGAGGCCGCGATCCGCTCCGCGACCGTCGCGAGCAGGGAGAGCGGGATCGCCTCGCCGTCCGGGTAGCCCTGCGCGCCGGCGACCGAGAGGCTGCCGGTCGCCACCGCCTTCGCGCCGGCCGAGGCCACCGCGCGCGCGGAGCCTGCGTCCCAGATGTTGTAGAGGATGAGCGGCTCGCCCTTGCGGTGCAGGGCCGCGAAGGCGGCCAGCTTCTCGTCCCGGGTCATGCGTCCAGCGCCCGCGCGAGGTCGTCGATCAGGTCCTGCGGATCTTCCAGCCCGCAGGAGAGGCGCACGAGGCCGCGGCCGATGCCGAGGGAGAGGCGCTGCTCCTCGGTCAGGCGCTGGTGGGTGGTGGTGGAGGGGTGGGTCGCGATGCTTTTCGCGTCGCCGAGGTTGTTGGAGATCAGGATGATCTCCAGCGCGTTCAGGGCGCGGAAGGCGGCGTCCTGCCCGCCCTCGACCTCGAAGGCGATCATGGTGCCGCCGGTCTCCATCTGCTTGGCCGCGAGCGCCCGCTGGGGGTGATCGTCCCGGCCCGGATAGATCACGCGGGTCACGCGCGGATGGGCGGCGAGCGCGTCGGCCACCCTCGCGGCGGTGTCGGCCTGGGCGCGGCAGCGCAGGTCCAGCGTCTCCAGCCCCTTGAGCATCACCCACGCGTTGAAGGGGCTGAGCGCCCCCCCGGTGTGCTTCATGTAGGGGTCGATCTCCTTGCGGATGAACTCCTGCGTGCCCAGCACCACGCCGCCGAGGCAGCGGCCCTGGCCGTCTATGTGCTTGGTGGCGGAGTAGATCACCACGTCGGCCCCAAGCTCCAGCGGGCGCTGGAAGATCGGCGTGGCGAAGACGTTGTCCACCACGAGGCGGGCGCCTACGGAATGCAGCGCCTGCGCGATGGCGGGGATGTCGCACAGCGCCAGCGTCGGGTTGGAGGGGCTTTCGAGGAAGCCGACCTTGGTGGTGGGCTTCAGCGCCGCGCGCCACGCCTCGGGGTCCGAGCCCTCCACCAGCGTCACGTCCACGCCGAAGCGGGGGAGCAGCGTCTCGATGATGTAGAGGCAGGAGCCGAAGAGCGCCTTGGCCGCCACCACATGGTCCCCGGCCTTGAGCTGGGAGAACATCGCGGCGTTGACCGCGGCCATGCCGGAGGCGGTGGCGAAGGCGTCCTCGGCTCCCTCCAGCGCGGCGATGCGGTCTTCGAACATGCGGACGGTGGGGTTGCCGTAGCGGGCGTAGATGAAGCCCGGATCGTCGCCGATGAAGCGGGCCTCGGCGGATTCCGCGGTCTCGTAGGCGAAGCCCTGGGTGAGGTAGAGCGCCTCGGACATCTCTCCGTGGCGGGAGCGGTCCGTGCCGGCGTGAACGAGGCGGGTGCGCGGCGCGAGCGGCCGGCGGATGTCGTCGAGTCTGGTCATGCGCGTTCCGGGGCTGCGCCCGGCCTCCTGCCGACTTTCCCGACCGGTCTTTCGGAAATCGCGGCATGGGCAGGCGCCCGCGCCCGACCTCTTTAGCGGAATGTTTCGCGTGGCCCGCAAGCCGGTCTGCCAAATCGCCACGTGCGCCTCGCGTAGACCCGAAGCCCGGATCGGTCAAGCGCGTCGCCATTCATTCACGAAACGGAAACCCTGATGTTGCAGGGTTGATGTATCCGAACGCCCAACGCGGCCGACAGTCCGCGACGGGGCCGGGCAGGACCGACAAATGGCGCTGATGCACGTCACCGCGAGGGCGACCGGCCACCACGGCTGGGAGACTTCCGGGGCGTATGCCGACCTCGCCGGCCGGCGCTCTCCGCGCGTGGCGGAGGGGGCGCCGCTCGTCCGTTCTCATCCACGGCTACCGCTACCGCCCGGGGGATCCGGCGCGGGACCCTCACGTGCAGCTTTACGGGCGAGGGGCGCGGGACTGGCCGGCGGCGCTGGGCTTCTCGGCCGGAGGGGTCGCGGACGGGCTCTGCCTCGGGTTCGGATGGGACGCGCACGCGCCCCACGGGGCCAGCTATGCGCGGGAGGCGTGCAACGGCTTCGCCGCCGTCTACAACCGCGCGGCGCAGGCGGGGGCGCGGCTGGCGGAACTGTGCCGCTGGATCGCGGAGCGGCGGCCGGACCTGAAGATCGACCTCTTCGCCCATTCGCTGGGCGCGCGGGTGGCGCTGTCGGCGATGGGAACGCCCGGCGTCGCGCCGACGCTGGGCCGGGTGCTGCTGCTGGGCGCCGCCGAGGATGCCGAGACCGCGCGCGGGATGCTGCCCGCCTGCGCCTGGGCGCGCGGCCCGCAGATCTTCCACATGGCCGCCCGCCACAACGACGCCTTCGACGCGCTGTTCGAGGCCGCGGCGCCGCGCATCCGCGGCCGCCGCCCCCAGGCGCTGGGGCGGGAGGGGCTGCGGGACCGGCGGGCGGACTGGATCGACCTCCAGCTCGACTCTCCGGCCTTCGCGGCCTTCGCCAACGCCCGCGGCATCCCGCTTGCCGTGCGCGCGCCGCGGGTCTGCCACTGGGGCTTCTACCTCCGCCCCGGCGCCATGGACCTGCACCGCGCGATCCTGCGCGACCGGGAGGCATGGTCGATCCCGACGCTGCGGGCCGAGGGCGTGCCGGAGGGGCTCGCCCCCCGCTGGTCCCGCCTCGCGCCCCGTCTCGCGCTTCGCCGGCCGACGGCGCCTCACATGCCCGTGACGGACGAGGCCGCCGCCTGAGCCTCAGCCGAGGAAGAAGCTCGCCGTCGCCCGGGCGCCGAGCTTGCCCGCGGCCTCCAGCTCCGCCTCCAGGAAGGCGACGCTGCGGCCCTGGCGGATCATGCGGGCCAGCACCTCCACCGGGCCGGGCTTCACCGGGCGCAGGAACGAGACGTTGAGGTCGATCGTGCCGCCGAAGCGCCCGGTCATCGCGAAGACCAGCGGGCCCATCGCGTCGTCCAGCATCGCGGTCAGGAAGCCGCCCTGCACCACACCCGTCGGGTTGGCGAAGTCCGGCCTCGCCTCGAACCCCAGCCGAAGCGTCCCCGCCTCCCGATCGAAGCGGAGATCCCGCGCCCCCAGCAGCTTCGAGGCCGGCGGAACCGCCAGCCCCTCGAACGGATCGGCCATCCTCACCCCCGTCTCAGCAGGCGGAACGCCTCCGAAGCGCCCCAGCCGGCCAGCAGCGCCACGAACACCGACAGCAGCCCGTAAAGCAGCGGGTCCTCGCGCGACAGCGCGAACACCCAGCGCTCCAGCCCCACCTTGCGCACGCCCACGACCGACTCGTGCAGGTCGATGACCTTGCCGTCATGCAGCAGGAACACGCGCGCGAGGTAGTCGCCCTCGACGATGTTGGCGGGCAGCGCGATGTGGGTGGTGAAGAGCGTGTCCTCGATCACCTCCACCTCCAGCGGCGCCTCGACATAGAGGCCCCGCGCCTCCCGCAGGCGCACCAGCGCGTCCATGAACTCGGCCGGCTCCACCCCGCCCGAGGCCGCGCCGATGGTGCGCACCTGCCGGTTCAGCGCGACGCGGTGGCGAAGGTCCTCGGTCTGGCTCAGCACCTCGTCCAGCGGGCCGGTGGAGGCGACGGCGTAGAAGCTCGGGGCGGCGTCCACCGTCACGGCGGCCTCGTTCGCCCAGATGCCCATGGTCCGCGCCTTGCGCCGCACCACCACGGGCGCCGAGGGGCCGGAGACCGTCACGATCACGTCCGGCTTGGCGGCCTGCGGACCGAAGCGCTTGACCGCGCCGAACACGAAGATCTCGGAGCCCGAGTAGGTCGTGGTGATCGAGACCTGGTTGTGGCTCAGCGCCGCGACCACCTTCTCCCCGGCCGGGCCGCGCGTCTCGGGCGGGTCCCGCCCCTCCGGCAGCACGATCACGTCGCCGCCGCCGGCGGGCGCCTCCTCGGCGGTGGGGGGGCCGGAGGGGGCCTCTCCCGGCGCCTCGGCGGGGGTCTCGCCCTCCCGCACGCGGGGGCCGTCGTCGCGCGCAGGCTCCTGCGCGGCCGCGGCGCCCGCGAGGAGCAGGGCCGCGGGAAGCAGCCAGCGCCTCACAGGCCCGCCGCCCCGAGGTTGTAGAGGTCGTCAGGCGTCGCCACCAGCTCCCACGCGATCTGGAGGCAGACGGCCAGCACCATCAGCGCCAGCAGCACGCGAAGCTGCTCGGCCTTCAGCCGCGTCCCGAGCCGGGCGCCGAGCTGCGCCCCCGTCACGCCGCCCACCAGCAGCAGCAGCGCCAGCGCCGCGTCCACCGTGAAGGTCTGGGTGGCGTGCAGCAGCGTCGTGGCCGCCGTCACGAACATGATCTGGAACAGCGAGGTGCCCACGACCACGTTGGTCGGCATCCCCAGCAGGTAGATCATCGCCGGCACCATGATGAACCCGCCCCCCACGCCCATGATGGCCGCGAGGAAGCCCACCAGCCCCCCGATCAGCAGCGGCGGGATCACCGAGATGTAGAGGTTCGAGGTCTTGAACCGCATCTTGCCCGGCAGCGCATGCGCGAGTCCCCGCCGCCGCTTGCGGGGCGGCGGCAAGTAGCCGGTGCGCGCGCGACGCAGGGAGCGCAGGCTCTCGACCAGCATCAGCGCGCCGATGCCGCCGAGGAACACCACGTAGCAGAGCTGCACCATCAGCTCGACCTGTCCGAGCCGCCCCAGCAGCGCGAAGATCCGCACCCCCACGGCCGACCCGGCGATGCCGCCCGCGAGCAGCACGCCGCCCATGCGGAAATCCACCGTCCCGCGCCGCCAGTGCGCCAGCACCGCCGAGAGCGAGGCGCCGCAGATCTGGTTCGCTCCCGTCGCCACCGCCACGGCCGGCGGTATGCCGATCAGCATCAGCAGCGGCGTCATCAGGAAGCCGCCGCCCACCCCGAACAGGCCCGAGAGCACGCCGATCAGCCCGCCCAGCCCGAGCAGCAGGAACGCGTTGACCGACACCTCGGCGATGGGAAGGTAGATGAGCATCGGGGCTCCGATCGTCCGGCCCGGATTACACCGCGGGCGGTTTCCGGACGCAAGGTTTCACGCACGCTCGGGACCTTGCGCCGCGCCTTTGCGCGCCCGGGGCGATGACCGGCGGGGGCGTCCGCGGAGCCGCGTCCGACGGCCGACCCGCGGCGCCTCCCGTCGCCTGCGCCCGCCAGGAGGACGCCTCCGCCCTTGCGGCGCCCGGCGCCGTGCCTGGACCTTGCGGCGCCCGGCGCCGTGCCTGGACCTTGCGGCGCCCGCGCCGTGCCTGGATCCTGCGGCGCCCGGCGCCGACCCGGACCTTGCGACGCCCGGCGCCGCATCGGACCTTGCGGCGCCGCGCCCGAACGGCCTCCCCCCGGACCCCGTCGCGGTCACCGCGCCTCCGCCGCCGCCGCGAGGCCGCCATGCGCGGGCCCCGGCTCCTCCTCGATGGCGCGGCGGGCGGCGGCGCCCACGGCGCGGCGCTCGTCGTCCGTCAGCGCGCGGTCCTTCGGAAGGTCCGGGATGCGCACCGTCACCTCGCGGTGGGCGAAGTGGATGCCCTCCCGCTCGAACAGCTCCCGGATCTCCTGGTAGACCAGCTTGCGCGTGGTCCACTGGTCCCCGGGACGCGTCATGTACTTGACGCGGATGATCATGGCCGAGTCCTCCATCATGTAGACGCCCTGGGACTTCAGGGGCTGCACGAATTTCGGCCCCTCCACCGGGTGCTCCTTCAGCCGCTCGCCCAGCTTCTTGATGAGCTTCCTGACCTTCTCCACGTCCGTGTCGTAGGTCAGCCTGAGCGGCAGCTTCATCATCACCCAGTCGCGGGAGAAGTTGGTGAGATGCGTGATCTCGCCGAACGGGATGGTGTGCAGCGCGCCCAGGTGGTGGCGAAGCTGGAAGGACCGGAGCGAGATCTTCTCCACCGTCCCCTTCACCGCGCCCACGTCCACGTATTCGCCCTTGCGGAAGGCGTCGTCGAGCAGGAAGAACATCCCCGACAGGATATCCCGCACCAGCGTCTGCGCGCCGAAGCCGATGGCGATGCCCACGATGCCGGCGCCCGCGAACAGGGGCGCCACGTTCACCCCCAGCTCGGTCGCCACGATCACCGCCACCGAGGCCGCGATCACCATCAGCACCGCCGCCCGGAACAGCGGCAGCAGCGTCCCCAGCCGCGAGGTCGCGGAGGCGCCGCCCCCCTCGTCGCCCGGTTCGGCCGCGATGTCGTCCACCCCCTCCTCGGCGATGCGGCGGTCCAGCCAGATGCGCACCGCGTGATAGGCGATGTAGCCGATGAACAGCGCGTCCAGCACGTCCTGGGAGCGGTCGAAGAACGACCCGTCCGCGAAGATCGCGCGCCCGCCCCAGATCATCACCAGCACGTAGATCGCGGTGCCCAGCGCGAACAGGCTGACCACCCGGCGGGCCAGATCCTCGAACGTGCGCATGGAGGAGGGGCGGCGCGGGACCGTCGCGGCGGGCGGCGGGGGCGGAGGGCCGCCGCCGCCTTCCTCGTCGCCATCGCCGTCCGCGTCGGCCCCGTCGGCGCGCGAGGCGCTTGGAAAGGCGGCCGGGACGGCGCCGGCAGCGGCCGCGTCGGCGCCGGTAGCGCTTGGGACGGCGCCGGGGGCGCCGGTGGCGCTTGGGACGGCGACGGTGGCGCTTGGGACGGCGCCGGGGGCGGCGCTCGGCGCGGCCACGCCGGCCCCCTCCAGCGAGGCGTCCGGCGCCGGGGCCGCGATCTCTCCGATGGCGGGGCGGGGCCCGGGGCGGGCCTCCTCGGCCGCCTCCCTCGCCCGCGCCTCGGCCTGCGCCCGCTCCAGCGCCCGGCGGCGGTCGAACACCCGCTCCACCGCGTAGAAGCCCGTGGCCTGCACCACCAGCCCGAGGGCGAGCGTGATGAACGCCCCCGCCAGCAGCGGCACCCGCACCTCGTAGCCCAGCACCTGGCGCGCGGCCTCCTCGACCCAGGCGGCGACGAAGTAGAGCGACACCAGCGGCGCCCAGATCCGCGCTCCCGCCGCCATGATCCAGGTCGCGTGCTCGATCCGGCGGCCGTGCAGGATCGCGCCGGTGATCGCCTCGCGGTTGGCCCAGATCATCGCCAGCACCAGCGCCATGCTCAGGAAGCCCGACACGATGGAGACGAGCTGCACCAGATCCGCGCCCATCCCGATCTCGCGCATCCAGATGGTCAGCGCGTGCGCGCCGATGCCCACCCCGGTCACGGCCGAAATCCAGATGTAGAGCCGCCGCGCCGCCACGTCGTGGAACCAGGGCAGGCGGTATTCCGGCAGGTACGGGCTCAGGATCATCCGCCAGACCGTGTCCACCAGGATGAACAGCCCGTAGCCCCCCAGGATGATGCCGGCGGTCACCTGCGTTGGGGCGTGGCTGTTCACCAGCCACAGTCCCAGCCCCGCGGCGACGGAGGTGGCGATGGCGACGCCGCCCGCCGTCAGCGCCATGCGCAGCGCCAGCACCGGCAGCTTGCCCGTCATCCCCACGGGCGCGAGCCGGCGCTGCGCGCGCACCATCAGCGGCCGCGCGAGGTAGAGGGCGTAGAGCGAGACGAACGCCCGCCCGATCAGGATGAGCACCACCGTCACCAGCGCCACGCCGGCGAAGTACCCGGCCTGGCCCTCGGGGCTCGCGGCCTCCAGCCGGGCGACGGCCCGCGCCCCCGCGCCGTCGGCGCTGCGCAGCAGGGCCTGCAGCCGCTCGCGGAAGATCACCGCGCTCTCGGCGGTGCGGCGCACCATGGTGGCCTCGGGCAGGGCGGGGGCGTCGGCGGGCGCGGCCTCGGCCGGCGCCTCGGCGGCGTCGCCGCCCCCGAAGATCGTGCGGTAGTCGATGCCCTGCGCCGCCGCCGCGACGGGCGCGGCCAGCAGCAGCGCGATCAGGATCGCGCGCAGCAGCGCCGGCGCCCGCCCGACCCGACCTGCGGCGCCTCGACCCTGCATGCGATCCTCCCCCCGTCCGCGTCCGACCATGGCCCCGATCATACCCTGCACCCGCCCACCCTCCGCAAGCGCATCCCGCCTTGCGACGGAGCGCCCCGTTTTCGCCGCTTTCCCGGGACCCGGATGCTGGTGTAGCGTCCCACGCACGGCAAAGCGCCGGCCGAAGGCGCGTCCGGGCCGGGAGACGAGGGGCGTATCGGGCTCATGACGGCACCTGCTCAGGACGGCGCCTCCGCGCGCCCGCATGCCGGACGGCGTCTTCGCGCCGGTCCGGGACAGACTTTCGTGGAGCGGCGGGTGCTGCTCTACAGCCACGACACGTTCGGGCTGGGCCATCTCCGTCGCGCGCGCACGCTGGCGGCGGCGCTGACCGCTCGGGACCCGGGGCTCGCGGCGCTGATCCTCACCGGCTCTCCCATCGCGGGGCGGTTCGACTTCCCCGACCGGGTGGACCATGTGCGCCTGCCCGGCGTGGTGAAGCTGCAGGACGGGGACTACGCCTCCCACAACCTCGGCGTCCCGATCGACGAGACCGTGCGCCTGCGCGCCGCGATCATCGAGGCGACGGAGGCCGCCTTCGAGCCCGGGCTCCTGATCGTGGACAAGGAGGCCTGGGGCTTCCGCAACGAGCTGTCGGGCGCGCTCGCCGCCGCCCGCCGCCGCGGCGCACGCATCGTCCTGGGCGTGCGCGACGTGCTGGACGACCCGGCCCAGCTGGCCGAGGAGTGGCGCCGCAAGAACCATGCCGAGGCGATCCGGCGCTATTTCGACGAGATCTGGGTCTACGGCCTGCCCGAGATCTGCCGCCCGCTGGAGGGGCTGGATCTGGACGAGGCGAGCCTCGAGCGCGTGGTCTACACCGGCTACCTGCGGCGCGAGGCGCCCGACTGGCCCGCGGAGGTCGGCGCCGCGCCCCCGTCCGAGCCCTACATCCTGGTGACCACCGGCGGGGGCGGCGACGGCGACGCGCTGATCGACTGGGCGCTCTCGGCCTACGAGGCGGACCCGACGCTCTCGCCCCACGCCGTGCTGGTCTACGGCCCGTTCCTGCATTCCGAGAAGCGGACGGAGTTCGACCGCCGCGCCGCCGCGCTGCGCGGCCGGGTGACGGCGCTGAGCTTCGACAGCCGGATCGAGCGCCTGCTGGCCGAGAGCTCCGGCATCATCGCCATGGGCGGCTACAACACGTTCTGCGAGATCCTGTCGCTGGACAAGCCGGCGGTGATCGCGCCCCGCACCCATCCGCGGCGGGAGCAGCTGATCCGCGCCGAGGCGGCCGAGACGCTGGGCCTCGTGCGGATGCTGGACGCCCGCCGGGACGGAGAGGGGCCGGAGGCGATGATCGAGGCGATCCGCGGTCTGGCCGACCAGCCGCGGCCCTCGCGCGTGCAGATCCCGGGGCTGCTGGACGGCCTCGACGCCGTGGCGACCCGCGCCGCGGCGGCGCTGGAGGGCGACCCGGCCTCCCTCCGCCGCGCCCGCGCCTGATCCCCGGCGGAGGCGCCGCGCGGAGGGTCCGCCCGTGGGGGCGGGACCGCCCGCGGCGCGTTGCCGGCGGCGGGAGTTCTGGCGACCGTCGCTCCGCCCCGCCGGGTGGCGCGGGCTCCCGCGGCGCACCGTCGCTGCGGGACGGCCGGACCCGCGACAGGGCCGAGCGGCCTGTCGCGGTCTCTCGCGGCGGACCTGCGCGATCCGTCCCCACCCAGGCCCCTCCCTCCCCCGCCTGCGGGGGAGGGCCGGGGTGGGGGCTGCCGATCATGCCCCCTGGCCGAGGCCGGTCGCGAGGCCGCCGTCCCCGACGGATGCGGCCGCGCCCGCTGCGGCGCAGCGCGCCCAGCGGCGGCTCGACACCGAAATCTTCGTCCGTGCCGCGGAGCTGCTGCGCCACCGACGCCGCGGCGCTCCTCCGGGCGCCCGGGCCCTTCCGGTCATCGGCGCCGAGGAGCCGAAGGCGAACGCCGCGGCCATCATCCAGATCGAGCGGCCGGGCGAGGAGGAGCCGTTCATCCCTGCCGCCGCCGCACTCTTCCAGGGGCCCCGCCACCGCCGCCGCGGCGGCGCGCCGCGCCGCCGGCCCCCTCGCCCACCCCTCCGCCTTGACCCCCGGCCCCATGCCAGCCATCACCGCAGACGCGCCCAACCTCCGCGAGGCCAGATGCCCCAAGCCGCCCCAGACCCCGAAGGCCCGGCCCTCGCCGTCGTGGCGAAGGGCTACCCGCGCCTGTCGGAGACCTTCGTGGCGCAGGAGCTGCTGGCGCTCGAATCCCGCGGCTTCGCCTTCGACATCTGGTCCCTGCGCCACCCCTACGACGACCGCACCCACCCGCTGCACGACCGCATCCGCGCCCGCCCGCGCTACCTGCCCGAATACCTGCACCACGAGCCGCTGCGCGTCCTGCGCGGCCTCCTCCACGCCCGCCGCCTGCCGGGCTTCCGCGCCGCGCTGCGCCTCTGGCTCGGGGACCTGAGGCGCGATCCCACCCCCAACCGCATCCGCCGCTTCGGCCAAGCGCTGGTCCTCGCGCGGGAGCTGCCGGCCGGGACGCGCTTCCTCTACGTCCACTTCCTGCACACGCCGGGCTCGGTGACCCGCTACGCCGCCCATATGCGCGGCCTCCGCTGGGGCTTCTCCGCCCATGCCAAGGACATCTGGACCATCCCCGACTGGGAGAAGCGCGAGAAGCTCGGCGACGCCGCCTTCGGCGCCACCTGCACCGCCTCGGGCGCCGCCCACCTCAAGGCGCTGGCCCCCGAGCCCGCGCGCGTGGACCTCGTCTATCACGGGCTCGACCTCTCCCGCTTCCCCGCGCCCCCCGACCGCGCCCCGAAGCCCGGTCCCCTCACCCTCCTCTCCGTCGGCCGGCTGGTGCCCAAGAAGGGCTACGCCGACCTGCTGGAGGCGCTGGCCCTCCTCCCCCCGTCCCTCGACTGGCGCTTCCTCCACGTGGGCGGCGGAGACCTGAAGGCCCCGCTCGCCGAGCATGCCGCCCGCCTCGGCCTCGCCCCCCGGATCGAATGGCTCGGCAAACGCGACCAGACCGAGGTGGTGGCCCTGATGCGCCAGGCCGACCTCTTCGTCCTCCCCTCCAAGATTGCGGAGGACGGGGACCGCGACGGCCTGCCCAACGTGTTGATGGAGGCCGCCTCCCAGCGCCTGCCGATCCTCTCCACCGCCGTCTCCGCGATCCCGGAGTTCGTGCAGGACGGCGTCCACGGGACGCTCGTCCCCCCGTCCGACCCCGCCGCCCTCGCCGCCCGGATCGAGGCGATGGCGGCCGACCCGCGCCTCCGCGCCCGCCTCGCCGACGCCGCCTACGCGCGCCTGCGCGCCGAGTTCGGAATGGAGCGCGGGATCGACCGCCTCGCCGCCCGCCTGTCCGCCGGTCTCTCCCCGCGGCGAGAGGCGGCGGAATGACGCGCCGGCCCGCGGCCGGGGAGGGCAGGGCGCGCCTGTCGCTCCCGCGCCCGCCCCGCCTCGCCGACACGGCGTCAAACCGCCTGCGGGCCGAGCCGGATGCCGTGCATGATCGCCCCGTATCTCTGCGCCGGCCTTCCCCCGCGCGAGGCCGGAAAATGACCGGCCAGCCCGCGGTTCGGCGGGGGCGACGCCCGCCCCCCGATCCCGCGCCCCGTCCGCTCGCCCGCCGCTCCGCCGTCGCCGCGCCCGCGGAGCGCCCGAGGACGGAGGGGCGCGCGGCGGTCCCCCGGCTCCGCCCGCAGGGCGCCTCCGCACGCGCCCGCACCGAGGTCGGGCCCCTGCGCGCCCCGCCGCCAGTCGGCCGCGCGCCCTCTCCCGCCCTTCGCCGCATTCCCGCCGCCCCGCCCGGGCCCGCCCGGTGACCCCCAGCGTCGCCTTCCACGCGCCGATGAAGCCGCCGGACCACCCCACCCCCTCCGGCGACCGGCGCATCGCGCGCCTGACGCAGGAGGCGCTGTCGCGCGCCGGCTTCGCCCCGTTCCTCGCCTCCTCGCTCCGCACGCTGGACATGGCCGGAGACCCGGCCCTCCAGTCCCGCCTCCTCCACGAGGCCCGCGCCGAGGCCGACCGCCTGATCCGGGCCCTTCGCCCGGATCCTCCGGCCCTGTGGTTCACCTATCATTGCTACTGGAAGGCCCCCGATCTCCTCGGCCCGACGGTGTCCCGCGCCCTCGGCATCCCCTATGCGATCTCCGAGCCGATCCTCTCGCCGCGCCGCCGCGAGGGCCCCTGGGCCGCGTTCGCCGAGGCGGCCGAGACCGCGATCCGCGCGGCCGACGTCCTGCTCTGGTCCACCCCGCGGGACCTGCCCGCGCTGGAGGGGCTGGCGACCCTCGCCCCCCTGCCGCCGTTCCTCGACGCGGGGCCCCCGCCGCCGCCCCGCCCGGCGCCGGACGGCCCGCTGCGCCTGCTGGCGGTGGCGATGATGCGGCCGGGCGCCAAGCTCGCCTCCTATGCGGCTCTCGCCGGGGCGCTGCGCCGCCTCCCGGACCTGCCCTTCCGCCTCGACATCGTCGGCGACGGGACCGCGCGGGCCGAGGTGGAGCGCCTGTTCGAGGGCCTCCCCGCCGCGTTCCACGGCGCGCTGCATGACCCCGCCGCGGTCCTCGCCGCCTATGCGGGCGCCGAACTCCTGACCTGGCCGGGCGTCGACGAGGGCTTCGGCATGACCTATCTCGAAGCCCAGGCCGCCGCGCTCCCCGCGCTGTGCGAGGACCGCCCCGGCCCCCGCGACGTGGTCCTGCCCCCGGTCCCCCTGCCGCCGCCGGGGGATCCCGCCGCCTACGCCGCCGCCATCCGTCTCGCCGCAAGCGACCGTGCGGCGCTGGCCGAGGCGGGCCTGCGCGCCCGCGCGCATGTCGAGGGGCGCCACTCCCTCGACGCCGCCGCCGCCACGCTTCGCCGCCTGCCGACCCTGCTCCCGAGATGATCGTCCGCCCGCGCCCGAGCCGCCTGCGCCCCCCCGCCGCCCTCGGTCCGGCGCCGGCCCGACCGCTGGGGCGGCGGAGGCCCGCGATCGCGCCGCTCCCCATCCCGAGCCGCCCGCGCCCCGTCGCGCCGCGTGCGCCGCGCCCCGCCCCGCCCCGCCCAGGGGTGCGGGCCCCCTCCCGACACAGCGCCCCGCCCCGCCGCGGCCGGCAGCCCCGCGGGGTACGGGCCCCCTCCCCGCGCGGCTCCCCGTCCCGCCGCGGCCGGCAGCATCCCGGGGCACGGGCCCGCTCGCAGCACGGCGCCCCGCCCGGCCGCGGCTCCCCGGCACGCATTCGTCGCCGCGCCGGACGGAACCGCACCCCGTCCCCCGGCTTGTGGAACGCGGCCCGGCGCTCGCCGCCGCCGCCGCCGCGTCGCGTCTCCGGCGTCGCCGCCCGAACGCATCCGTTTCCGCGAAGGATCTTGCGCGCTATGGAAAATGCGCGACGCCCGCCTGCGCACGCAGCGCATCCCGCCCACCCCGACCCCGGCGCCTGACATGACCAAGATCGCCCTCCTCCGCCATTTCCCCACCGCCTGGAACGAGGCCGGCCGCCTTCAGGGCCGCGCCGACATCCCCCTCTCGCCGGAGGGCCGCGCCGCCCTCGCGGGCCTGCGCCTGCCGCCGCGGTGGCGAGGGGCGCCGCTGATCTCCTCCCCCCTCGCCCGCGCGCGGGAGACCGCGGAGACGCTCGCCGAAGGCGCGCCCGTCCGCCTCGATCCGCGGCTGATGGAGATGGATCTCGGCGCCTGGGAGGGCGCGGCCTCCGCCGATCTCCTCGCCGACCCCGCCTCCGGCTATCGACCCGTGGAGACCTGGACCCTGGCCTTCCGCGCCCCCGGCGGCGAGGGGCCCGAGGACCTGTTCGCCCGCCTCCGCCCCCTCCTGGCCGAGCTTTCCGCCCCCACGATCCTCGTCGCCCACCGGGGCATCCTGCGCGCCATCCTCGCCCTCGCGACCGGCTGGCGCTACGAGGGGCGGGAGCCTTTCCGCATCAAGCGCTTCGCCCTGCACCCGGTGACGCTGCGCGACGGCGCCCCCGCCGGCATCGCGCCGCCCGAGAAGCTGGTCCCCCTATGACCCCCCTCGC
Organism: uncultured Alphaproteobacteria bacterium; assembly: GCA_963816545.1. Classification (GTDB taxonomy): domain Bacteria; phylum Pseudomonadota; class Alphaproteobacteria; order Rhodobacterales; family Rhodobacteraceae; genus Albimonas. The sequence continues at coordinate 20,057 of CAWFLE010000018.1, read as the reverse complement.
GCAGGCGCCGCGGCCGGCGTCGCGAGGGGGCCGCCCCGGTCTCTCGCGGCGCGTTGCAGGCGGGGTCGCCCGGACGGGCCGTTTCCCGACCCCTGGCTCCGCGGGGGGGGCCGCCGTCGCCTGCGCCTTCCGACGATCGCCTGCCGCCTGCGGGGGAGGGAGTGAGCGCCCCTGTCTCCGGCCAGCCTTCGCCCCGCGCCGGCAAGCCGGCGCCGCCCGCGTCGCCTCCGCGCCGCGGCGGCGGCCGGGCGCCCCCTCCCCCGCCTGCGGGGGAGGGCAGGGTGGGGGCTTCCGCTCTTCGCCTCCTCGCGCCCCGCGCCGCAGAGGCGCGGACGCGATCGCCCCCCCGCCCCGCTCCCGGCGCTTTCCCCGCGCCGCCCCGTGACCGCCCCCCGCATCGCCCTGCTGGTCACCCATCTCATGGGCTCGGGCCACCTGGTGCGCACCCTCGCCATCGCCCGCGCGCTCGCCGCCGCCGGGGCGGACCCGCTGGTCATCTCGGGGGGCCGCGCGCTCCCGCATCTCGACGCCTCGGGCGTCCGGCTCGTCCAGCTCCCGCCCGTCTCCTCCGACGGGCTCGACTTTCGCACCCTGCTCGGCCCCGACGGCCGGCCGGCCTCTCCCGCCCATCTCGGCGCCCGGCGCGAGGCCATCGTCGCCGCCCTGCGCGCCCGCCCCCCCGCCGCGCTGGTGACCGAGCTTCACCCCTTCGGCCGCCGCATCCTCGCGTCCGAGTTCGACGCGGCCCTTGCGGCCCTCCCCGCCGGCGCCCCCGCCTTCTCCTCGATCCGGGACATCCTCGAACCCCCCTCCTCCGCGAAGCGCGTCGCCCGCACCCTCGCCGCCCTCGCGCCGTTCCGCGCGGTGCTGGTCCACGGAGACCCTGCCGTCGCCCCCCTGACCGAGAGCTGGCCCGCCCCCCGGACCTGCCGCTCCGCTACACCGGCTATGTCTCCGACCCCGCGCCCCCGCCAACCTCCGCCCCGAAGGAGGTGCTGGTCGCCACCGGCGGCGGCGCCATCGGCCGCCGCCTGCTGGAGACCGCGGCCCGCGCCGCCGCCCTCTCCCCCCTGCCGTGGCGCCTGCTGGTGGGCGGCGCCGACGCCGCCGGCGGCCATCGCGGCGCTGGCCCCGCTCGGCCCCGCCGCCCTCTCGCCCCCCGTCCGCGGACTACCGCGCCCGCCTCGCCCGCGCGGCGGCCTCGGTCTCGCTCTGCGGCTACAACACCGCGGTGGAGGTCGCGCTCTCCGGCGCCCCTGCGCTCTTCGTGCCGATGGAGGAGGGCGGCGAGCAGGAGCAGCTCCTCCGCGCCCGCGCCTTCGCCCGCAGCTTCCCGGACCTCGGCTGCGCCCGGATTGGAGACCTGACGCCCGAGGCGCTGGCGGCCCGCGTCCAAGCCCTCGCCGCCCGCCCGCGCCGCCCCGCGCCCCTCAGGGCCGACGGCGCGGCCGAGGCCGCCCGGATCATCCTCTCGGAGCTCTGACCAGCCGCGCAACGGGCCGGCGCGGCGGCGCCTCCCCGCCCGCGCCCGCGGGTCAGGAATAGGGGTCCAGCGCGTCCCGCAGCCCGTCGCCGAGGAAGTTGAACGCCAGCACCACCATCACCACCGGCAGCATGGGCGCCAGCAGCCATGGGTAGATCTCCACCGCCGTCAGATCCAGCGCGTCGTTCAGCATCACCCCCCAGCTCACCGCCGGCGCGCGCAGTCCCAGCCCCAGCAGCGACAGCGCGGTTTCCCCGAGGATCATCGTCGGGATCGACAGCGTCGCCGACGCCACCAGATGCGACATGAAGTTCGGCATCATGTGGCTGCCCACGATGCGCGTGGTGGAGGCGCCCATCAGCTCCGCGGCCCGCACATAGTCCTCCTCCCGCAACGAGAGGAACTTGGACCGCACCGCCCGCGCCAGCCCCGGCCAGTCCAGCAGCCCCAGGATCACCGAGATCATGAAGAACACCGCCACCGGCCCCCAGTTGGCCGGGATCGCCGCCGACAGCGCCAGCCAGATGGGAAGCTCGGGCATCGAGCGGATGATCTCGATCGCCCGCTGCACCACCGCATCGAACCAGCCGCCGAAATAGCCCGCGAAGCCGCCCAGCACCATGCCGATCCCGAACGAGATCCCCACCCCGATCAGCCCCACCGTCAGGCTCAGCTGCGCCCCGTGCAGGATGCGGGAATGGATGTCCCGCCCCAGACGGTCCGACCCCAGCAGGAACAGCTCCGCCCCCTCCGGCGGGCAGATCAGCCGCACCGAGGTCTCGGCGATCCCCAGGAAGCTCCACGGCGCCCCGCAATGGGTCAGCCAGCGCAGGGGGCGCGGATCGTCTCGGTCGGATTCGAACACCGGCTGGAAGGTCTGCATGTCGATGCTGGAGACCATGGGATAGGTCACCGCCAGCGCGCCGGCGGTGAAGAAGTCCACCTCCTGCGGGGGGGCGTAGATGGCGTCGACGTTCCGCGCCTGCGGGTGGTAGGGCGCGAAGAACCCCACGAAAGGCAGGGCCGCGTAGATCGTCAGGATGAACAGCGCCGAGGCCACCGCCAGCCGGTGCCGCCGGAAGCGCCGCCAGATCAGCGTGGTGGTGGAGGCGTCGAGATCCTTGCGCTCCAGCGTCTGGAGGTCCGCCTCCGCGTCATAGGGTTCGGCCGAGACCCAGCGCCCGTCCAGATCCCCCTCCGCCGCCCCCAGCGCATGAGGGTCGCCCGCGTGCCGGTCCGCCTTCGTCACCTGCGCCTCCCCGAGAAGCGGATGCGCGGGTCCAGCACCGCCAGCAGCAGGTCCGACACCAGCATCCCCACCAGCGTCAGCACCGACACGAACAGCAGGATGAACCCCGAGAGGTAGTAATCCTGGCTCCGCAGCGCCGAGAGCAGGATCGGCCCGATGGTCTGAAGCCCCATCACCAGCGACACCAGCACGGAACCGGAGACGAGGCTCGGCAGCAGGTTCCCGATATCCGCCACGAACGGGTTCAGCGCCATCCTCAGCGGATACCGCACCACCGTCGCCGTCGGACCCACCCCCTTGGCCTTCGCGGTGACGACATAGGGCTTCGACAGCTCATCCAGCAGGTTCGCGCGCAGCCGCCGCACCATCGCCGCCATGCCCGAGGTGCCGATCACCACCACCGGCACGATCATATGAACCAGGATGTCGCCCATCTTGTCCCAGCTCATGGGCTGGTCGGCGAAGCGCTTGTCCATCAGCCCCCCCACCGGCAGCCCGAACCACTGCGCCCCCTTGTGGTAGAGGATCAGCGCCAGCAGGAAGTTGGGCGTCGCCAGCCCGATATAGCCGATGAAGGTCGCGAGATAGTCGATCCAGGTGTTGGCCTTCACCGCCGCGATCGCGCCCAGCGGCAGCGCCACCATGTAGACGAACAGGATCGCGAAGAAGTTGAGCGCGATGGTCATCCAAAGCGCCTCGCCGACCACGGCGCCCACCGGCTGGTCCAGCTCGAACGACCAGCCGAGGTTCCCCTGCAGGATCCCCGCGAACCCGTTGGGCCCGGGCCAGAACCCCATCCAGATCAGGTACTGCTCCCACATCGGGCGGTCGAGCGCGTATTCCTTCATCAGGAACTGCGCCTTCGACACCGCCGAAGCCTCCCCCGAGGCCTGGAGCTGCTGGATCTGGTTGGTGAGCACGTCGCCCGGCGGCAGGTTCACGATCCAGAAGATCAGGATCGAGACCAGCAGCAGCGTCCAGACCATCGTCCAGACCCGGCGGAGCAGGTAGCGCCCCATCTCAGCCCCCTGCCGGGGACGGCGGACGGGCGCTCGCGCGGCCCGCCTCGCCCCGCCCGCCGTCCCCCACCGGCGCGCGCCCTGCGCAGGCGCCGGCGCGACGGGGAACCGCAGGACGGGGGACCGCAGGACGGGGGGCCGCGGGGCGGAGGGCTGACACCGCCTGCATCACTTCGCGAAGAAGAATTCGTCCATCCGGTGCACGCCCAGATGCGCCCCCGGCTCCCACGCATAGATCGCCTGCGCCGGCACGTTCCTGAGGTCGTTGCCGACGATGATCGGCTGCGGCGCCGCCGAGATCAGCCCGATCTGGAAGATCTGGTCCGCATGGATGTCCAGCATCTCGTTCCAGATCCGGGCGCGCTCGGCTTCGGTCGCCGCCATGTTCCAGTCCTTGTAGAGCGCCAGCAGACGCTCGGCCTGCGGCTCGTCCGGCGCCTCGCCGGCGGCGCCCTTGGTCTGCCAGTATTGCCCCCACATGGGCCAGGAGAAATTGGCCTGGTCCACGGGCGCGAGGTCGTCGGGCGGCGTGTTCGCCGTCGGCGTCCCGTTGTTCCAGCCGTACCAGACCGGCATCATCGCGTCGCCCTGGTAGGCGGCGTTCCTCAGGATGTCGCGGTCGAGCGGGCGGTAGATCAGCTTGACCCCGATGTCGCGCCAGGCCTCCGCCACCAGCTCCATGGCGTCGGATTCCTCGGGCCGCTCTCCGGCGCTTTCCACGACGATCTCCAGCCGCTGGCCGTCGGGCAGCAGGCGCGTGCCGTCGCCGTCGCGCTCCTCCAGCCCCAGCGCGTCCAGCAGCCGGTTCGCCTCCGCCGGGTCATGCTGGGCGTAGGCGTTGGCGCGGGTCCCGGTGAAGAACGGGCTCGCCTCCAGCGGCGCCACCGCCCGCTCCGCGGCCAGCCCGTAGAACAGGGACTTGTTGATCGCCCGCCGGTCGATCCCCAGCGACAGCGCGCGCCGGAAATCGGCCTTGCGGAACAGCTCCCGGAAGGCAGGGTCCTTGTAGTTGAGGTTGGGATAGAGCGCCATTTCCGCCGCCGCCCCGTTCTTCCACAGGTAGGTTGCGTACCCGCCCCCCGCCTCGCCGCGCTTGAGCACCGGCGCGTCCGCGAAGGTCAGCGACCGGATCTGCAAATCCGCCTCCCCCAGCGTGATCTTGGACGCGATCAGCCCCGCGGCGGCGATCTCCGCCTCCACCCGGTCGGCGTAGGGCAGCTGCACCCCGTGCGAATCCACCCGGTGGTAGTACGGGTTCCGCACCAGCACATACCGCTGCCCGTTCGGCTCCGAGGTGTTCACCCAGGGCTGCAGCGTCGGCAGCTCCGGATTGTCGAAGCGGTACATGTTGTCCATCTTGTTATGAAGCTGCGCCCAGTTGCGGGACTTGGTCGCGCTCAGCATCGGCTTCAGGTCCGCCGGGTCGGCGTACTTGCCGTGATACCGCTTCATGTAATGCGCCGGCCGGTAGATGAAGTTCGGGCTCGCCTCCGCGAGGCTCGGCAGGAAGCGGGGGTTCGGCCCCTCCCACTCGAAGCGGATCGCGGTTTCCGACAGCACCTCCACCTTCGGCGGCTCCCCCTTCACCAGCATCGTCGCCGGCGGCCCGGAGGGCGAAAGCTCGGGGTTCGTCGCCACGTCCTCCCACCAGTAGCGGAAGTCTTCGGTGGTGAAGGGATGGCCGTCGGACCACTTGTGCCCCTTGCGCAGGTGGAGCGTGAAGATCCGGCCCTCCTCCACCTCCACGTCGCGCAGGATGTCGGGCTGGAGCGTGTAATCCGGGGTGTAGCCCACCAGCCGCGCATAGCCGTAGACCACCATGTAGCGGATATCGCGGGACCGGGTGAAGATCGTGCGGATCGTCCCCCCCTGACGCCCGAACGCCCGCCCCTTGGCCTCCAGGTCCACCACCAGCGGCTCCTGCGGCAGCCGCTCCTCCACCGGGGGCAGCGTCCCGGCCTCCACCAGCTCGGTCAGGAACCCGCTCTCCTGCGGCTGGGGCGCCTGCGCCGCGGCGGGCAGGGCGGCCAGCGCCAGCAGGCCGGCGACAAGGGGGCGGAGACGGGCGATCAGGCTCATGCGGCGCACCTTACGAAATGTCCGGGCTCGACTTCCACAAGTTCGGGAGCGTCATGCCCGTGGTAGCGATAGGGCTCCGGCCAGCTCTCGGGCGCGCCCGCGCCGCGCGCGACGGCCGCAAGGTCCAGCCGCCGGCTCAAGTCCGGCTCGGGCGAGGCCGCGATCAGCGCCTTGGTGTACGGATGCTGCGGGCTCTGGAACAGCAGGCTCGCGGGCCCCTGCTCCACGATCCGCCCGCGCCGCATCACCGCCACCCGGTCCGCGAGGTCCGCCACCACCGTCAGGTCATGGGAGATGAACAGGTAGCTGAGCCCCATCTCGTCGCGCAGCTCCTTCAGCAGGGCCAGCACCTGCGCCTGCACGGACACGTCCAGCGCCGAGGTCGGCTCGTCGCACACCAGCAGCTCCGGCTGCAGCGCCAGCGCCCGCGCGATCGAGATCCGCTGCCGCTGCCCGCCCGAGAACGCATGCGGGAACCGCGACAGATGATCCGGGCTCAGCCCCACCCGGCGCATCAGCTCCGCCGCCCGCTCCCGCTGGTCGCGGTTCGTGCCCACAGGGTGGACCCGCAGCGGCTCGGTCAGAATGTCCATCACCGCCATGCGCGGGGACAGCGACGCGTAGGGGTCCTGAAACACGATCTGCACCCTGGCCCGGAACGCCTTGAGCGCAGGCCCCCGCAGCGAGGTCACGTCCAGCTCCCGCCCGTCCGCGCCCCGGAAGCCCACCTCCGCGCCCGGGTCCGGCTCCTCGGCCCGCAGCATCAGCTTGGCGATGGTGGACTTGCCGGACCCGCTCTCGCCCACGATGGCCAGCGTCTCGCGCCGGCCCACCGCCAGCTCCACGTCGCTGCACCGCGTGCGACCGGCTCGGGCGGGGCTGCGAAGCTCTTGCGCCGCAGCGCGTAGGTCTTGTAGAGGTTGCGCGCCCAGAAGATCGGGTCCTTCGCCGGGCCGATCTCGGGCGCCCGCCCCACCGGCAGCTCCGGCGCGGCGGCGATCAGGGCGCGGGTGTAGCCATGCCCGGGCCGCTCCAGGATGTCGGCGGTCCGCCCCGTCTCCACCACCCGCCCCTTGCGCATCACCACGACCCGGTCGGCCATGTTGGCCACCACGCCCAGATCATGCGTCACCAGAATCATGGCCAGGCCCATCTCCGCCTGCAGCCGCTTCGATCAGGTCCAGCACCTGCGCCTGCGTGGTGACGTCCAGCGCGGTGGTCGGCTCGTCCGCGATCACCACGTCGGGCTTGCAGACCATGCGCCATGGCGATCATCGCGCGCTGCCGCAGCCCGCCCGAAAGCTCGAACGGATAGGCGCTCCACGCCCGCTCCGGGTCCGGGAAGCCCACCTGCGTCGAACACCTCCAGGCATCGCGCCTTCGCCGCCCGCCCGCGCAGGGGCGAGTGCAGCCGCACCACCTCCTCCGTCTGCGCCCCGATGGTGTGCAGCGGGGACAGGGAGCTCATCGGCTCCTGAAAGATCATCGAGATCCGCCCGCCCCGCACCGCCCGCAGCTTGCGCGGGCTCAGCGCCAGCAGGTCCGCCTCCGCCCCGTCGCGCCCGCGGAAAATCGCGGTCCCCGAGGTGGCGCGCGCCCCCTTCGGCAGGATCCCCAGGATCGCCTTGCCCGAGACGGTCTTGCCCGAGCCGACTCTCCCTACGATGGCCAGCGTCTCCCCCCGCCGGAGCGAGAAGCTCACCCCCTCCACCACCTGCGCGCTGAACCGTCCCTCGCCGAACGAGACGCCCAGATCGCGGACGCGCAGGACGGGCGCCTCCGCCGCGCCGGCCTGTCTCAGGTCGGCCGTCATGCCCATCCCGGTCCCCAAGAGCGTCCTCCCCCAGCGCCTTCGCGCCCGCCGACATTGTCGCGCCCCCGCCCCGAGGGCAACAGCTTTGATGAACCTCCGGGCGCCCGCGGCCAGCGCGCAGAGCACCGCATGAGGCCGCCCCGCCCACCGCCCGTAAAGCGCGCGCGCGGCGGGATTCGCCGCCAGCGCCCCGATCTCCACCCGCCGCACCCCAAGACCCTCGAACCGCCGCTCCGCCTCCCCCAGCAGCGCCAGCGCCAGCCCCGTCCGCCGCGCCTCCGGGGCCACATAGAGGTCCGGGATCTCCCCCCGCATCCGGTTCTCCGGCAGCACGTAGGCGCCCTCGTCCGGTATCCCCCCGATCGGCAGCCCCACCGCCTCGCCGCGGCCGCGGCCAGCAGCGTGAACGGGGCCCAGCGCATCAGGTCCTCCACATGAGGGCCGCAAACCTCGGGCGGCAGGCGGTTCGCCTCCATCTCCACGGCCTGAAGGGCGCCGAACCGCCGATGCACCGCCTCCCCGGCTTCCCGGATCGCGCCCGCCCAGCCGCTCACCTCCGCCTCCCGGCGGAGGCGCCGCGCCCGCCGTCCCGCCTCTGGTTGCGCGCCGGCCCGCGGCGCATGGCGGGCCGGTCGCCTCTGGCCACGGCCGCCAGGCGGCGCCCCGCCAGCCCCGCGCCGCGGGCGCGCCGGTCCAGCCCGCGGACCCGCCGTCGCGGCGCCTCGCCGGAAGGCGAGCCCTTGCCCCGCCGAAGACGGCCCATACCCCCGCCCCCCGCGCCGGCCAGACCGCGCCCCGCCCGCAACGCGCCGCGGGCGCCCGCGTCCCACAGGCGCAACCCCGGTCGCGGCGCCTCCCCCGAACTCACCCCACCGCCTCCATCACCTCGTCGAGCGTCGCCTCCAGCACCCCCAGCTCCCGCGGCCCCGAGAACCGATGGTCCGCCCCCTTCACCAGCGTCAGCCGCGCATCCGGGCTCTCCGCATGCTCCAGCAGCCGCAGCGCCCACGCCACCGGCACGTCCTCGTCCGCCGTCCCCTGCAGCAGCCGCACAGGGAACGGCAGCGCCAAAGGCCCCCGCAGCACCAGCCGCGCCCGCCCGTCCTCGATCAGCCGCTTCGTGATCACATACGGCCCGTCTCCGTAGTCCGAGGGCAGCTCCACCCGCCCCTCCGCCTCCAGCACCCGCCTCTGCGCCGCGGAGAACCCCGCCCACATACCGTCCTCGGTGAAGTCCGGCGCCGCCGCGATCCCGATCAGCGCCGCCACCCGCTCGGGCCGCGCCTTCGCGACCAGCGCCGCGATCCACCCCCCCATCGAGGAGCCCACCAGCACCTGCCGCCCGTCCACCAGCCCCAGCGCGTCCACCGCGTCCCGAGCCCAGTCCCCGATGCAGCCGTCCTCGAACTCGCCCGAACTCGCCCCATGTCCCGTGTAGTCGAACCGCAGGAACCCCAGCCCGCGCGCCCTGCATATCCCCTCCAGCGCCTGCGCCTTGGTCCCCGTCATGTCCGACTTGAACCCGCCGAGGAACACCACCCCCGGCCGCCCCCCCGCACGCCCCTCGTCCCGCGGCGCGGTCCTGTGGTAAGCGATCCGGCGACCATCCTCGGTCACGAGGATCTCCGGGGCGGGAGGCGACTGTTGCATGGCGATTTCCTTCCCTGAAGCGGCCCCCGACCCTACCGCCCCCGACGCCCGTGCCAAGGGCGCGCCGGTGGTCCTGCAACTCGTCCCCGCCCTCGACGGCGGCGGGGTCGAACGCGGAACCATCGAAATCGCCGAGGCCATCGCCCGCGCCGGCGGCACCCCCCTCGTGGCCTCCCGCGGCGGCCGGCTCGAATCCGCCCTCGCGCGCGCCGGCGGCCGCCTGATCCGCCTCGACATCGGCGCGAAATCCCCCTGGGCCATCAGCCGCAACGCCTCCGCCCTCTACCAGGTCGCGATGCGGGAGGGGGTGCAGATCCTGCACGCCCGCTCCCGCGCGCCCGCCTGGGCGGGCTTCCTCGCCGCCCGCCGCGCCGGCATTCCCTTCGTCACCACCTGGCACGGCGTCTACCGCGAGAACGTCCCCCTCAAGCGCCTCTACAACGGGGTGATGGCGAAGGGCCGCCCCACCATCGCCATCTCCGACTTCATCGCCGAAACCATCCGCGCCAAGCACCCCTCGGCGGAGATCGTCACGATCCCTCGCGGCGCCGACATCGCCCAGTTCGACCCCGCCGCCATCTCCGCCGGCCGCACCGCCGAACTCGCCGCCCGCTGGCGCCTGACCGAGGATCCGCGCCCCGTGGTCATGCTCCCCGGCCGCCTGACCCGCTGGAAGGGCCAGGCCCATTTCATCGAGGCCGCCGCCCGCCTCAAGGCGCTCCGCGGCGCCGAGGACGTCCTCTTCCTCATGGTCGGCGACGACCCCGCCTCGTCCTACGGCCGCGAACTCACCGCCCTGATCGAGGCGCGCGGCGTCCGCTCCACCGCCGCCCTCGTCGGCCATTGCGACGACATGGCCGCCGCCCTCAAGCTCGCCTCCGTGGTGGTCAGCGCCTCGCTGGAGCCGGAGGCCTTCGGCCGCGTCGCCGTCGAGGCCCAGGCCATGGGCCGCCCCGTGATCGCCACCGACCACGGCGGCGCGCAGGAGACGGTGGACCACGGCGTCACCGGCTGGCGCTACCCGCCCGGAGACGCCGACGCGCTGGCCGCCGCCATCCAGCAGGCCCTGACGCTGGACGACTTAGGCCGCGCGCATCTGGCGATGGCCGCCCGCGCCCGCGTGGTGCAGCGCTTCTCGACCCGCGCCATGCAGCGCGCCACGCTGGCGGTCTACGAAGACGTCCTCGCCCGCCCCTGAGCCCGCGCGAAAACCTTTCCAGACCGGTTAATTCCACACAGGCCCTCCCGCCAAGCCCTTGATCCGACGAGATTCACCTCCGCCGCGAAGCCGTTTCGCATGCGAAACGGCGACCTGCGAAAAGCGGCGCCGGCTTTCCTTGACACCCTGCGCGCCCCTCATATGGTGCGCGCCAGCGGGCGGAGACGGTCTCCGGCCCGCCGCATACCCTATGGAGACCCCCGATGTCCCACGCGCCCGACGCCCGTCCCGAGCACCTCTCGGCCGAGGCCCGGCAGGTCACCGTGACCCTGCCGGACGGCGCGACGCGGACTTACCCGGCGGGGATCACCCCCGCCGACGTCGCCGCCGACATCTCCAAATCCCTCGCCAAGGCGACGCTGGCCGCGAAGATCGACGGCAAGCTCTCGGACCTCTCCCAGCCCCTCACGCAGGACGCCCACCTCGCCCTCGTCACCGCGAAGGACGAGGCCGAGGCCCTCGAACTGATCCGCCACGACTGCGCCCACATCATGGCCCGCGCGGTGCAGGAGCTTTGGCCCGACGTGAAGGTCACCATCGGCCCGGTGATCGAGAACGGCTGGTACTACGACTTCGACCGCTCCGAGCCCTTCTCCACCGAAGACCTCGAGAAGATCGAGGCCAAGATGCGCGAGATCATCGCCCTCAAGGACCCCGTCCGCACCGAGACCTGGGCCCGCCCCGACGCCATCCGCCACTACGAGCGGAACGGCGAGCCCTACAAGGTCGAGCTCATCGACGCGATCCCCGGGGACCAGCCGATCCGCATGTACTGGCACGGCTGGTGGCAGGACCTCTGCCGCGGCCCGCATCTGGCGAACACCGGCCAGGTCCCCCCCGACTGCTTCAAGCTGATGTCGGTGGCGGGCGCCTACTGGCGGGGCGACAGCGCCCGCCAGATGCTCCAGCGCATCTACGGCGTGGCCTTCCGCACGAAGAAGGACCTCGACGCCTATCTCCACCAGCTGGAGGAGGCGCAGCGCCGCGACCACCGCAGGATCGGCCGGGAGATGGACCTCTTCCACCTCCAGGACGAGGCCCCCGGCATGGTCTTCTGGCACCCGGACGGCTGGACCGTCTACCGGGCGCTGGAAGACTACATGCGCCGCCGCCTCACGGCCGCCAACTACAAGGAGATCAAGACCCCGCAGGTGGTGGACCGCAAGCTGTGGGAGGCCTCCGGCCACTGGGAGAACTACCGCGAGAACATGTTCATCACCGAGGTCGACGAGACCTCGGAGGCCGGCGCCCACGCCAACCAGAAGCGGGTCAACGCCCTCAAGCCGATGAACTGCCCCTGCCATGTGCAGGTCTACAACCGCGGCCAGAAGAGCTACCGGGACCTGCCCCTGCGCCTCGCCGAATTCGGCTCCTGCCACCGCTACGAAAGCTCCGGCTCGATGCACGGCCTGATGCGGGTCCGCGGCTTCACCCAGGACGACGCCCACATCTTCTGCACCGAGGACCAGATCGAGGCCGAGTGCGGCGACTTCATCCGCCTCCTCGGCTCGGTCTACCGCGACCTCGGCTTCGAGAGCTTCGAGATCAAGCTCTCCACGAGGCCGGAGGTTCGCGTCGGCGCCGACGAGGTCTGGGACAAGGCCGAAGCGGCGCTTGAGAAGGCGATCAAGTCCCTCGGCCTCCCCTACCAGGTGGACCCCGGCGAAGGGGCCTTCTACGGCCCCAAGCTCGACTTCAAGCTGACCGACGCCATCGGCCGGGAATGGCAGTGCGGCACCTTCCAGGCCGACTTCAACCTGCCGGAACGGCTCGACGCCGAATACGTCAACGACGAAGGCGAGAAGGTGCGCCCGGTGATGATGCACCGCGCGATCCTCGGGTCGTTCGAGCGGTTCCTCGGCATCCTGATCGAGAACCACGCCGGCCGCTTCCCCCTCTGGCTCGCGCCCAGGCAGGCGGTGGTGGCGACCATCACCTCCGACGCCGACGACTACGCGGCCGAGGCGGTGGCGACCCTGCGGGCGGCGGGGCTGCGGGTGGAGGCCGATACGCGCAACGAGAAGATCAACTACAAGGTCCGCGAGCACAGCCTCGCCAAAGTCCCCGTGATCCTGGCCGTGGGGCGCAAGGAGGTGGAGGAGCGCGCCGTCTCCGTCCGCCGCCTGGGCGAGCAGGGGCAGAAGGTGGTCTCTCTGGAGGAGGCCGCCCGGATGCTGGCCGAGGAAGCCACGCCCCCGGACCTGCGCTGAACGACGGGGGACGGGGGCGACCGTCCCCGCCTCTCCCCGTTTCGCGGCGAAACACGGTCCCGCTCCGCCGCGGGACGCGGGCCCGGTTTCGTCGCGAAAGATCGACGGGCGCTTTTCGCCGCGAAACACGTGCCGTCGGTTCCAGCGCCGCCGCCGGTCTGGCCGCGAAACGACGCCCACGTTTCGCATCGAAACATCGTCCATCCGTTTCGCCGGCGACACCGCTGCCTCGGTTCGCCGCGATGCGCCGACGCCGTTTCGCGGCGAAACGTGCATGCGACGCGGGCGCGCAGGGGGCGGTTCGCGCTAGGGTGAATCGGCCGGCCGCGCATATTCCCCCGACGCTCCCATTTTCGCCACGAACGGCCTGCGAGACGACCGATGCCCCATGCCTTCCCTCGCCGAGACGTCCTGAAGCTCCTCGCCGCCGCCGCCGCCGCCGCGCTTCCCGGCTTCGCCGGCGCCGCCCGCGCGGCGGGCGAAGGGAGGTTCGGCCCCGCTCGCCCCTTCTCCTTCGATGCGCTGGCCGAGGAGGCGCGGCAGGCGGCCTCCCGCCCCTACGCGCCCCCCGCGCCGGTCGCGCCCGCGGTGCTGGACCGGATCGACTACGACGCCCACTGGCGCATCCGGTTCCGGCCCGCGATGTCGGTGCCGCTGGGGACGCCCGACCCGCAGGCGCAGTTCTTCCACCTGGGCCGCTATGCGCGCGATCCGGTGGCGATCCATCTGGTCGAGGACGGGCAGGCGCGCCAGATCCTCTACACCTCCGCCTGGTTCGCCATGCCCGACGACAGCCCCGCCCGGGCTTTGGGGGACGAGGGCGGCTTCGCCGGCTTTCGGCTGATGCGGCCGGGGCTGGAGCCGGACTGGATCAGCTTCCTCGGCGCCTCCTACTTCCGCACCGACGGGCCGGAGATGCAGTACGGCCTCTCGGCGAGGGGGCTGGCGGTTAACACCGGGCTCGCGCAGCCCGAGGAGTTCCCCAGCTTCACCGGCTTCTGGCTGGCGGGGCCGGAGAATGCGGACGAGGACGCGGTGATCTACGCGCGGCTCGACAGCCCGTCCGTCACCGGGGCCTACCGGATCGGGGCCAAGCGGGAGGCGGATTTCGGCGGGCCGCGCTGCGAGGTCTCGTGCAGGCTGTTCTTCCGCGAGGGGGTGGAGCGGCTGGGCGTGGCGCCGCTGACCTCGATGTACTGGTACTCGGAAACGAACCGCGAAACCTCGCTTGATTGGCGCCCGGAGGTGCATGATTCGGACGGGCTCGCCATGCAGGCGGGCAACGGGGAGCGGCTTTGGCGGCCGCTCAGGAACCCGCCGCGGGTGACCGCGTCGAGCTTCGCGGACGTCGATCCCAAGGGCTTCGGGCTGATCCAGCGGGACCGGGAGTTCCACAATTATCAGGACGACGGCGTGTTCTACGACCGCCGGCCCTCGGTCTGGGTCACGCCCAAGGGCCAGTGGGGCCGGGGGGCGGTGCAGCTGGTGGAGATCCCGACGCCGGACGAGGTCTTCGACAACATCGTCGCCTACTGGACGCCGGAGCGGCAGCCGGCGGCGGGCGACGCGCTGAGCTACGACTACACGCAGGACTGGCGCAAGCGCGACCCGATGCCGGACGGGCTGGCGAGGACCGTCGCCACCTATGCGGGCTGGGGCGGCGTGCCGGGGCAGGAGCGGCCGAAGGGCGTGCGCAAGATCGTGGTCGACTTCCGCGGGGCCGCGCTGGACGCGCTGTCGGAGGGGGTGACGCCGGAGGTCTCGGCCAGCGGCGGGACGGTGAGCCATGTGGCGGCCCGGCCCATCGCGCGGCATGAGGGCTGGCGGCTGACCTTCGACGTGGCGGGCGCCGAGACGCAGCCCGTCGAGCTTCGGGCCTGGCTGCGCAGGGGCGACGACGCGCTGACCGAGACCTGGACGATGCTGGCGGAGTTCCCGCCCCGCTGAGGAACCGGGCCGCGCGGGCCCGGGGTTCCGCTGACCCTGCCGGCTGACGTCGGCGAGGATCGGGGGGGCGTCATGATCCGCGAGGAACCGCTGCGCAGCCCGCCCTCCGCCCCCGAGGCCCGGCTTCGCAATCAGGCCGAACGCATCGGCTCCGGCCGGTCGCGTCAGGGGTGGATCGCGTTCGACCCGGCCGGGCGGGGCGCCGCCTTCGTCGCGGGGCTGGCCGGGATCGTCCTTCCGGCGCTGATCCGCGGGGCTGCGGCCTAGGCCGCCGAGGGTTCGGGCGGCAGCAGCGTCTCCTCGGGGATCGGACCGTCGAGCTGGCGGAGGGAGGCCTCGAGGAAGCCGGCCTCGAAATGGCGGTCCCGGCGGGCGAATTCCTGCGGGAGCTGCGTCCAGGGCAGGTTCGGGCGCAGGTGATGGGTCGCGTGGTAGTTGAAGTTGAGGAAGCCCGCGGCCGCCCAGCCGGGCAGGCGCAGGTCATGGCCGCCCATCGCGTCGTTCAGCGGCGCCGCGTAGTGGTAGGCGTTGTCGAAGAACGACACGAGGAAGCCTCGCGCCGCCAGCGCCAGCGCCAGCATCCACCAGAACTCGCCATAGGCCCAGAACGACAGGCCGAAGAGCAGGACGATCAGCCCCCCGTCCAGCCGCATCCGGCTGCGCCCCGGCTCCTGCAGGAGCTGCTTGCGCGCGGCAGGCATCATGGAGCGGCCGTCCGGCAGCTCGTCCCGGAAGCCGAGCGTGATGATCGAGCGGTAGAAGGTGTCGGGCATGACCGAGAGGGCGGCGGCCATGACCTCGCCGAAATAGAGGCCGCCCATCAGGCGGAGGTAGTAGAGCGCGCGTTCCCGCAAGGTGGGATCGGGGGCCGTCTCCACCACCTCCAGCCGGTTGAGGGGCGTGCGGTTGAAGCGGTGGTGCATCAGGTGCCCGAGGCGCGTGAGCTGGAACGGGCAGCCGAAGAGGACCGAGAGCAGGCGGCTCAGCCGGTCGTTCCAGACGCGGGAGGTGTGGAGGTGGCCGTGGATCCCCTCGTGGATCATCGACCACAGAGGCGTGGTGGCGAGCGCCGTGAGGATCAGGAGCAGGCCCCAGGCGGGATCGAGCGGCAGCAGCAGCGGGATCGCCGCGAACTGGAGGAGGTTCAGCGCGACCAGACCGCCGGATATCGCGAGATTCGCCCGGATGGGCGCGGATGCGGCGTCGGCCATGTGTTCCCCTCTTGGTTCCTGTCCCTCAGTTGCGAACGGGAACGGGGGGCGGCGGTTCCCGCGGAAGCCGCGAGCGGCGTGTCGCAGCGGTCGCCGTCGGGCGACGAGGCGGGGCTTCGGGTCCCGCCTCGTCTTCGGAGGGTCGCGGCCGACGCGGGGTTCAGGCCCGGCGGCGCCGGCGCGGCGTGCCGAGGCCCGGGACCGCCGCGCCGAGCAGGGGCGCCGCGGCCGGAAGCGGAACCGAGGGGGCCGTCGGGGAGGCGCCTGCGGCGAGCACGACCTGCGAGCCGACCTGCGTCAGGTTCGCGCCCCCGGGAGGCCGGAGCGAGATCACCGTCGTCATCGAGAACGGGTTCGACCCGAGCTCGAAGTCCGAGAGATTGTCGGAGAAGGCGCGGAACGGGAAGGCGCCGGTGAAGGCGCAGGGGCCGCCGATGGAACTGGTCGTCGCGAAGGCGCCGTTGCCGGGATTCCAGACCGCCTCGATGGTGACGGCGCCGGGCGTCTCGCCGGCCAACGGGTGCAGGCCGGACCGGAACGCGGGATCGAGCGTCAGGTCCGGCTCCCCTCCCGAACCGGAACCATCGGGCCCGGCGCGCTGCGTCATTGACATTGGCGGGCAATTCCCCGACCAATCCGCCTCCGCTCCGCCCGGGCCGGCCGCCGGCGGAGCGTTTTTCGTTCACGGCCGGGCTGAGGAGAACCTGAGGTGATCACGCCGGTCCTGCCGACCTATGCGCGGGCTCCCCTCTCCTTCGTGGAGGGGTCGGGCCCCTGGCTGATCGACGACAAAGGGGAGCGTTACTTCGATCTCGGCTCCGGGATCGCGGTGAACGTGCTGGGCCACGCCCACCCGCGTCTCGTCGCCGCGCTGGAGGGGCAGGCGCGACGTCTGTGGCACACCTCGAACCTCTATCGCGTGCCCAACCAGGAGAAGCTGGCGCAGATGCTGGTGGACGCGACGTTTGCGGACACGGTGTTCTTCACCAACTCCGGGGCGGAGGCGATGGAGTGCGCGATCAAGATGGCGCGCAAGCATTTCAGCCATATCGGGCCAGCCGGAGCGGCATCGGATCGTGACCTTCGAGGGGTCGTTCCACGGGCGGACGCTTGGGCACGATCTCGGCGGCGGGCGGGGAGAAGCTGACCAAAGGCTTCGGGCCGCTGCTGCCGGGGTTCGATCATGTGCCTTTCGGGGACCATGAGGCGCTGAAGGCAGCCATCGGGCCGGAGACGGCCGCGATCTGCATCGAGCCGGTGCAGGGGGAGGGCGGCATCCGCCCCGTGCCGAGCCAGTGCCTTCGGGGCCTGCGGGAGCTGTGCGACGAGCAGGGCATCCTGCTGATCTTCGACGAGATCCAGTGCGGCGTCGGGCGGACCGGCAAACTGTTCGCGCATGAGTGGGCGGGGGCGACCCCGGACATCATGGCCATCGCCAAGGGGATCGGGGGCGGGTTCCCGCTGGGCGCCTGCCTCGCGACCGAGCGGGCCGCGGATGGGATGGTCGCGGGCACCCACGGGTCCACCTATGGCGGCAACCCGCTGGGCTGCGCGGTCGGCTGCGCGGTGATGGAGGTGGTGACGGCCGACGGCTTCCTGGAGAGCGTGCGCCGCAAGGCGGGCGGCCTGCGCCAGAAGCTGGAAGGGCTGGTCGCCGCCCATCCGCAGGTGCTGGAGAGCGTGCGCGGCGACGGCCTGATGCTGGGGCTGAAGTGCAAGGCCCTCAACACCGAGCTGGTGGCGGCGGGCTACGGCGCGAAGATCCTGACCGTGCCGGCGGGCGACAATGTGGTGCGCCTGCTGCCGCCGCTGAACATCACCGAGGAGGAGATCGACGAGGCGCTGCGGCGGCTCGACGAGGCCTGCTCTGCGGTGGAGGCGAAGGCGGGGACGGCGCCATGACGCGGCATTTCCTCGACCTCGACCAGGTGCCGGCGGCGGAGCTGGAGGCGATCCTCCGGGACGCCCGCGCGGTGAAGGACGCGCGGGCGGGGCGGCCCAAGGGGCAGGTGGACGACGACCTGCCTCTGGCGGGCCGCATCGTGGCGCTGATCTTCGAGAAGCCTTCCACCCGCACCCGCGTCAGCTTCGGCGTCGGCATCCGCCAGATGGGCGGCGAGACGATGGTGCTGACCGGGTCGGAGATGCAGCTCGGGCAGGGGGAGACGGTGGCGGACACGGCGCGGGTGCTCTCGCGCTACGTGGACGCGATCATGATCCGCACCTTCGAGGCCTCGACGCTGGACGAGATGGCCCGGCACGCGACGGTGCCGGTCATCAACGGGCTCACCAACAGGTCCCACCCCTGCCAGATCATGGCGGACGTGATGACCTATGAGGAGCATCGCGGGTCCATCCGCGGGCGGAAGGTGGTGTGGTCGGGCGATGGCAACAACGTCTGCGCGTCGTTCCTGCATGCGGCCGGGCGGTTCGGGTTCGACCTGACCTTCACCGGGCCGGAGACGCTGGACCCGGACCCGAAGATCGTGGCCTGGGCGCGGCGCGAGGGCGCCGACGTGCGGATCGAGCGGGACCCTGCCAGGGCGGTCGAGGGGGCGGACCTCGTGGTCACCGACACCTGGCTGTCGATGCATGACGACGAGGGCGCGCGGGAGCGGCGGCACAACCAGCTTCGCCCCTATCAGGTGAACGGGGCGCTGATGGCGCAGGCGAAGCCGGACGCGCTGTTCATGCACTGCCTCCCCGCCCACCGGGACGAGGAGGCGACCTCCGAGGTCATGGACGGGCCGAATTCGGTCATCTTCGACGAGGCGGAGAACCGGCTGCATGCGCAGAAGGCGATCCTGCGCTGGTGCCTCGCCGAAAGCTGAGGCCAATCCCACGGAGAGAAGGCGCTCCCTGGCGGAGCGCCTTTTCTTTCGATGTGAGGAACTTTTCCGGCCCTTTCCCGGACGCGATGGCGCGAGGCCGCGGGCCTTTCCATAACCTCGCCGGGTTTTGCGGAAAATGGAAAAGCCTTTGTTAAAATTGGTTAATGCGCACCCTGCTTCTTGTTCAACGCTTGGCCCGGACGTCGGTGGCCTCACTGTTGAGAGCGGTGTGGGGCGCGCGGGCGGCGTAATTCGCGCGTCAGCTTGAACAAGCGTACTTTTGATACGGAGACGGCAATGAAAGCCAGCAAGACCTTTGCGACACTGAACTCCTCTGGCCGCCGCGGGCGTCCTCCTCGCGGGGATTGCGGACCCGGCCTCGGCCCTCGCCATCCGGCTCTCGGACGATACGGGCGCCTCGTTCACCGTGCAGGACAACGGCGTGGGGGATGACCTCGCGACGGACGGGTTCATCCAGTACAACAGCACCGGAGGCTCGGTCTTCGACGACTGGGGCACGGTCGTGGCCGAGGGATCGGCCTGCGTGGTCGATTGTCCGCGGATCAACGGGCAGCTCACCGCCGGGAACAGCGGGGGAGATGCGTTCCTCACGCTCGAGATCACCGAGACCGATCTGACGCTCATGCCCGGGATGTGGCGCGGCCAGCACTCGCTCAGCGGCGTGGCCGACGGGTCGCTGATGATCGAGGCGTTCTGGGATGCGGGCAACGGCGAGTTCGCCAAGACCAATTCCATCGGCGGGCCGTTCGCGTTCGCGAACCAGTCGGGCTTCGAATCCTTTTCCAAGGATCTGTTCGACACCGAGACGGGCTCCAACCCGTTCTCGATGACGACCGTGATCACCTTTAATAACCCCGATGCGGGGCTGAGCTCGCGCGCGAGTTCCTCGGCCGCGCTGAGCGCCGTGCCTCTGCCGGCGGCGCTGCCGCTGCTGGGCGCCGCCGCGGGGATCTTCGGCATCGCCGGGTTCCGCCGCCGCGGGTGAAGACGCAGGCTTCGGCAGGAGTCTCAGGCGCCGGCGGTTCTTCCGCCGGCGCTTTTGCGTCCCGGCGTCGGCGCCGCTTGACCCGGCCGGGGGCGGCCTATAGATCGGCGGCGCTGGAGGGGCGTAGCTCAGTTGGTAGAGCATCGGTCTCCAAAACCGAGGGCCGTGGGTTCGAGTCCCTCCGCCCCTGCCAGCGAAGCCCCCGCTTTCGTCGCGCCGACCGGCGCCGGATGCGGGCCGGGAAGGAGGCGCAGATGGCGCGGACCAATCCGTTGCAGTTCGTCCAGCAGGTCCGGGCCGAGGCCGCGAAGGTCGTGTGGCCGACCCGCAAGGAAACCGT
>CAWFLE010000017.1:0-30480 GCA_963816545.1 uncultured Alphaproteobacteria bacterium | reverse complement strand
TCAAACCCTGCGCCAGGGCGCCCAAGGCCTACTCCGCGAGAGCGAGGCGGAAGCCGCGGCGCTCCACGACGCCGCGGAGCGCGGACGGAAGACGGCGGAGGAGCGGATCGCGGCGCTGGAGCGGCGATGCTTCGAGGCGGAGGCGGAACGCAACGCGTGGCAGGCGGCGATGAGCGGCTTGCAGCGCGGTGCGGGGATGCCGGCGCCATCCGCCCCGGGCGCCTGATCCGGATTGCCGGCGAGGGGACGCGCCCGGGACGCGTCCCCTCGCGTGCTCAGAACCGCTTCGCCGCGAGTTCGGCGATTTCGGAGCGCTGGTGTTCGACCAGCCGCACGACGTTGCGCGCAAGGCGCGCCGCGCGCTCCCGGTCACGCCGCCGCGCAAGGCGCAGGATGTCGTTCCGCGCGACCTTGGCGAGCACCGCCCCGCCGAGATCGCCGGCGACCTCCACCTCGGGCCGCGCCCCGTAGCGCCGCCGCTCCGCCAGCGCGAAGACGCTGCGCGCATGCATGACGCTGACGAGGACGGCGAGGATCCGCTCCAGTTCGACCTCGTCGAAAGCCGCCTCCGGATCGGTCTCGCAAAGCGTGAACCAGCGTTCCGCCTCGGTGGCGAAGCCGGGCAAGGGCGGTTCGGCGGCTTCGAAGAGCGCCGAGAGCTGCGGCCGAAGCGTGCGGGCGAGCGCCGTCGCCTCCTCGACGAAGGGAGGGGAGATGATCATGCGGATTCCTTTCCAGGCTGTAGGGACGCGCCGGCCGCTCGTCCGTCGAACGGGCGTCGGTGCGGACGTCGCAGGAAACGCACCCGCCGCACCGGCGGGCCGTTCCGGATGCGGTCAAGTCGGTCGAGAAGCGCCGGCGGCAGGCGTCCGATGACCGCGTCGCCTGCGGCGGATTCGACGAAGCGCGCATCGCTCAGCGGCACGCGCACCGTGCGGCGAACCAGGAACCGGGTCGGCTTCCGCAGGTTCGCGTGGTGCAGGTCCTCGGCCAGGCTCACGGGCAGCTCGTCGCGCGCGGTCCGGCGAGAGGCCGCCGCGCCCGTTCCGTAAGCCACCACGGCCTCCGCAACCCCGCCGCTCCGGTGGACCTCGAGGACGAGGCAGGGCCTCCGCTTCTCGAGGGCGGCCTCGCATTCGCTGCTGGGAAAGACGAAGGCGACCAGGTCGCCGGGCGCGAGCGCGTCGCGCCAAGGGGCGGAGCAGGTATAGGTATGCATGTCATTTCCTGATCGGGAGATCGGCCGGGCTCCTCCCGAGGCCGGAGGTTCCGCGGGCGCCGTCGCCGCCGCCCGCGATCCGCCGGCCCTCGCGAGGAGCGGGATCCTCCGCCCTCCAGCGGAGGATCGCCTTTCTCAGGCGCGGACGGGCGCGCGCACGCCCTCGCGCCGGGGAAGCGCCGCGATCCGGCGGGAGATCTCCGCCGCGCTCTCGACGAGGTCCTCGAGGCGGTCGGCATGCCAGCAGCACGCTTCCACCTCCGGCGCCTCCGGGTCCAGCAAGCCCGCCGGGACAGGGAACAGGGCGTCATCGTCGTCGAGATGCTCGAGCCGCAGCAGGCTCAGCAGCCGCTCCAGCCGGCGGGCGAAGGCCGGGCGCCATTCGCGCGCATGCCGGATGTCGTCGATCAGGCGCCAGACCTGCCCGGCGCCGGGATCGCCGGCGACATGGCCGAGGGCGTTGGCGAGGGAGCGTCCGTGGACGTGCAGATGGCGGCGGCAGGCCTCGAGCTGGGCGGCCCGCATCTCCGGGATGGCGGTTTCGGACGGGGACGGAAGAGGCGAGAGCATGAGCGTCTCCTTGAGCGGTTGGATGACGACCGCCCGCTTTCTCCCTCTTCCCTCTCTACGGGATCGGGGGACCGGCGGGCGTGTCGCCCGGAGCACGCCCGCCGGCGCCCCGATCCCCTGCCTCCGGCGCCGCTCGCACCCTTTGGCCGTCCCGGCGGCGAGGAAGGTTGCAAACGCGCTCGCCGATGAAATCGGACGGTCGCCGAAAAAAAATTCCGCCTATCGCGCCTGTCGCGTTTCCGCGCCTTTCGAGCCGCACCCAATCTTCCGGCAACGGCCGAGAGCCGTCATCCAAAAGCCGGAGCGATCAAATGACCTGCATCGACACCGCCACCTTCCGCCCCCTCCACGAACTCGACGAGCTGCACGGCCGCACCCCGAAACCCTGGATCGTGCGCAACTTCGCGCGGCCGGGATCCGCCTGTCCCGGAGGCGCGCGAAACGATCTCCGCTCCTGCGAAGAAGTCCTCTGCCGCGCGTCCGGAGGCGCCTTGTTCCTCCACGGCTGCGGCGGGGCTCTCACCCGCTACGCCCAGTCCGTCGGCGACGGCTGGACGAGCGGCGGGAAGATCATCCCGCTGTCCGAGGACGAGGCCCTCTCCTGGCTTGAGGAGCACGGCGAGTCCGCGGCGATCGAGGCGTATTTCTCCCACAGGATCAGGGCCGCCTGACCACCCCTGCGCGCGCCTTCACCACTTCCTCGCTCGAAAGACAGACACATGGACGCCTTCACCGTCTTCACCCTGACGACCCTCCGCGACGGCACGCCCGACTGCTCCGTCCACATGACGCGCGAGGACGCGGAGCAGGCGCTTCTTGCTCTCCTCCGCGACGCGCTCGGCGAAGAGGCGGGCGAAACGCTCCCGGTCTCCGACAAGAGCGCCCTGCGCACCCTCCTCGAACGCGCGGGCATCGATCTCGAATGGGCGATCGCGGAGAAGCCCCTCCAGCGTCCCGAATGGTTCCGAGCGTACCTCGATCTCTCCACCGCGCATGTGACTCAGGAGACGGCCGAAATGCTGGAGGAAGGCGGCGACGGCCTGCTGACGATGTTCGCCAACGAAGACGGCTTCTTCATCTACGCTCCGGAGGATCCCGAGGAATGGGATGAGCGGCCCATACCGGCCGATCTCGTCGCTTGCATGAGGAAGGCGAGAGCGCTCGGATGTCACCACGTCATGTTGGACCGGGACGCTCCCGTCTTCGAGGGCCTGCCGACATACGAGTGGTGAAGATGGCGCTGGCCGAGCGGGCCCGAACGCGGAGATGAACCCCCATCTCGCGGGCGGCGAGCCCGGCGCCAGCGCCGGTTCCGGCTCGAACCGGCAAACCGATCCCCCCAATGCGACCGCGCGCTCCAGGTTTCAAATCATCTGACGACGGATGACCTGACCCGGCGCTCTCAATCCGAGGAAATCATGACGCATCGCGCGCCCGAGACCCCCTTCAATGCTTCCCCGTCCGACGTTGCAGGATCTTCGGTCCTCCATGACCGGGACTTCCTCCGCCTCGCCCCCGCTCTCGATCTTTCCGCAGAGGAATGGCTGCGCGTGCTCCAGGCGCATAGCGCACCGCCATCGTTCAGGCGGGAGGTCTTCGGGGAGACCCTGGAGCAGCAGCTCGAATGGCTTTCCTGGGGCGTCCAGGACGACGATCCGTGTCGGGAAAGCTCGAAGCTCTCGAAGCGGATCGCGGCGTTGCCGCGCATGCTCAAGCTGACCGTTCTCGAAGCGATCGAGCGCTTCTGGACCGGTGAAGCGGAGGCTTCATCTTTGGACGAGCGTTTGCAGCATCTGGGTCTGCGGCCGTGCGCAAGCGCGCATGCTCGTCTGGCGGCTCTTGCGCACAGGCGGCTTGTCCTTTCCGAAGAGGAGGGGCCGCTCGCCGATCCGGTGCAGATCGCCGGTTGAGAACCGCGGCGGAACGATCGGCCATGCGCCTCGGCCCCGCGTCGGGCCTCGGTCCCAGCGGGCGCCGGCGTTCAGGAGCGAATTTTCCGGAGGGGCGTTTCTTCCGTCCAGGCACGGGGCCCATCTTCTTCAGACGGCTTCGGCTTTCTTCGCACCGATGATCCGGGTCGGCTCGATCCTGCTCGAGGAGCGGGAGTTATGAAGAGTTAGATTCAGGGTTACGGCTCTGAAAAAGTGGCGCAAGTCACGGATCTCGAAAGCGATCTTTCCGACGTGCGGTGGGTGAAAGCACGAAAGATGGTGGGTGATCGACACGAAAATCGGTGGGTGATGACACGAAAGAAATCCCGGTGGGTGAAAGCACGTCCCCGTCAATTCAGTGGGTGAAAACACGTCCCCCCTTGATCAACTCGGCGGAAACCGCGAAGGATGCCGGCATGGTGTTTGAAAGCACGAAAGAGCGCTCGCCCCTCCTGCCCGACCGCATGCGTCAGGCGGACTTCTTCGTCTGCGACATCTTCGATGCCGCGCCCAAGGGCGACATGGCCTCGATGGAGCACCCGGTGTTCTCCATGTCCACGAAGCCCGACCGCAACATCCGCCGCTACGAAAACGGCCCGAACTTCGTGGAGATCACGCCCTCGGTGAAGGGGCTCGCCACGGTCCATGACCGCGACATCCTGATCTTCTGCATCTCCCAGGTCATCGCCGCCCTGAACGAGGGCCGGCGCGTCAACCGCCACCTGCGCTTCAAGGCCTACGACCTGCTCAAGGCCACCAACCGCGGCTGCGACGGGCGCGGCTACCAGCAGCTCCGCGCGGCGCTGGAGCGGCTCTCGGGCACCCGCATCACCACCAACGTCACCACCGGCAGCCTGGAGATCCTCGACGGCTTCGGCCTGATCGACCGCTACCGCATCGTGCGCGAGACCCGCGACGGGCGCATGCAGGACATCGAGGTCACGCTCTCGGACTGGGTGTTCAACGCCATCGAGGCGCGGGAGGTGCTGACCCTCCACCGCAACTATTTTCGCCTGCGAAAGCCGCTGGAGCGCCGCCTCTACGAGCTCGCGCGCAAGCATTGCGGGGTCTCGGCCGAATGGCGGATCGGCCTTTCCAAGCTGCGCCTCAAATGCGGCTCCACCTCCACCGAGAAGGAGTTCCGCCGCCTCGTGGGCAAGGTGGCGGCCGAGGACGCGGCCCATGCCCACATGCCCGACTACTCCATCCGCACTGGAGGGCGACCTGGTGATCTTCCGCTCGCGCGGGACGGCGCCCGGCCTCGGCGGGCGAGGAGATCTTCGCGGGCCCCCTCGACCCCGAGGTCTACGCCGAGGCCCGCGCCGCGGCGCCCGGCTGGGACGTGCGGGCGCTGGAGCAGGAATGGCGGCGCTGGTGCGGCAAGGAGGAGATCCTGCCCAGCCATCCCTCCCGCCACTTCGTGAAGTTCTGCCGAAGCTGGCACGCGCGCCGCGGCGCCCCCTGACGGGCGGGCCGCGTTTCGCGGCGAAACGGCATGACCGTCGGCCCGCGCCTCTCGCCCCGGCAGGCTGCCGCCGTTTCGCCGCGAAACAGGCTGAGGATATCCAGCGTTTCGCTGCGAAGCGCCGGAAGCCCGCGAGCGGGTTCGACGCAGGCCTTCCATTTCGCCGCGAAACGCGACTTTGCGCGCCGACGCCCTCCGAAGTTCGGACCCGCCGTGGGGGCGTTTCGCAGCGAAACGGATTCGCGCGAAGAGGCGTTGGGGTGCGCGGGGCCGCGGGGAGGCGCTGCGAACCGTTCACCGCCGGGATATGCGGGAGGGCGAGCAAGGCGACGAGGCCGATGCGGTTGATGACTGGACGCGCGTTCAGCCCTTCGGAGAGGTTCGCGCCGGCGATGATCATGGCTGCTGCGAACCCGCGGCCGTTCTCGGCGAAATTCCTCTCCATTCGCCGCGCATTTTCCCTATCAGCATT
This sequence comes from uncultured Alphaproteobacteria bacterium, assembly GCA_963816545.1. Taxonomy (GTDB): domain Bacteria; phylum Pseudomonadota; class Alphaproteobacteria; order Rhodobacterales; family Rhodobacteraceae; genus Albimonas. Next base: position 24,823 of record CAWFLE010000017.1, on the reverse strand, counting down.
AACGTCCTGTTTAGGAATGGCGCGGCGGCGGGCCCTGCCCTATCCCTCTTCCCGTACCCCTGACGACGTTCCCGCGCCTCGCCTTCGCCGTTCTTTCCAGGACCTGCTCCGATGGCCTCGCCGATCCGCCCCGCCGCTCCCGCCCGCCTCGCTCTCGCGCTGGGGGTCCTGCTCGCGCCCCTGCCCGCCGCGGCGCTCTCGCTGCTCGCGCCCGAAGACGCCCGCTGGGGCCCCGCCCTGGAGGCGGCCGCGCCGGAGGGTTTCGACCGCGCCGTCGTCGCCTCCGGGACCGTCTCGACCGCCGGGGCGACGTTTCGCAGCGAAACGCCGGCCGAGCGCATGCCCGGCTGGGATCCCGCCCTGCCCGGCGGGACCGGCGGCGCGCTGGGGCTCGCGGATCTGGGCGCGGGCGCCTGGGGGGCGTCGGGCGCGGCGCTCTCCACCCGCGACCTCGCCTGGCCCTACGCCATCGTGGTGGACTTCGTGGTCCCGGTGGTGGCGCTCGACGCGGTCTGGGCGGCGGCCAACGCCGACTGGCGGGTCACGGCCTGGGACGTCTCGGGGGCGCTGATCGGGTCGGTGGACGTGGCGGGGCTCGACCGCGGCGGCCCCGCGGCAGGCAGGCTGGCGCTGGGGCTCGACCCGGCGGACGCGCTGCTCGGGGTCTCGGGGATCGCCCGGCTCGAGCTCGCGAGCCTCGGGGGCTACGACTGGCTCTATCTCGACGATCTGCGCCTCGTGGCGGCGGGGGACGCGACGCCGCGCGCGCCGGGAGGCGGAGGGCTGGCGATCGAGGCCGCGCCGCCGGCGGCCGCCGCCGTGCCCCTGCCGCCGGCCGCGGCGCTGCTGGGGGCGGCGCTGGCGGGACTGGGAACGCTCCGCCATGCGCGGCGCAGGACGGCCTGACCGACTTTCGCGGCGAAAACCCTGCGGTCTTTTCGCATGCGAAAAGCAACCATAGGTTGTGCTTACAGGCGCTAACTCTTCCTCAGGTTGCTTTTCGCATGCGAAAAGATCCACAGGGTTTTCGCCGCGAAACGCCTCCTGCGCCGGCCCCTCCCGTGATAGCGTTGCGCGCATAGAAGATCGCGCAACCGATCCGGGAGGCGGCCATGAAGCCAGAGCAGAGTCCCCATCCGCCGACGCCCCGTCTCGGCCCCCCGGCCGACGTCGCCGCCTTCGCCCGCGCCGCCGAGCGCGCCGCCGAAGGGCGGATCGACCTGACCCGCCGGGGCCATGCGCCGGACGGAACCCGCAGGCTCCGGCGCTTCCCGCTCTCGGAGGTCGCCCGCCGCCACCTGGGCGTCTCCGCCGCCGAGCTGCGCCGCGCGCTGCGCGAGGATCCCGACCTCCCTCAGGGCGAGGCGGAGGGCGGGCAGCCCGCCTTCGCGTTCCGGGAGGTCCTGGCGCTCCGGGCCCGTTTCGCCGCGAAATCCCTCGCGCCGCCGCTGGCGGTCCGGCCGGAGGGCGCGGGGCCCCGCACCGTGGCGGTGGCGAACTTCAAGGGCGGCGTGGGCAAGACCTCGCTCGCCGCGCATCTGGCCATGGCCGCGGCGCAGGACGGGCTGAAGGTCCTGGTGGTGGATCTCGACAGCCAGGGCTCGCTCTCGGCCCTGTTCGGCGCTCCGGCCGAAGACGCCTGGAGCACCGCCTATCCCCTGCTCGCCCGCGACTACGCCCGCGCCCGGCAGGCGGCCGAGGCGCCCTTGGGGGACGAGGCGCTGGAGCGCGCCGCCGCCATGACGCCCGAGGAGGTCATCCGCCCCACCCACTGGCCGACCATCGACCTGATCCCCGCCCAGCTCGACCTCTACTGGGCCGAGTTCCAGATCCCCGTCTGGCGGCTGGCGCTGCGGTCCTGGAAGCTGTGGGATGCGCTGGCGAACGCGCTGGAGGAGGTTTCGCAGCGAAACGCCTATGACCTGGTGATCCTCGATACGCCGCCGGCGCTGGGGTATCTGACCATCAACGCGCTGGCGGCGGCGGACATCCTGCTGGTGCCGCTCGGCGCCTCGTTTCTGGAATTCGATTCCACAGGGCGGTTCTTCGACATGCTCCACGCCACCTTCGCCTCCATCGAGGAGGGCGAGGCCGCCGCCGCCCGCGCGCTGGGGCAGGGGGAGCTGCGCTTCGAATGGGACGCGGTGCGCTGCGTGCTGACCCGCTACGACGCCGCCCAGCAGGCTGAGATGGCCGCGGTCATGGAGCACTGGCTGGGGGACCTGATGGCGCGCTCCCGGCTGGAGGCGACCGCGCTGGTGGGCCAGGCCGGCGAGCAGACCAAGGCCATCTACGAGGCCGACCCCCGCGACTTCGACCCCCGCACCTACGCCCGCGGGCGCGAGACCTTCGACGCCGTCTGGCAGGAGGTCCGCGGCCTGCTCGAGGCCGCCTGGGCCCGCGAGGTCGGGGCAGGGGACGGGACAGGGCGGGACGGGGAGCGAGTTTCGCGGCGAAACCGAGGAGGCGCGCTGATGGCCCGTCGTCGACTGACCCCGCCGGCGGAGGAGACCGCCGCCGCCCCCGCGCCGCGGCCGGCCCGGGGCCCCTTCGCCGTCCGCCCCCCCCATCGCGCAGGCCGCCGCCGAGGCCGCCCAGGCCGGCGCCGAGGCCGTGCGCGACGCCCGCCGCCTGGCCGAGGCCGAGGCCGAGGGCCGCCTGCTGGTGGACATCCCCCTGGAGCGGATCGAGCCCGAGAGCCTGATGCGCGACCGCCTGCCCGGGACCGTGTCCGAGGAGGACGCGGCCGAGCTGAAGCTTTCGCTGCGCGCGCATGGCCAGCGCGCCCCGGCCGAGGTGGCCCCGCCTGGGGAGCGGGCGCTACGGGCTCGTCTCGGGGTGGCGGCGCTACATGGCGCTGAAGGCGCTGTTCGGGGAGACGGGCGAGGACCGCTTCGGCGTGCTGCGCGCGCGGGTGATCCGTACGCCGCTGGCGGGCAGGGGGGAGGCGCTGTCCGCGGACCCCGCGGCCTATGTGGCGATGGTGGAGGAGAACGAGATCCGGGTGAACCTGAGCCCTTACGAGCGGGGCCGGATCGCGGTGCTGGCCACGCGGGCGGGGGCCTTCCCGGACCTGGAGCGCGCGATCGGGAGCCTGTTCGCCGGGGCCTCGGCGGCCAAGCGGTCGAAGATCGGCAGCTTCGCGCTGCTGCACGAGGCGCTGGGGGACGCGCTGCGCCACCCCTCGGCGATCCCCGAGCGGCTGGGACTGCGCGTGGCCGAGGCGCTGCGGACGCTGCCGGCGGCGGCGGAGCGCCTGCGCCGGGGGCTGGAGCGGACCGACCCGGAGGGCGGTCCGGAGGCGGAGCGCGCGGCCCTCGCAGCCGAGGCGGAGGCGCTGCTGCGGCTGGCGGCGGCGGGGTCGGGCGAGACTTTCGCCGCGAAACGCGGCCGCCCGACGCGCCGCGAGGTGACGGCGGAGCGCCTCGCCGAGGGACTGGAGCTGGCGGAGTACCAGCGCGGCGGCCGGTCTGGTGTTCGAGCTCTGCGGGCCGCGGGCGGCGGAGCCTGAGGTGCGCGAGCGGGCGCGGCGGCTCCTGCGGGAGCTGGGGGAGGGGTGAAGGCGCCCCCGGCCGCCGGGAACCCGCCCGAGCCTCGAATCGGGCCGAGGCGAGTTTGACGAAGCCCCTGCGCCAGCAGGGACCTCCCAGAGACCGGAGCAGGCGCAGGAGCCCGCCTTCGCCTTTCGGATCGCTCGCTTCCGCACCCGGCGACTCCTCCATCTTCCAAGTCATTGTTCCTGTTATGTTCTTGAAATTCGCTTGAGTCTTCGAGGGGCGGCGAGGTCCTCCTCGTCCCTCTCGTCATATCGACATCGGCTCGACCGTTTTCGCCTCCGGCCCGCGGAGGGGCGCGTGGGCCTGGTGGGCGAACGGCGGGGGCGGGCCCGAGGGTGCGAGCCTCAGCCCAGCCGGCCCTCGTCGTCCACCAGCGTCAGGCGGGCCGGGCGCTCGGGGCCCCAGCGCCAGAGGACGAGGTTCGCGCCCTGCGCGCCCGGGGCGTAGCTGGGGACGCGCAGGCCGGCCCAGCTCTCGGAGGCGAGGCGGCGGGCGAGGGTCTGGGTGGGGGGCTCGGAGCCCTTGAGCAGGCGCTGGCGCCAGGCGGGGTCCGCGAGGGTCGCGGGCGTGGCGCCGAAGGGGGCGAGGGCCTCGGGGGAGAGGCCGTCGAGGATGGGCTCCACGTCCGCCTCGTAGGACACGAGCACCGTGGGCTGGAGGGAGCCGGCCTGGTTGGCCTCGTGCACCGCGGTCAGCACGTCGAGGCTGGTGTAGAGGGCGGGCATGCCCTTCGGGTTGAAGCGGCCGCCGTGGAGGCGCGCGCCCTCGCCCGACAGGGGCTCGCGCGCCCAGCGGGGGTTGAGGGCCCGGTAGACGGTGGCGCGCAGGCGCAAGGTCAGGCGTGGACGCCGGCGTCGAGCGCGTCGAGCCAGTCCATCACCGCCCCCGCCTCGCCCTCGCGCACCAGCTGCATGGCGGTGCGCCCGTCGAAGCCCGAGAGCGGCTGGGAGCGATACCAGGCGTAGGCGAGAAGCGCCGAGCCGAAGCGGGGCTCCACCCGGTTCAGGATCTCCACCATCTCCCGGAGGCGCTTCTGGGTGCGGGGGCTGTCGGCCCGCCCGCGGCGCGAGACGGCGTCGCGGCCGAGGCCGACGGAGCCCGCCACCTCCTCCCGCGTCGTGGCGAGGGTCTCGGCGATGCGGGCGGGGGAGAAGCGGCCGTTCTCGGCGTAGGCGGCGAGGGACATGGGCGAGGCTCCACACTATATGGCGTGAAATAGCGGCTTTCGGCGTGGATATCAAGGCGGGCCCCGATCCACGGGCGCGCCCCTTGCCGGGGGCGCCGGGGGCCACGATATGCGCCGGGCCGCGCAACCCTGACGAAAGGTCCCCGATCTTGTCCCTCATGCCGCTTCTCGCCATCGCCGGCGGGCTCGTCGTTCTTGTCTGGAGCGCGGATCGGTTCGTGGAGGGGGCCTCGGGGCTTGCCCGCAGGTTCGGGATGGCGCCGCTGCTGATCGGGATGCTGATCGTGGGGTTCGGGACCTCGGCGCCGGAGATGCTGGTCTCGGGGCTGTCGTCCTGGGAGGGGGCCCCGGGGATCGCGCTGGGGAACGCCTATGGCTCCAACATCGTCAATATCGCGCTCATTCTCGGGGTCACGGCGCTGATCTCGCCGATCGCGGTGCAGTCGGGCGTGCTGCGGCGGGAGCTGCCGGTGCTGGTCGCGGTCACCGCGCTGAGCGTGGGGCTTTTGTGGGACCTGGAGGTGAGCCGGGTGGACGCGGGCGTGCTGCTCGCGGTGTTCGCGGGGCTGGTGGGGTGGTCCGTGCGCCAGTCCCGGCGCGAGGCGCGGGACGCGCTGGCGGTGGAGGTCGAGGCGGAGGGGGCGGGCAAGCCGGCCTCGCTGCGGCCGGCGGTGCTGTGGACCGTGGGCGGGCTCCTGCTGCTGATCGCGTCCTCGCGCGCGCTGGTCTGGGGCGCGGTGGAGACGGCGCAGGCGCTGGGGGTGAGCGACCTGGTGATCGGGCTGACCATCGTGGCGGTGGGGACGTCGCTTGCCGGAGCTGGCGTCCTCCATCGCCGCGATCCGCCGGAAGGAGCATGACATCGCGCTGGGGAACGTGATCGGGTCCAACCTCTTCAACACGCTGGCCGTGGTGGGGCTGGCGGGGATGATCTCGCCGCTGCCGGCGCCGGCGGAGATCCTGACCCGCGATCTGCCGGTGATGTGCGCGCTGACGCTGGCGCTGGCGCTGGCCTGCGCGGGCTGGGGGCGCGCGGGGCGGGTGAACCGCTGGGAGGGCGCGGGGCTGGCCGCCTGCTTCGCGGGCTACACCGGCTGGCTGGTGGCCACGGCGGGGTAGGGGGCGGAAGGCCGGCGGCGTGGAGGGCCTCGGCGCGGCGCGCGTATAATTGCCGCGTGGGAAGTCGCGTGCCGGACGCTTCCTGCATGGAGGGGGATGACTTAGTCTCGCAGCCGCACCCGGGTCGCCGCCCCGGGTTTTCCTGTTCCCCCCGGAGGCGTTGCATGAAGCCGAACCTGTTCCTGCTCGGCGCGGCGAAAAGCGGGACCACCGCGCTCGCCACCTTCCTGGCCGAGCATCCGCAGGTGTTCATGCCCGTGGCCAAGGAGCCCGGCTGGTGGGCGACCGACTGGCGCCGCGGCATGGGCATGGGCGAGGTGAAGCTGCGCGAGCAGGCGGATTACGACCGCCTCTATGCGCCGGCCGACGCGCGGGGCGCGGCCTGGGCGCTCGACGCCTCCACGGTCTACCTGAAGTCGCAGGTGGCGCTGGAGCGGATCCTCGACTACCGGCCCGACGCGCGGTTCATCGTCTCGCTGCGCGATCCGGTGGAGATGGCGCACGCCTTCCATATGGAATCGCTCTTCAACGCCATCGAGGACGTGGAGGATTTCGAGACCGCCTGGACCCTGCAGGAGGGAGACCGCGAGGTGGATGCCGAGGAAGGTGATCATGTAGCCTCCCCCCGAGGCGATGCCGCGGGAATCGAGAACCACGTGATCGGTCCCCAAAGGCGGGAAGTTGCCCGGCGTGTGGTGGCACTTGAGGCGCACGAAGGTGAGCTTGCGCGAGGTGTCGAGGATCTCGAGCCCCCGGAAGGGGTGGTTCTCTATGTGCAGGTCGTAGAAGCCGAGGTTGTTGCACGAGGAGTTGGCGTCGCTCAGGTCCCGGTCGCGCAGGCGCAGCGAGGGCAGGGCGGCGGCGTAGTCGCCGACGCCCTCGATCAGCACGTCGTGGAACATGGAATCCCACAGCTCGGCGCAGTCGAAAGCCATGCCCCGGACATCGGTGATCCGGAGGCGGGCGAAGTGGCACTTGCTCATGTGGCTGAGCTTGATCGCCGTGCCGGCGAAGCCCCGCCCGTCGATGGTCAGGTCGGTGAGCTCCACCGCCCCGAGCTTCGCGTTCTGGGAGGGCGCGCATTTCAGGAAGGGCGCCGTCAGGTCCTTCGAGAACACCAGATGCGTGGCGGTGCGCCCGGCGCCGCGGATGATCACCTCGTCGCGGGGCACGGTCGGTCCGCCGGTGACGTCGCGGATGATGGCCGAGAGCGAGTCCAGCACGAAGGTTCCCGCCGGGATCCGCAGGGGCACGCGCATGTGGCGGCAATAGGCGACGCCGGCGTCGAAGGCGGGGGTGTCGTTGAACTGGCCGTCGCCGAGCGCGCCGAACATGCGCGGGCTGATCATCTGCTCGGGGTCGAGTTCCCACCAGCGGCCATCGGCGGTGCGCAGCTTGCCGGGATGCTGGGGCTCGGCGACGGCGGCGCGCCAGAGGGCGTGTCCGCCGTCGCCGGGGGCGTAGACGCCGAGGCTGCGGAGCGCGAGCGTCCCGGCCTCGGGCCGCATCTGCTCGAGCGCGAGGGAGGTGAGACCGATCATCTCGCACTCGTCGGCGCGCAGAAGCGACCGCAGCCCCTGGATGTCCAGCGCCTCGGGCGCGCCCGGGCCGCTCTCGGCGCCGCGGCCGAGGATGCGGCCCGGCTCCAGATCGGCGATCCGGTCGAGCGTCACCGCGCCGCGCCGCAGCTCATACGAGCCGACCACGCCGGCGCCCAGCGTGCCGGAGGAGCCGTCGGCCAGGGCGCGGGGGGCGCCGCCGCCGGCGGCGAGCAGGGGGGAGAAGGCCAGGAAACGCAGCATGTCGGACCTCGATGGCAGGGCCTTGGACGCGACATGGGGAGGGGAAACGCCGGGTGGCGGCTTGGAGCGCGTCCTCAGGCGTTTTAAGAGCTTGCCCAGCCGTCTCCCGAGGGAGGAGGCCGGGCGCGAATCTCGGCGAGGGTCCATAGGGCCGCAGTATATACATCCCGTTAACAGGGGCGCCGATGGCCCGGATGACCCTGCCTCTCGTCCGGTTGGAACGGGAATTCGGCATCGGTCCGACGGCTCTCCCCTTCGGGCGCCGCGGCGCTCCGGCGACCTCCCGGAAGGATTTCGCGCGGGACGAAAAAAGGGCTTGCGCGACGCCCCGGTCGGCCGCATATGCGCGTCACGGACGCCAACGCACGCGCCTCTGTCCAGCGGTCAGCCGCCACACGCAGCGACGGTAACGTCTCCCTTGGAACTGAGCGGCCATATATGGCCGGGTCTATCGGAGATGACCATGACCGCCCACGTCACCGACTTCGTCGGCCGCGTCGCCGACGAGCATGCCTCCCGCATCGAAGACTTCATCCGCGCGACGGTCTTCGACCGTCCGACGCTGGTGCTCGACACCCAGGTGGTGGAGCGCAACTATCGCGCGCTGCGCGCCGGCCTCGGCCACGCCCGCATCCACTACGCGGTCAAGGCCAACCCGGCGCGCGAGATCGTCGAGACCCTGATCGAGAACGGCTCCTCCTTCGACGCGGCCTCGCGCGGGGAGATCGAGCTTTGCCTGTCGCTGGGCGCCTCCGCCGACAGCATCTCCTTCGGCAACACCGTCAAGCGCGCCTCCGACATCGCCTTCGCGCATCACGCGGGCATCCGCCTCTTCGCCGCCGACGCGGAGGAGGAGCTGGAGAAGATCGCCGAGCATGCGCCGGGCGCCGAGGTCTACATCCGCCTGATCGTGGACGCCTCCGAGGCGGACTGGCCGCTGAGCCGCAAGTTCGGCTGCGCGCGCGACAAGGCCCTCGACCTGCTGCGGATGGCCGGGGATCTCGGGCTGCGCCCCGCGGGCTTCTCGTTCCATGTCGGCTCCCAGACCCGCAAGGCGGAGATGTGGACCGTGACGCTCGACCAGATCGCGCGGATCTGGGCGGATGCGCAGGCGGCCGGCTTCGCGCTGGACCTGCTGAACATCGGCGGCGGCTTCCCCGCCTTCTACGGCGAGGAGATCGAGCACCCCACCGTCTACGCCGCCCGGGTGATGGAGCTGGTGCGCGCCCGCTTCGGCGACGTGCCCCGCGTGATGGCCGAGCCGGGCCGCGGCCTGGTGGCCGAGGCGGGCATGATCGCGGCCGAGGTGCTGCTGGTCTCGCGCAAGTCCGAGGCGGACATGCACCGCTGGGTCTATCTCGACATCGGCAAGTTCTCGGGGCTGGCGGAGACGATGGACGAGGCGATCCGCTACCAGTTCACCACCGACCGCGACCATGAGCCGACGGGCGCCTGCATCCTCGCGGGTCCGTCCTGCGACAGCGCCGACGTTCTTTATGAGAAGCGGCCGGTGCAGCTGCCGGTGGGTCTGAAGGCGGGCGACCGCTTCATCATCCGCAACTGCGGCGCCTACACCTCCAGCTACTCCTCGGTGGGCTTCAACGGCTTCCCCCCGCTGGACGTCGTGGTGATCTGATCCGCCGCGGGGGCGGGGCCTTCGGGCCTCGGCCCCCGCGTCTGAGCCCCGCGTCTACCCGCCCTCGCGCCAGCCTTCGTCCCACGCCTCGGCGAGCTTCGCCGAGGCGTCGTGCGGGTTGGCGGAGGCGGGTTCGCCCCGCGCGCGGGCCTCGCGGCCGCGCTCGCGGGCGCTGCGGACGGGATCGGCGGGGTCTTCGCGTTCATCGGTCATGGGGTGGGAGATAGGGCGGCGCCGCGGGTCGGGCAGGGGCGCCCGCGCCGGCCGGCGCCTTGAGGCGCGCCTGTCCCCGTCGGCAGGACCCCTGACGCTGGCCGACGCCCTGATGAGGCGCACCTGTCCCCGCCAGAACCCCTGACGCCCGCCGCGGGCGAGCCTTCGCCACGGGCGCGGGCGTGGCGCCATGACCGGCGGTTCCTCAACCGGTCCGCGCGTGGGGCGCGTCGAAGCGGACCGGGTCCGGTCCGTCCGGCTTCATGGCGCCGCAGCGGCAAGGTTCGTCCCGCAACGGCCAGGCGCGGTTCCGGGACGGCCGGTGTTCTGGGACGGAGTTTTGGGACGCTCGCGGGGCCGGGGCGAGGGCCCCTGGAGCCCGTCCCGCAACCGGCCAGTTCAAGGACGGCGGACAGGCGTGAAACTGTCGCTGAGCTAGCTTCGGCATCCACGCTCCCGATAGCGCTCAGCGCAGGCGGCCGGCCCGGGGGATCGCTTCCGGCGACCCGGGAAGGCCGCCGTAGCGAGCAGCCTGTGGAGCGAGCCTGAAGAGGATCAGGCGGCGAAGGCGAGAGAACGCGCCCGCACGTTCGGGAGCGGCGAAGGGATGGGCATTAGGGCAAGATCCGCCGGCGCTTTCGCCAGGATCGAGGCGCGGGCTTCCGGGGTGATCTCCCAGAGTCCGAGACAGAGGCGGCCGCGCTCCTCGTCATCCTCTGCGATGATCTCGGGAGGCCATCCGGTGGCGCGGTAGATCCGCCGCATGGGGGCGTCGAATACGGCGAGATAATGGCTCAGGCCGAACCTCAACCCGACCTCACAGCCGGCCAGCATGAGGGCCGTGGAGATCCGCGCCGCTGCGGCGGCGCTTCCGGCCAGCCTGGGAGAAACGCAGAAGCGGGTCGACTCCCACATCAGCGGCGAAGCGAGTTCGCCGCCCGCGAGGTGGGAGAAGTGCTCGTTGAGCATGCAGCTGCCGGTGGTGGGCATCAGCCGTCCCGATCCGCCGTGAGTGCCGTCTTCCAGCTCATAGATGCAATAGAGAGCGTCCGGGCGATCATACTGGTCAAGCTCCCAGTCCCGCTCGTCGACGTGTATGTCCCACTTCAGGCGGGAGACGAACTGTCCGGCGCGATCCTGAAACATGGTTTCGGCGAGCAGCGGGTGAAAGGGCAGATCTTTTCCGTAGATGAATCGTATCATGCTCAGACCTCCATTGGGTACGAGCGTAGGTTTGGGGTTAATTGGTAAAAACATAGGTAACATACTTCGAGATCTCGGCTTCGTTTCGAAAACCCCTCGGGAGCCGCGAAGGCCGTTCATCTCCCCCTGGCGAGCGCGGCGAGGGCGATCCACGGCCCGCAATGAATGCGGAGCCGCCAAAGCGGAGTTCAGGTCAGGCGCGGAGGTCGACCCTCGGGTTGATCGGGCTTGCGGGAGGCCAAGCTCTTCCCGCCGACCGGCTCGGGGCTCAAGCCGATCCCCTCTAATCGGATGCTGGCCATCCTGCCGCCGCAGGACTGGGAGAGCTGGATGCGCGGCACGCCGGACCAAGCGTTCGGCCTGATCGGCCGCTTCCGCCGGATCGCATCCGCGTAGTGCGCGCGGGCACGGACGAGAAGGCGGATCCGGTTGAGAGGATCGCGCCGCCGGCCGCTTGACCGTCCGGCGCCGAGCCCATGACCAAGGAGCGAGGTCGCTGGTCTGCTGGACAGACAGCCCTCGAAAAACGTTCCGTCTCCGGGTCTCTTTCTTCCCGCCACCTCGCAGCCCGCTCCACCCGGCCAGCGGGAGCGTTGGGCGGCGCCTTGTCTCAATCTGCCTCTTCCGCCTCTTCATGCGGCTCCAAGGGCGTGGGGGTCTGCGCGGCAGCCTCGGCGCGCACTTCCGCAATCAGCGCCTGCAGCGTCTCCCGGACCTCATCGGTGGCCGTCGCGCGTCTCCGGGCCGTCGCCAGCGTTCCCCTCAATTCGAGCAACCGCCCCGTTCTTTTGCTCGATATGCGCCTGATCGTTCTTGCGGTAGGGCCGCGCGCGCGTGAACGCCACGCCTGATGTCTCGCACCAGGACTTCACCGTCTCGTTGATGAACACGGTGTCATTGTCGGTGTCGAACCCGAGGATCGGCAGGGGCGTCACGCTGCGCAGCACGGTCAGCACTTCGCTCAGCAGTTGCTGTTCCCGGAACAGAAGCGGCGCGCACTCCGTCCAGCCGCTCGCGATGTCGGTCAATACCAGCGTCTGCGCAAAGCTCCCGCTCGTCAGCGGACCGCTATGGGAGACGAGATCAGCCTCGAAGAACCCCGGCGGCGGATCGCCCCAGTCGGCAAGGTGCGGATCGGCACAGCGCGACGGATCGCCGACGATGGCGCCGTGCGGCGGCGACCGCGACCGCCCGCCTGCTTGCGCACCGGCCCGAGAATCCGGTCGATCGTGGCGGCGCTGATCGCTTCCAGCCGATCTCGCACTCGGGGATCGAGGGCCAGATGCCCATGGTGCTCCATCGCGGCGACCAGCATCGGGAGAAGTGGCTTCAATCGCTTGCCGCAGATCCTGTCTGAGGCTTCCCACAGCACGATCAGCGCCTCGCGGACGGCATCGTCGTAGAGCCGTCGGTCGGGCCGAGGCTTTGATCGCTCGCCCTCGTCCACACCGTGGAGAAGCCGCCCGGCATGCTTGCGATGATAGCCCGTTACCGCCACGAACTCCGTCACGATCCGACCCTTGTCCGCCCGGCTCGCCCGAAGATACCGCGTCGTCAGTGCGCCCAGAAGCTCATCTCGCGTCGCCATGCTCACCCGCCTCACCACCGCACCTCCTGCTCCCGGAATACCCGGGAACATTCCTGACGAGGCAACGGCCCTACCTCCGGCAACAATTCAGGCGAGGCAATGCGCCGGTCAGGATGGTTGTCGCTCTACACGGTCTCTCGCGTTACGATGCGAGTGCGATTCCTACCGGTATTATCAGTATTACCGGCGTTACCCAGAATTCCGGTATTACCAAGGGCGGTATGGGATGCACCGGCGCCGAGAAGATCCGCTCGGCCGATCATCGGCTCCCGATCGGTGGGAACCTCGTGTACCGCCCCCGGATCGTGAGACACCGATTTGGGACTACGCGACCATGGGCTCGGCGTCCATCTGGTCGCGCCTGAACTGGGCCGGCGAGCGGTGACCATGCCGCTGGATCAGCCATTGCTCGTTGTAGGTCCGGCGGAACTCCAGCAGCGCCAGGCGAAGCTCCTCGACGGTGTCGAAGGTGCGAACCCACAGCAGGTTCTCTTTCAGGGTCCGGATGAAGCGCTCGGCGCAGCCGTTGCCCTCCGGGGCCCGAACGAAGGCGGGCGACGACGCGATCCCCAGCCAGCGGATCTCCGCCCGGAAGTCGTGCGACATGTACTGGCTGCCGTGATCGTGGCGCAGGCTCAGCCCGACGGCCACATCCTTGCCGATCCCGCCGAAGCGGGCCTTCACGCCCTGGCGGACCGGCTCCAGCGCCTCGTGGCGCGTGCCATGGAGGGCGGCGTGGATGCCGACGCACTCGGCCGAGCAGTGGTCGACGGCGACGAAGATCGCCACCTGCCCCTGGGCGGTGGTGACTGCCGCGGTCATGTCGGTCCCCCACATGGCGTCGACCCTCTCCGGAATGATCGTGCCATCATGGCTGCGCGGCCCCCGCGGCGTCGCTCGGCCCGTATCCGCCGCAAGGCCATGCGCGCGCATCAGCCGCCGCACCCGCTCCTTCGAGGTCCGCACGCCCCTGAAGCGCAGGCGCGCCCAAACTGACGTTGCCCCCTGATCCCGGACTGGGTGCGTGTTCACTATGCGGCCATGGCTCGGGTCATGTCGATCCTCGCCTGCTCTGGCGTCCTGTAGCCGATGCTCGAGTGCCTGCGCCGGCGGTTGTAGAAGATGGCGATGTACTCGAAAAGGGCGGCCTTGGCCTCACGGCGAGAGGCGAACCGGGTTCGGTGGACCAGTTCCGTCTTCAACGAGCCGAAGAAGCTCTCCATCGGCGCGTTGTCGAGGCAATTGCCCTTGCCGCTCATCGAGGCGAGCGCCCCATGCGCCTTCAGCAGCCTCCGATAGTCGCCGCAGGCGTATTGAACACCACGATCGGAGTGGCAGATCAGGCCCGGCGTCGGCCTTCGATTCCGCAACGCCATGCGCATGGCGTCGACCGCGAGGCTCCCTTTCAGCCGATCGGACATCGACCAGCCGACGATCTCCATCGTGGCCAGGTCCTTGACCGCGGCGAGATAGAGCCAGCTTTCATCGGTGGGCACGTAGCTGATGTCGGCGAGCCAGACCGTGTCTGGCGTCCCTACCTTGAAGTTGCGCGCCAGCAGGTTCGGCGCGATGCCGAGATCGTGTCGGCTGTCGGTCGTGCGCGGCACGCGGCGGCCCCGCCGCGGCGGCCGGATGCCGTTTTGCTTCATGAGCCTGGCCACCGTCTTCCGGGCGATGCGCTCGCCTTGGGCGACCAGCTCGGCGTGGATGCGCGGCGCGCCGTAGCGTGCGCGGCTGTCTTCAAAGATCGTGCGGATCCGGGCTGCCATCGTGTCCTGCGCCGCCCGGCTCGCCGCCCTGTCGGGGGTGGCCGCGCGCCAGGCGTGAAACCAGCTCGGGCTCACCGACAGAACCCGGCACATCAGCCGGACGGCGTGCTCCGCGACATGGGCGGCGATGAAGGCGAGCTTCGCGTTCATTGTTTCGCCGCCCACTGCGCGAAAAAAGCCGAGGCTTTGCGCATCACCTCCACTTCTTCCTTCAGACGGCGGTTCTCGCGCCGCAATTCGGCAAGCTCCGCCGCCTCGACCTTCTGACGCCGGCTGGCCTCGGCCGAACCTGCCGCCTCCACTTCAAGCCGCCAGCCCTTGAGCTGCGAGGAGGCGACCCCCAGCTCCCTGGCCACGCCGGCCTGCGTGGCGCCCGGCGCCGACAGGCGCGCGACAGCCTGCTCCTTGAACTCCGTCGTGAAACGACGGCGCGGTTCCTTGCTCATCATCCCATCCTCCGTCCCGGGGGTACTTTACCTCCCAGTCCGGGATCAGGGGGCAACGTCAAACCTTCCGATAGCCCTCGCCGTGGAACGGGCTCGCCGCCAGCACGGCCCGGATCGCCTCGACCAGCACCGCGTCCGGCATCGGACCCTGCGGCCCGGGACGCCGCCGCTCGGCCGGCGGAGCTCCTGCCGTCAGGCGGCGGCGATAGATGCTCGCCCGGCCCAGGTTCCAGACCCGGCAGACCCGCGCCAGGCCGTAACGGCGTCGACCGGAGATCGAGATGACCGCGCTCATCGCCTCGACCTCCGCCGGGCCAAAGGGCGGCCCGCCTCCAGCCGCGAGATCTTCTCGTAGAGCAGCTCGTTATCCATCGTCGCCGCCCCGAGCTTCGCCTGAAGCTGCGCGATGCGCGCGTCGCGGTCATCGCGGGGCCGCGACTTCAGGCTCGCCGCGCCGCCCTCGAGAAACGCATCCCGCCACCCGCTCACATCCGCCGCGGTCACGCGCAGGTCTCGGGCCACCACCTCCAGCGGCTCGCCCCGCAGCACCCGAAGCACCGCATCCTGCTTGCGGTTCGCCGTCATGCGGCGCTCCCGCCCCGGCGCCCCGGCCGCTGCGATACCTGAACTCTCCGCGCCCGGGGCGCCTCCGCTTCGATCGTCAGACGTCATCCAACACCTCCTTCGTCGCCTTCAATAAGGCTTCAGAGATGTCTCAGCGAACCCTGGGGCGGAGGAACTCGCCGCCTACGGAATCCCCGAGGTTCTCCTGCGTCACGATGCGGGTCATGGCATACGCTCCTTCTGCGCGGTCCGGAGACGCGATCCGCAGGTTGCGCACCGTCGCTCCTTCCCCCGGCCTTCAGGCCGGTGCAGGCGCTGTAGCCCCCCGAATCTAGACCGGGTTGACGAAGTGGATTCCCAAATCGGCTGAGGCGTGATTCAGAGTCTCTCCTTGGAGGGAGGGACTGTTGGCTCGTGACCTGATGAGCGATGAGGAATGGGCGTTCTTCGCCCCCTTCGTGATCGAGAGCGGCCCGAAGCGGGGCCGCCCGCCGAGGGATCACCGCCGAGTGCTGGACGGTGTGTTCTGGATCGCCCGGACCGGCTCGCCGTGGCGCGATCTGCCGGAGACGTTCGGCCATTGGGCGTCGGTGTATCGCCAGTTCCGACGATGGACGCTGTCCGGCGTCTGGGACCTGATCTTGGAGGCCCTGAACGCGGCCGAGGGGTCGCCTGACAGCGTCCAGATGATCGACAGCACCGTCGCCCGCGCCCATCACTGCGCCGCGGGCGCAAGGGGGGGATTCAAAATCAGGGTCTTGGCCGTTCGAGTGGTGGCTTCCCGACCAAGATCCACCTCCGGACGAACGGCGCGGGCCTGCCTATAGCGGTCGAGATCACCGGCGGTGAAGTTTCCGACCACCGCGGCTATTCCCTGCCACGCCCAACCTCGAGCACCGATCTAGCCCGAACTATGCACCAACGAGCGTGAGACGGCGGGTCGCGGCGGGTTCGGGCGCTGAATGGCGCTTGCGTGCACGCCGATGGACGCGCGCGACTTCCGTCGCGGCGGGGGCGGCTAAGTTCCAAGGCTGCGGCTGATGGGCGGGCGGGGGCGGCGGCCGGGAGGATCGTCAGATCGGCGCGCAGCGCATTGGCGTCGATCCCGTCCTCGTAGCCCGCCGAGATCATCAGCATCCGGAAGCGCAGGATGTCGGCGGCGCTATGCACGGTGCGGGCGGGATCGCGGGGATCGTCGATGCAGGCCGCCAGCCTCCCGGCCACATCGAGCCGCCGCTCCACCTCCCGCAGCGCCAGCAGCCCGGCATCAGAAGACAGCGAGCCGCCGTCGAAACGCGCAGTCAGCGCCTTGCCGTTCACGGGTGACAGGTTCGGCAGAGGCGGCGTAGTCTCGATGGTGGCGGGCACGGTCCCTCCGATCCGGAGTTTTTGGCGTCAGCACCCAAAAATTACGACAGATCAGAGGCTTGGGCTAGGCCCGCCAACCCAGATGCATAATGCAGGCTAGCGCTCATGCGCCGGATCGACGAGCTGCATCTGGAACACCCGTTCGCCGGCAGCCGGATGCTGAAGGGCCTGTTGCAGGCGGAAGGGCGTGAGGTCGGTCGGCTCCACGTCTCGACGCTGATGAAGAAGATGTCGATCAAAGCGCTGTACCGCCGTCCGAACACGTCGAAGCCGGCGCCGGGCCACAAGATCTATCCCTATCTGCTTCGAAAGCTGGCGGTGACGCGGCCCAATCAGGTCTGGGCCATGGACATCACCTACGTGCCGATGGCCCGCGGCTTCGTCTACCTGGCCGTCGTCATCGACTGGTTCAGCCGTAAAGTCCTGGCATGGCGGCTCTCGATCACGCTGTCCGCGGACTTCTGCATCGAGGCCCTGGAGGAGGCGCTCGGCCATCACGGCCGACCGGAGATCTTCAACACTGACCAAGGCTCGCAATTCACCAGCATCGAGTTCACCAAAGTGCTGAAGGATGCCGAGGTCGCCATCAGCATGGACGGCAAAGGCGCCTGGCGCGACTACGTCTTCGTCGAGCGGCTCTGGCGGACGGTGAAGTACGAGGAGGTCTACCTCCGGGCGTACGCGAGCGTCTCCGAGGCTCGGGCCTCGATCGCCCGCTACCTGGGCTTCTACAACGGAACGAGGCCCCATTCTTCGCTTGGCGGGCGGATGCCCGAACAAGCCTATCTCCGCCAGCCGACGCCAATCCCGGCGGCGGCGTAACCCAAGCGGAGATCCACTTAGCAGCAGCCCGGAAGCTGTTCGGACCAACCGAGCCACCTCTCCTCAAGCGCCACCTTCGCCTTGAACTCCGCGCTGTAGCGCCGCCTCTTCCCCATCATCCCGTTCGTCCTCGATCCTCGACGAACCAAGCTTAGCCGTGTGTCCGGGTTTCGGGGACCACCTCATTCGCCGCTATGTTTAGATTTCCTCCACTTGTCTCGATCAATTAGGCGGCGGTCAAACATGGAGAACTTGAGAGTGCACGCTGGCCCCGTCATTGATCTCACCTCTCGGTGCCGCCAGCTGAAGCGGCGGCGAGATATCGAACTGATCATCGCCGCGTTCCTGGACGATCAGGAACGCGAGTCCTTGGAGGCGTTGAAGTGCTTCCTCGTGGGAATCGTCGGAGCGGACGATGAGACGATTTCCGTATGAGGATAAGCCGCGAGATCCAAGCCTGATCGAGCGCAGGGTCGGCTGGGTGTTGAACTCGCAAAGCTTTAACGTGCTGAGCGTGCTCGCCAGCACGGGCTTGATCGCGTGGTCGAGCTGGAAGGCCCTCGCGCAGATGGCGGCGTCATCCTGAGCGCGCTTACACCGGCCGTCGCTCGGAGCCATTGGTTTCAACAACGTCCGCGACGGCGCCTCGCCTTTCGGGGGAATGGCTAAGCGGTTGGACGGCTCTAATTATAATAGTGCGTTGGATGCTCCTTGTGCGTATTTGCGGAAGCAGCCCAACGTCTTCCGCGCTCGCCGGACTCCCCCACTTTGAGATGCTCCCCGTTGGTTGGACAGTTTCCGGGGTAGTTTAAGCTACGGCCCGCACCTGCTGATCGGTTCGTGGAGGCCGCCCGCCCAAGCCGGCGGGCGATCTCACGCCCGCCGGGCCCGCGTGCAGAGAAGCGCGATCTCCTCCCGCTCGACGAACGACAGCCGCCGCCGCCCCGACGGTGGCTTCGCCGAGGGCGTGAATTGCGATGGTGGCATGCCGCCGGCCTCCCGGAACCACCTGGCTCCCACGGGAGGCGATATCCCGGCGTCCACCGCCGCGTCTTCGCTCGACCGCCCCGCCGCGATCGCCGACCAGAACGCTTGCCGGTGTTCGCGCCGCCCGACGGGCGGCCGCCCTGGTGACCGCAAGGCATTCCGCGTGGACCGGGCCGAGCGGCGCTTCCCCATCGTCATCGCAACCTCCTTCATCAGGGTGTTGCGATGACCGATTGAAGTCCGCCCAATATGCTTCGCGAGATATTGCCTCGCCTCATAGGCTTTTGGTACTTAGAAAAGTGTCGAAGCTACATATTCCAGAAAGAATCGCACTATTCGCAATTACCCTCGGAGCATTGCGCCTAACGCCTCCTTAGTGGGCTTTGCGCTGCTGCACATAGAGCAATAATTGCGGCCTGTAGATCAAACAAAAATTTTCCTGAACTTGGTGCGCCTTGTGAATCAAGGCGATTCGCCAGGCTCGCCAGAAGCCAAAGGGGCCATGCTGCCCAGCGTGGCACACCTCCTCCGCCCCAGGGTTCGCTGAGACATCTCTGAAGCCTTATTGAAGGCGACGAAGGAGGTGTTGGATGACGTCTGACGATCGAAGCGGAGGCGCCCCGGGCGCGGAGAGTTCAGGTATCGCAGCGGCCGGGGCGCCGGGGCGGGAGCGCCGCATGACGGCGAACCGCAAGCAGGATGCGGTGCTTCGGGTGCTGCGGGGCGAGCCGCTGGAGGTGGTGGCCCGAGACCTGCGCGTGACCGCGGCGGATGTGAGCGGGTGGCGGGATGCGTTTCTCGAGGGCGGCGCGGCGAGCCTGAAGTCGCGGCCCCGCGATGACCGCGACGCGCGCATCGCGCAGCTTCAGGCGAAGCTCGGGGCGGCGACGATGGATAACGAGCTGCTCTACGAGAAGATCTCGCGGCTGGAGGCGGGCCGCCCTTTGGCCCGGCGGAGGTCGAGGCGATGAGCGCGGTCATCTCGATCTCCGGTCGACGCCGTTACGGCCTGGCGCGGGTCTGCCGGGTCTGGAACCTGGGCCGGGCGAGCATCTATCGCCGCCGCCTGACGGCAGGAGCTCCGCCGGCCGAGCGGCGGCGTCCCGGGCCGCAGGGTCCGATGCCGGACGCGGTGCTGGTCGAGGCGATCCGGGCCGTGCTGGCGGCGAGCCCGTTCCACGGCGAGGGCTATCGGAAGGTTTGGGCGCGCCTGCGCTTCAGGGGCGTGCGGACCTCGAAGGAGCGGGTGCGGCGGCTGATGCGCGCGCATGGCCTTGCGGCGGATACGGGCCGAGCGACGCCGCGGGGGCCGCGCAGCCATGATGGCACGATCATTCCGGAGAGGGTCGACGCCATGTGGGGGACCGACATGACCGCGGCAGTCACCACCGCCCAGGGGCAGGTGGCGATCTTCGTCGCCGTCGACCACTGCTCGGCCGAGTGCGTCGGCATCCACGCCGCCCTCCATGGCACGCGCCACGAGGCGCTGGAGCCGGTCCGCCAGGGCGTGAAGGCCCGCTTCGGCGGGATCGGCAAGGATGTGGCCGTCGGGCTGAGCCTGCGCCACGATCACGGCAGCCAGTACATGTCGCACGACTTCCGGGCGGAGATCCGCTGGCTGGGGATCGCGTCGTCGCCCGCCTTCGTTCGGGCCCCGGAGGGCAACGGCTGCGCCGAGCGCTTCATCCGGACCCTGAAAGAGAACCTGCTGTGGGTTCGCACCTTCGACACCGTCGAGGAGCTTCGCCTGGCGCTGCTGGAGTTCCGCCGGACCTACAACGAGCAATGGCTGATCCAGCGGCATGGTCACCGCTCGCCGGCCCAGTTCAGGCGCGACCAGATGGACGCCGAGCCCATGGTCGCGTAGTCCCAAATCGGTGTCTCACGATCCGGGGGCGGTACACACCGATCTTCCTATAGACCAGCAGCGTTTTCGCCCGATTCTTACCAGGCTCGTCGCTGATAATCGGATTCTCGCCTTCTTTGCGCATAGGTTATCATCATGCTTACAAGATTCCCAAATGATGGTCATCCATCTGAAGCTCGATGTCAATTGCCGAATCTTACTCTTATTCTGTCCACTTCTTGGGCGGTGCGGCCTGTGTCAACGGCACCGACAAAGGCGGCCACTGGGGCGCCGAAAGAACCGGCCACTGCGCTCATGAGCGATGAGGCCCCCGGCAGGCCGTGGGCCTCATCGTTTCCGCTTCTTCTGGGGGAATCAGGCGGCAGGCTTGCGCGAGCGGCTCCGTGCGAGGCGGTAGGACCTCCCTTCTCTTCTTCCCCACGACGCCTTCACGCTTCCGCGAACTCATCGCGTTCCGAAGCACCGATACAACCCGGATAGATTTTGATTAGGCCGTGTTGACGAAGTCTCTCACCCATAGGCGGATCGAGGCGATCTGGACGAAGCCGATGAAGCTGGCGGCTGTCTTGTCGTAGCGGGTGGCGACGCGGCGAGCGTTCTTGAGACGGTTGAAGCATCGCTCGATGCGGTTGCGCAGGGCGTAGATGTGGCCGTCGACGCTCTCGCGGACCTTGCGGCTCTTCCGGGCGGGGATGACGGCGACGCCGCCGCGGTTCTCCATGTCCTGGCGGATGGCATCCGAGTCGTAGCCGCGGTCGGCGAGCAGGACGCGGACGAGTGGGCCGTCGGCGGCCATGAGGGGCGCATAGACGCTGCCCCGGCTGATCCCGAGCGCCTTCGCCTGGCGACTGACGCTCAGCCCGTGGTCACGGTCGATCATCGCCTTGCGCTCGGCAACAGACCCGCCTCGGCCTGCGCGCGCCGGACAAAAAATCGTTCTCGAGCGTCAGCTCGCCGATCTTCGCATGCAGGCTCTTCCCGTCCACCGCAGGAGGCGCATCGGCCGGGGCGACGGCGCCGAACACGCCCGATGCGCCTTCCAGAAGCTGGGTTCGCCACTGCGTGATCTGGTTCGGGTGAAGGTCGAACTGCTCGGCCAGTTCGGCCAGCGTCTTCTCGCCTCTGATGGCGGTCAAAGCCACCTTCGCTTTGAATGCCGGGCTGTGGTTCCGGCGCGGTCGTCTTGCCATGGTCTCTCCTCGCTCTCGGCATCATGCCGATGTCGCGCGAGTCCACTCAACGCCCCTGTCCAGATTTCCCGAGCCACCTCTCCTCTCCCATCCCATCGAGCCCTTCACCCTTGACCAGGCCGCTTGATCAGGCCGAAATCATCATGCTCGGAGATCGCCGCTCGAGAGTTTCCACCACATCCGAGACACGACCGGGCTCCATCCTACTCAGGAGTGGGAGCCTCCGGCAGACCCGGTGCGGTTCAATTCGCTGAAGCCAGCAACCGCCTTTCGCTCCCCGGTCGGCAACGGCCGCGGAGCAGGCTTCATTAGGCTCGCGCTAAGGATGTTGACCCACAGTTCATACCGAAGGCAACGCGGGGGCGGTGATGACAAAAGAGCTTCTGGTGGAGGGCGATCCGAAGGCTGTCTTCAGGCTTCTGGATCTCTTGAGAGTGAACCACTCGGTGTCTTCCGGTTCAGCTCGGGTGCACTTCGTGAGTGAGCTGGCCCCCCTTTCGACCGGACACTCGGGCATAGCCCTGAAGGCTCACGCATATGGGTCGTGTCTCGGATGTGGTGGAAACTCTCGAGCGGCGATCTCCGAGCATGATGATTTCGGCCTGATCAAGCGGCCTGGTCAAGGGTGAAGGGCTCGATGGGATGGGAGAGGAGAGGTGGCTCGGGAAATCTGGACAGGGGCGTTGTGAGCCTGCCCCGGATCTCCGGACCGGCTTGTTATTCAACTACGCGGCGCTGCCGGTTGTAGAAGATCTCGATGTACTCGAAGAGCGCGGCCTTCGCCTCCTGGCAGGTCCGGAACCGGGTGCGGTGGACCAGCTCGGTCTTGAGCGAGCTGAAGAAGCTCTCCATCGGCGCGTTGTCCAGGCAATTTCCCTTGCCGCTCATCGAGGCGGTGACGCCGTGGGCGGCCAAGAGCTTGCGGTAGTCTCCGCAGGCGTACTGAACGCCGCGATCCGAATGCTGGATCAGGCCCCGCGGCGGACGGCGATTGCGGATCGCCATCTTCAGGGCGTTCTCGCAGAGCGCGCTCTTCAGCGAGACGTCCATGCTCCAGCCCACGATCTCGCGGGTCGCCATGTCCTTCACCGCAGCGAGGTAGAGCCTGCCCTCATCGGTCGGGATGTAGGAGATGTCCGCGAGCCAGACGGTGTCGGGCGCGACGATGTCGAAGTTACGCGCCAGCAGGTTCGGCGCGATCGCGAGGCGGTGACGGCTGTCGGTCGTGATCGGCGCCTTCCGGGATGGCCGCGGCGGAGAAATCCCGTTCTCTTTCATAAGCCTGGCGACCCTCTTGCGGAGATGCGCCGGCCGCTCGCCTGCATCTCGGCATGGATGCGGGGCGCGCCGTAGCGCCGCCGGCTCCTCTCGAAGATCGCCCTGATCTCTTCGACGAGGATCGCCTCCTCGGCTGCCTTCTCCGCGCGTGCGGGCGCCGCTCGACGCCAGGCGTGAAACCCGCTGCGGGCGACCCCCAGCACGGCGCAGAGCCGGCGGATGGCGTAGGCGGACGCTTGGGCGGAGATGAAGGCGAGCTTCGCCCTCATGCTTTCCCCACCCACTGCGCGAAAAAGGCCGAGGCCTTGCGGAGGATCTCGTTCTCCTCCCTCAACTGCTTCACATCGCGGCGGAGCTGGCGCAGCTCGGCCGCTTCCGCCTTCTGATGCGCGATCGCCTCGGCGGAGCCGGCGGCTTCCTGCTCGAGAGGCCAAATCCTGAGCTGTGTCGGCGAGAGGCCGAGTTCGGCCGCAACCCCGCTCGCCGTGGCGCCCGGCTCCGACAGCCGCGCCACCGCCTGCATCTTGTACTCGGCCGTGAACCGGCGTCGCGTCCTCGTTCCCATGCTCGTCCTCCAGATCCAGAGCTAATCTAGCCTCTGGTCCGGAGATCCGGGGCAGGCTCAGACCGAGGCCGAGCTCGACGCCTTCGCCGATCATGTCCGGGCCCGTGCGGCGGCTTCAGGCGGCGGGTTGAGCCTGCCGTCGACAACCGCCGCGGGTCGCGAACGAAAAGCGCGCCCCGGCGGACCGGGGCGCGCGTCTGAACGCGGTTCGAGGACTCGCGATCAGGACTTGCGGCGGAACCGCAGGGCCCCCAAGCCGCCCACGGCACCTACCAGCAGGAAGGCCGCGGCCGGAACCGGAATCGCCTGCGGCGTGGCACTGACGGTGATGGCGTTCAGAGCGCCGTCCAAGTTTGGCTGGCCGCTGCTGACCATGAACTGAATCGCCCCGACTTGGGTAAAGTCGACGTCGCCGGAGAACTCCGAGAAGAAGAGACGCGGATTGAGCGCCGCCGTCAGCGTCTCGCTGTACGTGCCGGAGTTACCGAGCATGTCCCACACTTGGACGTTGACGGTCAAGCCGCCGACATCGAAGAAGTCGACGTCGAAGAGAAAGAACGGATTCGCCCCCGTAACGAGGTTGAAACCGTTCAGACCGATAGTATTAACAAGGAAGGGGTCGTTGTCCATCCCGTCATAGGTGAGCGAAGCGGAGCCGGTGGTCCTGAAGTTGTTGGAGAAGCCGAGCTGGCCCCCAACAACCTCCAGCGTCGTGCCGTTGCCGTTGGTGTCGACGAACATGTCCCGGTAGCCGCCGATGACTTCCGGAGCGGCGATCTCGGACGCGATCGGGTTACCTCCGGCGGGCGGATCGGTGACGAGCTGCGGCGTGTCGAACGTGTCGATGACCAACGCCGAGGCCGGTGCCCCGGCTACGCACGCGACTGCGACGGCCGCCGCAGCCATTTTTCCCCACTGCATTCCAAGTTCCTCCAAGGATCCGCTTCCATTTATAACGCCACATACGCCGATGACGTTCGTACGCTGGCCTCAAGCTAGGAACCCCCCTGCACGCGCAGATACGCAAACCGATTCGAAACCTTCGGCCAGTGCTCACTTTTAGACTGCACCAGCCTACCCTTCCAGTAGGAAAGATAAAAATAAGAATTACGCATTCTCGCCGCTTAATGTCTCCGCTGGAATTTATCCCCACGCACGAGAGGCACTCTGTGAACTGCCCCCATTTCGACCGGACAGTCCGGCGTGAACATAGAAGGCTCAAGCCTGTGCTTGAGGACGAAGCCGCGGGCCATCGGCACGTAGGTGATGTCCATGGCCCAGCTGAGCCTGCCCCGGATCTCCGGACCAGAGGCTAGATTAGCTCTGTGACGTTGCCCCCTGATCCCGGACTGGGTGCGTGTTCACTATGCGGCCATGGCTCGGGTCATGTCGATCCTCGCCTGCTCTGGCGTCCTGTAGCCGATGCTCGAGTGCCTGCGCCGGCGGTTGTAGAAGATGGCGATGTACTCGAAAAGGGCGGCCTTGGCCTCACGGCGAGAGGCGAACCGGGTTCGGTCGACCAGTTCCGTCTTCAACGAGCCGAAGAAGCTCTCCATCGGCGCGTTGTCGAGGCAATTGCCCTTGCCGCTCATCGAGGCGAGCGCCCCATGCGCCTTCAGCAGCCTCCGATAGTCGCCGCAGGCGTATTGAACACCACGATCGG
>CAWFLE010000016.1:0-67953 GCA_963816545.1 uncultured Alphaproteobacteria bacterium | reverse complement strand
GTTCTCACCGGCTTTCAGTTACCCACAAGTTCCGCAGTTTCGTGTTGATCCGCGGGAATCGGGCATGATTCCTTGTCTGGCACCAATAAACGAGCAGGTGCTGACGTGGGATCTTGGGTGGAAGAAGAGACGGCCGCTTGCGGCCTGGGAGACGCCCGGCTTAACAGGCGGCTGGGCATGATGCTGGCGGCGCTGGGAGAGAGGCCGGGGAAGTCGCTGCCCACGGCCTTTCAGGACTGGGCGAACACGAAGGCCGCCTATCGCTTCTTCTCGAACGAGAAGGTGAGCGAAGACAGCATCTTGGCAGGTCATTTCCAAGCCTCCGCCCTGCGTGTCCAGGCGACGGACGGCCCCATTCTGGTGCTTCAGGACACGACCGAGTTCTCGTTCACCCGGGCGGCGCCCGAGAAGATCGGCTTCACCAAGACCTCCACCGGACGCAAGGAGAAGGACGGGCGCTTCCGCCAGCACACGCTTTGCGGCCTGCTCATGCACGCGAGCCTGGCCGTCACGCCGGAGGGCCTGCCGCTTGGCATGACGGCGGTGAAGTTCTGGTCGCGCGCCAGGTTCAAGGGCACGGCGGCGCTCAAGCGGAAGATCAACCCGACCCGCGTGCCGATCGACCGGAAGGAGAGCATCCGCTGGCTCGACAATCTCCGCCGGTCGACCGAGTTGATCGGCGCACCGGATCGCTGCGTCCACATCGGCGACCGAGAGAGCGACATCTACGAACTCTTCTGCCTCGCCAGCGACCTCGGCACGAGCTTTCTGGTCCGCAGTTGCGTCGACCGACTGGCCGAGAGCGGCCACACCACCATCGCGCAGGTGATGAAGGACGTTGCCTCAAGCGGCAAGCACCAGGTCAGTTTCCGGGATGCCTCCGGGCGGGACCAGGAGGCGCTCCTGTCCGTGAAGTTCGCCACGATGGTGGTCCGGCCCCCGATCGGAAAGCAGAAACGCTACCAGCATCAGCAGCTTCGGATCATCCACGCCGAGGAGACGGACCCGCCGGCGGATCGGCCGCCGCTGTTCTGGAAGCTGATCACCAACCTCGAGGTCGCGACGCACGAAGACGCCGTCCAGAAGCTCGGCTGGTATGCGCGGCGCTGGAGCATCGAGACCTTCTTCAAGACCCTCAAGACCGGATGCCGCATCGAGGAGGTCCGGCTCACGACCGCCGACCGCCTCGCCAACTTCATCGCGCTGTGCTGCGTCGTCGCCTGGCGCGTCCATTGGATGACGATGCTGCGGCGAGACGATCCCGGCGCCACCCCAAGCGCCGTCTTCACCGAGTTGGAACTCGAATTTCTCGAGAGCTCAGCCCCCGACCCCAGGACCGGTGCGACACGAAACCTCGACTTCTACATGATCCGCGTGGCCCGCCTCGGCGGCTACCTCGCCCGACGTTCAGACCCTCCACCAGGAACCAGCGTCATCTGGCGAGGTTTCTCGCGCCTCGCCGACCTCATCGAGGGATACGCCACTGCACGGAGAACTCGAACGGCTATGGGTAACTGAAAGTCTCACCGGAGGCGTACAAAGCAGTGGGGGTTCAATCAGCAGCTTTTTGTAGCTCTGAACAACAACGATCGAATGGAGGCGGCGAGGCCTGATCTCTCGCCGCCTCTGGATCCGGTTCACGCCCTCGCAGCGCCGCAGAGCGGTCCTCCATGCCTGAAGCTGGATACCAGCGCCGCATCCGCGATCAGGCCCTGCCTCCGCCCTGAGTGCCTGACTTAGAAGTTTAGAAGGCGAGGCAATATCTTGCGAGCCGGCGGGTGAGCAGACGGATGTTGGCGACGAAGGCCCACGCCTCGGCGGAGGCGACGGATCTCTCCCAGTCCTTGGCCAGACGGCGGCATCGGCCAAGCCAGGCGAAGGTGCGCTCGACGACCCATCGGCGCGGAAGCACCTCGAAGCCCTTCGCCGCGTCGGAGCGCTTCACGATCTCGATCCTCCACTCGCCGGCGCCCCGCATGGCGGAGCGCAGCTTCGGACCGGCATAGCCGCCGTCGGCATAGACATGGCGCAGCCAAGGCCAGCGGCTGCGGACGGAGTTCAGGAGCCGGGGCGCGCCGTCGCGGTCCTGAACTCCTGCGTGGTGCACGACCAGGCCGACCAGCAGACCCAGCGTGTCGACGAGGGCATGGCGCTTGCGCCCGTTGATCCGCTTGCCGGCGTCGAAGCCGCGAACGCCTCCGCTCTCGGTGGTTTTCACCGACTGGCTGTCGATGACCCCTGCCGTGGGGCTGGCCTCGCGCCCCTCCAGCTCCCGCGCCGCCATCACCAGCGTATTGCTGATCCCCAGCCACAGACCGCGGTCCCGCCAGTCGTAGAAGCAGCGCTGCACCGTGGAGGACGGCGGCAGGTCAGTGGGCAGCATGCGCCACTGGCAGCCTGTCGAGGCCATGTAGAGGATCGCGTTCACCACCTCGCGCAGGCTGGTCTTGCGCGGCCGACCCAGGCGGCTCGGCGCTGGCAGGAGCGGCGCGATCAGCATCCACTCCCGATCGCTCACATCGCTTGCATAGCGAGGGCGGCGGCGGTCATGCTCCCGCCGGGCGGTCTCTGTCCAAGGCATTCGTGCTCCGTCTCGTCTGGCAACCAGACGGAATCACAGCACGCTGAAACCGCTCAACTCTTTCTGGGTCGGGCTCTCAGAGATCCAGCTTTCGAACGCACATGCGGAGAGAGGCTTTGCGATGAGAAAGCCCTGAGCCTCATCGCAGCCCGCTCGGGCCAGCGAGCGATAGATGTCAGCGGTCTCGATACCCTCCGCAACCACCGGGAATTCGAGATCCTGAAGCATCTTGATCATCGACGTGACCAGTTGCAGATCCCGCGCCTCAGAGCCCAGGTCCTGAATGAACGAACGGTCGAGCTTCACGCAGTGCGCCGGCATGCGCTTGATGTAGGCGAGGCTGCTATACCCGGTCCCGAAATCGTCGACGGCGATGCGGACGCCGGCGAGCTTGAGCGTGTTCAACTGGATGAAGGCTCGCTCGCCGCTTCGCATCAATGCGCTTTCGGTAACCTCGAGCTCCAGGGCGCCCGGCGCGAGGTACCGTAACCTGACGTCTGGAAATTCAGCTTGCGCTGGCGCTGCGCGCCCCTGCCGGGGCCTGCCCCGGCAGGGGCGGTCCATCCTGATATTCCATGGAGTTGCGAAACCAGCCATGGAGAAGCGCGAATGGACGGACGGAAAGATACGGCGGTCGAGGCCCTCTTGGAACATCTGATCGAGCATGGCCCCGGCGATATCGCCACGGTCTTCGGCCGTGCGTTCGAGCTCGCCATGCAGATCGAGCGGGAGCGTTTCCTGTGCGCCGGTCCCTACGAGCGCACTGCCGAGCGCCAGGGCTATGCCAACGGCTACAAGCCCAAGCGCATCGACACGCCGGCAGGCACGGTCACGGTCGACGTTCCCAAGACCGCCGGCCATGATGGCGCGCCGTTCTACCCGCAATCGCTGGAGCGCGGCCGCCGCTCGGTGCGCGCCGTGATGCTGGCGGTGGCGGAGATGTACATCAAGGGCGTGTCGACCCGCGAGGTCGAGGCGGTGATGCGCGAGTTCGGCATCGAGAGCCTGTCCTCCTCGCAGGTCAGCCGCGCGGCGAAGCTTCTGGACGACGAGCTGGAAGCCTGGCGCAACCGGCCTCTCGGCGAGATCCGGTATCTGATCCTCGATGCGCGCTACGAGAAGATGCGCCACGGCGGGGTCGTACGCGACGCCGCCGTGCTCTCGGCGATCGGCATCGGCCCGGACGAGCGCCGCCGGGTTCTCGGGGTCTCGGTCGCCCTGTCCGAGGCGGAGGTCCATTGGCGGGCCTTTCTGGAGAGCCTCCAGGCCCGCGGTCTGCGCGGGGTCGAATATGTGGTCTCCGACGACCACGCCGGCCTGCGCGCCGCCCGCAGGGCCGTCTTGGGCGGCGCGAAATGGCAGCGCTGTCAATTCCACCTCGCCCAGAACGCCATCCATCACGCGCCGAGCCTCGCGATCCGCAAGCGCATCGGCGCCGAGCTGCGCGCCGTTTGGAACGCTGCCTCCCTGGCAAAGGCCGAAACCGCCTTGGCCGAACTCGTCGCGACCTACCGCGACACCGCCTCGAAACTCGCCGCATGGCTTGAGGAGAGCGTGCCCGAGGGCCTCGCCGTCTTCACGCTGCCCGACCATCACCGCCGACGCATGCGGACCTCCAATCCGATGGAGCGCGCCGTCCAGCAGGAGCTCAAGCGCCGCACCATCAAGGTCAGGGT
Source organism: uncultured Alphaproteobacteria bacterium (assembly GCA_963816545.1). Lineage (GTDB taxonomy): Bacteria > Pseudomonadota > Alphaproteobacteria > Rhodobacterales > Rhodobacteraceae > Albimonas. Next base: position 63,696 of record CAWFLE010000016.1, on the reverse strand, counting down.
CTTTCCCAACGAGGATTCCCTCGAGCGGCTGGTCACCGCCGTGCTCGTCGAGATCGACGAAAAATGGGCCTCGGACGCAAAGGCCTACATCAAGTGGGAATGCCAGGATGCGTGATCACGCCAGAGCAGAATTTCCAGACCACAGGTTGCTCAATCAGCCCCGTCTGCTCAATGATCGGGATGAACTCGCCCGGCGATACCGCGCCCAGGGTAGGGTGGTTCCAGCGGATGAGAGCTTCAGCCCCGACGCAGCGGCCGCTCCTCATGTCGACCCTCGGCTGGAAGACCAGCTGGAGTTCATCGTCGGCTTCGAGCGCCGCGGAGATATCGTTGAGCAACGCGAAGCGCCTCTGATGGGCCGCGTCCTGGTCACCGGAATAGATCGAGAATAGTCTCCCGCCGTCCCTTGCATCCTGCGCGGCGCTGCGTGCGATCCGCAGCACGTCCAGACCGCTGGTCACGCCGAGCTTGAAGGGGGCCATCCCTATGGCGGGCCGCAGCGCCAGAGAGGCCCGGCCTTCAGCGGCATCTTCCATGAGACCTTCGCGCACATGATCGGCGACTCGCGCCATTTCGTTGGCGTCCTGGGAGTTCAGAGATGCTGGAGACCAACGACGAATGGGCCGTGGCGCGCCGGTACATGTCGCTTGAAAGCCTCGCCCGCGTCACCGACACTCCCACAGTCAGGCTGCCCGCCGTGGCGTCCTGATCAGCCTCGGATCTCTCTCCGAGGGCCGGCGCTCCTACACCACGCCCCGGGACATGATCGTGGTCGGCGTCGCGCTTACAGCTGGAACACGCACTGCGAGGCCCCGAGAGAGGGAAGTTTCGCCGCCCCCGCCCTTTTGAGCCGCGACTACACATGTCTTCATGTTAATCGTTCGCCCGCGTATGCCCGCGCACTCAGGCGTGCACATGCGAAAGTAGGCATATATTCGCTCTGCGACCCGATGTTCTTGGCGTCCCTCCAGCAGAGAGAGAGCTTCTTGGCATCCGCTAAGACGGGTTATCGGATAGGAAGGGCAGGGGTAGGATGGGACATGACCGAACCCGTCTCCCGGGCCTCGGCCGGCCTCGGGCGCGCGACCCTTGCGGCGGCGCGCGAACGCGCCTGAGCGCTCCGGCGATCGAAGGCGGCGCTGGGGACGGCCAAACGGGGGATGATCCATGGAAAGGGGAGACGACCGGCCGGATGGCTTTTCCGCTGATAGGCAGACATACGATCCCCGTCTTCGCCGGCGCCGCCTCGCGCAGCCATCGCGCGCGGCCGTTGTGGCGCCTCGCGGCGGAGGCGGCGCTGAGTCCCGGCCGCTTTCCCGAGGCTGCGGTCTTCGTCCAGTTCGCGGGCTTTCCGCGGTCGGGACATTCGCTCGTCGGCTCGATCCTCGACGCGCATCCCGGGGCGGTCGTCTCGCACGAGCTGGACGCCATGGGCCTGTTCGACCGGGGCTTCTCGGAGCGGCAGGTCTTCGCCCTCATCGCCCGCAACAGCGCCGAGTTCGAACGGAACGGCCGCTGGTGGAACGGCTTCTCCTATGCGATCGAGGGCGGCGCCGGCGGACGGGCCGCGCAGCCGCATGTCATCGGCGACAAGAAGGGCGACTGGGCCGTGCGGCGGGTCATGGAGGACCCGTCCCTGCTCGACCGGCTGGCGCAGGCGACCCCGCGCCGCCGGCGGAAATGGATCCTGGTCCTGCGCAACCCGTTCGACAACGTGGCGACCATGTCCCTGCGCAAGGGGCGGCTCTACGACCGGCTGCGGATCGAGACCCCCGACAGGACCGACTTCCGCAGGCGGCTGGAGGCCGAGAAGGGCCGCGGCATCGCCGGCGAGATCCAGTCCGACATGGTCGAGGACTACGCCCGCCTGTGCGAGGGCGTGGCTGCGATGAAGGCGCGCATCGACCCCGGGGACTGGCTGGAGATCCGCAACGAGAGCTTCCTGAAAGCCCCGGAGGAAGGCATCGCCGGCCTGCTGCGCTTCGCGGACCTCGCGCCCGACCCGGATTTCATCCGCCGCGCCGCCGCCATCGTCCACCCCGGCGCCAACCTCACCCGCCACGAGCTTCCCTGGCCGGACGCCGCCCGCGAGGCGGTGGAGGCGCTGACCCGCAAGCATGATTTCCTGCACGGATACCGCTTCGATGACTGATCTCGCCGACGTCCGCCTCGTGTCCTGCGCGGGCGTGGAGACGGAGCTGCCGCTGCTGGGGCATTTCCTGGACCACTATCTCGGCCTCGGCATCGCGCCGTCGCGGATGCATGTCATCCTCAATGGCCCGGACCCCGACTCGCCCCGGTTCGCGGAGGCCGAGGCGGTGATGGCCGCGCGCGGCGTCGCGCCGGCGGAGCGGTGGGTCGCCCCCTACACCAGCGAGACGATGTGGGAGAAGCGGCGTGAACTCCAGGATCGCGTGGCCGGGCCGCAGGACTGGATCGTCAGCGCCGACGTGGACGAGTTCCACGAGTATCCGGCCCCGCTCGGCGTGTTTCTGGCCTGGTGCCGGGCGCGCGGCGCCAATGCCGTGCCCGGCGTCTTCATCGACCGGCTGGCCCCGGAGGGGCGGCTCGCGCCCGTGGATCCCGATCGGCCGCTCGCCGCCCAGTTCCCGCTGCAGGGGGACGTCGCCTGCAGCCTGGTGGGCCAGGGCCGCCACCACAACTGGTACGGCACCGTCAAGCTCATGGCGTATGCCGCGCATCTGCGTCCGGGCCGGGGCGGGCATCATCCGCAACCGGGGGCGCCGGTTTCGTGGCTCTACGGCAAGCCGCTGCCCGAGTTCGCGGGAATCGCGGACCCGCGCTTCCGCTTCGCCGTCCCGACGCGGGTGCATCACTACAAGTGGACGGCGGCCATGACCCGCTCCCTCCGCCGCCGGCTGGAGACGCCGGGGGCGAGCCCGGCGGGCGTGGAGTATGGCCAGAAGCTCCTGGATCTGGTGGGCGAAAGCGAACGCATGCCGCTGGAGCGGATCCCGCTGCGCCGCGGGGACGCGCCGGCGCGGGCCTGGAGGGCGCAGGTCCTGTGGATGCGGGAACGCGCGCGACTGCGCGCCCGCGCAGGCCGGCTGAAGCGCCGGGCGAAAGCGCTGCTGCGCGGAGCCCCGGCCCCTGCGCCCGCCCGTCCCGCGCAGGTCTTCGCCCCGCGCCTGGCGGACGCGCCGGAGGGGACCTGGCGCGTCCGCCAGCTCACCTTCGGCAGCGACCGGGGCCGCTTCCACGCCCACAGCTACTATGACATCCCTGTCTTCGATTCCGAGAGCCGCCGCATCGCGGTGCACCGGATGGACTTCGCAGACCGCGAAATGACGCCCGACGACCGGATCGAGGTCGGCTTCGTGGATGCCGACGCGCCCGGAGAGCCCGTGATCCTGGGCGAGAGCCGCGCCTGGAGCTGGCAGCAGGGGCCGATGGCGCAGTGGGTTCCCGGCGCCCGGCGCATGGTCTGGAACGACCGCGAGGGAGACGTCTTCGTGGCGCGGCTGCACGATCTCGACTCCGGCGCCGCGCGCACGCTGCCGCGCCCGGTCTACGCGCTCGCCCCCCAGGGGGGAACGGCGCTGTCGCTGAACATGGCGCGGCTCGATGCGGTGCGGCCCGGCTACGGCTACGCCGGCGGCGGCGGCGCGGGGGCCCGGCTGGAGGCGCGCAGGCCCGCGGACGACGGCGTCTGGCGGATGGACCTGGAGGGGGGCGAGCCGGAGCTGATCCTGAGCCTCGACGCGGCGGTGCGCTTCCTGATGAGCCGTCTGCCGCCCCGCGCGCGCCTGCGCCAGGCGGCTGGGCGCTTCACCTGGTGGTTCAACCACGCCAAGATCTCGCCCGACGGGACGCGCTTCACGGTCAAGCTGCGCTGGCGGCGGATGGGCGAGGGCTGGAGCGACCGGCAGGGCGTCAGCCTGACCTGCGGCATGGACGGGCGGGACCTGAGGCTGCTGGCGGATGCGACCTCGCACGTGATCTGGCGCGACGACGCGAGCCTGTACTTCTGGCGGCTCGATCGCGTCTCGCTTCATGCGGACGCGGCGCCGGAGGGCCGGAAGCTGCGCGACCTGGCGCCGGAGCTGATCGGGGCCAACGTGCATATCCGCCATTTTCCCGGAGAGTCGGACCGCTACGTGCTCGACACCCCCTACCGGGAGGAGATCGACCTGATCGAGCTCGACCAGGGCGCGGGGACCGCATCGCGGATCGCGGGGTTCACGGGGCATATCCCGAAATCGCGGCCCGTTCCGCTGCGACCTCCACCCGGCGCCGAGTCCCGACGGCCGGCGGATCGTCGTCACCTCGCTGCAGGGCGGCGGCCGGCAGGTGCATGTGGTCGAGGATCTGAGGCCCGCGCCTGCGGATCGCTCGGGAACGGCGGGTTGTGCCCCACGAGGTAGGAGCTGAGGTCGCGTTCGCCGACGGTGTCGGTGGGGCGGCCATCGCCGCTCTTCGGTAGGGGATCGGGTTGCGAGACCTTGAACCGGACCGGAGACGACGATGACCGATGGGAGATGGCCGTTCTCGAGCTCGTGGAGAAGGATGCGGAGGGCGATCTCGTCCGCGAGATGCTGGCCTTCGCCGCGGAGCGGCTGATGGAGGTGGAAGCTGCGACGGGCGCGCTCCGAACGTCGTCCGCTCGGCGGCGCGCGACGCACCGCAACGGCTGCCGCGAGCGGGGCTGGTAAACGCGGGCCGGACGGATCGACCTGGCGATCCCCAAGCTCGGGCGAGGCAGCCGCTTCCCGTTCTTTCTGGAGCCGGGGAGGACGGCGGAGAAGGCGCTGGTGGCGGCGATCCAGGAAGCCTGCATGCACGGCGCGTCGAGGCGGGCCGGGCGGATCGACCTGGTCGGCGCCATGGACGGGACGGGCATCTCGAAGAGCCAGGTCAGCCGGCTCTGCGTGGAGATCGACGAGCGGGTGCAGGCGTTCCCGACGCGCCCGCTCGAGGGGGCGCGGCCCTGTTTCCGGCTGGACGCCACCTGCATCCGGGTGCGCGACGGCGGCCGCATCGTCAGCCGCGCGGGGATACATGGACTTGTACCGGCGCGCCTGTCCAAAGACCTTCCCGATCCACGGCTGAAGGCAGAGGGAGCGGATCCGGGAGGGATCGTCGTCGACGGCGTTCCAGGCGCGACAACAGGCGTCGACGATGGCGTCGAAGTCCGCGAACACGCGCAGACTGAGGAAGCGCTCGCGCAGCCACAGCCAGAGGCGCTCCATCGGGTTGAACTGGGGCGAATACGGCGGCAGCGGGACGAGGCTGACGTTCGGCGGGACCCGGAGGGCCTTGGCGCCCGTGCCAGCCGGCGCGGTCGAGGACCATGAGGGCGTGCTCGTCGTCGGGGATCGTGGCGGCGAAGGCGTCGAGGAAGGCCTGCGTGGCCTGCGGGCCGACCTCGGGCAGGACGAGACCGAAGGCGCCCTCCCCGTCGGGGCGGACGGCGCCGAAGACGCAGGTCCACTCGAAGCGCTGGTCCTGGCGGACCCCGGGCGAACGGCGGCCGCGGCTCCACCAGCGATGGCGCAGCCGTCCTTTCTGGCCGACCCGCATCTCGTCCTGAAAGTAGAGCGCGATCCGCTTGCCCGGATGGGCCTCGGCCGCGGTCTTCAGCGCAGCCCGCAGCCCGCTTTTTCGAAGCGACGCTGCGCCGCCTCGTCGCTCTTCGGATGCGTGGGGCAGACCTTTTGCCGTGAGAACCCCTCGCGCCGCCGGATCCGCGACAGGCTCTGCGGGGTCGGGCGCTCGCCCCATCTCACCTCCATCTCCCCGCTTCAGGAGACGGAATCACAGATCAGGCCGAGCCGCTTTCACGTATCGTATCAGACATCTGGATGCGCGCCTCCAGCCCCGGCAGGATCCCGTCCGCGGCCTGCGGCAGCGGCACGGAGACGACGCAGCGAAGGCCGTCCTCGCCATAGCCGACCTCGCCCCGACCGCCGTTCGCCGCGAGGGCGCGCTCGATCATGGTTGTCCCGAACCCCCGGCGCCGAGGCGGAGCGAGACCGGGGACGCCGCTTTCCCGCCACGAGATGCGAAGCTCCGGCGACGGGTCCTTCGAGACGCTCCACGCCATCTCCACCCGCCCCTCCGGCAGCGCGTCGCGAACGCCTGGCGCTCGCCTAGCTCCTCCAGCGCCTTATCGAGCATACCGAAAACGCGCGCGAAACCAGCTCGCGCTCACGAGAGCCCGGCACATCAGCCGGGCGGCATGTTCCGCGACATGGGCGGCGATGAAGGCGTCCCGCGGAAGCCGGCCTCCCCCGCGACCTGCGCCCCCGCCGCCCCGTTCATTGGCCAACCGACTGACCGCGCTACCATCGACGCGTGGTCGAAGATGTCGAGCGGCATATGCAGGATGCAGACCCCGAGCCGTCCAGCCCCCTCCGCCCGGCGCCCTCCGGAGCGGCCGAAGCCGCGCAGGGCCACGACCCCGCCCACCCCCCTGAGCCCCCGCTCGCCGAGCGCATCGCCGAGGCCCGCCGCCGGCGCGAGGCGCTGGCGGGCGGCCCGGTCCGGCCAGGGCGCCGGGGGGTTGCCGGCAGCCTGCCGCGGCCCCCCCGCCCCAAGCCGACCGGCCGCCTTTCGGCCCGGACCTACAGGACGCGCTTCTGGCACCGCAGGCCTTGGCCGCCCGCCCTGCTCGGCTTCGCCCTGGGGGCCGGCGCCGCCGCGCTCGCCCTCAGCTGGCCCGCCTCCCCCACCTCCCCCGCCGTCGCGGGCTCCGCGCCCACCATCCGCGAGGCGCCCGCGGCCATCGCCCTCGCGCCTCCCCCGCCCGCCGCGCCCGGGATGGCGGCCGGGCCGCAGCCGTCCGACCCTCCCGCGCCGCTGCTCTCCCCTCCCGAGGCGCCGGAGCTTCCGGAGGCCGCCCCCTTCCCGATCGCCTCCGCTCCGGTCCCGCCCCGCGCCAACCCCCATCCCGACCTCTTCCGCTTCCCCCTCGGCCGCGAGGATCTCGAGCGGCTCGAGGCCGCGCTCGACCTCGGGCGGGCGGATCGGCGGGACGTCCAGCTCCGGCTCCGGGTCGCGGGCTTTCCGCCGGGCGCGCTCGACGGCTCCTTCGGCCCCCGAACCCGGGCCGCGCTCGAGGACTGGCAGAGGGCGCGGGGCCACCACGCGAGCGGCCTGCTCAACGCCGCGAGCCTCGGGGCATTGCGGGCCGAGACGCAGGAGGCCGCCGCCGCGGAGCGCCGCCGCCTCGCCGCGCTCCGGGCCGCGCAGGCCTCGGAGCCCTCTCCCCGTGACCGGCCGCAGCCTGACCGGACGGACGACGCCTGCGCCCGCGACGAGGCCGGCCGAGTGGAGGCCGGGCGAAGCTTTCGCTGCGACGTCGTCTTCCTGCGCGAGGACCTGACCGCGCTCTTCGACTGAGCTCCGGCTGTCGTAGACCTTGCGGCGGGGAGAACCTCTCGCGCCGGAAATCTCCTCGGTGAGGCTGAGCGGGACGGCGGCCGACGGCGCGGTGGCGCAGACCGGGGCGCTTCTTCCCGGGAGTCGCCCCCGCGAATCGCGGCGGCGCCTCCCTGATGTCGGGAGGCGCGCCGCCCGAGGGGCGGCCGCAGCCGAATCGGAGATTCCGCAGGACAGGGCGAGCCCCACTCCGCAGAAAACCCAAAAACCGGACCGAGTATGAATGGAGGATGACTTCAATACTGAGTCGCCGAGTTGTCGGTTCACAAAAAATGAATGTGTGTTGTTATAACAATGGGTTAGCTGCGCTTGCGCGCTACAAAAAATTAACCCAGCATTAACGAGGTTGATCGAGTCTCCCACCTGTACGGACGTGAGCCTCCTGCGCGAGCCTCTCGGCCCCGCCCGCGACTTTCACACAGGGCGACGCGGGAGCTCGAGAGACGTACTGCGTAGTTGTCCGCCCGCGTATCTGGGATGATCAAGATGTACGAGCTTAATCCTGCCCGAGCAGAGCTTCTTGAAACGTTCGGCCTGGACGTGGAGATGGTCCAAGGCGAGGGCTGTTTCCTGAAAGATGTGGAAGGTCGAGAACACCTCGATTTTCTATCGCAATACGGTGCCCTTCCCTTCGGTCACAACCCGAAGTCGATCTGGGCCGCGTTGACCGCCGCGCGGGACGAGGGGCTGCCCTCGCTCGTCCAGCCCTTCCGGCCGGTGGAGGCCGAGCGGCTCGCCGCTCGGCTCGCCGAACTCGCCCCCGGCGACCTCTCCATCGTCACGCTGGCCAACAGCGGCGCCGAGGCGGTGGAGGCCGCGATCAAGCTCGCGCGCGTCCGCACGGGCCACGACCTGATCCTCTCCACCCGCAACGGCTTCCACGGCAAGACGCTGGGGGCGCTCTCGGCCACCGGCAAGCCGATCTACCAGCGGGACTTCGCGGCGCCCGCGCCGGGATTCGAGCATGTGGCCTATGGCGACCTGGGGGCGCTGGAGGCGCGGCTCGAGACCGACGGCGACCGCATCGCCGCCTTCATCTTCGAGCCGATCCAGGGCGAGGGCGGCGTGGTGGTCCCGCCCGAGGGCTACCTGGAGGGCGCCATCGCGCTCTGCCGCCGCCATGGCGTGCTCTCGATCGTGGACGAGATCCAGACGGGGCTCGGCCGAACGGGGCGCCTCTTCGCCTGCGAGGACGCGCCCGAGGCGCCGGACATGCTGCTGCTCGCCAAGGCGCTCGGCGGCGGGCTGATGCCCATCGGCGCCTGCATCTGCCGGCCCTCGGCCTGGGATGACCGCTTCGGGCGGCTGCACAGCTCCACCTTCGCCAACAACAACCTGGCGGCGCGGGCGGCGAACGCGACGCTCGAGCTGCTGACCGCCGACGGGCGGGCGCTGCTCCGGGCGGTGGCGGCCAACGGGCGCTATCTGCGCGACCGGCTCCAGCACCTGCAGGACCGCTTCCCCGAGGTGATCCGCGAGGTGCGCGGCCGCGGCTACATGGCCGGGATCGAGTTCCGGCGCTTCGACGCGGGGCTGTCGGCCACCATGGCCTTCTGCAGCCTCAACGACGGGGTCACGCCGCTGATCGCCTCGTGGCTGCTGAACCGCCGCCAGGTGGTCACGGCGCCCCTGTTCAACGAGTCCCACGTCCTGCGCCTGCAGCCGCCGCTGGTGGCCGGACGGGCCGAGATCGACCGGGCCATGGAGGCGCTGGAGGAGGTCTGCGGGATCCTGCAGCGGCAGGACTACGACGCGCTGGTGCGCCACCTGCCGAGCCCCCGCCCGCGGCGGATGCAGGCGGACGATCCGCGGGTGGAGACCGAGCTCGCCCCCTCGCGCCCCGCGCCGGCGCAGGCGCACGGGCCCAGGCGCTTCGCCTTCCTGATCCACTACACCGAGGAGGCGGACGTCCTGCGCTCCGACCCCTCCTTCGCCAGCTTCTCGGCGCAGGAGATGTCGGACTGGCTCGCCTGGGTGCGCCGGCTGGGGCCGGGGGTGGCGCGGCGGCTGCCGGCCGTGACCTCGCGCGCCGGGGCGCAGGCCGAGGGCATGATCCTGTCCGTGCCGCTGCTGCCGCGCGACATGCGCGGGCCGGGGCGCGCGATGGCGGTGGAGATGATCCGCGGGGCCGTGGACATGGCCGCGGATGCGGGCGCCGACCGGGTGGGGCTCGGCGCCTTCACCTCCATCGTCACCCGCGGCGGCGAATCGGTGGCCGGGCGCGGCGCGCCGGTGACCAGCGGCAACACGCTGACCACGGTGGCGGCGGTTCAGGCCATCGAGCGGGTGGCGGCGCGGACGGGGCTCGACCTTTCGCACGCCAACGTGGCGGTGGTGGGCGCCTCGGGCGCCATCGGGCGGCTGGCGGCGCTGATGCTGGCGCGCAGGGCCGGCGCGCTGACGCTGGTGGGCAACGCGGGCAACCCCTTCGCGCCGAAGCTGCTGGCGCGGATGGCGGACGAGGTCTGCGCCACGCTCGCCGCCTCGGCGCCGGGGACCGGAGGGCGGCTCGCGGCGAAGATGCGCCGTGCGGCCGGGCTGGCCGCCCCGAGTGGCGAGCGCTTCGACAAAGGCGTGGCGGACCGGCTGTCGCTCGGCTTCGTGCTGCGGGGCGAGCCGCGCCCGCTCCAAGCCACCACGGATCTCGAGCAGGCGCTGCGCCAGGCGGACGTGGTGCTGGTGGCGACCTCCTCGGAGGTCACGCTGGTGGACCCGTCGGCGCTGCGGCCGGGCACGCTGGTGTGCGACGTGGCGCGTCCGCCGAACGTGGCGCGCGCCGATCTCGCCGGGCGCGGGGTGCTGGCCTTCGACGGCGGGCTGGTGCGCCCGCCCTTCGAGATCGACCTCGGCCCGTTCCAGACGCTGCCGCAGAACCTGTGCTGGGGCTGCCTCGGCGAGACGATGCTGCTGGCGCTGGCGGGGGAGACGCGGGACTACAGCCTCGGCTCGCAGCTCTCGCTGGCGGACGCGGACCGGATCGCGGAGCTCGCGGCCCTGCACGGGTTCGAGCCGGCGCCGACCCAGTGGTACGGCGAGATGGCGACCGAGGCCGATCTCGACGCCTTCGCCGCCCATATCCGCGGGCCCGCGCGGCGTACGGCGCTTCAGGCGGCGGGCTGAGCCCGTTCCCTGCGGCCGCCGGGAGGCTGAAAAGAAAAGCGCGCCCCGGCGGACCGGGACGCGCGCCTGAACGCGGTTCGGGGGCTCGCGATCAGGACTTCCGGCGGAGCCGCAGAGCCCCGAGGCCGCCCACGGCGCCGACCAGCAGGAAGGCCGCGGCCGGAACCGGAACCGCCTGCAGCGTGACGGAGTTGAGGATGCCGTCGAGGCTGGCGGCGTCCGAGCGCACGTAGAACTCGAGGTAATCCAACGAACCGAAGTCGAAGCCGCCGTCGGTTGCGAACTGGGTCAGGAAGAGGCGCGTCTCCAGGTCCTCGACCGAGGGCAGCGTCTCGCTGTAGACGGCGTTCAGGCCGGCGGTGTCGCGGGCGGTGATCTGGATGAACAGCCCGGCGAGGTCGGTGTCCACGACGTCGAACTGCAGGAACGGGTTATCCCCGATCAGGAAGTTGAACCCGCCGAGGCCGGCGCTGTCCATCCCGTCGTAGATGATGAACCCTTCGCCCGAGGTGCCGGCGTTGTTCGAGAAATTGAGCAGCCCCCCCGAGACGGCGAGGCTGGTGCCCTCCGTGACGCCGTTGAAGTTGTTCACCAGCATTTCACGATAACCGCCGAGCGCTTCCGGCGCGAGCACTTCGCCGGCGTTGCTGCTCGAGACGTCCGCCACGCGCTGCGGCGTGTCGAAGCTGTCGATGACCACAAGAGCCGAGGCAGGCGCCACGGTCCCGAACGCAACCGCGGCGGCGGCCGCGGTCATGATTCCCCACTTCATACCAAGGATCCTCCAAGGAGCTTCAGGTTTCTAAACGACGCACGTCGAACACTCGAACTTTGGCCTGAGGAGAAAGTGATATGAACCGAACCTGCACATGCAGGTATGTGAACGTATCCTACCCCTCGCCTAGTGATAGTATAGGATGCATTACCTGTCTCTCCAGTGAAGAACGTAAAAAAATTATTAACATTAATTCATAAAGAAACTTGCAGCTATCATCATTCATCTCATATTTATACTCAAGGCATCTTGAGGACCTTTCCCCGGCGCAAACCTCTGGCGCGGCGCGCATAAATTCGCCGCGCCCCCTTTCCGCACGGCGCGGCGCAGGGAGCGTCTGCAAAATCGCGGGATGGCTTTTCACTGTTTCGAGTGGTCCCGGCCGCTCAGACGCACGACATTCACCCTGCGGCCACCCGGAATCGCGTATCTGTTGATTCCGGCACAGGCGCTCCCGGGCGTTCCTGCCTCAGGAACGGCCGGGAAGGGGCGGCGGCAGCCTCGCACCCACACTCTCACACATCGTCGAGTTTTTCGCCGCCCCACCTGGTCCCCCCCGGGGGCCAGGGAAAGGGGTGGAGTCAGCGCCGATCCTTCCGGACCTCGCCCCTCCGCGCCCGCCTCCGTCCCGCGACACCCCCCATCCCGACCTCTTCCGATTCCCCCTCGGGCGCGAGGATCTCGAGCGGCTCGAGGCCGCGCTCGACCTCGGGCGGACGGATCGGCGGGACGTGCAGCTCCGGCTCCGCGCGGCGGGCTTCCCGCCGGAGCGCTCGCGCCCCGGCCGGACGGACGCTCCCTGCCCCCGCGACGGCTCGGGTCGGGTGATCGCCGGCAGCAGCTTCCGCTGCGACGCGATCTTCCTGCGCGAGGATCCGGCCGCGCTCTTCGACTGAAGCCTGATCCGGCGGTCGCCCCGCTGCTCGCCGATCCTCCCGTCGTGCCCGTCCTGGACCCGGAGATCCGGCACGAGGGCCGCCGGCTAATCCTGGCGACGCGCCAGAGGCGCGCCGGAAGTGCGGCGGATCGGGGCGACGCGAGCTGTCCCGTCGACATCCCGATGGCGGGCGCATGACGCAGCCTTGCCGCCGGAAGCCGAGGGCCGATCGGCCGCAACCGGCCGGTTGCGGGACGGATGTTGAACCCCGGCGCCGCCATGGCCACGTGCCTTCCCGAGGCGAGGACCTCAGGTGCACGGGAGAGCGGAATGAGCTTCGGAAACATCGTGGGCGGGCTGCTCCGCCAGGGTCTGGCGCGCGGCCGGGGCGCGCGGCCGGAGGTCGGTCAGAGCGCCGGCGGCGGGCAGGGCGGCCTCGAGGAGATGCTGGGCTCGTTCCTCGGCGGCGGAAAGGGCGCCTCCCCGGCCGCCTCGCAGGGCGCGGGCGGGGGCGAAGACCTGATGCGCATGGCGCGCGAGTTCCTCGGCACGGAGCAGGCCGGCGGCATGTCGGGCGCGAAGATCGGCGGCCTCGGCGCGCTGGCGGGCGGCGTGCTGGGCGGCGGGCTGAAGGGCGCGGCGCAGGGAGGCGCGCTCGCGATCCTGGGGACGCTCGCGCTCAAGGCGTATCGGGAGCGGCAGGCCGAGCAGGGCGTCGCCGCGACCCCCGCGCCCACGCAGGACGAGGTGGCGGTCCTGACCGACGACCGCACCGCCCGGCTGGTCCTGCAGGCGATGATCGGCGCGGCCCAGGCCGACGGCCGGGTGGACGAGGCCGAGATGGAGAAGATCCTCGGCCATGTCTCGGACGGCGAGGCCACCGAGGCCGAGCGCGCCGAGGCCCGCGCCGCGGTCTCCCGGCCCGTGGATGTCGAGGCGATCGGGCGCGAGGTCTCGCGGCCCGAGGCGGCGACGGAGATCTACCTCGCGGCCCTGCTGACGGTGGACGCGGATGCGGAGGCGGAGCGGGACTACCTGCGCCGGCTCGCCGCCGCGCTGAAGCTGGAGCCGGAGATGACGCGCCGCCTGCACCGGATGACCGGCGCCCCCCTCTGAGGAAGGCGCCGCGCCGGCCGTCCCGCCCTTGGGGTCGGTCCGACCCGCGGCGCGTTGCGGGCCGGCCGCCTCTGGCGGCGGTCGCCCCGGGCGGGCCGGTCGCCCTGCGCCGCGGGCGGAGCCGTCCCAGGGGCGCGACCTGCGCGCGGCGCCTCCGCCGGGCCGGGTCGGGCGCGGCGGCGGGCGCCTCGCCCCGCCCTTCCCGATCAGGAGGCGGCGGCGGCCTCCGCCCACGCCGGATAGTCCACGTAGCCCTGCGGGCCCGGCGTGTAGAAGCTGTCCCGGTCGTAGGGGTTGAGCGGCAGGTCCCGCTCGAACCGCGCCGCGAGGTCGGGGTTGGAGATGAACCAGCGCCCGAAGGCCACCAGGTCGGCGTGGCCGGCCTGGATGATCTCCTCCGCCCCCTCGCGCCCGAAGCCGCCGGCCGCGATGTAGGGCCCGTCGAAGAGCGGGCGCAGGCGGGGGGCGGCGTTCGCGGCCTCGCCTTCGCGCACCCGTCCGCCCGGCAGCGTGCGCGGCTCGATCACGTGCAGATAGGCCAGCCCCCGGCCCGAGAGGCCGCGCACCACATGCTCGTGCAGCGCCCAGGGGTCCGAGTCGGAGATGCCGCCGTGGACGTTGTGGGGCGAGAGGCGGATGCCGGTGCGCGCGGCCCCGATCTCGGCCAGGATGGCGTCCAGCGCCTCGAACAGGAAGCGGGCGCGGTTCTCGACGGGGCCGCCGTAGCCGTCGGTGCGCTTGTTGGACCCGTCCTGGAGAAACTGGTCGATCAGGTAGCCGTTGGCGGCGTGCAGCTCGACCCCGTCGAAGCCGGCGGCGATCGCGTTCCGCGCGGCGCGGGCGTAGTCGGCGACGGTGGCCGCGATCTCGTCCGCCTCCAGCGCGCGCGGCTCGGACCAGTCCTTCAGCCCGTCGCGGGTGCGGCCCTGGCCGGTGGCCTGCACCGCCGAGGGGGCGACCGGGGCGCCGCCGTCCTCCTGCACGTCCACATGGGACTGCCGGCCCACATGCCAAAGCTGGCAGAAGATGCGCCCGCCCGCGTCGTGGACGGCCCGGGTGACGGGCTTCCAGCTCTCGGTCTGCGCCTCGGACCAGATGCCGGGCGTGTCGATGGCGCCGCGCCCCTTGGCGGAGATCAGCGTCGCCTCCGACACGATCAGCCCGGCCGAGGCGCGCTGGCGGTAGTGCTCGGCCATCATGGCGTTGGCCTCGCCCGAGGCGTCGGAGCGCGAGCGGGTCAGCGGCGCCATGACCAGGCGGTTGGGAAGCGCGAGGGGGCCGATCTCGACCGGGGAGAGCAGGCGGAGCGACATGCGGGGGGCCTCCGGGGCAGGGGACGGGGGGCAGGGGACGGGACTGTCCGGCCGGCAGGCTAGAGCCTGCGCGCGGCCGCGTCACGGGCCTGCGTGCCGGAGGAAGGGCGGCTGAGGCGCCGTCCGCCGGGGAGACGCCGTTTCACCTCCCGCGCTCGGAAGCGCGGGCGCCCGGAGGGAACCACCCGGCTCGCTCGGACGGGCGGCCGCTCCAATTCGGGAGGCGTCCATGCCACCTCCCTTTCGCCGTCTCCGCGGACGCGACCGAGCGGCGGGCGCACGACGCCTGCGGATCCGCAGGCGTGGCGAGAACGGCCATCGACTTGCCTGCGAGGGGTGATATCTGGTAGCGGCCACCAGCTCGAAGCGGCCAAGAATGCCTGACGCAAGGGCGGACCAGGCCGATCGCGCTCAACAATCCGCGCCGGACATGCAGGATCATCCTTGAAATTTCCGAGGTCTTCTCGCGAGCATGGAGGTGCATTCCTGAATGCGCTGAGGGCGCTACGGCTGGCGCCTCGAAAGAGCTCGTCCTTCTCGGACTACAACTTCGCCCGGGACCTGCCCCTTCCGTCCTGGTACAACCCGCACCTCACGGACGAGCGCCTTCGCGACGAGAGCGGCTACTTCCTCTACATGCCGTGGATCCCCGAGCACGGCGACAGCATCATCCGCCCGCTCGCCGCCGCGGACGGTCCGCCCATCCTTCCGTTCGACCTCATCGAGCGCAAAAGCGTCATGACCCGGCGCTCGGAGATCCTCCGCTTCGCCCGGAACAACCCGATCGAGTATCGCCGCATGGTGGCCCGGCGCCTGGTCGAGATCCGCCCCAACGTCGCCGGCTTCATCTTCACGTTCGACTGGGCGCCGGCGATGCAGATCGTGGCGGAAGTGTGCGAGCAGCTGCGAATTCCGCGCATACTGGTGCCGCACGAGTCGGTCTTCATCGACGAAACCAAGTTCTACGTCGATTACCGCACCGGCGCCTCCCGGCCCTCGGCGGACCTCCTCCTCGTCTGGGGCGCCCTGCAGGAGCGGATCTTCATCGGCCGCGGGGTCGGCCCCGAGCGGATCCTGAAGGTCGGGGCCCCGAAATTCGACGCCTACGTGAACGGCAAGCCCAAGCTGGACTACGGGGACTTCTGCCGCCTGTTCGGCCTGTCGCAGGACAAGGCGACCGTCCTCTTCGCGGCGCAGCCCCTCGACTCGCAGATCGACACGCGCATGGCGCGGGAGTCGCAGCGGCAGGCGGTGACCGATCTTCTCGACGTGGTGGATGAGCAGGGAATGCAGCTTCTCGTGCGCATGCCGCCGTCGCGCGACGACGTGCTGGGCCCGGACCTGCGGCTCGCGCTGTCGGATCGGGGCTGCGCGGCGGTGGACGAGGCCGGCTACTACCTCGTCCCGCCCGAGGAGGCCATCCGGCACGCCAGCATCGTCACCTCCATCAACTCCACGATGCTGTTCGAGGCCTTCCTCGCCGGCAAGCCCTCGGTGTCGCTGAAATACGTGGAATTCGAGCAGATGTGGGAGAAGGCGGGCATCGAGGCGGTGCATGCGCGCGACGAGCTCGCCGCCGCCCTCGCCCGCTTCGCGGCCGGCGAATGGACCCCCTCCGAGGCGGGACTGGCCTGGGCGCGGCGCGAACTCTCGAACGGCGCGTTCGACGGCCAGGCGGCGGCCCGCATCCGGGGCATCCTGCAGGAGATCGCCTCGGGCGAACGCGCCTGCCCGCCGCCGCGCGGCGCCGCGGAGCGTCTCCTCTGCGGAGATCCGCTGGACGTCGTCGCCATAGCCAGCCCGCCCAACGACCTGCAGACGCATCTGGCGCCGCTGCTGTCGGCCAACAGGGTTTCCAGCAGCCGCACCCTGAAGCTGGAGCGCATCGCCTCGGCGGAACTGTTCCTGGAATGGGGGCTGCGTCCGACGGACGGCAAGACGCATCAGAGGCAGATGGCCCGGGCGCTCGGCCGTCCCACGGCGATCCTGGAAGACGGGTTCATCCGCTCGCGCGACATCGGCCTTTCCGGCGAGGCCGCGCTCTCGGTGATCGTGGACGACCTCACCGCCTATTACGACGCCACGCGGCCCTCCCGGCTGGAGACCCTGCTCGAGGGGCCCACGGAGCTGGATGCCGCGCAGCGGGCGCGGGCGCGGACCCTGATCGACCGCATCGTCGGATCGAAGCGGTCCAAGTACAACCACGCGCCGACCGATCCGGTGAGCGTGGGCCGTCCCGGTCATCCCAAGGCGCTGGTCATCGACCAGAGGCGCGGCGACATGTCGGTGGAGCTCGGTCAGGCCGACGAGACGACGTTCGGGCGGATGCTGGACGAGGCGCTCTCCAAAGGCCCCGACTGGGACGTCGTGGTGAAGCTGCATCCGGACGCGACCAAGGGGGGGCGCGAGAGCTACTTCCAGAACCTCGAGCCCATGGAGGAAGGCGACCGCGCCCGCCTCGTGGTGGTGAGGGACGAGGTCAATCCCTACAGCCTGCTGGAGATCGCGGACGAGGTGTTCACCGTCACCTCCGGCATGGGCTTCGAGGCGCTGATGGCCGGCCGGAAGGTGCGCTGCTACGGGATGCCCTTCTACGCCGGCTGGGGATTGACCGAGGACGTCCAGTCGTGCCCCCGCCGGAGCCGGCGCCGGGACGTGGAGGAGATCTTCCACGCGGCGTATCTCCGCCTGTCCCGATACTACAGCCCGGGGCTGGAACGGCGTTGCAGCCTCGAGGAGCTTCTGGACTGGTTCGACCAGGCCTGACGCGGGGCGACGGCCCCGCCTGCGTCCGGCTCTCCTGCGGTCCGCGTCCCGGTCCCGATGCCGAAGCGGGGCCTGCCCGCGGCGACGGCCCGGGGCGCCCGCCCCTCCCGGGAGCGGCGGCGACAGGCGGACGCGTCCAGCCTCGGCGCCCGGCATGCCGACCTCTCCCCGCTTCGGAATGAACGCCGGTCTCGTCCGAAAACCGCGAGGCCTTCATCGTCCTCCGCTCCTCCCGGCCAGGGGAGCAGGCCGCGGAGACCTCCCCCCTCGCGGAAAAACTCCACCCCCGACCGATCCGGTTCCCGGAGATCGGATCGGTCCTGCGTGCGGGCCGGCGCCCCCGGGGCCGAAGCGCGCCGCGGCCTGCCGATGGCCGGCCCCCTCCGCGACGGCGGCGAGCGCACGGGGTCGAAGATCGGGCCGCTTCATCGGCGCCGGGGGCGGCGGGGGCCTTGCGTCACCTTGGCGCGAGGGTCCTCCGCCGCGCCCCGAAGCGGCGCGGGCCGCTTGCCTCGCGGCCCTCCGCGGCCGATCCTGCGGCGCCGCCTCCGTCCCGCCGCCGCCCGAGCCCCGCCATGACCCCCACCGGACAGATCCTCGGCTACGCGCGGGTCTCCACCCCCTCGCAGGACCTTGCCGGCCAGGTCGCGCGGCTGGAGGGGGCGGGGGCCGCGCGGGTGTTCGAGGACGTGATCTCGGGCGCCGCGGCGTCGCGGCCCGGGCTCTCGGCGCTGATGGACTACGCGCGGGGGGGCGATGCGCTGGCGGTGGTCAGGCTCGACCGTCTGGGCCGGTCCCTGCGGGAGCTGCTGGAGACCGCCGAGGCGCTCAGGGCGCGGGGGATCGGGCTGGTGAGCCTGGAGGAGCGGATCGACACCACCTCGGCGGCTGGAGAGCTGGTGTTCCACGTCTTCGGCGCGCTCGCGCAGTTCGAGCGGCGGCTGATCGCGGAGCGCACGCGCGACGGGCTGGCGGCGGCCCGCGCCCGCGGCGCCCGCCCCGGCCGGCCGCCTGCGGACGCCGAGGCGGTGGACGCGGCGCTGCGCCTGGTCGCCTCGGGCGTCGCGCCCGCGCGGGCGGCGCGGCAGGTGGGGCTCGGCCGCTCCACCCTCTATCGGGAGATCGCCCGGCGGGGCGGGCGGTGAGCCCTCAGCCGAAGGCGAGCTTAGCAGCCCGCACCCCGCCGCCGCGGCGCCGAGGGCGCGGGAGGCGAGCCGCCCGGCCCCGCCCGAGCCGCGCCGCCCCGAGGCCGAGCGCCACGCCCGCCCCGTGCAGCGCCGCGGTGGCGAGGACGAAGCCCAGTCCGAAGCGCAGCGCCCCGGCCGCGCGCCAGCTCGCCCCGGTGGGATGGCCGTGGAAGAGGGCGAAGAGCGCCACGAAGGCCATGCAGGCCCGCAGGTCGGCCCGGAGCGCGAGGCGGCGACGAGGCCGATGGGCGACGGTGGAGGCGAGGATCATCGGCTCGACCGCCGGCAGGGGCAGGCGCGCGAGGGCGAGCGCGAAGCCGAGCGCCATGGTCGCCCACGAAGGCCGCCGGCACGGCCGAGGACGGCGCGTCCTCCCAGCAGCCCGGCCTCAGGCCCGACCGCGACCATGGCGAGCACGTGGTCCGCGCCGCAACAGCGGATGCGTGGCGCCGGCGGCGAAGGAGCCGTAGGACCCCGGCGGCAGATGCGCCGCGGCCGGCGAGGCGAGCAGCAGGAGGGGCAGGGCGGGAAGAAGGCGCGTCATGGGTTCGGTTCCTCGGTCTCGGGGTCCACCTCGATGCCCTGGGCCGGGTCGCATCGCGGGCGCAGCATGGAGGGGCGGAGCGGGGGAGGCAAGGCGGGGAGGCCCCTGCGGGGCGCGGGGTTATGCACGTCTCGAAGGGGCGCGAGGGCCCGTCCCTCAGGGCGCGGGGACACGTCCCGCAGATGAGCGCTCGCCGCAGGGGGGAGGCGATCGCCGCACGGACGCGCGGAAGGCCTCCCGCAGGATCGGCCCCTCCCGCGCCCCGCGGAAGCCGCCTCCTCCCCCTTCGGGGCGCCGCGCCGGCCGTTCCGCCCGTGGCGGAGATCCGGCCCGCGGCGCTTTCGGGCTCGGCCGCCCCCTGGCGGCGGTCGCCAGCGGCGGACCGGTCGCCTTGCGCCGCGGGCGGAACGGCTTCCAGGGGCGCGCCCTCGGCGCGGCGCCTCCGCGGGCGGGCGCCTCGCCGCCGGTTCCGCGTCGCGGAACGCTTGCCCCGGCCGCCCCGAGGGCGTTGGATGACGCGCGAGAGGGCCCGGAAAACGCCCCCGCAGGAGGAGACGCGCATGCGCATCGGAGACGCGCGCGAGGGGATCCATCCCTTCGCGGGACGGGACATCGCCTGGCTCATGGACCGCAGGGCCGAGACCCATGGCGGCAAGACCTTCCTCGCGTGGGAGCCGTTCGAGGGCCCCCGCCGCACCTGGACCTACGCGCAGTTCCGCGAGTGCCGTCCTGCGCGTCGCCGCCGGGCTCCATGCGCGGGGCATCAGGGAGGGGGACCGGGTGCTGGTCCATCTCGACAACTCGCCGGAGATGGAATTCCTCTGGTTCGCCTGCGCCCGGATCGGGGCGATCGCGGTGACCACCAACACCCGCTCCTCGGAGGAGGAGCTCGAATACTTCGCCGACAATTGCGGGGCGGTGGCGGCGATCACCCAGCCCGAGCACGCCGAGACGGTCGCCCGCGCCGCCCGCCATGTGCGCTGGGTCGCGGTCACCGACCACCTGACCTCAGGCGCCGAGCCGCCGGCCGCGCCTGCGCCCGGACCGCGCCTCGTCCTTCGCCGCGCTGGACGGCGACCCCGCGACCCTGCCGACCCTCGCCCCCGACCCGTGGCGGCTGGGGTCGGTGCAGTACACCTCCGGCACCACCTCGCGGCCCAAGGGGGTGCTGTGGACCCAGGGCAACGCGCTGTGGGGGGCCCGCACCTCGGCGATCAACGAGGGGCTGACCGGCGACGACGTGCACCTGGTGATGATGCCCACCTTCCACACCAATGCGCGCACCTACTCGATCCTGCCCACCATGTGGGCGGGGGGCACGGTGGCGATGATGCCGAAATTCTCCGCCTCGCGCTTCTGGGACGTGGCGGTGAGGAACCGCTGCACCTGGGCCTCGATGCTGCCCTTCTTCGCCAAGGCCGTGATGCAGCACGAGACCCCGCCCGAGCACCATTTCCGCATGTTCGGCATGGCCGCGAACGAGACCCCCTTCGACGCGCATTTCGGGGTGCGCTCCATCGGCTGGTGGGGGATGACCGAAACCATCACCCACGGCCTGATCGGCGACGCCCTGATGGGCGCGCGCCCCATGACCACCGGCCGCCCCGGCCCGGGCTACGACATCCGCATCCTGCGCGACGACCTGGAGACCCCGGTGGAGCCGGGCGAGGTCGGTCACCTCCAGTGCCGCGGGCGGCGCGGGGTGCAGATGTTCCTGGAATATCTCGGCAACGAGAAGGCCACGTCCGAGAGCTTCCTCCCCGGCGGCTGGTTCGTCACCGGCGACCGGGTGCGCCTCGACGAGGACGGCTGGGTGACCTTCGCCGACCGCGACAAGGACATGCTGAAGGTGGGGGCGGAGAACGTGGCCGCCTCGGAGATCGAGCGCGTGGTCGCGACCGTCCCCGGCGTCTACGAGGCCGCGGTGGTGGCCCGCAAGCACCCGATGCTGGACGAGGTCCCCGTGGCCTTCGTGATCCCGGCGCCGGACCTGCCCGCGACGCGCCATGAGGCGCTGAAATCCGAGGTGATCGAGGCCTGCCGCGCCCGCCTCGCCGACTTCAAGGTCCCGCGGGAGGTGTTCGTGGTGGAGGAGATGCCGCGATCCACGCTGGAGAAGGTCCACAAGGCCGAGCTGCGCCGGCGGCTGGCGGAGGCGGGCTAGCCGACCGGCGGGCTGGCGGAGGCGGGCTGGCCGGTCACGGCGCCGCCTGCTCCCCGGAGCCGGACGCGGCCGCTTCCGGCGCCGCCCCCCGCCCGGCCGCCTGACCGCGGCCCGCATAGACGAAGACCGCGTCGGCATAGGCCAGCCGCAGCGGACGGTAGCCTGCGGTCCCGGCATGGGCCCAGCCGTCCGGTTCCAGCGCCTGGTGCGTCTGGTTGTAGATGCCGAAAAGCTCGTAGCCGAAGGGATGCAGCCAGAGCCTCAGCTCCTCGAGCCGCTCCAGCCCTTCGGCCCCGGCGCAGTGGAACTCCGCCTGAATGAAGGCGATCCGCGCCTCCTCCAGCGCGCGGCGGGCGCCCTTGAGCACCTCCATCTCGTAGCCCTCGGTGTCGATCTTCAGGAAGTGCACGAACTCCACCCCCAGCTCGCGCATCATCAGGTCCACGGTGCGGACCTCGACCGGCTCGACCCCCACGGCGGACATGGCGCGCGGCGTCAGCGAGTTCATCACCGACTGTTCGTAGAGATTGATCGTGGCCTGCGCCGGCTCCGCCCCCAGCGCGAAGGGGAACACCGCCACGTTGGCGTAGCGGGCGGTGCGCTCCCTGAGGATCCGGAAGGTGGCCGAGGTCGGCTCGAAGGCGAAGATGCGGGGCGTGGCGGCAATGGTCCTGCGCAGCGCCTCGACCGTGCGCCCGTCGTTGGCGCCTACGTCGAAGATCACGTCCTTCTCCGTCCAGGGGCGCAGGGCCGAGAGGATCGGGTAGAAATGCTTGCTCGGGGCGGTCCTCAGGATGGCCACCCCGAACGCCCCCTCGATCGCGCACTTGACCTCTCGCAGAATTCCCACCGCCCGAACCCTCCCTCGCTTCGCTCCGACCAGCATAGCAGGCGACATCGCAAAAGCACTCCACCAGACGGAAAGCGGCTCGCTCCGAGCGAACCGGGCGTGCTGCGGCGATGTTGAATTCCACGTTCGTCACTTTGACGTCCAGTTTTCGGCCGCAATTCGCCATGGAGCGGGTAATTCATGCCATTCACCATTCTCCTCGCCGGAGGGGCGGGCTACGTCGGCTCCCACGTCGCCGCCGAACTCCTCGCCGCGGGTCTGCAGGTGATGGTCCTCGACAATCTCTCCACCGGCCATGCGGAGGCCCTGCGCCGCGTGGGGGAGCTGGGGTTCGGCCGCCCCGAGATGATCCACGGCGACGTGCGCGATCCCGGCGCCCTCGACCGCGCGCTGGGGACGCGGCGGGTGGACGCGGTGATCCACCTCGCCGGGGTCAAGTCGGTGAGCGAGTCTGTGCTGGCGCCCGAAGACTACTTCGACATC
The DNA here is from genome assembly GCA_963816545.1 of uncultured Alphaproteobacteria bacterium. Lineage (GTDB taxonomy): Bacteria > Pseudomonadota > Alphaproteobacteria > Rhodobacterales > Rhodobacteraceae > Albimonas. Next base: position 41,100 of record CAWFLE010000016.1, on the reverse strand, counting down.
AACCTGACCGGGAGCATCGCCCTCTTCCGGGCGATGCTCCGCCACGACGTCCGGCGGCTGATCTTCTCTTCCTCGGCCACGGTCTACGATCCGGCCGGCGAGCCGCCGTTCCGCGAGGACGCGGCCCTGGCGGTTTCCAATCCCTACGGGCGCACCAAGCTGATGTGCGAGCGCATGATCGACGACCTCGCCTGCGCCCATCCCGACCTGCGCGCGATCTCGCTGCGATACTTCAATCCGGTGGGGGCGCATCCGTCGGGCGCCATCGGCGAGGATCCGTCGGGGCCGCCCGCCAATCTCTTCCCCTACATCGCCCAGACCGCGGCGGGACGGCGGTCGCGGCTGCGGATCTTCGGGGACGACTGGCCGACCCCGGACGGCACGGGCATCCGCGACTTCATCCATGTCGGCGACCTCGCGCGCGGGCATCGTGCGGCGATCGAGCACCTGCTGGACGGCGGGGGCGAGTCCGGGCGGAACCTCAAGGTCAATCTCGGGCGCGGCGAGGGCTGCAGCGTGCTGGAGGCGGCGGAGGCCTTCCGCCGGGCCAGCGGGCGGGAGATTCCCGTGGAGATCGCGCCCCGGCGACCGGGCGACGTGGCGGTCTCGGTGGCCGACGCCTCGCGCGCGGCGGAGCTGTTCGGCTGGCGGGCGCGGCGGGGGCTCGAGGAGATGTGCCGCGACCACTGGCGCTGGCAGTCGCTGAACCCGCAGGGCTTCGCCGCCTCCGCAGGCGGAGAGTTCCTGCGCTGGGGGCCGTGGGGGCCTGAGCGGGGGAGACTTTGGGGGACGGAATGACAGAGGAGACGCCGCCGACCGTTTCGGTCGTCATGCCGTGCCGCGACGCGGGGCCCTGGCTTGCGCCCGCGCTGCGCTCGGTCCTGAACCAGACCCATCCGCCGCTGGAAGTGCTGGTGGTGGACAACGGCTCGTCGGACGGCAGCGCCGAGGTCGCCGCCGCCTTCGGGCCGCCCGTGCGCGTGCTGCACGAGCCGCTGCCCCGGCGCCGCGCGCGCCCGCCTGACGGGCGCGGCGCAGGCGCGGGGCGGGGCGGTGATGTTCCTCGACGCCGACGACCTGATCGCGCCCGAGACGCTGGAGGCGCTGGCCGCGCGCGCTGGCCGGCGCCCCCGGCGCGGTCGCGCTCTGTCCCTGGCGGCGGCTGAGCTGGTCCGGCGACGCGCCCGACGAGGGGTTCTGGCGGCCGGCGCCGCCCTCCTGCGCGCCGCGGCGACGGGGCTGGGACGACCTCGAGGCCTGGCTCTCGGGCTGGTGGCATCCGCCCTGCTCGGTGATGTGGTCGCGCGAGGGCTACATCCGCGGCGGCGGCTGGGACCCGGCGGCCACGGTCAACGACGACGGCGAGCTGATGATGCGCGCCTATCCTGCGCGGCGTGCCCCTGGTCATGGCGGCCGGGGGCTGCGGCTTCTACCGCCGCCTGCCTGATCCCGCCGCCTCGCTCAGCGGCCAGCGCACCTGGCGCGGAGGGCGTGGAGGCGCAGCTCGCCGTGCTGGAGCGGGTGGAGGCGATGCTGGCCGAACGCGGCGATCACGCCCGCCGCCGCCCTGCGCTGGCGACGGCCTGGAGGCTCTCGCCGGAAACGCGGCCGAGGCGAATCGCGACCTCGCCGCCCGCTGCCAAGCGGCGCAGGCGCGGCTCTCGCGGCGGGGGGCAGCCGCCGGAGGGGCCCGGGCGCCGCGCCCTCGGCCGCCGCCCGAGGGGGCGGGGCTCTCGGGGCCTCGACGCGGCCGCCTCCGCTCCAGCGCCGCGGCCGCTGCCCGCCGCTCCCGCCCGAGCCGCTGGTCAGCGTGGTGATCCCCACCTGGAACCGCGCCGGACTGGTGGCGCGGGCCGTGCGCAGCGCGCTTTCTCAGGACTGGCCGGCGCTGGAGGTGCTGGTGGTGGACGACGCCTCGCAGGACGACACGCAGGCCCGGCTGGCCGAGCTGGACGACCCCCGCCTGCGCGTCATCCGCCAGCCGCGCAACGGCGGCGTGGCGCGGGCGCGCAACCGCGGGATCGCCGAGGCGCGGGGCGACCTGATCGCCTTCCTCGATTCCGACGACGAATGGCTGCCGGGCAAGCTGCGCCTGCAGGTGGAGGCGTTGCGCGCGGCGCCGCCGGGCGTGGCGCTGGTCTATGGCGGGGTGGAGGAGCTGGTCCCCGGCGGCCCGCCCGTCATCGCCCGCCCGCAGGCCTTCGGCCGCGTCTTCCCCGCGATCCTGGAGCGCAACGTGCTGCACGGCTTCGGCTCGAACGGCATGGTGCGGCGCGAGGCGCTGGAGGCCGTGGGCGGCTTCGACCCCGATATGCCCGCCGCCGAGGACTGGGAGTTCCTGATGCGCGCCGCCCGCTTCTTCGACGTGACGGCGGCGGATGCGCCGGTGATGCGCTACCACAACGCCGCCGACGTCCATGAAGGCGCGATCCGCCGCTCGCGCGCCGCGCGGGCGAACCTGGAGGCGCGGCGGATGCTCCTCCAGCGCTGGCGGCCGGAGCTGCGCGCCGCGGGGCTGGAGACGGCCTTCCTGAAGGAGAGCGCGCGGCGGCACCTGCGCGCGGGCTTCTCGGGCCGCGGCCCGGCCGCAAGCCTTCTGCTGAGGGCGCTCAAGCGAGACCCGGGGGCGGCGGAGATCTACCTGTGGCTCGCCTCCTGCGGCCTTCCGGGGCGCTGGGGAGACGTCCTGCGCCGCGGGCGGCCCGCCGCCTGAGGCGCGCGCCCCAACGAGGGAGGAACCGACATGACGGCATCCGAGCGGGCGGAAGCCTCGCACCACGACGCGCTGCGCGTGGCGCTCTACTCCATGGCCCCCCTGGGCAGCCTGGGGGGCGTGCAGCGGGTGATGGAGGAGCTTTCGGCCCAGATGCGCCGCCGCGGCCTGCGCGTGGTCGATTTCCGCACCCGCGGCGGCGGGCGGGGCGAGACGAAACCCGTCCGCATGGCGCAGCGCGCCGTGATCGGCGCGAAGCTGGCGCTGACCCACCCCCACGTGGTCAACATCCACATGGCGACCGGGCACGCCAACTATTTCCTGGGCTGGCGGCGGATCTTCGGCTTCCAGGTCGTGGTCTCGGTCCACGGAAGCGAGATCCGGCTGCTGCGGCCCGAGAGCCTGCCCCTGATCCGCTCGATCCTGATGCAGGCCGACGCCGTGACCGCCGTGTCGCGGGAGCTGGCGGAGCGGGTGGAGGCCCTCGGCGTCGATCCCGCCCGGGTGCATTTCGTTCCCAACGGGGTGGACCTGGCCTTCTGGAGTCCGAGCCCAGTCCCGGCGCGCAGGGCGCCGCAGGATCCGCCCGTCATCGTCGCGGCCGGGCGGCTCGAGCCGGTGAAGGGCTGCGACATCCTGCTGGAGGCCTTCGCCCGCCTGCGCGCGCGGGGAGTGGAGGCGCGGCTGCACCTCGCCGGCGACGGGGCGGAGCGCGGGCGGCTGGAGGCGCAGGCGCGAAGCCTCGGGATCGACGATCGAGTGAAGTTCCTCGGCGTCATGGACCGCGAGGGGGTGCGGGAGCTGTTCCGCGCCGCCACGCTCCTGGTCATGCCCTCGCGCAGCGAGGGGATGCCGCTCGTGCTGCTGGAGGCGATGGCCTGCGGCCTGCCCGTGGTGGCCACCCGCGTGGGCGGGGTGCCCGAGGTGGTGGACGAGGCCACGGCCGTGCTGACCGCGCCGGAGCCGGAGTTGCTCGCCGAAGGGCTCGCCCGCGCGCTGGAGGACCCGGAGGCGACCGCCCGCCGGGCCGAGCGGGCGCTGGCGCAGGCCGGGGCGCATTCCCTCGACGCCTGCGCGGCGCGCTTCATGGCGGTGCTGCGCGGCCTGTCGGCCCCCGGGGCCCCGCGCGACGTCCCCGCGCGGGGGACGGCGGAGAGCGCCGGATGAGGCTCTCCCGTCTCTCCGATCCGCTGGACGCGGCGCTGCGCGCCCGCCCCGCCTTCCTGATCATCGGAACGCAGAAGGCGGGCACCACTTCGCTGCACCGCTACCTGGAGCGGCATCCCCGTCTCGCGCCCGCGCGGCGCAAGGAACTGCACTACTTCAATCTCTACCACGACCGCGGGTGCGCCTGGTATCTGCGCCAGTTCCCCTGGCGCCATCGCGCCCGCGGCCGCCTGACCTTCGAGGCGACGCCCGACTATCTCCGCCACCCCGAGGCCCCGGCGCGGGTCCGGCGCGAACTGGGTCGGGTGAAGCTGATCGCCGTGCTGCGCGAGCCCGCCGATCGCGCCTGGTCCGCCTGGCGCATGTGGCGGCGCATCGCCGACGACCCGGACCCGGCCAAGGCCCGCCGAGGCGACCCCCGAGGCTTCGCCGAGGCGATCGAAGCCGAGCTCGCCTCGCCGGACCACGAGGCGGACGGTCCCTTCCACTATGTGGACATGGGCCATTACGCCGAGCACATCGCGCGCTGGCGCGCGGAGTTTCCCGAGGAGAACCTGATGATCCTCGACCATGCCGAGATGGAACGCGACCTCGGCGCCGTCCTCGACCGGATCTGCCGCTTTCTCGGCATCGCGGGTTTCCCGCCCGAGCGGATCGCGGCCTTCGCGGGGGAGCGGCACTGGGCGGGGCCGGCCTGGTCGCCGTCGGAGGCCGACGCCCGGGCGCTGGAACGGCTCCGCGTCCACTACGCGCCCCGCGACGCCGAGCTGGAGCGCCTGCTCGGCCGCCCCCTCGGCTGGGCCGCGCCGGCTCGGGGTCTTGCCGCGGGGAACGCGGCCTGACGCTACCGCCGCAGCAGGGGGCGCGCGAGCGGCCGCGCCCGGCGCTCGGCCCGGTCCGCTGCCCCGGCCGCCGCCGCCAGCGCCGCGCCCGCCTGCCGCAGCAGGGGCGGAGCCGCGAAATCCCGGTAGCCGAGCCGGCGCATGACCTCGCCGGCCCGGGACTCGATCGTCGCGATCTCGAGCGGGGTCAGGTCCCGCCGCCACTTTCCCAGCGAGGCCGCGCTGACCGGGGCGCTGGCGGCGGCATGGTGCCCGGCCGCCCAGTCGGCCCAGTCCGCGCTCCAGCCCGCCCCGCCGGCGTCCGCCGCCGCCTCGCGGTTGCGGCGGACGCCGAGCATGGCCGGCTCGAACGCCTCGCCCAAGAAGGCGCAGACCTCGCGCACCACCCGCTCCGGATCGCATGCCAGGGACTCGTAGGTCACGAACATGGCCCGCGGCTCGTCCTCCAGCGGCGGCAGGATGCACCCGTTCACATGCGCCCACCAGCGCGCGTCCCGCGCCAGGACGTGCAGCCGCGTGGCCCTGTTGACCCAGGACCCGGCGGGGGAGAAGTCCGCCTTCCGCCATGGCGTCCTGGCGTGCGAGGCGATGACAGCCCGCGGGTCGCGCCGCATGACGATCAGGCGCGCTTCGGGGAACGAGTCGAGCAGCCAGCGGGCGTAGAGGAAGTGCCCTGGCGTCTTCTCGCCGATGCGGGGCTTGCCGGTGCATTCGGCGAAGGCCGCCAGGATTGCGGCGAGCGCAGCGCGGAAGCTGCGCTCGGGACCGACCCCGAGAATCTCGCGCGCCCGTTCGGCGGAAACGCCCACGCTCGCGAAGCGGCTCGTGCCGCAATAGGCCGCCCACCAGGCGTCGAGATCCGGCGGGTCCGCGTCGATCGGGACGCCGGAGAGACGCTCGGCCAGCTTGCAGAAATGCGTCTCGGGCGTGACCGCCAGGCGCGAATGGGCCGAAAGGATGTTCTGCAGCAGCGTGGTGCCCGAGCGGCCCGAGCCCAGAATGAAGAACGGCGGCTCCGCGGGGAAGGGGAGCGGCGACGCATTGGTCAGGGCGCCGCTCATGCCGTGACCGTCCCGGCCGTCGGAGCCGGCGCGTCTTGCAGAAGGGCGGACAGGCGCGCCTGGTGCGGACGGAAGAATTCCTCCAGCTCGGCGCGCAGCTCCGGGTCCACCGGCTCCCGGTTCAGGCCGCGGTTGCGCGCGGGAAGGTGCGGAACCTCCGCCGCCGGCAGACCGAGAAACTTCGAAACGCGCGTCACGGCGGCGGCGGGATCGCGGAACAGGGTCTCGCCGTCCATCACCAGCACCTGCTCGCGCGGGAAGAGGCGGAACAGCCTCCCGAGGGAATCCGCGTAGCGGCCGCGGTCCTTGTAGGAGGCGTGAAGCAGGGTCTCCATTCCCTCCTCCCCCGCGGCGCGGGCCTCGGCCAGGCGCGTTTCCTCCAGGCGCATGGCCTCGGCGATCGGCAGATGCTCCCGGCCCATGCGGAGCTCGTGGTAGTAGTGGGAGATCGCGCGCTCCACCGGGTCGCGCAGCAGCACGATCAGCCGCGCCCGGGGGATCAGCGCCGCGAGACGCTCCGCGGCGCCGGGTTCATAGAGATAGCCGGGCGTGGCCTCGCCGGTCAGCGCGCCGCCGCGCAGCCGGGCGCGGCGGGGGAAATGGGCGCGGTACCAGCCCTCGCCTTTCCCGTGGCGGACGCCATGGCCGAAATAGTGCAGCTCCTTGCGCAGCGGCGGCGCAACGAGCGAATGCCGGCGGAGATGGTCGAACAGGCTCGAGGTCCCGCACTTCATCTCGCCGACGATCAGGAAATCCGGCAGCGCGCGCAGCGGCGCCGTCAGACGGCGCAGCGCGAAGCTCCGGTCGCGGACGAGGCGGCGGTCGTCCGCGCGGGGGCGAAGGGCGTGGTCCATCGTCGTCTATCCTCCACGCGGTTCCTGCCCGCCCTTTGCGGCGAAATCTTGACGCCTGCTACGAAAGGACGCGCGGGGCGCTCGGGGTGGGCGCCGCGCCTCAGTCAAGGCCGGCGCCTGCCCCGAAATAGCCGAAGCGGCGCAGATCGACCTCCGTCTCCGCCGCCAGCGCGGCGTTGGAGGCGGCGTAGGCGCCCAGCAGGCGGGCCGAAACCGCGGACGTGACCTCGATCCGCCCCGGTCCGCGCCGCAGCCCCAGCCGCTCCAGCGCCCGCGCGCCCCGGTCGAACCGGCGCAGGGGGCGGCGGCGCAGCCGCCAGCTCTCCCCCTCCGAGCGCACGTTGCCGTCGCCCGCGCCCTCCGGCCCGGCCATCAGCGCCGCCCGCATCGCCTCGCCTTCTCGCCCAGAAAGCCGGTCAGCGCCTCCAGGAAGGCGGCCCGGTCGGTCTGGAGCAACTCGTGCGGCAGGATGGTGACGGCCTCCGCCCCTGCGGCCCCGGCCAGCGCCGCGTGCAGGCGGCGGTAGTCGAGCAGCGCCCCCAGCCGGTGCCGGTCGGCGCGCGGATCGACCAGCCGCGCCGCCTCGGCCTCGAACCCCGCCTGGGAGGTGCCCTCCAGCCGGTCCGAGACCTGGGCATAATGCGAGGCGAGCCAGCGGTCCTGCCGGCGCACCAGGCAAAGGATGCGCAGGCGGGCGAAGCCCCACTCCTCCGCCGACCGGCGCAGCCCCTCCAGGTGCGCCTGCAGATGGCCGGGGCGGGAGCCCGCGCGCCCCACCCCCTCCTCCGAGACCAGCAGGTCGTCCCCACGGTCGCGCTCCGCCGCCCGGTCGCGGCCGGTCAGGGCGCCCAGGATCCCGTCCCCCATCCCGTCCCACACGCTGTCGGACCGGGCGAGGCACTGGGGCAGCAGCCGGCCCGGCCCTTCGGCGAACAGGGCCGCCTCGGGCATGGCCGCCAGGCGCAGGGGCAGGCGCGGGAACAGCGCCGTCTGCAGCCAGGTGGAGGCGGTCTTGGGCAGGCCTATATGCAGACGCAGCGTCTTGACCCCGCATCCGGGATCCTTCCGCGTTCTGCGGGACTGGTCCGTTCCGGTCATCTCGGTCCTTCCCCTCGGAGGGAGAGGATGGTGGCGGCGCAGGACCGCGGGTCAAGCGCCCCGGAAGGCGCGGAGGAGGGGAAAGCCATGGCCGAAGGATCGCCGGCGGGGCGCGCGGGCGTCGCCGCCCTGGCGCGGCGCGGGGCGGCGCGCGCGCTCGACCGGCTCGCGCGGCTGGCGGACGCGGCGGGGCTGCCGCCCTCGGCGGCCGGCTGGCGGCACGTGCGGCGCGAGCCGGCGGCGGACTGGGCCGCCCGCCGCCCCGGCGCGACGGTCGAGACGGTGCACCCGCCGGCGACCGTGGAGGGGCCGCTCCCCCGCAACGTCGTCGACCGGGCGCAGCTCGATGCGGATGCCGGCTGGTTCGGCTTCTCCTTCCGCGACGCGCCCGCCCGCCCGGCCCGCCCCACGCGCCTCCTGCAGGTCGGCCCCGCGCGCGTCGTCTGCTACGGCGGCCCGGGCCAGGCGGACGAGTTCCACCCCGCCGTGCTCGCCGCCGACGGGACGGCGCTGGAGCTCTCGCAGATCGTGTTCCGCCCGGCCCACGCGCGGGCGCTGCGCGCGCGCGCCCGTCCGCAGCGCCTCGCCCGCGCCGTCTGGATCCTGGAGCGGGTCTACGACAACCACTCCCACTGGCTGACCTCGCACCTGCCCAAGGTCCTGCTGCTGCGCGAGCGGGGGCTCGTCGCGGACATGGTCCTGCCCGCGCGGCGCACGGCGGCGATGGACGCCTCGCTGCGGATGCTGGGGGTGGACCCCGAAGTCCTCCCCGTCGTGGACACGGACCGGCCGCTGGACGTGGAGGCCCTGACCCTGGTGGAGACCGACCGCTTCCGCCCCGAGCTGCTGCGCCCCCTGCGCACCGCGATGGCGCCCGCCGACGCGGCGCCCCCCCGCCGGCGGGTGTTCATCAGCCGAGAGGGCTCGCGCGGCCGCCACCTGCTGGGCGAGGCGGCGCTGCGGCCCGAGCTGGAGGCCCGCGGCTTCGAGATCGTGCGCATGGAGACGCTGGACTTCCCCGCCCAGGTTCGCCTGATGGCCGAGACGGCGGTCCTGCTCGCTCCCCACGGCGCAGGGCTGACCAACATGATCTTCTGCCCCGAGGGCGCCCAGATCGCCGAGATCGCGGATCCCGCCTATCCCAACCCCAATTTCTACGCGCTGGCCTGCGCCATGGGCCTCGGCTACCGCCTGCTGCACGCCGCGGGCGTGGGCGAGGGCCACCCCCTGACCCGGGACCTGCGCGCGGACCCGCAGGCGGTGCTGGCCGCGGCCGACGCCATGATCGCCGAGACGGAGGCCGCGCCGGCCGGCTGAGGAAGGCGCCGCGCCGGCCGCCGCGCCTCCGGTTCCGCGTCCGCCCGCGGCGCATGGCGAGCCGGTCGCGGGCCGGACCGGGCCCGGGAGGAACCGTCCGGCGGAGGGGCGGGCGGCCCGAGGGCGGGACCGGCGCGCGGGCGCCTGCGCAGGAGAGGTCAGCGCCCCCTGACCGCATCGCGCAGGCGGCGGCGCAGGCGTTCGGCCCGGTCGTGGCCGGGCGTGCGGCGCGCGCCGTCCCCGGCGGCCAGCGGGCGGCGGAAGGCGCAGGGGGTCAGGGCCCCCGCCCGGATCGCGGCCACGGCCGCCGTCTCCGCGTCCTCGTGCCGCGCAGCCTCCAGGACATGGTCCAGCGGCCACAGATGCCGGCTTCGGTGGAAGTCCATGCCCACCGTCGGAGGCAGCCCCGTCTCGGCCAGCAGGCGCCGCGCCTCGGCCCCCGGGGCCACGCCGTCGGTCTTGCGGTTCCACAGCTCGATGCCGGACAGAAGCGGGATCCAGGCCGGATCGAAGAGCCGCCACGCCTCGCGCCGCGCGGGATGGGCGAGGACGGCCGCCCCGCCTTGCCCGGCCGCCCGCTCCAGCGTCTCGAGGGTCGGCCGGCTTTCGGCCAGGAACTCCGTCAGCCCCCAGGTCAGGATATGGACCGCGTTGTCGGGCGAGGAATACTCGATCCCCGGCACCAGCCGGCAGGCGGAGGTGGAGGCCGCCGCGCAGGCCGCCCGGTATTCCCCGAAGCGGGCGGGATCGAAGCCGGTGTCGTGCTCGGTCATCAGCACGGCGTCGGCGCCCATGCGCCCGAACAGCCGCGCCAGCGCCGGCAGGGTCCAGGACCCGTCATAGGACCATTCGGAATGGGCGTGCAGGACGATCCTCACCGGGCGTCTCCTCTCGGGGCTTCGGGCCGTCCGGCCGGCAGGGCGGGCGGGAGGAGATCCGCGCCGCGGGCGGGCGAGGAGAGGCCCCCGCCGCTGGCGGGCGAGGGCCGCCGGCGCCCCGCGTGCCGGAGGGGCGCCCTCACCGGAAGGCCCCCCGGACGGTCGCCGCCGCCTCGCGCAGCCAGAAGCGGGGGGCGGAGGCGTCGTGGTTGTAGAAGCAGCGCGCCGGCCCCGGGCGCAGGACGGCGGCCAGCGTGGGCCCGAGCCGCGGCCAGCCCTGGCGGTGGAAACCCGATTTCGGCCCCCGCAGGACATGCAGGACATGCAGGACCTCGCGCCCCAGGTGGCGGACCTCCAGCCCCTCGGGCGGCGGCGGGTCGGGCGGCCGGAAGGCCGGGTCCAGCGCCCCCGCCACCGCCCAGGCGGGATATTCCAGCCCCCCCCGCCGGGCCAGCGCCAGCGAGCCCCAGAGCCGGCCGTTGATCTCCATGAAGCGCGCGCGCCCGTCCTCGCCGCGCAGAAGCTCCACCATGAAGGGGCCGCGCCAGCCGGCGTCCATGACCAGCCGCTCGGCGGCCGCCCGGTCCTCCGCCCGCGGCGCGACCGCCCGGCAGGCCGAGGCGCCCGAGCCGTGCGGGTTCATCATCCTGAGCCGCTGGTGGCCGGACCAGGCGCGCACCCCCTCGGGGGTGGCGAAGCCGAACACGCCCTCGCCCCCGCCGCGCACCAGCGGCTGCGCGAGCGCGGGGAAGAAGCCCGGCCGGTCCGCCGCCCCGGCCGCCAGCCGCGCCGCCGCAGCCCGGTCTTCCAGATAGACCGCGTTCCCGCGGGCGAGCCCCGCGCCTTCCGGCGCCGCGGCCAGCGCCGGCTTGACGATGGCGGGCAGGGGCAGGTCCGCCAGCGCGGCCTCCAGCGCCTCCGGCCCCTCGATCATGCGGGTCGGGGGCAGGAGGAACCCCGCCGCCCCGGCCGCGCGCACCTGCGCCCGCTTGTCGAGCGCCAGCGCCGCCTGCGGGCCCGACGCGCCCGCCATCGCCGGCGCCGCGCGCCCCGCCGGCGCCCCCGGCCCGAAGGCCCGGTCCGTCAGCCACAGCGAGGCGTCGTCCAGCGGCAGGACCGCGGCGATCCCTGGATCGGCCTCGACCGCCCGGCGCAGGGCGGCCACGGCCCCGGCGGCGTCCTGCGCCGGGTCGGGGATCCTCAGCGGCGCGCCCGCGCCCAGCGAGAGCGCCGGCGCCCGCGCCCCCTCCCGCGCGAAGAGCCGCGCCTCATGCCCCGCCGCACGCAGCGAGAACACCGCCTCGGGCGCCGCCAGCGCCTCGGCGAAGCCCACGAGCACCCGGCTCACCGGAGGTGCCCCGGACCGCCCGCCCCCCTCACAGGAGCCTCCGCTTCAGCATCCCCGCGCGCCGCCGCCAGCGCCGCAGCGGGCTCTCCCGGCCCTCGACGAGGGCGACCGCGTCGGCCCGCGTCATTCCCGCCGTCAGCGAGGTCCGCGCCCTGAGCCAGCCCCGGCCCGCGGGCCCTCCGTCCGAGGTGAAGACCCGCGCCGCCCCCGCCGCCCGCAGGCCCGCAAGCACCCGCCGGTCGTAGCGCCCGAAGGGAACCGCGACCCGCCGCGCCTCCACGCCCGCGGCCTGGGAGATGGCGTCCGCGGCCTCGGCGAATTCCCGCCGCCGCCCGTCCGCATCGAGCCGCCGCCAGTCCACATGCCTCCAGCCATGCGAGCCGATGCCGAATCCCATTTCCGCCAGCTCCTTCAGGTCGGCCGCGGCGAGCGACCCCTTCTCCCCGATCCGCCCCGCCAGGGGGAAGATCTCGGCGCGCAGCCCCAGCTCCGCCAGAACCGGCGCGCAGACCGCGAGATCCGAGAGATTGCCGTCGTCGAAGGTCAGCGCCACCTCACGCCCCCGCGCCCGCGCCTCGGCGGCCAGGGCTGCAACCTCCCGGAACAGCGCCTCGGGGATCCAGTATCCGGCCTCCCCCGGCTCCAGCCGGCGCGGCGCCCGCTCCGGGTCGCCCACGCCGTGCAGGTTCAGGATCATCTCCGCCCGCTCCGCCGGACCGTCCGCCATGCAGGCCTCCTTCGTTTCCCGGCGCGTTGTAGGCGCTCCACCGGCGCCCCGCCAGCGGCGAAGACGAGGGTTGGGGCTTTCTCGCGCGCCCGGCCTGCGCTAAGTCTCCGACCCGTGGGATGGGGTCAGGCTGCGGGGGCGGCCCGGCCCTCTGGTTTTTCGGGGAACGGCGGCTTCCGGGCCCGCCGTGTGGAGGCGAACTTGGCCGACAGTTCCGACGCCCGGGCCGAGGGGAGGCTGACCTATGACGCCGTGGTCGCCACCCGCAACCGGCCCCAGGCGCTGGACCTGTCGCTGCCGCTTCTGCTGGCGCAGTCGCGGCCGCCGGCGCGCCTGATCGTGGCCGACAGCTCCGACGATCCGCGACTCCTGCCCGCCGCGCGCGAAAGCCGCTCCGCGCCGCGCCCACGAGGCCCCGGCTGGCAGGGCGAGACTCGTTCTTCTTCGCTCCAGTCCGGCTCTGCCCCGCAACGCAACTGCGGCCTCGCGCCATGTGACTCGGCCCGGTGGTCTTCTTCCCGGACGACGATTCGCTCCTGCACCCCGGGACCTCCGAGGCGGTCATGGCCGTCTACGAGCGCGACCGCGAGGGGCGCGTCGCCGGCGTCTGCCCCGCCGACGCGCATGACCCTCCCGGCGGCGTCCTGCCCCCCTCGGCCTACGAGATGACCGCGGACCAGAAGCGCGAGCGCCGGATCGCCTACTGGCGCAACCGCATGGACCGCCGCATCGGGGCGCTCAACCCTTTCCTCTACATGGGCGCGCGCCTCTCGGCCCGCGCCGGGGCTCCCGACTGGCTGGGCGAACTGAACGCCATCCCGGTGGAGTTCATGACCGGCTACCGCATGACCTTCCGGACGGAAGTCGATCCGAAGGTCAGGCTTCGACGAGAGCCTGTCTGGCTACGCACTCGGTGAAGACATCGACGCAAGTTTTTTCGCCGCCCGCCATGGCTGCCTGGTGGGTGCCCTGAGCGGACGAATTCACCACCACAAGTTTCCATGCCCGCCGCGGCGCAAGCTGCTATGAACTTGGGGCCATGCAGATCCTGAACCGCACCTATGTGGGGCTCAAGCACGCCCATGACGGCGGCTTCGCGCCTGTGGAGCAGGCCGAGATCCGCCGCCTGCTGCGCGGCTTCATGCGCTGGAAGCTGGCGGCGGGCACGCCGGATCTGCGCTCCGCCTGGGGGCGGGACCGGATGCGGGGCGCGCTGATGGCGCTGCGGGAGCTGCAGGGACTGTCCGAGGCGCCGCGCGACGAACTGTCGGCCCGCTACGCCGAAATCTCGGGCCGCGTCGCCGCCCGCGGCCGCCCGACTCCCGGCGCGGCGCCCGGACGGGCGCGAGCATGAGCGGCGCGGCCTCCACCACCGGCCACGCGCCCGACGCTGCGGAACCCAGCGCGAGACGCAGGCTGGGCAAGGCCGCGGCCGCGGCGGGGATGCCCGCGATGGTGGCGCTGTTCATCGCCTCGCTGCTGATCCCGGTGGTGGTGCCGGCGGGCCCGATAAGCCTGCCGCTCTACCGCCTGCTTCTCCTGCTGATGTTCTTTCCCGCTTCTTCAAGCTGCTGTCGGGAAAGCTCGGGAAGCCGCTGCCTGCGGACTGGCTGATGATGGGCGCGGCGGTCTGGGCCACGCTCGCCATCTCGATCAACGGCGTTAAAGGCGGGTCTCCGGTGGAGGCGGCGGGATCGTTCCTCATCGAGTTTCTGGGCGGCTATCTGCTGGCGCGCGTCGCGGTGCGCAATTCCCAGGACTTCATCCGCATGGTCCGCATCCTGTTCGCGGCGCTGCTGATCCTCCTGCCCTTCGCCATCCTCGAAAGCGTCAGCCACAAGCCGATCCTGCTGGACCTGATCCCCTTCGGACCGGGCCCGGTCTACCCGGACCCGCGCTTCGGCCTCCGCCGGGCGCAGCTGTCCTTCTCGCACCCGATCCTCTACGGCGTCTTCGCGGCCTCGACCTTCGGCCTGCTCTGGTACGCGCTGAGGCCACGGTCAGGCTTCGCCTTCCGCTGCGTGCTGGCGTTCATCTCCTTTCTGTCGATGTTCCTGGCGCTGTCCTCGGGCGCGATGATGGGCTTCGTGGTCCAGAGCGTCCTGATCCTGTGGGAGCTGATCACCCGGCCCAACCCGAAGCGCTGGCGGATCTTCGTCTACCTGGCGATCACGGGCTACATCGCGCTCGACATGGTGGTGACCGTCTCGCCCTTCCACACCTTCGTGCGCTACGCCACCTTCAGCTACCAGAGCTCCTACACCCGGATCCTGACCTTCCAGTTCGGATCGGATACGGTGCTGAAGCACCCGCTAATCGGGATCGGCGTGAACCCGTGGACCGAGCGGCCGGGCTGGCTCACGCCCTCGGTAGACAATTTCTGGCTGCTCTTCGCCATGCGCTACGGGCTGCCGGCCTTCCTGATGTTCGCGGGAGTGATCGTCTGGCAGGTGCGGGCGATCTCGCGCGCGCCGCTGGAGACGTGGGAGGAGCGCTCCTGCCGCGCGGCGCTCCTGACCACGCTCGGGGGGCTCGTGATCGGGGGCGGCACGGTCCACTACTGGAACAACATCTTCGCCTACACCTCCTTCCTGTTCGGTGCGGGCCTGTGGATGGCGCGCCCGCACATCCCCGGCTTCGCCCCCCCCGACGATCGCAAGCCCCGCCGCGCACCCGCGCCCGGCGCTTCCTTGAACCCGGAGCCGCCCGCCCCGGCGCGCGCCGCGCCCGCGGGGGGGCCTTTGGCGCCGCCGGCCGCTCGCGCGCCGCGACGGTTGCAGCCTCGAACCGGCTGGGCCGGCCCAAGGAGCCGCAGCCCCCGTCGCGGCGTCCGGCGCCCCGGAGCGAACCCGGGCCGCAGGATGCGCCCGACCGCGCCCCGGCCCTCCCGGCGGATCGCCGGGGCGCGCTCCGTCCCGGCGTCGGAGGGGCGCCGAAGCCGCAGGGCGACCCGGGCGGGGGGAGGACGCGGTGAACCCGCTGCTCGACGCGCCCCGGCTCGGCGACCTCGCCTCCGGCCGCGACAACAACCTCAACCTGATCCGCTTCCTCGCCGCCGGCTCGGTGCTGGTCTCCCACGCCTGGCCCATCGCGCTGGGGCCCGGGGCCGGGCAGCCGCTGGAGGCGCAGCTCGGCATCACGCTGGGGCACCTGGCGGTGTCGATCTTCTTCGTGGCCTCCGGCTTCCTGATCGCGCGCAGCTGGATTTGGGCGCGGGACTTCGAATCCTGGGCCTCCGCCCGCGCGCTGCGCCTGTTCCCCGCGCTCCTGGTCACGCTGGCGCTCACCGTCTTCGTGCTGGGCCCGGCCGTGACCGCCCTCGCGCCGGCGGCCTACTGGACGGCGCCGGGGACCTGGAGCTACCTCCCCGCCAACCTGTCGCTCGCGTTCCTGCAATACCCCCTGCCCGGCGTGTTCGAGACGAACCCCTACCCCGAGGCGGTCAACGGCTCGCTCTGGACCCTGGTGCACGAGGTCGCCTGCTACGGGGGCGTCGCCCTCGCCGGCGCGCTGGGGCTGCTGGCCGGGCCCCGGCGCTTCTCGCTGTGCCTGCTCGGCTTTCTCGCCTTCCAAGCGGCGGCATGGGCCGGGGCGCGGCGCTGCCGCTCAAGCTGCAGCTGCTGGCGAACCTGTCCCTGCCCTTCTTCCTCGGCATGGCGGCGCAGGTCCTCGCCCCCTGGCTGCGCCTGCACTGGGCGCCGGCGCTCGCCCTCTGGGCGCTGGCGCTGGCGCTCGGGGGCCTGCCCGGCGGGCGCGAGGCGCTGATGCTCGCCATCGCCTATTCCGTGCTCTGGCTCGCCTACGTCCCCGCCGGCCCCCTGCGGCTGTGGAACCGGCTGGGGGACTATTCCTACGGCGTCTACATCTGGGCCTTCCCCATGCAGCAGCTCGTCGTCCATCTCCGGGGCCCGATGACCCCGCTCGAGAACATCGCGCTCTCCGCGCCCCCGACCCTCCTGCTCGCTGTGCTGAGCTGGGTCCTGGTGGAGCGCCGGGCGCTGGCCGCCCGCCACGCCGTCGCCGACCGCCTGCGCCGGCTCTCGCGCCGCGCCCCGGCGGCGGGCTGAGGGAGGCGGGCATGGATCTCAGCATCGTCATCGTGAACTGGAACACCCGCGACATGACGCGGGACTGCCTCCTGTCGATGCGCGGAAGCCTGGCGCGCAGCCCCGGCCTCGCGGCCGAGATCGTGCTGGTGGACAACGACTTCTCCGACGGCTCGGCCGAAATGGTCGCCGAGGAGTTCCCCGAGGCGGTCCTGATCCGCACGCCCCGCAACCTGGGCTTCGCCGGGGGCAACAACCTGGGCTTCGCCCGCGCGCAGGGCCGTCACGTGCTGCTGCTCAACTCCGACACGCTGGTCCACGGGACCGTGCTGGCGGACTCGGTCGCCTTCCTGGACGGGCGCCCCGAGGCCGGCGCCATGGGCTGCCGGGTGCTCAATTCCGACGGGTCGGTGCAGCTCACCTGCTCGCGCTGGCCGTCCTTCCTGAACCTCGCGCTCCAGTTCCGGGCCTGTGGAAGCTGCCGCGCCCCGCCTGGTTCGGGCGCTACCACATGCGCGACTGGCAGCGGGATTCGGAGCGGGAGGTGGACGTGATCTCCGGCTGCTACCTCCTGATCCGCCGGGAGACGCTGGACCGCGTCGGCCCGCTGGACGAGAGCTTCTTCTTCTTCGGCGAGGAGACCGACTGGTGCCGCCGCATCCAGGCCGACGGCTGGCGGCTGGTCTTCGCGCCGGTGGGCGAGATCACCCATTTCGGCGGCGGCTCGGTCAAGCGGCTCAACGCCCGGCGCGACGTGATGCTGACCGAGGCGACGGTGCGCCTGCACCGCAAGCACGGGGGCGTCCTCGCGGCCGCTGCCGTCTGGAGCCTGCTCGCCGCCTTCAACGCCTCGCGCGCCGTCCTGTGGGGGGCGGCCTCGCTGGGCGGCGGGGCCCATGCGCGCGAACGTGCCCGGCATTTCCGGCAGGTGCTGGCCGCCTCCGGCCGGGCCTGGCCGAAGGGGGCGTGATGGACCGGCTGCGGGTCATCCTCCTCACCCCGGCGCAACGGGCGCGACGTGGGCGAGGCCTTCGTCTCCTTCAAATGGGCCGAGGCGCTGGGGCGGATCTGCGACCTCACCCTGCTCTGCTTCGACCGGCCCGAAGTGCGCGACCACCAGGCCCAGCTTCCGCATGTGCGCTGCGTCACCTGGCCCGAGCCGGAGGCGCCCATGCGCTTCCCCGCATGAACTCCATGCTCAAGCCGTCCTGGCCGGTCCTGAGCCGCCATGTCCGCCGCTGGGTCCGCGCTCGGCTGGCGGCGGGCGAACGCTTCGACGTCGCCCACATGATCATGCCCCAAGCGCCGCGCTACGCGGTCCCGTTCCGGGGTCTCGGCGTGCCCTATTCCGCGGGTCCGCTCGGGGGCGCTCTCTCCACCCCCCCGGCCTTCGAGGCCGAGACGGGCACGGCCGCCCTCTACACCCGCCTGCGCCGGCTCGACGCCTGTCGCCTGCGCCGCGACCCCTGGCTGCGGCGCGGCTACGCGGGCCGCGCTGGTGCTCGGCGTGGCCCCCTATGTCGGGCCGCTGTCCTCGGGGCCGCTCGCGGTTCGAGCCGTGCTCGAGCTCGGGATCGACGGCCTGCCCCCCCTGCCCGCGCGCCCGGCGGCATCCCGGCCGCCTCAACCTCCTGCATGTGGGCCGGGGCGTGCGCACCAAGGGCCTGCGCGACGCGGTGCGCGCGCTCGGGCATCTGGCGGACCTGCCCCATGCCGTCCTGACCTCGGCCGGCGAGGGCGAAGAGATCGACCTCTGCCGCGAGGAGGCCCGCCGCCTCGGCGTGGCCGACCGGGTGCGCTTTCTCGGCCGCATCCCCCGCGCGCAGGTCGAGGAGCTCTACCGGGAGGCGGACCTGTTCCTGTTCCCCTCCTTCCGCGAGCCTGCGGGCAACGTGCTCTACGAGGCGCAGCGCTGGGGCCTGCCCTGCATCGCCGCCGATCGCGGCGGACCCGCCTTCATCGTGGACGACGAAGACGTTATGCACGTGCCGGTGACGGACCCCGAAACCTATCCGCAAGAGACCTCGCAGCCGCCGTGCGCCGCCTGAGCGATCCCGATCTTCGGGCGCGCATGGGCGCCGCCGCCCGCAGGCGCCTTGCGAAGGAGGCGCTCTGGCCCGCCAAGGCCGAGGCGCTGCTTGCGCTCTGGCGCGACGTCCTCGACCGCGGCGCCGGGCCGGGTTGCCGTCCCGCGCCGCCGGCCGCAGAAGGAACGCCGTCGTCGACCCGGAAATCAGCCTCGCGTCCTCATGGCCTGACGGCCGGCCGCCCTCGGAGACCCGATGCTCGACACATACCGCAAGCTCTGGCAGTTGCTGAACGGCCACGAACGCCGCCGGGCGGTCCTGCTGGGCGTGCTGATCCTGTTCATGGGCCTGGCCGAGGCGATCGGCGTCGCCTCGGTCCTGCCCTTCATCGCGGTGCTGAACAGCCCGCAGATGATCAAGAAGGGAGCGCCTCCGCCTCTCGGCCCTTCGGGACTGGACGGGCTACCATGACACGATGGACTTCCTGACCTTCCTCGAAGTCGCGATGTTCCTTCTGATCGTGTTCAGCCTCGTGGTGAAGGCCGCCGGCACCTACGCAACCGTCCGCTTCGCCAGCATGAGGGGCTACAGCCTCTCGAGCCGGCTGCTGTGGGCTATCTCTCCCTGCCCTACTCGTGGTTCCTGGGTCGCCATTCCGCCACGCTGGGCCGCACCGTGCTCAACGAGGTCGAGCTGGTGGTGAACACCATGCTCCTGCCGGCGCTGAAGCTTCTGACGCAGGGCGCCGTGATCCTGTTCCTCGTGGGCCTGCTGCTCATCGCCGACCCCGTGGCGGCGCTCTTGGCGGCGGCGCTGCTGGGGGGGGCCTACGCCGCCATCTTCACGACGCTGCGCCACCGGATGCTGCACTATGGGCGGGTGCGGCTCCATGCCAACACCGCGCGCTTCAAGACGGCGAACGAGGCGCTCGGCGGGATCAAGGACCTCAAGATCCTCGGCATGACGCAGGCGGCCGCCGACCGCTTCCGTCCCCATGCGCGCCGGATGGCCGATGCGAACGCGGCCGGCAGTCTGATGGGAATGCTGCCGCGCTTCGCGCTGGAGGCGGTGGTGTTCGGCGGCATGCTGCTTTTCGCGCTGGCCCTGATGAGCCAGGGACAGGAGGCCGTCCAAACCGCGATGCCGCTGCTGGGCCTCTACGCTTTCGCCGGTGCGCGGCTGTTCCCGGCGTTGCAGGGCTTCTACGGGGCGATGGCGCAGCTGCGCACCGGCACGGCCGCGCTCGACGCGCTGCACGAGGACCTGGAGCGAACCCGCCGCCTCGGAGAAGCCGCAGCCCTCCGGCCCGCCCCCGGCGCCCCTCGGCCTGGAGGACCGGCTGGAGCTGCGCGGCGTGCGCTACGCCTATCCCAACACCGACCGCTCGGCGCTCCAGGGCCTCGACCTGTCGGTCCCGGCGCTGAGTTCGGCGGGGATCGTCGGCAGCTCGGGCGCGGGCAAGACCACGGCGCTCGACGTGATGCTGGGCCTGCTGGACCCGCAGGAGGGGGCGCTGACGGTGGACGGGGTTCCGGTGGGGCCTGCCAACCGCCGCGCCTGGCAGGCGACGGTGGGCTACGTCCCCCAGCAGATCTTCCTGGTGGACGACACGGTCGCCGCCAACATCGCCTTCGGGGTGGATCCCCAGAAGATCGACATGGAGGCGGTGGAGCGCGCCGCCCGCATGGCCGAGCTGCACCGCTTCGTGACCGAGGAGATGCCCGAGGGCTACAAGACCCTGGTGGGCGAGCGCGGCGTGCGCCTCTCGGGCGGCCAGCGCCAGCGCATCGGCATCGCCCGCGCCCTCTACCGCGACCCCGACGTGCTGTTCCTCGACGAGGCGACCGCCGCGCTCGACAATCTGACTGAGCGGGCGGTGATGGAGGCGGTGGCCAACCTGGGCGGCAGGAAGACCGTGGTGATGATCGCTCACCGCCTGAGCACCGTGCGCAACTGCGACGTCATCTTCCTGATGGACAAGGGAAAGGTGACGGCACGGGGACGCTATGACGACCTCATCGCGAATAGCGAGAGCTTTCGGGAGATGGCCCAGGGGATGGGCTGACGCTCAGCCCGCCGCGAGGCGCCGCACCTCCCGCCGAAGTCGTCCCAGTCCGCGCCGCCACAGCGGTCGGGACCGCGCCTCCGTTTGATAGGCGGGGAGAACGGGAACCTCCCGCGCGCCGTCCCGGGCGAAGGACGGCCGCTCGCCCGCGAACCCGACGAAGGTGCGGCCGGGGCCGTGGCCGGGCCAGCGCGCAGCGACCTGCGAAAGCTCCAGAAGATGGGAGAGGCCCTCCGGATCGGCCTGCCGCTCCGCGCGCAGGACGAAAAGGTTGCGCTGGAACCAGAACAGCGTGCTCGTCAGGCGCAGGGCTGCGCTGGCGGCGGGATCCGCCGTCCATCCGCAGCGCTCGAACGCCTGCAACCAGAAGTCCGGAGGCCTGCAGGTGATGTGTCCGTCCCCGGGCTGGCCCGGCTGCGCGGCCGAGAACACGATCGCCGTCCGGGTCCGCTCCGCCAGCCAGGTCACGATCTCCAGCCCCGCCGGCTCGGGCAGATGCTCCAGGACTTCCAGGCAGATCGAGAGATCGAAGGATTCGTCCAGCCCCGGAGGACCTGCGCTCAGGTCGTGCTGGCGATAGGCGCTTTCAGGGATCTGGCTGTAATTGGTCCAGGGCGCCCCGTCCACGCCCCGGACCTGCACGCCTCGTTCCGCGAACAGGCGCAGGTAGGCGCCCAGTCCGCATCCCAGGTCCAGCACGCAGGCAGGCCGGAAGCGGTTGGCCGCCTGCTCCAGCGGAGGCCAGTCGCATTTCAGGACGCGGGCATGCTGGGCGGCGGCGAAGGCTCCCGCAGGCAGGCCCGAGCGATCGCGCGCCTCCTGCTTCGAGGGCGGCTCGGGGGCCGGATCCAGGGCGTCGACCGGATTGGGAAGGGGAAAGGCGCTCCAGTAGAGCCGGCGCGAGAGGCGAAGATAGAGCTCGTCGTCGTCCGGCGCAGGCGCGGCGGCGTTCAGCGTCAGCCTCACCCTGGGAAGCCTGTCGTCCGGCACGACCTCGGGCAGCGGCAGACCCAGCCTGTTCAGGTATCCTGCGGCGATGGCGTCGATGTCGGGAAGCGTCGGCTGCTGCAGCATGTTCCAGACCACGCTCCGCTGATGGGATTGATGCCCCATCCATCCCGTTCCCTGCGCAAGCGCGCGCGCCAGAAGGCCGGCGACCGTCTTCTCGCGGATCTGGGCGAAGGAACGCACCGGCAGATGCGCGATCTCGACGCCCTGAAGGGGCGCCGACGCCAGAGCGGCGCCCTGCGGGTCGTGCGCCTTGTGCAGGCCGTGCCTCAGAGGGGCCTTGGGGTGCAGGACGGTCGCGGCCGGGATGACGAGCTTGACGGTGGGATCGAGCTCCTCGGACAACCGCTGCCCGAAATCCTCCGGATCGAAGCGGGCGCCGACGGTCTTCCGGGGCAGGAAGTCTGCGCCAGGGCATGACGCCCACCGATCCCGGCGGGATCGCCTCCAGCGCCGCATCCAGCGCGGCGCGATCCCCGGCCAGAAGGATCTCGTCGGCGTCGAGCAGGAACAGATGCCCCGGACGCGCTGGTCCCGAACCTGAGCGCCAGCCAGGACAACATCTCGCCCTGGGCGTAATGATTGCGCCCCACGCGCCAGACGGTGACGGGCAGCCCCTCTTCCGCCAGCGCGTCCAGCAGCTCCGCCGTTCCGTCCGAAGAGGGATTTACCGCCACCACCATGTGGTCGAGCAGCCGCAGGTTGGCGCGGACGAAATACTCGACGACGTCCGCCTCGTTCTGGACCATCGTAAGAGACACGGCACGGAATGGCATCGACGCTCCCCCTCCGGCGGGCTCGCCCGCAGCGTGGACAGGTCTTGTTCAACTATCTCGCCACCAAAATACTTCCCTTCTCCGGCGGCTGCCGGTTCCAGCCGCATCCGCCATGCCCCTCCGTCGACGGCAGGTGAAGCGGCAGCGTCCTGCGGGCTCCGACATGAGCCGCCGCCCGCGAACCCTGCGCATGCGCCTGACCGCCTCCTCGGCGGCCCGTCGCGGTGACAGGGCCGGCATCTTGGTGTAGGCGGAAATCCCCGATGGCCAAACCTTCCGAGAGCGAATGCCAGAGCCTGCCAACGCCCTGATTTCCAAGGATGCCGCCGAGGTCCCGCTCGTCACTCTCTTCGTGATGGCCTATCGGCAGGAATCGACGGTCCGCGAGGCGATTCAAGGCGCCTTCGCGCAGACTTACTCCCCTCTGGAAATCATCCTCTCCGACGACGCTTCTCCTGACGCCACTCTCGCCGTCATGCAGGAGATGGCCGCCGCCTATGACGGTCCCCACCGGGTCCGGCTCAACCGCAACCTGGAGATCTCGGGATCCTGGCGCATACCAACCGCCTCGCGGCCATGGCCTCGGGGAAGCTTCGGTGAACGCTGCGGGCGACGATGTCTCGGAACCGGACCGGGTGGCGGCTGGTCCGGCCCTGGAAAGAGGGCGGTGGACGGATCAAGGCTGTGCACTCCGCCCTGCGGGAGATCGGGCCCGATGGCCGGCCCCTCGGCATCCGTCGCCCGCCGGACTGCATCGTCCTCTGGAAGCAGGCCGACCCCTTCGTAGTCCTGCGCGAGCCGGCCAACTGCACCGGCGCCGCCGCCGCCTGGTCGCGGGAACTCTTCGAACGCTTCGGTCCCTTGCCCAGGACCGGCGAGGGGTGGAGGACACCCCCCTGTTCTTTCGCGCCGCCCTTCTGGGGGATATCGCCTACATCGACGCGCCGCTGGTGCGCTATCGCCTGGACGGTCTCTCGGGCGTGCCGCAGGAAAGCCGGGGATGGCGTCACCTCTATGGATTTCGGATCAAGCGGAAGGAGTGGTGGCTTCTAAGCCACCGCTCCTTCCTGCGGGACCTTGCGCGAATGGAGACGCCTCGAAAGACGGAAATGGAAGCCCTTTGCCGCCAACGGATCGAGGAAACCGAGTTCGAGCTTCGTCTGGTCCGCGGCACCCGGCTCAGCCGCCTGACGAGCCTGCCGCGCGCGGCTTGGCTCTCGCTCAGCCGCCGCAAGCGCGTCTTTCTGGTGGACAACCTGAAATTTCTGTTCGAGGAAATTTACATGAGCTATCTGGATCGCCGCAGGGGCGGGCTCCGGCGGCTCCGGCGGCCAGAGCCCGGGACGGCGCCGGCGCCTCATGAACGCTTCCGTCCCCGCATCGGCGTCGTTCTGCCGGAATTCGGCGTATCTTCCCATGTCTGGGCGATCCGCCAGGCCTTGGCCTTCGAAGAGATCGAGCCGATCCTCTTCGCCTGGAGATGGGCTCCCGACTGCGAGCCGATTCCGGAACGGCTCGAGCGGCGCCTCTTCCGTTCCCCTTCCCGCCGCCGGTCACGAAGCTGACCCGCCTGCGCTGGCGTCTCGGTCTGCCCTCCAGCATCCTGCCGGGGCCGGAGGGGCTTGCAGACATACGCAGGACGCTGCTGGACGCTGACCTCCAGGGGGTGTTCTGTCATTTCGCCTCCGTCGCCAATCCGGTGGTGGCGGCGCTCGAAGGCGCGCTGCCGGTCAGCCTGCTGGTGCATGGGCGCGACGCGACGCTGTTCATGAAGAACCGCGCCTACCGCGCCGTGATGCGACGCACCCTGCCGCGCCTGGCGGCGACGGCGGTGGTGGCCTCTTATCAGATCGACCGCCTGCGTCCCTTCGGGCTGCGCGAGGCGCACATCATCCCATGCGGGGCCCCTGTGGCGGCCTTCGCCGCACGCTCCTTTGCCCGAGCGCGCCGACGGAGAGCCTCTGCGTTTCATCTCGGTGTGCAGGCTGACGGAGGAGAAGGGGGTGCTGGAGACCCTCGCCGCCTTCGAAAAGGTGGTCGCAGCCGGAGTCGATGCCGAGTGGACCTGCATCGGCGATGGCCCGCTTGGGCCGCATCTCGCCGCCGCCGGGGCGGCGGGGCCGGCCGCCGGGCGCGTGCACCTTCCCGGCTACATGGATGCGGACGGCGTGGCCGAGACCCTGTCGAAGGCTCCATGTCTTCCTCCAGCACTCCCGCCCGATAGGCGGCTGGCACGAAGGCTTCAGCGTCTCGATGACCGAGGCCGGCGCCTCCGGCCTCCCGCTGGTGGCCTCCAGTCTCGGCGGCAACGCCGACCTGGTGCAGGAGGGCGAGACGGGCTTCCTCTTCGCTCCCGACGATGTGGAAGCCCAGACCCGGGCAATGCCTGCGCTCGCCCGGAACGAAACCCTGCGTCGGCAGATGGGCGCGGCCTCCCGCGAGATCGCATACCAGTGCGGATTTCGACCCTGCTCGCCCGGCGGATGGAGCGCCTGATCCTCGAAACCCTGCCGGAGACCTGAATATGCCGGAGGCTCCCGGCGCCCGAACGGGGCGCCCTCTTCGTGGCCACGGGCCGCGGCTACGCCGCCATCGCGCTGGAGGCCGCGGCCTCCGTCCGCGCCGTCTGCCCGGACCTGCCGATCGACCTGTTCACCGACCCCGAGACCGCCGCCTCCGGCCTCGGGGCCGAGGCGGAAGCGATCTTCGACCGGGTGACGCCCCTGCCGCAGGTCTGGACCCGGTCCAAAATCGACGGCATGGCCGCGAGCCGCTTCGATCGCAGCCTCTATCTCGACGCCGACATCCGCGCGGTCGCCGATTTCCGCGACGTGTTCGACCTGCTCGACCGCTTCGACCTCGCGCTCGCCCACGACCAGAACCGCAACGCCGAGGAATGCAACGTCGTCTGGCGCACGCCCCTTCCCCCCGCCTTCCCCCAGTTCAACAGCGGCGTGGTCGCCTACCGCAGCGGGCCGCGGACGCAGGACTTCTTCGCCCGCTGGGCCGAGGCGGTGCGCGATCACGGAACCGGGCGCGACCAGCCCGTCCTGCGCGAGATCCTGTGGGAGGAGACGGATTTGCGCGTGGCGACCCTGCCCGACAACTACAACCTGATGAACTGGCCGCAGCTCAAGGCGCTCTCGGGAGTGCACGCCGCGCCGCGGATCATCCATTCGGCCCGCTTTCACAAGCACTTCACCGTCAAGGACCGGCCGCCGCCCAAGGTCTCGACGGTGGACGAGCTGGTGGGCGCCATGATCGCCGAAAGATCCCGAGCTGATCGCCGGCGACCGCGCCCTCGCCGCTGCGCGCCGGCGGGCGCCCCGCGCGCCGGATCCCGGGACGCGCCGCCGCGCCCGCCTGCGGATGCCCTGGCGCGCGGCATCGGCAACCGCGCCTTGCGCCTCGGTCCGCCGCGTGACGGGGCGCGAGGCATGAACCCTGCCCTGCGCGACCGCCTGCGCCGCTCCCGCCTGCTCCAGGGCGCCGTCGCCCGCGCCCGCGGCCTGCTCGCCTATCCCGAGCTGCACACGCAGGAGGTGGGCGCCTGGCGCCTGATCCCCGACCCCTCGGAGACGCCGCGCCTGACGCTCGCCATACCCTCCCTCGCCCGCGACCAGGCCTTCGGCGGCGTGACCACCGGGCTCGAGATCTTCGCCCAGATCGGCGCCGCCCTGCGCGCCTCCGGCGCGGAAGATCCGCACGCCTCCGGCGCCGTGGACCTGCGCATCCTCGCCTCCGCCCCTGGCGGCGAGGGGGAGCCGGGCGAGGCCAACGTCTTCGCCGCCCTCGCCCGCCGCGCCGGCCTCGATCCCGCAGGCGTCGAGATCGTCGCCCCGGTCCGCCCGCACGCCCAGGTCCCCGCCCGGGCGCGGGAGCTGTTCCTGGGCTACAACTGGGCGCTCGCCCTCAACATCCGCGCGCTGGTCGAGGCGCAGGACGCCCGTTTCGGCGGCCCTGCGCGGCCGCTCTGGCAGCTGATCCAGGAATACGAGCCCGCCTTCCATCCCATGGGCTCCGACCACCTGCTCGCGATCCAGGCCTTCAACCCGCCGCGGACCTTCAACGTGATCCTCAACAGCCGGGAGCTGGCGGCCCATTACGCCGCGCAGGGCAACCGGGCGGACTTGGCGCTGGTGCTGGCGCCGCGGCTGTCGGGCTCCATGCGCCCGTTCCTGGGCCCGGCGCTCGACCCCGCGCGCGCGGCGCGGCCGCTGGCGGGGCGGAAGCGGCGCATCGTGGTCTACGGCCGCCCCGCCATCGCCCGGAACTGCTGGTCGCTGGTGGCGGCCGGCCTGCGCGCCTGGGCCGCCCGCCATCCCGAACAGAAGGAGTGGGAGGCGGTCTCCGCCGGCATGGACCACCCGCCCCTGCCGCTCGGGGACGGGCGCAGCCTGCGCGCCCTCGGCAAGCTCTCGCTGGAGGATTACGCCGCGCTGCTCTCGGAAAGCGCGGCGGGCCTGTCGCTCATGGCCTCGCCGCACCCGAGCTATCCGCCGCTGGAGATGGCGCATTTCGGCCTGCGCACCGTGACCAACGCCTATCCGGGCAAGGACCTCTCGCAGGCGCACGACAACATCGTCTCCGTGCGCGACGTGCGCCCCGAGGCGCTGGCCGACGCGCTGGCCGGGATCTGCGCCGCCTTCGAGGCCGACCCCGCCGCCGGCGCCCGCGGTGCCTCGCATCTGCCCGACTACCTCGCCGAAGGCCCCTATCCCTGCGCCGCCGAGGCCGCCGCCGCCATGGAAGCGGCCCTGCGCGGCTGAGCCGCCGCCGCGCGGGCGGCGACCCTGCATGCCCGAGCCGCCGCGCGCGACCCTGCATGCCCGAGCCGCCGCCCCCGCGGCGGCGGGCCTCCGCGCTCAGGCCCAGAGCAGCTCGTCCGACAGCGCGAGCCAGCCCGCCGTCTCCGGCAGGTGCCGGGTCTCCGCGTCGCGGGAGGTCTCCTCCTGCGCGAAGATCCAGGCGCCGGCGCCGTTCAGCCCCGACAGCCGCGCCGAGGCCGGGTCCGTCCCGTCGAAGGTCTGGAGGGCGGCGAAGAAGTGCCGGCGCCGCCGCGCGGTCCGCGAAATCGACCCGCGCGCCCGCGTCGTCCACGCCCCCCACGCGCCCCGTCTCGACGATGCCGCCGCCGGTCCCGAAGGCGATCCAGTCCACGTCCTCCTCGTAGTGCCAGCCGTCCGACCTCTCGGATTCCTGAAGCCGCAGCCCGAAGCCCTGCGCCCCCACATCCGACAGCCGCGCCACGGCCGCCGAGGCGCCGTTGACCGAGGCGATCTGCGCGAAGACCACCGGCGCGCCGGCGAAGGCGTCCGAGAAGGCCGCGCCCGTCGCCTCGTGATCGGCCGTCACGTCGCCGGCCTCCACCACCGTGCCGTCCTGCAGGACGTGGCGCCCGCGCTCCACCGCCATCCAGGACACCGTCTCGGCCCTGTGCCTCCCGTCCAGATGGTCCCACTCGTCCACCTGGAACTCGAAGCCCTCCGAGGTGACGTGGCGCACGCGCAGGGTCGCCGCATCGCCGTCGTCGAACGACAGCGGTCCCATAACCACCGAGGGGTCGTCCAGCGCCTCGGCGAAGCGGACCGAATGCCATTCGCCCGCATCCGCCTGCGTCACGGTCAGCGTGCCGGCCTGGCCCACCAGCTCCCGCGCCGGAGCGGCGGGGACGGCAGGAGCGGGCGGAGCGGCGGCCTCGTCCGGCGTCAGGGTCATCCCCTCGAAGGCGTGGACCCCGCTCAGGAAGGTCACGCGCAGCGTCTGCGTCCCCGCCTCCAGCGCCAGGTCCCCGATCGCGGCCGGCGCGAAGCCCGCGCTCGCCGCGACCTGCACCTCGGCCGAGGCGTAGGAGGCCGCCTCCCCCTCGCGGAAGGCCTCCATGCGCACCGCGCCCGCCTGCCCCGACAGCGCCAGCGACAGGTCCCAGGCCCCCGCCTGCGCCGCCTCGACCGTGTATTCCAGCCACTCGCCCGGGCGCGCGTCCACCACCGCGCCGCCCGAGATCTCCACGTCGCCCTCGCGCCCGCCGTCGCCCGCGCCCGCCTGCAGGCCCGGAACGTCGAGGTAGGCCGCCCCGCGCAGCCCGTCGTCGTAATCCGCCGCCGCAAGCGTCAGCGCCCCGTCCAGCGCGGGCGCCTCGCCCCCGTGCGGCGCCTGCCAGGGGGCGTCCGGGTCGGCCATGCCCACGGCCTCGAGGAACTTGGCGAAGAACGGGTCGTCCCCCCAGACCGCCTTCAGCTCCGCCAGCTTCGCGTCCGAGAACGCGGCCGCCTGCACGTCCGAATG
This sequence comes from uncultured Alphaproteobacteria bacterium, assembly GCA_963816545.1. Taxonomy (GTDB): domain Bacteria; phylum Pseudomonadota; class Alphaproteobacteria; order Rhodobacterales; family Rhodobacteraceae; genus Albimonas. The sequence continues at coordinate 12,885 of CAWFLE010000016.1, read as the reverse complement.
GTTCAGGACCGTGTTGCCCCCGCCGCTCCAGGCGCCGTGCACCTCGATGACCGAGGCGGCGTTGTCCTCCAGCTCCACATGGGTCGAGCCGTAGATCCTGACCCGCGGCGCCTCGCCGTCCGACCCGGCCGCGTCGGGCGCGCGCACCAGCACGTTGCCCGACACGTCCACCCCGTCGGCGGTATGCACCCAGATGGCGTTCCAGTGGCTGTCGTAGATCAGGTTGTCGCGGACCACGATGTTCTCGTAGGTCAGGCCACGCTCGTTGTGCAGGAAGATGCCCTGCGGGTTGAAGGGCGTGTCGGCCAGCAGCAGGTTATGCTCCACCACCAGGTCGCGGGTGGGCTGGTCGGTGCCGGTGGACCACAGCTGGATGAAGTCGGCATGCGCGACGCTGGTCTTCACGCCCAGCCAGCCGCTCATCTCGTTGTCGGCGACGCGCCCGCCGTCGATCTGGGCCATGCGCAGCCCGTCGGACTGCATGGCGTGGAAGACGTTGCCCTCCACCGTCAGCCCCTCGATCTTCATGGCGTCGAGGCCGAGGGCGAAATTCTCGATCGTGTTGCCCTGAAAGACGAAGTTCTTCGCCTCCATCACCAGGGCCGCCGCGCCGCCGTTGCTGGCGCCGTCCACCCATCGCCCCTCGGCCCAGCCGCGGAACTCGCAGTCGGCGATCTTCACGTTCTCGATCCCGCGGCGCATCTCCACGACGCGGTGGGGGGCGCCCTGCTGGTCGCCGAACACCAGGTCCCGGAACTCCAGGTTGTTGGCGCCCTTGAGCACGAGCTGCTTGAACACTGCCGGGTCCCCGGGATCGGCCGAACGGAAGACGACCGTGTCCGAGAGCGGCTTGTTCTTGTAGTCGTAGGGCGAGTTGGTGAACAGCTCGTAGGACTTCTCCCGCATTCTTCAGCAGGATGGTCTCGCCTCCCTTGGCGGCGAAGTAGGCTTGGCGAAGCTCGGCGGAGCTGGAGACGGTGATCACGGTCTGGGTCAAGACGCGGGCATCCTCGGGAAAGCATGGCGGGAGACCGCCGAGGCGGCGGCTCCTTTTCCGGAAACAGGGTTAAGACCGTCTCTCCGCCCCGGCGGGCGCCACGCGCGGAACCGCCGCCCGCACCCGACGGAACGACGCCGCGCCCCGCGCGGGGGCGCGGCGTCCCGCCTCAGTCCCCGGGCCAGCAGAGCTTCGGTCCCATGCCCGGATGGGCGGCGTGCCAGGCGGGATCCATCTTCACCCGCGCCTCGTCCGGCAGCGCGGCGTTCCACCAGTCGGGGAAGATCTCCTCCAGCTTCGGGGCGCCTTCGTCGCTCAGGTTGAGGATGCCCGTCGGCCCCATCTTCAGCAGGTGCCGGTAGGCGGGGGCCTCGTATTCGTCGTGGTAGGTCTGGAAGATCATCCCGTCGAAGACCGCGTCCGAGGGCTTGCGCACGAAAAGCTGCGTGGTCTTGGCCGAATCCGGATGCCCGGCCACCAGCACCCGCTCCACCCGCAGGTCGCTGTAGCGCTCCAGCGTCAGGCCGTGGGCATGGACGGCGGACAGGATCACGCAGTCGCGGATCACGTGCTGGTGGAAAGCCTCCTCCAGGCCCTTCCCCCGGCTTCCCCAACCGTGCCACGAGGTGAAGTGGCCCTGCGTGATGCCGTCGTCGCGGGCCGAGAGGAAGCAGCCGTCATAGACCACCCGCCACGGCACCGGGGCGTTGTCGCCGAAGGCCTGCCACAGGTCGCGGTGCTGGGCCTCGGTGTGGTTGCCGGCGAAGCGGCCGGTGACGAAGCCCGCCACCACCAGGTTGCGCACCGTCCCCGTCAGCCCGTGATCGTCCGAGCACAGGTCCGACCGGCAGTCATAGAGCGCCTGCGTCCCCGTCCCCCCGGGAATGAAGATCTCCGCCGCCTTCCGGCCCACGCAATGGTCGAGCACCACGAAATGCCCGTCGCGCAGGTCGTAGCACTTGCCGACATAGGCCTCGGCCTCGCGGTTCTTCCACTTCTTGCCGTCGTCGAGGTTCACCTTGACCGCCTGCACCTCCACCGTCAGGTCATAGAGGAAGATCCGCTCCACCGGTCCGCCGGTGTAGCAGGTCCCCCGCCAGTTCTTGAGGCCGAGCGGCCGGCGCACGGTGATCCCCTCCACCAGCAGGCCGCGCGTCCCCTTCTCGATGGCCAGCACGTCGTCGATCACCGCGCCCGGGCCGCCGGTGACGATCATCGGCGGCTCGCCGGGGCCGGCTTGGGCGATGTTCGTCCCGATCCGCCAGCGGTAATGCCCGTCGGGCAGGAAGATCACCTCGCCCGAGCCCTGATGGCCCCGGATCAGGTCGTAGCTGATCTCGGTCGGCGTCTCGGGCGTGCCCGGCTCCAGCGTCAGGGTGGGCGTGCGGTCGAAGCGGTCCGCCACCTCGTAGACCACGGGCACGATCACGGAATCGCCGCGCCGGTCCACCACGCGCACCCGCGCCTCCTGCCGGCCGAGCGCCGCGTCCGGGGCCCGGCCCCAGACGAGGCCGTTATGCTCCACCCTCAGCCAGTCCGGAACCTCGCCCTCCGGCGCGAAGCGGCAGGGGCCGTGGCCGTCCTGCACGTAGTCCTCGGCCTGCACCGCCGGCACGCCGCGCCCGCGCTCCACCAGCAGCGCGGGCGGGGCCTCGCGCAGCGACAGACGCGGGGCCGAGGGCCGCACATGGATCAGGAACTCCGCCCCCTCGTCGCTGCGGCTGCGCGCGGAGCGGGCGTAGACCCGGCGCTCCTGCGGCCCGTCGGTGGGCACGGTCGGCGTCAGGGTCAGCACCGGGCCGTCCCAGGAATGCGGCTCGGGCCCGTCATAGACGTAGCCCGCGATGGGGTCCCCCCCCTCCTGCGCCCGGAAACAGTCGCGGAAGTCGAAGCTCCAGGTCGCGCCCGCCATCAGCGGCTCCACCCACCAGAAGGGCTGCTGGATGCGCCGGGGCGGGGGCTTGGCCTCGCCGAAGGGCCAGGGCCGGATCTCGAGCGTGTGCACCAGCATGTCGAACTGGCCGCCGGCGCTGTTCGAGCCGTTGTGCAGCACCACCTTCAGCCCGGCGTTGGGGCAGGTGATCCGCGCCTTCTCCCGCCGCCACTGCCCCCAGCCGCCCGCGGAATAGACGTCCATCCGCATCAGGACCTTGCCGTCATGGGGGTTCACCAGGTCCACCCGGCCGTAGAGGTTGGTGCTCTCCTTCCTCAGGCGCAGGTCCACCTCGTAGGTCGTCCCCGGCGCCCCCTCCCAGCCGGTGCGGGCGGTTTCGGTCCTGACGCGGCTCGCCAGCAGCAGGCCGTCATTGCCGGGCACGCCGTCATGATCCTGCACCAGCGCGATCTGGTCGGGATGGTTCGCCGCCGCCCGCCAGGCCTGAAACTCCCTGGTCCAGATCCGGCCCCAGAGCGGATGATGGAAGTCCCCCGGCCCCGGCCGGTCCTGCGCCGCCGCGCGGCCGGGCGCGCCCAGCAGCGCCGCGCCCCACAATCCGAACTTCAGGAACAGCCTGCGGCCGAGGCCGGTCCCCTCCGGGATCGGTTTCCCGAGCTTCCGGGTCATGCGCATCTCCTGTCCCACCGCATCGCCCGGCAACCTGCGCCCCTCGTGGCCGGCGAACAACCCGCGGCCGATAAACTTGCCGCTCGCCGGCGGAGCATGGAACGCCCTCCCCGGATCCCGCGGCCGCGTCTTTTCCGACCTGGCCGCATCTCTCGTCAGGACCATCTCCAGCGCGTGCGCGTCCATCCCCGTCGCCGCGATGTGCGGGTCGTTGCAGGCGTCGGCGGTCCAGCGCAGGGAAGTCGCGCTATCGTCTCGGCCAAATCAAGTTGCGAAAAGATACCATATCATCCAGCGCCACGGCAGCGCCCCCTGGTCCGAGAGAAGTTGACGCTCCTCCAGCTCGGAAGAAGCGGTGGAAGGCGGTTGCGGCAGCCGGCGGAAAAAGTTGAAGAAGGGCCGGCGCCATCCCATGCGGGTGTTGCCGCCCCCTTCTCAACTTCCTGCGGAAAATCGAGCGATTTGCGGCAGCTTGCGGCGGCCGGCGGCACGCTGTCGACGGAGAGCGACCCGGCGGCGTGCAGACATGGCTTGGGGCCCGCAGGCGACCCTGCGGGCCCCGGCCGCCTGCGCGGCCGCGAAACGCGTGGCCGGAAGCGCCCTGCTGCCGATGCGGCGTCGCTGGCTGTCTTCTCAGCCGCCTGCGCGGCGGCTCAACTGCGGCTTCCGGCCACAAGAGATGGATGAGATCGTCTCGCCCGTCCTCCGCCCCAGGGTTCGCTGAGACATCTCTGAAGCCTTATTGAAGGCGACGAAGGAGGTGTTGGATGACGTCTGACGATCGAAGCGGAGGCGCCCCGGGCGCGGAGAGTTCAGGTATCGCAGCGGCCGGGGCGCCGGGGCGGGAGCGCCGCATGACGGCGAACCGCAAGCAGGATGCGGTGCTTCGGGTGCTGCGGGGCGAGCCGCTGGAGGTGGTGGCCCGAGACCTGCGCGTGACCGCGGCGGATGTGAGCGGGTGGCGGGATGCGTTTCTCGAGGGCGGCGCGGCGAGCCTGAAGTCGCGGCCCCGCGATGACCGCGACGCGCGCATCGCGCAGCTTCAGGCGAAGCTCGGGGCGGCGACGATGGATAACGAGCTGCTCTACGAGAAGATCTCGCGGCTGGAGGCGGGCCGCCCTTTGGCCCGGCGGAGGTCGAGGCGATGAGCGCGGTCATCTCGATCTCCGGTCGACGCCGTTACGGCCTGGCGCGGGTCTGCCGGGTCTGGAACCTGGGCCGGGCGAGCATCTATCGCCGCCGCCTGACGGCAGGAGCTCCGCCGGCCGAGCGGCGGCGTCCCGGGCCGCAGGGTCCGATGCCGGACGCGGTGCTGGTCGAGGCGATCCGGGCCGTGCTGGCGGCGAGCCCGTTCCACGGCGAGGGCTATCGGAAGGTTTGGGCGCGCCTGCGCTTCAGGGGCGTGCGGACCTCGAAGGAGCGGGTGCGGCGGCTGATGCGCGCGCATGGCCTTGCGGCGGATACGGGCCGAGCGACGCCGCGGGGGCCGCGCAGCCATGATGGCACGATCATTCCGGAGAGGGTCGACGCCATGTGGGGGACCGACATGACCGCGGCAGTCACCACCGCCCAGGGGCAGGTGGCGATCTTCGTCGCCGTCGACCACTGCTCGGCCGAGTGCGTCGGCATCCACGCCGCCCTCCATGGCACGCGCCACGAGGCGCTGGAGCCGGTCCGCCAGGGCGTGAAGGCCCGCTTCGGCGGGATCGGCAAGGATGTGGCCGTCGGGCTGAGCCTGCGCCACGATCACGGCAGCCAGTACATGTCGCACGACTTCCGGGCGGAGATCCGCTGGCTGGGGATCGCGTCGTCGCCCGCCTTCGTTCGGGCCCCGGAGGGCAACGGCTGCGCCGAGCGCTTCATCCGGACCCTGAAAGAGAACCTGCTGTGGGTTCGCACCTTCGACACCGTCGAGGAGCTTCGCCTGGCGCTGCTGGAGTTCCGCCGGACCTACAACGAGCAATGGCTGATCCAGCGGCATGGTCACCGCTCGCCGGCCCAGTTCAGGCGCGACCAGATGGACGCCGAGCCCATGGTCGCGTAGTCCCAAATCGGTGTCTCACGATCCGGGGGCGGTACACCCGGCGCCAAAACGCTTCGTCGAACTTTTTTCGTCCGAGGCGACGACCTCGGGCGGCCTGCGGCGGCGGACGACCGCCCGACCCGCCTCATGGAGCAGGTCCGTCCGGCGGGTCCGCCGCCCCGCCAGGACCCGGGCGAAGCCCTGCGCCGCGGCCATGCCCTCGGAATGATCGTAGTGCCTGGCGGCCGTCGCCGCATCCCTGTGGCCGAGCAGGGAAGGCGCCAGGCGGCCGCCGTCCGGCATCGCCTCGGACGCCTCGGTCGCGACGTTGTCGCGAAATCGGTGGATGGAGATCCGCACCCCGAGACGCTCCATCCGTGACCTCGCCCGCGATCTGCCCGATGCGGCGTTCGGAGACAGCCTGGCTCGGGCGCATGCACCGACGGGAACAGCGCCTCGCCGTCGTCGAAGAGCGGGCGGAACATGCGCCGGTACTCATCCAGCGCCTCCCGGAGCCTCGGGTTGCAGAAGACGCCGCTCGAAGGTCTCCCGCGCCTTGTCCGTCTCCCGCAGCTTGAGGAAGCGGCCGGGAATGCGCACGAGGATGTCCGGGCGCTCGAGCAGGTGCAGCGTCGAGCCGAAGGCCAGCATGGACAACGCCCGCGCGCGCTGCGGCAGCGCAGCCGCCGTCGAGAGAAGCACGCCGCTGCGGAAGGTCAGCGCCGCGGCGAGGCCCCGGGTCGGCAGCGCCCGCGCCTCGTCCATCAGGTCGAAGCCCAGGTCGTAGAGAACCCTCGCCGACACCAGCTGGGCGCCCGTCTTCGTCCTCGGCCCCGCCGCCGCCCCGCGCTGCCGCCAGTCCTCGACCACGAAGGCGCAGGCGTCCGACGACCACCCGGGCCGGAGGACGACCGCGAAGCCGGAGCGGATGCGCTCGACGTAGTCTCCCGCCGAGCCCTCCGAGACGCCTCTCAGGACCAGGTGGCGCGCATATGCGTCGAGCGAGACGCCGGTCGGCAGGTCGCCGCGCCCGTCGCGTCGCACCAGGTCCGCCAGCGGGCGAGGGCGTCGGCGACGGCCTTGAGACGGCTCGCGCTCCAGACGTCGCCGCGCCCTCTCCGGCCGCGGCCGCTCCTCCCGCGAGCGATCGAGATGCGCCGCCATGAGTTCGCGCCACTCGGACGGCAGCCGCCGCACCGCCCGCTGCGCCCGCTCCCATTCGGTCTGCCGCTCCGGCTTCTTGGCCACCCGCATGTCTCGCAGGATCCGCGCGAAATGCGCCGTCTCCTCCGCGCCCCACAGGCGCGCCGCCCCGATCTGGAAGAACCCGAAGTCGCGGAACGCCGCGTCCCGGCCGCGCGCCTCGATGGCGGCGCCAAGCCGCGCCCTCAGCTCGGCCGGCGCCGGCGGACGGGAGGGATCCGCCTCCGGGTCGAGGAACGCGCGGAGACCCTCCGCCACCGCCCAGCGGTTCAGCTCAGGCCGCTTTCGGCGAGATCGGCCGAGACCGCGGCGACCCGATCCTCGAACTCGCGCCTTGCCGCCTGCGTCATGCGAAGCCTTTCGTTCATTGATGTACTCCTGCCAGCGGCCCAGGGAGAGTTCCTCATCGAGCGCGACGTAGAACTCGAGCGTCGTTTGAAGCTTGCGATGACCCAGCAGCTGCCGCACGTCCGGCAGGCGGTCCGGATCCTCCTTGAGCCAGATCCAGCCGATCAGATGGCGGTAGAGATGCGGGTTGATGCGCACGCCCACGACCTCGTGCACCCGCCGGCACAGCCGCTTCAGCAGCGTCCTGTACGGCTTGTCCGGCCCCGGCGCCCGGTCGCCTTGCTCCGGGAACAGGTAGGGGTTCCGCTCGTCCCCTTCCCGGAGCGCGTCCGGCCGGATCTCGTCGATATACATCCTCAGGAGCCGGCTCGACGGGCCATCCAGCGGCACCGGGAGATCGGGGGCCTTGCGGTTCCGCATCTTCACGCTCGCCGCGGGAATGCGGAGCGTCGCGAGCTCCCCCGTCCAGCTGACCCAGTCCAGCCTCGCCAGGATGAGATTGGCGCTGCGCGGCGCGCGCCCGAGCATGATGTCGTGCGCGATCACCGTCATCACCTCGCGGCGCAGCTCGGCGTCGAAGACCTCGCTCCGCTTCGGCAGGACGCCCTTCCTGCGCCGGTGGGCCTGCCGGCGGCGATCGATCTCGGCATTGACCCCGCTCAGCAGCGTGCCGGAGAGATCGATGAACGCCTGGATGCGGTCGGCGTTGAACGCGCGGAGCCTCGCCATGTTGCGCGGCGCGATCCCGTCGCGGTCCGCGGCATAGTCGGCGACCAGTTCGGCAAGGAGCGCGACGTCCTCCGCATCCCGCCGCACGAAGTCCCGCCCGAGGCGATGGATGACCTTCAGGACGCCGCCGACATAGCTGCTCTCATGCTCCCCGTCGGCATTGGCCTCGGCGAGCGCTTCCGCGGCGGCCTCGGCGACCTCGGGGTCCGTCAGCTCCTCGAGGCTCTCGATGACGAACCCGTCCGCCGCGTAGAGAGCCTTCGCCACCGCGGCGAGATATCCGCGGCGCACCGCGACCGTGCGGTCGCTCCACTGGTCGTCGCGGGTCAGGAAGCCGCGCCGTCTGAAATCCTCGTCCCGAGCCTTCCGCCCGTCCGGCTTTCCCGCCCCGGCGCGCCTCCGGCGCAGGGCGGCCTTCTTGTCCTCCGGCGGCGGCGGCGGCGTCTGCGCGTCGAGAGAGGCGAGGAATTCGGCCCGCGTCTCGCCCGTGCACGACAGCTCCCCCCGCGCCCAGGGAACCACGCGCCGGTCGAACTCCGCGAGCAGCGGCGCGATCACCGCCTCGTCGACGCCGAACTTGTCGCGGCGGTTCCCGAACGGATGCGCCGGCGCCGCGAAGCCGAACCGCGCGAACTCCGGCATCGCGTTCAGCTTCGCCAGCAGCGCCGCGATCCGCTTCACGTGCTTGACGTGCACCGCCTCCGGCTTGCCCGAGCGGGCGAGCCGGTCTTCGAAATAGGCTTGCAGCGTGTCCGTCGCGACCGCGCCCGGAGCGATGCCCCTGTCATGCAGGAAGACGAGGAAAGTTCCCGATACGTTCTTGAAATCCTGCGGCAGCTCGCTGTCGCGGATCGCCGCCCGGACCTCGCCATAGCACGCCCCCGATGTCCGAGACGCTGCGCGGGCGCGGCCCGGCGGCCGTGGGCAGGAGGTCCAGGACCTCGCTCTTGTACGTGGAGTAGCTGCCCGGCGTCAGGTCGAAGGTGGCGGGCTTGTTGCGCGCGAAGAAGTCCACGACCTCTCCGCCGGTCCACGAGCTCCGTCTCCGCAACCCACCCGGCCTTGCGCAGCAGCCAGCGCAGCCGCAGGATCCGCCGCGGCGCCTGCTCGCAGCCGCTCTCCCTCTCGCGCTCCAGCCGCGCGATGAGATCGGCGTAGGTCAGGGGCGCCGCCGCCTGCGGCGCGGGGAGCGGCGCGCCGACCGCCCGGGACAGGGCGTCCACCGTCGCCCGCTTCGGACGCAGGCCCGGCCGGCCGAGGATGTCCGAGACCGCCTTCGGGTTGAGCCCCGCGCGCAGCGACAGCGCGCGCATCGACTCTCCCGTCTCGTCCAGGTGCTTCCGCAGGGCTTGCTCGAAGGTCACGTCAGGATCCTTTCCGGGGTTGGGAAGCGGCGGTCAGTCGAGCTCGAGCTCCGGCCGGCCCGCGGTTCGGCCGGACGCGATGCTCGAACAGCACCAGCCACTCATCCGTGATCATCCCATGGCGCGGCCGAGCTTGGCCGCATCCAGTCGGATCGCGCCGTTGGGCGTCGGGCAGCCGTGGTTGATCCAGTCGCGGATCGTGCGCGGGCTCCGCCGCAGCATCTGCGCCACCTCGTTCGACGGTGTAGTAGATCGGGGTCTTCATGGGGGTCCTCCGTTGCGGTGCGGAGGAACTAGGCGCGGGCGCCGCCGCGCGGAAACGAGACGACGAAGCGGGTGCGGCGGAGGTGGAGGCGGGTCCGCTCCGTCCGGCGGCCGGCCGGCTTTCTGCGCTCGTGTCGCCGGGAAATTTCGACCGGTTGACGGCGAACCGCGTCCGCCCGTCCGGCTTTCCGCGTCATACGCGCGGGTTTTTGCGTCCCGCCTCCGGCTTTCTGCGTCCCCTGTCCGAGGTTTTTGCGTCCGGGTGGGGCGCAACGCTCTGGTTTCAGGCGGGAAATTCGGCGTCTGAATAAGAGGAATCCAGAGAAAAGAGGGAATCCCCCTGAAAGGGCCGCAGGCGGCCCCGCTGACGCCGGATGAGAGGCGGCGAGGACAGGGTCCTTCCGCGTCCGGCGACCGCCGGAGCGCCGCTCGGGGATCTCCGCCTCCGCCGACCGTCCCGGATCCCGGAGGAGCCCGGGACGAGCCGGATCCGCGAGCCCTGGAGAAAACTTCTTCCGTCCGCGCAGGAACCGACCGATTTCCGGTTCAGCGGCGGAGAGAGACGCCGTCGCTCGTCGCATCGCCGGCGCATAACCCTTTACGCGTTATTACGCTTCCTGAAGAGACCGACATGCCCCAGCCCAAGACCGAGACCGAGCGGGACAAGATGCTCCGCGAGACCGTGTTCGAGACCTGCGATCGCCTGGCGCGGGACGGACGAAAGCCCACCAACCGGGTCGTGAGGGACGTCTTGGGCGGCGGCTCGATGAGCGACATCCAGCCCCTCGTCAAGACCTGGCGGGAGCGCCGGGACGCGGCGGCGCTGGCGGCCATGGCGGCGCCGGAGGCCCCGCCGGAATTCCACGACATCTGGCCGGCGGTCTGGCGCCTGGCGTCCCGGGCGCACGAAGCGGAGCGCCGAAGCTGGGACGAGGATCGTCGCGACCTGGAAACTGTACCGCCCCCGGATCGTGAGACACCGATTTGGGACTACGCGACCATGGGCTCGGCGTCCATCTGGTCGCGCCTGAACTGGGCCGGCGAGCGGTGACCATGCCGCTGGATCAGCCATTGCTCGTTGTAGGTCCGGCGGAACTCCAGCAGCGCCAGGCGAAGCTCCTCGACGGTGTCGAAGGTGCGAACCCACAGCAGGTTCTCTTTCAGGGTCCGGATGAAGCGCTCGGCGCAGCCGTTGCCCTCCGGGGCCCGAACGAAGGCGGGCGACGACGCGATCCCCAGCCAGCGGATCTCCGCCCGGAAGTCGTGCGACATGTACTGGCTGCCGTGATCGTGGCGCAGGCTCAGCCCGACGGCCACATCCTTGCCGATCCCGCCGAAGCGGGCCTTCACGCCCTGGCGGACCGGCTCCAGCGCCTCGTGGCGCGTGCCATGGAGGGCGGCGTGGATGCCGACGCACTCGGCCGAGCAGTGGTCGACGGCGACGAAGATCGCCACCTGCCCCTGGGCGGTGGTGACTGCCGCGGTCATGTCGGTCCCCCACATGGCGTCGACCCTCTCCGGAATGATCGTGCCATCATGGCTGCGCGGCCCCCGCGGCGTCGCTCGGCCCGTATCCGCCGCAAGGCCATGCGCGCGCATCAGCCGCCGCACCCGCTCCTTCGAGGTCCGCACGCCCCTGAAGCGCAGGCGCGCCCAAACCTTCCGATAGCCCTCGCCGTGGAACGGGCTCGCCGCCAGCACGGCCCGGATCGCCTCGACCAGCACCGCGTCCGGCATCGGACCCTGCGGCCCGGGACGCCGCCGCTCGGCCGGCGGAGCTCCTGCCGTCAGGCGGCGGCGATAGATGCTCGCCCGGCCCAGGTTCCAGACCCGGCAGACCCGCGCCAGGCCGTAACGGCGTCGACCGGAGATCGAGATGACCGCGCTCATCGCCTCGACCTCCGCCGGGCCAAAGGGCGGCCCGCCTCCAGCCGCGAGATCTTCTCGTAGAGCAGCTCGTTATCCATCGTCGCCGCCCCGAGCTTCGCCTGAAGCTGCGCGATGCGCGCGTCGCGGTCATCGCGGGGCCGCGACTTCAGGCTCGCCGCGCCGCCCTCGAGAAACGCATCCCGCCACCCGCTCACATCCGCCGCGGTCACGCGCAGGTCTCGGGCTGACGTTGCCCCCTGATCCCGGACTGGGAGGTAAAGTACCCCCGGGACGGAGGATGGGATGATGAGCAAGGAACCGCGCCGTCGTTTCACGACGGAGTTCAAGGAGCAGGCTGTCGCGCGCCTGTCGGCGCCGGGCGCCACGCAGGCCGGCGTGGCCAGGGAGCTGGGGGTCGCCTCCTCGCAGCTCAAGGGCTGGCGGCTTGAAGTGGAGGCGGCAGGTTCGGCCGAGGCCAGCCGGCGTCAGAAGGTCGAGGCGGCGGAGCTTGCCGAATTGCGGCGCGAGAACCGCCGTCTGAAGGAAGAAGTGGAGGTGATGCGCAAAGCCTCGGCTTTTTTCGCGCAGTGGGCGGCGAAACAATGAACGCGAAGCTCGCCTTCATCGCCGCCCATGTCGCGGAGCACGCCGTCCGGCTGATGTGCCGGGTTCTGTCGGTGAGCCCGAGCTGGTTTCACGCCTGGCGCGCGGCCACCCCCGACAGGGCGGCGAGCCGGGCGGCGCAGGACACGATGGCAGCCCGGATCCGCACGATCTTTGAAGACAGCCGCGCACGCTACGGCGCGCCGCGCATCCACGCCGAGCTGGTCGCCCAAGGCGAGCGCATCGCCCGGAAGACGGTGGCCAGGCTCATGAAGCAAAACGGCATCCGGCCGCCGCGGCGGGGCCGCCGCGTGCCGCGCACGACCGACAGCCGACACGATCTCGGCATCGCGCCGAACCTGCTGGCGCGCAACTTCAAGGTAGGGACGCCAGACACGGTCTGGCTCGCCGACATCAGCTACGTGCCCACCGATGAAAGCTGGCTCTATCTCGCCGCGGTCAAGGACCTGGCCACGATGGAGATCGTCGGCTGGTCGATGTCCGATCGGCTGAAAGGGAGCCTCGCGGTCGACGCCATGCGCATGGCGTTGCGGAATCGAAGGCCGACGCCGGGCCTGATCTGCCACTCCGATCGTGGTGTTCAATACGCCTGCGGCGACTATCGGAGGCTGCTGAAGGCGCATGGGGCGCTCGCCTCGATGAGCGGCAAGGGCAATTGCCTCGACAACGCGCCGATGGAGAGCTTCTTCGGCTCGTTGAAGACGGAACTGGTCCACCGAACCCGGTTCGCCTCTCGCCGTGAGGCCAAGGCCGCCCTTTTCGAGTACATCGCCATCTTCTACAACCGCCGGCGCAGGCACTCGAGCATCGGCTACAGGACGCCAGAGCAGGCGAGGATCGACATGACCCGAGCCATGGCCGCATAGTGAACACGCACCCAGTCCGGGATCAGGGGGCAACG
>CAWFLE010000015.1:0-26572 GCA_963816545.1 uncultured Alphaproteobacteria bacterium | reverse complement strand
CGGATAGGCCCTGAGGGCGCGCACGCGGTCGAAGAAGGGGATCATCCGGCCTCGGGCTCCGGCGCGAGGTTGAGGCGGGTGACGAGGCCGTCCCCGGTCAGACGACGCTCGGCCCGCGCCGCGATCCAGCGGCCGTCGACGCCGGGCCGGAAGCCCGGCGCGTCTACAGGGGTCTCGGCCAGGATCTCCGGCCGCCCGGCGCCGAAGACGAGTTCGAGCGCGGCGCCGCCCCATCGCAGCTTCCGGAGCTTCGCGTCGGCGGCGTGCCGGGCAATGGCCTCGGTCGCGAAGGTCTCCGACATCTCGAACTGCGGCTGGTCGGCGGCGGTCTCGATCCGGCGCCTCTTGGCCCCGCGAACGTTCTGCCACCAGGCGGCGCAGCTGGCCCGCTCGGCGCGCTCTTCGTTCTGCCAGCCCCAGCTCGTCGTCTCGCGCCTCAGCACCGCCACCGGCGCCAGCTTGCGGCCGGAGGCGGTGAGGCCGGCGCCGCGTCGCACGAGCAGCAGGGCGCCGCCGCCGATCTTGGCGACCGCGTCCAGGCGGCGGGAGAGGCGGGCACGGAAGTGCAGATCGCTCTCGGAGGTCTGGGAGAGCTGGTCGATGGGGATCCTGGCGAGGTCGCTGGTCACCCGCGCTTCGAGCCCGTGCTCTGCGGCGATGGCCTTCACGATGCCGCCGACGGTCGTCGCGCTCCACTCGCGCGTAATCGGGGCCTTGAGATCCGCCGTCAGGTCGGCCGAGCGCGCGCCGAGGGTCAGCCGGTTCGGAGGGCCGGAGGCCGCGAGATGATCGACCACGAAGCGACCTAGAAGGACGCGCCCGCCGATGGTGAAGACGAGGGAGGACGCGGCGAAGTCCTGCTACCCCAGCTTGCCGGCTCGCAGCACGAGGCGGGTGTTGGGACCGAAGCGGACCAGGGCGGCGCGCGACCACTCCATGAACTCCAGCTCGGCCGTCATAGGCTCCTGCCCCATGTCGATGGGGACGGAGCCGTCCATGCCGCCCCCGCGGAAGTCGGACGTGGAGAGCGACAGTTCGGGCAGCCTCGCCTTCGAGAGGAGGCCCATTCAGGAGACGCCGTCCATGAAGGCGTTCCAGTTTCGGATCGTGCGGGGACAGGCCATCTCGGTTCCTCCGTCAGGCGTTCGCGAGGGAGCCGATCAGCTCCTCGTGGTAGCCCCCGTTGCGCTGGATCTCGAAGGTCAGGCGCTCCAGGGGCGCAGGCGGCTCGATGTCGAAGCTGAGCAGCAGCTGCCCCGCTGGAGCGTCGTGGCCGTGTTCTTCTCGGGGTGGATCTAGACGGTCCCGCCGATCAGGGCGCCGCGGGCGACGAGCGTGGAGAGGCAGGCTTGGACGCTGTCCCGGATGACCTCGATCGTCTGCCCGTTGATCGGCCGGTCCATCGCCCAGAGCAGCGACTGCTCGATGCTCTCGTGGATCATGTCGGCCGTGCGGCGCACGGGCATGAAGGTCCAGAGCGGGTCGATGGCGGTGGTCCGGTTCCTCCAGAGCCGATAGCCGTTCTGGTGGACGATGGTGGCGACGTTCGCCTCGTTGAGCCGATTGACCTCTGTCTCGCTTTCGTTGATCCGGAAGACGATGGGCCGCGCCGCGTCGATGACGCCGCCGAGCGGGGTGTTGGAGGGCGACCGCCAGAAGCCCTTGGTGATGTCGCGCGCCGCGCGACCGCGAGGAGGGAGGCCACGACCGGGTTCGCGGCGTCGCCCGGCCGCTGGCTGGTCCGGCCCGGCGCGCAGAGGATGCGCGGGACTGCCGAACCACTGATCCGGCGGTCTCCAGGGCGAAGACGCTTGTCTGGGCGGCGACGGCGCCCGTGACATCGGCGAGGGTCGCCGCCTCCTCGACCCCCTCGTCCACCGGCACCACGACCGCGACCGGCGCGCCCGGCTGATACATCGCCTGGTAGGCGTCGAGCAGCGTTCCGCCGGCGCCCAGCCCCTGCGCCTGCGCCTGCGTCGCGTCGGCGACCGGGACCGGGGTGGCGAGCGGGGACGGATCCGCGCCGCCGTCGGGGGCGGCGCCGACGATCCCGACGATGGAGGAGCGCACCGTCCGGATAGGTCGGGCTCCGTTCGAGATCTCGATGGTCTCGATCCTGTGAAGGAAGTTGGTGGGCGTGGCGGAGGCTCCTCAGCTCTGGGGGAGGGCGGCGAGAAAGGCGTCCCGCGCGGCGCGGGCGTCGGCGACGGCCGCGGCGACGGCGGCCGGATCCGCCGCGGCTGCGATCGCGGCGGAGATCCTGCGGCGGACGCCGGAGATGCGGGCCGCCGGGGCGCGCATCGCGTCCGCTCGCTCCACGATCGGCTGGGCGAGCGCCTCCACGGTCTCGCTGGTCTCGGTCGCTTCCGCCTGAAGCATCGCCGCTTCGTCTGCGGTCGCGAGCCCCTCAGCGACCCGTCCGCCTCCATCCGCTCGGCGATGCGAAGCAGTTCCTCCTTTGCGAGGCTGTAGGCCTGACCCGCGTGGAACGCCGCCTCGACTTCCCGGGCGGCCACGGCGGCGGCCCAGACGCGGGCCTCCTCGCTCGCCGCCAGCGCCGTCGCCTGCAGCAGGAAAAGCTGCCCGGCGAGGACCGCGCTCCTTCCTTCGTCTCCTTGGCCGGCGCCGCACCTGTCCAGCCCGGCTGGATCATCGCGCTTCGGCCGTAGGCGAGGGCGCAGGGCCCACATGGAAGTCCAACCCTAGCGCCTTCGCCAGCGCTGCGACCGTGTCGAACCGGGGAGCCTTTCCCCGCTGAATGTTCTGCCAGAGGGTCGGACTCGCGTCGGGGCCGAACGCGCGACGGACCACCTCGGCTTTCGGCAGCCCCAGATCGCTCCGCCGCTTGTCGAGCAGCTCCAGCATGCGAGACGTCTCGGTGAACTCGGTCGCAGGAGGCGGCGCCTCTTCTTGGGCGTCGAAGCGCGCCGTTGCGCGGCCGACCCAATCGTCATGACCGGTTTGCGGCGGGGGAGGGCGACGGATTAAGGAGCACGCGCATCCAAGCATGAAGTCCATTGTCGTGTCACTCATGGCACGACACCCACTTGAGCCGCCAAGGGCCGCGTTAAAACAAAGGGTTGAAGCTACCAGCCTCGCCCGGCCGGCGGATGAGCTTGGGCGTTCGATCGGCGTGGTTCGCGCAGCGCTCGACGGGCGGAATTCTCAAGTTCTCGACGATCATGCGTCTGGCGGGAGCGGTCAATCTTTCCGTGGACGGCTCAGCCCCCTATGATGGTCAAAGCCTTCACGACAGGGGCTCCAGTCCCACCGATCGCTCTCCTTCCCGCTGGAACGGTCCGCCTTTCCCTGTCGAAGACTTCGCTCGCGCCGGTCATAACGGCCCCGCTCCGGACCCGCCGACCATGCCGTTGCCATCCCCTCAACAACTCAAGGCGAAGCGCCCTTATTATCTCTGAGTTCTTGGGCAGGGCATGTTCCGGGACGGCATACTCCCGGGAGACTTCCTCCTGGTGGACGAAGGGACCTAGGCGCACGTGGGTCAGCTCGTGATCTACGCCGCCGCGGACGACGCCGATCCCGATCTGGCCCGGCTGCTTGAAACGAGCGGGCGCCGCGCTTGTCTTGGGCGTGTCGTCGACCGGAATGGCGGGCCCCGGCGAACCGGAGACGACGACGGCGGCGCGGGCGGCGTTGACGAGGCTGCATCCAATACTCGCCGGGGTCGGCGGGCTTCCCGGCAGAGCGGAAGCGGTGCTGCGACACGACCCTCGGTTCCCGCCGAAGGTTAAGGACGAGCCCGAGGCGCTCCTGCGGGTGGCCGAAATGCTGGGCCTCGTAGCCACCTCTTCTCTCGGAGATAAACTGGACCGGGTTGCCGCCCTCCGCGCCTCATCGCTGGCGGCAGGCGGTGGGCTTTCTCGAATAGATGAGATCGCCTCTGGCGTTCGTTCCAAGCTGGTCGGCTAGCGTGCCGGCTTTCAAACTACGCCCGTTGACTTGATCCGGAACTCGCGCTGCGCGACCGACGCCTGACACGGAGCGCTGCCAGTCCAAGCCGCCGCATCGCCCGCCAACCCGTCTCCCGCCCATTCCTGAGAATCTCTCCCTCCCTCCGCCATTTCCCGGCAAACCCCTGCCGGCCACCAACTTCCGGCGTCATCAAGGGCCTTCCGGAAACTGCCGAACTCTATGGTCCGTCACAGCGAGGGAGGGAGGCGCCAGGCGGCGGGCGTCGGAAGGACCGGGGAAGGGCGCGCCGGACGGAGAGGGGGCATGGACGGGGAAGGCAGGCGCCACGCGGTGGGGACAGGAACGACCGAGGAGGGAGGCGGCCAAGAGGCGCCCCGGGCCGGGGCGGGGCCGCGCGAGGGCCCTGCCCTCGCGTCGCGGGCGGCGGGGGCTCGATGCCCCCGGCGCCCGCCCCCCGGCGGGGATCAGGCGGAGAGGCGGGGGGCGAGGCGCGTCTTGGTCGCATCGTCGCAGAAGGCGGCGGCCAGCGACGTCTCCGCCATCGCGCGGAAATCGGCGCCGGTCCAGCCGAAGGTATGCGCCAGCATCTCGTATTCGCGGGTCATGTCGGTGTGGAAGAAGGGCGGATCGTCGGTGGAGACCGACAGGTCCACGCCCAGGGTCCGGAGCTGCTGGATCGGGTGAGACGCCCAGTCCCGATGCACCCCCAGCGCCACGTTGGAGCCGGGGCAGACCGCGAGATGCACCCGCTCGTCCACAATCCGGGCCAGCAGGGCGGGATCCTCGATGGCGCGGACCCCGTGGTCGATCCGGTCCACCCGCAGGCCGTCGAGGGCGGCGCGGACGCTTTCCGGCCCGCCGAATTCGCCGGCATGGGCGGTGAGCTTCAGGCCGGCCTCGCGCGCCGTCTCGAAGGCGGTGGCGAAGTCGGCGGGGTGGAAGATCCGCTCGTCGCCCGCGAGGCCGAGGCCCACGATGCGGGGATGGTCCGCCTCCACCGCGAGGCGCGCGGCATGAACGGCGCGTTCGGGGCCCAGGCCGCGGATGCAGGTGGGGATGAAGCGGGCGACGATGCCGGCCGCGCGCTCGGCGGCCTCGGCGCCTTCCGTGATCGCGGCGAGGTATTCGGCCCAGCGGACGCGGTCCCCCTCGGCCACATGGTCGGAGGAGATCGCCAGTTCGGCGTAGATCACGCCGTGGGATGCGCATTCCCGCAGGACAGCCTCGGCGAGGTCGCGCTGTTCGTCGGGGGTCGACGAACACCGCCGCCGCCCGGTCGTAGGCGGCGAGGAAGCCGGTGAAGTCGGACCAGGCGTAGGCGCCGGTTTCGTCGAACAGCCCTTCGGTGCTCAGGCCCTTGCGGGCGGCGAGGTCGCGCACCAGCGCAGGCGGCGCGGCGCCTTCGATATGCAGGTGAAGTTCGACCTTGGGCAGGGACGCGAGGGTCATGCGGTCTCCGTCGGGCGGGGGCCTTCGGGGCCTGTGGTCAGGAACGGGCGGCCGTGGGGGCCGTGGGGGAGGCCGAGATGGGCGGCCAGCGTCTCGGCCACGTCGGCGAAGGCGCGGTGGCCGAGGCGGGCGGGCGCGAGGCCGGGCGCGGCGCAGAGGATCGGCGTCCGCTCCCGCGTGTGGTCGGCGCCGGTCCAGGTCGGGTCGTTGCCATGGTCGGCGGTGACGATCAGGAGGTCCCCGGGGGCGAGGACCGAGAGCGCCTCCGGCAGGCGGGCGTCGAAGGCCTCAAGCGCGCGGGCGTAGCCGGCGGGGTCGCGGCGATGGCCGTAGTCGCTGTCGAACTGGACGAAGTTGGCGAAGACGAAGTCGCCGTCGCGGGCCTCGCGGATCGCATCCACGGCGAGGGTGAAGAGCGCCATGTCGTCCGGGCCCTTGCGGTTGTCGCAGATCCCCTGCCCGGCGAAGATGTCCTTGATCTTGCCGATGCCGATGGTCCGCGCGCCGGAGGCCGCGACGCGGTCGCAGAGCGTGGGCTCCGGCGGGGGGACGGCGTAGTCGCGCCGGTTGGGGGTGCGCGCGAAACCGGAGGCGGCGCCGATGAAGGGGCGGGCGATCACCCGCCCCACGTGCAGGCCCATCTCGTCCAGCGTATCGCGGGCGAGCCGGCACAGCGCGTACAGGCGCTCGAGCCCGAACGCCTCCTCATGCGCGGCGATCTGGAGGACGGAATCAGCGGAGGTGTAGAGGATCGGCTTGCCGGTGGAGAGATGCGCCTCGCCGAGCGCCTCGATGATCTCGGTGCCGGAGGCGTGGCGGTCGCCGAGGATCCCGGGCAGCTTCGCCTCCGCGATCAGGCGGGCGGTCAGCGCCTCGGGGAAGGTGGGCACGGTCCTCGGGAAGTAATGCCAGTCCCGGCTCGAGGGGCGCCGGCGAGCTCCCAGTGGCCGGTGATGGTGTCCTTGCCGGGCGAGGCCTCCTGCGCTGCGCCGAAGGCGCCAGCGGAGGCGTGGCCCAGCCCCGGCGGATGGATCCCGCAGGCGAGCGCGCAGGCGTCGCCGAGGCCCAGCGCCGAGAGGTGCGGAAGCGTCAGGTCACCCGAGCGGCCGGCATCGGCGCGCCCCTCGCGGCATTCCTGCGCGATGTGCAGCAGGGTGTTGGCGCCCGCATCGCCGAAGGCGGCGGCGTCCGGCGCCCCGCCGATGCCGACGCTGTCCATGACGAAGAGGAAGGCGCGGGGCATCAGGACGCCTCCGGGCGGAGGCGCCGGGCGAGCGGCCCGCACGCATGAAGCGGGCCGGCGCGGCCGCCAGTGCGGAGGAGGTCGGCGCGCCCGCGCGCACGGGCGGCGGGCCGGCGGGCGCGGAGAGCGGCGCGCCGGCGGGCGGCGGCGAGGGGGAAGGAGAAAGGCATCAGACGTCCTCGGGGCCGAGGCGGCAGAGCACGGGCTCGGGCGGGCGGGGTGCATCCGGGCCGGTGCGATAGGCGGCGCGGAGGCGGGCGGCCGCGCGTTCGGCGTCCTCGCGCGTGCGGGCGTGGATGCGCGCGAGGGGGAAGTCCGCGTCCACATGGGCGCCGATGGGCGCGACTTGAGAGAGCCCCACCGCGGGGTCGATGGCGTCGGTGGCGCGGCGGCGGCCTCCGCCCAGCTCCACCACCGCGTTGCCCAAGCTCCGGCCGTCGATGGCCTGCACGAGGCCGGGGGTCTCGGGCGGGACGTCGAGGATCGTGGGGGCTTCCGGCAGGTGCGCCTCGTGCCGCTCCATGAAGTCCGCGGGGCCGCCGAGCGCCGTCACCATCCGGCCGAAGCGTTCGGCGGCGCTTCCGTCCTGGAAGGCGGCGGCGATCTTCCCGCAGCCCTCGGCGTCGGTCGCGGCGAGGCCGGTCAGGGCCAGCAGCTCGCCCCCCAGCGCCACGGTCACGTCCCAGAGGCGGGGGTCGATGTCCTCCCCCGTCAGGAAGCGCACCGCGTTGGTCACTTCAAGCGCGTTGCCGCAGGCGGAGGCCAGCGGCTCGTTCATGTCGGTCACCAGCGCCGAGGTCCGGCAACCGGCGCCGTTCGCCACCTGCACCAGCGAGGCGGCCAGCGCCTCCGCTTCCGCGCGCGTCGCCATGAAGGCGCCGGAGCCGCATTTGACGTCCAGCACCAGCGCATCCAGCCCGGCGGCGAGCTTCTTCGACAGGATCGAGGCGGTGATGAGATCGAGGCTCTCCACCGTCCCCGTCACGTCGCGGATGGCGTAGAAACGCTTGTCGGCGGGCGCGATCTCGGCGGTCTGGCCGATGATGGCGCAGCCCACCTCGCGCACCACCCGCTCCAGCGCCTCGGGCCCGGGCTGGACGTCGTAGCCGGGGATGGAGGCGAGCTTGTCCAGCGTCCCCCCGGTATGCCCCAGCCCCCTGCCCGAGATCATCGGCACATACGCCCCGCAGGCCGCCAGCGCCGGCGCCAGCATCAAGGAGACGTTGTCCCCCACGCCCCCGGTGGAATGCTTGTCCGCGACCGGCCCGGGCAGGTCCCAGCGCAGGACCTCGCCGGAGTCCCGCATCGCCTCGGTCAGCGTCACCCGCTCCGCCACCGTCAGCTTGCGGAAGAAGATCGCCATGGCGAGCGCCGCGACCTGCCCCTCGGTCACCGCCTCGGAGGTCAGGCCTTCCACGAAGAACCGGATCTCCTCCGCCGTCAGCTCCCCGCCGCCGCGCTTCTTGAGGATGATCTCCTGCGGCAGCATCAGTAGCCCGCCCCCGTCTCGGCCGGCGCCTCGCCCCGCAGGGTGGCGGTCAGCGCGTCCAGAAGGCCCGAGGCGCCGAAGCGGAAGGTGGCGGGCGTGGCCCAGCCCTCGCCCATGATGCGGTCCGCGACCTCCAGGTAGGCCATCGCGTCGGCGGTGGTGCGGATGCCGCCCGCCGCCTTGAAGCCCACGGGGTGATCGGCTTTGGAGATCACGGTCAGCATCGTCTCCGCCCCCGACAGGGTGGCGTTCACCGGCACCTTGCCGGTGGAGGTCTTGAGGAAATCCGCGCCCCCCTCCACCGCCAGCTCCGAGGCCTTGCGGATCAGGTCCGGGCCCGCGAGCACGCCCGTCTCCAGGATCGCCTTCACCGTCGCCTCGCCGGCCGCGCGCTTCACCCGCTCGACCCGGCTGCGGACCACCGATCCGCGGCCCTCCATCAGGTCGATATAGGGGATCACCATGTCGATCTCGTCGGCCCCGAGGCGCAGCGCCTCCTCGGTCTGGGCGATGGCCTCCTCGTCCGTCGCCTCGCCGGAGGGGAAGCAGATCACGGTGGCGACGCGGACGTCGGGCGCGAGCGCGGCCTTCGCCTGTTCGATGAAGCGCGGCCAGATGCACAGCGCGGCGACGGAGCCCCAGCTGGTCACCGCGCGGGCGGCGAGCGCGTTGATCGCCGCCTCGTCGCAATCGTCGTTCAGATCGGTGAGGTCGAGGCACGCGAGCGCGCGTGCGGCGGCCTCCCGGTCGGCGAGGGGGTCGGTCATGCGAAGCTCCGGACGAAGGCGCGGACGAGGGCGCGGAACCGTTCCTGGGCCTTGGCGGCCTCGGACTTGGTCTCCTCATGGCTCAACGGCTGGCCCGTCATGCCCGCGGCGTAGTTGGTGACGACGGAGACGGCCGCGACCTCGAGCCCGAGGAAGCGGGCGAGGATCGTCTCCGGGACGGTGGACATGCCGACCGCGTCGGCGCCGAGCACGCGGGCGGCATGGATCTCGGCCGGCGTCTCGAAGGAGGGGCCGGAGAACCAGGCGTAGACGCCCTCGTTCAGGTCGGGGTCGGCGGCCTTGAGGCGGGCGCGCAGGTGAGGGGCGTAGGCCTCCACCATGTTGACGAAGCGGGCGTCCGTGGCCTCGCCGATCAGCGGGTTTAGGCCCGAGACGTTGATGTGGTCGTAGAGCGCCATGAGCGAGCCCGGCGCCATCTCCTCCCTGAGCGAGCCGGCGGAGTTGGTGAGCAGCACCGTCGAGGCGCCCAGCGCCTTCGCGGTGGCGAGGGGGGTGCGCATGACGGCCGCGTCGCCCTGCTCGTAGTAATGCGCGCGGCCCGAGAGGAGGGCGACCCGCACGCCCTCCAGCTCGCCCACCACCACGGCGCCGGCGTGGCCCGAGACGCCGGAGACGGGGAACCCCGGCAGATCCTCGAACGGGAAGCGGACGCCCTCCACCTCCTCGCCCAGCGCGCCGAGGCCGGAGCCGAGCACGAGGCCGAGCCGCACGGGCGCCTCGCCGGCCTTGCGGCGGATATGGTCGGCGGCGTCGGTCATGGGCTCTCCCTCGGGCTGGGCGGCGGCGTCCGCCCGATGGCATGTAACCCGCTCCGGCCCCCATCGCCACCCGGCAGGGGGCTGAGGCCCGCGAAACCGCCCGGCCCCGGCGCGCCCGCGGCTTGGCGGATCATCGTCCCGGGCCGGCCCCTCCCCTCGCGAAGCGAGGGCGCCGAGGGCCGCGCGCAGGCGCGGACCGAGAGAACGTCTCGCCCGCCCCTTGCGGGCTCCGCATGGCTGAGGTCAGTCCTCCAGCCGGAAGCCCGCGGGCAGCAGCTCCGCCAGCGTCCAGCTCTCGCGCAGCCCGTCGGGGCCGGCGGAGTGGACCATGGTGTCCGGCCGCCCGAACTCCGCCAGCCGCTGGCGGCAGCCGCCGCAGGGGGTGATCGGGTGGGGCAGCTCCGCGGCCACCAGAACCTCGGCGATGATGCGGTCATCCGCGCTTTCGGCGGCCATGATCATGTGCGAGATGGCCGTGGTCTCGGCGCACCAGCCCTCGGGGAAGGACTGGTTCTCGATGTTGGCGCCCGAGAAGATGCGCCCGGAACTCGGTCCGGATCGCCACCCCCACCGCGAAGTTGGAGAACGGCGCATAGGCATGGTCGCGGGCGCGAAGCGCCGCGCGGAACAGGTCCTCCGGCCCGGTCATGCACGCGCCTCCGCTCGGTCCGGCGCAGGCTGCGCCGGCAGGTCCAGCTTCCGCCACGCCCCGCGGTGAACATGGACCGCGGTGGGCTGCCGGATCTCGCGCCAGTTCTCCGGGCCGAAGCCCTCGGCCAGATGCCCCAGCGCGATGATCAGCACCCCGAAATGGCAGGCCAGCAGCGGCCGCTTCGCCCCGCTCTCGCCGATGTCGCGCAGCGCCGGCGTCAGCCGCGCCCACAGCTCGTCCACCGTCTCGGACCAGGGCGCGCGGAAGTGACGGTCCTCCATCATCCTCGGCGCGTGGGCCTGCATCTCCTTCAGCGCGGTGGCCGAGATCCGCCACTCCGCCAGCCGCCCGTCCACGATCACCTCGATCCCCGCGCGCTGCGCGAAAGGCGCGATGCTCTCCTGGCTGCGGCGGTAGGGCGAGGCGAAGATCGCGTCGATGCCCTCCCCCGCCAGCCGGTCCGCGAGCCGCTGCGCATCCGCATGGCCCTTCGGGGTCAGCGCATCGCACAGCCCCTCCCCGGATTTCTCGCAGTGGCGCAGGATCACGAGGTCCAGCTCGCGGAAGGCGGGGTCGGCATGGTCTCGCATCACCGCTCCTTCACATAGGGCGTGCCGCCGGCCCTGGGCGGGATCGCCCGGCCGATAAAGCCGGCCAGCAGCACCACCGTCAGGATATAGGGCAGCGCCTGGATCAACTGCACCGGCGCCTCTCCGATCAGCCACAGCTCCTGCCCCTGCAACCGGATCGCCAGCGCGTCGAGGAACCCGAACAGGAGGCACGCGAACATCACCTGAATCGGCCGCCACTTGGAGAAGATCAGCGCCGCCAGCGCGATGAACCCCTTGCCCGCCGACATGTCCTTGATGAACCCCGCCGATTGCGCGGTGGCCAGATACGCCCCCGCCAGCCCCGCCAGCGCGCCTGCGCAGACCATCGCCAGATACCGCATCCGCACGACCGAGATCCCGGCCGTGTCCACCGCCGCCGGATTCTCCCCCACCGCCCGCAGCCTCAGCCCGAAGCGCGTCCGGTAGAGCACCCACCAGGAGAACGGCGCCGCGAGGAACGCCACATAGACCAGCAGGTAATGCCCCGAGATCAGCTCGGACCAGATCCCCCCGATCACGGGCACGTCGCGCAGCGTCTCGGCGAAGGGCAGCGTGATCGTCTCGAACCGCGCGCCTCCCGTCAGCGGCGGCGTCCGCCCTCCCTGATGGAACCACGCCTGCCCCAGCAGCGCGGTCAACCCGGCCGCGAGGAAGTTTATCGCGACCCCGGACACGATCTGGTTGCCACGAAACGTGATGCACGCCGCGCCATGCACCAGCGCGAAAACGATGGCCGTCGCCATCCCCGCCAGCGCCCCGAGCCACACCGACCCGGTCACCGCGGCGGCGGCGGCGGAGGCGAAGGCCGAGGCCAGCAGCTTCCCCTCCAGCCCGATGTCGAACACCCCCGAGCGTTCCGCATAAAGCCCCGCGAGCGCGGTCAGCAGCAGCGGCGTGGACAGCCGGATGGTCGAGTCCAGCATCAGGATGACGGTCTCGAACATCAGGCGGGCCTCCCGCCCGGATTGCGCTGGAAAAACCGCGCGATGGCGGGGCGGAACATGAACTCCATCGCGCCCGCGAACAACACCACCAGCCCCTGGATCACCACCACCATGTCGCGCGTGATGGCCGGCATCTCGAACGCCAGCTCCGCGCCCCCCTGGTACAGCACCCCGAACAGCAGCGCCGCAAGGCACACGCCCGCCGGATGCGCCCGCCCCATCAGCGCCACCGCGATGCCCACGAACCCCGCCCCCCCCGCCACGTCGAGGAAGATGCGCGTCTGGTCCCCCATCACCGCGTTCAGCCCCAGCAGGCCGGCCAACCCGCCCGAGATCATCATGGTGATGATGGTGATCCTGACCGGGTTGATCCCCGCATAGCGCGCCGCATGGGGGTTCGCCCCGAAGGTGCGGATCTCATAGCCCAGCTTGGTGCGCCAGATCAGCGCCCAGACCGCCACGCAGGCGATGAGCGCCACGAAGAACGACAGGTTCAGCGGCGCCCCCCCGATGTCCTGGCCGAAGAGGCCGAGGAACCAGTCGATCTTGGGCAGCCGCCCGGCCTCCAGAAACGTCCGGCTCTCGGGCGCCATGGCGCCGGCAGGCTTGAGGACGTTGACCAGCAGGTAGACCATCAGCGAGGCCGCGAGGAAGTTGAACATGATCGTGGTGATGACGATATGGCTGCCGCGCTTCGCCTGAAGGTAGGCGGGGATCAGCGCCCACGCCCCCCCGAACAGCGCGCCGCCCAAAGCGGCCACCGGCAGGATCAGCCACCACGGCAGGAGGTGGTCGAGCGCGAGGCACGCCAGCCCGACGCCCAGCCCCCCGACATAGGCCTGCCCCTCGCCCCCGATATTGAAGAGCGACGCGTGGAAGGCGACGGCGACGCAGAGGCCGGTGAAGATGAAGTTGGTGGCGTAGAAGAGGGTGAAGCCCACGCCCTCGCCGAAGCCGAAGGCGCCGTAGAGGATGACGCGCACGGCCTGGATCGGGTCCTCGCCCACCAGCAGGACCACGAGCCCCGCCACGAGGAACGCCGCCGCGAGGTTCAGGAGCGGGATCAGGCCGAGATCGACCCAGCGGGGGAGTTGGGCGTTCATTTGTAGAGTCTCAGATCTTCAACTAGTACGCCCTCTACCTCTCCGTGCATTATCGGTAGGCTAGCGCTCCGGTTAGATTTTTTGTCGTTGATCCTGCTGGCGTACTTGTGAACTTCGTCGGCGAACCGCTTCGCGATATCGGGTCTAAAAAATATATCTACATTTGCCGCTAGCTGCTCAAATTCTCTAATAGATTGCTCAATTCTACCAAAATAAACGTCCGGCGGTGTTGTATCTTTTTCACCCGTTTTTCCAT
This sequence comes from uncultured Alphaproteobacteria bacterium, assembly GCA_963816545.1. Classification (GTDB taxonomy): domain Bacteria; phylum Pseudomonadota; class Alphaproteobacteria; order Rhodobacterales; family Rhodobacteraceae; genus Albimonas. The sequence goes on along the minus strand of CAWFLE010000015.1, from coordinate 13,346 downwards.
CCATTATGCCGTGCGGGTTGTGCGAAAAAATATACCTCATCGCATTCTCGTTGTACCGTCGAGTCGCGCCTTGAACATCTTTGAACACTTCAATCTTAAAATTGACTATGTCGTCTTCTCTCTTTCTTATCTGTAGAGAAAAGTTAAAAACACCCAGCGTAAGGACAGATATGCCTACAATTGGCGTCATCAGGGCAGAAAACGCATCTACCCAGTCTTTGTCTTTAGCTTCAGGAAACGCATTCCAGACGAAGCCGAGTGCCAATACTGCGATCAGCTGAACAACAAGCGCTGCCGGTGCGAAGGGGAGAATTGCTGGCAGTCTTTTCACGCCGCTTCCCCCTGCTCCACGCCGCTCATCAGCAGCCCGATCTCCCGCTCCCCCGCGTCGCCCGGCAGCTCGCCCATCACCCGGCCGTCGAACATCACCAGCACCCGGTCCGACAGCGCCCGGATCTCGTCCAGCTCGACCGAGACCAGCAGGATCGCCTTCCCTGCATCGCGCAGCTCGATCAGGCGGCGGTGGATGGCCTCGATGGCGCCCACGTCCACGCCCCGCGTCGGCTGGCCCACGATCAGCACCGCCGGGTCCTGCTCGATCTCGCGCGCCAGCACGATCTTCTGCTGGTTGCCGCCCGAGAAATTCGCCGTCTTCAGGTCCGGGTTCGGGGGCCGGACGTCGAAATCCTCCATGTGCCGCCGACAGGACTCCAGGATCCGCCCCCGGTCCATGAACAGCCCCGGCGCATAGTCCCCGTGATACCCGAGGATCATGTTCTCCTTGGCCTGGAACTTCGTCACCAGCCCCATCCGGTGCCGGTCCTCGGGCACATGCGCGAGGCCCATGCGCCGAAGCTCCGCCGGGTCCGCCACCGTGCGCTTGTGCCCGCAGACCTCGATGGCGCCCGAGGTCAGCGCCCGGATGCCCGCGATGGCCTCCAGCAGCTCCGACTGGCCGTTGCCCGCCACGCCCGCGATGCCCACGATCTCGCCTGCCCGCACGTCCAGCGACACCGAGCGAAGGCGCTCCACCCCCTGCTGATCCACCACGCGCGCGTCGCGGACGCAAAGCCGGACCTCGCCCGGCGCGGCCGGCCCCTTCTCCACCCGCAGCAGCACGCGGCGCCCGACCATCAGCTCCGCCAGCTCCTCCACCGAGGTGTCGGCGGTGGGGCGCGTCGCCACCATCTCCCCCTGCCGCATGACCGAGCAGGCGTCGGTGATCGCCATGATCTCCCGCAGCTTGTGGGTGATGAGGATGACCGTCTTCCCCTGCGCCTTGAGCTGGGCGAGGATGCGGAAGAGCTGGTCCGCCTCGTCCGGGGTCAGCACGCCGGTGGGCTCGTCCAGGATCAGGATCTCCGCCCCGCGGTAGAGGGCCTTGAGGATCTCCACCCGCTGCTGCTGGCCCACGGGAAGGTCTCCGACCACGGCGTCGGGGTCCACGCGCAGCTCGTATTCCTGTTCGAGGCGCACCAGCTCCCTGCGCGCCTTCGCCCGCCCGCGGTTGAGCAGCGCGCCCCCCTCGGCGCCCAGCATCACGTTCTCCAGCACGGTGAACGGCTCCACCAGCATGAAGTGCTGGTGGACCATGCCGATGCCGAGCGCGATGGCCGCCTGGCTGTCGGGGATCGAGACCTTGCGCCCCTTGACGAAGATGTCGCCCGCGTCGGCCTGGTAGAAGCCATAGAGGATCGACATCAGCGTCGACTTGCCGGCCCCGTTCTCGCCGATGATGCCGTGGATCGTGCCGGCCTCCACCCGCAGAGCGATGTCCCGGTTGGCCTGCACGGGGCCGAAGGACTTGGAGATGCCGGCAAGCTCGATGGCCGCGGTCATGGGCGGGTCACTCCCAGGGGCACGGGCCGTCCTGCGTGATGTCGTGGACCTCGATCTCGCCCGAGGCGATCTTCGCGGCGGCCTCCCCGGCGGCGGCCTTCATCTCCGGCGTGATGAGGGCCTCGTTGTTCTCGTCCAGCGCCCAGCCGATGCCGCCCTCGGCCACGCCGAGGCTGACGATCCCCGGCTCGAACGCGTCGCCGGAGCGCTTGAAGGTCTCGTAGGTCGCCACGTCCGTGCGCTTGAGCATGGTGGTGAGGATCTTGCCCGGATGCAGGCCGTTCTGGTTGGAGTTGGTGCCGATGCCCAGCACGCCCGCATCGGCCGCGGCCTGGAGCACGCCCACGCCGGTGCCGCCGGCCGCCTGCATCACCACGTCCGCGCCCTGCTGGATCTGGGAGCGCGAGATCTCGCCGCCCCGCACCGGGTCGGCCCAGGCGGCGGGGGTGTCGCCGGTGTAGTTGACCAGCACCTTCGCGTCCGGGTCGGCGGCCTTCGCGCCCTGGACGTAGCCGCAGGCGAACTTGCGGATCAGGGGGATGTCCATGCCGCCCACGAAGCCGAGCGTGTCCGTCTTCGACGCCATCACCCCGAGCAGGCCCACGAGATACCCGCCCTCATGCTCCCGGAACACGATGGAGCGGACGTTGGGGGCCTCCACCACCATGTCCACGATGGCGAAATGCGCGTCGGGATATTCCGGCGCCACCTTCGACAGCGCGGCGGCGTGGTTGAAGCCGATGGCCACGATCGGGTCATACCCGCGGCGCGCGAAGGTGCGCAGCGCCTGCTCGGACTGGCTCTCGGTCTGGAGCTCGAATTCCTGGTAGGTTCCGCCCGTCTCCTCGGCCCAGCGCTTGGCGCCGTTCCAGGCGCCCTCGTTGAAGCTTTTGTCGAACTTGCCGCCGGTGGAGTAGATCACCGCGGGCTCCGCCACGGCTGCGGACGCGAAGGCGGCGAGGGCGGCGGACAGCGCAAGGCGCGGCAGGGTCATCTGCGGTCTCCGGGCATGCGTCTTGGAAAGCGGAAGGGGGCCGGCGCAGGGCCGACCCCCGGGGGCCCTCAGTAGGGGCAGGCGTTGTCGGACATGTAGTCGTGGACCTCGATGTCGCCGGCGATGATCTTCGCGGAGGCTTCCTCCACCGCGGTCTTCATCTCGGGCGTCACGAGGGACTTGTTGTTGTCGTCCATCGCCACGTCCACGCCCTTCTCGTTGAGGCCGAGGATCTCGAAGCCCGGGGTCCACTCGCCCTCCTTCACGTCCTGGAAGGCGTCGTAGACGGCCACGTCCACCCGCTTGAGCATGGAGGTCAGGACCGAGCCGGGCGCGATGCCGTTCTGGTTGGAGTCGACCCCGATGGCGAGCTTGCCCTCGTCGGCCGCGGCCTGGATCACGCCGATCCCGGTGCCGCCGGCCGCATGGTAGACCACGTCCACCCCCTGCGCGAACTGGGACTTCGCCAGCTCTCCGCCCCGCACTGGATCATTCCACGCGGCGCCGGTGGTGCCGGTCATGTTGGCGAAGACCTGCGCATCGGGCTTCGTGTCCTTCACGCCCTGCTTGTAGCCGCACTCGAACTTGCGGATCAGGGGGATGTCCATGCCGCCCACGAACCCGACCTTGCCGGTGTCGGAGGCCATGGCCGCCATCACGCCCGCGAGGTAGGACCCCTCCTGCTCCTTGAACAGGATCGAGCGCACGTTGGGCAGGTCCACCACCATGTCCACGATGCCGAAATGGCTGTCGGGGAATTCCTTGGCGACCTTCTCCACCGCCGCGGCCTGGCTGAAGCCGATGGCGATGATCGGGTCGTAGCCCTGCTGGGCGAAGCGGCGCAGGGCCTGCTCCCGCTGGGCGTCGTTCTGGATCTCGAAGTCGCGGTATTCGATGCCGGTGTCGGTCCTGAACTTCTCGGCGCCGGTATGGGCGGCCTCGTTGAACGACTTGTCGAACTTGCCGCCGAGGTCGTAGACGACCGCCGGCTTCACCTCGGCGGCCGCCGCGACGGCCGTGAGCGCGAGCGCGGAGGCCGCGGCGATGATGTTGCGGATCATGAGGTGTTCCTCTGCCTCGCGGACCCTTGGGGTCCTTCCCTGTCGTATCGAAGGAGGGCCGCGCCTGCCCGCACGTCAGGCGCCGGGCGGCGGCGTGACCCCCGCTGCGGCGCCCACGGTCGCGCGAATTCAGCAGGCTGGCAAGAGCCGTCCCCTGACGCGGAGGTCACGCTCGGCGGAGCGGCGGGGACGCCGCCCCGATCAGAGCCGAAGCTCCATCCGCAGATGCGCCGGGAACCCCTCCGGCTCCAGCGCCGGGGCGCGGGATCGGGCCGCCACGGTCATGCCCGCGCGCAGGTAGAGGCGCAGCGCCGGATTGTCCTCCGCCACGTCCAGGCACAGCCGCGCGCAGCCCTGCGCGGCCGCATGGGCCGCCCGCTCCTCCAGCAGCGCCCGGCCGATGCCCCGCCCCCGCTGGTCCGGGTCCACCGCAAGATGCATCAGGTACCAGGCGCCGCGCGGCACCGGCGGGATCAGCTTGCGCCCGTGGCGCATCCACCAGCCCAGCATCCGCATCGCCCGCCGCCCCCCGATCATGCGGATCGCGTTGCGGAACTCCGGCAGCTCTTGCGAGACGAGCCTCCGCGCGTCGTAGCCGATGGCCACCCCGGACAAAGTGGAGTCCCCCCACGCGGCCATCGAATGGACATGGGAATGAAGACCGCTCCCCGCCGCCCACTGCAGCGCGAGGTGGCGGCGCGACAGCGCCTCGTTCCCGCCATGGAGCCGCCCGAAGATATGGGGGTCGGTCTCGTGCAGCCAGGCGCCGACGCGGTCGGCTTCCACAGGGCCGGCGGGGCTCAGGTAACGAAGCGGTTCGGGGGAGAAGTGCACGTGAAAACTCCGGGTTGAGAGACAACGTCTTCAACCCCTGAGAAGGCGCTGGCGCTGCAGTCCCGCGTGCAACTTCAGCGTGAAATTCGGACTCTTGGCGCAACTGTGACGTAAACGCCTCATTTACCATCCGCAGGGTGGAGAATGAGATCAGAAGTCACGAAAAAGGCGGCCCCGAAGGGCCGCCCCGCATGGCTTCCGGCGCTGGCGCCGACTCAGAAGAAGGCCTGCAGCCCCGTCTGCGCCCGGCCCAGGATCAGGGCGTGGACGTCATGGGCGCCCTCGTAGGTGTTCACCGTCTCCAGGTTCATCAGGTGGCGCATCACGTGATATTCGGCCGAAATCCCGTTGCCGCCATGCATGTCCCGCGCCATCCGCGCGATATCCAGCGCCTTGCCGCAGTTGTTGCGCTTTATGAGCGAGATCATCTCCGGCGCCGCCATCGCCCGGTCCATCAGACGGCCCACGCGCAGCGAGGCCTGAAGCCCCAGCGTGATCTCGGTCTGCATGTCCGCGAGCTTCTTCTGGAAGAGCTGCGTGTTCGCCAGCGGCCGGTTGAACTGCTTGCGGTCGAGCCCGTAGCTCCGCGCCCGGTGCCAGCAATCCTCGGCGGCGCCCATGGTCCCCCACGCGATGCCGTAGCGCGCGCGGTTGAGGCAGCCGAACGGCCCCGCGAGCCCCTCGACGTTGGGCAGCAGCGCGTCCTCGCCGACCTCGACCCCCTGCATGGAGATCTCGCCGGTGATGGAGGCCCGCAGCGACAGCTTCTGCTCGATCTTGGGCGCGGTCAGGCCCTTCATGCCCTTCTCGAGCACGAAGCCCTTGATCTTGCCGCCATGCTCGTCGGACTTGGCCCAGACCACGAACACATCCGCGAAGGGCGCGTTGGAGATCCACATCTTGGAGCCGGTGATCTTGTAGCCCGTGGCGGTCTTCTCGGCCCGCGTCTTCATGGACCCCGGATCGGAGCCCGCCTCCGGCTCGGTCAGCCCGAAGCAGCCGATCAGCTCCCCGGACGCCAGCCCCGGCAGGAACTTCTGGCGCTGCTCCTCGGTCCCGTACGCGTAGATCGGGTACATCACGAGGCTGGACTGCACCGACATCATCGACCGGTAGCCCGAATCGACCCGCTCCACCTCCCGCGCGATCAGCCCGTAGGAGACGTAGCCCGCGCCGATCCCGCCGTATTCCTCGGGGATGGTGGAGCCCAGAAGCCCCATCTCGCCCATCTCCTTGAAGATGCCGGGATCGGAGGTCTCGTTGAGGAAGGCGTCGGTCACGCGGGGCGCCAGCTTGCCCTGCGCGAAGGACCGCGCCGACTCCATCAGCAGGCGCTCGTCCTCCTCCAGCTGGTCTGCGAGGAGGAACGGGTCCTCCCAGTTGAAGGCGGCCTGGGCGGGCTTGTCCTTGGCGGTGAGCGGCTTGTTCATGGCTTGGTTCTCCTCCCCCCGAGGCCTCGGCCGGTCCGTGGCGCGCGCGGGGCGCGGCCTCCGGGCGCGGACTGCGGGGTAGGGTCCGCGCGGCGATCTCTCGCGGGACAGGTAGCCGATCGGACGACGAATGCAAAGACGCGCGCGTCGCGACGTCGCCCCGCCGGCGCGCTCCAGCCGTCGCCTCCCCCGCCGGGCGCGTCGGACGTCGCCCCCCCGGGGGGCGCACAGGACGTCGCTCCCCCGTCGGCGCGCTCAGGACGTCTGCCCCCCCGGCGGGCGCTCCGGTTGTTCCCGCACGGCCGCGTGATATATGGGGCCGGACCGCCCGCAGCCCCCGAAGGACGCTCCATGACCGACAAGCTCACGCAGATGCTCGCCCAGCGCCCGTGGCTCCTCGCCGACGGGGCGACGGGGACCAACCTCTTCGCGCTGGGGCTGGAGCATGGCGACGCGCCGGAGCGTTGGAACCTCGACCGTCAGGACCGGGTGAAGGCCCACTACCGCAGCTTCATCGACGCGGGCTCCGACCTCGTGCTCACCAACACCTTCGGCGGCACGGCGAACCGGCTGAAGCTGCACCAGCTCGACGGCCAGGTGCACGAGATCAACGCCGCCGCCGCCCGCCTCCTGCGCGAGGAGATCGAGGCCTCGGGCCGCGACGTGATCTGCGGCGGCGACGTGGGCCCGACCGGGGACCTGTTCCAGCCCGTAGGCCCCCTCTCCCACGAGGACGGCGTGGCCGCCTTCGAGGCCCAGATGCAGGGCCTGAAGGACGGCGGCGCCGATCTGGTCTGGATCGAGACCATGAGCTCCGAGGAGGAATACTCCGCCGCCCTGGAGGCCGCCGCCCGCGTGGGCCTTCCGGCCGTCGGCACCATGTCCTTCGACACCAACGGCCGCACCATGATGGGCGTGACGCCCTCGAAGCTCGCCGCAATCGCCCATGACCACCCGCACGGGCCGGTCGCCTGGGGCGGCAACTGCGGCACCGGCGCGCCGGACCTGCTGATCGGCCTGATCAGCGCCGACGCCGAGATCTCCAAGGACGACATCCTCGTCGCCAAGGCCAATTGCGGCATCCCCGAATACGTGGACGGCGCCATCCGCTACACCGGCACCACCGAGCTGATGGCCGACTACGCCTGCCTCGCCCGCGACCTCGGGGTGAAGATCATCGGCGGCTGCTGCGGCACCACGCCCGGCCACATCGCCGCCATGCGCGAGGCGCTGGAAACCCGCCCCCAGGGCCCGAAGCCCGGCCACGAGGAGATCGTCGCCAGGCTCGGCGACGTCACCGGCGCCACCATGGAGCTGCTGACCGGCGCCACCGCAGCCAAGCGCAGCGGAGGCCGCCGCCGCCGGGCGTAACCCGCAGGGCGGGCGCGCCCCGCCCTGCCACGGAAAGACGCGGGGCCGACGCCCGCCCGCGCAGCCCCCGCCCTCAGGCCGCCAGCCCCCGGCCCCGCAGCAACGCCTGCGGATCGGGCTCCCGCCCGCGGAACGCCAGCCACGCCTCCATCGGGTCCTGCCGCCCGCCTGCCGACAGCACATGCTCGGCCAGCCGCCGCGCGGTCTCCGCGTCGAACGCCGAGCCCGCCTCCTCGAAGGCCGCGAAGGCGTCGGCGTCCATCACCTCGGACCACATGTAGCTGTAGTAGCCCGCCGAATACCCGTCGCCGGCGAACACATGCAGGAAATGCGGCGCCCCGTGGCGCGAGACGATGGCCTCCGGCATCCCGAGCTGCGCCAGCACCCCCGCCTCGAACAGCCCCGCGTCGAACCCGTCGGCGTCCTCCAGCCGGTGCATCTCGTGGTCCGTCAGGGCCGAGGCCAGATACTCCACCGTCGAGAACCCCTGCCCGAAGTTCCGCGCCGCCAGCATCTTCTCCATCAGCGCGGCCGGGATCGGCGCTCCGGTCTTCCAGTGCCGGGCGTGCTTCGCCAGCACCTCCGGCGCCTCCAGCCAGTGCTCGTAAAGCTGCGAGGGCAGCTCCACGAAATCCCGCGCCACCGAGGTGCCCGCCACCGACGGATACCGCACGTCCGACATCAGCCCGTGCAGCGCATGCCCGAACTCATGGAACAGCGTGCCCGCATCGTCGAAGGACAGCAGCGTCTCCCCCTCGCCGCGCGCGAAGTTCATCACGTTGAGGATCACCGGCCGGACCGCTCCGACCTCCGGGTCGAAATTCTCCTGCCCGATCATCTGGCTCATCCACGCGCCCGAGCGCTTGGAGGGTCGGGCGAAGTAGTCGCCCACGAACAGCCCCACGGGCGCGCCCATTGCGCGAAACCTCCCACGCCCGCGCGTCAGGGTGATGCAGGACCAGCCCTTCGGCGGAAGCGAACTCCAGCCCGAACAGGCGGTTCGCCACGTCGAACGCGGCCTCGATCATCCCCTCCAGCGGGAAGTAGGGCTTCAGCTCCGCCTCGCTCAGCGCGTGGTCCTTCGCGCGCACCTTCTCGGCCCAGTAGCGCCAGTCCCAGGCGGCGATCTCCGCGTTCTCGCCCTCCTCCGCGGCCTCCCGCGAAAGCCGCGCCTGCTCCTCCAGCGCGCGCGCCCGCGCCGGCTCCCACACCCGCATCAGCAGGTCGCGCACCGCATCCGGGGTCTTCGCCATCTCCGGCGCCAGCTTGAAATCGGCGAAGGTCTCGAAGCCCAGCAGCCGCGCCCGCTCGATCCGCAGCGCCACGATCCGCGCGATGAGCGCCCGGTTGTCCGTCTCCCCCCCGTTGGCCCCACGCGAGCTCCAGGCCCGCCACGCCCGCTCCCGCAGATCCCGCCGCGGGCACAGCCGAAGAAGCGGCTCCACCGAGGACCGCGCCAGCGTCACCGCATGGCCCCGCATTCCCCGGTCCGCCGCCGCCCGCGCGGCCGAGGAGACCAGCTCCTCCGGGAGGTCCGCCAGATCGTCCTCGTCCAGCTCCATCACCCAGGAGGACTCGTCCGCCAGCACGTTCTGCGAGAACTGTGTGGAGAGCCGGGAAAGCTCCTCCATGATCTCCGCCATCCGCTCCCGGTCCGGCCCCTCCAGCCGCGCCCCCGCCCGCTCGAACCGCTGACGATAAAGCGTCAGGACCCGCGCCTGCTCCGCATCCAGCCCCGCCTCCGGCACGGCATCGACCCGCGCCGCCAGCCCCGCATCCATCCACACCGCCGAGGAATGGCGCGCCAGCACCGGCGCCATCTCGCGCTCCACCTCCCGGACCGCGTCATCGGAATTGGTGGAGGCGAGCGTGTAGAACACCGTCGCCACCCGGTCCAACGCCCGGCCCGCGCCCTCCAGCGCCGCGACCGTGTTGGCGAAGTCCGGCGCCTCCTCCCGGTCCCGGATCTGCGCGATCTCGGCCCGGTGCGCCGCCAGCGCCCGATTGAAGGCGGGGCGGAAGGCGGCGGCTTCGGCCGAGGCGAAGGGCGGCAGGCCGTAGGGCTCGGTCCAGGGGGTGTCGAGGGCGGTCATGCGGGTCCTTTCAGGGGGGCTGGCGCGGCGGACCTCTTGCCAAGGGCGGGCGGCGCGCGGAAGGTCAGGCGGCCGCTCGGTCATTCCCGGCGGCGCTCCGCGTGATATAGAGACGGCGAGCGGCCCCCGCCAGAGTCGGGCCGGCCCGCGGCATCGGCGAGGCGGCCTCCCGAAAGGCCCCCGTGATGCAACGACAGGCGGGCGAGCGCCCGTCCGGCAAGGACAGGCGGGCCCCGAACCCGCCGAGGGACGACACGCGGGCGCCGGCCCGCAAGGAGACACGCGGGCGCCGGCCCGCAAGGAGACACGCGGGCGCCGGCCCGCAAGGGGACGATGCGATGGCCCGAACCGTGAGCGAGCCTGCGCTGGAACTGCGCCTGCTGGGCGCGGCCCTCGCGCGCGTGCGCCATGGCCCGGCGCTGGCGCAGATCGGGGCGAAGGGCATGGCCGTGCTCGCCTTCCTCGCCCTCCAGCCGGGCCGCACCGCCACGCGCGACGTGCTGGTGGACCTGCTGTGGTCCCAGAGCGCCCCCGACCAGGGCCGCGCCTCGCTCCGGCAGGAGCTGCGGCGGATGAAGCGCGCCATGGGCGCCGTGTTCGAGGCCGCGGTGGAGACCCCCGGCGGCCAGATCGCGCTCCGCCCCGGCGCCGTGCTGACGGATGTCGAACAGGTGGAGGTCGCCTGCGACGCCCGCGACACCGCCGGCCTCTCGGCCCTGCTGGACTGCTACGGCGGGCCGTTCCTCGCGCCCCTCTCGGTGCCGGAGATCGGGTTCCAGGACTGGGTCGCCGGCCGCAACAGCCACCTCGAGGCCCGGGTGCTGGACGCCTTCCTGCGCCTGATGCTGCTGGACGAAAGCGCGGGCCGCCTCGACCGCGCCGCCGCCGCCGCCCGCGCCCTCCTCGCCATCGACCCTTTGCAGGAGGACGTGCACGCGGCCCTCGTGCGCATCCACGTCGCCGGCGGCCGCGTGGACCAGGCCCGCCGCCAGGCCGCCGCCTGCATCGCCCTCTTCGAGGAGGAGCTGGGCGAGCCCCCCGAGACCGACCTCGAAGCCCTGATCCCCGCCGGCCGCCTCGCCCGCGCGGCCGGGCTGATGGCGGCCCCCGCCCGTGGAGCCGGGGTGATGGAGGCCCCCGCCCGCGGAGCTGGGCTGATGGAGGCCCCAGCCCGCGGAGCCGGGCTGATGGAGGCCCCCGCCCGCGCGCCCGCCCCGAAGGCCCGCGCCGCCCGCCCGGCCGCCGAGGATCCGCGCCCCCTCGTGGCCCTGATCCCCTGGGGCGAGAACGCCGAGGCCGCGACCCTCGCCGCCGCCGCCGCCGACGCGGCGCTGGAAAGCCTCTGCCGCATCTCGTGGATGCGCGTTCGCGGCCCCGCGGGGCTGGAGGCGGCGGGCATCGACGTGGCCCGCCTCGTGGACCACTCCGACTACGCCGCCACCCTGCGGGTCGAGACCCACCCCCTGACCGCCGAGCTGGTGGCCGTCGCGCGCCGCGGCGACGCCGCCTCCGTCTCCGCCCGCCGGATCGACTGGCCCGAGGGCGGAGAGATCTCCGCCGCCGCCGGCCTCGGCCGGGCGCTGGCCGGCTCGCTCGCCGCCGACCTGACCGAGGCCGAGACCCGCGCCGCCCTCGCCGCCGAGGCCCCCACGGACCCGTGGGGCCGCCTGATGCGCGCCCGCGGCCTCGCGCTGCATGGCGGCCCCCGCTCGGCCGAGGCCGCCCGCGCCCTGCTGGACCCCGAAACCCGCCGTTCCGGGGCAAGCGCCGAGGCGCTCTGCGTCCTCGCCCTCACCCATCTGGAGGAAGGCTGGTCCGGCTGGAGCCCCGCCCCGCGGGAGGCGCTCTTCCGCGGCCGCGAACTGGCGCTCCGCGCCCTGCGCCAGGCGCTCGGGGACCCGTGGCCCCAGCATGTCCTGGGCCTCGCCGCCAGCCTGATGGAGGACCCGCAGGCCGCCCGCAGCCACCAGCTCCGCGCCCTGACGCTGGCGCCGGGCTTCCCGCAGGCGACCGGAGAGATGGCGCGCCTCCTCGCCCTCTCCGGCGACGCGGAGGAGGCCGAGGCCTGGGCCGCCCGGGCGCTCGACCTCGCCCCCGCCGCGGCCGAGGCCGCCTACTGGCTCCGCGCCCCCGCCCTCGCCCGTTTCGCCCGCGGCGAGGCCGAGGCCGCGCTGGCCGCCGCCGACCGGGCGCTCGCCGCCCGCCCCGACTGGGCCCAGACCCGCCTCCTGCGCGCCGCCTGCCTGCTGGAGCTGCGCGACGCCGCCGCCGCGGACCGCACCCTCGCGCCCGCCCTGCCCCTCCTGCGCCGCATGTCGCCCGAGGCGATCCGCCTCGCGCACCCCTTCGCCGACCCGCGCCGGACCGAGGCCCTCCTCGCGCCGCTCGCCGAGGAAGCGGCGCCCGCCTGACCCCGCCCGAACCGCCCCGCCGCACGCCGCCCGAGGCGGTCCGCCTTCGCCCGCCCCTTCGCCGGCCAGCGCCGGACCCGTGCCTTCCTCGCACCGCTAGCCGAGGAAAGCGGCCCCCCGCCCGGCCCTGCCGGAGTCGCCCGCGCAGCTCGAAACGCCGCGCGCGGCCCGCATTGGAATCGCTCCCGCGACGTCCCACTCCAAGGACACCCTGCGCCCACCGTCGTCCGGTGCTGCGCCTCGGCCTCTGCGCCGGGCCGACGCGCCATGCCAGGTCACCCCGTGCAACTTTTGCGGCCGAACCACCGCCGGGCTCGGCCTCCGACCGGGGCGGCCCGGAACGGCATGCCCTTCGGGCGCTCCGCCAAGCCGCCTCTCGCGCCGAACCTGCACCGGGCCGCCCGCGCCCGCCGAAGCGGCCTGCCTTCGGGGATCGCCGGCAGGGAATCGCCTTGTCCCTCCCCGACCGCGCCGCGCCCGGGGCGCCGGCGCCGGCCCTCTCCGTCGCCCGCACCCCGCCCGATCGGCCGAGGCACCGGGTCGGCGCGCCCGCCGAAGCGGCCTGCCGCCGGGCGTCGCCGGCAGGGAACCGCCTCGCCCCTCCCCCGACCGCGCCGCGCTCGGGACGCCGGCGCCGCCTCTCTCCGTCGCCCGCCCCCCCCGCCCGAGCCCACGATCTCCGGCACGATCCGCCCCGGCGTCAGGCTCCGGTCCCCCGCCGGCAGCCCCGCCTCCGCACCCAGCAGCTCCAGAGCCCCGAAATACACCTCCTCGTGCAGCGCCTCCCCGAGGCTCAGGACCTCCTCCCCCACGCCCAGGGGAACCTCCTCCAGGGCCGCCTCGATCCGCACCGTCAGCGTTCCGAAATGGGGCCCGTGCCCGCGCCAGCCCTGCGCCCGCAGCACCTCCCACAGCGCTGCCAGCGCCGCCTCCAGCGGCGTCTCCCACGGCCCGTCCTCCAGCACCGCCCCGTCCGGCCCCCGCACCCGCCGCCACCCGCAGGCGGCCAGCGCCTCCCCGCCGCCCGGCAGCGGCCGCGGCCTCACCGGGGCCCACACCTCCCGCCCGTCCAGCAGATGCACCGCGCCGGGCGCCCGCCCCAGCCGCAGCCCCGGCCGCAGCTCCGCGGCCGGATCAGCTCCCGCAGGAACCGGTCGGGATGCGCGCCCGCAGCCGCCGGCCACAGCAGCTCCCGCGCCCCCTGCCCCTCCTCCAGCAGCGATGTGCAGCGCGGGCTTCCAGCCATGCGCACCTGCGCCGCCACGCCCGCCTGCGCCAGCCGCGCCTCCGCCGCCCGCCGCGCAGGCGCCGGG
>CAWFLE010000014.1:0-57127 GCA_963816545.1 uncultured Alphaproteobacteria bacterium | reverse complement strand
CCGATTTGCGGGATAAACTTTCGAAAGCGGGCGTCCGGTATTCTCCGCCATCCATGCCGTAGCTTCGGCATCGCCGTGAACGAATACAACATTCTTCGCACCGATATGGTCAATGAGTTTGCACAAGTCCTCGCGGGGGGCATGGGCGCTGAAGTTGAAACTTTGGCGGTTCTCGAGCTTGATGGTCGTGGGTGGCCCGTTGAGTTCAGAGCAACGTCATCCCCGGTTTTGGCGTGGAGCAGTTTATACCCGAGGGTGTCGGGGTCCAGGTAGCGACAAAGAAGATCCCATGTTTCTTGTACTTCACCAGTTCCGAGGCAATCATGGAAGACGGCGTGTTTTCCACCATCATGCCCGAAGTGGCGGTTGTAGGATGATGGCGGGCTTCTTCAGCAAATCGTGGCGGACTTCCGGATTCCACACGTCACCGATCCGATTGAATTCGAAAAGCGGCCGGAGCGTAAAATACGGCCGCAGGTAGTCCGTGTATTTGTCATAGATTTCGTATACCGCACGGCCCAGACCCGAAGCATAGACGGGCACGGATGGGATGTAGCCGGATTCCTGCAACCGCGCGATGACGTTCAGAAGTTCCTGAGTACGCCCCAGCGCAAAGGAGGGAACCAATACGACGCCGCCCCTTCCAGAACGCGGGAAACCTCTTGCGCGAACCGCTCGGTTTCGCCTTCGAAGGTTATGGCATGCCCGTTTTTTCATGGGTTCCGCGCGTACTTTCAATCACGAGCGTGGTGACTTCTTCCGACGGATCCAAGAGCGTCAGCCCGGCCATGAGTTCCTGGTGGGTCAGGCAAACGTCCCCCATAGAAAGATGGTGTGACCCGGCGCGCGCAACAGGACGCTTGCGCTGCCGAGCACGTGACCGGAGGGGTGAAAACTGGCCCGAAACGGGCTGTCCCACGTCAGGGCGAATTCCTGATCGAAGGCAAGGCCATAGCTGCGGCGGATGACGTACTCCACGTCGCCGTGGCTGTACAAGGGATACTCGCGAATCCCCCTATGATCGACATCGCCTACGTCCTGCTCGACCCGAGGATCCGCTACGCATGACCACCGCCTCCGAGATCACCGCCGCCCGCGGCGCGGCCGGGCTGAAGCGGATCCAGACGATCTTCTTCTCCTCGCCCATCGTCTCCATCGCCTCGCTGGTGCTGCTGGCGATCATCCTGATGGCGGTGTTCGCGCCCCTGCTCGCGCCCCATGACCCGATCCGCCTGACGCCCACCGCCCGCCTCAAGCCGCCCTCCGAGGAATACTGGCTTGGCACCGACGCCTTCGGCCGGGACCTGCTGTCGCGCATCATCTACGGCGCGCGCATCTCGCTGGCGGTGGGCATCGGCGCGGCCATCTCGGCCACCGTGATCGGGCTGGCCATCGGCCTCTTCGCCGGGTTCTTCCGCAAGCTGGACGCGGTGCTGATGCGCGTCGTGGACGGGCTGATGGCCATCCCCAACATCCTGCTCGCCATCGCCATCGTGGCGCTGTCGGGCGCCTCCATCTGGACGGTGATGGTCGCCATCACCATCCCCGAGGTTCCCCGCGTCGTGCGCCTCGTCCGCTCGGTGGTCCTGTCGGCGCGCGAGGAACCCTATGTGGAGGCCGCCATCGCCGCCGGCTCCTCCACCCGCCGGATCCTGCTGCGCCACCTGCTGCCCAACACCATCGCGCCCCTGATCGTGCAGGGCACCTACATCGCCGCCTCCGCGATCCTGGTGGAGGCGATCCTCAGCTTCCTCGGCGCCGGCATCAGCCCGGAGACCCCCACCTGGGGCAACATCATGGCCGAGGGGCGCATCTACTTCCCCATCAACCCCGGCATCATCCTGTGGCCCGGACTCGTGCTGTCGCTCGCGATCCTGTCGGTGAACCTTGTGGGCGACGCGGCGCGCGACGCGCTCGACCCGCGCAT
Organism: uncultured Alphaproteobacteria bacterium; assembly: GCA_963816545.1. Classification (GTDB taxonomy): domain Bacteria; phylum Pseudomonadota; class Alphaproteobacteria; order Rhodobacterales; family Rhodobacteraceae; genus Albimonas. The sequence goes on along the minus strand of CAWFLE010000014.1, from coordinate 55,200 downwards.
GTCCAAGCGGGGGATCGACCGATGAGCCGCCCTCTCCTCACCATCCGCGACCTGACCATCGCCCTGAACGGCGACCCCGTCGCAGAGCGTGGTCAAGAACCTCAGCCTCTCCATCCAGCCGGGCGAGACCATGTGCCTCGTGGGCGAGAGCGGCTCGGGCAAGTCCCTGACCTCGCTCGCCACCATGGGCCTCCTGCCCCCGGTGCTGAAGCCCATCGGCGGGGAGATCCTGCTCGACGACGAGGACGTGCTCCAGGCCAAGTCCGACCGCCTGCGCCAGCTCCGCGCCACCAAGATGGCGATGATCTTCCAGGAGCCGATGACCGCCCTCAACCCGGTCCAGCGGGTCGGCCCCCAGATCGGCGAGGTGATCGAGGCCCACTCGACCACTCTGGGCGGCAGCCGCAAGGAGCGGGTCATCAAGATGATGCACGAGGTCCACCTGCCGGACCCCGAGCGCCTCTACGATCGCTTCCCCCACCAGCTTTCGGGCGGCCAGCGCCAGCGCATCATGATCGCCATGGCGCTGATCCTGCGCCCGCGCCTGCTGATCGCCGACGAGCCGACCACCGCGCTGGACGTCACCACCCAGGCCCAGATCCTCAAGCTGATCCGCGAACTGCGGGAGGAACGCGGCACGGCCGTCCTGTTCATCACCCACGACATGGGCGTGGTCGCGGAAATCGCCGACGACGTCACCGTCCTGAAGCTGGGCGAGGTGATGGAGGCCGCCCCCGTGGCCGAACTCCTCCGCCACCCCAAGACGGACTACGCAAGGGACCTGCTGCAGGCGGTCCCCAGCCTGATCCCGCGCGAGGCCCGCCCCCCGCGGACCCCACCAACCCGGCGCTGGAGACCAAGGACCTGCGCAAGGTCTACTCCCAGAAGGGCTTCTTCGGCAAAGCCAAGGAGACGGTCGCCGCCGACGCGGTCACCATGACCCTGCACCGCGGCCGCACGCTGGGCATCGTGGGCGAGAGCGGCTCCGGCAAATCCACCGTCGCGCGCTGCATCGTGCGCCTGATCGACCCGACCAGCGGCTCCGTGACCATCGGCGGCACCGAGGTGGCGACCATCCCCCAGAAGGAGCTCAAGCCCCACCGCAAGCGCGTGCAGATCGTGTTCCAGGACCCGTTCCGCTCGCTCAACCCGCGGATCGAGGTCGGCGAGTCGATCATCGAGGGCCCCACCAATTTCGGCGTCCCCAAGAAGCAGGCCATGGCCCGCGCGCGGGAGCTGATGGAGCTTGTGGGCCTGCCCGCCTCGGCGGTGGACCGCTTCCCCCACCAGTTCTCCGGCGGCCAGCGCCAGCGCATCGCCATCGCGCGGGCTCTGGCGATGGACCCGGACCTGCTGGTGGCCGACGAGGCGGTCTCGGCCCTCGACGTCTCGGTGCAGGCGCAGGTGCTTCGCCTGCTGGACGACATCCAGCAGCGCCTCGGCATCGCGCTTCTGTTCATCACCCATGACCTGCGCGTCGCCGCCCAGATCTGCGACGACGTGATGGTGATGCAGAAGGGCGAGGTGGTGGAATACGGCCCCGCCTCCGAGGTGCTGGGCGCCCCCCGCACCGAATACACCCGCTCCCTGATCGAGGCCGCGCCGGGCCGCGACTGGGACTTCGCCCATTTCCGCCCCATCCGCGAAACCCAAGCGGCCGTCTGAAGCCGCCCCGGAGGAAAATCATGGACGCATCCGCCCACCCCCTCGACATCGCCGCCCTGCCCTTCGACGCCGACGAGATGCTCAAGGGCCTCCGCACCTGGGTCGAGTGCGAAAGCCCGACCTGGGACGCCTCCGCCGTCAACCGGATGATGGACCTCGCGTCCCGCGACCTCGCGGTCATGGGCGCGAGGATCGAGCGCATCCCCGGCCGCATGGGCCTCGGCGACTGCGTGCGCGCCACGCTGCCCCACCCGCGGATGGGCGAGCCCGGCATCCTGATCTGCGGCCATTTCGACACCGTCCACCCGGTCGGCACGCTGGCGAAGCTCCCCTTCCGCCGCGAGGGGGACCGCGCCTACGGCCCCGGCATCTTCGACATGAAGGGCGGCAACTACCTGACGCTGGAGGCCATCCGCCAGCTGACCAAGGCGGGCATCGAGACCCCCCTCCCCATCACCCTCCTCTTCACCCCCGACGAGGAGATCGGCACCCCCTCGGTCCGCGACCTGATCGAGGCGGAGGCGCGCCCGCCACCGCGCCGTCCTCGTCCCCGAGCCCGGCCGCGCCGGGCGGCGGCGTCACCTCCGGCCGCTACGCCATCGCGCGCTTCAACATCGCCACCACCGGCAAGCCCTCCCACGCCGGCGCCCGCCTCTCGGACGGCCGCTCCGCGATCAAGGAGATGGCGACCCGCATCCTCGAGATCGACGCCATGACCACGCCGGACTGCACCTTCTCCGTGGGCGTCATCCACGCCGGCCAGTGGGTCAACTGCGTCTCCTCCCGCGCCGAGGCGGAGGTCCTGTCCATGGCCAAGCGCCAGCAGGACCTCGACAAAGGCGTGGAGAGGATGCTCGCCCTCAACGCCCCCGATGCCGAGGTCGCGTTCGAGGTCGTCCGCGGCGTCACCCGCCCGGTCTGGGAGCCGGACGAGGGCACCCACCGCCTCCTCGCCATCGCCGAATCCTTCCACAAGCAGGTCGGCATGGACTTCCGCCACGAATTCCTCCGGCGGCGGCTCGGACGGCAACTTCACCGGCGCCATGGGCATCCCCACCCTCGACGGGCTGGGCGTGGAGGGCGACCAGGCCCACACCCTGCAGGAGCATATCCACGTCCCCAGCCTCGCCTACCGCGGCCAGGTCATGGCCGGCCTGCTGGCGACGATCTCCTGAGGTCGAACAGCGGCTTCATCACCATGGGCGTCAGGTACATCGGAACCTGATAAACCCCGAGCCACAGCAGCATCGGCCCCGCCACATCCGGCGGCAAGGCGGCGAACATCAGGGCGAGGTTCCGGTTCCCCGCCGCCACGGCCATCCCCGGCGCGGCCTCCCCCGCGCCGGCCCGCCGGTAGATCAGGAACGCCGCCGCCTGCAGCCCGAAATTCAGGGCGCAGGCGGCGGCGAGCGTCCCCACCAAAGCCCCCTGCGCCTCGCGCAGCGCGGGCCCCACGGCCGCCATCAGCCCCACCACCACGAAGGCCATCAGGAAGGTGATCCCGCCGTCCAGCACCGGCCCCGCCTCCGGCCGCCGCACCGCAGGCCACGCCGCGCGCAGCAGCAGCCCCCCGCCCCCGCAGAGCCCGACCAGCGCCAGCAGCCGCCCCGCCGCCCCCAGCACCGCCGAGGGCTCGCCAAGCTGAGGCATCGCCGCCAGCACCGGCAGCACCGTCAGCGGGAACGCCGCCGTGCCCACCGCCACCACCCGCAGCGCCGGCGCGGGGTCCGCCCCCGCCAGCAGCGTCAGCCCGGCCGAGCCCGTGATCGGGCACGCCGCCAGCGTCACCAGCACGCCCAGCCCCAGCGGCGTCTCGGCCCACCCCGCCGCCGTCATCGCGCCAAGCCCCAGCAGCGGCAGCGCCGTCTGCATCGCCGCCGCCCGCGCCGCCTCCACCCGCACGCCCCGACGCCCCAGCCGGAACGCCCCCGGCCCCACCCGCACGGTCGTCAGGAACAGCAGCGCCGCCACGCAGGGCACGATGGTCGGGACCAGCGCCTCCGCCAGCGAGGGCGCGAGCACCCCCACCGCCAGCCCCGCCACCAGCACCTGCCGCCCCCGCGCGGCCAGCGCCGCCAAAGCCCTCGCCAGCATCACCGGCTCAGCATCGTCCGCGGCAGCCACAGCGCGATCTCCGGGAACAGCGCCAGGATCGCCACCGCCGCCACCAGCAGCCCGAAGAACGGCGCCGCATAAAGCGCGATGCGGAAGATGGACCGCCCCGTCAGCCCCTGGATCACGAACAGGTTGAACCCCACGGGCGGCGTGATCTGGCTCATCTCCACCACCAGCACCAGGAAGATCCCGAACCAGATCGGGTCGATCCCCGCCGCCTGCACCATCGGCAGGATGATCGACACCGTCAGCACCACGATGGAGATCCCGTCGAGGAACATCCCCAGCACGATGAACAGCCCCGTCAGCGCCGCCAGCAAGGCGCCGGCCGACAACCCCTGCTCCCCGATCCACGAGGCCAGCGCCCGCGGGATCCCCGAGTACCCCATCGCCACCGTCAGGAACGACGCGCCCGCCAGGATGAAGCAGATCATGCAGGTGGTCACCGTCGCCGCGCGCAACGTCTCCGCGAACCCGCTCCACCCCAACCCGCCGCCTCGGGAGGCCAGCAGCACCGCCCCCAGCACCCCCACCACCGCCGCCTCGGTCGGCGAGGCGATGCCCGCGTAGATCGACCCGATCACCGCGATGATGAGCGCCACCGTCGGGCCCAGCAGCGCGAAGGCCCGCAGCTTGTCCCGCCACGGCAGCGCCGCCTCCGCCGCCGGCACCTTGTCCCGGTTCAGCAGCGCCCAGACCATGATGTAGCCCGAGAACATCGCCGCCAGCATCAGCCCCGGCACGACCCCCGCCAGGAACAGCCGCGCGATGGACTGCTCCGTCGCCGCCCCGTAGACGATGAGGATGATCGACGGCGGGATCAGAAACCCGAACGTCCCGGACCCCGCGAGGCTCCCGATCGCCACCGCCGGCGGATACCCCCGCCCCGTCAACTCCGGCACCGTCATCCGCCCCACGGTGGCGGTGGTGGCGGCGGAAGACCCCGAGACCGCCGCGAACAGCGCGCAGCCGAACACGTTCACATGCAGCAATCCCCCCGGCAGCCGCCGCGTCAGCGGAGACAACCCCGCGAACATGTCCGCCGCCAGCCGCGAGCGGAACAGGATCTCCCCCATCCAGATGAACATGGGCAGCGCGGTCAGGTCCCAGACGGTCATCGACCCCCAGACCTTGGTGGCGAACACCGCCCCCGCGGGCGCAGGCGTCGCCAGCCACATGGCCACCAGCCCCACCCCCAGCAGCGCGAACCCCACCCACAGCCCCAAAGCCAGCGACAGGAACAGGACGCCCAGCAGCACCGGCGCGATGGTCGCGATCTCCACTCAATGCCCCCCTGCATCGCCGGAGGCCTCGGTCTCGGCCTCCGCGCGCCGGAAGGCCGGGTCCTCGCCCCGCAGCACCGCGACCCCCTCGTCCGCCAGCGCCACGCAGAACACCGCCAGCCCGAAGGTCATCACCGCCTGCGGCAGCGCCAGCGGCACCTTCACCATCCCGTAGGACACCGAGTCGAACGCCCAGGAATCCCAGGCCTGCAGCCCGGAATTCCATGCGGCCCAGACCCCGAGCCCCAGCCCCAGCAGGATCACCAGCCCCGCCACCGCGCGCGAGGCTCCTGCCCCCAGCTTCTGCGTCGCCAGCGTCACCCGGACATGCCCTCCTCGGCGCAACGTCCCCGCCATCCCGAGGAACACGCCCGAGACGAACAGGAACGCCCCGATCTCCGCGAGCGACGGCACCGTGATCCCCAGCGGGCCTGCGTTAACCATCGCCAGCCCCCGGTCGATCAGCCGCCCCGCGATCTGGACCAGCACCAGCAGGGCTATCGCCCCGAAACATAACGCCGCGACCCCGAAGGCCGCGGCGTAGAGAAGGTCGAGCCCCCGCCGCATCCACGTCAACCCTGGTTAAGAAAACTGGTTAGCCATGCGCATCATACGCAGGCGATGTTTCGCGCGCGAAACGCCTGGCGTCCCGCGCGCGAAACGGGGGCCTCACTTGGCCCGGTAGTCCTCGATCACCTTGGCGCCGGCGTCTCCGGCCTCGGCCAGCCACTCCTCGGTCATGGTGTTCCCGATCTCCTCCAGCCTGGCCTGGAGCGCGTCGGTGGGCTCGGAGACGGTCATGCCCGCGTCCTCCAGCGCCTTGATCTGAGTGGCGGTCTCCATCTCCGACATCTGCCAGCCGCGGGTCTCGGCCTCCTCGGCGGCCGCCATCAGCGCCTCGCGCTGGTCCTCGGGCAGGCCCTCCAGCATCTGCGTGTTCACGATGACCATGTTCTTGGGAAGCCAGGCCTGCGTGTCGGTGTAGTGGGAGGTGTAGTCCCAGGCCTGCGAGCTCACGCCCGTGGAGGGCGAGGTGATCATCGCCCCCACCCGCCCCGTGGCGAACGCGGTCGGGATGTCGCCCGCCTCGACCTGCGTCGGCACGGCGCCCAGAAGCTGGGCCAGCCGCTCGGTCGCGGCATTGTAGGCGCGGAAGCTGACGCCCTCGAGGTCCGAGGCGTCCTCCAGCGCGTCCTGGGTATAGAGGCTCTGCCCCGGCCACGGCACGGCGAAGAGCAGCGTCAGCCCCTGCGCCTCCAGCGTCTCCTCCACCGCAGGCCGGCTCGCCTCCCACAGCTTGCGCGCATCGTCGTAGGAGGAGGCGAGGAACGGGATCGAGTTCGATCCCGAAGATCGGGTCCTCGTTGGCGAGCCGGGAGATCAGCACCTCCCCGATGGGCGCCAGCCCCCGGCGCACCGCGTCCTTGATCTCCGGGTGCCCGAACAGCGAGCCCGCGGAATGGACGGTGATCTCCAGCCCGCCGTCTGTGGCCTCGGCCACGTCCTCGGCGAACTGCTGGATGTTCTGGGTGTGGAAGATCGCGTCGCCATAGGGGGTGGGCATGTCCCACTGGGCGGCGGCCGCCGGCAGGGCCAGCGCGGCCGAAAGCGCGGCGCCGCGGAGGAGGGTGGCGTGAAGCATGGTCGTCTCCGTGTCGTTGCGCACCCGCGTGGGGCGCGATGGCTCTGCGGGGGTTTCCCCGCCTGCGGCGCAGATTGGCGGGCCGGGGCGCATTCGTCACGGAAAACCTTGCGTGGCCTGCGTCCTCCTGCCGCTTCGCCGCCGCCGGGCCGCGGTGGCGCCCCGGCCCGCGCTGCGGCAAACGGGGGATGTGGGAGCCGCAGGGGAGCGCCGCATGACCGTCCGTCACATCATCCCGGACCACGCGCTGGGCGGAGGCTCCATCGTCGCCGCCCGCCTCATGCGCGCGCTGATCGAGCGGGAGGGCGGGCGCGCCCATGCCGCGCTGATCCCGCAGGATGCGGATGCGGACGTGCGCGCCCTCTTCGCGGATCTGCCGCACGAGGTCGGCGCCTATCCCGGCCGTGGCTCGCCGCTCTCGATGGCGCGCGCCATCCGCCGAGCCGCCTCGCAGGGGGACGTGATCCACGCCCACGGCACCCGCGCGGCGCTGGCCGCGATGCTGGCGGCGCCGGGCGCGCGGCTGCGGACGGTCTACACCGTCCACGGCTTCCACGGGCTCGCGCAGCCGGGGCCGCTGGGGGTGCGGGCGCGGCTGGAGCACCTGCTGGCCCGAAGGATGAACGCCACCGCCTTCGTCTCGGCCGCCGACGCAAGCCTGGCCCGCCGTCACGGCCTGCGCCATCGCGGCCCCGCGGAGGTGATCGAGAACGGCATGTCCGCGCCCGACGCCGGCCTGCACGCGGCGCGGGACATCGACCTGCTGTTCGTCGGCCGGATGGTCTACCAGAAGAACCCGCAGGCGTTCCTGGAGACCGCCGCCCGCCTGCCCGGCGCCCCGAACGTGGTGATGATCGGCGCCGGAGAGCTGGCGGCGGAGGTCGACGCGCTGGCGACGTCGCTCCGCCTCCCGCGCTTCCGCCGGCTCGACGGCCTGCCGCCCGAGGAGACGCTGGCGCACATGCGCCGCGCCCGGATCCTGGCCATGACCTCCCGCTGGGAGGGGCTGCCGACGGTGGCCGTCGAGGCCGCGCAGTCCGGCGCGCTGGTGTCGGGGTTCGAGATCCCTCCGCTGGCGGAGGTGCTGGGCCCCCTCGCGCCCGAGACGCTGACCGAGGCGCAGCCGGAGGCGCTGGCCGCCCGCCTCGCCGCCCTGCTGGGAGACGAGCCCCGGCGCGCGGCGCTGGCGACGCGGCTGCATGACGACGCGCGGACGCGCTACTCGCTCTCCCGCATGGCGGAGCGGTACGCGGCGCTCTACGATTCCGCCGGCAGGTAGGGGTTTCGCAGCGAAACGGCGTCAGGCTGGAATCGAAACGGCCGACCCCATTTCCGGAAGCCGGCCGAAGCGCCGCCGCACGGGGCGGGAGGCTGGAGAAGGTCGATCGCCGGCCAGGCGCTTGGGAGCGAGGGGTGGGGTGGGTGTGCCGCGCCCGGCCAGCGATCTTTCTCGTCGATCCTACCTTGGGTTGACCTCCCCTCCTGGGAGATCGGTGGAAGACGAGAACTCTGCTTCTTCAGCGTGTTGACGAAGGAGTTCCGTTCAAGAACCTCCGGGTTTCCGCGTCGGCGGCTTGATCGCGCCGTCGACAAGGACAATCTGGGGTAAACTGGTGAAGAGAGAGTAAACGGATGTCGGTGGATTCCCTGGTCACGATCCCGGAGCCGCGGAAGCGCGAGAAGCTGGAAGGCGGCGTCCGGCTGGTGATGGAGACCGACTACACCGCCGCCGGCGACCAGCCCACCGCCATCGAGGAGCTGTCGGGCGGCATCTCGGGCGGAGAGCGGGACCAGGTCCTGCTGGGCGCCACCGGCACCGGCAAGACCTTCACCATGGCGAAGGTGATCGAGCGGACGCAGCGCCCGGCGATCGTGCTCGCGCCCAACAAGACGCTGGCGGCGCAGCTCTATGGGGAGTTCAAAAGGTTCTTTCCCAGCAACGCCGTGGAATATTTCGTTTCGTATTATGATTATTACCAGCCGGAGGCCTACGTCCCCCGGTCCGACACCTACATCGCCAAGGAATCCCAGATCAACGAGCAGATCGACCGGATGCGCCACGCCGCCACCCGGGCCCTGCTGGAGCGGGACGACGTGATCATCGTGGCCTCGGTGTCGTGCATCTACGGCATCGGCGCCGTGGAGACCTATGGCGCGATGACCCAGGACCTGATCGCGGGGACCAGCTACGACCTGCGGGAGGTGATGCGGGGCCTGACCTCGCAGCAGTACAAGCGCAACGACGTGGGCTTCGCGCGGGGGATGTTCCGCGTGCGGGGGGATTCCCTCGAAGTCTGGCCCGCCCACTTGGACGACCGCGCCTGGCGATTCTCGTTCTTCGGCGAAGAACTCGAATCGATCCACGAGTTCGATCCCCTGACGGGGGAGCGGACGGCCGACCTCCAGAAGGTCCGCATCTACGCCAACTCCCACTACGTCACCCCGCGCCCGACCATGCAGCAGGCGGTGAAGGGCATCAAAGCCGAGCTGGCGGTGCGGCTGGGCCAGCTCCAGAAGGACGGGATGCTGCTGGAGGCCCAGCGGCTGGAGCAGCGCACCAACCACGACATCGAGATGCTGGACGCCACCGGCGTCTGCAACGGGATCGAGAACTACTCCCGCTACCTCACCGGCCGGGCGCCGGGGGAACCGCCCCCCACCCTCTTCGAATACATCCCCGACAACGCCATCGTCTTCGCGGACGAGAGCCACGTCACCGTGCCCCAGCTCGGCGGCATGTACCGGGGCGACTACCGGCGCAAGTTCACGCTGGCGGAGCACGGCTTCCGCCTGCCCTCCTGCATGGACAACCGCCCCCTCAAGTTCGAGGAATGGGACGCCATGCGCCCGCAGACGGTGTTCGTCTCGGCCACCCCCTCGGCCTGGGAGCTGGAGCAGGCCGGCGGCGTCTTCACCGAGCAGGTGATCCGGCCGACGGGTCTGGTCGATCCGCAGATCGAGATCCGCCCGGTGGAGACCCAGGTGGACGACCTGCTGGACGAGGTCCGCCGCGTGGCCCAGCGCGGCGGCCGCATCCTGTGCACCACCCTGACCAAGCGCATGGCCGAGGACCTGACCGAGTACATGCACGAACAGGGCATTCGCGTTCGCTACATGCACTCCGACATCGACACCATCGAGCGGATCGAGATCCTTCGGGACCTGCGGCTCGGCGCCTTCGACGTCCTCGTGGGCATCAACCTGCTGCGCGAGGGGCTGGACATCCCGGAATGCGAGCTGGTCGCCATTCTGGATGCCGACAAGGAAGGCTTCCTGCGCTCCGAGACCTCGCTGATCCAGACCATCGGCCGGGCGGCGCGCAACGTGGACGGCCGGGTCATCATGTATGCCGACCGCATCACCGGCTCCATGGAGCGGGCCATCGCCGAGACGGACCGCCGCCGCGAGAAGCAGGTCGCCTACAACGAGGCCCACGGCATCACCCCCCAGACCATCCGCAAGAACATCGAGGACGTGCTGGAAGGCGTCTGGAAGGGCGACACCGACGAGGCCCGCATCACCGCCGTGGTCAAGGGCCCCAAGCCCGGCGCCAACCTCCACGCGCACCTGGAGGGCCTGCGCAAGCAGATGATCAAGGCCGCCGAGAACCTGGAATTCGAGGAGGCCGCCCGCATCCGCGACGAGGTCAAGCGGCTGGAGGCGGTGGAGCTGGCCATCGGCGACGATCCCATGGCCCGTCAGTCAGCGGTCGATCAGGCGGCGGAGGAAGCGACGAAGGCGTCCGGCCGGTCCACCGCCGGGCGGGCCGGCTCGCGGCCGGTTCGAGGGCGCAAGCGCTGAAGGGAACGGGTTGCGGAGAAGGCCGGTTCTTCTGGAGTTTTCAACCGGAGGAACACCGCATTATCTCCACCCGAACTCACGGCATCATCGACTACGTGGTCGGCGTCCTGCTGATCCTCGCACCCTTCATCTTCGGCTTCGCCTATGGCGGGGCGGCGATGTGGGTTCCGATCCTGCTCGGCCTCTCGATCATCGTCTACAGCGCGCTCACCCGCTACGAACTGTCGGCCAAGCGCGTGATCCCGTTCAAGACGCATCTGGGGCTGGACGTGGCGGGGGGCCTGCTGCTGCTGGTCTCGCCCTGGCTCTTCGGCTTCGCGGACCTGATCTGGTGGCCGCATGTGATCGTCGGCCTCGCCGAGCTTGGCGTGGTGGCGATGACCAACAAGACCGAGCCGGCGGCCCACCGCGTCTAGCGGAACAGGAACACCGGCAGGCGGCAGGCGCGCAGCAGCTCCTCGGTGACGGAGCCGAGGATCATCTTGCGGATGCGCGAGTGGCCGTAGGCGCCCATGACCATCAGGTCGGCCCGCCAGTCCTCGGCCACCTCCGCCACCGCCTGCGGGGGCGTGCCCCGCGCGATCTCCACATCCGCCTCCAGCCCGGCGCCCGCGAGGATCGCGCGGGCGCCGTCCAGCGACCGCCGCGCCTCGGGCGTGTCGGCGCCGGCATGGACCAGCCGGAACGCGAGCCCCTCGGCGGTCGGCGACCGCGCCATGTGGTCCACCGCCTTCAGGCAGCTCGCGCCCCCGTCGAAGGCCACCAGCACGCGCCGGATCTCCCGGAACTCGCGCGAGGCGACGAAGACCGGCCGGTCCGCCGCCCGCGCCACCCGCTCCAGGTTGGACCCCAGGTGCCCCTTGGCCAGATCCGCCCGCTCCCCCCGCTTGCCCACCACCACCATGTCGGCGTCGGCGGCGGCGCCCAGCGTCTCCTCCACCAGGTCGCCGATGCGCAGGCGGGTGGTCACCTCCTCCACGCCCCCCTCGCGCAGGATGGTCTCCGCGTCCTCCAGGATCGCCCGCCCGCGGACCTGCGCCAGCCGCGAGAGCCGCGAGTCGATCTCCGCCAGCTCCTCCAGCAGCTGCGTCCGGGCGCCGAGCGAGATCGCCCCGCTCAGGTCGTCCGTCGCCGCCTGCCTGCGCCCGATGACATGCAGGACCTCCACCGACCGGCCCGTGCGGCGCGCGAGCCAGGCCGCATGATCGCACACGCTGCGCGAGTAGATGGATCCGTCCACCAAGGCGACCAGCTTGCCCATCTTCCCCTCCCTAGTGCCCCATGAGGTCGTCGAGCGCCCCGGGCTTGTCATGCACCGCAAGCCGATCGACGATCGTCTCGCTGGCTTCGTTGAGGCCGAGGATCTCCACCTCCGCCCCCTCGCGCCGGAACTTCAGCACGATCATGTCCAGCGCCGCCACCGACGAGATGTCCCAGATATGCGCGCGGGAGACGTCGATGGTCACCCGCTCCAGCGCCTCGCGGAAGTCGAAGGCGCGCGAGAAGGCGTCGGAGGAGGCGAAGAACACCTGCCCCTCCACCCGGTAGGTCCGATGCCGCCCGCCCTCCGACAGCTCCGAGGTCACCCGGAAGATCTGCGAGATCTTGGCCGCGAAGAAGATGCCCGACAGCAGCACCCCCGTCAGCACCCCGATGGCGAGGTTATGCGTCCACACCACCACCACCACCGTCGCCAGCATCACGATGGACGAGGACCGCGGATGCGTCCGCAGGTTCTTGAGCGAGGACCACGAGAACGTCCCCACCGACACCATGATCATGATCGCCACCAGCGCCGCCATGGGGATGCGCCCGACCCAGTCCCCCAGCGCCACGATCATGATCAGCAGGATCACGCCGGCCGCGAAGCAGCTCAGCCGCCCGCGCCCGCCGGACTTCACGTTGATCATGGACTGGCCGATCATGGCGCAGCCCGCCATGCCGCCGATGAACCCGGTGCAGAAGTTCGCGATCCCCTGCCCCACGCATTCCTGGTTCTTGTCGGACGGCGTATCGGTCAGCTCGTCCACCAGCGAGGCCGTCATCAGGCTTTCCAGCAGCCCCACCGTCGCCACCGCCGCCGAATAGGGCAGGATGATCAGCAGCGTCTCCAGCGTCGGCGGGATCTGCGGGATCAGGAACACCGGCAGGCTGTCGGGCAGCGCGCCCATGTCCGACACCGTCCGCAGGTCCAGCCCCAGCGCCAGCGACGCCGCCGTCAGCGCCACGATGCACACCAGCGGCGAGGGCACGGCCTTCGTGGCGTAGGGAAACAGGTAGATGATCGCGAGCCCGGCCGCGACCATCGGATAGGTCAGCCACGGCACGCCCACCAGCTCCGGGATCTGCGCCATGAAGATCAGGATCGCCAGCGCGTTGACGAACCCCGTCATCACCGACCGGCTCACGAAGCGCATCAGGTTCCCGAGCTTCAGGAACCCCGCCCCGATCTGAAGCACCCCCGCCAGAACGGTGGCCGCCAGCAGGTATTCGAGCCCGTGGTCCCGCACCAGCGTCACCATCAGCACCGCCGTCGCCGCCGTCGCCGCCGAGATCATGCCCGGCCGCCCCCCCGCGACGGCCGTCAGCACCGCGATGGAGAACGAGGCGTAGAGCCCCACCTTCGGGTCCACCCCCGCGATGATCGAAAACGCGATGGCCTCGGGGATCAGCGCCAGCGCCACCACCAGCCCCGCCAGCAGGTCCTGGCGCGGGGCGCGCAGCCATTCGTCTCGGTAAGCGGCAAGGCGCATGGGCATCTCCGGCGTCGGCTCGGCGGGGCGGCGCGAAAGGCGCGCCTCCGCTTCGGCCTACCGGAGAGGCTTGTGCGGCGCAACATTTGCGCCATGACACGCCTCCGGCCAGGCCCGCCTGCCGTTGATCCAAACATTCCCTTGCGGGAAGATGAAGCTTGCTTGCCCGTTCACGTTTCGGTAATCTTTACGCCAGCGAGCCGAATGATGCTCCGCATATGAGCGTTGGGGAACCCAAGGGGGGAACGATGATGAACTACAAGGCCATTGGATTTGCAGCCGGCGCGGCGATGACCGTCGCCGCGGCGCCCGCTTTCGCTCTCGGCGTCGACGTGGAGCTGCAGCTCCTGATCGACGTCTCCGGGAGCGTCGACTCGACGGAGTATGCGCAGCAGGTGGGCGGCTACGTCTCCGCCTTCCAGAGCGCCGCGATCCAGAATGCGATCTTCAACCAGCCGATCGGTTCGATCGCGACCCAGGTGATCTTCTGGAGCAGCTTCAACCAGCAGGCGGTGCTGCAGAGCGACGCCACCACCAGCACCGGCAACTTCTGGTTCCTGGTCAATGACGTGACGTCGGCCAACGCCTTCGCCACCGCGCTCAACGACGCCATCCGTCCCTTCGACAACCAGACCGCTCCGGGCAACGCCATCGCCTTCGGGGCGCCGCTGTTCGACGACAACGGCTACGAGGGCACCAGCCTCGTGATCGACGTCTCCGGCGACGGCGAGCAGAACGACGGCATCGACACCGCGGGCGCTTCGAACGCCGCCATCTCCGGGGGCGTCACCCGGATCAACGGCATCGCGATCGGCAGCGACGGGTCGGACTCCCTGTTCGACTTCTACAACACCGCGATCCGCAACGGGACCAACTCGTTCGCGCTCGCGTCGGCGGACTTCACCACCTTCCAGACCGCCATCGCGCAGAAGCTGGAAGCCGAGATCACCGGCGGCAATCCGACCAGCCCGGTTCCGCTGCCCGCCTCGGCGCTGCTGCTGATGGCCGGCGCCGGCGGCTTCGGCGCGCTCCGTCTGCGTCGCAAGGCCTGACGCCGAATCATCGCGGCTTCGATCTCGGACCCCCGGTCGCCCAGCGGCCGGGGGTTTTCCGTGTCCGCCTGCAGGCAAAGAAAAGACCCCCGCCTGGAGGGAGGACCAGGCGGGGGTCGGGAGGGACCGTCCGCGACGCCAGGGAGGAGGCGCCGCGGAGGTCTGAGGACCGGCGTCAGGAGGGAGGACCCGACGCTCCGGCCCTTGTCGTCCGCGTTCCGGCAGGGAGGCGCCGGTTCGCGAACCTGCGGTCAGGCGTGGCGGGTCTTCGCCGCGCCCGAATGGGCGAACAGGCCGCGGACGCGGCGGGAGAGGCCGGAGAACATGTCGCGCATGGCTTCGGCGCGGAGGCGGCGGGCCTCCATCTCGATGCGGGCGACTTCGGCGGCGTCGATGCGGCGGTAGGTCATGGTCTGCTCCTTTCGGGGCCCCGGAGGCGCCGGTCCCGTCCCGGATCGGACGGCGGCCGCGTCGACGGAGCATTTCGTCTCGTTGAGTATATTATCGGGTCGGCTTACCGATTTGTGCAGTGCATCAAATTCGAAAGCCGCGTTGCGATGGCTGCATGGCTGCGCCCCCGCCACGCGCCCAGCGGCGCCCTTCCGCGGGCGCAACCCTCTGAAGACGTTGCAGGACCCGCCCGCAACGCCTTGCAATTCAACTAAAATGAGAACGGTTGCGTCAGAGGACGCCCGGCAAACTCCCCGGCGCCGAGGCCGCGTCCAGCCACCCCCGCACATGCGAAGCGACCGAGCGGAAGCATACCAGCTCGAACGTCTCGGGCGTCTCGTCCACCTGCCCGAAGGCGGCGGCCACCTGCCCCAGCCGCGTGCGTCGGAAGTCCCCCGGCCCGAAGGCCCCGCGCGCAAGGTCCACCGGCGCGCCCTTGGCCAGCACCTCCCGCGCGCCGTCACCCACAAGCCGGAACTGAGCCCGCGCGTCCGACACGTCCACGACCAGCGAGGGCCGGTCCGCCAGCGCCGCCTCCAGCGCGGCGACCGCCTCCGTCACCTCCTCCGCCGGCAGGAACAGCAGCCGCTCGTCCGGGCTCATCCACGCGAGCCGCCGGTCCCCCGCGCTCTCGATCCTCCGCACCCCGGGCGCCCCCACCCGCGCGGCGGAGGCGACGTCGGCCCCCTCCACGGCGCGGATCAGGATCATGCCGCGGCCGCGGATCTCCTCGATGCGGATCTCAGGCATCCTGCCGCTCTCCCTTCGGATCGAAGAACACCGGGCTCGCGATCCTCGCGGTCATCGCGGTCCTGGCGCCCGTGGGGAAGGTCAGCACCTCCCCCATCCGCGAGGCCCCCCGCTCGATCAGCGCCATGGCGACGGACCGCCCCAGCGTGGGGGACCAGTAGGTGGAGGTCACGTGCCCCACGGTCCGCCCCCCCTCCACCGCATGGGCGCCGTCGGGCAGCACCTTCGCAGGCTCCGTCGTCTCCAGCCCCACCAGCTGCAGCCGGTCCGGCCGCGTCAGGTCGGACCGCGCCATCCCCCGCTTGCCGATGAAGTCGTCCTTCTTCTTCGACACCGCCCAGCCCAGCCCGAGGTCCAGCGGCGTCACCGTCCCGTCCGTCTCGTCCCCGATCATGATGAAGCCCTTCTCGGCCCGCAGCACATGCAGCGCCTCGGTGCCGTAGGGCTGGACGCCATGCGGCTCGCCCGCCTTCAGCAGCGCATCCCACAGCGCCTGCCCCTCCGAGGCCCGCACCGCGATCTCGTAGCTCAGCTCGCCCGAGAAGCTGATCCGGTAGACCCGGACGTCGAAGCCCCCCAGCCGCCCCTCGGCCCAGCCCAGGAACGGCAGCGCCTCGCGGCTCACGTCCATCCCGCCGAGCGCCTCCAGCACCGCCCGCGCCTTCGGCCCCGCGACGGCGACCTGCGCCCATTGCTCGGTGACGTTGGCGGTGAAGACCTTCAGGTCCCACCACTCGGTCTGGAGCCATTCCTCCAGCCAGCCATGCACCCGCTCCGCCCCGCCGGTGGTGGTGTGCAGCAGGAACGCCTCCTCCGACAGCCGCGCCACCACGCCGTCGTCGAACAGGAACCCCCCCTCGTTGCACATCAGCCCGTAGCGGCAGCGGCCCGGCTTCAGGGTGGACATCATGTTGGTGTAGATCAGGTCCAGGAACCGGCCCGCGTCCGGCCCCTTCACCAGGATCTTGCCCAGCGTCGAGGCGTCCAGCAGCCCCACTCCCTCCCGCACCGCCATCACCTCGCGGTTGACCGCGTCATGCAGACTTTCCCCGCGCGAGGGGTACGCATACGGCCTGCGCCACTCCCCCACCGGCTCCCACCGCGCGCCGTGGCGCGCATGCCAGCCGTCCATCGGCGTCTTGCGGACGGGCTTGAACAGCGGCCCCTTCGCGTCCCCCGCGATGGCCCCCAGCGTCAGCGGCGTGTAGGGTGGCCGGAAGGTGGTGGTCCCCACCTCCGGGATCGAGGCGCCCCGCGCCTCCGCCAGCACCGCCAGCCCGGGGATGTTCGACAGCTTCCCCTGATCGGTGGCCATGCCCAGCGTGGTGTAGCGCTTGGCATGCTCGACGCTCTCATACCCCTCCTGCGCCGCCAGCCGCACGTCCGACACCTTCACGTCGTTCTGGAAATCCAGGAACGCCTTGGCAGCCAGCGCCGGGGGCATCTTCGCCGGCGAGGTCCACACCGCCCGCAACGGCTGCTCCGCCGCAGCCTCCGCTTGGGGCGCGGTCCCCCCCCGTCCAGCCGCCGTCCGCGGCGCCTGCGCCCGCGCCTCGCCAGCCGGGTCCTTCGCCACCTCGGGCCCCCCTCTGCCTGCGCCCGTGGCGCCTCGGGCTGCGCCGTCCCGACCGGCCCAGCCTCCGCCTCCGCCCGTAGCGCCTCGGCCCGCACCGTCCCGACCGGTCCAGCCTCCGCCCGCGCCGTCCCGCCGGACTTCGCCGCCGCCTCCGCCCGCACCTCATCGCCCGGCTGCGCCGGCGCCTCCGCCCGCGCCTCACCTCCCAGCTCAGCCGCCGCCCGCGCGCCCGCGGCGGCCGCGTCCGCCATCGCCTCGGCCGCCCGCAGGAACCCCGAGGCCGTCCCCGCCGGGATCACGAACCCCTGCCCGTCATGCCCCGTCGGCGGGCGCGAGGGGTCGGGCCGGAACAGCGCCTCCCCCTCGTCCCACGCGAGCTTGCCGCCGCAATGGCTCCACAGATGCACCACCGGCGACCAGCCCGCGGACATGGCGAGGCAGTCGCACGCGATCCGCTCCAGCCCCCCGCCCCGGCCCGTCGATCCGCCCGATGTCCACGCCCGTCAGCCCCGCGCGCCCATGCGCCCGGATCGGCCCATAGCCCGCCAGCACCCGCACGCCCTCCGGCGCGCGCCTCCTCCACCAGCGGCCCCGAGGGCGCATCCCGCGCGTCCAGCACCGCCGGCACCTCCAGCCCCGCGCGCACCAGCGCCAGCGCCGTCCGATACCCGTCGTCGTTGTTGGTGGCCACCACCGTCCGGTCCCCGCAGGCCACGCCCCACAGGTCCAGGTAATCCCGCACCGCCGAGGCCAGCATCACCCCCGGCCGGTCGTTGCCCGCAAACGCGATGGGCCGCTCGATGGCGCCGGTCGCGGTCACGATCCGCTCCGGCGCGCACCCGCCACAGCCGCTCCCGCAAGCGGAACTCGCCCTCCGGCGCCTCGATCTGTTCGGCCAGCAGCGCGTAGCCGTGGTCATAGACGCCCGCCGCCTGGGTCCGCAGCCGCAGCGTGACGTTGGGCATCGCCGCCAGCGCCGCCACCTGCGCCTCCACCCACGCGCCCGCTTCCAGCCCGTCCACGCTCACCCCGTCGGTCGGCGCGCGCCCGCCCCACCAGCCGCACTGCTCCACAGCAGGACCCGCAGCCCCGCCTCCGCCGCCGCCCGCGCGGCCGCGAGGCCCGAGATCCCGCCCCCCGCCACCAGCACGTCGCATTCCACATGGAAATGCTCGTAGCGGTCCGGGTCCGGCCCGTCCGGCGCCCGCCCCAGCCCCGCGGCCTGCCGGATCACCGGCTCGAACAGGTGCTTCCAGGCGGCCCGCGGCTGCATGAAGGTCTTGTAGTAGAACCCCGCGGGGAAGATCGGCGCGGCCAGCGCGCCCACCTCGCCCACGTCCATCTCCAAAGACGGCCAGTGGTTCTGGCTCTCCGCCACCAGCCCCAGCGTCAGCGGCTGCATCGTCGCCCGCGTGTTCGGCGCCCTGCGCGCGCCCCGCGCCCACGCCCATCAGCGCGTTGGGCTCCTCCGCCCCGCTCGCCACCGCGCCGCGCGGGCGGTGGTACTTGAAGCTCCGCCCCATCAGCGCCTGCCCGTTCGCCAGCAGCGCCGAGGCGAGCGTATCGCCCGCAAGCCCCGTCATCGCCCGCCCGTTCCAGCGGAACGGCAGCGGCCAGGCGCGGTCGATCAGCCGCCCCCCGCTCTCCAGTCTGCGCGCCATCAGTTCCCCTCCCCGAACGGAGAAACCCAGCCCGGCCGCCGCTCGCGCACCCGCGCCAGCACCTCCTCCGGGGGCGCGCTCACATCCGCCCGATAGCTCCCGAACACCTCCAGCGTCGCCGTGCAGCGGGCGACGTGGAACCACTTCCCGCAGCCGAAAGCATGTCGCCAGCGCTCGAAATGCACCCCCCGCGGATTGCGGCGCGCGAAGAGGTAGGCGTCGAACGCCTCCTCCCCGCCCTCCGGCCCGACGCGGCTGAGATGCGCCTCGCCGCCCGGGTGGAACTCGGTCTCCTCCGCGGAGACGTTGCAATGCGGACAGGTCAGCAGCAGCATGGGGAAACCTTCGCGGCCGGGGTCGCGTGCCGCTCCGCAGGAGCGCGGACACGAGCGCGCTCGGGACGAGCGCAGGAACCAAAGCGCTCGGGACGGGCGCGAAACTCAGGACGATCCGACGGAGCGCGGAGACGAGGACGCTCCGCAGGAGCGGAGGAACGGCGATGACTGAATTCGAGAAGGCGACCGGCGTGCCCTGGCAGCTTGCGCTGATCCTCGCGGCGGCGGCGATCCTTGCGGCGACCGTTCTCCTGCGGCGCAGCAGGCGCAGACGCGAGCGCCGCCGCCCCGCCCCGACGCCCCGACGCTGGCGGGGCGAGCGCCTCGACGGCGGCTCCGGCGACGCCTCCGACGGGGGCGACCTCTAGCGGCGCCCCCGCATCGCCGCCCGCCCATGCCAGGCGCCCAGGTCCCGACGCCCGCCGCCGCAGCGCCCCGGGACGCCGACCCGCCCGCAAAGCCGACGCATCCGCCCCCCGCGACCGCCTCCCCGCCCGAGACGATGGCGTGGGCCGGGCCCGCTTCCGCCCTCGCCCGCCGCCGGTCCGCGCCGGCCCCGTAGGCCATGACCGCCGCCGCCATGCAGCCCTCCGCCGCCCGGACGCCGGACGTCGCCCCGTCGGCCGCCGGCGCCCGGACGCAGAACGCCCCCCCGCGCCGCAACCCCATCCGCGCGCCCATCAATGCGCCACCGCCGCGGCGACGAACTCGTCGATCATCCGCCCCTCGCGGAACCGTTCCAGCCCGAAGGGGCCCGCCACCGGGTCCTCCCCCGTCGCCATCAGCCCCGCCATCGCCCAGCCCGAGCCCGGGATCGCCTTGAACCCCCCCGTCCCCCAGCCGCAGTTGAGGAAGATCCCCTCCACCGGGGCCTTGCCGATGATCGGCGAGCGGTCGCCCGTCATGTCCACGATCCCCCCCACTGCCGCAGCATCCTCAGGCGCGAGACGATGGGGAACGTCTCCGCCAGCGCCCTCACCGTCTCCTCGATATGCTGGAAGCTGCCGCGCTGGGTGTAGTTGTTGAACCCGTCGGCGCCGCCGCCGATCACCATCTCGCCCTTGTCGGACTGGCTCATGTAGCCATGCACGGTGTTGGCCATGACCACGATGTCCATCACCGGCTTGATCGGCTCGGACACCAGCGCCTGAAGCGCCACCAACTCCACCGGCAGCCGGAACCCCGCCATCTCCGCCAGCACGCCTGAGGACCCCGCCACCACCAGCGCCAGCTTGCGCGTGCGGATCGGCCCCTTCGTGGTCTGCACCCCGGTCACGCCCTTCGCGTCGCGGTCGATCCCCGTGACCTCGCACCCCTGGATGATGTCCACGCCGAGGTCCGAGGCCGCCCGCGCATACCCCCACGCCACCGCGTCATGCCGCGCCGTCCCGCCGCGGGGCTGCCAAAGTCCTCCCAGCACCGGATAGCGGGGGCCCTCCACGTTCAGGATCGGACAGATCCGCTTCGCCTTCGCGGCCGAGACGATCTCCGTCTCGATCCCCTGCGCGCGGTTGGCATGCTCGGTGCGCTTGTAGGCGCGCAGCTCGTGCTCGGTCTGGGCCAGCATCAGCACCCCGCGGGGCGAGAACATGATGTTGAAGTTCAGCGCCTGGCTCAGCGTCTCGTAAAGCCTGCGCGACTTCTCGTAGATCGCCGCCGAGGGATCCCGCAGGTAGTTCGAGCGGATGATGGTGGTGTTGCGGCCCGTGTTGCCGCCCCCCAGCCACCCCTTCTCCAGCACCGCGATCCGGCGCATCCCGTGGTTCTTCGCAAGGTAATAGGCGGTGGCGAGCCCGTGCCCCCCGCCGCCCACGACCACGGCGTCATACTCCGCCTTCGGCTCCGGCGACCGCCAGGCCCGCTCCCACCCCTGATGGTGCGAGGCCGCCTGCCGGGCGAGCGCGAAGAGCGAGTATCGGGCCATCGAGGAACCTCCGCCGGGACGCCCGAGCCATGCCGCCCCCGGCCGCCCCGCGCAAGCGCAGCAATGCCCCACCCGGAGGGCGCGGAGGATCCCGGAAGCGCCGCCTCGACGGCGAAACGCGACAGGGGGCCGAGCGCGGGCGCCCCCGGCGGAGGCGCCGCGCCGCCTGTCGCGCCCCTGTCCCGCGCCCGCCCGCGGCGCATGGCGGGCGGAAGCGCCGATTGCCGGCGCCCGGATTTCAGCCGAAGGCGCGGAACGAAGGCGAAACCGCCTGCGCCCGGACGTCGGGCGCGGGGCGTGGCGCGCATGGCCGTTCGGCCGCCGGCTCACCTCGCCCACGGCGCCTGACGGGCGGGCTGCCGGCGCCGACTTGGCGGAGGGCGCGGAGCAAGCGCGAAACGGCTCGGTTCGGCCCGGCCGCCTGCGCGTCGGGCGTCGGCTGGCCTCGAACCTCGAACCTCGAACCTCGAACCTCGAACCTCGAACCTCGAACCTCGAACCTCGAACCTCGAACCTCGAACCTCGAACGAGCACGCACGCAGCGGATCTCCAGCCAAGACCCCTATCGCCCGGCCTCGAACCATCGGCGCGGGGTCCGCGGCGGGGCTCATCCCCGCGGCGACGCCCCGCGCGCTGACGTGACACCGGCGGGTTCACCGCCCTCCGCCGGCGGCCGCGCGGGCGCCGGCCCGCCCCTCCCGAGGGCCGCGCGAAGGCGCGAACCGAGAGAAAGTCTTGCCCGCGCCAGCGGGCGCCGCTTCGCAACCGCGGCTTGCCCGCGCCGCGAAAGGTTAATAGACTGGTTAATTCCACAAACGCCCTCCAGCAAGCCATTGAAATTCCTTCACCCCTCCACCCCAACCTCCCGTTTCGCTGCGAAACGCCCGCACCCCCGCCCCGCCTGCGTCGCCGCGCCTCGCGGGGCTGCGAGTTTACGCGCCCGCGCGCCCCCTGTAGGGTCCGCCCGCCCGCAACGCGCCGCCCGAGCCCCACATGGCCTTCTGGATCGCCGCTTCCCTCGCCGCCCTGATCGCGGCCCTGTGGCTCGCCCGCCCGCTGCTCGCGCCGCGGGGGCCGGCCGCCCCGCGCGCCGCGCATGACCTCCAGGTGTTCCGGGACCAGCTCCGCACCCTGGACCGCGACGTGGAGCGGGGCGTGCTCACCCCCGCCGAAGCCGGGGGCTCGCGCGCCGAGATCTCCCGCCGCCTCCTCGCCGCCGCCGCCAAGGCCGAGCGCGAGCCCCCCGCCGCCCCCGCCCCCCGCTCCGCCTCGAAGGCGTTGGCCGCCGGGCTGCTGGCGCTGGTGCTGCTGGGCGGCGGCGGGACCTACCTGATGCTCGGCAGCCCCGCCCTGCCCGACCGCCCCCTCGCGGCGCGGATGCAGGAGATCCGCGCCGCCCAACCCGAGCGTCCCACCCAGGCCGCAGGCCGAGCGCCTCGCCGCCGAGCGCTCCCACCCCGCGCCCGACCTCCCCCAGGGCGAGGCCGAGCGCCTGCGCGAGCTGATCCCCGAACTTCGCCGCCTGCTGGCCGAGCGCCCGGAAGACGTGCGCGGCCGGCGGCTCCTCGCCGACAGCCTGATGCGCCTCCAGGACCACGCCGCCGCCCGCGCCGCCGCGCAGGAGACGGTGGACATCCAGGGCGAGGCCGCCCCCCCCGCCGACCGCGTGGCGCTGGCCGAGGCGATGGTGCTGGCCGCCGGCGGCTACGTCTCGCCGGAGGCGGAGCGCCAGCTCGCCCTCGTCCTCCAGGCCGAGCCCGCCAACCCCGTCGCGCGCTACTACGCGGGCCTCGCGCTGGCGCAGACCGGGCGCTACGGCCTCGCGCTCCGCTTCTGGGAGGCGCTGCTGGAGGCGGGGCCCGCGGACGCCCCCTGGGTCGCCGCCATCGACGCCCAGATCGGCGAGCTCCGCCAGGCCGCCCAGGCGACCGGCGAGGCCGCGCCGGGCCCCGCCGGCCAGCCCCTCCCCGGCCCCTCCGGCGAGCCTCTCCCCGGCCCCTCCGCCGGAGACATGCAGGCCGCGCAGGGCATGTCCGCCGGGGACCGCGCGACGATGATCGAGGGGATGGTCGCGCGCCTCGAATCCCGGCTCGCCGCCGAGGGCGGGACCACCGAGGAATGGGCCCGCCTGATCCGCGCCTACGGAGTCCTCGGCCGGCCGCAGGACGCCGGCCGCATCTGGGCCGACGCCGAAGCGACCTTCGCCGGCACGCCCGACGCGCTGGCGACCCTGCGCGCCGCCGCCCGCGAGGCCGGGGTGGAGGGCGTGGAATGACCGCCCCCGTCGTGGAGGTCCCGGAGCTCGCCCCCCTGCTGGCGCGCAACGCGCAGCTCGTGGGGCTGGACCTCGGGGACAAGACCATCGGGGTGGCGATCTCGGACGGGTCCCGCCGCATCGCATCGCCCCTCGCGACCGTGCGGCGCAAGAAGTTCGGGGCGGACGTGGCGGCCCTCCTGAAGCTGCTGGAGGGGCGGGAGATCGGGGGCTTCGTGCTCGGCCTGCCGGTGAACATGAACGGCGAGGAAGGGCCGCGCTGCCAGTCCTCCCGCGCCTTCGCCCGCAACTTCTCGCGCCTGACCGAGACGCCGATCGCGCTGTGGGACGAGCGCCTGTCCACCGTCGCGGCCGAACGCGCGCTGCTGGAGGCCGACGCCTCCCGCCGCCGCCGGGCCGAGGTGATCGACAGCGTCGCCGCGGCGCATATCCTTCAGGGGGCGCTGGACCGGCTGGCGGCCCTGGAGCGGACCCCATGAGCGACGAGACCTGGAGCCGCGAGGAGATCGAGAGCCCCTGCGTGAAGGTCTGCGTGATTCACCCGGGCGCGAAGCTCTGCGTGGGCTGCCTGCGCACGGCCGAGGAGATCGCGCGCCTGGTCCCGCCTCGGCCCGGAGCGCCGGCGCGAGATCATGGCCGAACTCCCCTCCCGCGCCCCGCGGCTCACGGCGCCGGAAAACCGCCCCTCGGCCCGGCGGAGGCGGCGGGAGCGGGACTGAGGCGCGCCTGTTTCGCGGCGAAACGCCCCGCGGCGAGACCGGACGGCGCGCCGCGCCACGGCCGATCCTCCGCGCCGGCCTCCGCAAGAGGCGCCGTCCGCTCCGGCCTCCCGCGGTGGAACGGATCTTCCCGCGGCCCCTCCTGGCAGGCCCGCCGTTTCGCTGCGAAACATGTGGCGCCCGAGAGCGGGCCGCGTTTCGCTGCGAAACGTCCTGCGGCGAGACCGGCGGGCGGTGACGGGGTTGCGCCGCGCCCGGATCGCGAGACGCCGATCCGGGACGACGCGACCATGGGCTCGGCCTCCATCTGGTCGCGCCTGAACCGAGCCGGCGAGCGGTGACCGTGCATCCCGACGGGACGAGCCGGATGACGGTGAAGAGCGGCGACGGGGTCATGGAGATCGACGTGCCGCGCGACCGCGAGGACAGCTCAGAGCCGGCGCCGGTCCGCAAGGACCGGACGCGGATCGAGGGCTTCGACGACAGGATCATCGCGATGCAGGCCCGCGGCATGAGCGTGCGGGAGATCCGCGCCCGTCTCGAGGAGATCTACGGCATCGAGGTCTCGCCCGACCCCGGTCAGCCGCGTCACCGACGCCGTGATAGACGTGGTCCGGGAATGGCGCTCGCGGGCGCTGGACGCGGTCCGCGCCCCGTGGTGATCTTCGACGCGCTGCGGGTGAAGATCCGGGACACGGACAGCCGGATCGTCCGCAACAAGGCGGTCCATATCGGGCTCGGCATCGCCGCCGAGGGGGAGGTCCTCGGCCTCTGGATCGCCGAGAACGAGAGCGCCAGGTTCCGCCTGTCGGCGATGAACGAGCTGCGCAACCGCCGTCCCTATCGCGGTGGTCGACGGGCTGAAGGCTTCCCCGAGGCGATCGCGGCGGCTTTCCCGCAGACCACGGTGCAGACCTGCATCGTGCATCTGGTCCGCCATTCGCTGAACTTCCCTTCTGGAAGGACCGAAGGCGGTGGCCGCTCGCCTGCGCGAGGTCTACGGCGCGGAGACCGCCGAGGCCCGCGAGGCGCTGGAGGCGTTCGACGAGGAATGGGGCGGCCGCCACCCCTCGATCGTCCAGGCATGGCGACGGGCCTGGGAGGAGGTGATCCCCTTCATCGCCTTCGGTCCCGGATCCGGCGCGCGATCTGCACGACGGATGACATCGACAGGACCCTTGCGACGGATCTTGCTGTTCTTTCTTGCAATAGACCTCGTGGCGAAGCGTGACGCGTCGGCTGGAAGCGTCACCGGGCAGCCCGTCCAGTCCCTGCCGGGTCGAGGCGACCGCACGCGCCGCCTTCCCCAAGGTACGTTCGCGCCATGCGGCGACGAAGCGCCCGCAGCTGTCCTGCGCCCGCTCCGCGATCTGCACCTCCTGACGACGCAGCGCCTTCACATTGCATGCGTTGCGAGGCGCCCGTTCGCTGCCCTTTCTCTGCGGCTGCCCGGCGGCCGGCTCAATGGCACGGCGCTTGTGTGCGACGAGGCTCGGCCGGGCCCAGCGGTCGTCCTCGCCCTTCGTCAGCATATGCCGGCAGAGCGTCGCGAGCTTGCGGGCGACCGCGACGGCTGCGACCTGATGGGCGCGCCGCGCGCGGATGCGGATGAAGAAGGCGCGCAGCGGCCCCTGCGCCTTCGCGGCTGCCCAAGCGGCCTCGACCAGCATGGAGCGCGCATGGCTGCGGCCGGCCTTGCCGATGCGACCGTGGTGGGCGGCGCCGAGCCCGGACTGGCGCACCCGCGGGTTCAGCCCGAAGCAGCTCGCCAGCTTCTGGGCGGAGCTGAACCGGTCCACGCCGCCGATCGCGGCCATCAGCCCGGACGCCGCAGCGAGGTTGACGCCGGCGATGGTCGGCAGCCGCCGGATCGCTTCATCCTCCAGCGCATCCTGGGCGATGTCCTGATCGAGCACGGCCAGGTCCTCACCGAGCCGGTCGAGCTCGCGGACGTGACGCTTGATGGCAAAGCGCTCATCCTCCGGCGCCGGCCGACGAGCGAGCCGCTCGCGTCCCCGTCGGTTGAACAGGTCCGCGTGCGGGCGCTTCGGGATCAGATGGGCGTGCAGGATGGCATGCACGCCGTTCTTCCGCGCGCGGCGCCGGACGACCTGGCAGCGTCGCGCGACGAGCCGGCGCAGCCGCTCCGTCGCCGCATCCGGCGTCCGGATCTCATACCGCCGCGCCTAACCGATGACCCTCTTGATCCACGGCTGGAGGCACGGGGAGCGGATGCGGGACGGATCGTCGGCGAAGGCGTTCCAGGCGCGACAGCAGGCGTCGACGATGGCGTCGAGGCCCTCGAAGACGCGCAGGCTCGGGAAGCGCTCGCGGAGCCATAGCCAGACGCGCTCCATCGGGTTGAGCTGGGGCGAATGCGGCGGCAGCGGGACGAGGCTGACGTTCGGCGGGACCCGGAGCGCCTTGGCGCCGTGCCAGCCGGCGCGGTCGAGGATCATGACGGCGTGCTCGTCATCGGGGATCGTGGCCGCGAAGGCATCGAGGAAGATCCGCATCGCCTGCGTGCCGACCTCGGGCAGGACGAGACCGAAGGCGGCCTCCCCGTCGGGGCGGGCGGCGCCGAAGACATAGGTCCACTCGAAGCGCTGGTCCTGGCGGCCCGGCGGGCGGCGGCCTCGGCTCCACCAGCGATGGCAGAGCCGGCCCTTCTGGCCGACCCGCATCTCGTCCTGGAACCACAGCGTGATCCGCTTGCCCGGATGCGCCTCGGCCGCGGTCTTCAGCGCAGCCCGCAGCCCGCTTTTTCGAAGCGACGCTGCGCCGCCTCGTCGCTCTTCGGAGGCGTGGGGCGGACCTTCTGCCGTGAGACCCCCTCGCGCCGCAGGATCCGCGACAGGCTCTGCGGGGTCAGGCGCTTGTCCAAGCGAGCCTCGACCCAGCGACAGAGGTCCGGAAGGGTCCAGCTGCTCACCGCGTCCTTCTCAGGGTCCGGACCGCGGAAGATCCGGTCGAAGAGCAGCGCCGGGCGGCCGGCCCGGCAGCGGCCGGTCGCGCACGCCCTCCGGTCCGTCGGCGTTGCAGCGCAGCACCGCGTCGCGCAGCGCCTGCCGCTCCATGCCCGCGGCCGTCGCCGCGTCCGCCCGGCTCATGGCGTCCAGCGCGTTCGCGATCGCCGGCAGTCGCCGCGCCGCACGGTTGCTCCGCTCCCGCGAAGCCATCCTCCGCAGCTCCTCCGCCGTCAGATCGTCCCGGATCTTGAGCGCCCGACCCATCTCCCCTCCATCTCGCCGCTTCGGGAGATGGAATTGGAGATCAGGCCACAGGGGAACCCTTCAGCCGAGTCAGAGCTTTCGCGTGCCGGTATGAGCGGGGGGCCCGACGGGCGGATGCCTCTGCGGCGAGGTCCGGCTATGAGGTCGGGGAGACGCCGGGGCCCGCCTCGATGCGCCATTGCGAGGACTGCCGGAGGGTGACCGGCGGGCCAGTCAACGTCGCGGTCCGCGTTTCGGCGGAGGCTTTCGCGGTCCTGTCGGAGCAGCCCTCGGCCTTCGCCAGGTCGTCGGCTGCGGGGGCGCCGATCGTCCGGCACGTCCGCCGGACCTGCGGCTCGCCGCTCTGCACCTCCGGGCCGGCCTATCCGATGCGGTCCATGTGAAGGCGGGGACGCTGGACGATACGGCTTCGGCACGGTCGGGTGGGCCGAGAGCGCGGTCGACTGGGAAAGCGCGCCCGCGGACACGCCGGTGCGGCTGCGGAACCCGGAATGAAAACGGCCGGCGCCGCGGGGGCGCCGGCCGTCGGTCTTTCGAGATGGGGGGCTCAGCCGCCCTGCGGTCGCTCCAGCGGTTCGCCGTCCGGGCCGTAGAAGGTCACGTCCGCGTCCTTCTGAAGCTCGGTCCGCACCTCGGCGAAGGCCATCTGGCGGGCGCGCTGCTCCACCTGCGGCCGCACCTGATCGAGCGGCGGGACCTGCGCGTCGGGATTCGCCGCCTTGAGCTGGTCGTAGAGCGCGGTCACGTCGTCCTCGGACACGCGCTCGTCCAGCTCGCGCTTCAGCCAGACCTGGATCATGGCCTGCTCGCGCGCATCCTCGTCCGCCACCGAGGCGTCGGCGGTCTCGGCGAGGGTCGTCACCTCCTCGTCCTCGGAGAGGTTGTCGGCGCGCGCCTCCTGCAGGATCAACTGGCGCGTCACGAGCTGATCCACCGCCATCGGCACCAGCTGCTCGCCGGCCTGCTGGCGCACCTGCGGGGGCAGCGAGGAGATCGCCTCGGTCACGTCGCGGCCGCGAATCTCGGCGTCGCCGACCTTGGCGATCAGCGTGTCCGCGTCGGGCGCCTGGACCTGCGCGGCGGCGCCGGCCGAAGGCGCGGGCGTCGCGTCCTGGGCGACGGCGACCGCGGGAGCCGCGGCGAGGCCGGCGGCGACGGCCATGGCGGATGCGCGCTTGAGGATGTCGAGGCGGGTCATGGCGCCTCCTTCAGTCTGCTTCAAAAGGGCGGGGCGGCCGAATCGCCGGCCGCCCCTGGTCTTGCAAGGACAACGCTGCGGGAAACGAAGCGTTCCCGCCGGGCTCAGGCCGCGCGGCTGGCGTGTTTGCCCTCCAGCGTCTCCTCCGCGATCTTCGCGCAGAAGGCGTCCAGATCGCCCGGATTGCGGGAGGTGACGATGCCCTCGTCGGTCACGACCTGAGCGTCCTCCCACTTCGCGCCGGCGTTCACCATATCCGTGCGGACCGACTTGAACGAGGTGGCGCGACGGCCGCGGACGATGTCGGCCTCGATCAGCAGCCAAGGGCCGTGGCAGATCGCGGCGATGGGCTTCTTCGCGTCATGGAAGGCGCGCACGAGCTTCACCGCCTCGGGATTCGTGCGCAGGATGTCGGGGTTGATCTGGCCGCCGGGCAGGACCAGCACGTCGTATTCCCCCTCGGACACGTCCGAGAGCTTGCGGTCCACCTTGACCGGGCGGCCCCAGTCCTTCTCGTCCCAGCCCTTGATCTCGCCTTCCTCGGGCGAAACCACATGGACCTCGGCGCCCCAGCCGGAGAGCTGCTTCTTCGGCTCCTCCAGCTCCGACTGCTCGAAGCCGTGGGTGGCGAGGATGGCGATGCGCTTGCCGGAAAGATCGGGCATGATGCGCCTCCGATAGTTGATTGCGTTGCAGGGAAAGCGCGCGGGGGCGGGCCGGAGTTCCGGGGGCGGGGCGAGGCGCCGCAACCGGAAGGCGTTGATCCCGGGCGCGGATAGGCTCACTTCTCCGCGGCGGCGAGGGGCCGCCAGAGGGCGCAAGTGCAACTCGTGATCCTTATGAACGGGCTCGTGGCCGTGCTGGTCGGCGGGCTGATGCTGATCCCGGCGCTCGCCGACCGGCACGAGGCGGAGCCGTTCCTGCTCGCGTCCTTCCTGAGCATCGCGCTCGGGGGCGTCGTGTCGATGGCGGCGCGGGGCGCGCAGGAGGGGACGTTCCGCGCGCGGCACGCCTTCCCGCTGACGGTGACGGCCTGGATCACGGCGGCGGCGGTGGCGAGCGTGCCGTTCCACCTGGCGGGGCTGACCGTCGCCGACGGCTTCTTCGAGGCGATGTCGGGGCTGACCACCACCGGATCGACCGTGATCGTGGGGCTGGAGTCCCTGCCCCGCGGGATCCTGGTCTGGCGGGCGATGCTGCAATGGATCGGCGGGATCGGGATCATCGTCACGGGCATCGCGGTGCTGCCGTTCCTGCGGGTCGGCGGCATGCAGCTTTTCCATACCGAGAGTTCGGACAAGGCGGAGAAGGAGCTGGGCAGCGCCGCCCGCTTCGCCGCGGCCACGCTCTGGATCTACGTGGCGCTGACGCTCGCCTGCGCGCTGAGCTACGAGATCTTCGGGATGCGCGGGTTCGACGCGATCACGCACGCGATGACCACCGTCTCCACCGGCGGGTTCGCGAATTACGACGCCTCGATGGGGCATTTCCCGCAGCCGGGCATCCAGTGGACGGCGACGATCTTCATGCTGTCGGGCTCGATCCCGTTCGTGTGGTACCTGCGGGTGGTGCGCAAGCGGCTGTGGCGGAGCGAGCAGGTGGGGATCTACCTCGCCTCGCTGGGGGTCATCGTGCTGTTCGTGGGCGGCTGGCTGATCTGGCACGACTTCGCTTTGCCCGAGCCCGCGCTGCGGATGGCCGCGTTCCACGTGGTGTCGGTGGTCACGACGACGGGCTACGCGACCACGGATTACACGCTGTGGGGGGCGGCGCCGGTGGCGGTGTTCCTGATCGTGACGGTGTTCGGGGGGTGCACCGGCTCCACCGCCGGCGGGATCAAGGCGATGCGGCTGATCCTGACCGCCAAGGGGATGCTGGCGGAGATGCGGCGCGCGCGCGATCCGCGGCGGCTGGTGCCGATCCGCTACGAGGGGCGGCGGGTGGACGCGGAGACGCTGGGCTCGGTGCTGGCGTTCTGCACGATGTTCCTGACTTCGTTCGGCATGATCGCCGTGGCGCTGGGGCTGTTCGGTCTGGACCTGCTGACGGCGGTGAGCGGGTCCGCCACGGCGCTGGCCAATGTGGGGCCGGGCGTGGGGGACGTGATCGGGCCGGCGGGGAATTTCTCCACGCTGCCGGACGGGGCGAAATGGGTGCTGGCCGGGGGCATGCTGCTGGGGCGGCTGGAGGTGCTGACGGTGCTGGTGGTGCTGTTCCCGGTGTTCTTCAGGGACTGAGGGCGATGCAGGGACCGGACTGGGATGCGCGCTATGCCGGGGCCGAGGGCGGGCTCTTCGGCGAGGCGCCCTCGCCGTGGCTGCGGATGGGCCTTGCGCGGGGGGCGGCGGGGCGGACGGCCCTGTGCCTCGCGGACGGGGACGGGCGGAACGGGACCTGGCTCGCGGCGCGGGGCTGGGCGGTGACGGGGGTGGACCTGTCGGCGGAGGCGACGCGGCGGGCCTGCGCGCGGGACCGTGCGGCGGGCGTGACGGCGGAGCGGGTGGCGGCGGACCTTGCCGATTGGGCGCCGGAGGGGCGGGTCTGGGATCTGACGGCGCTGATCTATCTCCAGGGACCGCCGGAACTGCGCCGGCGCGGGCTGGAGGCGGCGGCGGTCGCGACCGCGCCGGGTGGCTGGCTGCTGGCGGAGGGGTTCGGCGGCGAGGGCGGCGACGGGCCGGGGCCGGGGGCCGCGCGCCTGCGCTGGTCCGCGGCCGAGGCGCTGGGGTGGCTCGGGCCGGGATGGCGGGTGGTGGAGGCGCTGGAGGGGACGGCCCTGCTCGACGAGGGGCCGAAGCACCAGGGTCCGGCGCGGGTGATGCGGCTGCTGCTGCGGCGCGCCTAGAGGTCGCGCCGGGCGCGGATCAGGAACACCGTCATCGCCGCCCAGCCGAGCGCGAGGCCGTACCAGGTGATCGCGTAGCCGAGATGGTCGTTGGGCAGGTTCACCGTCAGCGGCTGCGCCTTGGGCCACGGCCCGGGGTTCGAACTCGGCGACGATCAGCAGGGGGTCGGCGTCCAGAGCCTCCGCCATCAGCGGGAGGTCGCGGGCGAACCAGTAGTTGGCCTCGCGGTCCGGGTCCGGGGTGAAGCCGTCCGTCTCCTGCGGCCAGAGGAGGGAGCCGGTCACGGTCGTCTCGGGCCGGTCGCGGGGCGCGTCCTTGTCGGTCTGGGGGACGAAGCCGCGGTCCACGAGGATGCGGCGCCCGTCCTGCGTCTCGAACGGCGCGATGATGCGGAAGCCGGGGCCGTCGGGGCGGACGGAGGTGAGGACGTGCAGCTCGCCGGGCAGGTAGCGGCCCGAGACCTCGACCCGCATGTATTCGTCCGCGGCCTCCGTGGGGGCGGCCGGCAGGGGGACGGGTTCGGCCGAGAGGCGGGTCTCCAGCTCGGCGATCAGGCCCTCCTTCCACGCGAGGCGCTGGACCTGCCAGGTGCCGAGGCCGACGAGGATCGCGAAGCCGCCCAGGCCGAAGACCAGCAGGAAAATCAGGCGGGATCGGGAGGAGCGGGCCATGCAGGGTCTCCGAAGGTGAAACGCGAAGGGGGCGGCCTGGGCCGCCCCCTCGGGTCGTCGCGGACGCTGGGGGACCTCAGCCGCCCCAGATGTAGACCGAGGCGAAGAGGAACAGCCACACCACGTCCACGAAGTGCCAGTACCAGGCGGCGGCCTCGTAGCCGATGTGCTTGTCGGCGGTGAAGTGGCCGGCATAGGCGCGCATCATGCAAACGGCGAGGAAGATGGTGCCGATGATGACGTGAAGGCCATGAAAGCCGGTCGCCATGAAGAAGGACGCGCCGTAGATGTTGCCGTCGAAGGCGAAGGCGGCGTGGCTGTATTCGTAGGCCTGACAGATGGTGAAGAGCACGCCGAGCACCACCGCGCCGACCAGCGCGTTCGCCATGGTCTTGCGGTCGTTGTCATGGGCGATCGCGTGGTGCGCCCAGGTGGCGAAGCAGCCCGAGAGCAGCAGGATCAGGGTGTTGATCAGCGGCAGGTGCCAGGGGTCGAAGGTCTCGATCCCCTGCGGCGGCCAGGTCTGGAACACGTCCGACTGCTCGGCCCCGCCGGGGTAGAGGGCGTGCTTGAAGAACGTCCAGAACCAGGCGGCGAAGAACGCGGCCTCGGAGACGATGAACATGATGACGCCGTAGCGCAGCCCGATCTGGACGACGGGCGTATGGTCGCCGGCGCGGCTTTCGGCCACCACGTCGGACCACCAGGCGTACATGACGTAGAGCACGCCCGCGAAGCCGATCAGGAAGATCCAGGGGCCGTTGTCGTGCATCCACATCACGCCGCCGAACAGCATGACGAAGGCGCTGACGGCCGCGATCAGCGGCCAGGGGCTGGGCGCCAGAATGTGGTAGTCGTGGTTCTTTTCGTGGGCCATCAGGCGTCCCTCCTCGGCGGGTCTTCTTGCCGGCGCGGCGGCGTCTAGTTGACGTCCCGGCCGGACGGCAGGACGGAGGAGGCGTCGGTCACCTCGTCCTTCTGCGGCTCGGCGGGCAGGTCGGTTTCATGGAAGGTGTAGCTGAGCGTGATCGTGTGGACGAACTTCGCCTCGCGGTCCTCGACGATCTCCGGGTCCACGTAGAACGTGACCGGCATCATCTTGGTCTCGCCGGGCTTGAGCACCTGATACGAGAAGCAGAAGCAGTCGATCTTGGTGAAGTAGTACCCGGCCGAGAAAGGCGCGACGTTGTAGGACGCCTGTCCCGCGATGGTGCGGTCGGTCGGGTTGTGGGCCTTGTAGAAGGCGAGGCCGGTCTCGCCGATCTTGAGTTCGACCTCCCGGACCTCGGGCTTGAACTCCCACGGGAAGCCGCGCTCGACATTCGCGTCGAAGCGGACCTTGACGGTCTGGTCGAGGATGGCGTGGCCGTCGTCGCCGGAGGCGACGTTGGTCTCCCCGCCGAAGCCGGTGACCTTGCAGAACCAGTTGTAGAAGGGCACCGCGGCCGCCGTCAGGGACGCCATCACCGCCACCAGCGCCACGAGGCGCAGGGCGGTGCGGGCGGAGTTCGGGTGGCGGTGCGGTCCCTGCGTCATGGCTCAGTACCCCTGGATCATCTGGCCGTCGGCGAGCTTCACCATGGTGACGGCGAAGACCAGCAGGACGAACAGGGCGAGCGCCCCGCCGAGGGCGAAGTTGCGGCCGCGGCGGCGGCGGAAGATCTCGTGCTGCTTGTGCGGGATCATGACGTCCCTCCGTCAGAACAGGGCCAGGCCGGAGCCGTAGGCGCCGAAGGCGGCGCGCAGCCCGGCCTCCGCCAGCAGGGCGGCGAAGTGGCCGAAGAGGTAGAGGATCGAGAAGCCGAAGAACTTCTTCTCGACCGCGAAACGGTCGGCGCGAGCGGCCTCCTCGGACCGGCGGCGGATGCGCCAGGCGCCGAGCAGGAAGCGGGCGTTCAGCGCCACAGCCACGGCGAGGTAGAGCGGGCCGCCGACCTGGGTGAAGGCCGGCGCCAGCGCCACCAGCGCCAGCAGGACCGAGTAGATCAGGATCTGGCGGCGCGTCGCGACCGGGCCGGCCACGTTGGGCAGCATGGGGACGCCCGCCTTGCCGTAGTCGATCTCGGCGAAGAGGGCGAGCGCCCAGAAATGCGGGGGCGTCCACATGAAGATCAGGCCGACCATCAGCAGCGGCTCGATTCCCATGGAGCCGGTGGCCGCCGCCCAGCCCACGAGCGGCGGCAGCGCGCCGGCGAGGCCGCCGATGACGATGTTGTGCGGCGTCGCCCGCTTCAGCCACATGGAATAGACGACGACGTAGAAGAAGATGGTGAAGGCCAGCAGCCCCCCCGCCAGCGGATTGGCGAAGAGCGAGAGCATCATCACCGAAAGGACGGAGAGGACGAGGCCGAAGGCCAGCGCCTCGTTCGGCGCGATGCGGCCGGCGGGGATCGGGCGGTTGGCGGTGCGGCGCATCACGGCGTCGATGTCCGCGTCCCACCACATGTTCAGGGCGCCCGAGGCGCCGGCCCCGACCGCGATGCACAGGATCGCGGCGAAGGCCACGACCGGGTTCACCCAGACAGGGGCCGCGATCAGGCCCACGGCCGCGGTGAAGATCACCAGCGACATCACGCGCGGCTTCAGGAGAATGACGTAGTCCCGCACCTGCGGCTCGGACGGGCCGCTGCGGGTGTCGTCGATGATCGAGGCGTCGGTCATGCGGTCTCTGGCTCTCGCGTCGTCGCGTTGGCGGCCGGAGCGGCGCTCCGGAGACTTGCGGCGGCCCGGAGGTCCGGGCCGCGCCTGCAGGGCCGGGCCGCGCCCGGCCGATGGATCACTCGGCGGCGGCGACGGTCACCGGCCGCTCGACGCCGGCATAGCGCTCCTGCGTCTCCCGCGCCCAGGTCTCGAACTCTTCGGGCGGGACGGCGCGGACGGTGATCGGCATGTAGGCGTGGTCCTTGCCGCAAAGCTCGGAGCACTGGCCGTAGTACATGCCGGGCGCGTCGACCTGGAACCAGATCTCGTTCAGGCGGCCGGGGATCCCGTCCATCTTCACGCCGAAGGCGGGCACGGTCCAGGAGTGGATCACGTCGGAGGCGGTCACCTGCATGCGGACCACCTGGCCCACCGGCACCACCACCGCGGTGTCGGTCTGGAGGCGCCAGGTGTCTCGGGTAACGCCGGCGGCCTTCAGCTCCTCGCCGGCGTTGGCCAGCGCGGTGTCGTAGTCCTTGTAGCCGTAGCCGACCATGTAGGCGTCGAAACCCATCTCGTAGTCGGGATACTCGTAAGTCCAGTACCACTGGTTGCCGGTGGCCTTGATGGTGAGGTCCGCCTCGGGGATCGTGGTCTGCTTGGCGAGAAGCTGGAGCGAGGGGATCGCGATCGCCACCAGGATGACGATCGGAAGAACGGTCCACACGACTTCGACCACCGAGTTGTGGGTGAAGCGCGCGGGGGTCGGGTTCTTCGACTCGCGGAAGCGGAAGACCACGAACAGCAGCAGGCCCGTCACCAGCAGAGTGATCGCGGTGATGATGATGAGCAGGAAGTTGTCGAGCCAGTGCAGGTCCGCGGCGAGCTCGGTGCCCGCGGGCTGGAAGCCCACCTTGCCCTCGCGCGGGATGCCGATGATCGGCAGTTCCTGCGCGAAGGCCGCGCCGGAGGCGAGAAGGCCGGAGAGGGCCGCGATGGCCGGCGCCAGTTTGCGAAGATGCATGTCCGCTCTTCCCCTTGTTCGTTTCGGGTCCGACGGGCCGGGCTGGCGCCCAGGGGACGCGGACCGGTCTCCCCTTCGCATGGCGGGTGGCGGCGCGCCAGTCCGTCCTGCGTCGTGTTGCGATTTCGGCGCGGAAACGACCACATGCGGGCGGCCGGGGCAATGCGGCGCTTTGCGCCACGCTTTGCGCAGGCGCGTCCGAGGGACTAGATGGTCGGCACCCGCCTGCCCGCGCCCCCGAGAAGGAGCCGCCACATGACCCAGCGCACGCCCCCGTTCCGCCCCTTCGAGACCCGCCTGGACGAGCAGTCGGCGCTGGCGATCCTGCGCGACGCCGTGGCGGGGGCGGATGACGGGGAGCTGTTCCTGGAGCGGCGGCGGTCGGAGATGCTGGTCTTCGACGACGGGCGGCTGCGGACGGCCTCCTACGACGCGGGCGAGGGATTCGGCCTGCGCGCGGTGGCGGGAGAGGCCGCCGGCTATGCCCATTCCACCGAGTTGACGGAGGCCGCGCTTCGGCGGGCGGCCGAGACCTGCCGGTTGGCCGCCGCCGCGGGGGGCGGCTCGGGCGCGATGTCGGCGCCCCCTCCGGCGACGAACCGGCGGCTTTATGGCGACGCCGATCCGCTGGAGGGGCCGGACTTCGCGGCGCGGGCGGCGCTGCTGGCGGAACTGGACGCCTACGCGCGGGCTAGGGATCCGAAGGTGGCGCAGGTGACGGTGTCGCTGGGCGCCTCCATGCAGGAGGTGGAGATCCTGCGCCCCGAGGGCCTGCGGGTGATCGACGCGCGCCCGCTGGTGCGGATGAACGTCTCGGTCAGCGTGGAGAAGGGCGGGCGGCGCGAATCGGGCTCGGCCGGCGGCGGCGGGCGCACCACGGTGGACGCGATGATGGACCCCGCCCACGGCCGCGCGCTGGTGGACGAGGCGCTGCGGATGGCGCTGGTGAACCTCGAAGCGGAGGACGCGCCCGCCGGGGTGATGGACGTGGCGCTGGGCGCGGGATGGCCGGGCATCCTGCTGCATGAGGCGGTGGGGCACGGGCTGGAGGGGGACTTCAACCGCAAGAAGACCTCCGCCTTCGCCGGGCTGATGGGCGAAATGGTGGCCGCGCCCGGCGTCACGGTGGTGGACGACGGCACGATCCCCGACCGGCGCGGGTCCATCACCGTGGACGACGAGGGCACGCCCTCGGGCCGCAACGTGCTGATCGAGGACGGGAAGCTCGTGGGCTACATGCAGGACCGCCAGAACGCCCGACTGATGGGGGTGGAGGCGACCGGCAACGGGCGTCGGCAGAGCTATGCGCACCCCCCCATGCCGCGGATGACCAACACCATCATGCTGGGCGGGACCGCGAGCCCCGAGGAGGTGGTCGCGGGCGTGGAGGACGGGATCTACGCCGTCCAGTTCGGCGGCGGGCAGGTGGACATCACCAACGGCAAGTTCGTGTTCTCCTGCACCGAGGCCTACCGGGTGAAGAACGGCAAGGTCCTGAACCCGGTGAAGGGCGCGACGCTGATCGGCGACGGCGCGACGGCGCTGAAGCAGGTTCGGCTGATCGGGAACGACATGGCGCTCGATCCCGGGATGGGGATGTGCGGCAAGGCGGGCCAGTGGGTGCCGGTGGGCGTGGGGCAGCCGACGCTGCTGATCGGCGGCCTCACGGTGGGCGGCGCGGGCGCGCGGTGAGCCCTCGACGGGCGCTGGGCTTGGGACTGGCGCTGGGGGCTCTCGTTCCGTTCGCCGCCATCGGGGTCGTGGGGGGCGCCCTGCTGGCGCTGACGCAATCGCCTTTCGCCGAGGCGTTCGGCGTGACGCGCTGGATGGTGCATCCGTGGCTGTCTCTTGCAGGCGCCGCCGCGGCGCTGTGGCCGCTCTCGGCGGCGGTCACGGCGGCGCTCCTCCTGGCGCTGCGGGCCTCCGGCCTGCGGCCCTGGATCTCGGCGGCGCTGGCGGGGGCGCTGGCCTGGGCGGGTCTTTCGCTGGGGCTGACGCTGCGGGACGCGGGCGGCCTCGGCGGGCCGGGGGCGGCTTCGCAGGGGATGGATTGGGCGATGATGCTGGCGCCCGTCGTCCTGCTTGCGGCGGCGTCGCTGGACCTCGGGCCGAGACTCGTGCTTCGGCTGGCGGGCCGGCGCTTGGACGGGGCGGCGGAAGGCGGCTATCCTGCGGCCGCGAACAGGGGGAGGATGCCATGACGGCGCGTTTCGGACGGGACTGGTGGCCTGAGGGCACGCGGCAGCCCTACATGCGGCTGGCCGCGGGCCTGATCCTTTCGCCGGCCGTCATCGCCATCCTGGCCACCGCCGTCGCCTATATCGTGGCGGGCAGCGCCCTGCCCGACGCGGCCTCCGTCCACACCTTCGCGCAGCAGGCGGCTGCGGCGTCGCTGCTCGCCTTCCTCGCGTTCATGGCGACCTTCGGGCTGGCGACCGTGGCCCTGCTCTGGGCGGGGCGGCGGCGCACGGCGACGACCTTCGCGGCCGCCGGGGGCGCGGCGGGGATTCTGTTCGCGGGGCTGACGGCGCTCGCGTTCTCGGCGCCGCTCAGCCTGGCTCAGCCGCTGATCCTCGGCGGGATGGGCGCGCTGAGCCTGCTGGTGGTGCGCTGGATCGCCGGGATCCGGGACTTGCAGGCCCCCGCGCCTCAGTAGGCGTATTCGTCGTAGACGTGGGAGAGGTCGCCGTTCCACTCCCCGTGGAACTTCGCGAGCAGCTCCTCGGCCGGGGTCTCGTTGCGCTCCACCACCTCGTGAAGGGCGTCGAGAAAGTGGGTCTCGTCCGGGATCAGCCCGCCGGCGCCCTTGCGTCCGCGCGCCGCGAGGCCGGCGCGGGAGATCTCCAGCACGTCGCGGGACACGTCGCGCAGGCTGCGGCCGGCGATCTCCGCCTTGATCCCCACCTTCGCGGCGTCCACCCGAAGCTGCGCCCGCTGCTCCGCCGTCCAGCCCTTGCAGAGGTCCCACGCGGCGTCGAGCGCCGACTGATCGTAGAGCAGCCCCACCCAGAAGGCCGGCAGGGCGCAGATGCGCCGCCACGGACCGCCATCGGCGCCGCGCATCTCGATGAACTTCTTGATGCGGGCTTCGGGGAAGGCGGTCGTCAGATGGTCCGCCCAGTCCGACAGGGTCGGCGTCTCTCCGGGCAGGGCCGGCAGCTTGCCCGCCATGAAATCGCGGAAGGACTGGCCCAGCGCGTCGATGTACTGCCCGTCGCGGTAGACGAAGTACATCGGCACATCGAGCGCGTAGTCCACGTAGCGCTCGAACCCGAAGCCGTCCTCGAACACGAAGGGCAGCATCCCCGTGCGGTCGTGGTCCAGATCCTGCCAGATCCGCGAGCGCCAGGAGAGCTGGCCGTTCGGCTTGCCCTCGAAGAAGGGCGAGTTGGCGAAGAGGGCGGTCGCGACGGGCTGAAGCGCGAGGCCCACCCGCAGCTTCTTCACCATGTCGGCCTCGGAGCCGAAGTCGAGATTTACCTGCACGGTGCAGGTGCGGTACATCATCTGCGTGCCCCACGGGCCGATGGACTGCATGTAGCGCGTCATCAGCCGGTAGCGGCCCTTGGGCATCATCGGCATGTCCTCGTGCCGCCACTCCGGCGCGGCGCCGAGGCCCATGAAGCGGGCGCCGATGGCCTCGGCCACCTCCTGCACCTCCCGGAGGTGCTGGTTGGTCTCGTCGCAGGTCTCGTGCAGCGTCTCCAGCGGCGCGCCGGAGAGTTCGAGCTGGCCGCCGGGTTCGAGCGAGACGTTGGCGCCGTCCTTGGTCAGGCCGATCAGGTGTCCGCCTTCCTCGATCGGCGCCCAGCCGAAGCGGTCCCGAAGGCCGGCGAGCATGGCGTGGATGGAGCAGGCGCCGTCATAGGGCAGCGGACGATGCTCGGCGCGGTCGTAGCCGAACTTCTCGTGCTCGGTGCCGATACGCCAGTCTTCGGCGGGCTTGCAGCCGGAGGCGAGGTATTCCGCAAGCTGCTCGCGACGTTCGATCGGGCCGCCGCCGCTCTGAGGTATCGACATGCCCGGTCTCCTGCTGCCCCGTCCGCGCGTTGATCCCGCGGCGGCGGCCAGACTTAGGCGCGCGCGAGGGACGGGGCAAGCCCGGCCGTCGGCCGCGTCACCGCCGGGCGATGGCCGCCACCCGCGCCGGTCGGCGCCAGATGGGACGGACGCCGACGCCGGGTTCGGTGAAGGCCCGCCCCGCGCGCCAGAGGGAGAAGCCGGGAAGCGCGGCGAATGCCTCCGGCAGCTCCTCCACCCCGTCGGCGCCCGAGGGGATCACCAGCGGGGCCTGGTCCACCGGGCGCAGCCGCCAGGCAAGGCCGGCGCCGCGCTTGAGCTCGATGGCCTCCACGGTCCACAGCTCCTCCAGCACCACCATGCCGCCTTCGAAGCCGCTCCCCTCGGGCGCGAGGTAGACGATGCGCCCCTCCTGCACCGAGACGGAGCCCGGGGCGCCCTTGTCGCGCGGGAGAGTCGCCCGCTCCCACGCCGCGCGCGCCCAGAGGAAGGCCGGGATCCCCACCGCCGCAACCGGCCAGCCGAGCCAGGCGCCGGAGACGCCGGCGCCCACGCCGATCCAGACCAGCGTCACGCCGAGAGCGGCGGCGACCGCCGTCTCGCCCCAGCGGGCCAGCGCGAAACGCATGCCTTCCGTGCCGGTCACGCCCGCGCCTCCCCCTTCTTCCAGTCGCCCAGAACGCTCTGCCACAGCGTCAGGGCGGCCACCGCCGCGGTGTCGGCCCGCAGAACCCGCGGGCCGAGGCTGACCCTGACCGCGTGGGGCGCGGACCGCAAGCGTTCCGCCTCGTCATCGGAGAAGCCGCCTTCCGGGCCGATCAGCACGGCCCAGGGGCCGGGATCGTCCGCGAAGGGCGCCAGCGCCTCCGACGCCGGAGGGGCGTCCCGGCGCTCGTCGCAGAAGAGGATGCGGCGGGAGCGGTCCCAGCCATCCAGCGCCCGATCCAGCCGTTCGGGCTCCGCCAGCTCGGGGATCGAGAGGAAGCCGCACTGCTCCGCCGCCTCCACCATGTGCGCCTGCAGGCGGTCGGCGCGCAGCCGCTCGGCGTTGGTCAGGCGGGTGAAGACCGGGCGGACGGCGGCGCAGCCCAGCTCGCACGCCTTCTCCACGATGAAGTCGGTGCGGGCCTTCTTCACCGGCGCGAACAGCAGGTGCAGGTCCTGCGGACGGGTCTGGGGCCGGGTGCGGGCGGTGCAGGTCAGCGCGCCGCCCTTGCGCGCCGCCTCCGTCACCTCGGCCCGCCACTCGCCGTCGCGCCCGTTGAACAGGAGGAGCGCGTCCCCCTCGGTCATCCGCATGACGTTGAAGAGATAATGCGCCTGCTCCTTCGCCAGCGTCACCTCGGCGCCGGGCGACAGTTCGCCCTGCACATGCAGCCTGACTTTCGCGGGCTTTTCCGCCATATACCGTCCCATGACCTCCGAACGCACGCCTTCAGCCCCGTGGGATAGCCCGGATGCGCCCGATGGGCGAGTCTCCGACGCGACCGACCGGAACTGGGTGGACCGCTTCGCCCCCGAGGCGGCGCGGCCCTACCTGCGCCTCAGCCGGGCCGACCGGCCGGCGGGCACGTGGCTTCTGCTGCTTCCCTGCTGGTGGGGCCTCGGCCTCGCCGTCGCGGCCGACCCCGCAGGCGGATCGTGGGAGGACCTGCGCATCGCGCTGGTCTGCGCCGTCGGCGCCTTCCTGATGCGCGGCGCAGGCTGCACCTGGAACGACGTCACGGACCGCAACATCGACGGCGGCGTCGCGCGGACCCGGTCCCGCCCCATCCCGTCGGGGCGGGTTTCGGTGAAGCAGGCGCTTGCGTGGATGGCGGCGCAGGCGTTGATCGCGTTCTGCCTGCTGCTGACGCTGGACCCGGCGGCGATCTGGCTCGGCATCATCTCGCTGGCGCCCGTGTGCATCTATCCGTTCATGAAGCGCGTGACCTGGTGGCCGCAGATCTTCCTCGGGCTCGCGTTCAACTGGGGGGCGCTGCTCGCCTGGGCGGCGCATTCGGGCGGAATCTGGGTGGCCGCCGGTGCTGCTCTACCTCGCCGGCATCTGCTGGACGATCTTCTACGACACGATCTACGCCTGCCAGGACAAGGAGGACGACGCGCTGATCGGCGTGAAGTCCACCGCGCGCCTGTTCGGCGAGTCGACCGGCAAGCGGCTGGCGCTGTTCCTGATCGGAGCGAGCCTTCTGGCGCTGCTCGCCGCCGTGCTCGCGACCTCGGGGGTCGGGCCGGCCACCCTCGGCCTGGCGGTCCTCGGGGTCTGGGCCTTCACCTGGCGGCTGCACTGGCAGCTTCGCCGCCTGGACATCCATGACG
This sequence comes from uncultured Alphaproteobacteria bacterium, assembly GCA_963816545.1. Classification (GTDB taxonomy): domain Bacteria; phylum Pseudomonadota; class Alphaproteobacteria; order Rhodobacterales; family Rhodobacteraceae; genus Albimonas. The sequence continues at coordinate 13,248 of CAWFLE010000014.1, read as the reverse complement.
GCGGCCTCTGCCTGCGGCTCTTCCGCGACAACCGGAATGCGGGGCTGCTGCTCGCCGCCGGCTTCGCCGCCGCCGCGCTTGTCTGACCCGAGGATGTCAGCGGATCGTCAACCCGCGACATGCAAGGACGGACCTCCAACGCCGAATTGGGAGGTCCGCCATGCCCGCGCCCAGCGCCTTCGAACAGATGATGCTCGAGCTCGCGAACCGCGTCCGCCTCGATCCGGGGGGCGAGTTCGACCGCATCGTCTCCGACGCGCGTTCCGGCGCGGCCCACGATCCCGACACCGCGCTGGCGATCCGGCATTTCGGGGTGAACCTCGCGCTGCTGGAGGATGAGCTGCGCACGCTGGCGCCCGTTCAGCCGCTGGCGTGGAACGACGACCTGGCGGAGGCGGCCGCGGGCCATTCCGCGCTGATGCGCGACCAGGACGCGCAGTCCCATCAGCTTCCGGGCGAGCCCGCGCTGGGCGCGCGCCTGACCGCGGCCGGCTACGTCTATTCCGTCGGCGGGGAGAACGTCTTCGCCTACACGCGCAGCCCCGCGCACGGCCATGACGGGTTCATCGTCGACTGGGGCGCCGGCCCGGACGGGATGCAGACGCCCCGCGGCCACCGGAACAACCTGATGTCGGCGGCCTACCGGGAGATGGGCGTCTCCGCCTTGTCGGAGACGAGTTCCGCCACGGCGGTGGGCCCCTGGGTGGTGACGCAGAACCTCGGCGCCCGGACCGCGACGGGACCGTTCCTGCTGGGCGTCGCCTATGACGATCGCGACGGCGACGATTTCTACTCGATCGGGGAGGGCCGATCCGGCCTGACGGTGAGCGTCGAGGGGCGCGGCAGCCGCTCCACCGGCTCGGCCGGCGGCTATGCGGTGGAAGCCGGAGAGGGCGTCGCCCGCGTCACCCTCTCGGGCGGGCCGGCGGCGGAGACCGTGGTGGCGGATGTCCGGCTGGAGCGGGACAACGTCAAGCTGGACCTCGTGGACGGGCGACGCCTGCTCACCAGCGCCGACCTGGATCTGGTGCGCGGCGCCTCGGCGGTGGTCGCGCTCGGTGTCCGGGACGTGGCGATTTCAGGCGCCGGCGGGGCGGAGGAGCTGACGGGCAACTCCGGGAACAACCGGATCGACGGCGGCGGCGGGAACGACCGGATCGACGGCGGTGCCGGCTCGGACCGGCTCACCGGCGGCACGGGCGGCGATCTCCTCTATGGCGGGAGCGGGAAGGACCACCTCGTCGGCGGGTCGAATGACGATGTCCTCTGGGGCGGAACCTATGGCGATCTGCTCTACGGAGGCTCCGGCGACGACGAGATGCATGGCGGGACGTCGGGGGACCGGCTCTACGGCGGCTCCGGAAACGACGGGCTGCGGGGCGACACGGGCAGCGACAGACTGTGGGGCGGAAGCGGCGGCGACGAACTGCGAGGCGACTCGGGCGGCGATCTCCTCTATGGCGGGAGCGGGAAGGACCACCTCGCCGGCGGGTCGGACGACGACGTCCTGTGGGGCGGAACCTACGGCGATCTGCTCTACGGAGGCTCCGGCGACGACGAGATGCACGGTGGGACGTCGGGGGACCGGCTCTACGGCGGCTCCGGAAACGACGGGCTGCGGGGCGACACGGGCAGCGACAGGTTGTCGGGCGGAAGCGGCGACGACTGGCTGCGCGGAGCCTCGGAGGCGGACCTGGTATGGGGCGGCGGAGGGAACGACTACGCCTCCGGGGGGTCGGAGGATGACTCGGTCTGGGGCGGCACGGGGCGGGACCGGGTCTACGGCGGCTCCGGGAATGACCGCCTCTACGGCGACTCGGCCGCCGACGCGATCTACGGCGGATCGGGCGGCGACCGGCTCTGGGGCGGAACGGGGGGCGACGTGCTGAAAGGCGGCTCCGGCGCGGATCGCCTTGAGGGCGGGGCGCAGGGTGACGCCCTCTACGGCGGCGGCGGCGCGGATGTCTTCGTGTTCGGCCCGAACGAGGGGCGAGACGTCATCCACGACTTCGAAACCGTCGATCGCATCATGTTCACCGGGGGCGTGGAGGCCGAGGACGTCTCGATGACCTCCGACGGCGCCGATGCGGTGCTGAGGTTCGCGGGGACGACGGTGGTGGTGGTCGGCGAGGCGGGGCTCGTCCTCGACGATCTCATCGCTTAGGGGCGGTCCTCCTTCGGCGGCGCATCCTCGTCCTGAAAGAGGATGCGCGCGGCGTCTCCCTCGAGGTCCCGGTACTGCCCCCGCTTCAGCGCCCACAGGAACGCCGCAAGGCCGAGGCCGCCCAGCAGCAGCGAGGCCGGGATGGTCGCGAGCAGGATGGTCATGACGTCTCCTTCCCCGCCCCGCGCAGCCGCAGGGCGTTCAGCGTGACGACGATGGAGGAGCCCGACATCGCCAGAGCCGCGATGAGCGGCGTGACGTGCCCGAGCGCCGCGAGCGGCACGGCCACGGCGTTGTAGACCGCGGCCATGGCGAAGTTCTCCAGCGCCCGCCGCTTCGCCGCCCGCGCCACGTCCAGCGCGATGACGATGGGCCGGAGGTTCGGCCCCGCCAGCGCCATGCCCGCCGCGGCGCGGGAGATGTCGGCCGCCGAGGCCGGAGAGATGGAGGCCGCCGCCGCCGCCAGCGCAGGCGCGTCGTTGATCCCGTCGCCCACCATAAGCACCGTGCGTCCCTCGGCCGCGAGCGCCTCCAGCATCGCGACCTTGTCGGCCGGCGTGGCGCCGGCGCGCCAGCGCTCGATCCCCGCCGCCTCGGCCGCGCGCGTGACAGGGCCTTCGGCGTCGCCCGAAAGAAGCCGCACCTCCAGCCCCCGGGACTTGAGGGCGGCGACGGTGGCGGCCGCATCCTCCCGCAGCGGATCCTCGAACGCGAAGCGCCGCCGCGCGCCGTCGCCGAGGCTCAGCCACACGGTGGAGACGTCCCCGCGCGCCGCCGCGCCGCACCAGTCGGCGCGGCCGAACCGGACCGTCTTCCCGCAGATCCGCCCCTCGACGCCGCACCCGGGAACCTCCGCCAGGTCCTGAACCTCGGCGGACCGGACGCCGCGCGCCTCCGCAGCGGCGACCAGCGCCTTGGAAAAGGGGTGCCGGCTGGCGCGGGCGAGCGCGAGGGCCGCGGACCAGGCGGCCGGATCCTCCGGCCCCTGCACCAGCACCGGCTCGCCGCGCGTCAGGGTGCCGGTCTTGTCGAACACGACCGTGTCGGCGTTCGCCAGCCGCTCCAGCGCCCCGCCGTCCTTGAGGAACACGCCCGCGCGGAACAGCCGCCCCCCTGCCGTGGCGTGCACGGCCGGCACCGCAAGGGCCAGCGCGCAGGGGCAGGTGATGATGAGCACCGCGGCCGCGATCAGCACCGCCTCCCGCAGATCCGCCCCGAGCGCCAGCCAGGCCACGAAGGTCAGCCCAGCCGCCGCGTGTACCAGCGGCACGTAGAGCCGGGCCGCGCGAAGCGCCCAGTCGGCGTACTTGGTCCGGGCGTTCTCCGCGGTCTCGATCATCCGCGCGATGCCGGCGAGAACCGTCCCGTCTCCCGTCGCCGTCGCCTCGATCACCAGCGGGCCCGAGAGGTTCATCACCCCGGCGTGAACCTCCGCCCCCGGCCCGATCGCCTCCGGCCGGCTTTCCCCGGTGATCATGGACCGGTCGAGGTCCGAGCGGCCCGCCACCACCACCCCGTCGGCGGGCGCGCGCTCTCCGGCCGCGATCTCGAGCCGGTCGCCGGGGCGCAGATCCTCGGCCGCCACCACGCGGCGGGCGCCGTCCTCCAGCACCAGCGTGGCGGAATGCGCTTGCAGCCCCCCGAGCTCGGCGGCGGCGACGCGGGCGTGGCGCCGGGTGCGATGGTCCAGATACCGCCCCAGCAGCAGGAAGAAGCACAGCGACACGGCGGCGTCGAAATAGGCGTGCTCGCCGGACTGCGAGACCTCGAAAAGGCTCACCCCCGCCGCGAGCAGCAGCGCCAGCGAGATCGGCACGTCCATGTTCACGCGCCCGACCCGCAGCACGCTCCAGGCCGAACGGAAGAAGGGCACGCCCGCGAAGGCGGTGGCCGGCAGCGCGATCAGCGCCGAGACCCAGTGCAGCAGATCCCGCGTCGACCCGTCCGCGCCGGACCAGACCGACACCGACAGCAGCATCACGTTCATCATCGCGAAACCCGCGACGCCGAGCCGCGCGAGCAGGTCCCGCCCCTCGCCGTCCCGCTCCACGTCGCGCATGGCGCGCGCGTCGAACGGCCGGGCGGCGTAGCCGAGCCCGGTCAACGCCTGGATGATCGCCTCCGGCCCGGTCGCCGCGGGGTCGAACTCCACCGACGCCCGCCGCAGGCTGAGATTGACCCGCGCCGCGGTCACGCCGGGCAGCTTCGGCAGCCCGCGCTCGATCGTCTGGATGCAGGCGGCGCAGTGGATGCCGGGGACCAGCAGGTCCAGCCGCTTGCGCCCATCGCCCGCATCGACGAGCCAGCGGGCGGCCGAGCCGGTCCGCGCGAAGGCCACGGCGGCGCCGGTGGGGCAGCAGGCGCCGGCGAACCCGCCCTCGCGGGGAAGGTTCTCGGCGAGGCTCATCCGGCGCTTCCCGGCACATAGACCTGGTCGGTGATGACGTAGACCGCGCCGTCGCCGCGGCGCGCGGTGATCTCCGCACGCCACATGCCGGGCCCCAGCTCCAGCGGCGCCCCGTAGCCGTCGCCGGAGGCGGCAAGTCCGATCGTCCGATCCTCCGCCAGCGTCGCGGGGCGGCCGATCACCACCGAGACCTCGAGCCCGCGGACCGGCTCGCCCTCCCGGTCGGCGATCGCGACCCGGAGCTCGCCGTCCTCCCAGTCGGCGCCGAGCCGCCAGCCGAGCGCCCGCTCGGCCTTCAGTTCGGCCTCGAAATGCTGCGCCTCAGCGAAGGGATTCTTCGACACCAGCCCCGGAAACCCTCCCACGGCGAGCGTCGCCATCAGCACGTTCACCCCGATCACCACGCCGAAGAAGCAGACGACGATGATCAGCACCCCCCGGCCGGTCAGTTCGCGCTCCCGGCGTCCGGTCATGGCGTTCTTCGTCACGGGCCCCACCCTTCCTCGTCGGGCGCGAGGAACACGGTCCCCGCGCTCACGCGCTCCCGCGTGGTCTGGTCCTCGATCCAGATCTCCACGTCCGCCTCCTCGGCCGGATTGGCGAAAGGCAGCGTGGTGAGGAACAGGCGCAGGGTGCGCACCTTGTCAGCCTCGACCTCGAAGCGCAGCCAGTCCAGCCCCTGCAGGTCCGCTTCCAGCGCCATGTCCGAGCGGAACGAGACGATGAACTCCCGCGGCTCGTTGTTCTGGTTGGCGACCTTGAGCGTGTAGCCGTTGCGGATCGCGCCCGTCCGACAGGACCACGTAGGTCGGGTTCCGGTCCCGCGCGACGGTCAGGTCGATGCTGTCGCGCATGAACAGCGACACCATCATGCCGACGCCGATCCCCGCCCACATGACGGTGTAGAGCATCGTGCGCGGCCGCAGGATGCGCTTCCACACGGGGATCGGCGCGGCGCCCTGCGTCTCGATCGCCTCGTCCTGCAGGGTGCAGTAGTCGATCAGCCCGCGGGGCTTGCCCACCTTCGCCATCACGTCGTCGCAGGCGTCGATGCACAGCGCGCAGGTGATGCAGGCGAGCTGCTGGCCGTCGCGGATGTCGATCCCCATCGGGCAGACCGCCACGCAGGCGTTGCAGTCGATGCAGTCGCCGAGCGCCGCGTCCGCGTTCTTCTTGCGGTGCTTGCCCCGCGGCTCCCCCCGCCAGGCGCGGTAGCCGACGGTGATGGTCTGGTCGTCCATCATCGCGGCCTGGATGCGCGGCCAGGGGCAGGCGTAGATGCAGATCTGCTCCCGCATGAAGCCGCCGAAGACGAAGGTGGTGGCGGTGAGGATGCCGATGGAGACGTAGGCGACGAAGGGCGCCGCGCCGGTCACCAGCTCCTTCGCCAGCGTCGGCGCATCGGCGAAGTAGAACACCCAGGCGCCGCCCGTGGCGACGGCGATCAGGAGCCACACGCCCCACTTCTCCAGCCGAAGCCGCAGCTTGCGCCCGGTCCACTTCTGCTGGTGCAGCTTGATGCGCGCGTTGCGGTCGCCCTCGATCCAGCGCTCCACGGTGATGAAGAGGTCGGTCCACACCGTCTGCGGGCAGGTGTAGCCGCACCAGACCCGCCCCAGCGCCGAGGTGAACAGGAACAGCCCCAGCCCGGCCATGATCAGCAGGCCCGCGACATAGTAGAACTGCTGCGGCCAGATCTCGACCCAGAAGAAGAAGAACCGCCGGTCCGCGAGGTCCACCAGCACCGCCTGGTCCGGCATGTGCGGGCCGCGGTCCCAGCGGATCCACGGGGTGAGGTAGTAGATCGCGAGCGTCACGCCCATGATCCACCACTTGAGCGTCCGGAACGTCCCCTTCACGCGCCGCGGAAAGATCGGGACCCGGGCCGCGTAGAGCGAACCGCCGGACTGCGAATCCTGCATGGCCATTTTCGCCTCGAAACCGTTTCAGCTTGCCCCCTTGTCGCGCCGTGAGGCGAAGGGGGCCTTGATGCAGGTCAACCCGGCCTGCGGCGGGCTGTCCGCGGCGGCCGCGCCGCCTTTCGAAAGGCGGGCGCCCGGCCGCGGCAGGCCGGGCGGGAGGGTCAGGAACCTCCGCCGGCGGGCGGGCGTGGGGAACCGCCCGTCCCATCGTCCCGAGCCACGCCGATATGAGCATCGGCGCGGTCTCGTCATAGCGGCGCGGCGGATGACATTCCGCCGCGCCCGAGCTTCACTCGGGCGTCACGCCCCCGCCCAACGAGTGGACGTAGAGCGCCACCTGCTTCACCGAGGCATCCGGCAGACGCGCGATCCAGGCCGGCATCTGCCCGAAGCGGCTGTAGTAGACCGTGGTGGTCAGCGTGTCCCGGTCCCCGCCATAGAGCCAGATCGGGTCCGTCAGGTTCGGCGCGCCGAGGTCCTTGTTCCCCTTCGCGTTCTCGCCATGACAGGCGACGCAGTTCTCCGCGAACACCGTCTCGCCTTGCGCCGCCAGCTCCGCGTCCACGTCCTGATGGGTGAACGAGTGGACATACTCCACCACCTGCCGGATCTGCTCACGCTCCAGCAGACCGTCCACGCCGAACTGCGGCATCATGGAATACCGCGTCTCGGGATCCGCCTCCCAGCGCACGCCATGCGCGATGGTGTGGTAGATCTCCTCCGGCAGGCCGCCCCAGAGCCAGGCGTCGTCGTTGAGGTTGGGATATCCCACCGCCCCCTGCGCGCCGGCGCCGTGGCACTGGGAGCAATAGGTGCGGAAGATCGCCGCGCCGCCGGCCTGCGCGAACTGCATCAGCTCCGGATCCGCCGCGATCTGGGCCAGGTCCATATCGGCGATCCGGTCCACGTAGACGGACTGGGTCTCGCGATGGGCCGCGATCTCCTCCATCACCTGCTCGCGGCTGGAGTAGCCCAGCACGCCGCCGGTGGCCTGGGAGATCAGGGGCCAGGCCGGGAAGGCGATGGTGTAGATCGCCGCCCAGACCACGGTGGCGTAGAAGGTCCACAGCCACCAGCGCGGCAGCGGATTGTCCAGCTCCTTGATACCGTTCCACTCGTGGCCCGTGGTCTCGACGCCGGAGATGTCGTCGACCTCTTTCTTCTCGTCCATCTCAGCGCTCCTTGCCCGGCCGCGCGGGCGCGTCGTCGTCGTCCCTCAGCGGCAGGTTCGCCATCTCCCGGTGCAGCCGGCCCGAGCCGGGCCGGAGCGCGAAGGCCACGCAGCCGATGAAGAACAGCATCATCGTGAGCAGCCACCAGCTGTCCGCGAAGTGCCTGAGCAGGGTGTAGGTCTCTTCCATCGGTCCCTCCTCAGCGGCTCGATTCGACTTCGTAGGTGGAGAAATCCACCATCGTGCCGAGCACCTGCAGATACGCGATCAGCGCATCCAGCTCGGTGATCTCGGCGCGGCCGTCGAAGTTGCGGATGTTGACGTTGGGATACCGCTCGTTCAGCAGGTCCCAGCGGTCGGAGTCGGGGTTCACCTGGGCCATCAGGTCCAGCTTCGCCTCCGAGATCATCTCCTCGGAGTAGGGCACCCCCACCACGGCCTGGGCGCTCAGGTGATCAGACGTATGCTCGATGTCGAGCGGCGTCTCGATCAGGTGCGCGTAGGGCGGCATCACCGATTCAGGCACCACCGAGCGCGGATCCTGCATGTGGTCCACATGCCAGGCGTCCGAGTAGCGCCCGCCCACCCGGGCCAGGTCCGGCCCGGTGCGCTTCGATCCCCACTGGAACGGGTGGTCGTACATCGACTCGGCCGCGAGGCTGAAATGCCCGTAGCGCTCCACCTCGTCCCGCATCGGCCGGATCATCTGGGAATGGCAGACGTAGCAGCCCTCCCGGATGTAGATGTCCCGGCCACGGAGCTCGAGCGGGGAGTAGGGACGCACGCCCTCCACCTTCTCGATGGTGTTGCTCAGGTAGAACAGCGGCGCGATCTCAACGATGCCGCCGATGCTCACCACGATCAGCGACAGCACCAGAAGCAGCGTCGCGTTGCGCTCGATGATCCCGTGCTTCGAGATGATCCAGCGGTCATGCGGGAGGGCCTCTTTCGCGTCGTCGGTCTGCGGGTTGTCGGACATGGTCCCGCGCTCCTTATTCGGCCGGCACGGCGGAGGCGGCCGGCTCGCGCCGCTCGCTCCGCGTGATGGTCATGTAGAGGTTCCAGCACATGATGATCCCGCCCGCGAGGAACAGCACGCCGCCCAGGCCGCGGATCACGTAGTAGGGGTGAAGCACCGCCACCGTGTCGGCGAAGCTGTTGAGCAGGAAGCCGAGGCTGTCATACTCCCGCCACATCAGCCCCTGGGTGATCCCCGACACCCACATCGACGACGCGTAGAGCACGATGCCGATGGTCGCGAGCCAGAAGTGCCAGTTCACCGCCGGCAGGGAATAAAGCTGCTTCTTCCCCCACAGCCGCGGCGTCAGGAAGTAGAGCGCGCCGAAGGTGATCATCCCGTTCCACCCGAGCGCGCCGGAATGCACGTGCCCGATGGTCCAGTCGGTGTAGTGGCTCAGCGAGTTGACCGCCTTGATGGACATCATCGGCCCCTCGAAGGTGGACATCCCGTAGAAGCCGATGCTGAGCACCAGCATCCGCAGCACCGGGTCGGTGCGCAGCTTGTCCCAGGCGCCGGAGACGGTCATCAGCCCGTTGATCATGCCGCCCCAGGAGGGCATCCACAGCATGATCGAGAACACCATGCCCAGCGTCTGCGCCCAGTCCGGCAGCGCGGTGTAGTGCAGGTGGTGCGGCCCCGCCCAGATATAGAGGAAGATCAGCGCCCAGAAGTGGATGATGCTGAGCTTGTAGGAATACACCGGCCGCTCGGCCTGCTTGGGGACGAAGTAGTACATCATCCCCAGGAAGCCCGCCGTCAGGAAGAACCCGACCGCGTTATGGCCGTACCACCACTGCGTCAGCGCGTCCTGCACGCCCGAGAAGGCCGAGTAGCTGATCGACCCGAAGATCGACACCGGGATCGCGAGGTTGTTCACCACGTGCAGCATGGCGATGGTGATGATGAAGGCGAGGAAGAACCAGTTCGCCACATAGATATGCGGCTCCTTCCTCTTGATCAGCGTCCCCAGGAACACCGCGAGGTAGGCGAGCCAGACGATGGTGAGCCAGATGTCGATGTACCAGACCGGCTCGGCGTATTCCCTGCTCTGCGTGCCGCCGAGGACGTAGCCGCTCGCCGCCAGAACGATGAAGAGCTGGTAGCCCCAGAACACGAACCACGCGAGGTTCCCGCCCCACAGCCGCGCCGAGCACGTCCGCTGCACGATGTAGAAGGACGTGCAGATCAGCGCGTTGCCCCCGAAGGCGAAGATCACCGCCGAGGTGTGCAGCGGCCGCAGCCGTCCGAACGTGGTCCAGGGCAGGTCCATGTTCAGCACCGGGAAAGCGAGCTGGAAGGCGATCAGCACGCCCACCAGGAAGCCCACCACGCCCCAGCCGGCCGTCGCGATCACGCCCGCGCGGATCACGTCGTCCATGTATCCTTCCCGCCCGGCCGCGAGGGCGGGCTTCGCATCGCCCACCCCCCGCAGAACCCACAGGAACATCCCCGCGGAAACCGCGAGGACGATCAGCGCGTTCACCTGGTAGGCCAGGTCCCGCGCGAAGCTCGCGGCGATCACCGAGAAGATGGCGACCAGCGCAAGCGCCAGAAGTTTGAGTGTCGAGGCCAACGTCCCCTCCTTCGCCGTCAATGCGGACAGCCTTCGCGGCAGACTCGCGGTCCGCTTCGCGGCCTTCCTCGCCGACGCGTCCCCCTCCCGCCTTGATCCAGGTCAAGGCCGGTTGCGGACGCCGACGATTTGGTTGGCGCAACCGTTGCGTGTGAAATCGTGCCGCGCCAAGTCAGGCGGGCATAGCGCGAAGCGCGTCGGGCCGGGCCTGCAGAGGCCCGGCTGTCGCATCCATGCATCAGATGAGGGAATCGCGGCCGTCAGACCGCCTCGAGTTCTCCGCCGGCGGCGTCCACGAGCGCGGACCAATCGGGGACGTGCAGGTGGCGCGCGTCCAGCAGTTCGATCACGCCGGCCTTCTTCAGGGCGCCGACCTGCCGGCTCACGGTTTCGATGGTCAGGCCCAGGAAATCGGCCATGTCCTCGCGCGTCAGGGGCAGTTCCAGCAGCATTCCGTCGATCGGCCGCTTGCGCTCCAGCCGCAGGGCGCGGCGGGCGGTCATGACGAAGAAGGACGCGAGCTTCTCCTGCGCGGACTTCCGGCCCAGCAGGACCATCCATTCGCGCGCCGAGTTCGAGCTCGTCCAGCGTCATTTCCAGCAGGCGCTGCTCAAGCGCCGGCATCCCGCGGACCGTCTCCTCGAATTTCGCGCGCGGGAAGGCGCAGACCCGCGCCTCCGTCACCGCGACATAGTCGAACGGAGAGACGGGGCTGAACGGACGACCGACGAAATCCCCGGGAAAGAGAAGCCCCACCACCTGCCGCCGACCGTCATGCATCAGCCGCGACATCGAGACGACGCCCTCGACCACCGTGCCCAGGAACGGCGCCCGCTCTCCCATGGCCATGATCCGCCCGCCGGTCGGATACGCGCGGTAAGTCTTGATGCCGCTCAGGAATTCCAGCTCCGGGGACGAGCAGTCCGAACAGATCGCGTGCTGCCGGATCGCGCAGTCCAGGCAGTGCCCGCGCGCGCGCAGGTCGGGCGTCTCGGCGGCCGGTCTGAGGATCGTCTCTTTCATCACGCAACCGATGCGGCCCCGAGGCCGATCCGTCAACCTCCGCCTGCGTCGCATCCCCCCGCGACGCGGGCGCATGGACCTGGCGCCTAGCGTCAAAGTTTCGCGTGCAGTCCGCCGTCACTCCTTGTTATGACCGCATCGGGATGCATGGGAGTGTTGCGCCGTCCTGAACGACGGGCCGGGGGGCCTTTCCCGGGGCGGGAAAGCGAAAGGTGGACGTGGTGGACGATTTCCCTGGCGGCCGGCGAGATTCGACCGGCAGGACGCCGGAGCTGCCGGAACGGCTGAGGCCCGACCTTGCCGAAAGAACCGCGCCGGCCGAAGCCGACGACGCGATAGACCTGCGGGCGCTGTTCGCAAGCGTCTGGCGTCGGAAGCTGACCATCGCCGCCTTCGGGTTCGGCTTCGCGATCATCGCCATGGCGGCGGTTTATTCGCTGACGCCGCGGTACACGGCCACCGCGGTCGTGATGCTCAACCAGGCGGAAGAGCAGATCGTGGACGTGGAAAGCGTCGTCACCGGCCTCACGCCCGACTTCTACTCGATCCTTGCGGAGGTCGAGGTGCTGCGCTCCCGCGCGCTCGCCGCCCGGGTGGTCGAGGCGGCCAACCTCGATCAGGATCCCTATTTCAACTCGTCCCTGCGCCCGGAGGAGGACTTCGGCCTCGTGCTGAACGCGCTGGCCGGAGCCGTGGAACTTCTCAAGACCACCGTCCGAGGCGCCGTCACCGACGACTCGAAGGCGCCGGGACGCGATCTGATGGATCCCGACTACTGGACGCGGAAGGAGGCGGTGGACACCCTGCTGGGCTCCCTCACCGTGTCGTCGGTGGGCGATACCTACGTCTACGCGCTCACGGTGGAGACCGAGAATCCCATCCAAGCCGCCAATCTCGCGAACAAGATCGCCGAACTCTACATCCTCGATCAGCTCGAGACGAAGTTCGAGGCGACGCAGGCCGCCACGGAGTGGCTCTCGAACCGCGTCGCCCAGCTCAAGACCGAGCTGGAGGCGTCCGAAGCGGCGGTGGAGGCCTACAACAGCTCCACCACGCTGATAAGCGAGGCCTCGCTCGGCGCCATGAACCGCCAGCTCAAGGAGCTGCGGGAGCGTGAGAGCGAGCTGTCGAACCTCCGCGCGACCCTTCAGACCCGGCTCGACCGGATGCGCGCGGGCCTTGCGCAGAACGACTGGAACCAGGCGGCCGACGCGTCGAACGCGCCGCGTCTCATACCGGCACGCGAAAGCTCTGACTCGGCTGAAGGGTTCCCCTGCGGCCTGATCTCCAATTCCATCTCCCGAAGCGGCGAGATGGAGGGGAGATGGGTCGGGCGCTCAAGATCCGGGACGATCTGACGGCGGAGGAGCTGCGGAGGATGGCTTCGCGGGAGCGGAGCAACCGTGCGGCGCGGCGACTGCCGGCGATCGCGAACGGCGCTGGACGCCATGAGCCGGGCGGACGCGGCGACGGCCGCGGGCATGGAGCGGCAGGCGCTGCGCGACGTGGTGCTGCGCTGCAACGCCGACGGACCGGAGGGCGTGCGCGACCGGCCGCTGCCGGGCCGGCCGCCGGCGCTGCTCTTCGACCGGATCTTCCGCGGTCCGGACCCTGAGAAGGACGCGGTGAGCAGCTGGACCCTTCCGGACCTCTGTCGCTGGGTCGAGGCTCGCTTGGACAAGCGCCTGACCCCGCAGAGCCTGTCGCGGATCCTGCGGCGCGAGGGGGTCTCACGGCAGAAGGTCCGCCCCACGCCTCCGAAGAGCGACGAGGCGGCGCAGCGTCGCTTCGAAAAAGCGGGCTGCGGGCTGCGCTGAAGACCGCGGCCGAGGCGCATCCGGGCAAGCGGATCACGCTGTGGTTCCAGGACGAGATGCGGGTCGGCCAGAAGGGCCGGCTCTGCCATCGCTGGTGGAGCCGAGGCCGCCGCCCGCCGGGCCGCCAGGACCAGCGCTTCGAGTGGACC
>CAWFLE010000013.1:0-155390 GCA_963816545.1 uncultured Alphaproteobacteria bacterium | reverse complement strand
CGCCAGCAGGGCCGAAATCGCGTCCGACCGCTCGCCCCCCAGGCCCCTCGTCGGGCGCGTGGGCGGCGGAAGGGAACTCGGGCTCGGGTCTCGGCTCATGCCTTGCGCTCCAGGTCGCTTGGGTCCGGCCTCGCCGGCGCTCCCCTCGGAACGCCGTGGCCGCATCTATTCCTGAGCGAAACACTTGGTCGGAGTCAATCCCGACTTCATCGCTTGGTTATTCCGACCGCGAGCCATGAGGCTTGACGCAGCGTGGTCATCCTCCGACGCTTGCAGGACGAACGAGCGTCCTCAACGGATGCCGCAAGGGGAGGACCAACCGAATGATCCGCACGCGCCTGCTTCCCGCATCCGCCATCGCCGCCGCGCTGGCCGCGCCGGCCCATGCCCAGGACCTGAACCTGCCCGACCAGATGGCCTGGACCGCCTACGACACCGGCTCGTCGGGCTACAACCAGGCGGTCGCGCTCGGCGCGGCCATGCAGAACGCCACCGGCACGAACCTGCGCGTCCTGCCCGGCAAGAACGACGTGGCCCGGATGGAGCCGCTGCGTCAGGGCCGCGTCCCCGTCTCCGCCATGGGCGTCGGCGCCTACATGGTGCAGGAGGGGGTGTTCGAATTCGGCGAGCCGCGCTGGGGCCCGCAGGACATCCGCCTGCTCCTGCTCAACAACGCCAACGACACCGGCCTCGCGGTGGGCGTCGCCGCCGACGCGGGCATCGAGACGTACGAGGATCTGAAGGGCAAGCGCGTGGCCTGGGTGAAGGGCGCGCCCTCGCTCAACACGAACATGGAGGCCTACCTCGCCTATGCCGGCTTGACCTGGGACGACGTGCAGAAAGTGGAGTTCGGCGGCTTCGGAGACTCGTGGAACGGCGTCATCAACGGCCAGGTGGACGCGGCCTACGCCATCATGACCTCCGGCCAGACCTATCAGGCTGAGGCGAGCCCCCGCGGTCTCCACTGGCCGGAAGTGGACCCGGCCAACGAAGCCGGCCTCAAGCGGATGCAGGAGATCGCGCCCTACTTCGCCCCCTGCACCGCGACCAACGGGGCCGTGGCGCAGGCCACGGAGGGCGGCATCCCCTCCGCCTGCTATCCCTATCCGATCCTGATCAGCTACGCCTCGGCGGACGAAGACCTCGTCTACAACGTCGTGAAGGCGATGGACGTCCTCTACGACGACTACGCGGGCAACGCCCCCGGCATCGACGGCTGGGCGATGAAGTTCCAGGACTTCGAATGGGTGGTGCCTTACCACGAAGGCGCCATCCGCTACTTCAAGGAGATCGGCGCCTGGCCCGAAGGCGCGGACGCCCATAACGAGATTCTGCTCGGACGTCAGGCCGTCCTCTCCCGCGCCTGGAAGGCGCTGGAGGCCGAGAAGCCCGAAAACTGGGACGAGGCGTGGGCCGAGGCGCGTCGGCAGGCGCTGAAGGACGCCGGCATGGCGGTGGTGTTCTGATCCGCTTTCGCCGACGATCCGGGCGGAACCTTCCGCCCGGACAACCACGGATCCCGCCCTGCGGAACATGCTGACCGTGCGGCAGGAGGGGAGGCTTGACGCGCCTCCCGCTTTCCCGGAGGTTCGCACGCAAGCGAACCGCGCCTCCGAGGCGCCGAAAGGGAGGATACCACATGACCCGCGCGCGCATGCTCTGCGCGGCCGCCATGGCCGTCGCGATGGCCGTTCCGGCCTATGCCCAGAACGCCGACCTCAACCTGCCCGACCAGATGGCCTGGACCGCCTACGACACCGGCTCCTCCGGCTACAACCAGGCCGTCGCCATCGGCGGCGCCATGCAGAACGCCACCGGCACAACCTGCGCGTCCTGCCCGGCAACAACGACGTTGCCCGGCATGGAGCCGCTGCGCCAGGGCCGTGTGCCGTTCTCGGCGACGGGCGTGGCGCACCTACATCTCCAGGAAGGCGTGTTCGAATTCGGCGAAGAGCTGGGGCCCGCAGAAGCCAGCCGCGTGCTGATGCAAGAACGCCGGTGACACCGCCTCTCCATCGGCGCCGCCGCCGACGAGGGCATCGAGACCTACGCGGACCTGAAGGGCAAGCGCGTCGCCTGGGTGAGGGCTCGCCGTCGCTGAACGTGAACGTCGAGGCCTTCCTGCCTTCGCCGATCTCGACCTGGGACGACGTCATCAGGTCGAGTTCCGCGGCTTCGGCGCTGCTGGAACGGCATCATCAACGATCAGGTCGATGCGGCCTTCGCGACCACCACCTCCGGCCCCGCCTTCCAGCCCGAAGCCTCGCCGCGCGGGCTGATCTGGCCGCCGCTCGACCCTTCGACGACGAGGAAGGCTGAGCGCCCTGAAGGAGGCGGCTCCCTTCTTCATCCAGAACCGCGCGACGGGGCCGGGCCAGGCGGAGCAAAACCCGCATCAGGCGGCCGGCTATCCGTACCCGATCCTGATCTCCTACGACACCGTGGAGGCGGACGACGCCTACGCCATGACGAAGGCCATGGTCGAGCTGTTCCCCGCCTATGAGGGCGCGGCGCCCGGCATAACGGCTGGGCGATGATGTTCCAGAACTTCGAGTGGGTCGTCCCTTACCATGAGGGCTCGATCCGCTACTTCAAGGAGACCGGCGTCTGGCCCGAGGAGCGCAGACGACACAACCAGAAGCTCATCGAGCGGCAGGAAGTGCTGCCGACGCCTGGGAGGACTGAAGTCCGAGATCCCCGACAACTGGACCGAGGCCTGGCACGCCAAGCGCCGCCAGGCGCTCAAGGACGCCGGCATGAAGGTGGTCTTCCGATCGAGCGTCTGACGCGCATCGCAAACCGCGAAAGGCCCCGCCATGCCGGGGCCTTTCCGCCTTCCGGGGGACTCGCCGCCTACCCCCGAACGTCAAGAGAGCGCAGGAATCGGACCAGGCCGACCGTCGCGAGCTAGCGGGCATCGAGACCCGCTCCCGCAATTCCCGCCCGCGGAAGGCCGCGGTGATCGTCGGCACCGCCGCCGCGATCGCCGTCGCCATCAACCAGCTCTTCAACTGGCAGGTCTTCGGGATCGTGCTGATCCAGGGGACCTATCTCTACATCCTCGGCGCGGTGTTCCTCGCCATCGCCTTCCTCGTGTTCCCCGTGAACCGCGCGAAGGGGCCGGGCCTCCCTGGACTGGATCCCCGCCCTTCTCGCGCTGGTCACAGGCGCCTACTTCGCCTGGACCGCCAACCAGAGCCTCGAACAGGGCTGGGAATACGCGGCGCCCGACGAGGCGCGCTGGGCCTCGATCCTGTTCTACTTCCTGATCCTCGAGGGCACGCGCCGCGCCGGCGGCCTCGTGCTGTTCCTGATCGTCGCGACCTTCTCCATCTACCCGACCTTCGCCAGCTACATGCCCGACCCGCTCTCGGGCTTCGAGCTCCTCGTTCTGGGACCTCGCCCCCTACCACATGATCTCGTCCGAGAGCTCGTTCGGCATCCCCATGGGCGCCTTCGGCAGCCTCGTGATCGGGTTCATCGTGTTCGGCGCGGTGCTCCAGCACACCGGCGGCGGCAAGTTCTTCAACGACCTCGCGCTGGCGCTCGTGGGCCGCTTCCGCGGCGGCGCGGCCAAGGTCGCGATCTTCGCCTCGGGCTTCATGGGCTCCATGTCCGGCTCGGTGATCTCCAACGTGCTGACGACCGGCGCGGTCTCCATCCCCGCCATGAAGCGCACCGGCTTCTCCGCCAACTACGCGGCGGCGACCGAGGCCTGCGCCTCCACCGGCGGCACTCTGATGCCCCCCGTCATGGGCGCCACCGCCTTCGTCATGGCCTCGTTCCTCGGGCGTCCCTACGTGGACATCGCGCTCGCGGCCGCGATCCCCTCGATCCTGTTCTACTTCGGCCTCTTCGCCCAGCTCGACGCCTACGCCGCCCGACGCGGCCTGCGCGGGCTCGCGCCGGGCGAGGCCCCGACCCTCGGCGAAGCGTTCAAGGAGGGCTGGCCCTACATAGCCGTCTTCGCCGTCCTGATCTTCTTCATGGTGGCCCTGCGTCAGGAGACGCTGGCCCCCTTCTACTCCGTGGCCCTCCTGCTGGTGATCAACCAGTTCATCAAGGTCCACCGCTTCACCGTCGCGGGCGCCGGCAACCTCGTGGTCGGCATCGGCCGCGCGCTGGCCGAGCTCACGGCCATCCTCCTCGGCGTCGGCCTGATCGTGGGCGCCTTCTCCGCCACCGGCCTCGCCGGGACGCTGGTGAACGAGCTGATCTACATCGCCGGCGACTCGCAGCTCGCGCTGCTGGTGATGGGCGCGCTCACCGCGTTCGTCTTCGGCATGGGGATGACGGTGACGGCCTGCTACATCTTCCTCGCGGTGGTGCTGGCGCCGGCGCTGGAGCAGGGCGGGCTCAACCAGCTCGCCGTGCACCTCTTCATCCTCTACTTCGGCATGGTCTCCTACATCACGCCGCCGGTGGCGCTCGGCGCCTTCGCCGCCGCCACCATGGCCGGCTGCAGCCCCATGCGCGCGGGGTTCGAGGCGATGAAGCTCGGCGGCGTCATCTACTTCGTCCCCTTCTTCTTCGTCCTGAACCCGGCCCTGGTCGGCGAGGGCCCGGCGCTCGAGGTCTGCATCACCTTCGCCACCGCCCTGCTCGGGGTGTTCTTCATCTCCGGCGCGATGCAGGGCCACGTGCCCCTGCTGGGCGACCTCGGGTCCGATGTGAAGGGCTTCGCGCTGCGGATCCTGCTGTTCTTCGGCGGCATCGCCATGGCCATGCCGGGCGGCGGTCTGCTTGGGATCGACCGCTGGACGCTGAACGGCATCGCCATCCTCATCGCCCTGCCCGCGCTTCTCGCCGCCCGTGCGGCGGGGACGCGGGCCGGAACCATCAGGCCGACGGACGTCTGATCGGGGCTTCATCTCCGCCGCTCCGGCCGTCATAGTCGCCCTGAACGCCCCGTCCGCCCTCGCGGGCGGGGCGTTTCACGACCGACGACAGCGGAGAGGCTCCCGATGCCCGGCAAGATGACCCTGGAGGACCTGCGCGGCGCCGTCGCCGCCGACGAGATCGACACCGTGATCGTCGCGCAGGTGGACATGCAGGGCCGCCTGATGGGCAAGCGCTTCCACGCCGACTTCTTCCTCGCCTCCGAGGGCGGCGACACCCACGCCTGCAACTATCTCCTCGCCACGGACCTGGAGATGGAGACGGTGCAGGGTTATGCCGCCACCTCGTGGGAAGGGGGCTACGGCGACTATATCATGCGCCCCGACCTCTCGACCCTGCGCCTCATCCCCTGGCTTGAGGGGACGGCGCTGGTGATCTGCGACACGCTGGACCACGACGAGGAGCCGGTCCCCCACGCGCCCCGCAACGTGCTCAAGCGCCAGATCGCCCGGCTCACGGAGCGCGGCTGGACCGCCAACATGGCGACCGAACTCGAATTCTTCCTGTTCCGCGAAAGTTACGAGGAGGCGCAGGCCCGCCGTCACGCGGGTCTCGAGACCTTCAGCGCCTACAACGCCGACTACCACATCTTCCAGACCACGAAGGAGGAGGACGTCCTCCGCGCCATCCGCAACGGCCTCAACGGCGCCGACATCCCCGTGGAGTGCACCAAGGGCGAGGCGGAGGCCGGGCAGGAGGAGGTCAACGTCCGCTACGCCGACGCGCTGACCATGGCCGACCGTCACGCGGTGATGAAGAACGGCATCAAGGAGATCGCCTGGTCCAGGGGCCGGAGCGTGACCTTCATGGCCAAGTGGAGCCACGACCACGCCGGCAGCTCCTCCCACATCCACCAGTCGCTCGCGGACGCCTCCGGCGCGCCCCTGTTCCACGACCCGGGCGCCGAGGACGGCATGTCCGCCCTGATGCGAAGCTGGATCGCCGGCCTGCTGGCCCATGCGGGCGAGACCGCCCTCCTCCTCGCCCCCTACGTCAACAGCTACAAGCGCTTCGTGGCCGGCACCTTCGCACCCACCCGCGCGGTCTGGTCCACGGACAACCGCACCGCCGGGTTCCGCGTCGTCGGCGAGGGGACGAAGGCGGTGCGCGTCGAATGCCGCATCGGGGGCGCGGACCTCAACCCCTACCTCGCCATGGCCGCGATGATCGCCTCGGGCCTCGACGGCGTGGACCGCGCCCTGCCCTTAGGCGCGCCCCATCGCGGCGACGCCTACCAGTCCGACGAAGCGCCCGAGATCGCGGCGACCCTGAGAGAGGCGACAGGGCGCTTCGCGGCCTCCGCCTTCCTGCGCGCCGCGCTCGGCGACGAGGTTGTGGACCACTACGTCCACGCCGCACGCGTGGAGCAGATGGAGACCGACCGCCGCGTCACCGACTGGGACCTCAAGCGGGGCTTCGAGCGCGCATGACCCTCGCCGCGCCTCTCCCGCCCGTCGACGAAGGCCTTCGGCCATCGCCTCCCGTTGGGCCGGGCCGCGGCACGCCGGTTCCGCCTCTGGCGGCGGAGGCGCCCGCCGCGGCCTGCTCGCGTCGCGCCTTTGGCCGGCGCTCCAACCCGGCGCCGGAAAGGGCGGCCCGCGAAGCGCGCCTGGGCGGAGACCGGGCGTCGAAGCGCCTCGCCACGCCCGCCGACGTCTGCTTGGACCGCCTCCGCCGCCGGCCCCTCCGCCCCACCCCCGGGGGCGAGGCGCCTGCCAGAGGCGGAGCGCCCGCCACGCGCCGCGGGCGCCTCCGCGACCGGAAGCGCGACGGCCGGCGCGGCGCCTCCGCCGGAGACCGCCCGTGACCTCCCTCGCCATCCATGCCGGCCCGTTCCGGTTCCTCGCCGTGCTTGAGGAGGCCCGCTGCCCCCGGACCTGCACCGTGATCCGGGAGGCGCTGCCCTTCGACGGCCGGATCATCCACTCCCGCTGGTCGGGCGAGGCGCTGTGGTCGCCGCTCGGCGACCTCGACCTCGGCGTGCCATGGGAGGACGCCACCTCCCACCCCGCCCCCGGCCAGTTCCTGCTATACCCCGGCGGCCCCGGCAGCCTGTCGGAGACTGAGATCCTGCTCCCCTACGGCCCCTGCCGCTTCGCCTCCAAGGCGGGGCAGCTCGCCGGCAACCATTTCGCGAGCATCGTGTCGGGGCTCGACCGTCTGGCCGAGCTCGGGCGGATGACGCTGTGGGAGGGCGCGCAGGGCCTGCGGATGGAGCTGATCGAGGACATCTGAAGACCGGGCGCCGGCCACCCGGCGCCACGCCCGACGCGCGCCGCGGGCGCCGCAGTCGCCACAGGCGGGCCGGCCCGACGCGGCGCCTCGGCCGGGGGGCCCTACGGCCCCCCGGCAGGGCTCAGTAGCCCCGGAGCGTCGCGAAACGGTCCGCGTGGAAGCGCTCGTCGCCGAAGAGCTGGGCGGCGGGCCGCGCGCGCTTCATGTAGAGGCCGATGTCGAAGGCGTCGGTCATGCCCACGCCGCCATGCATCTGCACCCCCTCGTTGGTCGCGAGGTCCGCCACCTGCGCCATCTTGGCCTTGGCCAGCGACACCAGCAGAGGCGCGTCCTCCGCCCCCTCGTCCAGCGCCATCAGGGCCGCCACGACCACGGACTTGCCCAGCTCCAGCTCCGCGAAGAGATGCGCCGCCCGGTGCTGGAGGGCCTGGAACGAGCCGATCACAACCCCGAACTGCTTGCGCTCCTTGATGTAGGCGGTGGTGACGTCGAAGGCCTGCTGGGCGATGCCCAGAAGCTCCGCCGCCAGATGCGCGTTCGCGATGTCCAGCAGACGGGCGAGCGCCGCCTCGGCGGGAACCTCGCCCAGCGCCACGGCCGGCGTCCCCTCGAAGCGCAGGGTGGCGGCGTTGCGGCTGTCCACCATCACGGTGCGCTCGACGTCGAGGCCTTTCGCCCCCTGCTCCACCAGGAACAGGCCCACGCCCTCGGGCGTGCGGGCGGAGACGATCAGCAGGTCCGCGACGGCGCCATCGGCGACGTTGGACTTGCGCCCGCGCAGGGTCCAGCCGTCGCCGGACTTCTCGGCCACGGTCTCGACCTGCGAGGGCCGGTGCCGCGCCGCCTCGTCCACCGCCAGCGCCGTCAGCAACTCGCCGGCCGCGATCTTGGGCAGAAGCTCCGCCCTCTGCGCCTCCGACCCCGCCAGCGTCACCGCGCAGGCCCCCAGCACGGCGGTCGCGAACAAGGGCGAGGGCGTCAGGTTGCGCCCCGCCGCCTCCATGATCTGGCCCATGGCGGCGTGGCCGAAGCCGGTGCCGCCGTGCTCCTCCGCCACCAGCGCCCCGGCGAAGCCCATCTCGGCCATCGCCGCCCACAGCTCGCGGGAGAAGCCGTCGGCCACCTCCTCGTCGCGCACCCGGCGCAGCTCCTTCACCGGGGCCTTGTCGGCCATGAACCGCTGGGCCGCCTCGCGCAGCATCAGCTGGTCTTCGTTCAGCACAAGATTGACCATGGCGCTCACCCCAGCCCGAGGATGTTCTTGGAGATGATGTTGAGCTGCACCTCGGAGGTGCCGCCCTCGATGGAGTTGGCCTTGGAGCGCAGCCACTGGCGCGGCAGCGCGCCGCCGTCATGCGCCTGCCCCTCCCAGACCATCGCCTCCGACCCCTTCGCGGCGATCGCCACCTCGAACCGGCGCTTGTTCAGCTCGGTCCCGTAGTATTTCAGCATGGCCGAGGCGGCGCCGACGCCCTGCCCTGCCTTCGCCTCGCCGGTGATCCGGTCGCGGGTCAGCGCGAAGGCCATCTGGTCGATGTCCCACCGCGCAAGGTCCGCGCGCAGGAACGGGTCGTCCAGCTTGCCGGCCGCATCCAGCCCCAGCGCCTCGACGGCGATCTCGTAGAGGGCCTTCTCGCCGGCGTTGCGGTTGCCCATGGCCGAGATCATCTCGCGCTCATGGGTCAGCAGGTACTTGGCGACGGTCCAGCCCTGGTTGATCTCGCCGACCACCTGCGCCTTCTCCACCCGCACATCGGTCAGGAACGTCTCGCAGAACACCGAGGCGCCGGAGATCAGCTTGATCGGCCGCGCCTCCACGCCCGGCGTCTCCATGTCGAACAGCACCAGCGAGATGCCGAGCTGCTTCTTCACGCCCGGGTCGGTGCGCACGAGGCAGAACATCCAGTCCGCCTTGTGGGCGTAGGAGGTCCAGATCTTCTGGCCGTTGACGATGAAATGGTCGCCGCGGTCCTCGGCCTTCGTCTGGAGGCCGGCGAGATCGGACCCCGCGCCCGGCTCGGAATAGCCCTGGCACCAGCGGATCTCGCCGCGCACGATCTTGGGGAGGTGCTGCTGCTTCAGCGCCTCGGTCCCGTATTTCAGCAGCGCCGGGCCGATCATCGACAGGCCGAAGGAATAGAGCGGCTGGCGGGCGTGGATGCGCGCCATCTCCTCGCGCAGGACCTTGGCCTGCTCCTTGCTCAGGCCCCCGCCGCCGTATTCCGCGGGCCATTCCGGGGCCGTCCAGCCGCGCTCGGCCATCCGCTCCATCCACAGGCGCTGGTCCTCGGACTTCCACTGGAAGTTGCGCCCGCCCCAGGGGATGTCGTCGTCGCCGCGCATGGTCTCGCGCATCGACGGAGGACAGTTCTCCTCCAGCCAGGCGCGGGTCTCGGCCCGGAAATCCTTGAGATCGAACATGGCCGATCCTCCTCCCACTCTCCTCCCGCGCTTCGGGGCGCGTTCGAGGTGGAGGATACATACGCCCGCGCAGGTGGGCCAGAGTCAGAGCGTCTCGGTGGTCACGCCTTTCAGGGCGGTTTCGGCGCCTTCGAGGGTGCAGAGCTCGGTCGCCTCGGTCTGTACGGCGGAGGCGGCGGCGGCCATGGCGAAGGCGAGCGCCTGCGGGAAGGGGCGGTCCTCGGCGAGGCGGGCGGTGAGGCCGGCGACGAAGCTGTCGCCCGCGCCGGTGGAGGAGACGACCCGGACCTTCGGGGGCCGGACGCGCCAGGCGCCCTCGGCGGTGGCGCCCACGGCGCCGTCGCCGCCCACGGTGACGACGGCCACGTTGCAGGCGCGGCGGGCGACGAGGTCGCGGGCGAGGGTCTCGGCGGAGGCGAGGTCGATCTCGGGGCGCCCCATCAGCTCGGCGGCCTCGTGGCGGTCCATGCGCAGGACGTGGGCGCAGGAATCGTCGCGCGCGGCATGGAGGAGGGAGGGGCCCGAAGTGTCGAGGATCAGGCGCGCGCCCCTGCCCTGCGCGGCGCGGCAGAGGCGGGCGGCGAAGTCGTCGGGCAGGCCCGGCGGCTGGGAGCCGGAGAGGACCACAAGGTCTCCGGCCTCCATCAGGGCTTCAAGCTCGGAGAGGGCGCGGGGGCCGTCCGCCTCGGGCCAGGGCGCGCCGGGAAGGACGAAGCGGTACTGGCCGCCGCCCTCGCGGTCATGGACGGCGAGGCTCTGGCGCGTGTCGCCCTGCGCGGCGAACCAGACAGGGTGGAGGCTGCAGTCCCGCTCCACCAGCTCCCTGTAGGCGAGGCCGATGGGGCCGCCGATGGCGATGAAGCAGCGGCTCTCGTGCCCGAACTTGACCAGCGCGCGGGAAACGTTGGCGCCGCCGCCGCCGGGGTCGAGGGTCGGGGTCTCGCAGCGCATCTTGGCGCCTTCGACCATGCGGGGGACGCCGGTGGTGACGTCGAGGGCGGGGTTGAGCGTGACGGTCAGGATGCGGGTCATCCGGCCTCCGGGCGGGGGTGCGATCGTGACGGGAGATAGGCAGGGCCGCGCGCGAGGGGAACCGGCGGAAGCGCCGCGCCGAGGTTCCGCCTGCGGGGAGGGGGCGCCCGCGGCGCGCTTCGGGCGGGGGCGTGGGTGGCGGGGGGCTGCGGGAGGGCGGTCCGGGCCGCCTGGGCCCGGACCGGGAAGGGTCAGGCGAAGGTCACGTCCAGCGTGATCTCGGCCTTCATCAGCTTGGAGATCGGGCAGTTGGTCTTCGCCGTCTCGGCGCATTCCCTGAACTTCGCCTCGTCGGCGCCGGGGACGGAGCCGGTGAGGGCGAGGTGGATCTTCGTGACCTCGAAGCCGCCGTCCTTCTGGTCGAGGCTCACGGTGGCCTTCGTCTCCAGCTTCTCGGCGGTCAGGCCCTCGTTCCCCAGCACCATCGAGAGGGCCATGGTGAAGCAGGAGGCGTGGGCGGCGGCGATCAGCTCCTCGGGGTTCGTGCCCTTCTCGCCCTCGAACCGGGTCTTGAAGCCGTAGGGCCTGGCGTCCAGCGCGCCGCTCTGGGTCGAGACGGACCCGCGGCCATCCTTGAGGCCGCCGCTCCAGGCGGCGGAGCCGTGGCGGTCGATGCTCATGGTGAAACCTCCTTGGTGGGGGCGCCGGCCTGCGGGGCCGGGCCTGCGGGGCATATGGGGCGCGGGGCCGGTCAGGCGAGGACGAATTGCGGGCGGAATTCGGTCATGTCGTGGAAGAGGCGGACCTCCGGGGCGCCGGGGTGGAAGATCGGGACCACCTTGGTCAGGGCGGCGGAGGCCTCGGCGAGGGCGGCCCCGCCGGCGCGGGTCTCCTCGGGCGAGGGCCAGGCGATGAGGTAGGCGAGCGTGATCTGGAAGGCGTAGCTCTCGTGGCCCGCGCGGTGGGCGAGGCCGGTCCGCGCGGCGAGGCGGTCCCGCAGGGCGCGCAGGCGGACGTCCTCCCCGGGCGTCTCGCCTTCCAGCGCCACGCCGAGGCCGGCGTCGGAGGCGACGATGCCGCGATTGGCCATGCGGCAGAGCGGCCGCGCGCCCGCGTCGAAGCCGTCGAGGCGGGAGAGGATCCAGGCGTCGGCCTCCGCTTCCGAGACGTCGCGGGGGAGGGTCTCGGGCCAGCGGCGGGCCTCCCGCTCGGCGTGGAGGAGGAGGCTCATGTGGTAGGAGGACGCCGGCAGCCAGGCCCAGAAGCGGGCGAGGCCGCGGGCCTTCATCAGGGCGGGGACGGCGGCGAGGGCGTCGTCCTCGGCCCCGCTTATGTGGCCGATGACGGTGGAGCCGCTGTCCTTCAGCGGACGGGCCTGCGCGTCGAAGCGGCGGCCCAGGAAGAGCGGCGGGGCGGCGGGATCCTGCGCGGGATGGGCGAGGGCAGCGGGGCTCCGGGTTCGCGGGAGGCGTTTCGCAGGCGGGTGTTTCGCAGCGAAACGTGGGGCTCGCGCGAGTCATATTGCGCGATTTCAACGGGTTCTGGAATTGGGTTTGTAGAATTAACCGTTCTGGCAAGGTTTGCGCGCGCGTGTTTCGCGAGCGGTCAGAGGCGGGCGCCGGTCTGCGCGTCGAAGAGGTGGAGGTCCTCGGGCGCGGCGTGGAGGGCGAGGGCGTCGGCCGGCAGGGGCTGGCCCGCATCCACGGCGACCACGATCTCGCGGCCCGCCACGCGGCCGTGGAGGAGGCGGGTGGCGCCGAGTTCCTCGACCGCCTCAAGGGCGAAGGGCAGGCCGTGGCCGTTGAGGGCGGCGAGGCGGGCCTTCTCGGGGCGCAGGCCGAGGGTGACGGGACCCGCGGGCGCGGCGGGCGCCGGGAGGTGCGCGTCGCCGATGCGGATGTGGCCGTCCGCGACCACGCCCTCCAGCAGGGTCATGGCGGGGGCGCCCATGAAGGCGGCGACGAAGGTGGAGGCGGGGCGGGAACAGACCTCCCCGGGCGTGCCCATCTGCTCCACGAGGCCGCCGTTGAGGACCACGATGCGGTCGGCCAGGGTCATCGCCTCGAGCTGGTCGTGGGTGACGTAGATCGACGACACCCCGAGGCGGCGCTGGAGCTTTCTGATCTCCAGCCGCATCCGGGTGCGGAGCTTGGCGTCGAGGTTCGAGAGCGGCTCGTCGAACAGGAAGATCGACGGGTCGCGCACGATGCAGCGGCCCTTGGCGACGCGCTGGCGCGGACCGCCGGAAAGCTGCGAGGGGCGGCGGTCGAGGAAATCGGTGATCTGGAGGAGGGCGGCGGCCTCGGCCACCTTGCGCGCGATCCCGGGCTTCGATGTTCCACGGTTCTTCAGGCCGTAGGCGAGGTTCCGGCGCACCGACATGCGGGGGTAGAGCGCGTAGTTCTGGAACACCATGGCGATGTTGCGGTCGGCGGGCTCGACCTCGTTCACGCGGCGGCCGTCGATGCGGATCTCGCCTTCGGTGACGTCTTCGAGGCCGGCGACCATTCGGAGCAACGTGGACTTGCCGCAGCCCGACGGGCCGACGAAGACCACAAGCTCGCCCTGCCCGACCTCGATGTCCACCCCGCGCACGGCGAGGGCGCCGTCGGGGTAGCGATTGACGACGTTGTCGATGGGCGAGCGTCGGGGTCATTTCCCGGTCTCCACGAGGCCCTTGATGAACATGCGCTGGAAGATCAGGACGATGACCGCCGGGGGGGCCATGGCCAGGATCGTGAGGGCCAGCGCCTCGTTGCCGTCGGGGATGTCGGCGCCGATCCAGACCTGGAGGATCTGGCGGATGCCGCGGACGATGGTGAACATCCCCTCGTCGGTCGTCATCAGGGCGGGCCAGAGGTACTGGTTCCAGCCCACCACGAACATGATGATGAAGATGGCGGCCATCATGGTGCGCGAGAGGGGCACGAGGATGTCGCGGAAGAAGCGGTAGGGGCCGGCGCCGTCGATGCGCGCGGCCTCCAGCAGCTCATCGGGGACGGACTTGAAGAACTGGCGGAAGAAGAAGGTGGCGGTGGCCGACGCGATCAGGGGCAGGATCAGGCCGGAATAGGTGTTGAGGAGGCCCAGCGACTGCACCACCTCATAGGAGGGCAGGATGCGGACCTCCAGCGGCAGGAGCAGCGAGGAGAAGATCATCCAGAAGCTGACGGTCGCGAAGGGGAAGCGGAAATAGACGATGGCGTAGGCGGCGAGCATCGAGATCACGATCTTGCCGATGGCGAAGCCGAGGCCGAGGATCACCGAGTTCCACAGCATCAGCGTGCCGGTGACCTGCCGGTGAAGCCGCCGCCCTCGAACAGCACCGTCCCGTAGGTGTCGTGGAAATGGCCGCCCCAGCCGAGCTGGAGCCCGTTGGAGTGGATCACCACCGGGTCGCAGGTGGAGGAGGTGAAGGCCACCACCATCGGCGCCATCATCACGATGCAGCCGAGGATCAGGACCGCATGGTGGTGGACTTGGGCGTTGCGGCGGGCGCGGGAGACGGGCGCGGCGGCGGGTCCGGCGCGGGCGGGGGCGATGGGGGCTTCGGCGGCGTGGGCCATGCTTGCCTCAGGAATAGTGGACGCGCCGCTCGATCAGGCGGAACTGGATGACGGTCAGGATGAAGACGGCCACCATCAGGATCACCGACTGGGCCGAGGAGCCGCCGAGGTCCTTGCCCCGGAAGCCGTCGAGATAGACCTTGTAGACCAGCGTCACCGGGTTGTTGCCGGGCTCGCCCTTCAGCATCACGTCCGCCACGTCGAAGGTCTCGAAGAAGGCGTAGGTGATGTTGATGATCAGGAGGAAGAAGGAGGTGGGGGCCAGGAGCGGGAACACCACGTCCAGAAGCGGCGGGGGGCGGAGCGGCAGTCTATGGAGGCGGCCTCGCGCAACGAGGTCGGGATGCCCCGGAGGCCGGAGAGGAAGAAGATGAAGTTGACCGGGATCTGCTTCCACGTCGCCACCGCGATCATGGCGAAGGCGGAGTCGAAATAGTCGAAGCCGACCTGCATCTCCCACCCGAAGACCGCGAAGAAGTCCCCGGATCGGGCCGGTATGCTGGTCGAAGAGCATGGAGCCGATCAGCCCCGCCACCGGGGGCGCGATGGCGTAGACCCACATCAGGGTCGTCTTGTAGGGGCCCTTGCCGCGCAGGACCGCATCCGCGGAGACCGCGAGCGCCAGCGCGGCGCCCAGCGAGATGACCGCGATGCACAGCGTGAAGACGGCGGTGAACTGCGGAGCGGGCGTAGTCCGAGCGGGTGACGGCGTCGACGTAGTTGTCCACGCCCACCCAAGTGGCGTTTCCGAAGAACGGATCCTCGATCTGGAACGAGGTGCGGAGCGCCTCGGCCGAGGGCCACAGGAAGAAGATCGCCACGATCGCCATCTGCGGCAGGAGGAGGAGACAGGGCGTCGCGGAGGGGCCGAACCGGACCTTCTTCATGGGTGCGCCTGACAGAAGAAACGGGGGGCGGGGGCGCGCGAGGCGCCCCCGCCGGGATGGCGCGGCGTTCAGCCCGCGGTCTTGGAGAAGCGGTCGAGGAGCTGGTCGCCCTCCTCGTCAATGGTCTTGAGCGCACCCTCGACGATGGTCTCGCCGGAGAACACGCAGCTGAACTCGCGGTCCATGACGTCGCGGATCTGGGGGTGGAAGCCCATCCGGCAGCCCCTGGTCCACTCGGCGCCCGGGAGCGAGAGCTGGAGGATGCCGGTCTCGGCGGAGGGGAACTGGTCGTAGTAGCCGTCTTCCTTGGCGCGGCGGTCGCCTTGTTCTCCTCCTCCGGGTGGCCGGCCAGGGCGAAGAGCGCCGCGCCGCCGATGAAGGTGGAGCCGCCGGCGCCGTCCACGTCGCCCCAGCAGGGCAGGTAGGTGGAGAGAACGGCGCGGACATGGACTTCTGGAGCCCGCCGAAGGAGCCCGAGGAGCCGATCCACATGGCGACCTCGCCGGTCTCGAACGGCTGCTGGTTGTCGGACCAGCCGGGGCCGTAATAGCCGAAGAGGCCCGCATCGTACCATTCCTTCAGCTTCTCGAAGTGGCGCTGAAGCGCCGGCGTTTCGGACAGCACCAGGTGCGTGCCCTCGGCGCCGTCATAGCCGTTGTCGTTCGAGGCGAACTGGAGGTTGTGGCGGGAGAAGAAGTTATCCACGAAGATCCAGGGCGTGTGGCTCTGGGCGAGGGGGACGTAGCCCGCGTCCTTCAGCTTCGGCGCGATCTCCTCGAACTCCTCCCAGGTCCTGGGGGGCTCGACGCCGGCCTTCTCGAGCGCGTCCTCGTTGTAGTAGAGGATCGGCGTGGAGGAGTTGAACGGCATCCCGATCATCTTGCCGTCGGAGTCCGCATAGAAGTAGCGGACGCCCTCGATGTAGTCGTTCACGTCGAAGGCATGGCCCGCGTTCTTCAGCAGGTCCTCGGCCGGGATCACCGCGCCCCCGGCGCCGATGATGGCGGCCGCGCCCGCGTCGAACACCTGGACGATGTTGGGCTGCTCGCCGGCGCGGAAAGCGGCGACGGTGGCGGTCAGCGTCGCTTCGCGACCGCCCTTGTAGACGGGGACGATGCGGTAGTCGGCCTGCGCGTCGTTGAAGCGGGTGGCGATCTCGTTGACCGTCTCGCCGAGGGCGCCGCCCATGGCCTGCCACCACGTGACCTCGGTCTGCGCCTGCGCGAGGCTCGCCGAGGCGGCGAGGGCGCCGGCGGCGAGGAGGGTGCTGCGAAGCATGAACCTCTCCATGAGCGTCGCGACTGACGGGCCGGAGCCGTAGCCCCGGCGTGTGTCGGTTCGCTCACAGGTTCATGTCGGTTCTTTTTCAATTGCGCGTTATCCACAGGCGCGTGACGGGATCAGGGCGCTGCGGCGCAACCGCAGGCCCCCTCGCGCGCGGGTCCGGGCATGGGCCGGCGCGGGCCCCGCGGCCCGCAACACGGGCGCCGGGGCCTCGATGGCCCCGGCGCGCGTCCCCCCCGTCGGGGGCGGGGTTCAGGCGGCGGAGGCGCGCGCGGACTGGAAGCGCGCGAGGCGATGGGCGATGATCTCCTCGGCCTCGGCCATGATCCGGTCGATCAGCTCCTTCACCGAGGGGATGTCGTGGATCAGGCCCTGCACCGTGCCCGCGGACCAGACGCCGTGGTCGGTGTCGCCGGAGTTCAGCCCCTCGCGCCCGCGCATGCCCTTCACCAGATGCGCCACCTCCTCGAACGGCTTGCCGGCGCGCTCCGCCTCCAGCACCTGCTGCGAGATGGCGTTGCGCGCGACGCGCGAGGTGTTGCGGTAGGTGCGGAAGATCAGGTCGGTGGAGCGCTCGTCGCCGTACACCATCGCCTGCTTGAACTTCTCGTGGATGGGCGCCTCCTTCGTCGCGCAGAAGCGGGTGCCCATGTTGATGCCCTCGGCGCCCAGCGCCAGCGCGGCCACCAGCCCGCGGCCGTCGCCGAAGCCGCCCGACGCGATCATCGGGATCTTCACCTTGTCGGCCGCCGCCGGGATCAGGATCAGGCCGGGGATGTCGTCCTCGCCGGGGTGGCCCGCGCATTCGAAGCCGTCGATGGAGATGGCGTCCACGCCCATCCGCTCGGCCGAGAGCGCGTGGCGCACGGCGGTGCATTTGTGGATGACCTTGATGCCGTGCTTCTTGAACTCGTCCACATGCTCCTGCGGCTTGTAGCCGGCGGTCTCCACCACCTTGATGCCGCTCTCGATGATCGCGGCGCGGTATTCGGCGTAGGGCGGCGGGGTCAGGGTCGGCAGGATCGTGAGGTTCACGCCGAAGGGCTTGTCGGTCATGTCCCGGCAGCGCTTGATCTCGGTCGCCAGCGCCTCGGGCGTCGGCTGGGTCAGCGCGGTGAGGAAGCCGAGCGCGCCGGCGTTCGCCACCGGGGCCACGAGGTCGGCGGTGCCGACCCACTGCATCCCGCCCTGCACGATCGGGTGCTCGACGCCGACGAGTTCGGTGAAACGGGTCTTCATGGGCTGTCCTCCTGCGGGCGCGCTGTCGGCGCCTGTCATGTCTCCGCCCCGGAGGGCCGGGGCGGGGATGGAGCTTTCTGGGCGCGGACCCCGTTGCGGGTCAACGCCTGACGGGGGTCAGGCGCCGAACTTCGCGGGGCGCTTCTCGCGGAAGGCGGCGACGCCCTCGGCGAAATCGGGGTGGCGACCGGCCTCGCGCTGGCCTTCGCGTTCGTGCTGGAGGGCCTGGGCGAAGGTGGATTCCGCGGCGAGCCAGGTGTTGCGGCGGATCAGGCCAAGCGCGCGGGAGGGGCCGGCGGCGAGGCGGCGGGCCAGCGCCATGGCCTCGTCCTCGGTCTTCTCGTCGTCCGTGAGGCGGGTGATGAGGCCCCACTCGTAGGCCTTGTCGGCGGGGATCTTGTCGGCGAGCAGCATCATCTCCATCGCCCGGACCCGGCCGACGGCCTGGGTCAGGAGCCAGGAGGCGCCGCCGTCGGGGACGAGGCCGATGCGGGCGAAGGCCTCCAGGAAATAGGCGGAGCGGCCGGCGACGATGATGTCGGCCGCCAGCGCGAGGGAAGCGCCGACGCCCGCCGCGGCGCCGCGGACCGCGGAGACCACCGGGATCGGCAGATCCCGCAGCGTGGTCATCAGCGGGTTGAACGTGGATTCGAGCGAGGCGCCCACGTCGTCGCGGTTTGTCATCCCACCGTTGCCGAGGTTGGCGCCGGAGCAGAAGGCGCGCTCGGAGCCCGCGAGGAGGACGGCGCGGGAGGTGGTCCCGGCCTCCTTCAGCGCCGCGTGCATCGCCTCGGCGATCTCCCTGGTGACGGCGTTCATCGAGGCGGGGTCGTCGATGCGGATCACGCAGACGTCGCCGTCGCGGTCCACCTTGAGCTTGTCGGTCATGGGTCGCTCCTCAGCGGTACTGCGGCTCGTCCCACCAGGGGAACCAGTCGGGCATGTCGGCGGAGACGGTGTCGGGGAAGCTCGCGGGGCGCTTCTCCTTGAAGGAGTTGACGCCCTCGGCCACGTCGGCGGAGCGGCCGCGGGAGGAAATGCCGCGGCTGTCCAGCCGGTGCGCGTCCATCGGGTGCGAGGCGCCCAGCGTCTTCCACATCATCTGACGCGCGAGGGCCACGGCCACGGGGGCGGTGTTGTCGGCGATCTCGCGGGCCAGCGCGCGGGCGGCGGGGAGCAGGTCGTCAGGCTCGTGGATCGAGCGGACGAGGCCGCCCTCCAGCGCCTCCTGCGCCGAGAACACGCGCCCGGTCATGGTCCATTCCAGCGCGCGGGAGATGCCGACCACGCGGGGGAGGAACCAGGACGAGCAGGCCTCGGGGACGATGCCGCGGCGGGGGAAGACGAAGCCGTAGCGCGCGTTGGTGGAGGCGAGGCGCACGTCCATCGGAAGCTGCATGGTGACGCCCACGCCCACCGCCGGGCCGTTGCAGGCGGAGATCAGCGGCTTGAGGCAGTTGAACATGCGCAGGGTGACCTGGCCGCCGCCGTCGCGCAGACGCTCGTCGGAGAAGTCGTCCTTGCCGTCGGCGCCCTTCTTGATGAACTGGCCGGTGGAGAAGGGCTTGGAGCCGTCGCCGGAGCCGCCGAGATCCGCGCCCGCGCAGAAGCCGCGGCCGGCGCCGGTGACGATCACGGCGCGGACGGCGTCGTCCTCGTCGGCGGCGTCGATGACCGCGATCAGGTCCTCGCGCATCTGGCCGGTGAAGGCGTTGAGGCGGTCCGGGCGGTTGAGGGTCAGGGTCATCACCCCGTCCTCGATGTCGGTGTAGAGCGTCTCGTAGTCTTTATGGCTCACGGGCGTTTCCCCTCGAGTGTTTTCGTTGCGCCACGATGGCGGATGCCCGCGGCGCCGTCCATTCGTCAGTTGACCTGACGGTCGCGGCCTTCCCAGTAGGGCTGGCGGAGCTGGCGCTTCAGGAGCTTGCCGGACGCGTTGCGCGGCATCTCCTGGATCACGTCCACCGTCTTGGGGCACTTGAAGGCCGCGAGGCGGGTGCGGGCGAAGGCGATCACGTCCTCCGGGTCCAGGTTCTGGCCCGCCTTGACGGTGACGATGGCCTTCACCGCCTCGCCCCAGCGCTCGTCCGGGACGCCGATCACGGCGGCCTCGGAGATGGCGGGGTGGGCGTAAAGGGCGCTTTCCACCTCGGCCGGATAGACGTTCTCGGCGCCGGTGACGATCATGTCCTTGATGCGGTCGTGGATGTAGAGGTAGCCGTCCGCGTCCATGTAGCCGGCGTCGCCGGACTTCACCCAGCCGTCGGCATCCTTGGTGGCCGCCGTCACGTCGGGCTTGTTCCAGTAGCCGACCATGACGTTGCCGCCGCGGATGGCGACCTCGCCGATCTCGCCGAGGGGGAGTTCGGCGCCGTCGGGGTCGATCACCTTGATCTCGTGCTCCGGCATCGCGCGGCCGGCGGAGCGCATTCGGGGCGAGCCTTCGAGGACGTGATCCTCGGGATGGAGCATGGAGATGGTGCCCGTGGTCTCGGTCATGCCGTAGGCCTGCGCGAATTCGCAGCCGATGACCTCGATGGCCTCGCGCAGGAGGGGGAGGGGCATGGGCGCGGCGCCGTAGGTGATGTGGCGCACGCGGGAGAAGTCCATCTCCCTGGCGCGGGGGTCGCGTACGATGAACTGGAGGGCGGCGGGCACGATGAACATGCGGTTGGCGCCGTCCTTCTCGATGAAATCCAGCACCTGGTCGGGGCGGAATTCGCGCGCGATCACGCCGGGGCAGCAGTTGGCGAAGCCGATGATCCACCAGCCGATCCCGCCGATATGGGCGAAGGGCATGGCGACGAGGTTGACGTCGCCGTCCTCCCACGTGTCGTAGCCGAGGTTCAGCCCGAGCGTCGCCCGGCGCTGGCCCAGCAGGTTGTCGTTGGAGATCATCACCCCCTTCGGCAGGCCCGTGGTGCCGGAGGTGAAGAGCACCAGCGTCACGTCGTCGGGGCCGGAGAGGGACTCGGCGTGGTCGGCGGATTGCGCGTCGCGCCAGTCGGTGAAGGCGGGCCATTCGTCATGGCCGCCCTCCAGCGCGATCAGCTTGAGGGACTTGGGGAGCTGGTCGCGGATGCTCTCGACCGCGCCGTGGAACTCGGGGCCGACGAGGAGGATGTCGGGGTCGAAATATTCGATGAGCTGCGCAACCTCGGGCGGAGCGAGGCGCCAGTTGATCGGGGCGAAGACGCCGCCCGCGCGGGAGGTGCCCACGAAGGCCTCGAAGGCGTAGTCGCCGTTCTTGCCGAGATAGGCGACGCGGCGAGCCTCGTCTGCGCCGAGCGCGTTCGCCACCTGGCTGCAATGGTCGTCGAAGGCGCGGAAGCTGGTGTCCCGCCCCTCGAACCGCTGGCAGAGGCCGTCGGGCTTGCGGCGGGCGTTGGCGCGCGAGAGGGCGCCGAGCGTGGTCATCGCTTCGGGGTCGATCATGCTGTTCCTCCCGGAAGGGCGGAGGGGCTTGTGCCGCCCCTTCCGCAGGAAACCGTCAGATGCCGCGGGACACCAGTTCCTTCATGATCTCGGAGGTGCCGCCGTAGATGCGCTGGACCCGGGCGTCACGCCACAGGCGCGCGATCGGGTACTCGTTCATGTAGCCCGCCCCGCCGTGGAGCTGCAGGCAGGCGTCCACCACCTCCCACTGAAGCTCGGTGTGCCAGAGCTTGGCGGCCGAGGCCTCGTAGGCGGTCAGTTCGCCCTTGATGTGGCGGGCGAGCGCCCAGTCGCAATGCGCCCAGCCGACCTGGAGCTTGGCCTTCAGGCCCGCGAGCGTGAAGCGGGTGTTCTGGAAGTCGAAGATCGCCTGCCCGAAGGCCTTGCGGTCCTTGGTGAAGCGCACCGCCTCGTCGAAGGCGCGCTGGGCGCCGGCCTGGGCGGCGAGGGCGATGTTCAGACGCTCCTGCGGGAGCTGGAGCATGAGCTGGACGAAGCCCTTGCCCTCCTCGCCGAGGCAGTTGGTGATGGGCACGCGGACGTTGTCGAAGAACAGCTCCGAGGTGTCGGCGGAGTGCTGGCCGATCTTGTCGAGGTTGCGGCCGCGGGCGAAGCCCTCGCGGTCCGATTCCACGAGGATCAGGCTGATGCCCTTGGAGCCGAGGGTGGGGTCGGTCTTGGCGACCACGACCACGAGGTTCGGCGTTCTGGCCGTTGGTGATGTAGGTCTTCTGGCCCGGAGACGACGTAGTGGTTGCCGTCCCGCTTGGCGGTGGTCTTGATGCCCTGGAGGTCGGAGCCGGTGCCGGGCTCGGTCATGGCGATGGCGGTGATGACCTCGCCGGAGACCATGGCGGGGAGCCAGCGGCGCTTCTGCTCCTCGGACCCGTAGGCCACGAGGTAGTCGGCGACGATGTCGGATTGCAGCGTGATCCCGGCGGAGGAGCCGGCGTAGGCGAGTTCCTCCGTGACCACGGCGTTGTAGCGGTAGTCGAGGCCGGGGCCGCCGTATTCCTCGGGCACCGTGGGGCACAGGAGCCCGGCTTCGCCCGCGGCGCGCCAGAAGTCCCGGTCCACGATCCCCTCCTGCTCCCACCGGTCGAGATGAGGGGTCAGGTGGCGGTCGAAGACCTTGCGGACGGAGTCGCGGAACTGTTCGTGGTCCTCGTCGTAGACGGTGCGGCCGACGGCGTCGAGCATGGCGGAGTCCTCCCTGCGGTCGCGGCGTTAATTACCCGATTAACATGCGCCGGTAAAGCGGATCACTTCGCCAGCAGGCCGTCCATGATGAGGGCGGTGGTCTGGTCCACGTAGGCGCGGCGAAGCTCCTCGTCGATGTGGTCGATGCCGTGGACGTATTTCAGCACGAACCGGGCGGAGAAGATCTGGTCGCAGGCGCCGATGGCGGTGAAATAGAAGAAACGCGCGTCGGTGGGGCGGAATTCGCCGGCCTCCACGCCCTCGGCGATCATGCGGTGATAGGCCTCGGCGATGGGGGTGAGGTAGCGCTCGGCGATGGAGCGGCCGATCTGTTCGTTCTCGTCCCGCATGATCGAGATGAGCAGGCGCTGGAGATAGGGGAAGCGGAAGTAGATGCGGATCAGGCCGCGCAGGTGGTAGCGCATCTTGGCCGACGGGCGCATGTCCATCTTCACCAGGTCCTGCAACTGGGTGATGGCGACGCTCAGATCACGCTCCAGCAGCGCCACCATCAGACCGTTCTTGTTGCCGAAGTAGTACTTGACCAGCGCCGAGTTCACGCCCGCCTCCGACGCTATGTCGGAGATCGAGACCGAGAGCGTGTCGCGGTCCCGCATCAGGGCGCTGGCGGCGGCGAGCAGGGCGTCGCGGGTGGAAAGGCGGGGCGCATCGGGCGCCTCGACGCTCGGCGCCTCGGATTTCATCGTCAGGTTAACTCCCCCATCGGTCATGGGCCGAAACTAGCCGGGAGGCGGGCGGTTGTCACGCGCCCGCGGCCTCAGCTTCGGCGGGCGATGAACCACAGGAGCAGGGGGAGACCGCAGGAGACGCCGATGCCGAAGGTGGCGGGGATGGCGATGAGCGCCCACGGGTCCCTGCGCGCGACGGCGTGGGCGAGGGTCGCGACCGTGACCGCGACGGCGGAGACGGTGAGGTCCCAGAGCATGCCCTCGGTGGCGGCGTTGACCGTCCAGGCGTCGACGATGCCGGGGAGGGACCAGCCGTTTTCGGTGAACCATGCGATGAAGTAGGGGAGCGGGAGCGCGGCGCCCGCCACCGCGATCAGCAGGAAGACGGGCGCGATCCGGCGCATCAGTCGACCGAGGCGCGGATCGGGTCGGTGACCACGTCCGGGGCGATCAGGACCGGCGCGTCGGAGCGGATGGCGTTCGCGGGCGGCTCCGGCGGGTTCTTGCGCGCGCAGGACGGCAGGACCCCGAGGGTCAGGATCACGAGGAGGCGGATCATGCGAGCTGCGCCTTCCAGCGGGCGGCCTGTTCGCGCACCCGCACGGGCGAGGTGCCGCCGTGGGAGGTGCGGGAGGCGGCGGAGGCCTCGACGGTGAGGACGTCGAACACGCCCTGGGTGATGGCGGGGTGGACGTTTTGCATCTCCGCGAGGGTCAGGTCGGGGAGATCGCGGTCCGAGTCCTCGGCGAGCTTCACCAGCGCGCCGACCACGTGGTGCGCGTCGCGGAAGGGCAGGCCCGCCTCGCGCACCAGCCAGTCCGCGAGGTCGGTGGCGGTGGAGAAGCCGGAGGCGGCCGCTTTGCGCAGGTTGGTCGCGTTGGGGACCATGTCACGGACCATCCCCTCCATCGCCGCGAGCGCCAGCATGAGGGCGTCGGCGGCGTCGAAGGTCTGCTCCTTGTCCTCCTGCATGTCCTTGGAATAGGCCATCGGCAGTCCCTTCATCACTGTCGACAATCCTACGAAGGCGGCGGTGATCCGGCCCACCTTGGCGCGCACCAGCTCGGCCGCGTCGGGGTTGCGCTTCTGCGGCATGATCGAGGAGCCGGTGGAGAAGCGGTCCGACAGGCGCACGAAGCGGAACTGGGCGGAGGACCAGATCACCAGCTCCTCGGCGAAGCGGGAGAGGTGGGTCGCGCAGATCGAGGCGGCGGAGAGGAACTCCAGCGCGAAGTCCCGGTCGGCGACGGTGTCGAGGGAGTTCTCGGTCGGGCGGTCGAAGGCGAGAGCCTTCGCGGTGGCGTGCCGGTCGATGGGGAAGGAGGTGCCGGCCAGCGCGGCGGCGCCCAGCGGGCACTCGTTCATCCGGGCGCGGGCGTCCTGGAAGCGGGCGCGGTCGCGGGCGAACATCTCCACATAGGCCATCATGTGGTGGCCCCAGGTCACCGGCTGCGCGGTCTGGAGATGGGTGAAGCCGGGCATGGCGAGGTCGGCGCCCTGTTCGGCCTGGCCCACGAGGGCGCGCATCAGCGCGGTGAGGCCCGCGATGGCGGCATCGGCCTGGTCCCGCACCCACATGCGGAAGTCGAGGGCCACCTGGTCGTTTCGCGACCGTGCGGTGTGGAGGCGGCCCGCGGGCTCTCCGATCAGCTCTCGGAGGCGGGATTCCACGTTCATGTGGATGTCTTCGAGCGCGGCGCTGAAGCGGAACGTCCCGGCCTCAATCTCTGACAAGACCGTGACGAGACCCTCGTCGATCTTCCGCGCGTCGTCGGACGTGATAATCCCCTGGGCGGCGAGCATGGCCGCATGGGCGCGCGATCCGGCGATGTCCTGGGCCGCCAGCCGCCGGTCGAAGCCGATGGAGGCGTTGATCGCCTCCATGATCGCGTCGGGACCCTCCGCGAAGCGGCCGCCCCACATGGCGTTCGCGCTCTTGCCTGCCGGGGTGTCGTCGCTCATGTCCGGGGGACCTCGTCCTCGTTGCCTTCTGGAGAGAAACATGCGCCTGAACGCCCGCCTCGCCGCCATGGTCATAGGAAGCCTCGCGGCGTTTGGAAACCCCGCGGCGGCGGGGGAGCTGACGCCGGAGACCCGGGCCGAGATCGAAGGGATGCGCGGGGAGGCCATGGGCAGGCTCGTGGTGCTGGACGAGCCGCGCGGGCCGTTCGAGGCGGAGTTCCGCAACCCCAACGGCGCGGGGACGGATTTCGGCGAGTTCGGGGGGAAGCTGGTGGTGGCGAACCTGTGGGCCACCTGGTGCCCCCCCTGCCGCGAGGAGATGCCGGCGCTCGACCGGCTGAAGCAGGCGCTGGAGGGGTCGGGCATCGAGGTGGTGACCATCGCCGTCCAGCCCGGCGGGCGGGAGAAGGGGGAGGCGTTCCTTCAGGACAACATGCTCTACGCGCTGGAGCCCTATGCGGACGAGCGCAATGCGCTGCCGCGGGAGGTGGGGCTGCTGGGGCTGCCGACGACGCTGATCCTCGACCCGGAGGGGCGGGAGATCGCGCGGGTGCAGGGGGATGCGCCGTGGGACGCGCCGGAGGCGGAGGCGATCCTGCGCCGGCTGGCGGAGATCACCGGCGCGGAGGGCTGACCCGAGGGGATTCGGCGGGGCCTGCCGGGGCGGGCGCGCCTTCCTCTCCGGCCGCTGGCGCGGCCTCCGGCGCCCCCCTCCCCGGCCCTCCCCCGGGGGGGAGGGAGGCGGGATGGCCGGGCTGGCGCGCGCGATGCCTTCGGAAGAGACGAAGGCCGACGGTGGCGGCGATGGCGGCCACGGCTGCGAGCAGGGCCAACGCGGCGGCGAGATGGGTCAGGCGGGCGGCGGCCTCGACGCCCGGGGCGGCGGGCGAGAGGTCGGGCAGGGGGAAGAGGCCGAACGGGCGGAGGTCGAGGTCGTAGAGCTCCTTCCGCTCGGAGGCGGAGACTGCGAGCCAGCCGGAGAGGGCGACCCCGACGCCCAGCGCGCCGGCGAGCGCCGTCGCCGCGCCGATTTCGGCGAGCGAGGAGCGCGGCCAGAGCGCCTGCCAGGGCGGCGGCGAAGCCCAGCGTCTCGTGCAGGTCCAGCAGCGCGAGGCTGTCGTAGAGGCCCGCCTCCACCCGCCGCGCCCACAGGGCGAGGCCCAGCGCGGCAAGCGCCAGCATTGCGGCCGCCGCCGCGAGGGCGCGGGCGGCGAGGATCACCTCGTGGGGACGGGCGTCTCGCCGCGGTAGTCGTAGAAGCCGCGGCCGGCCTTGCGGCCGAGCCAGCCGGCCTCGACGTACTTCACCAGCAGCGGGCACGGGCGGTACTTGGTATCGGCGAGCCCGTCATGCAGGACGTGCATGATCGCGAGGCAGACGTCGAGCCCGATGAAATCCGCGAGCTGGAGGGGGCCCATCGGGTGGTTCGCCCCGAGGCGCATGGCCTTATCGATGCTCTCCACGGTGCCGACCCCTTCGTAGAGGGTGTAGACCGCCTCGTTGATCATCGGGAGCAGGATGCGGTTGACGATGAAGGCGGGGAAATCCTCGGCCGAGGCGGCGGTCTTGCCCAGCCGCTCCACCACGCCCTTGAGGATCCTGTAGGTCTCCTCGTCGGTGGCGATGCCGCGGATCAGCTCGACCAGCTCCATCACCGGCACCGGATTCATGAAGTGGAAGCCCATGAACCGCTCCGGCCGGTCGGTGGCCGTGGCGAGGCGGGTGATGGAGATCGAGGAGGTGTTGGAGGTGAGGATCGTCTGCTCGCCGAGGTGGGGGGCCAGGCCCGCGAAGATCTGGTGCTTGACCTTCTCGTTCTCCGTGGCCGCCTCGATCACCAGGTCCGTCTGGGCGACGCCCGCGAGGTCCATGGTCTTGGCGATGCGGGACATGGCCTCGGCCTTCTCGGCCTCCGAGATCGCGCCGCGGCCGATCTGGCGGTCCATGTTCTTCTCGATCTGGGCCAGCGCCTTGTCCACGCGGGCCTCGTCGATGTCGTTCAGGCGCACGTCGTAGCCTGCGAGCGCGAAGACATGGGCGATGCCGTTGCCCATCTGCCCCGCGCCGATCACGCCGACCGTCCGGATGTCCATCTCGCGCCTCTCCTGGCCCTGTCTTTCGCGGGCGCAACCCTAAGAGCCGGGGGAGGGGGCGGCAAGGGCCGAGGCGGCCCTTGCCGGAAGCGGGCTCAGGCGGCGCGGCGGGCGCCGGCCCGGACGGGCGCGGTCACGAACGCCGAGAGGCGCTGCGCCTGGGCCGCGACCTCGCCCGCCAGCTCCTGCGTCGCGGCGGCGGCCTCCGAGGTCTGGCGCGTGCTCTCCTGCACCGTCGAGTTGAGGTGCTGGACGGCGGAGGAGATCTCCTGCACCCCCTGCCCCTGCTCGCGCCCCGCCGAGGCCACGTCGGCGATGGTGGACGAGAGGCTCTCGATGGAGGCCGCGATCTCCTTCAGCGAGGCGCCCGTGGCGTTGACCAGCGACACCCCGTCCGACACCGCCGTGGCGGAGCTGCGGATCAGCTCGGAGATGCTGCGCGCCGCCTCCGACGACCGCTGCGCCAGCGCCCGCACCTCGGAGGCGACCACCGCGAAGCCCTTGCCCGCGTCGCCCGCCCGCGCCGCCTCCACCGCCGCGTTCAGCGCCAGCAGGTTGGTCTGGAAGGCGATGGACTCGATCAGCGCGATGATATCCGAGATCTCGCCCGAGCTCTTCTCGATCCGCTCCATGGCTGCGATGGCCTGATCGGCCGAGCCCTCGCCGTTGCGGGCCTGGCCGCGGGTCGCCTCGGCCATCCGCTCCGCCGCCGTCAGGTTCTCGGCGCTGGCGCGGACGGTCTCGGACATCTCGGTCATGGTGGCCGCGGTCTCCTCGATGGTGGAGGCCTGGCTCTCGGCGCGGGAGGAGAGGGCGCGCATCAGCTCCGCCACGGTGGCGAGGGAATCGCGGTGCCCCTCCGCCCCGCCGCGCACGTCGGCGATGGCGCCGCCCAGCTCCTCCAGGCTCCGGCCGGCGGCCTCGGCGAGACGGCGGAGCTGACCCTCGTACCGGCCCGTCAGCGGGCGCGAGAGGTCCCCGCGCGCCATGGCGGCGAGCGTCTCGTCCAGATCCTTGAGGAAGGTCTGCATGCCGTCGAGGATGCCGTTCACGCCGGAGGCGAGGTCCCGCAGTTCGGGCGCCTCGAAATCGCTCTCCACCCGGCTGCCGAAATCGCCGGCGCCGGCGGCGCGCACGACCTGGTTCATGCCGTCGCGCAGCTCCCGCAGCATCCGGGCGTGGTCGGCGCGCGCGGCCTCGGCGGCGGCGTCCATGCGGCCGCGCTCGCCGTCGGCGTGGCGCAGGGCCTGGCGAAGCGCCTCCGCGCCGCGGGCGAGATCGCCGATCTCGTCGGCCCGGCCGGTCGCGGGCACGGCGTCGTCCAGCCGCCCCTCCGCCATCCGCTTCACGGAGCGGTCCAGCGCCTGAAGCGGCCGGATGGCGAGGCCCGCGGCCCACCAGCTCAGCGCGGCGGCGAGCAGCGCCGAGACCGCGGCCATGCCGGCGATGGCGCCCACCTCCGCCCAGATGGCGTCGCTCACGTCGCCCTTCGGAACGCCGGTGCCCATCAGCCCCTCCACCTGGCCGGACGGGCCGGTGATGGGCACGTAGCTGGTCACGTACAGGGTGCCGAGCACGTCCGATTCGCCGTTATAGATCCGGCCCGAGGCGACGATCGGATAGACCGGATGATCCGGGCCGAGCGTGCTGCCCACCACCCTCTGCCCCTTCGCATCCTTGACGGTGGTGGAGCGGCGGACGAATTCGCGGGTCGCGGGGTCCAGCACGAAGAACGAGCCGCCGCGGCCGGTCGCCTGCGCGATGAGGTCGATCAGCGCGTGATCCGAAAGGTCCGGCCTCTGCGACCAGCTCATGCCCGCGAGGCTCTTGTCCTCCGACAGGGTCGCCTTGATGAACGGCGAGGCGACGGAGGCGACCACGGCCGCGGCGCGGAGATTGGTCTCCTGCGCCGCCTGCGCCTCCTCCGCCACCCGGTCGGCGGTGCGCCAGGCGACGAGAGCGGCTGACAGGGACAGGGCGATCAGGACGATGGCCGCCGCGGCCGCGACGGCCTTGGCTCTCAACTTGCGCATGGGTTCTCTCCGGGCCGGGATGGCTTTGGGAGACTTCTCCCTGCAGTTCATTAAGCGGCCCTTGCCGGCCGCCGGCTTATTCGCGCTGGACTTCGACTTTGCGGGGCGAGACGATCCGCCCCGACCCGAGACCAGGAGGATCCGCCCCCATGAGAACCCGCGCCGCCATCGCCGTAGAGGCCGGAAAACCGCTGGAAATCGCCGAGGTGAACCTGGAGGGCCCGCGCGAGGGCGAGGTGCTGGTGGAGGTCATGGCGACCGGCATCTGCCACACCGACGAGTTCACCCTCTCGGGCGCCGACCCGGAGGGCCTGTTCCCGGCGATTCTCGGCCACGAGGGCGCGGGCATCGTGCGGGAGGTGGGCGCGGGCGTGAAGGGGCTGAAGCCCGGGGACCACGTCATCCCGCTCTATACGCCCGAGTGCCGGGAGTGCCCGTCCTGCCTCAGCCAGAAGACCAACCTCTGCACCTCGATCCGGGGGACGCAGGGCAAGGGGGTGATGCCGGACGGAACCTCGCGGTTCTCGACGCTCGATGGGGAGCCGATCCTGCACTACATGGGGTGCTCGACCTTCTCCAACTTCACGGTGCTGCCGGAGATCGCGCTGGCGAAGATCCGGGAGGACGCGCCCTTCGACAAGGTCTGCTACATCGGCTGCGGGGTCACGACGGGCGTGGGCGCCGTCATAAACACCGCCAAGGTGGAGGTCGGGGCCAAGGCGGTGGTCTTCGGGCTGGGCGGGATCGGGCTGAACGTGATCCAGGGGCTGAGGCTCGCGGGCGCCGACATGATCATCGGCGTGGACCTCAACAACGACAAGAAGGCCTGGGGCGAGCGGTTCGGGATGACGCATTTCGTCAACCCCAGGGAGATCGGCGAGGACCTTGTCCCCTACATCGTCAACCTGACGAAGACGCCGTTCGACCAGATCGGGGGCGCGGACTACACGTTCGACTGCACGGGCAACGTGAAGGTGATGCGCGACGCGCTGGAATGCGCGCACCGGGGCTGGGGCGTGTCGGTGGTGATCGGGGTCGCGCCCGCGGGGGCGGAGATCGCGACGCGGCCGTTCCAGCTGGTGACGGGCCGGGTCTGGAAGGGCACGGCCTTCGGGGGCGCGAGGGGGCGCACGGACGTGCCGAAGATCGTGGACTGGTACATGGAGGGGAAGATCGAGATCGACCCGATGATCACCCACACGCTGAGCCTGAACGAGATCAACAAGGGCTTCGACCTGATGCACGCGGGCGAGTTGATCCGGTCGGTCGTGGTCTACTGACGAAAGGGGCGCCCGGCGCTCGGCCGGGCGCCCGGATCCTCAGGTCTTGCCGGCGTCCGCCCACGCGGCCCGGTCGATGTCGAGGTCCTTCCAGTCGTCCACGTTCAGCACCGGCTGCCGCTTCCCGGCCCGGAGCTGGGTGCGGTAGTCGTTCAGCAGGCGCATCCCGGTGGGGAACAGCATCGCCAGCGCGATCAGGTTCACCAGCGCCAGCACCCCCATCATCGGGTCCGAGAAGAAGAACACCGCCGTCGCCCCCGGCGCCGTGGCCCCGATCAACACCATCGCCATGATCGCCGCCTTGAGGATGTGCTGCGCGGTCGTGTTCTTGGTGAAGACCGAGAGCGCCAC
Source organism: uncultured Alphaproteobacteria bacterium (assembly GCA_963816545.1). Taxonomy (GTDB): domain Bacteria; phylum Pseudomonadota; class Alphaproteobacteria; order Rhodobacterales; family Rhodobacteraceae; genus Albimonas. The sequence continues at coordinate 124,844 of CAWFLE010000013.1, read as the reverse complement.
CTCGCCGAGGTAGTAGTTGTAGATGATCGACGAGAACGAGAACAGCAGGATCGCCGCCGTGAGGAAGTACTGCGACCAGTCGCCAACATGGTCGGCCAGCGACTGCTGGGTCAGGACCACGCCGTCCACGCCCTCGGCGCCCGGCACGTAGACGTCGGCCAGCAGGATCACGAAGGCGGTGCAGGAGCAGATGATGATCGTGTCGATGAAGACCGACAGCGACTGCACGATGCCCTGGCTGATCGGATGCGGGACCCAGGCCGCCGCGGCGACGTTGGGCGCCGAGCCGAGGCCGGCCTCGTTGGAGAAGAGGCCGCGGCGAAGGCCCTGCGCCACGGCGGCGCCCATGCCGCCGCCCACGGCCTCCTCCCACCCGAAGGCGTTGGTGACGATGGTCCAGATCACGCCCGGAAGCTCTGTGATGTTGATGACGATGACCAGCAGCGCCATGCCGATGTAGCCGATGGCCATGATCGGGATGATGATGTCCGCCGCCGCCGCGATGCGCTTGATGCCGCCGTAGACGATCAGCCCGGTGAGGCCCGCGAGGAAGATCCCCGTCCAGACCCGGTCGATCCCGAGGCTGTCCTGCGCCGCCCCCGCCACGGTGTTGCCCTGGAAGGCGTTGAACCCCAGCGCGAAGGCCGCGATCAGGCATACGGCGTAAAGCATGGCGAGCCAGCGGAACTCCGGCCCCAGCCCGTGGATGATGTATTGCGCGGGCCCGCCGCGGTAGGTGCCGTCCGGCTCGGCGCGCTTGTAGAGCTGCGCGAGCGAGCTTTCGAACAGGCTCGTGGCCATGCCGACCAGCGCGATCACCCACATCCAGAACACCGCGCCCGGACCCCCGAGCGTGATCGCCACCGCGACGCCCGCGATGTTGCCGCCGCCCACGCGCCCGCCGACCGAGACCAGCAGCGCCTCGCGCGAGCTGACATGGCCCGACGCGCCCGGATCCTTGTCCGTCAGCACCCGGAACATGCGCCCGAAGAACTGGAACTGGACCAGCCCGGAGATGAGCGTGAAGGCGAGGCCCAGCACGACGAGGAAGGGGATCAGCGACCATCCCCAGGTGAAATCGCCCACATAGCCGAAGATCTGTTCGAGAAAGTTCATGTCCCCTCCATCCGGTCCCGCGCCTCGGTTTCCTACCTCAACAGATAGATCGGCGCAGGGAAAGTCGCGTTCTGCGCGATCTTGCGGTGGCCAATGCGCGTCCAGGGCGCCCGCAACGGGTTGACGAAGCGGTCGCCAGCGCCTTGTTGGGGCGCACGTTGAGGGAGATCCGAATGTCCGAACCCCTGCCCCGTCTCGCCGTCCTGATCGACGCCGACAACACATCGCCCAAGGTGGCCGAAGGGCTGTTCCTGGAGATCGCCAAACTGGGCGAGGCCTCGGTCCGCCGCATCTACGGCGACTTCTCGGATGACCGGCTGAAGGGTTGGTCGCGCATCCTGGCGCAATTCGCGGTGATCCCGCACCAGAACTTCGCCTACACGCAGGGGAAGAACTCGGCCGACATCGCGCTGGTGATCGACGCCATGGACCTGATGCATACCGGGCGGTTCGAGGGGTTCTGCCTCGTGTCCTCGGACAGCGACTTCACGCGGCTGGCGTCCCGCCTGCGGGAGCAGGGGGTGGACGTCTACGGCTTCGGCCAGCGCAAGACGCCCGAGGCGTTCCGCCAGGCCTGCCGGCGCTTCTTCTACATCGAGAATCTGATGGCCGAGGCCGAGGCCGCCGGCGCCGACCCCGAGCCCACGGCGGCCGAGGACCCGGCGTCGGGGACCGAGTCCGAGGATGCGCCCAAGCAGCGCAAGCCCGAGGCCCCGTCCCGCGCGGTCCCGATCATCCGCAAGGCCATGGAGGGGATGCAGGACGAGGACGGCTGGGTCTCGCTCGGCGTCATCGGGCAGCGGCTGGGCAACCTCGCGCCCGATTTCGACAGCCGCAGCTACGGGTCCTCCAAGCTCTCGGACCTGATCCGGCGGGCGGGCGCCTTCGCGATGGAGAAGGACGAGGCGAACCACGTCCGGGTGCGCTTCAAGCCCGCCGCCAACGGCGCGGGCGACGAGCCCGTGAAGGTCAAGGCGAAGAAGAAGGCCGAACCCAAGGCCGCCGCCAAGGGTTGAGCCCGCGGCGCGCGCCGCCGCGGTTGACCGCCGGGCCCGCGCGCCCCACACCGGGCCGCAGGGCCAGCCGAGGGAGCCGTGATGAGCGACGCCGACCAGATCCGCACCGTCCAGACCGAGCCGATCGCGGGGCAGAAGCCCGGCACCTCCGGCCTCCGCGCCCGCACGCGGACCTTCATGCAGCCGCACTTCCTCGAGAACTTCGTGCAGGCGACGTTCGAGGCGACCGGAGGGGTGGAAGGCAAGACCCTCGTCCTGGGCGGCGACGGGCGCTTCTTCGGCAGGCGCGCCGCGCAGATCATCCTGAGGATGGCCGCCGCCAACGGGGCCTCGCGGGTGATCGTGGGGCGGGAGGGGCTGCTGTCCACCCCGGCCGCCTCGGCGGTGATCCGGGCGCGGAAGGCGGACGGGGGGATCATCCTCTCGGCCTCGCACAACCCGGGGGGCGAGGACGGCGACTTCGGCGTGAAGTACAACGTCGCCGCCGGCGGGCCTGCGAGCGAGAGCATCACCTCGGCCATCCATGCGCGGACCGAGGCGATCCGCGAATACCGGACGCTGGAGGCGCCGGACGTGGACCTCGGCGCCGACGGCGAGACGCGGCTCGGCGCCATGACGGTGGAGGTGATCGACCCCGTCGCCATCTACACCGAGCTGATGGAGAGTCTGTTCGACTTCGCGGCGATCCGGGACATGCTGGCCCACGGCTTCACCCTGCGCTTCGACGCCATGCACGCCGCGACCGGCCCCTATGCGGTGGAGATCCTGGAGAACCGCCTCGGCGCCCCCACCGGCAGCGTGATGAACGCGACCCCCTTGCCTGATTTCGGCCGGGGCCACCCGGACCCGAACCCCACCCACGCCCATGAGCTCTACGCGCTGATGATGGGGCCGGAGGCGCCGGATTTCGGCGCGGCCTCCGACGGGGACGGCGACCGCAACATGATCCTCGGACGGGGGGTGTACGTCTCGCCCTCCGACAGCCTCGCGGTGCTGGCGGCGAACGCGCATCTGGCGCCGGGCTATTCGCACGGGCTGAAGGGGATCGCGCGGTCCATGCCCACCTCCCGCGCCGCCGACCGGGTGGCGAAGGCGCTGGGGATCGAGATGCACGAGACGCCGACGGGCTGGAAGTTCTTCGGCTCCCTGCTCGATGCCGGGCGCGCGACGCTGTGCGGGGAGGAGAGCTTCGGCACCGGCTCGGACCATGTGCGGGAGAAGGACGGGCTCTGGGCGGTGCTCCTGTGGCTGAACGTGCTCGCGGTGCGGAAGGTCTCGGTGAAGGCGCTGCTGGCGGAGCATTGGGAGCGCTATGGCCGCGACCTCTACACCCGCCACGACTACGAGGCGCTCGACAAGGCGCAGGCCGAGGCGCTGATGGACGACCTGCGCGGGCGGCTCGGATCCCTGCCGGGGACGAAGGCGGGCCGGCTGACGGTGAAGACCGCGGACGATTTCGCCTACACGGACCCGATCACGGGCGACGAGGCCACGGGCCAGGGCCTGCGCATCCTGTTCGAGGAGGACGCGCGTCTGGTCCTGCGCCTGTCGGGCACGGGGACCGAGGGCGCGACGCTCCGGGTCTATATGGAGAAATACGCCTCCGACCCTGCGCTGCGGGAGGCGGACCCCCAGCAGGCCCTGTCGGACGTGCGCGAGGCCGCCGAGGCGCTGGCCGGCATCTGCGAACGCACGGGCCGCGCGGAACCCGACGTCGCCACCTGACCCCGGCGGCGGAGGGCGTCGCGATAGCCGCGCGCCTCCGCGACGCGGAGGCGCCCCCGCGCAGCGGGGGCCTGCGGGCCAGCCCGCAGGCGCGGCCGGCCCGGCCGTTGCGCCTCAGCTCGCCGCCGCCATCCGCAGCAGCCGACGGCGCCCCTCGGGCACCCGGTCGATCTCCACCCCGGTGAAGACGTGCAGCGTGTTCAGGTCGTCGTCCACCACCGCATGGTCGCTCACCCAGCCGCCCAGCAGCAGGTAGGACCGCAGCAACGGCGGCATCCGGCGCATGGCGATCTTCACGTCGGGCCGCCGCAGGCGAAGCTGCTTGCCGAACAGGTACACCTTCGGCGCCTTCACCCGCGGCAGCCAGCGCTTCGGCGCGATGTGCCGCTCCCGCAGGTAGGCGAAGGCGTCCATGTAATCGTCGGCCTCCACCCCGTGGAAGCTGGAGCAGCCGAACAGCAGCCCCACCTCCTTCTCCTCCACCCAGGCGGTCATCGCCCCCCAGGCGGCGCGGATCACGTCGGGGTCCCGCACCCCCGGCGCCATGCAGAACCGCCCCATCTCCACCATCGGCGCGGGAAAATCCTCCAGCCCCGACAGCTCGTAGTGCTGGGCCGAATAGCTGCGTCCGATCTCCGACCCATTGGCGAGGTGCAGCATCCGGAACACGCAGACCAGGCTCCCCGTCCGCACGTCCTCGATCAGCGCGTGCTGGCAATGCGCGTCGAAGGCGTCGCGGTCCAGGCCGTCCGCCCGCTCCGGCGTCGTGGCCGCGCCCCGGCGACCGCCGATGAACGCCTCGTAGCGCAGCCGCTGGGCCGCGCGCACGTCTTCCGGTTCCCTAGAGAACCGGACCCGGTACCGTCCGCGGGAAAGAACGCGCATAGGACCCTCCAAGGGCTGCAAACGCGCATTACATAGGCCGTTCGCGGTGACGGACCCGTGACGCTCCCGTTGCGCGGGATGTACTGTCGCAAGGAGGAAACACTATGACCGACAAGGTCGTCAAACCCGACGCCGAGTGGCGCGAGCAGCTTTCGGACCTCGCCTACAAGGTGACCCGCAAGAAGGGGACCGAGCGCGCCGGCACCCATGACGACTTCCCCAAGCAGCCCGGCACCTTCCGCTGCACCTGCTGCGGGGCGCCGCTGTTCGACGCCGGAACCAAGTTCGAGAGCGGCACCGGCTGGCCCAGCTTCTACGCCCCTCTGGATGAGGGGGCGGTGGAGACGCACGAGGACCGCTCGTTCTTCATGCGCCGGACCGAGGTGTTGTGCTCGCGCTGCGACGCGCATCTGGGCCACGTCTTCCCCGACGGGCCTGAGCCCACGGGCCTGCGCTACTGCATGAACGGCGTGGCGCTGGATTTCGAGCCCGAGGCCTGACCCATCGGCAGAGAAACGCCGCCCCCGATCTCCCGGGGGCGGCGTCGTCATTGCGGCGAAAGCGAAGCCGCCTTCACTTCTTCTCGTCGAGGCCGACCGCCACGAAGCGCAGGTCGCCGCGCGAGTTGACCAGCATCAGCACGGACTTGCGCCCCTGCTCGCGGGCCTGCTCGATCCGCTCCAGCGCCTGCTCGGGGGAGGTCACGCCCTCCTGCGCCACCTCGACGATCACGTCGCCCTCGCGCAGGCCCTTCTCGGCGGCCGCGGAGCCCTCCTCGACGCCGCGCACCAGCACGCCCTGCACGTCGTCCGCAAGGCCCAGCTCCTGCCGCGCCTGCGGGTCGATCGCGCCCAGCGTCATGCCCAGCGCCTCGGCGCCCGGCGTCTGCTGGCCCTGCGGCAGCTCGGCCGAGGCGTTGACCACCGGCGCGTCCTCCTCCAGCAGGCCGAGCTCGACCTGCACGGTCTCCTTCTCGCCCTTGCGCCAGACCTCGACGGGCACCTTGGAGCCGGCCTTGGTCTCGGCCACCATCCGCGGCAGGTCCCGCATCTCCGACACCTTGCGGCCGTCGAAGGACAGGATCACGTCGCCGTTCTTCAGCCCGCCGTCCTGCGCGGGTCCGTCCTCGACCACCGAGGCCACGAGCGCGCCGCGGGCCTCCTCCAGCCCAAGACCCTCGGCGAGGTCGGGCGTGACCTCCTGGATCTGAACGCCGAGCCAGCCGCGGCGGGTGGAGCCGAACTCCTGAAGCTGGTCCACCACCGACTTGACGATGGCCGACGGCACCGAGAAGCCTATGCCGATCGACCCGCCCGACGGCGAGATGATGGCCGTGTTCACGCCCACCACGTCGCCATCCATGTCGAACAGCGGACCGCCGGAGTTGCCCCGGTTGATGGCCGCGTCCGTCTGCAGGAAGTCGTCATAGGGCCCCGCGTTGATGTCGCGGTTCCGGGCCGAGATGATGCCCGCGGAGACGGACCCGCCGAGGCCGAACGGGTTGCCGATGGCCAGCACCCAGTCCCCCACCCGGATCGCGTCCGAGTCGCCGAAGTTGACGAAGGGCAGGTTCCGGGTCTCGCCATCGACCTTCAGCAGGGCGATGTCGGTCTTGGGGTCGGTGCCGATCAGGGTGGCGGTCATCGACCGGCCGTCGGCGAAGTTCGCCTTGATCTCGTCGGCGCCCTCGATGACGTGGTTGTTGGTGACGATGAAGCCGTCGGCCGACACCACGAAGCCCGAACCCAGCGACTGGCGCGGGCGGTTGGGCATCTGCTGGGGCCCGTTCTCTCCGAACAGCTCGGGGAACAGCTCCCGGAAGGGCGAGTTCTCGGGCAGGTTCGGGCCGCCGCGGGACCGCTCGGGCGCGGCGACCATGGAGGTGGTGGAGATGTTGACCACCGCCGGGCTCAGCCGCTCGGCGAGGTCGGCGAAGCTCGCGGGGGCGGAGAAGGACTGCGGGGCCTCCTTCGCCGGCTGCTGCTGCTGCGCGGTCGCCTGCGGGACCGGGGCGACGGTCAGCAGACCGGCGGCGACGGCCGCGACCAGCGCCGTCGAGGCGGCCATGGCGCGGCGGCGGTCCTTCAGGGTCTTGTTGGGCACGTTGGGATCCTCCTGAGGCGTCGATGACGGACGGGGCGGGCCGCCTTCCGCGCTGGAAGACGCGCCGATCCGTCCGGGGAACGAACGGTTCCTATGTGCAATCCATACGATCCGGCGCAACCGGGCCGTCGCTCCGGTCTCTCACATCCACGCGACGCGGATGAGAGGGATCCTCGAGGGCGGTTCAGGCCGCTTCGGACCCTATCCTACAAAGCGCAGGGGAACGCGGCGTCAATGGGAGAGCGCCAGGATCACGGTGCCGACGATGGCGCAGGCGAGGCCGGCGTAGCGCAGCCGCTCGGGGCCCAGCGCCTGCATCGTATCCAGCAGGCGCTCCATCCGGCCGGGGGCGACGGCCAGCAGAAGGCCCTCGGCCGCGAGGATCGCGCCGAGGGCGAAGATCAGGTCCCGCATGGTCGGGCGGTCCCTCCGATGAGGGGAAGGGATAGGCCGCCGCGCCCCGTGCGGGAGGCGGCGGCCGGGAAGGTCATTCGGTCGCGGCGGGCGTCTCGGGGGCCGGAGTGATCGGCCCCCTGTCCCCGGCCGTGGCCGCGCCGGAGGCGGAGCCCGATCCCGCGCCGGACGCGGCGGCCGGCGGCTGGGCCGACCCGGACGCAGAGGCCTGCGCCGACGAGGCCGCGCCGCCCGGAACCCCCGCCGTGTTGGCGAGGCCGCCGCGGCTCAGATACTCGAAGAACTCCGAGTCCGGTGTGATGACCATCGTGGAATTCTCGCCCTTCAGCGCCGTCTCGTAGGCCCGCATGGAGCGGTAGAAGGCGAAGAATTCCTCGTCGCGCCCGAAGGCCTCGGCGAAGACGCGGTTGCGCTCGCCCTCCGCCTGGCCGCGGATGATGTCGGACTCGCGCCGCGATTCCGACACCAGCTCGATGGCCTGGCGGTCGGCGTTGGCGCGGATGCGCTGCGCGGCCTCCTCGCCGCGCGCCCGCTCGTCCGCGGCTTCCCGCTGACGCTCGGCCTGCATGCGCTGGAAGGTCGCCTCAAGGTTCTGCTGGGGCAGGTCCACCCGCCTGAGCCGCACGTCCACGATCTGCACGCCGATGTTCTGCGACTGCGCCCGCGCCACGTCGCGGATGCGGGTCATCAGCTCCGACCGCTCGTCCGACAGGATGGTGTCCGACGTCACGCCGCCCAGCACCTCGCGGAGCGATGAGTTGAGGATCGACTCGAGCCGCGACAGCGCCGCCATCTCCGAGCCGACGGCCTGCCGGAAGCGCACCGGATCGGTGATCCGCCAGCGGGCGAAGGCGTCCACCACGAGGCGGCGGTCGTCGATGGGCGTAACCTCCAGCTCCTCGCCGGCCAGCGGCAGGATGCGGTCCTCGTAGTAGGCGACCTGCTGGATCAGCGGGATCTTGAAGTAGAGGCCGGGGTCGGTGTAGCCGTCCCGGTCCCCGACGACCTGCCCGAACTGGAGCTTCACGGCCTGCTGCCGCTCGTCCACGATGAAGATGGAGCTGACGCCGACGAACAGCAGGACGACGACGGCGCCGATGGCGGCGATGAGGCTGCGGTTCACTGGTTCGTCCCCCTGCGCATCTCGTTGAGCGGAAGGTAGGGAACGATGCCCTGCCCGCCGGCGGCGCCGTTGGACACGCCCTCGCCGATCAGGATCTTGTCCACGCCGCCCAGCACGCGCTCCATGGTTTCGAGGTAGAGGCGCTTGCGGGTGACGTCCTTGGCGTTCTCGTATTCCTCGAGCACCGAGATGAAGCGCGCCGCCTCGCCCTCGGCCTCGTTGACCGTCTGGGCGGCGAAGGCCTCGGCCTCCTGCACCAGCTGGGCCGACTGGCCGCGGGCCTCGGCCAGCGCGCGGTTGGCGTAGGCCTCCGCCTGGTTCTCAAGCCGCGCCCGGTCCTGCGAGGCCGCCTGCACGTCGCGGAAGGCGTCGATCACCTCCGCCGGCGGGTCGGCGCGGTCGAAGTTCACGCGCACGATGTTCACGCCCGAGTCGTAGCTGTCGAGCGTGTCCTGGATCAGCGCCTTCACGTCCTCCTGCACGATGCCGCGGTCGCGGTTGAGGATCGGGGACAGCTCCGACCGGCCGATGACCTCGCGCATCGCGGCCTCGGACACCGCGCGGACGGTCGCCTCGGGCTCGGCGAGGTTGAACAGGAATTCCCCCGGGCTGGAGATGTTCCAGACCACCTGGTAGTCCACGTCCACGATGTTCTCGTCGGCCGTGAGGATCAGCCCCGGATCGGTCTGGCGCGAGCCGGTGCGGCTCGACCCCTCGCCGATGTTGATGACGTTCTCGCGCGTCACCGGCAGGACCTCGTAGGTCACCACGGGCCAGGGCGCGAAGTTCAGACCCTCCGTGCCGATGCCCGAGAACTCGCCGAAGGTCAGCTCCACCGACTGCTCCGAGGTGTCCACCCGGTACACGGAAGCCGCGAGCCAAGCGGCCCCCAGCGCCACGATGGCGATGATCCAGCCGGAGCGGCCGAAGCCCTGCGGCATGCCGGACCCGCCGCCGCGGCCGCCTCCGCCGCCGCCCCCGCCGAAGATCACCTTCAGCCGGTCGCGGCCCTGCCGCAGCAGCTCGTCCATGTCGGGGCCCTGGCCTCCGCCGCCGCCGCCGCCCGGGCCAGGTCCGCCGCCCCAGGGGCCGCGGTCGCCCGAGCCGGTGTTACGGTCCTTGCCTCCGCCGCCCCACGGGCCCCCGGAGTTGTTGCTGAAAGGCATGAGCCTGATCTTCCTCCAGATTATCTTCCCGGCCCAACATGGCCACGTCGGGCTGAAGTTCCAAGAGGCGAAAGCCTACGCCACGGGCTCGCGCATGGTCACAAGTTCTTCGGCGGCCGTCGGGTGGACGGCGACCGTGCGGTCGAAGTCCTCCTTGGTGGCGCCCATCTTCAGCGCCACGCCCACCAGCTGGATCATCTCGGCCGCGCCGTGGCCCACCAGATGGCAGCCCAGCACCTTCCGGTCGTCCTTGCACACGATCAGCTTCATCAGCATCCGCTCGTCCCGGCCGGACATGGCGTGGAACATCGGCTTGAAGTTGGCCTTGTAGATCTCCAGCTCGCGGTCCGGCGCCTCGCGCGCCTCCTCCTCGGTCAGCCCGCAGGAGGCGAGTTCGGGCTGCGTGAACACCGCCGTGGGCACCAGCTCGTGGTTGGGCATGGTCGGCTCGTTCCCGAACACCGTCTTGGCGAAGGCCGCGCCCTCCCGGATCGCCACCGGCGTCAGCGGCAGGCGGTCCGTCACGTCGCCCACAGCGTGGATCGAGGGCACGCAGGTCTGCGAATACTCGTCCACGCAGACCGCGCCCTTCCAGGTCAGCTCCACCCCCGCCTCCTCCAGCCCGAGGCTGGTGGTGTTGGGGTTGCGTCCGGTGGCGTAGACCACGACGTCGGTGTCGATGATCTCGCCGTTCTGCAGCGTCGCATGGATGCCGCCATCCGCGCTCTGCATGGACTCGATCTCGGCGTTCAGGCGCAGGATCACGCCCTTCTTGGCCATCTCGTTCTCCACGAACTCCGCCGAGTCCCGGTCGAAGCCGCGCAGCACGCAGGGGCCGCGGTGGACCATGGTGACGGCCACGCCCAGCCCGTTGAAGATGCCGGCGAACTCGCAGGCGATGTAGCCGCCGCCCACGATGATCATCCGCCTGGGCAGCTCCTGCATCTCGAACACGTCGTCCGAGGTCAGGGCAAGGTCCGCCCCCGGCAGGTCCGGCACGAAGGGCCGCCCGCCCGTGGCGATCAGGATGTGCTTCGCCGTGACCTCGCGCCCGTCCGCCAGCTTCACGGAATTCGGCCCCGTCACCGCGGCGCGCGTGCGCAGCACCTCCACCCCCGCCTTGGCGAGATTGCCGGCATAGGCCATCTCCAGCCGCGCGATCTCGGCGTCCTTGTGGGCCTTGAAGGTCGGCCAGTCGAAGGTCGGCGGCTGGTGCAGGGTCCACCCGAAGCCCTGCGCGTCCTCGAACAGTCTCCGAGAAGCTGGAGGCGTACATCATCAGCTTCTTGGGCACGCAGCCCCGGATCACGCAGGTGCCGCCGTAGCGGTATTCCTCGGCGATCGCCGTCTTCGCCCCGCCAGCGACGACATCCGCGCGGCCCTCACGCCGCCCGAGCCGCCGCCGATCACGAAGAGGTCGTAGTCGAAGCCCATCCGGTCCCTCCCCAAGCCGCGCCTCAGCCCGCTTCGGCGCCCTCGTCCTCGCCTCGACAGGGACAGGGCACGTGTCCGTCGTCCCGTCCTCATGGCCCACGATCACCGTGTCGGCGATGTCGAGGAACAGCCCCGTCTCGACCACGCCCGGGATCTGGTTCAGCGACACCGCCGACGTCCTCGGGGTCGCCGATCCGCTTCAGGTGACAGTCGAGGATCAGGTTGCCGTTGTCGGTCACGTAGGGCTCGTCGCCGCTCATGCGCAGGACGGCCAGCGCGCCGCCGACGTCCAGGTCCTCCAGCGTCTCCTCGACGATGGCCTTGGTGGTCTCCCACCCGAAGGGCACGATCTCGACCGGCAGAGGGAAGCTTCCCAGCACGTCCACCTGCTTGGAGACGTCGGAGATCACCACCATCCGGTCCGCTGCGCAGGCCACGATCTTCTCCTGCAGCAGCGCGCCGCCGCCCCCCTTGATGAGGTTCAGCTCCGGGTCGAACTCGTCCGCCCCGTCGACCACCAGGTCCAGCCATCCCGCCTCGTCCAGCGTGGCCAGCGTCAGCCCCGCCGCGCGCGCCAGCCGCTGCGTCTGCGGACGAGGTCGCCACGCAGGTCAGCTCCAGCCGCTCGCGCTTGGCGCGGGCGCCCAGCAATTCGATGAACCATTTGGCGGTGGAGCCGGTGCCGAGGCCGAGGCGCATGCCGTCCTCGACCAGCTTCAGCGGCCTCCTCGGCGGCGGCCCGCTTGGCGATGTCCTTGCGGTCGAGACTCATGGCGGTCGTCCTCCGTCGCATCGCGCGCCCTTGGTTCCGGGCTGACTCGGGGCTCGGTGTATCTTGGTTTCAGCGCCGAGGCCACCGCCGCCCCTTCCCTCCGCCCCCGCTTCGGGTCACAGAGAAGGGACCCTCCCGCAAGCGCCTCCCAGCATGATCCCCGCGCCCCAAGCCCCCACCGCCCGAGCCCGTCGCCGCGGCGCCTCCGCCCCCCCGCGCCGGAGACCCGCGCGTCCCCTCCGGCCGACAATCGCCGCGCCCGGTTCGCCGGACGTCCGCGCAGAGCGATCCCCCCGCCGCGTCGCCGCCCTCGCAAGGCGGAGACCTGCGCGCCCCCTCCGGCCGACGATCCCCGCGCACGGGGCGGCGGGCGTCCGCGCGGACGGACCCCATCGTTGCGTCACCTCCGCCCTCCGGAGGCGGAGGCCCGCGCGCGCCTTTCGGCCGAGAACCTCGGCGTACGGCGCGGCGGGCGGCCGCGCAGACGGACCCTATCGCCCCGTCACCTCCGCCCTCCCGGGACGGAGACCCGCGCACCCCCTCCGGCCCGCCGCCTCAGCGCATCGTGCGTGCGGCGACCGCGGACGCCGATCCCGCCCCGCCTCCGCAAGACGGACCCTCCAAACCGCGCCTCCCGCACGCGGAACGCCGGGCCCCTGCGGAAACCGGTCTCCCCGCCGCGCCGGCGCATGCGCGCCGAGCCCCCTCGCCCGCCGCGCCGCCTGTCCGGTCGTGGCGCCTGAGGGCGAACCCCACCGCTCCGCCTCCCGCGCATGCCGCCGCATTCCCCGACCTTGCCCCAGGCCGGCCCGGCCCGGACGCGCCGCCTCCGCCGCCGGCCGGGGGGCGTTCCCCCGATGACCGTCCCGACCCGCCCCTTCGCCCCCATCGCCGCGCTCGCCGTGGGCCAGACCCTGCTCTGGGCCGGTCTCTACTACGTCTTCCCCGCCCTCCTCCCCCGCTTCGAGGCCGCCTTCGGCGCCGAGCCCGGCCCCCCCGTCGCCCTCGGCATGACCCTCGCGCTCGCCGGCATGGCCGCCGCCGCCCCTATGGCGGGCCGCGCCGTGGACCGCGGCCGCGGCCCGCTGATCGTGCCGGCCGGCGGGATCGTGGCGTCCCTCGCGCTGCTGCTCGCGGCCCACGCGCCGGGCAAGACCCTGTTCCTCGCCGCCTGGCCCGTCCTCGGCCTCGCCTGCGCCTTCTGCCTCTACGAGCCCGCCTTCGCCCTCATCACCCGCGCGCGGCCGGAAACCGCCCGCCGCGCCATCGCCTCCGTCACCCTGGTCGCGGGCTTCGCCACCGCCGTCGCCTTCCCGCTGGCCTCGGCGCTGGAGGCGGCCTTCGGCTGGCGCGGCGCCGCCACCGGCCTCGCCGCCCTCGCGGCCTTCGCGGGCGTCCCCCTCGCCGCCTGGGGCGCCGCGCGGCTGGAGGCCGAGGCGCCGCTCCCCGTCCCCGGCGCCGCCCCGCCGCGCCGCGTGGGCTTCCCCGAGGCGATCCGCCGCCCCGGCGTCGCCCGCATCGCCGCCGCCTTCGCCTGCGTCTCGCTCTGTCACGGCATGATCGTGACCCACATGCTGCCGCTGCTGACCGCGCAGGGCATCGCCCCCGCGCTCGCGGTGACCGCGGCGGCTCTGCTCGGCCCGATGCAGGTGGCGGGGCGGATCGCGCTCCTCTCGGCGCCGCCCGGCTGGCGGGCCGCGGCGCTGGCGGCGGGCGCCCTCGCCTCGCTCGCCGCCGCCTCGCTGGTCCTGATCTCCGCGGGCCATGGCGGAGGCGTCGCCGCCGCCGCCCTCTTCATCGCCCTCCAGGGCGCCGCCATCGGCACGGTCACCATCCTGCGCCCTTCCGTGCTGGCCGAGACCGCGGGCACGCAGGATTTCGGCGCCGTCGCCGGGGCCGCGGCGCTGACCTGGATGGGCGGCATGGCGGTCGCCCCCACGCTGGGCGGCGCGCTGCGCGATCTCGGAGGCGCCGACGCGGCGCTCGCGGTCTCCGCCGCCCTCCCCTGCCTCGGCCTCGCGCTGCTCCTGCCGCTGCTGCGGCGCCGCTGAGGCGCGCTCCGGGCTTCGGCCCCCGGCCAGGCGCGCAACCCGACGCGGCCTCCCCGCTTCCGCGGCCATCGCCCCTGCGGCAGGCGCATGCCTCCGCCCCGACGCAGCCTCCGGCCAACGGCCCCCCCGCCCCCGCGCTTCCGCCGCCACCGCGCGCCGGTCGCAGGCGCGCGCCTTCGCCCCGACGTCGCCTTCCCCCACAGACCCCGCCCCGGCCGTCCGCGCGGGCGTCAGGGGCCGGCCTCTCCCCGGCCGGTCATGCTCCCCGACGCGCCCCGACCGCGGCCCCCGGCCGCCGCCGCCTCCGCCCGCCACGCGCCGCGGGCGCACGGCTTCCCGGGCAGGCCGACCTCCGCGCGGCGCCTCCGCAGGTCGCCCCCCGCGCGCCGCCTGTCGCTTCCCTGTCGCGCCCGCGACCCGGAGGCGCCATGCTCCCCCCATGGACCTCGGCGTATTCGACATCTTCAAGATCGGCGTCGGCCCCTCCAGTTCCCACACCATGGGACCGATGCTGGCGGCCGCCCGCTTCCTAGACGCGCTCCGCGACGGGCGCGACCGCGTGCCCGGCGCCGGCCCCCCGGCCCGCCTCTCGGCCACCCTCCACGGCTCGCTGGCCTTCACCGGCAAGGGCCACGCCACCGACCGCGCCGTCCTCCTCGGCCTGCTCGGCTTCACGCCCGGGACGCTGGACCCCGATGCCGCCGAGACCGCCCTCTCCGCGCTGGCGCAGGACGGCGAGACCCGGCCCACCGACCTCCCCCCGCTCGCCCTCGCCCCCGACGCGGTCGCTTTCGACTACGGCGCCCCCCTCCCCGGCCACGCCAACGGCCTCGTGCTGACGGCCCACGACGCCCACGGCGCCCTCCACCTCTCCGAGACCTACTACTCCGTCGGCGGCGGCTTCATCCTCACCGCCCGAGAACTCGAGCGCGGCGAGACCGGCGACCCGCCCCCGCCGCCGCCCCACCCCTACCGCACCATGGCCGACCTCCTCGCCCGCGGGCGCGAGACCGGCCTCTCCCTCGCCGCCCTGGCCCGCGCCAACGCCGAGGCCCGCTACGGCGCCCCCCTCGACCGCGACCTCGACGCCATGTGGGAGGTGATGGACGCCTGCATCGAACGCGGCCTGACGCAGGACGGAGAGCTCCCCGGCGGCCTCCGCGTCCGCCGCCGCGCCAAGCGGATGAAGGAGCGCCTCGACGCCGAGCGCGGCCTCAACCTCCCCGCCCTGCGCTCCGACAACGACTGGCTCGCCTGCTACGCCATGGCGGTGAACGAGGAGAACGCCGCCGGCGGCCGCGTCGCCACCGCCCCCACCAACGGCGCCGCCGGCACCTTCCCCTCGGTCGCCCGCTACTACCTCGACCACGTCCCCGGCGCCCGGCGCGAGCGGATCCGCGACATGCTGCTGGTCGCCGGCGCGGTGGGCGCGATCATCAAGACCAACGCCTCGATCTCGGGCGCCGAAGTCGGCTGCCAGGGCGAGGTCGGCACGGCCTCCGCCATGGCAGCCGCCGCCCTCTGCGCCGTGCTCGGCGGCACCAACGAGCAGGTGGAGAACGCCGCCGAGATCGCGCTGGAGCACCATCTCGGCATGACCTGCGACCCGATCCGCGGGCTGGTCCAGGCGCCCTGCATCGAACGCAACGCGCTGGGCGCCGTGAAGGCGGTGGCGGCGGCGTCGCTCGCGCTGCGGGGCGACGGCGCCCATCTCGTGCCGCTCGACGCCTGCATCGAGACCATGCGCCAGACCGGCCGCGACATGGACGCGCGCTACAAGGAAACCTCGCAGGGCGGCCTCGCGGTGAACCTGCCGGAGTGCTGACCCCTGAAGGCGCCGCGCGAAGGTCCCGCCTCCGGTCAGCCAAGGCGCCCGCGGCGCGCTGCAACCGCCGGAGCGCATGGCGGGGGGCCACGTCGCCCCTGAGAGCCGAGACGCCCCCGGGGGGGCTCGCCGCCCGCGCCGCGCCGGCAGCCCCGCGGGCGCCTCCTCCACCGGACGCGTCCGCGTCGGCGCGGCGCCCCGCGCCTCCCGACCTCGACGCAGGACGGGCGGCCATGGCTTCGGAACCCGCCGCCGCAAGCGCATTCTCCGCCACCGACGACGCCGGCTGCCTCCCCAGCCGCCGCCTCCTTCCCCCGGCCGGCTGCGGAGAAACCCCCGCCACCCTCGCCCTCGCCGCGGTCCATCTCATCCAGAAGGTCGAACAACGCCCGCCCCATGTGCGTCGTCATCTGGGCAGGAACAAAGCCGCGCCGACGGAGAAATTCTGGGTAGTTGTCAATCTCTCCGAGCCAGCCTCGGTGCATTCGCACAACCGCAACACGAAATGCAGCCCGCTCTTTCTGAGGTAGCGACCCAAAATCCCTCATATGGGCCGACCAAGTTGCACAGAGTATCGCCACCGATGCTGATTTGGCGGCCTGACTGAGACAGATGAGTCCCGGTCCGGGATTCCGTCGAGCCGCGGCGCATGTGAAGATTGCGTCATGCGAACCGAGACATCCATCACGCTCGACAAGGCCGGGCGGCGCAGGCTCGAGGCCATCGCCGCGGATCGGAACACGCCGCAGAAGCACGTCTGGCGCGCGCGGATCGTGCTGCTGAGCGCGGACGGCGTCGGCACGAACGCGATCATGGCCGCGACCGACACCTCGAAGACGACCGTCTGGCGCTGGCAGGAACGCTTCCTGGCCGAGGGCGTGGACGGCCTGCTGCGCGACAGGACCCGGCCGCCGGGCAAGGCGCCGGTTCCGGACGCCCATGCCGCGAGCGTCGTCGAGATGACGCTGAAGCCGCCGCCGCACGAGGCCACCCACTGGACGGGCCGGGCCATGGCGAAGGCCGCCGGCCTCGCCGTCTCGACGGTGCAGAGGATCTGGAAGGCGCACGGCCTGGCGCCGCACCGCTGGCGGCGCTTCAGGCTCTCCAACGACGCCGCCTTCGCCGAGAAGCTGCACGCCGTCGTCGGCCTCTACGTCGCGCCGCCCGCCCACGCCGTCGTGCTCAGCGTCGACGAGAAGTCGCAGATCCAGGCGCTCGACCGAACCCAGCCCGGCCTGCCGCTCAAGAAGGGCCGTGGAGAGACCATGACCCACGACTGCAAGCGCCACGGCGCCACCACGCTCTTCGCCGCCCTGAACGTCCTCACCGGCGAGGTCTTCGGGCGGAACACGCAGCGCCACCGCCACCAGGAGTTCATCCGCTTGCCTCGAACGCGCTCGAGCGCGAGATCCCCGCCGGCAAGGTCGTGCACGTGATCCTCGACAACTACGCGGCCCACAAGCACGCCAGGGTCCGCGCCTGGCTCGACCGACACCCGCGCTGGACCTTCCACTTCACGCCGACGTCGAGCTCCTGGCTGAACGCCGTGGAGGGCTTCTTCGCCAGGCTGTCCCGGCGACGCCTGAAGCATGGCGTCTTCTGTTGCGTCGTCGAACTTCAGGCCGCCATCAACCGCTTCGTCGAAGAGCACAACGAGCGCCCGAAGCCCTTCGTGTGGCGAGCAAACCCGGACGCCATCATCGCGGCCCGTTCGCGAGGGTTCCAAGCGTTGGAGTCAGTCTATTACGTTGGGGTCATCTGCGGCGTCGGCCCGGTTCCTGGACCGGTCTTCTGCATCAGCTTGGCTGCGCCGGCACTCTGCAAGCACGTCCCAGCAGCCCTCCACGGGCGGCAGCACCGATCTCGTGAAGCTGGCACCCCCCCCCGATCCCGTCCGCCGCGGCTTCCTCGAGAGACGGACGGAGGAGGCGGTCCTGCCGCCGGGCGTTCATGACGAGGCGGCCCGTGCGGAGCTGATGGCCGCCCCCCTTCGGTGCAGGCGGAGGCGGAGCGGCGGGCGGCGATGATGCGGCGGCTGCTGTCGCCGGCCGCGCCCTCGTCCCGGCCGGATCGGCTCGTTTTGGTGCGGGCGAGGTTCGGGGCCGACGCCGCCGGCAAACCTGCGTCGAAGCGCTGTTCGAAGGCGGTTGAAGGCGTCGATCCCGCGAACTTCGCGCCTGCGCTCCTGCCCCGCCACAAGGGACGGCAGGCGCGGGCGGACGTGTCGCCGGAGGCGTGGTCCTTCTTCCTGACGACGGTGCAGCCGGCCGCCCCCGACTTCCCGATAGTGCAGGCGTGGCGGGATGTTCGGGACGTGGCAAGGAAGCGGGGATGGGCATGGCCCCTCCTACATGACCATCCACCGGCGCTGGCGCGCGCCGTCCGAAGCTCAGCGGCTGGCGGCCCGCCACGGACCGGAGGAGACGCGCCGGCGGCTGGCGCAACCGGCGCCGGGACAAGACCGCGCTCGGGCCGCTGGAATGGGTGTCGCTCGACGGCCGCACGCAAGACTTCTGGGCCGACTTCGGCGACGGCCGCGCCGTGCGGGCGATCATGCTGGCCCTGGTCGACGTCGCATCCAACAGGGTCCTCGACTATGAGCTGACCCCTTCCGAGAACGCCCCCGCCACGGTGCGGTTGATCCGGCGGACCTGCGAGACCTTCGGGATCTTCGACCGGCTCTACACCGACGACGGTTCCGCCTTCGCGGGCCACCTGGTTGCGGGCGGCGCGGTGCATCGCTTCCGCAATGCGGGCGCCAAGCTCGCGGCCGTGCGGCCCCTCGGCATCCGCCATCACCTTCGCATCGACCTGAAGTTCGCGTTGCCGAAGACCGCGCAGGCGAAGATCGCGGAGCGCACATTCGCGACCCTCTCCCGCGTCATCGACGACCGGCCGGAGTCCGCGCCGCGCGGGCGGCGAAGGGGGCGATCGAGGGCGAGCCCGCCGCGCCCGACCCGTCGAAGCGTGCGCCGATCGCCGCCGTTCGGGACCTGCCGAGGGACCGCGGCCGGCGGCTCGCCGGCATGGCGCAGGGGCGCGGGCGGAGGAGAAGGTGGAGGACCCCCCTTCCGGCGCGGTTGCCTCGCCACGCCGACGGTGGGCGTCGGCGCCGCGCCGGCAGGACGAGGCGAGCTTCGACGACTTCCTGAAGTCCTCCGTCCCGGCCTGCGGGCGCCTGACGCGCCCCTCTCCGCCGGGCCGGGCGACGGGCTCGCCCGCGAGCGCCGAAGAGGGCGGCCTCGCCTCCGCCGTCTGTTCGCAGCCGGGAACCCTGAAGGACCGACCGGCGCTGGCGGCGCGGCGCAGGGGCGGCCGGTGGAGAGACGCGCCCCGAAGCTGGACGTCCGAACCGACCGGGCTCAAGACCCGGCGCCCCGATGCGCGCGAGGGAGGTTGGCGATGACGCGGTCTCAGGCAGATCGGCCCAAGGGAAGCCGGGGCCCGACCGGGCGCCCGCAACGCGCCGCCGGACAGGGCGGACTGGCGATGCCGGAGGCGGCCGGCATGGCGGAGCTGACGCGGCAGCTTGCCGCGGCGTCCGGCGCCCGATGCCGGCCGACGATTCCGCGGCCCCTCCGCAGCTCGCACCCCGATCGCGGGTTTCGGCTGTCGTCGCATGATCCCGGAGTCCAGCGGCTCAAACCAAGTGAAACGGGGAGCCAAAGCATGTGAAAGACAACACGGCTGGACGCGGCGCCCCCCTCCGGCTACGCCGCACCCATGACCGCCGCCTCCCCCCGCCGCTCCGCCCCCACGGGCGCCGTCCTCGGCGTCCTCTACATGTTCGGCTTCTGCGTCACCGGCCCCGGCATCGACATCTCCGCCAAGCTCGCCGCCCAGACCGTCCCCGTAGGCGTGGTGGTCCTCGGCCGCTTCCTCACCCAGTCCGCGCTGCTCGGCGCCGCCGCCCTTGCGCTCCGCCCCGCCATGCCGCCCGTACGAGAACTCCCCCTCCACTTCCTCCGCGGCGCCCTGATCGCCGGCGCCACGCTCTGCTTCTTCTCCGCGCTGCGCCACATGGCCGTGGCCGACGCCATGGCCATCTTCTTCGTCGAGCCGATGATCCTCACCCTCCTCGGCGCCCTGATCCTGCGCGAGACGGTCGGTTGGCGGCGCTATGTCGGCTGCGCCATCGGCTTCGCCGGCTCCCTGCTCATCATCCAGCCCAGCTTCGCCGAGGTCGGCACGCCGGCCCTCTACCCGCTGGGCACGGCCGTCCTCTTCGCCGCCTACATGATGCTCACCCGCAGCCTCGGCGCCTCCGCGGGCATCATCCCCATGCAGCTCCTCGCAGGGCTGGCCGGCGCCGCGACCATCTCCGTCGCGCTCTGGTTCGGCGAGGGCACCGGCTCCCAGCACTTCGACCCGCGCTGGCCCGAGGGCCTGGAGTGGCCCCTCCTCCTCTCGGTCGGCGCCTTCGCCACCTTCTCCCATCTGATGATCGTCATGGCCCTGCGGCACGCGCCCGCTTCCGTGATCGCCCCCGTCCAGTACCTGGAGATCGTGTTCGCCGCCCTCTACGGCTGGCTCGTGTTCCGGGACTTCCCCGACGCGCTCACCTGGGGGGGCATCGCGGTGGTCGCCGGCTCCGGCCTCTACGTCCTCCACCGCGAGCAACGCGCCCAGGCCCGCGCCGCACGCGCCCTTCCCCCGGGGGACGAGCCGGCGTAGGCTCCGATGCGAAGGAGCCCTTATGACCCTGACCCCCCCGATCTTCGACGGTCACAACGACGTCCTCCTGAAGCTCTGGCGCGCGGGCCAGGACGGCGAGCCGGCGCCCGAGCGCCTGTTCATGGAAGGCGCCCGCGGCCATATCGACGCGCCCCGCATCCGGCAGGGCGGCTTCGGCGGCGGCTTCTTCGCGATCTTCGTGCCCTCGCAGGGCTTTTCGATGAACATGGGCGCGGAACCGGGCGGCTACGACCTCGCCCTCCCCCCCGAGATGCCGCGCAGCGCCGCCCTCGACGCCACCCTCTCCCAGGCGAGCCTCCTCCTCCGCCTCCAGACGCTGGGCGCGCTAACCATCTGCCGCACCGCCGCCGAGATCACCGCTTGCCTCGGCTCGGGCCGCACCGCCGCGATCCTCCACCTGGAGGGCGCCGAGGCCATCGACCCCGACTTCCGCACCCTCGACGTTCTCCACGCCGCCGGCCTGCGCTCGCTCGGCCCGGTCTGGAGCCGCCCCAACGCCTTCGCCCACGGCGCGCCCTTCCGCTTCCCCTCCTCGCCCGACACCGGCCCCGGCCTCACCGACCTCGGGCGCGAGCTGGTCCGCGAATGCGACTCCCGCCGCATCATGATCGACCTCTCCCACCTGACCGAGGCCGGCTTCTGGGACGTGGCCGCCATCTCCCACCGCCCGCTGGTCGCCACCCACTCCAACGCGCACGCGCTCTGCCCCCACGCGCGCAACCTCACCGACCGCCAGCTCGACGCGATCCGGGAGCGGGACGGCATGGTCGGCGTCAACCTCGCCACCGCCTTCCTGCGCGAGGACGGGCGCATGGCCGTGGCCCAGGACCTCGAGGACGTGATCCGCCACTTCGCCCACCTGATCGAGCGCATCGGCGAGGATCGCGTCGGCCTCGGCTCGGACTTCGACGGCGCCCGCATCCCCGCGCCCATCGGCGACGTGGCGGGCCTCCCCGCCCTGCGGCAGGCCCTCCGGGAGGCGTTCGGCGAGGGGATGCTCGACAAGCTCTGCTGGCGGAACTGGACCCGCGTGCTGGAGACGACCTGGGGCGCCTAGGCCCCCACCGCCTGCTGCGGACGCAGGCTCACCCCGTCGATCCGCCAGCGACCGTCCACCTGCACCATCCAGTAATCCGCCACCCACGCGGCGCCCGAGCGGTCGGTGATCACCACCGTCTGCCGCAGCCGCCCGCCCTCGTCCTCCAGCCCCGAGAACGCATAGCTCCCCGGCCGCCACACCATCGGATAGCCCTCGCGCACCATCCGCCCGAAATTCTCGGCCGACCCGAACATCCCCTGGATCCCCGGCGAGGCGTAGCCGAACGCCCCCTCCACATCCTCCGCCGCGAACGCCTCGAACTGGCGCGTGATCGTCTCCCGGATCTCGGCGTCCTGCGCCCGCGCAGCCCCCGCCGCCAGCGCCGCCGCGCCGGCCAGCGCCATCGCCCTTCGTCTCGTCAGACCGCCCATGCCTCGTCCTCCTGAGCACCCGTCCCGAACGATGGCGCCGTTTTCCGCTACGGCAAGCTTGCGCCGCCCGCGCCCGCGCCTATGAATTCCGAAACACGAATATCAAGGAGACCCCATGCACCCCGACTGGATCGACGGGCTCGTCGGCGGCGGCCTGATCGGCGCCGCCGCGGGCCTGCTGCTGCTGACCTGCGGCCGCATCGCCGGCATCAGCGGCCTCGCGGGGGGGCTGGTGGACGGCCTCGCCCACGGCCTGCCCCGCCCGGCCCGCCCCCTCCTGTCCGAGAACGCGCTCTTCGTCCTCGGCCTCCTCCTCGCCCCCCTCCCGTTCCTCGCGCTCGGCGGAGACATCGCCATCGTCGTCACGCCCCAGATCCCGCTCCTCGTCGCCGCCGGCCTGCTGGTGGGCTTCGGCGCCCGCCTCGGCTCGGGCTGCACCTCGGGCCACGGCGTCTGCGGCGCGGCCCGCCTCTCTCCCCGCTCCCTCGCGGCGATGGGCGCCTTCATGGCCGCCGCCATTGTCACCGTCGCCCTCTCCCGCCTGATCTGAGGTCCCCCGATGCGCCGCCTCTCCGCCTTCGCCGCCGGGCTGATCTTCGGCCTCGGCCTGCTGGTCTCCGACATGGCCAACCCCGCCCGCGTGCTGGCCTTCCTCGACATCCTCGCGATCCCCGAGGAGACATGGGACCCCACCCTCGCCTTCGTCATGGCCGGCGCAATGACCGTCAGCGCCTGCGCCTGGGCGCTCGCCGCCCGCCGCCGCGCCGCGCTCTTCGGCGGCGCTCTTCCCGGCGCTCCCTCGGGCCGGATCGACGCGCGGCTGATCGCGGGCTCCGCCCTCTTCGGCCTCGGCTGGGGCCTCGCCGGCATCTGCCCGGGCCCGGCGCTCACGGCGCTGCCCATCGGCGGCGCCCCGATGGCCGTCTTCGTCGCCGCCATGCTGGTGGGGATGCTCGCCTTCGGCCTCACGCAGCGGTTGCAGCCCGCCGCCAACCGGCGCGGCGCGACGTGATCCCGATGTGCCTCGCGGCGACCGAGATCTCCTAGAACTTGGTCGCCTGCGTGGGGGGCGTGGTCGCCTGCCGCCGGGCGGTCTTGTCCCGGCGCGCGGCCATCGCCTCGCGGTGGGAGATGAAGGTCGCCGCCCCCACCACGATCCCCCCGCCGAGGATCACGAACGGGTCCAGCGCCTCGCCGAACACCACGATCCCGAGGATCGTCGCCCACACCAATTGCAGGAACTGCACCGGCTGCGTCACCGTCAGCGGCGCCGCCTGCATGGCCCGCGTCATGGTGTAGTGCCCCGAGCTTGCGAACACCGCCGTCAGCGCCAGCCACCCGACCTGCTCCCAGGTCGGGTCCTGCCACTGGCTCCAGGCGAGGGGCGCCAGCGTGACGGTCACGAACACCGACAGCATCCCCACGATCACCGAGGAATCCTGCGCCGCCGTCAGCCGCTTCGCGATCAGGTAGGACCCCGCGAACAAGGGCCCCGCCGCGATCTGCGCCATCTGCCCCAGCGAGATCTCCTGGAACCCCGGCCGGATCACGATCATCGCCCCCAGAAGCCCCACCCCCACGGCCACCAGCCGGCGCAGGTGCATCGTCTCGCCCAGCAGCAGCGCCGCCCCGATGGTCACGAAGATCGGCGTGACGTAGCCCAGCGCGGTCACCTCCGCGATCGGAATGCGCGCCATGGCGTAGAACCACAGCGCCACGCCGAAGCCGTGCATCACGCCGCGCGCCGCGAACACCCCCAGCGCCCGCGTCGTCGGCGGCCGCTTCAGCAGCGACGCCATGAACGGCAGCATCAGGATCGACCCCAGCCCGTAGCGCAGGAACGCCGCCTCCGCCGAGGGCAGCGACGACCCCACATGCCGCACGATCCCCGTCACGCACACGAACAGCAGCGTGGTGACCACCATCCACGCGATCCCGGCCCCGACATTCTCGGCCGGCCGGGCGGGCGGAGCGGCCACGCTCATGACGCGCCCCCCGGACCGAAGCGGCGCGGGAGGCGGGGGCGGATCTCGGACAGGCAGGTCAAGCGGATGGGAACCTTCGGCAAACCCGGCGGCCACGCCTGCCGGGCGACAGGGAAGCTAGCCCGCACCCGGCCGCCCCGCAACCCGCCTTGTGCGGCGCAGCGGAACGAATCGCCCTCGCCGGAGGTTCATCTCCCGCTTGTTCCCCGCAACACGGACTCGCCAGCGCCCCCGCCCCAGGAAGGCGCCTCCCATGACCGGAGCCCCAGCATGATCTGGCCCCTGCGCCTCGCAACGATCCTGCTCGCGGCGCTCTTCCTGGCCGCCGGCCTCCTCGCC
The DNA here is from genome assembly GCA_963816545.1 of uncultured Alphaproteobacteria bacterium. Classification (GTDB taxonomy): domain Bacteria; phylum Pseudomonadota; class Alphaproteobacteria; order Rhodobacterales; family Rhodobacteraceae; genus Albimonas. The sequence continues at coordinate 100,725 of CAWFLE010000013.1, read as the reverse complement.
CTCTTCTCCTGGCGCGTCGCGCGCCGGATGGAGCGCCTCGTCCCGCCCCGCGGCCGCCTCATCGACGTCTCCGGCCGCCCCCTCCACGTCGTGGACCGCGGCGAGGGCCCCCCGATCCTGATGATCCACGGCCTCAGCGGAACCACCGGCCACTTCACCCACTCCCTCGCGCCCCTGCTGGAAGCCGACCACCGCGTGGTGGTCGTGGACCGCCCCGGCTCCGGCTGGTCCCCCCGCGCGGGCCGCCACGGCCTCCGCGCCCATGCGCAGGCCATCGCCGACCTGATCGACACGCTCGGCCTCGACCGCCCGCTGATCGTCGGCCACTCCCTCGGCGGGGCCGTCGCGCTGACCCTGGCCCTGAACCACCCCGACAAGATCCGCGGCCTCGCGCTGCTGGCGCCGCTCGCGCAGTTCCAGCCCGCCCGCCACGGCCTGTTCAGGGCCGCCGCCATCCGCTCCCCCCTCGCGCGCGCGCTGATCGGCTGGACGCTCGCGGTCCCCGTCGGCCTCCTCGGCGCAGCCCAGGGCATGCGCCTCGCCTACGGGCCCGAGACGCCGCCCCCCCACACCGGCATCCGCGCCGGCGGCCTGCTCAGCCTCAGGCCCGCAAGCTTCATCGCCACCTCCGCCGAGCTGATGGCCGCGGCCGAGGAGCTGCCCTCCCTCACCGCCCGCTACGCCGGCCTGTCGCTCCCGGTCTCGGTGATGTTCGGCACGGGCGACCAGGTGCTCGACCCCCACATCCAGATCGCCGCGCTCCGCGCCCGGATCCCGCAGCTCCAGGCGACGCTGGCGCCGGGCGGCCACATGCTCCCCGTCACCCGCGCGCCCGAGATCGCCCGCTGGCTCCGCCCCCTCGCCAAGGACGCCCCCGGCCCCTGGCCCGCCCTGCGCGAGGCCTGCTGACCGAAGCCCGCTAAAGCGACCGTCCCCGCGCCCCCACCCGGATCAGCCGCTCCACGCGCCCCCCGCGCACGCCCACGAACCAGTCATGCAGGTTCACCGTCGGGTCGCAGTGCCCGGGGACCAGCCGGATCCGGTCCCCCAGCGACAGCCGGTCCTGCGGGTCGAGGATGCGCCCGTGCTCGTCCGAGCAGCCCAGCACCCGCACCCCCTCCACCCCGAACACCACCGGCGGCCCGCTTTCCAGCGTCTGCACCTTCAGCCCCGCGTCGCAGATCGCCGTGCCCGACCGCGCCTTGGACATGATGGTCGAGAGCACGAACAGGCTCGCGCCGAACTCGCCCAGCGCCTGCCCCTCCGCCGGCTCCACCCGCCGGTAATCCGCATCCATGAACAGGTAGGACCCGCACTGAACCTCGGTCCAGAGCCCGGTCTCCGCCTCGAACTCCCAGCTTCCCGTGCCGCCGCCGCCCACGATGCCCGCGGGAAGGCCCGCCGCCTCCAGCCGGGCCAGCGTCTCGCGCACCCGCTCGGCCGCCTCGCGGATCTTGCCGCGGCGCACGCCCGCATCGCGCACATGCTGGGCGGCGCCGTGATAGGCCTGAAGCCCCGCGAAGCGCAGCCCCGGCGCCGCGGCCACCGCCTTCGCCAAAGCCGCCGCCGGTTCGCCTGCGTCGATCCCGCAGGACCCCGTGCCGGCGTCGATCTCCACCAGCATCTCCAGCTCCACGCCCGCCGCCCGCGCGGCCTCCGACCACGCGCTCACAGTCGAGGGATCGTCGACCATCGCGATCACCCGCGCCTCCCGCGCCAGCCTCGCCGCCCGGGCCATCTTGCGCGGGTCCACCACCTCGTTGGAGATCAGCACGTCGCGCACGCCGCCGCGGACCATCGCCTCCGCCTCGGCCACCTTCTGCGCGCAGATCCCCACCGCGCCGGCGGCCACCTGCATCAGCGCGATCTCGGGGGAGCGGTGGCTCTTGGCATGGACGCGCAGGCCCACGCCGGCCGCCTTCGCCCGCGCCGCCATCAGCGCGATGTTGCGCTCCATGACGTCGAGGTCGAGGATCAGGGCCGGCGTCTCGATCTCGTCCTCCGCCATGCCCGGCAGGGCGGGGACGTCGAAGCCCGGCTCCAGCCCGGGCTCCAGCCCCGGCTGCGGTTCGGATGGGGACATGGGAGGCCTCCTTTCCCGGGCAAGATGCGCCGCTCGCCCTCAGGGGCAAGCGCGCCGCCGCCGCTCCCTCAAAGGTTACCAGAACGGTTAATTCTACAAACCCGCCTCGGCAACCCGTTGATAACGCGGGAAACCGCCGTCGCGCACCCTGCGTTTCGCTGCGAAACGCCCGCTGCGAAACATCACCGCCCGCGCTTCGCCGCCTGCACCGCCGCCTCAAGCCGGTCCAGGAACACCGACCGGTCCCGCTTCGAGAACGGCCGAGGCCCCCCCGTCACCGCCCCCGTCTCCCGCAGGGTCTGCATCAGCTCCCGCTGCGCGAGCGCCATGCCGATGCCGGCCTCGGTGAACATCTCGCCGTTGGGCTTGATCGCCTTCGCCCCCCGCTCCAGGCAGCGCGAGGCCAGCGGGATGTCGTTGGTCACGCACACGTCCCCGGCCGCGATCCGCTCCGCGATCCAGTCGTCGGCCGCGTCCGCCCCCCCGGTCACGAACACCACGTTCACGCGCGGGTCCTGCGAGGGCCGGATCCCCCCGTCCGAGACCATGTGCGTCCTGATCCCGTGGCGGGAGGCGACCCGCACGGCCTCCTCCCGCACCGGGCAGGCGTCGGCGTCGACGTAAAGCTCGGTCACCCCAGCCCCAGCTTCGCGCGGACCTCCGGCTCCCGCAGCATCAGGTCGCGGCCGGCATATTCCTCCGACCCCTCGCGGGTCAGGAGCCAGGCGATGGCCTTCGCCGGCCACTCCGGCGGGATGTGGTCCGACCACTCCAGCTCCGAGATCGGGTTCACCCCGCTCGCCTTGATGGATTTCTGCATGTTGGTGGCGACCGTGCCGGGGCTGAGCCCCACCACCCGCACGCCCTTCTCCCGGCACTCCAGGTCCGCGGCCCGCGTCAGCATCAAGGCGCCGGCCTTGGCCGAGCAGTAGTGGCTCCAACCCTCCAGCGGGTTGTAGGCGGCGCCGGAGGAGACGTTCACCACCACGCCGGCCCCCTGCCGCTCCATGATCGGCAGGACCGCGCGCAGGCCGTGATAGACGCCGAGATAGTTGATCTCCGCCGACTTCGCCCACCCCTTCGGGTCCGACTCCGCGATCCGCGAGATCGGCTCGATCATGCCCGCGTTGCTCACCAGCCCGTCGAGCCGCCCGAACGCCTCCAGGCACAGCGCCACGGCGGCGTCCACGTCCTCGTATTTCAGCACGTCGCAGGCGATGACCTCCGCCTTGCCGCCCTCGGCCCGGATCGCCTCGGCCACCTCGCCGGTCTCGTCCGTGCTGCGCGCCGCCAGCACCACCGAGGCGCCCTGCCCCGCCAGCTCCCGCGCCGTCGCGGCCCCGATCCCCCGGCTCGCGCCCGTGACGATGACCGCCTTCCCCTGAAGTTCGCTCATGAGTTCCTCCATGCTTCGCAGGGACAAGACCAGAGACGGCGCGCGAAGGCTACCGCCGCGCGCGCCCTTCCTCGGTCAGCACGCCCGCGAAGACGAAGTCGAGATAGCGGCGGATGATGTCCACCACCGACAGCGGCCCGCTCTCGTTGCGCCACCGCGCGATCCCGTTGAGCCCCGTCAGCAGCAGCCGCCCGATCAGCCCGGCGTCGTCCTCCCGGATCAGGCCCTGCGCCATGGCGTCCCGGATCGCGTCGCGAAGGATCTTCTCGTACTGGTCGCGCATCTCCACGATGCGGGTGCGGTTCTGGGTGTTCTCGATGGACCAGAAGGCGTTGGAGGACGCGACCCAGCCGCTCCGGTCCCGGTCGATCCGCCCGGCCGAGGCGACCAGCACCGCCTCGATCTTCTTCAGCGGCTGGTCGCCCGCCCCCTCCGCGGCCTCCGTGGCGTCGGCGATCAGGGCGGCGAGGCGGGTCATCACCACCACCTCGAAGATCTGCTCCTTGTCGGGGAAGTGGTAGTAGAGCGCGGCCTTGGTCAGCCCCGCCCGGTCGGCGATGTCCCGCAGGCTCGTGCCGTTGTAGCCGCGCAGGGCGAACATCTCGGCCGCGATGCCGATGATCTCCTCCTTGCGCACGGTCGCCTTCTTGCGCTGCCCGCGCGGCTCCTCGGCCTCGCTCATCCCCCGCCTCCTTCTCGCGCCGACCCTGTTCCTTGCCGGTCGGCAAGGCCGGACCATACAAGAAACTCCGGGCGGGGCCACGCCCTTGCGATGGTCTTCGCGCCCCCGCCCGCCTAACGTCGCGCCGAACGACGAGGGAGGATCCGCCATGCGCTGCGCCGTGCTCGACGACTACCAGGGCGTCGCGACCCGCTTCGGAGACTGGTCGCGCCTCGCGGGCCGGGTGGAGCCGGTCCCCTTCACCCATCCCTTCGCCTCGGAGGACGAGGCGGCCGAGGCGCTGGCGGGTTTCGAGATCGTGCTGGCGATGCGGGAGCGGACGGCCTTCCCCGCCTCGCTTCTCGCGCGCCTGCCGGACCTGAAGCTGCTGGTCACCACCGGCGCGCGCAACGCGGCCATCGACGTGGCGGCGGCGCAGGCGCGGGGCGTGGTCGTCTGCGGCACGGGCGGGGACAAGTCCACGACCTGCGAGATCGCCTGGGGCCTGATCCTGAACCTGACGCCGCCGCGTCTGCGCCGAGCATGCGCGCTTCCGCCAGGGCCTGTGGCAGGGCCCGGTGGGGACGAGCCTGAACGGGCGCACGCTGGGGCTGCTGGGGCTGGGCTCCATCGGCGGGATGGTCGCGCAGGTGGGCCGGGCCTTCGGCATGGACGTGCTGGCCTGGAGCCCGAACCTGACCGAGGCGCGCGCGGCCGAGGCCGGCGCGCGCCTCGCCCCCTCGCTCGAGGCGCTGTGCCGGGAGGCGGACGTGCTGTCGGTGCATCTGGTCCTCTCGGACCGCAGCCGCGGGATCCTGGGGGAGCGGGAGCTGCGGGCGATGAAGCGCACGGCCTGTCTGGTGAACACCTCCCGCGCGCCGCTGGTGGACGGGGCGGCCCTGCTGCGGGCCCTGCAGGAGGGGTGGATCGCCGGCGCCGGCCTCGACGTCTATGAGCAGGAGCCGCCCGATTGCGACGACCCGCTGCGCCGCCTGCCCAACGTGATCGGCACGCCGCATATCGGCTACGTCGCGGACGGGAACTACCGCCTGTATTACGAGGGGGCGGTGGAGGATATCGCCGCCTGGCTCGACGGAAGCCCGATCCGCGTCATCGACCCCTGAGCGTCGCGCCTGCCGCCGGGCCGGCCGCGCCGGCGCGAAGACGCGCCGCTCCGCGCGAATGCGCGGAGGCGCCCCGTGGGCGCGCGCGGCCTTCGCGCGACGATCGGGGGTTGCGCCGGCCGCCCTCGCCGCGGGCGGGCGCCTGGCGCGTCCCTCCCCCGCCCTCGCGGGGGAGGGCCGGGGTGGGGGCCGCCCGGAGAGGGCCGCCCGGTCAGACCCCGCGGAAAACCGGCTTGCGCTTCTCGGCGAAGGCGCGGCGGCCCTCCTTGTAGTCCTCGCTTTCGAAGCAGCCGATCACTGCGGCCTCCACCGCCGCGATGTCCCGCGCCTCGGGGTCCTTCCGGCTGGCGTTGACCGCGAGCTTCGCCGCCGCCACCGTCAGCGGCGCGTTGGCCGCGATGTCCGAGAGGTAGGCCTTCGCCGCCGCCTCGAACCCCTCGATCGGGGCCACCCGCTCGATCAGGCCCATGGCCAGCGCCTCGTCGGCGGGGTAGCGGCGGGCGGTGAAGAAGATCTCCTTCGCCCGCGCCGGCCCGACCACGTCCGCCAGCCGCTTCACCCCCTGGTAGCGGTAGCCCAGCCCCAGCCGCGCGGCGGGAATGGCGAACACCGCGTCCGAGGCCGCGAACCGCAGGTCGCAGTTCAGCGCCGTTCCCATGCCGCCCCCCACGCACCAGCCGCGGATCACCGCCACCACCGGCTTGGGGCATTCCTGGAGGGCGGTCCCGGCGGCGGTGCCGGCCGCCTCATAGGCAGCGACGCCCTCGGGGGTGGAGCGCAGGGTCTCGAACTCCGTGATGTCGGCGCCCGAGACGAAGGCCGCCTCCCCCTCGCCGCGCACCGCGACCACCTTCACCTCCGGGTCGGCGGCGAAGGCGTCGAGGATCCCGGGGATCGCCCGCCACATCGCCAGCGTCACGGCATTCTTGCGCCGCGGGTTCCAGAAGGTCAGCCAGCCGATCCCGTCCTCGACCCGCGCCTCCATGCGCGGCTGGTAGTCGTCGTCCATTCACCCCTCCCGGTCCTGACGCATCGGGGCGGACCCTAGCCCCCGCCGCCCGGGCCCGCCAGCCCGCGGCCCTTGCCCGTGGGCCGCCCCTGCCCCATGCTGCCCCCGTTCCGCAGGGAGGACCGCGTGACCCCCGGCTTCATCTTCATGCTCACCCGCAACGACCGCACCGTCCCCGACGCCGAGGCGCATCTGGAGACGGCGCTCGCGGCCGGCGTGCGCCATATCGGCTTCAAGGACGTGGGCCTGCCCCTGGTTTCGCTGCGAAACCTCGCCGACCGCATCCGCGAGGCGGGCGCCACGAGCTGGCTGGAGGTGGTCTCGCTGGACCGCGAGACCGAGCGCGCCTCCCTGCGCGCCGCGGCCGAGATCGGGGTGGACCGCCTGCTCGGCGGCACGCGGGCCGACGAGGCGGCGCGGATCCTCCAGGGCACGGGCATCGGCTACTACCCCTTCCCCGGGCGGATCACCGGCCATCCTTCGGTGCTGGAGGGGGAGATGGGCGAGATCGTCGCCTCCGCGCATGAACTCGCCGCCCTCGACCACGTCCACGGGCTGGACCTGCTGGCCTACCGCGCGCGCATCCCGGCCGAGCCGCTGGCCTGCGCCGTGGTCGGCGTCACCGCCAAGCCGGTGATCGCGGCAGGCTCCATCGCCACGCCCGCCCATATCGCCGCGATGCTGGGCGCGGGCTGCACGGGCTTCACCATCGGCACCGCCGCGCTGGACGACCGGTTCGAAGGGGCGGGCGCCGGCCTGAAGGCCCAGCTCGCCGAGATCCTGCGCGTGACCGAGGCCCTCCGCGCCCGGCTCTCTTCCGCCTGACGCACGCCTCTTCTGCCCCTCGCCGCCGGCCGGCGCCCTGGTCCTCCCCGGCTCTCATCAGTCTGACGGGAGGCTTTCCCGCCCCTCGCCGCCGGCTGGCGCCCTCGCCCCTCCCGCCGCCCTTCCGCCTGACGGAAGCCCGTCTGGCGCCTGCCGCCTTCGCGTCCTAAGACGGAGCCGCAGCCGCAGAGGGGACCCGCCATGGACTACGCCGCCAACTTCCAGACGTGGGAGCTCATCGCCCTCGCCGCCGCCCTGGTGGGGACGGGGGTGTTCGCGGGCATTCTCGCGGGGCTGCTGGGGGTCGGGGGCGGGATCGTCATCGTGCCGGTGCTGTCGTGGCTGATGCTGGTCTTCCAGCTCGACCCGTCGGTGACGCAGCACCTGGCGGTGGGCACCTCGCTCGCCACCATCATCCCCACGGCCATCTCCTCGGCCCGATCCCACAACCGCCGAGGGTCCGTGGACTGGGCGCTGCTCAAGCGCTGGGCCTTCCCCATGATCGTGGGCGCGCTCGCCGGCGGGATCCTGTCGCGCTGGGCGTCGGGGGACGCGCTGAGGCTGGTCTTCGGCATCGTCGCGCTGATCGTGGCGGTGAACATGGCCTTCAAGGTGCAGAAGGTCATCGCCGACGGCCTGCCCGCGAGCCTCGCCGCCAACGCCTTCCTCGCCTCCGGCATCGGGCTGTTCTCGTCGCTGATGGGGATCGGCGGCGGCACGCTCGCCGTCCCCATCCAGACCGCCTACAACCGCGAGATCCGGCTGGCCGTGGGCTCCGCCTCCGCCATGGGGCTGCTGATCGCGATCCCCGGCGTGCTCGGCTTCATCTGGTCGGGCTGGGGCGAAGTCGGGCTGCCGCCGCTGTCGCTGGGCTACGTCTCCCTGCCCGCGGTGGCGCTGATCGTGCCGGCGACATGGCTCTGCGCGCCCGTCGGCGCCTCCATCGCCCACCGGGTGAACCAGCCGACGCTGCGGCGCCTGTTCGCGCTGTTCCTCGCCATCACCGCCGCACGGATGCTTTACTCCGCCTTCGGCTGAGCGCGCTTGCGCCTCTCCCCTGCCGGGCGGTAAGCATCCCGAAACCGCATCGCGGAACGCCATCTGGAGGAGACCGCCCATGACCCGCCACGCCGTCATCGTCGACGCCGTCCGTTCGCCCATGGGCAAGGGCAAGCCCGGAGGGGGCCTCTCGCAGGTCCACGCGGTGGAGCTGCTGGCCCAGGTGCTGGACAAGCTGGTCAAGCGGTCGGACCTCGACCCGGGGACGGTGGACGACGTGCTGATCGGCTGCGTCTCCCAGGTCGGCGAGCAGTCCTACACCCCCGGCCGCATGGCGCTGCTGGCGGCGGGCTGGCCCGAGCATGTCCCCTCCACCACCATCGACCGCAAGTGCGGCTCGTCCCAGCAGGCGGTGCATTTCGCGGCGCAGGGGATCGTGGCCGGCGCCTATGACATCGCGGTGGCGGGCGGGCTCGAGAGCATGTCCCGCATCCCGATGGGCTCCTCCCGGCGCGACGGCCAGGACCCCTACGGCCCGTCCATGAACGCCCGCTACGCGCCGGGCCTCGTGGGCCAGGGCGTCTCCGCCGAGCTGGTGGCGCAGAAGTACCAGCTGACGCGCGAGGAGATGGACGCCTTCTCCGCCCGCTCCCACGCCCGCGCCGCCGCCGCCCGCGCCGCCGGCCATTTCGACGCCGAGATCGTGGCCATCGACACCCCCGACGGCCCGATGACCCGCGACGAAAGCATCCGCGAGGGCACCACGACCGAAGGGCTGAGCCAGCTCCGCGTCGCCTTCCAGAACCCCGAGATGGAGGCTCGCTACCCGGACGTGTCGTGGTCCGTCACCGCGGGCAACTCCTCCCAGATCACCGACGGCGCCTCGGCCCTGCTGATCATGTCCGAGGAGATGGCCGACGAAGCTGGGGCTGGAGCCGCTGGCCCGCTTCGTGAGCTACGACGTGCGGGGCGACAACCCCGAGCTGATGCTGACGGCGCCGATCCCCTCCTCGCGCAAGGCGCTGGAGCGGGCGGGGATGAAGGCCGCCGACCTCGACCATATCGAGGTGAACGAGGCTTTCGCCCCGGTGCCCATGTCCTGGGCCAAGGATTTCGGGCTGGAGGATGAGGCGAAGCTCAACCCCTGCGGCGGCGCCATCGCGCTGGGGCACCCGCTGGGCGCCTCGGGCGCGCGGATCATGACCACGATGCTCCACGCCATGGGCCGGTCGGGGGCGAAATACGGCCTCCAGACCATGTGCGAGGCCGGCGGCATGGCCAACACCACCATCATCGAGCGCCTCTGATGGCGGGGCTTCTGCAGGAACAGGCCGAAAAGCTGTTCGAGGCGGAGCACGGGCCTAACGCCTGGGTCGGCGCCGTGCCCGAAGACCGCGAGGCGCGGATCTGGGCGAAGATCGAGGAGATGGGCCTGCCGCTGGCCCTCGTGCCCGAGGAGGCCGGGGGCTTCGGCGCCGATCCGGTGGAGGTGCTGTCGCTGGTGCGGTTGGCGGGAAGCTACGCCCTGCCCGCCCCGCTGGCCGAGGCGCTGATCGCCGGGGCGCTGCTGGCCCGGGCGGGCATCGAGGCGCCTTCGGGCGCGCTGACCTTCGCCGCCCCCGCGCCCGGCGCGCTGACGCTGGCGAAGGAGGGCGAGGGGTGGCGTCTGCGCGGCGAGGCCGCCCGCGTGCCCTATGGGCGGAGCGCCGCCGCCGTGGTCCTGCCGGTGTCGCATGAGGGCGGCACGATGCTGGTCTGCGTCGCGCCGCAGGTGACCGCGGAGGGCGCCAACGTGGCGCACGAGCCGCGGGACGATCTGCGGCTGGATGCGGCGCTGGAGGCCTCGCAGGTGGCGGCCTCGCCGGTGAGCGCCGAGGCCGCCTTCGCGCTGGGCGCGGCCGTCCGGGCGCTGGCGCTGGCGGGCGCGCTGGAGCGGGCGGTGGAGCTGACGCTGCGTTATGCCGGAGAGCGGGAGCAGTTCGGCCGGCCGCTGGGCAAGTTCCAGGCGATCCAGCACCAGCTCGCCGTCGCCGCCGGCCACACCGCCGCCGCGACCGCCGCCGCCGATGCGGGGGCCGAGGCCGCGGCCGGGCTGCTGGAGGGCGGGCGGGACCTCGCCCCCATCGCCGCCGCCAAGGTCCGCGCCGGCGAGGCCGCGGGCGCCGTCGCCGCCATCTGCCACCAGGTGCACGGGGCCATCGGCTTCACGCAGGAACATCCGCTGCGCCTGTTCACCACGCGCCTGATGTCCTGGCGCGACGAGTTCGGGAACGAGGCTAGATGGTCGCGGGAGCTGGGGCGTGCCGCGCTCGCCGCCGGCCGCGACGGCTTCTGGCCCCTGATCGCAGGAGAGACCCGATGAACGCCATCGCCGCCTTCGACTTCCCGCCCCCGCCCGAAGCGCCCGGCGCCGAGGCCCTGCGCCGCGAGGTCCGCGCCTTCCTGAAGGAGGAGTTGGCGGATTACCCGTGGCGGGAGCGGGCGCTTTCCTGGACCGGCTTCTCGGCCGAGTTCTCCCGCAGGTTGGGGGAGAAGGGCTGGATCGCCATGACCTGGCCGAAGGAGTGGGGCGGGCATGAGCGCTCGGCGCTCGACCGCTACGTGGTGATGGAGGAGCTGCTGGCGCATGGCGCGCCGGTGGCGGCGCACTGGATCTCGGACCGCCAGTCGGGGCCGCTGATCATGCGGGTCGGGACCGAAGAGCAAAAGAAGGAGGTGCTGCCGGCCATCGCGCGGGGCGAATGCTACTTCTGCATCGGGATGTCGGAGCCGGGCTCGGGGTCGGATCTCGCGGCCGTGCGGACGAAGGCCGTGCCGGAGGATGGCGGTTTCCGCATCAACGGCACGAAGCTGTGGACCACCTGGGCGCATCGCTGCCACTACATGATCCTGTTCTGCCGCACCGACGGGGGTCCGGAGGACCGGCACAAGGGCGTCTCGCAGCTTCTGATCGACCTCAGGACGCCGGGCATCACGATCCGGCCGATCAAGGACCTGACCGGGGGCGAACACTTCAACGAGGTGACGTTCGAGGACGTGTTCGTGCCCGAGAGCGCCATCCTCGGGACCCGGGGCGACGGCTGGAACCAGGTGACCTCGGAGCTGGCGTTCGAACGCTCGGGGCCGGAGCGGTTCCTGTCCTCGATGGCGCTGCTGACGGAGCTGATCGGGCGGCTCTCGGAGCGGTCCAACGGCGACGAGCGGGCGGAGATCGCCATCGGGCGGCTGTCCGCGCATCTGATGGCGCTGCGGCGGCTGTCGCGGTCGGTGTCGGGGATGCTGCAGCGGGGGGAGAACCCGGCGCTGCAGGCCTCGCTGGTCAAGGACGTGGGCGCGGAGTTCGAGCAGTCCCTGCCCGAGATCGCCCGCCTGCTGGTGGAGGCGGAGCCCGACAAGGGCGCGCGGGACGAGTATGCCGCGACGCTGGCGGAGACCATGCTCTCGGCGCCCAGCTACTCGCTGAGAGGCGGGACGCGGGAGATCCTGCGCGGGATCATCGCGCGCGGGCTGGGGCTGCGCTGAGGCGTTTCGCATGTTTCGCTGCGAAACGCGACGCAAGATGTTGGGTTAATTCGCGTTAACCCCTCACAATATGGGCGCTGCGAGGCGCGCAGCGGGGGCGAGGACCTTCACCCAGAAGGGTCTCGCCTCCTGCCGGGCCTCGTCGTGGAGGACGGCGCGGGCGAAGTCGGCCTTCAGCATCGTCTCCACCTGCGCGGCGAAGACCGGGTCGAAGACCAGGGCCGTCAGCTCGAAGTTCAGGCGCAACGAGCGGGCGTCGAGGTTCACCGTGCCCACGGAGGCCGCCCGGTCGTCCAGAAGGATGACCTTCTGGTGCATGAAGCCCTCGGTGTAGCGGTGGAGGGTGATGCCGGCCTCCAGCGCCTCGTCGACATAGGCGAAGGCGGCGAGCCAGACGATGCGGTGATCGACCTCGTCCGGCATCAGGATGCGCACGTCGACGCCGCGCAGGGCGGCGAGCTTGAGGGCGGTCAGCAGGTCCAGCTCGGGCACGAAGTAGGGCGTCGCGATCCAGATCCGGTGGCGGGCCGAGGCGATCAGATGGATCAGCGCCAGCGTGCAGGAGGGGCGCGGGTCCGAGGGGCCGGTGGGGAGCACCAGCACGGGACAGAGTTCGGGGCCGGCGATGTCGGCGCCGGGAGCGGGGGCTTCGGGGGCGCCGCGTTCAGGGGCGCGGGGCGCGAGGGCGGGGGGCTCGGCGGCGCTGCGCTGGAAGGCGCCGCATCCGCGGGCGGCGGGTTCGAGGGCTTCGGGCTCGGGCGCGCGGCGTTCGGGGGCGCGGGGTTCGAGGGCGCCGGGCTGGGGGGCGTCGGCGAGGGGGCGGCCGCCGGCCCAGGCCCAGTCCTCGGCGAAGGAGGCGTCCAGCGCCGCGGCGGCGGGACCGCGCAGCAGGATCGCGGTGTCGCGCCAGGGGCCGAAAGCGGGGTCCTGGCCGAGATATTCGATCCCCACGTTCTGGCCCGAGAGGATGCCCGCGCGCCCGTCCGCCACCACCATCTTGCGGTGGTTGCGGAAGTTGAGCTGCATCACGCGCGGCACCCGGCGGCCGATGGCGAAGGGGCGGCATTCGACGCCCGCCGCCTCCAGCTCGTCCCAGCGGCCGTAGGAGCGGGCGCCGACGGCGTCGTAGAGGAAGGTCACGCGCACGCCGGCCCGGGCCTTCGCCTTCAGCGCGGCGGTCAGGCGGCGGCCGAGCGCGTCGTCGCGGTAGATGTAGAACTGGAGGGCGATGTGATGCTCGGCCCTCTCGATCAGGCGGAAGACGGCGTCGAAGGTGGCGTCTCCGTCGATCAGAAGCTCGGGCCGGGGGGCGAGCACGGTGGGGAGGGAGGCGAGGCGTTCCAGAGGTTCGCGCAGGGCGGCGTCCTCGCCCTCGGGCGCGGCGGGGCGGGGGAGGCGATCGGGGCCGATGCGGGCGAGCGCGGCGGCGCGGGCGCGGCGCTGGCCGGAGGCGAGCAGGCGGTTGTTGGGCGGGCCGAACAGCAGGTAGAGCGGCAGGGCCGCGAAGGGGGCGAGCACCAGCGCCATCGCCCAGGCGGCGGCCCCCTGCGCGGTATGAGCCCGGCCCGCCGCGCGCAGGGCCACGATCACGCCCGCAAGGTAGCAGAGCGCGATCAGCGTCTCCCAGATGAAGTCCAGGAAGGCGATCATGCGGCGTCCTTGCAGGCGGGGGCGGCCCGGAGAGGGAGGCGGCCGGAGGCGCGGCGGAGCGGGATCTTCGCCTGTCGGGCGACGGGGAAGACGGCGATCATGCGGGGTCCTTGAAGTCGAGCTCGGCCCGGAGGGGGAGGTGATCCGAGGCGCGCCGGGAGGCGGGGCTGTCATGGGCGCCGCAGGAGAGGAAGCGCAGCTCATGGCTCGCCACGATGCGGTCGAGCGCGGCCACGGGACGCGAGGCGTGGAAGGTGAGCGCGGGGGGGAGAGGTGGTGACGCTCTCCGAACAGGGCGAGGGCGCCGGCGAAATTGCGCCATTCGTTCATGTCGCCCATCAGGATCGAGGGACGGGGAGGGTGCGCCTCGGCCTCGGCCACGATGGCGGCGGCCTGGCGGAGGCGGGGGCCGGCGGTGAGGCCGAGATGCATGCCGATCACGCGCAGGTCGTGGCCGTCGATGCGGACGTCGGCGACGGCGGCGCCGCGGGGTTCCAGCGCGGGGAGGTCCAGCGGGCGCGCGTCCTGAAGCTGCGCGCGGGGGCCGAGCAGGATGGCGTTGCCGTGCCAGCCGAGCGAGAGGTCCCTGCGGGCGACGCGGGCGGGGGTCCAGCCGGCCTCGGCCAGCGCGTCGAGCGGGAGGGTGCTCTCGCGCTCGCCGAAGCGGCGGTCGGCCTCCTGCAAGGCGACGACGTCGGCGCCGATCTCGGCCAGCACGGCGAGGATGCGGTCCGGCCGGCGGCGCCAGTCGAGGCCGACGCATTTGCGGATGTTGTAGGTGGCGACGCGGAAGCTCATGTGACCGGGAACCTGCGAAGCGGCGGGGCGCTTGGAGACATACCGGCCAAGGCCGTGTCGGGTCGAGCGGGGGACGGATGGCGAGACGCAAACGTGACATGGATGCGGTGCATATCGCGGGCCGACGGGTGCCCCTGCCCCGCAACCGCATCCTGCGGATGTCCATGGGCGTGGCGCTGGTGTGCCTCGGCCTGCTGGGGTTCCTGCCGGTGCTGGGGTTCTGGATGGTTCCGCTGGGGCTGATGGTGCTGGCGGTGGACGTGCCGGCGGCGGACCGGCTGCTGCGACGGGTCGCGGCCTGGTGGCGGCGGCGCGTGATCCCGTGGTGGCGCCGCCGGCGGCGCTGAGGTCATCCCTGCACCGACTGGAGGGCGACGGCGCCCGCGTAGACCACGATCAGCAGCACGCTCTCGACCCCGATGCCGCCGGGGCCGCGCTTCTCCCGCGCCACGAGGCCCATGAGGAGGATCGCGGTCATCAGGAGGCTGACCATGATCCAGAACAGGTCCTGCGGCCCGACGGCGTGATAGAGGGAGCCGTCGCGGTAGGCGATGTCCGACAGGGTCAGGAACAGCACGTCGAAGGAGTTGCCGCCGATGATGCCGCCGACCGCAAGCTGGGCGGCGCCGCGGCGCACGGCGGCCAGCGTGGTCACCAGCTCCGGCAGCGAGGTGGCGGTGGCGGTGACCAGCGCGCCGATGGCGGTGGAGGAGAGGCCCATCGCCTGCGCCATGGGCGGGGCGCACTGCGACACGACGTAGCCCGCGAGGCCGAGCACGGCGGCGAGGCCCGCGAAGCGCAGCGCCATGGGGAGGAGGGCGCGGCCGTGCTGACGCTCCTCGTCCGGCTGCTCCTGCCGGGTTTCCTTCGTGCGGACGGGCTTCCACATGGGGTTCTCGCCGATCTTGGCGCCGGCGCGGGAGCCGAAGACGTAGGCGAGGAACAGGACGATCGAGACGGGGTGGACCGCGAGCACCGACCATTCGGGCGAGGCCCAGGCGATCAGCGGCAGCGACAGCATGGCCAGCAGGAGCCCCGCCTGGAAGACGTTGGCGATGTCGGCGGCCGCGTGTTCGATATTGGCCCGGCGGTAGATCATGTCCGCGAGCGCGAGGAAGAAGGTCTGCGCCGCGATCCCGCCGATGCCGTTGGAGAAGGCGAGCGAGGCGTCCCCGTCCAGCGCCGAGACCACCGAGACCACAGTGCCGGAGAGCGAGGTGGTCATGCCCAGAAGGATCGCGCCGGTGATCGCCTCGCCCATGCCGGTCTGGTCGGCGAGGCGGTCGGCGACGCCGGTGATCTTCACGCCGGCCCACGCGATGACCAGCGCCGCCGCGGCGAAGACGGCGAACACGGCCCAGATGGGGAGGCCGTCTAGCATGCGGGGGCGTCGGGGATTGGGTGACCTCCGGGGGCGGCGCAGACGGGGCAACGCGCAGGGCGGCGCCGGGTTCCGTCAGGCGGACATGCGAAGGGGCCGCGGAAAGCCGCGGCCCCTTCGGCGCACAACGCGGCATCACATGCCGAAGATGCCGTTGTCGCTCGCGTCCTCTTCCCAGAGGCTCCATTCGTCGTCGTTCATGTCGCCGCTCTGGTCGCGGTCGTAGCGCGTGTAGACGCCCTGGTTGAACTCGTCGCGGCTGAGCGTGCCGTCGCGGTTGCTGTCCCAGCGATCGTAGGCGCCGCGGTTGTCGAAGCTCTCGTCCCACTCGGTGCGGTCGATGATGCCCGAGCCGTCCTTGTCCCACTGGGCCATCTGGTTGTCGAGTTCCATCGACTCGCGCTCGCCCGCGGGGCGCGGGGTCTGCTGCACGGGGTTCTGCTGCGCCGCCACGGGACCGGCCGCGAGGCCGAGGGCGAGCAGCGAAGCGCCGGCGAAGGTGAGAATGTCCTTGGTCATGTCTGGCTCCCTTCCAGAATGAAGGCGGGTCCTGGACCGGACGCCGCATGGGCCGCCAACGCCCGCGGAGCCGTCGGGTTCCGCAGGAATGGTTGCATTGCGGCGCAGCATGACGTGGAACCGGCGCAGGGGGCGCGCGTTGTCGGGGAGGCGCGCGGGGGCCTCGCGCCCTTCAGACCTCGTGAGGAGGTCGGATTGACCGCATCCGCAGCAGGCGTTCCGTGCGCACAGGGGGAATCTCGATGAAGTCTCGGGTGAAGTCAGGGCTTCCGAACCCGCTGGGCGCGACCTGGGACGGGTCCGGCGTGAACTTCGCGCTGTTCTCGGCCAATGCCGCGAAGGTGGAGTTGTGCCTGTTCGATCCGAAAGGCAAGCGGGAGCTGGAGCGCATCGTGCTGCCGGAGCATACGCACGAGGTCTGGCACGGCTACCTGCCCGACATCCGGCCCGGGCAGCTTTACGGTTACCGCGTCCACGGGCCCTATGCGCCCGAGGCCGGGCACCGCTTCAACCCCAACAAGCTGCTGATCGACCCCTACGCGCTGGCGCTGACCGGCGAGGTACACTGGCATGACGCCTGCTTCGGCTACCGCATCGGCCACAACCGCGAGGATCTGAGCTTCGACCGCCGCGACAGCGCGCGCATGATGCCCAAGTGCATCGTGATGGACACCGCCCATACCTGGGGCGAGGACCGCGCGCCGCGCACGCCGTTCGAGGACACCATCGTCTACGAGGCGCATGTGAAGGGGATGACCGAGCGGCATCCCGACCTTCCGCCGCCGGTGCGGGGCACGTTCTCGGGCCTGTCGGACCCGCGGGTGATCGAGCATCTGGTGAAGCTCGGGGTCACGGCGGTGGAGCTGATGCCGGTGCAGGCGTTCTTCGACGACCGCTATCTGGTGGAGAAGGGGCTCAGCAACTACTGGGGCTACAACACCGCCTGCTTCCATGCGCTGGCGCCGCGCTTCTTCTCTCCGGGCGCGGGGCTGGACGAGTTCAAGACCATGGTGCGCCGCCTGCACGAGGCGGGGCTGGAGGTGATCCTCGACGTGGTGTTCAACCACACCGCCGAGGGCAACCAGATGGGGCCGACGCTGTCCTTCCGGGGCATCGACAACGCCAGCTACTACATGCTGGCCGAGGACCCGCGCTATTATTTCGAGACCACGGGCTGCGGCAACAACCTCAACCTGAAGAAGCCGCGGGTGCTTCAGATGGTGATGGACAGCCTGCGCTATTTCGTCAGCGAGTGCCATGTGGACGGGTTCCGCTTCGACCTCGCCTCGGCGCTGGGGCGGGCCTACGAAACCTTCGACCCGGAGACGGTGTTCTTCGACGCGGTCGGGCAGGACCCGGTGCTGCAGGGCGTGAAGATGATCGCCGAGCCCTGGGACATGGGGCCGGACGGCTATCAGGTGGGCGGCTTCCCGCCGGGCTGGGCGGAGTGGAACGGCGAATACCGCGACACCGGCCGCAGCTATTGGAAGGGCGATCAGGGCGCCCATGCGGGGCTGGCGGATGCGCTGCTGGGATCGTCCTCCAAGTTCGAGAAGCGGGGGCGGCGGCCGTGGTCCTCGGTCAACTTCCTGACGGCGCATGACGGGTTCACGCTGGCGGACCTGTGGGCCTACGACCAGAAGCACAACGAGGCGAACCACGAGGACAACCGCGACGGCCATGACCACAACCTGAGCTGGAACTGCGGCGCCGAGGGCGACACCGACGACCCGGAGGTGCTGGAGCGGCGCGGGCGGCTGCGGCGCGCGAGCGCGGCGAGCCTGCTGGTGAGCCACGGCACGCCCATGTGGCTGATGGGCGACGAGGTGGCGCGCACGCAGGGCGGCAACAACAACGCCTACTGCCAGGACGACGAGATCTCGTGGATGGACTGGGAGAACCCGCGGGATCCGGAGATGTTCGACTTCGTGGCCGGAATGGCGCGGCTGCGACACGCGCGGCCCCTGCTGCGGCCGCGGCGGTTCCGGCATGGCGGGCTGGAGGGGGAGGCGAGGCTGCCGGATGCGGCGTGGCTGCGCGCGGATTCAGGGCCGATGCAGGACGAGGACTGGCACAACGGCGAGACGCGCCTGCGCCTGATGCTGAACGGCGCCGGAGAGCGGTCGCTGCTGCTGCTGCTCAACCCGATGGCCGATGACGCCGAGGTCACGCTGCCGGAGGCGGGCGGGCCGGTGCGCTGGCGGCTGATCGCCGACAGCGCCGCCGGGACGGTGGAGCCCGCGGGCGAGGCGCTGGAGTTGGGCGCGCAGGTGGGAAGCCCCTCGCGTTCCGTGACGATCTGGGAGACGACGGAGCCCCCTGCATGAGTCATTTCCGCAAATCCTGGGGAACCGAGCCCGCCGGAGACGGACGCTGGCGCTTCAACCTCTGGGCGCCGGGGCTGGAGGAGGCCGCCGTGTCCCTGAAGGGGGCGCGGCACGCGCTGGACAAGGACGCGGACGGCTGGTTCCGGGCGGAGCTGCCGGCCGCGCCGGGCGATGCGTATGCGTTCCTGATGAAGGATCTGGTGGTCCCCGATCCGGCGGCGCGGGCGCAGATCAAGTCGGTGCTCGGGCCGTCCCGGATCGTGGACCCGCGGGCCTATGAGTGGCGGACCGAATGGGAAGGGCGGCCGTGGGAGGAGGTGGTCCTCTACGAGCTGCATACCGGCACGTTCTCGGAGACCGGGGATTTCGACGGGGTGATCCAGAAGCTGGACCACCTCGCCGGGACCGGGATCACGGCGGTGGAGCTGTGCCCCATCGGGCAGTTCCCCGGCAATCGCGGCTGGGGCTATGACGGGGTGCTGCCCTACGCGCCCCATGTGGCCTATGGGGGCCCGGAGGGGCTGAAGCGGCTGGTGGACGCGGCGCATGAGCGGGGGCTGATGATGTTCCTCGACGTCGTCTACAACCACTTCGGGCCGGAGGGGAATTTCCTGCCGGCCTACGCGCCGGAGTTCTTCCATCAGGAGTGGAAGACGCCGTGGGGCGCCGGGATCGCCTTCGACCGCGATCCTGTGCGGCGCTTCTTCATCGAGAACGCGCTGTTCTGGCTGACCGAGTACCGGTTCGACGGGCTGCGGCTCGACGCCATCGATTCCATTCGCGACCCGTCGAAACCGAGCTTCCTCGAGGAGCTGGCGCGGGAGGTGCGCGCGGCCGATCTCGGCCGGCCGGTGCATCTGACCACCGAGGACGAGCGTAACATCACCTGGCTGCATGAGCGGGACGACCGGGGCGGCCGACGCTCTATTCCGCCGAGTGGAACGACGACTTCCACCATGTCTGCCACGTTCTGGCGACGGGGGAGACCGAGGGGTATTACGGCGACTATTCCCACGATCCGCGGGCGGACATGGCGACCGCCTTGCAGGACGGCTTCGTGCATCAGGGGGAGCCGTCGCCCTGGAAAGGGGGGAGCCGCGGGGCGAGCCCTCGGCGCATCTGCCGCCCACGGCCTTCGTCAACTTCATCCAGAACCACGACCAGACCGGGAATTGGGCGTTCGGAGAGCGGCTGACGACGCTTGCGCCCTCGGAGGCGGTGGAGGTGCTGACGGCGCTGCTGCTGCTGTCGCCCATGATCCCGATGCTGTTCATGGGCGAGGAGTTCGACGAGACGCGCCACTTCCAGTTCTTCGCCGACTATGACGGGGAGCTGGCGGATGCGGTGCGCGAGGGGCGCAGGCGCGAGTTCCAGCGCTGGGCCCATTTCGCCGACCCCGAGGTGCGGGAGACGATCCCCGACCCCAACGCACGGTCGACCTTCGAGGCGAGCAAGCTCGACTGGGGGAAACTGGACTTCGACCCGGGGGCGGCCCGGCAACCGGCTGGTGCGGGAGCTGCTGACGCTCCGCGAGACGCAGATCTGTCCGCGGCTGCCGGGCATGACCTCCATGCAGGCGGAGGCGAAGGAGCGCGGGAAGAAGGGAGTCGAGGCCTGCTGGCGGCTGGGCGATGGGGCGCGGCTGCGGGTGCTGGCGAACCTCGGCGGCCCGGCCTTCGACGGCGAGATCTCCGGGCGCGAGCTGTTCGCGCTGGGCGAGCGGGAGGCGCAGTGGTGGATTCGCGTGACGATCGAGGAGCCGGCATGACCGTGCGCGCCACCTACAGGCTCCAGTTCCGGGAGGGGATGGATTTCGACCGGGCGGCGGAGCTTGCGCCATATCTGGCGCGGCTGGGGGTCAGCCACCTCTACGCCTCGCCGCTGTTCCAGGCGACGGAGGGGTCCACCCACGGCTACGACGTCTGCGACCACGGGCGGTTCGATGAGAGCCTTGGCGGCATGGACGGCTTCGTGCGGATGTCGGACGCGCTGAAGGCCGAGGGCCTGGGGCTGATCCTCGACATCGTGCCGAACCACATGGCGGCCTCGGTGCGGAACCCGTGGTGGCGGGACGTGCTGCGCCACGGGCGCGAGAGCCGGTACGCCGGGCATTTCGACATCGACTGGACGGCGCCGAAGCTGCTGGTCCCGGTGCTGGGCCAGCCCTACGCCAAGGCGCTGGAGGCAGGAGAGTTCGGCATCGGGCGCGACGAGGAGGGGCTGACCTTCCGCGCGCCTGGGCATGAGCTGCCGCTCGACCCGAAGAGCTGGCCTCTGGTGCTGGGGATCGAGGACGGGACGCCGCGGGGGCTGGCGGCGGCGGCGGACACGGACCCGGCGGGGCTGGACCGGCGGCTGGAGGCGATGTCCTCGGACCTCGCGCTGTTGCACCGGGTGCATGACAGCCAGCCTTGGCGCTTATCCTACTGGCGGGCCGCGCGGGATGCGCTGACCCACCGGCGGTTCTTCGAGATCACGGACCTCGTGGGCGTGCGGGTGGAGGAGCCGGGGGTGTTCGACGACGTGCACCGTCTGCTGCTGGAGATGGTCGAGGCGGGGCGCGTGGATGGCATCCGGGTGGACCATGTGGACGGGCTGGCCGACCCCTCGGGCTATCTGGAGCGGCTGGCCGAACAGGCGCCGGCGGGCACGCCGATCTGGGTGGAGAAGATCACCGGGCCCGGCGAGGCGCTGCCGCCGCGCTGGCCGGTGGAGGGGACCACGGGCTACGATTTCTCGCATCTGGTGAACGCCGCGGTGACGGACCCGGGCGGAGAGGCGGCGATCACCAACGCCTATCACGCCTTCATCGGGGAGGCGCCGAACATCCGGCGGATCCTGGCGGAGGCGAAGCGGGGGGTGCTGACCTGGAACCTCGCGGCCGAGCTGAACCGGCTGACCGGCTGGGCGCTGAAGGCGGCGGCGGAGGATCCGGCGGCGCGGGACTGGGGGCCGGACACGCTGCGGCGCGCGCTGGTGGCGGTGTGCCTGGCGATGCCGGTCTACCGGACGTACCTCGCCGGCGGCGGGGAGCCTGCGGACGACGACGTGCTCAAGCGGGTCTCGGAGACCGCGGTGGCGGAGGATCTGGAGGATCCCTCGGCCGTGGCCGACGTGGTGCGCCTGATCCGGGAGGCGCCCGGCGAGGCCGGCGACATGCTGCGCCGGCGGTTCGAGCAGACCACCGGCGCGCTGATGGCGAAGTCCATGGAGGACACGCTGTTCTACCGCTACAACCGCCTGATCTCGGCGAACGAGGTGGGGGGCGAGACCTCACCCATCGGGATGCCGGCGGCGGAGTTCGTGCCCGCCATCGCCGCGCGGGCGGAGCGGGAGCCCGGCGCGATGAACGCCACCGCCACCCATGACACCAAGCGGGGCGAGGACGCGCGGATGCGGATCGCCGCCATCGCCGACGCGCCGGAGGCCTGGGCGGAGGTGGTCGCCGCATGGGACGGGATGCTGACCCGCGACGCGCCCATCCGGGGGCGGAGCGGCGCTGGTCCTTCTACCAGTCGCTGCTGGGGGCGTGGGATCCCGGACGACCCGGACCTTCGCGGACCGGATGGCGGCCTGGATCGTGAAGGCGGCGCGGGAGGCGGACCGGACCACGTCCTGGACCGCCTCGGACCCCGCCTATGAGCAGTTGCTGGACGATTTCACCCGCGGGGCGCTGGGGTCGGAGGCGTTCCGCACGGCGTTCGAGACGACGGCGCGGCCGTTCATCGAGCGGGGGGAGCGGAAGGGGCTGGTGCAGCTCGCCCTCAAGCTGACCCTGCCGGGCGTCCCCGACATCTACCAGGGGACGGAGTTCGCGGACCTGAGCCTCGTGGACCCTGACAACCGGCGGCCGGTGGACTTCGCGGCGCGGGAGGCGGCGCGCGACGGCTATGACGGGCGCAAGCGGGACCTGATGCGCGCGCTGCTAGGCTGCGGGCGGAGCGGCCGGCGCTGTTCGCGGAGGGGGAGACGGCGGCGCTGACCGCGGCCCCCGGCGCGCGGGCGATCGGCTTCGCCCGGGTGCGGGGGGAGGAGGCGCTGCTGGTGCTCGCGGACCTCTCGCGGGACGGCGAGGGGGCGGCGTTCGACCTGGGCGCCCTCGGGGGGCGCAGCTTCCGGACGCTGGACGGCGGAGCGCTTCCGGGGCGGATCGAGCCCGGGACGTTCGGAGGTCATCCGCTGATCCTCGCCGTCGGCGGCTGACGCTGGGTCAGACGCTGCGGCGGCGGCCGACCAGCGTGAGCGCGACGACGCCGACGCCCAGCAGCGGGAGCGCCGCGGGCGCCGGAACCGCCGGGAGCCGCGCGTTCGGGTCGGGCTGGAGCGGCGCCTCGAAGCTCTCGGGGTCCACGGCGCTGAGGAAGAAGCCGTTGAGGTCCGGGCCGCCGGTCAGCACGGTCATGCGGAAGCCGTAGACGACCGCGTCCAGGCCGATCCCGAACTCGGAGATGTCGATGCCGCCTGCGCCGAGCTCCTGCCCGGACTGGATCTCGACCGTATTCACGTTGACCCCCGTTCTTCCGAAGGTTCCGCTGTCGAGCGTGAGGATGCTCGGCGCGTAGACCGGATCGGCGAAGGTTCCGCCGATGATGGCTTCGAGGCGGAAGGTGTCGTTCATCCCCCGCTCGAAGAACACCATTTCGGGCGTGTCGTCGGGGCCGGCGGCGTTGTCGCGAAGGCCGTCCGCGAACAGGACCTTGAAGGAGAAGCCGCCGTTGTCCTCGCCGTCCGACATCTCGGACAGGCTGAGGCTGTTGAAGGCGTTGAGCAGGGTCGCGTTCTGGATGGCGCGGTCCGTCGTCTCCTGCGAGACGCCGGCGTGGCCTGCCTTGGTGAACGGGTCCGGGTCGCCATCCGCGGCGGTGTCGTGGTCGCCCCACTCGGCGTTGATGTTCGCGAAGCCCGACAAGACCTCGAAATAGGTGACGGCGGAGAACGAGTTGCCGGTCGAGAAGGCGACGTCCCCGAAGCTCAGGCTCTCCAGCATCACGTCGTCGGAGTAGACGTTCCCCGAGGCGGGCGCGCGCGAGCCCGAAAGAAGCCTGGTCCCGATGGCGCTGGAGGCGAGGGTGGCCGCCGACGCCGGCGCGGCGGCGAGGGCGAGGGCGAGGATCCCCGGGTACGCGGGGAGAAACGGACGCGGCATGACATATTCCCTGCAAGTCTCTTCATCTTCGTTAACGAAGCGCTCCCCCTCTCGTCAACGCCTTCGAGATCCGCTCTTTCCAGCCGCCGCGCCCCTCCCTATGGTCCGCGGCCGGGAGGACCTCCGACCATGAACGCCATCGTTTCGATCCGCGACGTGCGGAAAACCTACGAGTCCGGCTTCCAGGCGCTGAAGGGCGTGGACCTGGAGATCGCAGAGGGAGAGATCCTCGCGCTGCTGGGACCCAACGGCGCCGGCAAGACCACCCTGATATCGCTGATCTGCGGCATCGCCTCGCTGAACGAGGGGCGCATCGAGGTCGCGGGCCACGACGTGCGCGATGACTACCGCGCCGCGCGGCGGCTGATCGGGCTGGTGCCGCAGGAGATCAACCTCGAGCCGTTCGAGACGGTTTGGCGCACCGTCAGCTTCTCCCGCGGGCTGTTCGGCAGGGGGCGGAACGACGCCTACCTGGAGGACGTGCTCAAGCGCCTGTCGCTGTGGGACAAGAAGGACGCGCAGGTGAAGGAGCTCTCGGGCGGGATGAAGCGCCGGGTGCTGATCGCCAAGGCGCTGGCCCATGAGCCGCGGGTGCTGTTCCTGGACGAGCCGACGGCCGGCGTGGACGTGGAGCTGCGCAAAGGAATGTGGGACGTGGTGCGCGACCTCAAGGCCGGCGGCGCCACGATCATCCTGACCACCCACTACATCGAGGAGGCGGAGGCGATGGCCGACCGGATCGGCGTCATCAGCCAGGGCCGCATCCTGCTGGTGGAGGAGACCTCCGCCCTGATCCGCCGCATGGGCCGCAAGCGCCTGACCATCGAGCTTCAGCAGCCGGTGGACGCCCTGCCCGCGACGCTGGACGACTTCGGGCTGGAGCTGGCCGAGGACGGCTGCGCCGTCAGCTACCAGTACGACCGATCCGCCGAGCGGACCGGCATCGCCAGCCTTCTGACCGCGCTCGGCGAGGCCGGGATGCGGGTGCGCGACCTCCAGACCACGCAGGACTCGCTGGAGGACATCTTCGTCGGGCTCGTGAGGGACGGGGCATGAACTGGACCGCGATCGCCGCCATCTACCGTTTCGAGATGTCGCGCACCTTCCGCACGATCCTGCAGAGCGTGGTCTCGCCGGTCGTGTCCACCTCGCTTTATTTCGTGGTGTTCGGCACGGCCATCGGCAGCCGGATCGACACGGTGGAGGGCGTGCCCTACGGCGCCTTCATCGTGCCCGGGCTGATCATGCTGACGGTGCTGATGCAGGCGGTGTCGAACGCATCCTTCGGGATCTACTTCCCGAAGTTCATCGGCACGATCTACGAGCTGCTCTCGGCGCCGGTGAACTTCATCGAGGTGGTGGTGGGCTATGTGGGCGCGGCGGCCACCAAGGCGCTGATGATCGGGCTCATCATCTACGCGACCGCCAACCTGTTCGTGGACCTGCCGGTGGCGCACCCGTTCGCGATGATCCTGTTCCTGGTGCTGACCTGCGTGAGCTTCGCGCTGTTCGGGTTCATCATCGGGATCTGGGCCAAGAACTTCGAGCAGCTCCAGCTCGTGCCGCTGCTGATCATCACGCCGCTGGTGTTCCTGGGGGGCAGCTTCTACTCGCTGTCGATGCTGCCGCCGGTCTGGCAGACGATCACGCTGTTCAATCCGGTGGCCTATCTGATCTCGGGCTTCCGCTGGGCGTTCTTCGACACCGCCGACATTTCGCTGGCGGCGAGCTTCGCGGCCATCGCGGGGTTCATGGCGCTGTGCCTGATCGCGATCTGGCGGATCTTCGTGACCGGCTGGCGGCTGCGGTCCTGACACGGAAGGGGCCCCCGCAGGCGTGCTGCGAGGGCCCCTCGGCTTCGACTTCCGGCGGGATCAGGCCTCGCCGGGGTCCATGTCCTTGCCGTCCGCCTTGCCGCGCAGCTCCGCGAGGTCGATGACCTGGCCCGTCGGCTGCGGCGGGATCACGCCCATGGTCTGGCGCTGCTCATCGGCCCACTGGCCGACGCGCACGACCTCCAGCTCCTCGGGGCCGGCGGCGGTTTCGGTATCCTCGAGGACCAGCAGGCCCTCCTGGTCGACGTAGAAGGTGTGGTCGCCCACGGCCTCCTTGAGCTGATCCATGGCGGGGCTGTCCTCGGGGACGGGGTTGGCGCCCGTGGACGTGGCGACGGCATCGATCTGCGCGGTGGAAAGCTTCATGGTGGGGTTTCCCGGAGTTGAGGGTTCGAGCGGGCGCCGGGGCGCATCGCTCATCTGTTCGGCTCAGTCCGTAAACTTAGGGTCCCACAGCCTGACGCAAGGCGCAACGCCGGGATTGGAACGCGATCCCGCCTAGAGGATCAGCCCCCCGTCCACCGGGATCGTCTGCCCGCAGACATAGGACGGCGAGCGGCGAGGCGAGGAACAGCGCCACGCCCGCCATGTCCTGCGGCGTGCCCAGCCGGCGCTGCGGGATGCGGGCGATGGAGGCCGCGAGACGCTCCGGGCTGTCGGTGGTGACCTTGGTGAGCTTGGTGTCCACCAGCCCCGGCGCGATGCCGTTGACGCGGATGCCGTCGCGCGCCCAGGCGTCGCCCAGCGTGCGGGTCAGGCCCGATCAGCCCGGTCTTGGAGGCGTTGTAGGCCGGGTTTCCCGCGGGTGGAGTGGAAGGCCGCCGTAGAGCTGATGATGATGAGCGAGCCGCGCGAGGCCGCCAGCGCGTCTGGAAGCGCAGGGCGCAGGCCATCACGCCGTTGAGGTTCACGTCCACGACCTTGCGCGAACCCCTCCATCTCGTACTCGCCGCGGTTATAGAGCACCGTGCCCTGGCTGAGGACCAGCACGTCGAGCCCGTCGAAGGGGGCGGACGCGGCCTCCACCGCGGAGGGGTCGGAGGCGTCCACCTGGCTGTAGCCGAGGCCGGAGAGGTCGGAGCCCTCGGACCCCGCATAATCCTCGGCGGAAGGGCGCGTGCCCCAGACATGCACCTGCGCCCCCCGGTCGAGGAAGGCGCGCGCGATGCCGTTGCCGATGCCGCTGGAGCCGCCGACCACCAGCACGCGGCGGCCCGAGAAATCCATGTCCATGAGGTCCTCCCTGCCCCGGCCTGCCTGCCGGAGGTCAATGATTTCAGGAGGATGATGGACGCGCGCAAGCTCCCCGTCCAGTGGCGGAGGGGGAGGTCAGCGCAACGTAGCGGGGGATGGTGGAGCCAGGGGGAGTCGAACCCCCGACCTCTTGCATGCCATGCAAGCGCTCTCCCAACTGAGCTATGGCCCCGTTCCCGGACCGCCGGATTGGGATCGTCCCGGCGGCGTGCGCGGTGTCTAGATCGCGGACCGGCGGGTTGCAAGGGGAAAATCCCCTCGCCCCGCCGGTCGGCTCAGGTCACGACTCTTCGTCGTTGTCCTCGCGGCCGCCGCTGATCTCGCCGAGATCGTCGTCGTCGTCCTCCTCGTCGTCGAGGAGCACCGCGTCGTCCACGTCGTTCGAATCGTCCTCGACCGTATCGTCATCGTCGAGATCGTTGGCCGCGCCGACGGGCGCCGCCTTTTCGGGCTTCGCGCGGGCGCGGGCGGGCTGCGCGGTCTTCTTCTCGGTGAGAGCGGACAGCGGGAACGTCGTGCCGCAGTTCGGGCACGGCACCGGATCTCTCATAAGGTCGTAAAAGCGCGTGCCGCAGCTCGGGCAGCTGCGCTTAGCGCCCCACTCAGGTTTGGCCATTGGGACCCCCGGACAGGCGGATTTCGTCTGCGAAGGGCGGCCCATGCCACAGGACCGGAAGGGTGGCAAGAGCGGATGGGCGCTCCCGCCCCGGCGCGCCGCCCGGCACGGAGGCGATCCGGAGCGTCCGGAAGGAACTCCGGAACCCCTTCGCGCGTAGGATTCCGCAAGTGCGAAGGCGCTTGCGGCGCTGCGGGCGGGCAAGTACCCTCCTCGCCTGACGGCGGCGCGAAGCCAAGGCGCGCCCGGAAAGGACTTTACGGCCGATGCTTTACCACGCCTACGAATACGCTCATGCGGCGATCTCTCCGCTTCGCGCGGCCGCCCAGGTCGGCAACCGGACGCTGCGCAACCCGCTCAACCCGCTGTCCTACACCTTCCAGGCCCGCGCCGCGGCGGCGAGCCTGGAGATGTTCGTCAACGCGACCCGCCGCTACGGGAAACCGGAATGGGGCCTCGACACCACCGAGGTGGCCGGAGAGACGGTGCCGGTGGTCGAGCGGGTCCTGCTGAGCAAGCCGTTCTGCAACCTCCTGCATTTCAAGCGCGACCATCCGGTCGCCCATGCGCGCAACGATCCGAAGGTTCTGGTGGTGGCGCCGATGTCCGGCCACTTCGCCTCGCTTCTGCGCGGCACCGTGGAGGCGATGCTGCCGGAGCATGACGTCTACGTCACCGACTGGCAGGACGCGCGCAACGTGCCGCTGGCGGAAGGCGCCTTCGACCTCGACGATTACGCCGACTACATCGCCGACTTCTGCCGCTTCCTGGCCCGGGACGGAGAGCGGGTGGCGGTGATGGGCGTCTGCCAGCCCGGCGTGCCGGTGCTGGCGGCGGCGGCGATGATGGCGGAGGACGAGGATCCGGCCCGTCCGGCCTCGATCGTGCTCATGGGCTCGCCCATCGACACCGCGCGCAACCCCAAGCAGCCGAACGAGCTGGCGACCACCCACCCGCTGAGCTGGTTCGAGCAGAACGTGGTCGTGCCGGTGCCGTGGCCGAATCTCGGTTGCATGCGGCGGGTGTATCCGGGGTTCCTGCAGCTCTCGGGCTTCATGCAGATGAATCTGGACCGGCATGTGGACGCGCATCTCAAGCACTTCCGGCATCTGGTGCGCGGCGATGGCGACAGCGCGGCGGCGCACCGCTCGTTCTACGACGAATATCTGGCGGTAATGGATCTCGACGCCGACTTCTACATCCAGACCATCGAGCGGGTGTTTCAGAAGCGGCTGCTGGCGGTGGGCGAATTCCGTTATCGCGAGGACCGGCTGGTGAAGCCGCAGGCGATCCGGGACGTGGCGCTGATGACCATCGAGGGCGAGAAGGACGACATCACCGGCCTCGGCCAGACCGAGGCGGCGCATGACTTGTGCAGCTCTCTGCCGGACGCGAAGAAGGAGCACTACGTGCAGCCGGGCGTCGGCCATTACGGCGTGTTCAACGGCTCGCGCTGGCGCCAGCAGATCCAGCCGCGGGTGCGGAGCTTCATCCGCGCGCAGCGGGCGATGGTCCGCGGCGGCGCGAAGGCGACCGCGGCGGAGTGAGCCTCGCCGGCCGGATCGGGCGGGCGCTGGGAGGCGCGCCCCGACCGCGCCGGGAGAGCCTGTTCCTGGAGCCGCTGGAGATGGAGGTGCGGCTGCGCCGGTCGGACCGGGCGCGCCGCTTCACGCTCTCGGTCAGCCGGGTGGACGGGCTGCCGCAGCTGACGCTTCCATCGCGCGCCACGGATGCGGAGGCGATGGACTTCCTCCGGCGACAGGCCGAGTGGCTGGCCGGCGCCGTCTCCCGCGTTCCGCCCGCGCGGGTGGTGCAGGCGGGGCGGGCGCTGCCCTATCGCGGGGGTTCGGTGATCCTGGAGGCGACGCCGGGGCCGAGGCGCGCGCCACGGATCGAAGCCGGGCGGCTTCTGGTGGGGGGCGACCCCGGGCAGGCGCCCGCGCGGGCGCTGGCCTTCCTGAAGGTGGAGGCGCGGGAGGCGCTGGTGGCCGCGGCGCGGGGCTATGCGGCCGAGATCGGGCGCGCGCCCACGCGGGTGACGCTCAGGGACACGCGGTCGCGATGGGGATCCTGCTCCTCGGACGGAGCGCTGTCGTTCTCATGGCGCCTGATCATGGCGCCGCCCGACGTGCTGGACTACGTCGCCGCCCATGAGGCGGCGCACCTGGCGGAAATGAACCACGGCCCGCGCTTCTGGGCGCTCGTGGACCGGCTGACCCCCGACTGGCGCGAGCGGCGAGACTGGCTGCGCCGCCACGGCGCGGCGCTCCACCGGGTGGATTTCAGCGGCCCGTCGCGGTGAACAGCACGATCAGGATCACGACCGCCCACACGGCGAGGAGCGAGAACGCGAGATAGCGCGCTCCGTTCGCCGTCTGACGCCAGAACATGCCGCGCTGGATCCCGAACACGATGGGCGTGCCGAACAGGTAGGCCCAGATCATGAACTGCAGGCTGCCCAGCGGTTGCCGCAGCATCTCGGGCGCGACGCCCGGAAGGTTGAGGTCCGCGAGGCGCTGGGTGTCCACGCTCTGAAGCGCAAGGTCGGCGCCCTGCCCCGCCCCGCGGGCGAGCGCGATGATGAACCCCACGCCGAGCAGGAAGTTGAACGCCACCATGGCGTGGGCGAGCGAGATCATCGGGCGGGCGTACTTGCTCTTGCGCCGCCGGTTCCGCTTCTTCTCGCCGTAGGACGGGCGCGGCGTGATCCGGGCGCGGGCCGGGCGCTGGGGCTCCTCTTCGCTCACGGGCCGGTCCTCCGGCTTGAGGTGCGCTGCGTCGTCATCCTGCCTCTCCCCCCTTGCGGCCGCCGGCGCGGCGTCTCGTCCCCCGGGCCCGGCCTCACCTCTCGGCCGGAATCTCCACGCCGCCCGACGGCTCCGGGCGCCGATCCGCGCCGCCGGACAGGAAATCCACCACGCCTGCGACCACGTCGCCGACCGCGCCGAGGGCGCCGCGGGCCGCGGAGCCGGCCGCCTCGGCGACGGCCGCGGGCGCCGGCCCGCTTGGTGCCGGGGGCCGTTCCGAGTCAAGAGGCCGGGGCGGCAGGCCCTGGTGGAGGCCGACCATCACCTCGCGCCAGATCTCGGCCGGCAGCCCGCCGCCGGTGACGCCTGACAGCGGCGTATTGTCGTCGTATCCCATCCAGACGCCGACCACGTAATCGGCGGTGAAGCCGATGAACCAGGCGTCGCGCGCGGCCTGGGTGGTCCCGGTCTTGCCCGCCGCGGGCCGATCCAGCGCGGCGCGGCGGCCGGTGCCCTGACGGATCACCTCCTCCATCATGCCCGTGAGCAGGCGCGCCGCCCGCGGCGACATGGCGGCCGGGCCGGGGATCGGGTCGTGCGACAAGAGCGGCGACTGGTCGTCGCGCAGCGACACGCGGCGGATGCCGAAGGGCTCCACCCGCCGCCCCTGGTCGGCGATGGTCGCGTAGACGCCGGTCATGTCCAGCAGCGTCGCCTCGGACGTGCCCAGCGCGATGGCGGGGCCGGGGGCGAGATCGGCGCTGACGCCGAGCCTCTGGGCCATCTCCCGCACGCGCGGCAGGCCCGTCTCCAGCGCGAGGCGCACTGTCGCGGTGTTCACGGAATGCGCCAGCGCCTCGGTCAGGGTGAGGCCGCCATAGGTCTCGCCGCCGTAGTTCTGCGGGCTCCAGGTCTTGACCGTAACCGGCCCGGCGTCGATCCAGTCGTTCGGCGACCAGCCGGCGTCGAGCGCAGCGGCGAAGACCACCGGCTTGAAGGTGGAGCCGGTCTGCCGCAGCGCCTGCGTCGCGCGGTTGAACTGCCCGCCGGCGCCGGTGGGGTTGCGCCCGCCCACCAGCGCGCGCACGGCGCCGTCGCGGGACATGACCACGACGGCGGCCTCGGCGTCCGAGCCTTCGCGCACCTTCTCCGAAAACACGCGCTTCACCGCGTCCCGCGCCACGAGCTGCGCGCGGCGGTCGAAGGTGGTGGAGATAGTCACGTCCTCGGTGGTGTCGCGGGTGATCCAGCCGGGCCCCGCCTCCATCACCCAGTCCGCGAAGGCGCCGCCGGCACGGTCGGCGGCGGCCTGCGACAGCTCGGCCGGGTGGGCGCGGGCGCGGGCGGCCTGGTCGGCGTCCAGATAGCCCTGCGCCTCCATCAGCCCCACGATCAGCGAGGCGCGGTCCTGGCTCTGCGCGAGGTTGGTGGTGGGGGCGTAGCGCGAGGGCGCCTTGAGCAACCCCGCCAGCATCGCCGCCTGCGCGGGCCCAACAACGCGCGCGGACTTGCCGAAATACCGTTGGGCGGCGGCCTCGAACCCGTAGGCGCCGGCGCCGAGATAGACCCGGTTGAGGTAGATCGAGAGGATCTCCTCCTTCGAGTATTTCAGCTCCATGGCCATCGCCATGGGCATCTCCTTGAGCTTGCGCTCCAGGCTGCGCTCCGAGGTCAGGAACACGTTCTTCGCGGTCTGCTGGGTCAGGGTCGAGCCGCCCTCCACAAGCCTGCCCGCCCGCAGGTTCGCCGCCATGGCGCGCGCGAGGCCGATCGGGTCCACGCCCCAGTGGTCCCAGAAGCGCCGGTCCTCGGTGGCGACCACCGCGTGCACCAGATGGGGCGAGATCTCGGAGGCGCGGATCGCCCCGCCGAACTGGTCCCCGCGCCAGGCGAAGACCTCCCCGTCCCGGTCGAGCAGCGTCACCGACCCGCGGTCGCGCCCGTCCAGCAGCGCCGACGCCTCCGGCAGGGTCTGGTAGTACCACGCCACCGCGGCCGACAGCAGCAGCGCCACGGCGATGCCGAGCCGCCAGCCGATCCGCCAGGTCCAGCGCAGGACGAACATCACCAGCGCCCGCGCCGCGCGGTCGATCCACCCCATGCGCCCGCGCGGCCGCCGCGCGCCCTTCCGCGGCGCGGACGCCTTGCGCGTGGGCTGAGCGCGCCCTGTCACCGGCGGCTCCCGCCGCCCGGAGGTGCTGTTCTTTCGCGCCACGCGCCCTGTCTCGTTCAGCTTCTTGCGGAGCGCATGCCTGCCCGACCGCGCCTTTCATCCCTCTTACCGCAGCGCGGCGAATTTGTGGAGAGGCCGGAGCGGAGCCTCGCGCATCGGGGAGGAATTGTGGCGACAAATCGCGCAACGCACCTGCCCGGAATTTAGGCGCCAGGGCGCGCCGCCGCGGCGGCCACGATCTCCGTTCATGTTCGGGCCATGCCCGCCGCACTTGGCACGCGGCTTGAATGAGACCGGACGATGAAACCGCTCGCAATCATACGGGGACGCTAGATGAAGCTGATCATCGCCGTCATCAAACCCTTCAAGCTCGAGGAGGTCCGCGAGGCGCTGACCTCCGCGGGCGTGCAGGGTCTCATGGTCTCGGAGGTCAAGGGGTACGGGCGTCAGTCCGGCCATACCGAGATCTACCGCGGCGCCGAGTACGTCGTGAACTTCGTGCCCAAGATCAAGCTGGAGATCGTGGTTCCCGACGCCGCCGTCGAGAAGACGGTCGAGACCATCGCGGCCACCGCCAAGACCGGCAAGATCGGCGACGGCAAGATCTTCGTCCTCGACGTGGAGCAGGCCCTGCGGGTCCGCACCGGCGAGATCGGCGAAGACGCGCTGTAAAGCCCGACGCAGACAACAGAGGGATCAAGACATGACCAAGCCCTTCCTGAAACTCGCGGGGCTCGCGCTTCCGGCCGCCGCCCTGCTCGCGCTTCCCGCGCTGGCGCAGGATGCCGCGGCCCCCGCCGTCGCGCCGGAGGTGTCGGAGCACGGCATCTTCATCCTCAACACGCTCCTGTTCCTGATCGGCGGCTTCCTCGTGATGTGGATGGCCGCGGGCTTCGCGATGCTCGAGGCCGGGCTGGTGCGGTCCAAGAACGTGGCGATGCAGCTCACCAAGAACGTGGCGCTCTTCGCCATCGCGGCGGTGTTCTACTACCTGGTCGGCTACAGCATCATGTATCCGGGCGACGGCTGGATCATCCCCGGCTGGTTCGGCCACTTCGGCGTCGCGATCCTGGAGCCGGTGGGCGTGACGCCCGACGCGGCCGACGCGCTCGACTACGCCTCCACGGGCTCGGACTTCTTCTTCCAGCTCATGTTCTGCGCCACCACGGCCTCCATCGTCTCGGGCACGCTGGCCGAGCGCATCAAGCTGTGGCCGTTCCTCGCCTTCACCGTGGTGCTGACCGCCTTCATCTACCCGATCGAGGCGTCCTGGCAGTGGGGCGGCGGCTACCTGTCCGAGGCCGGCTTCTCCGACTTCGCGGGCTCCACGCTGGTGCACTCGGCCGGCGGCTGGGCGGCGCTTGCGGGCGCGCTCATCCTCGGGCCGCGGCTCGGCAAGTACAAGGACGGCCGGGTGACGCCGTTCCCGGGCTCGTCCCTGCCGCTCGCCACGCTGGGCACGTTCATCCTGTGGCTCGGCTGGTTCGGGTTCAACGGCGCCTCGCAGCTCGCGCTCGGGACCGTGGGCGACGCGGCCGACGTCTGCCGCATCTTCGCCAACACCAACACCGCCGCGGCCGGCGGCGCGCTTGCGGCGCTGATCCTGACGCAGATGGTCTACGGCAAGGTGGACCTGACCATGGTGCTGAACGGGGCGCTCGCGGGCCTCGTCTCCATCACCGCCGAGCCGCTGACGCCCGTCGCCTCGGCATGGCGACCCTCATCGGCGCCGTCGGCGGCGTGATCGTGGTCTTCGCCGTCCCGATGCTGGACCGCATCAAGATCGACGACGTGGTGGGCGCCATCCCGGTGCATCTGCTCTGCGGCATCTGGGGCACCATCGCGGTGCCGATCACCAACGGCGACACCAGCTTCGGCTCCCAGCTGCTGGGCATCGTCATCATCGGCGCGCTTCACCTTCGTCGCCTCGCTGGTGGTGTGGCTGATCCTCAAGGCGGTCGATGGGCATCCGCTGCTCGGCCGAGGACGAGATGGTGGGCCTCGACAGCGCCGAACTGGGGATGGAGGCGTACCCCGAGTTCGGCAAGGGCTCCCAGATCACCTGACGATCGATTGCGGCGCGGGCGAGCTCTCGCCCGCGCCCGGACATTCCGGGCCCGCGAGGCCCGAACGGATCCTCCCCGGCGGCGCCTGCGCCCTCACCTTCGGCCCGGCCTTGCGCCGGGCCTTTTTTCGCGTCCCGCGTTTCGCAGGCGGGGAGTTTCGCATGCGAAAATCGCCTTGTATTTGATATCGCTACGTCACTGTGCGAAACCGGCGGATCCTATGTGTCGCATGGGCCCGCCGCAGCCGGATCTGGACGCCGGCGCAGAATGTTGCGCATGAACGGGAATTAACCACCCGCGGAATGAGGCGACGCGTGCGAGGGGGCGGGGCCGCCGCCGCCCCGCGCGGCGGGGTCCGGCGGTCGCCCTGACCTCCGCGTCCGGCCCCCGTTGACGCGGTACGGGCGCCGCCCCAAGGTTCGCTTCAGACCAACCAACGACAGGGAGACCGCCCCATGATCCGCATCCGCATGCATACGGCCGTGGCCGCCGCGCTGATGGCGCTGGCCGGCACCGCCGTCGCGGCGCAGGAGAACCTTCGGATCTGCGTCGAAGGCGCCTATCCGCCGTTCTCCGAGACCACGTCCTCGGGCGAGGTGGTCGGCTTCGACATCGACATCGCCAACGCGCTCTGCGCGGAGATGGGCGTGCAGTGCGAGATGGTGAAGACCGACTGGGACGGCATCATCCCCGCCCTGCAGGAGCGCAAGTGCGACGCCATCGTCGCCTCCATGTCCATCACGCCCGAGCGCCAGCAGGTCATCGACTTCTCGGAGAAGTACTACCAGACCCCCGCCCGCTTCGTGGCGCCCGAGGACGCGGACTTCGAGACCACGCCCGAGGGGCTGGAGGGCAAGGTGGTGGGCGTGCAGCGCGGCACCATCCACCAGCAGTTCATGGAGGGCGAGTTCCCCGACGTGGAGCTGCGCCTCTACGGCACGCAGGACGAGGCGAACCTCGACCTCCAGTCCGGGCGCATCGACGCGGTCATGGCGGACTCCATCGTCATGGACGAGGGGTTCCTGAAGACCGACGCCGGCGAGGGCTACCACTTCGTGGGCGAGCCCTACTCGATCCCGAAGTATCACGGCGAGGGCGCGGGCATCGGGGTTCGCAAGGGCTCGGACCTCGCGGGCAAGTTCTCGGACGCGATCGACGCGATCCGGGAGTCGGGGGAGTACGAGGACATCCAGGCCAAGTACTTCGACTTCGACATCTATGGGAGCTGATCCCCGCCGCCGCGCCGCGCCCCTTCCGGGCGCGGCGCCCCTCGCGCTGGGGGATGCGTGACGCTTCTGCTGGAATACGCGCCGCTGCTGGCGCAGGGCGCGCTGGTGACGGTGTCGCTCGCGGTGCTGTCGCTGCTGGTCGCGACCGCGGTCGGGGTGATGGGCGCGGCGGCGAAGGCGGGGGGCGGGCCGGTGTCCCGCCGCGCGGCCGGGATCTACACCACGCTGGCGCGCGGGGTGCCGGACCTGGTGCTGATCCTGCTGGTGTATTTCGCGGGCCAGCGGCTGGTGAACGACATCGGCGAGGGGTTCGGGTGGGATTATGTGGAAGTCTCCAAGTTCTGGTCCGGGGTCGCGGCCATCGGCTTCATCTACGGCGCCTACCTGACCGAGACCTTCCGCGGCGCGTGGCTTTCCGTCCCCCGCGGGCAGGCGGAGGCGGCGCAGGCGCTGGGGCTGCGGCCGCGCACCGTTCTGCGCTTCGTGACCGGGCCGCAGGTGCTGCGCCACGCCCTGCCCGGCTACGGCAACGTCTGGCTGGTGCTGGTGAAGTCGACGGCCGTGGTCTCGGTGATCGGGCTGGACGATCTGGTGGGGCTGGCGGACAAGGCGGGGAAATCCACGCGCGAGCCGTTCCTGTTCTTCGTGGTGGTGATCCTGGTGTATCTGACCATCACCGCGGTGTCGGACCGGCTGCTGGCGCGAACCGAGCGGTGGGCGAATACCGGGCAGGAGCGGGTGCGCGCCGCCGGCAGGACGGCCTGAGATGGATTTGAGCCTCGCGCTTCGTCACTGGGACATGTTCCTGTCGGGCGTGGGGGTCACGCTGCTGCTGACGGTTCTGTCGGTGGGGATCGGGTTCCTGATCGCCCTGCCCTGCGCGTTGGCGCAATGGCGGGGGGCGCGCTGGGCGCCGCTGGCGCGGGGCTACGCCTACGTGTTCCGCGGCACCCCGCTGCTGGTGCAGACCTACCTGATCTACTACGGGCTCGGCCAGTTCGAGTGGGTGCGCGACAGCGCGATGTGGGTGGTGCTGCGCGAGGCGTGGTGGTGCGCGCTGATCGCGTTCTCCCTGAACTCCGGCGCCTATGCGACCGAGATCCTGCGCGGCGCCTTCGCGATGACGCCGAAGGGGGAGCTGGAGGGGGCGCGGTCCCTGGGGCTTTCGAGGCGGCAGGTGACGTGGCTGGTGCTGGTGCCGTCGTCCTTGCGGCGGGCGCTGCCGCAGTACGGGAACGAGGTGGTGTTCATGCTGCATGGCTCGGTGGTGGCGTCGGTCATAACCATCCAGGACATCCTGGGCGCGGGGCGGACGCTGAACGCGCGGTATTACGTGGCCTATGAGGGATTCGTGACGGCGGCGATCCTGTATATGACGCTGACCTTCGCGCTGGTGGGGCTGTTCCGGCTGATCGAGCGGCGGTATCTGCGCCACCTGCTGCCGCCCGAGCAGCTGGAGAAGGCGCAGGAGGGGCCGGGAACGATGTTCTTCGGCGCGAAACGGGCCTGACGGGCTTGCGAGTTGGCGCGGTGGCGGCTATGCAGCGGCCTCGGATTCAGACCAACGCCCGTATCGCGGCCGCGCGGCCCAGGGGCGCGCGCCAGGAGAAGAACCATGAAGGTCAGGAACTCGCTTCGGTCCCTCAAGCAGCGCCATGCGGATTGCCGCGTCGTGCGCCGCAAGGGCCGCGTGTACGTGATCAACAAGACGCAGCGGAAGTTCAAGGCCCGCCAGGGCTGAGGCTTTCGCGGTCGGACGGCCTTGGGCCGCGCTTCCGAGGGGAAGCGCGGCCTTCGGCGTTC
The DNA here is from genome assembly GCA_963816545.1 of uncultured Alphaproteobacteria bacterium. Lineage (GTDB taxonomy): Bacteria > Pseudomonadota > Alphaproteobacteria > Rhodobacterales > Rhodobacteraceae > Albimonas. The sequence continues at coordinate 63,562 of CAWFLE010000013.1, read as the reverse complement.
GTTAACCGGGTGTCTTAGGCGGACGGAGAGAGTCGGGGCCTATGCGGGGGGCGCCCGCGGTTGGCGGGCTTTCGGAGGCCGATCATGTTCCCCTACGCTCCGCCCGACGCCGACGCCTGGACGCGGTTCCTGAAGGATGCGCTGGACGGGCTGGCGCCGCCTCCGGCCCCGCTTGAGCCCTCCCGCCCGTCGGCTTCGGGCTGACGCCCTCGCCTCCCGTTGGGGCGGGCCGCGGCGCGGAGGTCTCGCCTGTGGCGGGCCGGGCGGCCGCCGCGGGGCTGGAGCGGCGGGGCTGTGGCGGGCGAGGTCAGTCGTAGCTGCGGGCGTCCTCGATCACCTTGCCGTCGTTGGGGAGGGTTCCCGGGGCGACCAGCTCCACCTTGCCCTTGAGCTTGAGCACGGTGGCGACGGTCTCGGCCACGCGGTCGGCGAAGGCGCCCTGCTCGGCGGTCTCGATGCGCACGGTCATGGCGTCCTGCTCCCCCTCGCGGGTGGCGATGACGCGGGCCTTCACGATCTCGGGGTGGCGGCGGACGAGGTCGGCCACCTGCTCCGGGCGCACGAACATGCCCTTGATCTTGGTGGTCTGGTCGGCGCGGCCCATCCAGCCCTTGATGCGCAGGTTGGTGCGTCCGCAGGGGGAGGCGCCCGGCAGCACCGCCGACATGTCGCCGGTGGCGAAGCGGATCAGCGGGTAGTCGCGGTTGAGGGTGGTGATCACGACTTCGCCGACCTCGCCCTCCTGGACCGGGTCGCCGGTGCCGGGACGCACGATCTCGAGGATCACGCCTTCGTCCACGATCATGCCTTCGACCGAACCGTCTTCGGCCGGGCTTTCGTAGGCGATGCTCCCTAGGTCCGCGGTGCCGTAGCCCTGGTAGCAGAGGATCCCGCGGTCCGCGTATTCCTGACGGAGCGAGGGGAACAGCGCCCCGCCCCCCACCGCGGCGCGCTTCACGGAGGAGAGGTCGAGCCCTATCTCGGCGCCCTTGTCGAGGATCACCTTCAGGTAGTCCGGCGTGCCCGCATAGGCCGTGATCCCGCAATCGGCCATGGCGCGGGCCTGAAGCTCGGTCTGGCCGGTGCCGGCAGGCAGCACGGCGGCGCCCACCGCCGCGGCGCCGGACTCGAACATCATCCCGGCGGGGGTGAGGTGGTAGGAGAAGCAGTTCTGCACCACGTCGCCCGGCGCCGATGCCGATGGCGTGCAGGAACCGCCCCATCCGCCACCAGTCGCGGCCCCCGCCGCCGGGCTCGTAGATCGGGCCCGGGGACTGGAACACGTGCCGGAAGGCCGAGGGCGCGCCGGCCGCGAAGCCGCCGAAGGGGGGCCGGGCCTTCTGCCGCTCCCCGAGCTCCGCCTTGCGCAGCACCGGCAGCTTCGCCAGCGCCTCGCGCGAGGTCACGGACGCAGGGTCCACGACCCCCAGATGCGTCGCCATCGCGGGGGCCTGCGCCGCCGCGTGGGCCACCAGCGCCGGCAGGTCCCGCGCAAGGTCAGCCTCGCGCCGGTCCGCCGAGCGCGTCTCCAGATCGTCGTAGAAGCTCATAACCTTCTCCCTCTCGCGACCGCCGCCGCCGCCGCCGCCGCCGCCGCCGGGACCGGCAGCCGCCCGGCGCCCCGCTGCAAGCCGCGGCGGGCGCGCCCTCTCAGCCCTCGCGACCTCCGCGCCGCGGCCCGGCCCAACGGGAGGCGGGGGCGCCAGCCCCCTCCGACGGGCGGGAGCCGCCGCTCAGGGTCAGCTCAGCCAGCGCTTGCGCCGCCGATACGACCGCACCTCGCGGAACGACCGCCGCCCCTGGTCGGACATGCCGAGATAGAACTCCTTCACGTCCTGGTTCTCGCGCAGCGCCTTCGCCTCGCCGTCCATCACCACCCGGCCGTTCTCGAGGATGTAGCCGTAATGGGCGTAGCGCAGGGCCACGTTGGTGTTCTGCTCGGCCAGCAGGAAGGTCACGCCCTCCTTCTCGTTGACCGACTTCACGATCTCGAAGATCTGCTCCACCAGCTGGGGCGCGAGGCCCATGGACGGCTCGTCCAGCAGCACCGTCTCCGGCCGGCTCATCAGCGCGCGGCCGATGGCGCACATCTGCTGCTCGCCGCCCGAGGTGTAGCCCGCCTGGGAGCCGCGACGCTCCTTCAGCCGGGGGAAGTAGGCGTAGACCATCTCGAGATCCCGCTGCACCTCGGCGCGGCCGCGAGCGGGTGTAGGCGCCGGTCAGGAGGTTCTCCTCCACCGTCAGATGCTCGAAGCAGTGGCGGCCCTCCATCACCTGGATCACGCCGCGCTTCACGGTCGCGGCGGGGTCGGCATGGGCGATGTCCTCGCCGCGATAGAGGATGCGGCCCTTGGTGACCTCGCCGCGCTCCGACTTCAGGAGGCCCGAGATCGCCTTCAGCGTGGTGGTCTTGCCCGCCCCGTTGCCGCCGAGCAGCGCCGTGATGCCGCCCTTGGGCACCGACAGCGACACGCCCTTCAGCACGAGGATCACGTGGTTGTAGATCACCTCGACGTTCTGGACCTGGAGCACCGGATCCCCCCGCACGGAGGCGGCGGTCGGTTCGGCGAGGCTGGCGTCGGTCATCGCGTATCCCTGTCCGGCGGCCGCGCCGCCTGTCTGGCGGGGGCGAGGGCCCGGAGGCCCCCGCCCGAAGTCGTCACTCGCAGGTGCGCGGCTCGATGTTGTTCTCCTTGGCGTAGGCCATGGAGTCCTCGTCGATCAGGCCCATCACCACCTCCCGGTCCGGCTCCATGAAGTCGGAGACCAGCGACCAGGTCTCGTCGGCGGCGTTCCACTGCTGGATGGCCGCGAGATGCGGCACGCCGTGGTCGGCGCAGGTCACCTCGAAGCCCGGCGCGAGCCCGCCGAGACCGGCCGCCTCCCAGTCCGCCTCGGACATCTCCAGCGTCTCGAACGCGTCGCGGAAGTCGGAAGGCGTGATCTGGTCCTTGCCGGTCGCCTCCTGCGCCGCCTCGATCACATGGGCCACCACCGCCGCGACGTAGAGGCCGCGGTTGTAGAGGACCTCGCCGTGGGTGGAGCCGTCGCCGGCGCCCATGCCCTTGTCGTAGACGTTGGCCTTCAGATCCTCGTAGATCGGGAAGTCCATGCCCGGGCGGTGCCAGGTGACGGCCTTGTAGCCGTCGGCGCCCGCGCCCACCGAGCGCACGTCCGCCTCGGAGCCCGAGAACCAGGTGCCGATGAAGTGGTCCATCGGGAAGCGGATGTTGGCGGCCTCCTGCACGGCGACCGAGTTCATAACGCCCCAGCCCCACATGAACACGTAGTCGGGCCGCGTGCGCCGGATCTCAAGCCACTGGGACTTCTGCTCCTGGCCCGGATGCTCGACCGCGAGCTGGTTGAGCGTGAAGCCGTGCTTCTTGGCCAGCGTCTCCAGCGTGCGGATCGGCTCCTTCCCGTAGGCGGAGTTGTGGTAGAGCAGCGTGATGGTCTTGCCTTCGAGCGACCCGCCCTCCTGCTCCATGGCGTATTTCACCATGACCGAGGCCGCGTCCCAGTAGGTGCCGGGGACGATGAACACCCAGGGGAAGATCTTGCCGTTGACGGCCGAGGTGCGGCCGTAGCCGGTGGACCAGATCGGGATCTGATCCTCGGTCGCCTTGGGGATGAGCTGGTAGGTGATGCCCGTGGACTGCGGGATGACCACCAGCGGGTTGCGGCCCTTGACGAACTCGTAGCACTCGACGCCCTTCTGGGTGTTGTAGGCGGTCTCGCAGACCTCCTCCTGCACCTTGACGCCGCCGATGCCGCCGTCGCGCTGGTTGATGAGCGTGAAGTAGTCCGACATCCCGTCCGCGAAGGGGATGCCCGAGGGGGCGTAGGGCCCGGTCCGGTAGACGAAGCTCGGGATCAGGTGCTGCGCGAGGGTGGGCCCCGCCGCCAGCGCCAGCATCGCCGAGACGGCGGCCAGCTTGAATTTGTTCATGTCTCACTCCCTGTTGGGTTGGTCGCGCCCCGTTGGCCGGGGTCTGTGATGATTGCGGCGGCCCTCAGTACGGGAAGGGCCAGAGCCGGAGCTTCTCCTTCGCCAGACGCCAGAGCTGCGCCAGGCCGTGCGGCTCCAGGATCAGGAAGATCACGATCAGCGCGCCGACGATGCACAGCTCGAAATGCGCGGCGATGGTGGTGGGCCAGCCGAGGCCGCCCACCAGCACGTTCTTCAGAAGCACCGGCAGCCCGATCATGAAGGCCGCGCCGGCGAAGGACCCGAAGATGGAGCCGAGCCCGCCGATGATGATCATGAAGAGGACGAGGAAGGACTGGTTGATGCCGAAGGCTTCCGTCGCCTCGGCGGCGCCGAGATAGACCGAGAAGAACAGCGCCCCCGCGATGCCCACGTAGAAGGAGCTGACCGCGAAGGCGGTGAGCTTGGTCTTGAGCGGGTTCACGCCGATGATCTCGGCGGCGATGTCCATGTCCCGGATCGCCATCCACTGCCGCCCCACGCGCCCGCGGGTGAGGTTGCGCGCGAGCCACGCCAGCCCCACGACGAACACCAGGCAGAAGACGTACTGCGCCGCAGCGGTGGAGGCGGGGCCGGTGACGGCGATGCCGAAGATGGTCCGCTCGGGCATGGTGATCTGGCCGGAGGCGGAGTGGTTGAAGAACCACGGCACCTTGTTGAACAGCCACACCAGGAAGAACTGCGCCGCCAGCGTGGCGACCGCGAGGTAGAAGCCCTTGATCCTGAGCGAGGGCAGGCCGAACACCGCCCCCACCGCGGCGGTCACGGCGCCGGACAGGATCACCACGAAGAAGATGTTCAGCTCGGGGAAGGAGGTGGCCAGCTTGTAGCAGGCGTAGGCCCCGACGGCCATGAAACCGCCTGTCCCGAGGCTCACCAGCCCGCAATAGCCGGTCAGGATGTTGAGCCCCAGCGCCGCCACGCCGAACACCAGGAACGGCACCAGCAGCGACTTCGACCAGTAGTCGTTGATCAGCAGCGGCACCAGCACGAAGGCCACCAGCAGGACCGCGTAGTAGCGCCAGCGGTCGAACTTGATGGGGAAGGTCTGGGCGTCCTCGGCGTAGGTGGTCTTGAAGTCGCCGGCCTCGCGGTAAAGCATCTGCTCAGACCCTCTCGATGATCTTTTCGCCGAACAGGCCCTGCGGCCGGAACACGAGGAACACCAGCGCCAGCACGAAGGCGAACCACGTCTCGGTGGCGCCGCCCAGCGACGGGCCCACGTAGAACTCGAACAGCTTCTCGCCGACCCCGATGATCAGCCCGCCCACGATGGCGCCGGGAATGGAGGTGAAGCCCCCCAGCATCAGCACCGGCAGCGCCTTCAGCGCGATCAGCGACAGCGAGAACTGGACGCCGGACTTCGCGCCCCACATGGCGCCCGCGACCAGCGCCACGAAGCCCGCGATCGCCCAGGTGATGACCCAGATCGTCCGCAGGCTGATCCCGACCGATAAAGCCGCCTGATGGTCGTCGGCCACCGCCCGCAGCGCGCGGCCGGTCTTGGTGTACTGGCTGAACAGCGTCAGCGCGACCACCAGCACCACCGCCACGCAGGCCGCGACCACGTCCAGCAGGTCGACATACATGCCGTAGTAGTTGGACCCCTCGGCCGCGAGGCCGATGGTCGCGTCCTCCAGCCAGAAGGACCCGCCCTGCGGCAGCCCGAGGTTCATCGCCTTGATGTCGGACCCCCACATCAGATCCCCGAACCCCTCGAGGAAATACGCGAGCCCGATGGTGGCCATGAACAGGATGATCGGCTCCTGGTTCACGAGGTGCTTGAGCACCAGACGCTCGACGAGGATGGCGAAGATCAGCATCACCACGAGCGTCAGCAGGACCGCCAGCAGCGTGGGCGCCTGCCAGCCGAAGCCGTGGATCTGGGTTCCGAAGGTCGCGTTGATCAGCTCGGCGAACGGGACCTGCCCGTCCTTGAACCCCACCAGCGTCAGCGCCGCGAACAGCGCCATCACCCCCTGGGAGTAGTTGAAGATCCCCGAGGCCTTGAAGATCAGCACGAACCCCAGCGCGACCAGCGAATACATCACGCCGGTCATCAGCCCGTTGAGGATCACCTCCAGCGCGTAAAGCAGTCCGACGCTCATGCCACACCCCCGTCAGTCATGCGCCACGCCCAGATAGGCGTCGATCACCTTCTGGTTGGACCGGACCTCGTCGGGCGTGCCGTCCCCGATCTTCTGTCCGTAATCCAGCACCACCACCCGGTCGGCGATGTCCATGACCACGCCCATGTCATGCTCGATCAGGGCGATGGTGGTCCCGAACTCGTCGTTCACGTCGAGAATGAAGCGGCACATGTCCTCCTTCTCCTCGACGTTCATCCCCGCCATCGGCTCGTCCAGCAGCAGGAGCTTCGGCTCGGCGGCCAGCGCCCGGCCCAGCTCCACCCGCTTCTGGAGGCCGTAGGGCAGCCGGCCCACCGGCGTCTTGCGGATCGCCTGGATCTCGAGGAAGTCGATGATCTCCTCGACCCGGCGGCGATGCTCCACCTCCTCGCGCTCGGCGCCGCCCCACCAGAGGGCGTGGGACCAGAAGCCCTTCTTCATCAGGGTCATGCGGCCCGTCATGATGTTGTCGAGCGTCGTCATCCCCTTGAACAGCGCGATGTTCTGGAAGGTGCGCGCGATGCCCTGCGCGCGATCTCGTGCGGCTTCATCGGGCCGCGCTTCTTCCCGTGGTAGAAGATCTCGCCTTCCTGGGGGTGGTAGAACCCGTTGATCACGTTGAGCATCGAGGACTTGCCCGCCCCGTTCGGCCCGATGATCGCCCGGATCTCATGCTCGCGGATGTCGAAGGAGATGTCCTTGATCGCGGTCACGCCCCCGAAGCGCAGGGTGATGTTGCGCATCTCCATCACCGTGCCGCCGATATGGCGGGGCTCGATGCCGTGGGCCTCCTCCCGGGCGGCGTAGGACGGATCGTCCTTCGCCGCCTCGGCTGCGGTGATGCTCATTCGGCCTCCCCTCGGGCGTCAGCTTTCATTGATGCATTCCCCGGTCCCCGCCGGCTCCTCCACCGCGGCGAAGAACAGGAAGGACCTGTCGCGGCCCGCCTCGATGATGATCGACAGGTGGACGCCCGGGCGCACCTCGGTCCGCGTCTTGATCTTGCGCGCGTAGTCGCGGTCGCCGAAGGCGCAGGGCACGTCGCGGAAGGCGCGGTTGTCGACGTTGCTCTCGATCCAGGCCTCGAAGTCCTTGACGATCTCGTTCACGTCCACGGGCACCTGCGTGCGGCCGGTCATGTCGAAATCCACGCGGCAGCCGCGATAGGTTCCGGCGTCGGTGTGGTGCTGCATGTTGATGAGCAGCAGCGGCTCGTAATACTGCCGCCAGGCCTGACCGTCCGAGCGGAAGTCGATCTTCAGCGCGTCCTCCGCCGGAAGCTGCCACATGTTGCCGGTCACCAGCAGCGCGTTGCGCATGACGGGCTCGGCGCAGCGATGGAACGCAAGCTCCTGCCACTCCTCCTCGATCTGGCCCGCGAAGGCGGGGGCGGCGAACAGCGCAAGACCGGCGGCCAGCGCCGCGCGAAGACGGATGGGGAACGCGAGAGGCATCTCAGTACTCCGAAGCCTGCGGCCGGCGAGGCCGCGTACACGACGCCGAAGCCGGACCCGCGAGGCTTGCGGGGCGCGCGCGGCCCCCGCTGATCCCGCGGTCCGGACCGGACGCATCGACTTCGACTTAACTTCGACAGAATACATGGCCGCGCGTTCAGGCGAAACCGCTTGTTCCGCTGCGGCGCCTCGCGCGTATGGGGCGAGGGCGGGTTTCACGCGGCGGCGGCCCGGGGGACGGCGGGCCAGGTCTTGGCGTCCCGGATCTCCAGCGTGCCCGAGATGACGCCCTTGCGGCCGTCCTCGTAGCTGACCTCGACCTCGGCGAAGACGCTGTCCGAGCCGTCGTAGAGCGCCTCGATCAGCTTCGCATACCGCTCCGCCACGGTGCGGCGGCGGACCTTCCCGGTCCGGGTCAACTCGCCGTCGTCGGCGTCCAGCTCCTTGTGGAGGACCAGGAAGCGGTGGACCTGGCACCCGGACAGCATCTCGTCCTGCGCCAGCGAGGCGTTCACCTCCTCCACATGCGCCTGGATCTCGGCGTAGACCTTCGGATGCGCCGCCAGCTCCTGATACGAGGCGTAGGAGATGTTGTTCCGCTCCGCCCAGTTGCCCACGGCCGCGAGGTCGATGTTCACCATCGCCACGCAGCGGTCCCTGTCGGCGCCGAACACCACCGCCTCAAGGATTGAGGGATAGAACTTCAGCTTGTTCTCCACGTATTTCGGCGCGAACAGGCGGCCGTCGGCCATCTTCCCCACATCCTTGGCGCGGTCGATGATCCGCAGGTGGCCGGTGCCCTCCTCGATGAAGCCCGCGTCGCCGGTGGCGACCCAGCCCTCGGGGTCCTTGGTCTCGGCGGTCGCCTCGGGGTTGCGGTAGTATTCCACGAACGTGCCCGGCGAGCGGTAGAAGATCTCGCCGGTCTCGGTGATCCGCAGCTCCACCCCCGGGGCGGGGACGCCGACCGTGTCCGCCCGAACCTCGCCGTCCGGCTGGATGGTGATGAACACCGACGCCTCGGTCTGGCCGTAGAGCTGCTTGAGGTTGATCCCGAGCGCCCGGTAGAACTGGAAGATCTCGGGTCCGATGGCCTCGCCGGCGGTGTAGCCGACGCGCACCCGGCTCAGGCCCAGCGCGTTCTTCAGCGGCCCATAGACCAGAAGCTCCCCCAGCCGGTAGATCGCGCGGTCCCGCCCGCTGACGGACTTGCCGTCGAGGATGTCCGGCCCCACGCGCTTCGCATGCTCCATGAAGTAGTGGAACATCCGCTTCTTGGGCCCGCTCGCATCCTCCATGCGGATGGAGACGTTAGTCAGCAGCGTCTCGAAGATCCGGGGCGGGGCGAAGAAATAGGTGGGCCCGATCTCCTTGAGGTCGGACATCATCGTGTCCGGGCTCTCGGGGCAGTTCACGCAGAAGCCGGCCACGTAGGCCTGGCCCATGGAGAAGATGAAGTCTCCCACCCACGCCATCGGCAGGTAGGCGAGCACGCCGTCCCGCTCGTTCAGCCGGTCGAACTCCGCCGTGGAGCGGGCGGTGACGATGATGTTGTCGTTGGACAGCACCACCCCCTTGGACCGACCCGTGGTGCCGGAGGTGTAGAGCATCACGCAGGTGTCCGCGCCCGTCTGCGCCGCGGTGATCGCATCCAGCTTCGGCCCCAGCTCCGGGGCTTTCGCCCGCCCCTTCGCCTCCACGTCGTCCAGCGCGTGCAGGGTCGCGTGGTCGTATTTCCGCAGGCCGCGCGGGTCGAGATACAGCATCCGGCGCAGCTTCGGCGCCCGGTCCAGCACCGAGAGCAGCTTGTCCACCTGCTCCTGATCCTCGACGATGGCGAAGCTGACCTCGGCGTGCTCCAGCACGTAGGCCATCTCGTCGGCCGCCGAGTCCTGGTAGACCGGCACCGGGATCGCGCCGCAATGCTGCACCGAGACCATGGACCAGTAGAGCTTGGGGCGGTTCTTACCCACGATCGCCACCCGCTCTCCGGGCTGGAGGCCGAGGTCCATCAGCCCCATGGCCAGCGCGCGGACCTCCTCCCGGAGCTCACTCCAAGTCCAGCTCTGCCAGATGCCGAACATCTTCTCGCGCGCTGCCGGGAGGTCTCCGCGGACCTGCGCGTTATGGTCGAGCAGCTTGGGAAAGGTGTCGAGCGCGCCTGAGGGCGCGTGCGCTTGGCTCACCGGCGATGTCCTCCCTGACGTCGGCGCCTTGCGGCGCCGCCCCCTGGTCCGACCTCGTCTTGCCCCCGGCTCCCTCCCGGTCTCCCGGGTCCGGGGGCGCGGCTCTGCGGCCGCGCGCCAGATCGAACGCATGCGAATCTTCATAGCCAATCGTCGCGGCCCGCGCCAGACCGCTCGCGCATGACGGAACGTCCGGGCGGAAACGCGAGGGGCCCGCGGATCGCTCCGCGGGCCCCGGGTCGTTCACGCTGCCGGGGGAAGCCCCCGGCGCGCGTCTCAGTTGACGGTCTCGCCCTCGATGGCGGTCCGCTCGCCGCCGATCTCGATGCGGCGGGGGCGCAGCGCCTCGGGCACCTCGCGCACCAGCTCCACATGCAGGAGGCCGGTCTCGGTCCTGGCGCTCACCGGGCGCACATGGTCGGCGAGCTGGAAGCGACGCTCGAACGCCCGCTCGGCGATGCCGCGGTGGAGGAACTGGCGCTCCCCTTCCTCGGCCTGCTTGCGGCCGGAGATCACGAGCTGGCCGTCCTTGCTCTCGACCGTCAGCTCGTCCTCGCGGAAGCCCGCGACGGCGACGGTGATGCGGTAGGCGTCCTCGCCCGTCTTCTCGATGTTGTAGGGCGGGTAGGCGGGCTGGGCGGTGTCGCCCGCGAGGGCGGCGTCCATCAGGCCCGCAAGCCGGTCGAAGCCCACGGTGGAGCGATAGAGCGGCGAAAGATCGTAGTGACGCATGGGTTTCATATCCTCTGCCAAGCGATATGTCCGCACGGACCTTCCCAAGGGACAGGTCCCGCTTTCATGCCGGCCCCGGAACCCGGCGACCGACGCACCGGATATGGGCGCCGGCCGCGGAGCGTTCAAGAGGATCTCGCCCCGCCCTCACTCCGTCGCGGGCGGACGGGACGACTTCCACGCCCCGCCCGAAGGCATCACGCCCGCGGCCGGATCGCCCGCCACGCTCACCGTCTTGCGCACGGCGGTCGGCGCGCCGCCGCCCGGCGTCTCCGCCACGGGCCCGGCGGCGCCGCCGGTCATGAAGGCGGGAAGCTGGCTCGCGTCGATGTCCATCATCCCCGCCCCGGCGGTCGCGATCCGCTGCGCCACCGCCAGCGGGCCTTCCAGCGCCGACAGGATCTGGCCGCCCGCCGCATCCACCGTGGTGAGCCCCGCGCTCGATCCCCCGCCCGCGCCCGGCTTGAGGTCGAAGATCCCGAACCCCGCCAGCATGGCCACGCCCGCGCCGGGGGCCAGAACATATTTCCCGATCGCCTTCATCATGGGCCGATCCTCCGCACGCGCCGACCTCGCCGACGTCACCACACGCACCGGCCGCGGCCGGCTCACACGTCACTCCGCCGGGGGGCGGCTCGTCTTCCATCCGCCGGCCCAGGGCTGGGCCGCTTCTCCCGGGCGGGAGGCCTTGCGCCACGCCCCGAGCCCGTCCATCGCCCGATGCAGGTCCGGCAGCGTCTCCGAGGTTACCGCCGCATAGGTTACCGTTTCGCTGCGCGCGGAGACCACGCCCACCAGCCGCAGCGTTCCGTTCGGCTCCCGCGCCAGCACCGGACTGCCCGAGGTTCCGGGCGCCGAGTCGCAGTCGAGCTGCGCCACCGCCCCGCTCCGCGCCACCACCCGGCACGGCTCCTGCAAGGACAGCGCGCGGTCGCGCCCCCGGCCATAGGACAGGAGCGCGACCGCCCCGCCGGGCGGGGGGAGATCGCCCGGATCGTAGTTGGGGAAGTCCGTGGTCAGCAGCGGCTGGTCCAGCTCCACCAGCGCCACGTCGGCGGCGATCTCCTCCAGCGTGGTCGAGGGGCCGTTCCAGCGGTAACCGGGATGCACCGCGATGCGCCGCACCTGCCGCAGCGCCTGGTCCCGCCCGTTCCGCGCGCCGGCGCGGAACCACATGTCCGCCGTGCGCCGCAGCGCGCCGGCCCGGTCATAGACGCAATGGGCGGCGGTCAGGGCCAGGGTCTCGGCGAACAGGGTGGCGGTGCAGTAGCCGTCCTCGAACTCCAGCCGCCCCACGCCCCGGAACTCCATCTGTTCGGCGGCCGAGAGCGTGCGCAGCGGCGCCGTCTCCACCTGCGCCTCGCCCGGGGCGGCGGCGGTCATGGCGGCGGCGATCAGGACCGCCTTCATCATCGTGCCGCCTCCAGCCGTGGCAGCAGCTCCGGGATCCAGGGCGCGGCGGCGACGGCGATGGCGCGCCCGCGCATCTCGGGCGGGCTCGCGCTCCGGGCGGCCACGATCACGCCCACCACGCGCAGCCCCTCCGCGGTCCGCCGCAACAGGGGCGCGCCCGAGACGCCGGGCGTCGCCTCGCAATCCGTGCGCAGCATCCGGCCCCGGCGCTCCAGCACCCGGCAGCCGTCCTCGATGGAGGGCGCCTCCGCCCGGTCCCGCCCGTAGGAGACGGCGATCAGCGGCCCCTCCCCCACCGCCGCCACCGGGATCGGCGAGACCCCGGCCTCCCCCTCCATCCGCACCAGCGCGATGTCGTCCGACAGCGCGTCGCCCCCGGGCGCCGAGACGGCGAGGCCCGTGAGATGCCCGGCGTATTCGCCCAGCCGATAGCCCGTCAGGAAGTGCAGCCGCCCGGGCCGCCAGTCCGCGCCCGTGCGCGCGTTCCTGAGGCAATGCGCGGCGGTCAGGGCCACGCCCTCGGCCACGAGGGTGGCGGTGCACCGCGCCTGCCCCCCGACATTCAGCCGCCCGACCGCGAGGAATTCCGCCTGCGCCCCCTCCGCCAACAGCGCGCGCGCCTCGGCCGAAGCCGATGGGACGCCGGGGGCCAGGGCCAGGAACGCGGCCAGGAGACGGAACGCAAACATGAGCGCACCATGAACGATCCGCCCGAGTCGGGCAAGGCCCGACGTCACTCCGCCGCGACGCGCTCCGCCGCGCCCAGCGCCGCCGGCCGCGGACCGCCCGTCGCCCAGTCCAGCAGCTGCACCGTATGCACCACCGGAACCTCCGCGGCGGAGCCGATCTGCATCATGCACCCGATGTTGCCGGCCGCGATCACCTCCGGCCCCGTCGCCTGCAGCGTCGCCACCTTGCGCGCCTTCAGCTCGGCGCTGATCTCAGGCTGCATCAGGTTGTAGGTTCCCGCGGAGCCGCAGCACAGATGCGCGTCCCGCGGCTCCCGCACCATGAAGCCGGCCTCCGCCAGCAGGGCCTTCGGCGCCTCCTTCACCTGCTGCCCGTGCTGGAGGGAGCAGGCCGCGTGGTAGGTCACCCGCAGCGGCGGCGCGCTCGCCCCGCGGAGGCCGATCTCCTCCATCAGCTCGGACACGTCCTTCGCGATGGAGGAGACCCGCGCCGCATCCGTCTCCAGCGCGTCGTCCGTTGAACATGTGGCCGTAGTCCTTGACCGTGGTCCCGCAGCCGGAGGTGTTGATGACGATGGCGTCCAGCCCCTCGCCGTCCATCTCCCGCGCCCAGGCCCGGATGTTCTTCGCGGCCGAGGCGTGGCTCTCCGCCGTCTTGCCCATGTGGTGGGTCAGCGCCCCGCAGCAGCCGATGCCCTCGGCCACCACCACCTCGCAGCCGTGCCGGGTCAGCAGGCGGATGGTCGCCGCGTTGATCTCCGGGTCCAGCGCCCGCTGCGCGCAGCCCGTGAGCAGCGCCACCCGCCGCTCCCGCGCGCCCTCCGCCCTGAACACCTGCGGGCGGTCCATGGCGGAGGGCTTCGGCAGCCTCGGCGGCGCGAACTCCACCATCGCGCGCAGCCGCCCGGCAGCAGCGGCGACACCGGCTTCGCCAGCCACGCCCCCCGGATCGCCCAGCGGAACCGCCCCGGATAGGGCAGCACCCGCGCCAGCAGCCACCGCAGCGCCCGGTCGGGCCAGGGCCGGCGGTAGGTGTTCTCGATATGCTCCCGCGCATGATCGACCAGATGCATGTAATGCACGCCCGAGGGGCAGGTGGTCATGCACGCGAGGCAGCTCAGGCACCGGTCCAGATGCAGCACCGTCTTGTCGTCCGCCGGCCGCCCGCTCTCCAGCATCTCCTTCATCAGGTAGATGCGGCCGCGGGGGCTGTCCAGCTCGTCCCCCAGCACCTGATAGGTCGGGCAGGTCGCCGTGCAGAACCCGCAATGCACGCAGGCCCGCAGGATCGAGTTCGACCGCGCGACCTTCGGATCCTTCAACTGCTCCGGCGAGAATTCCGTCTGCATCTCAGCCCCTCATCCTGCCGGGGTTCAGCACGCCCCGCGGGTCGAACTTCGCCCGGATCCCGTCCGAGATCGCCGCCAGCGCCGGCGCCTCCGGCTGGAACGCCCCGACCGCGGCCCGCACGGGCGCCGAGGCCCGCACCAGCGTCGCATGGCCCTTCCGTTTCGCCGCCTCCGCGCGCACCTCGGCGGCGCGCGCGTCCTCCCCCTCGGGGATCAGCAGCCACACCAGCCCGCCGCCCCAGTCGTAGACCGCCGCCTCAGGCGCCAGCGCCGCCGCCAGCCCCGGCCCGTCCGAGGGCTTCACCGACACCCGCCAGACCGCGCCCGCGCGCCCGTGGAAGGCGCGCACGTCGCGCACTCCCTCCCAGGCCGAGGTGTCGGCCTCCGCCTCCGCCGCGCCGAACGGCTCCAGCAGCCGCGTCAGACGCTCCGTCCGATAAGCCACCGAGGGTCCGAACCCCTCCACCCGCACCAGCGTCTCGCCGCCCGCATGCGCCGCCCCCGTCACGTCGAACGGAGAGCCCAGCGCCGCGGTCATCGCCTCCACCGCCTGCGCATCCGACAGTCCCCGCAGCCGCAGGGTGGCCGAGGCCTCCGCCATCGGCAGCACCTTCAGCGCCACCTCCGTCAGCACGCCCAGCGTCCCGTAGCTGCCGGCCATCAGCTTCACGAGGTCATACCCCGTGACGTTCTTCATCACCCGCCCGCCGTTCTTCACCACGCGCCCCCGCCCGTCCACGAAGCGCACGCCCAGCAGGAAGTCCCGGCACGCCCCGACCGCGACCCTGCGCGGCCCCGAGACGTTGCACGAAACCACGCCCCCCAGCGTCGGCTCCCCCTCGCGACCCCAGCAGCCCTCGATGATCCATCGGCTCGAACGGCAGCCGCTGTCCCTCGGCCGCCAGCGCCGCCTCGACCTCCGCCAGCGGCGTCCCCGCACCAGCCACCAGCGTCAGCGCGCCCGGCTCATAGAGCCGAACCCCCGCCAGCCCCGCGGTGGACAGCGTCTCCCCCGCCTGCACGGGCCGCCCGAGCCCCAGCCGCGTGCCGCCGCCCCGCACCTCCACGGGCGAGGCCAGCCCCGCGACCGTCTCCGCCAGCTCCGCCTCGCTTTCCGGCCGCAGCATCATCCCTCCGCCGACCCGCCGCCCATGGCGCAGCCCGTCACATCGTCTTCGACCGCGCGGGCCGTCAAGCCTGCTCCGTCCCCGCCGTCAGCCACAGGGCGCCTGCCGGCGGCACGCCGGCGCGGACGCGGGGCTCCCCCCGCAGGGGGGAGAGGGGACCCGCGGACGCCCGCCGCTCAAGGCCGGGCGCCCCGTACGTCCAGCGGAAACACCTTCGCCGGGTTCAGCAGCCAGCCGGGGTCGAACACGTCCTTCATCTCCATCTGCGCCTCCAGATCGTCGGGCGCATACTGGTGGCTCATCAGGTCCCGCTTCTCCACGCCGACCCCATGCTCCCCGGTCAGGCACCCGCCCTGCTCGACGCAGAGCCGCAGCAGGTCGGCGCCCAGCGCCTCGGCCTTGCGCCGCTGCTCGCCATCGTTGGCGTCGAACATGATCAGCGGGTGCAGGTTTCCGTCGCCGGCATGGAACACGTTGGCCACCTTCAACCCGTAATCCGAGGCCAGCTCCGCCATCCGCGCCAGCGTCTCCGGCAGGGCGGACGTGGGTATGGTCCCGTCCATGCAGAGGTAATCCGCCACCTGCCCCGTCGCCCCGAACGCCGCCTTGCGCCCGGCCCAGATCGCCTTCGACTGCGCCTCCGACGCGCTCTCGCGCACCGTCATCGGCGAATGCCGCGCCGCGATCTCCTTGATCCGGGAAAGCTGGTCGTCGATCTCCGCCCGGCTCCCCTCCACCTCCACGATCAGCAGCGCCTCGGCATCGAGCGGATAGCCCGCGCCCACGAAGCTCTCGGTCAGGTGGATGATCGGCCGGTCCATGAACTCGATCGCCACCGGCAGCACGCCGGCGCGGATGATGTCCGAAACGCAGGCGCCCGCCGTCACGGCGCTGTCGAAGCCCAGCAGGATCGGCCGCGCCCCCTCGGGCTTCGGCAGGATCCGCAGCACGGCCTCGGTGACCACGCCCATCTGCCCCTCGGACCCGCAGATCAGCCCCAGCAGGTCATACCCGCCCGGGTCCAGCGCCCCGTCCCCCCCGATCTCCATCACCGAGCCGTCCATCAGGACCATCTTCACGCCCAGCAGATTATTCGTCGTCACCCCGTACTTCAGGCAATGCGCCCCGCCCGAGTTCATGGCGATGTTCCCCGCGATCGCGCAGGCGAGCTGGCTGGACGGGTCCGGCGCGTAGAACCATCCGTCCGCCTCCACCGCTCCGGTGACCGACAGGTTGGTCCGCCCCGTCTGCACCCGCATGCAGCGGTTGGGATAATCCGTCTCCAGCACCGCGCTCATCCGGCTGACGCCCAGCACCACCGCGTCCGGCGTCGGCAGCGCCCCCCCCGTCAGCCCGGTGCCCGAGCCGCGCGGGATCACCGGAACCCCCTCCTCGTGGCACACCCGCAGGATCGCCGAGACCTCCTCGGTGGTCCGCGGCAGCGTCACCGCCAGCGGCGAGCAGGAATACATGGTCAGCGCATCGCAATCGTAGGCGCGCAGCTCCCGCGCATCCGAGATCAGCGCATCCTCCGGCAGCGCGCCCCCCAGCCGCGCGAGGATCGCGTCGCGCCGGCCCAGAATGTCGGCATTGGCGGCGGGCATCTGCATGGAGGGCCTCCCTGACGGCGGCTGGTTGACGTGATCCCAAGTGTGGACCTGCCTGCCTCCAAAGCCAACGCCGCGGCTTGCACCAGACGAAAAACAACCCTGAGTGTACCCATCAGGCGGACGCACACGCGGAGCGCGACGTTTCGCTGCGAAACGTCAGAGCAGCTCCACCAGCCTCCGCTCCCGCGCCCATCCGTCCAGCGCGTCCCGCAGGTTCACATCCCCGCGGTTCATGGCCTTCTCCACCACGGCCCACAGCTCGTCGAGGTCAACGCTCCGCAGCAGCCGCTTCACCGGACCGATGGAGGCCGGGCGCATCGACAGCGTCCTGAGCCCCACCGCCGCCAGCGTCGCCGCCTCCAGCGGCCGGCCCGCATCCTCGCCGCAATAGCTGAGCGGCGCGCCCTGGGCCTCGCACCGCTCCACGATCATGCGGATGAAGCGCAGATACGAGGCGTTGAACACGTCGTAGCGCCGGCGCACCCGCTCGTTCTCCCGGTCGGCGGCGAAGAAGAACTGCTTGAGGTCGTTGCCGCCGATGGAGATGAAGTCCGCCTCCCGGAAGAAGTGGTCCGGCGCGAAGGCGAGGCTCGGCGTCTCCAGCATCGCCCCGATCTCCAGGCGCTGCGGCGCGGGCCAGCCGTTGCGGATGTGACGCTCAAGCTGCTCCAGCACCATGTCGCGGGCCTGCGTGAACTCCGACGCCTGCGCGACCATGGGGAACATGATCGCGAAGGGCCGCCCGGCGGCGCCGCGCAGCAGGCTCTGGAGCTGCATCTTCAGGATGTTGGGCCGGTCGAGGCTGATGCGGATGGCGCGCCACCCGAGGGCGGGGTTCGGCTCCTCCTGCCGCTTCATGTAGGGCAGCACCTTGTCCGAGCCGATGTCGAGCGTGCGGAACACCACCCGCTTGCCCTGCGCGTGGCTCAGCACCCGGTCGTAGAGCGCCGCCTGCTCGCCGCGCATGGGCACGCGCGAGCGGATCAGGAACTGGAGCTCGGTGCGGTAGAGGCCCACCCCCTCGGCGCCCGACCCCTCCAGCGAGGGCAGGTCCGTCAGCAGCCCCGCGTTCATGTGCAGCGCCACGCGGTGGCCGTCGAGGCTGAGCGCCGGCTCGTCGCGCAGCGCCCGCCAGGCCTCCTCGGCCTGGGCGCGCATGTCCAGCTTCTCGCGGAAGGCGCCGAAGACCGTGTCGTCGGGGCGCAGATGCACCGCGCCCACGTCCCCGTCCACGAGGATGCGGTCGCCGTTGCGGGCCTCCAGCGTGATGCGCTCGGCCTGCACCACCAGCGGGATCGCCAGCGCGCGGGCGACGATGGCGGCGTGGGAGCCGATGGCCCCTTCCTCCAGCACCACCCCCTTCAGGCGGTTCCCGTAGTCCAGCAGCTCCCCGGGGCCGATGTTGCGGGCGACGAGGATCGCGTCCTCGGGAACCTCCCGCCCGCCGCCGCCGCCCGACAGGTGGCGCAGCAGCCTGTAGGCGAGATCGTCCAGGTCATGCGCCCGCTCCCTGAGGTAAGGGTCGGTGATCCGCGACAGGCGCGCGCGGACGGCGGACTGCTCCCGCTCCACCGCCACCTCCGCCGCCAGCCCCGATTCGACCGACGCCAGCATCCGCCGCATCCAGCCCTTGTCATGGGCGAACATGCGGTAGCTCTCGAGCACGTCGCGATGCTCCCCGGCATGGCCGATGCCGTCGGCCGAGAGCAGGTCATCCACCTCCCCTTGCAGCGAGTCCATCGCGGCGGTGAGGCGCGCGCGCTCGGCGTCCACGTCCTCGGCCACCGGGTTGGCGAAGTTCACGCGGGGCTCGTGCAGGTGGACCACGCCCTCCGCCGCGCCCTCCTGCCCCGAGACGCCGCGCACGTAATAGGGCCGCACATGCGCGCCCGCGAGCTCGGCGTCCCCTTCCCCGAGGAAGGCGCCCAGCTCCGTCATCTCGGCGAGCAGCATCGCCACGACCTCGAGGCCGTGAACGTCGTCGTCGGAGTAGTTCCGGCTCTCGCGGTTCTGGACCACGAGGACGCCCAGCACCTCGCCGAGCCGCATGATGGGGACGCCGAGGAAGGCGTGGAAGATCTCCTCCCCCGTCTCCGGCAGATACTGGAAGCCGCGGGTGTTCTGGGCGTCGTCGGTGTTGATCGGCTCGGACCGCGCGGCGATCCGGCCCACGAGGCCCTGCCCCACGCGCAGGCGGGCGTTATGGACGGAGTCGGGGTTGAGGCCTTCCGTGGCGCACAGCTCCAGCGTGCGCTCCCCGCGGCGGAGATAGACGGAGCAGACCTCCGTGCGCATGGAGGACGCGATCAGGCTGACGATGCTGTCGAGGCGCTGCTGCCCGTCTCCGGCCTCGGCCATCACGCCCGAGAGCCGCTTGAGCAGCGCGCGAGAGCCTCCGCCCTGGGTCACGGCTCCCCCTCCCCCGGCCTATGGCTTGTCGAGATCGAAAGCGTCGTGAAGCGCCTGCACCGCCAGTTCCATGTACTTGCGGTCCACCAGCACCGAGACCTTGATCTCGGAGGTGGTGATGACCTTGATGTTCACGCCCTCCGACGCCAGCGCGCGGAACATGCGCTGCGCGACGCCGGTATGCGACCGCATGCCGATGCCCACCACCGAGACCTTGCTCACGTCCGTATCCGCGATGATCGCCCGGTAGGAGATGGCCCCGCCCGCCTGCGCGTCCTCCAGCGCCTTGCGGGCGCGGGGCACGTCATCGACGGCCAACGAGAAGGTCATGTCGGTCAGACCCTCCGCCGAGATGTTCTGCACGATCATGTCCACGTTCACGCCCGCATCCGCCAGCGGGCCGAAGATGGAGGCCGCGACGCCCGGGCGGTCATCGACGCCCGCCACCGTCACCTTGGCCTCGTCGCGCTGGAAGGCGACGCCGCTCACGACCTTGGACTCCATGATCTCCTCCTCGTCGCAGACGAGCGTGCCGGGTTCGTCGGAAAAGCTGGTCCTGACCATCAGCCGGACCTTGTAGCGCAGCGCAAGCTCCACGGACCGGGTCTGGAGGACCTTGGCGCCCAGCGACGCCAGCTCCAGCATCTCCTCATAGGCGATCCGGTCGAGCTTGCGGGCCTTGGCCTCGATCCGCGGGTCGGTGGTGTAGACGCCGTCCACGTCGGTGTAGATGTCGCAACGCTCGGCGCCCAGCGCGGCCGCGAGCGCGACCGCCGTGGTGTCGGACCCGCCGCGGCCCAGCGTGGTGATGCGCCCATCCGGCGCGATGCCCTGGAAGCCGGCGACCACGGCGTGAAGCCCCTCGGCGAACTTGGCGTCGAGATTGGCGGTCGGGATCTCCTCGATCCGGGCGGCGCCGTGCTGCATCGTGGTCCTGAGCGGGATCTGCCAGCCCTGCCAGGACCGCGCGGGCACGTCCAGCTCCTGAAGCACCAGCGCCATCAGGCCGGCGGTCACGTTCTCTCCGGACGCCACCACCGCGTCGTATTCGCGGGCGTCGTAGAGGGGCGAGACCTCCCGGACCCAGCCCACCATCTCGTTGGTGCGGCCGGCCATGGCGGAGACGACGACGCAGACCTCGTAGCCCGCCTCCACCTCCTTCTTCACCTTGGCGGCGGCGGAGCGGATGCGGGCGAGGTCGGCCACCGAGGTGCCGCCGAATTTCATCACCAGTCTGGGCATGGCGCGGCCTGAATGTCCCCTCGCGCGATCAACGCCGGCGTCTTACGGGCAAGCCGCTTCGCACGCAAGGCGCGCGGCGGGGGCGGTTGCACGCAAGGCGCGCGGAGGGGGCCGTTGCACGCGAGGCGCGCGGGCGGGGCGCCCCGGCGGCGCCGGCCCTTGCGCCGATGCGACGCATCGCGGGGCCCGGAGGCGCGGGTGCAGGTTCCCGGCCCATGGTTGCAAGCTCCCAGCTCAGCCGCCCGCTCGCGCTCGCCGCGATCCTGGCGGCCGCCTTCGCCGGGCGGGCGTCGGCCCATGTGGGTCATCACGCGCACCCCGCCTCCCTGACCGCCTGGCGCGTCGATCCCGAGATCATGCTCGCCGCGGCCCTCGCGCTGTGGATCCGGGTGCGCGGTGCGCTGAGACGCCGGACCGGCGTGCAGAGCTGGCGCCTCGCGGCCTTCGTGGCGGGGGTGGCCTGCGTGCTGGTCGCGCTGGAATTGCCGGTGGACCCGATGGCCGAGCGGCTGTTCTGGATGCACCAGGTGCAGCACATGCTGCTGCGGATCGCGGGGCCCCTGCTGATCGCGCTGTCGATCCCGCGGGGCGAGATGGTCTCGGGCCTGCCGCGGGCGGTGCGCCGCGGGGCGCTGGCGCCGATGCTGCGCAGCCGGCGGCTCGGGGCGTTCTGGCATTGGCTGAACCGGCCCGCGCCGCTGTTCGCGATGTATGTGGCCTCGCTTTATATCTGGCAGGTTCCGGCGCTGCATGACCTCGCGCTGGTGAACGAGCCGGTGCACTACCTGATGCACGTCACCATGCTCGCGGCCGGTGTCGTGTTCTGGTCCGCCATGCTGGACCCGCGCGATCCGCCCAAGGCCATCGGGCACCGCACGCGGGAGGTGATCCTGATCGGGACCATCCTGTCGAACATGCTGCTGGGGTCGTTCACGACGCTCAAGGCGGTGGTGCTGTATCCGGCCTACGACATCCAGGGCCGGCTGTTCGACATGGCGCCGATGGCCGACGAGGCCGCGGGCGGGTTCCTGATCTGGGCGCCCAGCAGCATGATGAGCCTGATCGGCATGATGCTGGTGATGAACCTGTGGAACCGGGCGGAGGAGACGCGCCTGCGCCGCTTCCGCTCAGGGGCGCTCAGGTCCAACTCCGCCGCGCTGGAATTCCCGGAGACGGCGGAGGAGCTTCGGCTCGCCACGACCGCGGTGAACCTGCGGACGGGGCGGCTGCTGGGGCTGCTGTCGGCGACGATGTTCGTGATCGTGTTCAGCATGGCCGTGATGGCGCACGCGCTGCACTGAGCGGGTCAGTCCGCGCGGCGGCGGCGCACCGGCTCCACCACCAGGAACAGCGCGAGGACCGCCAGCGCGAAGACGCCCGGCCATACGGCGGGCGGCAGCGAGGAGAGGAGGTCCAGCCCCCGCTCCAGCTCCGGCGCCGCGTGGAAGACGGGGCCGGCGATGGTGGTCTTGTCGGCGTGGATGAGGATCATGGCTACGGTTCCCGTGGCGTCCGCGTTTCAACGCGATGTGCCACGGACCGATACGGCCGAACATTTAAGTCAAAACTAACGTAACGGCGATCAGGGTTAACGGCTCAGTGGCCGAGGATCTGGCTGAGGAACAGCTTGGTCCGGTCCGACCTGGGGTTCTGGAAGAACTCCTCCGGCTCGTTCTGCTCCACGATCTGGCCCTGGTCCATGAAGATCACCCGGTTCGCGACCTGGCGGGCGAAGCCCATCTCGTGGGTCACGCAGATCATGGTCATCCCCTCGTGCGCGAGCTCGATCATGGTGTCGAGCACCTCCTTGATCATCTCGGGGTCGAGGGCGGAGGTCGGCTCGTCGAACAGCATGATGCGGGGCTTCATGCACAAGGACCGCGCGATGGCCACGCGCTGCTGCTGCCCGCCCGAGAGCTGGCCCGGGTACTTGTGCGCCTGATCGGGGATCTTGACCTTTTCGAGGAAGTGCATGGCGGTCTCCTCCGCCTCCCGCTTGGGGACCTTGCGGACCCAGATGGGGGCGAGGGTGCAGTTCTCCAGAATGGTCAGGTGCGGGAACAGGTTGAAGTGCTGGAAGCACATCCCGACCTCGGAGCGGATCTTGTCGATGTTCTTGATGTCGTTGGTCAGCTCGATCCCGTCGACCACGATCTTGCCCTGCTGGTGCTCCTCCAGCCGGTTGATGCAGCGGATCAGCGTGGACTTGCCCGAGCCGGAGGGGCCGCAGACCACGATGCGCTCCCCGCGGTTCACGGTGAGGTTGATGTCCCGCAGGACGTGGAACTCCCCGTACCACTTGTTCATGCGGGAGATCTGGATCGCGACCTCGTCGCTCACCTTCAGCGCGGAGCGGTCCATCTCGGGCGCGGCGGAGGTTTCGGTCATTGGCTGGGCTCCTAGCGGCCGGTCTGGAGCTTGCGCTCCAGCCACATGGAATAACGGGACATCCCGAAGCAGCAGACGAAGAAGAACATCGCGACGAACACGTAGAACTCCCACACCAGGCCGTTCCACGCGCTGTCGGCCCGGATGGTGCCGATCAGGCCCAGCGGGTCCAGAAGCCCGATCACGATCACCAGCGTGGTGTCCTTGAACAGCCCGATGAAGGTGTTGACGATGCCGGGGATGGAGATCTTCAGCGCCTGCGGCAGGATGATGAGGCGCATCGACTTCCAGTAGTCGAGGCCGAGGCTGTCCGCCGCCTCGTACTGCCCCGTATCCAGCGCCGCGAGCCCGCCGCGGATCACCTCGGCCATGTAGGCGGAGGCGAAGAAGCGTCACCATGATGATGACGCGCAGGATCAGGTCCAGCGAGGTTCCCGGCGGGAAGAAGTAGCTGAGCACCGAGGACGCCACGAACAGCAGCGTGATCAGCGGCACGCCGCGGATGAACTCGATGAAGATCACCGACAGCGTCTTGAGGAAGATCAGGTTCGACGCCCGCCCCAGCGCCAGCAGCACCCCGAAGGGGAACGAGAACGCGATCCCCGTGACGCCCAGGATCAGCGACAGCAGGAACCCGCCCAGCTTGTTGCTGCCCACCGGCTCCAGCCCCAGCCCGCCCCAGATCAGGAAGTAGGCGATGAAGGGATAGGCGAGCGACAGCCACAGCATCCTGCGCGGAAGCCCGGTGAACAGCACCGGCGCCACGGCCGCGAACAGCAGGATGAAGGCCAGGATCGGGCGCCAGTAAAGCTCGCTGGGGTAGAAGCCGAACAGGAACTGGTTGAACCGCTCGTTGATCACGGCCCAGCAGGCGCCCTGTCCGCCCATCGCCTGCCACGCGGCGCGGCATTCGTCGAGCGAGGAGCCGTCCCACACCGCGTACCAGAACGCCCATTCGAACAGCGCCGGCACGGCGTAGAACACCACCAGCAGCGACAGCAGCGTGAGCACGGCATTGGTGACCGAGGAGAACAGGTTCTCCCGCAGCCACTTGACCGCCCCCCGCTCCCGCGCCGGAGGGGGCGCCGCCGGGATCTGCGAGGGGGCGACGTAGGAGACGGTCTGCGCGTGGACGTCCGACATCACCGGGCCCTCTTCACACGGGTGAGGTAGGTCACGTTCGGCCGCGCGCCGAACACCAGATAGCCGATCGCGGCCGCCTGAAGCGCGGCGCCGACGATGAACGCCGTCGCCCCGCCCAGGAACGGCACGATCCCGCCCAGCTCCACGCCCGCGACCGCCGCAAGCACCCAGAGCACCAGCGTCGCCGCCGCGAAATCCGCCACCCGGAAGTGCTTGAACATCGCCGTCAGCAGCGTCGCCAGCGTCGAGGCCACCAGCCCCAGATAAACGATCTGCCGGAAGCCGCCCCAGTCGAAGTAAGGCTCCCGCAGCTCCGGCGTCTGCGCGAGGAACAGCCACGCCATCAGCCCCGCCAGCAGCACCGCGTAAAGCAGCACCACGAAGTTCAGCGCCCCCGTGATCCCGTAGTTGCGCTGGTGCGCCGCGTCGCCCTTCTTCAGCGTGTCCCACGGGCCGGTCATGGCGTCGAACATCCTGGGCAGGGTGAACATGGTCCCGGCGGCGGAGGTCCGCTCCACCAGCTTCACCTGCTCGTTGTAGAGGTTCATAATGAAGCTGATGGTCAGCGAGATGCACAGGTAGAAGGCCATCAGCAGCAGCAGCGTCTCGAACTCCCGCCCCGTCTGGTTGAGCGTGATGCCCCCCAGCGTGCCGGTCGCGTCCATGTAGCCGACCGCGATGGCGAGCGAGGTGTTCTTGGTGAGGTTCAGATACTGCGAGATCATCGGCGGGATGATGACGCGCAGCGCCTGCGGCAGGATCACGAGGCTCATGGTCCGGTTCGGACGCAGGCCGAGCGCGAAGGCGGCCTCGGTCTGGCCCTTCGACACCGCCATGATGCCGGAGCGCACGATCTCGGCGATGAAGGCGCCGGTGTAGATCGAAAGCGCCATCCACAGCGCCACCAGGCTGTTGCGCGCGTAGATGCCGCCGTCGTAGTTGAAGCCCTTGAGCTCGGGATACTGGATGCCGATGGGCGACCCGGCGAACAGCCAGATCGCCGCGAAGACCAGCAGCGGCAGCCCCGCGATCAGCGCGACCCGCACCGGGAACAGCGGCAGGATCCGCCCCGTCTCCTGCTGCACCCGCTTGACGTGCCGCCCGTAGCCGATGGCCACCACGATCCCCGCAAGGAACGCCAGCACCACCCACAGCGAGCCCGCCCCGAACACCATCCCCGGCACGTAGAAGCCGCGGTTGGTGGCCACGATCCCGCCCAGCATCGGCTCGGTCTGGCGGGGCGAGGGCAGCAGCTCGTCGAACACCGCCGCCAGCAGCAGGATCTGGATCAGCACGGGGATGTTGCGGATCAGCTCGATATAGACGGTCATCAGCTTGGAGATGACCCAGTTCTTCGACAGCCGCAGCACGCCCGCCACCACCCCGATGAGGGTCGCGGTCGCGCAGCCCATGATCGCCAGCAGCAGCGTGTTCAGCATCCCCACCACCGCCGCCGTGGCGTGGGAGGAGCGCGAATTGTAGTCGATCAGCCGCTGGTTGATGTCATAGGAGGCGGGCTCGGACATGAACCCGAACGAGAACGTCTTGCCCAGCGCCGCGAGGTTGGCCACCACGTTGGAGACGAGGTAGCTCGCCCCCAGCATCACCAGCGCCAGCGCGATGATCTGGATGGTCAGGGACCTGTAGCGCGTGTCGGTCCATAGCATTCCCAGGCGGAAGTCCGCGCGGGGCGCGCTGTCCGTGATCGCCGTCATACGGCCAATTCCTTCGCCTGTCGGAGCGCCCGTCCTGTTTGGCCGTCCGGTTTCTCCGGTCGTGCCTTGGCGGGCGTCGTCTTGAAGGGGCGCGCCGGTTGCCGGCGCGCCCCTGTTTCGTCAGCCGATCAACGGAACGGCGGCGTGTACATCAGGCCGCCCTGGGTCCAGAGCGCGTTGAGCCCGCGCTCCAGCCCGACATCGGTGTCGGCGCCGATATACTTGGCGAAGATCTCGCCGTAGTTGCCGTTCGCCTTGATGGCGTTGACCGCCCAGTCCTTGGGCAGGCCCATCATGGAGCCGTACTCGCCCTCGGCGCCCAGCAGACGGTTGATCTCGGGGTTGTCGGTGCCCTTGGCCATCTCGTCCACGTTCTCGGCCGTGATGCCCAGCTCCTCGGCTGCGATCAGGGCGTTGAGCGTCCAGCGGACGATGTCCTCCCACTCGGAATCGCCGTGACGCACGAGCGGGCCGAGCGGCTCCTTCGAGATGATCTCGGGGAGAATGATGTGCTCCTTCGGGTTCTCGAAGGACGAGCGCGTGGCCGCGAGGCCCGACGCGTCGGTGGTGTAGGCGTCGCAGGCGTTGGCGAGGTACTTCTGCTGCGCCTCGGCGTTGGTCTCGATCGGGACCGGCTCGTAGCTCATGTCGTTGATGCGGAAGTAGTCCGCGAGGTTGAGCTCGGTGGTGGTGCCGGTCTGGATGCAGACGGTGGCGCCGTCCAGCTCCTTGGCGGAGGTCACGCCCAGGTCCTTGCGGACCATGAAGCCCTGGCCGTCGTAGTAGTTGACGCCCGCGAACTCCTGCTTGAGGTCGGTGTCGCGCGAATAGGTCCAGGTGGTGTTGCGCGCGAGCATGTCGACCTCGCCCGACGCCAGCGCGGTGAAGCGCGTCTTGCCGGTGGTCGGCGTGAACTGGACCTTGTTCTGGTCGCCGAAGATCGCGGCCGCCACGGCGCGGCAGACGGCGACGTCGAAGCCGGCCCAGGTCCCGTCCTCTTCCGTATAGGCGAAGCCGGGCACGCCGGTCGCCACGCCGCAGTTGAGGTTGCCGCGGTTCTTCACTTCGTCGAGCGTCGCCGCGGAGGCCGCGCCGGCCACGAGACCGGACGCGACGAGGGCGCCGCCGATGAGCAGGTTGCGAGTCATAGGTTCTTCACCTCTTCCCTGATGGACCCGGCCGGAACCGGGGTCGGTCCGGATACGATAAGCCATCTGCGACACTATCGCATCCCGCCTGAACGGTTTGGAGCACCGCTTGCTCATCACAGACAATGAACAGGGGCTTCACAGGAGGTCAAGCCCTGCCGCCGCGGCGCCCAATCCCGGCCGCATTGCGGCGCTGAAAGCCTTGAGACGCGGCAATGAATTGGGCGGGCGCCAAGATTTCAGGCGGCGATATTGCGGCGCAGCAGGCGCGACGGCCAACTGATTCGCGAGCGTATCAGCTCGCGCGCAGGAACCCGCATACGGGCGCGCCGTCGGGCATCCGCGGCTCGGCCCGCTGATGCTCGCAGTCCACGTCGGTGACGGAGGCGAAGGACGGACCCACCCGGCAGCGGTCCAGCAGGGCCTGAACCTGGTCCTCGGGGCCGGCGGCCATCAGCTCCACCGAACCGTCGGGGCGGTTCCTCACCCAGCCCCAGAGGCCGAGCGCGTCGGCCTCCCGACAGGTCCATTCCCGGAACCCGACCCCCTGCACTCGACCCTTCACGATGGCGCGGACGACGGCTTCGGACATGGCGGGGCTCCCGGGGCAGGAGAAGGAACCAAAGGTACCTTTCAACATAGCGCAGAATTCCGCCGCGGAAAACGCCCTAGCCGCGAAGAGGCAGCCGCCTCAGCAACCGGAAGGCGCCGCCGCCGCCGGGGTCGCCGTAGATCGCGATCTCCCGCACCGGCAACGGCTCCCGGCACAGCGGCGCCACCACGGGCTGGAGCGCCTTGGCGGTGCGCGCCAGCGGCTCCGGCCCCAGCGCCGAGGTCAGCGTGAGGTGAAAGCGGAACTGGTCGAGCACGTAGGGATAGCCCCAGGTCACCAGATGCGCGTCCTGCGCGGGCGCTCAGCCGCGCGCCCCGCCGCCGCGCCAGCTCCGCCGACTCGGGCGGCGCCCGGAACCCGTCCAGATCCCGCACGCACGCATCCGCCAGCGCCTGAAGCTGCGGCGAGGGCGCGGACGGCCGCAGCGAGGCGAAACGCCCCTCGGCGTGCAGCCGCAGCGGCGGCGCCTCGAATGGCGCGTGCCGCGAAGCCAGCGCCTCCGCCGCCGCCTCCAGCGCCTCGGCCGAACGGCCGGCGGCCAACGCGAAGGGCGGCTTCAGCGTGCCGTGGAAGCCGTAGCGCCTCGGCTCGGCGGTCAGCGCCTCGGGCGCCGCGGGCAGCCCCTCCACCTGCTTGTGGGGGACCGCCTCGTCGGCCTCCGGATCGCGGCCGAGCCAGGCGCAGCCGAAGCGCCACAGCTCCGACCCCGCGGGCGGGGCGTAGTAGATCGCGCGCCGGACGTAATCGGCCATCCCGGACCTCCCTTGCTCAGCCGCCCCAGGCGACGACCTCCTGCCGCTGCTCGCCCAAGCCCTGGACGCCCAGCTCCATCACGTCGCCCGCCTTCAGGAACCGCGGCGGCTTCATCCCCGCCCCGACCCCCTGCGGCGTGCCGGTGGCGATCACGTCGCCCGGGACCAGCCGCATGAACCGGCTCATGTAGCTCACGATCTCGGCCACCGAGAAGATCATGTCGCCGGTCGTCGAATCCTGCATCGTCTCGCCGTTGAGCTTCATCCACAGCGCCAGGTCCTGCGGGTCCTTCACCTCGTCGGCGGTGACGAACCACGGCCCGATCGGCCCGAACCCCGGCGCGGACTTGCCCTTGATCCACTGGCCGCCGCGCTCGGTCTGGAATTCCCGCTCCGACACGTCGTTGATCGTGCAGTAGCCCGAGACGCAGCCCAGCGCCTCGGCCTCCGAGACGTGCTCCGTCTCGCGCCCGATCACCACGCCCAGCTCCACCTCCCAGTCGGTCTTCACGCTGTCCCTGGGGATGGTCACCGCATCGTCCGGCCCGGCAAGGCACGAGGTCGCCTTGGAGAACAGGATCGGCTCCTTCGGATAGGGGTTCCCCGTCTCCTCCGCATGCAGGCGGTAGTTCAGCCCCACGGCGTGGAAGTTCGGCACGCGCCCGAGGCAGGACCCGAAGCGCTCCGGCTCCACCACCGGCAGCCGCTCCGGGTCCAGCGCCCGCAGCTTGTCCAGCGCCTGGAAGGTGACCGCCCCGAAGGAGAGGTCCGCAAGCTCCCCGCTCAGGTCCCGCACCTTCCCCTGCCCGTCCAGCAGGCCCGGCTTCTCGCGCCCCTTCGGGCCCCAGCGCAGCAGCTTCATGGTCGCCTCTCCCTCTTCCGGCGTTCAGCCGATGTCGAAGATCATGCAGGTGGTGGTGCCGGTGGCGTAGAGCTTGCCGTCCGCCTCGCCCACGATCCGCGCCTCGGACGTGGCGGTGGAGCGCCCCACATGGATCGCGCGCCCGATGCACAGCAGCGCGCCCGTGTCCTGCCGCGCGGCGCGCAGCAGGTTCACCTTGTATTCCAGCGTGGTGTAGGTCCGCCCCGCCGGCAGCCTCGTGTGGATCGAACAGCCCAGCGCGCTGTCGAGCACCGTCCCGTACCAGCCGCCATGCACCGTCCCCAGCGGATTGTAATGCTCGAAGGTCGGCACGCCGCGGAAGGTGGCGGTCCCGTCGCCCACCTCCACCAGCCGGAAGTTCATCGGCCGGTAGATCGTCGCCGCCACCACCCGGCCCGAGAGCATCCCCTCCACGAACTCCCGCCCCGTCATGGCGCGAAGCTCGTCGGGGGTGGGCAGGTCCTCCAGCCCCTCCGGGTAGCGCGGTCCGTCGGTCACCCTCCAGCAGGTCCATCAGCCGGCGGGCGGAAAGGAAATCCCGGAGGCGCAGCTCGGCCAGCGCGGCGGCCTCCGCGTCCTCGCCCCACTGCTCGATCTGGTAGTCCTCGTCGATCCGCGAGAGGCGCCACGCCTCCTGCGCCGCCAGCGCCCGCTCCGCCACCGCAAGCCCGAGGATCAGCGACCCCGACAGCGTCGACGAACTCATGCAGGGCCGCAAGCTGGAACGGCCCGTGCGCCCGCGCCGCCTCCCGCAGCGCCGCGACGAACTCCGGCGGCTGGGCCACATGCATGATTCCCTCGGCCCGCACCATCCGCGCGCCATGCCGCCGCTCGGCCCAGTCCAGCCACGGTTCCCACGCCTCCGCCTGCCGGTCCGCGAGCGCCTTCGGATGCGGCGCGCGGTAGCACAGCAGGTCCGCCTCGGCATAGGCGGCGATGGCGTCGGCGACCTCCTCGGGCTTCGGCGTCACCCGCTCGATCACCGTGTTGAGGGTGCGGGTCAGGGGCATGGTCCGCGGGTCCAGCCGCTCGGTCTGCGCGTCCCATTCCTGCGCCGTCGCCTCCGCCAGCGCCCGCGTCGGCGCCACCAGCAGGTGGCCCGAGGGCGTCCGCACCGGCCGCCCGTCCAGCCGCACGCCCCAGCCCTCGCCCTCCGGCTCGACCTGCGCCGCCTTCCAGAACCGCTTGGGCGCCGCCATCAGGCCGGCTCCGCCAGCGAGGCGAGCGCCGCGTCCAGCTCGTCGTAATGCTCCAGCACCATCTCCGCTCCCGCGGCGCGCAGCCGGTCAGGCGCATGATAGCCCCAGGCGACGCCGATGGCGGTCAACCCGGCGGCGCGCGCCATCTCCATGTCGTATTCCGTATCGCCCACCATCACCGCGTGCCGCGCCTCCGCCCCCGTCTCGGCCAGCGCCGCCATCAGCATCGAGGGATGCGGCTTCGATGGATGCAGGTCCGCGGTCTGGAGCGTCTGGAAGAACCGTCCCAGCCCGTGGGCCGAGAGCACATGGTCCAGCCCCCGCCGCGCCTTGCCTGTGGCGACGCCCATCAGCACCTCCGGCCGCGCCGCCAGCCGCTCCAGCGCCGCCACCGCGCCGGGATAGAGCGGCGAGCCCGCGTCGCCCCCCGTCTCCCGCCGCAGGTCCATGAAGGCCGCCTTGTAAAGCTCGGCCACCCGCAGCGCCTCCGCCTCCGGCAGCGCCGGGGCGAGGCGCGAGACGGCCACGGGAAGCGACAGCCCGATGATCTCCGGCACCGCCTCGGGCGCCGGCGCCTCGTGGCCCGCGGCCGCGAAGCCGCGCCGCATGGCTTCGACGATGAAGGCCTTGCTGTCGATCAGCGTGCCGTCCATGTCGAAGACGACGAGGCGGAGGGGCTCGGACATGGGACCTCCCTGAACTCGGGCGCGGAGAGGTAGCAAGCCGGGGGCGGCGCTGTCCAGCGGCACGCACCGCCTTGGGCGGCGGGACGGCGCCATGCCTCATCCACCGGCCGGACAGCCGCGCACCCCGCCTCGACGGGCCAACAGGCCGGTCATACCGCCGCGCCTAACCGATGACCCTCTTGATCCACGGCTGGAGGCACGGGGAGCGGATGCGGGACGGATCGTCGGCGAAGGCGTTCCAGGCGCGACAGCAGGCGTCGACGATGGCGTCGAGGCCCTCGAAGACGCGCAGGCTCAGGAAGCGCTCGCGGAGCCATAGCCAGACGCGCTCCATCGGGTTGAGCTGGGGCGGATACGGCGGCAGCGGGACGAGGCTGACGTTCGGCGGGACCCGGAGCGCCTTGGCGCCGTGCCAGCCGGCGCGGTCGAGGATCATGACGGCGTGCTCGTCATCGGGGATCGTGGCCGCGAAGGCATCGAGGAAGATCCGCATCGCCTGCGTGCCGACCTCGGGCAGGACGAGACCGAAGGCGGCCTCCCCGTCGGGGCGGGCGGCGCCGAAGACATAGGTCCACTCGAAGCGCTGGTCCTGGCGGCCCGGCGGGCGGCGGCCTCGGCTCCACCAGCGATGGCAGAGCCGGCCCTTCTGGCCGACCCGCATCTCGTCCTGGAACCACAGCGTGATCCGCTTGCCCGGATGCGCCTCGGCCGCGGTCTTCAGCGCAGCCCGCAGCCCGCTTTTTCGAAGCGACGCTGCGCCGCCTCGTCGCTCTTCGGAGGCGTGGGGCGGACCTTCTGCCGTGAGACCCCCTCGCGCCGCAGGATCCGCGACAGGCTCTGCGGGGTCAGGCGCTTGTCGAAGCGAGCCTCGACCCAGCGACAGAGGTCCGGAAGGGTCCAGCTGCTCACCGCGTCCTTCTCAGGGTCCGGACCGCGGAAGATCCGGTCGAAGAGCAGCGCCGGCTCCGCCTCGCTCAGCGCCGGCGGCCGGTCCGGCAGCGGCCGGTCGCGCACGCCCTCCGGTCCGTCGGCGTTGCAGCGCAGCACCGCGTCGCGCAGCGCCGGCCGCTCCATGCCCGCGGCCGTCGCCGCGTCCGCCCGGCTCATGGCGTCCAGCGCGTTCGCGATCGCCGGCAGTCGCCGCGCCGCACGGTTGCTCCGCTCCCGCGAAGCCATCCTCCGCAGCTCCTCCGCCGTCAGATCGTCCCGGATCTTGAGCGCCCGACCCATCTCCCCTCCATCTCGCCGCTTCGGGAGATGGAATCAGAGATCAGGCCGCAGGGGAACCCTTCAGCCGAGTCAGAGCTTTCGCGTGCCGGTATCAGACCTGCCGGACTGGCCCGACACCGGCGCACACCGCCTCGGCCGGCGGGGAGCCGACCCGGACGCCTCGGCTCGTTGGGCGTCCGGTCGAACCTGCCCGGATGCGCAGGCGGCCGGTCGCCGGCACCGACCTGACCTTAGGTCAAACCTCCTCGACCCGCGCGCGGTCGAAGCAGACGAACCCTGCGAGCGGGGCGAACTCGTCGAAGGGCCGGTCATAGGCCCAGGCGGCGTTCTCCTCCACCCGGTCGCCTCCGCGCACCGTCCAGTAGCGGGCGTCGCCCTTGAAGGGGCAATGGGTGGAAAGGTCCGTCGGCTCCAGCGCGCCGTCGGCCACGTCCTCCCGCGGCAGGTAGATCCGGTCGGGATGCCCCGTCTCCGCCACGCACACGGCGCGCGAGGACCGCGCCACGTCCACGCCCCCCAGCCGGATCGTCACCGTATGGTGCAAAGGCTCCAGCTCCACGCGATGTCCGGGCTTCCTCGCATATCCGGGGGCGGGGTTGGGCATGGCTCAGTCCTCCTCGGCGAACGGATCCTCCGGCGCATCCTCGGGCCGCCAGCCGAACAGGTCCCAGGTCCGGGCCATGTGCTCCGGCAGGGGCGCGACCAGCCGCAGCGGCCGCCCCGTAGCGGGATGCGCGATCTTCAACGACCGGGCGTGCAGGTGCAGCTTGCGCGAGACCTGCCCCCCGAGCTGCGCCCCCCAGCCTTCCCCCTCGTTGGTCTGGCCCGAGCCGCCGTACTTCCCGTCCCCCGCCACCGGGTTGCCCAGCGCCGCCATATGCGCGCGAAGCTGGTGGGTGCGCCCGGTGATCGGCGCCAGCGCCACCCAGGCCGCCCGCTGCGCGGCATTGTCGATCGTCATGTAATCCGTGGTGGCGCGCTTGGCGCCCTCGGTGGCCTCCACCTCGTCGGGGTGGATGATCCGCATCTTCTCGCCCTCGCCCTTGCCGCCGCCGGGGGCCTTCACCAGCCCGTAGCGGATGGTCCCGGCCTCCGGCTTCGGCACGCCGGCCACCACGGCCCAGTAGATCTTGCGGCTCTCGCGGGACTTGAAGGCGCCGGCCAGCGCCCGCGCCGCGGTCGCCGTGCGCGCCAGCACCATCACGCCCGAGGTGTCCCGGTCCAGCCGGTGCACCAGGTGCGGGTCATGCGTCAGCCCGAAGCGCAGCGCCTCCGCCAGCCCCGCCACATGCCGGTCCCCCTGCCCCGACCCCCCCTGCGAGGGCAGCCCCGCCGGCTTGTTCAGCGCGATCACCTGCTCGTCGCGATAGATCACCGCGTCCCGGATCATCCGGGCGTCGGCATCCGTCACCCGCGGCCGGTCCGCCGGCGGCGCCTCGTCGGGGATCGGCGGCACGCGCACCTGCTGGCCCGGCTCCAGCCGCTGGGCGGATTTCGCCCGGCCGCCGTCCACCCGCACCTCCCCCTTGCGCAGCATCTTCTCGATGCGCCCCTGGGTGAGCTGCGGGAATCGCTTCCTGAGCCAGCGGTCCAGCCGCTGGTCCCCGTCGTCGTCCCCTACGCTCAGCGTCTGCACGCCCGCCATGCTCAGCCTCCGAAACCGCGCGCCAGCGCCAGCCCCGCGAACAGCGCGAGGATCGACAGCCCCACCGAGCCCGCCACATAGCCTCCCGCCGCCAGCAGGCGACCCCGCTCCATGAGATGCAGCGCGTCCAGCGAAAACGCCGAGAAGGTGGTGAAGCCCCCCAGCACGCCCGTCATCAGGAACGGCGCGAACCGGCCCCAGGCGCCGGGAAACCGCTCCATCAGCACCACCGCCGACACGCCCATCACGAAGGAGCCCAGAACGTTCACCCCGAACGTGCCGTAAGGGAACCCGGTCCCGAGCGTCCGCATCGCCCAGCCCGTGAAGAGCCAGCGGAGCGAGGCGCCGAGCGCGCCGCCGAGAGCGACCGAAAGAACCGTCATGCCGGCCTTCTGCGCCCGCCCCGCGAAGCCGTCAAGCTCGCTCCGCCGCGGGGACGGCG
This sequence comes from uncultured Alphaproteobacteria bacterium, assembly GCA_963816545.1. Taxonomy (GTDB): domain Bacteria; phylum Pseudomonadota; class Alphaproteobacteria; order Rhodobacterales; family Rhodobacteraceae; genus Albimonas. Next base: position 29,390 of record CAWFLE010000013.1, on the reverse strand, counting down.
GAGGAGGCACCGCCGCGGCGGCGGTCGCCTCGCTCCCCCGGCAGCGGCCGACTCGCTTCCCGGGTCAAGCACAACCCGCTCCCCCGGCACGACCGCCCCCCCCGACCGCAGCCGCCTCACTCCGCCGCGGCGGCCGAGGTCGAGGTCCCGCCTCCCTCCAGCGCCCCCGGTGCGCGGCCCATGTCGGCCACCCGCTCGCGCGGCCACCATTCGGGATGGGTCTCGCTGATCCAGCGGATCACCTGCTCCCGCAGCCGGGCGTGCAGGGTCCAGGCGGTGCTCGGGTCCGCGGCGGTCACGTAGAAGCGCACGAACAGCCCGCTCGAATCCTGAGCCTCCACCAGCACCTTCAGCAGCTCGTCCTGCATCACGTCCCCGTCCTTGGAGGCGATGTCGAGGAAGACGTCCCGCACCGCCTCCACGTCGGCGATGGGATCGAGCGTCAGGGTGAAGGTCCAGGTCATCTTGGCATCGACCACCGACCAATTCTCGAACGGGTGCGAGATGAAGTACTTGACCGGCACGATCAGCCGCCGCCCGTCCCAGGTCTGCAGCCTGACATGGGTGTAGTAGATCGCCTCCACATAGGCCCAGTGCCCCTCGTAAAGCACCGAATCCCCGATGCGGATCGGCTTGGCGAAGGCGATCTGGAGGGAGGCGAGGATGTTGCCCAGCACCGTCTGCCCCGCGATCCCCAGGATCACCGTCAGCACCCCCGCCGACGCCAGGAGCGAGGTCCCGAAGCTCTCGAACAGGTTCAGCTCCGACAGCACCACCGAAGCCGCCACGATCACCGCCGCCAGCAGCACCAGCCGCCGGAAGGCGTAGATGGAGGTGTAGAGATCCCGCTTCTCGGAATCCTCGTCGCCGTCCATGTCCCCCACATGCCGCCGCTCGATGACCTCCAGCACCGAGTTCGACCGCCCGCAGGATCGCCATGGTCACCGCGACCGCCATCACCACCAGCAGCACCGGATGCAGGATGTTCGCCACCGGCGCCGAGAAGATGAACACCGTGGCCACCGCGAACCGCACCATCAGCGCCGCCGCCAGCAGCGAGAGCGGCGTCCGCGCCGCCAGCAGCGCCCGCCGCGCCCGCCGCCAGGGCGCGAGCCCCGCGAGGCGGGCGAACAGGTAGCGGGAGATCATCCCGACCGCGGCCGCCGCCACCAGCAGCGCCGGCAGCACCCCCACCTCCCAGCGGAAGATGCCGAAGCCCGACATCTCGCCCCACCATTCGGGGATCTGCCGCTCGAACCAGCCGGGGCCGTAGCGCTCGTGCAGGAAGGGGGTCGCCTCCACCGTGCGGCGGGAGAACACCCAGACGGCGTCCGCGCCCTCCGGCTTCAGCCGGTTCAGGCGGATCGAGAACGGCCGCCCGTCGAGGTCGAGGATCCCGAGGTCGAAGCTCCGGCGCACCTCCCCGGCCATCGGGTTGCTGCCGGCGCCCGGGATCACCCGCGCGTCGGGGCGTCCGGGCAGCTCTCCGTAATCGAGCGTCAGGCGCCGCTCCACCACCTCCCCGAGCTGCCGCGCGAGCGCGGGCCCCAGCGCCGCCTGCCGGTCGGGCGCGATCCCGCGCAGGTCGAGAAGATGGGCGGCCGCGTCGAAATCCTCGTCGCGCACGGCCTCGACGAACGCGACCGCGGCGCCCTGCGGCGTGGCGCGGTCGAGATCCTCGGGCGGCGCCGATAGGCCGGGGTTCAGCGACCCAACCTCGAACCACCGCGCGTCCCGCCCCTGCGCCGAGGCGCCCGCGGTCAGGAGCGACAGGGCCAGCACGGCGACGAGGCGGGAAAGGGCGATGCGCAAGGTCATGGGCCGGAGACTAGCCCTCGGGCGGCGAAGTCCACCCCCTCGGCGGCGGAGAAGAAGGGTTTCGGGCACGAACCTCCATCCGGCGGCCCAATTATGGTGCAAGATGGCGAAACGGCGCCCTTCGCGGCGGAACTACGGCGAACCCTGGCCTTTTCACGGCGAAAACAAGGCAACGCTCCGACCTGCCCCAACGCCTCGAAGCGCTTGCCGCTCCCGTTCCGCATAGCGGGATTCGAGGGGTGTTTCGCAGCGAAACGCGCGGGCGCCCCTCAGCGGTTCCGCTCGGCTCTCAGCTTCTCGAAATACTGGAGGCGCTTGCCCAGCTCCCGCTCGAACCCCCGCTCCACGGGGCGATAGAGCGACGGCCGCTCGAAGCTGTCGGGGAAGTAGTCCTGCCCCGAGAACCCCTCCTCCGCGTCATGGTCGTAGGCGTAGCCCGAGCCGTAGCCCTGCGCCTTCATCATCTTCGTGGGCGCGTTGAGGATGTGCTTGGGCGGCGCGTGGGATCCGGTCTCCTTCGCCAGCCTGCGCGCCGCTTTCCAGGCGGTGTAGACGGCGTTGGACTTGGGCGCGAGCGCGAGGTGGACGATCGCCTCCGCCAGCGCCAGCTCCCCCTCCGGCGAGCCGAGCCGCTCATAGGTCTCCCAGGCGTTCAGGCAGAGCCGCACCGCGTCCGGGTCGGCGAGGCCGATATCCTCCACCGCCATCCGCGTGATCCGGCGGGCGAGATACCGCGGATCCTCCCCCCCCTCGATCATGCGCGCAAGCCAGTAGAGCGCCGCATCCGGGTCCGAGCCCCGGACCGACTTATGGAGCGCCGAGATCAGGTTGTAATGCGCGTCCCCGGTCTTGTCGTACTGCGCCGCCCGCCGGGTCAGGCGCTTGGCCAGCGCCTCGCCGGTCACGGGCTCCGGCCCCATCCGCAGCGCCTGCTCGGTGAGGTTCAGCAGCGCCCGCCCGTCGCCGTCCGCCAGCGAGATCAGCGCCGCCCGCGCCTCCGGCGTCAGCGGCAGGGGATGCTCCAGCGTCTCGGCGCGGGCCAGCAGCTTCTCCATCGCCGCCTCGTCCAGCCGGTTCAGGACCAGCACCTGCGCGCGAGAGAGAAGCGCCGCGTTCAGCTCGAAGGACGGGTTCTCGGTGGTGGCGCCGACGAGGGTGACGGCCCCGGTCTCCATATGCGGCAGGAACCCGTCCTGCTGAGCCTTGTTGAAGCGGTGGATCTCGTCGACGAACAGCAGCGTGCCCCCGCCGTTCGCGTGCCGGATCCTGGCGGCGTCGAACACCTTCCGCAGGTCCGCGACCCCGGTGAAGATGGCCGAGAGCTGGACGAAGGCAAGATCCGTCGCCTCGGCCAGCAGGCGGGCGATGGTGGTCTTCCCCACCCCCGGCGGACCCCAGAGGACCAGGGACGGAAGCTCCCGCGCCGCGACCATCTCCGCCAGCGGCGCACCTTGGGCGAGGAGATGGTCCTGTCCGATGACCTCCTCCAGCGCCATGGGCCGCAGACGGTCGGCCAGCGGGCGCGCGCCGGCCTTCGCGGGCCGCGCTTCGGGGGCGTCGGCGCCGCGGTCGAACAGGTCCGCGCTCATCGGCGGAAGCGCAGGGCGCCGCGCTTGCCGTCCCGCTCGACCACCAGCTCGATGGCGGAGGGGGCGGAGCGGGCGAGCGCGTCGAGATCCGCGGGGGCGGAGACCTCCCGCCCGTTGGCCGAGACGATCAGGTCGCCGGGCCGAAAGCCGCCGCGGGCCGACTCGTCCTCGGCCGACAGGACCACCACGCCGCTGACGTCCCAGGGCGCGCCGATCTCCTCGGCCACGGCGGGGTTGAGGTTGGCGACCGTCAGGCCCCCCAGCGGCGTCGGGCCGGGGAGGCGCCGGGTCTCCCGCGGCGGCTCCTCGGGCGCGGCGGTCAGGCGGAGGCGGGTGGTGCGCGGCTCGCCGTCCGAGAGGTAGTCGCAGGTCGCCTCCCGCCCGAGGCCGAGGGCGGCGAGGCGGAAGGAAAGCTCGGCCGGCGAGTTCACCGGCCGGCCGTCGAGCGCCAGCAGCACGTCCCCGCGCGCGAGGCCGGCGGCGGCGAAGGGGGAGCTGGGGTGCAGCCGCTTGACCACCACGCCCTGCGGGACCGGCATGCCGAGCGCCTCGGCCAGCGCGCCGTCCACCGGCTGCCCTTCCACCCCGGACCACGGGCGGGCGAGGGTGGAGCGCCCCGCCTCCGCCTGCGCCACCACCTGGCGCACGAGATCCGCGGGCACCGCGAAGCCGATGCCGATGGAGCCGCCGGAGCGCGACAGGATCGAGGTGTTGATCCCCACCAGCCGCCCGGCCATGTCCACCAACGCGCCGCCTGAGTTGCCCGGATTGATCGCCGCGTCGGTCTGGAGGAAATAGCCCCCGTCCGCAGGCCCGCTGGTGCGCGCAAGCGCCGAGACGATGCCCGAGGTGACGGTCTGGCCCACCCCGAACGGGTTGCCGATGGCGAGCACGAGGTCCCCGACCTCAAGGTCCGAAGTGTCGCGGAACGGCAGCGCGGGCAGGTCCTCGGCGCCCTCCAGCCGCAGGACCACGAGGTCGGATTCGGGGTCGTCCAGCAGGATCTCCGCCTCGTATTCGCGGCGGTCGTGGAGGACCACGCGGATCTCGGTCGATTCGCCGACCACGTGGTGGTTGGTGACCACGAGCCCGTCCTCGCCCACGATCACGCCGGAGCCGAGCGAGTTCTGCACCGAGCGGCCGCCGGGGATCAGGCCCTTGAAGAACCGCTCGAAGAACGGGTCGCCCTCGAACGGGCTGCGGTGGTTGACCACGCGGGAGGCGTAGATGTTCACCACCGAGGGCGCGGCCTGCTTCACCACCGGGGCGAAGGAGAGCTGGATCTCGGAGGCGCTTTGCGGGACCTCGCGCGGCTGGGCGTAGGCCGGCAGCGCGAGGAGGAGGGCGAGGATCAGGGGCGTGAGGCGCATGGGCTCAAGGTAGGTCGGGGCAAGAGGCGGCGGAAGGGTCAGATCCAGCCCTTCCGGCGGAAGTAGAGATAGGGCGCGATCATCGAGGCCACCATGGCGCAGATCGCCAGCGGGTAGCCGAAGGTCCAGTCCAGCTCCGGCATGACGTGGAAGTTCATGCCGTAGACGCTGGCGATCAGGGTGGGGGGCAGGAACATCACCGCCACCACCGAGAAGATCTTGATGATGGCGTTCTGCTCGATGTTGATCATGCCGAGCATGGCGTCCAGCAGGAAGGTGATGCGGTTGGCGGTGGCGTCTGCATGCTCGATCAGCAGGTCCACGTCGCGGGCCACGACCTTCAGCTTCTGGGCGGCGTGGGGGGCGGCGCGGATGTGGTCCACGCCCCGCGCGAAGGCGATGACGCGGGAGAGGCCGACCAGCGTCTCGCGGGACTTGGAGGCGATCTCGCCCGAACGGCCGAGATCCTGCATCATCCGCCGCAGGTCGCGGTCCGGGGTCTCGGCGGCGAAGACGTTGCGCCCGAGGCGGTCGAGCTGGGCGGCGGCCTCCTCCAGCAGGTCGGCGATACGGTCGGCGACGGCGTCCGAGAGGCCGGCGAACACGTCCACCGGGCCCGAGCAGAGGTCCGGCTGGCGCTGCGCGGAGGCGGCGAAGGCCGTGAACGAGGACGGCTCGGCGTAGCGGATGGTGGCGAGGTGGCGCGGGGTGAGCACGAAGGTGAGGTTCGCGATCTCGGGGTAGTCCTTCGAGGCGATCAGGACGGGGAGGGTCATCACCGCCGCCTCCCCCTCCATGTAGACGCGGGAGGAGACCTCGATCTCGGCCATCTCCTCGGGCGTGGGGAGTTCGGCGCCGATCAGGCGCTCCACTTCCAGCTCCTCCTCCCGCGTGGGATTCACGAGGTCGATCCAGGCGGAGGCGGCGTCGATGAGGGCGGGCCGGTCCTCGACCCGGCAGCGGCCGGCCTCGACGCGGTGGGTGCGGATCATGCGGGACCTCTCGGGGCGCGGGACACGGCTGCGGGAGAGGTATAGCGCGGGGGCGGAAAGAGAAAGCGCCGCCTCCCGGCGGGGAGACGGCGCGTGCGCGTTCCGCATCGGCGCCCGGACGGGCGCGCTCCGCGGCGTCAGTCTTCGGCGTCGGCCTCGGCGGCGACGCGCTCGCGGTCGCCCTTGCCCTTGGCGGAGACGTCGCGGTCCACGAGTTCGATGAAGGCCATCGGGGCCATGTCGCCGTAGCGGAAGCCGGCCTTGAGCACGCGGGAGTAGCCGCCGGACCGCTCCTTGTAGCGGGGCGCGATCACGTCGAACAGCTTCTTGACGGCCTCGTCCTGCTTCAGCTCTGCATGGGCGATGCGGCGGGAGTTCAGGTCCCCGCGCTTGCCGAGCGTGATCACCTTGTCGATGATCCGCTTCAGCTCCTTGGCCTTGGGCAGGGTGGTCTTGATCTGCTCATGCACGATCAGCGACGAGGCCATGTTTGCGAACATCGCCTTGCGATGCTCGTGGGTGCGGTTCAGCTTGCGGTAGCCGTGACCGTGGCGCATTTCTCTGGTCCTTTCGAATTATGCTTTGTCCGGGTCCGTCTTGGCGGGACCCTCCTTGGGGCCGGAGCCCAGGTCGCGGGGGGCGGATAGCCTGAGCCTCCGCCCCGCGCAAGTCTCAGAACTGATCCTCGTACTTGCGCGCCAGATCCTCGATGTTCTCGGGCGGCCAGTCGGGGATATCCATGCCGAGGTGGAGGCCCATCTGGGTGAGGACCTCCTTGATCTCGTTCAGCGACTTGCGGCCGAAGTTCGGGGTCCGGAGCATCTCCGCCTCGGTCTTCTGCACCAGGTCGCCGATATAGACGATGTTGTCGTTCTTCAGGCAGTTGGCGGAGCGGACCGACAGCTCCAGCTCGTCCACCTTCTTGAGCAGCATGGGCGGGATGCCCCCGGGCAGCTCCTCCTCGTCGCCGCGGCCGGCGCTCTCGGGCTCGTCGAAGTTGACGAAGATCGAGAGCTGGTCCTGGAGGATGCGCGCGGCGTAGGCCACCGCGTCGTCCGGGGTCAGCGAGCCGTCGGTCTCGATGGTCAGGGTCAGCTTGTCATAGTCGAGCACCTGCCCCTCGCGGGTCGGCTCGACCTTGTAGGACACCTTCTTGACCGGGCTGAACAGCGCGTCGATCGGGATCAGGCCGATGGGGCTGTCCTCGGACTTGTTGCGGTCCGCGGGGACGTAGCCCTTGCCCTGGTCCACGGTCAGCTCGACATGGAACGAGGCGCCCTCGTCCAGGTGGCAGATCACGTGGTCGGGGTTCAGGATCTCGATCCCGTTGGTGGTCTGGATGTCGGCGGCGGTCACCAGGCCGGGGCCCTCGCCGCGCAGGGTCACGCGCTTGGGCCCCTCGACCTCCATCTTCACCGCGACGCCCTTGATGTTGAGGACGATGTCGGTCACGTCCTCGCGCACGCCGGGGACGGAGCTGAACTCATGCAGCACGCCGTCGATCTGGATCGAGGTGATCGCGCCACCCTGGAGCGAGGACAGCAGCACCCGGCGCAGCGCGTTGCCGAGCGTGAGGCCGAAGCCGCGTTCCAGCGGCTCGGCGACCACGGTGGCCTGCCGGGACTTGTCGGCGCCGGGACGGATGTCGAGCGCATTCGGCCGGATCAATTCCTGCCAGTTCTTATGGATCATGGGGTCCTCCATCCGTTCCCGGGCGAGATCCGAAGCGCCGGGGGTCCCGAGGAATTCAGTGCGGCCGTCGTAACGGCCGATGGCCCGCGCCGTGGGCGCGGGCCGTTCGCCGGCGTGTCCTGGCGCGCGTCAGACGCGGCGGCGCTTCGGGGGCCGGCAGCCGTTATGGGCGATCGGGGTGACGTCGCGGATCGAGGTGATGGTGAAGCCCACCGCCTGAAGCGCGCGCAGCGCGGACTCGCGGCCGGAGCCGGGGCCCTGCACCTCGACCTCGAGGGTGCGCATGCCGTGCTCCTGGGCCTTCTTGCCCGCATCCTCGGCGGCCACCTGGGCCGCATAGGGCGTGGACTTTCGCGAGCCCTTGAAGCCCATCGCGCCGGAGGACGACCACGAGATGGCGTTCCCCTGAGCATCGGCGATCAGGATCTTGGTGTTGTTGAACGAAGAGTTCACATGGGCGACGCCCGCAGTGATGTTCTTGCGCTCCTTGCGCTTCACGCGCAGCTTGTCACGAGCCATCGAAGCCGCTCCTTACTTCTTCTTGCCGGCGATCGGCTTCGCCTTGCCCTTGCGGGTGCGGGCGTTGGTATGGGTGCGCTGCCCGCGAACCGGGAGCTGGCGGCGATGGCGCAGGCCGCGATAGCAGCCCAGATCCATCAGCCGCTTGATGTTCACGGCCACCTCGCGGCGGAGGTCGCCCTCGACCTGCACGTTGCCGTCGATATACTCGCGGATCGCGAGAACCTCGGCGTCCGACAGCTCGTTCACGCGCCGCTCCTCGGCGATGCCGACGGCGGAGCAGACCTCCTTCGCCGTGCTCTGGCCGATGCCGTGGATGTAGGTGAGCGCGATGTGCGCCCTCTTGTTCGTCGGGATGTTCACGCCAGCGATGCGCGCCAAGGTCCGTCTCCAGTCTTGCGTCCGGTCTGTCGCCCGGGTGTCCGTACTCGTGGGCCGCGACCACGGGCGGCCGGGCTGAATTCTCTCGCCAAGATCGAGGCCGACCCGCCGGAGGCTCGGTCGGCCCTCAAGCCGGACCCTGGCCAGGTCCGGGACCCGAGCCGAATCCCGACGATGACGGGATTGCGACTCTGTCGTTTGGAGGCGCGGAGTATAGGAAAGGCCCTCGGGGCGTCAACCCTCGGTCAACGCCCTTTTCGGACTCACCCGCCCAGCGCGTCCCTCACCTCGGCGGCGACGGCGTCAGCCTCCGCCATGCCGTCAACCCGCTTGAGCTTTCCGTGAGCGTAATAGTAGCCGATCAGGGGGCTCGTGTCGCGGTAGTAGTTCAGAAGCCGCGTCCGCATGGACTCGGCGTTGTCGTCGGGGCGCTTCTTGAAGCTGCCCACAGCGCCGCAATTGTCGCAGACGTCGGGCTTCGCCGGGGGCTTCGTGGTCTCGTGGTAGACCTCGCCGCAGTTCCCGCAGGTGAAGCGGCCGGCGACGCGGGCCACCAGCGCCTCGTCGTCCACCTTGAGGGCGACGACCGCATGGAGGGCGACGCCCTGCTTCTCCAGCAAATCGGTCAGCGCGTCCGCCTGGGCGAGCGTGCGGGGGAAGCCGTCGAAGATAACGCCCTTCTCCGCGGCGCCGGCCTCGAGCTGCTCCCGGATCAGGCCGATGACGATCTCGTCGGTCACGAGGTCGCCGCGGGCCATCACATCCTTGACGACCTTGCCCATCTCGGAGCCCGACTCCTGCGCCTCGCGGAGCATGTCGCCGGTGGAGAGCTGGACCATGCCGCGCTCCTCCACCAGACGGCGGGCCTGGGTGCCCTTCCCGGCCCCGGGGGGTCCCATCAGGATGATGTTCATCTCTTGCGTTTCCCCCGTCGTCCAAGCCGGGACCGTTCGATCAGTCCTTCGTACTGGTGGGCAAGCAGGTGGCTCTGCACCTGAGTGACCGTGTCCATCGTCACCGATACCACGATCAGAAGCGAGGTGCCTCCGAAGTAGAACGGCACGCCCAGGCGCGAGATCATCAGCTCCGGAAGGACGCAGATCACGGACAGATAGACGGCGCCGATCAGCGTGAGGCGGGTCAGCACGTAATCGAGATACTCCGACGTCTTCTTGCCGGGGCGGATGCCGGGCACGTAGCCGCCGTTCTTCTTCAGATTGTCCGCCACGTCATCGGGGTTGAACACCACCGACGTGTAGAAGAACGCGAAGAAGATGATAAGCCCCACGAAGCTCAGCAGGTAGAGCGGCTGGCCGCGACCCAGATAGGCGCCGACATAGGACATGACGCCCGAAGTTCCGCCATCGGCCGAAAAGCCCGCCACGGTCGCCGGAAGAAGAAGCAGCGACGAGGCGAAGATCGGCGGGATCACGCCCGCGGTGTTGACCTTGAGGGGGAGAAATGAATTCTCGCCCCCGTACATCTTCATGCCGACCTGGCGCTTGGGATACTGCACCAGGATCCGCCGCTGCGCCCGCTCGATGTAGACGACCGCCCCGATCACCACGATGGCGCCGACGATCACGCCCACGATCACCGCAGCGGCGAGCTGGCCGGTGCGCCCAAGTTCGAAGAACTGGGCAATGGCGCGGGGCATCTGCGCCACGATGCCGGTGTAGATGATCAGCGAGATGCCGTTGCCGATGCCGCGCGCGGTGATCTGCTCCCCCAGCCACATCAGGAACATGGTGCCGCCGACCAGCGTGATGACGGTCGAGGCGCGGAAATACCACCCGGGATCGAGCGCGAGGCCCTGCCCCTCCATCCCCACGGCGATGCCGTAGGCCTGCACGGCGGCGAGAATCACCGTGCCGTAGCGGGTGTACTGGTTGATTTTGCGACGCCCGGCCTCGCCTTCCTTCTTCAGCTTCTCCAGCTCCGGGACCATGGAGGTCATTAGCTGCATGATGATGGAGGCGGAGATGTAGGGCATGATGCCCAGGGCGAAGATCGCCATGCGGCTCACGGCGCCGCCGGCGAACATGTTGAACACGCCGAGGATGCCCGACTGCGTCTGCTCGATGAAGCGGGTGAGCTGGATGGGATCGATGCCGGGCATCGGGATGTAGGTCCCGAGCCGGTAGATCACCAGAAGCCCCAGGGCGAAGAGGATGCGGGCCTGGAGCTCCTTGGCCTTGCCGAAGGCGCTCCAGCTCATGTTCTGGGCCATCTGCTCGGCGGCGGACGCCATGGCGATCTCCCGATCAAATCACGGAGACGCCGCCGGGGACGGGCCCGCGGCGGCGTCGCGCTTCAACTAAAGGAGCCGAGGGGCCCCTGCAATGCGGCGCTCCGCGGACGGAGAGTCCGCAGGATCATTCGGCCGAAGCCTCTTCCTTCGCCGGAGCGGTCACGGTGACCTTGCCGCCGGCCGCTTCCACCGCCGCGATCGCCGACTTGGAGGCGCCCGTCACGGTGATCTCGAGCTTCTGCGAAACTTCGCCGCGGCCGAGAAGGCGGACGCCGTCCCGCTTCCGGCGGACGAGACCAGAGGCGAGAAGCGCGTCTTCATCGATGGGCTTGGCGCCGTCGATCTTGCCCGCCTCGATGAACTTCGCGATGTTGTCGAGGTTCACCACCACGTAATCCTTGCGGAAGATGTTGGTGAAGCCGCGCTTCGGCAGGCGGCGGTAGATGGGCATCTGCCCGCCTTCGTAGCCGTTGATCGCCACGCCGGAGCGGGAGGTCTGGCCCTTGATGCCGCGCCCGGCGGTCTTGCCGAGGCCGGAGCCCGGGCCGCGGCCGACGCGCTTGCGGGGCTGCGTGGCGCCCGGATTGTCGCGGAGTTCGTTGAGTTTCATGACGCTTTGTTCCTTCTCGTCGGACCCCGGCTTGCGGCGTCATCCGCGCGGGGCCATCGACCTGTGGATGGGACGCCCCTTGGGGCGTCCCGCGGGGGCTCAGCCCCGCTCTTCGATGATCTTCGCCAGATGCGGGATGGACGTGACCATCCCGCGCACGGAGGGCGTGTCCTCCAGCTCGCGCGTCTTGTGCATCTTGTTCAACCCGAGACCCTTGAGGGTCTCGCGCTGGGACTTGGGGCGGCGGATCGGCGAGCCGATCTGCTGAACCACGATGGTCTTGGCCATGACGCGTTTCCTCAGGCTTCGACGGTCTCGGCATCCGCCGGCGCGTTGTCGCGCTTGGGCAGGATGTCGGCGACCTTCTTGCCGCGGCGCGCGGCGACCTGGCGGGGAGAACTCTCCTGACGCAGGCCGTCGAGCGTGGCGCGGATCATGTTGTAGGGGTTCTGGGACCCGATGGACTTCGCCACCACGTCCTGGATCCCCAGCATCTCGAACACCGCGCGCATCGGGCCGCCGGCGATGATGCCCGTGCCCGCCGCGGCGGTCCGCATCACCACCTTGCCCGCGCCGTGATGGCCGAACACGTCGTGATGCAAGGTGCGACCCTCGCGCAGCGGCACCCGGATCAGGCCGCGCTTGGCCTGCTCGGTCGCCTTGCGGATCGCCTCCGGCACCTCGCGGGCCTTGCCCTTGCCGAAGCCGACGCGGCCCTTCTGGTCGCCCACAACGACGAGCGCCGCAAAGCCGAAGCGCTTGCCGCCCTTCACCGTCTTAGACACGCGGTTGATCGCGACGAGGCGATCGGCGAATTCCGGATCTTCGTCCCGGTCCCGACGGCGACCGCCGCCGCGGTTGTCTTCCCTGGCCATCTCTCGCCTCCTCAGAACTTCAGGCCGCCTTCACGGGCGGCATCGGCGAGCGCCTTGACCTTCCCGTGAAAGAGGTAGCCGCCGCGGTCGAAGACCACGTCCTCGATGCCGGCGGCCTTCGCGCGCTCGGCGATCGCGGCGCCGATCTTCGCGGCAGCCTCCTTGTTGTTCTTCCCGATCACGCCCAGGGCGGACTCGAGGCTCGACGCCGCGCAGAGCGTGCGGCCCTGCAGATCGTCGATCACCTGGACCGAGATGTTCTTGTTAGACCGGTGAACCGAAAGGCGCGGACGCCCGTTGGCCACCTTCTTGAGCCGGTTGCGCACCCGAAGGCGGCGCCGCCGGAACAGTTCGCGCTTGCTTAGTGCCATCGCGACGCCTCCTTTACTTCTTCTTGCCTTCCTTGCGGAAGATGTACTCGCCCTTGTAGCGGATGCCCTTGCCCTTGTAGGGCTCCGGCCGCCGCCAGTCGCGAATGTTGGACGCCACCTGGCCCACGACCTGCTGGTCGATGCCGGTGATCTCGATCTCGGTCGGCTTCGCCGTCTTGATCTCGATCCCCTCGGGGATGGCGAAGTCGACGTCATGGGAGTAGCCGAGAGCGAGCTTCAGGGTGCGGCCCTGGACCGAGGCGCGGTAGCCCACGCCCTGGATCTCCAGCTCCTTCTTGAAGCCCTCGGTGACGCCCGTGACCAGGTTCTGCACCTGGGTGCGGGACATCCCCCACTGCTGCCGCGCGCGCTTGGAATTGCCGCGCGGCTGCACCGAGATGGTGTTGTCTTCCAGACTGACCGTGACGTCGTCGGTGGCGGTGAAGGAGCGCGTGCCCTTCGGACCCTTCACCTCGACCGTCTGGCCCGAGACGTTGGCGGTCACGCCGCTGGGGAGCTCGACCGGCCTCTTTCCGATGCGGGACATATGAGCCTCCTCAGAACACGGTGCACAGGACTTCGCCGCCGACATTGTCGGCGCGAGCCTGCGCATCGGACATGACGCCCCTGGAGGTCGACACGATCGCCACGCCCAGTCCCTGACGGACCGAGGGCAGCGCGTCGACGGGCGAATACACGCGGCGGCCAGGCGTGGAGACGCGCTTGATCTCCTTGATGACCGGCATGCCGTCGTAATACTTCAGGCTGATTTCGAACTGGGGCAGGCCCCGCTCGTCCTTCATTTCCTCGAAGCCACGGATGTAGCCCTCGGCCTGAAGAACGTCGAGCACGCGGGCCCGAAGCTTCGAGGCGGGAGTGCGGACGGTCGACTTGAACCGCAGCTGCGCATTGCGGATGCGGGTCAGCATGTCGCCGATGGGGTCGTTCACGGACATTCCGTTCTCCTCACCAGCTCGACTTGACCATGCCGGGGATCTGCCCGATCGAGGCGTAATCCCGCAGCGCGATGCGCGACATCTTCAGCTTGCGATAGTAGGCGCGCGGACGGCCCGAAACCTCGCACCGGTTGTGAAGCCGGGTGGGGGACGAGTTGCGCGGCAGCTTCGCGAGCTTCATGGAGAGCTTCACGCGATCCGAGAGCGCAAGCTCGGGGTCCCGCATCTGCTCCTTCAGCGCGGCGCGCTTGGCGGCGTACTTGTCGACGAGCTTCTCGCGCTTTTTCTGGCGCTCGATCATGCTCACTTTAGCCATATCGTAATCCTCCGGCGCTCAGCTGGCGAAGGGCATGTTGAAATGCTTCAACAGCGCCTTGGCTTCCGCGTCCGTGCGCGCGGTGGTCGCGATGATGATGTCCATGCCCCAGATCTGGTCGATCTTGTCGTACTCGATCTCGGGGAACACCAGGTGCTCCTTCAGGCCCATGGCGTAGTTGCCGCGGCCGTCGAAGGCCGTGCCCTTCACGCCGCGGAAGTCACGGACGCGCGGCAGGGCGATGGTGATCAGGCGGTCGAGGAAGTCGTACATCCGATCCTTGCGGAGCGTGACCTTGACGCCGAGCGGCATCTCCTCGCGCACCTTGAAGCCGGCGATGGACTTCTTGGCCTTCGTGATCACCGGCTTCTGGCCGGCGATCTTCATCATGTCGTCATGAGCCGACTTGATCTTCTTGGTGTCCGACACGGCCTCGCCGACGCCCATGTTGAGGACGATCTTGTCGAGCCGCGGGATCATCATGTCGTTCTTGTAGCCGAACTCCTCCCGCAGCGCCGCCTTGACGGTTTCCCGGTAGTGCGTGCGGAGGCGAGGGGCGTAATTGGTCTCGTCAAGCATCGATGACCTCCCCGGACTTCTTGGCCACGCGCACCTTCTTGCCGTCGACCGTCTTGAAACCGACGCGGGTGGGCCCGCCGGTCTTCGGGTCGATCAGCGCGAGGTTCGACAGGTCGATCGCCGCTTCCTTGGAGATGCGGCCGCCCTGGCTCTGCGCGGTCTGGCGCGTGTGACGCACCACCATGTTGATGCCCTGGACGAGGGCGCGGTTCTCGGTGGGCATGACCTTGAGGATCTCGCCCTCGTTGCCCTTGTCGCGGCCGGCGAGGACCACGACGCGGTCGCCCTTCTTGAGCTTCGCGGCCATCAGAGCACCTCCGGCGCCAGCGAAATGATCTTCATGAAGTTCTTCGAGCGCAACTCGCGCACGACAGGCCCGAAGATGCGGGTCCCGATCGGCTCGCCCTGGTTGTTCAGCAGGACGGCGGCGTTGTCGTCGAAGCGGATGGCGGTGCCGTCTGCACGACGCACCTCCTTGGCGGTCCGCACGACAACGGCCTTGCGGACGTCGCCCTTCTTCACGCGGCCGCGAGGGATGGCCTCCTTCACGGAGACCACGATGATGTCGCCGACGGAGGCGTATTTACGCTTCGCGCCGCCCAACACCTTGATGCACTGAACCCGACGTGCGCCGCTGTTGTCGGCGACCGTCAGGTTGGTCTGCATCTGGATCATGGCAGTTTCTCCCGACCTGCGGGGACGCGGCCCCGCGGTTTCGATTCACGCCCTATCGTGTCTTGCAGAAGAGGCTCACGCCTCGCCCAGCAGGACCTCCCAGGACTTGTTCTTGGACTTCGGCGGGCACTCGGCGATGCGGACGTTCTCGCCGACCTTGCACGCGTTGTTCTCGTCATGCGCCCGGTAGCGCTTGGTGGTCCGGACGGTCTTCTTCATCAGCGGGTGCGTGAAGCGGCGCTCGACGAGGACGGTGATCGTCTTGTCGTTCTTGTCGCTCACGACCGTGCCCTGGAGAATGCGGCGGGGCATGGGCTCAGGCCTTCTCGTTGGCGACCGCCGTGGCGGCCTTCTCGTTCAGGATGGTGTTCACGCGCGCCACGTCGCGACGGACGTCGCGCATGCGAGCGGTGTTCTCGTTCTGGCCGGTGGCGGCCCGGAAGCGCAGGTTGAACGCCTCCTTCTTCAGCGCGGCGAGCTCCTCGCGCAGCTGATCGGGCGTCTTGTCGCGCAGATCGGCGGCTTTCATCAGCCCACGTCCTCTTTCTCGTCCGGCCTCTCGCGGCCAATCAAACTAGCAAGGACGGGGCCGGATCGTCCGGCCCCCGTCCGACGGGCGGAAACGGAAGCGGCGGCCCGGCTGCCCGGGCCCCTGCTCACCAGTCTTCGCGCTGAACGAATCGGCACTTGATCGGCAGTTTCATCGCCGCCAATCGGAGGGCCTCCCGTGCCACAGGTTCGGCCACGCCGTCAATCTCGAACATGACCCGCCCGGGCTTCACCTTGGCGGCCCAGTACTCGACCGAACCCTTGCCCTTGCCCATGCGGACCTCGGTGGGCTTCTGCGTCACGGGGACGTCCGGGAAGATGCGGATCCAGACGCGGCCCTGGCGCTTCATATGACGGGTCATCGCGCGGCGGGCGGCCTCGATCTGGCGCGCGGTGACGCGTTCAGGTTCGACCGCCTTCAGCCCGAAGGCCCCGAAGTTGAGATCCGTTCCGCCCTTCGCCAGGCCGTGGATGCGGCCCTTGTGCTGCTTGCGGAACTTGGTGCGCTTCGGAGAAAGCATTTTTCTCTAGCTCCTCAGGCTCAGCCGCGGGAAGGGCGCGAGGCGCCTTCCTGCATTTCCTGCTGGCGGCGGTCATGGGCCTGCGGATCATGATCCATGATCTCGCCCTTGAAGATCCAGGTCTTGATCCCGATGACGCCGTAGGCGGTCTTGGCCTCGACATGCGCGTAGTCGATGTCGGCGCGCAGCGTATGCAGGGGCACGCGGCCCTCGCGATACCACTCCGTCCGAGCGATCTCTGCGCCGCCCAGACGTCCGGCCGCGTTGATGCGGATGCCGAGCGCGCCCATGCGCATGGCGTTCTGAACCGCGCGCTTGATCGCCCGCCGGAAGGCCACGCGACGCTCGAGCTGCTGAGCGATGTTCTCGCCGACCAGCTGAGCGTCGGTCTCCGGCTTCCGGATCTCGACGATGTTGAGGTGCAGCTCCGACTTCGTCAGCTTCGCGACTTCCTTGCGAAGCTTCTCGATGTCGGCGCCCTTCTTGCCGATGATCACGCCCGGGCGCGCGGTGTGGATCGTCACCCGGCACTTGCGGTGCGGGCGCTCGATCACGATGCGGGAGATGCCCGCCTGACCGGCCGTCTTGCGAATGAACTCGCGGATGCGGATGTCCTCATGGAGGAGCGACCCGTATTCGCGGTCGTTGGCGAACCAGCGGCTGTCCCAGGTGCGGTTGACCTGCAGGCGCAGTCCGATCGGATTGACCTTGTTGCCCATCAGGCGCTCTCCTCGACCTGCCGGACCTTGATGGTGATCTGGCTGAACGGCTTCTCGATGCGGCCGAACCGGCCCCGCGCACGGGGACGCCCGCGCTTCAGGACGAGGTTCTTGCCCACGTAAGCCTCGGCCACGATCAGCTCATCGACATCGAGCCCGTGGTTGTTCTCGGCGTTGGCGATGGCCGACTGCAGCGTCTTCCGAACGTCGATCGCGATCCGCTTCTTGGAGAACGCGAGCTCGTTGAGCGCGCGCGCAACCGGCTTCCTGCGGATCAGCTGCGCCACCAGGTTCAGCTTCTGCGGGCTGGTACGAAGCTGACGAGAGATCGCCATCGCCTCGTTGTCCGCCGCGCGGCGGGGGTTGGTCGTCTTGGCCATCGCCCGTTACCTCCGCTTCGCTTTCTTGTCGGCCGCATGGCCGTAATACGTGCGGGTCGGCGCGAACTCGCCGAACTTGTGCCCGATCATGTCCTCGGTGACGTTCACCGGGATATGCTTCTGGCCGTTGTAGACCCCGAAGGTCAGCCCCACGAACTGGGGCAGGATCGTCGAGCGCCGCGACCAGATCTTGATGACCTCGGCCCGGGTCGACTGGCTCGCCTTCTCCGCCTTCTTCAGGACGTAGGAGTTGACGAACGGACCCTTCCAAACGGAACGCGTCATGCTTCGTCCCTCCTCAGCGGCCGCTCTTGCGCGCGTGGCGCGAGCGGATGATGTACTTCTGCGTCGACTTGTTGTGACGCGTGCGGGTTCCCTTCGTGTCCTTGCCCCACGGGGTGACCGGGGTCCGGCCGCCCGAGGTGCGGCCCTCGCCGCCGCCATGGGGGTGATCGATCGGGTTCATCGCCACGCCGCGCACCGCCGGACGCTTGCCCTGATGGCGGGTGCGCCCGGCCTTGCCGAAGTTCTGGTTCGAATGATCCGGGTTGGACACGGCGCCGATGGTCGCCATGCACTCCTGCCGCACCATGCGAAGCTCGCCCGAGCTGAGCCGGATCTGAGCGTAGCCGCCGTCCCGGCCCACGAACTGGGCGTAGTTCCCGGCGGAGCGCGCGATCTGCCCGCCCTTGCCCGCCTTCAGCTCGATATTGTGGACGATCGAGCCGACCGGGATGCCGGAGAACGGCATCGCGTTGCCCGGCTTCACGTCGACCTTGGAGCCGGCCACGACCTTGTCGCCCACCGCGAGACGCTGCGGGGCCAGGATGTAGGCGATCTCGCCGTCGTCGTAGCGCACCAGCGCGATGAACGCGGTCCGGTTGGGATCATACTCGATCCGCTCGACGGTCGCGGTGATGTCCCACTTGCGCCGCTTGAAGTCCACGATGCGGTAGAGCCGCTTCGCGCCGCCGCCGCGCCTGCGCGCGGTGATGCGTCCGGTGTTGTTGCGGCCGCCCTTCTTCGTAAGCCCTTCGGTGAGCTTCTTTTCAGGGCGACCCTTGAACAGCTCCGAACGGTTGATCAGAACCAGCCCTCGCTGGCCCGGCGTCGTCGGATTGTAAGTTTTCAACGCCATCTTGCTGTCTTCCGTTGCCGTCCAGGTCCGCTAGGGGATCCCGGGGTTCTCGTCGGACGCGGCGACCGGGGGTTAGAGCCCGGTCGTCACGTCGATCATGTTGCCCTCTTCGAGGGTGACGTAGGCCTTCTTCACGTCCTTGCGCCGACCGGGCTTGCCGCGGAACTTCTTCACCTTGCCCTTGGTGACGCTGGTGTTGACCGCCTTCACCTTGACGTTGAAGAGCGCCTCGACGGCTTCCTTGATCTTCGGCTTCGTGGTGTCGATGGACACCTCGAACACCACGGCGTTCTGTTCGGACGCCATGGTGGCCTTTTCCGTGATTACCGGCTTGCGGATCACGTCGTAGAGTTCGGGCTTCACGCTCATTTCAGTCGTGCCTCCAGCGCCTCGACGCCCGCGCGCGTCAGGACCAGCGTGTCCCGCCGCAGGATGTCGTAGACGTTCGCCCCCTGGGAGGGGAGAATGTCCAGATCCGCGATGTTGCGCGCGGCGCGGGCGAAGTTCTCCTGAACCTGCGCCCCGTCCACGATGAGGATCTTGCGCAGACCCAGCTTCTCGAGCCCCGACTTCAGGGTCTTGGTCCGACCCTCGTCGAGCTCCGCCTTCTCCAGCACTACGATCTTGCCGTCGCGGGCCTTGGCCGACAGCGCCAGCTTCAGGCCGAGCTTGCGGACCTTCTTGGGCAGGTCATGCGCATGCGACCGCACGACGGGGCCCTTGACGGTGCCGCCGTGGCGGAACTGCACGACGCCCTTGTCGCCGTGACGGGCGCCGCCGGTGCCCTTCTGACGATAGATCTTCTTCGTCGAGTAGGAGACCTCGCCGCGCGTCTTGGTCTTGTGCGTGCCCGCCTGACGCTTCGCAAGCTGCCAGCGCACGACGCGGTGCAGAATGTCCGCGCGCGGCTCAAGCCCGAAGATCGCGTCGTCGAGCTCGATCTCGCCCGCCTGGCCGGCGTCGAGATTTACGACCTCGGTCTTCATTTCTCCTCGCCTCCTTCGGGGCTCTCGCCGGGCTGCGCGTCGTCAGACGGCGTGGTCTCTTCGGCGTCCTTGAGCGCGGCCTCCTGGTCGGCGGCCTCCTGCTCCAGGCGAAGCCGCTCGGCCTCGGCCTCGGCCTCGGCGGCTTCCGCGGCCGCGGCTTCGGCGGCGCGCTTCGCCTCCTCGGCGGCGGAGCGCAGGGCGGCCGGCAGGATCACGTTCTCGGGCGTCGACTTCTTCACGGCGTCGCGGATGGTCACCCACCCCCCGCGGGAGCCGGGAACGGCGCCCTTCACCATGATCAGGCCCCGCTCGGAGTTGGTCTTGACCACCTGCAGGTTCTGGACGGTCACACGGGCGTCGCCCATGTGACCCGCCATCTTCTTGCCCTTGAACACCTTGCCAGGGTCCTGGCACTGGCCGGTGGACCCGTGCGAGCGGTGCGATACCGACACGCCGTGCGACGCGCGCAGGCCGCCGAAATTGTGCCGCTTCATGGCGCCCGCGAAACCCTTGCCGATCGAGGTGCCGGCGACGTCCACGAACTGACCCTCGAAGTAGTGGTCGGCCGTGATCTCCTCGCCCACGTTGATCAGGTTCTCGGCGGCCACGCGGAATTCCGCCAGCTTCCGCTTCGGCGCCACCGACGCCTTCGCGAAATGGCCGCGCATCGGCGCGGACACGTTCTTGGGCTTCGCCGCGCCGGCGCCGAGCTGGACGGCCGAATAGCCGTCCCTGTCGGACGTGCGCTGCGCGACGACCTGGACGTTCTCCATGTGCAGGACGGTGACGGGGATCTGCCGTCCGTCCTCCATGAACAGCCGGGTCATGCCCAGCTTCTTGGCGATCACTCCGGAGCGCATCGATCGTCTCCTCAGAGCTTGATTTCGACGTCGACGCCGGCGGCGAGGTCGAGCTTCATCAGCGCGTCCACCGTCTGCGGCGTCGGGTCCACGATGTCGAGGAGCCGCTTGTGGGTGCGGATCTCGAACTGCTCGCGGGACTTCTTGTCGATATGCGGGCCGCGCAGGACCGTGAACTTCTCGATCTTGTTGGGCAGCGGGATGGGCCCGCGCACCTGCGCGCCGGTCCGCTTGGCGGTATCGACGATCTCCTGGGTGCTGGCGTCCAGCACCCGGTAGTCGAACGCCTTGAGGCGGATCCTGATGTTCTGGCCTTGCATGGGCTCTGACCTTTTCGATGGCAGGGAACTCAATGCGGCGGCCGGGTATTGACCCGGCCGCCGAGAGCAGAACTGCCTGATTACTTGATGATCTTCGACACGACGCCGGCGCCGACGGTGCGGCCGCCCTCGCGGATGGCGAAGCGCAGCTTCTCCTCCATCGCGATCGGGGCGATCAGCGACACCGTGAACTTCAGGTTGTCGCCCGGCATCACCATCTCCGTGCCCTCGGGAAGCGCGACCGTGCCGGTCACGTCCGTGGTGCGGAAGTAGAACTGCGGGCGGTAGTTGGTGAAGAACGGCGTGTGGCGGCCGCCCTCCTCCTTGGTCAGGATGTAGGCCTCGGCCTCGAACTCCGTGTGCGGCGTGACCGAACCCGGCTTGCACAGCACCTGGCCGCGCTCCACGTCCTCGCGACCGATGCCGCGCAGCAGCGCGCCGATGTTGTCGCCCGCCTCTCCGCGATCCAGCAGCTTGCGGAACATCTCGACGCCGGTGACGGTCGTCTTGCGGGTCGGGCGGATGCCGACGATCTCGATCTCCTCGCCGACCGTGACGATGCCGCGCTCCACGCGCCCCGTCACCACCGTACCGCGGCCCGAGATCGAGAACACGTCCTCGATCGGCATCAGGAACGGCTGGTCGATCGGGCGGTCCGGGGTCGGGATGAACTCGTCCACCGCCGCCATCAGCTCGCGGATCGCCTTCTCGCCGATCTCGGGGTCGGTGCCGTTCATCGCCGCCAGGGCCGAACCCTTCACGATGGGCAGGTCGTCGCCCGGGAAGTCGTAGGAGGAGAGGAGCTCGCGCACCTCCATCTCGACCAGCTCCAGCAGCTCCTCGTCGTCCACCTGGTCGACCTTGTTGAGGAACACCACCAGCGCCGGCACGCCGACCTGGCGGGCGAGCAGGATGTGCTCGCGCGTCTGAGGCATCGGGCCGTCGGCGGCGTTCACCACCAGGATCGCGCCATCCATCTGCGCGGCGCCGGTGATCATGTTCTTCACGTAGTCGGCGTGGCCCGGGCAGTCGACATGCGCGTAGTGGCGCGCATCCGTCTCGTACTCCACATGCGCCGTCGAGATCGTGATGCCGCGCGCCTTCTCCTCCGGCGCCGCGTCGATCTGGTCATACGCCCGGAAGTCGCCGAAATACTTCGTGATCGCTGCCGTCAGCGTCGTCTTCCCGTGGTCGACATGGCCGATCGTGCCGATGTTCACATGCGGCTTGTTGCGCTCGAACTTAGCCTTACCCATGGCTCGTCTCCATCTGTCAGGGCCTCGCCGAAGCGCCGTTGCGCTCCGGGGCCGGGATCAATCCGATCAGGCGTACTTCGCCTGAATCTCCTGGCTGATGTTCGACGGCACCGCTTCATAGTGGTCGAACTGCATGGTGAACTGCGCACGGCCCGAGGACATGGAGCGCAGGTTGTTGATGTAGCCGAACATGTTGGCCAGCGGCACGAAGCTGTGGATCGCCACGGCGTTGCCGCGGTTGTCCTGCCCCGTCACTTGACCACGGCGGGAGGTGAGGTCGCCGATGACCGACCCCGTGTACTCCTCCGGCGTGACAACCTCGACCTTCATGATCGGCTCGAGCAGCTTGGCGCCGGCCTTGCGAAGTCCCTCGCGCATCGCCGCACGCGCCGCGATCTCGAACGCCAGCACCGAGGAGTCCACGTCGTGGAAGGCGCCGTCGATCAGCTCGACCTTGAAGTCGATCACCGGGAAGCCCGCCAGCGGACCGGAGTCCATGACCGACTTGATGCCCTTCTCGACGCCCGGCACGTACTCCTTCGGGATCGAACCGCCGACGATCTTGGACTCTCGAAGCTGTAGCCCTCGCCCGGCTCGGTCGGCATGATCACCATCTTCACGCGCGCGAACTGCCCCGAACCGCCGGACTGCTTCTTGTGCGTGTAGTCGATCTCCGCCTTGTGACCGATGGTCTCCCGGTAAGCCACCTGCGGCGCGCCAACATTTGCGTCCACCTTGAACTCGCGGCGCAGACGGTCGACCAGGATGTCGAGGTGAAGCTCACCCATGCCCTTCATGATGGTCTGGCCGGACTCGATGTCCGTCGAGACGCTGGAAGGACGGATCCTCGGCGGCCAGCCGCTGCAGACCCTCGGACATCTTCTCCTGGTCGGCCTTGGTCTTCGGCTCGATGGCGAGCTCGATCACGGGATCCGGGAACGTCATCGTCTCCAACACCACCGGATGGGCGGGGCTGCAGAGCGTGTCGCCCGTGGTGGTCTCCTTCAGGCCGGCCAGCGCGACGATGTCACCGGAACCCGCCCAGTCGATCTCCTCGCGGTTGTTCGAGTGCATCATCATCATGCGGCCGATGCGCTCGCGCTTGCCCTTTCGTCGAATTCAACATCGAGTCGCCCTTGGCGATGATGCCGGAATAGACGCGGGTGAAGGTTAGCGTGCCCACGAAGGGGTCGTTCATGATCTTGAAGGCGAGGCCCGCGAACGGCTCCTCGTCGCCGGCCTTGCGCGCGATGTTTCGCGTCTCGGTGTCGTCGTCCGGCGCGAAGCCCATGTAGGGCGGCACGTCGAGCGGCCCCGGCAGAAAGTCGATCACGGCGTTCAGCATCGGCTGCACGCCCTTGTTCTTGAACGCAGACCCCGCAGATCACGGGAACGAAGGCCATAGCCAGCGTGCCTTTGCGGATCAGCCCGCGCAACGTCGGGAGGTCCGGCTCATCGCCATCGAGGTACTTCTCCATGACGCGAGTCGTCCTGCTCGACAGCGAGCTCGATCATCTCGGCGCGCATCGACTCGGCCTGGTCGCGAAGCTCCTCGCGGATCTCCTGCGACGACCCAGCTCGCGCCGAGATCCTCGCCCTTCCAGACCCATTCCTTCATGGTGATGAGGTCGACATGGCCCTCAAGCTCGGTCTCCGAGCCGATCGGAAGCTGGATCGGCATCGGGATCGCACCGGTGCGGTCCTTGATCATCGCCACGCAGTTGAAGAAGTCGGCGCCGATCTTGTCCATCTTGTTGACGAACACGATTCGCGGGACTTTGTATCGGTCCGCCTGACGCCAGACGGTCTCGGTCTGCGGCTCCACGCCGGCGTTGGCGTCCAGCACGCAGACCGCGCCGTCGAGCACGGCCAGCGAACGCTCGACCTCGATGGTGAAGTCCACGTGGCCGGGCGTGTCGATGATGTTGAACCGGAAGCGGGCCTCGTCCGGCGTTTCGCCGTAGATGCCGGTCGGGTTCTTGCCGTCCTCGGTGCGGAACCAGAAGGTGGTGGTCGCGGCGGACGTGATCGTGATCCCGCGCTCCTGCTCCTGCTCCATCCAGTCCATCGTCGCGGCGCCGTCATGGACTTCGCCGAGCTTGTGGGACTTGCCGGTGTAGTAGAGGATGCGCTCGGTCGTCGTCGTCTTGCCGGCGTCGATATGCGCCATGATACCGAAGTTACGGTAGCGCTCGAGCGAGTATTCGCGGGCCATTGATCTCGTCCTAGTTCGGAGTCAGGCGGTTACCAGCGGTAATGGCTGAACGCCTTGTTGGCGTCGGCCATCTTGTGCGTGTCTTCCCGCTTCTTCACGGCGGTGCCGCGGCCGTTGACCGCGTCCAGCAGCTCGTTGGCGAGCCGCTCTTCCATGGTATTCTCGTTCCGCTTGCGGCTGGAGTTGATCAGCCAGCGGATGGCCAAGGCCTCGCGCCTTTCGGGGCGGACCTCGACCGGAACCTGGTAGGTCGCGCCACCGACGCGGCGGGAGCGCACCTCGACGGACGGCTTGATGTTGTCCAGCGCCTCGTGGAACGCCTCCACGGGCACCCGGCGGAGCTTCTCCTCGACGCGGCTCGAGCGCGCCGTAGACGATGCTCTCGGCGGCGGACTTCTTGCCGTCGTACATCAGGTTGTTCATGAACTTCGTGAGAACGCGGTCGCCATACTTGGCGTCCGGCAGGATCTCGCGTTTCTCGGCGCTATGACGTCGCGACATTCCTCAGTCTCCTCACTTCGGCCGCTTGGCGCCGTACTTGGACCGGCGCTGACGACGATCCTTCACGCCCTGGGTGTCGAGCACGCCGCGCAGGATGTGGTAGCGCACGCCGGGAAGGTCCTTCACGCGGCCTCCGCGGATCAGCACCACGGAGTGCTCCTGCAGGTTGTGCCCCTCGCCGGGAATGTAGGAGATCACCTCGAAGCCGTTGGTCAGCCGGACCTTGGCCACCTTGCGGAGGGCCGAGTTCGGCTTCTTCGGCGTCGTCGTGTAGACGCGCGTGCAGACGCCCCGCTTCTGGGGGCAGGCCTGCAGGTGCAGCGCCTTCTGTCTCTTCGGTTTCGGCTGCCGGGGTTTCCGGATCAGCTGCTGAATGGTCGGCATCGGGCCCAGACCCTTTCGCTGCTTCCCTCGTCCACGCCGCGCCTGGGCAGGCTGCGACGCAAAACGACATGGCCGCGTTCCGCAGCTGGCGCGAAACGCGAAATGCCGCTCGGGCCCCTTGTTCGGGGGCCGGTCGCGGCGACATCCAGAGGATCGGGGCGCGTGGCCCGGATCGTGACCGCCAGTGGTCGGCTTTCGGTTCAGGACAGGCGACGACTCGCCGTGTCGAGAGTTCGCGGAACCTACGCAGAGGCCCCGGGGAAATCCTTTTGTGAATCACATCATAGTCCGAATGCAAAAAGATCCACCTAATATCATCCTGCGGCAGGACCTGCAGCTGTTTCCGGTACTTTTCTTTTAAGGCTGAACATCCCCCAGGACAGCACCCGATTCCCCCTGCCATTCGGTGATCTTTAAAGCAAGATTATCCAGCCATTCCCGACGATCCCGATCTTTTAGCGGAATCCCGGCTTCCATTTTTTCCACATTTTCTTTCGGATGGAAATCATCGGCGTCAAAAAAGGGAATTTCCAGCTGCTTTGCCAGGAGTCTCCCGATGGTAGTTTTGCCAACTCCCGAGACACCCATTACTATATATACTTTCTGGCGAATCATAAGTAACTTATAGCGAGGATTTCCAATTCCTGTAACTCACCTCCCATTTGAACTTTTGCCGTTTCTCCTGGCTTTTTTCCGGTGAGGGCTTTTGCGAGAGGTGCTAAAAAAGCTATTTTTCCCTGTTTTACATCTGCTTCATCTACTCCCACAATCGTAAAAGATTGGTCTTTTCCTTTTAGAGATCCCGATAAAAAGCGAAAATTAACGGTTGCACCAAATCTCACCTCGTCCTTTGGTTGTTCTTCAGGTTTAAGAATGCGTGCCGTACTCAGCCGTTCATTGAGCAAGTTTAGCTTTCCGTCGATTACGGCTGTAGCAAGCCTTCGGTCCTTATCACTGCTAATATCCAGCTCCTTTCGTTCCTTTTCCAACTCTTCCCGTTCCTCTAACAACTGCCTGTGTCCCTGCGGGGTAACATAATTGGTCACTCCCGGAGGCAAGGCTGCACGTGGTGGAATAAATGGTGCTTCTTCCTGATCCTCTTCCTTTACAAATCCACGGCTCATAGTTCTCTTTTTATTAAAGGTCACAAATTACCCGCACAATTCAAAAATTGTATTAAATCCTGTTAATTTTGGCGCATGTCTCAAAAGAAACTTTTAGTTATAGGTTATGTATGGCCCGAACCAAAATCCTCGGCGGCCGGTGCAAGAATGATGCAGCTGCTGGAATTCTTTCTTGCTGAAGGGTTTTCCATCACCTTTGCCTCCACAGCTGCAAAAACAGAATTTATGGCCGATCTCTCTTCCCTCGGAATTACTTCGGAAAAGATCGAACTCAACAATGAAAGCTTTGATGTTTTTCTGAAAAAAACCTCTCCCGAAATTGTCATTTTTGACAGGTTTATGATGGAAGAACAATTTGGCTGGAGAGTGGCTGAAGTTTTTCCTGAAGCAATTCGAATTCTGGACACAGAAGATCTACATTTTCTGCGGAAAGCCCGGCATGAAGCTGCAAAAATCGGAAATGAACTTACTCCTTCCCTCCTCTTTTCTGATGTGGCCAAACGTGAAATTGCCAGCATCTACAGGTGCGATCTTAGCCTTGTCATTTCTCACACCGAAATGGAACTGCTCGCCGAAACCTTTGGAGTACCAAAAAACCTGCTGTTTTACCTGCCTTTTATGCTAAAGCAGTTATCAGAAGAAAAGAAAAGGCGGCTCTTAACTTTTGAAGAACGAAGGGATTTCATAAGCCTAGGCAATTTTTTACATGAACCCAATAAAGATGCTGTTCTACAGCTCAAAAGAGAAGTTTGGCCACTAATCAGGAGAAAAATGAAAGAGGCAAAAATTCACATTTTTGGAGCCTATATTCCGCAGCAGATCCTGGAGTTACACAATGAAAAAGAAGGATTTCTTGTTCACGGCCGGGCTGCTTCGGCTAAAACTGAAATTGAGAAAGCAAGAGTCCTGCTGGCTCCCATACGTTTCGGTGCAGGAATAAAAGGAAAATTCACAGATGCCATGCAAGTAGGAACCCCTACTGTCACCTCGGCTGTTGGTGCAGAAGGCATGGCAGGAAATCTATCCTGGAATGGAGCAACAGCCGATGATCCCGCCGCTTTTGCTGATGCTGCAGTAAGACTGCATGAAAATGAGCAAGAATGGAAAGAAGCTCAGGAGAATGGATTTGAGATATTAAAATCCAATTTTTCAGAAGTAGTACACCGGGAAAGATTACGGGAGAAACTTCAGGAAATTTCAGAAAAACTTGAACAGCACAGGAATTCCAATTTTACGGGGCTCATGTTGAAGCATCATAGCCTTAGCAGCACAAAATATTTGTCGAAATATATAGAGGCCAAAAATAAGAATCGCCTGTAGAAACGGGCGATTCAATCCAAACAAATAAACTAACAACTCAAAATGAGCAACTAGGTCTTCTTCAATATTTTTCCTTCAAAGAGTTTGTGGTGCAGCAGTTGTAATGCCTGCACTTTATTTTTGGTATCGACCAGCAGGGAAATGTTATTGCTGCTTCCGCCGTAAGAGATCATCCTCACCGGCAGGTCATTAAGCAGCTCAAAAAGTCGAAATGTCTCAAGATCATTGATCACCCCCTCGCCTACCACACAAATAATACTGTGATTTGAATCAACAGTAATTTCCCCGTATTCGTCCAGTTCGTAAAGGATCTTATCTAAATTTTGTGTGTCATCAATGGTAAGGGAGATCGCAATTTCTGAAGTCGTGATCATATCGATCGCCGTTTCATGCTTATCAAACACATCGAAGATCTTTTTTAGGAATCCGTGCGCCATCAACATCCTGTTGGATTTGATCTTAATAGCTGTGATCCCGTCTTTGGCTGAAATAGCTTTTAATCCGCTGCCGTGGACCTTAGAAGAAATGCAGGTGCCGGGAGCTTCAGGTGTAAAAGTGTTCTTCAGATAAATAGGGATATTCCTCTCCTTCACTGGAGAAACAGTTTGTGGATGCAGGATCTTTGCTCCAAAATAAGCGAGCTCTGCAGCTTCTTCAAAAGTTAGATGCGTAAGAGCCTGAGTATGATCTACAAATCTTGGATCATTGTTGTGGAAACCATCAATGTCTGTCCAGATCTGTACCTCGGTTGCATTTACAGCAGCACCAATAATTGTAGCCGTGTAATCACTGCCTCCGCGCTTAAGGGTATTAACATTCTTATTTCGATCTATTCTTATAAATCCCTGTGTAATATATACTTCGGAAGTTACTTCCCGTTTTAGCGTTGTTTTTAGGAGTTCCTGAACTGTTTGGATCTCGGGATTTTCCACATTTGAAACATGCATAAAATCTTTAGCATCCAACAAAGTATTGGAAACTCCCTGCTCTTCCAGGAATTGAGAAAAAATGAGGCTTAAAAAAGTTTCGCCAAAGGTGATCACAGCAGCTTCAGATAATGGTTTGTGCTGCAGGGTTTCCTCTAGTTGCATATATAATTCGAGAAAGAGGTTCTCGGTAAGTTTTTTAGTTTCCTTATTTTCTATAAGTTCTTCAATAAGTTGCAGGTGCTTCAGCTTTATTTCAAGCATTAATCCTTCTACCTGCTGTTCATTACCGCTTTTTTGAGCATCAGCAATTTCTACCAGCTTATTGGTGACACCAGACATAGCTGAAACCACCACGATTTTGCAGCCTTTTTGACCTCTTATAATTTCTTTGACATTACGAATGCTTTCCGCAGAGCCAACAGAAGTTCCACCAAATTTTAAAATTTTCATACTTCCAATTGAAGCTGCATAATTACAAGATGAATCCAAGGCATTAAAAAAAATCACATCTTTTTTATACCTTTGAACAAATTGTATATTATTTAACAATGAAGACAATTAGTACGTGTGTGCATGACATTATAAAACACCAGCCTTTTTTGGATGATGCTTTGGCGCGAAATATTATAAACTTTAGTTCCCTTGCTGTTGATTTGCAACCACAGGTTGAAAAGGAGATGAGGAAACCGGTGAAACAAGGTTCTATTATTATGGCCCTACGACGTTATCATCCCAAGAGAAGTAAGTTCACAACAAAAAATTTCAGGGAGCTGGGAGACATGATCGTGCGATCGGGAATTACAGAATACACCTACCTTAATTCTCAAAATATTGTTGCTCGAAAAGCCGAATTGCTACACGAGATCAAAGATCAAACAGGTATTTTTCTAAACTATTCAAGCAACTTTCAGGAAAGTAATTTTCTTGTCTCTACCAGCCTGCAGCCGTTGATCGAGAAAATTTTTAAAGAGGAACAGCTCGTTAGTATTTCAGAAGAACTTTCGTCTATTACCATTGCCCTGCCCGAGAAGAACACCAAAACAGTGGGGCTTTATTTTTATATTTTTAAGCTCCTGGCTTATGAAGGAATCCCTGTTTATGAGATCATTTCAACCTCCAATTATTTCACGCTTTTCCTGGAAAAAGAATATCTCAATCAGGCATTTTTGCTCATGAATGAGATCAAATCTTCTT
>CAWFLE010000012.1:0-48466 GCA_963816545.1 uncultured Alphaproteobacteria bacterium | reverse complement strand
CGATGGCGCTACCGAAACCACCGAACGCACGCAATCGATCAACGGTCGCAGCGTCCCTCTCGAGAAGGTGGTGGAGCGTGTCCTGCGCGACGGCGCCCAAGGCAAAATAGCCGAGCGGCTGGTCGTTCGCTACGACCGCGAGGGGCGTCCCGGGCCGCCTGAGAAGGTTCGCATCGAGGAATCGAAGAAGCCGGACGGCAGCGCGACTGTCCAGACAATCACTCTTCGCGGCGATCTCAACGGCAACATGCGCGTGGCGGAGCGCACGGTCGCGAACACCGCGCAGACAGCGGGCGGACCGACGACCGAAATGGCAATCGAGCGGCCGTCCATGAATGACGCCTTCGAGACGGTCGAACGCCGCACGGTCACTGCGCACAAGAACGGCGCCGTCGAAACATCAGAGACCGTCGTCGAACGGCGCGACGGGAACGGGCAGTTCTACGAAGCCGCGAGGGAAACGCGCGAGAAGCAGGAAGTGGAAGGCGGATCCGTCGAGAACACGGCGCTGTACGAACGCGGGTTTGAGGGCGGCATGCAACTATCCGAGCAGACAGTCCGCCGAGTGGAACAGCATCCGGACGGATCGGAATCGGCCCAGGTGGACGTGTTCCGGGTCGCGACGCCGGGCGCGGCTCGCGATGCAGGCGTGGCGCCGCGATTGGTGGAGCATCAGATCATCGAACGGCAGCGCACCAATACAGGCGTCGTGGAAACTATGAGCGTCCAGCATCCGTCGCTGGCCGATCCATCGCGTTTGGGACCAGCGCGTCAGGTGGCTGAAACCGTTTGCCGCGGCAAGTGCGAAGGCAAGTAGCGAGCCCGGTTCACCGCGAGATCAGACCTGCCCGCTCCAGCAGCGCCTCCGGCTCGGGATCGCGCCCCATGAATGCGCGATACAGATCGGCCGGATCGCGGAATGCGCGTCCGATCTCGTGACTGAACACCCAGCCTCGCGGAAACGCGTGAACGCGTCGGCGTCCAGAACTTCCGCCCATTTATACGAATAGTAGCCCGCACCGTAACCGACCGGACTGCCGAACAGGTGATGGAAACTGGCGATCATTGCGTGATCCTGGGGCAATGGCGCCGGCGAGAACTGCTGCAGAATCGAGCGCGCATATGCGACCACGTCGCCGTCGCGCGCCGGATCGAACTCACGATGCAGCCGCAGGTCGACGAACCCGAATCCCAGTTATCGCATCTGGGCGTTGGCGGCGCGGAAGGTTTTCGCGCGGCGCATTTTCTGGTACAGATCTTCCGGTATCGTGTCCCCGGTCTGATAATGGCGTGCGAACAGGTCCAGCGATTCGCGCTCCCAGCACCAGTTCTCCATGATCTGCGACGGCAGTTCGACGAAGTCCCAGGGCACATTTGTACCCGAGAGGCTGCGCACGTCCACACGGCTCAGCGAATGGTGCAACAGGTGGCCGAATTCGTGGAAGATGGTCTCCACTTCACGATGGGTTAGCAGCGCGGCGATATCAACGGCAACATGCGCGTCGCGAAGCGCACTGTCGCGAACACCCGGCAGACGGCGGACGGATCGACGATGGAAATGACAATCGAGCGACCGTCCATGAATGACACCTTCGAGACGGTCGAGCCGCACGGTCACTGCGCAAAAGAACGGCGCAGTCGAAACATCGGAGACCGTCGGCGCTGTACGAGCGCGGGCTTGAAGGAGACCGGGACAAAACGGGGGCAAGTGACACCCTGCGCCGTCGGGCTGCTTACTGGAGCCGTTCCGGTGCATGGGCGGCTGGCGACGAAGTGTTCAAGGCCCTTCGACTCCTCATGCCCGAAGTCGTTGACATGCTGGAGAACTAATCTCAGCCCCCGTTTTGTCCTGGTCCCGATCATCTCGGGGTCAGCAGCATCCGTGCGGGAATCTACTCTAAGGACCCCATTCAAGGGTGCTGCAATAAGGAACCGCACGGAAGCTGCCCAAAGCGGCTATAGCTGCGTACAAATCCTGCGTACAATGCCGATTTCTGTCTAACATCGCGCGGCGGCGACGCCGTATTGTGCGCAGTAAATCGGAGTGCTAACGAGGGGGTTGACGCTATGTGAAATACGCCCGGGTGGGATCTCGACGGGCATGGCGCCGTGTTTCGGACGGTCGCGTAGATTCCGATTGGCTGGGACTCGCGACCCGGAGGAGTTGGCTTCCAGGGGCTTATAATCCTGTCATATATGGCCAGTCATATATGGCCAACCAACGCGTCGAACCCTGCCATGATATGTTCGTCCGTGTTGTTACGTTCGTAACAAAGGATCAGATCAAATGGCTTCTTTTACCAAAATTGCATTTACTATTTTTGTATTCTCTGCTGCTGGCATGGCGCAGTATCCGGGGCTGGATGGATGTAAATACACTCCGTGTCTCAACACAGTTCCGTGCCGCCACTGCACGGGCATCTGAACTGACAGCATGGGAAATCGGTACAACGTCACGAGAGCTTAGTGAACAATAGCGTGTATGGAACGGCGACAATTCCGGCGGACGGAACTTGTCCGCAGTACACGTATTCCATTTCTGGCTCGATCACTCCGACCGGCGGAGCCAACCAGTACACGCGGGGAACGACGAGCTTCACGTTCAACCTGACGAATCCGTCGATCCAAAAGCTGTCCCGACGCTCAGATTGTGCCTGTTCGAATCACGGGCGAGATACGCAAACGACGGATGTGACATGGCGTTCGGACAATGGCAGAACCAGGGCGGCGACAATGCGTCGGGGGACCTCTCGATGGCGAAACCGGCGGATCTGCCGACCGGCGAGAGCACGACTCCAGTGGGGTGGTCCGCACAATGGCCGACGGTGCAGCAGTGGCGACAGACACTTCAAGGTGACGCGTCGAAGCCGTTCGACGGTCGGCAGGTGAAGGAGGCGGCGGGGCCAACGCATGCTGACTCGTGCCACTACAAGGCTCACCAGTGCCGGAGTTTGGGGTAACGGGGGGCTGGTGGCTTGTGGGGGCGGTATGCGACGCCTCCCTATTATCCTGAATTCCGAAATTAGAGGTCCCTTCGCGTCAGTGTGACATGGTTTCTGTAGGCGCTTTGATGGTCAGAGTTGCAGCACCATATCCAACTTCGGCGAAGTTGGAAATTCACAGGCCAGGATGCTTTCCAGCAAAGGGATCCTGGTTTTCAATCCACCCCAGCTTTCCGATAGATGGATGACCAAGCGACGGCCTGCGCGGCCGAGGATCGCGCCGCAGGTGAGAACTTGCGTGCGGATGGTCGCCGGCTCGCGATAACCTGGCAGACCAGCTGCCCGCTGGAACTCGGCCAGGAGATTGAAGAGCAGCAGCACCGACCGAAAGGCAGCTTCGGTCGCGAAGAACTGTTTCATGCAGAATCCGTGGGCTCCCAAATCGTGCTTTAACTCGGCAATGCGATTTTCCATGTCGGCACGCCGGTTGTAGTCGCGCCAGATCTCCGCTGGCGCGTCGGCACAACTCGTCACGAAGAGGCGGAACGTATAGCCGGGCACGTCGATCAGTTTGCGTCCCACGCTGGCGCGAGTTTCGCGAATCTCTTCACGAATCACCACGAAGCGCCGCTCCACCTTCCAACCGTACAGCTTCAGACGGAACTCGCCGGCCGAATAGTGTTCGTCTAATGCCGTCCACGTTTCCACTCGTTGCGCGGTTCGCTTCACCCATTTGGTCAGCTTGGCGACTACAATGTAGGGCAGGTCGTGCTGTTCCAAATAGCCCAGCAATTGGCCGTCGAAGAAGCCAGAATCAGCTCTCAGCCGGCGGATCTTCTGGCGCTGTCCCCACAGTGCAAGAGCTTCTTTGAGAAATTCCTCCGCCCCACGTGCGGTTCCGCAGTTGCCGCTGCGGAGCCAGCCGTGGAGGAGGAAGTAAGCGCCTCCCCCAGCACGGCCAGTAGCGGATGATGATGGGCCGCCCGTGTCGGCGCGGGTTGTGCCCCCTCAGCGATCCTTCCTGTTTACCGTAACGTTCAAACACCGTAGAATCCATGTCCAACGTGTAGCCCTCAGGACGCAACGGCAGCCGTTGCATCTGCCACTCCGTCATCGGCTCGAAGAACCGCTTGGATCTCGCCCATGCCAAACTTCCGGAACAGATTGCAGATCGTGTCATCGGTGGGGAAACGTTTCATTCCCAGCAGCGCATGCAGCGCCTGGTCGCCGCGCAGCAGGCCCGCGTGAGCAAAACGCTTCGCGCCTACCAGCACGGTAATGAGGAACGCCATCCACGTGATCGTTGGCTCGATATGGTTTGGTGACTTCCACCGCACCGGAAGGTGAAGGCGAACCTGTTCCACCAGACCAATCTTCTGCAAATACGTGATGAAAACCGCGACCCCACCGAAGGGGGTCACCGCTCGCCGGGTCTCACGCAGAATCACCGCCTCGCCAGACAGCAGAGCAGTGATTTCCTGCGGAACCAATTTGTCCGAGCTGTTTACTTCCACTCCCCTTTATCGCAAGCATTTACCCGCCATGTACAGTTCAGCTTCGGAATTCAGGTTTATTTTTACTCGAATTACTGGATTGACGACTACGTTGGTTTTGAGCCCGGCGCCGTGAACGTCTACCGCGAAACCACTAAACTTCCCTGCGAGGCCCACGCCGAACAGATCATGCAGATCTGTACAAACGGAAATGGGTGCAACGTTGCACAACAATACCTGTCTCATTTCATTAGTCCGAAGTTCTTTGAGATTGGCGAGGAAAGTTCAGGGAAAGCAAGGGCTTAGAGGGGTTCAGCGATCGGTTTACTGCCTACAAACGCAGGATTAGGGGCGGAGAGTGACGCCGAGCAGATCTAATGCGCGCTGCTGAATCACGGTTGGTTGAGTGAGCATGTCGAAGACAGCGATGCTTTTGTCGGCGGGTTGAATTCTGTTGTTGGTGATCGTCGCCAGATCGCCGAGGAGCGTTTGGAAGCTGTGGACCTTCGTCCCGTCGGCGGTGTGTTTGGTCAGGGCCTTCAGCTTGGCGGAGGGGGAGCGTTGGGCGGGAGCCACGATGGAAGCACGGGCGGCCTGTGCAGCCGGCTTGTCGTCGTCGTCGAACAGGATGGGAGCCCAGAGTTGGCGCATATGCCATTCCACGTAGTAGGCCAATACGCAAAGCAGGATGTGGGCGCGGACTCGGTCTGGTAAGCGGTGATGGATCGGCCGCACCTGCAGATCGACGGTCTTTAGACTACGGAAGGCGCGCTCGACACCGGATAAGCTCTTGTAGCTCGCTACGACCTGCTGACTGGATAACACCTCCTTTTTGACGTTGGTCCGGATGACATAGATTCCGTCCAGGTTCTGCTCGCGCTCGATGTTGGCCTGTTTGCGTTCGTAGTGAAAGCTGTCCTCTTCGATGCGCAACTGAAAGTGCTTGCCCATTTTGTAGCGGTTGAGAATCTTGCCTGCGCGCAATCCGATGTTATGTTTGCCGCGCAAGGGACGTTTGGGGCGCTTGGTGGCGGCGGCGATCTTCTCCAGTTGCTTCTCGGTGGCCATCAGCAACTCGGGTCTTTTACGCGCTCGTTCTTCGGCCAGCAGAGGGTTGAAGCAGGCGACCAAGCGTTCTCCAGGAAAGTCCGGATGAGCAATCTCCACGAGATCGGTTTGGTCGAAGAAAGACATCTGCAACTGTCCACCGGCAGCCAGTTTCTGGATCTGGGTGGCGCGTAGCGCGGAGATCCATCGGATGCCGCGAGAGGCCGGCAGGTCTTCCCGAATGCGTGCGCTGGTGATCATGCCGCGATCGCCAACCAGCACCATATCGGAGAGGCCGAATCGTTGGCGCAGCTTATCGACCTGGGTCGCGACGGTTTTGGGATCGGAAGTATTGCCGGCCAAGACTTCGACGGCGACGGGGCATCCGGCAGCGTTGGTGAGGAGCCCAAACACGATTTGCAAGGCGCCGGATTTGTCGTCACGCGAGTGACCGAGTTTGGCCAAAGGACAGTGGCGCCCTTCGAAGTAAGTGGAGGTCAAATCATAGAGCACCAGGCCGCCTTGGGAGAGATGGAGTTTGGCAAGGGCTTGCTCGATGCGAGACTGCTGCGGGAGCAGCCAGTCCATTGCCTGGTACAGTTCGGCTTCATCCGCGGAATCCAAGTGGAGGATTTCACCGAGGCTGTGGTGGAGGGTATCGGAGTGAAGCCCGCGAGCGGTAGCAAGTTTGGAGCCTGGTGCGACGATGCGTGCAACGATCATGGCGATGACGAGATCGCGCTGGCGGCTGGGAGCCGGGTCGAGGATGGCATCCAGACGCAGGTTGCGCAAGCAGCCGAGGACCGCGGCGACATGGCCGTGAGGCAGTGAGCGGGAGACGTGAAAGGACTCTGGCAAGGGGGTTGAGGAGACCGTCAGAGAGCCGGACAAAGCCAAGCGGAGGGCGTCCACCTGATGAGGAGCGAGATGAGTGATGTTGGCGATGGTGCGGGTCTTGACTTTGCCGTCGAGGCGGTAGGATTCACGGAGCAGGATGGCGGGAGGGGAGTTGCGATTGGGGACGGTGGCGACATACATGCTTACTAGATACCACAACCCTACCATAATTACAAGACCAACTTACATCTGTTACATGCCTACACCATTGGCGGTAAAACTGCCTACCGCCATGAAACTAAACAGATTCACCCGTTTAGCTGTCAGAACTTCGGATTAGTGCCGGCATTACTGCGAACACGGTCTCTTCGGGGCGGGCCAACCAGATTCAACAACGGACGTGGTAGTAGGACGGGCACAGTAAAGGAGAACATTATGAAACTTGGCACTGCACTTTTAATGATGATATTTGTTGCGGGCCTGTCCGGACAGACGATTTCGGACTTACGTGTCAACGACCCGCGCCCAATGATGTCGATGTCGGATCAACTGCAGCAACGATTCGGCATTGCGATCAACTATGAAGATCCCCGCTATGAGTACAAAGACGACATCAGCGATATCACCTCAGAGGTTCTGAATGCTGCGCAACGGCAGACGAAGCCAAACGCGCGGATCCTAATCCCGAGGGGCGGGAGTCTTGCCGTGGCTGCCGCCTCTGTTCGCCGCGGACAGCCGGTCGATGCCGCGGTTGTGCTGGAGAACGCGAAGGCGCAGCTTGAGGCGGCCTCGCTGCCCGGCCGGTTCACGATTACGCAAACGCCGCTGGCTGTGTTTGTTGAGCCGCGGCAGATCCGGACAAGTTCGGGCGGTTGGGCAAATGTGACACCGGTTCTGAGTACGCCGATCCGCTTTGCACGGGAGCGACGGACGGCCGCAGCTACGCTGGCACTGATTGTCTCGGAGACGGCGAAGAGCGCGGGGACGAGGGTGGAAGTGGTTTCGGAGCCGATGGGGGTGTTTGCGGCGGTTGAGGTTGAACTTGGAGTTGAGGATCAACCCGCGAGAGCGGCGCTGGTGGCGCTGTTCGAGCAAGTATCGGCGCGGCTGATTCCGGATGGACGCGAGCGCACGCTGTTCTCGTATCGAATGCTGTTCGATCCGGGGCTGCGATATTATCTTTTGTCGATTGCGACGGTACCGAACATGGAGCCCGTTCAGGCTGAGGCGATTCCTAGGCAGAAGGCCAACGGAAGTTTTGGACGGGTCAAAAAGTAACGTGCTGCGCTGATTTCGTTATCGGATGCCCGGTATACGTCATGGCCTTCTTGGCCATGACGTATACCCGCACACCTGATCGTTTCCCAACAACCACAGGAAAAAGATCGGCATGTGCAGCCGTGATCCATTCAATCGAAGGCGCCGCGTGAATGGGCTGTAGGTGAGCTTACTTCCTTAACCCGGTTCTCCGTTCCGTTAATCCCCAACACCGTAGAACGGCAGCGCACCAACACAGGCGTCGTGGAAACGATGCGCGTGCAGCATCCGTCACTGGCCGATCCGTCGCGTTTGGGACCACCGCGTCAGGTAGCAGAAACCGTTTGCCGCGGGAAGTGCGAAGGCAAGTAGCGAGCCCGTTCACCGCGAGATCAGACCTGCTCGCTCCAGCAGCGCCTCCGGGTCGGGATCGCGCCCCATAAATGCGCGGTAAAGATCGGCGGGGTCTTCGCTGTCGCCCTTCGCCAGAATGCGATCCCGGAACGCCCGCCCGACTTCGTGGCTGAACACGCCCGCTTCCCGGAAGCGCGTGAACGCGTCGGCATCCAGCACTTCGGCCCACTTGTATGAGTAGTAGCCTGCCCCGTAGCCGACCGGACTCCCGAACAGGTGGTGGAAACTCGCGATCATCGCGTGATCCTCAGGCAGCGGCGCCGGCGAGAACTGCTGCAAAATCGAGCGCGCGTAAGTGACCACGTCACCGTCGCGCGCGGGATCGAACTCCCGGTGCAGCCGCAAATCGACGAAGCCGAATCCGAGTTGCCGCATCTGAGCGTTCGCCGCCCGGAACGTCTTTGCGCGCAGCATTTTCCGGTACAGGTCTTCCGGTATCGCCTCGCCGGTCTGATAATGGCGCGCAAACAGATCCAGCGACTCGCGTTCCCAGCACCAGTTCTCCATAATCTGCGACGGCAGTTCGACGAAATCCCACGGCACGTTGGTGCCCGACAGGCTGCGCACATCGACACGGCTGAGTGAGTGATGCAGCAGATGGCCGAACTCGTGGAAGATGGTCTCCACTTCGCGATGCGTCAGCAGTGCGGGAGCATCGCCGATGGGCGGCGTGAGGTTGCCACAAATCAAGCCGAGGTGCGGTTGTTTTGGATCCGTGGCGGGGATTCCGGTGATCAGCACGTCCATCCAAGCCCCGCCGCGTTTGTTCTCGCGCGGGTACCAGTCGGCGTAAAACGCGCTGATCTGTGCGCCGCCTTCATCCTCGATCACGTAGTAACGAACCGCGGGATCCCATACCGGCGCGCCCTGCTGTTCTTTTACGCGAATGCCGAATACGCGGCCGAAAATCTCGAACATTCCGCCGACAACCTGGTTCAGTGGGAAATACGGCCGAAGCGCCTCCTCGTCGAAATCGTAAAGCGCCTTCCGCTGCTTCTCGGCGTAGTATCCGACGTCCCAGGCGTTCAATGGCCGTCCGGCAAACTCGGCCAGCGCACGGTTTTCCCGATCAAAGTGCGGAGCTGTCTTTTCCTTCAGATCCTCGAGAAAGTGCTCTGCCGCCGCGCCGTTGTGCGCCATCCGATCTTCCAGCACAAGGTCGGAAAAATCGCGATACCCGAGCAGGTTCGCCTTCTGCTTTCGCAGCCGCAGAACCTCAGCCATGATCTCGCGGTTATCAAATTTACCGCTGCTGGCGCGCGTGTTGTAGGCGCTGTAAACCTGGCGGCGGATCGTCTCGTCGTCCAGGTAAGTCATCACCGCGAGATAGCTCGGTTGGTGCAACGTGAACCGCCAGCCCTCAACGCCCTTCGACTCGGCGCTTTGACGCGCGGCTCCGGTCGCACTCGGCGGTAACCCGGCAAGCTGCTTCTCGTCCTTGATCACCAGATCGAAATCGTTTGTTGCATCCAGGACGTTCTGCGAAAACTTCGTCGTGAGCTGCGCCAGTTGAACGTCCAGTTCCTTCAGGCGAGCCTTTCCGTCCGCGTCCAGGTCGGCGCCATGCCGCCGGAAATTATCGACTGTTTTCTTCAGAAAACGCGTTCGCGCACCCACGAGAGACTTCGCTTCGTCGGTCAGCGAGTATCGTTTGATGACGTTCCACAGCCCTTCATTGAGCGGAAGGCTCGAATAGAACGCCGCTACTTTCGGCTGCACGGCATTGTACGCCGCGCGCAATTCCGGAGTTGTCGCGACGCCTTCCAGGTGCCGGACGATGTTCATTGCATACTCGAGACGGTTCGTAAAGTCATCGAGCACCTGCATCGTGTTGGCGTAGGTTCGCGGGCCGGAATCGGATGCAAGCGCATCGACGCTCGCTTGCGCCTCCGCAAGCAGTTCGTCGATCGCAGGCTCTACATCCGCGACATTCACTTTGTCGAAAGGTATTCTGTACTGAAGCGTTAGAAGGGAGTTCGGCATCTTCGGCGTGATAAAATCAGAATAACTCATGCCTAATCCAGATACCGATCTGGTGCTAAGACTGCAGACTCTGGACACTCGCATCTCCGAACTCGACAAGGAGGTCGCGGCTCTCCCCAAGCACATAGCACAGATTGAGAAGGCTCTCGATTCACACAATCGGAGGCTCGAAGCAGATCGCGCGGCGCTGGTTGCGAATCAGAAGGACCGCAAGAAGCTCGAAGGCGACATACAGGTACAACAGCAGAAGATCTCGAAGCTGCGGGACCAGATGTTGCAGGTGAAAACGAACGAGCAGTATCGAGCGTTTCAGACCGAAATCACATACTGCGAGCAGGAGATCCGCAAGGCTGAGGATCGCACTCTCGACCTGATGGGCGAGTCCGAACCGCTGGAAGCAAGCGCGAAGAAAGCGGAAGCGGCGCTGGCGCAGGAGAAAAAGCAGGTCGAGGCCGAGAAGCAGCGCGCCCGCGAACGAACCGCGGTGGACCAGAAACAACTCGATCAACTCCACGCTGAACGGAAGACGCTGGTGGCCCAAATGAAGCCGGAGCTTCATTCGATGTACCAGCGCATCCGAAAAAAATGGCGCGGATCGGTGATTGCGGAAATACAGGACGGGCGCTGCACCGGATGCAACATCGTACTTCGGCCGCAGTTCTTTCAGGATGTGAAGAAGGGCGATCAGGTGCTGCAGTGTGAGAGCTGCGGGCGGATTGTCTACTACAACCCGCCCGTAGATATCGAGAAGGAGATGGCGGAGAATCCCGCCGCCTCCTGAGTCCTACCACTGTCTGAGGGGCCGGACGCCGGCCTTCTCCAGACTCAGTTTCGCTGAATCCAGCGCTTTCGAATTCTCATAAGGTCCCACGACCACCCAAACCCGGTTCGTCTTAACCGTGGTGAAGAGCGAACCGTGGAAACCCTGCGCCTGGAGTTGTTTCACAACGGCGTCAGCCGACTGACCCTCGGCGCCGATCACCTGCCAGTACGAACCCGGCCGTTCCGCGGGATTTGGCGGCATAGGCGGAGGATCGGGCGAGGGAGGCGTATTAGACATGACGTGCGGCGGCGGTGGCGGCGGAGGTGGCGGAGGCGGACCAGCGGCGATCATGTTGGCGCTGGGCGGCCCGGGGGGTGGGCCCTCCACGTCGAGCGTGGTTTGCTGAGTTGACGGAGGCTTGGCGGCGCGCTTCGCCGCCAGCGCTTTCCGAACCCAATCGTCGGCTTCGGCTATCAATGCAGCCGACTCGTCTTGACTGGTGGCAATGCCGGATTTCAGGCGGTCCAACAGGTTCACGTATGCCATGGCATCTGCGTACTGCGGATCGAGTTCCAGCGCCTTCTGCAGCATCTGCAACCCTTCGTTGATGTTTGGCAGTAACTGCCCACGGAGCGTTGCCCGAACAGCGGCGTCAGGAATGAAATAGTCTTCCTTCTTCACTCCGGCGGCCTCCTTCGCGCGCTGAAACACTGGATAGGCGCCCGCCCAATCGATAACGCCGAGCGTGTAGTATGCGTTCTTGTCGCCGGGATTCAGATTGATGAGTTTGTGCGCCCACTCGCGCGCCTGATCGAACTGCCGGTTGTTCATTGCCACGGCCATCATGCCTTGCATGGCCGGCTTGTTCTGTCCGTCGAGCGATAGCACGTCGAGATACTGGCCGCGCGCGGCAGCTAAGAACTCGTTGCCCGGCTGCGCTTTGGCCGCGAACGATTCCCGCATCAGCGCGTTCGCCAGAAATAGGCGGGCGTTAATGTTCGTCGGGTCGAGCTTGACTGCACTCTTGAAATGGTCGACGGCGGCATCGAAATCGCCGTTGTTGTATGCAACGCCGCCCTCCTTGAGCTCTGCGGAAGCGCCGCTCTGGGCGCGCGCCGAAAGAGCGAGTCCCGACACAACGATCGCACAAGCTACCACCGCCGAAAGGCCGCCGGCGAGCAGAAGGCGCGCCCGCTTGATGCTCTGAGCGCGCCCGTGAAGCAACCGCCGGATGCGTTCTTCGAGCACGTCACCATCGAACACGCCAAGTGTGTAACCCGGATACCGCAATCCGGCCGCATGCGCCGCGATGCTCATGATCGATCGCGCATACACTACAGGATCAAGCAGTCTCTTGCTGACAAGCTCATCGCATGCCATCTCGCGGCTCTGTTCAATGCCGCGGCGAATGAGCCACGATGCGGGATGGAACGACAGCGGCAGGTACAAAACCTCATACAGGAGCTTCAACGCGAAGTCTCTTCGCGCGACGTGCGCCATCTCGTGGCCGACCGCTGTCAAAAGCAGTTCCGGCTTCTCCGTCGCAAAGAGCGGCTCAGGAAGAATGATCGTCCGCCGGCGAGCGCCCACGGTCACCGGGCTGTCGATCCGTGACGAGACGAGCAGTTCCACTCCGGCGAGCCCAAACGCAGCGGCGCATCGGTCGCAAGCATCTTTCAGCGCGTCCGGCAAGACGCGCCTCTCGGCCGCGCGACGAATCTGAACGGTGCGCAACCAACCGAAAATCAGCCGCGCCAAACAGAACAGCAGAAACACCGCATAGGCAGCCAGCGCTACCGCTGCGGTCGTACGCGCCAACGGGACAGTGCGGCTTTGACGCACGGGTTCCGGCGTTGCGGCCGGGCGCGCCTGTGTCGCGGCATTGCCAGCGGGTGCGAGCGCCTCCGCCGAATACGATGCCCGGAGTTGCGGATCTCTGGCCTGCTTCCTGCCCACGCTCATCGCCGGCAGCACCAGCGCCGCGACCAGCGCTGCTACCCAGACGGCATGACGGTGAGATGCCGGACCGTTACGCATGATACGGCAGGCCAGCATCGCGACCGCCGTGATCACCGGGATCTGCCACAATGCGTTCAACAGGAACGTAAGCAGCAAGCTATTTATCATCTCCATGTTTCCCCTCCCTTGACTCCTCGATCAGCTTCTGAATCTGCTCGAGTTTGTCCGGCGTCAACCGCCGTGTTTCGAGGAGGCTCAAGACCAGGCGGTCCGCCGAGCCCCCAAAAAAGCGGTCGAGGATATCGCCGACCGCCTCGGTCACTGCCTTTTGCCGGCTGAGCACCGGCTGATATATGTAAGCGCGGTCCTGCAGCCGCCGCTTGACTCTGCCCTTCCGGTGCAGCACGTTCAGCATCGTCTGCACCGTGGTGTACGCTAGCGCGCGGCCTGCAAGCCGCTCCTGAACGGTTTGAACGTTTGAAGGCCCCGTCTCCCAGAGGACATTCATGATCTGCAATTCGAGCGGCGTCAGACTCGGTTCGGAATTCTTTCGCCTCGGCACCACACCTCCTAAACAATTAGGAGCATGCGCCTGCCGGGCGGGAGTTGTCAACTAATTTTTTAGGACTTCTGATCGAGGCGCAAGATCCGACGTCCTTTGTGGCTTAAAGCACAACTTTGCCGGTTGAGGCCGAGCAGCCAAATTCGGTGTGGCCCCGACCGGCCCGGGTCCGCTGAAACACATGCTCTACAAAGGCTGGGGCTCGCTTGAAAACCGCTGGGACGTCTACAGCCGCTAGGTTGGAGATCTGTCGGGACTTACTCTAGTAGTCGTGCGAGATCGCGTTACGGTCATTCCTTTGCGCCAGCCCAATGCAATGCTTCCCGACGGTCAGCAAAAGCTCGCATCTGAATCGGTCTACCGTTGCGGAATGTATAAACGTC
The DNA here is from genome assembly GCA_963816545.1 of uncultured Alphaproteobacteria bacterium. Classification (GTDB taxonomy): domain Bacteria; phylum Pseudomonadota; class Alphaproteobacteria; order Rhodobacterales; family Rhodobacteraceae; genus Albimonas. The sequence continues at coordinate 34,826 of CAWFLE010000012.1, read as the reverse complement.
GGCAAGACGGACGTCCTGCCAGTCGTTGCTTCCCCGCATCCGGATGTGCGCGTGGACGAGAACAACCACACGGTTCCCAGCTGTTACGAATCGTTCGGGATCACTACGTCCTTCCGCCCAACCGTCTCTCGATTGACTTAAATATTTGGCGACACCCTCTTGTCCATGATATGTGCCACCGCCAGGGAACGAATCCGGCTCTGTCCATTCAATTTCCGGGTCCAGCTCTTTGACAGCACCCTGAATGTCGCCCCGATTGAATGAATCATATGCTCTTCTCAGCAAATTGACAGCTTGCACTTCTCGCTCGGTCGTTCCCATGCCGCTCTCCTGAGTTCGATGGCAGCTCCAACCCGACGCACACAAAAGCGCCACGCAGCACAGCACATCGCGGTTGCTCATCTGCCATTCACAATATGCCGGCAATGGACCACGCAAAACAACGAAGTTGCAGACACTGACGCGGCAAGGTCTCATTTAATCCACATGTTCTACACTGTATCGAGTGCGCGCGCTGGTCATCGGAGCAGGTATCGCCGGACTTGCAGCCGCGGTAGGCCTTCGCCAGGTAGGCATCGAAACCCTGGTGATCGAGCAGGTCGCGGAGATCCGGGAGATCGGCGCCGGCCTCTCCCTCTGGTCGAACGCGGTGAACGCGCTTCGCGAACTCGGAGTTGAAGCCAGTGTGTTGGCCTCGGCTTCGGTGATCGAACGAAACGTGTCCCGAACGCGATCGGGCCGGCTGATCGTCCCTAACGACCTCGCCGAAATCAGCCGCATTGCCGGGGCGCCGTGCATCTGCGTCCATCGTGGAGTTCTGCAGCGAATCCTGCTAGATGCGCTGCCACCAGGCTCAGTGCGGACCAACGCACGGTGCACCGGATTCGATCATTCCACCGCAATACTCGATAGCGGTGAGCGTATCGAGGCCGATGCCCTTATCGGCGCTGATGGAATCTCCTCAGTCATTCGCGCTCGGCTGCATGGCGCCGAACCGCCGCGCTATGCCGGTTACACCTGCTGGCGAGGGATCTGCCAGGACCGCGGAGTGCTGGCGGACCGATCGGCCCTGTTAGCCATTGGATCGGGGACGCAATTTGGGGTGTGGCCGTGCGGCGCAGGACAGCTCTACTGGTTCCTGACGAAGAATGCTCCCGAAGGCACGCGCCAGACCAAAGCTGCCGCCGTGGCGCTGTGCCACGATTGGGCTGCGCCGGCGCCCTCCATCGTCGAAGAGACTCCTGAAGAGGCAATCGTTCAAAATGACATCGTGGATCGGCCCCCGCTTCAGTGGTGGGGCCGAGGCGGTAACATTGCTCGGAGATGCAGCCCACGCCGCGACGCCAAATCTCGGTCAGGGCGCGTGCCAGGCGTTGGAAGATGGTGTCGTTTTGGCGCACTGCCTGTGCAGTGTTCGACCCGTCGCTGCGGCGCTGCGCGATTACGAGCGGCTACGCATGCCGCGTACCGCGACCGTCGTTCGCAATTCCTGGCGCAGTGGGCGAATCCTGCAGCTTGAGCGGCCGGCCTTGGAATCGATGCGCAACTGGCTCATGGCGACATCGCTCGGAAAGACTCTGATGATGCGGTCGTTCCGGAGCCTTCTGACATACGAACTCCCAAAGCTTCGTTCTCTCGGATAATCTCGCTCACCGCACATAGTACGGCGTCGATCGGGGCTCGCGCTTCCGTCGCGACCGCAGGAAATGATTCACTTCCTCAAGCGACCCGAAGAACCCGACGAACGAATCGCGCAGGCCTCGCGGACGTCGGCGCAGGCGATCAAAATCGCGCTGCCGGAACATGTCCGTATCCGCGATCACCGCGGTCCCCATGGGTCGATACTCTGCGTGCCCTGGGCCCACGCCAGGCGGCCGCGCGTATCGATCCACAACCCGAATCCCATCGCCTGTAGACCTGGATCAGTGCGCGGGGGCCCAGGCGAGCCCATCGGCGCCGGCGCCGGCTTCGATCTTCTGCTGCACGGTCCAGTTGTTCAAATCGATTGCCGCCACCGTATGGCTCGCGTCACACGACACGTACGCAACCTGTCCATCCGGCCGGATCAGCACCTCCTGCGGCGCGCGCGGAACATCTATATTGCGAGCGACCTTCATCGTTCCAAGATCCACCACCGCGACTTTGCGCGCGGCCGGCATCGCCACCAGCAGCCACTTCCCATCCGGCGTCGGGGCGGTCCCGTAGCCTGATGCTTCCAGCGGAATCCACGTCTTGATCTTGTTGGTGCTCGCGTCAATGACCGCAAGCTGCGGCTTCGTCTGATCGGCGGTGAACACCAGCTTATCGTCCATGGACGTCGAGATCCGCTGCGTCGATTTCGAGATGTTGATCACGGCGATCATCTTCCGCCCTTCCAGGTCCAGCACCGACACAGTTCCAGGACCCACGTTAGCCGTGTAGCCCCTCCGACCGTCGTGCGTGATCGCGAGCATGTGCGATTCGGGCTGCTTGGTCGGCGCCGAACCCACGATCTTCAGCGTATGCGGATCGATGATCGTCACCGAGTTGTCCAGCTCGGTCGTGCATACAGCAGTCCGTTCTTAGGACCGAATACAGGACAGTGCGGCCGCACGCCGTGTCCAAAGTCGACCGTTCCCGTGATCTTGCGAGTCTTCAGGTCGATCACCACCATCTTGCGGCCGTCGGTTCCAGCCTTACCGACGCCCGAGTTGCCGTAGATCGGCACATACGCGGTGCGCCCATCCGGCGAGACCGCGACCTCGTGACCGGTGACGCCGTCTTCCGGCACTTCGGCCACCTGCTTTCCCGCTGCGGGATCAATGATCCCGAGCGCGCGGTCGCCCTTGTTCGCCACCACCAACAGCCCGGATGACGAAGCTTTCGGCGGCGCAGCTTCCGATAACGGCGTGAACGCCAGTAAGCAGATCGCAACGGCAGAAACAATTTCCAAATTCGGCATAGATGCTCCCCCAAGTGCCCAGAAGTGGCTGGCGATCACAGTAGCACAAATGGCCGTCCGTTCGAAACTGCAAGGTCCCGTGCCGATCACCCGTCATACAATATCCGCATGATGGTCGCCGCCGCCGTTTTCGCGCTGCTTCAGGTGAGTCCCGCCGATGCCCTGCTGCGTTGGATGGATTCTCGCGCGCAAGCGGAGTTAGACGCGCGTGATCATTCGATCGCGGCGATTCAAACACGCGATCAGGCCGAAGCGCGAAAGCAGATCGTGCGCGAGACGATTCTCCACGTAATCGGGGGTCTGCCGAAATATGACGGTCCGCTGAATGCACGCGTCACCCGTCGGATCGATCTCGGCCGCTACTTCATCGAAAACGTTGTTTTCGAAAGCCTGCCGGACTACTGGATCACGGCGAATCTGTACGCGCCGAAGACGCCCGGCCCACATCCTGGGATTCTGATTCCCCTCGGACACTGGGACCAGGGCAAGCCGGCGGCGCAACGCATGGCCGGAAACTTCGCGCTGAAGGGATTCGTGGTACTGGCATATGATCCGGTTGGGCAAGGTGAGCGGCAGCAGGCTTACGACTGGCGCACTGGCAAATCGCTGGCAGGCGGCTCGACGGAACAGCACATACTCGCGGGAGCGCAGTCCTTGCTGGTCGGCGAGAGCTTCGCACGTTATCGCGTCTGGGACGCGAAACGCGCACTCGATTACCTGGTGAGCCGCCCCGAAGTAGACGGCGCACGCATCGGCTGTACGGGATGCTCGGCGGGGGCACCATCACCACGTACATCTCAGCGCTCGATCCTCGCATTCGAGTGGCCGCGCCGTCGTGCTACATGAACTCGTTCCGTCTGCTCTTCAAGGGCTCCGTTGGCGATTCAGAGCAGAGCCCGCCGGGATTTCTAGCCGCCGGACTCGATCAAGCCGACTATGTCGAACTGTTCGCGCCGAAGCCGTGGATGATCACCTCCACCGAGCAGGATTTCTTCACGCCGGCTGGCGCGAAGCTCGTGTACGACGAAGCGAAGCGCTGGTACTCGCTCTACGATGCGCCGGATAAGATCGCGTGGATCGTCGGCCCGGGTGGTCACGGCACCCCGCGCGAGGTTCGCGAAGCAGTCTACGGCTGGATGATCCGTGGCTCGACGCCCGCGAGCAGTCCCCAAAGGAAGAGGACGTCGAACTCATGCCCGATCACGAGTTCTGGGCTACGACCAGCGGGCAGGTCTCCACCGATCTTCGCAGTCGCGATCTGTACGAGATCATCCGCGACGACGCAGGCGTCCCGGCTCGCGATCTTCCTCCTGGATACGGCAACTGACGCCGCACCGGCCTCCTGTCAGGATCCATCGCGATGCCGCGGGCGTCGTGAACTTCACCACCGCCGATGGGCTGGAGATGTTGGCCATGCTCCTGATGCCGTCGACCGGCAGCAGCATGCCTGCGGCCGGTCTCGGGCTCGTTCAGACGAACTGGACGTACCCGATGAGGCGCGCAACGCCATGCAATCAGGCCAGGCGGCGATGATGATGGCCGCGGCGTGGATTGCCCGCTCAAGAAACGGCCGACTCTCAGGCGACTGGCTGGCCAACACCCGTGCATCTCTCATCGGCGAGAATCTCCCGGCGTTCGGCGCGCCGATGACATCCGGTCTGCTGTCGACGTGCTCGGGACGGAGCATGCCGTCGATGGGGCTCATGTGCGCGCGTCGGCGCACGGCGTCGCGGGCGTCTGGCTGCTTATGGCTGCCGCGCTCGACCAGCGAATCGCCGAGGTGACGCTCGATCATACGCCCTACAGCCTGCGGATGGCGCTATCGAATCCGCTCTCGCAAGCTGCGACCTGCACGATGCTGTGATCCCCGGGGTCCTGCTGCACGGCGACTTACCCGACCTGGTACACGGCCTTGTGAGGATCTGGACGACGCCCGCGCCGCCGCCGAGGCCGCCAAGACCACCGTCGCCGACGCCCGCGCCGCCATGCTCGCCGCCCGCTCCGCCGCCGACGAGCTGCGGCGCGAGGGCGAATCCCGCGCCCGGCGCCTGGGCGAGATTGCCGGGGAGCGCGCCGGCTGGCATCGCCGAAAGGAGACCGCCGCCGGCCGGATCGCGGAACTGACCGTCCGCATCGAGGACACCGCCGAGGAGCTGGACCGCGCCCGCGCCGCCCCCGCCGAGCTGGAGACCCGCCGCCACGAGCTGGTGGAGGCCATCGCCAGGGCCGAGATGCGCTGCAAGGCGGCCTCCGACGCGCTCGCCGCCGCCGAGGCCGCCCTGCGCGAAGCCGACCGCGCCCAGCGCGAGGCCGAGCGTGCTGCGTCGGAGGCGCGCGAGGCCCGCGCCCGCCTCGACGCCGTGGCCGAGGCCGCCGCCGCCCGCGTGGCCGAGGCCGCCGCCCGGATCGAGGAGGAGCACGACCTGAAGCCGGAAGCGATGACCGGGCGGCTGGGCATCGACGCCGAGCGGGCCCCTCCGGCGGGGGACGTGGAGCTGGAGATCGTCAACCTCCGCCGCAAGCGCGACGCGCTGGGCGCCGTCAACCTGCGGGCGGAGGAGGATGCGAAGGAGCAGCAGGCGGAATTCGACGGGCTGGCCGCCGAGAAGACCGACCTGGAGGCCGCGATCCTCAAGCTGCGCCAGGGGGTGGCGAGCCTGAACTCCGAGGGGCGCAAGCGGCTTCTGGCGGCCTTCGACGAGGTCAACGCCAGCTTCACCTCGCTCTTCACCCGCCTCTTCGGGGGCGGCACGGCCGAACTGGTGCTGGTGGAATCGGACGACCCGCTGGATGCGGGGCTGGAGATCCTGTGCCAGCCGCCGGGCAAGAAGCTCTCGACGCTCTCGCTGCTGTCGGGGGGGAGCAGACGCTGACGGCGATGTCGCTGATCTTCGCGGTGTTCCTCGCCAACCCCTCGCCGATCTGCGTGCTGGACGAGGTGGACGCGCCGCTGGACGACGCCAACGTCACCCGCTTCTGCGACCTGCTCGACGACATGCGGGAGCGGACGCGGACCCGGTTCCTGGTCATCACCCACCACGCGGTGACCATGGCGCGGATGGACCGGCTCTTCGGGGTGACCATGGCCGAGCAGGGGGTCAGCCAGCTCGTGTCCGTGGACCTCGCCCGGGCCGAGGCGCTGGTGGACGGGTAGGGGACCGATTTTCGCATGCGAAAAGCGTCCCTACTTCAGAGACTATAGACCTGATCTTGACGCTATAGCCGCCGAATGAGCGCCTTTCCGGCCGCCAAATCGCCCTCCGCCCGGTCGAAGCGCAGGTGGGCGAGCGCCTCGCCGCCCGCCGAGGCGCCGAGCGTTCCCGCGGGCTTGCCCTCGGCCGTCAGGATCTCCGCGCCGGGAGGAGGCGCGTCGCCCTCCACCGAGACGCGCACGAGGCCCTTCCGAAGCTCGGTCTTGTGCTTCATGCGGGCCACGATCTCCTGACCCACGAAGCAGCCCTTGCGGAAGTCCACGCCGTGCAGCCGCTCGAACCCGGCCTCGAGGATGAAGGTGTCGGGGGTCAGTTCCGTGCCTGCCTCCGGCGCGCCGGAGGCGATGCGGAGCGCGGTGTATTCGGCCTCCGCGGCCGGGTCGGCGCCCGCGGACGTGAGCGCGGCGGCGGCGTCGGGGGCGTAGAGGCGATGGCCGAGGCCCGGGGCGCGCGGGTCGGGGACGAGGCGGGCGCCCTCGGGGGCCTCGGGCTCGGCGCCCCAGAGGAGGGCGACCTGGAGACCGGCATCCTCGATCCCGATCTTGCGGCGCAGGCGGTACATGGCGAGGCGCTGCGCCAGCGGCTGGAACTGCGCGGCCGGGGCGTCGATCAGCAGATCCTCCGGCCCGTCGCTGAGCACCATGAAATCGAACAGGTATTTGCCTTGCGGGGTCAGCAGCGCGGCGTAGACCGCCCGCGCCCCGGAGGCCGGGCGGATGTCGTTGGTCACGAGGTCCTGCACGAAGTCGCGCGCCTCGGCGCCCGTCAGGCGCAGAACGCGGCGGTCGGCGACGAGGCCCTTGAGCATCTTGTTTCCCTCCCGGATCGGTTGGCTTGTCCCAACATAGGCGCCGGGGGCGGGAATGGGCAGGGGGCGGATGAGGCTCGCGCGTCGGCGCGGCGGTTGCTAAAGGGGCCGGAGCCCCTTTTCGCCAGCGCCGGAGCCCCGCCCATGACCGCCTTCGACATGATCCTGAGGAACGGGACGGTGGTGAACCATGACGGCATCGGGCTCGCCGATGTGGGCGTGCGCGGGGGCCGGACCGTGGAGATCGGGGACCTGACGGGGCGCGATGCGGGCGAGGCGGTGGACTGCACCGGCCTGCACGTCCTGCCCGGCGTGATCGACAGCCAGGTGCATTTCCGCGAGCCGGGGGCGGAGGCGAAGGAGGATCTGCAATCGGGCGCGCGGGCGGCGGCGCTGGGGGGCGTGACCTCGGTGTTCGAGATGCCCAACACCAACCCCACGACCACCACCTACGAGGCATTGGCGGACAAGATCCGCCGCGGGCGGGGCCGGATGGACGTGGACTTCGCCTTCTGGTTCGGCGCGGCCGCCGAGAACGTGGACCTGCTGGCGGAGGCCGAGCGGCTGGAGGGCTGCGCGGGGGTCAAGATGTTCATGGGATCGTCCACCGGCACGCTGCTGGTGTCGGAGGACGCGCATGTGGCCCGGGTGCTGGCCGCGGGGCGCAGGCGCGTGGCGGTGCATTCCGAGGAGGAGCCGCGGCTGGAGGCCCGCAAGGGCGAGCGGGTGGAGGGCGACCCTGCGTCCCATCCGGTCTGGCGCGACGCGCAGGCGGCGCTGATGTGCACCGAGCGGCTGATCCGGCTGGCGCGGGAGGCGCGGCGGCGGGTGCATGTGCTGCATATCTCGACCGCCGACGAGATCCCGCTGCTGGAGGCCAACAAGGACCTGATCACGGCCGAGGCGACGCCGCATCATCTGACGCTCTCGGCGGATGATTATGCGCCGGCTCGGGCACGCTGTTGCAGATGAACCCGCCGGTCCGGGGGGCGGAGCATCGCGCCGGGGTGTGGGACGGGCTGAGGCGCGGGGTGATCGACGTGCTCGGGTCGGACCACGCGCCGCATGAGCTGGAGGCGAAGGGGAAGCCTTACCCGGAGAGCCCCTCGGGCATGCCGGGGGTGCAGACGCTGGTCCCGGTGATGCTGGACCATGTGGCGCGGGGGCGGCTGTCGTTGCAGCGCTTCGTGGACCTGACCAGCCACGGGCCGCAGCGGATCTTCGGGATCGCGGGCAAGGGGCGGATTGCGGCCGGGTATGACGCGGACTTCACGGTGGTGGACCTGAAGGCGCGCCGGACGATCCGGAACGACTGGATCGCCTCCAAGTGCGGCTGGACGCCCTACCACGGGCAGGAGGTGCTGGGCTGGCCGGTGGGGACCATCGTGCGCGGGCGGCGGGTGATGTGGGAGGACGAGATCGTGTCGGCCGCCGGAGGGGAGCCGGTGCGGTTCCAGGAAGGATGGACCGGGTGAAGCGGGAGCATCCGGGCGCCGCGGCCGCGGGGGCGCTGCGGCCGGCGCCGGCGGCCTCGCGCGAGGCGCCGCGGAAGGCGGCCTTCGGGTTCGTGGCGCTGATGGCGAGCCTCGGGGCCGTCAACGCCTTCAGCGTGGACGTGGTGATCCCGGCGCTGGGGGAGATCGACCGGGATTTCGGGCTGGCGGACCCCAACCTGCGGCAATGGGCGGTGCTGGCGCTGATCGGGGGGATGGCGCCCTCGCAGCTGCTGCTGGGGCCGGTGGCGGACAGGTTCGGGCGGCGCAGGGCGGTGTTCCTCGGGCTGGCGGTGTGCTTCGCGGGGGTGCTGCTGGCGGCGCTGTCGCAGGGCTTCGGGTGGCTGCTGGCGGGGCGGGCGTTGCAGGGGCTGGGGTCGGGGGGGCTTCGCGTGGTGGGGATGGCCATCGTGCGGGACCGATTTTCGGGCGACGAGATGGCGCGGGTGGTGTCGCTGATGAACGCCGTCTTCATCGCGATCATCTTCGTCGCGCCTTTCGTGGGGTGGCTGGCGGTCGAGGCCGGGTCGTGGCGGCTGGTGTTCTGGGTGCTGGGGGCGCAGGTGCTGGCGACGGGCGCGTGGTTCTGGCGGATGCAGCCCGAGACGCTGGACCCCGCGCATCGGCGGCCGCTGTCGCCGGGGGCGGTGACGCGGACGTTCCGCGAGGTGCTGGCCGTGCGCCAGACGCGGGCCTGCGCGGCGGCGCTGGGGCTGAGCCTCGGAGCGCTGACCGCGTATCTGGCGATGGCGGAGCAGCTGCTGGACGGGGTCTATGCGCTGGGCGCGCTGCTGCCGGTGGCGTTCGCGGCGACCTCGGTGGTGGAGGGGGGCGCGTCGTGGCTGTTCTCGGGCGCCGCGGCGCGGTTCGGGTCGGCGAGGCTCGCGCGCTGGGCGCTGGGGTGGTGGGCCGTGGCGGGGCTCGGGGGGCTTGTCGTGTTCTGGCTGGGATGGGGGGGCGTGCCGCCGGTGTGGCTGTTCCTGGCATGGGTGATGGCGGTGGTGGCGGTGCTGGGGATCCTGCTCGGGTCGCTTTACGCCGTGGCGCTGGCGCCGCTGGGGGACCGGGCGGGGTCCGCGTCCTCGGTGCTGTCGGCGAGCTCGACGGTGGCGGGGCTGGCGCTGGGGGCCGTGGCGGGGGCGATGTTCGACGGGACGGTGCTGTCCTTCGTGGGGCTGATCGGGGTGGCGGGGCTGGGCGGGCTCTGGGCCATGCGGGGGGCGCGCTGAATGGCGGCGCCGCTCTCCATCGTGATCCCGACGCTGAATGATGCGGAGGCGCTGGGGCCTTGCCTCGGCGCCTTGGCCGAGGCGCTGACAGAGGGGCTGATCCGGGAGGTGGTGATCTCCGACGGAGGCTCGCGCGACGGGGTGGAGCTGGTGGCCGACGCGGCCGGGGCGGAGCTGGTGGTCGGGCCTCCGGGGCGGGGGGCGCAGCTCGCGCGCGGGGCCGAGGCGGCGCGGGGGGAGTGGCTCCTGTTCCTGCACGCCGACACGGTGCTGGAGCGGGGCTGGTCCCGGGCGGTGCGGGAGCACATGGCGGCGGCGCCGGACCGGGCGGGGTGGTTCCGGCTGCGCTTCGACGACGAGAGCTTCGCGGCGGGGTTCGTGGCCGGCTGGGCCAACCGGCGGGCGCGGTGGCTGGGGATGCCCTACGGAGACCAGGGGCTGCTGGTGTCTCGGGCGGTCTATCGGCGGGCGGGGGGGTATCCCGGGATCCCCCTGATGGAGGACGTGGCGCTGGCGCGGCGGCTGAAGCTGCGGGGGCTCAGGGCGGAGGCGGCGACCTCGGCCCGGCGGTATCGGCGCGACGGGTGGGTGCGGCGCGGGTGGCGGAACCTGACGACGGTGGGGCTCTGGTATTTCGGCGCGAGTCCTGCGTGGCTCGCGCGGCGCTATGGGCGCTGACCGCCGGGCCGGCGCGCTGGCGCGCCGCTCCATGCCCCGTGCGAGGACGCGCGCATCGCCGAACCTCACGGAGGCGCCCCCCGGGCGCGCGCGGCCTTCGCGCTCCGGTTCCGGCCCGAAGGCCCAGGTGGTGGTGTTCGTGAAGGAGCCCCGGCCGGGGCGGGTGAAGACGCGGCTCGCGCGGGAGGTGGGGACGGTGGCCGCCGCGCGCTGGTTCCGGGCGCAGGCGATGCGGGTGGTGCGGGAGCTGGGCCGCGATCCGCGGTGGGAGCTGCGGCTCGCGGTGTCGCCCGATGCGGAGGGGCTGGGGAGCCGGATCTGGCCCGCGGGCGTGGCGCGGCAGGCGCAGGGGCGGGGGGACCTCGGGCGCCGGATGGCGCGGGCGCTGAGGGAGGCTCCTCCGGGGCCGGTGGTGGTGGTGGGCGCGGACATTCCGGCGCTCGGGCGGGCGCAGGTGGCGCGGGCGTTCCGGCTGCTGGGGCGGGCGGACGCGGTGTTCGGGCCGGCGGAGGACGGGGGGTTCTGGCTGGTGGGCCTCTCGCGCCGAGGGCGGGTTCCGGCGGGGCTTTTGGCGGGGGCGCGGTGGTCCTCGCCGCATTCGCTGGCGGATGCGGAGCGGTCGCTGCGGGGCCTCCGGGTCCTGCGGGCCGACCGGCTTGCGGATGTGGACAAGGCGGCGGACCTGGACCGGCTGGGGTTGGCGCGGCCCTGACCGGGCAGGGCCGCCGGCGCCGGTCTCTAGCGGTTGAAGCCGGAGCGGTGGGCCCAGCCGGTGGTGCGCTTCTCGATCCAGGCCATGAGGGCGTACATGCCGATGCCCTCGATCGCCAGCGCGATCAGGCAGGCGAAGACCAGCGGCACCTCGAAATTCGCCTGCGCGGTCAGCATCATGTGGCCGACGCCGGAATTGGCGGCGATGGTCTCGGAGAGGACCGAGCCGATGAAGGCCAGCGTGATCGCGACCTTCAGGGAGCCGAAGAAATAGGGCATCGAGCGCGGGATCCCGACCTTGGTCATGATGTCCAGCTTCTTCGCGCCGAGGGCGCGCAGGACGTTCTCCATCTCCGGCTCGATGGTGGCGAGGCCGGTCGCGACGTTCACCACGATGGGGAAGAACGAGATCAGGAAGGCGGTGAGCACGGCCGGAACCCAGCCCGCGCCGAACCACAGCACCAGGATCGGGACCACGGCCACCTTGGGGATCGAGTTGAAGCCGATCATCAGCGGGTAGAGGCCCGCATAGATCTTGCGGTCCCAGCCGATGAAGAGCCCCAGCGCCATGCCGAAGACGATGGCGAGGCCGAAGCCCGCGAGCGTGGTCCACAGCGTCTGGAGGGAGTTGCGCCAGAGGGCGCCGGCGAACTCGTATGTCGCGTAGGCGACCTGGGTGGGGGCGGGGAGGATGTAGTAGGGGACGTCGAACAGCCAGACCGCGGCCTCCCAGATCAGGAAGAGGACGACGGTGCAGATCCAGGGCGCGAGGCGGACCCAGGCGTCGGCGGTCAGGCGGCGGGCCGGAGCGGCGCCGGCGGGCCCGGTGGTGGGGGGGAGGCGGCGTCTGTCACTGGCGGGCCTCCGGGGGGTCGGGGGCGGGTTCGAGGCGGCCAGGGGCGGCGCCGGAGGGCCGGCCCCCACCCACCCTCCCCCGCAAGAAGGGGAGGAGGCGCCGGGCGGCTGCGGATGCGCCGGATCTCCGGCCGCTGCGCCTGGCGCGGACCGCGGGGCCCGGCGCGCGGGGGGAGGCGTCGGTCACTGGCGGGCCTCGCCGATCAGGCCGCGAAGTTCGTGCACGATCTCGGTGAACTCTCGCTCGTAGGTGATCTCGATGGGACGGGGGCGGGCGAGGGGGATGTCGCGCACGCGGATCACGCGTCCGGGGCGGGCGGAGAGGACGAAGATCCGGTCGGCGAGGAACACCGCCTCGCGCAGGTCATGGGTGACCAGGATCGTGGTGAAGGACTTCTCGGCGTGGAGGTCGCGCATCACGCACCACAGCTCCTCGCGCGTGAAGGCGTCGAGGGCGCCGAAGGGCTCGTCCAGCATCAACAGCTCCGGCTCGTGGATCAGGGCGCGGCAGAGGCTGGCGCGCTGCTGCATGCCGCCCGAGACCTGCCAGGGGTATTTGTCGCCGGCGCCTTCGAGGCCGACGGAGGCGAGGAGGGCCTCCGCCTTGGCGCCGTATTCCGCCCGCTTCGCGCGCATCTGGCGGCGGTGGGGTTGCACGACCTCCAGCGGCAGGAGGACGTTGTCGCGGGTCAGGCGCCAGGGCAGCATAACCGGGTTCTGGAAGGCGATGCCGGCGATGGAGACGGGGCCGGCGATGGGCTTGCCCGCCACCGTCACCGCGCCCTCGGTCGGGAAGGCGAGGCCGGTCGCGAGCTTCATCAGGGTGGACTTGCCGCAGCCCGACGGGCCGACGACGGCCACGAACTCGCCGCGGCTGACGGAGAGGGTCAAGCCCTCCACCGCCAGCGTGCCCTCCGCGGCGCCCCCCTTTGCGTTTCCCTGCGGGGCGTAGCGGAGGGCGACGTTCTCGATCTCGACGAAGGCGGTCACTCGATCATGCGGGTTTCGGCGGGGGGCGGGAAGGACGGGTCGAAGATGTCCTCGGCCGCCGGGCGGTTCTGGAACTCGTAGGTGTCGGCGATCTGGCCCATGGATTTCTCCAGCCGGTCCATGTCCACGCCGCCGATGCCGTTCGCGCGGACCTCGTCGGTGACCATGTTGTCGCGCAGCGCCATCTCGAGGCGCTCCAGCTCCACCGCCTCGCGGGCCACGTCGTTGTGGGCGGTGACGTATTTCGCCGCCGCCTCGGGGTCCGCGATGGTCTCCTCTCGGCCCTTGACAAGGGCCGAGAGGAAGGCGGTGACGGCCTCGGGGTTCTTCTGCGCGAAGTCGGGGTTCACGATCACCACGTTGCCGTAGAGGTCGAGCCCGTGGTCGGACATGAGGATGACGGAGATGTCGTCCTCGGGCACGCCGGCGGCCTTGAGTTTGATGAAGGACGAGAAGCTGAAGCCGGTGATCGCGTCCACCGACCCTTGGGCGAGCATCGGCTCGCGGACCGGGAAGCCGACGTTCTCGATGGTCACCCTGGAGGCGTCGATGCCGTTGGCCTGCACGAAGGCCTTCCACTGGGCGTAGGCGCCGTCGGGGGCGGGGGCGCCCAGCGTCTTGCCCTCGAGGTCCTTGGGGGCGGACACGCCCAGGGACTTGCGGCCGACGATGGCGAAGGGCGGGGTGTTATAGATCATGAACACCGCCTTGACGTTCAGGTCGGGGTTCTGGTCGCGGAACTTGATGAGCGTGTTGATGTCGGCCGCGCCCATCTGGTAGGCGCCCGCCGCCACGCGGGGGATGGCGTCGAGCGAGCCCTTGCCGGTGTCCATGGTCACGTCGAGGCCGGCCTCCTCGAAGTAGCCCTTGTCGAGGGCGAGGAGGAACGGGGCGGCGGGGCCCTCCCACTTCCAGTCGTTGGCGAACTTGATCTCGGTCTGCGCCGCGGCGGCGGAGGCGAGGAGGGTCGCGGCCGCAGCGGCGAGAGTGAGAATGCGCTTCATCGGGGGCCCCTTCGCTGGTGGTTCTGCCGGTTCATGAGGCATTAAGCATGCGGATATGCTGCGCCCCAAGCGGAGGCTGCGCCGGCGCCCGAGTTGTGAGCGGATCAGGGGCGGGGGCTGCGCGACGGGCGGGAAACGCACGGGCATCGTTCATCTGGCGCTTCCGCTACGGCAAACGATCCAATAAACCTTTGGCGGAAACGGTGGGCGGGGCGCCCGCCGGGGGAATCAAAGGGAAAACGATGTTCAATCTGCGTTTCGCGGCGGGCGCCGCGGCCATGATGCTGCTTGGGGGGCCCGCGATGGCGGTTCCCGTGCAGTGGAGCTCGGGCGCCGGGGGTAACGACCACTGGTACGACCTGGTCGCGTCCCCCGGCGACTTCAGCCACGCGGTGACCAGCGCCGCCGGGCAGAGCTATCTGGGGCTGACGGGCTACCTCGCGACCATCACCTCTCAGGCTGAGCTCGACTTCCTCATCCTGTCGGTCAATCCGGGGGCCGCGCCCGTCTGGCTGGGCGGATCGGACGCCGCGTCGGAGGGGACCTGGACCTGGATCACGGGGCCGGAGGCCGGCGAGGTGTTCTGGATCGGGAACGCCTCCGGCTCCTCGCCGACCTTCGCGAACTGGAACGGCGGCGAGCCGAACGACCTCGGGGGGGAGGACGGGCTGGTCGGCTGGGCGATCGGACCGGTCTGGAACGACGCGTTCGTCGGCAGCTCCGTCGGCTCCTATCTCGTGGAGTTCTCGGCCCCCGAGAGCGCGGGCGCGCAAGTGCCGCTGCCGGCGGCCCTGCCGCTGATGCTGGGCGGGATCGGCGGGCTGGCGCTGCTGCGGCGCCGGCGGGGGTGAAGGGGGACCGGCGGGCGGAGGATCGCCCGCCGGCCTCGCCTCAGGCGGAGGGGAAGCGGGCCTGGATCGCCTTCAGCCCGGTCTCGAAGATGCGGGCGACGATGGGGTCCACCTCCGCGCCGTCCGCGGAGTCGTAGGCGGCGGACCAGTAGACGCGGCAGCCTCCGTCCTCGCGGTCGAAGCAGGTGAGGGTGGCGAGGTAGTTCTCCACCGGCAGCGGACCGTCGGCGATGGAGTAGCGGTGGAAGTCGTCGCCGGCCTCCTCCAGCTTCTCGATGAACATGATGCCGCGGTCGGTCTTGATGTGGCGGTAGACGTCGCCCTCCAGCTCCACGCGCTCGCAGCTTTCGATGTCGGGATACCAGGCGCCGAAATCGGTGAAGCCGCCGATCACGGCCCAAACCTCGGCGGCCGGGACGGGAAGGTCGATCCAGCGTTCGAACTCGGTCGGTCTTGGCGTGGTGCTCGGTGGTCATTGGCGCGGCTCCTCGCGTGTCGGTTCGCCCGCAACCTAGTCCCGCAGGCGCGGCGCGGAAAGCGGGGGCGCAAAAGAGAAGCGCCGCATCCGGGGGGATGCGGCGCTTCGGCGTTCAATGGCGGGGCGGTCAGCCCTGCGGCTGGGGGGACAGGCCGTCGTCGCCGCGGGGGCGGCGTCCGCCCGCCTTGGGGATCGAGGCGATGCCCGTGCCGTCGCCGCCCGAGGGCGCGGTCCCGTCGTCGCCGGAGCGGTCGATCGGCTCTCCGCGGAGGATCTGGCCGATCTCCTCGCCGGTCAGGGTCTCGTATTCCAGGAGGCCCTGGGCGAGCGCCTCCAGGTCCACTGCCCGCTCGGTCAGGATCCGCTTGGCGTTCTCGTAGCCCTCGTCCACCAGACGGCGAACCTCGGCGTCAATGACCTGCTGCGTCTCGGGCGAGGCGTTGGACTGGCCCATGCCCTGGCCGAGATAGGACTGCTGCTCGTTGGCGTAGTCGATGTTGCCGAGCTTCTCGGACATGCCGAACTGGGTCACCATCGCGCGGGCGATCTTGGTCACCTGCTGGATGTCGGAGGCGGCCCCCGATGTCACCTTGTCGGCGCCGAAGGTCAGCTCCTCCGCCACCTTGCCGCCCATCGCCATGGCGATCTTGGAGCGGTACTTGGTGTAGCTGACCGAGAGGTGGTCGCGCTCGGGCAAGGAGAGCACCAGACCCAGGGCGCGGCCGCGGGGGATGATCGTGGCCTTGTGGATCGGGTCATGCTCGGGGACGTTGAGGCCGACGATGGCGTGGCCGGCCTCGTGGTAGGCGGTCAGGCGCTTCTCGTCCTCGGTCATCACCATGGAGCGGCGCTCCGCGCCCATCATGACCTTGTCCTTGGCCTTCTCGAAATCGTCCATGGTCACCAGGCGCTTGCCGAGGCGGGCGGCGGTGAGGGCGGCCTCGTTCACCAGGTTGGCGAGGTCGGCGCCCGAGAAGCCGGGCGTGCCGCGGGCGATCACCTTCAGGTCCACGTTGGGCGCGAGGGGGACCTTGCGGGCGTGGACGTGGAGGATCTTCTCGCGGCCCGCCACGTCGGGGTTGGGGACCACGATCTGGCGGTCGAAGCGGCCGGGACGCAGGAGCGCTGGGTCGAGCACGTCGGGGCGGTTTGTGGCGGCGATGAGGATCACGCCCTCGTTCGCCTCGAACCCGTCCATCTCCACGAGGAGCTGGTTGAGGGTCTGCTCGCGCTCGTCGTTGCCGCCGCCGTAGCCGGCGCCGCGGTGGCGTCCGACCGCGTCGATCTCGTCGATGAAGACGATGCAGGGGGCGTTCTTCTTCGCCTGCTCGAACATGTCGCGCACGCGGCTGGCGCCGACGCCCACGAACATCTCCACGAAGTCGGAGCCGGAGATGGTGAAGAAGGGCACGCCGGCCTCGCCCGCGATGGCGCGCGCAAGAAGGGTCTTGCCGGTGCCCGGGGGGCCGACGAGAAGCGCGCCCTTAGGGATCTTGCCGCCGAGGCGGGAGTATTTCTGCGGATCCTTGAGGAACTCGACGATCTCCTCAAGCTCCTCCTTCGCCTCGTCGATGCCGGCGACGTCGTCGAACGTGACCTTGCCGGAGCGTTCGGTCAGCAGCTTGGCCTTGGACTTGCCGAAGCCCATGGCGCCGCCGCCGCGGCCGCCCTGCATCCGGTTGAGGAAGAAGATCCAGACGCCGATCAGGATCAGCATCGGCAGCCAGAAGCCGAGGGTCGAGAGCAGGCCCGAGGACTGCTGCGGCTCCACCTGGATCTCCACGTCATGCTGGCGCAGGTCGGGAATGATGTCCGCGCCGCCGGGCTGGACGGTCTGGAACTCTGCGCCCGAGGAGAGGCGGCCGGAAACCCGTTCCCCGTCGATCTGGACGGAGGTGACCTGGTTGTTCTCGACCCTCTCGAGGAAGTCCGAGAAGGTGATGCGGGCGCCCTGGTTCGTGCCGCCACCTTCCTGGAAAACGCTGAACAGCGCCACGAGCAGGAGGATGACGACGGCCCAGAAGGCCAGGTTCTTGGCGTTGCCCAAGGCTGATCTCCGATTCGGTGCGGGGTGTGCGCCCGCTTCACATAGGTATCACAGGGGGCCGTTCAACGCGCATCATCCTGCGGCAGGCCGTCCAGTCTTCTTACGTGACCAAGAGCTAACCGAGGATTCGAGGCGCGAGAAGGTCAACCGCTGACGCACCGTCGCCATATTCCGCGAGCGGCACGGCGAAGAGCGTCCCGTCGATCCGCCAGAGCGCGGGCGCCGAGAGCCGCGCCGGACGGGGCGCGGCGGACCACGCGGGGGGCGGGGTCCAGCGGCGGGCGCGGGCCTCGCGCCTGAGGGTCGCGAGGCCTTCGGCGCCGAGCGGGCCGGGGAGGACATCCGGCAGGTGCGGCAGGCGCCAGCGACGGTCGTACGGGGCCTCCGGCGCGCCTCGCGCGGGCAGGGCGGCAGGCTCCCGGCAAAGAAATACGCAGGGGGCGTCGGCGAGGATCACGCAGCCGTGGAGGGTGCGGGGGGAACCGGCCCGGGGCCGCAGAGGGCGGCGTCGAGGGCGGCGAGGGAGGCGTGACGCGGGGGGTGCGGGGCCGAGGGGATCAGGCGCAGCAGGCGGGCGAGCAGGCGGCGGCGGAGCTGGGGCGGGGCCTCGCGGTAGCCGTGACGGTCGAGGCGGATTTCTCCGGCGGCGCCGAGGGTGGCGATCCGGCGGGTCAGGTCGCGGGTCAGGGTGCGGAGGAGGTCCGCGTCCTCGGCGAGGCGGGCGGCGGTGTCGGCGAGGGTCGCGGGCGCGAGGCCGAGCGGGGCGAGGGCGGTCAGGGCCCGGCGGGCCTTGGGGCGGTCGTGGGTCAGGTCCTCGTTGGTGGGGTCGTCGAACCAGCCCTGGCGGCGGTGGCGCAGCAAGGCGCGGAGGGCGGCGCGGGGAAGGGCGAGGGCGGGGCGGAGCCAACGGGCGCCGTCCCGGCGGGCGTCCTCGCGCATGGAGGAGAGGCCGTCGAGGCCTGAGCCGCGGGCGAGGCGCAGGAGCAGCGTCTCCGCCTGGTCGTCCTGCGTGTGGCCGAGGGCGGTGGCGTCGAGCGCACGGTCCCGGGCCCAGGCGGAGAGCAGGGCGGCGCGAGCGTCGCGGGCGGCGGCGGCGACGTTGCCCGCGGGCGCCGAGGTCCAGCACAGGGTGCGGTGGGGGACGGTCAGGCGGGCGCAGAGGGCCGCTACGGTTCGGGCCTCCTCCGCCGCCTCCGGGCGCAGACCATGGTTTACGGTGCAGGCCTCCAGCCGACGGTCAGGGTCGGCCGCCCGCCATTCGGCGCAGGCGAGGAGGAGCGCGAGGCTGTCCCCGCCCCCGGAGACCGCGACGCCCAGCGCCGGGGGGGCGACGGCGTCGAGACGGCCGAGCATCGCGCGCAGGACGGAGGCGGCGGTGTCCGCGTCGCCGGGGCGCGGCGGGGGCGCCGGGGGGAAGCCCTCAGAGGCAGCCGAGACGGGTGCGCTCCGCATTCGCCTGCTCCACGGCCGGGGCGCTGGGATAGCGCGCAGGCACCTCGGCCAGCGTCAGGCACGCCTCGTCCCGGCGGCCGAGATCGCCCAGCGTCGTCCCCAGCATCGTCAGGCTGTCCGCGGACTTGGCGCCCTGGGGATAGGCGGTGACGTTGGTCAGGAAGGTCTGCGCGGCCTCCCGCAGGGCGCCGAGGCGGTACTGGGCCATGCCCAGCATGTGCTCGGCCCGCGGCGTCAGGGGGCCGTCGGGATAATTGGCGAGGAACTGGAGGAGCTTGGCGCGCGCCGCGCCGGGGTCTTTCTCCAGCTCCGCCTCCGCGTCCTCGAGCGCCACGCGCTCGGACACCGCGACGGCCTGGCCGCCGGATTGCGCCGGGCGGCGGGAGCCGAGCGGCACCGGGTCCGCCACCAGCGAGGTGTCGCCGCCCTCCAGCTCCGTCAGGCGGTATTCGAGATCGTTGATCCGGCCGGCCGCGTCGGAGGCGATGTCGTCGAGCCGGTGCTCAAGCTCCTGGATGCGGCCGTTGAGGCGGCGGACCTCCTCCTCCAGCGACATGACCTGCGCGGCCGTGGCCCCGCCCGCCTGGGGCAGGGCGGGGGCCGGCGCGAGAACGGAGGCCGCGAGAACGGCCCCCAGGAACGCCGTCCGCGCAGGCGCGGCGCGCCCGCCGGAGGCGGAGACGATGCGCCCGCGCGTCATGGTCAGCTCAGCGGCGAGTCGGCCATGACGGTGACCGCGCGGCGGTTGACGGACCAGCAGCTCTCGTTCGAGCAGAGGGCCTCCGGCCGCTCCTTGCCGTAGGTGACCGAGCGGAGACGGCCCTGCGGCACGCCCTCGGCCACCAGGAAGTTGCGGGCGGCGGCCGCGCGGCGGGCGCCGAGGGCGAGGTTGTATTCGCGGGTGCCGCGCTCGTCGGCGTGGCCCTCGACGATGGCGGTGCGGGCCGGGTTCTCCATCAGCCACTGGGCCTGGCGGCGCAGGGTGGACTGGGCCTCCAGGTCGATCTGGGAGCTGTCGGTGGCGAAGAACACGCGGTCGCCGATCTGCTGGCGGAAATACTCCACCGAGGTCGGGTCCATGGCGCCGGCGCCGGCGCCGTAGGCCCCGCCGGCGTTGGCTCCGCCGGCGTTGGCTCCGGCCGCGGCGTCCTCGTCCATGCTGGAGCAGGCCGCGAGACCCGCGGCGAGAAGGAGAGCGGCGAAGGGTTTGAGCACGGTCATGTCAGCTCCTGCAAAGTCCCGGGCGGTGCGACGTCCGGGGGCCGTGGTCTCGCCGGCGGAGAGGATCCTCCGCCGGTTTGGCGTTGTCCAGTCCGGCGCGCGCCTTACGGCAGCAGCGCCGACCAGGATGGATCGGAGGCCGAGCCCGGCGTGGGGGCGCGGCGGAGATTGCGGCCGGTGGCGTCCACGCGCCACACTTCCGGCGCCGAGTTGGCGCCCGGACCCTCGCGGAAGAACATCAGAACGCGGCCGTTCGGCGCCCAGGTTGGGGCCTCATCAAGATAGGACGCGGTCAGCAGCCGCTCGGCCGAGCCGTCGGTGCGCATCACGCCCACGTGGAAGCGGCCCGAGAGCTGCTTGGTGAAGGCGATGAGGTCTCCGCGGGGGGACCAGACCGGCGTGCCGTAGCGCCCGTCGCCGAAGCAGATGCGCTGCGCCGCGCCGCCGCCCGAGGGCATGATGTAGAGCTGCTGGTCGCCGCCTGCGTCGGCTCTCGAACGCGATCCGGCTGCCGTCGGGCGAGTAGGAGGGCGCCGGTCTCGATCCCCGGGCCCGAGGTCAGGCGGCGCAAGCTGCCGGTTGGCCAGCGTCATCTCATAGAGGTCGGTGTTGCCGCCCTCCGAGAGCGACATGATGACCTTGGAGCCGTCGGGCGAGAAGCGCGGCGCGAAGGACATCGCCGGGAACTGGCCCAGCATCTCGGCGGCGCCGGTGCGCAGGTCCAGGATCACGACCTTGGGCGCGCCGGTGGACCAGGAGATGTAGACGATGGACTGCCCGTCCGGCGAGAAGCGCGGGGTCAGGGCGAGGGTGTTCCCCTCGGTCAGGTAGCGCACGTTGGCGCCGTCCTGGTCCATGATCGCGATGCGCTTGGTGCGGGAGCCCTTCGGCCCGCTTTCCGCCACGAAGGCGACGCGGCTGTCGAAATAGCCCGGCTCGCCGGTCAGGGCGAGGTGGATGGCGTCGGCGATCTTGTGGCCGATGCGGCGCGCGTCGCCGGGCGCCGCGCGCAGGCCCACGCCGTCGCCCGAGCGGCAGGCCGCCGAACACGTCCCAGAGCTGGAAGCGCACCGGCGAGGCGGCCGTCCGTCGGCCACCTGCGCCTCGCCCACGCCGAGCGCCTCGGCGTTGATCACGCGCCAGTTCTCGAAGCCGGGCGTCTGGTCCACGGGACCGGGTCTCTAGGTAGGCGTTGCGGTCGATGATCCGCGGAAAAGGCCCGAGCCCTCGAGGTCCGATTGCGACCACGTCGCGCACCTCCTCGGCCAGCGCCGCGGCCTGGCCGGTGGCGGAGAAGCGCGGCAGCGCGACGGGCATCGGCTCGATCACGCCCTCGGTGATCTCGATGCGCAGCGGCTCCTGCGCATGCGGCGGGCAGCGCTAGGCCGAGGGCGAGGGCGGCGGCTAGCGCCTTGAGCGGGCGGGTCGATCATCAGAACGAGACCCCTCCTGAAGGATTGAACACGACCTCGATCACCTGCCAGCGGCCGTAGCTGTCGGCGGGCAGATCGAAGCCCTTTTCGCCGGCGCGCTGGGCGGCGATGCGCGCGGCGTCCATGGCGATCTTCCACCTAGCGTCCGGGGGCGACTTCGGCGAGACGAATTCGGGCGCGCCCACAATTTTCCGCCGATTGATCGAGCTTCATGCGGACGGTGACCTTGAGCTCCTCGTAGTTCGGGAGCTCGATCACGCGGTTCTGGCGCCAGTACTGCTGGATGCCGAGCTTCACGCCCTCCACCTGACCGGAGGTGAGCGCGGGGCCCACGGGGGCGCTGGTCGGCGGCCGGCGCCTGGGCCGCGGGCTTGGCGGGGGCCTGAGCGGTCTCCGTCGGCTTGGGCTGCGGCTTGGGGTCGGGCTTCGCGGCGGGCTTGGCCGCAGGCTCGGGCTTCGGCTCCGGCTTGGGTTCTGGCTTCGCCTCCGCGGTCTCCGTCGGCTGGGGCGCGGGCTTCGCGGGCGGGGCGGGGCGGCCCGACCGGCACGGCCGAGGCCACGGGCGCGAGCGCGTCCTGCTCCGACGTCTCGTCGGCCTCGGTCACGATCTGGGACGTCGCCTCCTCGGGCGCGGCGGCGGGGGGCGTCGGCTCCTGCGGACGCTGCGCCACGTCGGGAGAGGGGCGGGTGTCGGGCGTCGCCTCGTCCGCGCGGTTCTTGACCGGCGTGGGCGGGGCGGGCGTGGGGGCCACGCGGGGCAGGTCGCGCGGCGCGGCCTGCTGCGGGGGCACGGGCGCATCGCGTTGGGGCGCGTCGGGGCGATCCGGGCCGGCAGGAAGCGGGGTCGCCACGGAGGCCACGCCCTGGGGCGGCGTCCCGGGGGCGTCGGGGGCCGGCGCTTCGGGCCGCGCGGTGGGTGTGGCGGGGGCCGGACGGTCCGGCGCGGGCGAGGGCGCGGGGGGCGCGGCCTCGGTCGGCGCGGCGGCGGCGCGGTCCGGCTGGGGCCGCGTCGGGCGGGCGTCGGGCGCGGGTTTCTCAGGCGCGGGCTCGGCGGGCGGGCTGGGGGGCGGCCACGGGCGCGAGCTCGTCCCGCGGTCCCTCCGGCGCCGAGGAGACCATCGCGTCGAACTGGGCCGAGGTGATGATGTCCACGTCGGCGATGCGCACCGCCTGCGCCTCGTCCGCCGAGAAGAGCTGGCCGCCGAAAACCGCCAGCAGCAGCAGCGCGCCATGCGCCCCGGCCGAGACCATCAGCGCGCGGCGGCTCTCGGGTTCGTCCTCGGCGCCCCGGTAGGCGCGGCGGATGGGGCGCTGGGCGCTCACTCGCGCGGCTCCTCCGGGTTCGAGTCGGTGATGAGCGCGATCGAGGAGAAGCCGCCGGCGTTCAGCGCGCCCATCACCTCCATGATGCGCCCGTAGCTGAGCGAGCTGTCGGCGCGCAGATAGACCTGGTCGTCCTGACGCTCCGACGCGATGGCGGTGAGGCGCGGCGGCGAGGTCCTGGGCCGGCATCTCGGTGTCCATCAGGAAGACGCGGCCGTCGGCGGCGAGCTGAACGGTCAGCGGCTCCTCGTCCGCCTGCGGCAGGGGCTCGGCGGCGGTGCTGCGGCAGCTCAAGCGGCACGCCGGTGGTCAGCAGCGGCGCGGCCACCATGAAGATGATGAGCAGCACCAGCATCACGTCCACGAAGGGCGTGACGTTGATCTCGGCCATCGGGCGGCGCTCGGCGCGCCGCGCCGCGGCGGGAGCCGCCGCGCGCCTGCATCCCGGCGCCCATCAGTCGCGCCCCTTCTGCATCTGGCGGTCGAGGATCGCGCCGAATTCGTCGGAGAACGTCTCCATCCGGCCCACGAGGCGGTCCGCGTCGCCCGAGAGCTTGTTGTAGAAGATCACCGCCGGAATGGCGGCGAGCAGGCCGAGCGCGGTGGCGAGCAGCGCCTCGGCGATGCCCGGCGCCACGACGGCGAGGTTGGTGTTCTGCTCCAGCGCGATGGCCTCGAAGCTGCCCTTGATGCCCCAGACGGTGCCGAAGAGGCCCGACGAAGGGGGTGATGGCGCCGACGGTGGCGAGGACGTTCAGGCGGCTCTCAAGCCCCTCCGCCTCGCGCTGGATGGCGACGTTCATCACCCGGCCGATGCGCTGGTCGCGCGCCGGCGATCAGGCGTCCCCCGGCGGCATGGGACTTGCGCCATTCGTTCATGCCGGCGGCGAAGATCCGCTCCATCGCCGAGCGGGGGCGGTCGCCGAGCCGCTCGTGGAGTTCGTCCAGCGGCTGGCCGGACCAGAACGCGGTCTCGAACTGCTCCGACCTCGCGGCGCGCGCGGGCGAAGCGGAGATGCTTCGAGATGGCGATGGCCCAGGACCAGATGGATGCGCCGATGAGCAGGATCATCACGATCTGCACGATAAGGGTGGCGCGCGCGAACAGCGCCAGGAGTGAAAAGTCCAGCTCGCGCCCTGCCGCGACCGCGCCAGCCACCTGATCCGGGTCCATGCCTCGTCCTTCGTCCTGCCCGCGCCGTCCGGACCTCTGTCGGGTCCGGTCCGGCGTCCGTCGCCGCGCCCGGAGGGGGCGCGTCGCGACGCACTATAAAGCAAGCCGGACGGGTGAAACAGAAGCGCGGCGGGATTGTGACCGGGTCGTGTCGGTCTGCGGCGGAAGGGCAGGGTTTTCAGCGCTGCGCGCGTTGACGCAGGGGGTCAGGAAGCGGCGGCCTCCATCGCGGCGCGCAGATCGGGGGGAGGCGCACGGGCCGGCCCTCCAGCGTCATGCAGGCGACGGTGACGCGGGCGCGGTTTAGAACGCGGTCCCCGAGCCGCACGGACTGGCGCATGATGAGCGAGGCGCCCTTGAGGCTCTCGATCCCGGTTTCCACCTCGATCAGGTCCTCGAACCGCGCGGGGGCGAGATAGTCGGCCTCGATCCGCCGGACGACGAAGACCACGCCGGCCTCGCGCAGGGCGGTCTGGTCGGCGCCGAGGTCGCGCAGCATCTCCGAGCGGCCGCGTTCGTAGAACCGCAGGTAGTTGGCGTAATAGACCACGCCGGCGAAGTCGGTGTCCTCGTAGTAGACGCGGATGGGCAGGATGTGGGTCATTCGCCGAAGAGGTCCGGGGCGGAAGGCGGGCCGGGGGGCGGCGAGGCCGAGATGCGTCCACGCCTTCGCCGCCAGCATCCGCCCGCGGGGCGTGCGCTGGATGAGGCCCTGCTGTAGGAGGAAGGGCTCGATCACCTCCTCCAGACTATCGCGCGATTCGGAGAGGGCGGCGGAGATGGTCTCGATGCCGACCGGACCGCCGCCGTAGTTCTCGGCCAGGAGCGCAGGTACCGACGGTCGCCGGCGTCGAGGCCGAGGTCGTCCACCCCCAGGCGGGTCAGCGCGCGGTCGGCGATGGCGCGATCCACCGTTCCGTCGCCCTCGACCACGGCGAAGTCCACCACCCGTCGCAGCAGGCGGCCGGCGATGCGGGGCGTGCCGCGGGCGCGGCGGGCGATCTCGTGCGCGCCGTCGGGGTGGCCGGCGCGCCCAGAAGCCGCGCGCCGCGGTCGACGATGCGCACGAGATCCTCGACCGAGTAGAACTCGAGCCGGATGGGGATGCCGAAGCGGTCGCGCAGCGGCGTGGTCAGCAGGCCCATGCGAGTGGTGGCGCCGACCAGCGTGAAGGGCGGCAGGTCGATGCGCACGGTGCGGGCGGCGGGGCCCTCGCCGATCACGAGGTCGAGGGCGAAGTCCTCCAGGGCGGGGTAGAGGATTTCCTCCACGGCCGCGTTCATGCGGTGGATCTCGTCGATGAAAAGGACGTCGCGGGCGTCGAGATTGGTGAGGATCGCGGCGAGGTCGCCGGCGCGGGCCAGCACGGGGCCGGAGGTCATGCGGAAGTTCACGCCGAGCTCGCGCGCGACGATCTGGGCGAGTGTGGTTTTGCCGAGGCCCGGGGGGCCGTGGAAGAGGGTGTGGTCCATGGCCTCGCCTCGCCGGCGGGCGGCTTTCGACGAAGACGCGCAGGTTGGCGCGGGCCTCGGGCTGGCCCGACGAACTCCTCCAGGGTCTGGGGGCGGAGGGCGCGGTCGGGCTCGTCTCCGGGTTGGTCGTCGCGGTCGATGAGGCGGTCGGGGTCGGGCATGTACCTACTCCGAGGCGAGGAGCTTGAGGGCCGCGCGGATCAGGGCGCCGGCCTCGGTCGGGGCGTCGTCGGCATGGGCGGCCTCGGCCACGGCGGTGGCGGCCTGATGGTCGGAGTAGCCCAGGTTGACCAGCGCCGACAACGCATCCGCCTGCGCCTCGGCCGGGGTGGCGGCGCTGTGCGCGACGTCGGAGGGCGCGGCCTCGCGCGTCTTAGACGCGCGCGGAGGAGCTTGCTCCTCCGCGCCCGCCGTTCCGGCGGGCGAGGCCGCTGCGCGCCCCTCCGGCCGAGCGCCATCACCGCGGGGGCCCTGTCGCGGAGTTCCAGCACGATGCGCTGCGCGATCTTGGGGCCTACGCCGGGCGCCTTGCGCATCGCGCCCGCGTCGCCGGTCAGGATGGCGCGGCCGACGCCCTCGGGCCCCAGCGTGCCGAGGATGGCGAGGCCGTGGCGGGGGCCGACCCCCTGAACGGAGGTCAGAAGGCGGTGCCACTCCTTCTCCGCCAGCGTGGGGAAGCCGAAGAGCTGCATGGCGTCCTCGCGCACCACCAGTTCGGTGTAGAGGGCGGCGCGCTCGCCGGGCTCGGGCAGGGCCGCGAGCGTGCGGGAGGAGGCGTAGATCATGTAACCCACGCCCGCCGCCTCGATCAGGGCGTGGTCCTCGGCCACGTAGTCCAGCCGGCCCGAGATCTTGCCGATCATCGCGCGGCCGCCGCCAGCGCGGCCTCCAGCTTGCCGCCCGCGCGGGAGGTCCAGGCGTGGCAGAGCGCGATCGCGAGCGCGTCGGTCGCGTCCGGCCCTGCGAGCTTCGCCGCCGGGGAGGGCGAGCTTCACCATGTGCTCCACCTGCGGCTTGGCGGCATGGCCTACGCCGACCACCGCCTTCTTGACCGCGTTGGGCGCGTATTCCGCCACCGGCAGACCGGCGCGGGCGGGGACCAGCAGCGCCACGGCGCGAGCCTGCCCGAGCTTGAGCGTGCCGGCGGCATCCTTGTTGACGAAGGTGTGCTCCACCGCCGCGGCCTCCGGCGCGGCATCGGCCAGCACGCGGGTGAGCTGGTCGAAGAGGCTCAGCAGACGCTCGGCCAGGTCCGCCCCCTGCGATTCGCAGACGCCGTTGCCGAGGTGGCTTATCCGGCTCCCGGAGGTCTCGATCACCCCCAGCCCGTCCGCCTCAGCCCCGGGTCGATCCCGATGATCCGCACCGCTGCCCTCGCCTTCTGCGACATTTGCGCGTCCGCCTAGCACGAAGCGCGAACATCGCGCCAGCGGAACTCGTCGGATCGCGTCATCCGGCGTCTGAAATCCGACTCCGGGCGATCCAATCGCGACTTGCGCCAAGTGTATGTGAAAGAAAGGTTTATCGCCATGCACACTGCGCATGGGGTCCATGCAAAAATGTCGATTGCCAGAAATGCGGCATCTGCCTATCTGCGCGTCATCCGAGGGCCCCGCAGCGGTCCCTCGACCTTGCTGAGACGCCGGACCTCAAGGATGCCCGCCATGGCCAACGTCAACGTCAATTCCGCCGCCGTGCCCTTCGGCGCGATCTCGGTCCACCGCCTGATCTGCGCGATCGAGGACGGCATCGCCGCCCTGCGCGAGTGGGACGCCCGCCGCCGCACGACGCGCGAGCTGTCCAAGCTCTCGCGCCGCCAGCTCATCGACATCGGGCTGGGCGACGTGGACCTCGCCGACTTCTCGCGGCTTCCCCGCCGCTGAGCCTTCAGCCGGGTCCGGGCCACGCGCCGCCTCCGGGATGACCGGAGGCGGCGCGTTGCGTTTCAGGCCCGGCGCAGGACCAGGGTGGACCAGCCCTCGAGCCGGATGACGTCTTCCCGTGCGAAGCCGTGGGTACGGAACATGGCCTCCACGCCCGGCGCCTGGGCATGGAGAAGGCCCGAAAGCACCGCGAAGCCGCCCGGCGCCGCGGCGCGGGATATCGCGGGCGCGAGCCGCTTGAGCGGGCGCGCGAGGATGTTGGCGAAGACCAGCCCGTAGGGCGCCGAGGCGCGGATCAGCGGCGCATCGAGCCCGTCGGCCCGCGCGATGCGCATCCACGGCGCAAGCCCGTTGGCCTGCGCGTTCACGCGGGCGGTGCGGACGGCCACCGGGTCGATGTCGGTCGCCACCACCAGCTTGCGGTGGAGGTCGGCGGCCGCCATCCCCAGGACGCCGGTGCCGCAGCCCACGTCGAGCGTGCGGCCGAAGACCCAGCCCTTGCGCGCCAGCCCTTCCAGCGCCAGCAGGCAGCCCCGGGTGGTGCCGTGGTGGCCGGTGCCGAAGGCCATCGCTGCCTCGATCTCCAGTCCGCGGCGGTTGAGGGGGACGATACCGCGGTCATGGGAGCCGAAGACGGTGAAGCGGCCCGCGTGGACGGGCGTGAGCTCCCGTCGCACCTGCGCGACCCAGTCCGTCTCATCGAGCTTGCTGACCGCGAACGGGCGCGCGCCGTGGGCGGCGGCGAGCAGGTCGAGCGCGAGCGGGTCTGGCTTCTGCTCGTAGTAGGCGCCGACCTCCCACAGGCCGGAGCCGTCCTCCACCTCCAGCACCGCGAGGGCGGTGGGGGCGAGGGGCAGCGCCTCGACCGCGTCGCCGAGAGCGTAGGCGGGGCCTTCGCCGGGCAGGGTGGTGAGGGCGGTCCAGGTGGTCATGGCGGGCGTCTCCGGCTGCGTCCGGGCGGGAGTGGCCCGGGGCGGCGCGCAGGTCAAGCGGGCGCCGGGCCGGCCGGTTCGCCCGTGCTGCCGCGGGCGCCCGCGGCGCGCTGCGGGCGGGGCTCCGCGTGGCCGGCGCCCGGAGCGGCCGGGGACGGGGCGGGTTCGCGCCTTCATTCGCGTTAAGGCTGATCGGGTTCCGTTCATGCTGATGCAGGCGGCGCGTGCGGGCCGGCGGGCGTACGGGAGGGGCGCGGCCGTCCGCCGCTTAGGGTCCCTCCGGTGTCTCTCATGTCGTTGCGCAGCCTCCCGCGGGCTTTCGTCCTGCTCCCCCTTCTGTCGGCCGCCCCGCCTGCGGCCGCGCATCTCGACTATGACCGGAACCCTGCGGCGAGCGCCTGCTGCGGCGGCCATGACTGCCGGCCGATGGACCCGGAGGATGTGGTCTGGGACGAGGAGGCGAAGGGCTGGCGCGTGACTTGGGAGAGTGACGCGGTCTTCGTGCCGCGCGAGAGCGCGCTGCCGTCGCCCGACGAAGACTTTCACGGCTGCGGGAACCGATCCCGCGGGCTCTTCGGGGCCGCAGGCCCGCTTCCGCCGGGCGCGGCGGCGGAGCTGGAGCCTTGGCGGATCTGCTTCCTGGTTCCGGCGGACGCGATGGCGGCCGCCTATCCCGAGGAGGGCGCGGCCGGACGCTCGACCTTCTCCGACCTTCTCTCGCGGCTGCTCTCCGCGCGGCGGACGGCGCCCGCGCCGCTGCCCGCGGGGGCGGCATGGCCCGGGGTTCGGAGCAGCTTCGCAGCGTCCGAAGCGATGACGGACGCGACCGGTCCGTCCCGAGGCTTCCCGCACCCGCGGCTTCCGCAGGGCGCAGACCCGGATCCGCGTCTTCCCGTCCCGTCCGGGCCCCCGCAGGTTCTTCCTGTAGACGGCGGCGAGGTCGCGGCGGCGGTCCCCGCGCCGCCGGCGGCGGGATTGCTCCTCCTATCAGGCGCGGCGCTGGCGGCGCTCCGGCGGCGCAGGAACCGGCCGCGGGAGCGGCGAGGCCGACCTCAGGCGCCGACGCCGATGGGACAGGAGACGCCCGTGCCGCCGATGCCGCAGTAGCCGGCCGGGTTCCTCGACAGGTACTGCTGGTGGTAGTCCTCGGCATAGAAGAACTCGGGCGCGGGCTCGATCTCGGTGGTGATCGGCCCATGGCCCGCCGCCTTCAGACGAGCCTGATACCCCGCCTTCGACGCCTCGGCCGCCGCCTTCTGCTCGGCATCGGCGAAGTATATGCCGGAGCGGTACTGCGTGCCCACGTCATTGCCCTGACGCATGCCCTGCGTGGGATCATGCCCCTCCCAGAAGGTCCTGAGGAGGGTGTCGTAGGAGATCGTCTCGGGGTCGTAGACCACCAGCGCGACCTCGTTGTGGCCGGTGCGGCCGGTGCAGACCTCCCTGTAGGTGGGATTCGGCGTCGCGCCGGCCGCGTAGCCGACAGCGGTGACCCAGACCCCCGGCAGCGACCAGAACATGCGTTCGACGCCCCAGAAGCAGCCCATGCCGAAGACCGCGGTGCGCAGCCCCTCGGGGAAGGGGCCCTTCAGCGGGCGGCCGTTGACGTGGTGCAGCTCCGCGGTCTCGATCGGCTCCGGGCGGCCCGGCAGCGCTGTCGCGGCGGTGGGCAGGTCGGGGGTCTTGCGCGAAAAGAACATGGGCGGGCCTCCTCCTTCGGTTGCAACGAATGTAGGGGCTCGGCGGCCGACGGAGAAGCGGAGCCACGGAATTGTGGTGATGGAAACCGGGCGCATGGAAAAACCTGGCCCTTCCGGTCGAAGTCATGATCCGAGGCGGCCGGCCCCTTTGAAGCAGCCCCTCGCGACAACGTTCGATTCGCGTCGCTACGGGACCGCTCGCCTCGATCCGTTCCCCCCCGAGGCGGCGTCCCCCAGGCGCCGGCCTCCGCCGCCGAAGAGGGGTCTCCACCTCTCCAGGCGCCGGGGCGGAAGAAGGTGCGGGCCTCCTCCCCGCGGTATTCCGGGTGAGAACGCAGCGGGAACACCCCTTTCGCCGCCGCCCGCTTCGCGCTAGGCTCCCGCCCATGACCCACGAGGATTACGATGCGTTCGAGGCGGCGGAGGAGATGTCCCTCTCGGCCCGCGCCATGGCCGGAGCGGCCCCGCCCCGGGCCTATCTCGACGGCCTTAACCCGCCCCAGCGCGAAGCGGTGGAGACGCTGGACGGTCCGGTCCTGATGCTGGCAGGCGCCGGCACCGGCAAGACCCGCGCCCTCACCGCCCGGATCGCGCATATCCTCAACACCGGGCGCGCGCGTCCGTGGGAGATCCTGGCCGTCACCTTCACCAACAAGGCCGCGCGGGAGATGAAGCACCGGGTTGCGGACCTTCTGGGCCAGCCGGCGGACGGGATGCCGTGGCTCGGCACGTTCCACGCGCTCTGCGCGAAGATGCTGCGCCGGCATGCGGAACTGGTGGAGCTGAAGTCCAACTTCACCATCCTCGACATGGACGACCAGCTGCGGCTGCTCAAGCAGATCGTGCAGGCCGAGGGCATCGACGAGAAGCGCTGGCCGCCGCGGATGATGGCGGGGCTGATCGACCGCTGGAAGAACCGCGGCTGGCGGCCGGACCAGCTTCCGGCGGAGGAGGCCTTCGCGTTCAACCGACGCGGCGGCGAGATCTACGAGATCTACCAGCAGCGGCTGCGGACCCTGAACGCGGTCGATTTCGGGGACCTGCTGCTGCACATGCTGACGGTGCTGCAGAAGCACCCCGACGTGCTGGAGGGCTGGCGGCGGCGCTTCCGCTACATCCTCGTGGACGAGTACCAGGACACCAACGTCGCCCAGTACCTGTGGCTGCGGCTGCTGGCCGGTCCGTCGGAGGCGCCGGACGACGCGCAGGTCATCGACGACGGGCGGGAGCCGCGGCGCGCCAACATCTGCTGCGTGGGCGACGACGACCAGTCGATCTATGGCTGGCGGGGCGCCGAGGTCGGCAACATCCTGCGCTTCGAGAAGGACTTTCCGGGCGCCAAGGTGATACGGCTGGAGCAGAACTACCGCTCCACCCCGCAGATCCTGGGCGCGGCCTCGGGCGTGATCCGCACCAACGAGGACCGGCTGGGCAAGACGCTCTGGACCGAGGCGGAGCAGGGCGAGCGGGTACGGCTGATCGGCCACTGGGACGGCGACGAGGAGGCTCGCTGGATCGGCGAGGAGATCGAGGCCTACCAGAGAGGAACCCGCGGTCATGCGCCGATGTCGCTGGACGGCATGGCGATCCTGGTGCGCGCGTCCTTCCAGATGCGCTCCTTCGAGGACCGGTTCCTGACCATCGGCCTCCCCTACCGCGTCATCGGCGGCCCCCGCTTCTACGAGCGGAAGGAGATCCGGGACGCGATGGCGTATTTCCGGCTGGCCGTCTCGCCGGACGACGGGCTGGCGTTCGAGCGGATCGTGAACACCCCGAAGCGCGGGCTCGGGGACAAGGCGCAGCAGCAGATCAACGTGGCGGCGCGGGACCGGGGCGTCTCGCTGGTGGAGGGCGCCAAGGCGCTGGTGGCCGAGGAGGGGCTGACCGCCCGTCCCCGGCGGGCGCTGAAGGAACTGCTCGACGGGATCGGCCGCTGGCACGGCGCGGTGCTGGCGGGCGCAAATCATCTGGAGCTGGCCGAGACGGTCCTGGACGAGAGCGGCTACACCGCGATGTGGAAGGCGGACACCTCGCCGGAGGCGCCGGGGCGGCTGGAGAACCTCAAGGAGCTGGTCAAGGCGCTGGACGGGTTCGAGAACCTGCAGGGCTTCCTCGAACACGTCTCCCTCGTGATGGAAAACGATCAGGAGGACGGCGGCGCCAAGGTCTCGATCATGACGCTGCACGCGGCCAAGGGGCTGGAGTTCCCGTGCGTGTTCCTGCCGGGTTGGGAGGACGGGCTCTTCCCCTCGCAGCGGTCCATGGACGAGAGCGGGCTGAAGGGGCTGGAGGAGGAGCGGCGGCTCGCCTATGTCGGCCTCACGAGGGCGCGGGAGCACCTGACGGTGAGCTTCGCGGCCAACCGCTCGGTGTTCGGGCGCTGGCAGAACGCGCTCCCCTCCCGCTTCATCGACGAGCTGCCGCCCGAGCATGTGGAGGTGCTGACCCCGCCCGGCCTCTACGGCCATGGCGGCGCGCGGGCGGGGGCGCCGACGGACATCCCCGGCGTGATGAAGGGCTCGGCGCTGGAGGACCGGGCGGCCTCGGTCAACGTCTACAACTCGCCGGGCTGGCGGCGGATGCAGTCCCGCGCCGGCCAGCGCGGCGTGGCCCGGCCGCGGGAGGCGAGCCATTTGGTGATCGACGCCGAAGCGGCTCCGGCCTTCGACCTCGGCGCCCGCGTCTTCCACCAGAAGTTCGGCTACGGCACGGTGGAGGGTGTCGAGGGCGACAAGCTGACCGTCGCCTTCGAGAAGGCGGGCGCCAAGAAAGTGGTGGCCAAGTTCGTGACGGCCGCAGACGAGACGCCCTTCTAGCCCCGGCTCCGCCAGCGGGCGTGGAGGGCCGCCACGTCGCCCGCACAGCGGTCCGCCTTCGCCTCCTCGATCCGCACGAGGGGTGAGGTGCACCCGCGAATCTCCCAGCAGCGAGGCTCCGTCGCCGAAGCTGCTGCGCGGGACGCGGGCGATGTTGCCGGCCGCCGCCTCGCAGGGGGCGGCGTCGCGGGTCGCCTCGGCGCGGGCGTCGATCACGGCCCCGTCGCCCACGCGAACTACGGGCAGGATCGTCGCCTCCGCCCCGATCCAGACGTCGTTGCCGATCGCCGTGTCGCCCGTGGGCAGTCAGCCGTCCGCCGCCACGGCGAAGGCGCCTCGCCATTTCAGCGGAACGGGAAGCTGGAGATCCAGTCGGATCGGC
Organism: uncultured Alphaproteobacteria bacterium; assembly: GCA_963816545.1. Taxonomy (GTDB): domain Bacteria; phylum Pseudomonadota; class Alphaproteobacteria; order Rhodobacterales; family Rhodobacteraceae; genus Albimonas. Next base: position 1,741 of record CAWFLE010000012.1, on the reverse strand, counting down.
CCCCTCGTCCCCGCAGATCACGAAACCCGCTCCCGCGCCGATGGAGCGGATATCGCTCGCGATCACCCGGTCCAAGTCGCCCCTGTCGGGCAGGAAACGCCGAGCGCAGTCGTCGCAGCCACGGCCTTGGCATCAGCCGGAACAATCGCCGAACCGCCCGACGACGATGCGCGGGTTGTTCGCCTGCTCCGCGACCTGCGGCCGGCGACGCCGCTGTCGAGCGTTCTGCATGGTGCTCCTCCGCAGCCCCCCGCCGCTTCGTGCGTCTCCTACCCGCGCGCCGCAAGAGGCCGGATCCGCGCGCTGCAAGAGGCCGGGCGCCGGCCACAGGCCCCGTCGCCGGCCACGCGCCGCGGGCGCCGGCGGCGCCACAGGCGCGAGCGCCGGCGCGGCGCCCTCGCCGGAAGCGCGTTGCGCCGTCGCCGCGGCCCGGCTACCAACTTCATCATGACCCAAGCGCCCTTCTCCCCCGACCGTCCGCTCCGCCTCGGCACCCGCGGCTCCCGCCTCGCCGTCGCCCAGACGCTGGAGCTGCGGGACCGCCTCATCGCCGCCCACGGCCTGCCCGAGGAGGCGTTCGAGGTGGTGGAGATCTCGGTCCAGGGCGACCGGGTGCAGGACCGCTCCCTGTCGGAGATCGGCGGCAAGGGCCTCTTCACCAAGGAGATCGAGGACGCGCTGCTGGACGGGCGCATCGACCTCGCTGTCCACTCCATGAAGGACATGCCCACGGTCCTCCCCGACGGCCTCGCCCTCACCTGCTTCCTGCCGCGGGAGGATGAGCGGGACGCCTTCGTCTCCCCCCGCCACCACCGTCTGTCGGACCTGCCCAGGGGCGCCGTGGTCGGCACCTCCAGCCTCCGCCGCCGGGCGCAGGCGCTGCATGTGCGCCCCGACCTGCAGGTCGTGGAGTTCCGCGGCAACGTCCAGACCCGCCTTCGCAAGCTGGAGGAGGGGGTGGCGGAGGCCACCTTCCTCGCCATGGCCGGGCTCAAGCGCCTGAACCTGCGGGACCTCGCGGAGAAGCCCGTCTCCCCGGACGAGATGCTCCCCGCCGTCGCCCAGGGCGCCATCGGCGTCGAGCAGCGGGAGGGGGACGCGGACGTGGCGGCGCTGCTGGCGGCCGTGGACGACGCCGACACCCGCACCCGCCTCGCCGCCGAACGCGCCTTCCTCGCCGGCCTCGACGGCTCCTGCCGCACCCCGATCGGCGGGCTCGCCGAGCTCTCGGGCGACCGGATCCGCCTTCGGGGCGAGATCATCCGCCCCGACGGTTCCACCCGCCACGCGACGGGGCGGGAGGGTCCCGCCGCCGACGCCGCCGCCATGGGCGCCGACGCCGCCGCCGAGCTGCGCGCCCGCGGAGGCCCCGACTTCTTCGACGCATGACCCCGCCCGCCGCGCCGCTGGCCCTGGTCACGCGGCCCGAGCCCTCGGCGTCCGCCTACGCCCGGCGGCTGGAGGCGGAGGGCTGGCGGGCGCTCGTCTCCCCTGCGCTGACCTGCGAGGCGACGCCCTCCGGCCCGCTTCCCGCGGCGGAAGGGGTGATCCTCACCTCCGCCAACGGCGCCCGACACGCCCCCCCGAATCCGGCCCTGCGCGACCTCCCCTGCTGGTGCGTCGGCGAGGCGACGGCCGAGGCCGCGCGCGCCGCCGGCTTCCGCGCCCCCCGCGCCGGCCCCTCCGACGCCGGGGCTCTCGGCCCCCTGATCGCCGCCGAGGCGCCTCCCGGCGCGGTCCT
>CAWFLE010000011.1:0-88924 GCA_963816545.1 uncultured Alphaproteobacteria bacterium | reverse complement strand
AAGCGGCTGATGCGCGGAAACGATGAGGCCCCCGGCATGCCGGGGGCCTCATCGCTCATCAGCGCAGTGGCCGGTTCTTTCGGCGCCCCAGTGGCCGACTCTCTCGGCGCCGTTGACATACTGGCGGCATGCGCGAGGAGGCGGAGCGCCAGGAAGACCTGCCCGACTTCGCGGGCAAGGCCGTCCGGCCAAGGGCGGGAACGCGAGATGGAGACGATCATCGCGGCGACCGCGAAGCGCGCCTTCCGGTCGCTGGCCATACGGAGCAGCCGCAGCAGGTCGGGCACGCCGTCGCGCAGGTAGGCGCGAGTGTCCTCATCCAGCTGACGTTGAAGCGTCGCTGCCTCCAGTGCGAGCCGGCCGGCTTCGCCCGCGCCCTCAGGCCAAGCGCCGGTCAGGCTCAGGGCCTCGGCGACAGGCCGGCTCATGCGGCCGCCCTCGCCGACCCGCGACGACCTTCTTCCCGTTCGTAGTCCTCGGCAGCAAGGAACTCTTCGTCGGCCGCGTCCTCCACGGCGCTGATCAGGCGGGCCAGCGCGGCTCGTGCTCGGTCGCCGCGGCGGGCGGGGATCTCACCCAGGAGAGCAGCCATTTCGCCGAGCGGCAGGGCACGCAGAAGGGTGTCGTCATCGCCGGCCATGTCGATCAGCGCCCACGCCAGCGCGGCCCCCTCGTCGCCCCCGGCCGAGCGGCAGGCGCTTGCGATGGCGCCGCCGTCTCGGAGGACGATCACTCGGACCCTGCCGCGGGCGGACGCCGCCGCCGAAGCGCTCGGCTCTTCGTGCCCGCCCACCACGTGATCGGCAGAAAGGTGTACAGTCATCGCAGACTCCATCGTCGCTACGAGCGCGCTCATCGGCGCGGTCAAGCGCGGCGCGTGCGCCGCAGACGGTGGGAAGGCTCGCGTTCCGTCATCCAACAGATTGGCTGCTCGGCAGAGCGGCGAAGGAGAAATCCGCGCGTTCTGACGGTCGCGGTTCCGAAGGCGCCGCGCCCCCTCGCAATCAAGCTGGATCAAGGCAGACGCTAACCCGGCATCCGCCTCGTGCGGCGCCGAGACAGCATTGTTGGGCGGCGGACTGCCCGCAAGGCTTCGGCAATAGCAGAACTTGATCGGTGAGGTGCGAGCTGCGGTGTGGGCGCGCCGCTGCTTCGGGCGCGAAGCGGACATCAGGTGCGAAAGCGGGGCGCGGTGCCGTTAGTCGCAAAGCAGCCGTTCGCTCGGCCCCACGAGCTAATCCGCCTCTGTGCGTTAGGATCCTGCCAACCCAATCTCAAGACGGCCCTAACTTCACTCAGGTTCTGGATGTCGTTTCTCGAACTCCCAGACGTCGGGGAAGCCGATAAGCTCATTGAAGCGACTGAAATCGTATAGATCCACCGCCTCCGTGCTCATCCCATTCGCGCGCAGGTCGGCGTAAGCCGTTTCGATGGCCGCGCCCGCCGCGAGGAAGCCTACGCCGGGATGAATGCCGATCGCGTAGCCGAGCTCCTTGAGGCGCGACGCCGAAAGCAGCGGCGTGCGCCCGCCGCTGACCATGTTCGCGAAGAGAGGCGCGTCGATCGCGTCCGCGATGCGGGCCAGCTCCTCCTCCGACTCGGGGCTCTCGACGAAGACGACGTCCGCGCCCGCGGCGGCGTAGGCCTTGCCTCGCCGGATCGCCTCCTCCAGCCCCAGGCTGGTGCGGCTGTCGGTCCTGGCAACGAGAAGGAAGTCGTCGCTGCGCCGGGTCTCCGCCGCGACCTCGATCTTGCGGACCATCGCTTCCATCGGAATGACGCGCCGGCCCAGCGTATGGCCGCAGCGCTTCGGAAACTCCTGGTCCTCCATCTGCATGGCCGCGACGCCCGCGGCCTCGTAGCCCCGGACCGTGTGGCGGACGTTGAGCAGCCCGCCATAGCCGGTGTCGGCATCGGCGATGATGGGCGTGGAGGTCTGCGCCGCCATCTGGGCGATGCGCTCGATCATGTCCCTGTAGGTCGCGATCCCGGCGTCCGGCAGTCCCAGATGAGACGCTACCGTGCCGTAGCCGGTCACGTAGAGCGCGAGGAAGTTCATCCGGTCGGCGATGAGGGCGGAGATGAGGTCGAAAATGCCGGGAGCGAGGATGAAGTCGCCGCCTTGGAGCGCCTTCTTCAGGCGAGGATCGGCCATGACCGCGGTCCTTTCGCTGCTGGCGCCTGCGCGCGCACCCGGGGAAACTTGCTTCCCGGACCTCCCATGGTGGGGGCATCGGCCGAAGCGAGCCTGAGGCGAGGTCAAAGGCTACCGCCCCGCATGGACATGTGTCTACACCAAGAGCGACATGCGCACAGGCAATGCGCCTCGCTCGCGCTGGAAGCTCAGAGGTTTCTGTTGCGGCCGGTACTTCTTCCGATACTCTGTCGACATATCGGCCCGCTCAGAGGCTGAACAAGGTTCCGGGATCCGAACGCGCGATGCCGGAGGGAGGATTGCCGGATGTCGGGCTTTCGCCGCTACCTGTTGCGTCGCCTCGGACTCTTCCTGTTCGTGGTGATCGCGGTCCTCACGATCATGTTCGCGCTGTTCAAGCTGCTTCCCGGCGACCCGACTGCGATCTTCGTCGAACTCGAACTTCAGCCAAGAGATGATCGACCGGCAGCGGGCGTCGTGGGGCCTCGACGACCCGATGCACGTCCAGTACTTGCGATACATGGTCAACATGCTGACCTTCGACTTCGGGACCTCGTTCTTCCAAAACGAACCCGTCGCCGACATCATCGCCAACAAGCTCGGCAACACAGCCGTCATGATCGTCCCGGCGGTGGTCCTGAGCGTCGTGCTCGGCGCGCTGGTCGGCGCCTCCCTCGGGTGGCGGCGGGGCGGGCGGGCCGAGGGGGCGGGCGTGTTCCTGCTGCTCGCCATGCGCTCGACGCCATCCTTCTTCATGGGGATCGTGGCATTAATGATCTTCTCCTACGGCCTGGGATGGTTTCCTCCAGGCGGCATGGTCTCCATCGGCACGGCGCGCGAGGGCCTCTGGGCGAACGTGCTGACCCTCGACTTCCTGCATCACCTGTTCCTGCCCATGATCGTGCTGATGTCGCGCGAGATCACGCAACCTGCGCTGCTCCTGCGCTCGACGATGCTGGAGGTGCGGGGCTCGGACTTCCTCGACATTCTGCGGGCGAAAGGACTGCCGGAGCGGCGGATCATGATGCATTGCACGCGCAACGCGCTGCTTCCCCTCGTGACCGACGTGGCGGTGATGATGGGCTTCATATTCCAGGGGCAGGTGCTGCTGGAGATCATCTTCGCCTGGCCCGGCATCGGGCGGGAACTGGTGACGGCGCTGGGCGACCTCGACTATCCGGTGGTGCAGGCTTCCTTCTTCGTGATGGCGCTCACCATCCTCGTCTTCAACCTGATCGCGGACCTTCTCTACGGCTTCGTTGATCCCCGCGTCGTCTACGAGTGAGGAGGGTCCGATGACGATCCAAGCAGATCCGGAATCCACGCTCTCGGGCCGTCGGCCGCGTCCTCCGGGGCGGGCGGCGGCGCTCGCGGGAAGGGCGAGGCGCGGGCTGAATTCGATCCTTTCCTATCCTTCCGGGGCTGCGGGCCTCGCGACGATCCTGTTCTTCGCAGCGGTGGCGCTGCTTGCTCCCCTCCTCGCGCCCCATCCGCCCTTCGAAGTGATCTACCGGGGCGAATACGAGATGATGCGGCTCGATCCTCCGAACCCGTTCGCCTGGCTCGGCACCACGAATCAGTCGATGGACGTGTTGAGCCAGCTGATCTGGGGCTCCCAGATCGCGCTGATGGTTGGCGTCACCTCGGCCTTGGGGAGCGCCATCCTCGGCACGCTTGTGGGCCTCTTCTCCGGCTACTTCGGCGGCTGGGTGGACGAGGTCCTGATGCGCCTGACGGACGTCGCCTTCGGCATCCCGTTCCTGCCCTTCGCCCTCGTGGTGCTGTCGATCACCGGGCCCGACCTGACGATCATGATCCTGCTGATCATCTTCTTCCTGTGGCGCACCACGGCGCGGGTGGTGCGGGCGCAGGTCCTGACGCTGCGACAGCGCCCCTTCGTACTCGCGGCGCGGGCGGCGGGGGCGAGCGAATTCAAGGTTCTCTTCGTCCACATCGCGCCGAACGTCCTGCCGCTGACCTTCCTCTACATGGCCATCGGCGTGCAGGCGGGGGTGCTGCTCGAAGCGGGGCTGAGCTTCCTCGGCTTTGGAGATCCGGAGGTGATCTCCTGGGGGACGATGCTGAACCAGGCGTTCAAGGCGGGAGCGATGCGGACGGCGTGGTGGTGGGTGCTGCCGCCGGGGCTCTGCCTGTCCTTCTTCGTGATCGCGATCTTCATGGTCACGCGCGCCTATGAGGAGGTGCTGAACCCGCGCCTCAGAAAGGACTGAGATGGCGGTACTGGAGATCGAGGACCTGCATGTCGTCTACCGCACGAAGCGGGGTCTCGCGCGGGCGGTGGACGGCGTCTCCTTCTCGCTCGAGGACGGCGAGTATCTTGGCATCGTGGGCGAGAGCGGCTGCGGCAAGTCCACGATCGCGAAGGCGATCCTTGGGATTCTGCCTCAGGCGGGCTCGGTGGCCGGCGGCCGCATCCTCTATCGCGGACAGAACCTGGCCGCGATGTCGGAGCGCGAGCTGAACCGCCTGCGCTGGCGGGAGGTCTCGATGATCCCGCAGAGCGCCATGAACGGGTTCGATCCCGTCTACAGGATCGAAGCCCAGATCGAGGAGGCGATCGAGGTCCACGAGAAGTGGACGCCGGAGCGCCGCGCCGCCCGGATGCGGGATCTGTTCGAGCTGGTGGGGATCAACCCCGTGCGCCTGCGCGACTATCCGCATCAGTTCTCCGGCGGGATGCGCCAGCGGGCGATGATCGCGATGGCGCTGGCTCTCGATCCGTCGGTGGTCGTCGCGGACGAGCCGACGACGGGGCTCGACGTCATCGTGCAGGACCAGATCCTGCATCGGATCAAGGCGATCCACGACAAGATGAAGAAGACGATGCTGCTGATCACGCACGACATGCCGGTGGTTTCGGAGAACTGCGACAAGATCGTCGTGATGTATGCAGGCAAGGTCATGGAGTACGGGGGGAAGGACGTCTTCCTGGCTCCCCGCCATCCCTACACCCTCGGCCTTTGCAACGCCTTCCCGGACATGGCGGAGGAGGCGCGGGAGCTGATCTCTATTCCCAAAAGCCCTCCGGACCTCGTTGACCCGCCGACAGGCTGCCGGTTTCACGCCCGCTGCCCCTTCGCCACCGAGCGCTGCGCGTCGGAGGAGCCGCCGCTGCGCCCCGTGGGCGAGGGCCATGTCGCAGCGTGCCACTACGTCGACCGCGCGGAGGAGTTCCGCGCGGCGGCCGCCAGGCCGGAGACGTGGAGCGCGATGGCTTGAAGGCGAGACGCGCCGACCTAAGATGAAGGCGCCGGCCCCAGAAGGGCCGGCGTTCGTTCTTTAGACGCGTTGATCCGTCAGCCCCACATCAACCCTCTCGGTCGATCATCTTGATGCCGCCCCAAGTGTAGCCGTCCTTCGTGACCTGGCGCACGCGCTCCACCCACGCCTCGTCCTCCGGTCCCGGATAGGTCAGGCGGCCGTCGGAATCCCAAGCGTAGCCGGCCTCCTCCAGTATGCGGCGGGCCTTCTCCACGTCGAATTCCGGGATCGGCGGCAGGTCGGCGTTGTGCCACGGGCTGCCCTCCACGAGGAAGGTGTTCGATTCGGGCACGCGGCCCGCCCCTTCCCAGACCGCCTTCACCAGGAAGTTCCGGTCGAACATGTGGTGGAAGGCGCGGCGGAACTCATAGTCGCGCCACGGCAGCCAGGACGGTCGGGTGACTGCGTGGAGCCAGTTGAGATCCGGCACCGTCAGGACCGTGACGTGGTCGAGCCCCTGCAACTGTTCCGCCTGGGACGGCGATAGATCCACCTGATCCATGAAGTCGATCTCGCCCGACTGCAGCCGGCCGATGATGCCGTCCACGCTCGGCACCACGACGATGACCAGATCGTCGATGTTGGGAGCCGCGAAATGGTCCTTGTTGGCAACGAGCTGAAGCTCCGTATCCTTGCGGTAGCGGCCCCACTTGAACGGTCCGCTGCCTACGACCTCGTCCAGCCGCAGCCTTCGCGGGTCGTCGGTGTTCTGATCCTGCAGGATGGTTTCCCAGATGTGCTTGGGGAGGATCACGTTCAGCTGAAGGAAGTACGTCTCGAACTGGCCGTACGGTTCGTTGAAGGTAACGCGGACGACGCCGGCGCCGGCGTCCTGGATGGCGGCGCTTTCGAGGAACTGGTTGGCGGTCCAGAACATCGACCGCTCGTTCTCCATCATCCAATTCAGCGTGAAGTTCAGGTCCTCGACGGTCACGGGCTTGCCGTCATGGAACGTCATGCCGGGGCGCAGCTTAATGTCCCACGTCCGGTCGTCGACCTTCTCCCAGCTCTCCGCCGCCCAGGGGATCACGTTGAGGTTCTCGTCGAGGAAGGCGAGGCGGTCGTAGATCATCCGCCCGATCGCGCGGAAACGGTTCCCGGCGCCGATCAGGTTGTTCGTCTTGATCAGCGTTGTGGCGCCGACGAGCGCGGTGCGCCGGGCTGTCTTCGGCTTGATCGTAAGGTAGGTGTGGTAGAGATTGAAGTCGGCGATACCGAAGCCGCGGACCGGGGTGATATTCTCGAACGCGCCGCTGTTGTAGGCTGATATGAGCTGCGGGCCCCAGCCAAGCTGCGTGATGTAGAGGTCGTCCGCCAGGATCTCCTGCGCCTTTTTGACGTGCTTCAGGCGCGTCTCAGGATCAGATTCTCGTCCTTGGGCGTCGACCTCGGCGTCGTATTCCTCATTTGTCCATTCGCCGTAGTTGCGGCGGTCGAGGCCGTAGGCGCGCGACACCAGCCACTCCGAGGGGTCCACCCGCTCGGGACGCAGCACGGCGGGATGGATCTCGATATCGCCGTGGCGGTGCGTCGCCACCGCCTCGAGCCATCGCGCTTGGCTGACGAGCTCGATGTCGTATTCCAGCCCGACCTTGCGCGCATCCTCGGTGAACTTGCGGAAGGCGTCGATCCACGCCTGCTGCTCCGACTGCAGCAGGATCTTGAGCGGAGGAATCCGAGCGCCCTTCTCCGGCCAGGTCACCCGCGCGACCGTCTCATCGACCCAGCCGGGGTCGTTCAGGAAGTAGTTCTCCCTGAAATCATAAAGCTTCATGTATTTTTCGTTCTCGAGCTGGATGCGCGGGTCGGCCTGCGCCCAGGCGCGGTCGGCGGCCAGCGGACCGAGCGCCGCGCTGCCACCCATTACGGCCGCAAGCGCCAGGAAGCGGCGGCGACCAAGCTCCGTCCAATCCGTCATATCGTCTTCCTCCCGGTTGAATGCCGCGCCTCTTGACGAGCGCCGGCCTTATTCCGCCGCGGCGCTGCGCGCCCCGCGCGGGTCGTAAACGCCGATCGAGGCGTCGTAACGGTCGGAGGAGCGCTGCGGCAGGTACCGTCGCTCCTGCTCCGCAATGTCGGGGAAGCCCGCCAGGTCAAAGATCCGGAAACCGCCCAGCGGATGATCCTTGCTCATTGCCAGGAACTCGTGCCACGCGCTCTCGCCCTCCTTCATGTAGCGGGCCAGGAAATCGTGCATGGCGATCGTCCCTACTCGCGCGATGTGGAAGCCCGAGAGCGAGATGCCCAGCTCCGCCATCTCGTCGCCTGTCAGCGGCGGGTCGATGGCCATGGTGGTGCACATCAGCAGGCAGTCGGGGAAGGCCTCGCGCACGGCGCGGATCTCCTCGCGCGTCTGCAGCGCCTCTACGTAAAGGATGTCCACCCCAGCCGCGAGGTAGGCCTCGGCACGGCGCATCACCTCGTCCATGCCGCCTCCGACCGCGCCACGCGCGTCGGTGCGCGAAATGATCATGAAGTCCGGATTGGACTCGTCGCGCGTATCGAGACAGGCCCGGTACTTGCCCACCGCCTCGTCCACTGGGATGAGCTCCTTGCCCTTCACGAAGCCGCACCGCTTCGGCGCGACCTGGTCCTCGATGAAGAGGGCCGCCGCTCCAGAACGCATCATTTCCTGCACGGTGCGGCGAGCGTTGATGGCGTTGCCGAAACCCGTGTCGCAGTCGACGATGACGGGGACATCCACCGCTTGGCAGATGCGGTCCGCGGTTTCGGCGAGTTCGGTCAACGTCAGAAGCCCGGCGTCGGGCAGCCCAAGCACGTTGGTTGAGACGTTGGAGCCCGAGATACCGAACGCCTTGAAGCCAGCAGCCTCGGCCAACTGGGCATGATGCGCAGTTCCGCCCCAGACGGTCGGCAACGGCCGGCCGTCAGCCAGCAGGTCGCGCAGCCGGCGACCGGGCGACGGAGATGTGGTGCGGGTCATAGCATTCCTCCTGCGTATGGATGTCCGCCTGCGGCAGGCGGCAAGCGACCAACCGGCCCCCCGAGCCGGGAGCGGCGGCCGGATCTTCCCGGTCGCAACCCTCGAACGCCTGGGGACAGCGCGGATGGAAGCGGCACCCGGCCGGCACGTCGATGGGATTGGGAGGCGCGCCTTCGAGATGCATGCGCTTTCTTGCTTTTCCGCCCATCAGCGGGACCGCGGCGATCAGCGCCCGGGTGTAGGGATGCTGCGGCCGGCGCAGCACTTCCTCGGTCGCACCGATCTCGACGATCCGGCCGAGATACATCACCGCCACCCGGTCGCAGATGTGCTTCATGGTCGACAGGTCGTGGGAGATGTAGACGATCGACATGCCCAGCTCCCGCGCGAAGCCGCGGAAGAGGTTGAGGATCCCCGCCCGGATCGACACATCGAGCATTGAGACCGGCTCGTCCGCGATCAGGAGCTTCGGCTCCACGGCGATGGCGCGCGCGATGGCGACCCGCTGCAGCTGGCCGCCCGAGAGCTGATGCGGAAAGCGGTCAAGAAAGGTCTCCGGCGGGGTCAGCCCGGCGCGGCGCATGGCGAGCAGCACCTTTTCCGCCTGCAGGGCCCGGTCGCCGGGGAAGTGGATGCTCACCGGCTCGCGTACGCTGTCACGGATGGTGAAGCTCGGGTTAAGTGACTCGAACGGGTTCTGGAACACGATCTGGACGTTGCGGCGGAACGCCTTCATCTGCGCCCGTCCGCGTAGCTGCGACATGTCCCGCCCCTCGAACCTGATCGTCCCCGCGCTCGGAGTTGTAAGATGGGCGAGGGTCGTGCCCATGGTGGACTTTCCGCAGCCGCTCTCGCCCGCGACGCCGAGCACCTCGCCGGGGCGCAGCGAGAAGCTCACCCCGTCCACCGCCTTGACGTGCCGCCGCTCGCCGCCGCCGATCAGGGTCGTCAGCAGACCCTCACGCACCGGGAACCAGGTCCGGAGGTTCTCGACCTCGATCAGCGGCCGCCCCTCCGCCGCGGCAGGAACGCCCGAGAGAGAGGGCGTCGGCCTCATTCCGCCGCGCGCCCCGCACGCGGATCGTACATGCCGATGGAGGTCTCGTAGCGGTCGGTCTCCTCCTTCGGCAGATAGCGCTTCTCCATTTCCGCCACCGCCGGGAACCCGGTTAGGTCGAATATGCGGAAGCCGCCGATGGGATGGTCGGCGGTCTCGGCGGTGAACCTGTTCCAGGCGTCGTGCCCCTCGGCCTTGTAGCGGCGCAGGAAGTCGTGCATCGCGATGGCGCCCACGCGGCCCACGTGGAAGCTCGCGATGTCGATGCCGAGCTCGGCCATCTCGTCCAGCGTCAGGGGCGGGTCCACGGCCATGGTGGTGGCCTTGAGGATGCAGTCGGGGAAGCGCTCCCGCACCGCGCGGAATTCCTCCCGCGTCTGAAGGGCCTCGACGTAGATCACGTCGACGCCGGCCGCGAGATAGGCTTCCGTACGCCGCAGCGCCTCATCCATTCCGCCGTCCGCTGCGCCCCGAGCGTCGGTGCGCGCCATGACCACGAAGTCGGAATCCAGCTCGTCGCGCATGTCGAGGCAGGCGCGGTACTTGCCCACCGCCTCATCCAGGGGGATCAGCCGCTTGCCCTTCACGAACCCGCAGCGCTTCGGGGCGACCTGATCCTCTATGAACAATCCGCCGGCGCCGGCCCGGATCATCTCCTTGACCGTGCGTCGGGCGTTGATCGCGTTGCCGAATCCCGTGTCACAGTCCACGATGACGGGGATATGCACCGCGCGGCAGATCCAGCGCGCGGCCATGGCGAGTTCGGTCAGCGTGAGGAACCCGGCGTCGGGCAGGCCCAGCATCCCCGTGCTGACGTTCGCCCCGGAGATGCCAAAGCTGGAGAAGCCCGCGGCCTGGGCGAGCTGGGCGTGCTGGGCGTTGCCACCGGCCACCGTGACCATCGGCTTCGCCGCAGCGATCGCGTCCCTGAGCCTCCGTCCGGCCGAGGCGGTTCCTCGAGTTTGTCCGTCCATGCGGCGTCCTCCTCTCCGCAGGGCGAGCCTCAGGGCTGGAAGCCGAGGGCGCCCTCGTACTTGTCGGCAGTCTCTTCGGGAAGGAACTCCGCCTCCAGTTCGCGGATCGCGGGGAAGCCCACGAAGCGGTGGAAGTCGGCGACCGGGTGCCCCTCGTAGGTGGGCGCGAGCCGGTCCTCGAGCTCGGCGTCCTCCTGCGCGAAGGCGGAGTAGTAGTCCCACATTGCCCGCGCCGCGGCCCGCATTCCACCTCCGGGGTTGATGACGAGCCGGACGCCGAGTTCCTTGAGCCGCGAGGCGGGAAGGTTCGGCGAAACGCCGGTACGATTGTAGAGCACCGGGCCGCCGACCTCGCGGCAGACCGCGGCGATCTCCTCCTCGGACACGATGCCTTCGGCGAAGGCCACATCCGCGCCAGCGTCCCGGTAGGCCTTAAGGCGGTCGATGGAGTCCGCGAGCGATCCGCCCGCCACGCCGCGCGCATCGCAGCGCGCGATCAGGACGAAGTCCTCGTCCATCTCGTCGCGCACCCGTGCCGCCGCGCGGATCTTGCCCGCCGCCTCCGCGCGGGAGATCACCTGCTTGCCCGCGACATGGCCGCAGCGCTTCGGGGCCACCTGGTCCTCAAGGTGGATGCCTGCCACGCCGGAGCGGATGAACTCCTCCACGGTGCGCATAACGTTGATGGCGTTGCCGTAGCCTGTGTCGGCGTCGCAGATCAGCGGGATTCCCACCGACGAGGCCGCCTTCGAGGCCACGTCCACCACCTCGCTCATCGTGGTGAGCCCGACGTCGGGCCGCCCGAGATGATTTACCGAAACCCCGTAGCCGGAGATGTAGCCGACGGGAAACCCCGTCTGCTCGATGATCCGCGCGCTCATCGCGTTGAAGCAGCCGGGGGCCACGATGCAGTCGTCGGCCTGAAGCAGAGCGCGCAGCCGGGCGGTCTTGCGGAGCGACTTGGACATTCTCCATCCTCCCCTGATGGTCCGGCCGCGTTGGTCGCGGCGCTCATGTTCCAAGGTCAGTGTTCGCCTCGCAGGCTCATGTGTCAACACAATTGGCTGCCCCTCAGAGGCAAGGCCACGCATGGCGCCATGTCTTCAGCCATATTTTGGCGATGCAACACGAACTTCGCGCTTAAGCGTGCGAATGCAGCGGCCCGCCGCAGATCTCACCTCTGCGATGGTCGGAATGTGTAGACAATCCGCACGCGTTTGCTACCGTGGCGGCGAAGAGGGGCGACCACCGATCGCTCCTCTCAAAGCGGGCCCAGACCCGCGGCCATTGGGAGGAGATGCGCCATGTCGGACGAGGATCCGCGCGGCCGTACCTATTTCGACAAGGTCTGGGCCGACCATGTCATCGCCATGCTCGACGAGGAAACGGCGCTCCTCCACATAGATAGGCTGTTCCTGCACGAAATGTCGGGTTCCGTGGCGCTCGACCGCCTGGACCGCTCCGGCAGGCCGGTGGCGCTCAGGGAGCTGGTGTTCTCGGTGATCGACCACGTCGCCGGCACGCTGCCGGGCAAGCGCGAGGAAAGCCCCCGCCCCGGCGGCTCGGACCTGATCCACGCCATGCGGCGGATGACGAAGCAACACCGGCTTCCGCTTTTTGATCTCGATGACCCGCGGCAGGGCATCGTGCATGTGGTGGCGCCGTCCCAGGGGATCGCGCTTCCCGGGCTCACCCTGGTCTGCGGCGACAGCCACACCTGCACGCAGGGCGGCGTCGGTACGCTGGCCTGGGGCATCGGCTCCACCGAGTGCGAGCATGTTCTCGCGACGCAGACGCTCGCCCAGACCCGGCCGAAGAACATGCGCGTGCGGTTCGAGGGCGCGCCGGCCCACGGCGTCTACGCCAAGGACATGATCCTCGCCCTCATTGGTCAGGAGGGTGCGCAGGGCGGGATCGGCTATGCGGTGGAGTTTGCCGGGTCGGCCGTCGCGGATCTGCCCGTGGAAGGCCGCCTCACCATCTGCAACATGGCGATCGAGTTTTCGGCCAAGTACGGCTTCGTGCCTCCGGACGACGTGACGGTCGACTACCTCCGGGATCGGCCTTTCGCCCCTTCGGGCGCCGCGTGGGACGAGGCGGTCGCCTACTGGCGGTCGCTTCGCACCGACCCCGACGCGCTCTTCGACCGGGAGGTGCTCGTGGACGTCTCGGCGCTGGCCCCGCAGGTCACCTGGGGAACCAGCCCGCAGCTGGAAGGACCGGTGGACGCCGCCGTTCCAGACCCGTCCTCCGCCGGCGACGCGGGCGCCCGCAGCCTGATGGAACGCGCGCTCGACTACATGCGGCTCACGCCCGGCACTCCGATGCGCGACATCGCCATCGACGGCGCCTTCATCGGCTCCTGCACCAACGCCCGACTGTCGGACCTCCGCATCGCGGCGGATGTGCTCAAGGGCCGGCGGGTGAAGGACGACGTGGCCGCTATCTGCGTCCCCGGATCGACCGACGTGAAGCTGAGGGCGGAGGAGGAGGGCATCGACCGGATCTTCAAGGAAGCGGGATTCCAATGGCGCGAATCCGCCTGCTCTTACTGCGCCTATATCGGCGGGGAGGAGTTCGTGGACAAGCGCACCATCACCTCCACCAACCGCAACTTCGAGAACCGGCAGGGACCGCGGACCCGCTCGCATCTCGCAAGCCCCGCCACCGTCGCCGCGTCCGCGATAGCGGGCCGGATCGCGGACCCGCGCGAGTTCCTCTGAGGGTTTCGACCATGAACCTCGAACAGTTCGTCCGCGTCACCGGCACCGCCGTACCGATCATGCGCATCAACATAGACACCGATCAGATCGCCCCCTCGCGGGAGCTGATCCGCACGCGGACCGAGGGCTTCGCGCACGGGCTCTTCGCCCTCTGGCGCTACACGGACCCGGACAAGCGGATCGAGAACCCCGACTTCATCCTGAATCAGGAGCCGTGGCGCCACGCTGAGATCCTCATCGCCGACCGCAACTTCGGCTGCGGATCCTCGCGGGAGGCGGCGGCGGCTCTGATTCGCGGCTTCGGCTTCCGGGCGGTGATCGCGCCGAGCTTCGGAGGCATCTTCTACAACAACTGCTTCCGCAACGGCGTCGTCCCCGTGGTCCTGCCGGAAAGCCGGGTCCACGAGCTGGCGGCCCGCATCGAGCGGGGCGGCGGCCGGGACTGCATGAGCGTCGACCTGCAGACCTGCAAGGTGACGGACCCCGACGGGCGCGAGGACGCATTCTCCACGCCCGCCAACGGCCGCCAGATGCTGCTGGAGGGACAGGACGAGATCGACCTCACCCTGCGCCGCGCGGCCGAGATCGACGCGTTTCGCGCTCGCGACCGCGCCCGCCGCGGTTGGGCCTGGCGCTGAAAGAGGACCTGCCAATGTCCGGCAAGACGCTTTTCGACAAGATCTGGGACGAGCATGTCATCGCCGATCTCGGCGACGGCAACGCGCTCCTCCACGTGGACCGCCATATCCTCCATGACCTCGGGGGCCCGCGGGGCCTGACCGATCTCGCCTCGCGCGGGCTCCAGGTCCACAGCCCGCACCTCACCTTCGCGGTGCCGGACCATGCGGTATCCTCGGCGCCCGGACGCGGCGACGACGGGACTGCGCTCAGCGCCCGAATGGTGCCGGCACTGCGCAAGCTGACGAAGCAGGCGGGGATCCGCCTCTACGACATCAACGACCCCGAGCAGGGGATCGTGCATATCGTGGGCCCGGAGCAGGGGGTGACGCTGCCCGGCACGATCCTTTGCTGCGGCGACAGCCACACCTCCACCCATGGCGGGCTCGGCTCCATGGCGTTCGGCATCGGCTCCACCGAGCTTGTGCATGTCCTCGCGACGCAGACCATCCTTCAGAAGCGGCCGATGACGCTGCGCACGAGCTTCGAGGGACGGCTCGGCGCGGGGGTGACGCCCAAGGACATGATCCTCCACCTGATCGGAACCATCGGGGCGGCGGGAGGGGACGGCTACGCGGTGGAATACGCCGGCGAGGCGATCCGTAGCCTGCCGATCGAAGGTCGGCTGACGATCTGCAACATGTCGATCGAGATGGGCGCGAAGGTCGGTCTCGTGGCCCCGGACGACCTGACCTTCGAGTATCTCCACGGCCGGCACGAAGCCCCGCGCGGCGCGCTCTGGGAGCGCGCGGTCGCGCACTGGCGCACCCTGCCCTCGGACGCGGACGCCGCCTTCGACCGGGAGGTCTCCATCGACTGCGCCACCATCGCGCCGCAGATCACCTGGGGCACGAGCCCCGAGCACACCATTGCGGTGGATGCCGCGATCCCCGATCCCGGCAGCGCGCCCGACGGCTCCCGGCGCAAGGCGTGGGCGGCGGCGCTGGACTACATGGGGCTGGAGCCGGGACGGCCCATCGCCGGAACGCCGGTCGACCGGGTCTTCATCGGTTCCTGCACCAACAGCCGCTTGTCCGATCTTCGCGCGGCTGCGGAGATCGCGCGGGGCCGCCGCGTCGCCGATCGCACCACCGCCTGGGTCGTCCCCGGCTCGCAGGGCGTGAAGGCGCAGGCGGAGGCGGAGGGCCTGGACCAGGTGTTCCGCGACGCAGGCTTTGAGTGGCGAGAGCCCGGCTGCTCCCAGTGCGTGGCCGCGAACGGCGAGGTCGTACCGCCTGGCCAGCGCTCCGTCTCCACCACCAACCGCAACTTCGTCGGGCGGCAGGGGCCGCGGGCCCGCACCCATCTCGCCTCGCCCGCAATGGCCGCCGCCGCGGCGCTGGAGGGCGCGATCGCCGACGTGCGCCGCTACGGAGCCGTCCGATGACCCCCGTCTCCCGCATCCATGGCCGCGCCGCGCCGCTCATGGCTCAGAACGTGGACACCGACGTCATCATCCGCATCGAGCGGCTGACCGACCTCGAACGCGACCAGCTCGGGCCCTACGGCTTCGAATCGTGGCGCTACCTGGAGGACGGCTCCGAGAACCCGGACTTCCTCCTCAACCGCCCCGAATGGCGCGGAGCGCCGATCCTGCTCGCCGGCCCCAATTTCGGCTGCGGCTCGTCGCGCGAGGGCGCGGTCTGGGCGCTGTGGGGGATGGGAGTGCGCTGCGTGATCGCCCCCGGCTTCGGCGGCATCTTCTACAACAACTGCTTCCAGAACGGCGTCCTGCCCATTCGTCTGCCGATGGAAACCGTCGAGACGCTGGCCGAGGTCGCGAGGGCCGCGCCGGAGGCGGAGTTCACCGCGGATCTGGAGGCGAAGACCGTGACGCCGCCCGGACTGGACCCGATCCCGTTCGAACTGGACGAGCTTCGACGCCAGAACCTGCTGCACGGTCTGGACGATCTCGGACTCACGCTCGGGCGGCTGGACGAGATCGCCGCGTTCCAGAAGGCGGACGCGGCGCGGCGGCCATGGATCCATGGCCGCTGATGCCGTCACGCCCTGCCGGCCCGTTCCACACCGTTGCGCATGAGCCGCTCCTCGCTCTCCCGTCTCAGGCGGGAGATGTGCCGCCGCATGAGCAGCTCCGCCACCTCCGGGTCCCGCCGCTCGACCGCCTCGAGGATCCGGCGGTGATCTTCCCACGACTCCGCGCCCCCCGAACGAAGCCACGGCGCATTCATGCGCCAGAGCTTGAAGAGCCGGTAGTAGTCCTCTCCAAGCAGCTGGATAAGGCGCGAGTTGTGCGATCCGCGCACGATGTGCATGTGGAAATCGCGCCGGTAGTCCGCCGATCGTCCGCGCGTCACCTCGTCGTCGAACGCCTTGCGGAGGGACGCGACCTCGACGTCCGTCATGTTCTCGGCGGCGAGCCGCGCCGCCAGGCTCTCGAGCGCCTCCCGAATTTGGTAATGCTCGAGGATCTGCCGCGGCGTGTAGCTCGCCACGCGGGCGCCGAAATTCGGCGTGCGGCTCACGAGCTTCCGCTCTTCCAATCGGCGGACCGCTTCGCGGAGGGGACCGCGGCTCACGCCGAAGCGGCGGGCGAGCGCCGGCTCGCTCAGCTTCTCGTCGGCGTGCAGTCGTCCGTTGAGAATGTCGTCCACCAGCGCGTCGAAGATCCGCTGGACCTCGTCGCCCATGCGCTTCGGCACCTCGACCGCCGGGATCACGTCCATATCCATTGTAGTCTTCTCCGGCCTGGCGGTCGTGATCATAGCCTAGCGGCTTCTCCGCATTACGTCCAACCCGCCGCCCCGTTTCGAGGAGGTCCCGATGCAGCCCGATCCGGCAGCACTGGCCGAAATCGCCCCCGAAGGCGCGCTTCGCGTCGCGCTTAACACCGGAAACTACCTTCTCGTGAGCGGACGCTCACCCGATGGAGCCCCCGAGGGCGTCGCGCCGTCGCTCGCCGCTGCGTTGGCCGGGCGCATAGGGCTCCCCCTGCAATTCCTGGAATACGCGAGCCCCGGCGATCTCGTGGATTCCGCGGCGTCGGGCGCATGGGACGTGGGATTCGTCGGAGCGGATCCGAAGCGGAGCGATCATCTGGCCTTCACGGAGCCCTATGTGGAGATAGAGGCGACCTTCCTCGTTCCCGCAGGCTCCTCCGCCCGCGAATGCGCCGATCTCGACCGCGTCGGCACGACGATCGCAGCGGCGGAGCGATCAGCATACCATCTCTGGCTCGAGGCAAATTTCAGGCGGGCCGATTTGAGGCCGGCGCGTGGGTTGAACGGATCGCTGGGGCGCTTCGTGGACGAAGGTCTCGACGCCCTTGCCGGCCTGAGGCCCCGGCTGGAACAGGACGCGGCTGAGCTGCCTGGCAGCCGGATTCTTCCAGGCCGCTTCATGGCGGTTCAGCAGGCCGTATGCACGATCCGCGGAAGGGAGCGCGGGCTGAAACTCCTGCAGGAGTTCGTCAGAGAGATGAAGGCGACTGGCGCGGTGGCTCGCTTGATCAACGCCCATGGTCAAGACCGGACGCTCGCGCTCGCGCACTGAGCCGCGCTCATGCCAGCGGCGAGCAACAGGCAGGCCTTCCGCCGCGGGTCCTTGCGCGGAGTTCCAAGCCCGGGAGTGCCTTACCAATTCCATTCCCGCGCTTTCGACGTGGAGCCATTCCTTAGGAAGGCGAGCGCTTCCCCAAGCGCTCGGAAAGCGACCCGCCACCTGCCGGTAGACGACGTCCTGTGAATCGGGATGGAATAAAGGGGTCTGGTGCGCTCTCGGTGCATGTCCTCAGGCTACTGACATCGGTCTCGCCCTCAGAAGGTCTACATTGGCGCGACCGGCCAGCGCCACCTTCGCCTTGGATGCCGGGCTGTAATTCCGGCGCGGTCGTTTGGTCATGGTCTCTCCTCGCTCTCGGCATCATGCCGATGTCGCGCGGACAATTCACTCAACGCCTCTGTCCAGATTTCCCGAGCCACATCTGCTCTAGCGAATCCGGCATGGGCGGGGGTCCTGACGGGCACCGATAATACGACCGGGTTGGTCGCGCTGCCAATTCTCGGCGGAAACTGCACTTTCGCCGTAAAGTTCGCTAGAGCGGAAGCCTACCAGTCTGGATCGTATCCGCAGGCGCTGAAGTAGTTGGCGCACTCGGCGGGACCGAAGAGGTCGACGATCCGGCCGATGGCGGCCCAGAGGCCCTCGACGGTGCGCTCGCCGGCCCTGCGCAAGAGCGCCTTGAGCTTGGCGAAGGCGTTCTCGATCGGATTGAAGTCGGGGCTGTAGGGCGGGAGGAAGCGGAGTTCGGCTCCGGCCGCCTCGATCAGCGCCTGCGCCCTCGGCCCCTTGTGGCTGGAGAGGTTGTCCATGACGACGATGTCGCCCGGGCGCAGTTCCGGCGCGAGGACGCTCTCGACATAGGCTTCGAAGGCGTCCCGGTTGATCGGTCCGCTCAGCACGAACGGCGCGATCATCCCGCGGGTGGTCAGCGCGCCGACGAAGGTGGTCGTCTTCCAGTGGCCGTGGGGGAAGCCCATGCGCAGGCGTTCGCCACGCGGGGCCCGGCCGTGGGTGCGGCCCATGTTGGTCTTTGCCCAGGTCTCGTCGATGAAGACGAGCCGGTCCGGATCGAGGTCGATCTGTTGCTCGAACCAGGCCCGGCGGCGCTTCAGGACGTCGGGGCGATCCTGCTCGCCGGCATGGGCCGTCTTTTTTTGCGCGTGATGCCGTGGCGCTGGAAGAACCGTGACCTGACCCCTTGCGCTCATCCGCGGGCGGCCGAATCGTGGGTTGAGATTTGCCCGTCAGGGCGGCGTGAGCAATGGGCAGCGGCGCGGAGCCTTCGAGGTCGTGCAGCGGCGATGCCCATTGCGGTTTCAGGGAGGCTGCGTAGGCGGCCGGCGTCATGTAGCCGATCGCCGAGTGCGGCCTCACGGTGTTGTAGTCGTCGACCCATCCGCGGAGGATCGCCCGGACGTGGTTCATCGAGAAAAACAGGTGCTCATTGAGGCATTCGTCCCGCATCCGGCCCTGAAAGCTCTCGGCGAAGGCGTTTTGGGTCGGCTTTCCCGGCGCGATGTATCGCCAGTCCAGCTTCTCCGCCTGCGCGAAGGTCAGGACGGCCGTCGAGGTGAACTCCGTCCCGTTGTCGCTGACCACGATGCGTGGCTTGCCGCGGGTCTCGATGAGGACCTTCAGCTCCCGGACGACCCGTCTGCCGGAGATCGAGGCGTCCGGGATCGCCGCCAGACACTCCTTCGTCACGTCGTCGATGATGTTCAGCACGCGGAACCTGCCTCCGCCGGCCAGTTGGTCATGCACGAAGTCCATCGACCAGCGGCTGTTCGGTCCGTCCGGCGCCGGTATCGGCGTGCGCGCGACCGCGATCCGGCGGCGGGATCTGCGCCGCCGCACAGCCAGCCCCTCCTCACCGTAGAGCCGCTGGGTCTTCTTGCGGTTCATGGCCCAGCCCTCCGCACGCAACAGCACATGCAGCCGGCGATAGCCGAACCGCCGGCGCTGCTCCGCCAGCTCGCGCAGGCGCCGGCGCAGGCCAGCATCGTCGGGGCGCCGGCTTCGGTAGCGGACCGAGCTGCGGTCCGCCGAGATCAAGGTGCACGCCCGCCGCTCGCTCATCCCGTGACAGGCACGGTGATGCGCGACCGCGTCCCGCATCACGGCGGGCGTCACCATTTTTTTGACAGCAGATCCTTCAACCCGGCGTTGTCGAGCATCGCGTCGGCGTAGAGCCGCTTCAGCCGGGCGTTCTCGTCCTCGAGGGCCTTCAGCCGCTTCGCGTCGGAGACGTCCATCCCGCCGTACTTCGCCTTCCAGGCGTAGAACGTCGCCGATGACATCCCGTGCTTGCGGCATAGCTCCGCCACCGTGGCCCCGGCCTCCTGCTCCCGCAGAACGCCGATGATCTGCTCTTCCGTGAACCTGCTGCGCTTCATTCCGGTCCCTTCCAGTCGGTCGGGATCCCAGCACGCCGTGGAGGAGAAACAAGGGGTCAGGTCAACCGGCGCAGCGTGCCGTAGCCGAAGCTCTGGCCATGATCGGCGAGCACGACGCGCAGCTCCTCGATCGTGGCGTCGGGCGTCTCGCCCAGCAGGCGCAGGATCAGCTCGGCCTGCGCCTCCACCCGCGCCGACCGCCGGTCGCCGCCGAGCGGCCCCGGCCGGGCGTTGCCCTGCGTGCGGGCCAGCGCACGCCAGCGGCTTACGCTGGCCGGGCTCACGCCGAAGCGTGCGGCGGCCTGCCGACGGCTGGCCCCCTCCGCGACGGCGGCGAGAACTCGGGTTCGAAGATCGAGCGAAAGGGCTTTCGACATGGCGGCCGGCCTCCCGCCCGGCCGCCAGCATGAATCAGAACCCGCTCCCGGAGGGAATCCCGCAATTCACTCAGACCGGCCGCCGCTCTAGCGGTGTAGGACTTCGTGCTGGAGAGCTCCGCTTCCGCCTACCGCTTGGGCCGGTACATTGAGGGCCGCCGAATGTTCGGCATCGGGCAAGTCAGCGAAGGGATGGCGGCATCGGCCGAGCCGGCGTTGACGTCGGTAGAACGCGGATTCCGCTGATCCCATGCCCCTCCAGTTCCACGGCGCGAGCAGGCCGCCACGAACGCCGACGCGGGACGCGTGCGCAACGCGGATCAGGACGCCACGAGCGGGGTGCTCGCCGCCAGCGCCCAGGCGAGGATGATGCCGAGCGCGAGCCCCGCCGTCCCGGGCCCGCTGCGCGCCGCGATCCAGCGGCCCGCCAGCCCGTAGACTAGCCAGAACAGCACCAGGACCGGCAGCACCGTGAACGCGATCCCCAGGCGCGGCGACAGCGCCATGGCCGCGAGCAGCGCCGCCAGCGGCGCGATCCGCGCCACGATCCACGGCAGCCAGCCTACGCCTCGCGTCGCAAGGACGTCGCCAAGGCAGAACGGCACGGTCCCCGCCACCAGCAGCAGCATCACCTCGATCCTCGGCCCGGTGGGCACGAACGACGCCCCGTAGCGATCGAGCGCCGGCGCGAACAGCCCCAGCCCCCAGACCAGCAGCAGCAGGAACCCCGCCGTCCGCACCGCCTGCGGGCGCAGCCCCTCGCGCCACAGAAGCGCAAGCTGCAAGAACCCCCAGATCCCGAAGAACGCCGTCAGCCCGCCGAAGGCGCTCAGGCCTAGCGCCCCCTCCGAAACCAGCGTCGCCGCCGCCAGCGCAGGGATCGCGGGCGCCGCGATCGACAGCCAGACTGCGCGCCCCGTGCGCCGCTCCGCCGCCGCGGGCGGCCCCAGCAGCCCCGCCAGCGGCCAGGCCAGCCCGACCACGGCGGCGAGCAGCAGGATCAGCCAGGGCCCGACACTCGGCGCCTCGCCCGTCGCCGGCCGCCCCATGGCCTCCGCGATCCAGTCGCGCGCCTCCTCAAGCGTCTCCCGGCTGTAGAGCACGCCCACATGGCCCACCAGCGGCGCCGCCACGGCCCGCCTCGCCACGTCGCCCTCCACCGCCGTTTCGCCCTCCTCCGCGCCGGGCTCGACCTGGCGCAGGCGCTCCAGCGCCACCTGCCGCAGCCGGTCTTCCAGCGCGCCGGAGACGATCAGCAGCCTCTCCGGGAACTCCGGCGTGACCGCGTCCGAATACATGGAGATCGCGACCACCGCCGCCACGTCCTCCATCCTCTGCGCGGCGCGGATCACGACGTCGGTGGCCATGGAATGTCCGACGAGCGCGACCAGCCCCGTCACGCCCTCAAGCTCCCGCGCGGCGTCCGCGACCGCGAGCGTCTGTTCCACGAGCTGCGCCGTCGTGCCCTCAAGCGACGTCACATCCGCCGACATCGGCTCCGGATGCCGGCCATGTCCATGGAAGTCGAAGGCTGCGACGACAAAGCCCGCGCGCGCGAGCGCGATCGCCGTCGGCTGCATCATCTGCCGCGACCCCGCGTAGCCGTGCGCGACGAAGACCAGCGGACCGGACGCCCCCTCCTCCGCCCGCCACACCGTGACCGGAGACGACGCGAGCCGCATCTCCTCCACGGAAAGACCGGCGCGCTGGCGCTCCAGCATGAATACGCCGAGCGCCGCGGCCGTGAGGGCTGCGGCCGCGCAGACGATCATCATGGCGCGGCGTCGAATCATCGAGCACGAACATACCGCGCAGGCGGCGGCAGGGACCGGCCAATTCGCAGAAGGCTGCTTATCGGCTCAGAGGCTGCACCGCGCTCTACCGCCGAGGTGTAATCCGGAGGCTGTGTCCCAGGTGGTGGTGTAGGAGGCCGCGCGCGGAGCCCCTGGCGTAGCGCAGCGCGCGGCCTGGGGTGACGCTGGCGGCCATCGCCGGTCTTCGGAGAAGGTTCGGGTTGCAAGACCTGGAACCTGAACGGAGACGACGATGACCGATGAGAGAATGGCGCTGGTCGAGCTGGTTGAGAAGCAGGCCGATGGCGATCTCGTGCGCGAGATGCTGGCCTTTGCGGCCGAGCGGATCATGGAGCTGGAAGTCGAGGCGCGGACGGGCGCCTCGAAGGGCGCGCGGTCGCCCCTGCGCGAGGTCCAGCGGAACGGATACCGGGATCGCGACTGGGACGCCCGCGCCGGACGGATCGCGCTGGAGATCCCGAAGCTGCGCAAGGGCAGCTACTTCCCCAGTTTCCTCGAGCCGCGCCGCACGGCCGAGAAGGCGCTCGTCGCGGTGATACAGGAGGCCTGCGTCCACGGCGTTTCGACCCGCTCCGTGGACGATCTGGTGAAGGCCATGGGCGCGGGCGGCCTGTCGAAGTCCCAGGTCAGCCGCCTCTGCGTCGAGATCGACGAGCGGGTGAATGCCTTCCTCACCCGTCCCCTGGAGGGGGCGTGGCCCTATCTCTGGCTGGATGCCACCTACCTCGAGGTCCGCGAGGGCGGGCGCATCGTCAGCCGCGCGGCGATAATCGCTGTCGCGGTGAACGAGGACGGCAAGCGCGAGGGGCTGGGCGTCGCCACGGGGCCCTCGGAAGCCGAGACCTTCTGGACCGATTTCCTGCGCTCCCTCGCCGATCGCGGACTGCGCGGCGTGAAGCTGGTGATCGCCGACGACCACAAGGGCCTGCGGGCGGCCGCGCGGCGAGTGTTCAACGCGACCCGTCAGAGGCGCCGGATCCACTGGATGCGGAACGCGTTGGCGCACGCCCCGGCCAAGCAGCGCACTGCGGTCGCGGCGATGCTGAAGACCATCTTCGCGCAGGAGAACAAGGAAGGTGCGGAAGCCCAGGGGGACGCCGTAGCCGACGCGCCGCGCGAGAAGAACGAGAAGCTCGGCGCCTTCATGGACGCCTCCCGCGACGAGGTCCTGGCCTACATGTCCTTCCCTCGCGAGCATCGGGCTCAGATCGCGTCGACGACCCCACTCGAGCGCGTCAACCGCGAGGTCAAGCGGCGGTCAGACGTCGTCGGCATCTTCCCGAACGATGAGGCCATCGTCCGGCTCGTTGGCGCGCTGATGCTGGAGACCAACGACGAATGGGCCCTGGCGCGCCGGTACATGTCGCTTGAAAGCCTCGCCCGCGTCACCGACACTCCCACAGTCAGGCTGCCCGCCGTGGCGTCCTGATCAGCCTCGGATCTCTCTCCGAGGGCCGGCGCTCCTACACCACGCCCCGGGACATGATCCACGGAGATCGACCGAGTAATGGGTCGAACTGCTGCGCGGGCGCTCAGTCTCAGAGCCCAACCCGAAAAGAGTTGAGCGGTTTCAGCGGCTTGTGATTTTGTCCGATTGCCGCACCGGACGGAGACGGCAATGCCTTGGACCGAAAGCGCCCGCCGCGAGCATCGGCGGAAGGCGCTTCGCTATGCGAGCGACATGACCGACCGCGAGGGGGCGCTGATCGAGCCCTTCATGCCGCCGCGGAAGCGTCTGGGCCGGCCGCGAACCACGAACCTGCGGGAGGTCGTGAAGGCAATCCTCCACATCGCGACGACGGGCTGCCGGTGGGCGATGCTGCCGAAGGACCTGCCGCCGTATTCGACCGTCCAGCGCTACTTCTACGACTGGCGCGACAGCGGGCTGCTGCACACGATCCGGTTCAACCTCGCCATGGAAACCCGCGAGCTGGAGGGCCGGGAGGCGCAGCCGACGGCGGGCGTCATCGACAGCCAGACCGTGAAAACCACCGAAAGCGGCGGCATACGAGGCTATGACGCGGGCAAGAAGATCAACGGGCGCAAACGCCATGCGGTGGTCGACACCATCGGCCTGCTGTTCGGCCTTGTCGTCCATGCCGCCGATATCCAGGATCGCGACGGCGCCCCGCGGCGCTCTCTTCGATCCGCAGATCGTGCCCGTGGCTCAGGCACGTCTTCGCCGACGGCGGCTGCGCGGGGCCCACGCTCCGCGGCGCGCGCGACCGGATCGGCGAGTGGACGATCGAGATCATCAAGCGCTCCGATACGGCGAAGGGCTTCGAGGTCCTGCCCCGAAGATGGGTCGTGGAGAGGACCTTCGCCTGGCTTGGACGGTGTCGCAGACTGGCCAGAGACTGGGAAAAATCAGTCGCCTCCGCCGAGGCCTGGATCAACGTCTCCCACATCCGCCTAACCACCCGACGCCTCGCAAGGTATTGCTATGTCTGACGCAGTTTCGAGTCGGGCACTTAGGGGAGGACGCGCCGGATCACGTCGTGCGCGAGATCTTCCGTTTCCCGACCACTGTCTTCAACCACGAGGAAAACCTGCGAAAGGTCGTCGACGGCATCAACGCAATCGACTGGCACGAGGCCAAGAGCGACGGCCTAGGCGCGGTGTACGAGAGTTCTGCTGCAACGGAGCGTGGCGTAAGCGCGCTCGGGTGCCGGTCAATATTTCACGCCGCGTCCGCTGGTCGATGCGATGGTGAGCGTGTTGCAGCCGGGGCTGGGCGAGACGATTTAGGATCCGGCGGTGGGTACGGCAGGCTTCCTGATCTCAACGCAGGAATACATCGCCGGCAAACACACCAAGGCGGCCCACAAGAAGAAGCCGCCGCACTATCAGGCGGTTGAGATCGAAGGCGACACCTACCGCCTGTGCCTGATGAACATTTTCCTGCACGGCATGGAGGGAGAGTTCATCCATTGCGATGCGCTCACCGACGACGCCGCCGCGCTGAGGGCGCCGGACGTCATCATCGCTAACCCGCCGTTCGGCAGCAGCGCGGGCGGCGCTCGCGCGCGTAGGAGCGATCTGCCTTTCCCGACTTCCAACAAGCAGCTGCTCTTCCTGCAGCACAGGTCCGGAACCGCGGTCGAGATAGTGGAGGCGCACGCCATGCACCTCAATGCAGCGGCCGGAGGGCGGGTTCAGACGCTCCGCCTGGCGCGCGAGCCGTCGGTTCGCAAGCGCCGCGATGGCCAGACCCGCCGCCGTCGCGGCCAAGGCGAGCGCGACCCTGTCTCGCCTCGACCCCGGGCGCTCCGCAGCGGAATGCGGCACGCGTCTCGACATGTGGCGTTCGGGCATGGCGTCCTCTCGGCGGTGGAGCAGAGGGATCCTTCTCTACAATCTGCGGGTGCGGGTGCGGGGGGCGTTCCGGGGAGATCCGATCCCGTTCTGCGAGCTGAGGTGAGCGAGGTCGTCCAGAAAACGCTTCACTCGCTCCTCATCCATGGGCTCGGCGACGACAGAAGGCTTCTGGCGGCCATCATCGTCACCGTTATCAGTGCAAACTCAAAGAATGTGGCGGTTTATCATCAGGCTAGAGCGCTAGGGACTTTCCCTGCACCGGACAAGCGAGCATTCCCGAGGGCCAGGCCTATTCTGGGGCACAGGGACGCGCGGCGGCTTCTCTCCAGCCGAGACCAGCGTTCGCGCAAAGCGGCGCCGGTGTCCGCGAGGCGCCGATCTCGATGTGGGTCGGAAACGGGATCCGCCTGAGCGCACCTTGGTGCACCTAGCCCCGCCAAGCCTCACCCCAGATTGTGTAGATGAAGGTGGCCGACCATGTCAGGACCATGAAGTCCCCCAAGGATTGCATCATGGAGACGAGACGGATCGAGCCGATCGTCTCGATCTGGGTGTAGCCCACCGTGGTGAAGTTGATGCCGGAGAAGTAGACCAACGCCTCCCAGCTGCCGTCGAAGGAACCGTCGAGGCTTCCGAGGTCGCCATGGTCAAGCAGCCCCGCATAGACGACGGCGTAGCCCAGGATCTCGAGCGTGTGGAGCGCGAGGAGTCCCGCGAACACTACGAGCACCGTCAGGTGCCGCCGCTTCTCCGCACGCGGTTTCACCTGGCGAAGCGCCAGAATTCCGAAATGATGAACCAAGCCGAGGAGGAGGACGAGGGAGAAGCCGATCAGAAGCGCCATGGTGATCGTAACGTGCGGCTTCACCTGTGGTTGCTGCAAGGTCGGCCAGGGAGAGGCGGTGCTGACGTGACCCCGCCCCCTCTTCGCCTTCTGACCTCGGTCTGGTCCACTCCTTTGAGGGGGCGGCGCAATGAGGCGGGGCCGGGGCTCGACCTCGCCCCGGCTTCAGTTCCTGCGCCACCAGCGTCCCTCGCGCTCTGCCCGTCACAGTGGTTCCGACGCATTCTCGGAACCGTCGCCAGTTAGCCGATGCCGTGGCCGTTGGGTTTACGGATCTGGCATGGCTGGCGGCCCCGATTAGATCCGGGTCGCTCTCAGCCTCAGCGCGTTGGCGATGACCGACACCGAGGACAGGCTCATGGCCGCCGCGGCGAACATCGGCGACAGGAGGATCCCGAGGAACGGATACAAGAGCCCCGCCGCCACCGGCAGGCCAGCTGCGTTGTAGACCAGGGCGAAGAACAGGTTCTGGCGGATGTTGCGCATGGTGGCCTGCGCCAGCCGCCGCGCCCGGACGATGCCGTTGAGGTCCCCCTTCACCAGGGTGAAGCCGGCGCTCTCGATCGCCACGTCGGCGCCCGCGCCCATGGCGATGCCCACGTCCGCCTGCGCGAGCGCGGGCGCATCGTTCACGCCGTCGCCGGCCATGGCCACGCGACGGCCCTGCTGCCTGAAGCTCCCGCACGATCCGGGCCTTGTCCTCGGGCAGGACATCGGCGCGGATCTCGTCGATGCCGAGCCGCCCCGCCACGGCGCGGGCTGTGCGCTCGTTGTCGCCGGTCGCCATGATGATGCGGAAGCCGAGCGCGTGCAGCTCCTTCAGCGCGGAGGGCGTGGTCTCCTTCACCGGGTCGGCGACGGCAACGAGGCCCGCCACGGCGCCGTCGATGACCACGAACATCACCGTCTCGCCCTCGTCGCGGCGCGCGTCGGCGGCGCGGGCGAGCGCCGCGCCCTCCAGCCCCAGATCGGCGAGCATGGCGGCGTTGCCGAGCGCCACCGACCGCCCGTCCACGACCCCGCTCACGCCCTTGCCGGTCGCCGCCTCGAACTCTGCCGCGGCGGCGAGAGCGATCCCCCGCGCCTCGGCCCCGCGGACGATGGCCTCGGCAAGCGGGTGCTCCGACCCGCGCTCGAGACTGGCCGCGAGGCGCAGCACCTCTTCTGAAGAGAGGCCCGGCTCGGGAAGGACGGCGACCAGCTCCGGCTTGCCCATGGTCAGGGTGCCGGTCTTGTCCACGATCAGGGTGTCCACCTTCTCGAACCGCTCCAGCGCTTCGGCGTTGCGGACGAGCACGCCCGCCTGGGCCCCTCGTCCGGTCGCGGTCATGATCGACATGGGCGTCGCGAGACCCAGGGCGCAGGGACAGGCGATGATCAGCACCGAGATCGCGGCGACCAGCGCATAGGCGAGGGCCGGGGCGGGTCCCCAGATCGCCCAGCCGATGAAGGCGAGGACCGCCACCGCCATCACCGCCGGCACGAACCAGCCGGCTACGGAGTCCGCCAGCTTCTGGATCGGCGCGCGGGACCGTTGGGCCGAGGCCACCATCTCCACGATCTGCGACAGCATGGTCTCGCTTCCCACGCGGGTCGCTCGCATGACGAGCGAGCCCGTGCCGTTGATCGTGGCGCCGGTGACGGCATCGCCCGGGGTCTTCTCGACCGGGACCGGCTCGCCAGTCAGCATGGACTCGTCCACCGACGATCGGCCCTCCAGCACCTCGCCGTCCACCGGCACCTTCTCGCCCGGGCGGATGCGCAGCCTGTCGCCCTCGTGGACGTCTTCAAGCGGGATCTCCTCCTCCGTTCCGTCAGGGCGGATCACGCGCGCCGTCTTGGCGGCGAGGTCTAGCAGCGCGCGGATCGCGGCGCCGGTGCGCTCGCGGGCCCGCAGCTCGAGGATCTGGCCGAGGAGCACCAGCACCACGATCACCGCGCCGGCCTCGAAATAGACCGCGACGTTGCCGTCATGGTCGCGGAAGCCGGCGGGGAAGATCCCGGGCGCCAGCACCGCGACCGCGCTGAAGATCCAGGCGGCCGAGACGCCCATGCCGATCAGGCTGAACATGTTGAGGTTCATCGACCGGAAGGAGCGCGCGCCGCGCACGAGGAACGGCCAGCCCGACCACAGGATCACCGGCGTGCCGAGCAGCAGCTCCAGCCAGTCGGAGGTCCGCTCCCCGATCCATTCCCGCACTCCGATGCCGACCATCGGCCCCATCGCCAGCACCAGCAGCGGGAGGGTCAGCGCCGCGCCGACGGCGAAGCGGCGGCGGAAGTCCACCAACTCCGGGTTCGGCCCCTCGTCGGCGGCAGGCACGCCCTTCGGCTCCAGCGCCATGCCGCAGATGGGGCAATCGCCGGGGCCGACCTGCTCGATCTCGGGGTGCATGGGGCAGGTGTAGATCGTGCCTTTCGGCATCGCGGCCGGGGCGGACCGGTCGCCGAGCCAAGCGGCGGGGTCGGCCTCGAACTTTTCTTGGCAGCGGGACGAGCAGAACCAGTGCCGCTGGCCCTCATGCCGCGCCATGTGCCGGGCCGAGGCCCGCTCCACCTGCATCCCGCATACCGGATCGGTTGCGGCGATGTAGTCCTCAGGCGCCGCGGCGAACTTCGCGCGGCAGGACTCGGAGCAGAAGTGGAAGACGCGCCCCCCGTGCTCGTGGCGAGGCTTGCCGGCATCGGGATCCACCGTCATCCCGCAGACGGGATCGCGGATGATCGCCTCGGTCGAAGCGGCTTCGGTCGCCATGGGAGCCTCCTGGGTACAGTCTCAGGAAGATGGCGATTCCAGCGACTGGAAGGTCAAGACCTGCCGGAGCGCCTACTTCCCATGCGCGTCGCCGCCGCCATGGTGGCCGGAACCTGCGCCCTGCGCCTCGCGTCGCGCAGCGTAGGCCACGGCGTCGATCTCGGGCAGCCGCTCGACGAAGGCGACGAGATCCCAGAGCTCGGCCTCCTCGTGCGTGGGGCCGAAGGCGGGCATCCCGCTCATCTTGATCCCGTGGTGGACGATCCAGAAGAGCTCCGGCGCGGACCAGTGCGCAGCGTGCTCCTCCAGGTCGGGGGGCTGGGGCTTCATGTGCTGCGCCCAGAGCGCGGGCTCGACCCCCGGCGCACCGTGGCACTGCACGCACATGCCGTCGAAGGCCGCGAAACCCCGGTCGGCGGCGGCGGCGTCCAGCGCCGGGGGTTCGGCGTCGGCACGGGCGCGAACCGAGCTCGCCATGGCGGCGTCGAGCGCGTAGCGAACCGGAGGAAAATGCGCGTCCGTGGCGGCCACGTTGTAGGCGCCGCTCCAGATCGTCGCGATCGCAAGGAGGAGCAGAACCGCAAGGGTTCCGAGGACCGATAGCAGAACGCGCATGTCGTCTCCCGTCAAAACCAGATGCGAAGACCGGCGACCAGCGACACGGCGCCGGAGTCCTTGCCGGGCGGGAGCATCGCGGCCGTCTCCCCGACCTGCTGGACCCAGGAGACGCCGACATAGGGGGCGAACTCCCGCGCGATCTCGTAGCGCACGCGCAGGCCGGCCTCTATGCTGGTGATCCCCGCGCCGAGGCCAAGCTCCGGCACGTCCTGCGCCTGGAGGTTCATCTCGAATCGAGGCTGGGCGACCAGGCGCTGGGTGAGGAGGGCGTCGTACTCGATCTCGAACGCGGCCGAGACGTCGCCCTCCTCGCTGAGGTAGGCGTCCGCTTCGATCCCGGTCCAGTAGAAGTTCAGGCCCTCCAGCGCGAGGACGCCATACCAGCGGTCGGGGTCGGTGAACTCGTAGCGGACGCCGGCCTGGGCGTTCCAGTAGGGGGTGATCGCCCGGCTGTAGAGGACCTGCACCTCGCCCGCCTCGAGCTGGTCTCCGAACAGGCCCTCGCCCTCGCTCTCGATCCACAGGCGGTTGTAGTCGCCGCCGGCGTAGAGAAAGCCGTCCCAGACGTATTTCGGATCGCCCTCGTTCGACTGGTACTCGACGCGGTCGAGCATTCCGCGGATGCGGAACTCGTTGTCATGGACCGGCTCCCCCTCCACGTGGATGTTCCCGCGCGCGAGCGCTTCGGCGCTGACGGGGCCTTCCGGATCCCGGACCTCGGCGATGCTTCGGGGAACCTCCGGCACGGCGGGCGGGGGTTCCTGCGCGGCGGCCGGGGCGGCGATGGCCAGGAAGGCGAAGTGCTGGGGGCGGATCATCGCAGGGCCTCCGGCGGCAGGGACACGTTCACCACCCGGAACATGCCGGAGTGGAAGTGGTAGAGCAGGTGGCAGTGGAAGGCCCAGTCGCCGAGCTCCACCGGCGTGATCAGCACCGACAGCTTCTCGCCCGGCTTGACCATCACGGTGTGCACGCGCGGGATGCGGTCGCCGTGACCGTTCTCCAACTCCATCCACATGCCGTGGAGGTGGATCGGATGCGCCATCATCGTCTGGTTCATCATGGTCAGGCGCAGGCGTTCGCCGAGGTGGAAACGTATCTTGTCGGCGTTCGAAAACTTCACCCCGTCGAAGGAGAAGATGTAGCGCTCCATGTTCGAGGTGAGGTTGAGGAAGATCTCCCGGTTCGGCTCGCGCGGGTAGCGCGGGTTCAGGGCGCGCAGCTGGCTGTAGGTCAGCACCCGACGGCCGTCGTCCCCGAGCCCCACGCCCGGCTCGTCCAGCCGTTGCTGCGGCTTCATCACGCGCATCGCCACGTTCACGTCCAGCGCGGGGGGCATGTTGCGCATCGGCTCCTGCCCGCCGGAGGGCGCGAGGCTGTCGTCCATCCCGCCCATGCCGAAGTCTCCGAGATCGCGCAGCGGCGGCTCGCGGCGTCGCGGCAGCGGGCCCTGCATGCCCGCGCGGGGGGCGAGGGTGGCGCGGGTGAAGCCGGTGCGGTCGAGCGTCTCGGCGAAGATCGTATAGGCGCGGTCGTCGGGCGGCTGCACGATGAAGTCGTAGGTCTCGGCCACGCCGATGCGGAACTCCTCGGTCTCGACCGGCTCCACGTACTGGCCGTCGGCCTGGATCATGGTGATCGGCAGGCCCGGCACGCGCACGTCGTAGTGAGTCATGGCCGACGCGTTGATGACCCGCACGCGGATGCGCTCTCCGGGCTCGAACAGCGCCGTCCAGTTGCCTTCGGCGGCGTGGCCGTTCAGGGCGTGGACGTAGCCCGCATCGGTGACGTTGAGCAGGTCCGAGGGGATCATCCCCATCTCCGCCCAGGCGGTGCGGTCGCGCAAGGCGGAGAGCAGGCCCTCCCGCCCCACCTCGCGCACGAAGTCGTCGATCGTGCGCTTGTGGTAGTTGTAATATTCCGCCCCGGCCTTCTTCAGGCGGTCGTAGATGAAGTCCGGGTCCGACTCCGGCCAGTCCGACAGCACCACCACCACGTCGCGGTCGTAGGCGTAGGGCTCCCGCCCGTCGGCCGGGTCGATGACCAGGGGGCCGTAGAGGCCCTGCTGCTCCTGGAACCCGGTGTGGGAATGGTACCAGTAGGTGCCG
Source organism: uncultured Alphaproteobacteria bacterium (assembly GCA_963816545.1). GTDB lineage: Bacteria > Pseudomonadota > Alphaproteobacteria > Rhodobacterales > Rhodobacteraceae > Albimonas. Next base: position 57,362 of record CAWFLE010000011.1, on the reverse strand, counting down.
TGCTGCTTCACCCGGAAGCGGTAGGTGAAGGTCTCGCCGGGCGGGATGCCGGGGAAGTTGACGCCGGGCACGCCGTCCATCTCGAACGGGACCAGCAGCCCGTGCCAGTGGATGGACGTGGACTCCTCCAGCCGGTTGGTCACGTTCAGCGTGACGTCGTCCCCCTCGCGCAGATGCACCAACGGGCCCGGAACCGTGCCGTTGAAGGTGTAGGCGCTTCGCCGCACGCCGCCCACGGAGACGGGCGTCCGGCCGATCTCGATGTCCCAGCGGCTGCGCGGGCGGGATCGGGAGGGCGCGTAGTCGGGCGCGTTCGCCGAAAGCGCCCAGCCCGGGAGCAGGGCCTGCCCTGCGCCGGCGAGGCCCGCGGCCGAAAGGGTGCGCAGGAGGGTGCGGCGGTCGATCAAGGTCCTCTCCTTCTTCGTTGGCGGCCGGTGGAGGTCGGTCACTTCCCGTCGATCTCCGGCGTGGCGGGCGGGCCGCCATTGAGGTCGGCCAGCAGGGCCTTCATCTCCGCGATCTCAAGCCGCTGCGCCTCGATGATCTCGTCGGCGAGCTTGCGAACCCTCGGATCCGAGATCTCCGCCCGCTCGCTGGTCAGGATGGCGATGGAATGGTGCGGGATCATCGCGCGCATCCATGACTCGTCCTGCACCGTCGTCTGGCTGCGCAGCAGCCAGAGCGAGCCTGCGAACACCACCGCGGCCCCGAGGAAGATCGCGAGGTTCGCGCGGCGGTTGGCATACATGCCCAGCATGTAAGCGAGCATGATGATCGCCATGCCGGCGCCCATGTAGATCGCCATGTAGGTGCGGGTCTCGCTGTAGTAGATGTGATCCCACGCGTAGGTGTTGAGGTACATCATCAGGAACATCGCCGCGGTGGAGGTGGCGATCATGGCGGCGAACCTGACGTAGGGGTTCTTCATTGATCTCGATCCTTTCAGCGGCGGCCGTCGAAGGCCGAACGACGTTCCCGCACTGGAAGGTTCCTCAACCGGATCAATTTCCGCCAGCAGGCGCCGCTTCACACGACGAAGTCACTTGACCTTCCACCTGCGGGAAGCCCTATCTCCGGTCCAATGCAGAACCTGCTTCGCCTGATCCTGATCCTCCTCTTCGCTGCGGCGCCGCTTGCGGCCGGCGCGAAGACCGTTGAGCCGGGGCTCGTGACGGTTCACGGCGGTCATGAGGCGGGGCCGACGCAGCATCATCCCTGTCCCGATCACCATGCAGGTGGCGCCGATCAGACGGCGGCGATGTCCTGCGACCTGTTCGGCGGCCATTGCGCCGCGGTCGCCCTCCCCCAGCGGGAGATGGCGGACCTGCATCGTGCGCCTCTTCCGGCGCAGCTGGCGTCCGCTCCCACACCGAAGCTCGCACCGGCCACCCCTGAGACCGAGACGCCGCCTCCGCGAGGCTGAAGCCAAGATCGTCCGCCCCCCGAGGGCCCGGAACCTGCTTCAACTTCCAGGGGATCACCATGCCCAACGCAATCCTCGCGCGCGCCGTCGCCGCCGCGCTCCTCCTTCCCGTCGCCGCCTTCGCCGCGGGCGCCCATTCCGGCGGCCACGGCGCCCCTGCGGCGGGCGAACCGGGCAAGGCGGCCAACGCCGGCCGCACCATCGACGTCGTGATGCACGACAACTACTACGAGCCCGAGAGCGTGCAGGTGGAGGCCGGCGAGACCGTCCGCTTCCGCGTCCGCAACGCCGGCGAGCTGGTGCACGAGTTCAACATCGGCACGGCCGCCATGCACGCCGCCCATCAGGACGAGATGCAGATGATGGTCGAGCACGGCGTCCTGATGCCCGACCACGTGGACATGAAGGCGGCCGAGCACATGCAGGCCACCATGGGCCACGGCATGCACCACGACGCCAACAGCGTCCTGCTGGAGCCCGGCGAGAGCGGCGAGATCATCTGGACCTTCCCCGAGGATGCGGACGTCGCGCTGGAATTCGCCTGCAACGTCCCCGGCCACTACCAGGCCGGCATGACCGGCGCGGTCGAGCTGAACCCCTGAGCCCTGCGATCCGCGGCGCCCTCGCCGCGCGTCCCCTCGCGACAGTCGGGAAGACATCCATGAACGCATTGCGCGCAGTCCGGGCGAGCCTGCTCGGCGCCGGCGCGGTCGCGGCCGCCATCGGCGCCGCGACGGCCGGGACCTACGACCTCACGGTGGACCCCGTGACCATCGAGACGGGAGATTTCTCCCGCTCCGGCATCGGCTTCAACGGCGCCTCGCCGGGCCCGGTCCTGCGCTTCCAGGAGGGGGAGGAGGTGACGATCAACGTCACCAACAACCTCTCCGAGACCACCTCGGTGCACTGGCACGGCCTGATCCTGCCCACGGACCAGGACGGCGTGCCGGGCATGAGCTACGACGGCATCGCCCCCGGCGAGACCTTCACCTACCGCTTCCCGATCCGGCAGAGCGGGACCTACTGGTTCCACTCCCACAGCGGGTTCCAGGAGCCGGACGGGGCCTACGGCGCCATCGTGATCGAGCCGAAGGGGCGCGAGCCCTTCCGCTACGACCGCGACTATGTGGTGCAGCTCACCGACGCGCACCCGCATCACGGCATGCGGGTCATGCGCAACCTCAAGATGTCGGCGGACTACTACAACCGCCAGCAGCGCACGCTCATGGACCTGTTCGAGGACGCGCGCGAGGACGGCCTCGGCGCGGCCCTCGCCGACCGCGCCGCCTGGGGCGACATGCGCATGATGCCCACGGACGTGGAGGACGTGCAGGGCTTCTCGCCCCTGATCAACGGCCGCGATGCGGAGGCCAACTGGACCGGCCTGTTCAAGCCGGGCGAGCGGGTGCGCCTGCGTCTGATCAACTCCTCGGCCATGACCTATTTCGACGTCCGCATACCGGGGCTGGAGATGACGGTGGTGCAGGCTGACGGGAACAACGTGCAGCCCGTGACGGTGGACGAGCTGCGCATCGCGGTGGGCGAGACCTACGACGTCATCGTCCGCCCGACCGAGGAGCGCGCCTACAATCTCCTTGCCGAGAGCATGGCCCGCACCGCGCTCGCCCGCGGCACCCTCGCCCCGCGCGAGGGCATGGCCGAGCCGCTGCCCGCGCTGCGCGAACCCCCGCGCCTGACCATGGCAGACATGGGCATGGCGCATGAAGGGATGGACCACGGCGCAACGGACCACGGCGCCATGGCCGCCGGCGCGCACCGGATGCCGGACGGATCGACGATGGCCGGCGCCTCCCATGACGCGATGGGCCACGGCGGCGGCCACATGATGCCCGACGGCACGATGATGGCCGGTAAGGCGCATACCGATCCGTTCTACGCCCCGGGCAGCGGCCTGACCCCGCAGGCGGCGGAGGGCGGGCGCTTCCTCTCCTACGCCGACCTGCGCGCCCAGTCGCCCCTCTACCCCGAGCGGGCCCCGACGCGGGAGATCACGCTCCGCCTCACCGGCAACATGGAGCGCTACATCTGGTCCATCGACGGCGTGAAGTTCGAGGACGCCGACCCCATCCGCCTGCAATACGGCGAGCGGGTGCGCTTCACCTTCGTCAACGAGACGATGATGACCCACCCCATGCACCTGCACGGCATGTGGTCGATCCTCGACGTCGGCGCCGGCCGCTGGAACCCGGCCAAGCACGTGATCAGCGTGGCCCCCGGCACGACCGTCAGCATGGAGACCGAGGTGGACGCCCCTGGAACCTGGGCCTTCCACTGCCACCTCGCCTACCACATGGACGGCGGCATGATGCGCAAGGTGATCGTGGAGGGCGGGCCGAAGGCCGCTTCCCTGGCGGCGCCGGGCACGGAGGGCTGAGGATGCGCCGGATCCTGCCCCTTCTGGCGGCCCTCGCGGCCGCCCCCGCCGCCGCCGCCGCCGAGCCCCTGTTCTGGGGCGTCCAGGCCGAACGTCTCGAATACCGCTTCGGCGAGGACGCGGATCTCCTCGAATGGGATGTCGACGCCTTCGCCGGCACGGACGAGCTGCGCGCCGTCTGGCGCAGCAAGGCCGAATACGCCACGGCCGATGACGCCTTCGAGGCGCTGGAGAACCAGCTGCGCCTCGAGACCCCGGTCTCCGAGTTCTTCAACCTCGCCGCGGGCGTCAGCGTCAGCACGCCCGCGGGGCCGGACCGGGTCTACGGGGTGGTGGGGCTGCATGGCCTCTCGCCCCAGTGGTTCGAGATCGACGCCGACCTGTTCCTGTCGGACCGGCCCTTCGCCCGGCTCGACATGGAATACGAGGCGCTGATCACCAACCGCCTGATCCTCGTCCCGAGCGTGGAGGTGGACCTGCCCCTGCGCGACGACGCGGGCATCGGCGCCGGCGCCTGGGCGCCGACGGTCGAGGTCGGCGCCCGGCTCGGCTACGATCTCGTGGGCCGGACGGTCTCTCCCTACGTGGGCGTGCACTACGAGCGCGCCTTCGGGGAGAGCGGCGACCTGCGCCGGGCGGACGGGGAGGCGCGGGATGCGCTCTACCTCGTCCTCGGCGCCCGCATGATGTTCTGAAGGAGAGACGACATGACCCTACGCAACCGCCTCGCCCCCGCCGCCTTCGCCGCCGCCCTCCTGGCCGCCGGCGCCGCCGCGGCCGGGCCGGCGATGCATGTGGTGAAGACCGCGACCTGCGGCTGCTGCACCGCCTGGGTGGAGCACATGCAGGAGGCCGGCTTCGACGTTGAGGTCGAGAACGCCGCCCAGGGCGAGCTGATGGCCCTGAAGGTCCGTCTGGGCCTCCAGCAGGACCAGATCTCCTGCCACACCGCCCGCGTAGAGGGCTACGTCATTGAGGGCCACGTCCCCGCCGAGGACGTCAAGCGCCTGCTGGACCAGCGCCCCGACGCGATCGGCCTCGCCGTGCCGGGCATGCCGCTCGGCTCGCCCGGCATGGACTTCGGCAACGAAAGCCAGCCCTACGAGACCCTGCTGATCGGCGACGACGGCGAGACGGAGGTCTTCGCCCGCCACCGCTGACGGGCCGCCCGCACCGCCGGGCGGTCCGATCATCCTCGGAGCCGGCTTGTCGCACGCCGCCGGCTCCTCTCTTGGCTTGAAGGAGCAAGACCATGATGGCGGAATACGGCTACATGCACGGAGGCTTCGGATGGATCTGGGTGATCCTCTGCCTCGTGCTGGTGGGGCTCGTGATCGCGGCGCTGGTCAAGTATCTTCGGAAGTGAGGGGGTGCTCGGGCGCGACGGCCTCCACCGCGCTGGCTTTTATCTCCTTCAGCCGGCTGCGCTGGCGATAACGGCCGCAGGCGCTCTGCGGCCGGACTCTGCCACTGCACATCCGAACCCTGGTCGCGTCGATTTCAGGGTGGGCGCCTCGTCCGCTTGGCCATGCGGACCTTCACGGAGATCGTCGGGACCTGCGCGGAGCGAGGCCTTCACCCGCCCAGGTCAGGTCGCCCGCAGGTCAAGCCGACCGCCGCTGCGGGCGCACCCAGCTGCTGGTCGGTCACCGCGGCGGCGAGGGCCTGAGCCAGCCGTTCAGCGGGGAAAGGCTTCTCGATCCAGAACGCTCCCGTCAGTACTTCCGGAATGTCGATCCTGCTCGCGTAGCCGGTTGCGAAGACGAAGGGGATCCCGCGCGCCTGCACGACTTGCGCGGCCGGCCAGACGAGGTCTCCGTTCAGGTTTACGTCCAGGACCGCCGCGTCGAAACTCTCGGTCCCCACGACGCTCAGTGCCTCCCTGAGCGTCGTCACCGGCCCCAACACCAGACATCCCGCCGCCCGCAAGGCCGCCACGGTCTCCCAAGCCACGAGATGCTCGTCCTCGGCGACGAGGACCCTTTTGCCCCGGAGCACCGTCGGGTCGCCAACCAGGGGCGCGGCAGGGCTGAAGACCCGTACAGCCTCCGTTTCCCCGGTCCGCAGATTTTCGAGCGGCAGATCGAAGACGGCCCGCAACCCCCCGGGTGCAAAATCCAGGGACACCTCGCCGCCAAGATCCGAGGTGAGTACGCGCTCGATCAGAATCGACCCGAAGCCCTTGCGGCTCGGAGGGCCCTCGATCCGAGGGCCGCCGCGTTCCTGCCAGACGAAGATCAACCGGCGTTCGTTTCCCTCGCCGGAAACCCGCCACTGCGCAGCGACCTGCCCGGACCGGCGCGACAGAGCCCCGTACTTGGCCGCGTTGGTGACCAGCTCGTGCAGGGCGAGGGTCAAGGTCTGCGCGGCCTTGGGATTGACGTTCAGCTCCGGCCCGTCCGCAAGGACGCGGCCGATGCCATCGCCTCGATAGGGCGCAACCGCGCTCTCGACCAGGAGGTCGAGGGAGGCGCCTTCCCAACGGCTTTCGGCCAAGAGGGTGTGGGACTGCGCCAGCGCGGAAATCCGGCCTACCAGCCTCTCGAACGCCTCCGGGCCGGCCTCGCGCCCTCGACCCAGGCTCTGCCGCGCGATTGCCTGCACGACCGCGAGGATGTTCTTCACCCGGTGATCGAGCTCGGCCATCAGCATGTTCTGCCGCTCCTCAGAGAGCCTGCGATTGGTCACGTCGCGCACGAGGCCCGTGCCGAGCGCGGGCTCGCCGTCGGCGTCGGCCTGGAGAACGCCGGTGCCATGCACGTGGCGCTGACTGCCGTTCCGGTGGATGACGCGATAGTCCAGGTCGAACGGGCGCCCGTCGCGCAGGCAAGACCGCATCTCCCGATCGAATGGCTCGTGGTCCTCGGGATGAATGCGCTTCATCCAGTCGGCGATCGTGATCGCACCCTCGCCCAGGTCCATGATCTCGCGCCCGCGGGCGTCCAGACTTGCTGCGCCGGTAGCGAAATCCCAGGTGATCCAGCCCAGGCGCGATGCGGTGGTCGCCAGCGCCAGCGCATCCCGGGTTTCTCGCAGGCGCCTCTCGCTCAGGCGACGCGCGGCCTCGGAGCGTGCGCCTTCCACCGCCGCATGGGCCCGTTGCGCGATCTCTTCGACCAACGCGATGTCGGCCGGGCGCCAGTGCCTCGGCTCAGAGGAATGCACGGCCATGACGGCGACGAGCCGGCCGTCGCGCAGATGGGGGACATTCAGGAAGGACCGGATGCCGCGCTGCGCGAACGCCTCCGCCGCCCGGGGGGCGGATGTGCGCGGATCCTCGCGCACATCGCCGATGGCGATGCTGCGTCCCGCTTTCAGGTCCAGGATGAAATCGGGGCCGAAACCATTCAGTCGGTGACGTCCGACGTTGCTCGGCATGCCGCCGCTGTTCCAGTCGCGCTCGATGACCGCGAACTCGCCGGTCTCGTCTATCTCGGCATAGGCGCTCTGCTCGACGCCAAGGTGACGCGCGAGTAGCGCGGCCGCGTCATAGCTCAGCTCGACCGGATCGTGAAGCGTCCGGCAGCTTTCGGTGTAATCCATCCTCAACCGGGCCCGGCGCTCCTCGAGCACCTGCTCGGTGATCTCGAAGCATGGGCACAGGAAGCCCTGGACCAAGCCCTCGGCGCTGCGCACGGGGGTGTAGGAGAAAGAGAAATGCGTCTCCTCCAGGTAGCCCTTTCGCATCATCATGAGGGGGATGTCGTCCATGTGCAGGGCCTCGCCCGCATAGGCTCTCGTCACGATAGGCTCCAGGTCCCGCTCCCAGATCTCGCTCCACACGACGTCGAAGGGCAGGCCGAGCGCCGGGTGCTTGGCCGCGAGTATCTCGCTGTAGGCATCGTTGTAGATAAGCGTGCGCTCCGGCCCCCAGACGACGAACATGGGCTGGCTCGCGGTCAGTATCAGGTCGACGAGAACATGCAGCACCTGCGGCCAGTCTTCGAGCGGCCCGAGCGGCGTCCCGTCCCAGTCATAGGCGCGGATGAGCCGGCCCATCTCCCCGCCCCTGCCGGGAAGCGCGACGCTTCCGGATGTTCCGCCTTGCACTCGGTCTCTCCCGATCAGCCGCATTGCATGGAAACGCGGCCCAACCGGCAGGCATCGTCGCAAGAGGCGCGCGCAACCTGACGGCGCATTCGCGCTCCTTGTCATGAAAGTTCTGCGGAGCGAAGAAGTTTCTCTCCAGAGTCAAGCCTGCCGGCGAGCTAGTGGAGTGCATATGGGCGGAGGCTCGGGCGGCGCTCGGTCAGTCGCGTTCAGGCGGGGTCTCAACCGGCGCTCACTGGGCCCTCGCACCTATCCCAGTTTAGGCGGCGCATCCAGCAGCGAACGCGACCTCAGATCCTACACCACCACCTGGGACACAGCCCCGGCAGCAGACCAGAGGGGGACGGCTCGGAGAAGCCGGACTTCGGCGCTCTGACGAACGAACTCGAAAACCTGCGCGTTCCGACGATCTGCCGTCTGAACGGCGGCGTCTACGGCGGGTTCACGGACCTCGCCCTCAGCTGCGACGTTCGAGAGGGCGCGAGAGGCATGGAAATGTTCATCCTGCGGCGAGCTTGGGGCTGCACTACCAATCGGCCGGCCTGGAGCGCTGGGCGCGGCGGCTTGGCGTGGATGCCGCCAGGGACCTGTTCCTCACGGCGCGCACGATCGGCGCGGAGGACATGCTGCGGATCGGTTGCCTCACCTCGCTGATGGACGTCGAGGCGCTGGACGTCGCCTCGATACGCTTGCGGAGCGGCTCGCGGCCGATGCGCCGGCAGCGGTCGCTGGGATGAAACGCGCGCTCGACGAGCTTTCCCGCGGGGCCTTCGACCGGCGCGCCGCGGACGCGCGCCATGCGGTCAGCCTCGGGAGCGAGGACCTGAAAGAGGGCGTCGCGGCTTGGCAGCGACGACGGCCGACCTTCTCCGGGCGCTGACGAAGATCACGTCATGAGGTCGGCGCGGATGAGGCGCGCGGTCTCGGCGACCATGAGGCCGTATTGAGGAATGCGCTCCTCCGGCAGGCGCGTCGCCGGGCAGGAGATCGAGAGCGAGCCCACCGGGCTGCGCTCCGCGTCCAGGATCGCCGCCGCGACCGCCTTCACGTCGTCGTCCAGCTCGCCGCGGCTGATGGCGTAGCCGCGCGCCCTGATCTCGGCCATGTCGCGCCGCAGCGCGCCGGCGTCGGTGAGGCTGCGCGATGTCCAAGGGGCCAGCGGCCCAGCCAGATACGCCTCCACCTCCGCCGTCTTCATGGCCGCCAGCACCGCCTTTCCGTTGGACGCGACGTGCAGCGGGCAGCGGGTTCCGAGTTGACGGACCGTACGCAGGTGCTGCGTGGAGTCGAGACGTTCGATCAACACGGCTTCACGGCCGTCGGGGGCCATCAGGTGGATGGTCTCTCCGGTCCGTTCGCGCAGGCGGCGCATGTGCGGCAGGGCGGCCTCTCGAAGACCCGGGAACGGTTCCGCGTCCCGCGCCAGGGCGAAGAGCAGCGCCGTGGCGCGCCAGCCGGATCTGGCGTCAAGACCTGCGGGCCTGACCCAGCCGCTCGATTCGAGGGCGCGGAGGCTGCGCTGCGCGGTGGATTTCGGCAGTTCCAGCCGGCGAGAAACCTCGGATACCCCGACGCCGGGCTGCTTGGCGACCAGCTCCAGCACCGCGAGCGTGTTGCGGACATTGTCCATCCTTCGTCTCTCCGGGACTCCACGCTTGCTCCAGCGGCGAACCGCGTTTAGCGTGTTCCGTGCTGCGGCATGATACGTGCCGTCAAGCGGCACAAAAAGTCAAGACGGCGACCTCGACGTCGCTGCGAAGGGAGGAAGAGATGACCATCGATCGCCGCGCCTTCATGGCCGCGACCGCCGCCGCGAGCCTGCTTCCGCGCCTCGGGCGGGCCCAGGACGCCGACGCCATCGCCAAGCTCTACGCGGCCGCCAAGGAGGAGGGGGAGCTGACCTGGTATGTCGCCCATGTCTCCTCCGAGACGGCGGAGCGCATGGGCGCCGCGTTCAGCGAGACCTATCCGGGCGTGAAGGTGAACGTGGTTCGCACCACCGCGCAGGTTGCGTTCCAGAGGCTGAACCAGGACATCCAGGTGGGCGTGAACAACTGCGACGTGTTCGCCTCCACCGTCATCGCGCATTTCGAGGACCTCAAGGAGCGCGGCCTGCTGATGCAGTATGAGCCGGAGCGCAAGGACAAGGCGTTCGAAACCTTCCGCGACATCGACGCCGACGGCTATTTCCACGTCACTTCGGCCGGTCCCATCTGCATCGTCTACAACACCAACGAGGTCACGGAGGCCGAGGCGCCCAAGACCTGGCAGGAGCTGCTCGACCCGAAATGGGAAGGGCAGGTGGCCATCGGGCATCCCGGCTATTCCGGCTATGTCGGCAACTGGGTGGTGCTGATGCGCGACCTCTATGGCTGGGAGTACTTCGAGAAGCTGGCGACGATGGATCCCTATATCGGTCGGTCGATCATCGACGTGGTCACCACCGTCGCCTCGGGCGAGCGGATGGTGGGGGCGGGGCCGGGCACGACCTCGCTGATGAGCGGCTCCAAGGGCAACCCCATCGCCAACATCTACCCCGAGGACGGGACGGTGGTGGTCATCGCCCCCTCGGGCATCATGAAGGACGCGGCGCATCCCAACGCGGCCAAGCTGTTCATGGAGTTCCTGCTGGGCCCGGAGAATGCCGCGATCACCGCCGACGAGTGGGGATCTCCGCTTGTGCCCGGGGTCGATCCCAAGCCCGGCGTCGCCCGCTTCGGCGAGATCAAGACGATCACCGCCAATTCCGGCCAGCTCGCAGAGGGGATCCCCGAGGTCCGGGACCAGTTCCGTGACACTTTCGGCATCTGAGGCCGAGACCCGCATCCGTGCGCCGCGAAAGCGGCGCGCGGGCTTCGGCGACCCGCTCATGTGGCTCTGGGTCGTGCTGGGGCTGCTGCTCGCCATCCTGATCGTCAACCCGATGTCGCGGCTGGTGCTCGACAGTTTCCGCGATCCGGCCGGCGGCTGGACGCTGTCGAACTTCGCCGACGCGCTGGGCGGCGCGCGGAACCTGACGGCCTACTGGCACACGATCCAGCTCGCCTCGGCCACGGTCGGGCTTTCGGTGCTGATGGCGCTGCCGATGGCGTGGGGCGTGTCGCGGACCGACATGCCGGGGCGGGGGGCGATGTATCTGGGCGTGATCGGCGCCTTCATCATGCCGCCGTTCCTCGGGGCCATCGGCTGGATCCTGCTGGCGGGGCCGAATGCGGGCTGGGTCAACAAGCTGTGGACCTCGCTCACCGGGCTCGAGGACGAGCTGGTGAACATCTTCAGCTTCTGGGGCCTCGCCTTCGTGATCGCGCTGAACGTGTTCCCGCTGATCTTCATCTTCACCGCCTCGGCGCTCGACCTGATCTCCTCGGAAATGGAGGAGGCCGCCGCCATCCACGGTGCGGGGCCGTTGCGCGCGACTTGGCTGATCACGCTGCCGCTGGCGCTGCCCGCAATTCTCGGCGCGGGGATGCTGGTGTTCCTGGAGACGATGGCGCTTTACGGCACGCCGGCGCTGATCGCGATTCCGGCGCGCTTCAACGTGGCGACCACCCAGCTCACGGTGTTCTTCGAATATCCCATGCGGATCGAGACCGCGATGGCGTTCTCCGTGCCCTTGGTGCTGGTGACGGTGGTGCTGCTCGCCGGCCAGCGGATGCTGCTGAGCCGCGGCGGCCATGTGGCGGTCGGCGGCAAGGGCGGCGCGCGCCAGCCGCTGAAGCTGGGGCGCTGGCGCTGGGTGCTGTTCGCCCATGGAGCCATCGTGTCGCTGATGGCGGTGGGGATGCCGGCGGGGATGCTGCTGCTGACCTCGCTCTCGCGCGCCTGGGCGCAGCCGCCGTCATGGGAGAACCTGACCTTCGGCAACTTCAACCGCATCCTGTTCGAGCAGGAGACGGTGGTGGAGGCCATGCGTAACACCGTGACCTATGCGCTCTCGGCGGCCACGGTCTGCACGCTGCTGGGGTTCATGGTCGCCTATCTGGTGATCCGGAAGCTGCTGCCCTTCGCCTCGATCCTCGCCTTCCTGGCGGTGGCGCCGATCGCGGTGCCGGGGATCGTGCTGGCGATCTGCTTCTACGCGGCCTATGCGGGGCCTCCGTTCCAGCTTTACGGAACCGGGACGCTGGTGACGATCGCCTTCATCACGCGGCTTCTGCCCATCGCCTTCGTCGCCTGCTCGTCCGGCGTGCGGAGCCTGCATCCCGAGCTGGAGGAGGCCGTCCGCATCCATGGCGGCAGCCGCCTGACCGCGTTGCGGATGGTGGTGGGGCCGCTTCTGAAGAAATCCCTCCTCGGGGTCTGGATCCTGGTCTTCGTGATCTCCACGCGGGAGCTTTCGACCGCGATGTTCCTGACCGGGCCCGAGAGCCGGGTGATCTCGATCCTCACGCTCGATCTCAGCGAGCAGGGCGAATACGAGATCCTCGCCGCCATGGGCGTGCTGCTGCTGGTCGTCACCACGCTGGTGGTGGGGATCGGGATGCGGCTGCTGGGCCGCGACTTCATGCTGCGAAGGGGATGACATGAGCCGGCTGGTTCTCGACCGCCTCGGGAAGACCTTCGGCGTCTTCAAGGCCGTGGAGGGGGTGTCCCTGTCGCTGGAGGAGGGGGAGTTCCTGTCCCTCCTCGGCCCCTCCGGCTGCGGCAAGACCACCACGCTGCGCATGATCGCGGGCTTCATGGCGCCGACGGAGGGCCGCATCCTGCTGGACGGAGAGGAGATCTCCACCCCCTCCGCCGTGCGCCCGCCCGAGAAGCGCGGCATGGCGATGATCTTCCAGAGCTACGCGATCTGGCCCAACATGACGGTCGCGGAGAATGTCAGCTTCGGTCTGCGGATGCAGCGCCGTCCGGCGGAGGAGATCCGCAAGCGGGTGGACCGGATCCTGGAGGTGGTGCAGCTCGGCCATCTGGGCGGGCGGTATCCCAACGAACTCTCGGGCGGCCAGCAGCAGCGCGTGGCGCTCGCGCGCGCCATCGTGGTCCAGCCCAAGGTGCTGCTGCTCGATGAGCCGCTGTCGAACCTGGACGCCAACCTGCGGGAGGAGATGCGCGAGGAGATCCGCCGCCTGCATGACGAGTTCCGCATCACCACCGTCTACGTCGACCCATGACCAGGCGGAGGCGATGTCGATCTCCGACCGCATCGCCGTGGTGAACAAGGGCCATATCGAGCAGGTGGACGCGCCGTTCGAGCTCTACGCCCGCCCGCGCACCCGCTTCGCCGCGGAGTTCATCGGGCGCACGAACCTGCTGGAGGGGCGTCGCGCCAACGGCTCGGTGCATTTCGCGGCCTTCTCCGCCCCTGCGGACCGGCTGGCGACGTCGCCGGAGGGGGCGAAGGTGTCCGCCTCGCTGCGCCCGCAGAACGTGCGGCTGGCGGCCTCCGCCCCCCCACCCGGAGAGGACGTGGTGGTGCAGGGCCGCATCCTGCGCCGCAGCTATCTGGGCGAAAGCTGGGACTACACCATCGCCCTGGGCCAGGGGGAGCTGGTGCTGCGCGCCGCCGCCCCCGCCACCCAGGTGCACGAGCTGGACGCGCCCGTCTGGCTGACCATCAGCCCCGCCCATATCGTTCCCGTCGCGGCCGCGGTCGCCGAACAGCCCGAGGTTCGCCAATGAATTCCGGCCCGCTCTCCCGTTTCCGCGTGATCGACCTGACCCGCATCCGCTCGGGCCCGACGGCGGTGCGCCAGTTCGCCGACTGGGGGGCCGAGGTCGTCAAGGTCGAGACGCCGGAGGACGACACCGGCCTTTCCTCCCGCGACAACTCGGATTTCCAGAACCTGCACCGCAACAAGCGCAGCCTGACCCTCAATCTGAAGGAGCCCGCCGGCCGCGACGTCCTCCTGAAGCTGGTGGAGAGCGCCGACGTGCTGGTGGAGAACTACCGCCCGGACGTGAAGAACCGTCTCGGGATCGACTACGAGACGCTGGCGAAGATCAATCCGCGGCTGGTCTACGGCTCGATCTCCGGCTTCGGGCAGGACGGGCCCTATGCGAACCGGCCCGGCTTCGATCAGGTGGCGCAGGGGATGGGCGGGCTGATGTCCGTGACCGGCCTGCCGGGGCAGGGGCCGGTGCGCGCCGGCATCCCGGTCGCGGATCTCGGCGCCGGGCTCTACTGCGCTCATCGGCATCCTCACCGCGCTGCTGGAGCGGGAGGTTTCCGGGCAGGGCCAGTGGGTTCAGTCCTCCCTTCTCCAGGCGCAGGTGTCGCTGCTGGACTTCCAGGCGGCGCGCTGGCTGATGGACAGGCATGTGCCCGGGCAGGCGGGCAACGATCACCCCACCTCGACGCCGATGGGCGCGTTCGAGACCTCGGACGGTTACGTCAACATCGCGGTCGGCGGCCAGCGCATGTGGCGGAGCTTCTGCGATCTCGTCGGGCGCGAGGACCTTGCGGACGATCCCCGCTTCGCCACCGCGACGGACCGCACCAAACACCGCGCGGAGCTGAACCCGATCATCGCCCGGATCCTCGCGCGCGAAGTCGGCGTCCCACTGGGTCGAGACGCTGAACGCCGCCGGCATCCCCTGCGGCCCGATCAACACCATCGACGCGGTGTTCGAGGACCCGCAGGTGCAGCATCTCGGCCTGACGCAGGAGGTGGAGCACCCGCGCCTCGGCCGCCAGACCGTGCTGGGCCAGCCGATCCTCATGTCCCGCTCCCGGTCCGAGATGCGCCGCGCCTCGCCCGATGCGGGCGAGCATACCGACGAAGTCCTGGCCGAGCTCGGCTACGACCCCGACGCCATCGCGGACCTCCGCGCCCGCGGCATCGTCTGACAGCACACGGAGACCGCCATGTAACGCCCCCGCCAAGGCCGAGGCCGAACTTTCGCCGGGTCGCATGATCCTGAACGTCGAGAACGGCGTCGGCTGGCTGGTCATCGCCAACCGCCAGCGCCGCAACGCCATCGGGCTGGAGATGTGGAGGTCGATCCCCGGGCTGGTGGACCGGATCGAGGCCGACCCGGAGATTCGCGTGGTGGCCCTGCGCGGCGACGGCGACGAGGCCTTCGCCTCGGGCGCCGACATCTCGGAATTCGACAAGGTCCGCTCCACCCCCGAGCAGGTGGCGCACTACGAGAAGACGGCGGGAGAGGCCAAGCGGCGGCTGAAGTCGATTTCCAAGCCGGTGGTCGGCCGTGATCCGGGGCTGGTGCGTGGGGGGCGGACTCGCCACCGCGCTGGACTGCGACCTGCGCTTCGCCGCGGAGGATGCGCGCTTCGCGATCCCAGCGGCGAAGCTCGGCCTCGGCTACGGGTTCGAGGGGGTGCGCGGGCTGGTGAGCCTCGTCGGCCCGTCCGTCGCCAAGGAGATCTTCTTCACCGCCCGCCAGTACGACGCGCAGGAGGCGCTGGCGATGGGGCTGGTGAACCGGGTGGCCCCGGTGGACGGCTTCGACGCGGCCGCGACCGCCTATCTCGAGTCCATCGCCCGCGGCGCGCCGCTGACCATCGCGGCGGTCAAGCAGGCCGCCGACGCCGCCGTCATGGACCCGGAGAAGCGCGACCTTGACAGGATCGCCGCGATGGTGCGCGCCTGCTTCGAGAGCGAGGACTACAAGGAGGGCCGGCAGGCCTTCATGGACAAGCGCAAGCCCGTCTTCCGGGGGCGTTGAGATGGCGAATTCAGGCATCGAGACGCAGATCGTCCGCGCCCATGCCCACGGCGGCCCCGAGGTTCTGGAAGTTGAGCGGACAACCGTGCCGCCCCCGGCCCCGGCGAGGCGCGCATCGTCCAGTCCGCCGTGGGCCTCAACTTCGCCGACATCTACCAGCGGCGGGGCGAGGAAGGCCCCCACATGGAGACGAAATTCCCCTACGTCCCCGGCGCGCAGGGCGCCGGCGTGGTGGAATCGGTCGGCGAGGGCGTCACCTTCGTCCGCGAGGGCGACCGGGTCGCGCTGATCCATCCCGGCGCCTATGCCGGCGTCCGGCTCGTGCCCGCCGACCGGCTGGTGAAGCTGCCCGAGGATGTGTCCGAACAGGTGGCCGGCGCCACGCTGCTGCGCGGGCTGACGGCGGAGTACCTGCTGAACCGCCTCTACCAGGTGAAGCCCGGCGTGCGCGTCCTGATCCACGCCGCGGCTGGCGGGATGGGCGCGATCCTCGTCCCTTGGGCGCGCGCGCTGGGCGCCGAGATCATCGCCACAGCCGGCGGGCCGGAGAAATGCGAGATCGCGCGCAAGGCCGGAGCTCACCACGTCATCGACTACCGCAAGGACGATTTCGTGGCGGCGGTGCAGGAGATCACCGGGGGCGAGGGAGTCCACGTCGTCTACGAATCCGTCGGCAAGGACACCTTCATGGGCTCGCTCGACTGTCTCCGTCCCATGGGCATGGCGATCAACTACGGCACCGCCTCGGGCCAGGTGCCGCCGTTCCCGCTTCAGCGGCTGCACTCCAGGTCCCTGATCGTGACGCGGCCGACGCTGAAGACCTGGATTGCGGCGCGGGCGGATCTGGATGCCGCCGCCGAACGTCTCTTCGCCGCCGCGCGCCGGGGCGACGTGCCGCTGGAGATCGGCGCGAGCTATGCGCTCTCGGACGTGCGCACGGCGCATGCCGATCTCGAGGCAAGGCGCACGACCGGCGCGCTGGTCCTGCTGCCCGACGGCTGAGACCTGGCCGGGACCGTCCTTCGGCGCCCGCGCCGCCTAGGCGCGGCGACGTCTCGGCGCGCCAGGCGCGGCGACGTCGCTCTTTGGCCGCGCATCTGGCCGGCGCGTGCGCGGGCGCCGCGGCCTAGGCCGCCGGCGCGCCCTTGCCTTGGCTGCTCGGGGGGGGCCTTCGGCAGCGCCGCGCTCGCAGCCGTCGTCACGCGCGGGCTTGGCGGCGCGTGGCGGACCTCGGCGCCGCTGCGCGACGTGTTCGTGGTGGTCACGAGCCTCCGGTCCTTGCAGGACACGAAATCCAGGCTGTGGCGCATCGGATGCACGATGCAGGTCTGCACGAGGGCGTCGGGAAAGATCGCGGCGATGGCCTCGGAGAACCCCTTCAGGCCGCCGACGACGGCGAGCAGGATGTCCTCTACCCCGCGATTTCGATGCTCGTTCATGGGTAGCGTCCACGGAGGTGGTGGAGATTCCAGTGTAGCCGGAGGTGGCCATCGGGAGATGCGGCCACGGTGGAGTTGTCCGACTTCCCCCTTGGCCACGAGGACCCGATGACCGACGACAGGATGGCGCTGATGGAGGCGCTGCAGAAGGCCGATGACGGCAATTTCCTTCGCAGGCTCGCGGAGACGGTGCTCCAGATCCTCATGGAGGCCGACGTGGAGGGGCCGATCGGGGCCGGGCGCTATGAGCGCAGCGGCGAACGATCGACCTGGCGCAACGGCTACCGGGACCGGACGCTCGACACCCGGCTGGGGCAGTTGAACCTGCGCATCCCGAAGCTGCGGACCGGGAGCTGCTTTCCGCCCTTCCTCGAGGCCCGGAAGACGACGGAGAAGGCGCTGATCTCGGTGATCCAGGAAGCGTGGATCGCAGGGGTCTCCACGCGCAAGGTCGACGACCTCGTCCAGGCGATGGGGCTGTCGGGCATCTCGAAGAGCCAGGTGTCCAAGCTCTGCAAGGAGATCGACGAGCGCGTCGGAGCCTTTCTGAAGCGCCCGCTGGAGGGGGACTGGCCCTATGTCCGGCTGGACGCGACCTACCTGAAGGTGCGCGAGGGCGGGCGCATCGTCTCGGTCGCGGCCATGATCGCCGTGGCCGCCAACACCGATGGACGGCGAGAGATCATCGGCCTGCACATCGGCTCCTCGGAAGCGGAGACCTTCTGGGCGGGCTTCCTCAAGAAGCGCCGCGCCGACGTCGTGGGCATCTTCCCCAACGAAGAAAGCATCATCCGCCTCATCGGCGCCGTCCTGCTCGAGGCGAACGACGAGTGGCAGCTCCAGCACCGCTACATGCAGGTCGAGGCCATGGCGGAGCTCGATGCGCCCGCGCCCGACCCGCTCGACATGCAGCTCCAACTCAGCGGCCGCATGATCATGATGGCGCCCTCGGCTACACCACGAATTTCCACCTCATTGACGGACGTGACCTCGTTCATGACCTTGAGCCAGGATCTGGCGCCCTCGTTCTGCTCAAGCCAGAGACCGAGCACCTCCCTGGTCCCGTCGGCGCGGACGCCGAGCGCGATGTGCACGGCCTTGTTCGCAACCAGCTCTCGCTTGACCCACAAAGCATCGAAGAACACCGGCGGATGCACCGCCTCGAGCCGCCGGGCCTGCCAAGCCGCGACCTCCTCCAGCACGGCATTGGTGACGGCGCGATCAGCTGCGGGTCGAAGCGGGCCTGCCGGTCGCGGGGGATCGCCAGCTCCATCTTGCCGCCGTCGGTCGTCACCGTCTTCCGGCCGTAGCCGTTGCGGCTGTTGCCGTCCTCGGCTCCGGCCAGGTGGAGGTCCATCTCCGCGTTCAGCGCCCGCTCGGCCAGCGCCTTCTTCAGGCGGTCGAGCAGGCCGTCGGCCTCGAAGGCGGTCCTGGCGTCCGCGCCGGCCGGAAGCTGGTCCAGCAGCGCGTCAGGGATGTGCGGGGCTTTCCGCCGGGCCAAGGGAGATCTCCTGCTTTCCCATCATGCCCGCCCGCACACGAAATTGCTGACGGTCCCAGGCCTCCCGGCGCGCTTCACGCTGAGACTGCTTGCGTCGGGGACCTTGGCGGAGGGGAGATCAGGCGCGGTTCTTGAAGCGCCAGCTGTCGTTCCCGGTCTCGACGATCTCGCAGTGGTGAGTGAGCCGATCGAGGAGAGCCGTGGTCATCTTGGCGTCGCCGAAGACGGTGGGCCATTCGCCGAAGGCGAGGTTCGTGGTGACGATGACCGAGGTCTGCTCGTAGAGGCGGCTGACGAGGTGGAACAGCAGCTGCCCGCCGGTCTGGGCGAAGGGCAGATAGCCCAGGTCGTCGAGCGCCACGAAGTCGAGGCGGCACAGCAGGGCGGCGGTGCGCCCCTGGCGGCCGCCGCGGGCTTCGGCGTCGAGATTGTCGACCAGGTCGACCACGTTGAAGAACCGCCCGCGGGCCCCGCGACGGATGCAGGCGCGGGCGATGCCGACGCTTGACCGTCACGCTGCAAGCGTGCCTCCGGCACGACGGTGACGATCTCATCGTAGCTCGCCTTCATGCCATCGCGCGGAACGCGCGCCTCCGGCGCGACGAGCTTCAAGGCTCCCATGATGGTGAGGGCAAGCCATTTGTCCGCCATTGGTCCGAGGACAATGGCGAGCGGTGCGCTCCATCATCGGGCGGCCCTCCTGAGGCTGTCGTGAGCCGGGCGCAGTCGGCGACCGGCTCCTGGGCGAGGCGTCGTGCCGGAGGCACGCCTGCGGCGTGACCCTCCGGGGTCATGATCGGAGCTGGAGGCTCCGGCTCGCGCCGCCGGGCGAGGATGTTGAAGATCACGTCCGCCGAGTGGACGCCCTCGGCCAGCGCCTCCGCGCAGGCCGCCTCCAGGCCGTCGCCGAGCACGGCGCCAGGGATCTCGACCATCTGCCGGTCTCCGTCCGGCACGCTGCGAAGCTTGCGGCGGATGCGCTCGAGGGCGGGCGGCAGCGCCCATTCCTT
The DNA here is from genome assembly GCA_963816545.1 of uncultured Alphaproteobacteria bacterium. Taxonomy (GTDB): domain Bacteria; phylum Pseudomonadota; class Alphaproteobacteria; order Rhodobacterales; family Rhodobacteraceae; genus Albimonas. Next base: position 37,915 of record CAWFLE010000011.1, on the reverse strand, counting down.
GAAGGGCGCGTCACCATCGGTCTCGAACGCATGGCGACACGATGGCTCATACCAAAGCCCATTGATCAGGACCCATGGGCCCACGCTCGTCGCCCGGTGGTCATGATGCGCCAAGGCTGGTCGGCGAGCTTGTTCCATGCCTCGCAACAGTGGCCGACGATGTCGTCGTAGGAGCTGAAGACGCGGTTCGACAGCCAGTTGTCGCGCATGAACTGCCAGACGTTCTCGACCGGGTTCAGCTCCGGGGAGCGTGGCGGCAGCGGGACGACGGTGATGTTGTCGGGCACGACGAGCCGGCCGGACATGTCCCAGCCCGCCTGGTCGAGCATCAGCGCGGCATGGGCGCCGGGATCGACCGTGAGGCTGATCTCGGCGAGATGCGCTTGCATCGCCTCCGTGTCGGCGAAGGGCATGACGAGCCCCGCGGCCTTGCCCCTGGCCGGGCAGATGGCTCCGAAGATATAGGCCCGCTTCGTGCGCTGATCCTTCGCCGCTCGCGGCCGGGTCCCGCGCCGCGCCCAGCGTCGGGTGATCGGGTTCTTCTGCCCTGCGCGCGCCTCGTCCTGCCACCACAGCTCGAGGTCGGTCCCCGCCGGGAGCCTGTCCCGGATCTCCGCCAGCCGGTCGGGGAGGTTTTTTGAACGCCTCCATCGCCTCGGGGTCCTGGCCGTGGTGGCGCGGGCGGGCCGACAGCTTGCGGAAGCCCATGGCGCGCAGATCCCGGCCCAGCGTCTGGCGGCTGACCGAGACGCCGAACTCCTCCCAGACCCACTGCACCAGGTCGACGAGCCGCCAGGGCACCACGCCGTCCAGATACGGCCCGGGTCCGTCCTCCACCGCCCTTGCCAGCGCCGCGCGCTGCGCCGCCGTCAGCAACGGCGTCTTGCCCGGGGCCTTGCGGTCGATCAGCCCGTCCGGGCCCCCGGCGTTGAAGCGCACCACCCAGTCCCGGACGATCTGGAGCCCGACGCCCCCGATCCTCGCCGCATCGCTCCGGGCGGCGCCGTCGTGGATCGAGGCCAGCGCCAGCAACCGCTGCGTCTGCCGCGCGTCCCGGCTCGTGTTGATGGCGCCCTCAGATCGTCCGCCCCGTAGTCCGCCCGCAGTGCGATCGCTGCTCCCATGGAGATCCTCCCTCGGCTCTCCATGATGAATCATCCCGCGCCCCCCCTGTGAATCCCCTTCGCGAGTCAGGCTCAGCAAGCGCTGGTATTATACCGGCGACCGAAAGCTCTGACTCTGCCGAAGGATTCCCGTCCGGCTTGATCTGTGATTCCGTCCCCGAAAGCAGGGAGGTGGAGCAGACATGGGTGGAGCGTTGGAGATCCGGGACGACCTGACGTCGAAGGAGCTTCGCGCACGGGCGGCGCGGGAGACGAGCAACCGGGCCGCACGACGGCTGCTGGCGATCGCCAACGCGCTCGACGGCATGAGCCGGGCGGAGGCGGCGAAAGCTGCGGGGATGGAGCGGCAGGCGCTGCGCGACGCGGTGCTGCGCTGCAACGCCGAAGGACCGGAGGGCGTGCGGGACCGGCCGCTGCCAGGCCGGCCGCCGGCGCTGAGCGAAGCGGAGCTGGCGCTGCTCTTCGACCGCATCTTCCGCGGGCCCGACCCTGAGATGGACGGGGTGAGCAGCTGGACCCTGTCGGACCTCTGCCGCTGGATCGAGGCTCGCTTCGACAAGCGCCTGGCCCCGCAGAGCCTGTCGCGGATCCTGCGGCGCGAGGGGGTCTCACGGCAGAAGGTCCGCCCCACGCACCCGAGGACGGACGAGGCGGCGCAGCGTCGCTTCGAAAAAGGGGGCTGCGGGCGGCGCTGAAGATTGCGGCCGAGGCGCATCCAGGCAAGCGGATCGCGCTGTGGTTCCAGGACGAGATGCGGGTCGGCCAGAAGGGCCGGCTCTGCCATCGCTGGTGGAGCCGCGGCCGCCGCCCGCCTGGCCGCCAGGACCAGCGCTTCGAATGGACCTACGTCTTCGGCGCCGCCCGCCCCGACGGGGAGGCCGCCTTCGGCCTCGTCATGCCCGAGGTCGGCGGCCAGGCGATGCAGATCTTCCTCGACGCCTTCGCCGCCACGATCCCCGACGACGAGCACGCCATCATGGTGCTGGACCGCGCCGGCTGGCACGGCGCGAAGGCGCTCCAGGTCCCGCCGAACGTCACCCTGGTCCCGCTGCCGCCCTACTCGCCCCAACTCAATCCGATGGAGCGCGTCTGGCTGTGGCTGCGCGAGCGCTTCCTCAGCCTGCGCGTGTTCGCGGACTTCGACGCCATCGTGGACGCCTGCTGTCGCGCCTGGAACGCCTTCGCCAACGACCCCTCCCGCATCCGCTCCCTCTGCCTCCAGCCGTGGATCGAGAAGGTCATTGGTTAGGCGCGCCGGTATTACTCCTGAGCGCTCCCGGCTTGCGGGCCAGCACGGGCACGTGGCGCCAGGGGTCGTAGACCGTCCTGTCGCGGCCGAAGGCGCGCGGATGCTCGCCGACCACGCGGCCGTCCTGCCGGATCTCGATGCGCTCGGCGTAGGCGCGGATCTCCACCGGGCGCCCTACCGCCGAGGCGGAGACCGAGTACTTGTTCTTGTCGAAGCGCACGAGGCAGGTCTTCGAGACGGCTGCGGGCACGGCGTGGAAGCCGTCGCACCGAAGGTGCGCGTTCAGGACGCGCCTCCGGCGCGAAGGGGCCGCGACAGGGCACGAGGCTCGGGCGCTCGGGTTCGAACACCTCCCGGATCGTTCGCTCCGGAACCTCCGGGTGACGGTGCGCCTTCGCCCAGGCCGTGCAGCGGTCGGCCAGCCAGGCGTTGAGCTCCTCGTAGCTCTTCATGCGAAGCCGCGGCGCGAAGAAGCGCTGCCGGACCACGCCCACCTGGTTCTCGACCTGCCCCTTCTCCCAGCCCGAAGCCGGAGCGCAGGGCCGTCCATCGAGGCGCCATCGGTTCAAGCCCGATGGACGGCGGCTCGACACGATAGTGCCCGCACATCTGCTGGAAGCGGCGGTTGCAGGCCCGCTCCCGGCCCGCGAAGATCGCATCCGGCTGTGTCCCAGGTGGTGGTGTAGGAGGCCGCGCGCGGAGCCCCTGGCGTAGCGCAGCGCGCGGCCTGGGGTGACGCTGGCGGCCATCGCCGGTCTTCGGAGAAGGTTCGGGTTGCAAGACCTGGAACCTGAACGGAGACGACGATGACCGATGAGAGAATGGCGCTGGTCGAGCTGGTTGAGAAGCAGGCCGATGGCGATCTCGTGCGCGAGATGCTGGCCTTTGCGGCCGAGCGGATCATGGAGCTGGAAGTCGAGGCGCGGACGGGCGCATCGAAGGGCGCGCGGTCGCCCCTGCGCGAGGTCCAGCGGAACGGATACCGTGATCGCGACTGGGACACCCGCGCCGGACGGATCGCGCTGGAGATCCCGAAGCTGCGCAAGGGCAGCTACTTCCCCAGTTTCCTCGAGCCGCGCCGCACGGCCGAGAAGGCGCTCGTCGCGGTGATACAGGAGGCCTGCGTCCACGGCGTTTCGACCCGCTCCGTGGACGATCTGGTGAAGGCCATGGGCGCGGGCGGCCTGTCGAAGTCCCAGGTCAGCCGCCTCTGCGTCGAGATCGACGAGCGGGTGAATGCCTTCCTCACCCGTCCCCTGGAGGGGGCGTGGCCCTATCTCTGGCTGGATGCCACCTACCTCGAGGTCCGCGAGGGCGGGCGCATCGTCAGCCGCGCGGCGATAATCGCTGTCGCGGTGAACGAGGACGGCAAGCGCGAGGGGCTGGGCGTCGCCACGGGGCCCTCGGAAGCCGAGACCTTCTGGACCGATTTCCTGCGCTCCCTCGCCGATCGCGGACTGCGCGGCGTGAAGCTGGTGATCGCCGACGACCACAAGGGCCTGCGGGCGGCCGCGCGGCGAGTGTTCAACGCGACCCGTCAGAGGCGCCGGATCCACTGGATGCGGAACGCGTTGGCGCACGCCCCGGCCAAGCAGCGCACTGCGGTCGCGGCGATGCTGAAGACCATCTTCGCGCAGGAGAACAAGGAAGGTGCGGAAGCCCAGGGGGACGCCGTAGCCGACGCGCTGCGCGAGAAGAACGAGAAGCTCGGCGCCTTCATGGACGCCTCCCGCGACGAGGTCCTGGCCTACATGTCCTTCCCTCGCGAGCATTGGGCTCAGATCGCGTCGACGACCCCACTCGAGCGCGTCAACCGCGAGGTCAAGCGGCGGTCAGACGTCGTCGGCATCTTCCCGAACGATGAGGCCATCGTCCGGCTCGTTGGCGCGCTGATGCTGGAGACCAACGACGAATGGGCCCTGGCGCGCCGGTACATGTCGCTTGAAAGCCTCGCCCGCGTCACCGACACTCCCACAGTCAGGCTGCCCGCCGTGGCGTCCTGATCAGCCTCGGATCTCTCTCCGAGGGCCGGCGCTCCTACACCACGCCCCGGGACATGATCTCGCATCCACCGCGGTCTTCGCGTCCATTGTCCTCGGACCGATGGCGGACCTTGGACGCTGTCGAAGATCCCGCGCGTGCAGGCCCCGCCGAAGAAGGCGAACGCCTTGTCGTGAGCGTCGAACGCCATCTGCCTCGCGTCTCGCGCGGATAGGCGCGGACGAACATCATCCGGCTGTGGCAGAGCCGGACATGCGCCACCTTCACCGTCGTGGCGGCCCCGTCGATCACCACGATCTCGTGGCTCCGGTCGAACTGGTACGCCTCGCCGGGCGCAAAGCGTCGCACCGCAGGTGCGCGTCCCGCGCAACGGCACGAAGGCCGCCGCCGTCGCCTCGCTCTCGCGCCGCTTCCAGGCCGCAGCGTACCGGCGCACCGCATTGTAGCCGCCGTCGTAGCCGAGCTCGCGCAGCTCCTCGAAGATCCGGATGAGGGTCAGGCGCTCCCGGCTCGGCCGGGACGCGTTCGCACCCGGCAGGCGGTCCAGCTCGTCGCGCCACGGCCCGATCTTCGGCTGGGGCTGGGAGTTCCGCTCGCAGCTGAACTCCATCTCCTCCGAGCGGATGACCTTCCGCGCCGTCTTCCGGGACGCCCGAAGCTCCCGGCAGATCGCCTTGATCGACTTCCGCTGCACGAAATACGCCCGACGGATCTTCGCGATCGTCTCCACAACCAGCATCCCGATCTCGGCCCCCGACAACTGCGGGGAGCACCGTGGACCCCTATGCCAGCGGGGTCGTTATTCGGTCCTGTCGCGTTCTCGATGCAGGCTGCTACGGCATCGGCATGAGCCTCGCACGCAGCAGATCCACGTTTGCGCGTCCGCCCATCTGGCGCTTGATCGTCTTCAGCCGTGAGATATGGCCCTCGGTCTGGCCGTTCGACCAGGGCGGCGCGATGGCCGCGGAGACTGCGTCGCGATCGGCGGCGACGCCTCGGGCGAACCCGCCGACAGGCGAAGACACGGCGGTCTCAAGCCAAGGCTCGAGCTGTGACGGATCCCGCCCGCGGATCAGACCGTGGAACGCGTCGACGGCCTCGCGCGCAACGACGAGCGGCGGGACGGCGTGCTCCACCGTGGCGACGATGACGGCCTCGGCGCGGGTGAGCCTGTCGCGGGCGAGCGTGAGCAGCCGGGCCAGCGCCCGCGGCGCCGGACACCGGCCGGGCCGGGCGGTCGCATCGTCGCGACGGCGGCGAGTCGCCCGTTCCGTCACCACCCGCAGCGACCCGGCGAAGCCGGCCGCGCGGAGGCGGCGCCAGAGCTCCGCGCCGTTCCGGCAACCGTGGCCCCACTCGGTGTTCAAGCGGTCCAGCCAAGGCTCGAGCGAACTCGCGCGAGGCCGGAACGGCTCGCCGCGGCCGCCGCGAAGCACATCGCGCAGGAGCTTCCGGGAGCGTCCTGTCCGACGGACGATCTCCTTGATCGGAACGCCCGAGGCGTGCAGCGCCCGCACCGCCGCCTCCGCCTCGACGCGCCGCTTCCAGCCTTCGCGCTGCAACCGCTCGGCCGCGGCGAGCGTCGCCGGGTCGGCCGCGCCCTCGCCGAGCGCGCGCCGAACGCTTCTCATGCAGCGTCGAGGCGCCAGCAGGAAGGCTGCGCTGGCGTTCTCCATCAGATGCCGGCGGTCGGCGACCTGAACCGCTTCGGGGCGGCCTTGCCTCGCGCCCGCTGCGTAGCCGCCGCCTCGGTCGCGGGCGATGATCTCGACGCTCGGTCGCGCCGCGAGCCAAGCTGCGACCGTGCCAGGCTCCCGATCGGGCGGAAGGTCCATCGCTTCCCTCCGCTCGAGATCGCAGATCGGCGTGCCGTAGCGGTGGCCCTTGCGCCACGCCCAGCCGTCGATCCCGATCACGCAGGGCGCGCGGCCGACGGCGCCGAGCTCCGCCGGCGCACCGTACGCAGGAGCGTGTCTTTGCTGACCGGCAGCAGGAGCCGTCGCGCGATGGCCTGTCCCGGGCGACCGCCGAGCGCCATGCCCGGATGGTGGACGATGCCCTCCAGCCGTCCAGTGCGTCGTCCGCGGACCGCCGCCGCCGCCGGGTCGAGCCGCTCCGCAAAGATCCGGCGCGAGCAATCGGTGTTCGAGCACCGGAGACGGCGCACCGAGGCGATGATCTCCACACGGCGGCCATGCGCGGGAAGATCGAGGAGCCGACGAAGGCATCGGCTGTGCACCTGCCGCGACGGCCGCGCGCAGCACGGACATGGGGCCGTCGATGCGGAGGCCCGCGCCTCGACCCGGAGCACGCCGTCCACCAACACGACGCGCTCCACCCGCAGTCCTGCGAGCGAAAACGCCCGCTCCCGCCTCAACCCGATCATCCGCAGCGCCCCAAAGGAGAAACGCTGTCCTCAGAAGCCCAGAATGCATCGAGATTGAGTCAGGCCCCTTATTCCACGCCGATTCACAAGCTGGCACGCTGGAAGCCTCGGATCGGCGCGCAAAGGAGGCCTTCGTCGGATGCGCCGCGGACCACCGGCCTCCGTGCGCCCGGCCTCCGAGAGCCGCTCGTCGGCCCCGAGTCACCCCGCGCCACGCTCCCGCGCAAGCTCCAGAGCGGTCTCCCGCGTCTCCGCCGTCCGTCGGGCCCAGCCACGTCCGAACGTCTCCCACGTGGACAGGCTCTTGTAGAACTCCAGCCGCAGGTCGCTGAACCGGCCGATGACGAATTCCGGATCCGACTGGTTCGCGGCGCCGATCGTGATCGGCCCCACTTGCCCGTCGGCCTTCACCGCAAGAACTTCCTGAAGGATCCGCGCCGCACGTCCCACGCCCGCGTTCACGCCCATGTCGAAGGTCACCAGGTCGACGCCCTTGGGAAGCTGGTCGCAGTTCAGCGCGTTCCAGTAGTGCGCCCGGTAGATCTCCTTCGCCTCATCGACCGCCAGCGCCCTCACCTCCTCGCGCGAGCAGACGTCCACCTTCCTCCAGGCGGCGAGGGTCTTGTGCGTGATGCCGAAATTCGTCGCCCCGCCGGGATCGTCAGGATGATCGGCGTAGCCGCCCTCGTGCAGCAGGATCACGTCCATGCACCGGTGAAAGTGTCGGGTTCCCTTGGCCTCGCCCTTCGACGCCGCAGGCGCCGCCGCGGGTGCGGCGACCCGGCTCGCGCTCTGGATCAGCGCGGTGGTCTGGCGCGCCTGGTCCGCCACCATCTCCTTCGTCGCCCGCACGTTCTCCCGCTGCATGTCGGAGACGATGGTCTGCGATCTTAGGGCGACCCGGTCCTTGTCCCGGGATCCCTGGGAGGAGCCGAGCCAGAAGCTGATGACGGTTGCGAAACCGGCGGTGAGCGCGCCGACGGCGATGTTGATCACCTGGAAGACGAGGTCGTTCCCCGGCGAGAGCGTCTCCGGCGTGGTGATCAGTTGGCCCAGCACCCAGAAGAACCCCACCACCACCACAACCGAAACCACCACAGGGCCCCAGGCGATAACGCTGCCTTTCTCGGTCAGGTCGCCGAGCATCGCGCGGGCGCCCCGCGTATCCTCCAGCTCCGCCTTGAAGCTCTCCAGCTGGGTCTTCATCCGCTCCATCTGGAGCTCGCCTTCCCGCTTCTCCGCCTCCGCCTCGATCTCGGCGAGACGAATCCGAAGCTCCCCGGCAACCTGCGGATCCTCGGCCAGCTTCGCCGCCTCCGTCGCGTCGGTCGTGCCGAGCACGTCGCGCACCTTCTGGGTGATCTTCGACTCCACGTCCGGCAGGACGTTGTCCACGACGCGTTTCGCCAGAGACGGCAGCAGGGAGACGGCGAGCGATATGAGAGGGGCCATAGCAATCTCCTGAAGTGGAAGGGTTTCGAGAGAATTCGTCGGCCGCGTCGCCTTCTGGAAGGGGCCGGCCCGGACTGGTCGCCGGCCCTAGGCTGCGGCTATCATCGGTGCATCGCCCTCGCCGGGTGCAGGCAGTCCTGCGCCGCCGTCGCCCCCGCCGGCAGGATCGCCTGCCGCGTCAGCCTCACTCCGAAGAACAGCGCCTCGCCTGCCTGTAATGAGGAGCCGCCGCTCAGCGCCTTCAATGTCGCCTGCTGAGTGACTTCCGCCAGAACCTTCGCCTTCTCCTCGAAGTCGCCGCCCTCGCTGTGCAGGTAGCGCACCACTGCATCCGCCTGCAGGACCGAAGCCGCCTGGCACACGGTGGCGCCGGCCGAAAGGTTGTGAAGCACCGCCTTCTGGCAGCTGGAAACCGCGGTCAGCAGGGCGTCGCGAACGTCGAGAAGGTCCGAGTCGGACAGCACCAGCACGGACACGTTCTCGAGCGAAAGAACGGTGCGCTCCTCCTGATCCGTCTTGAGCCCGAAGGCGGCTGAGATGAGATCCGCTCCCACTTCGACGCCACGGTGGAAGACCTGAACATGCGACTCGTCCAGCGTGTCGGATCTTACGCGGCGACCCTTCATCAGGTCCTCGGGCACGAAGCAGGTGGGATGAACCGCGATCCGCCCCGGCGAAAGGCGCTCGACGGTGATGATGGTGCCGGGGGGGTAGAAGTTGGCCGGGGGCACCACCTGCTCATATCCCGCCGCAGCGATCAGGCCGCCGAGATCCAGCGGTTCCTCGCCGATGCTGAAGACGTAGGCGGCGGCGCCCGCAGCCGCGAGGGCGAAAGTCCCACCGGCGATCCCACGGCGAAGTTCAGGGGCCATCGGTCGGTCCTCCCGTATCCCGCGTCACTGACTGGGGCAGCAGAGCTGCTTGTCCTGGCCGCAGGGCGTGTAGCCCTCAGGGCAATCGGCGGCCGCCGCCGAGGCTGCAAGAGAGAGGATCGCTGCGGCCGCCAGCTGCGCGAGGATGCCGAGATGCGTCATGGTCAAGACTCCATTCTCAACGAGAACGTCTCCTTTCCGTAACGTTAGCTTATTGCTGCTGAACTCCTCATTGACGAGGAGCTGCAATTTCTTCCGCACCAGATCTTGCAACCGCCTCGAGCGGGGCGCCTCCATCGACCTCGACGGAGGGTGGTGCAAAGACGGCGCCGCAGGGTGAGAAGCGGGCGAGTGTCGCGCACCGGTGCAAGACGGCGCGGAGGGCCGGGACGTCCGGCGCTTCGTCCCGGCTTCCCGCGCGTTGCCGGAGCTTCCCGGCCTGGCCATCGGCGATCACTTGACGAGAGAGAGGGAGTTGCTGCGAAGGGATCGGAGGGTTCCGCCGACCCGCTCGATCACCGCCGCCATCTTCCCCGCCGCAGCCTTCGAGCGGTTGATGGCGAGAAACTCCTTCAGCTCGATCCGGTAGGCGTCGCGGATGCGATCCGAATGCGTCTCGATCTCGCCGACGAACCGCTTCGCCACGCCCGCCCGAAGCTCGGCGATGGCGCCCTCCTTCAGGCTCGCATCCAAGGGGTCGGACAGCGCGTAGGCCACGAGCTTCGCGCGCGCCGAGGCAAGATTCACCCCCTCCAGCAGGTCTCCGGTGGCGGTGGCCTGCCGCGCCGTGACTTCCCGGTGGACGGGACGGTAGAGCGCAACCGTGCCCGCGGCCTCGCGCGTATAGTCGAGGATCGGTCCGCCCCGGAACGCGGGTCCCTTCAACGCCTTCAGGCGTCGCTGTCCTTTCGCGGCCACCTGCTTCGCGGTCTTCGGCTCCGCGCCGTCGGCCGCCGCGACGTCGCCCCCGGCACGGGCCTCGGCCTCCGCATTCACCTGGTCCTCCAGCCCGCCGGAGAAGGCCGGCGCGGAGAGGTCGAGCGCCCGGGCCTTCTCGGCCAGCGTGGCCTCGATCACGTGGTCATATTCGAGATAGGTTCCAACTCCCTCGGGCTTCGCTTTGTAGATCGTGTGCGCGCCTTCGAGCTCGGCGAAGTCGGGCAGGCCCGCAGCCGCATCGCCCGCCATCGGCAGGTCCGATCCCTCCGCCGCGTCCTTCGGCCCACGCTTGACGGCCGGGGCCTTGCCGGGCTCGAAGCCGTAGAGGGTCTTGTTCAGGTCGCCGAGCCGCCGGATACCGGCGCGCAGCTTGCCGCGAATTGCTTTCGTCGCCGCCGCATCCGCGCCGTAGAGGCCGGCGATCTCTTCGAGCTCGGCCTGCATCTCGGCCGACAGCCCCTCGCGCAACTTCGCGATCTTGTCGGCGGGCAACGTCTCCTTCTGCGCGTCGGAGACGATCTTGGCGTGGTTGCGACGCCTGGCGTCGGCGGCGGTCTTCTGGCGGTGCGCGGGGCGGTAGATCGTGATCGCGGGCAGGTTCTCGCCTTCCTTCCCGACCGCGCGCGCATCGATGTCGCCCAGATGCGGCTCCGGGATCGGAGCGCCGTCGCGCTGGCCCTCGGCGATCTCCTCCTTCAGCTTTCCCTGAACGTAGGCCTGCACCAGGAAGCCGAGGCTCTTCTCGGGGATGTGATCGTTCTCGTAGTAGTTCGACAGGCGCTGGCTGCCGCGCGGACCGAGCCCCGCCTTGTCGGCGGTCGAAGAGATCGCCTGCGAGGTGATCTTGCCCCTGGCGGCGTGGAGGTCGGCGTCGCCCTCGATCTCGGGGATCCGCGGCTCCCGTGCGCGGATGATGGCCCCGTCCTGCGGCTCGTCCTCCAGGAACGGGTTGTCGGCGATGCAGGGGCCCAGCTTCGAGAGCTTCGCGCCCGCGTCGGCCGTATCCGCCGTCGCCTTGTCGCCGGTCTTTTTAGTCGGCGTCTTCTGCTGGTCCGGCTTCACCTTGGCGAGCGACGCCTCCGCCTCGTCCACCTCGGTCTTGAAGGCCAGCTCGAAGGCGTCCACGCATTTGGAATCTTCGCCTAATTCCGCCGCCTCCTGCGCCTCGGACTTCATCTCCGCCTGCACGACGTCGGCGGGGCGGGGCTTCGCCGAGGCGATTTCCAGTCCGAAGCCGGCGCCCTTCCGGCCAGGCTTCAGCTCATGCGGCTCCTTGCCGACGACGAAGCCGGTCTTCGGCAGCTCGCGCTTGCGGTTCACCTTGCCGAGGATCTTCGAGAACAGCTTCTTCGCCTTCTTCACGAGGAAGCCGGTCATCCTGCTCATCGCCGTCTTCACGGGCGCCTGGAGCTTCCTGATGATGTTGCGGATCGTCTTGGTGATGCCCGTCACGGGGATCAGGGCAGCCACGAAGGCGAGGAACACGGGGATGGTGCGGGCGATGGTCGTCTCGATGAAGTCGGCGGCCTGGTCGATGCGCCCGCGCGCGATGGCGCCGACCGATGAGAAGATCGACTGGGCCAGCTCGACGATCTGGTCCAGCCGCTCGAGGAACGTCCGGATCATGTTGTAGATCGACAGCGCGATCTTGACGATGGCGCCCACGGGGTTCGACAGGCCCGCGATCCACGAGACCGCGCCCATGACGATGGTGTTGATCACGAAGTCGCGGATGCCGTCGACCACCGTCTGCTTGAAGCCGTCGATCATCTCCAGCACCCGTTGCCAGATGCCGATGAAGCCCTCCTTGAGCAGGATCTTCACCACCTCGACCGACTTCTCCAGGAACGACACCTTATTCTCTCCGCTGCGCCCGAGCTTCTTCACCAGCGTCTTGCGGAAATTGGCGTAGGTCAGGCCGAGGATCTGCAGGGCGACCGAAATGATGCCCCGGAAGTCCAGCTTCTCCGGCAGGTCGATCTCCATCCCCTGCAGCGTCCCGAAGAGCCACCCCATCAGACCCTTCTGCAGGTGGTTCCAGATCCTGGACCCGAACTGTCGGAAGCCTTTCACCACCGCGCCAACGAGGTTCTTCGCAAAGCCGATCGGGTCGTTGAGGATCAAAGACAGCGCTTCGCGCGCCTGCGCCACGATCCCCCAGACCTTCTCGCCCCACGGGCCCGCGAGCGCGAGCGCGCCGCGCAGGATGAACTCCAGGATCTTGTCCTTGATCTCGCCGACGAAGGTGAGGATGTCGGTCACGAGCGGCTTGAAGATGCGCTTGGCGACGGAGAGCGGCGACGTGTCCGGCATCTCGTCGATGAAGTCCGACACCAGGCGCTTGATCCGGCTCCAGGTGATGTCGAGGTCGGAGAGGCGCCCCGAAACCCAGTCGAAGGCGCGCTCCAGCGCCCGGGTCTCCCGCAGCTTGCGGAAGATCAACTCGCCCCCGGGCAGCAGGCCGAGGAAGCCGCCGATCAGGTTCTCGGCCGTGCGCGGAACTTCGTCGCCCGTGATGGGACTGCGCCCGAGGATCACGGTCAGCAGCGTGTAGCCCGGCACGTTGCGCGCAACCCGCTCCGCCTTGTCCGCAGCCCAGCCGCGGCGGACCTCCGGCTCGGCGCGCTGCGCCTCGCGGCGCGCGAGCGGGACGCGGCCGGTCTGCTGCACGACATGGGTCAGCTCGTGCGCGAGGAGGCGGCGGTCCTCCACCCGCTCTCCCTCTCCCATCCAGATGTGGCTGCGATGGGTGAAGGCGCGGGCGCCGATCCGCTCCGACGCGCGACGGTCGGAGGAGGCGTCATGGATGCGGACATCCGAGAAATCGGCGCCGAAGCGAGGCTCCATGAAGGCCCGGACCGGGTCGGGCAGAGGGCGGCCCGCGCCGGGCTGGGCGACGGCGCGGGCCACGTCCGCGGGGGCGTCTCCGCCGGCCGCGCCGACGGCGGCGGGTTCGGCCGGGGAGAGCTTCAGGTCAGGGGCGTCAGGCTCCCCGGTCTCGATCTCGCCGAACTCGTCCTCCGCAAGACCGGCCGTGTCCACGTCTTCGGCCGAAGGCACCTCCGGGTCCTGGTGATCGGCGGGGACGGGCGGCGCGGAGTTCGAACGTCGCGGTGTCCGGCTGGCTCTCCTGGTCCACCTGCGGGAGGCGCCGCGCGGCGGGGGGCGTCTCCGCCGGCGAGGGCGCCGCCGCGTCGGTGGTCGGCGCGGACATGGCGACGACGCGCTCGGCGGTGACCTCCGCTTCCCGCTCCAGCGGGTCGTTCGCCGCCCCGACCTTCAGCGCGGTCTGGACCTTCGGCGCCGCGACATCGCGCGTCGGCGCCGGCCTGCGCGCCGGCGCCCTGACCCGCGGCGCGCGGGCCGTCGTCTTGGCTGCGGTCTTGGCCTCGCCCATGCCGGCGGCCCTGCGTCAGGGGTCCACGTTCACCGTCTTGACGTTGCTGTCATGGCCGTTGTTCACGGCCTTCACCTCGACGTCCTCGGAAAAGAACCAGTTGTCGTTGATCGTCTGCGGGACCACGAACTCCACCCGGACCGAGGAGGCGCCTTTCGCCTGCTCCCACTTCCGGTAATTCATGATCCGGACCCCGCCCATCTCCACGTAGTGGTCGCCATCCTGCGTCTGGCCGAACTGGTAGCCCTTCAGCGTCAGCACGTCGCCCACGTCCAGCGACCGGGGCGAGGCCGAGAGGATCCAGGGCGCGTAGAAGCCGCAGGCCTCCGCCGCCTGCTCGGCCAGGATCTCGTCCATGTCGTCGGTGCTCATGTCGCAGGTGTGGAACATCTCGTGCAGCAGGGTAGCGGCCACCTCCCATCGGCCGATTTCGAAGGCCTGCATGTTGTAGCCCACCATGTGCGGGTCGGCGGCCTTCTTGCGCACGTCGCTCAGCCCGAAGCGGGTGGTGCGGTCGTCGAGGAAGTGGACGGTCGCCGCCTTGAACGTCGCCTCCGCCGAGCCCGCCACGCCTGCGGTGCACTTGTCCTTGAAGAAGTCCTTGCACGTCTTGGCCGCGATCGCGTTCCCGATCAGGTCGAGCGCCTTCTGGACGGTGGCGCGATGATCGTCCGGCACCTTCTTGTAGGGCGCGGCGCCGTTCGTCGCGGCCATGGTCGCCCGTCGCACCGTCCGGCGGGCGGCGCCTTCGCCCTGCGCCACATGCGCCAGCTCATGCGCCATCAGCCGCGGCCCGCCCTCGGCGCGCGCGCCCCCGGCGAAGGCGATGCTCCGGCCCCAGGCGAAGGCGCTGGCGTCGATGCCGCGGGCGGCGCGGTCGGCGGCGGGCCCCTCGTGCACGCGGACGCCGGAGAAGTCCCGCCCGAAGCGCGGCTCGAAGAAGGCGCGCTCGGCGCGGGCGAGCGGGCGGCCCGGCCCCATCGCCGACAGCGCCGCCGACGCCGCCGGATCGGCGGCGGCCGATCGCGCGCCCGGCGCGACCGACGGGGCGGGGGCGGCCGTGCGCTGCGCCTTCTCTTCGGTCTCGCAGTCCTTGCACATGCGGTGGACACCTGCGGAGGGCGAAGTGGAGGCCGCGACCGGCCCTCCCGCCAGCGCCTGCGTCGCCATGCGGTTCGCCGCCTTCTCGGCCGGATCAAGCGCACCGCCGATCAGGATCCCGCCCTCATGGGACTTCGCCGCGGTCCGCGCCGCGACGACGCCGGGCGCCGGGCCGCGGCGCGGCCGCATCCCCTTGCACCTGCGGGCGGCGCGTCGGCGGAGCGTCGTTTTCGCAGCCATCCTCACCTCCTACCGAACGGGTCCGACAAGCCTGTCGGCGGCCTCGCGCTTCATGCGCCGGGCCGTGTTGAGGTTCGTGCCGGCCTCTCGCGCCACGGCGGTCAGGTCGGCGTCCGACAGCTCGGCGAGGCCCGCGACATTGGTCACGCCCCGCGCCGCGAGCGCGTTGGCAAGGGCCGGCTCCGCCGCCACGACCGCCGTCACCGGCGTCTCGCGACGGATCACGGCGATCATGGCGTCCTGCTCCTGCGCCGCCCCGGCGAGCACGCTCTTCTGCTCGTCGGCGAGGCGGGCGAACTCGGTGCGGGCCTCCGCGAGTGCGGCGGTCATGGTCCGTCGCTCGGCCTCGATCTCGGCCATCGAGCTGCGCATGGTTTCGACGGCGGCGCCGAGGTCGGCCTGCTCGGCGCGCAGCCGCTGCAGGCTCTGCTCGGCCTCCGCGGTCTCGCGCGCGACGGCCTCCCGCCGCGTCTCGATCAAGGCGGCGAAACCGGCCTCCACGCTCTCGGCCGCGGCGATCCGGTCATCCAGCGCCCTGGTCGCCGTTTCGAAGTCCTTCCGCGCCTCCTCGCTCAGGCCGGCGCTCGCCGTCGCCGCGCGGTCGAAGGTGAACTTGCCGGCGCCGGTCTCCAGCTTCACGTAGTCGATGGCGATGCCGTTCTGGACGATCAGCGCCACCTTGTCGCCCGGGGCCACCGCGCCGGTGTCGCCGAGCAGGTCCCGCGCCTCCAGCCCCACCGACGCCTCGCGCAGCTTGGCGATGGCGGCGACGTCGGCGACGTCGATGGTCTGCGTCACCTCCACGCCGTTGCCGTCGAGGGCGCGCCGCGCCTGGTCCACCCCCAGGTCCTCGATCCGGGGCTGGACCGTGTATTCGGCAGGCGGCGTTCGGCCCTGCAGGATCCGGAAGCCGCGCTCCGCCTCCTGCCAGACCCCCGTCGGCTTGAGCTGAGCCTCGAGATGCGTCATCGAAACGGTGGGCCGCGGCTTGACCGTCCCGGAGGAGCGCTCGGGCGGGCAGCAGGCGGCCTCGATCCGGTCTGCGAACTGGTCCCGCAGCTCGGCCGCGAAGTACTGCACCATCCGCCAGGACATGGCCTGCTTGCGGCAGCACCAGGGGCAGACGCGGTCGATCAGGATCCGCTCGCCCTCGGTCGTCCCCTCCAGGCAGGCGATGGGCACCAGATGCGGCGCCTCGCCCGGCGTAGGGCACCGCGGCATCAGCGCACCGCACAGGCAGCGGCGGATCCGCTCCTCCTCGGTCTCGCGGACCAGGCGGTAGACCGCCGCCTCGCGCTCCAGGAAGCGGGTCTCGCGCACCTCGCCGGTCGCGGCGCCGGGTTGGATCCGCTCGTCGATCTCGCGGATCTTCGCGTCGAGGCGCAGGGCCTCGTCCTCGTCGTCGAGGTGCACCTTGTAGCGCCGGAGCAGGTCGTCGTTGTAGCTGCGCGCGACCCGCTGCTCCGCGCCGCTCAGCCGCTGCGAGGCCGCGAGCTTCGAATAGGCCGCGCCGTAGAACATCTTGTCGAGGGCGACGCGCTCGTTCGACGGGCGCGCCGCGAGGTCCTCCTTGATGTCGAAGGTCGGCTTCTGCGCCCGGCAGGCGGCGAAGACGGACAGGAAGGTCGGGTCGGCGGGCCCGAAAGCGCGGCTGCGACGCGCGAGATGCGCTTCGATCCTGCCGCCCTCGCCGATCGCCAGCGCGAGGCACGCCTCCTTCTTGCGAAGCGCGTCGGCGAAGGCGGGGAAGCCGTCGAAGTGGAAGCGCTCGGTGCCGATCAGCTTGTCCAGCTCCAGCACCGTCTCCTCCACATCGCCGAGCACGCCGGCCCGGTCAAGGATCGCGCCGCCGCTCCAGCGCACGGTCGACGGGCCGCGAGACCCGCGCTCCGGCACGACCCCGCACACCACTCCCCAGTCGTGCAGCAGGCGAAGCAGGCGCTCCGTGCCGAAATCGACCTTGCAGAGGTTGTCCAGCGCCGCCTGCACGTTGTCCGCGCCGTCATAGAGACGCGGGCAGCCCTCCGGATCGAAGGCGATGTCGGCGGCCTCGATGGCGCAGAGATTGTCCAGCGCCTCCTGCACGTTCCCGGCGTCGCCGAAGAGTTTGGCGCAGTTGTTGTCGAGGGCCACATGCGTCGCCGGAAGATCGGCGAGCGCGGGGAAAGAAAGACGCCGCCGCTCGGCATCCGTCAGGGGCTGGACCGCGCCGTCGGACACGCGGAACAGCGGGCAGTAGCTGTGCCGGATGCCGATGGGCGTCTCCTGAACCGCTCGAACCCGCGGCTCGGCGAAGCGGCGCATCTCGATCAGCCAGTAGTCGCCCGCCAGGGTCGGGCGGCCTCCGAACGCGATCTGGGCCGTGAACGCATCGACGGCCAGCGTCGCTGTGCGGCCGGAGACGGAGACGCCGGCTCCGCCGCCCGCTCGCTCCGCGGTCCCGGCGGCGAAGTCGATCGCGACAGCGCCGTCCCAGCGGCGGACGAAGGGCCAGTCGCCCCCCCCGGGCGCCGAGGGCGCCTCGGGGCCGGCGGCGAGGCTGACGGCGAAGCTGCTGCGCGCCGCGGCGGCCGGGTCCGCATGCGCGCCCGGATGACACTCGGTGGCGGTCGAGAAGAACTCGTATACCGCGCCCGCCCGGCCGAAATCCTCGGCGTTCACGCTCGCGGGTGCGATGGCGGAGGCGTTCTCGGCCGACCAGGCGAGGGTGATCCGCTCAGGCGCCTGCTGATCGCCGTGCACATGCACCACCTCGATCCGGAAGAGCGCGTTCGCTACGGTCTGCTCCGCCGACACCGTGTCGGCGCAGGGGTCGCACTCGTCGGCGATGGTCTCCGGGTCCGCCGGCGTCACGGTCAGGACGCCGCCCCCGATGCGCGGGAACGGCCCGTCGGGGCGCCCGAGCAGCGCTTCCTGCGCCGCCGGGGCCGTCTTGATCTGCGCCATGGTCCGGGTCCGGAATCCGGTCTCGGCGCCGTGCAGGCCCGGATCCGAGAGGTTCGGG
Organism: uncultured Alphaproteobacteria bacterium; assembly: GCA_963816545.1. Lineage (GTDB taxonomy): Bacteria > Pseudomonadota > Alphaproteobacteria > Rhodobacterales > Rhodobacteraceae > Albimonas. Next base: position 20,150 of record CAWFLE010000011.1, on the reverse strand, counting down.
TCCTCGAGGTTCGTGACCACCCGCTCCCACAGGTCGGCATAGAGGATGAACGCGCCGGTCGCCGGCATCGGCGGGGCGAGCGGCAGGTCCACCTGCCGGCCGAGCAGCGAAAGCGGCCCCGCCAGCGCCCCGGTGGCGCGCGTCTCGCCGCGCACGCCCTCGGCGTAGACGACGCCCTCGACCAGTTGCGGCCCCCCGCCCCCCAGCGACACGGCCCCGCCCTCGGCGGGCACGCCGCTTCCGGCGGCGTCGCGCCCCAGCCCGTCGGTCCGGCGGCGCGCGATCCGGGCCTGCTCGCCCAGGTCGGCGTCGGTGACCATGCCGCCCTGCACCTGGAAGACGGCCGAGTAGCGGTCCTCCGGCCGATGGCTGTCGCGGGAAATGTTGCCCTTCATGGGTCGGCTCCCCTCAGATGCGGCGGACCGGCGGGCGCGAGAGATGCGGATCGTAGCGGATCGCGATCTCCTGCCCGAACGGCAGATGGTCCGAGAGCTTGGTCTCGAGCGCCCGGATGCGCGCGGCGTGGAACAGGTGATTGCAGGCGCCCATCTCGCCCTCGTTCTCGGCCCCCGCGCGGATCGCGGCCGAGGACACGAGGTCGAGCACGCCCGCCCCCGGCTCGCCGAACATCGCGGGGCGCAGGATCGAGCCCTCGCCGTCCTCGAACCAGAGCTGGACGAAGTTCGGATCGTCGTCGGTGTTGGAGGGCGCCTTGTCCGCCCCGCAAGCCCCCAGCGCCCCCAGATCCGGGACGCGGGAATAACGGATGCAGGTATCGTCGCCGGAACAGTCGAGGTCCACCAGCGCCCCTGCGAAGATGCAGTCGGAGGCCCAGAGCCGCTCCAGCGCCACGTCCTCGAGCACCGTGCAGTGGATGAGACGGGCGAAGCCGGCCCCCCCGGCGATGGCGTTGAACAGGCAGTCCGTCGCGGTCGCCGAGGGCTCCGGCGTCGGGAAGGCGATCGCCAGCCGCTCCACCGCGCAGCGCTCGAACCGCACGCGGGTCTCGGGGTCGTCCACCCGGACCGAGCCGGTGAACATCAGGCCGCGGAACTCCACGTCGGTTCCGGCCGGGAGGGTCACGTCGCCCGAGACCATCACCCGATCCGGCAGGACGAGCCGTCCGTCGATCAGCAGGTCGTCCACCCTGTCCTCTTCCAGCAGGCCGAGCGCGCGGAACACCTGCTCGGGACCGAACACCTGCCGCGCGGTCACGGCCGGGTCGATGTGCAGGTCCGCCGCCGTGGGCGCCACGGCGGCGCCGTTGATCCCCGCGGCGAAGAAGCCCTCGGGCGGGCGGACATGGATCAGCGTGCGGCGGGGGTGCGGGCCGAGGTTGCGGGTCCCTGACCCGCGCAGGTCCGGCGTGCGCGCCGAGGCGTCGTCATAGGCCCCCGCGAAGCAGGGCGCGCCGCGGCGGGCCCGCGGGGTCCAGTAGGCGACGTCCGGCGCCATCGTGCGGCCGAAAGCGTCGCGCCGCGGGTTTCGCAGGGCGTGAAGCGGGTTGGACCCGGTCTCGTCCCGCACCGCCCGGTCATGCATGCGCAGGTCCGGCGTCCCGAGCGGCAGCGACGGCGCCCCCGCCGGACCGCCGTCGCCCATCGCCGAGGCCGGCGACGTGAAGGGCGGCAGGCCGAGGCGCGGCGTGGTCAAGGTCCGCCGCCACCCCTCCACCACCACCGTCTCGTCGCCGCTCACCACGTCCGAGATCTCGTCGATGGACTGGAGCGAGCCCTTGGACTTGTACCAGGAGACGGTCTCGTTCAGCTCCTGTCGGCGCGCGGCCGGGTCTGGGGCGCGCAGCTCCGCGCCGACCAGTTCGGCGAGATAGGGGATCAGCCAGGCCTGGATCTCGCGCCCGTTGTCGGCGGGCTCGGCGAAGGCGTCGGCATAGGCCTGCTCGGTCGTCCCGCGGATCAGGTCCAGCAGGTGGCCGAAGCCGTGCAGATACGCCTCCAGGTCCCCGAACTCGCCCGGCGCAGGCGCGGGGTCGCGGTAGCGGTATTCCTCCGGCAGCTCCCGGTAGAGCAGCTGGCCGGCGCGGGTCCTGAGGTCGGCCGGGTCCATCAGATCGTCTCCACCGCCACGGCCATATCGGCGCCCGCCGTCTCCGACCGCACCGAGATCACCTGGTTGTCGAAGGGGAAGAAGGCCGACGGGCTGCCGCCCGTGCGCGCCGTCCGCCGGATCGTGGCCAAGGAGGGGACCCTGAAGCTCCGCACCGTCGCCGTCTCCACGCCCTCCACCCGCTCCAGCAGGGCGACGACCTCGGAGATGTAGGCGGGCCGGCCCAGCGCCCGCCGCTCCAGCGAGAAGCCGGCGATCAGCGCGTCCTGCGCGGCGGCCTGCACGGCGGTCTTGTCGAAAGCCTCGGCGTCCACCCGGATCCGCGCCTCCACCATCAGGCGCACCGGCTCGAAATCCTCCAGCGCCACGCGCACGCCCGGCAGGGTCCGTCTTTCGACGAACGCCGTCAGGTCGGCGCGCAGCGTGGGCCCGATCGCGCCCCCGTTGGCCGGCACGATGACGATCGCCACCTGCTCGGCGGCCGAGGGGGCGACCACGCTCCGCGCCTTCGCCTGCCACACGTCGGAGCGGCGCCGGCAGAGCCGCTCGAAATCGCGCAGCGACACCGCCCTCCCGTTCGCCGCCAGCCGCGCGGGCGCGTTCACCCGGATGTCCTCCACCGGCTCCCGCTCCGCCCCGCCGGTCGCGGGGTAGGGCTGGGTCAGGGCCCGGACATGGCGGTGCTTCTTCATGGGCTTGGCGAAGACGCGCGCCGGGACCGCGCCTCCCGGCCCCACGCCGATCCGGTGGCGCCGGACCACGACGTTGTCCGCCCCCGTCGGCAGGCGGCGGCGGAAATAGATCGCCAGCGCGCCGTCCTCGGTCAGCGACATGGACCAGCTCTGCGTGCCGTCGGCGGTCGGGTCGATCAGGTCGCGATAGGACCAGAGGACGCCGTCCACGGTGACCTCCATGTCCGGGGCGACGCCGGTCTCGGCGACCGTCGAGGGGACGAAGCTGACCCCCCGGGCGGCGAAGGGGAAGCTCTGCAGCGCCTTCTCGCCATTGCCGGAGCCGAGCGTCTTGGGGCTGCGCGTCTCGCCGTGGCTGGCGGGGACCGCGTTGAGGTTCAGCACCGTCCAGCCCTTGAGGAAGCCCGGCAGGCCGCCCGCGGGCTCGAACAGCAGCCGCAGCGCCTCCCCGTCGGCGATCGCTTCCACCAGGCGCGCCAGCACCGGGGGCACGAGCCCCCGCTCGTCCTCCACGAGGCAGGTCTTGCCAAGGCGCACCAGCTCCCGCGACGGTTCCGAGAGGCCGGTCAGCCGGATCTCCGGGCCGTCGAAAGCGGGTCGCGGGTTGCGGTCGTGATCGACCGGGCGCAGGGCCCTCAGCAGGGGGCCGTGGAACTCCCACGCATCGGGCCGGAAGCTGGACACGTCCTGCGGCATGTCCCGATGGAACTGGAGCGAGAACTCCTCCGCCCCGGTGGCGATGCCCGCGATGCGCAGGCCGTGGGCCGCGCCGCCGCCCGCCTCCCGCATCACCATCAGGTCCCCGACGGCAAGCCCCTTGGGCGGCTTGCCGTCGAAGGAGACGACGCGGCGCGGCTGCGGGTCGCCGAGCACGACCGCCGGCGGATCGCCCGCCACCGTGGCGCCCTCCCGCCTGGCGCCCTTGGTCTGCACGTAGAAGCTGCCGACCGCGTTGGCGATGACGCCGAAATCGTAGCCGATGATGTCCTCAAGCTCGACGCCATCCCCGTCGACCGCGAATTTGGGCGCCGCGTTGCCGGAGGCGAGCAGGTTGTTCGTGCCGAGGAACCACGCCTGGTTCCCGACCGACGCGGGCGCGAGGCTGCCGCCGCCCACATCCGAGACCGGCGCCAGCGTCTCGACCGTCACCTCCGTCCCGCCCGCGACCTCCAGCCCCGCCGCCGCCAGCTTCAGGCGCCCGTCCGCGGCGCCGCTCACCAGAAGCTCGGTCGCCCCGCCCGGATGGTGCAGACGCACCACCGAGTTGATCGGGTAGTTCGCCGCGGTGTCGATCTTCAGCACCAGCGTCCCGGTGATCGAGCGCGGCAGCCCGCGCCGCACCCCCTTCGGATCCACATGCAGCGCCACGTCCCCTCGCGTCCAGGCCTCCGCCTGATCGAGCCGGATGCGCGCCTCGCCCGCATCCGCGTCCCGCTCGACCTCCAGCATCAGCACGCCGTCCACGGCCCCCGTGCCCGCCGCGTCGGCGAGCACGCCCAGCGCGCCGGGGGCCAGCTCCGCCTCCTCGTCGTCGATCCAGCGGTCGAACGCGGCCAGCGGCTCGGGGTCCCGGTTCCAGCCCACGGCGCGCGCGGCGTTGAGATCCGGATGGGCCTTGAGCGGGACCAGCGTCTCGAACACCACCGGCGCGCCGCCCTCGGCAGGCGCGTGCTTCATGGCGAGGCCGCGCGGGATCTCCACCGCCGCCCCGTCCGCGGTCGGATCCACGATCAGCCCGATCGTCGTGGTGGCCGAGGTCGGCGGCGCCGGCTGGTGGTTCACCATCGCCGCGAGCCGCGCGAGGTTGCGCCATTGCGTGGCCGTTCGGATGTAGCCCTCGTTGGCGTAGGCGTTCTGGTGGCCCAGCAGGACATGCGCCGCGCGGGCAACCGCGCGCATGATCTCCCACCCGTAGTCGGCGCTCCTCGCGCCATACTGATCCAGGAGCCGCGCGTTGCGCCGCCGCGCCGTTTCGGCGGCGTCCGGCCAGGCGCGCGCCAGCGCCGCCCAGTCGAGCGCCTCGAGGAACGCCGCCCGCTCCGCCGGCGCGGGCCACTGGTCCGGGGCCTGGGAGAAGCGATGGCGCCAGGTCTCCGGCAGCCGCTCCTCCATCGGCGCGCCGCGGGCCGTCAGACCCATCATCGCGATCCGCAGCTCCTCGAGCCACGCGGCCGCGTCGCCGTCCACGTACTGGAAGCGCGGCAGCCCGGCCCTGTTCCAGCGGGTCAGGTCCATCAGCTTGCCGAGCCGGTCCGGATTGTCGCTCATCCGACCTCCCCCCCGTTCACCACCAGCCGGAAATACCCCTTCCCGGGCTGACCCCGGAGGTTCAGGCAACGCAGATGCTCGTCGTCGGCGACAGGGATGAAGCCCTCGACCACCCGGTCCGGCCACCCCGATCCGACGCGCTTGAAGCGGTTGAGGCAGGCGACCTCCACCCCGTCGACCGCCATCGCCGCCTCGATCAGGTCCGAGGCGAACAGATCTTCCCCGAAATCCAGCCGCCCCGGCTCGAAGAACCCGCCCTCGTCGGCCGAGAACACGTCCGCCAGCGCCTGCCGCATTTCGCTGCGAAAATACCCGGGCCTCGCGCGGATCGAGAGGGTGAACGAGATCGCCGCCGGCTTCGCGTCCTCCAGGAACACCTCCGAGCCGATCATGCGCCGCCGCTCGATCATCACGCGCAGCAGGCGGCGGGGCGTGGGCGCGCCCTCCCGCGGCAGGGGCAGGCCCTCATCGAGGTGGAACTCCCGGATGCGGGTCCAGAGAAGGTCGGCGGCCATGTCCGCGCCGGGGGCCGGCAGCGGGTCATCCAGCGCCCGGTCCCCCGCCAGCAGCGCCGAGACCAGCACCGTGTTCCACGCCCCCGTCCACACCAGCCGCGCCTGCGCGCGCGAGACCAGCGGATGCGCGCTCAGCACCGTCTCGTGATCGTCGAGCGTCACCATGCGGCGCTGCTCGGCCACCCCTCGCGGCCCCTCGGCGCGCGCGGCCTCCATCAGGCCGGGCTCCAGCCGCCAGAGCCGCTCCAGCCGCTCCTCCCGCGTCTCGGTCACGCCCGGCTCCGGCGGCGGCAGCCGCGCGAGCACGTCGTCGCGCACCCGTTCGGCCGCGTCGTAGCCGATCAGCTTCAGCAGCCTCCGAACCGATTGCGGCCGCCGTGCGGTGGCGAGGTAGCGCTCCCCCTGCACCGCATCCATCGCGTGGGAGGCACGGTCGAGCGCCGCCGCCAGCAGCTCGACGATCACCACCTCCATGTCCGCGGGCGTCCAGCGCCGCCGCTCGGGGAACCGATGCGCCAGCTCCTGCATCAGGAACAGCCGCAGGCTGTCGTAGTCCCGCGCCTTCCAGTCGAAATCGTCCGGCACGCCCGGCAGCGGCGGCGGCAGCTGTGCGCGCCGCTCGCCGCAATCGGGGCAGCCGACGTCGAATTCCAGGATCGGGGCGGGCAGCTCTGCCATGGTGCTCGGGCCTCGCTTCGATCAGAGCTCGAAGCTGTGGCGCTCCTCCTTCTGCAAGGCGGCGATGGTGTAGGCGATGGTCACGAGCAGCACCTCCGGCTGGCCGGGGCCGGCCCCCACCTCCACCTTCAGCGTCTTCGGGTCGACCTCCCCCGCCAGCGCCTCGGCCAGCGAGCCGAACAGGCGGTTGCGCGCCAGCTCCCACAGCGGCGCGGCGTTCGGCTCGAAAACGTGGCGGCGGGCGCCGAAGCCGAATTCGGGGCGGAACACCCGCTCGCCGGGGCTGGTGAACAGCACCTGCGCCACCTGCTCGCGTATGTGATCCATCCGCGCCGAGGTCGCGGCGCCATCGGCCCCAAGCCGGAACGGGAATGCCATGTAGCGCGTCCGCGGCAGCCGGGTCTCCACCGCGCCGCTCATGACGCCACCGTCTTGATGGTCAGCGCGCCCGGCGTCAGCGGGACCACGGGCGGTCCCGACGGGGCGCCCGGCGCGGTGCAGGGATGCACGTGCGAGTTGAACAGCGCGAGGAAGGTCTGCCCCTTGATCAGCGCCTCGCCCCCGGCGCCGCCGAGGCTGACCGACTGCCCCTCGATCTTCACGGTGGCGCCCTTCACCTCCACGCCGCCGGCCGTGGTCTCGATCCGGTTGCCCGAGGCGTCCTCGCAGGCGATCCCCGAGGCCGAAAGCGTGACGGAGTTGCCGTTCGCATCCTCGATCACGATCTCACCGGCGGCGGCGTCGATGGTGACATGGGCGCCGCCCTTGTCGGCGAGCGAGATCGACCCCTCCGGGTTCATCTCCAGCACCGCCCCGGTCGCGGAATGCAGGGTCACCGTCTCCTCGCCGTCGGTATCGTCGAAGACCAGGCGATGGCCGCTCTCGGTGTGCAGCACCTTGCGGGGCTGGCCGGTGTAGTCCTCGGGAGGCTGGTCGGCGGGCCGCCAGAAGGCGCCGGTCCAAAGGGGGGCGGAGGGGTCGCCCTCGATGAACTCCACCAGCACCGCGCTGTCCACGGGCGGCACCATCACGAAGCCGAACCCCGGCCCGCCGCCATAGGGGAAGGCCGGGTCGGCCCATTGCGACACGCCCTCCCCCAGCACCGAGGGCACGAGCACCTTGATCCGCCCCCGCTTCTCCGGGTCGTTCACGTCGGCAACGATGCCGCGGTACTTCCCCCAGTATTTGGTGGCCTGCCGCCGGGCCGTGTCCTCCAGAAGCTGGAACTCGTCCATAAGGGCCCCTCCTCAGAACAGACCGGCGAGGGCCGAGGCCCCGGCCGCGAGCGGGCTCGTCGGCCCGGCGCTCTCGCCGGTCGCGTTGCGCATCACCTCGAAGGTCTGGGCGTAGCCCTGCGGTCCGAAGGCATGGGCGACCTTGTCCACGTACCAGAGCCCGCCATAGCGCGGCCCCGCCCCGTCGATCGTCACCGTGCCGCTCGGCTTCAGCACATGACCGTAGAGCGATCCGTCCAGCTCCCCCGAACCGCGCAGCTTGAAGGCGTGCTCGTTGACCAGGGCCTGGGCGCGGGCGGTGCGCTCCTCCACCGTCTCGTCGCCCTCGGCGCCAACCCGCCAGACCGAGGGGGCCCCCAGCCCCGCGCCCTCCGCCGCGGCGGGGGTCGTGCCCAGCGCAGGCTCGTCCGGCGTGACCGACACCACTTCGGGGGTGGCGCCTTCCTCCCGCGGGGCGAGGTCGGCGCGCACCTCGTCCGGCAGGTCCGCCACGTCCCCCAGCGTGAAGTTGCGGCAGTTGGTGTCGCGCCCGGCATAGACCAGGATCGGGGCCTGCGGCGCGCCCTCCAGCCGCTTCGGCCCGAAGTAGACCTGCCCGTCGCGGAAGATCAGCTCGTAGCCGTTGGCCTTGGCCCGCTCGCGCAGGAACTGGATCGGCGTGCCCTCCTGCGTAAGGGGTCGGCTCGACTGGCCTTGGCCCGAGAGCGGGTCGGGGCCGATGCCGACCGCGGAGGCGAGGTCCGTGAGGATCGCGAGATCCGACATCGGCTGATCCTCGCCCCAGACCCTGCGCATGTGCTCCCGGCTCAGCGCCGCCCCCTCGTCCTGCACCTCCAGCGTCAGCTTCGCCTCCGCAGGGTTGCCGGGATATTCGGGCGAGAGCTTCAGGATGTAGCCGGTCAGGATCACCTCCTGATGGCTGCCGAAATCGGCGCTGACCCGGATCGGCGCCCAGCGCGCGAACAGCCCGCTGTCGGCCGCCACCCACTTGCCGTCGCTGCCGCGGCGATCCTCGATCACGATGGTCCCGGCGCCCGCCTCCTCCCGGCTCATCTGCAGGTTCACCGACGCCACCAGCGGCGCGATGAGTCCGATGTTGACGCGGTCCTCCCCCATCTCGATCAGGCAGGAGGCCGGGTTCCGGAAGCCCGGATCCAGCAGCGCGCCGAGGGAGGCGAGCGAGGGCATCAGCCGACCTCCGCCCGCCGCGGGACGAGGATCACCCGGCCCAGCCGCTCCCGCCCTGTCCCGTCTTCCCGCGCGCCGGGGGCGTCGGCCTCCCACAGCAGATCCTCGGGGAACAGCACGTCGGGATTGGCCTCGGCCAGCCAGCGCCAGTCCCGGCCCTCGGCGAAATACTCGTGCGCGACCAATCCAGCCGTTCCTTCAGGGAGACGGTGTGCTCCAGCACCGCCTCCGGCCGGCGGATGCGGCGCGCGCGCAGGCCGCGGAAGCCATGCGCGCCCCGCTCGAAGACCGGGGTGGATTCGTAGGCGGATCCCTTGAAGAACGCCATTGCCGCCTCCTCAGAACCCGGTCGCGGCGTTCAGGGCGGTCATCGCGGTCTGACGCACCTTGTCGGCCATGGTGAAGGGGTTGTTGCTCTCGATCACCTGCATGGTGAGGCTCATCTCCGCGCGGTAGGGCATCAGGTTGGGCAGGTGCAGCGCCTCTTTCTGGGTCACGCCGGTCAGGAACACCGGCAGCAGCTGCAACCCCCAGGCGAAGATCAGCACCGAGGCCGTCTCCTGCCGCTCGAACGCCCGCGGCCCCCCGACCCCGAGGCTCGCCAGCGTCTTGAGCCCTGCCGGCCCCTGCGCCTTCGGCTCGACCATCGAGCGCAGCGTGTCGATCTGCGGCTGCACTCCGAACAGCGCGGCGACCGGATCGCCCTCGTCCATCCGGTCGGTGGCGTCGAGCAGGATGTCCACCGAGAACGTCTCGGCCGCCAGCTCCACCCCCTGCGCCACGCGGCTCGTCTCCAGCGGCGAGAGGAAGTCGTAGCCGGTGCGGTTGCCCGGCGCGTCGCCCATCTTGATCGTCACCGACCGCGAGCGGGAGATCGTCTGCGGGTTGAAGTCGAACACCAGCGCCAGCGGCGGGATGGTCAGCCCGTACTCGAACAGCGCCCCCTTCGTCGCGACGGCCATCAGCGCGCCCCCTTCGTCAGCACCGCGAGCCGCCGGCCCACGGCGCCGGCCGCATCCGCCCCGCCCGGCGCCTCGACCGAGATCCGACGCGGGGCCTCGTGGCCGAGGTTCTCCGCCGCCGCCTGCGCGATGCGCCGCGCCTCCTCGGCCGCGCGCCCGCGCAGGCGGGGCGGCAGGGTGATGGTGATGCGACGGATATGCATCAGACCTCCTCCAGATGGGCGGCCAGGGGCCCGATTTCCGCCGGCCGGATCTGCCGGTTTTCCTTGCCGAGCTCTGCCCAGACCGCACGGGCCACATGCCGCGGCGCGATGGGCCGGCCGGCCTCGGCCGCCAACACGGCTGCGTAGTGCGCCGCGTTCTGGATCGCGCCCCCCGACAGCCGCGCGGCTCCCGCCAGCGCCTCTATGTCCAGGGCCGGGTCCCGCGGCGCGCCCGGCGGCAGCAGCGCCGACCACAGCGCCGCGCGCGCGGCCGCATCCGGCGAGGGAAAATCCACGACCATCTGGAACCGCCGCAGGAACGCCGCGTCGATGTTGGACCGCAGGTTGGTGGTCAGGATCACCGGCCCCGCATGCCGCTCGAACCGCGAGAGCATGTGGCTGACCTCGAGGTTGGCGTAGCGGTCGCGGGCGTCCGTGACCTCGCCCCGCTTGCCCAGCAGCCCGTCCGCCTCGTCGATCTGCAGGATCGCCCGCTTGCCGTCGAGCGCGTCGAGCAGCCGGTTCAGGTTCTCCTCGGTCTCGCCGACGTATTTCGACATGATCCGCCCGAGATCGAGCGTATAGAGCGCCCAGAGTTCCCCCGTCGTCTGCGCCAGCTCCGCCGCGATCACGCAGGCCGCATAGCTCTTGCCCGTGCCCGAGGCGCCGGAGAACAGCGCCAGCGGCCCGCCCGCCGGCCTCCCGCCCCAGGCGGCGATCTCCTCCCGCCGCCGCAGCCAGGCCACGAAATCCCCCAGCGCGCGGTGCGTGCGCGCCGGCAGCACCAGGTCCGACCAGCGGCCGCGGCGCGTCTCCAGCGTCGCCCCCGGCGGCGCCGTGACCTCGCTGGTGCGCGTCAGCGCCGCCCGCTGCGCAAGGGGCGTCGCGCGCAGCATCTGGCCCGGTCCCTCCCCCGTCACGCGCACCAGCCCCGAGGCCACCAGCGGCGCCGTCGCGTCCAGCCGGTCATAAAGCGCCAGGATCTCCGCCCCGCTGTCGAGCATCAGCAGCTCCTGAACCAGCGCGAGCGTGGGCCAAGGCGCCGCGGCCTGCGGCTGCAGCGATTGGAGCCGCGGCCCCAGCATCGGCTGCGCATCCGGCGCCAGAGCCAGCGCCAGCATGTCCAGGTCGATCTGCAGGAACGCGTCCAGCAGCGCGCCGTCCACCGCCCCCGCCAGCCCCGCCCAGACGCCGTTGCGCCGGTTCTCCGCCACCGCCTCGGTCGCGGCGGCGAACCGCCCGGAGAACCCGTCGTCCAGTTCGGCCCCGGTCCGCGCCGCCTCGGCCAGCGCGATCATCATGCCGATCCGCGCCCATTCCCAGTCGAGGAACCGGATGTCGAAGGCGGGGATCTGGGGCTGGATGTTCATGGCGCCCTCACGCGATCGTCAGGGTGAGGGCGTTGCCGAAGGCCCCGCCCGGGACCGGCGCGCCGCCTTCAGCCGGCCGCGTGCGCACCGTGCCCTCCACCGCGCCCGCCGGCGCCGCAAGCTGGAGGGTCAGCCGCGCCTCGGGCGCATCCAGCCGCGCGGCGCCGATGGGCTCCACCTGGATCGGCTGCGCGGTCTCGGCGCCGGCGGCCGTGGTCCAGACCACCTGCATCGCCGCCTCGCCGCCCTGGGGCCCCGCGACGGCCATCGTCGCGCCGGCGGCGCCCGCAGCGATCTCCAGCACGTTGGTCAGCGCATCGCCCAGCACGAACATCTGCACCGGCGCCCAGTTCGTCGCCGGTTGGCCGCCGGCGCCGGCCAGCGGGATCGCCCGGCTCTCAGTTCCGACGGAAACGAACCCGGCCGGCCGGCCCCCGGCCCCCGCCAGCGCGTCGAGGATCAGGGTCCGGGGCGGCAGCGCCGGCACGCCCGGCTCCAGCGGCTCGATCGGGATCAACGAAAACTCGTAGGCGGCCGAGAGGCGATAGGCGAGGTCCCCGCCCTGCGTCGTCCAGATGTGGTTGATTTCCTCCATCGGCGGCGCAAGCATCACCGCCTCCAGCCGGTACTCCCTGCGCCCCGGCGGCTCCGCGATCGCCGCGCCGGGCAGGGGGGGCGCAGCAGGAACCGGCAGGACCGGGTGGCTCTGCAGCACCCGGATCGCATGGCCGAGGATGCGGATGTCCGCATCGTCCGCGGCATTGTCGATATCGGCCGGGAAGGGCGTCAGCAGCACATTGATGCGGACGAACTGCGTGTCGCCCGGCCCCGCGCCCGCATGAAAGCCCGAGGGCGCCACGCGATAGGCGAAGAGGTTCAGGCAATGCGCCGTCACCCCGGCGCCCTTGGCGATTTCCGAGGCCCGCATCGGGTGGGCGACGGTGATGTTGACCTCCTCGCCGAACTGGCCGTGCAGGAAATCCGCGATCCCCTGCACCGCGACCGAGAGGGAGGAGACCGGGACCGGCATCGCTCACAGCCTGCGCAGGTAGCGGGCGCGGATCGCGCGGCTGCGGTCCGGCATTCGCCCGGCGCCGCCCGAAGCGGCCGGCTCGTGGATCAGGACGTCGATCTGATCGATATGGACCGACGGGCGCGAGAATTCCGTCGGGCGCGAGGCCTCCTGCGGGCCGCGCCCGCCCCACTCGCCGGGATCGACGAGCGGGACCGCCGCGCCGGGAGCGGCGGTCTCCGCACCCTCCCACCGCCGCAGGGGCCCGAGCATCGGCTCAGGCTCGTCCCGCATCTCGTCCGTCGGAGCCTCATCGCCGGGCGCGACGGCGACCGCCGCCCGCCGAAGCGGAAGCGCCTCCTCCGCCTCCGGGTCGTCCTCCCGGCGGAGGCTCTGAAGCTCCTCCTCCTCCCGACGAAGGAGCGGCCGGGCCTCCTCCTCCTCGCCCTCGGGCGCCTCGGGCGCCCGGCGCAGGGCCTGCGCCTCCTCTTCCTCCTTGCTCCGGGCGCGGCGGAGGGTCCGAAGTTCCTCCTCTTCCGCCGCCTCCCGCCGCAGGAGCTGCGCCTCCTCTTCGTTCTCCTCGGCCACGCGTCGGAGCGGCCGGGCTTTCTCCTCCTCGTCCGCGGGCGGATTTTCGGCGCGCCGCAGCGGCCGCGCCTCTTCCTCCGGCGCCTCCTCCTGCTCCGCCGCTCGGCGGACCACGCGCCTCGCGAAGGCCGGCGCCGCACCTGCCGGCGGCGGTGCGGCGGGCCGCCGCAGCGGCTGCATCTCCTCCTCCTCGGCCGGGGCTGGCGCCTCCGTCCGACGCACATAACCCTTCGGCGCGATGGCAGGACGGCGAGGCGCCGCCCGCTCCGCGATCCGCCCGAGGAAGCTCATGACAGCCTCCCCGGAAAGCCGTTTCGCCGGTCGGCCCGAACCAGTCCGGCATAGGCGCGCCGCCGTGCGACCGGCAGGTCCAGGATCGCCTCCTCCGACCAGCGATAGGCGGCGGCGAGCAGATGCACCTCCCTCAGCACGTCCTCCGGCGACGGAAAAGCGAAGGCCAGCGGGTCGATGCGCACGCGGCCCGCGCCGCCGCATTCGGGGCAGACCACGTCCACCCCGTCGGCGATCTCCGGCGAGACCGCCTCCAGGCCCGCGTCGATGCGCGCCAGATCCGCGGGCTCGAACCTGATGGCCTCCGCCTCCGCCTCCCGCGACAGCCCGCACAGCGCGGCGAAGACCCGGCGCGGATCGCCCTCCCGCCGCCGGGCGAAGACCTCCTCATGCATCCCGTTCGGCGACTCGAAGCGACGCCGCCCGAGGCTCGTCTCCACCTCCGCCACCGGGAAGCCTGACGAGGGCGGCGTCCGGGGCGCCTCCGCCATCGCCACCTGCACGTCGAACCGCGCGCCGCAGGCCTCGCAGGGCGCCTCGAACCAGTCCCGTTCCGCGCCGAAGCGCAGCGCCGCCCGGCTGAGCAGCCACTCCCGCCCCGCCGACGACACGCGCCGCGCCGCCGCCGCGTCGGCCGGCGCTCCGCCCAGATCGACGCACAGCGCCGCGAGCACCGCCGTCACGCGCGCGGGCCTCGCCCGGGGCGCCGAGGCCGCCTCCGCGACAGCAAGCTCGGCATGTCCGTCCAGCCGGCGGAAACGCGCCGCAGGGAAGGCGTCGGGCAGGGTTTCGACCGGGCGGGTCATGGCGGGATCAGGCCTCCGCCGGCTCCTGGACGGCCTCGTCGCGAGTGAAGCCCTCGTGCTGCAGGGTGATGGTCTGGATCCCGACGGTGTTCATGTTGTTCGCGTCGAACTCCGGCAGCGCCTGGAACTCCGACACCCAAGCCCGGCGCAGCTGGTAGCTGATCGCCGGCGTTCCCTGCAGGTTCAGCACGTTGATCACCACGTCGCGGCGATAGTTCCGGAGGCTCATCCCGGCGTCGCCGTCGCGCACGTTGTTCACGGCGTTCGCCCATTCCTCGAAGATCGGGTCATGCGTCAGCCCCTGCTCGAGCGCCACCGCCTCGAAGCTGGAGCCGCCCGGCATCACCCGCTGGAACGACGGGTCGCCCGCCGCGCGCCACTTCACCGCCTCGGTGGTGCGCTTCAGCGCCCCCATCTTGGTCAGCCCGGCCACGGCGCGACCGTTGATGACGATCTGGAACTTGAACGTCCGATAGGGGTCATAGCGATGGGCGTTCGCGGGAAAGGTTGGGGCGGGCATCGTCCTCTTCCTCCGGTGTTGCGCGCGGGCCCGCCGCTCAGGCGGTCTGGCCGACGATCTGCTTGATCTGGACGACGACGAACTCGGCCGGCTTCAGCGGCGCGAAGCCGACCACCACCCGGACCACGCCGGCGTCGATGTCGGCCTGCGTCATGGTCGATCCCAGGCCGCACTGCACGTACCAGGCGTCCGAGGCCTTCTCGCCCTGGAAGGCGCCCGCGCGGTGCAGCGTGTCCATGAACGCGCCGACATTGGCGCGCAGGCTGGCCCACAGCTTGTGGTCGTTCGGCTCGAACACCACCGCCTGCAGCGCGCCGTAGAGGCTCTCGCCGATCATGTTCTGCGTTCGCCGGACGGGGACGTAGCGGTGCTCCGGCTGGGTCTTGGTGGCCCGGGTGCGGGCGCCCCAGACCACGACCGGCCCGATGATCGCCCGCAGGCAGTTCACCCCGAACTCGTTGAGGTTGTCCTGAAGGTCCGCGCCGATGTCGATGGTCGGCCCCACTGCGCCGCGCACGGTCGCCTCCAGCCCGGCCGGCGCCTTCCACACGCCGCGGCGCGCGTCGATCCGCGCCCACACGCCCGCTGCGAAGGCTCCGGGCGGCACGCGGAAGGTCCGCGGCAGGTTGGCGGCCGTGTCCGGATCGTGGAAAGGGTTCGCGACCTCCAGCCAGGGATAATAGAGCGCCGTGTAGGGCGAGGTCGGCGCACCCAGCGCCTTCACGTCGGCCGGGCTCTGGAGGCGCGCGGCGCCCAGGGGATCCGGCGGATCGACCAGCACCATGCGGTTCTTCATGAACTCCGCATGGGTGATGGCCGCCTCGATCGCGCCGTTGTCCCCGCCGGCGATCCAGGCCTTGCCGGGAAGCAGCAGGATCGAGACGTCGCGGTAGTCCCGCAGATGGATCAGCGCGTTGGTGTAGTCGGCGTTCCCCGGATCGCCGTGGTCCACCCCGCCCGCGAAGGTCGCGTCCAGCGGGTTCGCCGGGTCCGGCCATGCGGAAGGGTAGTCGACCGCCGAGCCCGCGTCGAAGGTCAGCGTCGCCGCGGCGGAGCCGCCCGTGACCGCGACCTCATGCACCCGTCCGGGGGTGGCGCTCTGTCCCGGCAACAGCAGGATCCGGCCGTCCCGTGTCGCCGTCGCCACGAAGTTCGCGCGCGCGACCCCAAGGCCGACCCCGCGCGCCTGCGTCTGTATCTCGGCCGCAAGCCCCGCGAGCGTGGTCTCCGCGCCCGCGAAGGTCACCGTGAAGGACGGACCGCCGCCCCCGTTGTTGACCCCGGTGATGGAGATGTCGAGCGTGGTCCCCGCGGCCACCGTCGTCGGATCCAGGCCCGACAGGTCGCCGCTGAGGAACCCGGTGACCGCGCCGCCGCCGCTCGAGGCCACGCTGGCGTGCCGCGCGGACACGAGCTCGGAGGCCGCATCGACGGCGCTCGCCAGGAACTGGCCGCCGGCGGGGTCGAGCGTCAGGTCCGTATGCGTCTCCAGCAGAGGGTCGAGCCCGCCCTTGCCGTCCGGCAGACCGATCTCGACGTCGTAGGTGGTCAGCAGCGGGTTGGCGTCCGCGACTGCGAGCGATATCCGCAGGACCATGCCGTTGGCCCAGACCCCTTCGGACCGGGCGGTGAAGTAGAATCCCATCCCCGCATTGGCGGGATCGGCGAAGGCGGCGACGGAAGCGGCCCCCGCCCCGTCGCCCACGGGCACGATGTAAGCCTTGGTTCCGCCATTCGCGAAGAAGGCCTGCACCGCATGGCCGAAGGCGTCGGGAAACGAGCCGAGGTTGCGCAGGCCGCCCGCGGCGCCGTCCAGCTCGCCGAACAGCCGGGCGAACTGGGCCTGGCTCGACAGGAACACGGGCTTGCCGTCCTCCTTGTCGTCGGTCACCAGCGCCCCGCGCTTCACCGGCCCGATGATCGCCGCCACCGAGGTGGACGCGGCCTCGACCGCCAGCAGGCCGGAGGGGACGTGTTCGATGTATACGCCCGGATGCTTGTACATGCCGGCCTTCTCCTCAGCTGGTGGCCGCCGCAGCCGCACGACATCGGCGGGCGCCGGAGTTGCGATCGGAGAGCATTCTGGCGCGGACCGATCCTCGAGGCGTCGCGGGCCCGTCGCCCGCATCTCACGCGGCCGTCCCCGCAGCCTTACCCCTGCGTCACCGCGCCGTCACCGCCCGTTTGCGGACGAACGCAAGCGCCTCGGCGGCGACGGAATCGGAACGGGCGGCAGATCCGCCGCCGCATCTGGCCGCGCAACGGGAAAATCAGGCCGGGATGCGGAGAAGGCCGCGGGAGCGTTCGATCGCGCTGACCAGCAGGTCCACGCCGGGTCCCCAGATGCCCTCGGGATCCACCCGGCGCTCGCCCGGCGTCGCGGCCGCACCGAGGCTCATGTCCCCGGCCAGATAGTTCCGCAGCGCCCGCGTCTCGACCATCGGGCCGATCCCGAGCTCGTGCTCCAGGGCCGTCGAGAACTCGTCGAACATCCGCAGCGCCCGCGCCCGCTCTCCGTTCAGGACGTGCAGGCACAGGATTTCCTGGAATGCGCATTCCCGGTAGGGCTCATGGACCAGGATCGCCCGCCCGACCTCGAGCGCTTCGTCGTAGCGCCGCCGCGTCGCCAGCATCCTCATGGCGGTCGTCATGCCGCGAAGCCTGAGGCCCGACAGCCTCTCGCGTTCCACTGTCGCCCATTCGTCATCCACGCCGTCCAGCGGCGTTCCCGGGCAGTTGTCGATCGCCGCGAGCAGCACCGCCAGCGCGGCGCCGTCCGGATCGGCGCCGGCGGCCGCGGCGCCAAGGGCGAGATCGAGCTGTATGAAGTCCACCTCCACGCCCACCGCCTGCAGCCCGATCAGGCGCACGCAGTCCGCGCTCGCATGCAGCGAAAGCGCGCCGGACGTCCCCAGCGTCTTCTTGATCCGCCAGATCGCGGAGTTCAAAGACGAGCGGCGACGTTCAAGCCTCGACTGCGGCCAGAACATCTCCATCAGCTGTTCACGGCGCGCCAGCCGTCCCTGGGCGCAAAGAAGGTACTGGAGCAACGAGCGCGTGGGGCCGGACAAGCCGAGTTCCCTGGGCTTGCCGTCGATCCGCATGTCCAGCGCGCCAAATACCGAGATCTGAAGCACCGGCCCCCCCCCGACATGAAGCTCGCCACAGGATCGCGCGGGCGCGATCCGAAGCGGAGACGCTGCGTCAACCCAAGGAAACGCTATCGCCCTGATTGATTCCAGACAAGCGAGGCGGTGCAGTTTTATTTGCAAGCTGCTGGAGTGCCCCCACTGAAGTGGTCCGTCCATTGGGATAGTTTTGTCGCGTTTTGAGGAGGACCCAAGGATGGCTGGGAAGCGAGACAAGCCTGAGGAGATCGTCGCGAAGCTGCGCAGGTGGAGGTGCTTCATGGGCAGGGAATGCCGGTGGCGGAAGCGGTTCGCCAGATCGGCGTCACCGTGCAGACCTTCTATCGCTGGCGTCGGCAATACGGCGGCATAGGCCGTGAGCAGCTGCGGCGATTGAAGGAGCTGGAGAAGGAGAACCAGCGGGTTCGGCGCGCGGTCTCCGATCTGACGCTGGACAAGCTGATCCTCAGCGAGGCCGCCCGGGGAAACTTCTGAGCCCTTCGCGCCGCCGCCTCTGCATCGACCACGTGCGGCAGACGCTCGGTGTGTCCGAGCGTCGCGCCTGCCGCACGCTGGGCCAGCATCGCTCGACCCAGCGCAAGGTTCCCCACGGCCTGCCGGACGAGGAACGGCTCACGGACGACATCATCGAGCTGGCGCGGACCTACGGCGTAAGCGCGACGCCGACCACCTCCTGCCGCTTCTGATCTGAGCGAGCCATTCTGCGTGCGGATGAGCGCGGGAGGTGTTGGCTTTGGAACGAGACGGCGAAGAGGGCGTCCATTTGGGGGGTTCGTCGGGCGGTGGGATTTCGCGGCTGGAGGTGATCGAGGGGCCGACTGGGCGTCGGCGGCGGACGAAGGCGGAGCGGGCGCGGATCGCGGCGGAGAGCTTGATGCCCGGAGCCAAGGTGGCTGATGTCGCCCGCAGGCATGGCACGACGCGCTGGCAGGTTTACGACTGGCGCAGAAAGCTGCGGATGGGTGAACTGGTCGTGCCCGCGAGCGTAGCGGCATTGCCGATGTTCGCGGAACTCGTCGTCGAAAGCGCGGCAGCGGAGGCGCCCTTGGCCCACGCGACGTCCGGCGTGGAGATCGTCGTCGGCGATGTCGTGATCCGCGTCGGGTCCGGGGTCGAGGAGGGGCTGTTGATGCGGACGATCCGGGCAGCGCGGGCGGCGGCATCGTGATCGGCCAAGGTGGGGCGGGGAAGGTCTTCGTGGCGACGCGGCCGGTGGACTTCCGGAAGGGGATCGACGGGCTGGCGCTGGCGGTGCAGGAGATGTTCGGGCTCGATCCGTTCTGCGGCGCCGTCTTCGTGTTCCGCTCGAAACGGGCGGATCGCATCAAGCTGCTGGTCTGGGACCAGACCGGGATGGTGCTCGTTCACAAGCGCCTGGAAGGCGGCAAGTTCGTCTGGCCTCGGGTGCGGGACGGGGTGATGCGGATGTCGTCGGCGCAGTTGGCGGCGCTGTTCGAGGGACTGGACTGGCGGCTGGTCAGACCGGAGCGGGCGCGGCGTCCGCTGGCAGCCGGGTGACCATGGGGCGGAAGCCGCTGTTTTTGCTGGCCGGAACCGGGCCAGAGTGATTCAATCCTGCGCATGGACGCCGATGCCCTCACCCGCGAGAACGCCCATCTGAAGGCCCGCCTGGCTCAGGTCGAGGCGGCGCTGGCCGAGGTGCAGGAGGCCAATCGTCGGCTGGAGGACATCCTGCGCACCTCGCAGCGCGCTCAGTTCGGCAAGCGCTCCGAGAAGCTGTCGCCCGACCAGTTCAACCTGCCGCTGGAGGATGCCGAACTGGCCCAGGGCGTGCTCGAGGCCGCGCAGGAGAAGGCCGAGGCGGCGCTGCAACGTGCGCGCGGGGAGACGCCCCGGAAGCCGGTGCGCAACCGTGGTCATCTGCCGGCGCATCTGCCCCGGATCGAGCGGGTGATCGAGCCCGCCAGCATCCTCTGCCCCTGCGGCTGCGGCGAGATGGCCCGGATCGGGGAAGATGTCTCCGAACGGCTCGACGTGATCCCGGCGCAGTTCCAGGTGCTGGCGACGCGGCGCCCGCGATACGCCTGCCGCCGCTGTTCGCAGGCTGTGGCGCAGGCGCATGCCCCCGAACATGTCGTGCCGGGCGGGCTGCCGACCGAGCGGCTGATCGCATGGATCATCGTCTCGAAGTTCGGAGACCACCTGCCATTTTACCGCCAGTCCGGGATCTTCGAGCGGCAGGGGCTCCACCTCGACCGCGGCACGCTCGGCAACTGGGTCGGCCGCGCCTGTTTTCATCTGATGCCGGTCATCGAGCACATGCGGGCCCATCTGCGCGGCGCCGACCGCATCTTCGTCGACGAGACCCGCGCGCCGGTGCTGGACCCGGGCCGGAAGGTCACCAAGAGCGGCTACTTCTGGGCCGTCGTATCCGACGACCGCGGCCATGGCGGCGCCGGCCCGCCCATCGTGCTGTTCCATTATGCTCCCGGCCGGGGGAAAGAGCACCCGCTGAAGTTCCTTGCCGGATACCGCGGCCGGTTCCTGCAATGCGACGCCTACCAGTCCTACAACGCGCTGACCCAAATCGCGCGCGACAGCAGTCCATGGCAGCTGGTCTATTGCTGGACCCATGTCCGCCGCCG
>CAWFLE010000010.1:0-18859 GCA_963816545.1 uncultured Alphaproteobacteria bacterium | reverse complement strand
AGGCGGCGAAGGTGTCGAACTGGTCCCAGGCGTCGTCCACCGCGTCCACGCGGGAATTGTCGGGGCGGCGCAGGTCGCCCTTGAGCTGGAGATTGTAGGGCGGGTCCGCGAAGACCATGTCCACCGAGCCC
The DNA here is from genome assembly GCA_963816545.1 of uncultured Alphaproteobacteria bacterium. Lineage (GTDB taxonomy): Bacteria > Pseudomonadota > Alphaproteobacteria > Rhodobacterales > Rhodobacteraceae > Albimonas. The sequence goes on along the minus strand of CAWFLE010000010.1, from coordinate 18,728 downwards.
TCCGGCAGGGCGTTCATCCGCTCGATGCAGTCGCCTGCGAGGATCTCGTTGACCGGGAGGGCGGCGGGGCTCCGGCGGAGATTCCGCCGCGCGGCAACGGCTCGGCAGGCGCCGCTGCGCCGGTGGTGGAGATGCTGCGCGTCGCCGCGCCGGTCTTGCCGATGGCCATGGTCTCGCGCCCCCTCTCGCTGATCCGTGTTGCGAATCAGTATATGCGGCAGAGGCGAATCAGGGTCAATTTCTTTTTGAATCAGGTGTTTGCGCCGAGTTCTTCAAGCAAGATGTTGTGTATGGGCTGGAAAGATCGCCGATGATGTGGGGTGACCCCCCAGCGCTTGAGGGCGACCTGGTGGGCGGCGGTCCCATATCCGCGGTTGGTCTCCCAGCCGTAGTCGGGGTGCTCGGCGGCGAGCGCGTCCATCACCAGGTCCCGCGCGACCTTGGCGAGGATCGAGGCGGCGGAGATCGAGAGGCAAAGCGCATCCCCGGAGATCAGCGGCTCGGCGGGGACGCCGAGGTTCGGGGGGACGCGGCGGCCGTCCACGATCGCGAAGCAGGGCGGGCGCGGCAGCGCGGCCACGGCGCGGGCCATGGCGAGGTCCGCGGCGCGGCCGAGGCCGAGGCGGTCGATCTCCTCCACGCTCGCCCAGCCGACGCCGATCTCGGCCCCGGCGCGGAGGGCGTGGTCGAGGGCCTGGCGCCGCTTGGCGCTCAGAACCTTGGAATTGTTGAGCCCTTCGGGCGTTGCCGCGGGGTCGAGGATGCAGGCGCCTGCGTAGACGGGGCCCGCCCAGGGGCCGCGGCCGGCCTCGTCCACCCCGCAGATGCGCGCCTGCGCCCCGAGGCGGAGGCGATGGGCGGCCTCGCGATGGCCGTCGGGGGGCGGGAGGGGGATCCGGGGCGGCATGGGGCGGGGATAGCCGAAGGGCGGGGGCGCGGGCAACGGGGATCGCAGGGAGGAGGCCTTTGCGGGAAGGGGGAGGCCGCGCGGGCGGCGGAGGGCCGGCCTGCGGTTCGGGCGGCGAAGCGGGAACGGGCCTTGCGCCCGTGGCCGCGAGGGCGGAGGCGCGCCTCAGTCTTCGGGTTCGGTGGTGAAACGGAGAGGAAGCCTGCGGACCGCCCCGCGTCGGTGGCGTCGGCGGCCTTCGTCTCGGCCACGTCCTTCTGGTAGACGGCGACCACGCAGACCCCGCGACGGTGGGCGGTCATCATGATGCCGTGGGCCTGATCCTCGGTCACGCGGAACACGGCCTTGAGGACCGCCACCACGAATTCCCGTGGCGTGAAGTCGTCGTTGATCAGGATGACCTTGTAGAGCCGCGGCCGCTGGACCTTCGGGCGGGTCTTCGTCTCGGAGTTGGTGTCAGTTCCGCTCATCCTGCGGCCTCCGGATCCGGGAGAGACGGTTTCAAAGTCTCACGATCCGGGGGCCTCGGGCAAGGCGCCGGATCGGGCGGCCATGGCGGGTGGTGGAGCCGAGGGGGATCGAACCCCTGACCTTCGCATTGCGAACGCGACGCTCTCCCAGCTGAGCTACGGCCCCGTCGCGGCGGTCTCTAGACGTGGGCCGGGGATGTGTCAAGCGGCCCGCGCGGCGACGTGGCGGCGCCCTCTCGGCGGGCGCCGCGCCGGGGGACATGGCGCCCCTGCGCAACGTCCGCAGCGCGTCGCGGGCGCCCGCTTGGGGCCGCCGCAACCGCCGACGCGGCGCCTTCGCCGGGAGCGGGTGGTTGATCCTTAATCCCCGCGCCGCTACGTCTGCGCGAACGCCGGCCCCGCCGGCCCTGACGCATGGATGGCCGGATGACCTCGCTCGCCCTGATCCTTCTCATGATCCTCGACATCCTGTGGTGGATCATCATCGTCCAGGCGGTGATGAGCTGGCTCATCAACTTCGACGTCATCAACCTGCGCCAGCGGTTCGTCTACACCATCTGGTCGAGCCTCAACCGGCTGACCGAGCCGCTCTACGCCCCCATCCGAAGCTTCCTGCCGACGATGGGGGGGCTCGACCTCGCACCCCTGCTGGCGCTGATCGCGATCTTCGCGCTGCGGGTGGTCATCACGCAGAACCTCATGCCGGGGCCCGGCTTCTACTGAGCGACGCCCTGCCCTGGCGGCCCGTGCCGGGCGGACTGGAGCTTGCGGTGCGCGTCACGCCGAAGGGCGGGCGCGACCGGGTGGAGGGTGTGGTGCGTGTCGCCAACGGCCGGCCGGCGCTGGCGGTGCGGGTCTCCGCGGCGCCGGAGGGCGGACGCGCCAACGCGGCGGTGGAGGCGCTGGTGGCGAGGGCCCTCGGCGTCCCCAAGTCCGCGGTGCGGGTGGCGAAGGGCGCGACGGGGCGCCTCAAGCGGCTTGAGATCGCGGGCGACCCGGAGGCGCTGGCGCCCCGGCTGCGCGGGATGGTTGGGGACTGAGACGTTCCGCCTCGCGGCATTGCCGGCCCCGGTCCGATCTTCTACGAAGGCGCGTGCGTCGCCGGGAAGGGCGACGCGGGGCGGCCGCGGCCGCCTGCGGACGGTCCTACGGGGAGGCGGGGCATGTATCGGTTGTGGTCCTTCATTTCGGAGTATTCGCTCCTGCTCATCGCGGGGGCGCTGATCGCTCTGGGCTGGGCCAACGTGAACCCGGACAGCTATCACCACTTCGTCGAGTATCCGCTGCTCAACGACTTCTTCATCGGCCATCTCCATGTCGACGAGGCCGGGCACGCCCACCGGACGCTGACCGTCCACTACCTCATCAACGACGTGCTGATGGCGCTGTTCTTCGCCATCGCCGGCAAGGAGGTGTGGGAGGCCGTGGTGCTGGAGAATGGCTCCCTCCGCGGCAAGAAGGCGATGACGCCGCTGGTGGCGACCGCGGGCGGGATGCTCGGGCCGGTCGCGGTCTATCTCGGCATCGCCGTGGTCATGGGCTCGGAGACCTTCGACGCCGTCTCTCACGGATGGGCGGTTCCGACGGCGACGGACATCGCGTTCTCGTATCTCGTGGGGCGGATGGTGTTCGGGGCGGGGCACCCGGCGGTCCGGTTCCTGCTGCTGCTCGCCATCGCGGACGATGCGGCGGGGCTCATCATCCTCGCGATCTTCTATCCCTCGGGCGAGCTTCAGCCGCTGTGGCTGCTGGTGAGCTTCGCGGCGGCGGCGCTGACCTTCCTGCTCGCGAACTGGCTGCCGCGGCGGATGGACCGTGGCAAGCAGGACCGGCCGAACTCCACCTGGATGCGGCTGCGGCTGGGCTTCGCGCCCTACCTGATCGGCGGCTGCATCTGCTGGTACGGCTTTCAGCAATCGGGGATCCATCCCGCCCTCGGGCTGCTGCCGATGGTGATGACCATCCCCCATGCGGATGTGAGCTTCGGCCTCTTCTCGGAGGCGGAGGAGCATCTGCACGACCTGCTCAACGAGATCGAGCATGCGCTCAAGCGTCCGGTGGAGGTGGTCCTGTTCTTCTTCGGGCTGGCGAATGCGGGTGTCGAATTCTCGTTCATCGGCGAGGCGACGTGGCTGGTGCTGGGGGGGCTGCTGATCGGCAAGCCGCTCGGGATCACGATCATGGGCTGGATCGCCGCCAAGCCGCTGCGGCTGGGGCTGCCGGAGGGGATGCGCACGATCGACCTGTTCGTGGTGGGCTGCGTGGCGGCCATCGGCTTCACGGTGGCGCTGTTCGTGGCCGCGGTCGCCTTCCCGCCGGGCGAGGTGCAGGACGCGGCCAAGATGGGCGCCCTGTTCAGCTTCTTCGCCGCCGCTGTGGCGCTGATCGCAGGCGTTGTCACGCGGGTGGAGAAGCGGCACGATTGACCCGCTGACGGGGGGGCTGCCATGAGCGACTGGCGAGGGCGGATCGACGGGCCGGTGCTGGTCACCGGCGCCGCCGGCTTCATCGGGGCCGCGCTGTCGGAGGCGCTGTTGTCGGGGGGCGTGGAGGTGGTCGGATTCGACAACCTCAACGCCTATTACGACCCGGCGCTGAAGCGCCTGCGGCTCGACCGGCTGGAGGGGCGGGAGGGGTTCCGCTTCCTTCAGGGTGACCTGGCGGACCGGGCGGCGCTGAGGGGCGCCTTCGACGCGGCCTTCCCTTCGGGCGGGGGCTACGTGGTCAACCTCGCGGCCCAGGCGGGGGTGCGCTATTCCATAGAGAACCCCCACGCGTACGGCGAGGCGAACCTGACCGGCTTCCTCAACGTGCTGGAGGAGTGCCGGCGGGTGGAGACGCGGCACCTGGTCTATGCGTCCTCGTCCTCGGTCTACGGGGGGAACCGCAAGGTCCCGTTCTCGGAGACGGACGGGGCGGACCATCCCGTCAGCCTCTATGCGGCCACCAAGCGCGCCAACGAGATGATGGCCCATGCCTATGCCGACCTCTACGGGCTCGCGGCGACGGGGCTGCGGTTCTTCACCGTCTACGGGCCGCGGGGGCGGCCGGACATGGCCTACTGGATCTTCACGAAGGCGATCTACGAAGGGCGGCCGATCCGGATCCACAACCACGGGGACATGGAGCGGGACTTCACCTACGTCGACGACATCGTGGAAGGCGTGGCGCGCTGCATCCCCCACCTGGCCGCGCCCGACCCGGAGTTCGACGCGAAGGCGCCCACGCCGGCGTCGAGCTGGGCGCCGCACCGGATCTACAACATCGGCAACCGCCGGCGCGAGAAGCTGATGGACATGGTCTCGATCCTGGAGGAGCTGACCGGGCGAGAGGCGATGAAGGAATATCTCCCAATGCAGCCCGGGGACGTGAAGGCCACCTGGGCCGACGTGGATGCGCTGGAGGCGGCGGTGGGGTTCCGGCCCGACACGCCGCTGCGCGAGGGGCTGGGGCGCTTCGTGGACTGGTATCGGGGCTGGAACGGGATCTGAGGCTGGCCAGCGCGCAGACGCTTGCGGGGGCGCGGGCGCGCGCGATATGCAGCGCCCCATGAGCCAGATGAAAACCGTCCGCGTCGGGGATCTCGCGATCTCGAACGCCTCGCCCCTCGCGGTCATCGCGGGGCCCTGCCAGCTTAAGTCGCTCGATCATGCGCTGATGATCGCGGAGCGGATGAAGGAGGCCTGCGCCGCCGCCGGCGCCGGCTACGTGTTCAAGGCGAGCTACGACAAGGCGAACCGGACCTCGGTGAGCGGCAAGCGCGGGCCGGGGATCGAGGCGGGGCTGGAGATGCTGGCGGAGGTGCGCAAGCGGGCGGGCGTGCCGGTGCTGACCGACGTGCATTCCGAGGAGCAGTGCCGGCTGGCGGCCGAGGCGGTGGACATCCTTCAGATCCCGGCCTTCCTGTGCCGGCAGACGGACCTGCTGATCTCGGCCGGCGAGACCGGGAAGGTGGTCAACGTCAAGAAGGGGCAGTTCCTCGCGCCCTGGGACATGGCGAACGTGGCGGCGAAGGTGGCCTCCACGGGCAACGAGCAGATCCTGCTGACCGAGCGGGGGGCCTCGTTCGGCTACAACGCGCTGGTGACGGACATGCGCGGGCTGCCGACCATGGCGAAGACGGGCTATCCGGTGGTGATGGACGCGACGCACGCGGTGCAGCAGCCGGGGGGGCTGGGGGGGTCCTCGGGCGGGCAGCGGGAGTTCGCGCCGGTGCTGGCCCGGGCGGCGGTCAGCTTGGGCGTCGCGGCGGTGTTCATCGAGACGCATGAGGCGCCGGACGGGGCGCCGAGCGACGGCCCCAACATGATCCCGCTCGACCGGATGCCGGAGCTGGTGGAGGTGCTGATGGCCTTCGACCGGCTGGCGAAGGCGCACCCGATCGAGATCTGAGGAGGCGCCGCGACGGCTGTCGCGCGGACTGGACCCGGACGCCCGCGGCGCGGGGCTGGCGCAGCGCGTCTGGCCGGCGCCCTGACCCCGGCGCGGGCGAGGGATGCCTGACTGTCCGTGGCCAGAGGCCTCGGCGCCGCGATTGCAGCGCGCCGCGGGCGCCCGGGCCCAGCCGCCGCGACCGACGCGCGGCGCTTTCGCGGACTCAGTTGGCGGGCGGGACGGCCTTGAGATAGGCGGCGATGGCCTCGCGGTCCTCGGGCGGGAGCTTCGAGAGTTCCGCGACAACGGCCGTCATGGCGCCGCCGGCCGAGTCGTAATCGGGGGTGAAGCCGGTCTCGAGATAGTAGGCGATGTCGGATTGGGACCATGCGCCGATCCCGGCCTCGGAGGGGGTGATGTTGGGGATCGAGCCCTCGCCGTCCGGGTTGGGGCCGCCGGCGAGCCAGCGGTCGTATTTGGGGCCGCCCAGCGCGTCGCGGGGGGTGTGGCACTCGCCGCAATGGCCGGGCCCCTCCGCCAGTGCGCGGCCGCGAAGCGCCTGATCCGCGAGGTCGCCGGTGACGACCGGCTCGGGATGGAGGTTGAGGAGCTTCCACGCGCCCACCGCCATGCGCAGGTTGTAGGGGAAAGCGAGTTCGTGCGGGGCGCTGGGGGTCGGATCCTCCGGCAGGGTCTGGATGTAGGCGAAGAGATCCAGCGCCTGCGAGACGTCCATCCGCGCGTAGGAGGGATAGGGGAAAGCGGGGTAGTAGTGCGCGCCCTCGGGCGAGACCCCGCGCAGGAGGGCGGAGGCGAAGTCCGACGCGCTCCAGCGGCCGAGGCCGGCCTCCGGGTCCGGGGATATGTTCGGCGCGACGAAGGTTCCGAAGTCGGACTTGAGCCGCAGGCCGCCGGAGAGGACGAGGCGCGCGTCGCCCTCCGCCCCCGGGGCCGCGTGGCAGTTGGCGCAGCCGCCCGCGTGGAACAGCCGCTCGCCCCGCGCGATGGAGGCGGCGTCAGGGCTCCAGCCATCCACCGCGTCCTCCGGCAGGGGCCGGGGCGCCGTGAGCGCCCAGGCCCCGCCGAGGCCGATCAGCACGACCGCGCCGGCGGCGGCCCAGAGGGTGCGGGCCGCCATCCGCTCAGTTCTTCTTCACGCGGTAGTCTTCGTGGCAGCCCTTGCAGGACTGGCCGACCACGCCCATCGCCTGCTTCATCTCGTCCGCCGACTGGGGCTTCATCGCGAGCGCCTTGGCGGTGTTGGCGATGAACTCGGCATTCGCCGCGGAGAAGCCGTCGGGGTCGGACCAGATCGCGGGGCCCGCCTCGGAGGTTTCGGAGGCCGAGCCCTCGGGGAACATGGGGGCGTAGCCGAGCGCCACGGCGTGGAGGGTGCGCAGCGAGGCCTCCACCACGCGGGCGTCGAACTCGGCCTCGCCCTTGGCGATGGCGCCCATGGCGCCCATGGAGGCGCCGGCCTGCTCCATCATGTTCTGGCGGAGCGACACGGGGTCGCCGAGCTTCGGTTCGACATCCGAGCCGTGCGCGGCGGCGGCGAGGGCGAAGGCCACGGCGGCGGAGGCCGCGGCGAGAACGGTTTTCCTGGGCATCGGCCTAGGTCTCTCCCTGTTTCGTCTTCGGCGCCGTCGAGGGGTCGCCGCCGGATCAGGCTAGCACGGGATCGGCCGGCGTAGAGCGGAGGACTGTTGAATATTTCGAGACGACGGGTAGCCGAAGCGGCGACCCGTTCACGTTCTCGCGAGCTTGCCGCGGGCGATGCGCTCCTCCGTCGGCCAGCCGGCCTCGAACCGCGCGCGCAGGACGAGGCCCCAGAGCAGGATCGCGCCGGCCTGGTGCAGGATCGCGATGCGCAGGGGGGCCGCGTGCATCACGGTGGCGATGCCGATCAGGGCCTGGAGGACCAGCATCCCCATCACGAGGTTGCCGCGCCGGCGCAGTCCCGCATGCGGCAGGCGGCGCTGGCGGAGCCACCAGACCACGCCCGCGGCCAGCAGGATGTAGGCGAGGATGCGGTGGTTGAACTGCACCAGCGCCGGGTTCTCGAAGGCGTTGGTCCAGAGGGGGACGTAGTCGAACGACTCGGGCGGCAGGAAATCCCCGGCCATCAGCGGCCAGTCGATGTAGTAGGTGCCGGCGTCGATCCCGGCCACCAGGGCGCCGAGCACGATCTGGAGAAACACAAGCGCCGCGAGCCAGGTGGCCGAGCGCATGGCGCCCGGCAGACGCCGGCGGCGCGCCTGGATCTGTGCGGGACCGTCCAGCCGCACCTCCCACGCCAGATGCAGCAGGACCCCGAGGATGGCGAAGGCGAGGCCCAGATGCGTGGCGAGGCGGTAGGAGGCGACGTCCACGCGGTCATTCACAAGCCCGGAGGAGACCATCCACCAGCCGATGGCCCCCTGCATGGCGCCGAGCAGACCGGGGATCAGCAGCCGCCCGGTCCAGCCGCGGGGGATGCGGCGGCGCAGCAGGAACCAGAAGAAGCCGAGCGCCCAGGCGAGGCCGATCAGGCGGCCGAGCTGGCGGTGGCCCCATTCCCACCAGTAGATCTCCTTGAACTCCGAGAGCGACATCTGGTGGTTGATGCGCTGGAACTCGGGCGTCGCCTGGTAGAGGCCGAATTCCTCCTGCCAGCGGGCCTCGGACATAGGGGGGATGGCGCCGGTGACGGGCTTCCATTCGGTGATCGAGAGGCCGCTGTCGGTGAGGCGGGTGAGGCCGCCCACCAGAACCATCGCGGTCACCAGGGCGGCGAGGATCAGGAGCCAGACGGAGATGGCGCGGCGGTCGGAGCGGCGGCGCGCCTCGGCCTCGCCCGGCTTCGGGGCGCGCGGCGCGGGGGCGTGCGGCTCGCCCGAGACGTCCTCGAAGATGGCGCGGGGCTTGGGCATGGCTCTCTCCCTGGCGGTCGCGGGGCGCGCGTGGACGCGCCGGCTGGGCCGATGCCCTGCCGGGGGGAGTCGTGGTCGCTATCGCGCCCCGCGGCAAGAGCGGCAGGGCGTCGCTGCGGCGGGGATCAGCGGTCGAGACCGCCGCGATAGGCGGCGCGGGGGTCGTAGCGCTGCTCCCCCAGGCGCTGATGGGTCGGGTCCGCGGCGGAGGCCCGGCGACGCTCCTGCTCGTCCCGGCGGCGGCGGTCCCGCTCCTGTTCGGCGCGGCGACGGTCCTGCTCCGCCTGGCGCTGCGTCTCCCGGCGCTCGCGCTCCCGGGCCTCGCGGCGGTCGTCGTCCCGGTCCCGGTCATGCCAGCGGTCGCGGTCCCGGCGGTCGTCCCGGTCCCGAAGGTCGCGATGGCCCCCGCGGCCTCGCCAGACGTCCCGGCGGCCCTGCGCGTAGGCGAGCTGACGCTCCCGCTCTCGCTGTTCCCACAGGAGGCGCGCCTGCACGGGCGACAGCCGCCGCGAGGGGTACGGGTCCAGATGGACCGCGGAGGCAGGGTAGGGCGACCGATGGACGAGAGGCGAAGGCCCTGACGAGCTGCGATACGAGTTGTCCGGGACGGCGCAGCCCGCGGCGAAGACGGACAGGAGCAGGATCGCGTAGGCGGGCGGTTTCAGCATGACGTGGCGCGTCGGCTCCGGCAGAAGGAGGAAGGCTTTCCATCTGGCGCCCGAGATGGGCGCAAACAAGGCGCCTTCGTCACGGTTGCGGGAGGACGGGGCGCGGGGGCCCGTCCCAGCCCTGATCACTCGCCGCGGCGGTCGAGGTACTGCTCCCCCTGCCAGGGCATGAGGGAGCCGTCGCGGCGATCGGTGAAGCGGTCGAAAAAGCCGGAGACGCGGTCGTCGCGGCGCTCCCGGTCCTCTCGTCGGTCTCTGCTGGTCTCCCGGTCGCGGCGATCCCGGTCGCGCCAGTCTCCTCGGTCGCGGTCCTCGCGGCTTTCCTGCCACTCGTGGCGGTCCACGCCCTTCTTGGCGAGCCCCGGCGGCACGCCGCCCGGCGGGCCGGCGAGCACGGGTGTGGAGACCGAGGCGAGGGCCAGGGCCACGGCGGTGAGGGTCAGTCTGATCATGGGTGTCGCTCCCGATCGAGATCGGCCGGAGCGCGTCAGCCTCCACGCAACCTTCCGTGGCGGGCGCGCTTCTCCGACAGCGCGCGGATCACGCCTCTCAGCGTCCGCACGTCCTGATCCGTCAACGGCGCACGGGAGAAAAGGTTGCGGATGTTGGTCTTGATGGAAGCGACCTTCTCCTCGGGAAAGAAGAAGCCGGAATCTTCCAGCTCGGCCTCGAGATGCTCGATCATCCGGTCCACCCCCTCGCGGGAGGCGAGTTCGGAGCGGCCGGCGACGAAGACCTCGCCGGGCCTTTCGGTGGCCTGCCGGCGCCACTCGTAGGCGGTCAGCAGGACGCACTGCGCGAGGTTGAGGGAGGCGAAGGCGGGGTTCGCAGGCACGTTGATGATCGCCTGGGCGCGAGCGACGTCCTCGGTCTCCAGCCCCGTGCGCTCGGGGCCGAACAGGAGGCCGACGCGCTGGCCCTGACGGATGCGGGTCAGCGCGTCGGCCATGGCCGCCTCAGGGGTGAAGACGGTCTTGGTCAGCTCCCGCGGGCGGGCGGTGGTGGCGTAGGTGTAGTCGAGATCCGCCACCGCCGCGGGCGTGTCGGGATGCAGCGTGGCCTTGTCCAGCACCCGGGTGGCGCCGGAGGCGGTGGCCTGGGCGCGCTCGTTCGGCCAGCCGTCGCGCGGGGCCACGAGGCGCATCCGGTCGAGGCCGAAATTCCACATGGCGCGGCAGGCGGCGCCGATGTTCTCGCCGAGCTGGGGCCGGACGAGGACGAAGATCGGGCCTTTCTCGTCCCAGACCGGGGCTCTGGCGCTGTCGGTTCCGCTCATGGCGCTCGCTGGGCTCCGGGTGGCGTGGCAGGATGAGGGGGGCTAGCCGCTGGGGCGGCGGAGGGCAAGGGGCGGGGCGATGGCGGCGGATCCGAAGCTCGTGCAGGCGCTGCGGGAGGCGGCCCGAGAGGCGGGGGCCGAGGGGCTGGAGGAGAAGCGCATGTTCGGCGGCATGTGCTTCATGTGGCGCGGCCATCTGCTTTGCGGGGTGCAGGGGCCGAAGACCGGGGGCGGGACGATGTACCGGGTGGGGCGGGAGCGGGAGGCGGAGGCCTTCGCGCTCGGCGCGCGCCGACTGTCGGCAGGGACGCGCGCGATGGCGGGCTATGCCAGCCTGCCGCCGGACGCCGAGGGAACGGAGGCGCTGATCCGCCTCGCCGTCGCCTGCGTCGCCGCCCTGCCCGCCCGCTGAGCCCCGCGCTTGCCAGCGAAGGCCCGCGTCGGTATTCCGCTGCATACCGATGCGCCCGAGACCCTGAAGGCCAATGGAGAGCCGCATGAGCAAGATCAAGGTCGAGAACCCCGTCGTCGAGCTCGACGGCGACGAGATGACCCGGATCATCTGGGACTTCATCAAGCAGAAGCTGATCCTGCCCTACCTGGACATCGACCTGCTGTATTACGACCTCGGGATCGAGGCGCGGGACAAGACCGACGACCAGATAACGGTCGATGCGGCCGAGAAGATCAAGGAAGTCGGCGTCGGCGTGAAGTGCGCCACCATCACCCCTGACGAGCAGCGGGTGGAGGAGTTCGGGCTCAAGAAGATGTGGCGGTCGCCGAACGGCACCATCCGCAACATCCTGGGCGGCGTGATCTTCCGCGAGCCGATCATCTGCAAGAACGTGCCGCGCCTGGTGCCCGGCTGGACGCAGCCGATCATCGTCGGCCGCCACGCCTATGGCGACCAGTACCGCGCGACGGACTTCCGTTTCCCCGGCAAGGGCACGCTGACCATCAAGTTCGTGGGCGAGGACGGCGAAGTCATCGAGCACGAGGTCTTCCAGTCGCCGGGTTCGGGCGTGGCGATGGCGATGTACAACCTCGACGAGTCGATCCTCGACTTCGCGCGGGCGTCGATGAACTACGGGCTGTCGCGCGGGTATCCAGTGTACCTGTCGACGAAGAACACGATCCTGAAGGCCTATGACGGGCGCTTCAAGGACCTGTTCCAGAAGGTCTACGACGAGGAGTTCAAGGACAAGTTCGACAAGGCCGGCATCACCTACGAGCACCGGCTGATCGACGACATGGTGGCGTCGGCGATGAAGTGGTCGGGCGGCTATGTCTGGGCCTGCAAGAACTACGACGGCGACGTGCAGTCCGATACGGTCGCGCAGGGGTTCGGGTCGCTCGGCCTGATGACCTCGGTGCTGATGACGCCGGACGGGAAGATCGTGGAGTCGGAGGCGGCCCACGGGACGGTGACGCGGCACTTCCGCCAGCATCAGGCGGGGAAGGAGACGTCGACCAACTCCATCGCCTCGATCTTCGCCTGGACCGGTGGGCTGAAGCATCGTGCCAAGCTGGACGGGAACGACGCGCTGATGACCTTCGCCACCACGCTTGAGCGGGTGACGGTGGAGACGGTGGAGAACGGCCACATGACCAAGGACCTCGCCCTGCTGGTCGGGCCGGACCAGAAGTGGCTGACGACGATGGGTTTCCTGGAGAAGGTGGACCAGGCGCTGGACAAGTCGCTGACCGTCTGAGGCAGGCGCGAGAGGTTCGGAGGACCCGCGGCATCCGCGGGCCCTTCATCGTTTCTTAAGAGCGCTGGCGTCTGCTGTCGGGGAATTTTCGCGGCAGGAGGCGAGGCATGTCGGCAAGGATCGGGGCGGGGCTCGTCTGGCTCGCCGACTATATGCGCTGGCGCGGAGCGTGGGGCGTCGTCCTGCTGGCCTGGCACCTGGCGTTCTGGCGGCTGGCGCCGCAAGGGCGGCGGATATGGGCGCAGGCGCCGGGCGGTCGGGTGCGCCTTCGGGCCCGGACCTCGGATTTCCGGGTGTTCCGCAAGATCGCGGTGCAGGGGGAGTATGCGCTGGACGCGCGGCGGATGGCGGCGATCGACCGCCGCATCGGCACGGCGCGGGCGCGCGGACGGATGCCGCTGATCCTCGACGCCGGGGGAAACATCGGGCTGTTCTCGCAGATGGCGGCGCGGCGGTGGCCCCAGGCGACGGTGGTCTGCATCGAGCCGGTGGCGGGCAACCTGGAGATGGCGCGGGCCAATTGCGCGGGGCTTCCCAACGTCAGCTTCCGCCGCGCCGCGGTCTGGAGCGCGCCGGGCCGCGTGACGCTGGAGGATCCCGACGCGCGGGAGGGCGCCTTCGCCTTCCGTGCGGCGGACGAAGGGGCCGTGGAGGCGGTGACGCTCGACGCGCTGCTGGATGCCCTGCCCGACGCGGAGCTGGTGCTCCTGAAGATGGACATCGAGGGCGCGGAGAAGGAGGCGCTGGTCCCGGGCGCCCGCTTCTGGCGCCACCGGCCCGTCATCTTGATCGAGCCGCATGACTTCCTGCCCGGCCGCTCCGCCACCCTGCGCGGACTGCTGTCCCAGCCCGCCTATGCCGACGCGGACTGGGAGGTGCGCGGCGAGAGCGTGTTCGTCTTCCCGCCGGAGCACGGCGCGCCCGTGCGCGATACCGCCCGGGCGGCCTGAGCCTCAGATCTCGCCGATCAGGATGCCGGCGGCCAGAACCAGCGCGCCGCCGAGCACCACCTGAAGGGCGGCGCGGAGGAACGGCGTCTCCATCCACCGCTTCTGGATCCAGGCGATGGCCCAGAGCTCGGCGAAGACCAGCGTCAGGGCGAGCGTGGTTGCTGTCCAGAAATCCGGGATCAGATAGGGCAGCGCGTGCCCGAGCCCGCCCAGCGTGGTCATCACCCCCGCCGCCAGCCCGCGCTTGAGCGGCGAGCCGCGGCCCGAAATCACGCCGTCATCCGACGCCGCCTCGGTGAACCCCATGGAGATCCCGGCGCCGACCGAGGCCGCGAGCCCGATCTGGAACGTCGTCCAGTTGTCCTGCGTGGCGAAGGCGGTGGCGAAGATCGGCGCGAGGGTCGAGACGGAGCCGTCCATCAGCCCCGCCAGTCCCGGCTGCACCCAGGTGAGGATGAAGCGCCGATGCGCGGCGGCGTCCTCGGCCTCCATCTCGTCCGGGTCGGAATGGGTCTCCTGCAGCGTGCCCGGCGTGATGCTCGTGCCGTCGCTCGGCACGCGCGAGGTCGCCCAGCAGCTTGCGCGACTCAGGGTCGGAGGTTCGGGCCGCGGCGCGTTCGTAGAACACGGCCGCGTCCTGCTCCATCCGCGCCGCGTCGCCGCGGATGGTCGAGGCGTCAAGGTTACGCGACAGCCAGATGGGCCGACGAGCGTAGAAACCGGCCACATGCTCCCGCCGGATGAGGGGTATGGGGCCGGGGAAGCGGGACTGGAACAGGTCGATCAGGCGGCGGCGGTGGCCGTCCTCCTCCTCCGCCATCGCATCGAACAGGGCGGCGGCCTGGGGCCGATCCTCTCGCAGACGGGCGGCGTAGGTGGCGTAGATGCGGGCGTCGTCCTCCTCGGCCGAGATGGCGAGGGCGAGTATCTCGCGCTCCGAGAGGTCTGAGAAGGAGCGGCGACGGGAGAGGAAGCCGAACATGCGCGCCTCCGTTTAGAGAGATTCCAGTTTGTAATCTTTCTAAGCCGAAGGACGCGGGCGGGAGAAGGGCCTTGAACGGAAAAAGGCGCGGCAAGCCGCGCCTTCCCTGCCCCGGATCCGACGGAGGCTCAGGCTTCGAGCACGTCCCCGCCGCCGTCATCCTCGCCGGCCGCGTCGAATTCCAGGCCGTGGGCGGCGCGGATCTTGTCCTCGATCTCGAGGGCCACGTCGCGATTCTCCTTCAGGAAGGTCTTCGCGTTCTCCCGCCCCTGCCCGATTCGCTGGTCGGCGTAGGAGAACCAGGAGCCCGACTTCTCCACCACTCCGGCCTTCACGCCGAGGTCGATCAGCTCGCCGGTCTTGGAGATGCCCTCGCCGTACATGATGTCGAATTCGACCTGCTTGAACGGCGGCGCGACCTTGTTCTTCACCACCTTCACGCGGGTCGCGTTGCCCACCACCTCGTCCCGGTCCTTGATCGCGCCGATTCGCCGGATGTCGAGACGCACGGAGCTGTAGAACTTCAGCGCGTTGCCGCCGGTGGTCGTCTCCGGGGAGCCGAACATCACGCCGATCTTCATGCGGATCTGATTGATGAAGATCACCATGCAGCCCGAACGGGAGATGGAGCCCGTGAGCTTCCGCATCGCCTGGCTCATCAGCCGGGCCTGCACGCCCACGTTCGAAATCGCCCATGTCGCCTTCGAGCTCGGATTTCGGCGTCAGCGCCGCGACCGAGTCGACCACCACCACCGATACGGCGCCCGAACGCACCAGAGTATCCGTGATTTCAAGGGCCTGCTCGCCGGCGTCGGGCTGGGAGATCAGCATCTCGTCCACGTCCACGCCGAGCTTGCGGGCGTAGGACGGATCGAGCGCATGCTCCGCGTCCACGAAGGCGCAGATGCCGCCCTTGCGCTGCTCCTCCGCGATCACGTGGAGCGCCAGCGTGGTCTTGCCGGAGCTCTCGGGCCCGTAGATTTCAATGATCCGGCCCTTCGGAAGGCCCCCCACGCCCAACGCGATGTCGAGGCCGATGGAGCCCGTGGAGATCGCCTCGATGTCCATCACCTTCCGCTCGCCGAGCTTCATGATGGAGCCCTTGCCGAAGCTGCGCTCGATCTGGGCGAGCGCGCTTTCGAGGGCCTTCTGCTTGTCCATGCCGGTCCTGCCGTTCAGATCGAGTACGTTCTGGCCCATGCCTGCCTCCAGCCTTGTTTCACAGGCGCGCCGTCGGGTTCAAGCGCCGCCTTTGTTCTCGTTTTGACCCAACAATACACGAGAACTTTCGGCGAACATAGGGTTAATCCGCGGCGATCCGGGGCCGACGGTGCGCCTCGCAGGGTTAACGGGCGATTGAGAAGGGAGCGCCCGCGCAACGCGAAACGCAAGCGCCGACGTGGTCTGCGAAGCGTCTGCAAAACGTATGGCAGGCGTATGGCGGGCGGGCGGCTACTTGGTCCCGAACATCCGGTCCCCGGCGTCGCCGAGGCCGGGCATGATGTAGCCCTTCTCGTTCAGCCGCTCGTCCAGGGCGGCGGTGACGATGCGGACGTCGGGATGGGCCTCCTGCATCCGCCGCACGCCCTCGGGCGCCGCCAGCAGGCACAGGAAGCGGATGTCCTGGGCGCCGCGCTCCTTCAGCAGGTCCACCGCGGCGGCCGAGGAGTTGCCGGTGGCGAGCATCGGGTCCACCACCAGCACCGGCCGGTCGGCGAGGTCTCCGGGCACCTTGCAGTAATACTGCACGGGCTTCAGCGTCGCCTCGTCGCGGTAGAGGCCCACGAAGCCCACGCGCGCGGAGGGGACCAGCTCCAGGATCCCGTCCAGCAGGCCGTTGCCGGCGCGCAGGATGGAGACGAGCGCGATCTTCTTGCCGGCCAGGACGGGGGCCTCCATCTCGGTCAGCGGCGTCTCGATGGTGGTTTTCGTGAGGGGGAGGTCGCGCATCACCTCGTAGCCGAGCAGGAGGCTGATCTCCCGCAGGAGCTGGCGGAAGGAGGCGGTGGAGGTTGCCTTCTCGCGCATCAACGTGAGCTTGTGCTGCACCAGCGGGTGCTCGACGACGGTGAGGTGCTGGGGCATGGCGCGGTCTCCGGTTGCTCTGGCGCCCGTATGCCAGCGAGGACGGGCGCCGTCGAGGGCGAGCGGGCGGAGGGGCGGCCGGGGGCGGGGTGGACGCGGTTCGGCAGGCCGCCCTCACCCCGGCCCTCCCCCGCAGGCGGGGGAGGGAGGCGCCAAGGCGGCAGCGGTTGGAAGGACCGGCCAGGGGGAGCCGCCGGTTGCGGCCGCCGGTACAGGCTCCGCCGTCAGCCCGGACGCGGAGGGATCTGCGGGCGCCGCCCTTGCCGTGACCTGCGCGCCCGCCTCCTCCGGATCGAAGGCTCCCGCCGTCGAAGCCGGTGATCGGGATCCTGATCGTCCGGCTGTCGCCTTCGTTCCGCGCCCAGATATACCATCTCCCTCAGATCGAAACCCGCGCCGGCTCCGGCGTCGCCGACACGGCCGACGCAACTGCCGCCGCGAGCCGCCGCCACGGCCAGCCCGTCGCCCGTGATCGCGACCAGCGTGCAGGGCGCGGTTCCGCCGGTCGGGAGCGCGATCCCGATCAGAGTCTCCGGGTCGTCCCACTCGACGGCGCCGGCGAGGTTCGGGGCGGTCAGGGTCACGCGGGGCCCACCTCGACCATCGACCGCCGAGGGATTCGCGGCGCTGCACAGGTCGGAATAGCTGCATGAGCGGCCCCATCCCCCGGCTCGATCGCCAGAACCGTCGGAGCGTCGCCGTAGCTGGTGTCGATGCGAAGCCCCAGCGCCCTAGGCGCGACGAGAGCCGGCAGGCGGAGATTTCCGCCCGAAGATGCCGGTAGTTCGTCGGGTTTCATTTGGGGTAGAGGAAGGTGACGACGAGCGAGGCCGGGTCGCATCCGCTCGATCCCGGGGAGTTGATACAGGTCGTATATCCTCGGGTCGCACCGCGGATTTGCGGAGCCGTGATCGGCTGGTTGGCCGTGAACGTGAGCCCGTAGCTGGCGAAGCTCTTGGAGCCCGCGTCGAACGAGACCGGGTCGCCCGCCGCCGTGGACGACGTGACGACTTTGAAACACGCGGCCTGCCCGTTCGCTATGGGGAGATCGATCCATCCGTTCGCCAGGGAGGCCGACGTCGCTGAGATATGTGGTATTCATCGGCGATCAAGGCGAGGCGAAGATCGCCAGGCTGCGCAGTTCCGAAGGTGACGGTCGTGGAGCTCCCGAAGCTGGCGTTCCATTGCAGCGAGAAGAGCTGAAGCCCCGAGCCCGCCGCCGGCCGCGTCGCATCCACCGCCGCCGTCCCGATCGCGCAGGCGCCGCTCGCGTCCCTCCACAGATGCTTGAGCCGCGTCTCGGTGACGGCCCCCTCCGGCCGGGCCCCGGCGGACAACGGGTCGAAGCGCAGTTCCCCGGTCGCGGGGTCGAGCCGGAAGCTCCCCAAGCCCGCCGACCCGGGGGAGACGGCGTCAGCCATCGAGAGGCTCCGGCGCGTCGACCGGCGCCTCGAGCGGGCGCGTCAGCCACGCGAGGTCGGCGCCCGCCAGAGCGCGCGGCCAAAAGCGCGGTTCCCTCGGGACCCCAGGCGCAGGCGGGGATGGACCAGGGCGAGACGGGGCTGTCATGCACGGCCCGGACCAGCGCGGCGCCAGCGGTCCGTCCGGCGAGGATCAGGCCGAAGACGTCGGTCGGCGCCCGCGAGCCGTAGAGCTCGACGGCGACGACCTGCGCCTCCTCCCGGGTGAAGCCGAGCATGGCCTTGCACTGCTCGAACCGGGGCTGGAGGCGGTTCACGAAGGCCGCCAGCTCCTGAAGATGCAGACCGCCGGCGGTCACCGCCTCCAGCTGGACGATCGCATCCTTGCGGATGGCGGCGGCCGCGCGGGCCGCCTGGGGCGCCTGGGGCGCCGCCGCGCGGATGGGCATCAGGTCCATGTGCGGCTCCTCAATCTCCGACGTATGCGCGGGGCAGCCTCACGATCCGCCCGGCGACGGAGCGCGACGCTCCGCTCGAACTTCAGCGGCGCCCGGGCGGGGGGCACGCAGACGAAGCCGCCGGCCGGCGGGAGCGCGTCGATCGCCGCCTGGCGCGGCGCGGCGCCGTCGCGCTCCCCAGAAGGTCCACGCCGTGGTGCGCCGCCTTGACCTGGTCGGCGAACAACGGAGCCGGGCTCCGTCGGCGCTGGCGGCCAGCCCCGGACCGGCGGCGTATGCTGCGAAGACGAAACCGCCCCCCCCCGGGCGTCGAACAAGGCGTCCTCGCCGAGAAGAAGCACGCCCTCCACCTTGTCTCCGGCGCCTTATGACAGTTCCCTGGAGGCGCTGGCGCGTGCAGTACACGAGAACGCTGCCGCCGAGGCGGGTCGGAAGATCGGCCATCTTCTGCAACTCCATGATGACGTCGGGCCAGCCGGGGGGCATGCCCGGAAGAGCGGGCGCCGGCGAGGA
>CAWFLE010000009.1:0-3819 GCA_963816545.1 uncultured Alphaproteobacteria bacterium | reverse complement strand
GTGGGGGGTCTTTTGCTCGATCGCGATCGCCAATGCCTATTACCTGATGAAGCCGAGTTGGTTCAAAGGCATCTTCGGCGCGGCTTTTGGCCTTTTCATGACGTTCTCATCTCTGTCATCGGGACCGTTTCTCGCCGGCGTCACACAGGTTCTGCTGATCGCCTGGGGCGAGATCACCCGCAACAAATGGAAGGTGCTCGCCATAATTTCGGCGGGAATATACATCTTTCTCTCTTTCGCCTCGAACCGCGGCCCGATCGTGATCGCGATCGAAACGCTTACCTTCAATTCCGGGACCGGCTGGACGCGGATCATCCAGTACATCCACGGCATGAAGGAAGTGAGGGCGAACCCGATTTTCGGCATCGGCCTGAACGACTGGGCACGGCCCGGCTGGCTTGCCGGGTCGGTCGACAACTTCTGGTTGCTGATGGCCATGCGCTACGGCGTGGTGGGCTTCGGCTTTCTGGTCGCGGGGCTTGCGTTCAACTTCTACCACACCGTGCGCGCGGACCTCGACACCGAGGACGAGCGCAATTGCCGACGAGGCTACCTCGTGGGCAGCGTTTCGCTCATGTTCTCTCTCGCCACCGTCCATATCTGGAGTCAGGTGGCGCTCTTCGTGATGTTCTACTTCGGTGCCGGGGCGTGGATGTATACGCGCCCGAAAGGGGCCGAGGCGCCCGATCCGGAGGCTGAAGCCGCGGCAGACGCCGGGGCCGCGCCGCCCGACGCGCCAAAGCGCATCCGGCCCGAGCGGCGGTTCGACCGCACGCCGCGCCGCGCGGAGCCGCCGAGCCGGCGCACCAGTGTCACGCCGCGCCGGCGCTGACGGCGTCAGACCCCGCCGCGCCTCAGAGCGCTAGGCCTTCTCGCGCCAGCGGCGGTGCAGCGCGTCACTCGACGGTGCGAAGACCAGCTCGGCCATGCGCCGTGCCCGCCAGGCGCGGATCGCGGCCAGCCCGCCCATCGCCCGCAGGCTTGCCGCCCATGCCGCCGCCGATCCGGTCGGAGCGCAGCACCCGGGGCAGGGTGGCCAGCGGCGAGACCCCCATCGCCGCCGTGCGCGCCGCCCAGAGCACGCGCCCGAAGCGCCGCGCGCGCCACATCTCGAAATCGTGCGCCGTGTGTCGGTCCCATTTGCGGGCGAGCTCGGCGAAGCTCTCCCGGGCCGGGTGGTAGGCGACCATGTCGGGCACCCAGGCGATGGCATGGCCGCGGGCCGTCGCGCGCTGGCCCCAGTCGCGATCCTCGGCCACGCCGATCCCGGCGAAGGGGCCGACATCGTCGAGCACGGCCCGCGTCACGGCGAGGTTGCCGGTGCCGGTGAAGCCCTGGTGGCGGATGTAATGCTCCATCCGGTAGGCGAATTCGCTCTCGTAGGCCTCCCAGATCGTGGGGCGGGTGGCATCGACATGCAGGATGCGCACGTCGCCGCCGAGGATCTCCGCCCCGCCTCCCATCGCGCGCCCGATCGCGGCGAGCCAGCCTTCGCCCGGCACGCAATCGGCGTCGATGAAGGCCAGCACGTCGCCCGCGGCCAGCGTCACGCCGTGGTTGCGCGCGGGTCCCGGCCCCGGCGTCTCCTCGCGTTCGAGGCGCACGCCGTGGCGCGCGGCCACCTCCTGCGGCATCTCGGCCGAGCCGTTGTCCACGACGATCACCTCGGCGCCCGCTTCCCGCACCTGCGGCATCAGCGCGGTCAGGCAGCGGTCGAGCTCGGCGGCCTGGTTCATGTGGGGGATGACGACGGAAATCACGGGTTCAGGGCCTCGGATCAGGGGAATTGGAACGCGCCATAGCACGGGCCGGGTGACGGAACGATTGACAATGCGCCGCCGGCGGGGGCACCGGGGCGGCGAAAACGAGCGGAGACGAGCGATGAACCTGACGGCGCGGACGAAAAGCATCGTGCGGCGGCGGCTCGGCCGGCCCCTCGGGCGCTGGAGCCGGGCGGCGCGGTTCCATGCCGGGCTGGAGCCCGAACGCGACCGCAAGGTCTTCTGCATCGGGATGCAGCGCAGCGGCACGACCTCCTTCGGCAATTTCTGCGAGCATGAGCTGGGCCTCGCGCGGCGGGGGTTCGACATCTCGATCGCCAACGAATGGACCCGCGCCTGGATGAAGGGCGATCACGAGCGGATCTTCTCGTCGCCCGATTTCCGCACCGGGGAGGTCTTCGAGGACGATCCCTGGTGGTGCCCGGGTTTCTACGAGGTGCTGGCGGCGCGCTTCCCGCAGGCGAAGTTCGTTCTCCTGACGCGCGACGAGGACAAGTGGTTCCGCTCGCTCGCGGCCCATTCCGGCGGCCGTTCGCCAGGCCACACCGACCTGCACGCCGCCATCTACGGCCGGCAGGACGATTTCGAGGCGCTCCTGGCCGTCGCCCGGCGGCTCGTTCAAGCGCAAGAACTGGCAGGGGCTCTCGCTCGAGGGGCGCGACGATTTCTACAAGGCCGCCTACCGGGCCCATGCGGCGGCGGCGCGGGACTTCTTCGCCCGAGAGGCGCCGGAGCGGTTCCTCGACATCCGCCTCGAGGACCCCGAGAAGTTCCGCCACGTCGCGGTCTTCCTCGACTTCCCCGACCGCGCCTACGCCGACGTCCACGCCAACGCCATCGCCAGCCGCGCGGGGGCGTGAGGGTGTCCTTGCCCGGCGGGGAGGGGGAGAGTAGGAGGCCTTCCGCAATGGACCTTGCGAACCGCCGGAATATGCCGGGGATCTGACGAGGCGGAGGAACGGGTGAAACGAAAGCAGATCCTGGCCAGGGTGCGGCGCCTCTACGGTGGCTTGCGCGAAGAAATCCGCCCCTGGTGGCAGACCCCCGGCAAGAAGCCTCTCGCGCGGCAGGTCCGCGAGGCGCTTGGCCTCTGGCGCACGTTCGGCACGCCTCCGACGCAGTATCTCAGGGCGCACCTCTATCGGCGCGAGGCCGGGGACCCAGGGAAATTCCTGCCCTTTGCCGTGGTGGAAAATTTCCAGAATGCGGTGAATGGCTCCAAGCATTCCGCTGTCGTCAACGACAAGGTCCTCTTCCACAACGTGATGAGAGACCACGGGTTGCCAAGCATTGCGACGCTGGCCGTGATCACGCCTGGCGAGATCCGGGACGAGGCAGATCGGATCGTGACACCCGCCGAACTGGCCGACCGGCTTGATGGTCGGAGACTGTTCGTGAAGAACAGCCACGGACATTTCGGGGAGGGGGCGTTCCGTTCGGAAGGCCTCTCCGAAGAACGCATCGCAGAATTGCAGGCCGCGGGCGGGCAAAATCTCGTGCAGCCCCTTGTCGAGCAGTGTCCCGAGCTTGCGGCATTCCACCCTCCGTCACTCAACACGCTCCGGATCGCGACCTACAGAGCTCCCGACGGCGCGGTGTCGGTCATTGCCGCGACCCTGAAGATGGGAATGAAGGGAGCTTGCGTCGACAACCGGCTGCACGGGGGGCTCTTCGTCGCGGTGGATGTCGCAACGGGGCAGCTCAGGAACTGGGGAGTGAGCGCGACCACAGGATCCCTGCGTCTGGAGCATCACCCCGATACCGGCGTTCGCTTTGCCGGTGTGACGGTGCCCCGTTGGGCGCAGGTCATCGAGATCGTGCATCGGGCCGCCGAGGCGATACCCGAACTCGGATCTATCGGGTGGGACGTTGCCGTCACGCCCGACGGCCCCGTCATCGTGGAGGGCAACCGGAACTGGGGCGCCAACCTCTTTCAGAGCGTCGGGACGCCGCTCGGCGAAACCGCGCTGGCAGAGCCTGCCCTCAGGCTATGGCGCGAAGGCCGCCCAAAGGCAGGACAGTAAGGCTCCTCAGCGCC
>CAWFLE010000008.1:0-188209 GCA_963816545.1 uncultured Alphaproteobacteria bacterium | reverse complement strand
CCCGCCGTATTCCTCGGGGATGGTGGAGCCCAGAAGCCCCATCTCGCCCATCTCCTTGAAGATGCCGGGATCGGAGGTCTCGTTGAGGAAGGCGTCGGTCACGCGGGGCGCCAGCTTGCCTTGCGCGAAGGACCGCGCCAACTCCATCAGCAGCCGCTCGTCCTCCTCCAGCTGGTCTGCGAGGAGGAACGGGTCCTCCCAGTTGAAGGCGGCCTGGGCGGGCTTGTCCTTGGCGGTCAGCGGCTTGTTCATTCGGGTTCTCCTCCCCCCGAGGCCTCGGCCGGTCCGTGCCGCGCGCGGGGCGCGGCCTCCGGGGCGCGGACTGCGGGGTAGGGTCCGCGCGGCGATCTCTCGCGGGACAGGTAGCCGATCGGACGACGAATGCAAAGACGCGCGCGTCGCGACGTCGCCCCGCCGGCACGCTCCAGCCGTCGCCTCCCCCGCCGGGCGCGTCGGACGTCGCCCCCCCGGGGGGCGCACAGGACGTCGCTCCCCCGTCGGCGCGCTCAGGACGTCTGCCCCCCCGGCGGGCGCTCCGGTTGTTCCCGCACGGCCGCGTGATATATGGGGCCGGACCGCCCGCAGCCCCCGAAGGACGCTCCATGACCGACAAGCTCACGCAGATGCTCGCCCAGCGCCCGTGGCTCCTCGCCGACGGGGCGACGGGGACCAACCTCTTCGCGCTGGGGCTGGAGCACGGCGACGCGCCGGAGCGTTGGAACCTCGACCGTCAGGACCGGGTGAAGGCCCACTACCGCAGCTTCATCGACGCGGGCTCCGACCTCGTGCTCACCAACACCTTCGGCGGCACGGCAAACCGGCTGAAGCTGCACCAGCTCGACGGCCAGGTGCACGAGATCAACGCCGCCGCCGCCCGCCTCCTGCGCGGGGAGATCGAGGCCTCGGGCCGCGACGTGATCTGCGGCGGCGACGTGGGCCCGACCGGGGACCTGTTCCAGCCCGTAGGCCCCCTCTCCCACGAGGACGGCGTCGCGGCGTTCGAGGCGCAGATGCAGGGCCTGAAGGACGGCGGCGCCGACCTGGTGTGGATCGAGACCATGAGCTCGGAGGAGGAATACTCCGCCGCGCTGGAGGCCGCCGCCCGCGTGGGCCTTCCCGCCGTCGGCACCATGTCCTTCGACACCAACGGCCGCACCATGATGGGGGTGACGCCCTCGAAGCTCGCCGCGATCGCGCATGACCACCCGCACGGGCCGGTGGCCTGGGGCGGCAATTGCGGCACCGGCGCGCCGGACCTTCTGATCGGCCTCATCAGCGCGGACGCGGAGATCTACGAGGACGACATCCTGGTGGCCAAGGCCAATTGCGGCATCCCCGAATACGTGGACGGCGCCATCCGCTACACCGGCACGACGGAGCTGATGGCCGACTACGCCTGCCTCGCCCGCGACCTCGGGGTGAAGATCATCGGCGGCTGCTGCGGCACCACGCCCGGCCACGTCGCCGCCATGCGCGAGGCGCTGGAGACACGCCCCCAGGGCCCGAAGCCCGGCCCCGAGGAGATCATCGCCAGGCTGGGCGACGTCACCGGCGCCACCATGGAGCTGCTGACCGGCGCCACCGCGCCAAGCGCAGCGGAGGCCGCCGCCGCCGGGCGTGACCGCAGGGCGGGCGCGCGGGCCGGGGTGGGCTACTCAGGAGGGAAGGCGGTTCGTGGCGAACTGCCCGGAAGACCCGGGGCCGACGCCCGGCCGCGCAGCCCCCGCCCTCACGCCGCCAGCCCCCGGCCCCGCAGCAGCGCCTGCGGATCCGGCTCCCGCCCGCGAAACGCGAGCCACGCCTCCATCGGGTCCGGCCGCCCGCCTGCGGTCAGCATATGCTCGGCCAGCCGCCGCGCGGTCTCCGCGTCGAACGCAGAGCCCGCCTCCTCGAAGGCGGCGAAGGCGTCGGCGTCCATCACCTCGGACCACATGTAGCTGTAGTAGCCGGCCGAATACCCGTCGCCCGCGAACACGTGCAGGAAATGCGGCGCCCCGTGGCGCGAGACGATCGCCTCCGGCATCCCGAGCTCCGCCAGCACCCCCGCCTCGAACGCCCCGCGTCGAAGCCCTCCGCGTGCTCAGCCGGTGCATCTCGTGGTCCGTCAGCGCCGAGGCGAGGTACTCCACCGTCGAGAACCCCTGCCCGAAGTTGCGCGCCGCCAGCATCTTCTCCATCAGCGCCGCCGGGATCGGCTCGCCGGTCTTCCAGTGCCGGGCGTGCTTCGCCAGCACCTCCGGCGCCTCCAGCCAGTGCTCGTAGAGCTGGGAGGGCAGCTCCACGAAGTCCCGCGCCACCGAGGTGCCCGCGACCGACGGATACCGCACGTCCGACATCAGCCCGTGCAGCGCGTGGCCGAACTCGTGGAACAGGGTGCCCGCGTCGTCGAAGGACAGCAGCGTCTCCCCCCGCCGCGCGCGAAGTTCATCACGTTCAGGATCACCGGCCGGACCGCTCCGACCTGCGGGTCGAAATTCTCCTGGCTGACCATCTGGCTCATCCACGCGCCCGAGCGCTTGGAGGGTCGGGCGAAGTAGTCCCCCACGAACAGCCCCACGGAGCGCCCTCGCGCGGCACCTCCCAGGCCCGCGCGTCGGGGTGGTGCAGGACCAGCCCTTCGGCGGACGCGAACTCCAGCCCGAACAGGCGGTCGGCCACGTCGAAGGCGGCCTCGATCATCCGCTCCAGCGGGAAGTAGGGCTTCAGCTCCGCCTCGCTCAGCGCATGGTCCTTCGCGCGCACCTTCTCGGCCCAGTAGCGCCAGTCCCAGGCGGCGATCTCGGCGTTCTCCCCCTCCTCGGCGGCCACCGCGAAAGCCGCGCCTGCTCCTCCAGCGCCCGCGCCCGCGCCGGCCCCCACACCCGCATCAGCAGGCCGCGCACCGCGTCCGGCGTCTTCGCCATCTCCGGCGCCAGCTTGAAGTCGGCGAAGGTGTCGAAGCCCAGCAGCCTCGCCCGCTCGATCCGCAGCGCCACGATCCGCGCGATCAGCTCGCGGTTGTCCGTCTCGCCCCCGTTGGCCCCGCGCGAGACCCAGGCCCGCCACGCCCGCTCCCGCAGGTCGCGCCGCGGGCACAGCCTCAGAAACGGCTCCACCGAGGAGCGCGCCAGCGTCACCGCATGGCCCCGCAGCCCCCGGTCCGCCGCCGCCCGCGCGGCCGAGGAGACGAGCTCCTCGGGCAGGTCCGCCAGGTCCGCCTCCGACAGCTCCATCACCCAGGCGGACTCGTCCGCCAGCACGTTCTGCGAGAACTGGGTGGAGAGCCGGGAGAGCTCCTCCATGATCTCCGCCATCCGGGCGCGGTCCGCCCCTTCCAGCCGCGCGCCCGCCCGCTCGAACCGCTGGCGACAAGCGTCAGCACCCGCGCCTGCTCCGCGTCCAGCCCCGCTTCCGGCACGGCGTCCACCCGCGCGGCCAGCGCCGGGTCCATCCACACCGCCGAGGCGTGGCGCGCCAGCACCGGCGCCATCTCCCGCTCCACCTCCCGGATCGCGTCGTCGGAATTGGTGGAGGCGAGCGTGTAGAACACCGTCGCCACCCGGCCCAGCGCCCGGCCCGCGCCCTCCAGCGCCTCGACGGTGTTGGCGAAGTCCGGGCCTCCTCCCGGTCCCGGATCGCGCGATCTCGGCCCGGTGCGCGGCCAGCGCCCGATCGAAGGCCGGGCGGAAGGCGGCGGCGTCGGCCGCGGCGAAGGGCGGCAGGCCGTAGGGCTCGGTCCAGGGGGCGTCGAGGGCGGTCATGCGGGTCCTTTCGGGGGGCGGGCGCGGCGGGCCTCTTGCCAAGGGCGGGCGGCGCGCGGAAGGTCAGGCGGCCGCTCGGTCATTCCCGGCGGCGCTCCGCGTGATATAGAGACGGCGAGCGGCCCCCGCCAAAGTCGGGCCGGCCCGCGGCATCGGCGAGGCGGCCTCCCGAAGGTCCCCGCGATGAACGACAGGCGGGCGAGCGCCCGTCCGGCAAGGACAGGCGGGCCCCGAACCCGCCGAGGGACGACACGCGGGCGCCGGCCCGCAAGGAGACGCGCGGGCGTCGGCCCGCAGGGACACGCGGGCGCCGGCCGCAAGGGGACGATGCGATGGCCCGAACCGGGAGCGAGCCTGCGCTGGAACTGCGCCTGCTGGGCGCGGCCCTCGCGCGCGTGCGCCATGGCCCGGCGCTGGCGCAGATCGGGGCCAAGGGCATGGCCGTGCTCGCCTTCCTCGCCCTCCAGCCGGGCCGCACCGCCACGCGCGACGTGCTGGTGGACCTGCTGTGGTCCCAGAGCGCCCCCGACCAGGGCCGCGCCTCGCTCCGGCAGGAGCTGCGGCGGATGAAGCGCGCCATGGGCGCCGTGTTCGAGGCCGCGGTGGAGACCCCCGGCGGCCAGATCGCGCTCCGCCCCGGCGCCGTGCTGACGGATGTCGAACAGGTGGAGGTCGCCTGCGACGCCCGCGACACCGCCGGCCTCTCGGCCCTGCTGGACTGCTACGGCGGGCCTTTCCTCGCGCCCCTCTCGGTGCCGGAGATCGCGTTTCAGGACTGGGTCGCCGGCCGCAACAGCCACCTCGAGGCCCGGGTGCTGGACGCCTTCCTGCGCCTGATGCTGCTGGACGAAAGCGCGGGCCGCCTCGACCGCGCCGCCGCCGCCGCCCGCGCCCTCCTCGCCATCGACCCTTTGCAGGAGGACGTGCACGCGGCCCTCGTGCGCATCCACGTCGCCGCCGGGCGCGTGGACCAGGCCCGCCGCCAGGCCGCCGCCTGCCTCGCCCTGTTCGAGGCGGAGCTGGGCGAGCCCCCCGAGACCGACCTCGAGGCCCTGATCCCCGCCGGCCGCCTCGCCCGCGCCGCCGGCCTCAGGAAGCGCCCGCCCGCGCGCCCGTCCCGCCCGCCCGCGCCGCCCGCCCGGCCGCCGAGGACCCGCGCCCCCTCGTGGCCCTCCTCCCCTGGGGCGCGGACGCGGAGGCCGCCGCCCTCGCCGCCGCCGCCGCCGACGCGGCGCTCGAAAGCCTCTGCCGCATCTCCTGGATGCGCGTGCGCGGCCCCGCGGGGCTGGAGGCGGCGGGCATCGACGTGGCCCGCCTCGTGGACCACTCCGACTACGCCGCCACCCTGCGGGTCGAGACCCACCCCCTGACCGCCGAGCTGGTGGCCGTCGCGCGCCGCGGCGACGCCGCCTCCGTCTCCGCCCGCCGGATCGACTGGCCCGAGGGCGGAGAGATCTCCGCCGCCGCCGGCCTCGGCCGGGCGCTGGCTGGCTCGCTCGCCGCCGACCTGACCGAGGCCGAGACCCGCGCCGCCCTCGCCGCCGAGGCCCCCACGGACCCGTGGGGCCGCCTGATGCGCGCCCGCGGCCTCGCGCTGCATGGCGGCCCCCGCTCGGCCGAGGCCGCCCGCGCCCTGCTGGACCCCGAAACCCGCCGCTCCGGGGCAAGCGCCGAGGCGCTCTGCGTCCTCGCCCTCACCCATCTGGAGGAAGGCTGGTGCGGCTGGAGCCCCGCCCCCCGCGAGGCCCTGTTCCGCGGCCGCGAGCTTGCGCTGCGCGCCCTGCGCCAAGCGCCCGGGGACCCGTGGCCCCAGCATGTCCTGGGCCTCGCCGCCAGCCTGATGGAGGACCCGCAGGCCGCCCGCAGCCACCAGCTCCGCGCCCTGACGCTGGCGCCGGGCTTCCCGCAGGCGACCGGAGAGATGGCGCGCCTCCTCGCCCTCTCCGGCGACGCGGAGGAGGCCGAGGCCTGGGCCGCCCGGGCGCTCGACCTCGCCCCCGCCGCGGCCGAGGCCGCCTACTGGCTCCGCGCCCCCGCCCTCGCCCGTTTCGCCCGCGGCGAGGCCGAGGCCGCGCTGGCCGCCGCCGACCGGTCGCTCGCCGCCCGCCCCGACTGGGCCCAGACCCGCCTCCTGCGCGCCGCCTGCCTGCTGGAGCTGCGCGACGCCGCCGCCGCGGACCGCACCCTCGCGCCCGCCCTGCCCCTCCTGCGCCGCATGTCGCCCGAGGCGATCCGCCTCGCGCACCCCTTCGCCGACCCGCGCCGGACCGAGGCCCTCCTCGCGCCGCTCGCCGAGGAAGCGGCACCCGCCTGACCCCGCCCGAACCGCCCCGCCGCACGCCGCCCGAGGCGGTCCGCCTTCGCCCGCCCCTTCGCCGGCCAGCGCCGGACCCGAGCCTTCCTCGCACCGCTAGCCGAGGAAAGCGGCCCCCCGCCCGGCCCTGCCGGAGTTGCCCGCGCAGCTCGAAACGCCGCGCGCGGCCCGCATTGGAATTGCTCCCGCGACGTCCCACTCCAAGGACACCCTGCGCCCACCGTCGTCCGGTGCTGCGCCTCGGCCTCTGCGCCGGGCCGACGCGCCATGCCGGGTCACCCCGTGCAACTTTTGCGGCCGAACCACCGCCGGGCTCGGCCTCCGACCGGGGCGGCCCGGAACGGCATGCCCTTCGGGCGCTCCGCCAAGCCGCCTCTCGCGCCGAACCTGCACCGGGCCGCCCGCGCCCGCCGAAGCGGCCTGCCTTCGGGGATCGCCGGCAGGGAATCGCCTTGCCCCTCCCCCGACCGCGCCGCGCCCGGGGCGCCGGCGCCGGCCCTCTCCGTCGCCCGCACCCCGCCCGATCGGCCGAGGCACCGGGTCGGCGCGCCCGCCGAAGCGGCCTGCCGCCGGGCGTCGCCGGCAGGGAACCGCCTCGCCCCTCCCCCGACCGCGCCGCGCTCGGGACGCCGGCGCCGCCCCTCTCCGTCGCCCGCACCCCCCCGCCCGAGCCCACGATCTCCGGCACGATCCGCCCCGGCGTCAGGCTCCGGTCCCCCGCCGGCAGCCCCGCCTCCGCACCCAGCAGCTCCAGAGCCCCGAAATACACCTCCTCGTGCAGCGCCTCCCCGAGGCTCAGGACCTCCTCCCCCACGCCCAGGGAAACCTCCTCCAGGGCCGCCTCGATCCGCACCGTCAGCGTTCCGAAATGGGGCCCGCGCCCGCGCCAGCCCTGCGCCCGCAGCACCTCCCACAGCGCTGCCAGCGCCGCCTCCAGCGGCGTCTCCCACGGCCCGTCCTCCAGCACCGCCCCGTCCGGCCCCCGCACCCGCCGCCACCCGCAGGCGGCCAGCGCCTCCCCGCCGCCCGGCAACGGCCGCGGCCTCACCGGGGCCCACACCTCCCGCCCGTCCAGCAGATGCACCGCGCCGGGGCGCCCGCCCCAGCCGCAGCCCCGGCCGCAGCTCCGCGGCCGGATGCAGCTCCCGCAGGAACCGGTCGGGATGCGCGCCCGCAGCCGCCGGCCACAGCAGCTCCCGCGCCCCCTGCCCCTCCTCCAGCAGCATGTGCAGCGCGGGCTTCCAGGCCGCCCGCACCCGCGCCGCCACGCCCGCCCGCGCCAGCCGCGCCTCCGCCGCCCGCCGCGCAGGCGCCGGGTCGAACCCCCACAGCTCCGCCGAACACCCCTTCGGCAGGCGCGCAAGCCCCCGCACCGCCTCCGCCAAGCCGTCCCCGAACCGCCAATCCGCCAGCACGCTCATCCCAGCCTCCTCGCCGCCCGGTCGAACCCCCACAGCTCCGCCGAACACCCCCTCGGCAGGCGAGCAAGCCAACATTGGCGCCGTTGCCAATGGGGTCCTGCGCAACCAGTCCTCGCGCATCGCGATGCGGCATCACCGTCAGCGCCAGGTTCAGGGCGGAACTATGCTGTCGCTGGATGCGCCCGTCGATGGCAGCCGTGAGCCGCTGGGCAGCCTGCTGGCGGAATTCGACGGACTGACCTTGGCACGGTCAGGATCGCGATCCGGAAGCGGATATTCAGACCCGTGAGGCCTTGCGGTCCGCGCTAGCCCGACTGCCCGAGGCTGATCGTCGGTTGTGCCGCGCGCTTGCCCGGGGCTCGGTGACGGAGCTGACCGCCGAGGGCTTCGGCAGCTGCTCGGCGCTCTATCGGCGCCTCGCCGGCTTCAGTCTCGTCCTCACCGCCCACGGTCTCGGTCCCGCCTGGGACGATCTCACGGCGGCCGGAGCAGAGGCGAAAGGGGGAGATCATGTTCATGCAGACCAGCCCCTTCATCACGACCCGAGCCAGCCGGCCGCTCACCGAAATCGAGTTCTGCGCCTGGGTGGCGCAGGCCGTGCCGGGCGACGGCTGGAGTATCATCGAGGATTCCCAGGCCGTGTTGACGAAGCGCCTGATCCAGAGGCGGATCGAGGCGATCTGGACGAAGTGTCAACGGCGCCGAGAAAGTCGGCCACTGGGGCGCCGAAAGAACCGGCCACTGCGCTCATGAGCGATGAGGCCCCCGGCATGCCGGGAGCCTCATCGTTTCCGCGCATCAGCCGCTTCTCATCCTGGGCCTCGATCATCTCGTGCACGATGGCGGCGGCGGTGGCGAAGCGGGTCTTCACGCCGCGCTGGCAGGCGGCGAGCCCGATGCCGCAGGCGATGTGGGTCTTGCCCGTGCCGCTGGGACCGAGGGCGTCATGTTGGAGACATGCTTCCAGCATGATGACGTTCTCGCGCCGGGCGACGAACTCGCAGCGCGCCAGATCGAGGACCAGTCTCTTGTTCAGGCCAGGAATGGCGTCGAAGTCGAAGCTCTCCAGGCTCTTGACCGCCGGCAAGCGGGCGTCGCGGATGCGCCGCTCGACGGTGCGGGCCTCGCGGTCGCGCGTCGCCGCGCGCCAGTGGACTTCGGCGGCCTCTGGCCGCGGGCAGCTCCGGTTCGATCAGCCGCATCAGGTGGCGCACATGGTCGACGTTCTCGGCGGCGCACTGCCGGGCCAGCTTCTCGTACTCGCGTTGCGCCGCAGGCGCACCTGCGGTGCGACACGGTCGGAAGCTTCAGCTTCTTCAGATGATGGCGCAGCAGGATCTCGGGCGTCTCGGGCGTGGCGGTCATGCCGGCGCCCGCCAGGAGGCTCATGCAGCTGGCGGCGGACGTGGTCTCGACGGTCGCCTCCGGCAGGTAGGGGCAGACGTCGAGGCTCAGCTTCGGGGGACGCCGCTCGACCCGGCACAGGGCGAGGCGCCTGACCGCATCATAGCTGATCGCGCCGAGCTTCAGCGCGTCGGTCACCGCGCCATGGACGACCGCCATCGGGAAGGTCTCCAGCAGCCGCAGCACCTGCACGTACTCGCGCTTGCCCGCCGCGCAGCGGTTCTTGCCGCTCAGCCGCGCCTCCAGCAGGCGGCGCAGCGTCGGGAACGCGTCGGGCAGCGCCCAGCCTTGCAAGGATGAGGAGGAGAAGCGAGCCTTCCAGTGGAAGGATCGCCCGACGAATGCCTGGTCGAGCGCGCCGACCTTCATCTCGAGCAGCGCGAGGTGGCGACCGGGACCGAGTAGTCGGTGCTCTTGCAGCGCATCAGCGCCTGGCTGGAGGCCTTCCCGGGGCGCTTGTCGCAGGCATCGAACGGCGTCGGCGGCAGCGCCGGGAACGCCGCGCGGTCGGCCGCCAGCCGCTCGCCGATCGTGACGTCGGCTCCGCGCAGCACCGCGTCCTGACGCGCTTGGCATCGCTCCAGCAGCATCGCGTTCAGAGCGTCGATGTCGGTCGCCTCGGGGATCGGGACCATGAAGGTCCGGCGGCCGAAGCCCACCATCCCCTCCACGTTGCCCTTGTCGGCGCCCTTGCCGGGCCGACCGAAGCGGTCGCGGAACAGGTAATGCGACTGAAGCTCCGCGAACAGCCTGGCGCGCTGGCGCGTCCCGTCGCCCAGGATCTTCGCCACCGCCAGCCGGGTGTTGTCGTACAGGATCGAAAGCGGCACGCCGCCGAAGACGTCGAACGCCGCCACATGGCCGTCGCACAGAGCCTCGGCCGTCTCGGCAAGGTAGGCCTTCAGGAAGATCGCATCGCTCTGGGGCAGGTCGACCACCAGCACGTGCACCTTCCGCCGGACGCCCCCCAGCACCACCCACGCCTCCCCGAAGTCCGCCTGCGCGTGCCCGGCCGGGTGGACCAGCGGCACGAAGACCTCCTTCAAGGACAGCCTGCGCGGCCGGACGTAGTCACGTACCGTCGTGTAGCCGCCGTCGAACCCCCGCTCGTCGCGCAGGCGCTCGAAGATCCGCAGGATCGTGTGCCGCTGCTTCTTCGGCTCCGTCAGATCCGTCCTCAGGATCTCGTCGATGAACCCCGCATGCGCGTCCAGCCTGGGGCGCATGCGCGCCCCTGCCTGCCGGTATCCCGGCGGCGCCGAATGTCCCACCATCTTCGAAACCGTGCCGCGGTCGATCCCGAACCGTCGCGCCGTCTCTCGCTGGCTCAGCCCGTCCCGCAGCACCGCCATGCTGACCTTCGAATACAGCTCCACGCCGTACATCCTTCCGCCCCCAGATCACTCTCGTGATCCAGAGACTGCCACTGGCGGGATCCTGCACCGCCCCGGCCCGAAAAATCCGCGCGGTTCCGTGGCCGATCATTCCGGCGCCGTTCTCAGCGTCTCCACCGGGCACTTCAACGCCATCGCCGGGCTCGACGCCTACAAGGACGTGCGCCTCCTGATCGTCATCGGCCGCCCTCTGCCATCGGCGCAGGAGGTGCGCCACATGGCCGGGGCGTACTTCGGCGCATGGACGGGCGACCGCTATGATCGGGTCCGGGCGGGCGGGCGCATGCGCGATAGCTCCGTGCGCGGCGCCAGCCTGCTGCGTTGCCGGGACGAGCAGGCCGAGGTCCTCCGCTCCGCCTTCTGCGACGACGAGGTGATCCAGGCCATCGGGCGCGGTCGAGGCGTGAACCGCACGGCGGACGATCCGCTGGAGGTGCAGGTGCTCGCGGACGTGGCGCTGCCGCTGGTGCACGACGAGGTGCAGGCCTGGGAGACGCTGGTCCCGGACCTGTTCCAGCGCATGCTGCTGGCCGGCGTGGCGGTAGACAGTCCGGCCGATGCCACAGCCCTGCATTCGGGATTGGTCAGCGAGGAGAAGCAGGCGCAGAAGGCGTTCGAGCGGATGGGATTTAAGCGACAAATCCCTATGGGATCCTCTTATAGGGAAATGTCGCTTAAATCGGCTGGGTATCGCCGCCCTGGCCGCGGTCGCTCCTGGCAGCGCGCCTGGTGGATCTCGGGTGATCCGGACCCGCGTTTGAAGCTGGAAGCGGCGCTGGGACCGCTCGCCGAATGGACGCCGCATTGATCCCGACCCTCGCGCCGCCTAGCGTCATCGCGCAGCGAAACGGAGGGCGGATCATGGAGACGGCGGTATTCGAGGCGGGCGGCTATCGCTACATCCGCGGCCCGTTCCAGTATTCCGGGGGAGTGGCGGCGCAGCCGGGTTTCGTCATCGAGCGGGCCCGCTTCGCCCGGCCGGTGGGGGTCGAGGAGGGCTTCCGCCGCATCGAGGCGCATCTCGCGGCGCTGGGGCGTCCGACCACCGCCTTCTGCGCCTGCGAACTGCGATCGCCCGCGCCGTTCGACGACCGGGGCTTCACGGACTTCAACCGCATCTATGTCGGCACGCTGCAGCGCTGGGGCATCTTCCGCAACGAAGAAAACCCCGTCGCCCGCACCAACGTCTGTCCCGCTCACCACGCGCCCGAGGCGCCCAGCTTCGAGGCGTTCAGTTACACCGTGCCCGCGGAGGATGCGCCGAAGTCCTTCGTGCTCTCGGGTGGAGGCGACGCACGGCCCGGGACGGGGCCCTATGCGGAGCGGATCATTCGCTACGGCGAGACCTCGGTGGAGGCGATGCGGGAGAAGGGGCACTTCGTGCTCGACCTGATGCAGGCCCGCCTCGAGGCGCTCGGCTTCAGGTGGGCGGACGCGACGGCCGTGCAGGCCTATGCGGTGGAGGACCTGCAGGCGGTGATGGCCGAGGAAATCGCCCCCCGCGGCGCGGCGCGATCCGGGCTCGTCTGGCACTTCGCACGTCCTCCCGTGGAAGGGCTTGCCTTCGAGATGGATGTGCGCGGCATGCCGGTCGAGCGGGTGCTGCCCGCGTAGATCCGCGTCCCGGGACTGACCGAAGCCGCAGACCCCTGTGCTTGTTCTCCAGCCCAGCTGCGGACGGCTGCGGGGACTTGCGGATTAATGTCATAATTACAATGGCTTGGCCCCCTGATATACTGCCCTCAGGCACGAACGCCCGCGAAATTCCCAGGCGGGGGCTAGGCAGGAGGCGGGCATGGCGCAGGCGGTCCTCGGGACGGGGCACGCGCTCAATCCGGCGTCGGGGCTCCGGATCGAGCAGCGGCCGGTGGAGGCGCTGATCCCCTACGCGCGCAACGCCCGCACGCACTCGCGACGAGCAGGTGGCGCTGATCGCCGGCTCGATCCGCGAGTTCGGCTTCAACAACCCGGTGCTGGTGGACGGCGGGAACGGGGTGATCGCAGGGCACGGGCGGCTGCTGGCGGCGCGCAAGCTGGGGCTCGCCGAGGTGCCGGTGATCGAGCTTGGCGCATCTCAACGAGGCCGAGAAGCGGGCCTACGTGCTGGCGGACAACAAGCTGGCGGAGCGGGCGGGCTGGGACCAGGCCATGCTGGCGCTGGAGGCGGCGGACCTCACCGAGCTGGGGGTGGATCTGGGGCTGCTCGGCTTCGGGGCGGGCGAGGTGGATGCGCTGCTGCAGGGCGCGCAGGCGGACCCGCGGGAGGAGGAGACGCCCGAGCCGCCGGCTGAGCCGGTCTTCGCGGCCGGGGGACCTGTGGCTGCTGGGTCCGCACCGGCTGCTCTGCGGCGACGCCACGGACCCGGACGCTGTGGCGCGGCTGCTGGGGGACGTGCGCCCGCACCTACTGGCTTCGGATCCACCCTATGGCGTGTCCTACGATCCGGCCTGGCGCAACGAGACCGGCGGGGCGAAGACGAAGCGGACGGGGAAGGTGCTGAACGACGACCGGGCCGACTGGCGCGAGGCCTGGGCGCTGTTCCCCGGCGAGGTCGCCTATGTCTGGCACGGGGCGCTGCATGCGGGCGAGGTGGCGGAGAGCCTGGAGGCGGTGGGGTTCCAGATCCGCAGCCAGATCATCTGGGCGAAGGAGCGGCTGGTGATGAGCCGGGGCCACTACCACTGGCAGCACGAGCCCTGCTGGTACGCGGTGCGCGGCAAGGGGCACTGGTCCGGCGACCGGAAGCAGACCACGCTGTGGAGCATCCCGAGCCGGGACCAGGATGCGGCGACGGTGCACGGGACGCAGAAGCCGGTGGAGTGCATGCGCCGGCCGATCCTGAACAACTCGAGCCGCGGCCAGGCGGTCTACGAGCCGTTCTCGGGATCGGGGACGACGCTCATCGCCGCCGAGACCACCGGGCGGTCCTGTCTCGCGATGGAGCTGTCGCCGGCCTACGTGGACGTGGCGGTGCTCCGC
Organism: uncultured Alphaproteobacteria bacterium; assembly: GCA_963816545.1. Taxonomy (GTDB): domain Bacteria; phylum Pseudomonadota; class Alphaproteobacteria; order Rhodobacterales; family Rhodobacteraceae; genus Albimonas. The sequence goes on along the minus strand of CAWFLE010000008.1, from coordinate 174,956 downwards.
TGGCAGGCCTTCGCGGGCGGCGAGGCGCGTCTGGAGGGCGGCGGGACCTTCGCCGAAGTGGCGGAGGAGCGGTCATGAGCCAGTCCCCCGCCCTCTCGTTCGTCGAAGCCGGCACGAACCTCGTCGTCGGCTACGCGCTGGCGGTGGCGACGCAGGTGGCGGTGTTCCCCCTCTTCGACCTGCGTCCGACCTTTGGCGAGAACCTCGCCATCGGCGCGGTGTTCTCGGCGGTGTCGCTGGCGCGGGGCTTCGCGCTGCGACGTCTGTTCGTGCGATGGGAGCGGAGGCCGGCCCGCAGGCCGGCCCCCGGAGCGTCAGGCGTCGAGGAGGTAGACCCGGCCGCGGCCGTCGACCTTCTCGCTGCGGACCTCCAGTCCGAGCCGCTTCTTCAGCGCGCCGGAGATCGCGCCGCGCACGGTGTGGGGCGCCCAGCCGGTGGCGGCGGTCATCTCGGCGATCGTGGCGCCGCCATCCGCGCGCAGGAGCTCGATCAGCGCGGCCTGCTTCGTCCCCTCGCGGAGAGTTCCGCGCCATGCGGGGCTGCTGGCGTTCCTCCTCGCGGGGCTCGTCAGCGCCGGCGTCGCCGCCGTCGCGGGCCAGGGCGGCGAGGCCCGCCTCGGTGGCCACCAGCGTGCCCTCGGGCTCGTTCTCGGCGAAGCCGCGGGCGACGAGGCCATCGAGGCTCTTCTTCGCCCCGCCGCCCTTGAGGCGGTCGGGCAGCGGGTGAAGGCTGCGGTCGTGGCGCGCGGCGGCGGCGGCGAGCAGTTCGCGCTGGGTCGGCGTCAGGGTCATGGCGTGGATCTCCCGTTCGAGGCCGCCGGGCGATCCGGCGACTCCTACCGGGCCGAGCCCCGCGCTTCGTGCTGCGGGGCGGCCGCGCTCGCCGCGGCGGGCGATGCGGCATCGACCTGTTCGCTCCGTCGGGCGGCCCGATCAACGACGATCGCAGCAACATCATGGCTATCCGCACGGGGGACGCTCGCATGACGCGCGGACGCAAGCCGAAGCCGACGGCACTGAAGCGGGCGCAGAGAAATCCGGGCAAGCGGGGGCTGAACCATGCCGAGCCGCAACCGCCGGACGGCCTGCTGACCTGCCCGCCGCACCTGTCGCCGGCGGCGCGCGAGGAATGGGACCGGCTGGCGGACACGCTGCACGAGATGGGCGTGCTGACGATCGTGGACCGCGCCGGGCTCGCCGCCTACTGCCAGGCCTACGGCCGCTGGGTCGAGGCGGAGGAGAAGCTGCGCGAGACGCCGCCGCTGGTGAAGACGCCCTCAGGCTACGTGCAGCAGTCGCCCTGGCTGACGGTCGCCAACAAGCAGCTGGAGCTGATGGGCCGCTACATGGCCGAGTTCGGCATGACGCCGGCCTCGCGGAGCCGGGTGGCAGCCATGGAGCCGCATACCTCAAACCTGCCGACGAAGATCGAACTGACCTGGGCCTCGCCCGACGGGAAGACCGCCCGGGAGCGGCTCGCCGACGAGATCGACCGGCGGGCGAAGGCGCTCGAGGTCGAGATCGACGAGGCCGACGCAGAACTCTGAGGCCTAGCTCTCTCTATCCGCTACGAGTTCCCGCGTCTGATGGCGTACAGAACTGCGCAATGAACGTTTGGCAGTTCTGTACGGGGGCCGCATGGCCGGATCGCATTGTCGCCTACGAGCGCGTCTCCACCGCCAGGCAGGGCGCCAGCCGCCTCGGTCTCGAGGCCCAGCGCGCCGCCATCGACCGCTTCGCCACCGCGCGCGGGGCCCGCGTGCTGGAGCGCTTCACCGAGGTCGAGAGCGGGCGCAGGGCCGATCGCCCCGAACTCGCCCGCGCCCTCCACCTCGCCCGGGTAACCGGCGCCACCCTCGTCATCGCCCGGCTCGACCGCCTGAGCCGCAACGCCGCCTTCCTGCTGACCCTGCGCGACAGCGGCGTGCGCTTCCTCGCCTGCGACATGCCCGAGGCCAACGACCTCACCGTCGGCATCATGGCCCTCGTCGCCGAGCAGGAGCGCGACGCCATCTCCCGCCGCACCCGCGAGGCCCTCGCCGCCGCCAAGGCTCGCGGCCTGAAGCTCGGCAACCCCAACGGAGCCGCCGCGCTGCGCCGCGCCGGCAAGGGCGGCGACGCCCTGCGCCGAACCGTCAGAGCCAACGCCGACGCCTTCGCACGCGACCTCGCACCCGTCTTGGACGCCATCCGCGCCGACGGCCACGCCACTCTCCGCGCCATTGCCGCCGAACTCACGGCCCGAGGCGTCCGAACCCGGCGCGGAGGCCGCTGGCGGACGTCCAACGTCAGGGACCTGATCACGAGGAATGACCGACCAGAGGTGGCCCGAGCGCAAGGAGACGCAGGCAGGGTCTCGCCCTGATCCGTTCCCTCAGGCTTCGTCGGTGAAGGCGGTCAGATGAAACGCGGCGGCCTCCTCGACCTCGGCCAGTCCTTTCTCCCCGACGGAGGCGGGCGTCTCGCCCGCAAGCACCTGCAGCACCGCATGGACGCTTCGAGACAGCGCCTCCAGCTGGTAGCCGCCCTCTAGAACAAGAGCGAGGCGGCCCTCGCAATGCTCCTCGGCGATGTCGCGCACGATGCCGGTCGTCGCCGAGAACCCCTCCTCTCCGAGGTTCAGCGCCAGATCCGCCCGATGCGCGTCAAAGCCCGCCGAGACCAGCACGAAGTCGGGCTTGAACCAGTTGGCGGCGGGTCGCAGCACATCGCGCATCGCCGTCGCGAAGGCCACGTCGCCGGCGCCGGCCGGCATCGGCACGTTCACAGTGGTTCCCTCGCCGAGACCGCCGCCGACCTCCCCCAGCAGACCCGAGCCCGGGTAGAACGGGGCGGCGCGATGCACGTCGAAGAACAGAACGTCCGGATTGGCCCAGAATATCTCTTGGGTGCCGTTCCCGTGGTGCGCGTCCCAGTCGACTATCAGGACGCGTTCGAAGCCGAGCTCGGCCTGCGCATGGGCGGCGGCGACCGCGACGTTGTTGAACAGGCAGGAGCCGCGAGCGCGCACCGACTCGGCATGATGACCGGGCGGACGCACCAGGGCGAAGGCGCTCTCGGCGTCTCCGCTCGCCACCGCTTCGACCGCCGCAATGGCGGTGCCGGCTGCGATCTCGGCGGCCTCCACGCTTCCCGGCGAGACGGCCGTGGTATCAACGTCGAGCCACGCGCTCTTGCCCCGCAGTCGGTAGATGCGGTCGAGGTAGCTGGAGGCATGCACTCGCGCCAACTGCTCGCGCGTCGCGGGGCGACCCTCCGCGCGCAAGAGGCCGGGGATGGGCTCCGCGTCCAGCAGATCGCGGATCGCCACGAGGCGCTCCGGCCGCTCGGGGAAGTTCCACTTCGTCTCCAGTCCGCTCAGGATTTCGCGAATGCGACGCTCCAGCCGGCCGGGCAGGAACGGGTCCTGCACCTGCGGCCGGTGCTGCAGCACGCGCTCGTCGAACAGGGCCAGGGCGCGGCGGCTGGTCATCGGTCGGTCTCCCCTCCCTGCGGCAGGCGCTGCACTCGCGCGGCGGATGCAGCCCGGGCCCGCCTTCGCGAATCGCATCCCGGATCGTCGCGCTACGAACTGATCACCCAACCTCCATGACTTGGAAACGGAATTCCAGATGCCCCGAACCCGCCTTTCCATCCGCGGCGGGAGAATGCGATCACATACCGGCGCGTGGTGCAGGAGCGCTGACTTTCGGAGAGTGATCTGCGCGTAGGGCCGTCCTTCGATGCGCCCGAGGACGTCGTAACAGCAGCGGTCGTAGAAGTCCTTCATCACGCCGGAAATTGCGGCGAGTTCTCCAGGGCGCAGAAGATGTAGCCGTCGGCCTGGAGCAAGTCGTCCGGCCCCGCCTCCGCCGCCCGCTTCAACGTCGTCGAGACCTCGTCGCCCGCAGCCGCAGCGGCTGCCTCGGCCATCTGACGGCTGCCGCCCGTCCTTGAATGGTAAACGATCAGAAGCTGCATCATGACCGCCAAACTAGCGGCCGCTTGTCCTGCCGCCAGCGCGGGCGGCTGATGATCGGTCATTGCCGCGCCGAGATCGGCCGGCGGATTTGCCGCTCGCCGCGCTTCACTCCGATGGGACGCAGTCGCGCGCGGCGGACGAAATCGACCAGCCGCCAAGACCCATCCTCGAAGCGGATCGACATGATCACAGGCGTCCCAGCAATTCAGTCTTCTTCCTCGAGAACTCCTCCTCCGACAGCGCGCCTTGATCACGCAGCTTCGCCAGCCTCTCGATCGTGCCAAGAATGTCGTCCGTCGCGCCGTGAGGCTTGGCCGGCGCTTCGGAGACCGGCGCAGGCGCCGGGGCCTTGGGTCTCGACTGGCTCGCGCGCCCGGTCGGCGATCCTTTCAGGCGCCGAGACGCCCTCGACCTCGGCCTGCGGAAAGGACGACAGGGGAAATTGCCCGAGCTGGCTGGAAACCGTCACCCCGAGAAAGGGATCGCCCGGCCCCGACTGCTGCTGGCTGAATCCGCCGATCTGATGTTCGTCGGTATCGAGCAGCACCAGCGGCCGGCCATCGCCATGATCGAACGCCAGCCGTCGCGCCTCCGGAAAAAATGCGTAGCGCGCCCGGTTCTGCCCCCCCGTGGCGGCCGGCGCGCCCAGATGGGGCGGCCACCAGTTTCCGCCCGTGGCACGCTGGACCCGCTCGAAAAACAGGTCCGAAGCCATGGCGCTCGACAGATCTCCACAGAGACTTGAGACCCTGTGTTGCAGGCCATGGTTGAACATATCGCCGACCATGGTCATGCCCCCGGCCATCCATTGTCCCGACCCACCAAGTTCGGGGACGTTGAATTGGGCCATCCTGCCGCCTCCGTTGGCGACGGCGCGAGCCATCTGCTCGACCGCGGACTCGGAGAGGCCGTAGCGGCGCGCGAGGTCGGCGATGACGGCCTTGCCGGCGGCGGTCAGGTCAGACATGGGGGACCTCCCTGCGAAGTATGGTTCCGGCGAGGTGATCGGCGTCCTATCACGGATGCGGCGCGCCTCGCCAAGCTGAGTGCGGAACCGCTCCAGGGCCGCCAGGTTGCAGGAAGCGCCGTCTCACCCGCCACATGACGGCCGTGGGATGGCCTACACCGCTGTCGATGCCGTGTCACCGCGAGGCGGAGGTTGAGGCGCTCAAGGCGCGATCAGACGCTCCAGCTCCTCGAGGCGCGTTCGGATCTCCTCGACAAGCGATCTGGCGCGGGCTTCTCGGCTCCCAGGCAAAGGCGCCGCGAGAACCGCCACCACCGGCCTGTGATCCGAGCCGGCGAAATCGTCGCCCTCGACATCGGGCGTGGTGGCCTCGGAGAAGCTGACGGCCGCCGGCCCGGCCACGAGCAGGTGGTCGATCGCGCCGCCGGGGAAGGAGGCCGCCACGAGAGGTCTCCGGCAGGTCCTGCGAAGGAGGCGCGCGCCATCGAGGCCGCCTAGAAGGATGCTGATGCTGTCGTCATAGCCGTCGGCGGCGTCGGGCCCGCAGACGCCGTCGCACGACCCCTCCGGCGCGCAGTCCATCAGGGGGTCGCTGCCGACCCGGGGCACGCGGCCGGGCGCTTGGATGTTGAAGTCCCCGCCGACGATCACGCTGCCGCCCGTGCCGAGCATCCGCGACGCGTCCTGCGCGAGCCCGGTCGCCTGGTCCTCCCGCTGCCGGCCCGTGGTGTTCCCACTCCGCCGCCGCGACGATGGGCCGGCGGCTGAGGACTGCGACCTCCAGCGAAGCGAAGGGATTCCGCATCACGGCCGCCGGCGCGGAGAAATCGCTCACCACCCAGTGGTCCAGCCCCGCCGCCTCCGCCGCAGCCTGAACCTGAGCCTCGTCGATGACCTCCTCCAGGATCAGGATGTCGACCTCTCCCACGCGCGCGAGCAGCCCGGAAACGCTGTCGGCGACCGCCGGCGCATCGCGTTCGGCCGCGCCGATGTTCCAGGCCGCGACCCGCAGCTCCTGCGCGGCTGCGGCTGAGGGCATCAGAGCCAAGGCGATGAGCGCCGCGGACGCCACGACCTCTGGAACCGGCTTCATCGCAACCTCCCGGACTGTTGTCCTCGGGAGCCTATCACGCCGGAGCGTCGGTCCAATGACGGCGCGAGCGCGCGCCCTCGACTTGCTCGTCGCCTGGAACATCATCTCCCGCGGGAGAGGAGACGTCTGCCGATGATCGAGACGCGTTGGTCGACCGCACAGGATGCCCCGGCGCTTGCCAGAGTGCATCAAGACGCCTGGCGCTTCGCCTACTCGGGGCTACTCCCGGGCGTGGCGCTCGAGCGTTGGATCACCGGTCGCGGGGCCCCGTGGTGGGAGAGCCTTCACCGCTCCGGCGGCAAGGCCCTCGTCGTTGAACTCGACGGGCGGCTCTGCGGCTACGCGACGGGAGGGCGCTGTCGCGACCGCAGATCGAGGAGAGGCGAGATCTACGAGCTCTACCTCGATCCCGTCTGCCATGGCGCCGGTCTCGGCGCCCGGCTCTTCAGAGAGGCGCGGCGCCGGCTGGAGGATCGGGCGCTTCGTGGGCTCGTGGTTTGGTCCCTCGCCGAGAACGAGGCCGGCTGCCGCTTCTACCGCGCCGTCGGCGGCCGCGTCGGCGCCACCGGGACGGCCAGCTTCCACGGCGCACGGCTGGATCGGCTGGGCTTCATCTGGTCATGAGGCACGGAGCAAGCGGTGGCGGGCGCCATTCGCGGCGGAACTGTGCGACTACCCCGTTGACCGCAGCGGCGCGGGACGGGAGAGCACACGCATGGACGAGACCGGCATCGATCGCGCAACCATGGGACGGCTCGCCCGCGCCCTCAGCTTTATACGCAGCCCTGAAGATCCCGTGGCGGCCGCGCTGCGCCAAGCGGCCGCGAGCGGCTCCGACCGCGACATCAAGCGAGCACGCACCCTTTTTCTGAAACTCAAGCCCGCAGAGCGGCAGGCGGCACTGGCCGCCATCTCGGATTGAACGGTACCGGGGAGCGAGCGCCGGACTTGCGCAAGCTTCGGGGGCCATCTCGCGATTTCGCATGCGGGCGAAAGAGCTTGGCGAATACCCCTCCGGCAGCCCCGCCGACGGCGACCGCCACATCGTCGCCTCGGGCGCGACGGGCGACTGGCCTGGCTGGGACCTGAACGTCGCACTCTGGACCGACGGCGCCTGGCTTCGCCTGCCGCCCCGGACTGGCTGGCGGGCATGGGTCGAGGACGAGGGCCTGCTGCTGGTCTACGACGGGTCCGGCTGGGTCGGGACCACTCCGGCCACGCTGCAGAACCTCGCGCTCCTTGGGCTCGGCACGACGGCGGATGCATTGAACCCGTTCTCGGCCAAGCTCAATGCCGCCCTCTGGACGGCGGAGACCGTGGCCGAGGGCGGCACCGGCGATCTGTTCTACACCATGAACAAGGAGGCTGCGGGCGACGATCTCGGGCTGACCCTGCAGACCGACTTCGTGACCAAGGCGCTGGTTGGGCTGTTCGGCTCGGACCGCTTCCGGCTCGCGGTCTCGGCCGACGGCAGCACCTTCTTCGACGGGCTCAGCGTCGACAACGCCACGGGCATCGTCGACCAGCCCCGGCTGCCCTGCTTCAAGGCATACACGAACTACGACAACTACATGGGCGTCGGGACCTGGACGAAGATCGGCCTGAACAACACCGACTACAACGACCAAGGCGCGTTCGACGCCGCGAACAACCACTTCGTCGCGCCAGTCAGACGGCACCTACCTCTTCGGCGCGACGCTGCTCTACAAGGTCAACGCCAGCACGACCGCACGCATGAGCGGGCGTCTCGTCCTGAACGGCACGACCGAAATCCGCGGCTCCCTCGGCGAAATCTCCGCGACCCATGTCTCGCTCGCCACCGCGATCTGGCTGCAGACCATGGTCCCGCTCACCGCGGGCGATACCGTCGAGCTGCAGGGGTATTTCCGGGTCGCGGACGGCTACTTCGCCGCCGATCACACGTCCTTCTGGGGCTGCAAGGTCGGCTGAGCGGCGGAAGGAGGATCCGATGACACCACCCCGATCCGAGGGCTTCGTGCGGATGCCCGACGCCGAGTTCGAGGCGATCCTGACCCGGGCAGCGGAGGAAGGTGCGAAGCGCGCGCTCGCCGATGTCGGCCTCGACGGTGACGAGGCTGCGCTCGACATCCGCGATCTGCGGTCGCTCGTCGACTGCATCCGGCTGGTGCGCCGCACGGCGATGCAGACGGCCGTCCGCATGATCACCACCGGCGTCATGCTGGCGCTGCTCGCAGGCATCGCCATCAAGCTCAAGATCTTCGGCGGCAGTCCTTAGCCGCTCACCATCCCATCCATCTGCCCACCCGCACCCGCCCTCGAGGCGCGTTTTTCGTTTTGGAGGACCCTCATGATAACGACCTTCCACAGCCATTGGCGTGACGTGCCTGAGAGCGCCTGGCGCTGGCCGAACTTCAGCCCGGCCGAGATCGCCTGCCGGGGCACCGGCAAGCTGCTTATCAACGCGCCCGCGCTCGACAAGCTGCAGGCGCTGCGGGATCGGCTGGGCAAGCCGCTGATCGTGCGATCGGCCTATCGCAGCCCGGAGCACAATCGCGCCGTGGGCGGCGCGACCCGCTCCAAGCACCTCGACGGCGCCGCCTTCGACATCGCCATGTCGAACCACGACCCGGTGGCCTTCGAGGCGGCGGCGCGAGCGGTCGGGTTCCTTGGGTTCGGCTTCTATCCGCGCTCGGGCTTCATTCATGTTGACCTCGGGCCCGCGCGTCAGTGGGGCGAGCGCTTCCCGGTCCGGGCGACTGCCTTCGCAGCCGAGACGCCGCCAGCGCGCGAAGTGCTGGCCGACAGCCGCACCATGAAAGGCGGCGGAGCGGCAGGTGTGGCGACGCTGGGTGCTGCGGGGGTTGTACCGCCCCCGGATCGTGAGACACCGATTTGGGACTACGCGACCATGGGCTCGGCGTCCATCTGGTCGCGCCTGAACTGGGCCGGCGAGCGGTGACCATGCCGCTGGATCAGCCATTGCTCGTTGTAGGTCCGGCGGAACTCCAGCAGCGCCAGGCGAAGCTCCTCGACGGTGTCGAAGGTGCGAACCCACAGCAGGTTCTCTTTCAGGGTCCGGATGAAGCGCTCGGCGCAGCCGTTGCCCTCCGGGGCCCGAACGAAGGCGGGCGACGACGCGATCCCCAGCCAGCGGATCTCCGCCCGGAAGTCGTGCGACATGTACTGGCTGCCGTGATCGTGGCGCAGGCTCAGCCCGACGGCCACATCCTTGCCGATCCCGCCGAAGCGGGCCTTCACGCCCTGGCGGACCGGCTCCAGCGCCTCGTGGCGCGTGCCATGGAGGGCGGCGTGGATGCCGACGCACTCGGCCGAGCAGTGGTCGACGGCGACGAAGATCGCCACCTGCCCCTGGGCGGTGGTGACTGCCGCGGTCATGTCGGTCCCCCACATGGCGTCGACCCTCTCCGGAATGATCGTGCCATCATGGCTGCGCGGCCCCCGCGGCGTCGCTCGGCCCGTATCCGCCGCAAGGCCATGCGCGCGCATCAGCCGCCGCACCCGCTCCTTCGAGGTCCGCACGCCCCTGAAGCGCAGGCGCGCCCAAACCTTCCGATAGCCCTCGCCGTGGAACGGGCTCGCCGCCAGCACGGCCCGGATCGCCTCGACCAGCACCGCGTCCGGCATCGGACCCTGCGGCCCGGGACGCCGCCGCTCGGCCGGCGGAGCTCCTGCCGTCAGGCGGCGGCGATAGATGCTCGCCCGGCCCAGGTTCCAGACCCGGCAGACCCGCGCCAGGCCGTAACGGCGTCGACCGGAGATCGAGATGACCGCGCTCATCGCCTCGACCTCCGCCGGGCCAAAGGGCGGCCCGCCTCCAGCCGCGAGATCTTCTCGTAGAGCAGCTCGTTATCCATCGTCGCCGCCCCGAGCTTCGCCTGAAGCTGCGCGATGCGCGCGTCGCGGTCATCGCGGGGCCGCGACTTCAGGCTCGCCGCGCCGCCCTCGAGAAACGCATCCCGCCACCCGCTCACATCCGCCGCGGTCACGCGCAGGTCTCGGGCCACCACCTCCAGCGGCTCGCCCCGCAGCACCCGAAGCACCGCATCCTGCTTGCGGTTCGCCGTCATGCGGCGCTCCCGCCCCGGCGCCCCGGCCGCTGCGATACCTGAACTCTCCGCGCCCGGGGCGCCTCCGCTTCGATCGTCAGACGTCATCCAACACCTCCTTCGTCGCCTTCAATAAGGCTTCAGAGATGTCTCAGCGAACCCTGGGGCGGAGGAGGGGTCGAGATGGCGCAGAGCGTCCTGGCCGAGACGCAATCTGCAATTCTGCCGCTGGTGCCGTATCTCGATACCCTCCGCTGGGTGTTCATCGCGGTGGCGCTCTGCGGCATCGCAGTCACCATCTATGCCCGGCTCGACGATTGGAAGCGGGGGCGGCGGTGATCGCCGGGCTGCTTACCGGGATCCCCGCGAGCCCTTGGATGCGGGCTGGCCTGCGCTACGGCGCCATCGTTCTCGCCGTGCTCCTGTTCCTGCTTTCGCTTCGGCGGTCCGGTGAGCGAGCGGGACGCCTCGCCGAACGCCTTGAGACCACGGAGAAGGCCAATGATGTCCAGCGCCAGATGCTGGAAGCGGCGGCTCGTCGTTCTCGAAATCGCGACGATCTGGCTGAGCGGCTGCGCGACGGACGCTTCTGACGTCAGCGGCCTCAGAGCATGTCCGCCCGTCGTCGAATACAGCCGGGAGTTCCACGCGCAGGCTGCCGAGGAACTGGCTTCGCTGCCGCATGGCTCGGCCATTGGCGAGATACTCAGCGACTACGCCGTGATGCGCGACCAGGCCCGGACGTGCTGAACTTCCGGCCTAAACAGATCGTGGCGCGTCACGGGGCAGGCAGGAACGACCTCTCGGGCAGGCCTTCCTTGAAGTTCTGCCTTCAGAATCAGGGCCTTGCAATGTCGGACTGCATCGTGGCTGGGTCCACAACGTCTGTAGGCAGCTTGGCGGACGCCTGGAACCCCGACGAGGCGCTTGGACGCGGCGATCGCAGAACCAGCGTGCTTCCGATACGATCTGCAATCGCAGCGACGATGGCGAGCCCCAGCCCGCTGCCATCAGCATTTGCGCCCGCGCGCTCGAACCGGGCCGTCAGGCGGCTCAGTATCTCGGGCGGCAGGACGGGCCCCTCGTTTGCGACGATCAACTGCCCATCCTGCGTCAGAGTGACATCGACAACGGTGGCGTCCGAGCCATGACGCAGAGCGTTCTCCACAAGGTTTCGGCAGAGTATCCCGAAGGCGTCGGGATCGAGGTCCGACAATATCGGCGTCTCCGGCAACTTCAGCTCGATGCGGCCCGGCGTGACCGTTCTGGCCATATCGTCGATCACGATGCGCGCCACCGGACGGAGGTCCGAAGCTCGGTCCAACCTCAGGCGTCCGCCCTCCGCTCTTGAAAGTTGCATGAGGCGTTCGGCAAGGCGGGTGAGCCGCTTAAGTGTCGCCTCGATCTCCGTGGCCCGCGCCTTCGCCCGGGGGTCGGCAGTCTCCGAAACCAGCCGCTGCGCCTGCGCGATCGCCCCGGCCAGCGGCGTTCTCAGTTCGTGCGCGGCGTTGGCCGCAAAGCTGCGTTCGGCATCGAAGGCGGCCCTCAGGCGATCGAGGAGTTGGTTGAGAGTAGTCGCGATCGGACCGATCTCAGAAGGGATGTCTTCCGCCGGAACGGGCGACATGTCCCGAGCATTGCGGGATTTGAGACGTTCCCGGAAGCGGCGCAGTGACGTGAGGCTGGCCCGTACCGAAAGTACGATGACGACCAGCGCGACCGGGATCACGATCAGAAGAGGCAGTCCAAGGCCCATCTGGATCTCGCGGATGACAGCCGCGCGGTGATCAAGAGGCTCGGCCACCGTGATCCGCACGGTCCCCCGAAGCACGTCCTCGTTGTAGAGCCTGTGCGTCGCGGTCTGCCGAAAGCCAGGTCCATCCCAGGCCGGGAACATCGCGGGGTCCGCGGCGTGCGACTGAAGCAGGATGCGCCCCTCGCCGTCGCGCACGATATAAGTGAAGAACTCCTCATGCTCACGGATCGCCCCGAGCCGCTGGTTGACGCCGGCATCCTCGCGTCCGACGATGTCCATCACGGCGAGGGGCAGGATCCGCTGAGCGGTTTCCTGCAATGCGGAGTCGAAGACCTCGTCGATTTCCCTGTGCACGATCACCGCCGTCACGGAGGCGGCCGCGATCCATAGGAGCGTCAGCAGACCCCCGAGAGACAGCGCCAGCCGGGCCTGCAGGCTCCGCGGAAGCCTCATGGCTTGCCCAGCCTGTAGCCCATGCCGCGCTCGGTCTCGATAGTCGCGCTCCCGAGCTTCTTGCGCAGGCGGCTGACATGGACCTCGATGGTGTTGCTCTCCACCTCGGCGTCGAATGCGTAGAGTTTCTGTTCCAGTTGCGCCTTGGACAGCAGCTGACCGGGCCGCGCGAGAAATGCTTCGAACAACGCCCATTCCCGCGCCGTCAGCGCGACTGGCTTGCCGTCGCAGTGAATGCTGCGCGCCGCCAGGTCGATCTCGAGCGGCCCATGGGTGACGATCGGGTTCGGGTTGCCGCTGTAGCGCCGGGCGACCGAGCCGATCCGGGCCGAGAGTTCCGCCAGGTCGAAGGGCTTCACGAGGTAGTCGTCGGCGCCTGCGTTCAGGCCCTCGATCCGGTCCGAGACCTGGTCCATCGCGGTCAGGATGATCACCGGCGTCACGTCGCCCCGAGTACGCAGGCTCTTCAGGAACGCGATGCCGCGCCCGTCCGGAAGCATGAGGTCGAGCAGGATCAGGTCGTAGGACGCTCCGCGTACCGCGTCGCCGGCCGCATCGAGGCGCGTGACCCAGTCCACCGACTGGCCATCGGCCGCGATCTGGTCGCGCACCGCGGCGCCGAGAGTCGTGTCGTCCTCGATCAGCAGGATGCGCATGGTCGTCCCCGTTCTTTCCCCGATGACCCTCCATGACCCGCCTGGCTGACGCGAAGCTGAAGCAGGCCCGGGCCCCCCTTCAGGCTGCCGTCAGCTTCGCCGCGCATGAGTTACATCAAGATGGCCGCAGCGAGGAGTTTGGCCCATGAAGAAGACATTGACAATTCTCGGCTTTCTCGCAGGCTTCCCTGCCGGTGTCGCGCTTGCGGACGACGACTGCTTCGTGCCGATGGCCGACTGGCAGCCGCGCGACGCCGTCGCCCGGCTGGCGGATGAGACCGGCTGGACGGTGCGCCGCATCAAGATCGACGACGGCTGCTACGAGATCGACGGCCGCGACGCCGAGGGGCGCCGGATCGAGGTGACCGTCCATCCGGCCACGCTTCAAATCATCGAACTCGAGTACGAGGACGACGATCATGACTGAGACTTTCGAGGCTGATCGCAAAGCAGAGGAGCACGAAAGCGGCGGCACGATCCGGGTCTGGGACCCGCTGGTGCGGCTGTTCCACTGGGGCTCGTGGCGCCTTTTGCGGTGGCATATCTGAGCGCCGAGGAACCCGATACGGTTCACGAGGCCGCCGGGTATGCCGTGGCCGGTCTCGTGGCCTTCCGCGTTGTCTGGGGCTTTGCCGGCAACCGATATGCATGCTTTTCCCAGTTCCTCAAAGGACCGACCGCCACGGTTCGCTATCTCGGCGCCGTGGTTGGCGGGCGCGAGCGCCGTTATCTCGGCCACAACCCCACCGGTGCGGCGATGATCGTCGCTCTGCTGATCACCCTCTCCGGAACAGCCTTTACCGGCTGGCTTATGGAGGATCAGACCCAGATGGCGATGCTGCCCGATCTCCCGCAGATCGTCGCCCCTGCCTGGGCCGACGAGGACGGCGATGAACGCTCGGGATTCGGCGTAGGCCGTGAGGACGGGGAGAGCGCGCTCGCCGAGGTGCACGCGACGCTCGCCAACATCATGCTGCTGCTGATCGCCGCGCATGTGGCCGGTGTGATCTTCACATCCATCCGGCACCACGAGAACCTCGCCCGTGCCATGATTGCCGGCGACAAGCGCGCACCGGAACCCGGCGACATCGCCTGACCGACCGGGCACCAAAGGCCATTCTCCCTTCCACCGCGATTGGCCCCGCTCTTGCCGGTGGGGCCTTCTGCGTTCCCGATCGAGAACTGATGCCGCACCCGTCACGCCGTCCGCGCAGGAGCGCTTCCGGCGGACGGGGCTCCCGTGCTCTACCCGACGCCCCCTTGGACCTGACCGGCGCCAGAGCGATCCCGCTTCGCGGCGTCCGCGAGAGCATCAAGCTCGAGCATTGGTATCCGCGCTGCTGAGTTTGTCTCGAACTCGGATCGCGGGCACGGTAACCTTACGTCAGCCTGAAGCGAATACTGCGCTCCCGTCAGGGAGGCGTCAGCACCCGGTGCAAAGACTGGGCACATCCCGGCGCAGGTTCGCCGCCCGCGACCGGGAATGGCAAATGCAACCCCGAGGACAAACACATGAAACTGAGGGCCCTCTTGATGGGCGGCGTCGCGTGCGCCGTATTGAATTTTGCAGTCGCGGCGCCGCCGGCTCTTGCGGAGGGCATGGACGCAGCCGGGTCGCCGCAGAGTAATCAGCTCTGGTGGCCTGACCTTCTGGATCTGAGCCCATTGCGCAGCAACGACCCGAGATCAAACCCGCTGGGCGCGGACTTCGACTATGCCGCCGCCTTTGCAACGCTCGACTATGCGCAACTCAAGGCGGACATCGACGACCTGCTGACGACCTCGCAGGAATGGTGGCCGGCGGACTACGGGAACTACGGACCGTTCTTCATCCGCATGGCCTGGCACGCGGCCGGCACCTATCGTCTGATGGATGGCAGGGGCGGCGCCGATGGTGGCCAGCAGCGCTTCGAGCCGCTGAACTCGTGGCCCGACAACGCCAATCTGGACAAGGCGCGCCGCCTGCTCTGGCCGATCAAGCAGAAATACGGCGCCGCGATCTCCTGGTCGGACCTGATCGTACTGACGGGCACGATCGCGATGGACAACATGGGCTTTCCGACCCTCGGCTTCGCGGCCGGCCGCGAGGACGACTGGGAACCCGAGATGGTCTATTGGGGGCCGGAAAGCGTCTGGCTCGGGGCTGAGCGCCAGAATGGCCCGGGCAACCTGCATCGCGATCTGGCCGCCACCCAAATGGGCCTGATCTACGTCAATCCCGAAGGCCCTCAGGGTAACCCCGACCCTCTGGCAGCGGCTCAGTCAATCCGCGAGGCCTTCGGTCGCATGGCGATGAACGACGCGGAAACAGTCGCTCTGATCGCTGGCGGCCATTCCTTCGGCAAGGCGCATGGCGCCATGGCGAACGACGGCTGCGTCGGTGTCGAACCCGCCGCCGCCCCGGTCGAAGAGCAGGGATTGGGCTGGGTCAACGTCTGCGGCAAGGGCATCGCCGAAGACACCTTCACCAGCGGCCTCGAGGGGGCCTGGACCGCGACGCCGGCGGCCTTCAGCATGATGTATCTCGACAACCTGTTGTCCCACGACTGGGAGATGACGAAGAGCCCGGCCGGCGCCACCCAATGGACCCCCACAGGCGGCGCAGCGGTGGGCACGGTGCCGGACGCCCATCTGGCGGGGGTCACGCACGCGCCGATGATGTTCACGACCGATCTCGCCCTGAAGACCGACCCGGCCTACCGGGAAATCGCCATGCGGTTCCGCGACAACCCGAAGGAGTTCGAGGACGCTTTCGCGCACGCATGGTTCAAGTTGACCCATCGCGACATGGGACCGGCGTCGCGCTACTTCGGACCGGACGCGCCGACGGAAGTCATGCTGTGGCAGGATCCGGTGCCGGCGGTCGGCCATGCACTGATCGACAACACCGAGGTGCAGGCCCTGAAGGGCGCGATACTTGGGGCCGACCTCGACCGGGCGGCGCTGGTCCGCACGGCATGGGCCTCGGCGTCGAGCTTCCGCGCCTCGGACATGCGCGGCGGCGCCAATGGCGGCCGGCTTCGGCTGGAGCCGCAGAAGAGCTGGGCCGTGAACGATCCTGCGGAGCTGGCTGACGTCCTGGCGAAACTGGAAGCGGTGCGGAGCGACTTCAATGCGGGGTTGAGCAACGGCAAGGCAGTCTCGATGGCCGACACGATCGTCCTTGCCGGCGCGGCGGCCATCGAGGCCGCGGCCAGGGACGCGGGATATGATATCGCCGTCCCATTCGTTCCCGGCCGGGGCGATGCAAGCCAGGAGATGACCGACATCCAGTCCTTCGCTTACCTCGAGCCAAAGGCCGATGGCTTCCGCAACTACTACGACGCGGACGCCGGACGGTCGCCGACCGAAATGCTCGTGGATCGGGCGAGCCTCCTCGAGCTCAGCGTACCGGAGATGACCGCGCTCGTCGGCGGTCTGCGCGTGCTCGACGCCAACGCAGGTCACGACCCGGCCGGCGTGCTCACCGACCGGCCCGGCACGCTCAGCAACGACTTCTTCGTCAACCTGCTCAGCATGTCGACCACATGGGAGAAGGCCGCCGAGATGGACGGGCTCTACGAGGGTCATGACCGGGCGACGGGCGCGGTGACGTGGCGCGCGACTCCCGTCGACCTGATCTTCGGCTCGAACTCCGAGCTCCGGGCTGTCGCCGAGGTCTATGCCTCCGACGACGGCGAGCGGCGGTTCGTCGACGACTTCGTTGCCGCGTGGGCAAAGGTCATGGAGCTGGATCGCTTCGCCGACCGCCCGAGCTGAGGCCCGACCCGCGACCGTCGACGCGCGATAACGCCGGCGAACTGGCTGCGTCACGACCCGGCGCACAGCTGCCCTTGGCCCCGCTCTCACCGGCGGGGCCGTTATCTTCCTGACGGCAAGCTGAAGCGGGAATTGCATCGCCGTCAGGAAGCCCTCAGGTCGGCTCTCCAGAATGTCTTCAGCAGACGAAAGGAGACCCTGCCATGAACAAGACCCTGACACTTCTCGTAGCCTCCACGGCGCTGACCGCCGCCATCGGCGTCCCCGCCTGGAGCGCAATGCAGACCCCGGCCGGCGGCATCCTTCGGCCCGTCGCCGCGCTCTTTGATGACGCCCCGCAAACGATGCCGCTCGTCCTCGCAAGCGACGACGATGACGACGACGACCGCCGCTACCGCGACGGCGCGCGGGGTGGTCGGGACGACGAAGACGACGATGACGACTGCGACGACGATGACTGCCGTGGCGGCGCCAACAATCCCGCGCCCGCGGGCACCGTCGCACCGCCGCAGAACGGACTCTTCGGGAACGGCGCCCCGCCGCAGGTTCAGGTGAACTGAACCGCTCCGCAGCCCCTCTCCGAACAAGGATCCATCCGATGAAATCGCTACTCGCAACGCTCGCGCTCACCACCGCGCTGACGCTCCCCGGCCTCGCCATGGCGGGGCCGGTGACACTGACCACAACCCTCAACAACTACGGCGGCGACGGGGCATATCTCGCGCTCTACGTCACCGATGCCTCGGGCGCCTATGTCGGCAGTCTCTGGATGGCTGGCGGCAAGTCCAAGTACTACGAGCATCTGAGCGACTGGTACCGCGCCACCGGCGGCGACACCGCGCAGGTCGACGGCATCACCGGCGCCAGCGTCGGCGCGGGCCGCACGCTCGAGATCACGCTCGACCTGGCCGACGCGCTGTTCGATGCGGGTTACACCCTCCACATCGACGCGGCCGTCGAGGACATGCGCGACAGT
Organism: uncultured Alphaproteobacteria bacterium; assembly: GCA_963816545.1. Lineage (GTDB taxonomy): Bacteria > Pseudomonadota > Alphaproteobacteria > Rhodobacterales > Rhodobacteraceae > Albimonas. The sequence goes on along the minus strand of CAWFLE010000008.1, from coordinate 157,286 downwards.
CCGAACGAGGTGGCCGTCCCGCTCACGACCGATGGCGCGGGCACGCCGGTGCAGGGCCGCCGCTACGTCGCCAGCTTCGCCTACGACATGTGAGGAACGGGGCCATGATCCGTGCACTCCATCGCTGGCCGGGTCTGCTGGCCCTCGCGCTCGTCACCGTCCTGAGTTTGAGCGGCGCGGCGCTGTCGGTCTTTCCTGCGGCCGAGCGGATCGCCGCGCCGCAGGCGGAGTCCGGGCTCACGGTCGCCGCCCTCGCGGAGCGCATCCAGGCGGTCTATCCGGGCGTCGAGCAGATCCGCCGGTCGCCCTCGGGCCGGATCACGGCCTACTGGTTCGACCAGGGCACGCCGGGCGCCGCCGTGATCGACCCGTCGACGGGTCAGGGCGTGGCTTCCGCCGACCCCAACCAGACGCAACGCTGGCTCACCAACCTGCACCGGTCGATGTTCCTCGGCGATGGTGGGCGCATCGCCATGGCCGCGGGGGCTGCGGCGATGCTGATCCTGTCGTTTTCGGGTGCGGCGCTGGTCGCCCGGCGTGCGGGCGGCTGGCGGCACTGGTTCGCTCGCCTTCGCGGACCGTTTGCCGGCCGGCTGCATGTCGAGATCGCCCGGATCGCGGTGGCCGGGCTTGTCCTTTCCTCCACGACCGCTCTCTGGATGACGGCGTCCACCTTCGATCTTCTGCCAGACGGAGGTGTCCTTCCGGCCGCCCCCGCCGAAGTGAGTGGGGAGACCGGCTTTGCTCTCGAACAGATGGCCACGCTGCGGCAGACGCCCGTCGCCGAACTGCGCGAGCTGAGCTTTCCCTATCCCGGCGACGCGACGGACGTCTTCACGCTCAAGACCGACCGGGGCGCCGGATATCTCGATCAGGGCGACGGAGCCCTACTTGCCTGGGCCGACCTGACGGGATGGGAACGCGTCTCGGAAACCATCTACATGCTGCACACCGGACAGGGCGCGGCGACGCTGGGCCTCGTGCTCGGGCTCATGGCGCTCGGCGTGCCCGCGATGGGCGCGACCGGCGTCCTGATCTGGCTCACCGGGCGGCGCGGGCGGCCACGCATCCGGGGCAACCAGCCCGCCGGGCCGGCGGAGACGATCCTGCTCGTCGGCAGCGAGGGCGGCAGCACCTGGGGTTTCGCCGCGACGCTCCACGCCGCACTGACAAAAGCCGGGCAGAGCGTCCATGTCGGCCCGATGTCGGGGTTCGCCCCGGAGCGCTACACAAGGGCCGAGCGGATCATCGTGCTCGCCGCAACGTATGGCAACGGTGCGGCGCCGGCCTCGGCCAAGGGGTTCCTCGATCGGCTCAGCGCTGTCGACCCCGCGCCGGACATGCCTCTGGCCGTGCTTGGCTTCGGCGACCGCAGCTTTCCGGCCTATTGCGCCTTCGCCGAGGCCGTCGCGTCGGCGGCGCAGGCGAAGGGCTGGCCCGAACTCCTGCCCCTCGACACCATCAACCGCCAGTCCCCGCAGGACTTCGCCCGCTGGGGCCGCGCACTCGGCGAGGCGCTCGGGATCCCCCTGGAGTTGTCGCATCAGCCCATGCTGCCCACGACGGAGACGCTGACCCTCGTCTCACGCCGGGGCTACGGCGCTGAAGTACAGGCCCCGACCGTGATCCTCCGCTTCGCCCTGCCGCGCGTCTCGCTCTGGCAGCGGCTGACCGGTTCCGGGTTCGCCCGATTCACGGCAGGCGACCTTGTCGGCGTCGTGCCCGAGGGCAGCGCCGTCCCGCGACTCTACTCACTCGCCTCCGCGCGCCGCGACGGGTTCATTGAGATCGTCGTGAGAAAGCATGCCGGCGGCCTCTGTTCGGGCCAGCTCACGGCGCTGGAGCCGGGTGAAACGGTGACCGCCTTTCTCCGCCGCAACCCCGGTTTCCGCCCGGGCCCGAGCCGCGTGCCTCTGATCCTGATCGGCGCGGGGACCGGCATCGGACCGCTCGCGGGCTTTGTCCGCGACAACGGGCGCGGCAGGCCGATCCACCTGTTCTTCGGCATGCGCCATCCCGACAGCGACTTCTTCTACGGCGAGGACTTTGCGGCCTGGCAGGACGAGGGGCGTCTGACCCGCCTGGTCACGGCCGTTTCGCGCGGGGCGCGCCCCCACTATGTGCAGGACGCGCTGCGGGGCGAGGCCGCTCAGGTCGCGAACCTTGTTCGCAACGGAGCGCGCGTGATGGTTTGCGGCGGGCGCGACATGGCGGCGGGCGTGGCCGATGCGCTGGCCGAGATCCTGGCGCCGACCGGGCTCACGCCGGCAGTTCTGAAGGCGGAGGGGCGGTATGTCGAAGATGTCTACTGAGCGCGCGCGCATCGCCCTGAACGGCCCCACGATGGGCACGCGTTGGTCGGCTCTGTTCTACGCCGAGCCGAGCGTCGACCCCGACCCGATCCGCGTGGCGCTGCAAGCGGCTGTGGAAGAAGTGGGCGGACAGATGTCGACCTGGAAGCCCGACAGCGATCTGATGCGGCTCAACGCAGCGCCGGTGGGCGATTGGGTGGCGGTCCCCTTGCGCCTTGGGCACGTCGTCCGCCTTGGCCTCGAAATCGGCCGCGCCTCGGGCGGGGCCTTCGACATCGGCATGGGCGACGCGGTCGCGGCTTGGGGCTTCGGGCCGGAGGCCGCCGCGCCAGATGGCATCCGTGCAGCGATGGAAGCCCCGCGCCGCCCGGCGCATGAGGTTCTGGAGTTTGACGGCGGCCATGTCCGTAAATCCGCGCCCATCGCGCTGGACCTGAACGGCATCGCGAAGGGCTATGGCGTTGACCGGCTGGCCGAGACGCTGCGCGACCACGGAATTGACAACGCCCTGGTCGGGATCGATGGCGAGATGCGCGCGACAGGCCTTCGGCCGGACGGAGAGGCGTGGACGATCGCCGTGGAAGCGCCAGACACGGAGCGCCGGACCCCCCACTCGATCCTCGCGCTGCAGGATGCCGCCGTCGCGACGTCGGGCGACTACCGCCACTGGGTCGAGGTGCAGGGACGACGCCTGTCGCACACGATGGATCCGAGACGCGGCACGCCGCTGATCGCGTCGCCTGCCTCGGTCACCGTTGTTGCCAGCAGCTGTGCCGAAGCCGATGCCTGGGCAACGGCGTTCATGGTGCTTGGCCCGGAGAGGGGCGCGGCACTCGCAAGAAAACACGGGCTCGACGCCCTGTTCCTCCTGCGCGATGATGGAGGGAGCGCGAGGGGCGTGGGAGTCGGACGACTTTTTTCCGAAGAGCCAGCGGCGATGACCCCAGCAGAGGGGAGATGAGCCGCATGGACCAGACCCGTACCGATCGCTTCAAGACCGCAATTCTGCTTCTGGCCGCGATCGGTCTGATCACGGGTCTTGCCTTCTACGTCGCTGGCATGGGCGACATCGCGAACATCGTCTGGTTGGCCGGGGTTGTTCCAGCCCTCGCCGCGCTCGTGGTCGAAATCCTGCGCAGCATCGGGCGCGGCGAGGTCGGGTTGGATGTCGTCGCCGCGCTGTCGATGACCGCCGCGCTCGTCTTCGGCGAGACCCTCGCGGCGGCGGTCGTCGCGGTGATGTATTCCGGCGGCACATTCCTGGAAAGCTTCGCCGAAGGCCGTGCCCGGCGCGAGATGCACGACCTGTTGTCCCGGGTTCCGCGGACCGCGACGCGGCATCGCAATGGCGGGCTCGAAGACGTGCCGCTCGACGAAATCGCTCCTGGCGACCGGCTGCTGATCCGGCAGGGCGACGTGGTATCGGTGGACGGCACGGTGGCCTCCGAGGCCGCCTTCGTGGATACCTCCGCGCTGACCGGCGAGTTGCTGCCGGTGCGCCTTGCGCGCGGGGCCGAGGCCATGAGCGGCTCGACCAATGCAGGCGACGCGTTCGATCTGGCAGCCACCCGTCGCGCGGCGGAGAGCACCTATGCCGGGATCGTCCGGCTGGTCGAGGAGGCGCAGGCGTCCAAGGCGCCGATGTCGCGGCTGGCCGACCGCTGGTCGCTGGGGTTTCTGGCGGTCACGGTCAGCATCGCCTTCGCTGCGTGGTGGTTCACCGGCGACCCGATCCGGGCCGTTGCCGTGCTCGTCGTCGCCACGCCCTGTCCGCTGATCCTCGCCGTGCCTGTGGCGCTGGTCGCCGGCCTCTCGCGCGCCGCGCATTTCGGCGTGCTGATCAAGGGCGCGGGGCCGCTCGAGACGATGGCGCGGATCCGCACCCTCATCCTGGACAAGACCGGCACCCTGACGGACGGCCGTCCGCAGATCGTCTCGATCGACAGCCATGACGGGATGTCGCAGGACGACATCCTTCGCCTTTCAGCGGCGCTGGATCAGGCGTCGAAGCATCCCGTCGCGCAGGCCATCGTCGCGGCCGCAAAGGCGCGGGGGCTGGCTCTGCCCGTTCCGTCCGAGGTGGCCGAGCTTCCCGGCGAAGGCGTTATCGGCAGCGTAGAAGGCCGCAGGGTCATCGTCGGCGGAGACGGCTTCGTCGCCCGCCAGGTGGGCCGGACCTCCAGCGATCATCCGGCACTTACGGTCGGATCGGTGCTCGTTGCCGTTGCAGTCGACGGCCACATGGCAGGGCACCTTGTGATGTCCGACCCACTGCGCGAGGGCGCGGGAGCCATGCTCAACGGGCTGCGCCGAGAGGGCATCTCGCGCATCCTGCTCGCCACGGGCGACCGTGCGGACGTGGCCGAGCGCGTGACCCAAGGGCTCGGTCTGGACGGGCTTCGCGCCGACCTGACGCCGGACCAGAAGGTCCTGCTCGTCCTGTCCGAGCGCAAGCATGGCCCGGTGATGATGGTGGGCGACGGGGTGAACGACGCGCCGGCGCTCGCGGCGGCTGACGTGGGTGTCGCCATGGGCGCGCGGGGCGCAGCGGCCTCGGCCGAAGCCGCCGATGTCGTCCTGCTCGTCGACCGGATCGACCGGCTCGGCCCCGGCATCGAGATCGCCCGCGCGTCCCGGCGGATCGCCGTGGAAAGTGTCGTCGCCGGGATCGGCCTTTCGGTCCTCGGCATGATTGCCGCCGCCTTCGGCTACCTCAGCCCGGTGCAGGGCGCGCTGCTGCAAGAGGTGATCGACGTCGCCGTGATCTTGAACGCTTTGCGCGCACTTCGGATCGCGCCGCACGAACCAGTGACACAGAAACGACAGGCTGTCTCCAACGGGCAGGCCGACATCCCCGAAGGAGCCACGCCGTGAGCCGCCTTTCGCATTCCGAAGTCCACATGGTTCATCGCATCGGCTGGCTGCGCGCCGCTGTTCTCGGCGCCAACGACGGTCTCGTGTCGACCTCGAGCCTCGTCGTCGGCGTGGCCGCGGCCGGGTCCGGAAAGCCGGAAGTGCTGATCGCTGGTCTCGCCGGACTGGTGGCCGGTGCGATGTCGATGGCTGCAGGCGAGTACGTCTCGGTGAGTTCCCAGACCGACGCCGAGCAAGCCGACCTTGTGCGCGAGACCCGCGAACTCGAGGAAACGCCCGAGGCCGAACTCGAGGAACTGACCCGGATCTATGTGGACCGCGGCCTTGATCGTGATCTGGCCGAAAAGGTCGCGGTTCAGCTGACTGAGCGCGACGCTCTCGGATCGCATGCGCGGGATGAACTTGGGATCTCAGAGACCGTGACGGCGCGCCCGATCCAGGCGGCGTTGGTTTCCGCGCTTACCTTCGCCGTCGGCGCGGTGGTTCCGCTTATCGTGGTGTTGCTCGTGCCAGAGGCGCAGATCGCAGTTCTGGTGGCGGCATCGACTATCGTCGGCCTTGCGGTCCTCGGCGGCCTGGGAGCATCCGCTGGCGGCGCAGGGCTCGTGCGCGGTGCTGCGAGAGTCACCTTGTGGGGGGCACTCGCGATGGCCGCAACAGCAGCCGTTGGCACGATTTTCGGCGTGACGGTCGGATAGGGAACCGCGCAGGCAGAAGGGAATCCGTAAAACACAACGATATCAGTATCTTGAAGTGGAGAAGGTTGGATTCCAGACCCATCCCCTCCGCCGAACACCCCCTCGGCAGGCGCGCAAGCCCCCGCACCGCCTCCGCCAGCCCCCCCGAACCGCCGATCCGCCGGCACGCTCATCCCGGCCTCCTCACCGCCCGGCAGCCCCTCCACAGCCGCCGAACCCCCGCCGCCAGCCCGCCCAGGACCCGCCGATCCGCCTGCCCCCTCATCCCCGCCTCTCGCCTGCGATCCGAACCCCCGCACCCTCCCCGGACTTGTCCATAAAGGAAACTGCCGCTACCCCTGTTACCCTTGGCGGCCCCCCGGCTGCGGAGAACCGACGACGACCACATGACCATGGCGCCCGGCATACCCCTTCAGGCCCCCGCGCCTGCGCCGACGCCCGGCCTCGTGCCGGCCGCGTCCCAGCCGAGGTATGCCGCGCTCGATCTCGGGACCAACAACTGCCGCCTCCTGATCGCCGAGCCCGCCGGCCGCGGCTTCCGCGTGGTGGACGCCTTCTCCCGCAACGTCCGCCTCGGCGAGGGCGTGGAGGCCACCGGCGAACTCTCCCGCGCCGCCATGTCCCGCACCATCGACGCGCTGCGCATCTGCGCCTCCAAGATCCGCCGCCATGACGTGGCCCGCGCCCGCCTGGTGGCCACCGAGGCCTGCCGCCGCGCCGTCAACGCCCGCGGCTTCGTGCGCCGCGTGAGGCGCGAGACCGGCCTCGACCTCGAGGTCATCACCCCCGAGCAGGAGGCCCGCCTCGCGCTCGCCGGCTGCGCCCCCCTGCTGGACGAACGGGCCGAGAGCCTGATGGTCTTCGACATCGGCGGCGGCTCCACGGAACTGATCTGGATAGACCTCGACGGCGCCGCCCCGGACGAGCGTCAGGACCTGATCCTCGCGCTGGCCCCCGGCCGCGGCGGCCCCGAACGCTCCGAACTCCGCCGCGCCGCGCGCGAACGGATCGTGGACTGGATCTCCGCCCCCGTCGGCGTCGCGACCCTGCATGACCGCTTCGCCGACGTGGAGGGCGACCGCGACCGCTACGCCCTCATGTCCTGCCATTTCGAGGATCATATCGCGGGCTTCCTCCCCTACGAGGACCCGGACCCCGCCTCGAAGCTCCCCGGCCTCCAGATCATCGGCGCCTCGGGCACGGTGACCACGCTCGGCGCCCTGCGGCTGGGGCTGACCAAGTATGACCGCACCAAGGTGGACGGCATGTGGCTGGAGCGTTCCGCCTCCGACCGCATCACCCGCCACCTGATCGACATCGGCCCCGACGGCCGCCGCGCCCATCCGGGCGTGGGCCCCGACCGGGCGGAGCTGGTGATCGCCGGCGCCGCCATCCTGCAGACCATCCTCCGCCTCTGGCCCGCGCAGCGCATCCGCGTCGCGGACCGGGGGCTGCGCGAGGGGATGCTGCATTCCCTGATGTGGGCGGAGCGTGCGCCCGACATCCCAGACACGGACGCATGAGACAGCCATGACCGGAGCCGGATCCGCCGGCGGCGGGGGCCCCAAGGGGACCTCCGGCCGCGGCGCGCGCGACCTCAAGACGCGGGTGAAGACCGCGAAGGGCCGCAAGCTCAGCTCCACCCGCTGGCTGGAGCGCCAGCTCAACGACCCCTACGTCGCCCGCGCCAAACGCGAGGGCTATCGCGGCCGCGCCGCCTACAAGCTGCTGGAGATCGAGGAGAAGCACCCCTTCCTCAAGACCGGCGCCTGCGTGGTGGACCTCGGCTGCGCGCCGGGCGGCTGGCTCCAGATCGCGGTGGCGCGGACCAATTCCGACGCCTCGCGCCCCAACCGCCCGCAGGGCCGGGTGCTGGGCGTGGACCTCCAGGAGGTCGCGCCTCTGGCAGGCGCCGAGCTGATGCAGATGGACTTCCTCGACGAGGGCGCCGACGACGCGGTCAAGGCCGCCTTGGGCGGCGAGGCCGATGCGGTCCTCTCGGACATGGCCGCGGCGTCGTCGGGCCACCGCGCGACGGACCACCTGCGGATCATCGCCCTGTGCGAGGCCGCCGCCCAGTTCGCGTCCGAGGTTCTGAAGCCCGGCGGCATCTTCCTCGCCAAGACCCTTCAGGGCGGCGCCGAGGCGGACCTGCTCGCGGCCCTGAAGCGGGATTTCGAGACGGTGCGCCACATCAAGCCCCCCGCGAGCCGCAAGGACTCGGCAGAGATGTACGTCCTCGCCACCGGCTTCCGCGGCCGCCGCGAGGCGCCCGAGCCGGACGAGAGCCCGCTGGGCTGACCGCCCCGTGACACCGGCCGGTCCCTTCGCCGGGGCCGCCGCAAGGCGCCCTCCCACCCGGACGAGAGCCCCCTGGCTGGCCGCCCCTTGCCACGGCCGGTCCCTCGCCGCTGCCTCCACTCCCGGCCCATGGACGAAGCCGCTCCGCGGCATTGGTGCATGTGGCTGTGGTTCGGCGTTGATCGGACCGGATTGCGTTTGGCGTTCGGCCTTTCTGTCTGACGATCGGGGTCTTTTCCCTCTTCAGACGGGAGGTTCCGATGACGGAGGAGAGGACCACGCCGCTGCGCCAGCGGATGATCGAAGACATGCGGATCCGCGGTATGTGCGAGAAGGCGCAAAAGGCTCGCATCCGGGCGATCAAGGACTTCGCCGCGTTCCTGAGGCGGTCCCCCGACACCGCCAAGCCGGAGGACCTGCGCGCCTTGGCTGTTCCCGGGCAAGCCGAAGATCAACCCGATCTCCCCGCGGCAGCTGAACCGGGCTTTCATGTCGGCCAAGGACATGGCGGGCATCGCCCGGGCCGCCCCGCTGCACACCCTGCGCCACAGCTTCGCCACCCACCTTCTGGAGGCCAACACCGATGTGCGGGTGATCCAGGTGTTGCTCGGGCATGCCAAGCTGACGACGACCGCCCAGTACGCCCATGTCGCCACCAGGACGATACGGGACACCGTCAGTCCCTTCGAGGCGTTGAAGAAGCTGCCGGACGCGATACTGCGAAGAGGTCCGGAGTAGCCCTCGGGGCGCGTGCCCCGGCCAAGGCTGGAGCTCGCCGACATCTTCCGCGCCCATGGCCCTGCGTGGCGGCGGGCCCATGCGGGGCATGTCGGCCTGACCCAGCTCAAGGTGATGTCGGCGATCGAGGCCTGCCGGACCGCGGCGCTCGGGCCAGGCATGTGGCGGGCTGCGCCAAGTGCGGCCATCGGCACGTCGCCTGCAACTCCTGCAAGAACCGGCACTGCCCGTCGCGCTGAAAGCGCGCCTCCGGCGCGACGCTCAGGGACCGGCGGCGCGCGACGGGATGGCGGCGCGCGCCGAGGATCTGCTGCCGGTGGAGTGCTTCCACGTCGTCTTCACCCTGCCGGCCGAGATCGCCCGCATCGCGCACTGGAACAAGAAGGCCGTCTACAACCTGCTGTTCCGAGCGTCGGCCGAGACGGTGAGCACCATCGCGGCCGACCCCAAGCGCCTCGGCGCACGGGTCGGCATCACCAGCGTGCTGCATACATGGGGCTCGGCGCTGACCCACCATCCTCATGTCCACATGATCGTCCCCGGCGGCGGCCTGTCGCCGGACGGCGCCCGTTGGGTCGCCTGCCGCCCAGGCTTCTTTCTGCCCGTGCGGGTGTTGTCGCACCTCTTTCGCCGCCTGTTCCTCGACGGACTGCTGGCGCTGCACCGCGCCGGCATGCTGGTCTTCTTCGGCGATCTGGCCGGGCTGTCGGACGCCGACGCCTTCGCCGCGTGGATCGCGCCGCTGCGCAGATCGGGGTGGGGGGTCTACGCCAAACCGCCCTTCGGCGGCCCCGAGGCGGTGCTGGTCTACCTCGGCCGCTACACCCACCGCGTCGCCATCTCCAACAGCAGGCTGGTCAGCGCCGACGCCGACATGGTGGCTTTCCGCTGGAAGGACTACCGGATCAAGCACGGCGATCGGCGGAAGGTGATGCGGCTCGCCACGGACGAGTTCATCCGCCGGTTCCTGATCCACGTCCTGCCCGACGGCTTCCACCGCATCCGGCACTACGGCCTGCTGGCCAGCGCCGCCCGGAAGGCCAGCATCGCCAGGATCCGCGGCCTGCTCGAGGCGCCGCAGCCCGTTCAGGAGCCGCCGCCAAGCGTCGAGACCGAGTGCGCCCAGAACATTCCGCTCACCCTGCGGGAGCCGTGCCCCTGTTGCGGCGGCCTGATGCGCATCATCGAGATCTTCCGCCGCGGCCAGCACCCAACATCGCGGGCGCCGCCGAGGGACCGGGCGGCATGACGAGACGTTGGTCACCCTCGCCGATCCATCACCGGCGCCTCGTCAGGCGCAGGCCAGGCCGCTGTCGGACAGAGGCCGCCCTCCTCCAGAAGACCGCCGCAACCGGGCCTGCCGCGCCACGAACATCACCAACATCCGGCGAAATCAGCAGCACTCCGCGCTCGGCGTCGCAACCCACGCGCTCATCTCCAACCACAGCAGCGCCGACCGTCAGCGCTTTTTCCCCATAACTTGGGCCCAGCCCCACGCGACTTCCTCCTTGGGAGGTTTTCCAACGCGGGCCAAGGTCGCGCCAGGATCCACCCTCACGCCACGGCCCGCATCAGAAAACCTTCACCTGAGCGGACCCCGAGCCGGAGAGAAGCCCTCGGCTGACCGCCCCTTGCAGCGGCCGGTCCCCTCGCCGAAGCCGCAGCCCGTCGCCCGGCGCGAACCCCGGCCTAGTCGGGAGGCCCATCGGCCGGACGCTCCTCGCCGCCGGCCGGTCCCTCGTCGAGACCGCCGGAACGCACGCAACTCCGACCCCGACCCGGACGAGCGCCTCCTCGGCTGACCGCCCCTTGCCGACGGCCGGTCCCCTCGCCGGGGCCGCCGTCCGCGCGGGCGAGCCCGCGCCCGGCCGCGGCCGCGGCCGGATTTCTCCGCCTTGCGGAGAAATGGACGGCTTCACGCGCCGGTGGCATAGGGCGCGGCCAAACCTTGCCAAACCGGTTAATTCCACACTCCCGCCCCCGCCAACCCCTTGAAATCGCTCGGCACGCCCCTCGCCAAGCGCCCGTTTCGCTGCGAAACGCGCCCTGCGAAACGCCTCCGGTTCCCTTTCGCCCCGTCCCGCGGCACTCTCCCCCTCCGCGCGTCGCCACCCCCGGAGGCCCCATGCCCGACCTGCCCCAGCCCGTCCGCCTCGTGACCTGCTCCAGCGCCCCCAACCCGCGCCGCGTCCAGGCCTTCCTCGACGAGAAGGGCGTCGCGATCCCGAAGACCGAGATCGACCTCGCCACCCGCGCCCACTACGCCCCCGAGCACCTCGCGAAGTTCGGAACCCATCACCTCCCGGGCCTGGAGCTCTCGGACGGCACGACCCTGACCGAGACCGTCGCCATCTGCCGCTACATCGAGGGCCTGCACCCCGAGCCCAACCTGATGGGTCAGGACCCGCTGGAGGCCGCCCGGATCGAGATGTGGCACCGCCGGGCCGAGCTGATGGTCGGCGTCCCCGCGGCCTACGTCTTCCGCCACTCCCACCCCTCCATGGCGACGCTGGAGCGGCAGGTCCCGGAGTTCTCGGACTGGCACCGCGAGCCCCTCGCCCGGGGGCTGGACCTGCTGAACCGCCGCCTCTCCGACGCCCCCTACCTCGCCGGCCCCCGCTTCACGGTCGCGGACATCACCGCCTACGTGTTCCTCGACTTCATGCGCGTCACGAAGATCCGCGTCCCCGAGGACCATTCCGGCACCCTCCGCTGGCAGGCCGAGCTGCGCGAGCGTCCGTCCCTCCAGCGGCCCGGCGCGTGACGCCGCTGGTCTTCGACGTCCCCGTCCTGCTGCTGGGGGGCGGGCCCGTCTCCGACGACCTGATCGCCCAGCTCCACCCCCTCTGCGGCGCCGTGGTGGCCGCGGACGGCGGCGCCGACCGCCTGCGCGGCGGCCCGATCCGCCCGGACGCGGTGATCGGGGACATGGACTCGGTCGCCGACCTCGACGCCTGGCGCGCCACGCCCGGCGTCCAGGTCCTGCACGAGACGGAGCAGGAGACCACCGACTTCGAGAAATGCCTCCGCCTGACCCGCGCGCCCCTCCATCTCTGCGCGGGCTTCCTGGGCGGGCGGCTCGACCACACCCTCGCCGCCCTCAACGCCCTGCTCAAGCACCCCGACCGCCGGATCCTGCTGGCCGGGGAGGAGGACCTCGCCTTCCTCGCCCCCCTGCGCTGGCGCGCCACCCTCGCCCCCGGCGCGCGCGTCTCGGTCTTCCCGCTGGCGCCCTGCACCGGCCTCGCCTCCCGCGGGCTCCTGTGGCCGCTGGAGCGCCTGGCCCTCGCGCCCGGCGGCCGCATCGGCACCTCCAACGTGGCGGCCGAGGCGGAGGTGGGCCTCGACCTCGACCGCCGCGCCGCGCTGGTCACGCTGGAGCGGCGGTTCCTCCACGCCGCCATCGCCAGCCTCGACGAGGCGCCGCACACCATCCCTTAACCTTGCTGATTCACCCTCTCCGGGCCCCGCCGCCGCAATCCCGGAGAGTCTCATGCGCCGCCTGCTCCTGCTCCTCGCCTGCCTCGCCTCGCCCGCGCCCCTCCTCGCCGGCGCCTGGACCGCCGAGCCGGGGGCCATGTTCCTCAGCGTTTCCGACGGGCCCGACGGCTCCCGCCTCCGGCTCGACCGCTACGTGGAGTACGGCTGGGCGGAGGGCGTGACCCTGGGCGTCTCCACCTCCGAGACGCGCGACGGCCTCTCCTCGGGCTTCGACGGCCGCGTGGCGGGCTTCGTGCGCCAGCGGCTGTGGCAGGGGGCCGGCGCGGTGGCCTCGCTGGAGGCGCAGGCCGGCGGCGGCATGGGGGCCGAGGACGACCCCGCGGACACCACCCTGCGCCTGCTGCTGGGCCGCGGCTTCGCCACCTCCGCCGGCAATGCCTGGGCCGAGGCCGCCTTCGGCTGGCGCGCCGAGACCGGCTATCAGGAGGATCACGCCGTCGCCGACCTGACGCTGGGCCTGCGCCCCGCCCGCGGCTGGATCGCCATGGCCGGCGCCCACGCGGACCTCACGGCCGACCGCCGCTCCGACGACTGGGAGGCCGCGCGCGTCAGCTTCGGCGCGGTGCGCGAGATCCGGGACGGCGCCTCCCTCTCGCTCCGGGCCGAGGCCATCGCCTTCGCGCGCAACGAGCCGCAGGGCGTGCAGGTTCGCCTCGGCTTCTGGCAGAGCTTCTAGGGCGGCTGGACAAGGCGGGCCGGCCCCCGCAAGCTCCGGCGGACCTCGTCGCCGGAGACCCGCCATGCCCCGCCTGATCCTCGCCCTTCTGCTCGCGTCCCTGCCCGGCCTCGCGCTCGCCCATGACGGGGACGTGGCGGCGGGGGGCTTCGTCACCGGCTTCCTGCACCCGATCCTGGGCTGGGACCATGTGGCGGCGATGGTGGCGGTGGGCCTCTGGGGCGCGGTGCTGGGCGCGCCCGCGGTCTGGGCGCTGCCGGTCGCGTTCCCGCTGGTGATGGCGCTGGGCGGCGCGCTCGGCGTCGCGGGGGTTGCCCTGCCGGCGGTGGAGACCGGGATCGCCGCCTCGGCGCTGGTGATCGGCGCGATGGTGGCGCTGGCGATCCGCCCGCCCGTCTGGCTCGCCGCCGTCATCGTCGGCGCCTTCGCCATCTTCCACGGCCACGCCCACGGGACCGAGATGCCGGGCGCCGCCTCCCCCTTGGCCTACGCGGTGGGCTTCGTGATCGGGACCGGGCTCCTGCACCTTTGCGGGGTCGCCTTCGGCCTCGCCGCCCGCTCGCCCGCCGGCCTCGCGGCGGTGCGCGCCGCCGGGGGGGTGATCGCGCTGGCGGGCCTCGCCTTCCTCACCGGCGCCGCGTGAGGCGCAGGAGGCCGACGCACGAGGCCCCAGCGCCCGGCCGGAGCGTCGCCGCCTCCCGAAGCGGAGCCGCGCGCCGATGCGGCCCCGCCGACCGGTCTTCCGAGGTCGAGGCGCCCGCGAAGGCGCCCTCCCGCAAGGACGCCCCTCCGTCCGTCGGGCGGCTCGCCCGCCTCCGCCTCCGGCGCGCCGCCATCGCGGCGACCATCGCGGGCGGCGCGCTCGTCCCGCACGCCGCCGCCGCCCATGTCCCTTTTGGGCTGGAGAACGCCTGGCTCGGCGGCGCCGCGCTGCTCGGGGTGTTCCCCGAGACGGCGGCGGCGCTGGCGGCGCTCGGCGCCCTCGCCGCCCGGCAGGAGTCGCCCGCCGCCGCGCTCTGCGCCGCCGCGGGCGCCGTCGCCGGCGGTTTCTTCCTGCTCTTCGCCCACTGGGGGTTCGCGCCCGGAGGGCTCGCCGCGCCTCTGGTCGCAGGGACAGCGGGGCTGCTCGCGCTCCTCCCCGCCCGGCTGCCGCGCCTGCCGCTCGCGGCGGCGGCCTTCGCCGGAGGGGCGGCGCTCGGCCTCTCCACGGACCTGCACCCGCCCTTCGAGCTTGCGCTGAGGCTCGCCGCAGGCTCCGCGCTGGCCTCCGCCGCGCTCACGCTGGCGATCTTCGGCACGCTCCGGCTGATCCCGCGGCCGACCCGCGGGATCGCCTGCGCGGTGCTGGGCTCCTGGGCGGCGGCGGCCGCCGCCCTCTCGCTCGCCTTCCGCGCGGCCGTCTGAGGTCAGGCCGCCAGCAGCTCGCCCTTCAGCGCCCGGTCGATCAGGTCCGCCGTCTCCGACACCCCGTAGAGGGCGATGAACCCCCCGAAGCGCGGCCCCTGGGACGCCCCCAGCAGCACCTCGTAGAGCGCCTTGAACCAGTCGCGCAGCGGCTCGAACGCATGGGCCTTGCCGATCTCGTAGACCAGGTTCTGCAACCCTTCCGCGTCCGAGCCGCCCTCCCAGCCGCGCAGCCGGGCCGAGAGGTCCGCCAAAGCCGCCGCCTCCTGCGCCGTCGCCTCGCGGAACACCTTCGCGGGGCGGACCTTGTCCTGATAGTAGACCACCGCCCGCGCCACCGCGGCGTCCAGCCCGGGGTTCCCCTCCGGGCTCGCCTCGGGCGCATAGCGGCGAATGAAGCCCCACAGCGTGCGGCTGTCCTCGGCCCCCGAAACGGACGCGAGGTTCAGCAGCATCGAGAACGGCACGACCATGTCGTCCGCCGGCACGTCGCCGCCATGGATGTGCCAGGCGGGGTTCGCCAACCGCCCCGCCTCGTCCTGATCGGGGTAGGCGCGCAGGTGCTGCGAGTATTCGTCCACCGTCTTCGGGATCACGTCCCAGTGCAGCCGCTTCGCCGTCTTGGGCTTCTGGTACATGAACAGGCTCAGGCTCTCGGGGCTGGCGTACCGCAGCCATTCCTCGATCGAGAGCCCGTTCCCCCTGGACTTCGAGATCTTCTGCCCGTCCCCGTCCAGGAACAGCTCGTAATTGTACAGCTCCGGCGCCGGCCGCCCCACCGCCCGGCAGATCTTGCGCCCCAGATCGGCCGAGGGGATCAGATCCTTGCCGTGCATCTCGTAGTCCACGCCCAGCGCCATCCAGCGCATGGCCCAGTCCGGCTTCCACTGCAGCTTGCAATGCCCGCCGGTGACGGGCACCTCCACCCGCTCCCCGTCCGGCTCCTCGTAGACGATGGTGCCGCGCTCCACGTTCCGCTCCAGCGTCGGCACCTGGAGGACGTGCCCCGTCTTCGGGCTCACCGGCAGGAACGGCGAATAGGTGGCCGACCGCTCCTCGCGCAGGGACGGCAGCATCACCTCCATGATGGCGTCGAACTTCGCCAGCATCTCCACGAGCATCTCGTCGAAACGCCCCTCGCGATAATAGTCGGTGGAGGACGCGAACTCGTACTCGAACCCGAACGCATCCAGGAACGCCATCAGCCGGGCGTTGTTGTGCTCGCCGAAGCTGGGATGCGTGCCGAACGGATCCCGCACCTTCGTCAGCGGCAGGTTCAGATCCTCCAGCAGCCCCTCCCGGTTCGGCACGTTGGTCGGCGCCTTGCGCAGCCCATCCATGTCGTCCGAGAAGCACAGAAGCTTCGTGGGGATGTCCGAGATCGTCTCGAACGCCCGCCGCACCATGGTGGTCCGCGCCACCTCCCCGAAGGTTCCGATATGCGGCAGGCCCGACGGCCCGTACCCCGTCTCGAACAGCACGTAGCCCTTCTCGGGCGGCGCTTTCTCGAACCGCTTGAGCAGCTTGCGCGCCTCCTCGAACGGCCAGGCCTTGGAGGCGAGGGCGGCGTCGCGCGCGTCTGTCATCGGTGTCGTCCTTCCGCAATCGGCGGGTTTCGCAGGGGCCTCCGTCTAGGTCCCGGTTCCCGAAGCGTCAATGCCGCGGTCGCCGCACGCCGCTTGCCCGGCGCCCGCCCCTCGGCCTAGATGTGGCGCCGCAGCATTCCGAACGAAAGGCTTCGCATGTCGCTCTTCACGCCCCAGGACGCGCTCGTGGCGACGATGGTCGCCACCTCCGCCGCCGACGAGCGCATCTCCTCGAACGAGCTCCTGTCCATGGACCGCATGGTCGCCGCCCTGCCCGCCTTCGCGGGCTATGACGCGGACCGCCTCGCCTGGGTGACGCGGACGGTGCTGGACCTGCTGTCCGAGGAGGACGGCCTCGACGCCATCCTCGGCCTCGTGAAGGAGGCGCTGCCTGCCGCGCTGAACGAGACCGCCTACGCGCTCGCCTGCGACCTCGCCGCCGCCGACGGCACCGTGAAGATCACCGAGCTGCGCTGGCTGGAGATGGTGCGCCACGAGCTGGGCGTCGGCCGCCTCGCCTCGGCCGCGATCGAGCGCGGCGCCCGCGCCCGCCACGCCCGCATCCCTGACGCCGCCCAGGGGACCTGAACCGGCAGCCGACAGGTCCGCCGCCTGTCCCCAGCCCCCGCGGCGCCTTGGGCGAAGGCGGGGCGAGGCAACGGCCTCCAGCTCGGCCTGGCGGACCTGAACCGGCAGGCGGCAGGTCCGCCGCCCGCCCCCAGCCCCCGCGGCGCCCCGCGCAAAGGCGCGCCGGGCCCGCCCGCTCGGCCCGGCGAAGCTGCATCGGCTGGGCGAGGGTCCGGGAGCGCCCCCGGCTCCAACGCCGCTCCGGGGAAAGGGACCGCGCGGCGAACCGTCCCCAACTCGGCCTCAAGAAGCTGCATCGGCGGGGCGAGGCTTCGGGGGCGCCCCAAATCCCGCGTCCCGGGGGGCGGGGCCCCGCGGCGGACCCGTCCCCGCCGCGGCCTAGCGGAGCTGCATCGGCAGGGTGAAGGTCTGCGGCCGGCCCCCCAGCTCAGGCGGCGCCTCGGGAAACGGCGCGGCGCGAGAGACCGCCTCCAGCGCCGCCTCGTCGAACTCCCGCTCGCCCGAGCTCCGCGCCACGCGGCTGCCCAGCAGGGCGCCGTCGGGACCGACGGTCAGCGCCACCACCACCGTCTCCCCCTGCGCGCGGCGCAGGCGGAGGGCCCGCTTCGCCCGCTCCACGTCCCGGCGGATGTCCGCGCCCCAAAGCTGCATCAGGTCCACCCGCCGCGCCGCATCCGCCGCCGAGGACGCCCCCGCCCGCGCGGCGGTCCCCGCATCGGAGGACCCGCCCGTCCCCGCCGCCACCTGCCCGGCGGAGGCCGCGTCTCCGCGCCCGTCCTCCGTCGCCTGCGGTCGCTGCCCGACCGCCGGCTCGGGCCGGGGCTCGCGCTTCGGCTGAGGTTTCGGCTCCGGCTGGCGCTTCGGCGGCTCGGGCTTGCGGGGCGGCGGGGGCGGCGCCTCCGGCTGCGGCTCGGGCTGGGCCTCCGGCTCGGGCGGCCGCGGCGGGTCCTCGGTCGCCACGACCACCGCCTCGCGGCGCGCCTCGGGCCGCGCCATCTCCTGCGGCGAGGCCGGAACCGCCACGCCCCCCGCCACCGTCGGCAGCGCCGGCAGCTCCGCCGAGGGCGCCTCGGGCCGCGGCGCCGCCTCCGCCGGGGCGTGCGTCTCGGGCGGGCGATCCCACTGCGCCACCATCTCCCGCATCTGCGGGCTGGCGGAGGCGAGCGTCACCAGCGCCTCCTCCCCCGACCCGCCCGAGGTCGCCCCCGCCGGCGTCCATGCCAGGAACAGCCCCGCATGCAGCAAGGCCGCCACGCCCGCGAAGGCCACGAACTCGACCGCCCGCCTCATCGCGCCGCCACCACGATCTCGACCTGCGGCACGCCCCGCTCCGCCAGCCGGCGCATCAGGGCCGCGAGCGCCGTCGCCTCCAGCCCCGCATCCGCCCGCACCGGCAGCGGCCCCGCCGCCGCGCGCGCCGCCGCCACGGCGTCCAGGGCGGCGTCCCCGACAAGATCCTCGAACCCCACCTGCCCGTCGGCGGCCACATGCAGCGTCGGCGCGCGGGCCAGCTCCGCCCCGGTCCCGCCCCTGGGCGGCGCCACCTCGAACGGCGCGGGCGGCGTGATCTGGGCGGTCATCAGGAAGAAGATCAGCAGCAGGAACACCACGTTGATCATGGGCACGATGCTCTCGCCCATCTCCCGCTTCGGAGGCGTCGCGATCCTCATCTATTCCACCAGCACGAGGCGCCCGTGCCCCGCCTCCGTCAGCGCGCGCGCCACGTCCACCACGCGCTGGAGGTCCGCCTCCTCGCGCCCGCGCAGGATCACCGGGTCACCGGGCGCCTCCTTCAGCGCCGAGAGCCGGGCGCCCAGAGCCTCCGCCGTCACCTCCACCCCGTTCAGCCGCAGCCCCCCGGGCGCGATCTCCACCAGCCGCGGCGGCCCTGACCACGTCCCCCCGCCCCCGGCAAGCGGCAAGGGCAGCGCCTCCTCCGATCCGAAGCGGGAGGCGAGCATGAAGAACACCAGCAGCAGGAACACCACGTCGATCATGGGCGTGAGGCTCGGCCGGCGCGGCTTGCGGACGGGCTCGGTGAACATTCAGGCCGCCATCGCCTGGGGCTGGATCCGCTGCGGGGCCACGAAGATGCGGGTGGCGGCATCCTCCACGTCCAGCCGGATGCGCTCGATCACGCTCTCGAACCAGGTCAGCGCGGCCGATGCCGGGATCGCCACCGCCATGCCCGCCGCGGTGGTCAGCAGCGCCTCCCAGATGCCCCCGGCCAGCATCGCGGGGTCGGCGCGGCTCCCGGCCTCCTGCAAGGTCCGGAACGCCGCGATCATGCCCAGCACGGTGCCCAGAAGCCCAAGCAGCGGCGCGATGGAGGCGATCAGCTCCAGCGCCCGCAGCCCCCCTCGGGCCGAGGCCAGCTCCTGCTGCGCCACGCGCGCCGTCTCCTCCCGCGCCGCGGCCTCCGGCAGGCTCGCCCACGCCCGCAGCGCGCCGGAGACCACGCGGGACCGCAGCCCCCGCCGTCCCTCCACGATCTGGAGCGCGACGTCCGGCCGCCCCGCCTCGAAGGCCCGCAGCGCCTGCCGGGCCTTGCCCTTCGACCACGCGCCCAGCAGCGCCAGCCGCCAGATCTTCCACAGGATCAGGGCCACGGTGAGGACCGACAGCGCCGCGATGGCCCAGATCGCCGGGCCGCCCATCACCAGGAACTCCCGCGCCTGGTCGAACGCGCCGTCCACCTGCGGCAGGCCGGTCAGCTCCAGCGGCGGCAGGTCCGGCGCGGCGGCGCCGGAGGGGTCCGCCCCCCCCGCTCCAGCCCCGGAGACATCCACGGCAGGGCCTGCGGGCGCCGCATCCACGGCGGGGCCTGCGGGCGCCGCATCCACGGCGGGGCCTGCGGGCGCAGCGTCCGCCGCAGCGCCACCGGACCCCGCGGACCCGCCGGGCGCCGCATCCACGGCCGCGCCGTCAGTCGCCCCGTCGCTCCCGGTGCGTCCCGCTGCCGCGCCGCCGGCCCCGGCGCTTCCCGGCCCCGTCTCGGCCGGCACGCCTGCCGCCGGGGCGGCTGGGACCGCCGGCGCCTCGGGGGCCGCGTCCGCGCCCGGCATCCGCGGCGGCGCTTCGGGGGCGGTCATCGGAGGCGCGGCGGGCGTCTCCGCCTGCGCCGGCAGGAGGGTCCCGCTCTCCGTCAGATGGTCCATGCTCCGCTCCTGCACGCCCGCGTCCGCTCGCCCCTTCGTTTATCCGAGTTAACTAGTCAAGTATAGCGCGCGCCCGCTCCGCGCCATTGACAGACCCCTCGCGAAACGCGAATTTGAAACATGCGTTTGAACCCCGCCCCGGCCGAGACCGCCCCCGCCGACGCCCGCGCCCGCATCCTCCAGGCGGCCGAGGCGCTGTTCGCCGAGCGCGGCGTCGCCGGGACTACCCTCCGCGCCGTCACCGCCCAGGCCGAGACAAACATCGCCGCCGTGAACTACCACTTCGGCGGCAAGGAGAACCTCGCCATCGAGGTCTTCCGCGGCGTCGCCCGCCGCAGCGCCCGCCGCCGCCTCGCCCTCCTCGCGCAGGCCGAGGCCCGCAGCCCCCGCCCCTCCGCCGCCGAGATCATCGAGACCTTCCTCGACCCCTACCTGACCCCCGGCGCCGGCGCGCTCCTGACCCATCTCGTGCTCAGCCACCGCGTCTCGCCCACCCCCTGGACGGCGGCGGTGGTGCGCGAGGAGCTGGACGACCTCTCCCGCGCCTATGTCGCCGCCCTGCACCGCGCCGCCCCCCACCTGACGCTGGCCGAGGTCCACTGGCGCTATCACTTCATGGTCGGCGCGATCCTGCTCGCGATCTCCGATTCCGGCCCGACCTCGCGCATGACGCGCCTCTCGGACGGGCTCGCCTCGCCCGCGGACCCGGACGCGCTCCGCCGCCAGCTCGTCGGCTTCCTCGCCGGCGCCTTCAACCACCCGGCCGCACCCGGCCCCATCCCCAACGACGGCCCCCACGGCCGCGACAACCCGGAGGAAACCCCATGCCCAGAGGACCGCTCGCCGCCCTCGCCCTGACCACCGCCCTCGCGACCCCCGCGCTGGCGCAGGAGAGCATCCCCCTGACCATCGTCGCCGGCCACGCCCCCGTGGCCAAAGGCGTCGCCCTGATCCGCGACCACTTCGCGCCCGAGGTGAACCGCCTGCTCAAGGAGGCCGGCAACGACTACCGGATCGACTGGACCGAGGCCTATGCGGGCTCGGTCGCCGACTACAACGGCGTGCTGGAGGCGGTGGAATCCGGCATCGCCGATCTCGGCTACGTCCCGCACCTGTTCGAGGGCGACAAGCTGCCGCTCGAACAGATCACCTACGTCACGCCCCTCGGCTCCGCCGACCTCCCCAAACTCATGGAGGTGATGGAGAAGCTGCACGACGAAATCCCCGAGATGAACGCCGCCTGGGAGAAGAACAACCAGATGGTGCTCGCCCCCGTGGGCGTGGACGCCTACCACTTCGTCACCAGCTTCCCGGTGGAGAAGATCGAGGACCTGGAGGGCCGCAAGATCGGCACCGCCGGCCTCGCGCTGAACTGGCTGAACGGCTCGGGCGCGACCCCGATCGCGCTGGCGCTGCCGACCTTCTACAATTCCATGTCCACCGGCCTCGTGGACGGGATCATCACCTTCGAAACCGCCGTGACCCCCTACAAGTTCTACGAGGTCGCGCCCTACATCGCCAAGATCAACTTCGGCGCCATGTACGCCTCGGCGCTGACCATCAACCTCGACGTGTGGGAGGATCTGCCCGACGAGGTGAAGACCGCCATCCAGACCGCCGCCGACAGCTACACCGCCCTCGTGGCCGAGGACTACTACACCTCCGGCACCGAAAGCCTGCGCGCCGCCGAGGCCGCCGGCGCCACGATCACCGAGATCTCCGACGAGACGCGCGCCGCCTACGCCGCCCGCATGCCCAACATCGCGCAGGAATGGGCGAAGGACCTCGACTTCCGCGGGCTTCCGGGCACGAAGACGCTGGAGACCTACATGCGCCTTTCGAAGGAAGCCGGCCTGACCCACGCCCGCGACTGGACGCAGGAATGACGCAGACGGACGCGGCGGAGGCCCACGCCTCCGCGGCGATCCCGCCCCTGACGGGCGGGGTCGCCCGCACCCTCACGGCCCTCTCCGCCGCCCTCGCCATCCTCGGCACGCTGGGGACGGTCGGGATCATGGCGCTGATCAACGCCGACGTCTTCGGCCGGGCCCTTTTCTCCGCCCCCGTGCCGGCGACCGCCGAGATCGTCTCCGCCGCCATCGTCTCCATCGTCTTCCTGCAACTCTCGCACGCCGTGCGCGAGGGCCGCTCCATCCGCTCCGACATGTTCATCGACCGCCTGCGCGCCCGCTCGATCCGCGCGGCCGACGGTCTGGACGCCTTCCACCACCTCGCCGGCGCCGCGATGCTCGCGATCCTGGTGCGGTACATCTGGCCCCACGTCCACGACGCCATGACCGACTACGAGACGGTCGGCCTCTACGGCGTCTTCACCCTCCCCGCCTGGCCCTTCTCGCTCTGCGTCCTGATCGGCGCGGTGCTCGCCGGCCTCCAGTTCCTGATGCTGGCGCTCGCCTACCTGCGCGCCGCGGTCCGGGGGCGCGCATGACCGACGTCGAGATCCCGAGCGGGCGCATCATCCAGCAGGGTCCGCGCCGCCGCCACCGTCGCGATCCCGAGGGCGCCCGCCGCCACCGGCGCGACCCGGAGCCACCCATGACCAGCCTCGCCACCCGGGACCGCGCATGACCAACGTCGAGATCGGCCTCGCCTCCATCGTCGCCATCCTCCTCCTGATCCAGACGGGGATGCACGTGGCCATCGCGCTCAGCCTCGTCAGCTTCGTCGGCGTGGTGCTGGTGAAGGGCAAGCTCGCGGTCGCCGGCGCCCTGCTGTCGATGGCGGCGCTCGACTCCATCGCCCGCTACTCCTTCGGGGTGATCCCGCTCTTCGTGCTGATGGGGGTGCTGGTCGGCGTCTCGGGCATGGGGCGGGACGTGTTCGACGTGGCGGGCCAGATGTTCCGCCGGGTCCGCGGCGGGCTCGGCATCGCCACCGTCTTCGCCAACGCCATCTTCGCCGCGGTCAACGGCACCTCCATCGCCTCGGCTTCCGTCTTCACCAAGATCGCGGTGCCCGAGCTGATCCGACAGGGCTACACCCCCCGCTTCGCCGTGGGCGTGGTCGCCGGCTCCTCGGTGCTGGGGATGCTTATCCCGCCGTCGCTGCTGCTGATCCTGTTCGGCATCCTGTCCGAGACCTCGATCGGCGCCCTCTTCACCGCCGGCATCATCCCGGGGATCGTGCTGGCCCTGCTCTACGCGCTCCTCATCGTCGCCCTCTCCACCTTCGCTCCCTCCTGGGTCGGCGAGCCCAAGCTCTCCGACCTCCCCGAGCTGGGCTCCCGCACCATGGCGCTCCGCTCCCTCCCCATCCTCGCGCTGATCCTGGTGGTGCTCGGCGGCATCTACGGCGGCGTCTTCACCCCGACCGAGGCCGGCGCCGTCGGCGCGCTGGGCGCCCTCCTCATCGCCGTCGCCAAGCGCCGCCTCAGCTTCCGAGGCTTCCGCGAGATCCTGGCCGAGACCGGCCACGTCACCGCCTCGATCACCTTCCTCATCATCGCCGCGCACATGTATTCGCGGCTGCTGGCCCTCACGGGCCTGCCCAACGCCATGACCGACCTGCTGGCGGGGTTCGACCTCGGCCTCTACGGGGTGCTGGTCCTCTACCTGCTGGCGATCATCCTCCTCGGCACCATCCTCGACAGCGCCTCGATCCTGCTGATCCTGCTCCCCCTGATCCTGCCGGTGATCGCGCAGTTCCAGGTGGACCTGATCTGGTTCGGCATCCTCACCATCATCGCCGTCGAGGTCGGCCTCCTGACCCCGCCCCTCGGGGTCGCCTGCTTCGTCATCAAGACCAACCTCGACGACCCCTCGATCACGCTCGGCGACATCTTCGCCGGCGCCGCCCCCTTCGCGCTCACGATGGTCGCGATGATCGGCCTGGTGCTGATCTTCCCCTGGCTCGCCCTCGCCCTTCTGTAGGAGGCCCGCAATGCCCACCAACACCCAAGGCATCCGCCGCGAGGTCGAGCCCCTCGGCGACGGCCTCTTCGCCTACGTGCAGGGAGACGGCTCCTGGGGCTGGTCCAATTCCGGCCTGATCGTGTCCGAGGGCGAGACCCTGCTGATCGACACCCTGTTCACCGGCTCCCTGACCCGCGACATGCTGGCGCCTACCGCCGCGCCGCCCCCGAGGCGGCGACCATCAACACCCTCCTCAACACCCACTCCAACGGCGACCACACCTTCGGCAACCATCTGGTGGAGGGCGCCCGCATCATCGCCTCCGACGCCGCGCTGAGGGAGATGGAGGAGCGCAAGCCCGAGGACGCCGCCCGCGCCTTCGCCGACTGGCGCAACCACGGCGAGGCCGGCGCCTTCCTCCACGAGGTCATGGGCGCCACCTTCGACTTCTCCGACGTGCGCTGGCAGCCCCCCACGGAAACCTTCTCCGGCCGCCGGGACCTCACCGTGGGCTCCCGCCGCATCGAACTCCACGAACTCGGCCCCGCCCACACGCGCGGGCGACGTGGTCGCCTGGCTGCCGGACGCGAAGACGGTCTTCACCGGCGACATCGTCTTCCACAACGGCCACCCGGTGATCTGGGCCGGCCCCATCGGCAACTGGATCCGGGCCTGCGACCTGATCCTTTCGTGGGACGTGGAAACGATCGTCCCCGGCCACGGTCCCGTCGGAGACAAGGCGATGGTGGCGGCCCTGCGGGACTACCTGACCTACGTCCAGACGGAGGCCACCGCCCGCTACGAGGCGGGAGTCACGTGGGACGACGCCGCCTGGGACATTGCCCTCGACACCTTCTCCCACTGGCTGGACCGGGAGCGCATCGTCGCCAACGTGGCGGCGGTCTACCGCGAATTGTCAGACGGCAAAGTCTCCCCCGCCCGACCCGAGGTCCAGGCTCTCATGGGCCGCTACCGGTGGGGCTGGGAAACTCCGCACGAAAAAACCTGCGCCTGCGGCCACGCGCACTGAAGCCCTCCGCGGGGCCCCCATCGACCGCCGACTCCCCATCCGGCTCGTAGCCCGAACCCGGACCGCCGCCCTGCGCGCCATCGCGGCCGAGGCGCCGCCCCCCAAGCCGGCCCCGCGGCCGAACCCGAACCGCACCGCCATGCGGCCCCGGCCCGCCACCCGGACGGAGCCGCCCGGGCGCCCCGTCCGCCCCTCGCGCAAGCGGCCCCGCCTGCGCGAACGCGCAGGCGCGGAGGCTCCGCCTCCGCGCGCGCCCTTCAGGCGCGCGGGGCCGCGCCCGCTCCGCTCCGCCCTCGCGCCGAAACCGCGCCGGCCCTCAGAGCGACGGGAGCGGGATCGACGCCAGCGTCCCTGCCTTGCCCAGCGTCACGAACAGTCGGTCCTCCCGCACGCACAGGTTGGTCGGCCCCGAGCCCCGCCCGAAGTCGATCAGCTCGAGCAGGTTCCCGCCCTCGTCCAGCACCGCCACCTCGTTGCAGACCGAGCCCGCCACGTAGAACCGCCCCGCGTGCCAGCACATCCCGTCGCAGTGGAACAGGTCGTGGAGCTGCGCGAACACCTCCGGCTCCTCCAGCGGCGCCCCCCCCTTCCAGGCGTAGCGCACCAGCCGGTGATCCACCGTCAGCCCCACGATCAACGAGCCGTCGGGGTGGAACCACAGCCCGTTCGGGAACCGGCACTCCGCCAGCTTCGTCACCGTCCCGTCCAGCTTCGCCAGCAGGATCTCCCCCCCGGCATAGTCGGAATCGTGCCGCCCGATCGCCTCCCAGTTCCGCGGATTGGTGAAGACGATGTCTCCCTCCGGCGTGAACACGAGGTCGTTGGGCCGGTTCGGCGGCGCCGAGGGCAGCGCCGAGGCCACCGTCTCCCACGCCCCGTCCAGCGTCAGCCGCTGGATGCAGCCGGGGATCTGCGGCTCGGCGAAATGCAGCGCCCCTTTGGCCTTGAGCCCCAGCCCGCCGTTGTTGGCGATCCACAGCGCCCCGTCCGGCCCCATCCGCATCCCGTTGGGCGCGCCCGGCAGGGACGCCAGATCCGAGGTCTCGCCCTCCCGCCAGACCCGGACCTTCGCGTCCACCAGATCGACGAAGGCCACGCCCCCGTCGCCCAGGGTCACCGGCCCCTCGGTGAACCCGCACCCGTCGGAATGGATCTCCGGCTCCGCCTGCATGTCCTGCCTCCCTCGCCGGCCCTGAGCGGCCGTTCGGAGACATTGGTATCGGTGGAACACGCAACGGCCAAGCCCGCGCAGGAGCCCCGGCGAAGGCGCCGCGCCGACCGTCCCGCCTCTGGCGGAGCGCCCGCCCGCGGCGCGTGGCCAGCCTCACGCCTTCTGGCCAGGGTCGCTCCGCCCGACCGCCTGCGAGGTCGGGGCGAACCGCGCAGATGACCGCCAACCGCCAGCCCCCCGGCTTGGCGGGGTTGCGGGGAAGCAAGAGCGGGAAAAGGACGACAGGCGAGCCAGGAGGCCGCCGCCCCCAGCCCGAGATCATCGCCTTGTAAGATGAAGCGAGCGCCCCCCCAGCCGCAGCTCGCCGAAGCCCCACGCGACCGGCATGTCCGGGCGCCAAGCCACAGGCCAGACGCCCGCAACGCGCCGCGGGCGCCGTCTCCACCGCAGGCGGAACCTCCGCGCGGCGCCTTCGCTCAGTGGGTGAGGATGGTGGCGACCTCGTAGCGGCCGCCTTCTAGATCCCCGAACAGCTCCCCCACCTGCGGGTGATCCACAGGGTCCCCCGTCTCGTCGGCGAGCAGGTTCTGCTCCGACACGTAGGCGTGGTAGTAGGAGGTCTCGTTTTCCGCCAGCAGGTGATAGAAGGGCTGGTCCTTGTGGGGGCGGTTCTCCTCGGGGATCGCCTCCCACCACTCGTCCGAGTTGGAGAACTCCGGGTCCACGTCGAAGACCACGCCCCGGAACGGGTGGATGCGATGCCGCACCACCTGACCGATCATGAACTTCGCTTCGCGATTGACCATGCTGCTCGCCATTTGCGGGCCGGTATCCTGTATTCTGCTGCCGGGCATCCGGTCGAAGGTAGGCGCTCGCCCCCGCCATGTCCAGCGGCGCGCCGCGGCGCCGCAGCATCGGCCCGCGGACGCCCGTTGACGCCGGGCTTCAAGAACGCCCCGCAATCGGTTACAGTGACGTCAATAAAACGAGCAGACAGACAGGCGCCCCCCATGAACGCTCGCGCATTCGCCGCCCTGACGGCGATCGGGATCCTCGCCGGCTGCGCCGCGAACGACACCCGCCCCCCGAACGTCGAGAACGCCTGCGCGATCTTCGACGAACGCCCCCACTGGCAGGACGCCGTCCTCGCCTCCGAGCGCAAGTGGGGCGCCCCGCGGCGGTCCAGATGGCGATCATCTGGAAGGAGTTGTCCTTCACGCCCGACGCCGCCACCCGCCGCACCTACTTCCTCGGCCTGATCCCCACCGGGCGCATCTCCTCGGCCCACGGCTTCTCGCAGGCCATCGACGGCACCTGGGACTGGTACCGCAAGGACACCGGCCGCTGGTCCGCGGACCGCGAGAACTTCGACGACGCCGCCGATTTCGTGGGCTGGTACATGAACAAGACCCGCCTCGCCAACGGCATCCCCCTCCATGACGCCTACAACCAGTACCTCGCCTATCACGAGGGCCACACCGGCTACCGCCGCGGAGACTGGCGCAACAAGGCCTGGCTGACCCGCGTCGCCTCCGAGGTGAGCCGCAAGGCGGTGGAATACGACCGCCACATCCGGGCCTGCACCTGAGGCCCGTCGCGTCGCGAGGGACGCCGTCCCGATGCAGGCCTCGCCGCCCCTTCCCGGCGCCGCCCGCCCCCGCCGCCTCCCCCTTGCCCCGTCTCCGCCTTCCCCATAAACGTGGCCGGCCGCAGCTCCGGCCGCCGGGGCGCGTCGCGCAGGCAGCCAGAGCACGGGGCGAGAACATGACTTCCGGCAACCAGATCCGCTCCGATTTCCTCGGCTTCTTCGGCGGCCGGGACCATCAGGTCGTCGCCCTCCTCCCCCATCGTCCCGCGCAACGACCCCACGCTGATGTTCACCAACTCGGGCATGGTGCAGTTCAAGGACGTGTTCACGGGGCTGGAGACGCCGCCCCTATTCCCGCGCCACCACCTCCCAGAAATGCGTGCGCGCCGGCGGCAAGCACAACGACCTCGACAACGTCGGCTACACCGCCCGCCACCACACCTTCTTCGAGATGCTCGGCAACTTCTCCTTCGGCGACTACTTCAAGGAGCAGGCGATCGAGCAGGCCTGGACCTACTCCACCCAGGTCGCCGGCCTCGCCCCCGAGAAGATCCTCGTCACCGTCCACGCCACCGACGAGGAGGCCGCCGACCTCTGGCGCCGCATCGCCGGCCTCCCCGACGACCGCATCATCCGCATCAACTCCGACGACAACTGGTGGAGGATGGGCGACACCGGCCCCAACGGCCCCTGCTCCGAACTCTTCTACGACCACGGCCCCGAAGTCTGGGGCGGCCCCCCGGGCAGCGCGGAGGAAGACGGCGACCGCTTCGTCGAATTCTGGAACCTCGTCTTCATGCAGTACGAGACGTTCCCCGACGGCACGTCCCAGCCCCTCCCCAAGCCGTCCATCGACACCGGCATGGGCCTCGAGCGGATGACCACGATCCTCCAGGGCGTGCACAACAACTACGACACCGACCTGTTCCAGCCGATCATCCAGGCCTCCGCGGACCTCACCGGCCAGGCCCCCGACGGCCCGATGACCACCTCGCACCGCGTGGTGGCCGACCACCTGCGCTGCGCCTCCTTCCTGATCGCCGAGGGCGTCCTCCCCTCCAACGAGGGCCGCGGCTACGTCCTGCGCCGCATCATGCGCCGGGGCATGCGCCACGCGCACCTGCTGGGCGCCAAGGACCCCCTGATGCACCGCCTCGCCCCGGTGCTGATCGACCTGATGGGCGGCCACTACTCCGAACTCCGCGCCGCCGACGCCCTCATCAAGGAGACGCTGCGCGCCGAGGAACTCCGCTTCCAGGCCACCCTCGACCGCGGCCTGAAGCTGCTGGACGCGGAACTCGACACCCTCCCCGAAGGCGCCCCACTCCCCGGCGCCACCGCCTTCAAGCTCTACGACACCTACGGCTTCCCGCTTGACCTGACCGCCGACATCCTGCGCGGCCAGTCCCGCGACATCGACCAGCCGGGCTACGACGCCGCGATGGCCGAGCAGAAGGCCAAGGCCCGCGCCGCCTGGTCCGGCACCGGCGAGACCGCCAACCTCAAGGTCTGGTACGACATCCGCGACCGCGTGGGCCCGACGGACTTCCTCGGCTACGCCGACACCCGCGCCGGCGCGCAGGTCACGGCCCTCGTCCAGAACGGGCAGGAGGTGCAGTCCGTCTCCAACGCCGACCCGTTCGAGGTGGTGTTCAACCAGACCCCCTTCTACGCCGAGCAGGGCGGCCAGACCGGCGACCAGGGCGCCGCCACCGGCGCCAAGGTCTCCCTGACCATCACCGACACCCAGAAGCGCGCCGACGGCGTCCATTCCCACCTCGCGACCCTCGCGACCGAGGGCGCCACGCTGCGCGTCGGCGACTCCCTGACCCTCGAAGTCGGCGCCGACCGCCGCCTCGCGCTGTGCGCCCACCACTCCGCGACCCACCTCCTGCACGAGGCCCTGCGCCGCCGCCTCGGCGACCACATCGCCCAGAAGGGCAGCCTCGTCGCCCCCGACCGCCTGCGCTTCGACATCTCCCACGGCCAGCCCATCGCCCCGGCCGAACTCGCCGAAATCGAGCGCGAGGTGAACGCCCGCATCCGCGCCTGCTCCCCCGTGGAGACCCGCGTCATGGGCATCGAGGAGGCGAAAACCTCCGGCGCCCGCGCCCTCTTCGGCGAGAAATACGGCGACGAGGTGCGCGTCGTCTCCATGGGCGGCGCCGAGCCCGGCGAGAACCACCCCTGGTCCGTCGAGCTCTGCGGCGGCACCCACGTCAAGAACACCGGCCAGATCGGCTTCTTCAAGATCGTGCGCGAGGAAGGAACCTCCGCCGGCGTCCGCCGCATCGAGGCCCTCGCCGCCGAGGCCGCCGAGAGCTGGGTCGCCCGCCAGACCCAGACCGTGGCCGCCGCGGGATCGCTGCTGAACGCGACCCCCGCCGAGATCCCGGCCCGGATCGAGACCCTCCAGTCCGAGCGCCGCGCGTTGGAGCGCGACCTCGCCGACACCCGCCGCAAGCTCGCCACCGGCGGCGGCGGCGCGGGCGCGTCGGAGAAGATCGGCGACATCGCCCTGACCCTGCGCGAGGTCTCGGGCCTCGGCCCCAAGGAGCTGAAATCGGCGGTGGACGAGCTGCTGGCCCAGGCCCCCGGCGTGGCCGCGATGGCCGCCGAGTCCGAGGGCAAGGGCTCCATCGTCATCGGCGTGAGCCCGGCCTTCGCGGACCGCCTCGACGCCGTGGCCCTGGTCCGCGCCGCCGCGCCTGCCCTCGGCGCCAAGGGCGGCGGCGGCCGGCCCAACATGGCCCAGACCGGCGGCCCCAACGGCGCCGGCGTCGCCGAGGCCCTCAGGGCGGTCGAAGCGGCGGTCCGCGAAGCCCTCGCCTGAGGGGGGGACGGTCACGGGGGGCATCGAGCCCCCCGCGCCCGTGCCGGGGTCTGCGCCCCCGCGCGGCTTCCCCTCCACGGGCGGGCGAGTGGCGAGGGGTCCTCCGAACCGGGGCGAAGCGCCGCGGGCCTTCTGCGCCCTTGGCGCCGCTACGTGAACGATCCCTTGACGAAGTTAACCGCGCCTGACGCGCAGTTAACCCTTTGGCGGACGCCCCGGTTTCCACCAGGCGAATAATTCTTTCATTAACCTGTTTCGCAGCGAAACACGGGGCGGCGCCTCAGCCGATGGTCGCGAGCCCCGGGAACGTCTCCAGCAGCCAGAAGGCCAGGGTCTCGAACGTCCCGGTCATCATCATCCCCCCGACCACGACCAGCAGCGCCCCCATGGCCCGCTCCACCGTCCCCAGATGCCGCCGGAACCCCTTCATCCAGCGCATGAAAGGCCGCACGAAGGCCGCGGCGACGATGAAGGGCACCCCCAGCCCCAGCGCATAGACGGCCAGCATCCCCACCCCCTCGCCCACCGTCTCCCTCTGCGCGGCGAGGAACAGGATCGAGCCCAGGACCGGCCCGATGCAGGGCGTCCAGCCGAAGGCGAAGGCGAGCCCGATCACATAGGCCCCCGCGAAGCTGCCCGCCGAGCCGCCGGCATCGAACCGCCGCTCCTGCATCAGGAACGGCAGCTGCTCCCAGCCCGAGAACCTCAGCGCCGCGCCCAGAACCGCCAGCCCCGCCAGAACCGGCGCATGGGCCGCCGCCTGCCCGGCCAGGTCCTCGCCCGAGATCCACCCGAAAAGCGCCAGCGCGACCAACAGGATGGCCACCGTCTGCGGCGCCCTGCGGAAGCCGATGAAGTGCTGCCCCAGCACGTAGATCACGAACCCGGCGGCGATGGCGAACTCGTAGCGCCAGGCCGCCAGCGTCTGCCCGATCAGCGAGGCCGTGGCCCCCAGCGCCACGAACACCGTCGCGAGCCCCGCCACGAAGAACAGCGAGGACAGGAACACCCGCCGCGCCATGACGGCGTCCGCCTCCTGCTCGCCGGTCAGCCGGTCCAGCGTGGTGCCCGCCATGAAGGCGAGATAAGGCGGCGCCAGCGGCAGCACGCAGGGGCTGAGGAAGCTCAGGAGCCCGCCGAAGAAGGCGGTCAGCAGTCCAATGTCGGCCATCCGGCCCCCTCGGGTTTCGCAGCGAACGGGGCCGGAGTAACCCGGCCCGACCGAAAGGTCACCGGGACGGGTCGTCGCCCGGCGTCACGTCGTCGTGCGGCGCCTCGGCGCCGCCAAGCGTCATCAGGTAGGCGATCACGTCCTCCGCCTCCTGCGCCGAGAGCCACGGTTGGCGCAGGTCCGGGTTCCCCTCCGCGAGGCGCAGGGACACGTCGTGGTAGGCGGGCATCCGCGACCCGGGGCGCACGATGCGGGGGTTCACCACCCACAGGCGGAGCTGGCCCTGCGTCAGACGGTCCGCCACGCCGTCGAGATCCCCTCCCGGCGGCAGCGGCAGGAGGGGCGGGCGCGGCGGCTCGGGCTCCGCCGCGGGCCCGGCGGCGGCGGCGGACGCCGCCTCGTCCTGCCGGGAGGGCCGCGGCGGAGGCGGGCCGGAAACCCGCTGTGGAGCGAGCGCGCTGTCGGAATCGCTGGCCGGCTCCCCCTCCAGCGCGTCGGGTTCGAGGCCGGCATGGGCGTCCGCCTCGGGCTCCGGCTCGGGCGGCGGCAGGTCCGGCAGACGGTCGCGCAGGATGCGGGGGGCGGCGGTCACGGGCGCATGACCGGGCGCGGCGTGGCAGGCGGTGCAGCCGCCGGCCTCCGGATCGGCGAACAGGGCCTCGCCGCGCGCGGCATCCCCCGTCAGCCCGTCCAGCGGCGCGGGGATCCGCACCCCGTCCAGCACCGTGTAGGCGGCGACGGGCGGGCGCAGGTCGCGCGGTGGCGCGGCCTCCGGCCCCTCCTGACCGCGCGCGGAGGGCGAAGCCAGCATCGCGGCGGCGACGAGGACGACGATCGGGCGACGAGGCGGCATGAGCGACGATCTGCTGGGTGAGGCGGGCCGCAAGGGCGCGGCGGCGGAGGGCGGACGGTAGCCCCGCCGCCGACCGCGCG
Source organism: uncultured Alphaproteobacteria bacterium (assembly GCA_963816545.1). Lineage (GTDB taxonomy): Bacteria > Pseudomonadota > Alphaproteobacteria > Rhodobacterales > Rhodobacteraceae > Albimonas. Next base: position 124,852 of record CAWFLE010000008.1, on the reverse strand, counting down.
CAACCGGCCGCCCCGCAGGGCCTTCGGCAGGGGCGCCGATCGCCCCAAGAGGTCTCCATCCGGCAGGAGCGACAGCCGCCCCGAAGCGCCTCCCGCCGGCCGGAGCGACGGCCGCCACAGGCGCGACGCAGGCCGCGCGCCGCGGGCGCCTCCGCGGCCAGGGGCGGGACCGGGGCGCGGCGCCTCCGCCGCTTGCGGCCCGCGCCCCCGCGGGATAGCGACCGCCGGAGACGGCTCCCTTCGCGCCCCCGGCGAGCTTGCGACCCCGCCGGCGCAGGATGACGACAGGGGCGCCGCAACCGGAGGATCCCATGCCCGAGGAGATCGACGCGCTCGGCCTGCTCTGCCCGCTGCCGGTGCTGCGGGCGCGCAAGGCGCTCGCCGCCCTGCCCGTCGGCGCCACGCTCGCCATCCTCGCCGACGATCCGGCCGCGGCGGTGGACATGCCCCATTTCTGCGCCGAGCAGGGCCATGCGCTGATCGCCCAGGACCCTCTCCCAGGCGGCGCCCGCCGCTACGTCATCCGCAAGGGCGAACGGCTCGATCTGCCCGGTTAACCCTCTGCAAACCCTGTAATTTCTGGGTAACCAACCCCCTTAGCTTGCTGGCAGGGCCGCCCCCGCCATACCCGCGGCAGGAGAACGTTCTCCGGCTTCCAGGGGTGGGGGCTCATGACGAGCGAGACTTTCGGCGCAGGCCGCACCCTCTACGGGGGCGCGGGCGCGCAGGTTCTGACCGGCACGGACGGCGACGAACTCATCTGGGGCGACCTCTCCGGGGAGGCGGCGTTCCGCGCCCTCGACCTCGCGGCGGAGCTGCGGGACGGGGGGTCGGCCTCGGCCGGGCCGGCGGACGCGGCCGCGATCCTGCAGGGCGGGGCCGTGCGCTTCTATGCGGCCGGCGCGGCGACGGGCGCGGGCGGCGCGGGCGGCTGGACGCTGGGGGGCGGGGACGTGTTCGTTCCCGTCTGGTCCCAGACCGCCATGTTCTACGATGCCGACGACATGCTCACGGGCGCCGAGGCGCTGACGGCGACCTGGTTCCAGGGGCAGGCCTACCTGTTCACCGGGGGCGTGGGCGTCAGCCTCGCGCGGCTCGACCCCGCCGGGGCGCCGGAGCCGCTGGACCGGCTCGACTGGGACTGGGGGTCGGGGCTGATCTATCCCCGCGCGTTCGAGACCTGGGTGCAGGACGGGACGCTGCACCTGCTGGTGGGCGGCGGCTGGGAGGGGGGGCTGAGCGTCCTGCGCTGGACCGCGCTGGGGCTGGAGCTCGTGGCGCGGGTGGAGGACGCGGAGGACACCCCGATCTTCGACGTGGCCGACCTGGAGATCGGGACCGTGGGCGGCGTGCGCTACGCGCTGGCGGCGAGCGAGGGGGACGGCGCGCTGTCGGTCTGGCGCCTGGGCGCGGGCGCGCCGGTCATGACCGACCAGCGCCGGGCGGGCGACGGGGAGACGATGTTCGACCTCGACGGCGCGCGTTCGGTCGCCACCGCCGAGGTCGGCGGGGTGCAGCGCGTCTGGGTGGCCGCGGAGGGGGCGACGGTCGGCTACCGGCTGACGGCGGAGGGGAGGCTTGCGCGCGAGACGTCGGTGGAAGCGGCCTCGGCGGTCGCCCATGTGCGCGTCGGGGGGGAGGACTGGCTGTTCCTCGCGCAGGGGGACGCGGTGCAGGCCTACCGGGTGTCCGCGACGGGGCGGCTGGACCTGATGGAAACGCTTGTGACCGAGGGGGCGGAGATCACGGGCCTGACCACGCTGGTCCAGGGCGACCGGGCGCTGATCTTCGCCGCGCGGGCGGACACGGGCGGCCATGACGCGCTGGTCTTCCAGCTTGAGGGGGACGACGAGATTTCCGGCGGCGCGGGCGACGACGTCATCCACGGCGGCGGCGGGAACGACCGGATCTATGGCGAGGCGGGGAACGACACGCTGCGCGGCGGGTCCGGGTCGGACCGCCTCTGGGGCGGCGACGGCGACGACGTGATGGACGGCGACGACGGCGCCTTGGGCGAAGGCGACGACTTCCTCTATGGCGGCGCCGGCGCGGACGCGCTGACCGGCGGGGCGGGGAACGACTTGCTCTGGGGCGGCGAGGGGGATGACGCGCTGGAGGGCGGGGACGGGAACGACACGCTGATCGGCGGCCCCGGGTCCGACCGGATCTGGGGCGGGGCCGGCGACGACGTGATCCGGGGGGGCGACGAGGACGGCTCCGGCCCCGACGGCGGCGACGTCATCTACGGAGGGGACGGCGACGACGACATCCGCGGCGGCGGCGGCGGCGACGTCATCCGGGGTGGAAGCGGCGACGACCTGCTGATGGGCGAGGACGGGCCGGACGAGATCTTCGGCGAGGACGGGGACGACCGGATCTACGGCGGCGACTGGGACGACAAGATCTGGGGCGGCGACGGGCGGGACCTGATCTGGGGCGGCGTCGGGAACGACCGCATCTACGGCGGCTCCGGCGACGAGCCGGTCGATGGCGGGCGCGGGGGCGACGACATCCGCGGCGGCTCCGGGGACGACGAGATCCTGTGCCAGGGGCGCGCCTCGCATTCCGTCCGGGGCGATTCGGGGAACGACGTCATCACGGGCGCGAGCGGGGCGGACCGCATCTGGGGCGGTGCGGGCCATGACCGGATCTACGGCTCGGACGGGACGGACCAGCTCTGGGGCGGCTCGGGGAACGACGAGGGGAAGGGCGGCGCGGGCGACGACCGGATCTACGGCGGCTCGGGGAACGACGGGCTTGACGGCGGATCCGGGCACGACCGCATCTGGGGCGGCTCCGGGAACGACGAGGTGTCGAGCGGCTCGGGGAACGACGAGGTCTCGGGCGGCTCGGGCGGCGACCGGATCTACGGCGGCTCGGGGGACGACGGGCTGGACGGCGGCTCGGGGAGCGACTGGATCTGGGGCGGCTCCGGGAGGGAGGACATGACGGGCGGCTCGGGGTCCGACAGGCTCTACGGCGGCTCGGGGAACGACCGCATCTGGGGCGGCTCGGGCGGCGACCGGATCTCGGCCGGCTCGGGCGACGACCGCCTCTGGGGCGGCTCCGGCGACGACCGGATCTGGGGCGGTTCGGGCGACGAACTGGTCTGGGGCGGCTCGGGGAACGACATGGTCGACGGGGGGCGGGGAGCGACCGGCTCTGGGGCGGATCGGGCCGGGACCTGTTCCAGTTCGACCGCAACGACGGCCGCGACATCGTCGAGGATTTCGAGCCGAACCGCGACCGGCTGGAGTTCGACGGCGCCCGCGGGATGAGGGACCTGCGGATCTACAGCGACCACGGCGACGCCGCGATCGCGTGGAAGGGCTGCGTGGTGATCCTCGACGGCGTGTCGAAGGGGGAGCTGGACGCCGGCGACTTCCTGTTCTGAGCCTCAGTCGCGCAGGGCGGCGCAGGGGTCCTCCCGCTCCGCCGGGGCGGTGAGGACCGCGATGTCGAAGACGCCCTCCCCCCACGGGGCGAGGGCCTCGGACAGGCCCTGCCCCGGCGCCCGCTCCACCTGCGCGATGGAGAGGACGGAAAGCTCCGGGGCCGCGAGCGCGAGATAGGCGGGCACGCCGCGGTCCCGCCGTGCGTGGCCGTCGCCGGTCACCAGAAGCGCCGGGCCGCCGCCGGCCCGCGCGCGGGCGCGCAGGAGGGCGGCGGCGAAGCTCGCGTCCCGCAGGCGTTGCGCCTCGGCCATGCCGGGCAGCATCGCCTCGGGCAGCGCGCCGCAATGGGAGGCGAACAGCTCCGCCTCCAGCGCGGCCTGCTGCTCGGGCGGCAGGGGGCGCGTCAGGCCCCAGAGCCCGGCGTCCCCGTCGAAGGCCGAAGCCGCGCCGCCTTCGATCGCGCGGATCAGCGCCTCCCGCGGGAGGCCGGCGCCCGCGACCTCCGCCTCGGGCGCCGCGTCCAGCACGACGTGCCAGGGGGCGTACTCGTCCCAGCGCGCGGCCTCCCGCAGCGCCGGGTCGCCGTCGGCGCGCAGGCGCGCGAGCGCCGGCCCGGCCTCCGCGGGGACCATCTCCAGCGCCAGCGCCCGTACGTCGAGCGCCCGCGCCAGCGCCGCCTGCAGCCGCTGGTGGCGGGGGTTGTCGTGGATCTCCCCGACGATCACGAGGTCATGGGCCCGCGCCGCCTCCGCCAGCGCCGCGAAATCCAGCCGCGCTCCGTCCGAGAGGCGCACGATCTCGGCCTCCTGCCAGCCGTCGGCGAACTCCGCCCGCGCGGGCGCGCAGGCCGCCAGCAGTGCAAGCCCGGCCGCCGCCCCGCGCGCGAGAGCCCGGAGGCGCGCGGCGCCGCGTGCAAAGGCCGGAAAGCGGGCGGCCCCGAGTGCAAGGGCCGGAACCCGCGCCACCCCGCGTGCAAATGCCGGAATGCGGGCGGCCCTGAGTGCAAAGGACGGAACGCGCGCCGCCCCGCGAGCAAATGCAGGAATGCGCGCGGTTCCGCGTGCAAGGGACGGAAGGCAGGCGACAACCCCGGCAAGGACCCCCAGGCGCGCCGGCCCCCGGCCGGGTCGGCGCGGCGGGGTCGGACGGCGGAGCGCGGGTCGGGGCGTCATGGCTTTTCCCTTCGGCAGGACGGGACGCCTCTTGCTATGGCGCAGACGCCGCTCCGACGCTAGGTTCCCCGGCCAGGCCCGACGCCCCCCGCCCGAGGACCAAGCCCCGCCATGCCCCGCCCGTCCGCCCGCCCCCTGCGCCTTCTCGCGGCGATCGCGCTGGCCGCGCTGGCCGGCTGCGCCCAGACCACGACCGAGCGGCGCTACGCCCAGACCCTCGCCGCCTACGAGGCCGCGGGCATGCTGCGCACCGAGAGCGCCCCCGCCGACGCCCCTTTCGGCAACGACGACCTGATCCGCAACTTCGAGCGCATCGCCTTCAACATGGAATTCGCCCCCGGCGACGCGCTGGTGGCCCGCTCCACCCCCGTGGACCTGGTGAAGTGGCGCAGCCCCGTGCGCTGGAAGCTGACCGGCGACGGGGCGGGCCCGAGCGACCAGCGGTCCTACCGCGCCCTCGTCGCGCGGCTGGAGACGCTGACCGGCCTCGATTTCCGGGAGGTGGAGGAGGATCCCGACCTCTTCATCCTCATCGCCGGCCCCGGCCTGCGCCGCGCCTTCGTGGAGCAGCTCCGGCAGGCGGGGGCGGGGGACCGCATCCAGATCCTGGAGGAATGGGCGCGCAACGACCTCTATCCCTGCGTGGGCCAGGTGGGCCGCTCGCGGGAGGCGGGGGGGTGGAAGAACAAGGCCACCATCGTCATCAAGGCCGAGACGAAGGGCCTGCTGCGCGAAAGCTGCATCCACGAGGAGCTGGTGCAGACGCTGGGCCTTCTGAACGACGACGCCGGGGCGCGGCCGTCCATCTTCAACGACGATCAGGAATTCGCGCTGCTGACGGCGCATGACGAGCTGCTGCTGCGGATCCTCTACGACCCGCGCCTGCGCTCGGGCATGAGCGCGGAGGAGGGGATGCCGATCGTGCGCGAGATCGTGGCGGAGATCGGCCCCGGCCCCGCGCGGATCAGCGGAACTGCGGCCCGTGGGCCCAGAGGGTGAGCGACCAGCGCCGCCCGCGGGAGACGGGGGCGACCCGGTGCAGCGCGAAGCTGGGGAAGGCGACGGCGGCCCCCTGCGCCCGGTCGGCCGCGAGGGGGCGGCCGTCGGCGTTGATCTCCAGCACGCCGCCTTCGTAGTCCGCGGGGTCCGAGAGCTGGGCGACCACGGTCAGCTTGCGCCGGCGGGCGAGCGGGCCGTCGCCCACGTCGGAGTGCCAGTCGAAGCCGCCCCCCGCCGTCGCCTCGTAGAGCGCGACCTGGGAGCGTTCCTCGAAGGCCTCCACCTCGAAGGCGAAGGCGGCGCGGTTGGCCTCGGCCACGGCGCGCAGGAGGCGGGAGAGGACCCAGGCGGCATCCCCCTCGTCGTCCAGCCAGGCGATGCGGGCGCGGCGGATGTCCGTCTCCCGCCGTCCGCCCACGAGGCGCGCCTCGCGGAGGTTCGCGTCCTCGGCATGGGCGACGATGCGGGCGCAGTCCTCGGGCGTGAACAGGGCGGGAATGGCGTGGGGCTGGAGCATCTGGGGCTTTCGCAGGACGCGCGGCGGGAGGGGGTGCAATAGCCGATCCCCGGCGGAGGGCTTGGCGGTTTGCGACGCGGAAGAGGTCGGGTTCGGGCTGTGGGCGGTCCGGCCGTCCCTTCCCGCAGGCGGGGGCCCCCGGCGCCGGTGAGGCTTCCCTGCGAAGCGGGCGGCCCCCCGCCAGAGGCCCCTCCGCCAGCCACGCGCCGCGGGCGGACCGTGGCCCCAAGCGAAACCTTCGCGCGGCGCCTGCGCGCGCCGAAGGGTTAAGAACTACCTCCATTTCACAAACCCTCGCCGGCAAGCCGTTGGTTGCGCTACATCTTCTTCGCGCGCCCCCCCGTTTCGCGTGCGGAACACGCTCACCCCTCCGCGAGCCGCCGCGCCAGCGCATGGTGCCGCGCGAGCGCGGGCTCGAAGTCCGGCAGGGCGATGCGCCCCTCGCGGACCACCGCGCGCCCCTCCACGAAGACCTCCCGCGCCCGGATCGGGGCGCAGAGCACCAGCGCCGCCACCGGATCCCAGGCGCCCGACTGCGGCAGCCCGTGGGGGAAGACGGCGAAGTCCGCCCGCCGCCCCGGCTCCAGCGCGCCGAGATCCGGTCGGCCCAGCACCTTCGCGCCGCCGAGCGTGGCGATCTCCAGCGCCTCGCGCGCCGCCATGGCGTCGGCTCCGTTCGCGACCCGCTGGAGGAGCATGGCCTGACGCGCCTCCAGCAGCAGGTCCCCCGCGTCCGAGGAGGCCGAGCCGTCGACCCCGAGCCCCACCGGCACGCCCGCATCCCGCATCGCCCGCACCGGCGCGATCCCGGAGCCGAGCCGGCAGTTGGAGCAGGGGCAATGCGCCACGCCCGTGAGCGTCCGGGCGAAGAGCGCGATCTCTTCGGCGTCGAGCTTCACGCAGTGGGCGTGCCACACGTCCTCGCCGGTCCAGCCCAGCTGCTCGGCGAAGGCGCCGGGGCGAAGGCCGTAGCGGGTCGAGGGAGAAAGCCACGTCCTCGGGGTTCTCCGCGAGGTGGGTGTGCATCATCACCCCCTTGTCGCGCGCGAGCAGCGCCGAATCCCGCATCAGCTCCGCCGAGACCGAGAAGGGGGAGCAGGGGGCGACGCCCACCCGGATCAGGGCGCCGGGCCGCGAGTCGTGATGCGCGTCGATCACGCGGATGCAGTCGTCGAGGATCCACGCCTCCGGCTCGCACAGCTCGTCCGGCGGCAGGCCCCCCTGGGAGCGACCGACGGACATGGACCCCCGGGTCGCGTGCAACCGGACGCCGAGCCTGCGGGCGGCGTCGATCTCGTCCTCCAGCCGCGCGCCGTTGGGGAAGAGGTAGAGGTGGTCCGACGACAGGGTGCAGCCCGAGAGCGCCAGCTCGGCGAGACCCACGAGGGCGGAGAGGTGGATCTCCTCCGGCCCCATGCGCGCCCAGATCGGGTAGAGCGCCTTGAGCCAGCCGAAGAGCAGCGCGTCCTGCCCGGCGGGGACGGCGCGGGTCAGGGTCTGGAACAGGTGGTGGTGGGTGTTGACGAGGCCCGGCGTGACCACGCAGCCGGCGGCATGGACGATCTCGTCGGCCTCTCTCGGCAGGTCGGCGGTGGGGCCGACCTGCTCGATCACGCCATCGCGGGCGAAGAGGGCGCCGTCCGGGATCTCCCGGCGGGCGGAGTCCATGGTCACGAGGACCTCGGCATGGCGGAGGAGGAGGGTGCTCACGGGGCGATTTCCTGCGGAGGCGCCGCGCCGGCGGGCGCGCCTGAGGGGACGGGCGGGCCCGCGGCGCAGGGCGGGCGGAGGGAGGTCTGGCGGGGGGCGGCGGGAGACAGGCGCCGCGCGGGGGACGAGGGCGCCGGCCACGCAGGACGCCGCCGGCAGCGCGCCGCGGGCGAGACCGGCGTGAGAGGCGGGACGGCGGGCGCGGCGCCTTCCTCGGGGGCGGTCACCGCCGGTCGAACGCGAGGCGGGCGGCGAGGGCGAGGAACACCAGTCCCGTCAAGCGCCGCATGATCCGGGCGGCCCGCCCGCGGCCGCCGGCGAAGCGCCGCCCCAGCGCGCCGGCGGAGGCGCCCACGGCCCCGTTCACCGCCGCGCCCCCCAGCGCGATCACCCCGCCGAGGATCAGGAACTGGGCGACCACGGCGCCTCGGGCGGGCTCCACGAATTGCGGCATCAGCGCCAGGATGAAGAGCGCCACCTTCGGGTTCAGCACGTTCACCAGCACCGCCCGCCGGAAGGCGGCGGCGGGGGCGAGGCCGGGGGCGGCCGGCGCCTCGGCCGGGGCGCCCGGCTCGCGGAAGGCGCCCCAGGCGAGCCACACGAGATACGCGACCCCGGACCAGCGGATGGCCTCGAACGCCAGCGGATGCGCGGCGATCAGCGCCGCGAGCCCCAGCCCCGCCGCCAGCGCATGCAGCATCACCCCCACCGAGACGCCGAGCGACGCCGCCACCCCCGCGGCCGGCCCCGAACGCGCGCCCTGCCCGAGGCAGAACAGCATGTCCGCCCCCGGCGTCAGGTTCAGCGCCAGCGCGATGGGGACGAAGACCGCGAGGGTGGCGAGGTCCACGGGCATGGGATCAGCGTCTCCCTCCGAGGCGACGACGGGCGGACGTCATTCCGAAGGCGCCCCCGCGCGGAGCCAGGCGCCGAGGATCGCCCGCTCCTCCTGCGTCATGCCGGTCTCGTTGCCCAGCGGCATGGTGTTGGACAGCACCGCCTGCGCCATCATGCGGGCGGAGTGGGCGCGGATCTGGGCGACGGTGTCGAACATCACCCCGCCCGGCGCTTCGGAGAAGCCCTCGTGGCGGGGGCGTTCGGCGTGGCAGGCGGAGCAGTGGGTGGCGACGATCTCCATGGCGCGGGCTGGCTCCATCGCGGCGGTCGCCTGGTCGGGCCGCCAGGAGGCGAACCACATCATGCAGATGAAGATCAGCGTCGCCGCCGGCCACTGCCACATCAGCGCGCGGCCGTGCCTCCCCTGGTCATGGCTGTTGAAGAAGTGCCGGATGATCGCGCCGAGCGCGAGGATCATCGCCACCATCACCCAGTCATGCGGATGCCCATAGGCCACCGGGTAGTGGTTCGACAGCATCAGCGCCACCACCGGCAGCGTAAGGTAGTTGTTGTGGGTGGAACGGAGCTTCGCGATCTCGCCGTAGCGGGGGTCCGGCGTCTCGCCGGCCACGAGGGCGTCCACCACCTTCCCCTGGTTGGGGATGATGACGATGAACACGTTGCCCGACATCATGGTGGCGATGATGGCGCCCGTGTGCAGCCACGCCGCCCGCGCGGTGAACACCTGACCGTAGAGCCAGCAGATCAGCACGATGGCGGCGTAGAGCACCGCGAACACCGCCCAGGGGCGGGTGCGCAGCGGCGAGCGGCAGAGCGCGTCGTAGAGGAACCAGCCGCAGACGAGGCTTCCCGCCGAGATGGCGATGGCGGCCGCCACCGGCAGGTCCGCCACCTCCGGGTCGATCAGCAGGCCCTTCGCGCCCCACCAGTAGGTGACGGCGAGCATCGTGAAGCCGGAGAGCCAGGTGGTGTAGCTCTCCCATTTGAACCAGTGGAGAACGGCGGGCATCTGCTCGGGCGCCACCGCGTATTTGCGGACCTGATAGAAGCCGCCGCCATGGACGGACCAGCTCTCGCCCTTCACGCCGGGGGGGAGGGTTCCGTCGTGGCGGAGCGAGTAGTCCAGCCACATGAAATAGAAGGACGATCCGATCCAGCTGATCGCCGCGATCACGTGGGCTGCGCGGACGGCGAAGCCGATCCAGTCGTGGAAGAGGGCCTCCATGGGCGGAATGGTCTCCGTTCCGGTCTTTTCTTGCTCGAAGAAGCGACGTTAGCTGGGCTCGCGGGCCGTCGCAAAGGCCGATTTCGCGCCCGCAGCACGAGAGACCGGGAGCCCGAGACATGCGCGCCTTCGCGACCCCGCCCGCCGCCCTGCCCCGCGACGTCTTCGTCAAGCGGTTCGGCGGCGTCTACGAACATTCTCCGTGGGTGGCGGAGCGGGCCCATGCCGAGGGGCTGGACGGGGTCTGCACGCCCGCGGAGCTGTCGGAGCGCATGCACGCGCAGGTGGAGGCGGCGGACCGGGAGGCGCAGCTCGGGCTTTTGCGCGCGCACCCGGATCTCGCGGGGAGGCTGGCGCTGGCGGGGGGCCTGGGACGCGAGAGCGCGGCCGAGCAGGCGGGCGCGGGGCTCGACCGGTGCTCGCCCGAGGAGCTGGAGGAATTCACCGCGCTCAACGACCGCTATCAGGCGCGCTTCGGCTTCCCCTACATCATCGCCGTGCGCGGACGAAACCGGGCGCAGATCCTGGAGGATTTCCGGGGGCGGGTGGAGAGCGACCCGGAGGACGAGTTCGCGACGGCGCTGGAGCAGGTGCGCCGGATCGCGCTGCTGCGGCTGGAGGCGATGGAGGCCTGAGGAGGCGCCGCGCCGACGGTTCCGAGGGCTGGACCCGCGCGCCCGCGGCGCGGTGCAGGGGGCGTCCGGCTTGACGAGGGTCTCCCCGCCCCGGGCGAGGCGCCGGGCCAGAGGCGGGCCGGCAGCCATGCGCCCTCAGGCGGGGACCAGCGCGGCGGCCTCCTCGAACAGGATCGCGTGGCGGGCCGCAAGCTCCACCGGATCGCGCGAGTAGCCGCCCCCCAGCGCGGCCGCGAGCGGCAGGCCCCGGGCGCGCACCGTCTCCAGCACCAGCCGGTCGCGGCGGCGCAGGCCGTCCAGCGTCAGGGACAGGCGGCCGAGGCGGTCGCCCTCCCACGGGTCCACCCCGGCGTTGTAGAAGACGAGGTCGGGGGAGGCGCGCTCCAGCGCCTCGTCCAGCCCGTCGCGGAGGCGGGCGAGGTACTCGTCGTCCTGCATCCGGTCAGGCAGGGAGATGTCGAGGTCGGAGGTCGCCTTGCGCGCGGGGAAGTTCTTCTCGGCGTGGATGGAGAAGGTGAACACGCCGGGATCGTCCTCGAAGATCCGGGCGGTGCCGTCGCCCTGGTGGACGTCGCAGTCCACCACCAGCAGGCGCTCGACCACCTGCTCGTCCAGCAGGGCGGCGGCGGCGACGGCCACGTCGTTGAAGACGCAGTAGCCCGCGCCGTAGTCCGGCCCCGCGTGATGGGAGCCGCCGGCGGCGTTGAGCGCGAGCCCCCGGTCCATCGCCAGCCGCCCCGCGAGCAGCGTGCCGGCCGAGGAGAGCTGCGCGCGCCGGGCGACCTCGGGCGTGGCGGGCAGGCCGATCCGCCGGACCTCGTCCGCGCGCAGGCCGCAGTTCAGCACCCGCTCCACATAGGTCAGGTCATGGGCCGGCGCGATCTGGAGCGCCTTGAGCGGCGCGGGCGCGAGCCAGCCGCCGGGCCGCATCAGGCCCCGCGCCTCCAGCGCCTCGCGCAGGTAGCCGTACTTCGACATCGGGAAGGGGTGATTTGGGCGCAGGGGCGCGATGTAGTCGGGGTGCCAGACGATGGGGAGGGTCATGCAGCCCCTCCCCGCCCGCCGGACGGGGGCGCCGGCCAGAGGCCCCGCCGGTCGGGCCGCCGCGGCGGGCGGGCGTGCGGCCATAGGCGGAACCTTCGCGCCGCGGCCTTCGGGACGGGCGGCGCGAGGCGGGTCACGGCGCCTCCTCCGGCGGGGGCAGTCGACGGTCGGCGATGGCGGCGGCTCCGGCCTGCGCCTCCCGCAGGCGGGCCTCGAGGTCCGCGAGGCCGCCGCAGCCGGCGATGCGGCAGAGCGCGGCCTCCAGGCCCGCGCCGATCCGGGCGGGCTCGAACCCGCCTTCCAGCGCGATGCGCAGCCCGTGCTGGGCGGCGGACTGGAAGTCATGCGCCGCGATCAAGGTCTCGCGCCTCGTCCTCGGGGATCTCGCCGCAGGCGGCGAGGGCGCGCAGCGCATCCGAGGGGGAGGCGGCGCCCAGCGGGACGTCCGCCCCGGAGGGCGCCGCGCGCAGGAGGCCGGCCTGAGCCACGAAGTCGATGTCCATCAGCCCGCCCGCCGTGCGCTTCAGCGCCCACGGGTCGGTCCGCTTCTCGCGGTTCGCCCCGGCGAGGCGGGCGCGCATTTCGGCGACCTCGGCGGTGGTCTTCGCGGGATCGCGCGGGAGGCGCAGCGCCTCGGCCACAGCCTCGGCCGCGTCGGCGCGCAGGTCCTGGCGGCCCGAGACGGGGCGGGCGCGGGTCAGGGCCATGTGCTCCCAGGTCCAGGCGGTCTCCCGCTGGTAGTCGCGGAAGCCCTGCAGCGAGGTCGCCACCGTCCCCTGCCGCCCGGAGGGGCGCAGGCGCATGTCGATGGCGTAGAGCTCCCCCTCCGCCGTCTTCGCGGTCATGGCCGAGATCAGCGCCTGGGTGTAGCGCGCGAAATAGGCGCCGGGGGCGAGGGGCTTAGGCCCCTCCGACGCCTCCGCCCCCTCGGCGTCGTAGAGGACGATCAGGTCGAGGTCCGAGGTCGCCGTCATCTCCCGGCTGCCCATCCGGCCCATGGCGAGGACGGTCGCCCCGCGGCCCGGCGGCGGGCCGTGGCGGCGGGCGACCTCGGCCTCCACCTCCGGGATCAGGGCGCAGAGGGCGGCCTCGGCCACCGCGGTGAAGGCGCGGCCGGCCTCGGGCGGGGCGGCGAGGCCGCGCAGGAGCTGCACGCCCACGCGGAAGCGCATCTCCTTGGCCCAGCGGCGGGCGGCGTCGAGCTTGCGCTCGTAGTCCCCCTCGCGCGACAGCCAGCCGCGGAGGTCCTTCGCCAGCGCCTCCGCCTCCGGCAGGGGCTGGAAGAAATCCGTCGCGAGGATCGCGTCCAGCACGCGGGAGGAGCGGCTGAGCTCGTCCGCGAGGCGCGGGGCCGCGGCGCAGATCTCGGCGATGAGGTCCAGGAGCCGCGGGTTCGCGTCGAACAGCGACAGGATCTGCACCCCCGCCGGCAGGCCCGACAGGAAGCGGTCGAACTGCATCAGCGCCTCGTCGGGCGAGGCCGCCTTGGCGAGCGCGTCCAGCAGCAGCGGCTCCAGCCCCCGCAGCAGGTCCCGTGCGCGGGAGGTGCGGGTGGCGGGGATCGCGCCCTGGCGCCAGCGGTCCATGACCTCGGCCGCCGCCTCCGGCCGCTCGAACCCGCGGGAGGCGAGGGCGGGGGGGCCGTCGTCCTCCTCCGGCTGGGCGCGGCGGGGGGCGTTGGGGGCGAAGAAGGTCTCGGTGATCGCCGCCACCTCCTTCAGCCGGTGGGTCAGCTCCGCCTCGAAGGCGCGGCGGTCGCGGCGCCCGCACAGGGCGGCCACGCGGTCGCGGGCGTCCTCGGCGGCGGGCATCTCGTGGGTCTGGCGGTCCTCGATCATCTGGAGGCGGTGCTCCAGCTCCCGATGCGCCAGGTAGGCGGCGTCGAGAATCTCGGCCGCCTCCTCGTCCACCCAGCCGGCCTTCGTCAGCGCCGCGAGCGCCGGACGCGTGGCGCGGTCCCGCAGGGCCGGGTCGCGGCCGCCGCAGATGAGCTGGCGGGTCTGGACGAAGAACTCGATCTCCCGGATCCCGCCGCGGCCGAGCTTGACGTGGTGGCCGGGGGCGTGGATCTCGCCGCCCGTGCCGCGATGGGCGCGGATGCGCTCGCGGATGTCATGGGCGTCGCGGATGGCGGCGAAGTCGAGGAACCGCCGCCAGACGAACGGGCGCAGGCGTTCGAGGAAAGCCTCGCCGGCCGCGATGTCGCCGGAGGCGGCGCGGGCCTTGATCCAGGCGGCGCGCTCCCAGGTGCGGCCGAGGGATTCGTAGTAGGTCTCCGCCGCCTCCATCCCCATGCAGACGGGGGTGACCGAGGGGTCGGGCCGCAGGCGCAGGTCCACGCGGAAGACGTAGCCCTCGCCGGTGGCCTTCGACAGGATCTGGGCGGCGTTGCGGCAGACCTTCACGAGGCGGGCGCGGATCTCGGCCACGTCGTCGGGGTCGTGCCGCGTCTCGTCGAACAGGAAGATCAGGTCGATATCGGAGGAATAGTTCAGCTCCCGCGCCCCGCCCTTGCCCATGGCGATGGAGACGAGGCCCGGGGCCTCGGGCAGCCGGCCGCGATCGATCTCCTCGGCGAGCAGCGCGCCCAGCGCCGCCTCCACCGCCGCGTCGGCGAAGTCGGAGAGGGCGCCGGTGACGTCCTCCAGGCTCCAGACGCCGCCGAGATCGGCGAGGCCCGTCAGCAGCGCCACCCGCCGCTTCGCGCGGCGCAGGCGCCCGCCCACGTCGCGGGGGGCCGACGCAGCCTCCCGCGCATCGTCCAGAAGCCCGGCCAAGGCGTTCTCGGGGGACGCGGCGAGGACGGGCGCGATCCACTCCGCCTCCTTCGCCAGCAGGCCCGCGAGATGGGGGGAGGAGCCGGCGGCGCCCTCGATCAGGTCCTTCAGCGCGGCGGGAACCGAGCCGGAGAGGGCGCCCCAGGCCTCGGCCCCGCGCTCGGGGTCATGGGCGACGGGGGCGCGGGAAAGTCGATCTGCGAAGGCGGTCATGGCTGAAGAGGATCGTGCGCCGACGGTGGGAGTCAACGCCTCGTCCGATCCCGTGCGCCGGCCACGGGCGACACGCCCGCCACGCCGCGGCGGGCGGAAGCGGACCCGGAGGCGGAACCTCCGCGCCGCGGCCCGGTCGGAGCCGGGCTCAGGCTTCCTCGTCCTGCGGCGCGTCTTCGTCCTCCGGCGCCTCTTCCTCCTCGTCGGAGGCCGCGGCGATCTCGCCCGCCATCAGGCGCACGCGGGCGGCGGCGTCTTCCAGCGCCGCGAGGGCGGCGGCCTCGGCTTCCCGCGCGGCGGCGAGTTCGGCCTCCAGCTCCGCCACCCGCGCCCCGAGAGCCGGATCGTCGGAGCCGCCCGGCTGCGGCGACTCCGTCTCCGGCGCCGCGCCGGCGGCCTCCCCGTCCAGCTTGGCGCGGAAGCGGTCGCCCAGCATCAAAGAGGCCATCAGCAGCACCCGCGATTCCGGAAGCGCGGCGAAGCGGTCGCCGAACTGCTCGCGCAGCAGCTCCGCCTCCTCCGCCACGAAGCGTCCCGCGCGCGCGAGGTTCCGCTCCTGCCCGTCCTCGCAGGCGACGCGGTACATGCGGCCGGCGATGGGGATGTCGAGATCGGCCATGGGGCCCTCCGTTCGGACGCGACGAGGCGCGCGGTCAGACGACGGCGCGAAGCTCGGCCAGCGCTTCCTCGATCATGGCGGCGTCCTCCTCGCGCGCGGCGCGGAGGCGTTCGATCTCCGCCTGCGCGGCGTCGAGGCGGGCCTGCGTCTCGCTCTCGGCGGCGGCGAGGCGGGCTTCCAGTTCGGCGCGGGCGGCCTCGGCGGCCTCCTGCGCCGCACGGGCCTCGGAGAGCAGGGACTCCAGTTCGGCAGCCCGGACCATGGCCGCGCGGGCGGCGGCGTCCGCCTCCTCGGCGCGCGGATCGTCCGCCGCCGGCGCCTGCTCGCGCGCCAGCGCCACGGCGGCCTCCAGCTCTCCCAGCGCGGCCGAGAGCGCCCGTTTCGCCGCCGCGATTTCCGCCGATGCCTGCTGCACGCTCCGCCCGCTCCCGCGCCAGAAATCCGTCATGCCCGAGTCGATCATCCCGCCCCGCCGCCGTCAAGCGCCGGTCAGTGGCCGACGCTGGACGAGAAGAGGTTGACCACCAGCACCCCCGCGATGATGAGCCCGAGGCCGATCAGCGCAGGCCCGTCCAGCCGCTGTCCCAGCGCCACGAACCCGATGCCCGAGATCAGCACGATCCCCAGCCCGCTCCAGATCGCGTAGGCGATCCCCATGGGCAGCACCCGCAGCGAGATCGACAGGAAGTACATGGAGGCGATGTAGCAGGCCGCCATCCCCGCCGTCGGCAGAAGCCGCGTGAACTGCTGCGACTGCTGGAGCAGCGTGGTCCCTGCCACCTCCAGAGCGATGGCGATGCCGAGCGATCCATAGGTGACGAGGGCGGGGGACATGAAGCGGGCTCCGTCTGGGGGGCGGCCTCCGGGTAGACGCGGGGGCGGGCGAAGGCAAGCGGCGCCGCGCAGGCGTCGCCGCCGCAGCGGCCATGCAGGCCGTTCGCCCGTGACGGACGAAGGCGCCGCGCCGGGCGTTCCGCCTGCGGCCCGGTCCCGCCCGCGGCGCATGGCGGACCGGGTTGACCTTGGCGACGGCCGCCAGCGGCGGGCCGCCCGCACTGCGCCGCAGGCGCCGCGGACCCCAGGGGCGAGACCTTCGCGCGGCGCCCCCGCAGGGGGCCTGCGCCCTTGACCGGGGCGCCCGTGCGTTGCATGACCCCGGCGCCCGGTTTCGCGCCCTCCGCCAGAAGGGGGCCCCCGCCGCCCGCCCCTGCCAGCACGAAAGGCGAGCCTCGTGGACATCCAGACCCTCCGCGCCCGTCACCCCGACCATTGGATGAAGGCCGCCGCGATCCGCGTCCTGGCCATGGACGCCGTGCAGGCCGCCAATTCCGGCCATCCGGGCGATGCCCATGGGCATGGCCGACGTCGCCACCGTGCTGTTCGAGAAGCACCTGAAGTTCGACGCGCAGGCCCCGCACTGGCCTGACCGCGACCGCTTCGTCCTGTCGGCGGGGCATGGGTCGATGCTGCTCTACGCGCTGCTGCACCTGACCGGCTATCCGGACATGGACATCGACCAGATCCGCAACTTCCGCCAGTCGGGGCGCGAAGACCGCCGGCCACCCCGAGATACGGCCATGCCGAGGGGATCGAGACCACGACCGGGCCGCTCGGCCAGGGTCTGGGCAACGCCGTGGGCATGGCGATGGCCGAGGAGATCGCTGCGCCGCACGCTTCGGCAAGAAGATCGTCGACCACCGCACCTGGGTGATCGCCGGCGACGGCTGCCTGATGGAGGGGATCAGCCAGGAGGCCATCGGCCTCGCCGGGCATGCAGAAGCTGTCGAAGCTGACCGTGCTGTGGGACGACAACGGCATCTCCATCGACGGCAAGGTGCCGCTCTCGGACATCACCGACCAGAAGCGGCGGTTCGAAGCCTCGGGCTGGGACGTTTTCGAATGCGACGGCCATGACCCCGACGGACATCGACCGGGCGCTGACCGCGGCGAAGGGCGCGGACCAGCCGCCGCTGGTCGCCTGCCACACCCATATCGGCTTCGGCGCGCCCAAGAAGCAGGACACCGCCAGCGCCCACGGCTCGCCGCTCGGCGACGACGAGATCGCCAAGGTCCGCGAGGTCTACGGCTGGTCGCATGCCCCCGTTCCAGATCCCCGACGACGTGACCGCCCATGGGCCGAGATCGGCAAGCGCGGCGCGCCGAACGCTACCAGTGGGAGGCGCGGCTCGGGATGCTGTCGGACGCCAAGCGCGCCGAGTTCGAGCGGGTGATGGCGGGCGAGCCCCCGAAGAAGCTCGCCGGCGCCATCCGCAAGCTGAAGAAGCAGGCGGCGGAGGAGCAGCCCAAGGTCGCCACCCGCAAGGCGTCCGAGATGGCGCTCGAGGTCGATCAACGCCGTGATGCCGGAGACCATCGGCGGCTCCGCCGACCTCACCGGGTCGAACAACACGCTGACGCCAGGGGCTGGACGTCTTCTCGGCCCGAGAACCGCAAGGGCCGCTACGTCCATTACGGCATCCGCGAGCACGGCATGGCCGCGGCGATGAACGGCATCGCGCTGCATGGCGGCTGCGCGCCCTATGGCGGCACGTTCCTGTGCTTCGCGGACTATGCCCGCGGGGCCATGCGGCTGTCGTCGCTGATGGGGGCTCGGGCGGTCTATGTGATGACCCACGATTCCATCGGCCTCGGCGAGGACGGGCCGACCCACCAGCCGGTCGAGCATCTGGCGATGCTGCGCGCGACGCCCAACATCTACGTCTTCCGCCCCGCCGACGTGGTGGAGACGGCCGAGGCGTGGGAGATCGCGCTGACCTCGCCCTCCACGCCCTCGGTTCTGGCGCTGTCGCGGCAGAACCTGCCGGCGCTGCGCGACGAAGCACTCCTCGAAAAACCTCGCCGCCCAAGGCGCCTATGTCCTGGCCGAGGCCGAGGGCAAGCGCAGCGCGATCCTGATCGCCACCGGGTCGGAGGTCGAGATCGCCATGGCGGCGCGGGAGAAGCTGCAGGCCGAGGGCATCGGCACGCGGGTCGTCTCCGCCCCCTGCCTGGAGCTTTTCGCGGCGCAGGACGAGAGCTACCGCAGGCAGGGTCCTCCCGGCCGGCGCCGTGCGGGTGGCGGTGGAGGCGGCTTCCTCCTTCGGCTGGGATCGCTGGCTGTGCGGAGAGCGCGGGTCCGAGAAGAAGTCGGCCTTCGTCGGCATGGACCGGTTTCGGCGCCTCCGCGCCCGCGCGGGAGCTGTACGAGCATTTCGGCATCACCGCGGACGCGGTGGCCGAGAAGGCCAAGTCCCTGCTCTGATGCGACAGGGGCGGCGCCGGCCGCCCCTGTCCAGCTTGGCGCACGCCCGCGCGACTTGTGTTCCGCCTCCGTAGGCGGGGATAACCGCCTGCCCGAGCGCGGATGCCTGCGGCACGCGCCGCCCCCCTCAGGCATCTGCCCCGCTCATGTATCGCCCGCGGACTTGATACCGTCGGATCGTCCCGGGCTTCAGCGCGGACCGCGCGGCGCGTCCTTCCGAGGGCGGCGCAGGACGTAGAGCGTCAGCCACCCCAGCGCCGCAATCATCAGAACCCCGATCACCGGCGCCATCGCAAGCGTCCAGACCTCAGCGTTGCCCTCCGCCTCGGCGAAGGGCGCGGTGACCAGCGCCACCGCCCCGACCAGCAGGAACAGGCCCGTCACCCACCAGAACACGGTGCGTCTGGCGCGGATGCGGGTCGGGGTCTCCACCGGATCGGGCGCATCGGTGCGCAGCTCGGGGTTCCGGGGATCGTCCACGCGCGGCGCCGGGCCGGACGCGTCGCGCGGGGTGTTTGCAGCCGTGGACATGGCGCGGGCCTCCGTGAAGCGTGCGCCTACGGAACGCCGCAGCGGCAAGCCGAGTTCCCCGGCCAGAGCAACGGCCCCCTCAACCAGACCGAGCCCGGCCCGCCACGCGCCGCGGGCGAACCGGGGGCCGGAGGCGCGCGGGCCGGCGCGGCGCCGCCCTAGAGGGCCGCGTCGCAGCGTCCGCAGACGCCCGGATGCTCATGCGTCCCCACGTCGGGCAGCACCTTCCAGCAGCGGGCGCATTTTTCGCCCTCCGCCAGCGCGGGAACCACCGCGACGCCCGGAACCTCGGCCAGCCCGAAGGCGCCGTCCGGAGCGGGCGCGTCCGACAGCGCGAGCCCCGAGGTGATGCACAGGTCCGCGAAATCCACCGAGCCCAGCGCCTCCCGCGTCTGCGCATCCGCCACATGCACCACCGGCGCGGCCTCGAGGCTCGCGCCGATGCGCTTTTCCCGACGCTCGACCTCCAGCGCCCCGGTCACCACGCGGCGCACCGCGCGGATCCGCTCCCACTTGGCGGCGAGGGCCGCGTCGGTCCAGTCCGGCGTCTCGGGAAAGTCCCGCAGGTGGACCGAGGAGTCTTCGCCGGGGAAGCGCTCCAGCCACGCCTCCTCCATGGTGAAGCACAGCATGGGCGCGAGCCAGGTCACGAGGCGATGGAACAGCAGGTCCATCACCGTGCGGCAGGCGCGCCTGCGCGCGGCGTCCGAGGGATCGCAGTAGAGCGCGTCCTTGCGGATGTCGAAATAGACCGAGCTCAGGTCCACCGTGCAGAACTGGAAGATCTCCTGCAGCACACCCTGGAAGTCGTATTCGGCGTAGCCGCGACGGACTTCGCGGTCCAGCTCCGACAGACGGTGCAGCACCCAGCGCTCCAGCTCCGGCATCTGCGCGGGCTCGACCCGCTCGGCCTCGTCGAAGCCGTCTAGCGCGCCGAGCAGGAAGCGCAGCGTGTTGCGCAGGCGGCGGTAGCTGTCCGCAACGCCCTTCAGGATCTCGGGCCCGATGCGCAGGTCGGCGGTGTAGTCCGACTGCGCCACCCACAGGCGCAGGATGTCGGCGCCGTACTGCTTGATGACCTCCTCGGGGGCGACGGTGTTGCCCACCGACTTGGACATCTTCATGCCCTTCTCGTCGAGCGTGAAGCCGTGGGTCAAGACGCCCTTGTAAGGGGCGCGGCCGCGGGTGCCGCAGCCCTGGAGGAGCGAGGAATGGAACCAGCCGCGATGCTGGTCCGTGCCCTCGAGGTAGAGGTCCGCGGGCCAGACCCCGTCCTCGCGGTCCCGCAGGGCGAAGGCGTGGGTGGAGCCGGAGTCGAACCACACGTCGAGGATGTCGGAGACCTTGGTCCAGTCGTCGGGGTTCACGCCCTCGATCCCGCTCAGGAAGCGGGTCTTCGCGTCCTCGCGGAACCAGGCGTCGGCGCCTTCCTCGCGGAAGGCGGCCTCGATGCGGGCGTTGACCTGCGCGTTGCGGAGGAGTTCGACCTCGCCCGGGCCGGTCTCGCGCATGAAGCAGGTGAGGGGCACGCCCCAGGCGCGCTGGCGCGAAAGGACCCAGTCGGGCCGCGCCTCGATCATCGAATGAAGGCGGTTGCGGCCGGTCTTGGGGGTCCACTGGACCAGTTGGTCGATGGAGGTCAGGGCCCGCTGGCGGATGGTATCGCCGTACTCGTCCATGCCGTCGGAGAGCTTGCGGTCGATGGCCGCGAACCACTGGGGCGTGTTGCGGAAGATCAGCGGGGCTTTCGAGCGCCAGGAATGGGGATAGGAGTGCTTCAGGCGGCCACGGGCGACGAGGGCGCCGGCCTGGGTCAGCGCCTCGATCACCCGCCCGTTGGCGTCGCCATCCTTGCCCTTCTGGGTGAAGATGACCGCACCGCCGAAGAGGGGGAGGTCCTCGCGGAAGGCTCCGTCCTCCAGCACGTTGTAGGTCATGGGGAGGTTGAAGCGGCGGCCGAGCTCGTAGTCGTCCGCGCCGTGGGAGGGCGCGGTATGGACGAAGCCGGTTCCCGCGTCGTCGGTGACATGGTCGCCCGGCAGCATGGGGACCTCGTAATCCCACTCGCCCTGCCCGCCGTCCACGCCGCGCAGCGGGTGCGCCAGCGTCAGGCCCGAGAGCTCGTCCGCCGGCACGTCGCGCAGCTTCTCGAACGCCTCGACCCGCGCCTGGCGGAATACGTCGGGCGCGAGCTTGTCGGCCATCACCAGCAGGTCGCCGGGCTTGGCCCAGTTCTCCGCCGGCGCCTCGGCCACCTTGTAGAGGCCGTAGGAGATCGAGGGGTGGAACGCCACCGCCCGGTTCTGCGGGATGGTCCAGGGCGTCGTGGTCCAGATCACCACGGAGGCCCGGAGCGCCTGCACCCCTCGCCGGTTGGCGGCCTCGTTGTCCGGATCCTCCTCCGACGGCCAGAAGGACGAGCCGGCGGGCGCCCGCACGATGGGGAACTTCGCCCAGATCGTGTGGGACTGGTGGTCGTGGTACTCGACCTCCGCCTCGGCCAGCGCGGTCTTCTCCACCACCGACCACATCACGGGCTTGGAGCCGCGATAGAGCGTCCCGTTCATCACGAACTTCATGAACTCGGCGGCGATGGTCGCCTCGGCGCCGTAGGCCATGGTGAGGTAGGGATCCGCCCAGCACCCGGTGATCCCGAGACGCTTGAATTCCTCGCGCTGGATGTCGACCCAGCCCTCGGCGAACTTGCGGCACTCGGCGCGGAAGTCGTTGACCGGCACCTGGTCCTTGTCGAGGCCCCTGGCGCGATACTGCTCCTCGATCTTCCACTCGATGGGAAGGCCGTGGCAGTCCCAGCCGGGCACGTAGCGGCTGTCATGGCCCAGCATCTGCCGGGAGCGGACCACGAAGTCCTTCAGGATCTTGTTGAGCGCGTGCCCGATATGCAGGTGGCCGTTCGCGTAGGGCGGGCCGTCATGCAGCACGAAGGGCGGACGGTCGGCGGCCGTCTCCCGCAGGCGGCGATAGACGCCGATCTTCTCCCAGCGGGCCAGCCACTCGGGCTCGCGCTTCGGGAGCCCTGCGCGCATGGGGAATTCGGTCTGCGGGAGGAACAGGGTGCTCTTGTAGTCCGGCAGGGTCTGGTCGGTGGCGTCGGCGCACATAAGGGGGCGCTCCATCGGATCTGGATTGCTTCGGGCCGGCGCGGCAGCGCTCGGGCGGCGTGCGTCAGGCGGCGCTCCCGGTCAGGAGGCCGCCCGGCTAATTCGCCGCCCGCGGAGGGCCCGGGATATGGCGCGCACATCGCTCATGCGCGCCCCTATAGCCCCGGCCACGCCCCTTGTGAAGGAGGCGCCGCGCCGACCGTCGCGCCTCTGGTTGCGCACCCGCCCGCGGCGCGTTGCGGGCCGGTCGCCTCTGGGGACCGCCGCCAGGCGGCCCCCCGTCCGCCACGCCCCGCGGGCGGGACCGCCCAACCCTTGCAACGCCCGACGCGGCGCCTCCGCAGGAGGTGGTCAGGCGACCGCGCGTTCCGGCTGGCGCAGGGCTTTCGCGATGCTCGCCGTCGCCGCGCCGAGGCCGGCGCCATGCGCCACGCCCATCACGTCGAACGCCGTCTGCACCGCGCCGAGCGTCCCGAGGATCATCGGCGGGTTCAGCCAGCCCATGTGGCCGATGCGGAACGAGGTCTCGCCGTAGCGGCCGAGCCCCTTGCCCAGCGTCACGTTCATCTGCCGCTCGCACCAGGCGCGCAGCTCCGTCGGCGGGAAGCCGCGGGTGAGGATCGTGGTCACGGCGTTCGACCGCGCCGAGGGCTCGGTCACGTTCAGCTCCACCGGACCGCCATTGCCGCCCCAGGCCTCCACCGCCGCGCGCACCGCGTCGGCGAGGACGCGGTGGCGCGCCCAGGCGGCCTCGATCCCCTCCTCCTCCAGCAGCATGGTCAGCGCCTCGCGCAGGCCGAAGAGGAGGTGGGTGGGCGCGGTGCCGCCGAAGCGCTGGTAGAACTCCTGCGGCTCGGCGCGGGGACGCCAGTCCCAGTAGGCCGTGGTCAGGTCGCCGCGATGCGCCCAGGCCTTGTCGGAGATGAAGGCGAAGCTCAGCCCCGGCGGCGTCATCAGCCCCTTCTGGGAGCCCGCGACCATCACGTCCACGCCCCAGTCGTCGAACTCGAACGGCATGGAGCCGAGCGAGGCGATGCAGTCCACCATGAACAGCGCCGGATGGCCGGCCGCGTCGATGGCCGCCCGCAGCGCAGGGATGTCGTTGGCGGCGGAGGAGGCGGTGTCGATCTGGACCACCATCACCGCCTTGATCTCGTGGTTGCGGTCGGCGCGCAGCATCTCCTCCAGCCGCTCGGGCGGGACGGGGCCGCGCTCGCCGGTGTTGATGCACTCCGCCTCCACGCCCATGGCGCGGGCCGTCTGCGCCCAGCCCTCGGCGAAGCGGCCGCAGTCCAGCGCCAGCGCCTTGTCTCCGCGGCAGAGGGTGTTGGAGATCGCGGCCTCCCACGCCCCGTGGCCGTTGGCGGAGAAGACCGCGACCCGGCCCTTCGTGCGTCCGACCCGGCGCAGGTCGTCGTAGAGGCCGACCACCATCTCGGGCAGCGCGCCTTCGTAGATGTTGGGGGCGCCGCGATGCATGGCGTTCAGCACCCGGTCGGGCATGACCGACGGGCCGGGGATGGAAAGGAAGTGACGGCCGAATGCCAGCGACATGACGAAGCCTCGCAGCGGAATGAAGTTCAGCCCTGCACGGGCCGGATAGCAAAGGGCTAGCCGGATTTTCGCGCGCGGGAAAGCGCGAGGGCGTCGCGGGCACGGCCCCGCCGCAGGCGCCGCGGCGCGGCAAGCGCCGAAGGAACAGGCGAAATCGGCGCGGCGCCGCGTTCTTCGGCAGCGCCATGAATATCGGTGATGGCGCCCTCGCCGGGGCGCGATGGCGCGCCCTCCCCCTCTGGACGCGCGCGCCTGCGGGCTTAGACATGAGGGCCGCCGCAACGGAGGACGCATGCCCAGACCCGCCCAGATCCCTGGCGACGCCAGCGCCGCGCGCGTGCTCGGACGTCTGTGGCGCGGCTGGCTGAGCCCCTACTGGCGGCCGCTGGCGGTCAACCTCGCGCTGATCGCGGTGGTGGCCGGGACGACCTCGGTCTATCCGCTCATCATCAAGTGGGCGCTGGAGGGGTTCGAGACCCGCTCCGATCAGGTGCTGGTCTGGGCCGCCGATCGCGGTGATCGTCGCCGTGGCGGTGAAGGCGGCGGCGCTCTATGCGCAGCGGCTGCAGGCCAATGCGATCCTCGCGCGGGTGGACGCGAACCTGCAGCGGGCGATGTACGCGGCGCTGGTGCGCGCCGACCTCGCGCGGCTGGACCGGGAGGCGCCGGCGGCCACCGCCTCGCGCTTCACCACCGACATCATGGTGCTGCACGCCTCCGCGGAGAAGCTGATCACCGCGCTGATCCGGGACGGGCTGACGGTGCTCGGGCTCCTGATCGCGCTGTTCTGGATCGACTGGGAGCTGACGCTCTATTCGCTGATCGCCCTGCCGCTGGCGGCCATCCCCATCGAGCGGATCGGCCGCCGCCTTCGCCGCATCGCGCGCAGCAGTCAGGAGGAGGCCGCGCAGATGACCGCGCAGGTCAACGAGGGGCTGTCGGGGATCCGCCTCTCGAAGCTCTACCGGCTGGAGGGCTACCTGACCGCCAAGGCCGGCGAGACCTTCGAGAACCTGCGCCGCCTCAAGGTCCGCGCCGCCGACCAGCGCGCGCGGATCGACCCGATGCTGGAGCTGCTGGCGGGGATCGGCCTCGCCGTCATCTTCTGGGTGATCGGATCGCGGATCGGGTCGGGGGCCAACACCATCGGCGACTTCATGGCCTTCGTGAGCTCGTTCCTGATCGCGGGGCAGTCTCTGCGCGGGTTCGGATCGCTCTATGCCGAGGTGCAGCAGGGAGCCGCGGCGGGGGACCGGATCTTCGACGTCCTCGACGCGGAGCCGACCATCGCCGACCGTCCCGGCGCCGTCGCCCTGCCCCGCGCGAAGGGCGGGATCCGGTTCGACGGCGTGGGCTTCCACTACGGCGGCGGCGTGCCGGCCCTGCGCGGGGTGGATCTCGAGATCCCGGCCGGCTCCCGCGTGGCGCTGGTGGGTCGCTCGGGCGCGGGCAAGACCACGCTGATGAACCTGATCCCGCGGCTCTACGACGCCACCGAAGGCGCGGTGAGGATCGACGGCCTCGACGTGCGCGACGCGACGCTGGAGAGCCTCCGCGGACAGGTCGCGGTGGTGGGTCAGGACGCCGTGATCTTCGACGACACGGTCGCGAGGAACGTGGGGTTCGGCCGGCCCGAGGCGGGGCGGGACGAGATCGTGCAGGCCCTGAAGGACGCCCAGGCGTGGGACTTCGTCTCGGCCCTGCCGGAGGGGATGGACTCGCAGGCCGGCGAGCGGGGGCTGCGCTTCTCGGGCGGAGAGCGGCAGCGCCTGACCATCGCGCGCGCGATCCTGAAGGACGCGCCGATCCTGCTGCTGGACGAGCCGACCTCGGCGCTCGACGCCGCCTCCGAGGCCGCGATCCGCGAGGCGCTGGGACGGCTCAGCGCGGGGCGGACTACGCTGGTGATCGCGCACCGGCTCTCGACCATCCGCGACGCGGACCTCATCGTGGCGATGGACGGCGGCCGGATCGTGGAGACCGGCCGGCATGAGCACCTGCTGGAGAAGGGCGGCCTCTACGCCGACCTTTACCGGCTTCAGTTCCGGGAAAGCGCATGAGCGACGGGCGGGAGGTGGAGCGGCTGATCGACCTGCTGGCGCGGCTGCCGGGGCTGGGGCCGAGGTCCGCGCGCCGGGCGGCGCTGCATCTGGTCAAGAAGCGGGAGGCGCTGCTGGCCCCGCTGGCCGAAGCGATGGCCGAGGCGGCGCGCACGGTGCGGCCCTGTCTGGAATGCGGGAACATCGCAACGTCGGAGCTCTGCGCGATCTGCGCGGACCCCAGGCGGGACGCGAGCCTTCTGTGCGTGGTGCAGGACGTCTCGGACCTGTGGGCGATGGAGCGGGGAGGGGCGTTCCCGGGGCGCTACCACGTCCTGGGGGGCCTGCTCTCGGCGCTGGAGGGGACGGGGCCGGAGGAGCTGGGCATCCCCAGGCTCGCCGGCCGGGCGCGGGCGGGGGTGGGGGAGGTGATCCTCGCCCTGCCCGCCACCATCGACGGCCAGACCACGGCCCACTACGTGGCCGAGGCGATGCCGGAGGGGGTGCAGGTCACCTCGCTCGCGCAGGGGGTGCCGATCGGGGGCGAGCTCGACTATCTCGACGACGGCACCATCGGCGCGGCGCTCAGGGCGCGTCGGGCGCTATAGGCGGCGCAGGAAGTCTCCGAGGAACCAGGCGGAGGTCACGCCGTTCAGCGCCGGCAGGTCCCGCAGCGCCGGGGTCCGGTCGAGCCGAGAGAGACGGTCCTCCAGCAGCGGCTCATCCACCAGTTCGCGCCACAGGGGCAGGTCCCGGAAGGCCATGAGATCCTTGCGGATCCGCGGCAGGGCCGCGCGGACCATGGGGTCGAAATCCGGCTGGAAGGGGGACTTGTCGCGCCGCATCGCCACCTCCGGCGGGGCGACGCGCAGCAGCATCCGGCGCATCAGCCCGCGCGGCAGCCCGTCCAACCGCTGGAGGCGCAGGGGCGCGGCGAGCGTGGCGGCGATCAGGCGGGTGTCGAGAAGCGGCTGGCTGTAGCCTACCGCCTCCGGGCCGAAGTGAAAATCGGCGATGTTCCAGGTGGCGACGGTTTCCAGGGCGCCGAGTTGCTCGGCCAGCGGCCCGGTGAGGCGGGTGTCGGGCGACGGAACGCCGGGCGGCGCCGGCCGCGGCGGCCCGAGGCGCAGCAGCGGCGGATGGCGCTGCGCGGGCAGGCCCGCCGTCTGGCGCAGGGGGCGCAGGATCAGGGCGGCGAGCACGCGGCCCGAGGCGCCGAGGCCCCGGAGCGACCGCGCCTCCCGCGCCGCCCCGCGCGCATCCAGACGGGAGAGGCGGTGGAAGAGAAGCGATTCGAGCGGGTTCGACACGCACATGTCCCCGCCGAACCCGCCGAGCGCGGTGTCGCGTCCGTCGCGCAGCATCGCTTGGGGCAGCGCATGGTAGGTGGCGGCGAAGTAGTCGAGGTTCGGCTGGGCGAACCGCTCCCAGGCCGCGTCCGAATGGTCCAGCAGGCCGAGCCCCTCCGGCGAAACGTCCCGCAGGCGGAGGTTGGGCCAGCGGGCCGCCATCGCCTCGCGCGCGCGGCGCTCCGTCGGAGCCGCGCCCTCGGCGGAGGCGGAGGCGTAGGCGGGGACCTCGACGTCCGGTTCCGCGTCGCAGGCGATGCCGGCGATCAGCGAGCTGTCGAGCCCGCCCGAGAACATGATCGCGGGCGTCCGGCCGATCCTGCGCAGGCGGGAGAGGACCGCCGCGCGGGCGCGATCGAAGACCAACGCTTCGGTCTCGGCGTCGCTGCGGCCGACGGCGGCGGGATCGGGCGCGGGGTGCCAGTGGCGGATCGTGCGCGCGCTCCCGGCGTCGAAGCGGACGGCATGGGCGGCGGGGACCTCGTGCAGGCCGGGCCATACCGTGCGCCCCGGCGGCAGGGCGCGGCGGTCGAACCAGCAGGCCAGCGCCTCCGGGTCCGGGGCGGACGGGCGCAGGGCGTGGGGCCAGGTGGAGAACAGGACCAGACCCTCCGGCGTGCGGGAATGGACCAGCGGCTCATGGCCGAAGGGGTCGCGCAGCAGGGTCAGCGTCGGACCGGAGGGATCGAAGATCGCGACGGCGTAGTCGCCCTCCACCGCCGCGCAACCTGCCGAGAGGCGGTCGAACGCCCCCTCCCGCCACGCGAGGGCGAGCCGGTCCAGGTCCTCCCCCTCCGGGTCGGGACCGGCAGAGACGGGATCGTACAGCCGCGCGAACCCGGCGGCCACCAGCCCGCCGGGTCGGCGCAGGGGGCGCCCCGCCCCGACCGGGCCGCGAATGCCGAGGCGCAGGGCGCGGAAGGCGGGCTCCTGCGGGTCGAGCTCCGGGCCGGTCCAGCCGCAGATGTCCGACAGCCGCGCCCAGGCGCGGTCCAGCAGCGCCGCCCGTCCCTGCGGGTCGAACGCCCCGACCAGCCGCAGCGGCGCCGTCACATCAGGCTCCGACCTGCCGCTCCAGCAGACCGCCGTCGAGCAACGAGTTCGAGCGCGGGCCGCAGGTCCTGCGCGATCCGGTCCCGCGGGGCGTCGTAGTCCTGCGCCAGCAGCTCCACCAGCGCCTCCCGGCTCATCGGGCGCTCGAGCCGCTCCCATATGTCGGCGGCGATGGAATCGAGCCCGAAATACTCCTCGGAATCGGGGCCGAGGAGGACGAGCTCCTCCTCGCTCACCCGGGCTTCCAGAACGCCGGGACGGCGCCTCAGGACTTCTTCGCTCATCGGCTCGCGCTCTCCTCTGCGGCGGGCTGGGGGGCGAGGGCGGCCACCGTCTCCCGCGCGAGGCGTAGGGCGGCGGGGGCGGCCTCGAAACGGCGGGGGCGGCGCAGGGCGAAGACCGGGGTCTCGGCCGCCAGGCGCGCGAGCTGCATGAAGTAGCGCCCTTCCAGTCCCATCGGGCCCACATGCTCGGGCCGGGCCACGGCGGCGCGAAGCCGGGGCAGCGCCTGGAGGCGGCCAAGCCGCTCCACCTCCGGCTCGGCGTCCGCGGGATGGAGCCATTCCAGCGCGAACACCGCACGCAGCGGCGCAGGCCAGATCACGGCGGCCGGGCCATCCAGCCGCCGAAGCTCCTTGCCGAAGCCCGCACCGGGACGGCGCACGCGCTCGGCGTCCTTCAGCAGGCCCGAGGCGTCGGCGAAGAGCCGCGCCGTCGGCACGCCGCGATGCAGCGCCGGGGCCGGCCCCGAGAGGTCCAGCGCCACCAGATCGTCGCCCGCCAGCGCCCAGCCATCCTTCGCCATCAACGCCGCGAAAGTGGACTTGCCCGCGCCCGCGTCGCCGATGAAGAGCGCCCCGCCGCAGGGGCCTGCGGCGGCGCCCGCGTGCAGCGGCAGGGCAGCCCGCTGGTGCAGCAGCATCATCGGCCCGGCGAAGGCGGCCAGCATCGGCAGGATGTCGGGATCCACCCCCGGCGCGGCGTCCACCACCAGCCGACGTCCGTCCTCGGCCAGCAGCCGCACGCCCTCCCAGTCGAGGACGGCGCGGCATGGGTTCTCCACCCGCCAGGCGCCCTCGTCGACCGGGCCGGGGGCGGCGGGGACGCGGCCGAAGCGGATCTCCACGTCCGCCTGGCGGCCTGCGGGCGCCGGATCGGCCCAAGGCATGGGCACGTCGCCCTCGAAGACGAGGCCGTAAGCGGAGAAGCGGGTCGGGTCCGTCACCTGATCCTCGAGCCCGGCGCGGGGCTGCTCGTGCCGGCGGTCGAGGCGGCCGCCGCCTTGTTTCCGACGGTTCAGTTCGCATAAATGCCACGAGCGCGCAACGTGGCAGGAGAACCGCATGGAACGTCGCGAGCCTTCGGCCGGCATGCCCCCCTGCCACGGCGCATTCCCCGAGGCCTCGCCCCTTTGGCTGGAGACGGCGGCGGCGCTGGCCGGGGCGCCGGCGGGGCCGTTCCGCAACGTCCTGATCCTCGAATGCGGGACCGGAATTGGACCGGCGATCCTCGCGGCCGCTCTGGCGGGGACGGGCGCGCGCATCTGGGGCGCCACGCCCGACGCCGAGGACGCCGAGATGGCGCGCGCCCTCGCGGCCGAAGCGGACGTCGAGGCGATCATCCTGCATGCCGGTCCGGAGGCGCTCGCCGCGCGCGAGGATCTCCCGACGTTCGACCTGGCGGCGATGCCATGGGGATGGGACGGCGCGACGGCGGCCGAGCGCGCGGCGCTGATGGATCTGCTCGCCCGGCGGCTGGGACCGGGGGGCGGATTCCTACGCGGGGCTTGCGTGTCGCCGGGGGCGTCGGAGCTGTTCCTGCGCCGGCTCGCCGCCAACCGGCTGGCCGCGGCCGCCGACGCGCCCTCGCCCGAGGCGAGGGCGCGTCGGGCGGTCGCGGACCTGCCCCGCGTCTTCGCCCAGAGCCACGCGATGGTGCGCCAGGTCCCGGATTGGGAGGCGCGGACCGCAGAGCTGGCGATGCTGCCCTCGCAGACCTTCCTGCGCCTGTGGGGTCGGGACCCGGCCCCCCCCGAGACGATGCGCACGACCGGCGCCGCGCTGTCCGCCGCCGGCGTCGCAGGCTGGATCCCCGCCGATCCGCAGCGGCTGGCGCGGGATCTGGACCTGACGGCGGCACAGGCGGGCCTCGCCGACGAAGCGAAGGATCCCTGGCTCGCGGCCGAGACGGCGGATCTGCTGACGAACCGGGTGCGCCGGCTGGACCTGTTCCTGAAGCCGGGCGGGGCGCCGGCGGACCCGGGCGCCGTGCGCCTCTCGTCGGTGGGCGATCCTTTCGAAGGAGCGGTCGCGGTGCAGGGGCTGCTCGGCCCCGTCACGCTGTCGCGGCGCGCCTACGGGCCCCTGCTGGAACTGCTGCAAGCGGCCGAGGAGCCCGTCGCGCTCGCCGAGGCCGCGGAGGAATTGTCCGAGCCGCTGCCGACGCTGCTCCAGCGGGCGGCGGTCCTCGTCGGGGCGCGTCTCGCCCGACCGGAGGCGGCCGCGCCTCCGGCGGAGGCGGCGGCGGCCTGCGCGCGACTGAATGGGATCCTCTCCGCCCGAGGGCTGGGTCCGTGGCGCGCCTCGGCTTCCGCGGGCGGACCGGTCATGAGATGAGCCGGCTTCCTTGTTGTGCGATGGCGAAATCGGAGTTTGCGTTCCGTCAGGAAGACGCTATTCTATCGGTGGGTGTGATGCTGAACTCATGAGGTGAGGCGATGAGCAAGAAGATTTGGCGGCAGCCTGCCGTGTCTCGGCTGCAGATGAAGGATGCGACGCAGGGCTCCGGCGGTCTCGGCGCCGATGCGTGCGGGCCTGGCGGCCCTGTAAATTGCGGCGGCGGCTCGCCGGGCTGAACCGACCCGGCAATCCGGCATTCGAAAAGACCTCGGCTGTTCTCAGCCGAGGTTTTTTGTTCTCCGTTGTGGAGGCGCGCCTGGTTCCTCTACTGCCGCCTGTGTGTCCATCGTGACCAGACTGCTCCATGCGCCTCTCTTGGCCGTCGCCTCGGCTTGGCTTTTTCGCGCGTGGCTGGTTCATCGTCGAACACCGGCGTCGCGAATTGTGCGGACGCTTCGGGAACATCCCGCGCCGCCTGCCCGGACGATCCTTCCGGCGGAGGCGGAGCGTTTTCGGTGGGCGCTGCTTGCGGCGGCGCGGCGGGTCCCCTGGCGGTCGGACTGCCTTGTTCAGTCCATTGCAGCGCGGTTGTGGCTGGACCGGCTGGGCGTGGAGAACGTCTTCCACCTCGGCATCCAGCGCACGCCGGATGGACTTCTGGCCCATGCCTGGATCGAGGCCGGCGGAATCGTGGTCACGGCCGGACGGTCCTCCGGCGGACTGTCGAAGTTCCTGCCGGAGGGCCAGAGCTAGACGCCCGGCCCTTCGGGGATCGGCTCAGGCCTTGCCCTTGTAGATGTCCACCAGCTTCTGGAGCATCGCCAGCGCGTCCTCGCGCGGCCGCTGGAAGGTGTTGCGCCCGATGATCGAGCCGTTGCCGCCGCCGTCGCGGATGGCGCGGGCGTCGTCATAGACCGAGTCCTCGCCCTTCTTGGCGCCGCCCGAGAACACCACGATGCGCCGGCCGCCGAACGCCGCCTGCATGCAATGCGTGACGCGCGCCGCTTGGGTGGAGACGTCGATCTTCTCGGACTGGTAGATCTTCTTGGCCTCCGGCAGCTCCAGATGGTCGGTCGAGAGCTTGATCTTGATGATGTCGGCGCCCAGCAGCGCCGCGATCTGGGCCGCGTAGGCCGCGATGTCGATGGCCGTCTCGCCTTCCTTCGACAGCGCCTCGCCGCGCGGATAGGACCAGATCACCGTGGCGAGGCCGGCCGCCGCCGCCTCGTTCCGCATTTCGGCGATTTCCTCGAACATGTCCACGGCGCTGTCCGAGCCCGGATAGATCGTGAATCCGACGGCCGAGCAGCCCAGCCGCAGCGCATCGTCCACCGTCGCCGTGATCGCCTGGTCCTTGCCTGCCGTGTCCGACATCAGCGAGTTGGCGGAGTTGCACTTGAGGATCGTCGGGATCTGCCCGGCGAAGGCGTCGGCGCCGGCCTCGATCATGCCCAAGGGCGCCGCGTAGGCGTTCAGCCCCGCGTCGATCGCCATCTGGAAGTGGTAGTGCGGGTCGTAGCCCGCGGGGTTCGGCGCGAAGGACCGGGCCGGGCCGTGCTCGAAGCCCTGGTCCACGGGCAGGATGATCATCTTGCCGGTGCCGCCGAGCTTGCCGGTCATCAGCATCCGGCAGAGCTGGGCCTTCACGCCGGGATTGACGCCGTCGTATTTCGACAGGATCTGGCGAACGGTGCGGGTGGCTTTCATGGGGGCTCCTGAACCTTGGATCGCGCGGAATAGGCTGCGGATTGGGTAGTCGCGGGGCCCCTCGCGGTCAAGCGAAGGGCGCCGCAATCAGCTTTCGAGCGCGGCCACGCCGGGCAGCGTCTTGCCCTCCAGCCACTCAAGGAACGCGCCGCCGGCGGTCGAGACGTAGGAGAACCTCGCGCCGGCGCCCGAGGCGTTGAGCGCCGCCACCGTGTCGCCGCCGCCCGCGACGGACAGCAGCTTCCCCGCCTCGGTCAGCTCGGCGGCCTTGAGCGCCGCCGCGTTGGTGGCGCGGTCGAATGGCTCGATCTCGAACGCGCCCAGAGGGCCGTTCCAGACCAGCGTCTTCGCCCCCTCGAACGCCTTCGCCACGGCCGCGACCGCCTCCGGCCCCGCGTCGAGGATCATCGCGTCCGCCGGGCAGGCCGTGGCCGCCACGGTCTCGGACGCGGCGCCCGCCTTGAACTCGCGTGCGACCACCACGTCCCCGGGCAGGATCAGCTCGCAGCCCCTGCCCTCGGCCTTCTCCATCACCGCCCGAGCGGTATCCAGAAGATCGTGCTCGCAGAGCGACTTGCCCACGTCCACGCCCTTGGCGGCAAGGAAGGTGTTGGCCATGCCGCCCCCGATGACGATGGCGTCCACCTTCTCCATCAGGTTCGACAGCAGGTCGAGCTTGGTCGAGACCTTCGCGCCTCCCACCACCGCAACCACGGGCCGCTCCGGGTGGGCCAACGCCTTCTCCAGCGCCGAAAGCTCCGCCTCCATCAGCCGCCCCGCCGCCGAGGGAAGCCTGCGCGCCAGCCCCTCGGTCGAGGCATGGGCCCGGTGCGCCGCCGAGAATGCGTCGTTGACATAGACGTCCCCGAGCTTCGCCATCGCGTCAGCCAGCGCGTCGTCGTTCTTCTCCTCGCCCGCGTGGAAGCGGGTGTTCTCCAGGAGCAGGGTTTCGCCCTGACCCAGCGCGGCGACGGCGGCCTCGGCGGCCTCGCCCACGCAGTCCTCGGCGAACCTGACCGGCGAGCCCAGCGCCGCCTCCAGGGCGGGGCGGACGCCCTCGAGGCTCATCTCCGGCACGCGCTGGCCCTTGGGCCGTCCGAAATGCGCCAGCAGGATCGGTTTGCCGCCCGCTTTCAGCACGTCCCGAACCGTCGGCAGGATCGCCCGGATCCGCGTGTCGTCCGTCACCTTCCCGTCCCGGACGGGCACGTTCACATCCACGCGCACCAGCACGCGCTTGCCGGAGAGGTCGAGGTCGTCGAGGGTCTTGCGGGTCATCGGCCGTTGTCTCTCGCAACTGCGGAAAAGGTTGCGCCCTATAGACCGCAAGGCCCGGGGGCGGCGCAAGTCAGCCGAAGGGCCCGCGCCGGGTCATCAGCACCCAGTCCCGCCCCCGCGGCGTCCAGTCCCCGAGCCCCACCTGTGGCCGCCGGGCCGCTTCCGCGAACCCCAGCCGGCGATAGAGCCGCGCCGCCCCCTCGTTCCCGTCGTTCACGATCAGCGACAGGCCCCATGCGCCGGCGCGGGTCGCCTGCCCCTCGGCCGCCTTCATCAGCCGGCTGCCGTGCCCGCGGTTCCGCAGCCCCGGCAGGGCGGCCACGATGTTGACGTACCAGCTTCCCACCGCCTCCGCCTCCAGCGCCTTCAGGGGCAGGAAGGCGTCCGGGGTCTCCGGCTCCGGCGCCTCCGCGGCATCGATCAGACCGCCGGCGAGCCCGGCGATGCAGCCCTCCCCCTCGTCCAGCGCCATGAAGCGCCCCCGCTCTGCCGCCGCCGCCTGACGCGCCTCGCCGAAGGCCCAGGGGTCCTGCGCCTGCATCCCCCACCACGCCAGCGGCAGATCCTCGCCGGCCGCGTTCACGATCCGCGTCAGCGTCGCGGCGTCCTCCGCCCGCGCGCGGCGCAGCGGCGGCTCAAGCCAGTCGAAATCCATCGGCCCCTCCCAAACAAAACGCCGCCCGGAGCCTCCGGGCGGCGCGACGATCTCCTGCGAAAGCCCTCAGACCTTGGCGAAGGCCACCGCCGTATCCGACATGCGCGAGGAGAAGCCCCACTCGTTGTCGTACCAGCTCAGGATCCGGACCAGCGTCCCGTCCATCACCTTGGTCTGGTCCATGTGGAAGATCGAGGAATGCGGGTCATGGTTGAAGTCCGAGCTCACCAGCGGCTCGGTGGTGAAGCCCAGCACGCCCTTCAGCTCGCCCTCCGCGGCCTCCTTGATCGCCGCGTTGATCTCCTCGATCGAGGTCGACTTCGAGGCGATGAACTTGAAGTCCACCACCGACACGTTGGGCGTCGGCACCCGGATCGCCACGCCGTCGAGCTTTCCGTTCAGCTCCGGCAGCACCAGCCCCACGGCCTTCGCGGCGCCGGTGGAGGTCGGGATCATCGACAGCGCCGCGGCGCGGGCGCGGTAGAGATCCTTGTGCATCGTATCCAGCGTCGGCTGGTCGCCGGTGTAGGAATGGATGGTGGTCATGAACCCCTTCTCGATCCCCACGGCCTTGTTCAGCACGTAGGCGACCGGCGCGAGGCAGTTGGTGGTGCAGGAGGCGTTGGAGATCACCTTGTCCTGCGCCGTCAGGCTCTGGTGGTTCACGCCGTAGACGATGGTCTTGTCCGCGCCCGAGGCCGGCGCCGACACGATCACCTTCTTCGACCCGTTCTCCAGATGCGCCGCCGCCTTGTCGCGGTCGGCGAAGATGCCGGTGCACTCCAGCGCCACGTCCACGTCCTGCCACGGCAGCGCCTTGGGGTCGCGCTCGGCGCTCACCTTTATCGGGCCGCGGCCCACGTCGATCGTGTCGCCGGAGACCTTCACCTCGGCCGGGAAGCGGCCGTGCACGCTGTCGTAGCGCAGGAGGTGCGCGTTGGTCTCCACCGGCCCGAGGTCGTTGATCGCGACCACCTCGATGTCCGTGCGCCCGCTCTCCACGATGGCGCGCAGCACGTTGCGCCCGATCCGCCCGAAGCCGTTGATACCGACCTTCACCGCCATGCGTCGTCTCCTCAAGCTGTCGGAAGGCGGCCCCGCCGCCCCCGCGATCCCGCGCGCGTTATACAGGCCCCGGCGGCGCGGCGAAACCGCCCTTGCGCGGCGGCGCGACGCACGCCCCGAATCAGGCTGGAGCCGGCGTGCTCGTCAGCAAGCGCTTGAGCCGGCCCGGGGTTTCCCCGTGAGTCGCGGATTAACCCGGCGGTAGGGACGCATGCGGGACATTCCCGCCGCGGCGACGGACGCCGCCGGTTCGCGCCGCGACCCGCCGCACCCTTCGCAGACGGAGATTCCGCATGATCCGCCCGGCCATTCTCGCCCTTCTGGCCCTCGCCTCGCCCGCCCTGGCCGGCGAGTACGACGCGCAGCTCACCTCTCTTGCCGGAGACCGCCTCAAGGCCATCGCCCAGGACCCCGTGATCGTGTCGGCGATCAAGGCGCGCAACGCCGAAGGCGCCCCCTCGGCGGAAGAGATCGACCGCCTCGACAAGGAATGGCGCGCCCAGGTCGGCGCGGCCTCCGCGCCGCTCGTGGAGGCGCTGCTCGACACCGACGCTTCCCGCCGGCTGATCGATGCCCTCGAGGCGAGCCAGGGCCTGATCACCGAGGCCTTCGCCATGGACGCGGCGGGGCTCAACGTGGCGCTCTCGGACGCGACCTCCGACTACTGGCAGGGCGACGAGGCCAAATGGCAGGAGACCTACGCCGTCGGTCCGGCGGCCCTGCACGTCTCGGACGTCGAACTCGACGAGAGCACGCAGACCTACCAGGCGCAGGTCAGCATGCCGGTGGTCGACCCGGACAGCGGCCAGCCCATCGGCGCGATCACCTTCGGCATCAACGTCGAGTATCTCGACTGAGCGCGAGCCCGGCCCCGGGATCTGACCAAGGAGAAGACGAGATGACCATCGCAGCTCCCGCCGACCGCACCCGAAGCCGCGCCGGGCTGGGGCTGCGACTGTCCCTCGTCTTCGCCGCGGGGGCCCTCATTCTGACCGCGCTGATCGGCGTGGCCTCCACCCGCTCCGCCAATCAGCTGGCCCATGAACTCTATGCCGACGGGGGCGAGCAGGTGACGGATCTAGCGGCCGCCGGGCTGGGCGGGGCCATGAAATTCGCCAAGACCGATCTGATCGAGGCGGAGTTTCGCCGCCTGATGGAAGCGAACGAGGGCCGGATCGCAGCCGCGGCGGCCTATGGCCCCGACGGCGCTCCCATCGCGGGTGTGGGGGAGATCGCGGACCCCGAAGCAGCCGCGGCCGTCTCCCGTGCGCTCACCGGCGAGCGCTGGAGCTCGAAGGACGCGCTCCTTCACATCGCACCGGGCCGCTTCGGCAAGGACGACGAGATCGTCGGCGCCGTTGCCCTGCGCTGGACCAGCTCGGAACTCGAGACGGCTCTCTTCGAGTTCGACGCTGCGCACGGCCGGCCTGG
This sequence comes from uncultured Alphaproteobacteria bacterium, assembly GCA_963816545.1. Lineage (GTDB taxonomy): Bacteria > Pseudomonadota > Alphaproteobacteria > Rhodobacterales > Rhodobacteraceae > Albimonas. The sequence goes on along the minus strand of CAWFLE010000008.1, from coordinate 88,024 downwards.
GGCTGGCCGTCGCGCTGGTGTTGTGCGGGGTCAGCTTCTGGATCATGCGGCGGGTGGTGACGCGACCGATCGGCGCGCTGGAGGCCGCCATCGGCCGGCTGGTGGAAGGCGAGGACGTGGAGATCCCTGGCGCTTCCCGCTCGGACGAGGTCGGCGCGCTCGCGCGCGCCATGAGCCGGATCCATGCCAAGGGCGAGGAGGCGGCCCGCACGAGGATCGCGCTCGATTCCTCCTCCGCCATGCTGATGATCGCGGACAACGAGGATCGCATCGCCTACCTCACGCCGCGGCTCGCGAAGCAGCTCAAGCTCGCCGAACCCGCGATCCGCAAGTCCGTGCCCGAGTTCGACGCCAACGCCATGACCGGGATGGATTTCAACATCTTCCATCGGCGGCGGGAGCATCAGGCCGGGATGCTGCGCGACATGAAGGATCAGATCGTCACCGACATCCGCCTCGGCGATCGGCGCATGAACCTCGTGGTCAGCGCGATCGTCGCGCGCGACGGCTCCCGCCTCGGGACCGTGGTGGAGTGGGAGGACCGGACCGAAAACTCCGCGATCCTGGAGGAGATCGACGCCGCCGCAGCCGCCGCCGCCGTGGGCGACTTCTCACGCCGCGTGACGCCCAAGGGCGCGGATGAGAAGCTGGAGCGGGTGGCGACCCAGATCAACCGGATCTGCGAGACGGTGGACCGCTTCCTCTCCGACATCGAGACGCCGGTGAAGGCGATGGCGGAGGGCGACCTCTCCCACCGCGGCTCCGTCTCGCATGAGGGGCGCTTCGGGGATGTGGCCGGCAGCGTGGACGCGATGCTCGACCGTCTCGGCGGCCTCGTCACCGACATCAAGCAGGCCGAGCAGGCCATGCGCGGCAACATCGACAACGTCTCGGGCGGCGCCTCGGACCTGTCGTCGCGGACGGAGGCGCAGGCCTCGGCGCTCGAGCAGACATCGGCGACCGTGGAGGAGATCTCCGCGACCGTCTCCACCAACGCCGACGGGGCCCGCCAGGCGAGCGTCATGGCCGGCGACGCCCGCGAGCGCGCCGCCCGCGGCCAGGCCGTGGTCGGAGAGGCCGTGTCCTCCATGCGCGAGATCGAGGAGAGCTCGAGCCGCATCGCGGACATCACCGCGGTCATCGACGGCATCGCCTTCCAGACCAACCTGCTGGCGCTGAACGCGGCGGTGGAGGCGGCGCGGGCCGGCGAAGCGGGCAAAGGCTTCGCCGTGGTTGCCTCCGAGGTGCGCACGCTGGCGCAGCGGTCCTCCGAGGCGGCGCGCGACATCAAGGAGCTGATCGCGGCCTCGGGCTCCCGCGTCGCCGACGGGGTTCGCCATGTCCACGCCACCGGCGAGGCGCTGGGGGAGTTGATGCACTCCATCCGCGGCATGTCCGAGACCATCGACGACATCGCCCGCGCCAGCGCCGAACAGGCGACCGGCATGCAGGAGATCACGGCCGCCGTGTCGCACATGGACGAGACCACGCAGCGCAACGCGAGCCTCGCCGAGGAAAGCGCCCGGGCGGCCGAGGCCCTGCGCGCCCAGTCCACCGAGCTCGCGGAGCTGATCGGCTTCTTCCAGGCCGCCCCTTCGGCCGGACGGGCCCGCGCAGCCTGAGGTCCGATGCCGGATGAAGAGAGGGCGGGCGAGCGATCGCCCGCCCCTCGTCATTTCGACCGCGGCCGCGTCAGGCGCCGGGAGCGGGGTCGCTGAAGGCGGCGAAGCTCTCCAGATCCAGCGCCTCCACCTCACGCAGAAGTTCGATGAAGCCCTTAGCCTGGTGCTCGGCGATGGCGGCGCCCTTCTCGGCGGTGGCGGCCGAGGCGTCCCCCACCGTGCCGTCCCGGTTGAGGTCCTTCGATATCCAGCCATAGGCCACGGACCCGGTGGGCCGAAGCCAGCGCCCGGTCATAGCCTCGGCCGAGGAGGCGAAGGTCTTCGCCTTGTCCATCATCACCAGCTCCGGCCGGAAATGCAGCATGAGCGAGGTTTCGGAGTCGCCGCCATGGATGCCGTAGGTCTTCTCCCGGTCAGACAGCATGCCTTCCGGATGACCGAAGGCGCCCCACTGGCAGCGCACCGCCAGCATCCCCGCCCGCACCCGCAGCTCCCGCGCCACCACCGAGATCAGGTCGAGGTTCCCCCCGTGGGAGTTCACGATCACCAGCTTGCGCACGCCGGCGCGCGCGACCGAGAGCCCGATCTCCACCCACGCCTTCAGCGCCGTCTCCGCGCTCAGGGTCAGCGTTCCCGGCGCATGCAGATGCTCGTTCGACTTGCCCACCGCCTGCACGGGAAGGATGCGGATGTCGAGATCGTCGGGAACCCGTGCGCAGACCTCCCGCAGCATCCCGAGGTTGATCTCAGTGTCCACCCCGACGGGCAGGTGCGGCCCGTGCTGCTCGATGGCGGCGGTCGGCAGGATGGCGATGGTGCGGGCGGGGTCGATGTCCTCGTACTCGGTGGTGGAGTAGTCGGACCAGTGCAGGCGGCGCATATGTCAGCTCCGGCGTTGGGCATGGGTGGCGATCAGGCGCTCCGCGAGAGACGCGGCGCCGGCGGCAAGCGGGGCGCTCCGGCTGCGCACGTCTCGGCCGGCGCCTCCCCGCGCGGCCGGGCCGCGAAGGGGAGCCGCGGCTCCCTCCTCCGGGATGCGCGGCCGATCCAGCGGCAGGAGGCGGACCTCAGGCATCGGCGGGCCTCCCCTCCGGCTGCGGCAGGTCGCGCCTCCGGTGGGCCAGCATCCGCCGACACTCGGCCTCCACCCGCGCCAGATGCCGCGCCCGGCTTTCGGCGGTCGAGGAATCCATCCGGTAGTGCGCCGCGTAATACGTCCGGCAGGACGGCGCGCAGAGCGGGCGCAGCCCGCGCAGGATCGTCCGGCGCCCGGCGCCCCCAAGGCCCAGGTCAGCCACGGAGACGCCCCGCAGGTCGTGAAGACCGAGAGCTGCCGGATATGCGTCAGCGCCGGCCGGATCGGCCCGTCTTCGGGCAGCACGAAGGCCACGTCCGGAAGCAGCGCCCGCTCCAGCCAACCCTTCAGCATGGCGGGGAGCCCGTACCACCAGGTTGGATAGACGAAGACCAGCGCGTCGGCCCACCGCAGCGCCTCCACGTGGCGCGCGACGGGGGCGCGGGCGCGGTCGTCGTGATAGCCCTCCCACCCTTCTCGGCTCAGCACCGGATCGAAGTCCTCGGCGTAGAGGTCGAACCTCCGCACCGCCGCGCCGCCCTCGCGCAGCACGCGCTCGGTCAGCGTCCCGATGGCGGCGGTGAAGCTCTCGGGGCTGGGGTGGGACTGGATCAGGAGGGCGCGCATCGGGCAAGCTCCCGGCAACGGGCGGCGGGGATGGGATCACGCCCCTCCCGCCCCGCCGGGAGGGGCCGGAGGCGTCAGGCCGCGGGCGTCATGCCCGCGTAGCGATAGACCTCGGCATAGTCGAAATCGGGCCGGTCCCAGGTGATCATCTTGCCCGGGTTCAGCAGGCCCTTGGGATCGGCCTCGCGCTTGAAGTCGAGCTGGCGGGCGTCGGCGGACTGCCGCCCCCCCTCCTCCAGCGTGTAGCGGTGGGGGTTGAAGATCTGGCAGCCCAGGTCCTCGTGGATGCGCACGATCTCCTCCAGCCGCGCCTCGGTGGTGAAGCGCACCACCGGAAGGCCGGCGAAGGCCAGCACGCCGCCCATGCGGATCGCCTCCAGGTGCTGGGGGACCTCGTCGCCGAAGCGGCGGCGGATCTCGGCCACCTTCTCCAGCGCGCCGGGCTGGGCGTAGCGCACCTGAAGGTAGGTGATCGAGGGATCCACCCGCAGCCCGCGCAGGGTGGTATGGTTCCAGGCGTATTCGTAGGCGACGCCGAAGGCCTTCTTCTCCTCGGCGGTCACCTTGTCCGAGCGGTACAGCACCTCGGCGGCCTTGTGCCGGGCGGTGAAGGTGAGGAAGGCGTCCATGGCGTGCGGCGCGACCATGACGATCACCACATGCTGCTCCCGCCGGATCCGGTTCTTGATCCTGAGGAAGTAATCGTGCGGCATCGGCGCCTCGACGGGCGTTATCAGCTTGGTGAGGATGCCGTCCTGGTTGCCCAGATCCTCGGACCACTTCGCGGCGTCCATGAAGTCGTCGAACCCGACCAGCACGTCGGTCCACTCGTAGGAAGGCCCAAGCGGCAGCTCCAGCTCGGTGATCACCCCGTTGGTGCCGTAGGCGTGGGAGACCCGGTGAAGCTCCTCTCCGGTGAACTCCAGCACCCGCGGCTCGGCCTCCATGGTCACCACCCTGAGTCGGATGATGTTCCCGAGGTCCCGCAGCTGCCCCCAGCGCACCGACCCCACGCCCCCGGAGCCCCCGGCGATGAACCCCCCCACCGTCGCCGTGGCGTAGGTGGAGGAGAACATCCGGATCTCCTGCCCCGACTTCGCGATGATCTCCTGATCCATCTCCCGCAGGATCGCGCCCGGCTCCACGATCACCCGACCCGGATGGATCTCCTTGACCTTGTTCATGTGGCGCAGGTGCAGGACGCAGCCCCCCGCGAGCGGCATGGCCTGCCCGTAGTTGCCCGTCCCCGCCCCGCGCATGGTGACGGGGCAGTCATGCTCGTAGCAGGCCTTCAGGACCTCGATCACCTCGGCCTCATTGCGGGGCGAGACCACGAAGTCCCCCAGCACGTGATCCAGCCGCGACTTCAGCACCGGCGAGTACCAGAAGAAGTCCCGGCTCTTGGCCTTCACCGCCGCCGGCTTGTCCTCGATATCGAGATGCGAGAGGGCCTCTTTCGCGGCCGCCACGTTCGGTTTCATGCGGGCTCCATCATCAGGTCGTCCAGCTCAGCGTAGTCCGGCAGGGTCCGGTCGATGGCTCTGCCCCCGCGAAGCACGATGCGGTCGCTCTGCGGACGGGCGAACAGCTCGGTCCAGCTCCGCGCCCGCGCGATCACCAGGTCCGCCGGCGCCCCGACCGCAAGGCTCGGCGCCTCGAACCCGCAGATCGAGGCCGGGGCGCTGGTGAACGCCTCCGTCCAGTCGGTGCGCGAGTGGTCCAGATGCGCGATCCGGGTCGCCTCGCGCATCACCTCCAGCATGTCGAGGTCGCCATAGGCGTAGAACGGGTCGCGCGTGTTGTCCGAGGCGAAGGCCACCTTCACCCCCCGCGCCCGCGCCTCATGCACCAGCGTCACCCCCCGGCCGCGCGGCGTGCGCCCGCCATGCCGGTCCTGGAGGAACATGTTGCACATGGGCAGGGACGTGATCGAAAGCCCGACCTCCGCGCACAGGTCCAGCGTCTTCAGCGCCTCCGCCTCCTCCTGCGTGGAGAGCGAACAGCAATGCCCGCAGTTGACGCGGCCCTTGAAGCCCGCCCGCTTCACCGCCTCCGCGATCTGGCGCAGGGTCGCGGACGCCGGGTCCATCGTCTCGTCGGTATGGAAGTCCGCATCCAGCCCCAGCCGCCCGGCCGTGTCGAAGAACACGTCCAGCCGCCGGGCCGCGTCCGGCATGGGGTAGCTCACCGTCCCCAGCACGCCCCCCGCCTCGGCCACCACGTTGGCGAGGTCGTACCACGGCCCCGCCTCGTCCACGAAATCCAGCGGCACGAGGCACACGGCCTGCAGCTCCACCGCCCCCGCCCAGTCCTCGCGCAGCTCCTTGAACACGGGCCAGGAGACGTCCGGCTGCGGCGGCATGCTGTCGAGATGCGTGCGCAGGTTCTTGGTCCCGTGCGCCCAGGCGCAGCGGAGCGAGAAGTCCGGCCGCCGCCGCACATCCTCGGCGGTCCAGCGCGCCCGCCGGTCGTCGCCCACCGTCTCCAGCGCGCCCATGAAGGTGCCGTCCGGGTTCGGAGACCGCCCCCAGATATGCCCCTTGTCGATATGGGTGTGCGCGTCGGTGAAGCAGGGGAAGACCAGCGCGCCCCCCATGTCCACCTCCGCCGCCTCGCCGCCCGGGGCCGCGATGCGCCCGGCCTCCAGCGTCAGGTCCAGGGGCGCGAGATCGCCGTCCCGGCCCAGCAGGCAGGCCGGCGCCCGCAGGTTCGTCAGCCGAAGGCGCGGGGCCTCCGGCAGGTCCATGAAATCCACACGCTCAGACCTCTCGCTTCAGGGCGCTCTCGTGCCACTTGCGCAGAGCCAGGTGGCTGATGATCGACAGGACGGCGAAAATCAGCACGCCCGTCAAGGCGATCAGGATCAGGGCGGCGAAGGCGAGGTCGGTCTTTAGCCGGTAATTCGCCTCCAGGATGCGGAACGCGAGCCCCGAGCCCATGCCCCCGGTGCCCGCCACGAACTCCGCCACCACGGCCCCGATCAGGCTCAGCCCGCCCGCGATTCGCAGGCCCCCCAGGAAGTAAGGAAGCGCCGCCGGCATCTGCAGATAGCGCAGCCGCTGCCACCGCGTCGCCCCGTAGATGGTGAACAGATCCCGCAGGTTATGATCGGCCGAGTTCAGCCCCAGCGTCGTGTTCGACAGGATCGGGAAGAACGCCACGATCCACGCGCAGATCAGCATCCCCACCGTCTTCTCGGGGATCACGACCACCCCGAGGTTGATGTCCTGCACATAGATCAGGATCAGCGGCGCCACCGCAACGATGGGGGTCACCTGAAGAATGACGGCGTAGGGGTAGAACGACATCTCCGCGATGCGGGACTGGTTGAACAGCACCGCCAGCCCCACCGCGCCCACGACCGCGACGCACAGCGCCAGCAGCGTGGTCTGCAGCGTCACCAGCCATGAGTTCGAACAGGCTCCACCCGTTCTCGACCAGCGCCTCCCAGACCAGCGTGGGCCCCGGCAGGATGTAATGCGGGATCTCGTTGGCCACGACGGTCCACTCCCACAGGAGCAGGGTCAGCGCGATCACCGTCGCCGGCAGGGCCCAGCGGCCGATCTTCTCCATCCGCCGGCGCCGCTGGCGGGCCAGCTCCTCGGCGTCGATCAGCGAGGGATGCGTCTCGGAGACGGTCATGCGGCCTCCATCGCTTCATGCAGCGCGTCCGACGCCGCCCGGCACCGGGCGGCATATTCCGGCGAGGTGCGGAATTCCTCCGCGCGGGGATAGGGCTCATCCACGTTCAGCTCGTGGATCACCCGCCCCGGCCGGGCCGCCATGACCACGATCCGGTCCGACAGGAACACCGATTCGAAGACCGAGTGCGTCACGAAGATCACCGTGCAGTCCAGCTGCTCGCGCATGGCCAGCAGGTCGTTGTTCAGCTTGAAGCGCGTGATCTCGTCCAGCGCCGCGAAGGGCTCGTCCATCAGGATCAGCCGCGGCTTTGTCACCAGCGCGCGGGCGATGGAGACGCGCATCTTCATGCCTCCCGAAAGCTCCCGCGGATAGGCGTGCTCGAACCCCGTCAGGCCCACGATGGCCAGCGCCTCGGCGATGGCCTCGCGGCTCGCGGCCAGGCTGCGCCCCTTCAGCCGCAGCGGCAGCCAGCATTCTTCTCCACCGTCGCCCAGGGCATCAGCGTGGGCTCCTGGAACACCACCCCCAGGCCCCCGTCCTGCGCGCCTGGCCCGTCCGCCCACTCGATCCTGCCGGAGGTCGGGTGCATCAGACCCGCGATCAGCCGCAGCGCCGTGGACTTCCCGCACCCGGACGGGCCCAGCAACGAGATGAAGTCCCCCTGCCGCACATTCAGCGACATCCCCCGAAGCGCCACCACGTCCCGCCCGAACACCTTGGTGACGTTGCGGATCGAGAGCAGCGGCGCGCGGGCCTCGCGCGCCGCCGCCGCCGAGAGGGGGGCCGCGGCCCCCGCCTGAAGCTCCGCGTTCACTCCGTCAGCTTCTTCTTCGCGTCCAGCCCAGCGCCGCTGTTGGAGAAATCCAGCGTGTAGACCTTGCTCAGATCCAGCCCCGGCTCCGACCACGCCCGCCGCGACCATCTTGTCGTAGAAGTCCTTGATCGTGGCGTCGGTCATGCCGCCGATGCCCAGTTCCAGCGCATCGCCGGAATCCACGATCCCGTATTCCTTCATGGCGTTTCGCGAGAATTCGAGCTGCTCGTCCGACATGTCCGGGTTGTCCGCCTGGATCATCTCGTCCGCCGGCGAGGGATCGCCGTAGAGGTAATTCGCCCAGCCGATCGCCGAGCCTTCCACGAAGCACTTCACCACATCGGGCGTTTCGTCGATGGTCTCCTGCATCGTCTCCACCGTCGTCGCGTAGGTCGAGAATCCGGCGTCGGACAGCATGTAGATGTCCGGCTTGAAGCCGCCTTCCCGCTCCACCGCGAACGGCTCCGAAGTGATGTAGCCCTGCTGGCCCGACTTCGGGTTCGCGATGAAGGGCGCCGGGTTGAAGGTGTAGGGCTTGCGCAGCTCCGGCTTGAAGCCGAACGCCGAGATCATCCACTGGTAATAGGACTGATAGCCGTTGTCCCCGAGGAAGAGCGTGTCCAGCGACTTCAGATCCTCGAAGCTCTTCGACCGCGCCCGGATGGGTGAGGATGACCTGCGGCTCCTTCTGGAAATGCGCCGCCACCACCTTCAGCGGGATCCCTTCCCGCACGGCGGAGAACGCCTGCAGCAGGTTGCCGCCCATGGAGAAGTCGATCTTGCCGGCCAGCATCATCGCGCGGTTGTTCACCTGCGGCCCGCCGGGGACGATGGTGACCTTGAGCCCGCAGGCCTCGTAGGTCCCGTCGGCGACGGCCTGGTAGTAGCCCCCGTGCTCGGCCTGCGCGACCCAGTTGGTGCCGAAGCTCGCCTCGGTCAGGTCCTGGGCGGCGGCGGGGCCGGCGGCGGCGATGGCCGCGGCGGCGATCAGAAGTCTGGTGGACATGGCGCCCTCCCTCGTTGTCCGGCAGGCGCAGTTTCCAACACGCGGACGACGGGCGAAAGGGTCGAGTTCGCAGATGCGGAACAAATCGTTAAGGGCGCCCAATTTTTGGGCTCGCCGCCGCGCCCGGCGCCCGCCCCCCGCGCAGGCGCCGCCGCCGCCGCGAATCGGACGAGGCCTCCGCCCACCGAACAGTCGTATCGAAAAAACGGGATAAGGGCTGAAACAGGACTTCCCGGCGCGCGCACGGCACAAAAAAACGCCTGCCGAGGAGGCCCGGCAGGCGTCGTTCCGCGCGTCGCGAAGGCTCAGAGCTTGCTCTCGAGCTCCGGCAGCACCTCGAACAGGTCGGCCACCAGGCCGTAGTCGGCGACCTGGAAGATCGGCGCCTCCTCGTCCTTGTTGATGGCGACGATGACCTTGGAGTCCTTCATGCCCGCCAGATGCTGGATCGCGCCCGAGATCCCGCAGGCGATGTAAAGCTCCGGCGACACGATCTTGCCGGTCTGCCCCACCTGCCAGTCGTTCGGCGCATAGCCCGAGTCGACCGCCGCACGCGAAGCGCCGACGGCGGCGCCCAGCTTGTCGGCCACCTTCTCGACGATCTCGAAGTTCTCCTTCGACCCGATCGCCCGGCCCGCCGAGATGATCCGCTTGGCCGAAGTCAGCTCCGGCCGGTCCGACTTCGCGATCTTGTCCTCGACCCACTCCGTGGTGCCGGGGTTCTCCGCCGCCTCGATGGTCTCGACCGTCGCCGAGCCGCCCCCTTCGGCCGCCTGGAAATTCGCCCTGCGCACGGTCAGCACCTTGACCTTGTCCGAAGACTTGACCGTGACCATCGCGTTGCCCGCATAGGCCGGGCGGACGAACTCGTCCTCGCCCTTGATCTCCGAAACGTCGGAAATCACCATCACGTCCAGCAGCGCGGCGACCCGCGGCATCAGGTTCTTGCCGGCCATGGTCGCCGGCGAGACGATATGGGTGTAATCCCCTGCGATCCGCACGATCAGGGCCGCCTTCGTCTCCGCCAGGTTATGCCCCAGCGAAGGATCCTCGCAGCACAGCACCTTGGCCACGCCGTCGAACTTCGCGGCCTCCTCGGCGGGCCCCTGCGCGTTCTCCCCGGCCACGAGGATGGTCACATCCCCCAGCTTCTTCGCGGCGGACAGCGCCTTGCCGGTGGCGTCCTTGGCCAGTTCCCCGGCCAGCGTTTCGGCGATCAGCAGAACGGCCATTACAGAACCCCCGCTTCGTTCTTCAGCTTGTCGAGCAGCTCGTCCACGCTCTCCACGGTCACGCCCGCCTTGCGCATCGGCGGCTCCGAGGTCGAGACGATGGTGAGCCGCGGCGCCACGTCCACGCCGTAGTCGGCGGCGGTCTTGGCATCGAGCGGCTTCTTCTTCGCCTTCATGATGTTGGGCAGCGAGGCGTAGCGCGGCTCGTTCAGCCGCAGGTCCGCCGTCACGATGGCCGGCAGGTTGACCTTAAGCGTCTGCATGCCGCCGTCGATCTCGCGGGTGACCACGACCTGCTCGCCCTCGACCGACACCTCGGCCGCGTTCGTCGCCTGGCCCCAGCCCAGCAGCGCCGCCAGCATCTGGCCGGTGGCGTTCATGTCGTTGTCGATGGCCTGCTTGCCGAGGATCACCAGTTTGGGCTGCTCCTCGTCGATCACGGCCTTGAGCAGCTTGGCGACGGCCAGCGGCTCGATATCCGTGTGCACGTCGTCGGCGGCCTCGATCAGGATGGCTCGGTCGGCGCCCATGGCGAGCGCGGTCCGCAGCGTCTCCTGCGCCTGCTTCACGCCGATGGAGACGGCGATCACCTCTTCGGCGACGCCCTTCTCCTTCAGCCGGATCGCCTCTTCCATGGCGATCTCGTCGAAGGGGTTCATCGACATCTTGACGTTCGCGAGATCGACGCCCGATCCGTCCGACTTAACCCGGACCTTCACGTTGTAGTCGATCACGCGCTTGACCGGCACGAGCACCTTCATCGCGCGTTTCTCCTCCTTGATCGCGGCCTTGCCGCGCAGTCTCTCATAGGCCGGCCTACACCGCCCCTCCCCGTTTAGATAGGGGGAGAGGCCGGGATTTCCTCGCTGACGCTGGGATCACCCGCGCAAGATACGGCCCGAAAAGCCGGCGTCCGCGTAACATACGGACCCGGCGGTCTCAAGAACCCAACCCGCCGGGACGGGATGCGGTTCCGCCTGCCGGGTCAGCGGTTGGCTCCGGGGACCCAGAGCACGTCCTTCTCACCCTGCCCGTTCGCCACGCGCGAGGCCACGAAGAACCAGTCCGACAGCCGGTTGAGATAGGTCGCCGAGGGTGGGTTGATCGCCTCCACCCCCGCCAGCGCCACGCACAACCGCTCCGCGCGGCGCGACACCGTCCGGCAGAGATGCAGATGCGCCGCGAGCGCGCTCCCCCCCGGCAGCACGAAGCTGCGCAACGGGCTCAGCCCCTCGTTCATGGCGTCGATCTCGGCCTCCAGCCGGTCCACCTGCGCCTGGGTCACGCGCAGCACCGGGTACTTGGCCTCGCCGTCGCGGTCCGGGTTCGGCCGGCACAGATCGGCCCCGAGGTCGAACAGGTCGTTCTGGATCCGCGCCAGCGCCGCATCCATCTCCCCCTCGGCATGCAGCCGCGCAAGCCCCACGGTCGCATTGGTCTCATCCACGGTCCCGTAGGCCTCGACCCGGATCGACGGCTTGGGCACCCGCGTCCCGTCCCCAAGCGCGGTCTCACCCTTGTCTCCGGTGCGCGTGTAGATGCGGTTCAGAACGACCATCCGGTCCTCATTTCCCCATGGCGTAGACGGCGACCAGGATCAGGACCACCGCGATGGCCTGGGCCAGCAGCCGGTACTGCATGATCTTGTTGGCGTATTTCCGGTTGAAGTCCCCGCCCTTGGCGAAGCTGGCGACGCCGAACAGCAGGATGCCCAGCACCGCGAAGCAGGCGATGAGGGCGATGATGAGCAAAGCCTGGGACATATCCCTTCCTTTCGTCTCTCACCCCGATAGGTAGGGCCGAGGCCGCGCCCGCGCCACCGCGCTCAGTGGTCGCCCCTGAATACGAGGTCCATCGCCCTTGTGTTCAGCACGCGGGAGGCGAATGCCGCAACGTAAGTCGGAGTGGTGACGTAGTAGCGCGGCTTCGGCCGTCGCGCCTCCAGCGCATGCACGATCTTCGCGGTGACCGCCGAGGGCGGCAGCTCGAACCGCTCCAACCCCTCGGTCTCCGGCGCCTCCAGCCGCGGCAGGATCTTCTCCCGCCACGCCTCGCCCCACGCCGACCCCTCCCGGTTGACCATCCCCTCCATCCGCGCCCGCGCATTGCGCCGGAAGGCGGTCTTGATCGGCCCCGGCTCCACCAGATGCACGCTCACCCGCGGCATGGGGGCCTCCGGCGCCGCCAGTTCCCGCCGCAGGGCGTCCGTCAGCCCCTCGAGCGCGAACTTGGTCGCGTTGTACGGCCCGCGATAGCGCAACGACACCAGCCCCAGCACAGAGGACACGTTCACCACCCTGCCCCGCCCCGAGGCCCGGAGCGCCGGCAGCAGCCGGCGCGTCAGGTCATGCCACCCGATCAAATTCGTCTCGAAGATCGCGCGCATCGCCGCCCGCGGCACATCCTCCAGCGGCGCCGGAATGGCGAAGGCGCCGTTGTTGACCAGCGCGTCCAACGCGCCGCCCACCGCCTCGGCCGCCGCCGCGACGGACGCCTCGTCGGCATAGTCCAGCGCCAGCGTCTCCAGCCCCTGCGCCTCCAGCCCCGCGCGGTCCTTCTCCTGCCGCACGCCCGCCAGCACCCGCCAGCCCCGCGCCTTCAGCGCCAGCGCCGCATCGCGCCCGATGCCGCTGGAGCATCCCGTGATGAGAACCGTCCGCTCCACGCCCGCCTCCTGCCGCGCCCGCCGGGCTTGACCCGAAGCCCTCCGCCGCGCATCCCTGCGCCCGCGCCCCATGGAGGGCGCAGGAGGCTCCGGGTCAAGCCCGGAGCGCGGCGGCCCCCAAGCCTCCGCTGGACCGCGGCCCCGACCGAGGCTACACAACATCTATGGCTGACGACACCGAGAGCGACGACATCCGGGGCCCCGGCGGGGCCATCACCGCCGAGCCCCTGCGCCGCGCCCTCGGCGAGCGCTACCTGCAATACGCGCTCTCCACCATCACCCAGCGCGCCCTGCCCGATGCGCGCGACGGCCTCAAGCCCGTCCACCGCCGGCTGCTGTGGGCCATGCGCCTCCTGCGCCTCGACCCCGCGCAGGGCTACAAGAAGTCCGCCCGCGTGGTCGGCGACGTGATCGGCAAGTACCATCCCCACGGGGACCAGTCGGTCTACGACGCCCTCGTGCGCCTCGCGCAATCCTTCGCCGTGCGCTACCCGCTGGTGGACGGCCAGGGCAATTTCGGCAACGTGGACGGCGATAACGCCGCCGCCATGCGCTACACCGAGGCCCGCCTCACCGCCGTCGCCTCCCTCCTGATGGAGGGCCTCGACGAGGACGCCGTCGACCTCCGCGCCACCTACGACGGCGAGGAAGAAGAACCCATCGTCCTCCCCGGCGCCTTCCCCAACCTGCTGGCCAACGGCGCGTCGGGCATCGCGGTCGGCATGGCCACCTCCATCCCGCCCCACAACGCCGGCGAGGTCGCCGCCGCCGCCCTCCACCTCATCAAGCACCCCGACGCCCGCACCGACACGCTGCTGGAGAAAATGCCCGGCCCGGACTTCCCCACCGGCGGCATTCTGATCGAACCCCGCGCCTCCATCCTCGACGCCTATGAGACGGGCCGGGGTTCCTTCCGCCTCCGCGCCCGCTGGCGCGTGGAGGATCTCGGCCGCGGAACCTGGCACGTCATCGTGGACGAGATCCCCTACCAGGTCCCCAAGTCCCGCCTGATCGAGAAGATCGCCGAGCTGATCAACGCCCGCCGCATCCCCATCCTCGCCGACGTCCGCGACGAGAGCGCCGAGGACGTCCGCATCGTCCTCGAACCCCGCTCCCGCAACGTCGAGCCCGCGGTGCTGATGGAGGCCCTCTTCCGCCAGACGGACCTCGAGACCCGCTTCCCCCTCAACATGAACGTCCTGATCGACGGCAAGGTCCCCAAGGTCTGCGGCCTGCGCGAGGTCATCCGCGCCTTCCTCGACCACCGGCGCGAGGTTCTGATCCGCCGCTCCAACCACCGGCTGGAGAAGATCGACCGCCGGCTGGAGACGCTGGGCGCCTACGTCGTCGCCTTCCTCAACCTCGACCGCGTGATCGAGATCATCCGCAACGACGACGACCCCAAGGCCTCCCTGATGGCCGAGGACTGGTCCCTCCACACCCCCGACCTCCCCCGCCACGGCTTCCCCGAAGGCCCCGTCCATCTGACGGAGCCTCAGGCCGAGGCGATCCTGAACATGCGCCTCCGCTCCCTCCGCCGCCTGGAGGAGATGGAGATCCGCAACGAGCGCGACGCCCTCACCGAGGAGCGCGCCGGCCTCACGGCGCTGCTGGCCTCCGAAGACGCCCAATGGTCCCGCATCGCGGACGAGCTTCGCGACATCCGCGGCCGCTTCGGCCCCCCCCGCAATATGCGCGGCGAAACCTCCCCCGAAGCGCTCGACCGCTACAAGTCCGACAACCCGGTCCAGCCGCTCGGCGCCCGCCGCACCGCCTTGAGCGACGCCCCGCAGGTGGAGGTCATGGCCCCCGAAGCCATGATCGAACGCGAGCCGATCACGGTGGTCTGCTCCGCGATGGGCTGGATCCGCGCCATGAAGGGCCACGTCGCGCTGGACTCGGAGCTCAAGTACAAGGACGGCGACGGCCCCCGCTTCATCTTCCACGCGGAAACCACCGACAAGATTTTGCTCTTCTCCTCCTCCGGCCGCTTCTTCACGCTGGGCGCCGACAAGCTGCCGGGCGGTCGCGGGATGGGCGAGCCCGTGCGCCTGATGATCGACCTGCCCAACGAGGACGAGATGATCGCCCTCTTCCCCCATCGCCCCGGCGATGAAGCGCCTGCTCGCCTCCACCGCCGGCGACGGCTTCCTGCTGGACGAGGCCGAGGCGCTGGCCCAGACCCGCTCCGGCAAGCAGGTCCTGAACGTGAAGTCCCCCGACCGCGCCGCCCTCTGCGCCCCCGTGCAGGGCGACTCTGTGGCCGTGGTCGGCGACAACCGCAAGCTGCTGGTCTTCCACCTCGACGAACTGCCCGAGATGGCCCGCGGCAAGGGCGTCCGCCTCCAGAAATACAAGGATGGCGGCCTTTCCGACGCCCGCACCTTCACCCGCGCCGAGGGCCTGCGCTGGTCCGACCGCGGCGGCCGCACCCGCACCGTGATCGGCGACGAGCTCTCGGAATGGGTCGGCAAGCGCGCCACGGCAGGCCGAATGGCCCCGCGCGGCTTCCCGCCGGACAACCGCTTCAACTAGGACCGGCCCTTCGCATCCCCTCCCGGCCGCTCGGAGGCGCCCTGCGGGCGCGCTTGGGCGGGACGACCGACGCCCCGCCTCACCGCCGGCCCGGGGCGCCCTTCCGACCGCCGGAGGGGGCCGGTTTCCCGCACCGGCCGCCTCCGCACACGAAAACGGCCCCGCCCTTTCCCGGGGCGGGGCCGTTTCGTCTCTGAATTCCGGCAAGCTCAGCGCATGAAGCGGCGCAGAAGCTTGCCGATAATGAAGTACTTCACGAGTCTCATCATGGCGGACCTCCATCCTTCGCTTCTCCGTCCAACGCGCCCACCCCGCTGCGGGTTCGGCTTGACCCCCGACGATACCCGCCGGATGCTCCGCCCCCGATCCCGCCGAAGGAGCCCGAGATGCAAGACGCCCCCCACGCCGACCCGATCCTGGAGGCCGGCGCCGCCCGCCTCGCGCAGATGATGCAGGCCGGCGAGACCTCGGCCGAAGAGGTCATGCGCGCCCACCTGACCCGGATCGAGGCCGCCAACGGGGCCGTCAACGCCATCGTCTCGCTCCGGAACCCCGACGACTGCCTCGCCGAGGCCCGCGAGGCCGACGCCGCCCGCGCCCGGGGCGACGCCACGGGGGCCCTCCACGGCCTGCCCATCGCGATAAAGGACCTCGCGGCCACCAAGGGCCTGCGCACCACCTTCGGCTCCCCCAACTGGGCCGACTGGGTCCCCGACGCCGACAGCCCGATGGTCGCCCGCATCCGCGAGGCCGGCGCCCTCATCATCGGCAAGACCAACACGCCCGAGGAGGGACTCGGCTCCCACACCATGAACCCCGTCTACGGGGCGACGAAGAACCCGTGGAACACCGATTTCTCCTGCGGCGGCTCCTCCGGGCGGCGCCGCGGTGGCGCTCGCCTGCCGGATGCTGCCGCTGGCGGACGGGTCGGACATGATGGGCTCGCTCCGCAACCCGGCGGGGTGGAACAACGTCATGGGCTTCCGCCCGTCGTGGGGACTGGTCTCCAACGCGGGGAGCCCGGACCTCTACCTGCACCAGCTCTCGACCAACGGGCCGATGGGGCGCTCGACCCGCGACATGGCGCTGCTGCTCGACGTGCAGGCGGGGTTCGATCCCGCGGCGCCGCTCTCCCATGACGGCCCGGGCTTCCTCGCCGGGCTCGAGGGCGTGGACGAGGGCGCCGCGAAGGGCCTGCGCATCGGCTGGATCGGGAACTGGGGCGGCGCCTGGCCGATGGACGACGGCATCCTCGCCACCTGCGAGAACGCGCTCAACGTCATGGAGTCGCTTGGCTCCTCGGTCGAGACGCTGACCCCGGACTTCCCCCGCGACCGCCTCTGGCAATCCTGGATCGACCTCCGGAGCTGGGCCGTCGCCGGCAAGCAGGCCCCCCTCTACGAGGACGAGGCCAAGCGCGCGAAGATGAAGCCGGAGCTGGTGTGGGAGATCGAGCGCGGCCTCGCCCTCTCGGCCCTCGACGTCCACCGCGCCGGGATCGCGCGGGCGGACTGGCACCGGACGCTGGAGGCGCTGTTCCAGCGGTTCGACCTGCTCGCCGTCCCCTCGGCCCAGGTCTGGCCCTTCCGGGTGGAGCAGCGCTGGCCGCAGGAGATCGCTGGCGTGAAGATGGACACCTATCACCGCTGGATGGAGTGCGTGATCCCCGCGAGCCTCTCCGGCCGCCCGGCGGTCTGCGTGCCGGCGGGGTTCGGGTCGGCGGGGCTGCCCATCGGCCTGACCCTGATCGGCCGGACCCGCGGCGACCTCGACGTTCTCAAGGCCGCCGCCGCCTTCGAGACCGCCGCCGACTGGGTGCGCGCCGCGCCGCCGGTCCGAGCGGCCGGCAGGCCACCGCCCGCCGATCGTCCCGAGTGCCCGGTTTCCGGGAGAGGATCGGACCTCAGCTCCAGGTGGTGAGGGTCTCGTCCCCCTCCAGGTGCGGCGTCTCGTTGAACCCGAGCAGGTTCAGCCGCTCCGCCCGGCCTGCGAGCCGGGTGAAGGATGCGTTCTTGATCTGCATCTGGAGGCGGATCTGCGTCTCGGCCGGGGCGCCGACCGCCGCGCGCACCGCCTGCCCGATGGCCCCGCCGGAGGAGACGCAGAAGGTCGGCCGCTCCCCCTCCGCCGCCTGCTTTACGGCGTCGGCGACGCGGGTCTCGAACTCGGCGAAGCTCTCCGCACCCTCGATCTTCCCCTGCTGCCAAGCGAGGACGGCCTGGGTCAGCGCCTTGAAATGCGCCTTCCGGTCGCCGCGCTCCGGGCGCGGGTTTCCGGCGGCGAACCAGCCGGAAAGCACGGAATCCGCATCGCTTTCGTTGAGCCCCGCGTGCACCTCGAACTCGGGGGCCGCCCCGCCCAGACCCTCGGCCAGGGCCTGCGCGGTCTCCTGCTGGCGCGTCAGGGTGCCGACCATGATGCGGGCGGGGCGGAGGCGCCGCTCCGCCAGCCACTCGCCCAGCAGGCGGGCCTGCCGGGCTCCGAGCTCCGACAGCACGTCGTAATTCGCGGCGCCGAACGAGGCCTGCCCGTGCCGGATCAGCCAGACATGCGGCATCAGGCGGGGTCCGCGCCGACGCGCACCAGCTGCTTGCCGAAGTTGCCGCCCTTGAGGAGCTGCATGAACGCCTCGGGCGCGTTCTCCAGCCCCTCGGCCACCGTCTCCCGGAACTTGACCTTGCCGGAGTTCACCAGCGGGCCGACGTCGCGCAGGAAGTCGTCGAGGATGTCCTGGTGGTCGGGCACCAGAAAGCCCTGCACCCTCAGGCGCTTGACCAGGATCGCGCGCCAGATCCACGGCAGCTGGTTCTCGTGCCCCATGGTGTTCCCGGAATAGAGCGCGATCATCCCGCAGATGGCGATGCGCCCGTGCTGGGCCATGTTGGGGATCACCGCCTCCAGCGTCTTGCCGGCCACGTTCTCGAAATAGCAGTCGATGCCCTGGGGCGCGGCATCGGCCATCTGCTTGGCCAACTCTTTGCCGTTCTCGGCGGCGCGGTGGTCGAGGCAGGCGTCGGCGCCCAGTTCCTTGACCACGAAATCGCATTTGTCCTTGCCGCCGGCGACGCCGATCACCTTCATGCCCATCTGCTTGCCGAGCTGGACGGCGAGCGAGCCCACGGCGCCGGAGGCGGCGGAGACGCACAGGGTCTCGCCCTGCTTCGCCTTCAGGATGGCGTTGAGGCCGGCATAGGCGGTGTGCCCGGGCATCCCCAGCACGCCCAGCGCGGTGGAGATGGGGGCGATGGACGGATCCACCTTCCGGCAGCCCTCGCCGTTCGAGACGCCGTGGGTGGCCCAGCCGAGCCGGCCCACCACGATGTCGCCTTGCTTGTAGTCCGGGTGGCTGGACTTGACGACCTCGGAGACCGTGCCGCCCTCCATCGTGCCGCCCAGCGGCACGGGGGTGGCGTAGGATTTGGCGTCGTCCATGCGGCCCCTCTGGTAGGGGTCGAGCGAGAGCCAGACGGTGCGGGCGAGGAACTCGCCCTGGCCGGGCTCGGGGATGGGGGCGTCCTCCAGGCGGAAGTCAGAGGGTTTGGGCTCGCCCACCGGGCGGGCGGCGAGGGCGATGCGCTGCATCTGGTCGGGCATGGGGAAGCCTCCCTTGGGCCGTCGGCGCGGACATACCCGCGCGCATGTTCGTTATCGCGGGGCGGAGCATGGAGGCAGGCGCGCGGGCGTGCAAGGGGCGGGAGCCCGGCGCCGCTCGGGCGCGGGGGCCGCCGCGCCCGGCGCCCGCCTCTGGCCGAGGAACCGACCGCGGCGGCTTGCGACGGAAGGGACCTGTGGCGAGCGGCGCTTTCGGCCGCCGTGGAGGGCTGAGGCCGCAGGGCGCGCAGGCCGCAGGCGGGCGCAACGATCGGTGCGGAGCGCTGGAGCGCAGGGCGCGGGCGAGGCCGGCGGGAGACGCGTCGGCCGGACGTCTGCGGGGCGGCCGCCGGCGCCCCGGCGCAGGCCGCGGCGAGCACGCGCCCCGCCAGAGGCATGACCTCGCGCCGCGGCCCGGCCCAACGCGAACCGAGGCCGGCGCAGCCGGGCGACGGCGACGGGAATACGGCCCCCCGGGGCATTCCCGGGGGGCCGCCCCCCTCCGGGCGACACGGCGGCCGTCTGGGCGGGAGACCCCGCTCGGGGGGGTGGCGCGGGCCGCCGGCACGGGGCATCGTCCCACCGCCATGAAGATCCCCGTCCTGACCCTGCCCCCCCTGCGGGAGCGGCCCTACGCGCCCCCGCCCGGGCTGGAGACGCTGCACGCGGACGAGGCGCTGCTGATCCTCGACAAGCCCTCGGGCCTCCTGACGGTGCCGGGACGGGAGCCGGCGCTCGCGGACTGCCTCGAGGCGCGGGCGCAGGCGGCCTTCTCCGGCGCGCGGATCGTCCATCGGCTGGACATGGACACGTCCGGCGTGATCGCCTTGGCCCGCACGGCGGCGGCGCAGCGGCATCTGGGCCTCCAGTTCGAGCGGCGGCGCGTGACGAAGACCTACCTCGCCCGCGTGGCGGGCGAGATGGAGGGGGAGCGCGGCGTCGTGGACCTGCCCCTGATGACCGATTGGCCGAACCGGCCGCGCCAGAAGCCTGACGCAGCCGGCCGTGCGGCGCGGACGGAATGGGAGGTTCTCGCGCGGGAGGAGGGGGCGACTCTCCTGCGGCTCCGGCCCCTGACCGGGCGCAGCCACCAGCTGCGGGTGCATCTGGCGGCGCTGGGGCGGCCGATCCTGGGCGATGCGCTCTATGGAGACGAGACGGTATGGCGGGCGGCGCCGCGACTGCAGCTCCACGCCGAGACGCTGACGCTGCGCCATCCGGAGGGCGGGCGGGAAACTTCATTCCGGGCGCCCTGCCCCTTCGCGGACGCACCGGGAGACGGCTGAGTCCGGAGACCGGGAGGGCCGGGGCCCGCCCGGCGCGGCGGCGCAGGCGGAGGGGCCTCTCGAACCTCGCATGGCCCATGGCGGGGGAGACGCCGGCGGCGGTGGGCCGCGGTCCGCGGCAGAGGCACGGTCGCCCTCGGCGCATTAGAGCGCCACGCCGCCCGCTGCCGCGGTGGAGCTTCGCGGCAAGGCGGCGGTCAGTAGCCGGTCATCTCGAGGTAGCCGACGCCCTCGTGGGTGCCCTCGAAGCGGATCGGACCCTCCCAGTAGGGGAAGGCCATGGGCATCCAGGCGTTCGGATTGACCGGCGCGGTGCGGATCTTCAGGTCGTGGGAGGGGACCTCCAGCTCCCATTCCACCGGAACCTTGCGGCCGGCGACGTCCTCGACGGCCAGCGGGCGCATCAGGACGGCCTCGCCGGTCAGGGGCTCGACCGTGCCGTCGGCGCCGATCCAGCTGGAAGCGTGCCAGTCGTCCCCGTTCGCGTGGCGCAGGCGGTAGAGCATCAGCTTCTCGCCCTCCGGCAGGTGGAGGGAGAACCAGTCCCACCCCTCCTGGTCCTCGTCCAGCGGCTGACTGCTCCATTCCCGGTCGAGCCAGGCGCGGCCGGTGACGCGGACGGGCTCGCCGTCGATGACGATCTCGCCGACCGCGCCGAAGAAGGGCTGGGAGTAATAGTAGCTGGCCTGCGCACGCTGGGACTTGCGGGAGTAGCCGCGGTCTCCCTGCAGGACGAGGGGGCCGTGGGCCTCGAGCGCGAGGTCGAAGGCGAAGGACGGGCCCCCGGCGGAGAGGCGGAGGGGGGAGAAGCCGTCGGAAAGCGACTCGAAACGCCAGGCGTCGATCCAGGCCTGGAAGGGGTCGAGACGTACGCCCGCCTGGCCGATGCCCCCGCGGCCGAACTTCTCGGCGGTGAGGTGGCGCGAGGGGGTGGTGACGGCGGCGTGGCCCATCCAGACCTGCGGAGCGCCCCATCCGTCGGCGGCGGGGTCGGGCGAGATGGCCTGGCGGAAGAGGGTCCACTGGACGCCGTAGGCGGTTCCGTCCGGGCCTTCTAGATCGGCGGTGACGTACCACCATTCGATACGGAACCCGGCGTGGGGCCCGTGATCCTCCGGGAAGGAGAAGTCGCGGCCGGGGGTGACCGGGGCGTAGTCCGACCCGCCTTCGCCGAGGCCCGCGTAGCCCTGCGCCCGGGCCGGAGAGAGGGCCAGAGCGGCGAGGACGCAGAGCGCGGCGAGCAGCGCCGCGGCGAGGCGCCGGGCAGGGCCGTGCGCAGCGCCGCGCGAGTCGTGGCAAGGCCTTCCCAGGCGGGAAGGCGGAGCGGCAAGGGGCGATGCGGGGGCCCTGCCGGCAGCCGGGGGCGCGGGCGATGCGGGGGCCCGGCCGGCCTGGTGCGAGGGCCGTGAGAGGCCTCGCCCGAAATCCGCCAGCGGCGCGGGCGAGGCGGGGGCGCGGCCGGGGCCGACCGGGCGCGCGAGCCCGCAGCGATGGCGCGTCGCGCGGCGGGGCGGGGCGTCAACGCTCATCGGCGAACACCTTGGCGAGCGTGGCGGGCGGCGTGCGTGCGAGCCGCATCAGCGGGATCGCGGAGGCGAACGCCGCCGCCGCCACCGCCAGCGCCGCGAGCCGCGCCCATTGCGCCGGGAACAGATGGAGGGGGAGGCGCCAGCCGAAGGCCTCCACGTTCACCACCGCCACCAGCGCCCAGGCGAGCGCCACCCCGAGCGGGATCGCCAGAAGCGCGGTCAGGAGCGCGAGCAGCAGCATCTTCCCCATCTCCATCCATGCGAGACGCCGGCGCGTGACGCCGAGCGCCCAGAGCGGCGCCACCTGCGGCAGGCGGGCGCCGGCGAGCGTCAGAAGCGAGGTCAGAAGCGCGATCCCCGCCACCGCCAGCGTGAGCGCGTTGAGCGCCCCCGTCACGGCGAATGTGCGCTCGAATATCGAGGTGGAAAGGGCGCGCAGGGCCCGCTGGTCGATCGCCTCGGCCACCGGGGGGCCGCCGGGGGCGCGGAGCGCGGCCAGAAGGGGCGCGGTTCCGCCGGGCTCGGCGCGCAGGGCGTAGCGGCCGCCCTCGGCCCCCGGCAAGCGGGCGCGCAGGGCGGCCAGGTTCACGCGGGCCTCGCCGCGGGCCGCGCCGTAGTCGGCATGCACGCCCGCCACCGTCAGGTTCCAGGCGCCGGTCGGGGCGGGGAGCGCGATCTCGTCGCCCGTCCAGACGCCGAGGCGGCGGGCGAGCTGTTCCGAGATGAAGGCGCCCTCGCCCGCCGCCACCCGGTCCCAGGCGTCCGGCAGTGCGGAGAGAAGGGGCCAGCGGGCGCGCCAGAGGGGATCGTCGGTGAAGCCCTCGACATCGGTGGGCCAGCCATCGAGCGCGGTTTCGGCCTGCGCCTCCGGCAGGACGACGGCGACCTCCGGGCGGGCCGCGAGCCAGGCCTCCAGGGCGGGGGCGTCCTCGGGGGTCGTGCGGACGTAGAGGTCGGCGGCGAGGCGGTCCTCCAGCCAGTCCTCGAACGTGAGGCGGAAGCCGTCCACCATCGTCCCCACGCCGATATTGACCGCGAGCGCCAGCAGCAGCGCCATCAGCGCCAGCGAGAGGCCCGAGAGCTGCTGGCGCGCATCCGACAGCGCCCACCGCAGGAGCGGCGCGCGCGCGAGGCCGGAGACGCGGGCGAGGAGAGCGCCGAGGATCGGGGGGAGCCCGAGGGCGGCCGCCCCGAGCATGGCGCCCATCAGCGCGAAGCCTGCCGGCAGGCCCCGGCCGAACAGCGCCAGCAGGACCGCGGCGGCGGCGAGCGCCAGCGCGGCGAGGCCCTGGCGGCGCAGGCGGCGGGCCTCGGCGGCGCGCCAGGCCTCGGGGCGGGCGGTCTCCAGCACCGGCAGGCGCGCGGCCTGCGCCAGCGCCGCAGACGCCGCGACGAGGGCGCCCGCAAGGCTCATCCCCACCCCCGCGAGCCACCAGAGCGGCGACAGGGAGAGCGAGCCCGGCACCCGCGCGCCATAGAGGCCGCGCAGAGAGGCCGCCACGTCCGGCAGCAGGGCCCCCGCGATAAGGTAGCCCAGCGCCGTCCCCGCCAGCCCCGCGAGCAGCGCCAGGCCCAGAAGCTCGACCAGCAAAGCGCCTGCCAGCGCCCGGGAGGAGACGCCGCAGGCCCGCAGGGTCCGCATCAGGCCGCGCCGCTGCTCGAACGCGAGGCCGATGGCGCCGTGCACGATGAAGAGGCCCACCGCGAAGGAGAGGAAGCCGAAGGCGGCGAGGTTGAGGTGGAAGGCGCCCGCGAGGCTGCCCGGATCGGCGCGGGGCGCAGGGGAGGTGCGGCGCAGCTCAGGCGCGATCTCCGCGAGCGGGGCCGCGCCCTCGCCCGGGCCGAGCAGGAGGCGGTCCACCCGCCCGGCCGCGCCTACGAGGGTCTGGGCGATGCCGATGTCGGTCACGATCAGGCCGGGGGCGACGGCGGAGGAGGCGAAGATGGGCGGCAGGCGGGCGCCCGCGGCCTTCGGGCGAGCGCCGTCGGCCAGACCCAGGGCGCGCATCGTCTCGGGCGCGATCAGGGCGCGGCCGGGTGGGAGGACGAAGTCGGCGTAGGCGGGCGCCTCGGGGGCGCCGGAGGCGGGCGCCTCGCCGGAGACGGCCCCGAAGAGGGCGAGGCCGGCCTCGGGCGGCAGGGTCACGGGCTCGATCCCCATGAGACGGAGGCGATCCCCGCCCACGGTCACGGCGGCCTCGATCAGGGGCGAGACCGGCCAGCCCGCGCGGCGGAGGCGGGCGAAGACGGCCTCGTCCACCGAGGCGCCGTCGCGGGCGACGAGGGCGTCCAGCGAGGCGCCGGAGAAGGCGGAGGCCGCGCGGTCGTAGCTGGCGCGCGCCTGGGCGTTGAGCGCCTGCACGCCCGACCAGAGCGCGGTGGCCGCGGCGAGGCCGAGCAGCAGGGACAGGAGCTGGAGCGGGCGGCGCCGCCAATGCGAGAGGAGCGCGCGCAGCACCCAAAGGCGGGCGGCGGCGGTCATGCGGACCCGCCCGCGACAGGCGGGACGGAGCGCCCCGGACGCGGAAGGCGCCGCCGGAGGTCGGGCGTCACGCGAGCCGCCCGGAGGTCAGATGCGCCTGCCGGTCCATCATCGCCGCAAGCCGGGGCGAATGGGTGACCATCAGCAGCGCGCAGCCGGTCTCGGCCGTCAGCTCCCGCAGGAGGGTCATCACCGCGTCGGCGCTCGCCTCGTCCAGCGCGCCCGTGGGTTCGTCCGCCAGCAAGAGCGGCGGGCGCGCGGCCAGCGCCCGGCCGATCGCCACCCGCTGCTGCTGGCCGCCCGAAAGCTGCTCGGGCCAGCGGTCGAGCAGCCCCTCCAGCCCGAGGCGCGCGGCGAGCGTTCGGGTCCAGGCCGGGTCCTCGCGCCCCGCGAGGCGGGCCTGGAAGGCGAGGTTGTCGGCGACCCGCAGGCTCGGCACCAGGTTGAACTGCTGGAACACCAGCCCCAGCGCCTCCCGCCGCAGGCGGGCGCGGGCGGCGTCGTCCTGCGGCAGGGGACGGCCGGCGACCCGTATCTCGCCCGCATCGGCGGAGTCGAGCCCGGCGGCGAGGTGCAACAGCGTGCTCTTGCCCGAGCCGGATTCGCCGGTCAGGGCCGCGCTTTCCCCGGCCGCGAGGGTCAGGTCCACGCCGTCCAGCACCTGCAAGGGGCCCTGCGGGGTCGCGAAGCTCTTGCTCAGGCCGAGGATTTCCAGCGCGGGGGTCATGGCGCCGACCCTGCGCCGGGCGCGCGCGGGAGGCGACGCGGCGCCTCGCCGCTCACCCGCGCGCGTAGCCCAGCGCCTGCGCGATCAGGAGCCCCCCCGCCGCGGAGGCCGCGGTCAGCACGCCGCCCCACACCGTGTCCGCGCTCACCATCTGCCAGGACCAGCCCTTGAGCGTGGACATGTTCACCCACTCGTAGGTCCCGTAGGCGACAAGCCCTAGGATCGCGCCGTTCAGCGCCGCGCGGCTTGGCCCGCCCTCCGGCCCCGAGGCGGGCCAGGAGGCGAACCACAGGATGCCGGCGATGTAGAACAGGTAGAACACGCCAGCGACCCAGAGCTTGGGGTCGTCCAGCATGATCGGGCCGATGTGACGCTCGAACAGGGGGGTCATCACGAAGCGGAGCATGATGATGTCCAGCACGAGGAACACCGCCAGAGTGGCGAGGTAGAGAACGAGGATCGACATGGGCTCTCCGGTCCGACGGCCGCGTCCTCGCGACCCTGCGCCCGGGTGACTACGCCGCCGGGGCGCGGGCGGTTCATGTTCCGATGAGGGGTGGGGCCGGATCGGCCGGCGAAGAGGCCGGGGGCCGCCGCGGCCGCCTTAGGGTGCGAGGAGCGGCCGGGCGGAAGGGAAGCGCGTCGCGGTTGCGGGCCGGCCGCGTCCGCGACCGCCGCGGCCGGCTCCGGCGTCATCCCCCGCGCGCGGCGCCGATGCGGCGCGCGCGGGGGACGATCAGCCCTCGGTGGGCACGAGGCGATTGCGCAGCGTGCCGATCTTCTCGATCTCCAGCTCCACCAGGTCGTTGTCGTCGAGATACCGGTCGTGCTCCAGCCCGCAGCCGTCGCCGACGGTGCCGGAGCCGAGGATCTCTCCGGCGTGCAGGGTCTCGCCCCAGCTCACCCACTCGATCACCTGCTCGAAGGACCAGTAGAGGTCGCGGGAATTGCCGCGGGAGACCTCCTTGCCGTTCAGCCGCACGATCATGTCGAGGCCCTTGTAGTCCCCCAGATCCTCCAGCGGCACGAGGCACGGCCCCATGGCGTTGGCCTTATCGAAGTCCTTGCCCTTGGACGGCCCGAGCCGACCCAGCATCTCCCGCCCCTGCGCGTCGCGGGCGGAGAAGTCGTTGAACACCGTGAAGCCGAAGATGTGGGCGCGGGCGTCGGCCGCCTTGATGTTCTTGCCGCCCTTCCACAGGACGCAGGCCATCTCGCACTCGTAGTCCATGCGTTTGGAGTAGGGGGGGCGGGGGACGTCCTCGCCGGGGCCCGAGACGGCGAAGCGGTTGCCCTTGTAGTAGATCGGCTGTTTGTACCACTGGTCCGGGGCCTTCGGGAGGGGGATGGCGTCGATCTCCTCCTGGGAGGCGCCGCGCTTCTTCGCCTCCACCACGTCGCGGGTGCGGGCGGACTGGCGGACATGCTTCTCGAACAGCATGAAGTCCCGGATCTGCTGGGGGACCGGGATCGGGGCGCGCAGCAGACCATAGTCGAAGGGCACGCGCGCGGCCATGGCGACGGCCTTGCGGGCGGCCTCCAGCGCGGCCGGACCGCCCTCGATCAGCGCCTGCATGGAGGCGAACTCCACCCGGCCGGCGCCGGTGAGGTCGGCGATCTCCTCGCCGTCCCAGACGCCGAGACGGTCGCCGCCCTCGCCCTTGTAGGTGACCAGCTTCATCGAGGGTCCTTTCAGTCGTGGATCACGCCGACGGCGCGGATGAACCCGGCCGAGGCGCGCTTGATCTTGTAGGGGAAGCAGATCACCTCGAAGCCGTGATCCGGCAGCTGGTCGAGGTTCGCCAGCTTCTCCATGTGGCAGTAGCCGATGTCCATTGAGGCGCGGTGCCCCTCCCAGATGATGGAGGGGTCGTGCGTCTCCGCCCACCGCTTGGCGGTCAGGGTGAAGGGCGCGTCCCAGGACCAGGCGTCGGTGCCGGTGACGCGCACGCCCCGCTCCAGCAGCCACAGCGTCGCCGCGCGGCCCATGCCGCAGCCCTTCGCCACGTAGTCCGGCCGGCCGTAGGCCTCGCCGGCCGCGGTGTTGACCACGACGATGTCCAGCGGCCGCAGGTCATGGCCGATGCGCTTGAGCTCCGCCTCCACGTCGGCGGGGGTGGCGACGTAGCCGTCCTCCATGTGCCGGAAGTCGAGGCGAACCCCTTGGTTCCAGCACCACTCCAGCGGCACCTCGTCGATGGTCCAGGCGCGCTCGCCGCCGTTCATGGTGGAGTGGTGGTGGTAGGGCGCGTCGAGATGCGTGCCGTTATGGGTGGAGATCTCCAGCCGCTCCACCGCCCAGCCCTCGCCGCCCGGCAGGTCCTCGCGGGTCAGGCCGGGGAAGAAGCCGGCGATCTGGTCGGCGGTCTCGGCATGCGGTTGGTACGAGATCTTCGGCAGCGCCGTCGGCGGGTCCGAGGCGATGTCGGCCTCCAGCGCGACCGAGAGGTCGATGAGGCGTCGGGGCATGGGCGCCCTCCCCTTGTTCCTTGGGCCGCGGCCGTCTGGGGGCCGCTTGGGAGGCGGAGGTTGCCCCGCCGCGGCGCCTTCGTCCAGAGGGCGACGCCAGCCATACGCGCAAGCGGCCTTGCCCGCGCGGTCGGCGCGGGCGCGGAGGCCCCGGCCTCCGCGCGCGTCCCCGACGCGCAAGGCCGCGCCGGCGGAGGGGAGCGCGAGGTCCCGAGGGCGGAGGCGCCGCGCCGAGGTCCCGCCCCTGCGTCGCGGTCGCCCGCGGCGCGCGGCAGGCGGGTCGCCGCTGGCGGCCGCCGCGGGAAGACGGGCCGGAGGCGCGCAGCCCCGGCCCCGTCTCCCGTCAGTCGGGCACGAACTCCGGCAGGCGCTGCATGGCGAGGGTCATGAACGACTTCGATCCGCGCCTCGGCGCTTTCGACCGGCTCGCCGCGGGGCATCGGCGTCACCAGACGCACCAGCGCGCCGTCCGTCCGGCCCATCATCAGCGAATCGTAGACCGTGTAGCCCTTGACCACGAAGTCGTTGGTCATGCGCCGGCCCCGCTGCTCGAACCAGTAGTAGACGAGGTTGCGGTTCTCGCCCTTCTGGATGATCGCGCGGTTGACGTCGAACGGCGCGATGCCGGCCTCCGGCGGCAGGTCCACGCGGTGGGTCTCGATGTCGAACATCTCCCACCCGCCGGTGGGCAGGCACACCTCGGGCGAGTGGATGCCCCCGCCCTCGGTCTGCTTGTCGTAATAGGCGACGAAGAAGTCAACGCTGGCCGCGGCGCCGGCGGAAACGTAGCTGGCGGAGTAGTAGTCGTCGGCCGCCAGCACCCGCTCGATATTCGGCTCAAGCACCGAGGAGACGCCGGACCACGACCCCAGCTCCCGCGGGAAGACGTCGAAATCCTTGCGGTCCACCTGCGCCGCCTGGATGCCGGGGCGGCGAGCCAGGCGATGGACACCGCCGCCGCCACCGCCGCCGCCGTCACCAGCGCGCGCGAGGGCACGATGTCCTTGGCGCGGGCGAATTGCGGGCCGAGCGACACGAGGTCGAGGTCCAGCGCCTCCGACAGGGGGCGGCGGTCGCGGTTGATCCACTGCAGGATCTTGGCGAGCAGGAACAGCAGCGCGATGCAGGCGCCGAAGATCACCCAGCCCTCGAAGAAGTGCAGGAAGCCCTCGGCCTGCTCGATCCCGTAATTGTCCACCAGGATCCCGATGATCCCGATGCGGACCGAGTTCATCAGCACCGCGAGCGGCACCGCCGCCAGCAGCAGGATCGCCTTGTGGATCCAGGGACCCCGGTAGAGCACGCAGAAGATGTAGCTGAACGACATGATCGGGAACAGGTAGCGCAGGCCCGAGCACGCCTCCGCCACCTGAAGCTTGTAGACCCCGAGGTCGATGATGTTCCCGTCCAGGAACACCGGGATGCCGGCCATGCGCACCAGCCACACCCCGATCTCGGACGAGATGAACTGGAGCGTGACCGTCACCTGCCAGTAGATGAAGTTCGGCAGGGGCAGCATGAACACGAGGTGGAGGACGGAGGGCCAGAAGAACATGCCCCGCCGGAAGCCGAAGCAGATCAGGATCAGCCCGCCGACCCAGATGATCATCGAGTAGAACACGATGTCGGGGATGCGCACCAGGTTGCCGAGCACCGCCAGCGCCAGCGCGAAGGCCACCACCGCCACGCCCTTCCAGCGGTCGCGCACCTCGTGCCGCGCGGGCGGGACCATCGCCATCTCGCGCATGAACATGTAGCCCGAGAGCAGCGGGATCAGCGGCCCGTGGCTGTATTCCGGCGTGCTCCAGGCCGCGACCAGCGCATTCATGCCGAAGGCGAAGACCGGGATGGGCGCGAGCACGCAGACCACGAACCAGAAGAGGCCGGTCCGGTCCCCCAGAAACCCGCGCAGGGCGGAATAGCGTCCAGCGTCGGCGCCGCTCATGGCCATGGGCGAAGATCCTCGGGTCCTGTTGGCGCCGCCCCCATGCGACGCCCGACTGCGGCGAGCAATATCACGGGCTTCCGCCGGAGCGGACCCCGCGCCGGCGCGGCCGGCTCAATTCCCCGTGACGCGCGGCGGCGTTATCGCCTATTCATCGCGACCGCGCAACGTCGCGCTCGGATTGAGCTTCGGCCTGCGGCGCCGTATGCCCGGCCGGGACCGCAAGTGCCGGAGCGTCCATGGCCCGCCTCCCCTCGCCCGCCGCCGCAGCCGAGCTCGCCCGCGTTGCGCGCCGCCCGCGGGCGGGCTTCCGCATGGCGGCCTCGCGCGCGTTGACCTGGCCCGCCTGGGCGCTGGCGCTGCTGTGCGCGGCGCCGGCGATCTCGGTCTGCCTGACCGCCGCCTTCGGGGACTGGTCGCTCTGGTCCCTGCTGATGCGCACCGTCCTGCCGCGCTACGCCGGCGCGACACTGGAGCTGGCGGGGCTGGTGGCCGTGGGCGCGGGGCTGCTGGGCGTGGGCGCGGCGGTGCTGGTCACCGGCTTCACCTTCCCGGGCGGCGGTTCTTCGAGGTGGCGCTGATCGCGCCGCTCGCCTTCCCCGCCTATGTGCTGGCCTACGCCTACACCTGGCTGCTGGACCATCCCGGGCCCGGTGCAGACCCTGCTGCGCGAGGTCATGGGCTGGGGCCCGCGCGACTACTGGTTCCCCGAGATCCGGTCCTTGGGCGGCGCCGCGCTGATGCTGACGCTGGTGCTTTATCCCTATGTCTACCTGCTGACCCGCGCGGCGCTCCTGCACCAGTCGGTGGCGGCGGCGCAGGTGGCGCGGACGCTGGGCCTCGGGCCGCGGGGGGTGCTGTTCCGGGTGACGCTGCCCATGGCGCGCCCCGCGATCATCGGGGGGCTGGCGCTGGCGCTGATGGAGACCATCGCCGACTTCGGCACGGTGGCGCATTTCGGCGTGCAGACCTTCGCCACCGGCATCTACCGGCGTGGTTCTCCATGGGGGACCGGGTGGCGGCGGCGCAGCTTTCGGCCTGCCTCCTGACCCTCGCCGTCGCGCTGGTGGCGCTGGAGCGGGCGCAGCGCGGCGCGGCCAAGCGCCACCAGGCGGGCCGCCGCTACGAGGTCGCTGGCCGAGACGCCCCTGACCGGCGCCTCCGGCCGCCTCGCCGCCGCGGCCTGCGCCGTGCCGGTGCTGCTGGGCTTCGTCGTCCCGGTGATCATGCTCGGCGCCATGACGGCGCAGACCTGGTCCGCCGTGGGGCTGCGCCGCTATGACCTCTTCGCGCTCAACACGCTCCAGCTCGCGGCGGTGGCGGCGGTGCTGACGGTGGGGGCGGCGCTGCTGATCGGCTATGCGGCGCGGCTCGCGCCCGGGCCCGGCGCGCGGGCGGCGGAGCTGGGGGCCACCATCGGCTACGCCGCGCCCGGATCGGTGATCGCGGTGGGGCTGCTGGTCCCGCTAGCGGGCTTCGACAATGCGCTGGACGCATGGATGCGGGCCAATCTCGGCGTCTCCACCGGGCTCCTGCTCACGGGCTCCATCGGGGCGCTGGTGATCGCCTACATGGCGCGGTTCATGGCGGCCGCGCTCAACGCCGTCTCGGCGGGGTTCGAGACGGTGGGCCCGAACCTCGACGCCTCGGCCCGCGTGCTGGGCGCGTCGGTCTGGGGCGTGGCGGGGCGGATCCATGCGCCGCTCCTGCGCGGATCGCTGCTCACCGGCGCGCTGATCGTGTTCGTGGACGTGACCAAGGAGCTGCCGGCCACCCTGATCCTGCGCCCGTTCGATTTCGACACGCTGGCGGTGCAGGCCTACCGCCTCGCCTCGGACGAGCGGCTGGCCGAGGCCGCCGCCCCGTCGCTGGCCATCGCCGCGGTGGGGATGGCGCCGGTGCTGCTGCTCGCGCGCTCCATCCGCCGAAGCCGGCCAGGCAGCCGCTGAAACGCCATGGGCGCGGCCGGAGCCGCGCCCATGCATCCCCGGGGGACCAACTTCACTCGAACCCGATCGAGTCGTAGATCAGCTGCGCCCGCGCCTGGTTCTTCCCCAGCTCCGACAGGTTCAGCTCGTCCTGCCGGAACAGCCCCAGCTGCGCGACCGAGGGCGCGAGCCCCACGCCCGGCACCGCCGGATACTCGTCGTTGCCGGCCGAGAAATATTCCTGCGCGCTGTCCGAGGCGAGGTATTCCAGAAACTTGACCGCATTCTCCCGGTTCGGCGCGTTCTTCGCCACCCCCGCGACCGAGACGTTGATATGCGCCCCCCGGCCCGACTGGTCCGGGAACACCCAGCCGATCCGGTCGGACCCGCTCACCCCCTCCACGTCCGACCGCAGGGTCCGCGCGAAGTAGTAGGTGTTGGCCAGCGCGATGTCGCACTCGCCCGAGACGATCCCGCGGAGCTGGTCGGTGTCGCCGCCCTGCGGGTCCCGCGCGCGGTTGTCCCACAGGCCCTGCGCCCACTCCGTCGCCGCCGCCTCGCCGTCATGGGCGATGCGGGAGGCGAGCAGCGACAGCATGTAGATGTTGGACGACGATCGCGTGCAGATCATCCCCTTCCACTTCGGATCCGCGAGGTCGGCGTAGGTCCGCGGCGGGTTCGGCACGTCCTCCTTGTCGTAGAAGATGATCCGGGCGCGCTGGGAGAAGGCGAACCACAGGTTCTCAGGGTGCTGGAGATGGGCGGGGATACGCCGCTCCAGCACCTCCGACTGCACCGGCTGCAGCAGCCCGGCCTCCTCGGCCCGCCACATGCGGCCCGCATCCACGGTCAGCAGCACGTCGGCGGGAGAGTTGGCGCCCTCGGCCTTCATGCGCTCGATCAGCTCGTCGGCGTCGGCCTCGATCCGGTTGATCCTGATGCCGGTCTGCGCCTCGAAGTCGGAATAGAGCCGCTCGTCGGTGTCGTAGTGGCGGGAGGAGTAGAGGTTCACCTCCTGCGCGAGGGCGCCGCCGGCGATCAGGCTCAAGGCGACCGCCGCGATCAGCGTGCGGATGGGCATGGGATGCGTCCTCCTCGTCAGGTGCGCGGCGAGGCCGCGCTTGTCGTCGGGCCCCGCGAGGGGCGGGGCATGCCTGACCATTATTCTCGGAGATGTCAATTCAGAGGGAAGTGATCGGGCATCCGCCCCCCGCTGCGCCCGCCGCGCGCCTGCGCTATGAGCGGGGGCATGGACGCCCGCCCCCTTCCCCCCCGCTTCGCGGACTGGTTCGCCCGCCGCGGCTGGACCCCGCACCCCCACCAGCTCGCGCTGCTGGAGGGCGCGCGCGCGGGCGGCGCGGACCTTCTGGTGGCGCCCACCGGCGGAGGCAAGACGCTGGCCGGGTTCCTGCCCACGCTGATCGCGCTGGAGGGGGCGCCGCGCAAGGGGCTGCACACCCTCTACGTCTCGCCGCTGAAGGCGCTGGCCGCGGACATCCGCCGCAACCTCGCCCGCCCGATCGAGGAGATGGGCCTGTCGATCCGCGTGGAGGACCGCACCGGCGACACAACCCAGGCCGCCCGCCGCCGCCAGCGCGCCGACCCGCCCCACATCCTGCTGACCACGCCCGAGAGCCTCGCGCTGCTGCTGTCCTACGAAGACGCGCCGCGAATCTTCGCGGGCCTCGGCCGCGTGGTGGTGGACGAGATCCACGCGCTGGCGGAATCGAAGCGCGGCGACCAGCTCGCCCTCGGCCTCGCGCGGCTGCGCACCCTCTCGCCGGGAATGTCGGTGGTCGGGCTGTCGGCGACGGTGGAAAGCCCCGCGCGCCTCGGGCGCTGGCTCTCGCCCTCCGGCTGCCGGATCGTGGCCGCGGACCCGGGCCCCGATCCCGACATCGCCATGCTGGACGCCGGCGCGCCGCCGCCATGGGCCGGGCAAGGGGGCCGCTACACGGCGCCCGCGGTGATGGACCTGATCCGCGCCCACCGCACCACGCTGGTCTTCCACAACACCCGCGCCCAGGCGGAGCTGTTCTTCCAGGCGCTCTGGTCCGAGAATGCGGAAGCCCTTCCCATCGGCATCCACCACGGCTCGCTGGACCGCGAGGCTCGCAAG
Source organism: uncultured Alphaproteobacteria bacterium (assembly GCA_963816545.1). Classification (GTDB taxonomy): domain Bacteria; phylum Pseudomonadota; class Alphaproteobacteria; order Rhodobacterales; family Rhodobacteraceae; genus Albimonas. Next base: position 54,727 of record CAWFLE010000008.1, on the reverse strand, counting down.
CGCGTCGAGGCCGCCATGGCCGAGGGCGCCCTGCGCGCCGTGGTCTGCACCGGCTCCCTCGATCTGGGGATCGACTGGGGGGACGTGGACCTCGTGATTCAGGTGGGCGCGCCGAAGAACGTGAAGCGGCTGGTGCAGCGTATCGGGCGCGCCAACCACCGCTACAACGCCCCCTCCAAGGCGCTGATCGCCCCCGCCAACCGCTTCGAGGTGCTGGAATGTCAAGCCGCCCTGCAGGCGGTGCTGGAGCATGACCTCGACGGCGACGACCTGCGCCGGGCGCCTCTGGACGTGCTCTGCCAGCACATCCTCGCCACCGCCTGCGCCGGCCCGTTCGCGGCCGACGCTCTCTACCACGAAATCCGCGAGGCCGGGCCCTACGCCGACCTCTCACGCGAAGATTTCGACCGCTGCCTGGATTTCTGCGCCACCGGCGGCTACGCGCTCCGGGCCTACGACAAGTGGCGCCGTCTCGCCGAAGGCCCTGCGGCGCCTTCCGCCTCCGCGACCCCCGCGCCGCGCGCAACATCCGCATGAACCTCGGCACCATCGTGGCGACCGAGACGCTGGGCGTCCGCCTCCGCCGCGGCGCCCAAGCTCGGCGAGATAGAAGAAGACTTCGCCGCCACCCTGACCGAAGGCGACACCTTCCTCATCGGCGGCGAGGTGGTGCGCTTCGACTCGATGAAGGAGATGACGCTGATCGTCTCCCGCTCCCCCACCCGCCAGCCCAAGATCGCGGTGTTCGGGGGCACGAAGCTCGCCACCTCCACCCTGCTCAGCCACCGGGTGCTGGACCTCCTCCACGATCCCGCCCGCCGCGCCGCCCTGCCCGCCGACGCGCAGGCGTGGCTCCGCCTTCAGGAGGATCGCTCCGAACTCCCCCCGCGGGAGGGGCTGCTGGCCGAGACCTTCCCCCATCACGGCCGCCAGCACCTCTGCCTCTACGGCTTCGCCGGCCGCAACGCCCACCAGACGCTGGGCCTGCTCCTGACCCGACGGATGGAGGCCGCGGGCCTCGACCCGCTCGGCTTCGTCGCCACCGACTACGCCCTCCTGATCTGGGGGCTGGAGGAGGTGACGAACCCCGCCCCCCTCCTCTCCCCCGAGGGGTTGCGCGAGGGCCTCGACGGCTGGCTGTCGGAGAACGCGGTGATGAAGCGCACCTTCCGCGCGGCCGCCGTCATCGCCGGCCTGATCGAGCGCAACACCCCCGGCGCCCGCAAGACCGGCCGTCAGGCGACCTTCTCCTCCGACATCCTCTACGACACTCTGCGCAAGTACGACCCCGACCACCTGATGCTCCGCATCACGCGCGAGGAAGCCTCCCGCGGACTGGTGGACTTCGACCGGATCGAGGAGATGCTCGCCCGCGCCCACGGCCGTCTCCGCCACGTCCGCGCCGAACGGGTGACGCCGCTGGCGGCCCCTCTCCTGCTGGAACTCGGCCGCGTCCCCATCAAGGGCGCCGCCGAGGAGCGCCTGCTGGCCGAGGAAGCCGAGGCGCTGATGCGGGACGCCGGCCTGGCGGAGGCCGACGCCGCGATTGACGCCGCGGCCGGTTCCGCCTGACAGAAATTAATTGAACCTGAACGAAGAGGCTCCGCCGTGTCCCGTCTGCGTTTCCTCGCGCCGCTCCTCGGCGGGGTCCTGCCCTGCGCCGCCCAGGCGGTTCCCGCATATCTCGACCTCGACCTCTCCGCCGCGGCGTCCCTCTGCAGTTCGGCCAGCATCGGCCCCTCGGACCGCAACCTGACCTTCCAGGCGCTCTCGGACTTCTCGATCGGGTCGGCGGGCCTCTTCCTCGATCCGCTCACAACCACCCCCTTTACGCTTGAACTCCGGATCTACGACATGACCCCGGGCGTGCGGGACGGGCTGATCGCCTCCGGCTCGGCGACGTTCGCCGACGGCGGGCCGGGCTTCCTCGACGTGCAGGCCAACGCGACCTTCTCGGCGGGGGACTGGTACAACATCGCGTTCAGCACGGCCGACGGGTTCGGCTTCAACAAGTACAACCTCGACTTCTATGCGTTCGATGCGAGCTACCACGCTCCCGTGGACATCGGCGGCCTGTTCCGCGTCCTCGACGGGGGCGCCGGCGCCCCCGGCGGCGAGAAAGGCCAGCTCAACACGGTCACGCCGCGCCTGCGCGTGTCGGTGGGGGCAACGGCCGACGTCGCGGCCCTCCCGGTTCCCGCGGCGGGCCTGCTCCTGCTTCCGGCCGCAGCGCTTCTCGCCGCCCCGGGCTTGCGCCGCCGGCGGGCCGGTGGACGCGACGCCGCCTCCACCTGATGGGAAGGTCCGCAAGAAGCGGAACGGTTTTCCTCCCTCGGACTCGCCACGGAGGCGGGCGCTTCGTCGCCCGCCTCCGGACAACCCGAACCCCGAGGAGAACCTCATGTTCTTCCACGATTTCCGCATTCAGTACGAAGTCCGCGTGGACAAGCCCAACCCCCTTTTCGCCACGATGCTCTAGCAGGCCATCGGCGGCATCGAGGGCGAGATCCGCGTCGCCATGCAGTACTTCTTCCAGGCCATGGGCGCCCGCGGCCCCATCAAGTCCCGCGACCTGCTGATGGCCACCGCCACCGAGGAGCTCTCCCACATCGAATTTCTCGGTCACGCCGTCGCCCTGAACCTGGAGGGCGCGCCGCTGTCGATGCAGGAGGAGGCCGCGAAGGACCCCGTGGTCAACGCCATCCTCGGCGGCATGAACCCGCGCCACATCCTGTCCTCGGGCCTCTCGGCCATGCCCGTGAATTCCAACGGCGTCCCCTTCGACATGAGCCATGTCTACGCCACCGGCAATATGGGCGCCGACATGCTGGCCAACGTCACCGCCGAGGCCGGGGGCCGGGTGCTGGCCTCGCGCCTCTACAACATGACCGACGACAAGGGCATGAAGGACATGCTCTCGTTCCTGATCGCGCGGGACACCTTCCACCAGCAGCAGTGGCTCGCGGTGATCGAGGAGCTGGGCGGGATGGAGGCGACCCTCCCTATCCCCAACTCCACGCCCGAAAGCCACGAGGCCACCAAGCAATCCTACGTCTTCCTCGACACGCTGATGGACCGCGAGGCGCCGGACGGGCGCTGGTCTTCCGGCAAGTCGCTGGACGGGCGGTCGGAGTACACGAAGGCCCAAGGCCGCGCCCATGGGCCAAGCCCCCTCGCTCGGGAAGGCGCGCCCCGAGTCGGGTGCGCAGAAGGAGCAGATGTGACGCTCCCGCGGGGGGCGCGGGCCACGCACCCCCCGTTGCCCCGCGGCCCGGCCGGAGGCAGAATGCGCCCGTGGTTCCGGCGGGCGGAGGCTTCGCCAACAGCGATCCCGGCGCCGCGGCGCCGGAGCGGCGGGACCGGACGGTGGTGCTGGATCATGCGGTCAGCGCCTCGGGCGCCCGCTACGCCGCGACCCTCTTCGCCGGGCCGTGGCAGCTCTGGATCAGGGGCGACGAGGCGAGCCTCGACACGCACGAAGGCGCATGGACCTGCCGCCTCTCCCCGGCGGACTGAGCGCCGCCCCCGCGGGGCGGCGTCAGGCCCCGAACGTCACCAGTTGTCCTTGAACCACCGCACGGTGCGGCGCAGGCGCGTGGCCCCGCCCAGCGCCGACGGCGCCTCGAAGTCCCAGAACTCATCATGCGGCTTTACCGCGTAGGCGGCCAGCCCCACCAGCGCCGAGAACGACGGCCCCGCCGCCGATTGCGGCAGCCCCGCCACCCGCAGCGGCCGCCCGATCCGCACCCGCTGCCCCAGCACCCGGCGCGCCACGTCCTCCAGCCCCGGAAGCTGGCTGCCCCCGCCCGTGAGAACGATGCGGCGCGAGGGCAGGCCCTGGAAGCCGGCGCGGTCGAGCAGCATGCGCACCTCCTCGAAGATCTCCTCCACCCGCGGGCGAATCACCCCGATCAGGGCGGCGCGGGTGATGGTGCGGGTCTCGGACCCGTCGCCGCCGAGGATCGGGGCGGAGATCTGCTCGCGGTCGTCAAGCCCGGTGGCCACCACGCCGCCATGCAGCGTCTTGATCCGCTCCGCCACCGCGGATTCGATCTGGAACGCCTCCGAGATGTCGCGGGTCACATGGGCCCCGCCCACGCGGGCCACGTCCAGGCAGATGAGCTGCTTGCGCAGGAAGATCGAGACTCCGGTGGCGCCGGCGCCCATGTCCACGCAGGCGGCGCCCAGCTCCTGCTCGTCCTCCACCAGCGACGACAGGCCGGCCGCGTAGGGCGCCGTCACCACGCCCGCCAGCTCCAGATCGCAGCGCCGCACGCAGCGCGCGAGGTTCCTGAGCGGGGCCGAGGCGACCGACAGCACATGCATGTCCACCGACAGCGTCTGCCCCGCCATCCCCCGCGGATCGGCGAGGAAGCTCTGCCCGTCCAGCGTGAAGTTCACCGGCAGGGCGTGGAGGATCTCCCGCCCCTCCTCCAGCGGCGGCTCGGGCGCCGCGCCGAGCGCGTTGGCGACGTCGGAGTCGGCGACCTCGCCCGAGAAGATCTCCGCGTCCCCGGTGCAGCCGAAGCTGACGGGGCGGGCGCCGGAGACGGCGCCGACCACCTGGTCCACCCGCACCCCGGCCATCTTCTCGGCCTTCTGGAGAGCGGTGCGGATCGCGCGCTCGCATTCCTCCATGTCGGTGATCTCGCCCAGCCGCACGCCGCGGGACTGGGTGAACCCCGCCCCGATCACCCGCATGGCGCCGAAGCCGCCGAGATGGCCGTGCTCGGACCGGCTCTCGGCCAGCCGGTTCGGGTCCACCTTCAGGATCAGGCAGGCGGTCTTGTCGGTGCCGATGTCCAGCACCGCCAGCAGCCCGCGCCTGAGCGCCGAGCGGAGCTGGTCGCGCATCATCCGCTGCGAGGCGAAGAGGGCGTGCCTCATGCGTCTTTTCCTTCCAGCAACGCGCGCACGCGGATCAGCTCCGACACGGCGCGGGGGGTGAGCCTCAGGGTGGGGCGCTCGGGGTCGCGGAAGTCCACGGCCGCGACCTCGCGGTCCAGCAGGTCTTCGGCGGCGTCGAGCGCGAGGAGGCGGGAGAGGGCGGCGTCGGCGCCGCGTTCGGGCAGGTGCACGAGCGTGTCGGAGCCGAGCACGAGGGTCCAGCGCCGCTCGCCCATGCGCACGATGCCGCGCAGGCGGTCATTGAGGGGGCCGGCCTGGCGGAAGAGGGCGAGCGCCTCGGGCACGGCCCGGTCGGCGCCCTCGCCCAGGATCAGAGGCAGGTCCGGCCGCTCGGTGCGGCTGGCGACGGGGGCGATCACCACGCCGTCGGCGTCCACGAGGTGCAGCTGCCCCTCCCACCGCCAGAGCGCTACGGGCGACCGCTGCGTGAGCGCGATGCGCAGGGCGCCGTTGGCCAGCACCCGCGGCTCCGCGGAGGCGACGCCGGGGATGGTCTCCACCTCCGCCTTCAGCTCCGCGAGGTCGAGGCGCAGGGACGACACCGGCAGCGCCATATCCAGCCGCTTCGTCACCCTCTCCCGCAGATCCTCCGACCCGCCCTTGAGGTCGAGCCGCGTCACCGCGAATTCCGGCCGGTCCATCACCGACTCGCGCACCGAGGCGGTGACGTCCAGCAGCAGCGTCCGCACAGGCTCGGACTGCCAGAGCCACAGGCCCGTCAGCGCCAGCCCCGCGGGAACCGCGAGGTGCCGGGCGAAGCGGACGTAGTTGCGCCGCCCGAGCCGCTCCAGCCGGTAGCGCAGGCGCGAGGGGGACGGATCCCGCCGCCGGCGCGGCCCCTCGAACGGCCCCGCAGGCTGCGGCCGCAGGCGACGCAGCGCGCGGGCGGCGGCGCGGAGGGCGCTCATGCGCCCCTCCCTTCGCTCAGCGCAGGCATGAGGCGTCCTCCACCATCCAGACCATCAGCTCCTCGAAGGTGATCCCCTTGTGGGCGGCCTGCTCGGGCGAGAGCGAGGTCGGCGTCATTCCGGGCTGGGTGTTCACCTCCAGCAGCACCACGCCCTCGGCCCCGAGGCTCTCGTCCCAGCGCAGGTCGGCGCGCGAAAGCCCCCGGCAGCGCAGCGCCTCATGGGCCCGCGCGGCCACTGAGAGACAGCGCGCCTCCACCTCCCGCGGGATCCTCGCGGGGATCTCGTGGACCGATCCGCCCGCCTGGTACTTGGCGGCGTAGTCGTACCAGCCGATGCTGGCGACGATGTCGGTGACGGCCAGCGCCTCGCCGCCCATCACGGAGACGGTCAGCTCCCGACCCGGCACGAATTTCTCGACCAGCATCATTTCGGGCGCGTCGGGCGAAAGCTTCAGGGGCCCGTTCGCCCCCTCCTGCACGATGTAGACCCCGACCGAGGAGCCCTCGTTGTAAGGCTTGGCCACGTAGGGCGGCGCCATGGGGTGCGCGCGCTCGATCTCCTCGCGCGCCACGAGCCGGCCTTCGGCGACCGGCAGCCCGGCGGCGGCGAAGACCTCCTTCGCGCGCACCTTGTCCATCGCGAGCGCCGAGGCCAGCACTCCGGAATGGGTGTAGGGGATGCGCAGCCACTCCAGCACGCCCTGGACGCAGCCATCCTCGCCCCACCGGCCATGCAGCGCGTTGAAAGCCACGTCCGGCTTCAGCGCGACCAGCCGCTCGGCGAGGTCGTCGCCGGCGTCGATCTCGGTCACGTCGTAGCCTGCGTTGCGCAGCGCGTGGGCGCACTCGCGGCCCGAGACGAGGGACACCTCGCGCTCGGCCGACCGGCCGCCTAATAGCACCGCCACGCGGGTGGAAGCCCTGCCCGCCATGCTGCCTCGTTCCTCGCCCCTCTGCGGGGGCTTTCGCGCGTATCGCGCTTGCCTGTTGGCCGCCGCCGGGGTTGACCCCGGTCATCCGACCGCTCGATGAGCCCTTCGACTCGGATGGTAGCATAGCGCCTCAGAGGCGTGCGCGGAAAGCCTTTTCCTCTCCCGAGTCGAGTTCACCGCAGAAGGCCGGGAGCGGACGATGCCGGGCGCGCAGCTTCCGCTGCCGCGTTTCGTCCGGGCCGCTCGCCTCAGGCCGGCAGCCCGATGCGCCGGATCTCCCACTCCAGCTCGATCCCGTGGGCTTCCCGAACGCGGGCGCGCACCTCCTCGCCCAACCCCTCAAGATCCGCGGCGGTGGCGCCGCCGGCGTTGACCAGGAAGTTGGCGTGCTTCTCCGACATCGCCGCGCCGCCCCGACGCAGGCCCCGGCACCCGGCCCGGTCGATCAGCGACCACGCCTTGAGCTCCATCGGATCCCCCGCCTCACCGGTCGAGGAAAAGCCGGCCGGATTGCGGAAGGTGGACCCGCAGCTCCGCTCCCGAACCGGCTGCGAGGCTTCCCGCTTCGCGACCAGCGCCTCCATCCGCGCCGCGAGCTCGGCCGGATGGCCTGCCTGGCCCCGGAGCGTGACCTCCACGATCACCGCGTCCTCGGGCAGCGCCGAGCTGCGGTAGCCGAACCCGCACGCCTCCGCCGTCAGCCGCCGCTCCCCTCCCCGCGTCAGGATCACGACCTCCTCCACCACGTCGGCCGCATAGGCCCCGTAGCAGCCGGCATTCATTCGCACCGCGCCCCCCAGCGCACCGGGAATGGTGCGCAGGAACTCCAGCCCCGCGATCCCCGCCTCGGCCGCCGCCTTCGCCGCATGGGCGTCGAGACAGGCCGCCCCCGCGCGCAGCCGCCGCCCCTCCAGCGCCTCCGCCCGGTTGAACCCGCGCCCGAGCCGGATGGCGACCCCCGGCAAGCCTCCGTCGCGGATGATGAGGTTGGAGCCGACGCCCAGCGGCGTCAGCGGCACGTCCCCGGGCAGCGCACCGAGGAACTCCGCCAGATCCTCGCGATCCTCGGGCTGGAACAGCACCTCCGCCGGTCCGCCCACCTGGAGCCAGCACAGGGGCGCGAGCGGGCGCATCGGCGTCAGCCTCCCGCGGACGGCGGGCAGGCGGGCGAGCAGGGCGTCTCCGTCAAGGGCGGGCACGGTCGTCTCCGGACGGTTCGGGCCCGGCTGTGTCGCCGCACGCGGGCCTGGGGTCAAGCGCCGCCCCACAGAGACGCGGCCAGCGCCGCGAGGGCGGATGCGGCCCCCGCCCAGGGAGTCCAGCGCGGCGCGATCCAGGCTCCGGGCGGCGGCGGCCCCGCCCGGCGCAGGCGGATCAGCAGCAGGTTGATCGCGGCGAATACCGCCAGCACCGCCGCCGAGGCGCCCGCCGCCAGCTGCTCGAACGGCAGCGTCAGCGCCACCCCCGTCACCACGAGACCCACCAGCAGCGTCGCCCGGAGCGGCGTCCCGAGCCGCGGATGGGCATGGGCGAGGAAGCCCAGCGCCGGCACGCTCCGCGCCACCCCGTAGATCACCCGCGCCCCCATCACGATCTGCGCGAGCACCCCGTTGACCACGGTGGCGGCGGCCACCGCCGAGAGCGCCGTGCCCGCCCCGCCCGGGAACCCCGCCTCGACCACCAGCGCCAGCGGCCGGTCCGAGGCCGCGAGCGCCCATGCAGGCACCGCCCTGACCGCCGCCAGCACCACCAGCGCATAGAGCGCGGCGGTCACCGCCAGCGCCGCGAGGATCGCCCGCGGCATGGTGCGGGCGGGGTCGCGGGTCTCCTCCACCAGGTTCACCATGTCCTCGAAGCCGATGAAGGCGAAGAAGGCGTAGAGTGTGGCGACGGCGAGCCCCGCCGTGGCGGGGAGCGCCACCTCGGACTCAGGCGCGATGCCCGCGGTCCACTGGGAGGCGGGGGGGGCCGCGAACCCCGCCCAGGACACGAATAGAAGCCCGAAGATCCCCGCTACGGTGGCGACAGCCAGCAGCGAGAGCGACTCCACCACCCCCAGCGCCGCCGCCGCGGTCAGCAGCGCCGCCAGCACGACCGTCAGCGCCGGCGTCGGCAGCGGGATCAGGTCCCGCACGTAGCCCACGCCCCCCTGAAGCACCGTCGCGGCTGAAATCACCGCCCCTCCCACGATCATCACCGCGGCGACGAGGGCCAGCAGATCGCTGGAGAAGGCCGCGCGCAGCCAGGCCGCAACTCCCCCGGCCTCGGGCACGCGGGTCGAGAGCTCGGCGTAGCTCGCTGCCGTCGGGGTGGCGACCAGGGCTGCGATCAGGAAGGCCACGGGCGCCAGGGCTCCGGCCGCGCCCGCCGCGGCGCCGACCAGCACGTAGATCCCCGCGCCGACCATGACCGACAGGCCGTAGAGGGTGAGCAGGCCGAAGCCGAGGCGGCGGTGCAGGCCGGGGTCTGACATCGCCTCCCTCGGGCGGATCGTCGGCGGAACGGGCGCGCCAGCGGGCGTGCGCCTCGCCAGATAGCCCGCCCGCCCGACCCCGCAAGCGGCCCTTGCGTCATCGCGGGGTGAGGACTTCACCTTTTCGTCGGAGAAGTTGCCATGCGCCGACGGTCGTTGACGAAGAGTTGCGGAGATGGCCTTCGGAGGGGCCTCATACCAAAGCCCCCCGATCAGGACCCATGCGCCCAAGTTCGTCGCCCGCTGGTCATGATGCGTCGAGGCTGGTCGGCGAGCTTGTTCCGTGCCTCGCAGCAGTGGCCGACGATGTCGTGGTAGGAGCTGAAGACGCGGTTCGACAGCCAGTCGCCGCGCATGAGCTGCCAGACGTTCTCGACGGGGTTCAACTCGGGGGAGCGCGGCGGCAGGGGGAGCAGCGCGACGCTGTCCGGGACGACGGGCCGGGCGGACATGTGCCAGCCCGCCTGGTCGAGCATCAGCACGGCATGGGCGCCGGGATCGACGGCCAGACTGATCTCGGCCAGGTGCGCCTGCATGGCCTCGGTGTCGGCGCAGGGCATGACCGGCCCGGCGGCCTTGCCTGCGCCGAACTCCTCCCGGACCCACTGCGCAGGGTCCACCAGCCGCCAGCGGACCACGCCGTCCGGAGACGGCTTCGGCCTCGCCTCCACCGTCCCCGCCAGCGCCGCCCGATGCGCGTCCGTCGGCAGAGGAGCCTTGCCGGGGGCCTTGCGGTCGTGCAGCCCGCCGGACCTTTGGCGCCGAAGCGGACAACCCGGTCCCGGATGATCTGGAGCCCGACGCCCCCGACCCTCACCGCCTCGCTCCGGCGGCCGCCCTCGTGGATCGAGGCCAGCGCCAGCAGGCGGCGCGTCTGCCGCGCCTCCCGGCTTGCCTTCGCTAGCCTCCTCAGCTGGACACCCGCAAGAACCTACCATGCTCGTCGGCGTTCCGGTTCACTCGCCCGATCGGATCGGGAGGAGCGATCATGCAGCAGTCGGGATTGTTCGGGCTCACGGAGCGCCTGGAGCGGCTGAGCAGGCACGGCGATCCGCTGGAGGTCCTCGAGGCGGCGGTGGACTTCGAACATTTCCGGCCCTGGCTGGTCGAGGGCCCGGGAGATGGCGACGGCTCGAAGGGGGGCCGCCCGCCGTTCGACCCGGTCTCGACGTTCAAGGCGCTGATCCTTCAGGCGCAGCGCAACCTCAGCGATGCGCGCATGGAGTTCATGGTCCGGGGCCGGCTGTCATGGATGCGGTTCCCGGGCTTCGATCTCGGCGCGCCGACGCCGGACGAGAACACCATCCGTCACTTCCGGAACCGCCTGACCGAGACCGGGACGCTGAAGCGGCGATGAAGGCCTTCGACCGGCAGCCGAAGAAGAAGGAGTGCGTCCCGATGGCCGGCCAGCTCGTCGACGCCAGCCTCGTGCCGGCTCCGAAGCAGCGCAATACCGAGGCCGAGAAGGCGGCGATCAAGGCGGGCAAGCCGGCGAAGGAGATCCGGCCGGACGAGCCGAACAAGGCGGCGCAGAAGGACACGAACGCCCGCTGGACGCTGAAGGTGGGCGACAAGTGCGGCATCGCCCGGACGGGACGCCGCTGCCGATGATCGCGGTCCCGGCGTTCGGCTGCAAATCCCACATCAGCATCGACCGGCGTTTCGGCTTCATCCGAGAGAGCACGGTCACCTCGGCCTCGGCGGCCGACGGCCGGTCGCTGCGGCGGCTGGTCAGCGCGGAGAACGCCGGCTCGGAGGTCCGGGCCGACAGCGCCTGTCGCCCGCAGCGCAACGAGATCATGCCGATCCGGGGCAAGGCCATGCCGGCCGGCCGGCCCCCTCAGGCAGGATCGCTCAGATCATCGGGGGCTTGCGGGTGTCCAGCTCATCCGCCGTGAAATCGGCGCGCAGTCCGAGCGCTGCTCTCATGAAGACCCTCCTTCGGCTCTCCATCGTGAACCAGCCCTGGGACGGGCCGGGAACCCCCGCGAGCCAGCCTCAACAGGCGCTGGTATGAAACGCCGGTTCGGCCGACCGCGAGTTATCGGTGTCGATGATTTCTGCGCCGTATTCGGTGACTCCGGCACCGAATTTGATGACTCGAGTCACCGCATCCGATGACTCCCCGGCTACTCGGCGGCGGCTCGGCCCTCCAGCGCCTCGGGCAGTGCGCGGGCCCACTGGGTAATCGACCCGGCCCCCAGGCAGACAACGAGGTCCCCCGGACGGGCGCGGGCGGCGACATAGTCCGGCAGCGCCTCCGGCCCCTGCAGCGCGGCGGCGTCCCGGTGGCCGTGGCGGGTGAGCCCCGCGACCAGAGAGTCGCGGTCCGCGCCTTCCACCGGCGCCTCTCCGGCGGCGTAGACATCGGCGATGGCCACCATGTCCGCCTCGTTGAAACACTTGCAGAAATCCTCGAAAAGCGAGGCGAGGCGGGTGTAGCGGTGGGGCTGGTGGATGGCGATGACGCGGCCCGTCCCCGCCGCCTGCCGCGCGGCGCGCAGGACGGCGGCGATCTCCACCGGGTGGTGGCCGTAATCGTCGATGATCGCGGCGCCGTTCCACTCGCCGACCCGGGTGAAGCGCCGGTTCACGCCGCCGAACTTCTCCAGCCCCGCGCGGATGGCATCGTCGGGCAGGCCCAGCTCCAGCGCCACGGCGATGGCGGCCAAAGCGTTCAGAACGTTGTGGTCTCCGGGCATCGGCAGGCGCAGGCCCTCGATCCGCCGCTCGCCCCGCGCCAGCCCGTCGCGCAGGCGCGCGATCACGTCGAAGCGGGCGGCGCCGGTACCGGGCTCGTGGCGCAGGTTCACGCCCACCACGTCGGCCTGCAGCGAGAAGCCGTAGGTGATGGTGCGGCGGTCGTCCACGCGGCCCACGAGGGACTGCACCTCGGGGTGGTCGATGCAGCAGATCGCGGCGCCGTAGAAGGGGAGGTTGGAGACGAAGCCGTCGAAGGCCGCGCGCACGCCCTCGAAGGAGCCGTAGTGGTCCAAGTGTTCGGGGTCGATGTTGGTGACGATGGCGTAAGTGGCCGGCAGCCTTACGAAAGTTCCGTCGGACTCGTCGGCCTCCACCACCATCCAGTCCCCCGTCCCCAGCCGCGCGTTGGAGCCGTAGGCGTGGATGATGCCCCCGTTGATCACCGTCGGGTCCACGCCGCCCGCGTCCAGCAGGGCCGCCACCATGGAGGTGGTGGTGGTCTTGCCGTGGGTGCCGGCGACGGCGACGTTGGACTTGAGGCGCATCAGCTCCGCCAGCATCTCGGCCCGGCGCACGACCGGCAGGCCGGCGGCGCGGGCGGCGTCGAGCTCCGGGTTGCCCTTCTTGATGGCCGAGGAGATCACCACGACCTTGGCGCGGCCGATGTTCTCGGCTGTCTGGCCGATGAAGATGCGGGCGCCGAGAGTTCTAAGCCTCTGGACGATATCGGAATCCCTGGCATCGGAGCCCTGCACGTCGTAGCCGAGGTTCAGCATGACCTCCGCGATGCCGGACATGCCGATGCCGCCGATGCCGACGAAGTGGATCGGGCCGATCTCGTGCGGGAGGCGGGCGGCGGGGCTCATGAGCGGTCTCCGGCGGTTAGTTCGACCAGATCCGCGAGGGCCGAGGCGGCGTCGGGGCGGCCCAGGCGGCGGGCGGCCTGCGCCATGGCGGCGGCACGGTGCGGATCGGTCAGGATGGCGGCGATGTGCCCCGAGAGGGCCTGCGGGGTCAACCCGGCCTCGGGGGCGAGGACTGCGGCGCCCGCGTCCGCGAGCGGCCGGGCGTTGGCGGTCTGGTGGTCGTCCATGGCCGAGGGATAGGGGATCAGGATCGACGGGCGGCCGATGGCGGTCAGCTCCGCGATGGTGGAGGCGCCGGCGCGGGAGATCACCAGCTGAGCGTCGGCGATCCGGTCGGGCAGGTTCTGGAAGAAGGGCGCGGCCTCGGCCGGGATGGCGAGGTCGGCGCAGGCGGAGCGGAGGGCGTCGGCCTCGGCGTCGCGGGCCTGCTGGGTCAGGTGGAGGCGGGCGCGAAGGTCCTCGGGCAGGGCGCGCAGCGCGTCGGGCATCAGGCGCGAGAGGACCGACGCGCCTTGGCTGCCGCCGAAGACCAGCAGGCGGATGGGGCCGCTGCCGGGGGCCTCGTAGGGGCGCCCGGCGGCCTCCCGCGCGGCGTCGCGGATCGGGTTGCCGAGGTGGAGGGCGTTCGCGCCCTTCGGGGCATTGCTCAGGGGCCAGGCGCCGCAGGCCACGGCCGCCACGCGCGGGGCGAAGACGCGGTTCACGCGGCCGAGCACGCCGTTCTGCTCGTGGATCAGGCGGGGGAGGCCGGCGAGGGTAGCCGCCGAGAGGGCCGGCAGCGAGGGGTAGCCGCCGAAGCCTGCCACTACGGCGGGGCGGTCGCGGCGGAACCAGCGCAGGGTCTCGGCCACGCCGGCGCCGATCAGGGCGGGGACCGCGAGCTTCGAGAGCGCGCCGCCGCGGGCGAAGGTGGCGGAGCGGACGGGGACGCGGGCAACGGCCTCGGGGAAGCCCGCGGCGTAGCGGGCGCCGCGGTCGTCGGTGGAGAGGGAGACGCGCCAGCCGCGGCGCAGCATCTCCTGCGCCAGCGCCTGGGCGGGGAACATGTGCCCGCCGGTGCCGCCGGCGGCGATGACGAGGTGGGGGGCGGTCACGGGGCCGGCCGGTCGCGGCGCCGCGGCGGAGGCTCAGGAGGGGCGCTCCGGCCGGCAGTGGGGTTCGGCGCCTGCGGGGGGCATGACTTTCGACGGGCGGGGCCGGGAGCGAGGCGGCGGCGAAGGGCGGTTTCCGGGGCGAAGGGGGGCGAGGCGCCGTCCGTGGGGATGCGGTGCGAGGCGCCTTCCGAAGCAGGTCGCCGCCCCTCGCCTTCCGGACCCAGGCCAGGGGCGCGGCCCGCCCTGTCCGCGCCGCTGGCGAGAAATGGGAGCCGCCGCTGGCCTCGGCCCGTGCGGCGGATCGTGCCGCCGGCCGGACCGGCCCCGCGCGCCCCGGCGGAGGGGGGCGGCAGGGTGGGCGGGTGGGGCCGCCCGCCGGAGCCGGGGGGTGCGGGGGCGGCGCTCACGCCGCCTGCTCCAGCGCCTCGGTCACGTCGCGCTGGGGGCGCTTGCGTGTCATCGCAAGCAGCAGGCCCATGCCGATTCCGGCCGCGATCAGGGACGAGCCGCCGTAGGAAATGAAAGGGAGGGTCATGCCTTTGGCAGGCAGCAGGCGGATCGCCACGCCGAGGTTCACGAAAGCCTGCAAGCCCACCAGCGCCGCCATCCCGGAGCCGGCGAGGCGGGCGAAGCCGTCCCGCTCCTCGGTCAGGCGCTGGAAGGCGCGGATGGTGATGAACAGGAACAGACCGATCACCAGCAGGCACAGGAGGAGGCCGTATTCCTCGGCCGCCACGGCGATGATGAAGTCGGTATGGGCGTCCGGCAGCGTGTTCTTGACCGAGCCGGAGCCCACGCCCACGCCGAAGAACCCGCCCTCCTGGATGGCGTTGGTGGCGTAGCCGATCTGGGTGCGGGGATCGACCTCGGCCGCGAGATAGCCGTCGATGCGGCGCGCGAAGTGCTCGGAGTTCTCGTACGCGAAGGCCCCTGCCCCGCCGACCAGCCCGCCGAGCACCGCCAGAAGCGGAACCGAGGCGCCGGCGACGAAGTACATCGCGCCCCAGACCGCAAGGATCAGCGCCGCCTGCCCGAAGTCGGGCTGCAGCGCGAGGATCGCGGCGCAGGTGGCCGCCAGCAGGAACGAGAGGAACTTGCCCGGAGGCCCGTGCTTTTCGAACGTGCCGGCCATGATCCAGGCGGCGGTTCCCACGAAGGCGGGCTTGAGGAACTCCGACGGCTGGATCGACACGAAGCCCAGCGAAATCCAGCGCGTGGCGCCCTTGCCGAAATCGGTTCCGATCACCGGCAGCGCGAGGATCACCAGGAAGGAGGCGACGAAGCCCAGCACCGAAAGGCGCCTGACCGTCTGCGGGTCCTGCATGGAGATGCCGATCATCACCCCGATGGCGAGCACCGCGAAGGCGGCCTGGCGGGTGACGAAGTAGAAGGTGGGCAGGCCGTTGCGCTCCGCCAGGGGCGCGGAGGCGGCCATGCCGACCACGAGGCCGATCACGATCAGCGCCAGAACCGCGCCCACGGTCCAGCGGTCCACGGTGCGCCACCAGCGGGTGAGGATGGGCTCCGACAGGCGCAGGCGCGGGGCGCCGAAGGTCATCTCGGTCATGGGGTGGGCTCCTCTCCGGCGGCGCGGCGGGCGGCGGTGCGGAAGACGTCGCCGCGGGCCTCGTAGTCGCGGAACTGGTCGAAGCTGGCGCATGCGGGGGAGAGGAGCACGACCTCTCCGGGCTGCGCCTCGGCGGCGGCCTGGGCGACGGCGGCGTCAAGGCTATCGCAGAGCGTGTGGGGGGTGTCGGCGAGGGTGGAGGCGAAGGCGGGGGCGGCCTCGCCGATCAGGTAGGCGCGGGCGATGCGCGGGAAAAGGGGAGCGAGCGGCGTTATGCCGCCGGCCTTGGGGACGCCGCCGGCGATCCAGCGGATCCGGTCGTAGGTCAGGAGCGCCTTCTCGGCCGCGTCGGCGTTGGTGGCCTTGGAGTCGTTGACGAACAGGACGCCGTTGCGCTCCGCGACCCGCTCCAGCCGGTGGGGGAGGCCGGGGAAGGAGCGCAGGCCCGCCTCGATCTGGCGGGGGGAGAGGCCCAGCGTGCGGCAGGCCGCCCAGGCGGCGCAGGCGTTCTGGTGATTGTGGGCGCCCTGGAGGGTGGGCAGGTCGCGCAGGTCCAGCGAGGCCGTCTGGCGGCCGTGGCGACGCTCGGCCAGGAAGCCCTTGCGGGCGGTGACCGACCAGCCGGGATCGGGGAGCTTGCGGGTGAGGGAGAGGCCGATGACAGGATCGTCGCCCTCCATCCCCCGGCCACGGAGGCGGTCGGCGAGAAAGCGGCCCTCGGGCTCGTCGAGGCCGACCACGGCGCGTTCGGGGGCGCCCATCTCGAACAGGCGCGCCTTGGCGGCGAAGTAGCCGCCGCGGCCGCCGTGGCGATCCAGGTGGTCGTCGGAGAGGTTGAGGAAGACCGCCACGTCCGGGGCCAGCGAACGGGCGAACTCGATCTGGTAGGAGGAGAGTTCGAGGACCAGCGTGTCCCCTTCGTGCAGCGCGTCGAGGCCCAGCACCCCGCGGCCGATGTTTCCGCCGACCTGAACGGGGCGCTGCGCCTCCGCAAGGATGTGGCCGATCAGCGCCGTGGTGGTGGACTTGCCGTTGGAGCCGGTGACGCAGACGACCTTGAGAGGCTCGTCCCAGTCGTCGGTGTCGAAGGCGGCCAGGGCCCGAAACATGAGGCCCACGTCGTTGTCCACCGGCACGCCGTTCGCCCAGGCGAGCTCCACCGCCGGGTGGGGCGCGGGGTAGAGGGCGGGGATGCCGGGGGAGACCATCAGGAGCGCGGGGCGGGACGCCTCCTCCCACGCGCGGTCGCGGGAGAGGTCGGCGATCTCGAAGCCCTCGGCCTCCGCGGCCTCCCGGGCCTCGGACTTGTCGTCCCAGCACACGGGGATCGCCTCGCCCTCGCGCAGCGCGCGGGCGGCGGCGAGGCCGGAGCGGCCGAGGCCGAGGATGGCGACGCGGGCGCCCTCGTATCCGGGGACGGGGATCATCGGAGCTTCAGCGTGGCGAGGCCGACGAGGGCCAGGATCACCGAGATGATCCAGAAGCGGATGACGATGGTGGCCTCCTGCCAGCCCTTCTTCTCGAAATGGTGGTGGATGGGGGCCATCAGGAACACCCGGCGTTTGGTCAGCTTGAAGTAGCCGACCTGGATGATGACCGACAACGCCTCGACCACGAAGAGGCCGCCGATGATGGCGAGCACGATCTCGTGCTTGGTGGAGACGGCGATGGCCCCCAGCGCGCCGCCGAGCGCGAGCGAGCCGGTGTCGCCCATGAAGACCATCGCGGGCGGGGCGTTGTACCACAGGAACCCGAGGCCCGCGCCGATCAGGGCGGCGCAGAAGATGGCGATCTCTCCCGTCCCCGGGACGTAGTTGAGGCCCAGGTATTCCGTGAAGTCCGTGCGCCCGACCACGTAGGCGATGATGCCGAGCGCGCCGCCCGCGATCATCACCGGCATGATCGCGAGCCCGTCGAGCCCGTCGGTCAGGTTGACCGCGTTGGCAGAGCCCACGATCACCAGCATGGCGAAGGGGATGTAGAAGAGCCCGAGGTCGACCAGCACGTCCTTGAAGACCGGGAAGCGCGAGCGCGCCCGTCAGCGGTCTCGGGCTGGAACCACAGCGCGGCCAGCGCCGCCAGCAGCGCGATCGCGAAGCCGATGCCGAGGCGGACGCGGCCCGGCACGCCTTTGACGTCGAACTTCGACACCTTCAGGAAGTCGTCCGCGAAGCCGATGGCGCCGAAGCCCACCGTCACCAGCAGCACCATCCAGATGTAGCCCATGTCCACCGCGCCCAGAGCAGCGTCGACACGACCAGCGAGAACAGGATCAGCACGCCCCCCATGGTGGGCGTGCCGGCCTTGGTGAGGACGTGCCCCTCGGGCCCGTCGGCGCGAATCGGCTGCCCCTTCTTCTGCATCCGGCGCAGCGCGCGGATAATGGGCGTGCCGAAGACGAAGCCGAAGAACAGCGCCGTCAGGAACGCGCCGCCCGCCCGGAAGGTCAGGTAGCGGAACAGGTTGAACAGGTCTCCGCCCTCGGAAAGGGGCGTGAGCAGGTGGTAGAGCATCAGGCGTCCAGTCCTTCGTCGTCGCCGTCCGCAGCCTCGGGGGCGGGGCGGCCCAGCGCGCGGATCGCCTCGACCACGCGGGCCATCCGCGCGCCGAGCGAGCCCTTCACCATGACCACGTCGCCCGCGTCAAGCAGGCGCGCGGCACGCTGGCGCGCGAGGGCGGCCGCGATCCTCGCGCCCAGACGCCGCGCTTTTCGATTGGCAGCGCCTCGTGCAGGGCCTTCATCAGCGGGCCGCAGCAGTGTGCACGCGGTCGATGCGCGCGAGCGCGGGGTGGGCGGCGAGGGCGGCGTGCAGCTCCGCGCTCCTCGCGGGCCCATCTCCAGCATGTCGCCCAGGACCGCGATGCGCCGGCCGCGGGCGACGCGGCCCTGCCCGTCCTCGGGCCGCTGGCGAGGCGAGGACCTCCAGCGCGGCGCCGACCGAGGCGGGGTTGGCGTTGTAGCTTTCGTCGATCAGGTGGATGGCGCCGTCGAGGCCGGCCGCGTCCGAGCGCGATCGCGCCAGCGGGCGCCGCGGCCCTCGGGCGCGCGCCAGGCGGCCAGCGCCATGGCGGCGCGGGCCAGATCGGCGCCAGCGCCTCGGCCGCCAGCAAGCACGCCGAGCGCGTTCATCGCGAAGTGCCGGCCCGGCGCGCCGATCTTGAACATCGCCGCCCGCCGTGGAGCAGCGCGCGTGACCGCGGTCGCCGCCGTCCGGCGACGGAGGCGGCCAGCAGCCGCGCCTCGCAGCGCGCCCCGGTGCCCGAAGCGCAGGACGCGGGCGCCGGCGCGCGCGGGCCGCGGCGGGCGAGACGCTCGTAGTGCGGGTTGTCGCGCGGCAGGATGCGCGACGCCGCCGGGCTCCAGCCCCTCGAAGATCTCGGCCTTCGCGAAGGCGATGCCCGTCGATCGTCCGAAAGTTCCGAGGTGGACGGCGCGCCACGGTGGTGACGAGCGCCACATGCGGGCGGGCGAGCTGCGTGAGCGGCGCGGATCTCTCCGGCGTGGTTCATGCCGATCTCGATCACGGCGAAGCGGGCGGCAGGCGGCATGCGCGCCAGCGTCAGCGGCACGCCCCAGTGGTTGTTGTAGCTCTTCTCAGCGGCGTGGGTGGCGCCCTGCGCGACGAGGGCGCGCGCGCAGCATCTCCTTGGTGGAGGTCTTGCCGACCGAGCCTGTGACGGCGACGACGCGCGCCTGCGGTGCGGGCGCGGGCATGGGCGCCGAGGGCGCTCCAGCGCCGCCGAGCGTGTCGTCCACCAGCAGGAGAGGGGCGTCCTCGGCAGCCCCTCGGGGATGCGGGAGACGACGGCCGCGGCGGCCCCGGCCTGCCAGCGCCTGCGGCCGACGAAGTCGTGGCCGTCGCGCGGCGTCCGCGAGGGCGACGAACAGGTCCCCGGCGCGATGCGCGCGGCTGTCGATGGACGACGCCGCGTCGCCCCGAAGCGGCCGTAGCGCGCGCGCCTCCGGTGGCGGCCCGGCCTCTCGGCTGGTCCAGAGCGCGGGTCACCCGGTCCCCCTCTCCGTCGGCCGCGTGCGACGGCGGCGCGCGCCTGCTCGGCATCGTCGAACGGATGGGCGGTCGTCGCCCACGATCTGGCCGGTTTCATGGCCCTTGCCGGCGATCAGCAGGCGGTCGCCGGGCTGCGAGGAGCGCATCGGCCTGGCGAGGATCGCCTCGGCGCGGTCCGCCGATCTCCTCGCGCGCTCGGGAGCGGCTTTCAGGATCGGCGGCGCGGATCGCGGCGGGGTCCTCGGAGCGGGGGTTGTCGTCGGTGACGATGACCAGGTCGGCGGCCCGCGCGGCCTGCGCCCATCAGCGGGCGCTTGCCGCGGTCGCGGTCGCCGCCGGCGCCGAAGACGACGATCAGGCGGCCCGGGGCGTGCGGGCGCAGCGCGGCGAGCGCCGTCGCCAGCGCGTCGGGCGGTATGGGCGTAGTCCACGTAGACGCGCGGCGCCGTTCGCCGCGTGCCGGCGGCATGCTCCATCCGGCCGCGCACGGTCTTGAGCGCCGGGGAGCGCCTGCGAACACGGCGTCCGGGTCCGCGCCGCAGCGCGATGGCGAGCGCGGCGGCGATCAGCGCGTTCTCGCCTTGGAAGCCGCCGACGAGGGGGAGGTCGGCGGCTTGCTCCCGGCCCTGCCAGAGGAAGCAGCAGGGTCTGGCCGGCCGGCGTGGAAGTCGCGCGTGCGAGGAGGCGGAGATCGGCGGCCTCGGCCCGGCCCGCCGCGATCACCCGCAGGTTCCGCGCGGCGGCCAGCGCGGTCGGCCTGCGCGAAGACGGGGTCGTCGGCGTTCAGCACCGCGGTGCCGCCCGGCGGCAGGACCGCGGCCGAACAGGCCGAGCTTGGCGGCGACGTAGTCCTCCTGCGTCGGCGTGATAATCCAGTGGTCGCGGGTGATGTTGGTGAGGGCCGCCGCCGCTCAGCCGCACGCCGTCGAGGCGGTACTGCGCGAGGCCGTGGGACGACGCCTCCATCGCCGCGTGGGTGACGCCCGCCTGCGACGAGTTCGGCCAGCAGGCGCGTGCAGCGTCACCGGGTCGGGCGTGGTGATGCCGAGCGGCCGCGCACACCGCGCCCTCGACGCCGGTGGTGCCGAAATTGGCGGCGGCGATGGCCGAGCGCGGCCCAGATCTGGCGGGTGAAGCTGGCGATCGAGGTCTTGCCGTTGGTGCCCGGTCACGGCGGCCATCACCTCGGGCTGGGCGCCGAAGAAGGCGGCGGCGGCGCGGGCGAGCGCGAGGCGGGGGTCCTCGTGACGACCGGGGATCGGCAGCGGCGCCGCAGGTCTGGGCGCTGCGGCGCCCCGCGCCCTCGGCCGTCGCCACGACGGCGAGCGCGCCCTGCGCGCAGCGCGTAGGGCAGCGAACTCGGCGCCGTCCACTGTGCCCCTGAGCGCGACGAACACCCAGCCCTGCGCGCCTGCCGGCTGTCCGCGGTCACGCCCTCACACCTCGGCGTCCGCACGGACGCCCGGCGCGCCGAGGACGCCTTGAACCTCGGCGCGCGGCGGGCGCCCGCCTCAGGCCGCGCGCGGGCGCGTCCGAGGCCGGGTCGGCCGTCTCGGTCCATCGCCCGCACGGCCCCGCGGCGGCAGCAGCCGGCCGGCCAGCCGGGCATCGCCGTTCGCCGGCGCCGGCGGCGGCGCGGGCGGCAAGGCTCGGTGCGGGCGCATCCCGAGGATCGGCGCGATCCGGTTCAGCGCCGCCGACGGTGGGCGCCGCGGTCCAGCCCGCCGTGCCGGTGCGGGGTCGCCGGAGCGGTCCTCGGCCTCGTCGAAGGTGACGACGCATGACGTATTTCGGATCGATGGGCCGGGAAGATCGCCGGCGAAGGTCGAGATCATCTTGTCCCGGTAGTAGCCGCCGCGTGGGCCGCGGCTTGTCGGCGGTGCCGGTCTTGCCGCCCATGCGGTAGCCCGGCACGTCGGCGTTGCGCGCCGTGCCGTCGCGTCACCACCGCGCGCAGCATCTGGCGGACCTTGCTTGACGTCTCTTCGCGAGACGACGCGGTCGTCCTCGGTCGGCGCGCGGCGGAGCGGCGATCAGGCTCGGGCGTCACGCGAGCCCGCCGTTCGCGAGCGTGGCGTAGGCGGCCGCGAGATGCAGCGGCGTGACGGCGATGCCGTGGCCGTAGCGATCGTCATCGGTCGAGATCTCGGACCATTTCGGCGGCAGCAGCGGGGCGGTGGCGCGCGCCTCCGACAGCTCCGACCGGCGCCGACTCCATCAGGCCGAGCTGCCTGAGGAAGGCCTGCTGCGCTCGGCGCCGCCGCTGCATCGCCATCCGCGCGCTGCCGACGTTGGAGGATTTCCACGATCACGTCGCGCAGGGTCATGCGCGGCGGCATCCCGTGGAAGTCGCGGATCCGGTAGCGGCCCCAGACCAGCGGGCCCGGCGGTGTCGATCATGCGTCTCGGGCGTGGCGAGGCCGGCCTCGATCATCATGGCGGCGGTGAAGATCTTGAAGGTGGAGCCGAGCTCGTAGACGCCCTGCGCCGCGCGGTTGAAGGTGGGGTGGTCGGCCGGGTGGCCCGAGGTCGGCGGCGGCGGGCCGGTCGTTGGGGTCGAAATCGGGCAGCGAGACCATGGCGATGATCTCGCCGGTCTTCGCGTCCATCAGGATGCCGGCCGCGCCCTTGGCGTTCAGTCACTTCTCCACGCCTTCGGCAGCACGTCGGCCATGGCGCGCTGGACGCGCAGGTCGAGGAGAGCCGCAGCGGCTCTCCGCCTCGGGCGGGTCGCGCAGCTCGGCGTCGAGCTTCGCCTCCACGCCGCCCGAGCCCACGATCTCGGCCGCCTGCACGCCCTCGCGCCCGAAGGAGGCGCCGCCGAGGATGTGGGAGGCGAGACGGCCGGCGGGGTAGACGCGCATCTCGCGCCGGCCGAACTGGAGGCCCGGGTCGCCGATGTCGTGGACCTTCACGCGCTCGGCCGGGGTGATGGCCTTCTTGACCCAGATGAACTTGCGCCCGTCGGCGAACTGCTTCCTGAGGTCGTCGGCGTTCAGGTCGGGGAAGACCTCGGCCAGCTTGCGCGCGGAGCCCTCGGGGTCGATCAGCTCATGCGGGTGGGCGAAGAGGGACCAGACCGGCAGGTTGGCCGCCAGCAGCGCGCCGTTGCGGTCGGTGATCTCGGCGCGGAGCGGGCTGAAGGCGTCGGCGCCGGCGGCGGCGCGCGGCTCCTCCGGCTCGGAGCCGGCGATGATCGCCATGCGGCCGGCGACGGACGCGTAGGCGAACAGGAACGCGAAGCACATCAGGTGCAGGCGCCAGCGGGCGCGGCCGCGCTGCTCGGCGACCGAGGCGCGACGGCGTTCGGCCCGGCGGCGGGCGGCCTCCTCGTTCGGGTCGAGGCCGCTTTCGCGCGCGGCGATCACGTCGGCGAGGCGGGCGCCCTCGGGGCCGTGGCCGCGGGCCCCTTCGGGGTCATGTCCGCGATCGGGTTCGGTCATGTCGATCATGGCGGGCCTCCTCAGCGGCGGGCCGGCCGCGGCGGCGGCAGCGGCAGGCCGAGCGAGATGCGGTCGATCCCCACCAGCCCCGCGAGCGACACCGGCGCTTCGGCCATGGCCGGGACGGGGGCCATCGGGGCGGGCGGAGCGGCGACGGGGGCGGGCGCGGTCAGACCGAGGGCCCCCGCGACGAGGGCGGGCGCGGGGGGCGCCGTGGGCTCGGGCGCCGCGCCGGGCGCGTGGGGCGGCGGGGGCTGGAAGGCGACGGCCGCCACGTCCGCGAAGTGGGAGGGCGTGAGCGGCGCCAGCGCCAGCTCCGTCTCATGGGCGCGGACCAGCCCGTCCAGCCGCTCGGGCCGGTTCAGCCAGGCCCATTCCGCGTTGAGCACCGAGATCGCCTCCCGCTCCCGCACGATGTCGGCGTGCAGGGCATCCACCTCGTCCAGCAGCTTCTGGGTGTCGTCGATCACCTGGTAGGCCCAGGTGGCGACGATGGCCACGAGCGCGAGGGCGGCGACGTAGAGCAGCGAGCGCATCAGGCCCCCCGTTCAAGCGCGGCGACCGCGAGGCCCGGCAATCCCAGCCCGCGCGGGTCCAGCGGCAGCGCGGGCGCGTCGGTGCGCCGGGCGGCGCGCAGGCGGGCGGAGCGGGCGCGGGGGTTGGCCGCAAGCTCCGCCTCGGACGGCGTGGCGGGCTTGCGCAGGATCAGGTCGTAGCGCGGAGGCTCGCCCGCGTCGGCCTCGGGCGCATGGCGCGAGGCGCCGGGCGTGCGGCCCGAGCGCAGGGCGAGGTGGCGTTTCACGATCCTGTCCTCCAGCGAGTGAAAGGTGACGACGGCGAGGACGCCGCCGGGGGCGAGGGCGCGCTCGGCGGCGGCGAGCGCGCGGGCCAGTTCCCCCAGCTCGTCGTTCACCGCGATGCGCAGGGCCTGGAAGCTGCGGGTCGCGGGATGCGGCTGGCCGGGGCGGGCGCGGGGGAGCGCGGAGGAGATCGCCTCCGCCAGCGCCGCCGTGGTGCGCAGCGGGCGCGCGGCGACGATGGCCCTGGCGATGCGGCGGGAGGCGCGCTCCTCGCCGAACTGGAAGAGGATGTCGGCAAGCTCGGCCTCGGTCGCCGCGTTGACCACGTCGGCGGCGGAGGGGCCGTCGGTTCCCATGCGCATGTCCAGCGGCCCGTCACGGAGGAAGGAGAACCCCCGCTCCGGCTGGTCGAGCTGCATGGAGCTGACCCCGATGTCGAGGACCACGCCGGCCAGCGCGGGGGCGCCCTGCCCCTCGGCGATGGCGTCGAGGTCGCCGAAGCGGCCTTCGGCGAGCATCAGGCGGTCGCCATAGGGGCCGGCCCAGCGTGCGGCGCGGGCCAGCGCCGTGGGATCGCGGTCCACGGCGATCACGCGCTCGGCCCCGGCGTCGAGCATCGCGCGGGTGTAGCCGCCGTCGCCCAGCGTGCCGTCGAGCCACACGCCCGCGCCGGGGCGGAGCGCGTCCAGCACCTCGGCCAGCAGGACGGGGACGTGGCCCGGGGCCGCCCCTTCGTCGGCGGGGGCGCGGAGGATCCCGGGCCTCATGCGTCGTCCTCGTCCCACGGGAGGGCGGCGAAGGCGTCGTCGTCGTCCTCGTCAGCCTCCAGGATCGGGGCGACGTGGGTTTCGTAGCCTTCCCTGCTCCAGATCTGGAAGCTGTCGCCAAGGCCCACGAACACCGCCTCGGCGCCGAGGTCGTAGCGGGCGCGCAGGTCGGCCGGCAGCACGATCCGGCCGTTCTCGTCCACGTCGAGCGGCTGGGCGCGGCCCATCAGACGGTATTCCAGCTTCTTTCGCCTGGGATCGGAGGGGTGCATGCGGCGGACCGAGCGTGCGAGCCGCTCGTAGGCGTCGGGCGCGTAGCCCTCGACGCAATGCTTGTCGCGGAAGCCCGGAACCAGAACCAGCCGGCCGTCGGCGCCGCGGAGTTCGAGAGCCTTGCGGAACAGGGCGGGGACGGAGACGCGGCCCTTCGCGTCCACCTTGTTGAAGAAACTCGAAGTGAACTGCTGCCACATAGGCCGCGGATTCCCCTCGCGCTTCGGAATATCCCCCGAACGAAAGCGGGCCGCGCATTGCCTTGCTGCGCGGCCCGCCCCGTTTAGTCCCTCGGGTCTTATTCCGACTTCGCGCCGTGCTTGTTGCGCCGTGTCACGCGCCGGTTACGTTATTGTTCGGGCTTGCTTGGAGAGCCTGTATGAAACCTGCTCGTTTGTTTGGGTCTCTCCGCCTCTTCTGGGTATTTTGTAGCATGGGATTGCGTGGGCGGCAAAGGGAAATTGTGGGAACGAAGCCCTCGATGAGGCGACGTCACGATGACTCCAGATGTCGCGAGAACATAAAGTGAACACCCCAACATCTGGGTCGTCCCGCGTGACCGACGGGACACGGTTCCGTTGATGATGAAGACGAGGCGCGCCTTCGGGCGGCGAATTTGGCGTTTCGGGGGCGGGAATCCCACGATCTCCCACGGCGCGAACTCGCCTTAGAGGCGAATCAGGGAATCGGGTGCGGACGGCCTGTAAGCCGGGTTCTGTCCGGGGCGCCCGCCGAAGCGGGGCCCGTGGGCGACCATTCATCTGGAGCCGGAGTCGCCTCCGGCTTCTCGCGATCCACCACGGCCGAAGGGGCGGAGGCAGCCCCTTGCGCGTCTCCGCGCGCTCGGCCCAACTTGATCTTGCTCCCGGCGGGGCTTGCCGTGCCGCCCCCGTCGCCGGGGGCGCGGTGGGCTCTTGCCCCACCGTTTCACCCTTGCCGCGGCGCACCGCGGCGGTCTGTTTTCTGTGGCGCTTTCCCTCGGGTTTCCCCGGCCGGGCGTTACCCGGCGCCGTGCCTCCGTGGAGCCCGGACTTTCCTCGCCGCCCCGAAGGGCGCCGCGGTCGCCCGGCCGTCCGCAGGGACGGGATAGGGGGGCGGAGGGGCCGGCGCAAGGCCGGTGAACGCGGTATGCGAAGCGTCTGCAAAACGTATGGCAAGCGTATGGCGCCCGCGCCGCCTGGTTAACGCGTGTCGAGGTCGTAGTCCGGGTCCGGGCCGGGGGGACGCTCGCCCGTCGCCACGGGGAAGCGGGCGGCGAGGTCGGCCGCCCGCGCCGCGAGGCGGGCAGAGAGGGGCGCGCCGGTCTCGTCGGGGGCGAGGCGCATCTGGAGGGCGCGGATCAGGGCGGCGAACCCTTCCTCCCCCTCCGGCCAGCGATAGCCGAGCTTCAGGGCGTTCAGCGTGAGAGAGGTCTCGGGCGGGAGCATCGCGGCGAGGCCCTGGGGCGTCTGCGCGCAGGAGACGACCGCGTGGCCGCGGGCGGCGAGGCGGGGCCAGTCGAACCCCTCGCCCGGGTCGATCTTGCGCCCGACGGCGATGTCGGAATGGCCGAGCACCCGCTCGGGCGGGATCGCCCAGCGCAGGCGGATCTGGAACAGGAGCCGCTCCAGCGCCTGCATCTGCGCCTCGGGGAACGGGGGGAGGCCGCCGTCATGGCCGGGATGCGCGAGCTCGATGCCGATGGAGTGGGAGTTCACGTCCTCCACGGGCCCCCAGGCGGCGACGCCCGCGTGCCAGGCGCGGCGGGCCTCGGACACCAGGCGGAAGACCTGGCCGGTCTCGTCGATGAGATAGTGGGCGGAGACCTCGGCCTGCGGGTTGCAGAGGCGGGCCAGCGCCAGGGCGGCGGAGGGCATGCCGGTGTAGTGGAGGATGGCCATGTTGGGCGCGGCCACGCCCTTCCTCGGCCCGTGGTTGGGCGAGGGCAGGTCGATGATCGGCCGGGGATCGTCCCCGGCCTTGGCGCCTTCGGGTCGAGGGGTCATGCTCCGCTCCGTTCCGCGGGGCGGATCACAGCATCGGGAGCGGGGCATGTCGAGGCCGTTGCGGAACCGGGCGGCGCCGGACGGGGAGATCCACGCGGTTCCGGCGCGGGGGACGCTGATGGGCAACCGCGGCGGCCGGCTGCATGAGGGGACGACGCTGGGGCGGCGGCGATGGGTCTCGCGCCGGTGGATCTGCTGCGTGCTGGAGTTCCGGGGGCGCAGGCGGGAGGTGATGGGGGCGGGATACACGGAGCTGTTCTTCCTGGACGACGCGGTGGCGCTGGCGGCGGGGCACCGGCCCTGCTTCGAGTGCCGCCGCGCCGAGGCGCGGGCCTTCGCGGCGGCCTGGGCGGAGGGGCTGGGGTTGGCTGAGCCGCCGGGAGCCGACGCCATGGACCGGGCGCTGCACGCCGAGCGGCTGGGACCGCGGGAGCGGGTCGAGGCGCGGGCGCTGCCGGAGGGGGCGATGTACCGCACGGGCGGGGGGTGCTTCCTCGTGCGCGACGGCGCAGCAAGGCGCTGGGGGTGGGAGGGCTACGGCGTCCCGGAGCCCCTGCCCCGCGGCGAGGTGGAGGCGCTGACGCCGGCCTCCTCGCGCGCCGCGCTGACGGCGGGGTGGCGGCTGCGGCTGCATGAGTCGGCCGGATGAGAAGGTGGCAGGGCGGGGCGCGGACGGGAGGCGCCGGTCCTGCGGGGGTCGGTGCGGAGAGGCGGACGAACGCAGCGGGAGGCGGCGGGGGGCCGGCGGTGGAAGCTCCCGCCGCGGCGGGTTCGATGCGGGTCCGCCGGGGAAGCGTCGGTCCGCCCCTGCGGACAGGCGAGGGGGGAGAGGGCCGACGGTCAGCGGGAGGGCGGACGAGCAAGCGGCCCGAGAGGCGGCAAGCCCCCACCCCGGCCCTCCCCCGCGAGCGGGGGAGGGAGGCGCCGCGACTCCCGCCGGTCGGACATGACGGCTGAGGGCGCAGGTGGGACGGCGAGAGGCGCGGCGACGGTCTAGACACGGCCTCGGGCCTTGGGGTCCCGGGCGGCGCCGGGACGACGAGGTCCGGCGATGCCGGCTCTACGGTCGAGGCCGGGCGCCGGCAACAGGCCCTGCCCTGCGGACGCGCCGCGGGCGGGGCGGCGGCCAGGGGCGGGACGGCCGGCGCGGCGCCTCCGCCGGAGGCGGAGCGGTCAGCCGCCGCGCTTGGGGCCGGGCTTGCGCGGGCCGCGGCCGGCGGGGGGCCGGGCCTTCGCCCAGCCCTCGCCGCGGGTCTTGCGCGGCGGGGCGGCGGGCGCCGCGGAGGGGGTGCGGGCGGAGGCTTCGCCGGAGGGGCGGCGGGGCGGCCGCTCCTTGGGCTCGCGCGGGGCGGGGGCCGGCTCGCGCGAGCCGGGGGCGTCGGCGCTCCGGCCGCGGGGCTTGGCCGGACTCTCGGGCTGGAGGCGGCGCGGACCCTCGGGCGCGGGGGCGCGGCCGCGGCGGGGACGCTCCTCCTTCGGGTCAGGCGCCATGCCGAGCTGGTCGCGCAGGACCTTGGGACGCACCTCCTCCACCTCGCCGGCCCCGAGATCGCCGAGCTGGAAGGGCCCGTAGCTGACCCGAATCAGGCGCGAGACGTCGAAGCCGCATTCCGAGAGGGCGCGGCGGACCTCCCGGTTGCGGCCCTCGCGCAGGGCCACGGTCAGCCAGGCGTTGGCGCCCTGCTGGCGGTCGATGGTGAAGGTCATGGGCTGGAAGCGCTCGCCCTCGATCACCATGCCGCGGGCGAGGGGGGCGAGGGCCTCCGGCGTCGGTTCGCCGTGGACGCGGACGCGGTACTTGCGCAGCCAGCCGGTGGAGGGGAGTTCGAGGCGGCGCTTCAGGTCGCCGTCATTGGTCAGGAGCAGGAGGCCCTCGGAGTTGAGGTCCAGCCGCCCGACGGAGAGGACGCGGGGAAGGCCCGCGGGGAGGCGGGAGAAGACCGTGGGCCGCCCCTTCTCGTCGGCCTCCGAGGTCACGAGGCCCACGGGCTTGTGGTAGCGCCAGAGGCGGGCCGGCTCGGGTTCCGCCACGGGGAGGCCGTCGAGCTCCACTCGATCCGTAGGGCCCACGTTGAAGGCGGGGGTGGAGACGATCCGCCCGTTCACGCGCACGCGGCCGGCGGCGATGATCTCCTCCGCGGCGCGGCGGGAGGCGACGCCCGCGCGGGCGAGGCGGCGGGCGAGGCGTTCGCCCTGGCGGGCGGGGGAGTCGTCGGATCCGGTCATCCCCGGTGCATACGCGGGTCCGGGCGGCGACGGAAGGCTTGGCGAGGGGCGGGCGCGCGGGCGATAAGGCGGCCATGAGCCTCCTGCGCACGCCCCGGCTGGTCGGCCGCCCCGTCACCCCGCGCGACGCCCGCTTCGCCGCTTCCCTGTTCGGCCGCCCGGAGGTGGGTCGCTGGACCGGCGAGGGCGCGGCCGGCGCGCCGGCGGCCCGGGTGCGCGCCTTCGCCGCCCACTGGGCCGCCCACGGCTTCGGCCTGCGGGTGTGGGAGCGGGAGGGCCGGCCGGCGGCGCTGGCGGGCCTCCAGTTCTGCGTGATCGCGGGGCGGGGGGCGGTGGAGGCCTCCTTCGCCGTGAGCCCCGAACACTGGGGCGAGGGGCTGGGGAAGGAGGCCATGGGCGCGGCCCTGACCGAGGTGTCCGGGATCTGCCGGGAGGTGGTGGCGGTGGCCCACGCGGAGAACGAGCGGGCGGTGCGCCTGCTTCGCCGGCTGGGCTTCGCCGAGGCCGCGGGCGGCGAGGACGGGCGCCGGCGCTTCCGGTTGGCGGCATGAGGGCCGGGCGCCCCGCGGCGGGACGGCGCCGCCCGTCGCCGTCGCTCGCGGCCGAGGCGGCGGCGCACGTCCGGCCGGAGAGCCGCGCCGCCCGACGGTCGGCGAGAGGACGTCTGGCGGCGTCGCCCGGGGCCGAGGCGGGGCGCGCCCGGCGGGCGGAGGGATGGGCCTGCGGGAGGTCGCCCGCAGCGTTCCTGCGGCGGCGCGCCCGATGGGCGACACGGGCCTGCGCGATGCCCCCCGCAGCCTTCCTGCGGCGGCGCGACCGATGGGCGGCGGCAAGGGCCGATGGGAAGTCGGCCGCAGCCTTCCTGCGGCGGCACGCGCGGCTGGCGGCAGGCCATGCGGACGGGAGGCCGCGCGCAGCCTTGCCGCAAGGGCGCGCCCGTGGGACGGCGTGGGCCTGCGCGCCCCCGTCCGCGGCCGCCCGGCGTCCGGAGAGGCCGTCGTGAGCTTCCGCTCCTGGATGGACGCGGCGCTCGTCGAGGCGCGGGCCGCGGGCGCGCGGGGCGAGACGCCGGTCGGCGCCGTGGTGGTGGACCCGGCGCGGGGCGAGGTGGTGGCCGCCGCCGGCAACCGGGTGCGGGAGCTGCGCGACCCCACGGCCCACGCCGAGATGCTGGCCCTGCGCGCGGCCTGCGCGGCGCGGGGGTCGGAACGGCCGGGGACGCTCGACCTCTGGGTGACGCTGGAGCCCTGCGCCATGTGCGCGGGCGCGCTGGCGGGCGCCCGGATAAGCCGGATCTACTACGGCGCCCCGGATCCGAAGTCCGGCGGCACCGACCACGGCGCGCGGGTGTTCGACCACCCCCAGGCGCATCACCGACCGGAGGTCTATGGCGGGATCGCGGAGGCGGAATGCGCGGCGCTGCTGCGGGCCTTCTTCGCCGGGCTGCGCGGCTAGCCCGGGATCGGCGGCAGCCGGCGGCCGGCGTCGAGGAGCACGCGGCAGAGCGAGAGCATCCACGCGAGGTTGGCGAGGCCCAGCGCCCGCTCCGCCAGCCCGTCCCAGCCGGTGGGGACGAACCAGTAGGCCGGGATGCCGACCGCGAGGAAGACGGCGACCGCGATGCAGGTGCGCCGCGCCTCCGGCCGCCAGCGGGCCATGCCCCGCGCCATGGCCAGCGGCGCGGCGATGTAGAGGAGCCCCAGCGGCAGGACGAGCCAGAGGTGGATCACGATCCCCCCCGCGTCCCCGTCGCCGTATTCGTTGCGCGCCGCGATGATCGTCTCCAGCAGCGCCATCAGGCACAGGAACAGGATGCCGAGCGACCAGCGCCGCCCGTCGGGCTGCAGATGCGCCGCCGCGACCGCGAGCGCCACCGCGGCGGCGGCATGGGCGTAGATCGCCACGTCCTGGATGACCTCGTAGCGGCCGGCCGCGAGGTCGCTGACCGTGTCGGCGAGGAAGTCGTAGTCGGGGACGAGGAAGCTGCCCAGCAGGTTGCCCCCGACCACCAGCGCGCAGCCGACGATCCCGAGCCATGCGCAGGCCGTGAGGAGGGTCGGCGAGGGCAGCCTCGCCGGCAGTCTTTCGTCGCCGCGCATGATGAGCCGTCCTGGGTCCGGGTTCCGGGATGAGCCGCGGGAACGCCCGGGCCCGGGGCGGGGTTCCGGCGGAGACGCGCCTCCGCCGGAACGGGGTTCAGATCTCGATTGCCGTCATCACCTCGGGCTCCACCACGTTGACGCCCGGCAGCTCGGCCTTCAGCTCGGACGCATCCTGCGCCAGCAGGGGGAAGGTCTTGTAATGGCAGGGGATCACGGTGCCGAACTTGAAGAACCGCTTGCAGGCGTAGGCGGCGCGCTTCATGTCCATGGTGAAGTGGCCCCCGCAGGAGAGGATGCCGATCTGCGGCTTGTGCAGGTCGTTGTAGATTTCCATGTCGGCCATCACGTCGGTGTCGCCGGAGAAGTAGATCGTCTTCCCCTCGCCCTCGATCATGAAGCCCGCCTCGGTGCCCGCATAGCCGAGCCCGGCCATGGAGGAGGAGTGGCGCGCGCCGACCAGCGTGACCTTCACCTCGCCGAGCGCCACCGTGCCGCCGAGGTTGAAGCCGACGGTCTCCAGCCCCTCCTTCTCGCCGAGATGGCCGACCAGCTCGAAGATGCCCACGACCTTGCAGTTCGCGGCCCTGGCGACCTCGGTCGCGTTGTTGGTGTGGTCGAAATGGCCGTGGGAGAGGAGGAGGGCGGTGGCGCCCTTCACGGCCTCGTCGAAGCGGGATTCGTCGAACATCGGGTTCCCGCGCAGCCACGGGTCGATGAGCAGGACCTGATCCGCGATCTCGATGCGGAAGCCGGAATGGCCGAGCCAGGTGATCTTCATGGCGGAGTCCTCCCGTAGGATTGGGCGCCCCTGCGGGGCGCGGTCATGGGGGGATTGGTGGGGCGGTCAGAGCGCGGGATCAAGCGCGGAAGGGCGGATGGCGGGAAAATAAGGCCTCCTGCGGAGGCGCCGCGCCGAGCGCCGCGCCGGTGGGACGGGTCCGCCCGCGGCGCGTGGCGGGCCGCGTTCGGTGTTGCGGAGGCCGCGGTCTCGGCGCGGCGCGCGGGCGGCGCGGGTCGGAATTGCGACCGGCGACGGAGCGGAGGCCGGCGCCGGTCGCCACGAACCGCCCCCCGGCGACCGCGCCGCGGGCGGATGGGCGGCCAGCGGCGGAACCGCGGTCGCGGCGCCTGGGCGGGTCCGGGCGCCCGAGCGGGCCGTTGCATGACCGACGTTGCGGCGCCTCCGCCGAATTCGGTTTGGGGCGCCCGGCGGCGCGTGTAGGACGAAGGGAACGAGATCCGGCGAGGCCGGGCCGACGGGAGGTTGAACTTGGACGCCTGGACCGCAGCCATCGATTCCTATTGCGAACGCACGGGCCCCGAGTTCTGGTCCGAGCCGCTGAACGCCCTCTCCAACGCCGCCTTCCTTATCGGGGCCCTCGTCGCCTGGACCGTCGCGCGCCGGGCGAAGCGGACGGGCGACTGGGCCGTCGTCGTGCTGACGCTCGCCCTCGCCGTCATCGGGATCGGGTCGTTCCTGTTCCACACGTTCGCCACCCGCTGGGCGGCGACCGCCGACGTCCTGCCGATCATGGTCTTCATCCTGCTCTACCTGCACGTCGCCGTGGTGCGGTACCTGGACCTGCCGTGGTGGGCCGGCATCGTCGCCGTCGTCGCCTTCCTGCCCGCGAGCGCGGTGGTGGGAGCGTGGCTCGACCCGGTGCTGGGCTCGCTCAACGGCTCCATCGGCTATGTGCCGACCTTGCTGCTGCTGGCGCTCTTCGCGGCGGGGCTCGCGGTGGGGGGGCGTCCGGCGTGGCGGGGGCTCGCGGGCGCGGCCGCGCTGCTGGCGGTGTCGCTGACCTTCCGCACGCTGGATGCGCAGGGCGGTCCTCTGTGCGGCCGCTTCCCCGCGGGCACGCACTGGGGCTGGCACCTGCTGAACGGCGCGCTGCTGTCGGTGCTGATCGTCACGCTGGTCCGCCACGGCGCCCCGCGGGTTGCGCGGCCCCGCGGCGCGGGATAATCCGCGGGCGTCCGCGCCGTCTCCCGAGGGGATACCCATGTCCATCGACAAGGCCACCGCCGCCCGCGTCGCCCATCTCGCCCGCATCCGGGTGACGGAGGAGGAGCTGGAGGGGCTGGCCTCCGAGCTCTCGTCGATCCTGGGCTGGGTGGAGCAGCTTCAGGAAGTGGACGTGGAGGGGGTGGAGCCGATGACCTCCGTGACCCCCATGGCGCTGCGCCGGCGCGAGGACGTGGTCACCGACGGCGGCATCCGCGACAAGGTGCTGGCGAACGCCCCCGCGACCCGCGAGGGCTTCTTCGCCGTACCCAAGGTGGTCGAGTGAGCGAGGCCCGAATGTCCGACCTGACCCGCCTGACCATCGCCGAGGCGCGCGACAAGCTGCGCGCGAAGGAGGTCACCTCGGCCGAGCTGACCGAGGCCTGCCTCATCGCCATCGAGGGCGCCGGCGCGCTGAACGCCGTCTCCGCCAAGACGCCGGAGCGGGCGCGGGAGATGGCGAAGGCCGCCGATGAGCGGCTGGCCAAGGGGGACGCCCCGTCCCTTTGCGGCATCCCGCTGGGCATCAAGGACCTGTTCTGCACCGAGGGCGTGGCGAGCCAGGCGGGGTCCAACATCCTCGGCGGGTTCCTGCCGCCCTATGAGAGCACCGTGACCGCGCAGCTGTGGGAGCGCGGCGCGGTGATGGTCGGCAAGCTGAACATGGACGAGTTCGCCATGGGATCGTCCAACGAGACCTCGTGCTATGGGGCGGTCACAAGCCCCTGGCGGGCGGAGGGGTCGAACCGGGCGCTGACGCCGGGCGGATCGTCGGGCGGGTCGGCGGCGGCGGTGGCGGCGGAGCTGTGCCTCGGGGCCACGGGGACGGACACCGGCGGGTCGATCCGCCAGCCGGCGGCGCTGACGGGCATCGTGGGGGTGAAGCCCACCTACGGGCGCTGCTCGCGCTGGGGGATCATCGCCTTCGCCTCGTCGCTGGACCAGGCGGGGCCGATGGCGAAGACCGTGCGCGACGCGGCCATCATGCTGGAGGGGATGGCGGGGTTCGACCCGAAGGACTCGACCTCGGCCGAACTCGCGGTCCCGGATTTCGAGGCGGCGCTGACGGGAGACATCCGCGGCAAGCGCATCGGCATCCCCAAGGAATACCGGATGGAGGGGATGCCCGCGGAGATCGAGGCCCTGTGGGACCGCGGCGCCGAGATGCTGCGCGACGCGGGCGCCGAGACGGTGGAGATCTCGCTGCCCCACACGAAATACGCGCTCCCGGCCTATTACGTGATCGCGCCGGCGGAGGCGTCCTCCAACCTCGCGCGCTATGACGGGGTGCGCTACGGGCGGCGGGCGTCGCTGGGCGCCGGGGACGCGATCGTGGACCTCTACGAGAAGACCCGCGCCGAGGGGTTCGGGCCCGAGGTGAAGCGCCGGGTGATGATGGGCGCCTACGTGCTTCAGCGCCGGGTACTACGACGCCTACTACCTGCGCGCGCAGAAGGTGCGGACCCTCATCAAGCGGGACTTCGAGCAGGCGTTCGAGCAGGTGGACGCGATCCTGACCCCCGCCACCCCCTCGGCCGCCTTCGGGCTGGGGGAGATGGCGGATGCGGACCCGGTGAAGATGTATCTCAACGACGTGTTCACGGTGACGGTGAACCTCGCGGGGCTGCCGGGCGCCTCGGTGCCGGCGGGGCTGGATGCGCAGGGGCTGCCGCTGGGGCTGCAGGTGATCGGCAAGCCGTGGGGGGAGGCGGAGATGCTGAACCTCGCCTACGCGCTGGAGCGGTCCGCGGGCTTCACGGCGAGGCCCGACCGCTGGTGGTGAGGCGGGCGGCGGCGATGGCCGCCGTCGCTTCCGGGGCGCCATGAATGCGGGCCGCGCCACTTCCCCTGCGGAAGGGCCGGCCGCCGCGGCCAGCTTGAAAGGGCGTGGGATGCGGCGCCGGACGTCTTCGGCGGTTGGCTCCGCGCCTTCCGCCGGCAACGGCCGGAGCAGGCGGCGACGCTGGACCTCGTGACGTGATCCCGGCCGGGGCCGAGCGCTTCCGGTCGGACGTGCAGCGCCTGCGCCGTCTCGACGGGCGGCCGCCGGATACGCTGGCGGCCCGGGCGCCGGCGATGCGGGCCGCCGGGCCGCCGCCGCGCCCCGCGACCTTCGCCGGGGTCCTTGGCCGATCCCTCCCGCGTCAGGAACCCGGTACTGAACCGGCGCGCCTGCGCCAGCGATCTTCCGCAACGGCCGCTCGGACATCGGGCATGGCGGGAACCTCGAAGACGCGGATGACCGCCAGCCGCCGGGGGCCGGTCCCTCCCGCGCCCGCGGTGAGGGGTGGATGCGCCACGCCTTCGGGATCCGCCATGCGCACCAGCGCGGCGACCGGGACGACGGCCTCGGAGCGCGGGGTCTTGAACGAGGATCCGCGCTACAACCGGGACAGGACCGACGGCGGCGCCCCGACCTGCGGCCTCGGCTCGATCGCGCGTTGCTCCTGCCAAGCGGGCCGGGCCGGACGGGGATGGGAAGGAGCGGGAGGCGCGGAGGCTTAGGCGACCGGGACAAGGCCTCGCCGGACCGGCTCCTGTCCGCCCCGGCGCAGGGGCCCGCGCCGGCGGGGCCGCGCTCCGCCCGTTGGAAACCGCTCAGCGGAACGGGCCGGCCGCTCTTGACCGCGGCGCACGAGGGCTGGATTAGTCGCGGAAACGTCGCGGGCGCGAGGAGAGGATCCGCGCGCCTGCCGAAACAACAAGCGGGAGGTCTCGCCATGTCGGCGCTGCGCGTGCTGCTCGCCATCCCCTTCCTCCTGCCCGGGGCCGCCTGCGCGGACGACGTGGAGGCGTCGCTTCAGGCGGCGCTCGACGCGTACCGCGCGGGCGACGCGGCCGCGGCGAAGGAGGAGGCGGAATTCGCCGCCACCCTGCTGGGCCAGAAGAAGGCCGAGGCCCTCGGCGCCTTCCTGCCCGGGCCGCTGGAGGGATGGACGCGGCAGGGAGCCTCTGACGGCGCCGCGGGCGCGCGGATGTACGGGGGCGGCCTCGTCAGCCAGGCCGTCTATGCGAAGGGCGGGGAGGAGGTGACGGTCTCGCTCGCCGCCGAAAGCCCGATGGTCGCCGCCATGGCCGCGATGTTCGGCAACGCCGCCGCCATGGGCGCCATGGGCAAGGTGATCCGCGTGCAGGGGGAGAAGGCGATCCTGA
Source organism: uncultured Alphaproteobacteria bacterium (assembly GCA_963816545.1). Classification (GTDB taxonomy): domain Bacteria; phylum Pseudomonadota; class Alphaproteobacteria; order Rhodobacterales; family Rhodobacteraceae; genus Albimonas. The sequence goes on along the minus strand of CAWFLE010000008.1, from coordinate 18,510 downwards.
CCCCCGGCGGAGAGATCCAGGCGCTGGTGGACGGGCGCGTGCTGGTCACGGTCTCGGGCGAGGCGCCCGAGGAGACGAAACGCATGTGGTTCGAGGCGATAGACCTCGCCGCCCTGTCGGACTTCTGAGGAGGCGCGCGATGACCGAGGCCCGGAGAAACCCCGTCCCCGACAGCGCCGGCGAGCCGATGGTGGAGGGGGATCGCATCGACCCCTGGCGCGTCGCCTCGCTGCACGCCACGCTGGACCGGCCCGGAGAGGCGCCCGCCCCCGGCCAGAACCTGCCCCCGCTCTGGCATTTCATGTTCTTCGCCGAGGTTCGCCGCCGCTCGGAGCTGGGCGAGGACGGCCACCCGAAGACCGGCGCCTTCCTGCCCGACACCGGCCTGCCGCGCCGGATGCGCGCGGGCGGGCGGCTGGAGTTCCACGCCCCCCTGCCCGTGGGCGCGAAGGCAGAGCGGGTGTCGGTCATCCAGAACGTCGCCTTCAAGCAGGGCGGCAGCGGGGCGCTCGCCATCGTCACCGTGCGGCGGGAGATCATGGGGCCGCAGGGCCTCGCGATCCGGGAGGAGGAGGACCTGGTCTATCGCCCGGCCCCGAGCCCGGACGACAGGCCCCGCCCCCAGCCGCCCCTGAAGGACGAGCGGCCGGCCTTCTCGCGGGAGATGGTGGCGGACGAGACGCTGCTGTTCCGCTACTCGGCGCTGACCTTCAACGGGCACCGCATCCACTACGACCACCCCTACGCCACGCAGGTGGAGGGTTACCCCGAGCGGGTGGTCCACGGCCCCCTGCTGGCCCAGCTTCTGGCGGACCTGCTGCGGGACGAGACGGGGCGGGAGATCCGGCGCTTCGACTTCCGCGCCATCTCGCCGATCTTCTGCGGCCAGCCCTTCCGCCTGTGCGGGCGGACCTTCGGCGACGGGGCGGAGCTGTGGGCGCTGAACGCCGACGGGCGGCTCGCGACCGAGGCGCGAGCGAAGTTCTGAGGCGGCGGTCCGTGCGGCGAGGCTCGCGAGAGCGCCGCCGTGGCGGGAGGCGGATCGCCCGCCGACGACCGGAGCGGCGGACAGCCTTCAGGCGGGCGCCCGGATGCGACGGGCGCCTCCGCCGGCGCGCGGAGCGGCTGACGATTTCAGGGCGGGAACGACGCCGGACCGGCGCCCTCGGGCCCTCTCGGGGCCGCCCCCGCGCTGCGACCTCGGCGGCGGCCCGGCGCCGCGCTGCGACCTCGGCGGCGGCCCGGCGCCGCTGGCCGCGAAGGACGCTCTCCGGGGCGAAGCGACCGCCGGTCCGGGCGCCCTGTCGGCCACGCGCCGCGGGCGCCCGGGACGGCCCCCGCGCGACGGCCGGCGCGGCGCCTTCGCTTGACGGGGCGCGCGCGGCATGGAACCGAAGGCGCCCGTCGCGCAAAGGGAAGGAGACGCCATGACCCGCCCCCGCTTCACGCCGCTGGTGGAGAGCCTTCCCGCCACCGTCCCCTTCGTGGGCCCCGAGACGCAGGAGCGCCTGCTCGGCCGCCCCTTCGACGCCCGCATCGGCGCGAACGAGAGCGTGTTCGGCCCCTCGCCCCGCGCCGTCGCCGCGATGCGGGAGGAGGCGGAGCAGATCTGGAAATACGCCGACGCCCAGCATCATGACCTGCGCCGGGCGCTGTCGGCGAAGCACGGCATCGACCCCGACAACATCGCGGTCGGCGAGGGGATCGACGGGCTCCTCGGCCTGCTGGTCCGGGTGCTGGTGTCGGAGGGGACGCCCGTGGTCACCTCGCTCGGCGCCTACCCGACCTTCAACTACCACGTCGCAAGCTTCGGCGGCCGCCTCGTCGCCGTCCCCTACAAGGACGACCACGAGGACCCCGAGGCCCTGATCGGCGCCGCGAAGCGGGAGGCCGCACCCCTCCTCTACATCGCCAACCCCGACAACCCGATGGGCTCCTGGCACCCGGCCGCGACCATCCGCCGGATGATCGACGACGTGCCCGCAGGGGCCGTCCTCTGCCTCGACGAGGCCTATATCGAGTTCGCCCCCGAAGGCACCGCGCCCGAGATCGACCCGGAGGATCCGCGCGTCGTCAGGATGCGCACCTTCTCCAAGGCCCACGGCATGGCCGGCGCCCGCGTGGGCTACGCCATCGCCCCGAAGGCCATCATCGAGGCGTTCAACAAGGTCAAGAACCACTTCGGAATGAACCGCATCGGCCTCGCCGGCGCGCTGGCCTCGGCGCAGGACGCGGCGTGGATCGAGGAGGTCCGCGGCAAGGTCGCCGGGGCGCGCGACCGCATCGCCGCCATCGCGCGGGCCAACGGGCTGACCCCCCTGCCCTCGGCCACCAACTTCGTGGCGGTGGATTGCGGCGGCGACGGGGACTTCGCCAAGGCGGTGCTGTCGGGGCTGGTGGACCGCGGCGTCTTCGTCAGGATGCCGTTCGCTGCGCCCGAGAACCGCTGCATCCGCATCTCCGCCGGCACGCCCCCCATGCTGGACGCGCTGGAGGCGGCCCTGCCCCTCGCGCTGGAAGAGGCGCGGGAGGGGGCGCGGGCGCTGTAGCGTCTCGTTGGCCGGCAGCCCACGGCGTCGAGCCGGGTCGCTCCCGCTGTGCGAAGGGTCGGACGCCGCCCTCCCCGTCGCGCGGGAGGATGCAGGGGCGCCTCGGCGGCCGCCAGCGCGTCCACGGCGTTGACCCGAGCCCTTCCCGCTGCGCGGAGGCGCCGGACGCCGCCCTCCCCGTGGTGCGGGAGGGTGCAGGGGCGCCTCGGCGGCCGGAAGCTCGTCCACGTGACGCCCCAGCTGTGCGGAGGCGCCATACCGCCCCCCGTCGCGCGGGAGGGCGAGCGGGCGCTACAGCGCCTCGGCGGCCAGCAGCTCGTCCACCGCCCTGACCTGGGACCGCCGCTCCCGCTGCGCCTTCGCGGCCTTCACCAGCGCCCGGAACAGGCGGCGCTGGCGTTTCGCGTAGAACAGGTGCTCCGGGTGCCACTGCACGCCCACGGCGAAGGGGTCGCACACCCGCTCGATCGCCTGCACCATCCCGGCCTCGTCGCGCGCCACCACCTTCAGGTGCCGCCCCAGCCGGTCCACCGCCTGGGAGTGCAGCGAGTTCACGCGCATCGGCTTCGGCCCCACGATCCCGGCGAAGCGGGTGTCCGGCTCCACGCAGACCGTCTTCTTGGGGAGCACCGTCCAGATCTTCTCGCTCGCCTCGAACACCGCGTAGGCGTCCTGATAAAGCGTGCCCCCGAGCGCGATGTTGATCATCTGCGCGCCCCGGCAGATGCCCAGCACGGGGCGGCCGCGGTCCAGCGCCTCGCCCACGATCCGGTGCTCCAGCGCATCGCGTTTGGGGTCCACCGACGCCTTGGCCACCAGCTGCCCGCCGTAAAGGTCGGCCGAGATGTCGTCCCCCCCCCGATCACCACGCCGTCCACGTTGTCCACATCCACCTCGCGCCGATGCGTCCAGCGCACGGCCCGGCCTCCGGCCAGCCGGATCGAGAGCCACATCAGCGGGAAGATGCGCCAGCCCGAACGGGTCGAGACGGTGACGCCGATCACGGGTCGGCTCATGCCGTCCCCTCGGCATGAAGATGTCCGCGCGCGACCAGCACCTCGTCCGCGGAGCGCCACCAGTCCCCGCGCGTGGTGGACCAGCTCTCCCAGTGCTTCAGCCACGCCGCCGACAGCGCATCCAGCGCGTCCGCGTCCGCCGCCACCTCCTCCACGAAGGCCCAGCGCGCCCATTCATGAGCCACGCTCCAGCGCGGGTCGTCCACCCGGCAATCCGGCAGGCGGTAGTGGAAGGCGGGGCGGGCGCCGATCTTCATGTTCCCGCCCACCGCCGCCACCACCCGGTCCGCGTCGATGAACTTGAGCGCCGGCAGCAGGTCCAGCGCCCGGTTGCGCGTTTTCACATGGCGCAGATAGGCGTCGAAGATCGCGTCCAGGTCCCAGCCGGCGCCGTTCCGCGCGGCCTCGGTGATGAAGCCGCGGTCGAACGGGTCCACGAAGGGCAACATCCTGCGGCTCGGGTCGATGGGATCGGCCTGGCGCAGCCAGTCCTCCAGCAGCAGGAAGGCCCGCAGCACCGGCCCGATGCCGGCCGCGTCCACCGAGGCCACCTGCACGTTCAGATGCATCCCGAAGCCGAGCAGCACGCTGTCGTCCGTCCCCTTGGCGCCCGCCTCGCGCAGGTCGCGGACCACGTCCTCGATCAGCGGCAGGTCGGAGACCGGGATCGGCGGGGACACGATCTCCACCGGGATCAGGGACCGCGCCATCTCCGCGATGGCGCGCGTCTGCGGGCGCTTCCTGAGCGAGGTGTCGAGATAGATCTCGAACTTCCCCGCCTCGGCCCGCACCAGCGCGAGGCCCGGCTCCTCCGCGTCCGAGATCTCGCCCCCGAAGCGGCCGGCGACGATGCGCGCGGCGGCCATCTCGTCTATGCCGCCGAACTCCAGCTCCACGCCGACGCGGCGGGGCTGGCCCTCGGCGTCCAGCGGCTGCGGCAGGGGCGCGAAGCCTTGCGTCGGGCGCAGGCGCGACGGCGTGTCGGCGGTGTCGGTCATGCGGCCCCCCTCGGGCATCCGGCGGACCGCGCCGCGGCGCGGCGCAGGGGCGGGCGCGGCGCGCCTTCCCGGTCGGGCAACGTAGGGGGGCGGTCCGCGGTTGCAAAGACGGAACCCGCGGCGGGCCGCGGAGGTTGTCGGCAGGCCCGCGCATCCGCCCGCTGAGAAACGGTTCCAGAATGAGACCCAAGCCCGCGCCCCGTCCCGGATCCCGCCGATGAGGGACCTCGCCGCCCCCGCCTCGACCACCCTCGCCGACATCGTCGCCGCCATTCCCGCCCTGGACGAGGAGGCCGCCCTGCCCGGCGCCCTGCGCGCGCTGGCCCGCGCCCGCCCGCCGGGCGCGCGGCTGGAGGCGGTGATCCTCGCCAACAACTGCCGCGACGGCACGGCCCGCGCGGCGCGGGAGGAGGCGCGCCGCCTCGGGCTGCGCGTCATGGTGGTGGAGGCGACCCTGCCCCCGGCGCTCGCCAGCGCCGGCCGCGCCCGGCGCATCGCCATGGAGGCCGCCCGCACCCGCTGCGCGCCGCACGGGCTGGTGCTGAGCACCGACGCGGACGCAAGGCTCGGCCGCGGCGCGCTGGAGGCGGCGCTCGCCGCCGCCGCGCAGGGGGCCGAGGCGATCTGCGGAGACCTCGTGGCCCGCCTGCCCGCCGCGATGCGCGACCATCCCCGCGCCCGGCGTTTCGCGGAGGTGGAGACCCGCTATCGCGACCTCGCGCATGAGGTGCGGTTCCGGCTGGACCTGCTGGCGGGTCGGCAGCGCGGCCCCGAGCGGCCCAGCTACATGGAGGCGGGCGCCTGCCTCGCGGTCTCGGCCCGGCTGCTGGACCGGCTGGGGGGCCTGCCCGCCGCCGCCGCCAGCGAGGACCGCCTGTTGATCCGCGCGGCCGAGGCGTCGGGCGCGCGCGTCGCCTACCCGCCGGGCTTCCGCGCCGCCATCTCCACCCGCCTCGACGGCCGCGCCGCGGGCGGCCATTCCGAGATGCTGCGCGCGCGCCTGTCGGAGGACGACCCCCTCGCCGACCAGAACCTGCGCCCGGCGTCGCTCCTGCGCCGGGACTGGCGCGACGGCCTGGAGGCGGCGAGGGCCGGCCGCCCCCCCGCCCCCTTCGCCCCCGCGCCCGAACGCCTGGCGGTGAGCGAGCTGGCGCGCGACCTGCCGGAGCTGGAGGCGCTGGTGGCCGACGAGGTCCTGCCCGGCTGGCAGGCCTGGAGGGCCGCCGCATGACCCGCGCCCGCCCCCGCAGGACCGCCGCGACGGCCACCTGCGCGGCCGCCCGGGTCGGACGGTTCGCCGTCACGCCGGCCGCGCCCGACGAGGGACGTCCGCGCTCCGCCCCCCGCCCGCCGGAGACGGCCCCGCCCGCCCGCTCCGCCCCCCGTCTCCGGAGGTTCCCCGCATGAAGGACGCCGCCCCGCCGCCGGCCGGGCTCGGCCCCGCCCTCGCCCGCTGCACGGCGGCGCTGGCGGAGCTGGCGACGCCGGGCGAGGAGCCCCGCCTCGCCCCGATGGTGGAGGCCCTGCGCCGCAGCGGCCTCCTCGCCGCCTGCGCGCCCGCGGAGGCCGGGGGCCTCGGCCTCGCCCACCATCCGGAGGACCCGGAGGCCCTGATGGAAGCCCTGGCCGCCGTCGGCCGCGCCGACCTCTCGGCGGGGCGGATCTTCGAGGGGCATGTCAATGCCGTGAAACTCGTGGACCTGCACGCGACCGGCGAGGCGCGCGCCCGCTGGCTGAAGGAGGCCGCCGCCGGCGCCCTCTTCGGCGTCTGGGGCGCAGACGGGCCGCAACCCGCGCGCCTGCGCGACGGGCGGCTCGGGGCGCCAAGCGCTTCGCCTCCGGCATCGGCGTGGTGGACCGCGCCATCGTCTCGGCGCGGGACGAGGACGACGCGCTGCGCCTCGTGATCCTCCCGGCCGAAGCGCTGGAGGGGCGGCTCGACGCCTCCGCCTGGCGGGTGACGGGGATGCGCGCGACCGCCTCGGGGACCTGCGACCTGACCGGGCTGGAGGCGCCGGAGGCCGCCGTGCTGGGCGCCCCGAACGCCTGGCTGGAGGAGCCGAACTTCAAGGGCGGCGTCTGGCGCTACGCGGCCGTCCAGCTCGGCGCCATGCGGGGGCTGACGGCCGCCGCCGCCGGGCAGCTCCGGACCCGCGGCCACGCCTCCGCCCCCCTTCAGGCCCAGCGCCTGCGCCGCATGGCGACGGCCTGCGAGACCGCCCGCCTCTGGCTCCGCGAGGCCGCCCGCGAGGTCGAGCGCCCGGGCGCCGGCCCCGAAGCCGCCCATCGCGCGGTCCTCGCCCGCCTCCGGACCGCCGAGGAGGCGCAGGCCCTCCTTTCCGCGCTGGACGAGGCCCTCGGCGCCGCGTCCTTCGCCGAGGCCCACCCCGCCGAGCGCCCCCGCCGGGACCTGCTGGTCTACCTCCGCCAGGCGGACCCGGACGGTATGGGCCAGGCGGCGCTGGAGGGGCTGATGGAGGACGACGGCCTCGCCCGCCTCTGGAGCCTGCGCTGATGGCGTTTTCCGCCGATACGGCCTGCCGGGCCGCCGGTCCCCGTCCGGACCCCGACGGCATGGGCCAGGGGGCGCGGGACGGGCTGACGGAGGACGACGCCCTCTCCCGCCTCCGGAGCCTGCGCTGATGGCCGTCTCCGCCGATACGGCCTGCCGGGCCCGCCGCGACCCGCCGGTCCGCGTCCGCGATGCGGGGTTCGGCGGCAGCCGGGCGACGCTGGTGGAAGACGTTGCGCTCGCCCGCCTCCCGCCTCCGCGGATGAGCCTCTTCCCCAAGCCGGCCGGACGCCCCTGCGGCCGTCCGGCGGTCCTCCCGTTCCCGGCTCGCCGCGCCCGCACGCGCCCTGCCCGAGCCTTCCCACACAGCCGGAGCCTCCGCTGATGGCCCTCCCCGCCGCCCCCGCAGAACGTCCGCGCCTCGGCCCCCCGACCCTCCCGCCCCCGGTCCGCCGCAGCCGCACGGGCCGCGCCCGGGCCGCGCTTCGCCATGCCGCCTTCCGCCCCCGGCTCCTCCGCCGATGAGCTTCCTCCGCGAGCCTGCCGAGCGCCTGCTGGAGGCCGCCGCCCGCGCCCGCCGCGTCGCCCCTGCCGGGCTGACCGAAGGCGCCTCGGCGCTGGTCGTCGTCGCCCCCCACCCGGACGACGAGACGCTGGGCGCGGGCGCGCTGCTGCATGACGCCGCCCGCCTCGGCCTGCCCTGCCGGGTGATCTGCCTGACCGACGGCGCCCGCTCCCACCCCCGCAGCCGCCACGACCTGCGCGCCATCCGGGCGGCGGAGCTGGAGGCGGCGGTGGCCGACCTCGCCCCCGGCGCCGGGCTGCACCAGCTTCGCCACCCGGACTGCGGCCTGCCCGCGCCCGAGCCGCTGGCGGCGGAGGTCGCGCCCCTGCTGCCCAAGGGCGCCCTCGTCCTCTGCACCTGGGCGGGCGACCCGCACGGGGACCATCAGGCGGCGAGCGCGGCGCTCCGGCTCGCGGCCGCCGAGCGCCCGGACCTGCGCCTGCTGGAATATCCCATCTGGGGCCGCTTCGACGCCGCCGCCCGGCCCCCCGCGCTCCTGTCGCTGGACGCCTCGGCCGAGGCGCTTGCGGCCAAGCGCCGGGCGCTGGCCCGCCACGTCTCCCAGATGACCCGCCTGATCGAGGACGACCCCGAGGGCTTCGTCATGGAGCCCGCCCACCAGGACCACTTCCTGACCCACCCGGAGCTGTTCCTTGCCCCGTGAGGGCACGCTGCGCGGCCTCGCCGCCCTGTATGAGGCCGCCGAGGACCCGTGGGACCACCTGACCAGCCCCTATGAGCGGGCGAAATACGACGCAACCCTGGAGGCCTGCGGCCCGGGCCCCTTCGCCTGCGCGGTGGAGGTCGGCTGCGGGATCGGCGCGCTGACCGCCCGCCTCGCGCCCCGCTGCGGCCGCCTCATCGCGCTCGACTGCATCCCCGCCGCCGTCGCCCGCGCCCGCGCCCGCACCGCCGCCCTGCCGGGCGTGGAGATCCTGGAGGGCCAGGCGCCGGCGGCCCTGCCCCGCCTGCGCCCGGACCTGATCCTCTTCTCCGAGGTCCTCTATTTCCTCACGCCCGAGGAGATCGACGCCTGCGCCGCCTGGGCCGCGCCGGCCGCCCGCATCGTCTCGGTCAACTGGACGGGCGAGACCGCCCAGCCCCTGACCGGCGAGGAGGCCGCCGATCGCCTCGCCGCCGCCCTCCGCCGTGCGCCGGTCCGCAGGCGGGAGGAGGGCTACCTGCTGGACGTCCTGTAGACGAACGGCCGCCCTCGGGCCCTTTCCCGCCCCGAAGATCCGCACGCGGAAGGAAGCCGCCTGCCGGACGCCCTCCACCCCAGCGGCATCCCCCGCCGCCACCTCTCCCGCCCGCCGGCGGGCGGGAGGAGGGCCACCCGGAAGCCTCAGAACGGCGTCCCCAGCGGCGAGGTCCGCACGCCCTTGCGCAGCCGCGTCCAGGGCAGCAGGCCCGGGTCCACCGCCATCGGGCCCGGCGCGGCGCAGACCAGGATCTCCTCGGCGATCGGCGCGAAATCGGCCCGGAAGTGGTTGGAGGACTTCACCACCAGAACCTTCTCCCGCTCCGGCTCGATGCCGAGGGACCGGAACATCTCCCGGTCCGCCATCTGCGCCTTGGCCGACACCAGCGCGATCCGCACGTCCCCGATCCGAAGCCGCGCCGAGGGGCCCATCTGCATCCGCCGCCCGCGGTAGTAAGGCCCCGTGGCGGTGAACTGTCCGTCGGTCAGCTTCTCCACGACGAACTCCGCCTCCAGCGGCGCGTCGCCGGGGATGCGGGATTTGGCGCCAAGCGACAGGCGCACCGTGGCCCCCTCGCCGGCCTCATGGGCGGCGCGCGCGCTCTCGGGATCGCAGAGATTGCCCAGCGCCCCCGAGGCGCCGGCGTCGATCATGGCGCGCAGCATCCCCGTGGTGTCGCTGTCGGCGCCCGCGCCGGGGTTGTCCTGCGTGTCCGACAGGATCACCGGACGGGACGCCCCCTCGGCCAGCCGCATCGCCTCCGCGACCCCCTCGGCGGGCTCCCAGACCTTTCCGGCGAAGCGGGGTTCGGCCTCCTCCACCGCGCCCATCAGCTCCCGCGCCGCCTCGGGCGCGGCCTCGCCGTAGGCCAGCACGCTCATCCCGCAATCGGGGAAATCCGCGGCCGGGAAGCCCATGTTGAAGCTGATCGCCTCCACCCGGTCCGACAGCGCATCCAGCTTCGCGTAGAGATCCCGCGCCGGCGCCACGTCCGTGCTCTGCCACGAGATCGCGGTCAGGAACGGCGCGCGCAGCATCGCCTTCTTCGGGCGCGCGCCCCCGCCGAGCATTCCGGCCAGCACGGTCGCGGCCCGGCGCCCCGTCTCCGCCATGTCCACATGCGGATAGGTGCGGTAGCTGTCGAGCACGTCCGACATCTCCACCATCAGGTCGGTGACGTTGGCGTGCAGGTCGAGGCTCACGGCCACGGGGATGTCGCCGACCACCTCGCGCAGGCGGCGCAGAAGCTCCCCCTCGCCGTCGTCCAGATGCTCGGTCACCATCGCGCCGTGCAGGTCGAGGAACACGCCGTCCAGCGGCGCCTGCGCGTGCGCCGCCCCGATCAGCTCCAGCATCCGCGCGGAGATCCGCTCGAACGCATCCTCCGTCACATGGGCGGAGGGCGAGCACGAGCAGAACAGGGTCGGGACCAGCTCCCACCCCCGCTCCTCCCCCACCGCGATGGCGCCCGAGATGCCGGAGTTCACGCCCCCGAACCGCTCGAAGATCGCCGCCCCCTCGGCCATCCGGCCGGAGCCTCCGCCCGAGGCGAAGTCCTCATAGGTCGCCTTGGACGGTCCGAAGGTGTTGGTCTCGTGCAGGAACCCGCCTATCGCCACGCGCATCTCAGGCCACCCTGTTCAGGCCGCACCAGCGCGCGATGAACAGCGCGAAGGTCTCGGTCACCTGCCTGACGGAGGCGAGGTCCACCTTCTCGTCGAACCCGTGGACGCTGCGCGCCACCGGCCCCCAGCACAGGGCGGGGATGTCGTAGTAGAGCCCGTAGAAGCGCGTGTCCGTCAGCGCGGTGGAGCTGCGGTCGTCGGGGATCTTCCCCTCGCCGAACACCTCGGCGTAGGCGTCGCGGAACACGGCCTCCGGCTCGTCGGCGCCCTCCAGCGTCCAGCCTTCGGCGAGGAAGCCGTTCCACACCACCTCCGGCGGGCTGTTGGCCAGGAACGGGTTGTTGCGCGCGGCGGCCGAGACGCAGGCCTCGATCTCCCGCTGCGCCGCCTTCAGGTCCTGGCCGGGCAGGATGCCGATGCGGCAGTCCACGTCGCACCACGCAGGGACGGAAGAGGCCCAGTCCCCGCCCACGATCTTGCCCGGATTGAAGTTCAGCGGATGCGGCACGTCCCTGAAGGTCGGATGCTCCTTCGCCCGCTCGTTCCAGCTCTCCTGCAAAGCCGACAGGTCCTTGAGCACGTCATAGGCCGCCATGATGGCGTTGGCGCCCTCTCCGGCCACCGAGACATGCACCGGCTTCCCCCGCACCCGCAGCTTGAACCAGATCACGCCGACCTGGGACCGGGTCATGTTGTGCCCCGTCGGCTCCGGGATCAGCGCGCACTCCGCCCGATACCCGCGCTGGAGCGTCGACAGCGCCCCGAGGCCGGTCGACTCCTCCTCGATCACCGACTGGAAATGCACCGTCGCCGCCGGCTCGAACCCCGCGCGCCTCAGGGCGTCCAGTGCGAACAGGGCGGCCACGGTGCCCGCCTTCATGTCGCCGGCGCCGCGGCCGTTCATCCAGCCGTCCCTGACCACCGGATCGTAGGGCGGCGTCTCCCACATCTCCACCGGGCCCTCCGGCACCACGTCCAGATGCCCCTGCACGATCAGCGAGCGCCCCTTGACCTCCGCCGGGCGGCGAGACCCCACGACCGTCCGCGCCCGGCTGAAATCCCCCTCGATCGGGCCGTATCCGGGCAGGCTTTCAAGGTCCTCCAGCCGGATGGTCCAGTCGTCCACCGAATAGCCGCGCTCCCGCAGCGCCGCCGCCATGTAATCCTGCGCGGGCCCTTCCTCGAACCGGGTCGAGGGGATTCGCACGAAGTCCTGCAGGAACCGGACCTGATCGTCGAATCCGGCCGCCACGGCATCCAGAATTGCGCGACGGGTTGCTTCATCGACGGGCAGAGAGCTCATTTGCATGCAAACCTTTCAGGCAGTTGTCGGGACGTCGCGCCGGTGACGCCCTCCGCTTCGGCATTCGCAGATTGACAGCGGTATGACCCGCGCCGCAACCTCGGTTTCGCAATGCAGCACATGGATGGCGCGGACCTGCTCCTCTCGGGCGGGCCGGACGGCGTCCGAACGACAGGAGAGACCGCATGTTCGATCTCGACCGACCTTTCCGCAAGCGGCTGCGCCGAAGCGCGGGCGGCCTCGCGCTCGCGGCCGCGCTTGCCGCGATGGCCATGCCGGCCGACGCCCAGACGATCCGCGCCGTGAAGCACTCGGCGCTGCGCGTGCTCGACCCGATCATCACCACCGCGTACATCACGCGGAACCACGGCTACATGATCTACGACACGCTGTTCGCGCCGGATGCGAACTACGAGGTCAAGCCGCAGATGGTGGACACCTGGTCCAGCTCCGACGACGGCCTGACCTGGACCTTCACGCTCCGCGACGGGTTGAAGTTCCATGACGGCGCCGACGTGACGCTCGGAGGACTGATCGCCTCGGTCAAGCGCTGGGGCACGCGCGACGGCATCGGCCAGGTGCTGATGGACTATGTGGAGGATTTCACGGCGGTCGACGACAAGACCTTCGAGATCAAGCTCAAGAAGCCCTACGGCCTGTGCTCGACAGCCTCGCCAAGCCGTCCTCGAACGTGCCCTTCATCATGCCCAAGCGCCTCGCCGAGACGCCCGCGTTCGAGGCGATCACCGAGCAATCGGCTCGGGCCCCTTCAAGTTCGTCGAGCGCGAGTTCCAGCCCGGCGTCAAGGCCGTCTACGAGAAGAACAAGGACTACGTCCCGCGCGAGGAGCGCGCCCTCCTGGGCCGCCGGCGGCAAGGTCGTGAAGGTCGACCGGGTCGAGTGGGTCGTGATGCCCGACGCCGCGACCGCGCTCAACGCGCTGATGTCCGGCGAGGTCGACTACTGGGAGAGCCCGCCCTGGGACCTGCTCCCGATCATGGAGGCGAACCAGGACCTCACCGTCGACGCGTCGACCCGCTCGGCTCCACCACCATCGGGCGGTTCAACTGGCTCTATCCGCCGTTCGACAAGGTGGAGGTGCGTCAGGCCGCGCATGCTGGCGATGGACCAGGAGGACTGATGGCCGCGATGGTCGGCAACCCCGATATTACGAGCTCTGCGGCGCCATGTTCGTCTGCGGCACGCCGCTGGAGACCACGCCGGCGCCGAGGCGGTGCTGGAGAGCGCGACATGGAGGCGCGCGAAGGCGATGCTGAAGGAGTCCGGCTACGACGGCACGCCGGTGGTGCTGATGCACCCGACCGACTGGTCACGCTGCGCACCCGCCGGTGGTGGCCGCGCAGGCGCTGCGCGAAGCCGGCTTCAACGTCGATCTTGCAGGCGATGGACTGGCAGACGCTGGTGGGCCGCCGCGCCTCCAAGGCCGCGCCCGCGAAGGGCGGCTGGAACATGTTCTTCACCACCTGGGTGGGCGCGGACATGTTCAACCCGCTGGTGAACAACATGGTCAACGGCCGCGGCGCGAGGGCGGCTGGTTCGGCTGGCCGGACGTCCCCAAGGCTCGAGGAGCTGCGCGACGCCTACGCCGAGGCCTCCCGCCGAGGAGCAGAAGAAGATCGCCGAGGAGATTCAGAGGCTCGCCTATGACGAGGCCATGTACATCCCGCTCGGACAGTACTGATCCCCGCCGCCTGGCGAACAAGCTGGAGGGGGTGATGGACGCGCCGGCGACGCTCTTCTGGAACATCTCGAAGTCGAGTGACCTGAGCCCGGCGGGGCGGCCCGCGCCGCCCCGCCCCACAACCAACCGAGCCGCCCCCTCGAAGGCGCGGCCCTCCGCCACCGGAGAACCTCATGCTTCGCTACATCGCCGGCCGGATCCTCGCCGCGATCCCCGTGATGGCGTTGTCGCGCTCTTCGTCTTCCTGCTGCTCGGCTCTCGCCCGGCGACCCGGCGGCGATCATCGCCGGCGACACCGCGACCCCGACAGCTCGCCCAGATCCGGGAGCAGCTCGGCCTGACGACCCGCTGCACATCCAGTTCTTCCGCTGGGTCTGGCAGCTTCGCACGGCGATTTCGGCACCTCGATTCTTCGGGCACGCCGGTCCCAGCTGATCGCCTCGCGGCTGAGCCGACCGTTTCGCTGGCGCTCACCACCATCGTCCTGTCGATCGTCCTCGCGGTGCCGCTGGGCGTCATCGCCGCGTGGCGCGCGGCGGCTGGATCGACCGGGTGGTGATGGCGATCTCGGTGCTCGGCTTCTCGGTCCCCGTCTTCGTCATCGGCTACGTGCTTATCCGCTCTTCGCGATGGGGCTCAATGGCTGCCCGTGCAGGGCTTCCGCTCCATCTTCGACGGCGTCGGCCCCTTCGCCAACGCATCGCGCTGCCGACCCTGACGCTGCGCTCGCTCTACATCGCGCTGATCGCGCGCATCACCCGCACCTCCATGCTGGAGTCATGGGCGAGGATTATGTCCGCACCGCCCGCGCCAAGGGCCTGCGGGAGGGCCGCGTCCTCATGCGCCACGCTTTGCGCAACTGCGCGGTGCCCATCGTCACCGTGATCGGCATCGGCTTCGCGCTCATCATCTCGGGCGTGGTGGTGACCGACACCGTCTTCAACCTCCCCGGCATCGGCCGTCTGACCGTGGATGCGGTGCTGGCCCGGGACTACCCGGTGATCCAGGGGGTGATCCTGCTCGCCTCCCTCGTCTACGTCGTCATCAACCTGCTGATCGACATCGCCTACGTCCTGCTCGACCCGAGGATCCGCTACGCATGACCACCGCCTCCGAGATCACCGCCGCCCGCGGCGCGGCCGGGCTGAAGCGGATCCAGTCGATCTTCTTCTCCTCGCCCATCGTCTCCATCCGATGGAGACGATGGGCGAGGAGAAGAAGATCGACTGGATCCGCTTCAGCCCGGCCGCGCCAAGGGCGGCGGTGATCTCGGAGGCGGTGGTCATCAGTAGCGGATCCTCGGGTCGAGGAAGGCGTAGGAGAGATCGATCAGCAGGTTGATGATGACCTTGTCGCCGCGAGGACGAGCGATCAGCCCCTGGACATCGGGTAGTCGCGCTCGAGCACCGCATCGACCGTCAGCCGCCCGAGGCCGGGGAGGTTGAACACGGTCTCGGTGACGACCACGCCGGAGATGATGCAGCGCGATGCCGATGCCGATGACGGTGACGATCGGGACCGAGGCGTTCTCGAGCGCGTGCAGCAGAGCACCCGCGTCGTCGCGCAGCCCCTTGGCGTTGGCGGTGCGGATGTAATCCTGCGACCAGCATCTCCAGCATCGAGGCGCGGGTGATGCGGGCGATCAGCGCGATGTAGGCGGTGCCGAGCGCGATCGCGGGAAGGATCAGCTGGCGCTCGGCCATACGCCGTCGGCGAGCGGTTGGAAGCCCTGCACGGGCAGCCAGCGCAGCTGGATCGAGAAGACGCAGATCAGCACGTAGCCGGCGACGAACACCGGAATGGCGAACCCCAGCACGGAGACCGCATCACGAAGCGATCGATGAGGGTGCCGCGCCTTCCAGGCGGCGATGACGCCCAGCGGGATGGCGAGGAAATGCGACGAACAGCGTCGCGACCATCAGCATCAGCGTCGGCTCCAGCCGCTGCGCGATCAGCGTCGTGACGGGGGGTTGCCGACAAGATGGAGGTGCCGAGGTCGCCCTGCAGGAGCCGCCGGCCCACATGAAGAACTGCTGCCAGATCGGCAGCGTTGAGGCCGAGCTGCTGGCGGATGCTCTCGATCTGCGCCGAAGTCGCGTCGTCGCCCGCGATGAGCGCCGCCGGGTCGCCGGGAGCAAGCCGCAGCAGAAGAAAGACGAAGATCGCGACGAACGGCCATGACGGGAATTGCGGCCAGCAGCCGACGGGCGATATAGCCGAACATGCAGGTTCTCCGGAGGCGGGGCGCGCGCGGCCGTTCGGCGGGCGGCGCGGCTGGCGTGGGGCGGGCCGGCGCAGGGCCGGCCCGCCGGGCTAGGTCACTCGTTACTTCGAGATGTTCCAGAAGAGCGGCGCGGGCGCGTCCAGCACGCCCTCGAGCTTGTTCAGCCAACGGCGGGCGACGAAGTACTGGCCGATCGGGTGTAGTAGCCCATCGTCATAGACGTGCTTCTGGATCTTGTTGGCGATCTCCCTTCTCCTCCTGCGTGCGCGGCCGTCGCGTAGGCCACGCGCAGCTCCTCGAGCCTCGGCCTCGGCCAGCCGAACCAGCCGCCCTCTGGGGCCCGCCCGTTGACCATGTTGTTGACGATCGGGTTGAACACGTCCGCGCCCACCCAGTTGGTGATGAACATGTTCCAGCCGCCCTCGGCCGGGGTCGCCTGGCGGCGCGGCGGCCGACCAGCGTCTGCCAGTCCATCGCCTGCAGGTCGACCTCGAAGCCCGCGTCGCGCAGCGCCTGGGCCACCACCACCGGCTGCGTGCGCAGCGTGCCCACGTCGGTCGGGTGCATGATGACCACCGGCGTGCCGTCATAGCCGGCCTCCTTCAGCATCGCCTTCGCCGCCTCCATGTCGTCGCTTTCCTGCACCAGGCGCCGGAGCCGACATCGGTCGCCAGCGGCGTGCCGCAGACGAACATGGCGCCGCAGACCTTGTAAAAGTCGGGGTTGCCGACCAGCGCGTCCAGCACGTCCTTCTGGTGATCGCCGCGACGCGGCGCGCCGGACCGCGGGGTTGTCGAACGGCGGGTGCAGCGCGTTGGGCCGCACGATGGTCTGGAAGCCGAGCTTGTTGAGGTTGCGGACGCGTGATGTCGGGGTTCGCCTCGAGGATCGGGAGCAGGTCGGCGGGCGGGCTCTCCCAGTAGTCGATCTCGCCGGACATGAGCGCGTTCAGCTCGGTCTGGTCGTCGGGCATCACCACCCACTCGACCCGGTCGACGTTCACCACCTTGCCGCCGGAGGCCCAGGAGGCCGGCTCGTCGCGGGGCACGTAATCCTCGTTCTTGGCGTAGACGGCGATCACGCCGGGCTGGAACTCGTCGGCCACCCACTTGAACGGGCCGGACCCGATCTGCTCGGGGATCGGCTCGGTCGACGGCGTCTCGGCGAGGCGCTTGGGCATGATGAAGGGCACGTTCGACGACGGCTTGCCCAGGCTGTCGACACGAGGCCGTAGGGCTCCTTCAGCTTGATCACGAAGGTCTTGTCGTCGACCGCCGTGCATTCCTCCGACGTAGCCATCACACGGCCCATGCCGTCGCGCTCGCCCCAGCGCTTGATCGAGGCGGCCACGTCGCTCGCCGGTCACCGGCGCGCCGTCATGGAACTTCAGCCCGTCGCGCAGCGTGAAGCTATAGGTCAGGCCGTCGTCCGAGACGGTACAGGTGTCCACCATCTGCGGCTGGGCTCCGGTCCGCGTCCAGCGCGAACAGGGTGTCGAAGATCATGTAGCCGTGGTTCCGGCTCATGTAGGCGGTGGTCATGATCGGGTCGAGCACGCGCAGCGCCGAATGCTTGACCACGCGCGTCTGGGCGTCCGCCGGGCAGGGCCATGACGGCCAGCGCGGCCGCGCGCGAGGCCGCCCGCGCTTCGGCGCGCGCTGCGGAACGGCGGTCGAGGGGATGGATCATCGTCGCTCTCCTGTTGGTTGGGGCGCTGTCCGGCTCCGGCGCCGGCGGCGCAGTCCGCGCCGCCCGTGTTGACTTCCCGCCCCGGAAACGGGCACCCCGGTCATGCCGGATGTCAATCCGCCGGGCGCCGGCGGCAGCGGCGCCGCCGGCGGCGACGGGGCGCGACATTGCCCGAAAGGCGTGCCGGCAAATGTCACCCGCCACTGGATGCGGCGCCCGCCGCGCGATCTGAGGCCGTGGCGGGGGATTCGCCGCCCAGACCCGCTTCCTCGCCGACTTCGTGCGCATCCCCTCGCTCAGGTTCGAGGAAGGGCCGGCCCAGGACTTCATGGCGGCCGCGCTGCGGGCGCGCGGCATGGAGGTGGACGACTGGACCCTCGACCTCGCCGACCTCGCCCCCTTGCGCGGCTTTGGCCCGATCGAGGGCGACTTCTCCCGCGCCCGCACGGTGGTGGGCACGCACCGCCCCGCGGAGGTGACGGGGCGCTCGCTGATCCTGCAGGGCCATCTGGACGTGGTGCCGGCGGGGCCGGTGGAGATGTGGGCCGTCCCGCCCTTCGAGCCGCAAGTCGCGGACGGCTGGATGAACGGGCGCGGCGCGGGCGACATGAAGGCGGGCACGGTCGCCGCGCTCTTCGCGCTCGACGCCATCCGGCGCGGCGGGGTTCGAGCCGGCGGCGACCGTGCATTTCCAGTCGGTGATCGAGGAGGAATCCGACCGGGCTCGGCGCCTCTCCACGATGCAGCGCGGCTATCGCGCCGACTGCGTCTTCATCCCCGAGCCGTCGAACTCACCCTGACCCGCGCGCAGGTCGGCGTGTTCTGGTTCAAGCTGAAGGTGCGCGGCCGGCCGACCCATGTCCGGCGGCCGGAGAGGGCTCCAACGCCATCATGGCCGCCTACGACATGATCCAGGCGCTGCGGGGGCTGGAGGCGGAGCTGGAACGACCGGGCGACGGGCATCCGCACCCTCGCGGACGTCAACCACCCGCTGAACTTCAATCCCGGCAAGATCAAGGGCGGCGACTGGGCCTCGTCCGTGCCGGCGTGGTGCGACGTGGACTGCCGCATCGGCCTGCTGCCGGGCTGGGACCTGAAGGCGGGCGCAGCCAAGGGGAGATGAAG
>CAWFLE010000007.1:0-1245837 GCA_963816545.1 uncultured Alphaproteobacteria bacterium | reverse complement strand
GTTCAAGCTTTCGCGTGCCGGTATCAGAGCGCGGAACTGCCAACGGCCGAGGAGACGGCGGGTCGTGACATCCATCTTCCGCGGCTACGTGGCGTCGCGGGGCGCGCCGGGGCGCCGCCCCCTACCGGGCCGTTGCTGCTGATCTCGACCGCGCGGCCGGGCAGGGCCGACTCCGCCCTCGCCGGCGCCCTCGTTGCGCTGATGCTGGCGGCGCTCGCGGCGACGGCCCCCTTCGCCGGCGTCCGCCTCCCGAACACCGCTCCGCTGGTGCCGGCATACTTCGTGGCGGTGATGCTGTGCCAGGTGCTGACCGCCGTGCTGCTGACCGGCCTCCAAGCGGTGGATTCCTCGCGCCCGGTGCTCGACCTGGCCGCCGGCCACCTCTTCGCCAGGCTGATGATCGTCCTCGCCACCGATGCTCCCCTGCCGCCATTCATGCACGACGCGACCGAGGTCGCTCCGCTTTGGGACGTGGTGCCCCCGTCGCCCTCGCGATCTGCCTCGTCGCCATCGCGGTCCTGCTGCGGCGTTTCGGCTCGCTGCTCGACCTCTGGCTGATCGTCGCGCTGATCTCGCTGGTGATCGAGATCGTGCTGCTTGCGTGGCTCTCCGGCGGCACGCGCCTGACCCTGGGTTGGTGGGCCGGACGCCTCTACGGCCTCTTCGCCGCAGGGGCGGTGCTGGTGGTGCTTCTGTTCGGCGCCATCGCCCTCTACGCCCGCCACGCCCGCGCGGTGTTCGCAGAGCGTCGCACCCGCGAAAGCCGCCTGACCGTGATCGAGGCGATTTCCGCCACGCTTGCGCATGAGCTTCGCCAGCCCCTCTCGGGCGTGGAACTCAGGGCCGCCGCCGGCCTGAGCTGGCTCCGCCGCAACCCGCCCGACCTCCGCGAGGTGGAGGCGGCCCTCGAACGCATAGCCTCCGTCGGCGAAAGGGCCGGCCGGGTGGTCGAGGTGATCCGCGACGCCTTCCGCTCCAGCAACGCCGCCCGCGTGGAGGTCGACGTCAACGCCGCCCTGCGCGAGGTGATCGCGCGCAGCCGGGCCGAGGCCGCGGCGGAACGCGTGGAGATGCAGGATGACCTGGCGCAGGACCTGCCCCCGGTCCTGATCGACCCGCTCCAGCTCGTCCTGGTGAACCTCGTGCGCAACGGCATCGAGGCGATGGAAGGCGTGACCGGACGCCGGCGCCTGCTGTCGATCTCCTCGGCCCGCGACGGCGCCATCGTGGCCATCGCCATCCGCGACACCGGCGTCGGCCTTCCGCCGGAGGGGCGCGAGCATCTGTTCACCGCCTTCTTCACCACCAGGCCCGACGGCATGGGCGTCGGGCTGATGTTCTGCCGAACCGTCATCGAGACCCATGGCGGCCGCATCTGGTGCGAGGATCGGGCCCAGGGCGGGGCGGCCTTCCACTGCGCGCTCCCCGCCGCGACATAGACCGCCTCAACCCGTCTGCCGCCAGGCCAGCGGCGTCGTGCCGAGATGGCGGCGGAACAGTCGCGTCAGGTGCGCCTGGTCGGTCATCCCGCACATGGCCGCCACCTGGCTCAGCGTCTCGGAGGTGGTCAGCATGAGCGTCTTCGCGTGCTCGATCCGGCGCTGGACGATGAACGCATGCGGCGTCCGGCCCGTCATCGCCTTGAAGGCCCGGCAGAAATGCCCGTTGCTGAGCCGCGTCACCCCCGCGAGGTCCGAGACCGTGATGGTCGAGCCCGGGTTCGCATCCACATGGGCCGTCACGCGCCGCGCCTGCCACGGCGCAAGCCCGCCACGGACCATCGCCTGCGTCCCCGTCTCCGCACCAACGCCGGCCCCGGGCTCGTTGATCAGGGTCGCGAGCTGCCTCAGGCAAAGGCGGGCCCGGCGCAGGTCGCCGTCGAGCGAGGCCTCCGCGTCCGCCAGCAAGCGGACGGCCACCGCCCTTTCGGGGTATGGGATGAGGGTCTGGTGCTGCACCGTTCGGGCTCCCGGATGATCGTTGCAGCCAGAATAGGTTTGCAGGGGATCGGCATAATTGGACTGTCGATCCGCGCATGCGTCGGAACAGTCAGGCCGACCTATCTCAAAGGATAGCTGGCGCCGGCTCCCGCCAGGCCGCGTCAGGAATTGCGCCGCTCCAGCGTCTCGACCATGCGGACCAGGTCGGCCACCGTGCGGACGTCCATTTTCCTCAGCATGCTCGCGCGATGGACTTTCACGGTTATCTCGGCGATCCCGAGTTCCGCGGCGATCTGCCTGTTCATCAATCCCCTGGCGACGGAGGCCATGACCTCCCTCTCCCGCATGGTCAGAGACGCGCATCGCGCGCGCAGTTCAGACAGCCCCCGCTCGGCCGTGGCCCGGCCGGAATGCCGCGCGAGCGCCGCCTCCACCGCGTCGATCAGGCCCTGGTCCCGGAACGGCTTCACCAGCATGTCCAGCGCTCCGGCTTTCACCGCGCGCACAGCCATGGGGACGGCGCCGCAGCCGGTGATGAACACGATGGGGATGATGCAGCCCTGCTCCGCGAGTCTCGCCTGGAACTCCAGTCCGGTCATCCGGGACATCAGCACGTCGACGACAAGGCAGCCGGCGCCCTCGGGCATGGGCGCGTCGAGCAGATCGTGGGCCGAGGCGAAAAGACGGGTCTGAAGGCCGACCGATCGCAGCAGGCTGTCGATGGAGGCGCGCATGTCGGCGTCATCCTCGACGACGACGACGACGACGACGACGACGAGAGACGACGCGGTTCGACCTGTGCGCCGCCTCGTCCTGCCTCCGCGCTTTGGGCGCCAAGGCCGCCTCCGACTTCGCGACGACCATCCCCGGGACGGGGCGAGAGCGTCGGCGCAAGGTATCGCGTTGATGATCGTCATGGTGTGGCGCGATGTGTCAGCCGAGGTCAAGCCGACGCGCCGCCCGGGTCCGCGCCCGCCCCGACCCTCGCTCGGGGAGGCCGTCTGGGGCTCGGACAGGGAAGGGGCTTCCCCTGCCGATCATGTCAGACCGCCGCCCCGATGGTCTGGACCGCCCACGCCCCTCCAGCGCCTCCCACGGCGCAGAGTTCCGACCGGAAGTCCGCGCTGGCCGGGCAGGTGAGCGCCGTGATCCGCCGGTCGGCGGTGATCTTCCGGTTCACGCCCAGCACGATGTCGTCATCCGCGATGCGGGCGTGCCTGAACCGGCCTTCGCTCGCGAGCCGCTTCCGCCACGGCCGTCAGCTGGGCATTCTCGCAGGCGAGGCGGGTCTTTCTCCAACCGGAAGATCCGGTCGTAAATGCGCTGGACGCCGACCTCGGATTCGCCCTGAGCCGTCGGATGTCGTCGATCCCTGCCGTTCACGATCTGCGCCAGGATCTGGAGGTTGTCTCGCGGGCCGCCTGCCGCACGTGGTCCTGCGAGGCGGTGAACCGGGCGCCCTTCTTGCTGCGGCACGGCGTGTGGATCAGGCGAACGCCCCGCGGCTTCGTGGCCACCGTATCGCTGGCGCTCTTCATCCGACCGTTTGCGCCATCGAAGGCGAACTCGTCCGGTGCGTCGAGATAGGCCTTGCCGCAGGCGCCGCAGCAGGGGCCGACGAGCAGCCCGTTCCGCGTCAGGAGCCGCTGTCTCTCTTCCTCGAAATGCTCGTTCGAGAGCAGGAGACACTGCACGCCGCACTCTCCGCCCCTGAGCTCGTTCCGGCAGATCAGGACGCGCCCGTCGGTCCACGCATGGGGATCGTCCGCGCGCTCCCATGCGGCGGAGACGCGCTCCAGCTCTTTTTACCCCGGCGAGCCGAGCCTGCAGCGGCCACGGCCGGTGGCGATGGCTTCATTTGCAGCGGCGGCTTGCTGTCGGGGTTGGTCTGCGCCAGGCCCCCATCCGCAGCAGACGGCGCTTGAAATCGCCTCCCGCTTCCAAATTGGCCCGGAAAGAACAAGCGCCTGCTGGTCGCGTGATCGGCAGGCGCTCAGGGCTCGCGTCCTACGGCTCGGAATGCGTCGCCGTCGGGAGGCGGCGCTTCAGTCTCATCTGGTCATGGCGGGGGGAGGGCTCAAGCCTCAGGCGGCTTGCGCCCCTGCGTCACGTCGATGTCCGGCGCGTCCTCGGCCTTCATGCCGACGACGTGGTAGCCCGCGTCCACATGGTGCGTCTCGCCGGTCACGCCGGAGCCGAGGTCCGAGAGCAGGTACATGCCGGATTTGCCCACATCCTCGATGGTGACGTTGCGGCGCAGGGGCGAGTTCAGCTCGTTCCATTTCAGGATGTAGCGGAAATCCCCGATGCCGGAGGCGGCCAGCGTCTTGATCGGCCCGGCCGAGATCGCGTTCACCCGGATGTTCCTGGGCCCGAGATCCATGGCCATGTAGCGGACCGACGCCTCCAGCGCCGCCTTGGCGACGCCCATGACGTTGTAATGGGGCATGACCCGCTCGGCGCCGTAGTAGGTGAGCGTGAGAAGAGAGCCTCCGTCCGGCATCATCTTCTCGGCCCGCTGGGCGACGGCGGTGAAGGAATAGACCGAGATGTCCATGGTCACGCGGAAATTGTCCGCCGAGGTGTCCACGTAGCGCCCCCGCAGCTCCGACTTGTCGGAGAAGCCGATGGCGTGGACCAGGAAGTCGAGCTTGCCCCACGCCTTCTCCACCTCGGCGAAGGTGGCGTCGATTGAGGCGGGGTCCGCCACGTCGCAGGGCAGGACCATGGAGGAGCCGACGCTCTCGGCCAGCGGACGGACCCGGCGGGCGAGGGCCTCCCCCTGGAAGGTGAAGCCCAGCTCGGCGCCCTGGTCGGCGCAGGCCTTCGCGATGCCCCAGGCGAGCGACTTCTCGTTCGCGACCCCCATGATCAGGCCGCGCTTGCCCTGCATCAGACCGCCCATGAGGTGCTCTCCCGCCCGTTTGGTTCGGCGCATGGCCTAAGCGAAAAGCGTCCCCGCATCAAGCGGACCGCCTCCGCCGCGGCGGGCGCGGTTTCCGGCCCGGAACCGGCGGCGGCGGCTTTTCGCATGCGAAAAGCAACCACAGGTTGTATCGACGGCGAGGCTTCTTGACCCGGCGTGGCCCGGGCGCAACGTAGCGGGACGTCCGCCGCAGGAGGAGCCCCCGCCATGACCGCCGCCGAAGCCGTCTTCCGCATCGAGGAGAGCGAGACCCGCACCGGCAAGTTCGCGGGCGACGACCCGTTCGCGCTCGCCTCCGCCTGGCTGGAGGAGGCGACGGCCTCCGAGATCAACGACCCGAGCGCCATGACGCTCGCGACCGTGGACGCCGACGGGATGCCAAATGCGCGCATGGTGCTGCTCAAGGCGATCGAGCCTGCGGCCGACGGCGGCGGGGCCTTCGTGTTCTACACCAATTACGGCTCGGCCAAGGGGCGGGAGCTGGAGGCGACCGGCAAGGCCGCGCTGCTGCTGCACTGGAAGAGCCTGCGCCGGCAGGTGCGGGTGCGCGGCGTCATCGAGAAGGAGGAGGGGCCGAAGGCGGACGCCTACTACGCTTCCCGCGGGTTGCAGAGCCGGCTGGGGGCGTGGGCGTCGGAGCAGTCGCAGCCTCTGAGTTCGCGCCAGCACCTGATGGCGGAGGTGGCGAAGGTCGCCGCGCGCCATCCGCTGAACCCGCCGAGGCCGCCCTTCTGGGGCGGGTTCCGGGTGAAGCCGACGGAGATGGAGTTCTGGGCCGACGGGGCGCATCGGCTGCACGACCGCTTCCGGTGGACGCGGGAGAGCCATGAGAGCCGGGCGTGGGAGGTGCGGCGGCTGAACCCGTGAGGACAAAGGCGACAGGAACGGCCTAAGGTGGGCGCCAATCTGAACTTCGGCCGCACGTGGCAGTGGGTTCTGCGAATACAGTGAGAGCACCGCAACGAGCGAGGGCTATGCTGTTCGAGCCCTCAACACGAGCGGACGAGTGCCATCCACCCCTCTCGGGCCCGGGGAACTACGCGTTCGATCAATCCTTCTCTTCTCTGAACTGAAGGGCGAAGGACGACAGCTTCTGACGGCGCACCGCCATCTTCTTCGCTCCGCTTTCCATGCCGTGCCCGCCATAACGAGCCGTAAGGAGCGCCCCCCACAGGGCTTGCATCCGCGCGCGCTGCGCTGCGGAATCCGCGCGGGGGCGACTCGTTCCCCGAAGGAGCACAGATGCCCGACCGCAAGACCCTGCTGCTGACCGGCGCCTCGCGCGGGATCGGCCATGCGACCGTCAAGCGCTTCGCCTCGGCGGGGTGGCGGGTCATCACCTGCTCCCGCCATCCGTTCCCGGAGGACTGCCCGTGGGAGGCGGGGCCGGAGGATCATATCCAGGTCGACCTCTCGGACCCGCAGTCGACCATGGACGCGGTGGAGGAGATCCGGAGCCGGTTGACGGGCGGGCGGCTGGAGGCGCTGGTGAACAACGCCGGGATCTCTCCCAAGGGGCCGGAGGGGGAGCGGCTGAACACGCTGAGCACCGACCTGCGGACCTGGGGCAAGGTGTTCCACGTCAACTTCTTCGCCCCGGTGGTGCTGGCGCGGGGGCTGCGGGTGGAGCTTGCGGCGGCGCAGGGGGCGATCGTGAACGTGACCTCCATCGCGGGGGCGCGGGTGCATCCGTTCGCGGGGGCGGCCTACGGAACCTCCAAGGCGGCGCTGGCGGGGCTGACGCGGGAGATGGCGCATGATTTCGGGCCGCTGGGGGTCAGGGTCAACGCCATCGCGCCCGGCGAGATCGAGACGGCGATCCTGAGCCCGGGGACCGACAAGATCGTGGAGGGGATCCCGATGCGGCGGCTCGGCAAGCCCGAGGAGGTGGCGCGCACGATCTACTACCTCTGCACCTCCGAGAGCAGCTACGTCACCGGCGTGGAGATCGAGATCAACGGCGGGCAGCACGTCTGAGGGTCAGGCGGCGGGGCAGGAGGCCTTCAGCGCCTCGACCATGTGGTCGATGAAGGCGCGGAGCTTGGGCTGGGGGTAGCGCCCCTCGGGGTAGACGGCGAAGACGCCGAGGGGGGCGCGGCGGTGGTCCGTCAGGATCTCGGTCAGGGCGCCGGTCTCGATCAGGTCTCCGACGATGAAGTCGGGCAGCATGGCGATGCCGAGGCCGTCGGCGGCGGCCTGGCGGAGCGCGTCGCCGTTGTTGACCGTGAGGCGGCCGACGGCGCGGACCTGACGCTCCTGCCCTCCGGGGCCGGGGAGGCGCCAGTAGTTGCCCGAGGACAGGTTGGAATAGTGCAGGAGGTTGTGGTCCGAGAGGTCCTGCACCGTCTTCGGCTCGCCATGCTTCGCGAGATAGGCGGGGGAGGCGACGATGTGGACGTTCACGTCCGCCAGCCTGCGGGCGCGGAGGCTGGAATCCGGCAGATCGCCGATGCGGATGGCGAGGTCGAAGCCCTCGGCCACCAGCTCCACCCGCCGGTCGTCCAGGACCATGTGGACGGTGATCTCGGGGTAGCGGTTGAGGAAGTCCGACACCGCGGGGGCGAGGGCGCGGATGCCGAAGGAGAAGGGGGCGGAGATGCGCAGCTCCCCCCGCGGGTTGTCCTGCATGGAGGAGACCATGGCGTCGGCCTCTCCGGCCTCGGCCAGCACGCGGATGGCGCGGTCGTAGTAGGCGAGGCCGATCTCGGTGGGGGAGACGCGGCGGGTGGTGCGGTTCAGGAGCCGCGCGCCGAGCCGTTCCTCCAGCGAGGCGACGTGCTTGGAGATGGCGGACTTCGACAGGCCCATCTTGCGGGCGGCATCGGTGAAGCCTCCGAGGTCCACCACGCGGACGAAGGCCTCCATCTCGTTCAACCGATCCATGGCCAACTCCCGCGCGGCGCCGGGGCGCAGATTTGGAGGGTTTGCCGGGCGGGTCAACGCCGGCGAGCGGCTTGCGGCGGTTCGGCGCGGAGATGAACGAAAATTGGGCGGCGCGGCGGCGGAAATCGGGCGGGCGCCCACCGAAAAGGCCTTCCGGGGTTGTGCGCAGGCGCACGAACGTGCCAAACTTGTTCAGACGGAGAGGGCCCGGCAGAGGCTCCGCCGCCAAGACAGGGAAGGCGCATGACCGACACGAACGACGCTTTCGTCGAATTCGATCGCGTTCAGAAGAGCTATGACGGCGAGAGCCTCGTCGTCAAAGACCTGAACCTGGGCATCGGGAAGGGCGAGTTCCTGACGATGCTCGGCCCCTCCGGCTCCGGCAAAACGACTTGCCTGATGATGCTTGCGGGCTTCGAGACCGCGACGCACGGGGACATCCGGCTGGGGGGCAAGCCCATCAACTCGGTCCCGCCGCACAAGCGCGGAATTGGGATGGTGTTCCAGAATTACGCCCTGTTCCCGCACATGACGGTGGCGGAGAACCTCGCCTTTCCGCTGCAGGTGCGGAAGATGGGCCGCGCCGAGATCGAGAAGAAGGTCGATCGCGCGCTGGGCATGGTGCAGATGGGGGAGTTCGGCGGGCGCAGGCCGGCGCAGCTTTCGGGCGGCCAGCAGCAGCGCGTGGCCGTGGCCCGCGCGCTGGTGTTCGACCCTGAGCTGGTGCTGATGGACGAGCCGCTGGGCGCGCTCGACAAGCAGCTGCGCGAGCAGATGCAGTTCGAGATCAAGCACATCCATGACAATCTCGGGGTCACGGTGGTCTACGTCACCCATGACCAGTCCGAGGCGCTGACCATGTCGGACCGCATCGCGGTGTTCAACGACGGCAAGATCCAGCAGCTCGCGGACCCGGCCACGCTCTATGAGCGGCCGGAGAACAGCTTCGTCGCGCAGTTCATCGGCGAGAACAACACGATCCTCGCCACCGTGGGCGAGCGGCAGGGCGAATACGTCAAGGTCCGCTTCGCCGACGGGACGCAGGGCGCCGCACTTGCGGTCAGTTGCGGGGCCGAAGGCACGCAGACCCAGCTTTCGCTCAGACCCGAGCGGGTGGAGCTGGGCAATCCCGACGGAGAGAACTGCGTCGAGGGGCGGGTGCGGGAGCTGATCTATCTCGGCGACCATATCCGCGTGCGGATGGAAGTGCTCGGGAACCCGGAATTCGTGGTGAAGGTGCCCAACGCCTCGCACCACGCCGCCCTGGCGGTCGGCGAGCGCGCGACGCTCTGCTGGCGGTCGGAGGACTGCCGCGCGCTCGACGCCGCCTGAAGGCTGGCGAGAGCGCGGGGACGCGGGCGCGCGCAGGAGCCCGAAACGCGCGTCCTGGAGACGGATTTTCGGGCGAAGCAACGGGAGAGACCCTGATGACCATCAAGCTGCTCATGGCCGGAGCCGGCGTCGCCGCGCTTGCGGCCGGAGGCGCCGCCTGGGCGCAGGAAACGCCGGACCTGCCCGAGTGCGAGAACTGCGTCGACCAGATGACCATCGTGTCCTGGGGGGGCGCCTACCAGAACTCCCAGCAGAAGGCCTATGCCGAGCCCTATTCCGAGGCGACCGGCGTGCAGGTGGTGTGGGACGAGAGCTCCAACGAGGCGGTGGCCAAGCTGCGCGCCATGGACGAGGCCGGGAACGTGACCTGGGACCTCGTGGACGTGGTCGCCTCCGACGCCATCCGTCTGTGCGACGAGGGCCTCGCCATGGAGATCGACCATGACGAGATGCTGGCCGAGGGCGACGACGGCACGCCCGCGTCCGAGGATTTCGGCGACCTGATCGTGTCGCAGTGCTACATCCCGCAGATCGTCTATTCGACGACCTTCGGCTATCGCACCGACGTGGCGGACTGGAACGGCAAGACGCCGGACGACATCTGCGACGTGTTCGACACCGAGACCTTCCCCGGCAAGCGCAGCCTGGAGAAGCGTCCGATCAACAACATGGAGTGGGCGCTCCTGTGCTCGGGCGTTCCGAAGGACGAGATCTACGACGTCCTGGAGACCCCCGAAGGTCAGCAGAAGGCCTTCGACAAGCTCAACGAGATCAAGGACGACGTGGTCTGGTGGTCCGCGGGCGCCGAGACGCCGCAGCTTCTGGCGGACAAGGAAGTGGTGATGGGCTCGACCTATAACGGTCGGCTGTTCGCCGCGATCGAGGAGCAGGACCAGCCCATCGCCATGCTGTGGGACGCGCAGGTCTTCGACCTCGACGGCTGGATCGTGCCGGCCGGCCTGCCGGAAGAGCGGCTGAACCGCGTGAAGCACTTCCTGCGCTTCGCCACGGATACGCAGCGGCTGGCGGATCAGGCGAAGTACATCTCCTACGGCCCGGCGCGGAAGTCCTCGGCCCCGCTGGTGGGCAAGCATGCCGAGCTGGGCATCGAGATGGCGCCGCACATGCCGACCGACCCGGAGAACGCCAAGAACACCTTCCTCTACAACTACGAGTGGTGGGCGGATTACCGGGACGACCTGGACGCCAAGTTCCAGGCCTGGCTGCTGCAGTGATCCCGCGCCTTCGGGCGTGACGAAAGGCGGGCGGGCCGTGGGGCCCGTCCGCAACTTGCGAGACGGGGGGCGAACATGGCCGACGCGACCGCGACCGACGGCTTCGACGCCGAGGAGAACCGGGGCCGGTCCGGCCAGCTTCTGGCCGCGGACGGGACGCCGCTGAAGCGGTCCATCCGCAAGGCCGAGCGCCGGGCGCGCATCCGGGCGTTTCTTCTCGTGCTGCCGCTGCTCGCCTTCATCGCGCTTAGCTTCATCGCCCCCATCGCCGACATGCTGTTCCGGTCGGTGGAGAACCAGATCGTCCAGGAGACGCTGCCGCGCACCACCGAGGCGCTGGAGGACTGGGACCCCGAGACGGGCCTGCCCTCGGAGGCGGTCTACCGCGCCTTCCACGACGACATGGTGGAGGCGAC
Source organism: uncultured Alphaproteobacteria bacterium (assembly GCA_963816545.1). GTDB lineage: Bacteria > Pseudomonadota > Alphaproteobacteria > Rhodobacterales > Rhodobacteraceae > Albimonas. The sequence goes on along the minus strand of CAWFLE010000007.1, from coordinate 1,235,105 downwards.
CGAGGCCAAGATCCACACGCGGCTCGGCTCCCGGCTCAACTACGAAGAGTTCGGGGATGTCGTCGCTGTTCCGCAAGACCAACGAGCGGCGGCTGGGGCGCATGGACCTCTCTCAGCCGCTGCAGCCGCAGTTCGCGGAGATCGACGAGGACTGGGGCGAGGTCGAGACCTGGGCGGTGATCCAGACGTTCTCGCCGGCCTATACCCCGGGCTATTTCCTCGCGGCCGCGGACCTGAAGCTGACCCCGGACGGCGTCGAGCAGGTCTCGGATTTCCAGCAGATCTACGTGAAGCTGTTCTGGCGGACCATCGTGCTGTCGGTGACCATCACCGTGAGCTGCCTGCTGCTGGGCTATCCGGTGGCATGGATGATCTCCAACCTGCCGATGAGCAAGGCGAACGTGCTGCTGATCCTGGTGCTGCTGCCGTTCTGGACGTCCCTGCTGGTGCGGACCTCCGCCTGGAAGGTGCTGTTGCAGGAGCGGGGGGTGATCAACGACATCCTGGTCTGGAGCGGGATCATCTCGGACTCCGGGCGGCTGGTGATGATCAACAACCAGACGGGCACGATCATCGCCATGACGCACATCCTGCTGCCCTTCATGATCCTGCCGCTTTACTCGGTGATGAAGACCATCCCGCCGACCTACCTGAGGGCCGCGAAGAGCATGGGCGCGAACGACTGGACGGCCTTCTGGCGGGTGTATTTCCCGCAGACCGTGCCGGGGATCGGCGCGGGGGCGATCCTCGTGTTCATCCTCGCCATCGGCTACTACATCACGCCGGAGCTGGTGGGGGGCACGAGCGGCACCTTCATCTCGAACCGCATCGCCTACCATATCTCCAGCTCGCTCAACTGGGGTCTGGCGGCGGCGCTGGGGTCGATCCTGCTGGTGCTGGTGATGCTGCTCTACTGGATCTACGACAAGATCGTGGGCATCGACAACGTGAAGCTGGGCTGAGGGAGGCGAGACATGGCCATCGGCAAGCTGCAGCCCTACGCCTCGCCCGTCCAGCGGGTCTGGCATTACGCGTTCCGGGTGATCGTGGGGCTGATCCTGTTCTTCCTGATCTTCCCGATCCTGGTGATCATCCCGCTGAGCTTCAACGCGCTGCCCTACTTCACCTTCACGCCGGGAATGCTGGCCTTCGACCCGGCCGCCTACAGCACCGAGCACTACCGGGAGTTCTTCAACAACTCCGACTGGCAGATTGCGCTCTGGAACTCGGTGCGCATCGCGCCGATGGCGACGCTGCTGGCGGTGGGGTTCGGGACGCTGGCCTCGATCGGGCTCAGCTCGGGCAACGTGCCGTTCCGGGGGGCGATCATGGCGATCATGATCTCGCCCATGATCGTGCCGCTGATCATCTCGGCGGCGGGGATGTACTTCTTCTATTCGCGCATCGGGTTGCAGGGGACTTACTGGGGCGTGGTGCTGGCGCATGCGGCGCTGGGCACGCCTTTCGTCATCATCACCGTGACGGCCACGCTGGTGGGCTTCGACAAGAGCCTGACGCGGGCGGCGGCCAACATGGGCGCAGGGCCGGTGCGGACCTTCTTCAAGGTGCAGATGCCGCTGATCCTGCCGGGCGTGATCTCGGGCGGGCTGTTCGCCTTCATCACTTCATTCGACGAGGTGGTGGTGGTGCTGTTCCTCGGGTCCGCGGAGACCAAGACGCTGCCCTGGCAGATGTTCACCGGCCTCCGGGAGCAGATCAGTCCGGTGATCCTCGCGGTGGCGACGCTGCTGGTGACGCTGTCGGTGATCCTGCTGGTGACGCTGGAGCTGCTGCGCCGGCGGTCCGAGCGGCTGCGCGGGATGAGCCCGGGGTGAGGCGGCGGGCGGCGAGGTTTGCGGTCCTCGCGCTGACGGCGCCGCTGGCGGCCGCGGCGGGGGCGCTGCCGACGGGCGAGGGGGTGCTGGGCGCGGCCTGTCCCGGCCCGGGGGCGGCCGAGATCCTGCTGCTGCCCGAGGAGGCCGCGGCGATGGACGCGCCGGGGCTGCTGGTGACCGCCGCCTATACCGGGACCGACCGGCGGGAGGGGGACCGTCCCAAGCCCGTGGGCGTGTTCCTGGACGACGGCGAGGCGGTGAGCCTGGAGCTTGCGCGCATGGACGGCCTGCTGGTGGTGGAGGCGGACGGGACGGCGCGCATCTCGGTCGTCTCGGACGCGCGGGTGGGCGGCGCGCGGCATGACCTGACCAGCCTCGCGGGGCGGCGGAGCTTCGCCAGGGCGGCGGGGGCGGCGGGGGCTTCGGCATTGCAGTCGCACCTGCTGATCCGGGACGGGCGGCTGGACCTGCGGCCGGTGGCGGATGCGCCGCAGGCGGTGCGGCGGGTGCTTTTCCAGACCGGGGAAGGCGCGCTCGGCATCTGGCAGAGCGGGGCGCGGGCGCTGACGCTTCACGCTGCGGCGGAGGAGCTTCTGCGCGCGCAGGCGCCGGTGATGGCCCTGAACCTCGACATGGGCGGGCACGATTTCTGCGAGCTGAACGGCCGGTCCTGCGGCTTCGTCCAGCGGGCGGAGGCGGCGAAGCTGTCGAACCTGCTGCGGTTGAACCCGCAGGAGGACTGCCCCTGAGGGCTCGATCCGCCGGGCGCCGCGGAACGCCCCCCAAGCCTGCGGTTGACGCGCGCGCGCTGCGGCGCTAACCGAAGACGGGCGCGGGCATGGTGAAATGGTATCATACGAGCCTTCCAAGCTCTTGGTGCGGGTTCGATTCCCGCTGCCCGCTCCACTTCCTGCCGATGATTCTCCTGGGCGCCGGCGCCGCTGACCGTGCGGCGCCGCCCCTGTTGCGCCGGCGTTGAAATCCCTTTAAGCGGGCGCGGGCGAAATCCATGGGTCCGCCGCGCGACCCGAAAACTCCGAGGACATCCGCCATGGGTAAGGCTAAGTTCGAGCGCAACAAGCCGCATGTGAACATCGGCACGATCGGCCATGTCGACCACGGCAAGACGACGCTGACGGCAGCGATCACGAAGTATTTCGGCGACTTCCGGGCGTATGACCAGATCGACGCGGCGCCGGAGGAGAAGGCGCGCGGCATCACGATCTCGACGGCGCATGTGGAGTACGAGACGGATGCGCGCCACTACGCGCATGTCGACTGCCCGGGCCACGCCGACTACGTGAAGAACATGATCACCGGCGCCGCGCAGATGGATGGCGCGATCCTGGTGGTGAACGCCGCCGACGGCCCGATGCCTCAGACGCGCGAGCACATCCTGCTCGCCCGCCAGGTCGGCGTGCCGGCGCTGGTGGTATTCCTCAACAAGGTCGACCAGGTGGACGACGAGGAGCTGCTGGAGCTGGTCGAGATGGAGGTGCGCGAGCTCCTCTCCTCCTACGACTTCCCGGGCGACGACATGCCCATCGTGAAGGGTTCGGCCCTGGCGGCGATGAACGGCACCGACCCCGAGATCGGCGAGAAGGCGATCCGCGAGCTGATGGCGGCGGTGGACGAGTTCATCCCGACCCCGGACCGCCCGATCGACCAGCCGTTCCTGATGCCGATCGAGGACGTGTTCTCGATCTCGGGCCGCGGTACGGTGGTGACGGGGCGCGTGGAGCGCGGCATCGTCACGGTCGGCGAGGAGATCGAGATCGTCGGCATCCGCCCGACCCGCAAGACGACCGTCACCGGCGTCGAGATGTTCCGCAAGCTGCTGGATCGCGGAGAGGCGGGCGACAACATCGGCGCGCTGCTGCGCGGCATCGGGCGCGAGGACGTGGAGCGCGGCCAGGTGCTGTGCAAGCCGGGCTCGGTCACGCCGCACACGGAGTTCGAGGCCGAGGCCTACATCCTGACCAAGGAGGAGGGCGGCCGCCACACGCCGTTCTTCACCAACTACCGCCCGCAGTTCTACTTCCGCACCACGGACGTGACCGGCACGGTCGCGCTTCCCGAGGGCACGGAGATGGTGATGCCGGGCGACAACCTGAAGTTCACGGTGTCGCTGATCGCCCCGATCGCGATGGAGGAGAAGCTGCGCTTCGCCATCCGCGAGGGCGGCCGCACCGTCGGCGCGGGCGTCGTGTCGAAGATCATCAAGTGAGGGGGGCCGGCCTCGGGCCGGCTCGCTGACCGCGGATCGGGCCGTCCTTCGGGGCGGCCCTTTTCGTTCAAGGGGCGCGTCTGCGTTCCGTCTGCAAAGCGCATGGCAGGCGTATGGCGCCCGGGCCCTCCTGCGCTAGGTGCGGGGGAGCCGCCGCCGGGGCGGCCGAAGCCGGAGAAGGGTACCATGCGCAAGGTGAAGGCGGGGGAGGCGGAGATCCCGGCGCTGGGGCTCGGCACGTGGAAGCTCTCGGGCGCGCAGGCCGCGGAGATTGTGGGCCGGGCGCTGGCCGAGGGCTGGCGGCACATCGACACCGCGCGGATGTACGGCAACGAGGCCGAGGTCGGCGCCGGGCTTCGCAACTCGGAGACGCCGCGCGACCAGGTGTTCCTGACCACCAAGATCTGGCCCGACGATCATGCGCCGGACCGGCTGCGTGCGGCGGCGGAGGATTCCGCGAGGAAGCTCGGCGGCGCGCCGGACCTTTTGCTGCTGCACTGGCCCTCGCGCAACGTGCCGCTGGAGGAGACGATCCCGGCGCTGTGCGCCCTGCGGGAGGCCGGGCTTGCGCGCCATGTGGGTGTCTCGAACTTCTCGCGGGCGCAGGTGGAGCGGGCCGTGGCGCTGGCGGAGGCGCCGCTGGCGGTGAACCAGGTGGAGTTCCACCCGTGGCTCGATCAGTCGGCGATGCTGGCGCTGCTGGCGGAGCAGGGGATGGCGCTGACGGCCTATGTGCCGCTCGCGCAGGGGCGGGCGGCGGCGGACGCCACGCTGACGCGGATCGGGGCGGCGCACGGGGTGTCGGCGGCGACGGCCTGCCTCGCGTGGGCGCTGGCGAAGGGGGCGATCGCGATCCCCAAGACGGGCACGCCTTCGCGGCTCGCGGAGAACATGGCGGCGGCGGAGGTTGCGCTGAGCGAGGCGGAGATCGCGGAGATCGACGGGCTGGCGAGGCCGGACGGGCGGCTCGTGGATCCGGCGGGCGTCGCGCCGGACTGGGACTGAGGGGGGCGGACCGACAGGGCGCATCCCGATGCGCCGCGCTCCGGCGTCGCCCCGCCGGAGCGTGCATGATACCAGCGCTTGCTGAGCCTGACTCGCGAAGGGGATTCACAGGGCGGGCGCGGGATGATTCATCATGGAGAGCCGAGGGAGGATCTCCATGGGAGCAGCGATCGCACTGCGGGCGGACTACGGGGCGGACGATCTGAGGGCGCCATCAACACGAGCCGGGACGCGCGGCAGACGCGGCGGTTGCTGGCGCTGGCCTCGATCCACGACGGCGCCGCCCGGAGCGATGCGGCGAGGATCGGGGGCGTCGGGCTCCAGATCGTCCGGGACTGGGTGGTGCGCTTCAACGCCGAGGGCCCGGACGGGCTGATCGACCGCAAGGCCCCGGGCAAGACGCCGTTGCCGACGGCGGCGCAGCGCGCGGCGCTGGCAAGGGCGGTGGAGGACGGACCCGGGCCGTATCTGGACGGCGTGGTGCCCTGGCGGCTCGTCGACCTGGTGCAGTGGGTCTGGGAGGAGTTCGGCGTCTCGGTCAGCCGCCAGACGCTGGGCCGGGATCTGCGCGCCATGGGCTTCCGCAAGCTGTCGGCCCGCCCGCGCCACCACGGCCAGGACCCCGAGGCGATGGAGGCGTTCAAAAAACCTCCCCGACCGGCTGGCGGAGATCCGGGACAGGCTCCCGGCGGGGACCGACCTCGAGCTGTGGTGGCAGGACGAGGCGCGCGCAGGGCAGAAGAACCCGATCACCCGACGCTGGGCGCGGCGCGGGACCCGGCCGCGAGCGGCGAAGGATCAGCGCACGAAGCGGGCCTATATCTTCGGAGCCATCTGCCCGGCCAGGGGCAAGGCCGCGGGGCTCGTCATGCCCTTCGCCGACACGGAGGCGATGCAAGCGCATCTCGCCGAGATCAGCCTCACGGTCGATCCCGGCGCCCATGCCGCGCTGATGCTCGACCAGGCGGGCTGGCACATGTCCGGCCGGCTCGTCGTGCCCGACAACATCACCGTCGTCCCGCTGCCGCCACGCTCCCCGGAGCTGAACCCGGTCGAGAACGTCTGGCAGTTCATGCGCGACAACTGGCTGTCGAACCGCGTCTTCAGCTCCTACGACGACATCGTCGGCCACTGTTGCGAGGCATGGAACAAGCTCGCCGACCAGCCCTGGCGCATCATGACCACCGGGCGACGAGCGTGGGCCCATGGGTCCTGATCAATGGGCTTTGGTATTACGCCGCACGGGCGGCGGGACCTGGCCGGGGCGGTCGTGCGGGGATGCGCGTCCCACGGCGTGATCCACGCGGCGGCGTCTCGGGATGCGCCCCGGGGGAGGAGGACCCTCAGCTCTGCCGCGTCAGGCGCATCCGGTAGAACTTGCCGTCCGGCAGCATCATGTCGGCCTCGATGTAGTTCTCGCCGTCCTGGGTGAACTGGATGGCGTGGGCGTTCAGCACCATGATGTGGCCCGACAGCGTGAAGGCGCCGGTCCACTTCTGCGGCTTGTAGTCCTTGCCCGGCTCCTCCCAGCGGATGATGCCGTGGGCGAGCGTGTTCTCCACGTCCGTGATGGTGAGGATCGTGCGGCCGATGGGGGGGCCGGAAACTTCGTAGTAGCGCATGTTGATGGGGGCGTAGGGGCCGGCCCAGACGCCGAGATACTGCTCGGGGTTCTCGATATCCATGCGGATTTCGGTGACCGGGCCGCCGCCGGGGGCGAAGCGGGCCGCCGCGGGGCCGGAGCCGGCAGGCGCCTCGGGCGGGGTCTCGCAGGCCGCCAGCAGCGCGGCGGCGGCGAGGGCGGGCAGGGCGGTCAGGCGCATCGGGGTCTCCTTGCAGGGCAGGCGGCGCGGGCGAGGCCAGCGACGAACCAGCGTTCGCCGCTGACGCTGAGGCGCGAGGCGGCCTCGGCCAGCGGCAGCCAGAGGGGGGCGTGGTCAGGCTCGGACGGCGGGCCGAGGGGCCGGCCGGGGCGGCAGAGGTAGATGTGGCAGACCTTGCGCGCCCAGAAGCCGTAGTCCGGCAGGTAGCAGTAGCGCTGGAAGGCCCCGAGGCGGCGCAGGGGGGCGAGGGTCCAGCCGGTTTCCTCGCGGACCTCGCGGTGGAGGGCGCGGAGGGGGCTCTCGCCGGGGTCGATGCCGCCGCCGGGGAGGAGCAGAGCCTCGCCGCGGTTCGGCGTGGCGGCGAGGAGGAGGCGCGGGCCGGAGGCGTGGCGGTCGAGCAGGACGGCGTAGGCGCCCGGCCGGTCGCGATAGGGGGCGTCGGGACGCCAGGGTTCTCCGAAGCGGCGCATGGGGCGCATCCTTGGGCGTCGGGCGCGCCGAGGGCAAGGGGCTCAGGCGCCGCGGGCGGAGGCGCGAAGCGGTCGATGCGGATCCTCCTGCGGATCGGGCGCGAGCGGTCCCCGGGGCGGGCCAGCGGTGCGAGGGGGCGCCGCGCCCGGCAGGCCGCCCCTGCTCCGGTCCGAGGTCCGCGCCGGCCACAGGCCCGACGCCTGCCGCGCGCCGCGGGCGCCCGGGTCCGGCCGCCGCGACGGCCGGCGCGGCGCCTGCGCCGGTGGCCGGGGGTGGCGCCGGAGGGGGGCCGCCTCTATGTGTCGGGGCCGACCCCCCGAAACTGGAGATACCGCATGTCCCTGGACAGCGCACCGGGCCGCCCCGCCCCTTCCGCCCCCGGCGACGACGCGATCCTGCCCTTCCAGCTGGACCGCGCCGACATGCGCGGGCGCGCCGCGCGGCTGGACGCGACGCTGGCCTCCATCCTGGGGCAGCATGATTATCCGCGCCCCGTGGCGGGGCTGGTGGCGGAGGCCGCCATGCTCACCGCGCTGATCGGGCAGACGCTGAAGCTGAAGTGGCGGCTTTCCTTGCAGGTGCGCGGCGACGGTCCGATCCGGCTGATCGCCACCGACTGGTTCGCGCCCGAGGCGGAGGGGCGCCCGCGAAGATGCGCGCCTATGCCGGCTTCGACGCCGAGCGGCTGGAGGCCGAGGGCGACGCCTTCGCCCAGATCGGGCAGGGCTATTTCGCGATGATCGTCAACCAGGGGCCCGGGCAGCCCTATCAGGGGCTGACGCCCCTGGCGGGCGGGTCTCTGGCGTCAAGCGCGGAGGCCTATTTCGCGCAGTCCGAGCAGATCGCCACGCGCTTCGCCATCGCCTCGGCCGAGTCGGCGCGGCCGGGGCAGGCCGCGTCCTGGCGCGCGGGCGGCGTGATGCTTCAGCACATGCCGCCGGCCTCGGCGCTGTCGTCAGGCGCCGGCGGGTCCGGCGAGGGCGGCTTGATGCTGCCCGGGGACGTGGCCGCCATGGGCGGGTCCGAGGAGGAGTGGGGGCGGGTGAACCTGCTGCTCGACACCGTGGAGACGCATGAGCTGCTGGGCCCCCACGTGAGCCCGGAGGAGCTGCTGCTGCGCCTGTTCCACGAGGAGACGCCGCGGGTGTGGCCGGCGCAGACGGTGCGGTTCGGGTGCACCTGCTCCGCGGAGAAGGTGCGGATCGCGCTGCACCAGTATTCGCAGAAGGACATCGGCCACATGACCACCGACGACGGCAGGGTCACCGCCGACTGCCAGTTCTGCGGTGCGCACTACGAGTTCGACCCGGCGACGCTGGGGTTCGAGGCGGACGAGTAGCCCGCCCCGGCCTCAGGGCCAGGTTGCAGGCGAACCCTCGGCCCGCCCGGCGGCTCAGCCCCGGGCGGCGTCGAGGAAGGCGTCCACGTCGGCCTCGGTCGTCGCCCAGTTGCAGACGAGGCGGCAGGTGAGCATCTCGTCGTCGTCGCCCTCCAGCGACTGGTCGAAGGGCCACATGTAGTAGACGGCCCCCGCCTCGTGCAGGCGGCGGTGGGCGGCGCGTGGGAGCGCGGGGAAGAGGGCGTTCGCCTGCACCGGATGGTCGAGCCGGGCGAGGTTGGAGGCGCGCAGCCCCTCGGCCATGCGGTCGGCGGCGGCGTTGGCGCGGGCGGCGAGGGAGAGCCACAGGCCGTCGGTCAGCCAGCGGTCCATCTGGGCCGCCACGAAGCGCATCTTGGAGAAGAGGTGGCCGCCGCGCTTGCGGCGAAGCTCGAACTCCCAGGTCTTCGCGCGATCGCCCGCGAAGAAGATCACCGCCTCGGCCGCCATGGCGCCGTTCTTGGAGGCGCCGAGGCAGAGGACGTCCACGCCCGCCTTCCAGGTCAGCTCCGCCGGGGTGCAGCCGAGGCGGGCGACGGCGTTGGCGAAGCGGGTGCCGTCCATGTGGACGGGGACGTCGAATTCCTTCGCGATCGCGCTCAGGGCGCGGACCTCATCGGGCGAGTAGGTCGCGCCCATTTCGGTGGCCTGCGTCAGGGAGAGGGCGCCGCGCTGGACGTTGTGAACCCCGGCGCGGGCGGCGAAGCCGAGCGCGCGGCGCAGGCCGGCGGGGTCGATCTTGGCGTGCTCGCCCTCGATCAGGGTCAGCTTGGCGCCGCCGGTGTAGAACTCGGGGGCGCCGCACTCGTCCTCCTCGATATGCGCCTGGCGGTGGCAGAAGATCGAGGTCCAGGGCGGCGTCAGGGTCGCCAGCGCCAGCGCGTTCGCGGCCGTGCCGGTGGAGACGAGGTGGACGATGGCGTCGGGCGCCTCGAAGATCTCGCGGATGCGGTCCTGCACGCGGGCGGTCAGCGGGTCGGCGCCGTAGGGCCTGGCGTAGCCCTCGTTGGCGGCGGCGACGGCCTCCATGATCTCGGGCGCGGCGGGGCCGGTGTTGTCGGAGGCGAACCACATCTTCAGAGCAATCCTTCGATGGCGTGATCGTAGAGGTCGTCCTCGTCCACCTCCCATTCGGGCACGAGGCGGCCCGGGGGCCGGTTGCGCCCGTCGGCCGAGATGCCGGCCCGGCGCGGCGAGTCCGCGTCGCCCGTGACCAGCGGGTGCCACTCGGGAAGGTCCTCGCCCTCGGCCAGCAGGCGGTAGGCGCAGGTGGAGGGCATCCACTCCTTCGCATCCTCGATGTTGTCGGGCGTGAGCTGGACGCAGCCCGGCACCAGCATCCGCCGCAGGGCGTAGGAGGTGCAGCGGCAGGTTCCGGGATCGTAGAGCCGGCAGTGGACGTTGGTGTAGGCCAGCTCCTCGGTGTCCTCGTCCTCGAGCTTCACGAGGCAGCAGCGGCCGCAGCCGTCGCACAGCGCCTCCCATTCCTCGCGGTTCATGTCCGAGAGGGCGGTGTCGCGCCAGTATCCGGGGCGGAGTCGGGTCATGGAGCCTTCAAGCATGGGGGCGGGGGGCGCGTCCAGCGCGGAGGGCGACGTCAGGGGGCCGATGCGGCGCAGGCGCCTGTTGCGGGGGCGGGGCGGCGGGGGCATGAGGCGGGGATGATCGAGTTCGCCCTCGCCTGCGCCGTGTTCCTCGCCTCTCATGTCGTGCCCGCGGCCTCCGGGTTGAAGGGGGCGCTGGTGGGGCGATGGGGCCGGCGGGCCTACATGGTCCTCTATTCCCTGCTGTCGCTGGGGCTGCTGGCGTGGCTGATCTCGGCCGCGGCGCGGGCGCCCTACGTGCCGCTTTGGGGGCCGGCGCCGGGGCTTATGCACCTGCCGTTCCTGCTGATGCCGGTCTCCTGCGTGCTGATCGTGGCGGGGGGCGCGCGGGCGAATCCGGTGTCGGTGAGCTTCGTGGGCGGAGACGCGGATCCGGCGCGGCCGGGGCTGCCGGGGGTGGTCCGGCATCCGGTGCTGTGGGGGTTCGCGCTTTGGGCGCTGGGGCATCTGGCGGCGAACGGGGATCTGGTCTCCGTGCTGATGTTCGGAAGCTTCGCGGTCTTCGCATTCGCGGGCATGGCGGGATTGGGCGCGCGGGCGCGGCGGCAGGGGCGCAGGCCGGTCGCCGAGGGACCGCCGGGGCGGCGGCTGAGGCTGGCGCTGGACGGGCGGCTGGCGGTGGAGGTCGCGGGCGGGCTCGCGCTGTTCCTTGCGCTGCTGGCGCTGCATGGGCCGGTGATCGGGGTGGACCCGACGGTCTGGCTCTAGGCGCGCGCCCTGGCGCGGGCGCGGCCGGACACGAGGCGCACCTTGCGGGGGGCCGCGAGCCACATCGCCAGCATCGAGAGCAGCGAGAGGGCGAGGCAGAGCTGGAAGCCGGCCACGTAGTCGCCGGTGAGGTCATGGATCTCGCCCATCGCCCAGGCGCCCGACGCCGCGCCGAAATTGCCCAGCACGCTCATGGCGGTGAAGATGGCGGGGAAGCGGCGGGACTGGAACAGCTCGGCCGCCGCGGCGCCGAAAATGGCGGCGAGGCCGTTGCCCAGCAGCCCCTGCGCCGCGACCATCGCCCACAGGAGCAGCGCCGAGGGGGCCTGGTCGATGGCCATGAGCAGGAGCGACGTCAGCGCGTAGCCGAGCGTGGCGAGCGTCCAGCCGATCTCGCGCCCCAGCCGGTCCGACAGGGCGCCGAGCGCGATCTGCCCGAAGATGCCGCAGAACGCGACCATCCCCAGCGCGAGGGCGGCGAGGCGCGGGGGGAAGCCCGAGGAGATCAGGAACCGCGTCTGGTGGATCTGGATCGCGTACCAGATGAACAGGGAGCAGAAGAAGGCGAGCGTGAACCACCAGAAGCGCGCGGTGCGGAGCGCGAGCGGCAGGGTCCAGTCCCGATGCGCCCAGCCGGGGTCCACCACCGTGTCGGCGTTGCGCGGGGCGGCGCCGGGCAGGGCCTGCGCGTCACCGTCGGGGAGGAGGCCCATCGCCTCGGGCCGGCTGCGCTGGAAGAGGGCGTTGAGGGGGATCAGCACGACGGCCGTGATCGCGGCGACGGCGAGGCAGGCGGCGCGCCAGCCCTGCGTCTCGATCAGCCACTGCATGGCCGGCAGGAGGGTGATGCCCGCGGCGCCGACGCCCGCGAAGGCGAGGCCGACGGCCAGCCCGCGGTTCCTCACGAACCAGTTGGGCAGGAACATGGAGTGGCTGATGTAGCTCATGGCCATGGAGCCGTTCACCGCCAGCACGCCGAAGGCGAGGTAGAGTTGCAGCGGCGTGGCGATCTGCGTGGCGGCGAGGTAGCCGCCCGCCACCAGCGCCGCGCCCACGGGGATGGTGACCTGCGGGCCCCAGCGGCTCATCAGCCAGCCGACCACGGGCAGGAAGGCGGTGGAGGCGACGAAGCCCACCGAGAAGGCGCCGGCGGTCAGGCCCGAATCCCAGCCGAACTCGGCCACGATCTCGGGGAACAGGAGCGAGAAGCCGGTGCGCGCGGTGACCGCGACGCCCATGGTGACGAAGGCGATGCCGACGACGATCCAGCCGTAGAACAGGCGCGGCGAGCGGGCCGGCGCGCCGGGGGTGGCGTGGGTCATCGGGATCCTCCTGCGTCCGCGCGTCTTGGCGGCGCGGTCGGGGGGAGCATAGGGGCGCGCCCGCGGGCCGGGGCAAGCGGGGGCAGGAGCCGGGGCGGGGAGAGACGGCGATAACGGCCCCGCCTTGGGAGCGGGGCCCCATCTGCGCGGGGCCTTCAACGGCTTCTGATGGTGCGGTCGAGAAGACTCGAACTTCCACGGGAGTTACCCCACAGCGACCTCAACGCTGCGCGTCTACCAATTCCGCCACGACCGCGGCTCCTTCAGCGGGGCGGCTGATAGCACCCCCTTTCGGGCTTGTGAAGCCCCTCGGTTGCGGCGCGTGGGCCGACGCTTCATAAACGCTGGGCGCAGGCGCGGAGGGCCCATGCCGGAATGGCGGATCAGCGAGGGGCTCGTGCCCTACCCCGAGGCGCTCGCGCAAATGGAGGCGCGGGTGGAGGCGATCCGCGCCGGCGAGGCGGACGAGCTGGTGTGGCTGCTGGAGCATCCGCCGCTCTACACCGCCGGAACCTCCGCTCGGGCGGAGGACCTGCTGACCCCCGACCGATTCCCGGTGTTCGAGGCGCGGCGGGGCGGGGAATACACCTATCACGGGCCCGGGCAGCGGGTGGCCTACGCCATGCTGGACCTGAACCGGCGGGGGCGGGATGTGCGCCGCTACGTCTGGGCGCTGGAGGAGTGGGTGATTCGGACGCTCGCGGCGTTCAACGTGACCGGAGAGCGGCGCGAGGGGCGGGTCGGCGTCTGGGTGGTGCGGCCCGACAGGCCAAGGGCGGCGGACGGGCGGCCGGCGGAGGACAAGATCGCCGCCATCGGCGTGCGGCTGCGGCGCTGGGTGAGCTGGCACGGCGTCTCGATCAACCTGGAGCCTGATCTGGGGCATTTCGAGGGCATCGTGCCCTGCGGCATCCACGGGCACGGCGTGACCTCGCTGGTCGATCTGGGGCTGACGCCGACCATGGAGGAACTGGACATGGCCCTGCGCGCGGCCTTCGAGGAGGTGTTCGGAGAGGTTCCCGTTGACCCTGCGTGAACGAAGGGGGGTCGAAATCGTCGCGTGGACGAGGGCGCGGGAATCGTTATGGTCGCCCTCGGATTCCCGGGACCATGTGCCGGGACCGGGCTGATCCGTGGGGCGCGCCCCCGTCGTATGAGCCCGAGGGACAGGGGGGCGACCTCCGGAGAAGCGGAACACCCGGGGAGACCCGGAGCGGGCGGGGGCGGAAGACCCCGCCGGGCTACAAGGGCAGGAGCGCAACATGGCGGATGCGGCGACCCACGCGCATGACGACCACAGCCAGGGGTTCTTCACCCGCTGGTTCCTCTCGACCAACCACAAGGACATCGGGGTCCTGTACCTGATCACCTCGGCGGTGCTCGGGTTCATCTCGGTCGCCTTCACCATGTACATGCGGCTGGAGCTTATGGAGCCCGGCGTGCAGTACATGCTGATGGAGGACGGCATCACGCCGAACGGCCATCTGTGGAACGTGATGATCACCGCCCACGGCATCCTGATGATGTTCTTCGTGGTGATCCCGGCGCTGTTCGGCGGCTTCGGCAACTATTTCATGCCGCTGATGATCGGCGCGCCGGACATGGCGTTCCCGCGCATGAACAACCTCAGCTACTGGATGTACGTCGCGGGCTCGACGCTCGCGGTGCTTTCGGTGGTGACGCCGGGGGGCAACGGGCAGTTGGGGTCCGGCATCGGCTGGGTGCTGTATGCGCCGCTGTCGACGCGCGAGGCGGGGTATTCCACCGATCTCGCGATCTTCGCGGTGCACGTCTCGGGCGCCTCGTCGATCCTGGGCGCGATCAACATGATCACGACCTTCCTGAACATGCGCGCGCCGGGCATGACCCTGCACAAGGCGCCGCTGTTCGCCTGGTCGATCTTCGTGACCGCCTTCCTGATCCTGCTGTCGCTGCCCGTTCTGGCCGGCGCCATCACGATGCTGCTGACGGACCGCAACTTCGGGACCACCTTCTTCGATCCTGCGGGCGGCGGCGACCCGGTGCTGTATCAGCACCTGCTGTGGTTCTTCGGGCATCCCGAGGTCTACATGATCATCGTGCCGGGCTTCGGCATCGTCTCCCACGTCATCTCGACCTTCTCCAAGAAGCCGGTGTTCGGCTACCTGGGCATGGTCTACGCGATGATCGGGATCGGCGTGCTCGGCTTCGTCGTGTGGGCGCACCACATGTACACGGTCGGCCTGAGCCACACCCAGCAGGCCTACTTCATGCTGGCCACGATGGTCATCGCGGTGCCGACCGGCATCAAGATCTTCTCGTGGATCGCGACGATGTGGGGCGGGTCGATCAGCTTCAAGACCCCGATGCTGTGGGCGATGGGCTTCATCTTCCTGTTCACCGTGGGCGGCGTGACCGGCGTGGTCCTCAGCCAGGCGGGCGTGGACCGGGCTTACCATGACACCTACTACGTGGTGGCGCACTTCCACTACGTGATGTCGCTCGGCGCGGTGTTCTGCATCTTCGCCGGCGTCTACTACTGGATCGGCAAGATGACCGGCCGCCAGTACCCGGAGACGCTGGGCAAGATCCACTTCTGGATGATGTTCATCGGGGCCAACCTGACCTTCTTCCCCCAGCACTTCCTGGGCCGTCAGGGCATGCCCCGTCGCTACATCGACTACCCGGAGCAGTTCTCGCTGTGGAACGAGGTTTCCTCCTACGGCGCGTTCCTCTCGGGCGCCTCGTTCCTGCTGTTCTTCTACATCGTCTGGTACACCGTGACCCGCGGCGCCAAGGTGACGGAGAAGGCCTACTGGGGCGAGCACGCCGACACCTTGGAGTGGACCCTGCCGAACCCGCCGCCGGCCCACACCTTCGAGACGCTGCCGACCCGCGACATGTGGGACAAGCAGCCCCACCACTGAGGTCCGCCTCATGACGAACGATGCGGCGGCCGGGGCGGAAGCTCCGGCCGTCTCCCGTCAGGACCCTCCGATGTACCAGGTCCGGATCTGGCCCCACCGCTCGCTGAGCGACCGTGGGTTCGTCTGGATCATGGCGGGAACCGGGGGCATGCTGTGCCTGCCGCTGGTCCCGATGCTGCGGACGCCTGTGGCGCTGGGCCTCGCGCCCTTCCTCGCGCTGACGCTGGCGGCGCTGGGCTGGTTCATGCGCCGCAACGCCCGCGACCTCACCCTGTCGGAGGAGCTGCGCCTCTGGCCCGACCTGATCGCGGTCGAGCGGCGGGATCCGCGCGGCGCCGTGCAGCGCTGGCAGGCGAATCCCTACTGGGTGAAGCTGACGGTCCACCCGGACGGGCGGCCGGAGAACTACCTGACCCTGAAGGGCGGCGGGCGGGAGATCGAGCTGGGCGCCTTCCTCAGCCCCGAGGAGCGGTTGGAGCTGGCCAAGCAGCTGGAGGCGGCGCTGGCGGACGCGCGGCGCAGTCCGGGGTGGGGGCCGCAGCGCGGGGAATGAAGCGACGGGGCGGCTCGGGCGAGGGGGCCGACGCCCGGTCCCTGCGCGAGACCTCGATTCGAAAGCCGTCGATGAGGCATCGCCCGGGCGCCCGTTCGAATCGCGCTCCTCCGCATGGGGTCCGCATCAGGCGGCGACGCGCCGCCGTTGTTCCGGCGCAACCGTCCGGCCTCGCGCGGGTGCGGCGTCAGGCGGAGGGTCGGGGACGGTCCTTCAGCAGCGCCTCCGCGGCGACCTCGTCAATTCGCGCCTCAAGGCGCGCCTGCTCCGCCTCAAGCTGCAGGGCGGCGCGGGCGAGGGCCACGAACGCCTCGCCGAAGGCGCCCTGCGCGTCCGCGGTCCGAAGGTCCTGCCGGACGGCCAGAAGGTCGGCGGCGGTTTCGCGCAGCGCATCGGCGAGGTCGTCCAGATCGGGCGCGGCCGGCAGGCTCGCGTCCCGCGCCGCGACGAGGCGGGCCAGGTCCTCCGCCGCGCCGGGCGGACGCAGTCGGGGGCGCCCGCCTTCAAGGGCGAGTTCCAGCAGCACGATCCGGCGGATCAGCTCGGCCGGCGTCGCCTCGATCATGATGCGCGGGGTCCGGTCCCGCGGAGCGGCGTGCGCGTCGTCCTGCGGCCAGCCGCTCATCGGCGCGGCGCCCGCGCGGCTGTCGCGGTCGGCGGCAGGCGTCTGCGCCGCCCCGCGCGGCGGTCAAGCTGCGTCATAGATCCCTCCGGCGCCGTGTCCCGGCCCTTTCGGCCGCGGCGCGCTCCCGGCTCCATGACGCCGCCGGGGGGGCGGTCTGTCAACCACCGCCCCCTGCGCCGCCGCCGCGCCTTCAAAAGCCCCCCTCGGCAGGCTAAAAGGGCCGCGACCCGACCTCCCCCATCCGAGAGGCCCGCCATGACCGACGCCGGACCCGACCGCAAGCCCGACGCCGACGAAGCCCCTCGGCCCGAGGACGCCCCCGAGGCGGCCGCCGAGGCGCAGGAGGAGCCGGCGCGCGAGGATGAGTGGTCGCTCGATCCCGCCGTCGCCGCCGCGGCCTCCGAGGCGGCGGATGTCGGGGATCGCGAGGCGCTGCTCGCCTTGCTGGCGGACCTTCCGGCCCCCGACGTCGCCGACCTTCTGGAGCAGATCGGGCACGAGCAGCGCGAGGCGGTGGTCCGACTGATCGGGCCGGACCTCGACCCCGACGTCCTGTCGGAGCTGGAGGACGACGTCCGCGACGACGTGCTGGAGATCATGGATCCGGCGCATCTCGCCGCCGCGGTCCGGGAGCTTGACGCCGACGACGTGGTCTACCTCGTGGGCGACCTCGACGAGGAGAAGCAGGCGCTGGTGCTGCGGGCGCTGGAGCCGGTGGACCGCACGGCGGTGGAGCAGTCGCTCCAGTATCCCGAATACACCGCCGGGCGCATGATGCGGCGGGACTTCGTGGCCGCGCCCCCGTTCTGGACCGTGGGCCAGATGATCGACCGGATGCGCGCCTCCGAGGACCTGCCGGACGAATTCCATGACGTGGTCCTGGTGGACCCGGGGATGAAGCCCATGGCTCTCGTGCCCTTGAGCCGGATCATGGGGTCGAGCCGCGAGAAGGTGCTCCAGGACCTCCAGCGCGACCACATGGAGCTGATCGAGGCCGAGGAGCCGCAGGCGGACGTGGCCTACGGCTTCAACCACTACCACATGACCTCGGCCCCGGTGGTGGACGGGTCCGGCCGGCTGGTCGGAATCATCCACATGGAAGACGCCATGGAGGCGCTGGACGAGGAGGCGGACGAGGACCTCAAGCGCCTCTCGGGCGTCGGCGACGAGTCGCTGTCGGACAAGGTGTGGGAGATCACCAAGCTGCGCTTCCCGTGGCTGTTCGTGAACCTCGGCACGGCGGTGCTGGCCTCCATGGTCATCAGCCAGTTCGACGCGACGATCCAGGAGATCGTGGCGCTTGCGGTGCTGATGCCGATCGTGGCCTCCATGGGCGGCAATGCGGCCACGCAGACGCTGGCGGTGGCGGTGCGGGCGCTGGCCACGCGCGACCTGACGGCGGCCAACATGCGAAGGCTGGTCACGCGCGAGGCGGTGGTGGGGATCTCCAACGGCCTGATCTTCGCGGTGCTGGTCGGGGTGGTCGGGTTCGTGTGGTACGGGAGCCCGCTGCTGGCCGGGGTGATCGCCGCCGCCATGGTCATCAACCTGCTGGCGGCGGGGCTGGCGGGGATCCTGATCCCCATCGCCCTCGACCGCGCCGGGGCGGATCCGGCGCTGGCCTCGGGCACCTTCGTGACCACCGTGACCGACGTGGTCGGCTTCTTCGCTTTCCTCGGACTGGCGGGGATCGTGCTGATCTAGCCGCTCAGGGCAGCATATCGTGGTAGACGGCCTGGACGTCACCCAGGGAGTCGAGCGCGACCAGATGCTCGCCCACCGCCATCCACCGGGCGCCGGCGGGGAGGCGGTCGGCGAGCTTCGCCTCCACGGGCCGGGCGTTCGCGCCGGCGGGCAGGGGCCGGCCGACCTGAAGCGCGGCGGTGACGGCCTCGCTCGCGCCATGGCCGTTCGACATCTCGGCGCCCGGGCCGTAGACGTCCTGCACGATGCGGGAGATCGCGCGCTCCTCCATGAAGGCGGAGTCGGGGAAATCCACCGTGACGCGGTCCCGCGGGACCTCCCGCTCGACGGTCGTGGTGGGGGCGGTCTGCGTGGTCTGGGCCAGGGCGGGCATGGCGACGACCATGGCCGCGGCCAGCGGGATCATGCGGGGAAACATCGGCTCCTCCTCTGCATCCATTGCGCCGGGCGCCGGCGCATCAGATCCGAGGTAGGCGCGGGCGCGGGCCGGCCAAGCGAGGTCCGCCGAATGACCCTGAAGCCGCCTCTGAGCGACGGATTCCGCCGCAATCCCGCCGCATGAAGAAGGCCCGGCCGAGGGGTCGGGCCTTCGCCTGCGCATCACGCAAGGCTTACATCAGGGGAAGCATGTCCCAGTAGACGTGGGCGATCCGCCCATAGGCGTCGAGCGCGATCAGGTGCTCGCCGAGCGCGACCCATTCGGGCCCCTCCGGCAGTCTGGAGGCGAGCTCGTCGTTCACGGGCCGGGTCTCGGCCTCGGCCGGAAGGGTCGCGCCGACGTTGAGCTGCGTGGCGATCGTCCGCGGAAGGTTTCCGCCGTCCGCGTCGACCGCGTCCTCGCCGTAGACGGATTTCACCGCCTCGATGATCTCGCGCTCGCTGGCGAAGCTCCACTTACGGTAGCGGGAGACGATGTCCTCGCCGCCATGCGTCTCGTAGGCGTCATAGTCCATCGTGGGGCCGACCACGACCACGCGATCCTCGATCATGTAGGGCGTGGGCTGCATCGCGCGGACCGAGGAGTTCTGCTCCCGATCCAGCAGCAGCGCGCCCAGACCGTCGTCCGTGGCGGCGGTGGCGGAGGCGACGAGCAGGACCGCCGTGGCGGGGGCCATGAGAGCGGCGGGGATCTTGAAACGATTGAGGGTCATCCGTCTCTCTCCTTTCGTTCCGGGGGTGAAACGGGAGCGTCGCGCGCTCCCGGAGCGGGCTGCGACGCGGCCGCGGGCGGGGTTGACCTCGTCCCGCGGCGCCTTTCTTGTGCGGACACCGGGCATCGGCCCGGGCCGGCCAGCAGGGGAATGCGAATGACCCAGACATCACCGCATTTGCAGGGGGGCTCGGGGGCGGGTTTTCCGCCCGACGGGATCGACTCCGCGCAACGGATGCTGGCGGAGGTCGGGTACGTCTGCGGGCGCGACCTCGCGACCGTCGTGTTCCTGGCGTTGAAGCTCGGGCGGCCGCTGTTCCTGGAGGGCGAGGCGGGGGTCGGCAAGACCGAGATCGCCAAGGCGCTGGCGCAGGCGCTGGGGCGGCGGCTGATCCGGCTGCAGTGCTACGAGGGGCTGGATGCGTCCTCGGCGGTCTACGAGTGGAACTTCGCGGCCCAGATGGTGGCGATCCGCTCCGCCGAGGCGGTGGGAACCGAGGATCGCGAGGCGCTGACCGAGGAGCTGTTCTCCTCCGACTACCTGATCGAGCGGCCGCTGCTGCAGGCCATGCGGCCCCAGCCGGGCGGCGCGCCGGTGCTGCTGATCGACGAGATCGACCGCACGGACGAGCCATTCGAGGCGTTCCTGCTGGAGGCGCTGTCGGATTTCC
The DNA here is from genome assembly GCA_963816545.1 of uncultured Alphaproteobacteria bacterium. GTDB lineage: Bacteria > Pseudomonadota > Alphaproteobacteria > Rhodobacterales > Rhodobacteraceae > Albimonas. Next base: position 1,215,123 of record CAWFLE010000007.1, on the reverse strand, counting down.
AGGTGACGATCCCCGAGATCGGGGTGATCAAGGCCGAGGAGCCGCCCATCGTCATCCTCACCTCCAACCGCACGCGGGAGGTGCATGACGCGCTCAAGCGCCGCTGCCTCTACCACTGGGTGGACTATCCGAATTTCGAGCGGGAGATGGAGATCCTCGCCGCCCGCGCGCCCGAGGCGCAGGAGACGCTGAGCCGCGAGGTGGTGGCCTTCGTGCAGCAGCTCCGGGAGGCGGACCTGTTCAAGAAGCCCGGCGTGGCGGAGGCGATCGACTGGGCCAAGTGCCTCGTGGCGCTGGACGCGGTGGCGCTGAGCCCGCAGGTGATCGCGGACACGCTGGGGGCGATCCTGAAATATCAGGACGACATCCAGAAGATGCAGGGCTCGGAGGCCAAGCGCCTGCTGGACAAGGCGCGGGCGGCGCTGCCGGCCTGATGGCGAGCCTGGGCGATCTGGGGATACCGGAGGACGGCAAGCTCGCCGCCAACATCGTGCATTTCGCGCGTGCGCTGCGGAAGGCGGGGCTGCCGGTGGGGCCGGGTCGGGTCACGGACGCGATCCGGGCGGTGGAGGCAGCGGGGTTCTCCGACAAGCGGGACTTCTACTGGACGCTGCATGCGTGCTTCGTCTCGCGCCCCGAGCACCGGCAGATCTTCGCCCAGACCTTCCGGCTGTTCTGGCGCGACCCGCAGTTCCTTGAGAAGATGATGAGCCTGCTGAGCCCGATGGTGCGGACGCAGGAGGCGCCTCCGCCCCCGCAGGACGCCGAGCGTCGGGCCGCCGAGGCGCTGCTGGACGGCGCCGACCGCGCCATGCCGCAGGAGGAGGAAGAGACCGAGATCGAGGTGGACGCGACGCTGACGTTCTCTGCCGACGAGAAGCTCAAGCAGACCGACTTCGAGCAGATGACGGCGTCGGAGGCCGCGCAGGCGCGCCGCGCCATCGCCCGGCTGACGCTGCCGGTGAAGCCCATCGCCTCGCGCCGGACGCGGGCCTCGGTGGCCGGGCGGCGGCCGGACTGGCGGGCGACCATGCGCGCGGCGATGCGGCAGGGGGGCGACGTGGGCGCCTTCAAGATGCGCTCCCGCGCGATCCGGTGGCCGAACCTCGTGGCCTTGTGCGACATCTCCGGGTCCATGAGCAGCTACAGTCGGATGCTGCTGCATTTCCTGCACACGGCGGCCAACGAGAAGGGCGCCGGCTGGGCCAGGGTCCACGCCTTCACCTTCGGCACCCGGCTGACCAACGTCACCCGGCACCTGATGCAGCGGGATGCGGACGCCGCGCTCGCCGCCTGCGGGCGGGAGGCGCAGGACTGGGAGGGCGGCACCCGGATCGGGGAATCGCTCCACGTCTTCAACCGCGACTGGTCCCGGCGCGTGCTGGGGCAGGGGGCGGTGGTGCTGCTGATCACCGACGGGCTGGACCGGGACGACCCCTCGCGGCTGGCGGCGGAGGCGGAGCGGCTGCAGCTCTCCTGCCGCAAGCTGATCTGGCTGAACCCGCTGCTGCGCTGGGACGGCTTCGCGCCGCGGGCCGGCGGGGTGAAGGCGCTGCTGCCGCATGTGGACAGCTTCCGCGCGGCCCATAACGTCTCGAGCCTCGAGGGGCTTGCGCAGGCGCTGACGCGGGCCGACGACGCAGGGGAAAAACGCCGGCTGATGGCGATGCTGGATCAGTCCTGAAGCGGGCAGCGGGGGGAGGCGAGCTCGTCCGCCTCGGGCGCGTGCCAGCGGAGCAGCAGCCTCCGAGGCAGGGCCTGCGGCTTCGGCCCTCCGGCGCCCTCGAACTCCCGGCTGAGGAAGCGCAGCTCACGGAACTCTTCCCGTCGTTCGGTCGGCAGGTTGTAGAGCGGGTCGGCGCCGCGGGAGGTCAGGACCTCCGGCGTCCAGAAGTCCGTCAGCACCAGATGCGCGATCCCGTCGGGCCGCCGCCAGACCGCCTCCACCCAGGTCTCGGCGCCGTCGAGATCCCGGCAGAGGCGAGCCTCGGGCCCCAGCGTGTCGCGAAGCGAGGCGAGCAGGCGCGCGGGGTCGTCCGGCGCGATCCCGCGGCGGCGCTTCTCGAACAGGATCTGGCGCAGGCCGTCCTTGCCCATCTGGAAGATCGCGCGGAAGGGGAGGCCGGCGAGCTCCGTCTCCGTCAGCACGAAGGCGCCGCGCAGGCCGCCGCCATAGACGAGGTTCGCCTCCCTCAGGCCCGGGACGGCGGCGGTCAGCGCCTGCGCGTCCATCCCCCACTCGGCGTTCCGCCACGGTTGGGCCGCGTGGGCGGGGAGGGCGAGGAGCAGGAGGGCGAGCAGCAGGCGCATCCTCCGAAGGTGGCGCCGCGCGCGCCCCGCGCAAGGCGCCACTGGCGCGGCCCCCTCCCGGCGCACTATGTTTCGCAGCGAAACGCCCCGAACCGCGGAGGACGCCATGACCGTCGCCGAACATGATCGCATCCCGGAGATCGCGCTGGACTGGATGGCCGCCGGCAAGCGCGCGGCGCTGGCCACCGTGGTCCAGACCTGGGGCTCGGCGCCCCGTCCGGCGGGAAGCCAGCTCGTGATCTCGGAGGAGGCGGAGATCATGGGCTCCGTCTCCGGCGGCTGCGTCGAGGGCGCGGTGGTGGCCGAGGCGCTGGAGGCGCTGGAGGACGGCGAGTGCCGGGTGCTCGAATACGGCGTCTCGGACGACGAGGCCTTCGCCGTGGGCCTCGCCTGCGGCGGCACCATCCGCATCATGGTGGAGCCGGTCGGCGTCGGGAAGGGGCCGGAGGAGGCGCTGATCCGGGAGCTGGCGGAGGCCCGCGCCGCCCGCCGCGCCGTGGCGCTGGCGGTGAACCTGAAGACCTGGGAGCGGCGGCTGCTGGACGGCGCGGGGACGGGCGCGCTGGACCGGGAGGCGGCGTCGCGGCTTCATTCCGACAAGTCGGGCTCGGCGGAGGACTGGTTCCTCGGCGTCCACAACCCGCCGCTGCGGATGATCGTGGTCGGCGCGGTGCATATCGCCCAGGCGCTGATGCCGATGGCGCGGATCGCGGGCTATGACGCGGCGCTGGTGGACCCGCGCGACGCCTTCGGCTCCCAGGCCCGCTTTCCGGGGGAGCGCATCCTGCATGACTGGCCGGACGAGGCGCTGGACAAGCTCGGCCTCGACGCCCGCACGGCGGTGGTGACGCTGACGCATGACCCGAAGCTGGACGACCCCGCGATCCGGCGGGCGCTGAAGTCGGACGTGTTCTATCTCGGCTGCCTCGGGTCGAAGAAGACCCACGCCAAGCGGGTGGCGCGGCTGGCGGAGGCGGGGTTCTCGGAGGCCGAGATCGGGCGCATCCACGCGCCGCTCGGCGCCGATATCGGCGCCTCCACCCCCGCGGAGATCGCCCTCTCGGCGCTGGCCGAGATCACCGAGCGGCTGCGGCGGCCCGAGACCCGGCCCGGAGAGGCGCAGGCGGCGCACGCGGCATGAGGTTCGGCCCCCTCCCCCTCGCGGAGGCCGAGGGGGCGATCCTCGCGCATTCCCTCACCGTGGACGGACGGCGCCTGAAGAAGGGCGCGGCGCTGTCGCCCGAGGACGTGGCGCATCTGCGTGGCGCAGGCGTCGATGCGGTCGTCGCCGCGCGGCTCGATGCGGGGGATCTGGGCGAGGATCCGGCGGCGGCGCTGCTGGGCGCGGCGCTGGCGCCGGACCCGCTGGCGCTGGGCGTCTCGCTCGGCGCGCCGTTCACGGGGCGGGCGAACCTCCATGCGCTGGCCACGGGCGTGGTGCGGGTGGACCGGGCGCGGATCGACGCGGCCAACGCGGTGCATGAGGCGATCACCGTCTCCACCCTGCCGGACTACGCGCGCGTCGGGCCGCGCCAGTTGGCGGCGACGGTGAAGATCATCCCCTACGCGGCCCCGCGCGAGGCGGTGGAGCGCGCCGCCGCCATCCTTCGGGACGGGGAGGCGCTGCGCTGCCACCCCGTGCGGCTTGCGCGGGCGAGCCTCGTGCTCAGCTCCGTGCCCGGCCTGAAGCCGAGCCTGCTCGACAAGGGATCCGAGGCGCTTCGGGTGCGTCTCGCGGCGCTGGGCATGGGCGTGGCGGACGAGGCCCGCGTGGCGCATGAGCTGGCGCCGATGGTCGAGGCGCTTCGGCGCGCGCGGGGCGAGATGGTGCTGGTGCTCGGCGGCTCGGCCCCGTCGGACCGGCGCGACGTGGCGCCCGCGGCGGTGGAGGCGGCGGGCGGGCGGCTGATCCGCTTCGGGATGCCGGTGGACCCGGGGAACCTGATGTTCCTGGGCGACCTCGGGGGGCGGCCGGTGCTGGGGATGCCGGGCTCCAGCCGCTCCCCGGCGCTGAGCGGGACGGACTGGGTGCTGGAGCGGCTCGCCTGCAGGCTGGAGGTGACGGCGGCGGACATCGCCGGCATGGGCGTCGGCGGGCTCCTGAAGGAGATCCCCTCGCGCCCGCAGCCCCGCGCCGGGGGCGCCGCCGCGCCCGTCCGGCCCACGGTCAGCGCCCTGCTCCTCGCCGCCGGCGCGTCCTCCCGGATGGGGGGGCGCGACAAGCTGCTGGAGGAGGTGGAGGGGGAGCCGGTGCTGCGCCGCATGGCCCGCGCGCTGGCCGACAGCGCCGCGGCCGAGGTGGTCGTGGTGCTCCGTCCCGAGGATCGGGCCCGGCGCGAGGCGCTGCGCGGGCTGGCGGTGCGGACGGTGGACAATCCCTCGGCGGCCGAGGGGATGGCCTCGTCCATCCGCGCGGGCCTCGCCGCCGCCCGGCCTGATGCGGACGCCGTGGTGGTGGCGCTGGCGGACATGCCGGAGATCGGGGCGCGGCACGTCGATGCGCTGATCGCCGCCTATGACCCGGAGGCCGGTCGTGCGATCTGCCGGGCGGCGGACGAGCAGGGGCGGCCGGGCCATCCCGTCCTGTTCGGCCGTCGCTTCTTCGAGAATCTGGGGCGGCTGACGGGCGACGAAGGCGCGCGGGAGCTGCTGCGCGCCCATGCCGACCTCGTGGCGCTGACGCCCACGCCGGGCAGGGGCGCGCGGCTGGACCTCGACACGCCCGAGGCCTGGGCGGCCTGGCGGGCCGGCGGCTAGGGCATCGTCAGCGTCGACTCGCGGGAGCCTGCGCGAACCGAGACCACGCCTTTCGAGATCCGCATCACCGTCACACCCGCCACCGTCTGGCCGACCGCCGCGCGGTGGACGGCGCCGGAGGGCAGGCGCAGGAGGGCGCGGGGCCGGTCCTCGCTCCCGTATATCCCGATCAGCATCAGCCCGTGGCCGGTGGGCGCGGGGATCCGGCTTGGCCGCGCCGGCGGCAGGCGGACTCCCGGGACGGCGACGGCTGGCTCATCCTGCGGGGGCAGCGCCGAGGCGACGGCGGCCAGTCCGCGCCGCGGGTTGGGCGGAGGAAGCGAGACGCCGGGCGCCGGCGGCGGGAAGGCGCGGAGGCCGGCAGACGCCTCCTCGTCCCGGGGGCTGGTCGGGGGCGCGGCCACGTCCGACGCCTCCGGCCGCGGGCCCGCGTTGCGGGGATTGGGCGGCGGCGGCTCCATCGCCGCCGCGCCGGTGGCGAGCAGGAGCAGCGCGCCGGCGACGATCGCCAGGGGCCGACGCATCGCTGGTCCCTCCCTCGCCCGCCCGCTTCAGGCCGTGGCGCGCGCGAGCGCCTGGTCGAGATCCGCGATCAGGTCGTCCGCATCCTCAAGCCCGATGGAGATGCGCACCACGTTCGGCCCGGCGCCCGCCGCCTCCTGCTGCTCGGGCGTGAGCTGGCGGTGGGTGGTGGAGGCGGAGTGGATCACGAGGCTGCGGGTATCCCCGAGATTGGCCACGTGGGAGAAGATCTCCACCGCGTCCACCAGCTTCACGCAGGCGTCGTAGCCGCCCTTGACGCCGAAGGTGAACAGCCCGCTCGCGCCCCGGGGATAGAGCTTCCGCGCCCGGCGGTAATAGGGCGAGGACTTCAGCCCCGCATAGCTCACGAACTCCACCCGCGGATCGTTCTCCAGCCAGCTCGCGACCTTGACCGCGTTCTCGACATGCTTGGCCATGCGCAGGCTCAGCGTCTCGATCCCCAGCAGGGTCAGGAAGGCGTTCATCGGCGCCATGGTCATGCCGAGGTCGCGCAGCCCGATGGCGATGGAGTGGAAGGTGAAGGCGAGGGGGCCGAAGGTCTCGTGGAACTTCAGCCCGTGATAGGCGGGCTCCGGCTCGAACAACGAGGGGTGCTTGCCGCAGGAAGTCCAGTCGAAGGTCCCGGAATCGATGATGGCGCCGCCGACCGCCTGGCCCGAGCCCGAGAGGTACTTGGTGGTGGAATGCACCACCAGCGTCGCCCCATGCTCGATCGGCCGGCACAGGTACGGACTCGCCGTCGTGTTGTCGACGATCAGCGGCACCTCCTTCTTCTGGGCGATGGCCGCGATCCTGGGCAGGTCGGTGACGTAGCCGCCGGGGTTGGTGATCGACTCGCAGAAGATGGCCTTGGTGCGCTTGTTGACGGCGCGCGAGACCTCTCCGGGCTTTTCGGTGTCGACGAACTTCGCCTCCCACCCGAAGCGCTTGAAGGTCTGGGAGAACTGCGTGACCGTCCCGCCATAGAGCCGGTTCGAGACCACCACGTTGTCGCCCGGCCGCATCAGCGGGAACAGCGCCATGATCTGCGCCGCATGGCCCGAGGAGGTGCAGACGGCGCCCGCGCCCCCCTCCAGCGCCGCCATCCGCTCCTGCAGCACCGACACTGTGGGGTTGGTCAGGCGCGAGTAGATGAACCCGACTTCCTGGAGGTTGAACAGCGCGGCCGCATGCTCCGCGTCGCGGAAGACGTAGCCGGTGTTCTGATAGATCGGCGTCTGCCGCGCGCCTGTGGACGGGTCCGGCCGCGCCCCCGCATGGATCTGAAGCGTGTCGAAGCCGAAGGACGGCGTGGCGGCGTCGTCGGTCATGCCCGGTTTCCTCCCCTTGGGTGTCGCGAACCGGAGCGGAGACTAGACGAAGCGCCGGGGAGACGCAGCAGGGAAACGCCGGCCGATCAGAAGATCAGCGAGAGCAGGCCGATGACCACGAGCAGGCCGATGATGAAGATGATCCCGACGGTGCCGCCGATGAATTTGAGCATGTGTCCTCTCCCGAGTTGCGGGCGGCCCGGGCGGCCGCGCCTGCGTCAGGAAGGAACGGAGGGCAAGCTCACGGGTTCCCCAACCTGCGGCGACCCGGCCCACGGCAGGACCAACAGAGGAGGCACCGCCCGGAATGGACCAGTGGATCAGATCGACCGTGGAGTTGCTCGGCGGCTTCGGCGTGTTCCTCCTCATGCTGCTGGAGAACGTGTTTCCGCCCATCCCGTCGGAGCTGGTCCTCCCGCTCGCGGGGTATCACGTCTCGCAGGGTCAGCTCAGCCTCGCCGCCGCGCTGATCGGCGGCATCCTCGGCGCGCTGGCCGGCGCGTGGGTGTGGTACGAGGCCGGGCGCTGGCTGGGGCGGGAGCGGACGCTGGGCTGGTTCGACCGCTGGGGCGTCTGGGTCGGCGCCTCGCGCGAGGATGTGGAGAAGGCCTTCGGCTGGTTCAGCCGGCATGGCGGCATGGCGGTGTTCCTGGGCCGCTGCATCCCCGGCGTGCGCACGGTAATCTCCCTGCCCGCGGGCGCGTCGGAGATGCCGCGGCTGCCCTTCCTGATCTGGAGCCTCGCAGGGACGGCCATCTGGTCGGGCCTTCTGATCCTGGCGGGCCGCTGGCTGGGCGCCTCCTTCGAGGATGTGGGGACGTATCTGGGGCCGGTGAGCTGGATCGTCGTCGGCGGGCTCTTGCTCGTATGGCTCTACCGCGTGATCAGCCGGGAGATCCGCGCCCGCCGCCGGCAGCGCCGCGACGCCTGATCAGCGCAGGCGGGACGACACGATGCCCGTGTTGATCCCGCCCATGCGAAGCTCCCCGAACAGCCGCTGATACTCCATCTTCGGGCAGAGGTTCATCACCACCTCCACGCCCATCGCCTGCGCGCGCGCCGCGGCGGCGGGGTCCGAGACCCCGATCTGCATCCAGATCACCTTGAGGCCCCGGTGGAGCAGATGCTCCAGCGCCTCGTCCACCACGCCGCCCGCATCTTCCGACCGGCGGAAGACGTCCACCATCTGGATGTCGCCCAGGCTCTCGGGGATGTCCGCGAGGGAGGCGCGCACCTCCTGCCCGAACAGCATCCTGCCCGTGTGGCCCGGGTTGACCGGGATGACCGTGTAGCCTTTCAGCGCCATGTAGCGGCCCACGAAATGGGACGGGCGCACCGGATTCGGAGAGACGCCCACCATGGCGATCCTGCGCACCGAGCGGAGGATGCGGCGCAGCCCCTCGGGGCCGGGCGACAGGGTTTGGACGGGGAGGGCTTCGCTGCTCATGTTCGCCACGATAGCCGCCGGCGCCGCAGCGGGAAAGGCGGCGCCACGCCCGGCCGGACGAAAAAAAGCGCCCGCACAAGGCGGGCGCTGAAGTCGGAACGAGGGACAGTGAGTGGATGGCGCAGGCAGAGCCGCACCATCGCCTCATGAGAAGTATATGGATCGAAGCACGGCCGTTGGGAAGGCCCTACGCTAAAGTTTGCGGTATATTTCAACGTTAATCCGCGAGGCCGCGGTCAGCCCCGGCCCCACCGCGCGGCGTAGAGGCCGACGGCCGCGGCGTTCGACACGTTGAGGGATCCGAAATCCGCCGCCGAGGGAATGCGCACCAGCGCATCGCACAGCGTCCGCGTCCGCTCCCTCAGTCCCGGACCCTCGGCCCCCAGCGCCAGCGCCAGCGGGCGGTTCGCGCGGGCGGCGACTGCGGGGGCGAGGTCCTCCTCCGCCTCTCCGGCAAGGCCCAGGATCTCGTAGCCCAGGCCTTTCAGCCTCTCCATCGCGTCGCCGAGGTTCCGAACCCGGAGGTAGGGCTGGCGTTCCAGCGCGCCGGAGGCGGTCTTGGCCAGCGCCCCGGTCTCGGGCGCCGAATGGCGCAGGGGGGCGATGACGGCGCGGGCGCCGAACACCTCGGCCGAGCGGAGCACGGCGCCCACGTTGTGCGGGTCCGTCACCCGGTCCAGCAGGACCACCAGGTCTCGGGAACCCCTCGGCGCGCAGACCTCCTCCAGCCCGCCCCAGTCCAGCGGCATGACCTCCATCGCCGCGCCCTGGTGGACCGACTGGGGGTCGAGCGGGGCGGGGAAGCGGCGCGGGTCGGCGATCTCGGGTTCCAGCCCGCCGGCCTCGACCGCCTCGGCGCCGAGCCTCTGGGCGGCGTTGAGGGTGAGGATCAGGCGCGTCTTCTCCCGCTGCGGGTTCAGCAGGGCGTCGCGGACCGCGTGCAGGCCGAACAGCCAGACCGCGCCGCCGCCCTCGCCGAAGCCGTGGGGCCGGCGCTCCGGCGGCCTGCGCCGCCCGCCGCCGGGGGCGGGCCTCGATCTGTCGGCCATGGAGGCGCCTTCCGTTCCACGTGGGTCCGGCCCCCGCTTAACCGCAGCGAGGGCGCTTGTGGAGGGGGCTCAGCCCTCTCCGGCCCGGAACATCCGCCCGCGCTCGGTCACCAGCGTCAGCAGCACGCCGCCCGTGCCGAACACCGCATAGCCCAGCGCCATCGGCCAGGCGCTGCCGTCATAGGCCTGCCCCACCACCCAGCCCAGCGTCGCCGCGATGGCCGTGGTCGCCGCGCCCACGAAGCTGGAGGCGGTGCCGGCGATGCGCCCCATCGGCTCCATCGCCAGGGAGTTGTAGTTCGGCATGATCATTCCGAAGCAGAACAGCTGCGCCATCATCATCACGATGAAGGCGGGCAGCGGCAGCGGGCTCCAGACCGACTCGGCCGCGAGGTGGAGGACCCCGACGACCGCGTAGCCCACCATCGCAGTGTGCCCGATCTTCCGCATACCCAGCCGCCCGACCAGCCGGCTGTTGGTGATCGCCGAAGCCGCCAGCGCGGCCGCCACGATGCCGAAATAGAGGGTGAACAGCTCTCCCACCGCGTAGGTCTGCACGTAGATCTGCTGGGCGCTGTTGATGTAGCTCATCATGCCGCCGAAGGCGCAGCCCGTGGCCAGCGTGTAGCCCAGCGTCTGGCGGGTGGTCACCGTCTCCTTGATCGCGCGGCCGAGCCACGCAAGCGACAGGGGCTCCCGCATCTCCGGCGGCCGGCTCTCGGCCAGCCGCAAGGCGACCCACGTCCAGATCGCAAGCGACACGGCGCCGAGGAACGCGAAGATCATCTCCCAGTCGCCCACCAGGAGGATGCCCGCGCCCGCCGCCGGCGCCAGCGCCGGGACGATGATGAACACCATCATCACGAAGGACATGACCTCGGCCATCCGCCGGCCGCCGTAGGTGTCCCGGATCACGGCCACCGCCACCACTCGGGGCGAGGCGTTGCCGATCCCCTGCAGGAACCGCGCCGCCAGCAGCACCTCGAACGACCAGGACGAGAGGCAGAGGAACGACGCGAAGGCGTAGAGCGCGAGCCCGACCCCCAGCACCGACTTGCGCCCGAAGCGGTCCGACAGCGGCCCGTAGATGATCTGTCCCGCGCCGAAGCCCAGCACGTACATCGTGACCACGAGCTGCTGGCGGTTGGGGTCGTCCAGCCCGAACTGGTCCCGGATGAAGGGCAGGGCCGGCAGCATCACGTCGATCGACAGCGCCGTGAGCGCCATCAGCGACGCCATCAGCGCCACGAATTCCGGGAAGCCGGGCTGGCGGCGGGCGATATCTGCGGTGGCTGTCATGCGGATGCTCGTAAGGAGTCCTTAGAAACTGGTGCAACGCAACATAGCGGTTTCCCCGGCGTGCGCCACCATCGGCCGCGGCGGGATCCTGCGCGCTTGGTCGCAGTTCCAAAATGGTGGACCCACCCCCAATTGTCGCGCGAAGCCAACGAAACAAGCCCCGGAGGCGCCATGCTCCCCCTGATCTACCGCATTCCCCTGATCGGCTGGATGCTCCGCGACGCGCTGGAGGGGCACGACGACGCGCCCGTGTGGTTCGCGGTCAACCTCCTGCTGCTCTGGATCCTGGGGGGCGTGTTCTTCGGGCTTCAGGGCATGGTGATCATGGCGCTGATCGCGGTGCCGACGGTGTTCGTGGTTCTGACGCTCATCACCGCCGGGCGCTGATCACTGGCGGGATATGCGGGCGCCGAGTTCCAGCAGCATCGGCCCCACCTCCCGCTCCAGCTTCAGCCGCGGCAGGTTGTAGGCGGCCCCCCCGCAGGTGAGGGCGTAAAGCGCGCCGTCCTCGGCCGCGCGCACCGGCACGCCCGCGGTGTTCACCTGCGCACGCCAGTTGCCGAGGCTCATGCAGAAGCCCCGCTCCTCCACCTGCTTCAGCGAGTTCCGGATGCCGGTCAGCGTCGCCGGCCAGATGTCCGGGTAGGCGCGGGCCTCCAGCTCGGCGATGAGCCGCTCCCGCTCCGGGGTCGGGATCGCCGCCAGATAGGCCCGCCCCGCCGCGGACCGCGCCATCGAAAGCCGCGAGCCGACGTCGAGCTGGAGGCTCATCACCCCCTCCGAGGACCGGGCGCAGGCGATGTAGGTCATCCGCAGGTTGTCGCGCGCCGACAGCGCCACCAGCACGCCTCCGCCGACCCGCTCCGCCATCTCCTGCATCAGCGGCTGGGCCGTGTCGCGGATGCGCAGGCCGGCGAGGCAGGCGTAGCCGAGCCCCAGCACCGCCACGCCCAGGCTGTAGCGCCCCGTGCGCAAGTCGTAGCGCAGGTAGCCGAGATGGCTGAGCGTGTAGGTCAGCCGTGAGACGGTGGACGGCCCGAGCCCGGACCTCTGGCAAAGCTCCAGATTGCTCAGCCCCTCGTCCCCCGGCTTGAAGCAGCGCAGGATCTCCAGCCCCCGATGGAGGGCCGCCACGAACTGGCGGTCCCCCTCGAAGGGCTTCTGACCGACCGCGAGGTCGCCCTCGTGCTCGGGGATGGCGCTGCGTTTCCTCACCGGGACGGGCGGCTCACTCCGCCGCGACCGCGAGCCGCTGGTAGGCGGCGTTCGGCTCGGCCGGCGCGGTGGCCGCGAGACGGGCGCGGGCGGCGAAGTATTCCCGCTCCAGCCGCGCCACCAGCTCCGCGGTCGGCACGACCTGCCTGACCGCGCCGATCCCCTGGCCGGAGCCCCAGATGTCCTTCCACTTCTTGGGCTTGGAGCCCTCGCCCGCGAAGTTCATCCGGGAGGGGTCCGAGCCCTCCAGGTTGTCGGGGTCGAGCCCGGCCTGCACCACCGACGGGCGCAGGTAGTTGCCGTGAACGCCGGTGAAGGTGTTGGTGTAGACGATGTCCTGGGCGCCATGCTCGGTGATCATGGCCTTGTAGCCCTCGACCGCGTTCGCCTCCTGCGTCGCGATGAAGGCCGTGCCGATATAGGCGAGGTCGGCGCCCATCGCCTGCGCGGCGAGGATCGAGTCCCCCTCCGTGATCGCGCCCGACAGCAGCAGCGGCCCGTCGAACCAGGCCCGGATCTCCCGGATCAGCGCCAGCGGCGATTGCGCGCCCGCGTGGCCCCCGGCGCCGGCCGCCACCGCGATCAACCCGTCGGCGCCCTTCTCGATGGCCTTGTGGGCGAAGCGGTCGTTGATGATGTCGTGCAGCACCACGCCGCCGCAGGAATGGGCGGCCTCGTTGACCTCCACCCGCGCCCCGAGCGAGGTGATCCAGAGCGGCACCTCATGCTTCACGCAGATCTCGATGTCGCGGTCGAGCCGCACGTTCGAGCGATGCACGATCTGGTTGACCGCGTAGGGCGCGGCGGGCGCATCCGGGTTGGCCTGGTTGTGGCGGTCCAGCTCCTCCTTGATGCGGATCAGCCAGCGCTCCAGCTCGATCGGCTCGCCCTCCTTCTCCCGCGCGTTGAGCGCCGGGAAGGACCCGACCACGCCCGCCTTGCACTGGGCGATCACGAGGTCCGGGTTGGAGATGATGAAGAGCGGCGATCCCACCACGGGGATGCGGAGGTTCTGGAGGAGCGGGGGAAGACTCAAGGCGGCGATCCTTCTGGCATGTCTCGGGTCCCGGTCCGGCCGGGGGCGTTCCTCCCTGCGGAACGCGCGCAGGGTAACGGAGAAGGCGGCCCTGCGGAATATATTTCTGCGCATCGAAACAATCTTGCGCTCGGCGCCCCGTGGACGCCGCCCCCGCTTCGTGAAACGCTGCGCCCGCCGGCGCGAAGACCGGCGAGAGGGAGCGCCGCATGGCCGTGAGCGAAGAGCATTCCACGAAATTCGTCCTGCCCGGCAAGGACGAGGACTGGCTGGCGATGCGGCGGGAGGAGATCCTCGATCCCGACCGCCCGATCATCGACCCCCATCACCACCTCTGGGGCCCGCCGCGCCACACCTACCTGTCGGAGAACCTCCTCGCGGACGCCGCCTCCGGTCACAACATCACGGCCACGGTCTATGTGGACTGCCTCGAAGGTTATCTCGACGACGGCCCCGAGATGATGCGCCCGCTGGGCGAGGTCCGCTTCGCCGTGGCCCAGGCCGAAGGCGCCCCTGCCGACGGGCCGGAGATCTGCAAGGGCATCGTCGGCCACGCCGACTTCCGCCACGGCCCCGCGATCCGGGAGCTGCTGGAGGCGCAGGTGGAGGCGGCGAATGGCCGGTTCCGCGGCATCCGCCAGTCGGCGGTCTGGGATCCCTCGGGCCTGCGCACCTCCTCGCGCATCCCGGTCAAGGGGCTGCTCGTCTCCGACGACTTCCGCGAGGGGTTCGGAGAGCTCGGCCGCCTCGGGCTCAGCTTCGACTCCTGGAACTACTTCCACCAGATCCCGGAGCTGGGGGACCTCGCCTCCGCCTTCCCCGACACGCGGATCGTGCTTGACCATGTGGGCGGCGTCCTCGGCATCGGCGCCTATGAGGGCCGGCGGGAGGAGCTGTTCGATGCGTGGCGCGAGAACGTGCAGGATCTTGCCCGCCGCCCGAACGTGGCGGTGAAGCTCGGCGGCCTCGCCATGCACACCGTCGGCTTCGGGCTGAACGAGCGGCCCGAGCCTCCGTCCTCCGAGGAACTCGCCAAGCTCTGGGCCCCGTATTTCGAGACCTGCATCGACGCCTTCGGCGTGGAGCGCTGCATGTTCGAGAGCAACTTTCCCGTGGATGGCACGTCGTGCAGCTACCACGTCCTGTGGAACGCGATGAAGCGCCTCTCCTCCGCCATGTCCGAGGACGAGAAGACCGCCCTCTTCAGCGGAACCGCCGCCCGCATCTACCGCCTCTGACCCCGGAGCTCCCATGTCCTGGCTGTTCGAGCCCTTCCCCACCCCCGGCCTTCCCGTGGTCGGGGAGCACGCTCTCTACCCCGTGCGCCGCATCTTCTGCGTTGGGCGCAACTACGCCGAGCATGCGGCCGAGATGGGCAATGAGGTGGACCGCGAAGCGCCGTTCTACTTCACCAAGTCCCCCTATTCCCTCGTCCGCTCCGGCGCGAAGCTGCCCTATCCGCCGGGGACCGAGAACTACCACCACGAGATGGAGTTCGTCCTCGCCCTGGGCGCGGAGGTCTTCCGCGCCGACGCCGCCGCGGCTGAGGCCGCCATCTGGGGCATGGCCTGCGGGTTGGACATGACGAGGCGGGATCTCCAGAACGTGGCGAAGGAGAAGCGCCGCCCCTGGGACATCGGCAAGGATGTGGAGGGCTCGGCCGTGATCGGCGACCTGACGCGGGTGGAGGCGTTCGGCGCCATCGAAGGCCGGCGCATCTCGCTGATCGTCAACGGCGAGACGCGCCAGGACGCGGTGCTCTCGGACATGGTCTGGTCCTCGGTGGAGATCGTCTCGCACCTGTCGCGCTACTACCACCTCGGCCCCGGCGACCTCATCATGACCGGCACCCCCGCCGGCGTCGGCCCCGTCCGCCCCGGCGACGCGCTGGTCGGCGAGATCGACGGCCTCGCCCCTGTCCGCCTCACGCTCACGGAGCCCGAATGATGCGCGCCGCCCTCTATTCCGAAATCGGCCCCGCCGCCAAGGTCCTCCGCGTCGAGGAGGTGGACACCCCCGAGCCCGGCCCCGGAGAGGTCCGCGTCAAGGTCGCCTTCCATGGCGTGAACCCCACCGACGTGAAGCGCCGCGCCGGAGACCGCGGGCCCATCCCCTATGACCGCATGATCCCCGGCTACGACGCCGCCGGAGAGATCGACGCGGTCGGGCAGGGGGTGGACGCCGCCCGGGTAGGCGAGCGCGTCTGGGTCTGGGAAGGCGCCCACCGCAAGTGGGACGGCACGGCCGCCGAATACGTGGTCATCCCCGACAGCCGCGCCATGCCGCTCCCGCCCGCCGCGGACTTCGAGCTCGGCGCCTCGCTGGGCGTCCCCGGCATCACCGCGGCCCATGCGCTGCGGCTGGGCGGAGACATCGCCGACCAGGTGGTGATCGTGACCGGCGGGGCCGGCGCCGTCGGCCTCTCGGCCGTCGCCATCGCCGCCCACCGCGGCGCCCGAGTGCTCGCCACCGTCCGGGACCCGGGGCTTCGCGCCGTCGCGCAGGATGCGGGCGCCGAGGTCGTCACCGGCGCCGATCCGCAGGAAATCGAGGCGGCGGTGAAGGACCTCACCTCCGGCAAGGGCGCGGCGGCGATGCTGGACGTGGACCTCGGCGCCCATCTCGCGCGGTCCTGGCGCTGGGTGGCGGTGAACGGGACCATCGCCTCCTACGGCTCGGCATCGGACCCTTCGCCCACGCTCGACTGGCCGAAGTTCATGTATCGCAACATCGCCATCCGCGGCGTCGCGATCTTCGAGACGCCCGAGGACGCCAAGATCGCCGCCGCACAGGACGTGCAGGCGGCGCTGGTGGACGGCCGGATGCCCCGGCGGATCGACTCGGTCCACCCGCTGGCGGACTTCGCCAAGGCCCATGAGCGGCAGGAGAACCGCCCCCGCGGCAAGGTGCTGGTGCAGCTCTAGCTGTCCCAGCGCCCCTCGGCGATGGGCCGGATCAGCCAGAACGGCGCCAGCCCCAGCCCCGCCGCCACCAGCGCCAGCAGGAAGCCCGCGTCGTAGCCTCCGGTCAGGTCATGCAGCAGGCCGGAGGCGAAGCCCCCCAGCGCCGACCCGATCCCCAGCCCGATGGTGATCATCCCGAACACCGCCCCCACATTGGCGGGGTAAAGCTTCGCCACCAGAGACGTCACCACCGGCCCGCGGGAGCCCATATTGACCCCGAACACCGCCACGAACAGCACCAGCCACGCAGGCCCCGGCGCGAACTGGAGCGCCCAGAGGATCACCACCCCCAACCCGCTCATCGCGAAGCTCGCCGTCAGCACCAGCCGCCGCCCGTAGCGGTCCGCGAGCCACCCCGTCGCCAGGATCCCCACGATCGACAGCCCCCCGACCAGCCCGTAGGCCGTGGCGGCGGTCAGCGCCGAGAACCCCAGCTCCGTCAGGTAGGCCACCAGTTGCAGCAGCACCGACCAGGTGCACACCGCCGTCATCGCCAATGAGAAGGCGAGCCCCAGGAACGCCCGCTCCGCCAGGATCCGCCGCGGCGGGAACAGGGTCCGCGCCCGCGGCGGCGGCCCCCAGATCCCGTGGTTCAGCCGCCGCCACGGCAGCACGACCAGCAGCAGCGGCGCGATGATCAGCAGCCCGATCCCCATGATCCGGTAGGCGGTGCGCCAGCCCTCGGCCTCGATGACCATCTGCGCCACCGGCGCCACCGTGATCATCCCCACCGAAAGCCCCGCATAGGCCCCCGCCATCGCCAGCGTCACGTTGCTGCGGAACCAGCGGGAGATCAGCCCCGCCCCGACCGCCATCCCGGTCCAGGCCACGCCGACGCCGACCATGATCCCCGGCCCCACCACCGCCATCCACAGCGCATCCATGACCGAGGCGATCAGCAGCCCCGCCCCGAACAGCGCCAGCGCCGGCACCCACACCGCCTTCGCCCCGAACCGGTCGAACAGCGCCCCCGCCAGCGGCGCCGACAGCCCGTTCGCGATCATGTAGGCGGCATAGACGGAACTGAACGCGCTGCGGCTCCAGCCCAGATCCTCGGTCACCGGCAGCAGGAAGATCGCGAAGCTCTCCCCCAGCCCGCGCGCCACCATGTTCATGCCGAAGCACAGCGCGATGACGCCGACGCCCGCGCGCGTCAGCTCGCGGGCGTCGGGAGGGCCCTGCGGCTTCGGAGCCTCGCTCACGTCAGCTGTACATCAGGTCCGGGAGCCAGGTGATGATCTGCGGGAACATGATGAGCCCGGCGATGGTCAGCACGTCGGCAATGAAGAACAGGAAGATCCCCCGGAACACGTCCGACAGCGGGATGTCCGGCCGCACCCCGTTCACCACGAAGCAGTTGAGCCCGATGGGCGGCGTGATGAGGCACACCTCCGCCATCTTCACCACGATGATCCCGAACCAGACGCGAGCACTGCGACTCCCGACATCCCGAAGGCGCTGTCCGCCGCCGCCACCGTCGCGCCGCCGTTCAGCGCGATCACCGCCGGATAGACCACCGGCAGCGTCAGCAGCAAGAGCCCGATGGCGTCCATGAACATGCCCAGGATCACGTAGCCCATCAGGATCCCGCCGAGGATGATGTACGGGTCCGCGTCGAACCCCAGGATCCAGTTGGCGAAGGTCTCCGGCAAGCCCGAGAACCCGAGAAACCGCCCGAAGATCAGCACGCCCCAGATCAGCGAGAAGATCATGACGACGAGCTTCGAGGTCTCCATCAGCGCGGCCCTGAGCGCGGTCCAGCGCATCCCGTTCAGGAAGGCCGTGACCAGCACCACGAAGGCGCCGAGGGCGCCGGCCTCGGTGGGCGTCGCCCAGCCGCCGTAGACCGCGGTGATGATGATGACCACGACCGCGAAGATCGGCAGCAGGCCGGGCAGGGACTTGAACCGCTCCCCCCAGGTGACGCCGCGCACCGGCGGGCCGGCATCCGGGTTCAGCACCGCCCAGAACACGATGATGAGCGCATAGACCACCGCCGAGAACACGCCGGGCAGGAACCCCGCCATCAGCAGCGCGCCCACGGATTCCTCCACGATGATCGCGTAGATCACGAGAATGGCCGAGGGCGGGATCAGCGAGGCGAGCGTGCCCGCCGCCGCCACCACGCCGGCCGCGAGCCTTCGGTTGTAGCCCGCCGCCAGCATCTCCGGGATCGCGACGCGGGAGAACACCGCCGCCGTGGCCACGGATGCCCCCGACACCGCCGCGAACCCCGCCGCCGCGAAGACCGACGCCACCGCGAGGCCGCCCGGCACCCACCCGATCCAGGCCCGCGCCGCCATGAACAGCTGGCGCGTCATGCCCGCATGGAACGCCAGATATCCGATCAGGATGAACATCGGCAGCAGCCCCAGCACGAAGCTGACCGACTTCGAGAACGGGATCTGCCCGACCGAGGCCGCCGCAGGCCCCCACCCGATCAGCTCCACCAGCCCGATCAGCCCGGTGATGCCCGCCGCGAACACGACCCGCACGCCCAGCAGCACCAGCGCCAGCAGCAGGACCATGCAGAAGATGCCGACCTCGGTCGGGTTGTTGTAGCCGATGCCGAAGATCGCGCCGGGCTGGCCGGCGAAAAGGGCGGAAAGGCTCATGCCACGTCCTCCCGCTTGAGGCCGGCCTCGCGGATCTCCCGCTCCGCCTCCTCCTGCGCGCTGAGCGAAATGGGCACCGCCACAGGGGCCGCGTCAGGCCAGATCACCAGGCGCAGGTAGCCGACGACCTCAAGGAACAGGCGCAGCGCCCAGACGGTGAAGGCCACCGGCACCAGCAGCTTGGCGGGCCAGGTCGGATAGCCGAAATCCACCGTGGAATTGCCGATGGCGTAGGCGTTCATGAAGAAGTCCCAGGAATAGCGGATCAGCACCAGCACCAGCAGGAGGCTCACGAAGGTCGCCGTCGCCTCCGCGAGCCAGCGCCCGCGGCCGCCGAGCTTGCCGATCACCAGCTCCATGCGGATATGCGTGCCCAGCCGCTGCGCGTAAGCCGCGCCCGCGAAGGCGAAGATCGCGATCATCTGCTGCGAGATGTCGAGGTATCCCGGGATCGGCGCCCCGAGGATGCGGAACGCGATGGAGACCGTCGTCCCGATCATCAGCACGAAGATGGTGATGGCCGCGAAGATGTTGAGCCCGTTCTCGACCCAGCCCAACGCCGAGGACAAGGTCCCCAGCGGCCCGCCGCCCTCGGGGTTGGGCGCGATCGCTCCCGGATGGTCCCCCGCAAATCCCGCGCCGCCCGCCATGCTCGTCCCCCGCTCGGCCGCCAGACATTCCACCGGCCGGAGGCCTCTGCGGGCCCGCCGGCGTCGCGGCCGCGCCGCGCCTCGGGGAATGCGAAATTGAAGAAAAAGCGGCCGGGCGCTTCCGCCCGGCCGTCACTCGAAGGTCAGCCGCCTTCGCCGGTCGCGAGGCGCAGGGTCTCGTCCAGCACCGCCTGGGCGTCGAACTTGTCCTTGTTCGCCTCGACCCACTGGTCCCAGACCGGCTTGCCGGCCGCCTCGCGGAAGGCCTGGAGCTGGTCCTCGGTGTACTTCACCTCCTCCAGCTCCTTGCGGAACATGGGCAGATTCTCGGCGTCGGCTTCCTCGTAGGCCTTCTTGTAGACCTCCATCATGCCCGGCCGCAGGTCCATCAGCAGCTTCTGGTACTGCTCGGGCAGCTTGTCGTAGGCGGTCTTCGAGAACACGATCGGACAGTCCGACGTCCCCGGCGACATGTTCGACGTGAACCAGTCCGCCACCTCGTAGATCTTGTAGGAGGCGTGGGCGTAGGTGTAGGGCAGGCTCTCGGCGTCGATGGTCCCGCGCTGCATGGCGGTGTAAACCTCGGTCGCCGGCATGGACTGGCGCACGGCGCCCAGCAGCTCCATCGCATCCGCGATCCCGCCGCCGGCCCGCACGCGCAGACCCTGGAAGTCCTCGGGCTTCATCGGCGGCTCGCCGGTCCCCATGAACTCGTACTGCGGCAGGTTGGAGGTCGCGTAGTACATCGCGTCCCAGGCCGCCATCTCGTCCTTCAGGATCGGATGTTCGTACAGCCCCTGGCGCACCTTGACCGCGGTGTCGAAGTCCGGGATCGGCAGGAACGGCATGGTCATCACCATCAGGGCGGGGTTCTTGCCCGGATGGTAGAAATTGCAGAACATCGCGGCCTCGAACGCCCCGGCCTTCAGCCCGTCGAGGTTCTCGGTCGCCTTGGAAAGCTGCTCGCCGTGGAAGACGCGGAGGTTGAAGTTCCCCCCGGTCTCTTCCTTCAGCCGCTCCGACAGCCACTCCACCCCCGCCGTGAAGGCGCGCGGATTGCCCCAGGTGCTGAGCTTCCAGAAGACGTTCGGCCCCTCGACGTTCTGGGCCATGGCGGCCGGCGCGATCAGGCCGAGCATGGCGGCGCCGATCACCCCCTTCGAAGCCGTCCGCAGGATATCGCGGCAGTTCATCATCTTACCTCCCAGTGAAAGTCTCCCCGGCGCTTCTCCCGGCGCCTCCCTCATGCTCCGCTCCCCGAGAGGGCGCGGAGCGCTTTTCCGAAAGAGACAGCCGGAAGACGTGAAGTCAACCGTTCGCATGCGACGTTTCGGCGTGCGGAGCCATGCCGCAGCGCATCAGTCCGGGATCACCTTGCCGGGGTTCAGCAGGTTCTCCGGGTCCAGCGCCCGCTTCAGCCGCCGCATCAGCGCGATCTCATGCCCGGACCGCACCCGTCCCAGCTCCGCCCGCCGCAGCCGCCCCACGCCATGCTCGGCGGTGATCGACCCGTTCATCGCGGCCACGAGGTCATGCACCATCCGGTTGACCGTCTCCGTCTCCGCCTTCCAGGCCTGATCCGTCCAGTCCACAGGCCGGATGGGGTTGTAGTGCAGGTTCCCGTCGCCCGCGTGCCCGAAGGTGCAGAACCGCACGCCCGGATAGCGCGCCTCCAGCGCCGCGTCCGCCTTCGCGAGGAACTCCGGGATCCGCGACACAGGGACGGAAATGTCGTGCTTGATCCCCGCCCCCGCCCGCTGCTGCACCTCCGCCTGATCCTCCCGGATGCGCCACAGCTTCCGCGCCTGCTCCAGGCTCGCCGCCGGCGCCGCGTCGTCCGACAGTCCCGCCTCCATCGCCCGCTCCAGCGCCTTCAGCAGCGCGCCCGAAAGAACCCCGTCCGGCCCCGGCCCATCAAGCTGCACCAGCACCCGCCATCCCGCGCGGGGCAGGGGGTCCGCGTGCCCCATGGTCTCCTGCGCCAGCTCGAAGGTGGTGCGGTTCATCAGCTCGAACGCCGTCAGCGCCTCGCCCGCCGCGGATTTCAGCAGCGCCAGCAGCGCGATCCCGGCCTCGGCGGACTCCACCGCCACCAGCGCCACGGCGGTGTCCTTTGGCTTCGGGAACAGCTTCAGCGTCGCCGCAGTGATGATCCCCAGCGTCCCCTCCGCCCCGATGAACACCTGCTTCAGGTCATAGCCCGCGTTGTCCTTGCGCAACCCCCGCAGCCCGTCCCAGACCTCGCCATCCGCCGTGACCACCTCCAGCCCCAATGCCAGCGCCCGCATGTTCCCATACCGCAGCACCTGCACCCCCCCGGCGTTGGTCGAGAGGTTCCCTCCGATCTGGCACGTCCCCTCCGCCGCCAGCGACAGCGGGAACAGCCGGTCCACCTTCGCCGCCTCCTCCTGCACCGCGCGCAGGGTCACCCCCGCCTCCACGGTGATCGAGTTCGTTCAGCGCATCCACCTCCCGCACCCGGTTCATGCGGTTGAGCGAAAGCACCACCTCCGACCCGGTGTCATGCGGCTGCCCGCCCCCCGTCAGCCCGGTATTCCCGCTCTGGGGCACGATGGGCGTGCGGGTCTCCGCGCAGATCCGCACCACCTCCGCCACCTCCGCCGTGCTCGCGGGCCGCAGCACCATCGGCACGCGCCCGTGCCACCCATCCCGCCAGGCCACGCAATAGGGCTCGATCTCCGCCGGATCCTCCACGCAGCCCTTCGGCCCGAGGGCGGCGCGCAGCCGCGCCAGCGTCTCCTCCCCGATCATATCTTGGCGAACTTCTGCAGCGCCTCGCGGAAGCTCAGCCCGTTGGACAGCTCCTGCATGGCGCGCGCATCATCCTCGGCATAGCCCTTGGCGAGCCGTGCGATCTCCTCCGCGCGTTCGACGGGCAGCACCGCCACGCCGGTCCCGTCGGCCACGATCACGTCGCCGGGGCGCACCGTCACGCCGCCCGCGACCACCGTCCCCCCGATCTCCTCGACCCTGATCCGCGTCTTCCCCGGCGTCGGCACCATGTGCGCCGAGAAGGCGGGAAACGCGAATTCCACGATCTCCTCCCGGTCGCGGATGCCTCCGTCCACCACCAGCCCCTCGATCCCCTTCACCTTGGCGGCCCACGAGGCCATGCCCCCCCAGGTGCTCACCGGCGCGCCGCCGTTGGCGATCACCACCACATCCCCCGGCCCCGCCGCGTCGATGATGTGCCCGACCTTGAAGTCCGCCTCCGGGAATGACCCATAGGGCCCCGTGACCTCCCGCGCCGTCACCGCCCGGCCCACGCATCTCAGCCCCGGCCCGGCCGCGTGCATCCCCGACATCACCCCGCCCGCGCCCACCACGTCGATGGCGTTCGCGAGCGTCGGCGTCGCCAGCCCCCGCAGCGTCGCCAGCACCTCGTCGGAAACCCTCATAGCCCCTCCATCGCCGCGTCGATCAACGCGCGTTCCTCGCGGTCATGCCACGCATGCCACCCCACGGCCGGCGACGCCGCCGCCGGGCGCGACACCAGCCGCGCCGCCCGTCCCAAGGCGCGCTCGACCCGGCGGTCCAGCCACGGGAACGGCCCGAGGTTCTCCGGCTCCTCCTGCACGAACACCAGTTCGCCGCGCGCGCCCTCCAGCGCCTGCCGCAAGGCGTCTGCGGGGAACGGATGAAGCTGCTCCAGCCGCACCAGCGCCACGCGCCCCTCCAGCCCTCGCTCCGCCCGCGCCTTGGCCAGCAGCCAGTAGACCTTGCCCGAGCACAGGATCACCCGCTCCGCCCCCCGCGCGTCCTCCGCGATCACCGGCTCGAACCGCCCCGCGAACGCCGCAAACCCCGAGGCGCACTCCCCCAGCCTCAGCAGCAGCTTCGGCGAGAACACCACCAGCGGCTTCGCCAGCTCCGCCCTCGCCTGCCGCCTCAGCAGGTGGAAGCAGCTGGCGGGCGTCGAGGGATTGGCCACCTGCACATTCCCCTTGGCGCACCTCGCCAGCACCCGCTCCACATGGCCCGTGGAATGATCCGGCCCGCCCCCGTCCCACCCATGCGGCAGCAGCATCGTCAGCCGCGAGGTCAGCAGCCACCGATCCTCGCCCCCCGTCACGAACTGGTCGAAGATCGGCTGGCAGACGTTCAGGAAATCCCCGAACTGCGCCTCCCACACCGTCAGCCCCTCGGCGGCGGTGGAATACCCGTACTCGAATCCCAGCACGGCGTTCTCGATCAGGGGCGAGTTGAACGCCTCCGCCCCCGCGAGCACCTCATGCCGCTCGCCCGTCCGCTGGTCATGCAGCCGAAGGTGCCGCTGCGCAAAGGCCCCGCGCACCGCATCCTGCCCGGAGAAGCGCAGCGGAACCCCCTCCTCCAGCAGCGACGCGAACGCCAGCGCCTCCGCGAAGGCCCAGTCCACCGGCGCCTCCCCCTCGGCCATGCGGCGGCGCTTCTCCAGCACCCGCGCCACCATCTGATGCAGCGAGAACCCGTGGGGCGCGGTCGCCAGCCGCCGCGCGAGCGTCCGCAGCCGGTCCTCCGTCAGGCCCGTCTCCACCGGCGCCAGCATCCGCGCCTCGACGTCCACCGCGAGCCCCGGCGCCTCTGGCGCATTCGGCGTCTCCGGCGTCGCGGCGAAGGCCCTGTCCAGACGCGCCTTCAGCGCCGACAGGTCCGGCGCCCCGAGCCCCGCCGCCTGCGCATACCGCTCCGACAACGGCCCCAGCGCATCGATTGCGGCGTACATTCCCGGCTGCGTGAACCGCGCCTCGTCCATCTCGTTGTGGCCGCGGCGGCGATACGCGACCAGCCGCACCACCACGTCCTCCCCCCAACGCGCCCGCCAGCGCACCGCGGCCCGCGCCGCCCGGATCACCGCCTCCGGGTCGTCGCCGTTCACATGCAGGATCGGCGCCTCCACCGCCTTCGCCACATCCGCGCAGGTGCGCGAGGACCGCGCCTCCTCCGCCCCCGTGGTGAACCCGATCTGGTTGTCGAGGATCAGATGCACGCTCCCCCCCACCGAATACCCGGGCAGGCGGGACATCTGCATCAGCTCGAAATTCACCCCCTGGCCGGCGAACGCCGCATCCGTGTGCAGCATCAGCGGCAGGACCGCGCCTTCCGCCCGCGCCCGCCCCATCGCCACCGGCGCCACCACCGACAGGTGCGACGGATGCGGCGCCGTCCAGACCTCCACCCCGTCCTCCCGCACCCCCTCGAACCCAAGGTGATACGGCACGTCAGACGCCGCCCCCATCCCCTCCGGCAGATCCGGCGCCCCGCGCAGCTCCGCCGCGATCCGGCCGAGCGGCTTGCCCAGCACCAGCGCCATCTGCGTGATCCGCCCGCGGTGCATCCCCCCGCACACGACCCGGCGCGCGCCCGAGGCCCGCACCACCTCGTCCACCAGCAGCACGAACCCCTCCGCCCCCGACAGTCCGAAGGTCTTGGTGGTGGGCAGGCGGCGCTTCACGTCCGCCTCCACCAGCTCCGCCCCCGCGATCAGCGACAGCGCCCGCGCCCGGTCTGCATCGGAAAGCGCCCCGCCGCCCTCCGCCTCGGCGCACAGCCACGCATACCGCGCCTCGTCCTGCACATGCCCGATCTCCCACCCAAGGCCCCCGCCATAGACCCCGCGCAGCGCCTCCCGCAGATCCTCCGGCCCCGGCGCCCCGAGCGCCTGCGGCCACTCGGGCGCCCGCAGCCCCAGCGGATCCAGCCCCGCCGCCCGCCAGCCATGCCGCCGCCACGCCTCCGCGAGCCCCCGCTCCTGCGCCGACAGCTCCGGCCCGAACATCGCCTCGATGGCGCCGGGATCGCCCGCCCCCAGATGGCCGTCGTCGCGCATCCCTTGCCTCCCTGACGCGGGTCCTTATGGTGGCCCCGCCTACCGGGCGGAAGACAAGCACGCGGGAACCACCCGCTACAAGGGAGGGGAACATCATGGGCGTGCTCTCGGGCGTTCGGGTCATCGACCTCACGCGGGTCCTCGGCGGCCCCTACTGCACGCAATGGCTGGGCGACCACGGCGCCGAGATCGTCAAGGTCGAGCCCCCGCAGGGCGACGAGACCCGCCTCTGGGGCCCCCCCTTCGGCACGGACGCGCAGGGCCACGCCGCCAGCTACTTCGTCGGCGTCAACCGCAACAAGCGCGGCATGGCCCTCGACCTGCGCAAGCCCGAGGCGCGGGACATCCTCCTCCGCCTGCTGGAGACCGCCGACGTGGTGGTGGAGAACTTCAAGCCCGGCGGCATGGAGAAATTCGGCCTCGGCTACGAGGAAATTCTCGCCCCCCGCTTCCCCCGCCTGATCCACGTCCGCATCTCCGGCTTCGGCGCCGACGGCCCCTGGGGCGGCCTGCCGGGCTATGACGCGGTGGTGCAGGGCATGGCCGGCCTGATGTCCGTGAACGGCCCGCCCGAGGCGCACGGCATGCGCCTCGGCATCCCGCTGGTGGACCTCGGCACCGGCCTCTCCACCGCCTTCGCCATCGCCGCCGCGCTTTATGAGCGCGAGAAATCCGGCCAGGGCCAGTACGTGGACATGACGCTGAACGACTGCGCCGTGGCGATGCTGTTCCCCCACGGCGCCAACTACCAGATGTCAGGGGCCCGCCCCGTGCCGCAGGGGAACGACCACCCCAACCTCGCCCCCTACACGAAGCTCGCGACCTCGGGCGCCGACATCTTCGTGGCCATCGGCAACGACCGCCAGTTCCAGACCTTCTGCCGGACCATCGGCGCCCCCGACCTCGCCGCCGACCCCCGCTTCGCGACCAACAAGGACCGCACCGCCCACCGCGAGGAACTGACCGCCGCCCTCGCCCCCCACCTCGCCCACAAGGACGGCGAGAGCATCGCGCTCGAACTCATGCAGGCCGGCGTCCCCGCCGGCCCGGTGATGGAGGCGCCCGAGGTCCTCTCCCACCCCCACACCGCCCACCGACAGATGGTCATCGAGCAGGGCGAATACCGCGGCGTCGGCAACCCGGTGAAGTACTCCCGCACGCCTACCGCGATGCAGAAGCTCCCGCCCCGCTTCGGCGAGGACACCCGCGCGATCCTGTCCGAAGCCGGCTACTCGGCGGACGAGATCGAAACCCTCCTCGCCTCCGGCGCCGCGCTGGCGGAGCCCGCGAAATGACCGACCCGCTCCCCCTCAAGGGCCACCTCGTCCTCGACCTTTCCCAGGGGATCGCCGGCCCCTCCTGCGGCATGGCGCTGGCCGAACTCGGCGCCCGCGTCATCAAGGTGGAGCCGCCCACGGGCGACTGGATGCGCCCGCTCGGGGCCGGCGTCGACGGAACCTCCGCGTTCGCGCTGCACTACAACCGCGGCAAGGAGAGCCTGGTCCTCGACCTCAAGTCCCCGGAAGGGCAGGAGGCCGCCCGCCGCATCGCCGCCAAGGCCGACGTCCTGATCGAAAGCGGCCGCCCCGGCGTGACCGAGGGCATGGGCCTCGGCTTCGACCGCCTCGCCGGGATCAACCCGGGGTTGATCTACCTCACCATCTCCGGCTACGGCCTCAGCGGCCCACGGGCGCGGGATCCGCTGGTGGACACCTACGCCCAGGCCTTCTCCGGCATGATGTCCATCAACCGCGACGCCTCCGGCACGCCGGTGAAGTTCGGCCAGCCCCTGATCGACGCGGTGACCGGCCTTTACGCCGTGCAGTCGATCCTCGCTGCGCTGTTCCCGACGGGCGAGCCCCGCCGCGCCCGCCGCCTCGATGTCTCGCTGACCCAGTCCGCGGCGGCGCTGATGGCGCCGAAGATCATCGAGCACGTCCTCACCGGCGGCGCCCCCGTGGGCCTGAACCCGCCGGCGGGGATCTACCTCGCCTCCGACCGCTACCTGACCTTCACGCTGGTGCGCGAGGCCGACTGGGGAAAGATCTGCCGCGGCCTCGGCAAGCCTGAGTGGATCGAAGACCCCCGCTTCGCCACCTTTGCGTCGCGGCATCAGAACCTTGCGGAGCTTCGCGCCCTGATCTCCGACCTCGTCGCCACCCGCACCGCCGAGGCCTGGGCCGCCGATCTCACCGCCCAGGGCGTCATGGCCGGCCCGGTTAACGATTTCGGCGACTGGCTGAAGGAGCCGCAGGTGAAGACCATGGACGCCGCGCCCCTCACCGACTTCGGAGGCGCGAGCCTTCCCGTCCCCCGGACCCCTTCCCGCCAGCCCTTCGAGGCGGCGCCGCCGAAGATCGGCGCTCATACTCGGTCGCTGGCTCAGGAGTTCGGGCTGGACCTGCCGACCGAGACGCCCTGACCCCGGCGGAGGCGCCGCGCCGAAAGGATCCCGCGATGACCTTCGATCCCCTCGCCCATACCGACCACGAACCCCGCTGGTTCGAGGATTTCCAGCTCGGCGAGGTCTTCCACATGCCCTCGCGCACCATGACCGACGCGCTGTTCTCGGCCTTCCAGCTGGCCTCCGGCGACAACCACCCGATCCACTACGACCGGCACTGGTGCAGGGCGCAGGGGCATCGGGACCTCGTGGCGCACGGCTACCAGATCGCCATCCAGACCTGCGCGGGCGCCGGGCGGCTGCCGCACATGATGGGGCCGTCGCTCATCGCGTTCCTGGAGGAGGGGAGCACGTTCAGGAAGGCGGTCTACGCCGGCGACACGCTCTACCCGAAGCTCACCATCTCGGAGCTCGCGCCGGGGCGGACGACCGGGGTGATGACCTGCGTCTCTTGCGTCGTCAATCAGGACGGGGACGAGGTGCTGAGCGGCTTCCACAAATACCTGCTGCGCCGCCGCCCGTAGGTTTCGCTGCGCCGCCTGCGGACCGGTGTTTCGCTGCGAAACGCTGGTACTGTGCGTTTCGTGACGAAACGTTACGGCAGCGTCTGGGGCGTTTCGCAGCGAAACCCTTCCGCTCGCAGGTTTGGCCGGTCAGGCCGCGGACTTCAGGCCGAAGACGCGGGCGGCGAAGTCGGGGTAGGTTTCGGCGATGTCCCCGGCCACCGGGCCGCGGATCTCCGAGAGCGTCGCCGCGTCGGGCAGGGCGGTGACGGGGGCAACCTCCGGCGCGTCGAAGTCGAAGCCGGTGTTGTCGCGCACCTCCTCCAGCGTCCTGCCCGGGTGGACCAACTCCAGCGAGAACCGTCCCCGCGCCCGGTCGAAGCCCATCACGCAGAGGCCGGTGACCAGCGCGTGGGGGCCTCCGGGCCGCCGCACGCCGGGCTCCGATGTGCCGGGGGCGGAGATGAAATCCACCTTCTCCACGAAGACGCGGCGGCTGTGCTCCTCCCGGAACAGGATCACGCGGGGGACCTGGAAGTAGAGGAAGGCCGACCCGAAGGCGCCCGACCAGCGCACGTCGGACTGCGGATACCCGCCCGCGCCCGTGAGGTTGATGTTCGCCTGCCCGTCGATCTGCCCGCCCGAGAGGAAGAAGCCGTCCACCCGGCCCTGGGCCGCGAGGTCGAAGATCTCCACCCCCCCGTCGGTGCGGCGGGAGGGCGCCTCGGAGCCCAGGATCGTCACCCGGCCGCCGGAGCGGCGGGCCGACAGGATCGCGCCCGCGCCGGGGATCGGCGAGAGCACGCCCACCGCCACATGGCGGCAGCCCTCCAGCTTGCGGGCGATGGCGGCGATCAGCAGCTCCTCGGGGCGGATCTCGTCGGCGCTCACTCCGCGGCCTCCAGCCGGCGGGGGGTGATGGTGGCGAGCCAGTCGCGCCCGCCGCCGCTCCGCGCGGCCTGGCGGGCGGCGGAGGCGTAGGCGCGCACCGCCTCGGCGTCGATCCCGTAGGCGGGGGTGG
The DNA here is from genome assembly GCA_963816545.1 of uncultured Alphaproteobacteria bacterium. Lineage (GTDB taxonomy): Bacteria > Pseudomonadota > Alphaproteobacteria > Rhodobacterales > Rhodobacteraceae > Albimonas. The sequence goes on along the minus strand of CAWFLE010000007.1, from coordinate 1,186,171 downwards.
CGGCGAGCGGCCAGGCGCCCGCCGGCGCCTCGGCCACCGCCTCGATGTAGTGGGAGGAGATCAGGTTCGCGGCCTTCGTCGGATCGTCGGCGAGGTTGCCGTCCACGATCTCCTCGGCCGTCACGAGGGTGCGCAGCGCGGCGTGGGCCATGATCTTCAGCTCATGCCGGCCGTCCACCCAGACGTTGCCGTGCCGGTCCGCAAGCGCCGCGTGGATCACCGCCACGTCCGGGCGGATGGCGCGCAGGGCCACGATGCGGTCGCCGTCCTCGAACGGGTTGTCGATCAGCTTCCAGTCCTCGGCCCGCGCCGCGAGGATGTCGGAGCCGACGATCCCGCGGATGGGGATGAAGGGGATGCCCTTCTCGCCGGCCTGCAGCGCCGCGTAGACAGCGGGGCAGGTGGCGTCCTTCAGCCGGACGGTCCCGGCCTTGACCGCCTCGCCGAAGAAGGGCGCGGGGCCGAATTCGCCCAGCGATACGCCCGAGGTCTCGATCGTCGCGACGCAGCCCGCGCCGATCAGCGCGTCGGGCGCGAGGCCCCCCGTCGGCACCGTCACCACATGCAGGTCCCGCGCCCCCCGGTCGATCAGCGCGCGCACCAGCGCCATGGGCGTCCACGGGTCCTTGGCGATGGCGAGGCAGGCGCCGTCGGGGATGCGGGCGGCGAGATCGGCGAGATCGGTGACGGGCGGGCGCATCGGGCGGTTCCTCCGGGCTCTGTCGGCATGGCGAGGGCCTTTGCGGCGCAGAGTGCGCCCGCGGGCGCCGAGGGGTCAAGGGCTTGGCGGGGGAGCGCGGCCGGGGCGGTTCGGGTTCAGGACCAGACGCGAGCGCCGTCCGCCGCAGGGACCGGAACGGAGAGGACGGGAGCGAGGGGGCGCACCCTCCGCATTGCGGGTCCGTGTCGATGGCGCGCCGCGCCCGGATCGACATCGACTTCCGCGCAGGCGCCCCAGGTCGCGGCCGTGGATGCGATGCCGCCGGCGACGGTGCTGGCCGCGCCGGAGGGCCGCGCGACCGGCGGCCAAGCGCATGGCGTGGAGGCTGGAGCCCTTCTTCGACCGCTTCGCCACCTGCCGGATCGAGCGTTTCACCCGGAGCGGCCACCTCGCGTCCGATTGGAGCGACTTCCACGTGCGCGTCTGGCGGCCGAGGAGCTGGCGGGCTGCGCCATGATCGAATGGGGGAACCGGCGCCCCGACATCTTCTCCCAGCCCCTGGGGCGGAGCGGCGGCCCTTTGCGAGCCGCGGCGACCCGGAGCTGGACCGGGCGCTGGCCGAGCGTCGCGACTCGGTGTGGATGGAGCGCCAGGAGGCCCGCATGGCGCGGTTCGGGGCGGACGTGAACACGCTGCCCGACGGGCGCCCGAAGCTTTTGGGGGACGGGCGATCCCTTCTTCTGCGGCGCGCCGCGCTCCGCCCCCCGGGCGCGTGCCGGCGGCTATTGACCCCGGGGCCGGCTGACGGTCCCCTGTGCGCGACGAAGGCCCCGCGGAGTCGGGGGCGCGCAGGGGAGGAAGGGCGATGGCCGGACTTTACTTCGACGAGCTGGAGGTGGGGCGTGTGTTCCGCCACGCGATCCGGCGCACGATCACCGAGACGGACAACGTCCTCTTCACCACGATGACCCACAACCCGGCGCTGCTGCATCTCGACGAGGAGTATTGCCGGACGGAGACGGAGTTCGGCCAGCGGCTGGTGAATTCGTGCTTCACGCTGTCGCTGATGGTGGGGATCTCGGTCGGGGACACCACGCTGGGGACGGCGGTGGCGAACCTCGGCTGGGACGAGGTGCGGTTCCCCAGGCCCCTGTTCCACGGCGATACGGTGCGCGTGGAGACGGAGGTGGTGGACCTGCGCGAGTCGAAGTCCCGCCCCAACGCCGGGATCGTGACGTTCGAGCATCGGGCCTACAACCAGAAGGGCGAGCTGGTGGCGATCTGCAAACGCTCCGGCCTCCAGCTGAAGCGCCCGGCGGGGGCGGCGGCATGATCCCGCGCTCCTGGCTGTTCATTCCGGGCGACAGCGAGAAGAAGCTGGGCAAGGCGGACGGGACGGGCGCCGACGCGCTGATCCTCGACCTGGAGGATTCGGTGGCCGCCGAGCGCAAGCCGGAGGCGCGGCGAATGGTGCGGGCGCATCTGGACGCGCGGGCCGGGGAAGCGGGCCTCGGAGCTGTGGGTGCGGGTCAACGCGCTGGACGAGGGGGCGCTGGAGGATCTGGCCGCCGTCATGCCCGGCGCGCCGGACGGGATCATGGTCCCCAAGACGGACGGGGCGGAGGACGTGGCGCGGCTCGGCCACTGGCTCGACGCCTTCGAGGCGGCGGCGGGGCTGGAGGCCGGGCGCACGCGCATCCTGCCGGTGGCCACGGAGACGGCGCGGGGGGCGCTCAGGCTCGCGACCTTCGGGGAGGTCCGGCTGCCGCGGCTGATCGGGCTCACCTGGGGGGCGGAGGACCTGTCGGCGGCGCTGGGCGCCTCGACCAACTTCGCGCCCTCGGGCGGGTGGGCGCTGACCTACCGGATCGCGCGGACCAACGTGCTGCTGGCCGCCAAGGCGGCCGGGGTGGCGGCGATCGAGACGCTGGCGGTGGACTTCCGCGACGAGGCGGGGCTGCGCGCCTCCTCCGAGGAGGCGGCGTCGGAGGGGTTCGAGGGGCGCCTCGCCATCCATCCCGCGCAGGTGGCGCCGATCAACGACGCCTTCGCGCCGTCGGAGGCGGCGGTGGCGCACGCCCGGCGGGTGGTCGGCGCCTTCGAGACGAACCCCGGCGCGGGGACGGTCGGGCTCGACGGCAAGATGCTGGACGTGCCTCACCTGCGCCAGGCGCGGAACGTGCTGGCGCGGCATGACGCGGTCGCGGCGAGGGAGGCTGCGCGCGCCTAGACGACCGCGCGCGGAAGGGTGCGCGCAGGCGACCGCGCACGGAAGGCGCGCCCAACGGACCGCGTGTGGAGGGGTGCGCTTGGGCGACCGCGCACGGAAGGCGCGCCCAACGGACCGTGTGTGGAGGGGTGCGCTTGGGCGACCGCGCAGAGAAGGCCCGCCCAGGCAGCCGAGGCGCCTCCAGGCTGAGGGGCGCGGAAGACGCCGCCGGGTTGGCCGCGCGACGTCGGGGCGCGGCCACGGGCCCGCGCCCTGTGGTCGCGTTCAGGCCACCGCGCGCGGGAGGGTGGGGAGACGGTCCACCGCCGCCCCGAACTCCGGCGCCGGCATGGGCCGGGCGAACCAGTAACCCTGGAAGATCCGGCAGCCGCGGTTCGTGAGCCAGCGTACCTCTTCCTCCGTCTCCACCCCCTCGGCCAGCAGCGAGAGGTCGAGACCGCGGGCGAGTTCGATCAGCGCCCCGCAGATCGCCTGGGAGTCGCGGGAGGCCTGAACGTCGGTCACGAACTCCCGGTCGATCTTCAGCTTGTCGAAGGGCAGGCGGCGCAGGTGGCTCATGCTCGCGTAGCCCGCGCCGAAATCGTCGATGGCGATGGAGACGCCCTGGTCGCGGAGCTGGCTGAACACCCGCCGCGTGCGGTCGGCGTCGGCCATGGCCGCGGTCTCGGTCAGCTCGATTTCCAGCCGGTCGGGCGAGACGCGGGCGGCCGACAGCGCCTCGGCCACGTGGCGGGCGAGCGCCGGGTCCGCGAACTGCCGGGCCGAGAGGTTGACCGCGAGGCGCAGATCGCCGCGCCCTTCCTCGTCCCATCGGTGGAGCTGGGCGCAGGCGGCGCGCAGCACCCAAAGGCCGATGGGCTCGATCAGACCGGAGGCTTCGGCCGCGGGGATGAACTCGCCGGGCGAGGTCAGGCCGACGCCCGGCCGCTCCCACCGGATCAGGGCCTCGGCGCCCGAGGCGCGCGCGCGGCCGTCCCTCATCTCCACCACGGGCTGGAAATGGAGGCGGAACTCGTCCTCCCGCAGGGCGCGGCGGAGGTCCTGCTCAAGCTCGAACCGCGCGCGGGCGGCGCGGCGCGCCTCCGGGCTGTGGATCGCCACGGGCGAGACGTCCGTGGCCTGCGCGGCGGCGGCGAGGGCATGGTCCAGCACCGCAGCCCCGGCATCCGCATCCGCCGGGGCGGCGGCGAGGCCGGCGAGCAGCCGCGGCCGGACCTCCACCCCCCCGACCGTCAGCGCGCCGGCGCAGCGGGCGAGGCGGGCGGCGAGTTCGGACGCGGCGGCGCCGGGCTCGGCGGGCGGCGGCGCAAGGACCGCGAAATCCGCCTCCCCCACGCGGGCAAGCGTCTCTCCGGGCAGGAGGTTCGCCGCGAGACGCTCCGCGATCCGGCGGGCGGCCGCCTCCGCCTCCGGCAGGTTCAGCGTCTCGGCGATGCGGTCATGGTTTCCGAACCGCACGGCGATGACGGACACGGGCCGGTCGAGGGCGAGCGACGCCTCCACCAGCTCCAGGAATCGGCGGCGGTTCGGCAGGCCCGTCGCCTCGTCCACGTATTCGAGCGTTCCGAGCAGCCGCTCCAGATGCTCCATCATCCCCGCGGCGTCGTCCATCAGCGTCCCGGCCGCATCCGCGTAGCCGCGCGGCAGGAGCGACAGGGTCCGCCCCGTCCGGTAGGCGCGCAGCGCCCGCGAGGTGAGGGCCACCGGCCGCAGAAGCTGGTCGAGGACATAGAGCGTGAAGGCCGTGCCCCCAAGGGTCGCCAGCAGCGCCACCCCGAGCCCGGCCGCGAAGCCGCGCCAGGTTTCGGCGGACTGGAAGGCGAACCAGCCGGCGAGCGCCAGCAGGGGGATGTGCGTCCCGAGGAACGCCATCGCCATGATCTTGCCGCGGTAGCTCAGGCGGGAGCGCCGGGCCATCCAGTCGTAGATCCCAAGCCCCGTCACGTGCCGCTCCTCGTTTGCCTGCAGGGTCATGGCTATCCGCGTTCTCTTTCCCGGCTATGAACGCTTGTGCTGAACGGGATCCGATCGGCTGGGCGGGGTTCCGCGGACGATCTTGAAGACGCTTGGTAAGATTTGCGGATCGGCGAATTTTGCGAAAGATCCGCCGCGCGTCGATCTCGCGGCCGAGTTCGGGGCGAACGCCGGCATGGGCCCCGCAGCAGGCGCTGGAGGCGGACCCGATCACGCCGGGCGCCGCCCGCCGGTCGGGCGACCAGATCGTCAACCGCATCAGCCACCTGCGGCCCGACTCCCGACGAAGCCCCGGGGCGCTGTCGGGCGCGGCCCGCGGGGGGGGGCGATGCCGACCGGCCTCAGCCGGGGCGGCGGGGGATGCGGGTCGCAAGCATCGCCTTCACCACCGGGCTCCTGAGGCGGCGCAGGTCCAGCGACTCGTGCATGCCCGACACCGCATCGCCGTTCACGCGCGCGCTGACGAGGGACCGGACGTAGAACGGCGCGTCGAGCAGGGTGCGCCGGATCTCGGGCCGCGACCCCGCGTCCGCGCGGGTGCGCCGGGCGACGCGCCAGAAGCCGGGGCGCAGGTCGGCGGGGGGCGGGGGGGGCGCGGGCTCGCATCCGCCCTCGCCGTCGAAGCGGAGCGAGAGGGAGGAGGCGCCGCCGTCCAGCCGCTCCACGTCGTAGAAGCAGACCGAGGTCTCCGCGCCGCGGTAGCAGGACCACTCCCAGCGGCGGAAGTCCTCCTCGGGCGGGCGGGCGCCGGAATTGGCGTCGAAATAGCCCTCGCCCCGCCAGCGCCAGCCGGGGCGGTCCAGGTCCACCTCGATCCGGGCGCGGGGGGCGTGGGGGCGCCAGAGGTGCCGGCCTGCGGCGTCGAGCGGGAATTCCGCGCCGGTCAGCGCCTCGGGCCGGATGCGGATCACGCCGCGGATGCGGTGCAGATGGGGGAACGCGCGCTCGTCGAGGCGGGCGGTCAGGGTCTCGCCGTCCCAGGACAGGTCGCTGGGGCCGATGCGGAGGCGAGCGTCGGAGCGGGAGAGGGCGCCTTCGCCCCGCTCGGTCATCGTCCAGCGCCCGCCGGGGCCCGAGAGCAGCAGGTTCACGCAGCAGTGGTTCAGCGGGCGGCGCCGGCCGGCCCAGGCGTACCAGGGCGAGAACACCGAACCGACGAAGAAGATCAGCGACAGAGCGCGGCCGCCGCCGTCCTCTATCCCGTCGATGTACCACCAGGCGTAGCCGCCGGGCGGAACCTCGGCGTCGAACCGAGGTCCTTCAGCGCGGCCGCGGCGGCGAACCCGCCCGAGAGCGTCGCCATCGGCACCCCCGGCCCCGGATGCGCCCCGCCCCCCGTGAGGTAGAGCCCCGGCAGCCGGGTCCGCGCCGTCGGCCGGCGCAGCGCCGCGGTCGCGCCGTGGGGGTTGCTCCCGTAGATCGCCCCCTCGGTCCCCGGAAAGCGGCGGGCGAAATCCTGCGGCGAGGTCAGGTCCGACCGCGTGGGCGTCGGGTCGAGCCGCAGGCCCCAGAGGGCGAGCCGGTCGGTCAGGATGCTCAGGCACAGCTCGAACTCCTCCGGCGCGCCGGGGGGCGCGTTGACGATGATCTCGAAGCGCTCGGGGTCGGTCCGGGCGGCGGGGTCGTCGCCCCGGTCCTGCGCGCAGATGTAGAGGGTGGGGGCGCGGGGGCGCTGGCCGCGGGCGAAGATCGGGTCGAACTCCGCGGCCGGGTCGGGGCCGAACAGCACGTTGTGGTGCAGGAGGGGGAACCCCTCCGCCCGCGCCGCGAAGGCCCAGACGTCGGCCGAGAGGGAGCGTTCCGAGGGCCTGCGCCGCGGAACGCCGCCGGTGGGGCCGAGCAGCCCCCGGGCGAGCGCGTCCGGATCGCCGTTGAAGACCACCGCCCGGGCGGCGATGCGCTCGCCGGTGGTCAGTTCCACACCGCTCGCCCGTCCGCCGGCCTGGAGGATGCGCGCGACCTGCGCCCCGTGCCGGAACCGCGCCCCCCGCCGGGCCGCGAGATCCGCGACGGCGGCGGCCAGCGCCTGGAGCCCGCCCGAGACCCGCCAAACTCCGGCGCTTTCCGCGTGCCAGATCAGCATGAGCAGCGCCGGCGAAAGGAAGGGCGACCCGCCCACATAGGTGGCGTACCGCCCGAAGAGTTGCCGCAGCCGAGGGTCCGAGAAGGCGCGCCCCAGCGCCGACCAGAGCGTCGCCCCCGGCGCCATCTCCGCCAGCAGCGCCGGCGCCGAGGGGCCGAGCGCGAGGGCCACCGACAGCGCGCTGGGCGCGGGCGCGCGCATCACCGGCCCCTCGAACGCGCGGAAGAGGCGGCGGCTGCGGGCGTCGAAGGCGGCGAACTCGGCCGCCGCGCGGGGGCCGGCGAAGTCCCGGATCGCGGCCTCGGAGGCGGCGCGGTCGGCGAAGAGGTCGAGCCGGGCGCCGTCCTCCCACCCGTGCCGGGCGATGACCTCCGCGCGCTCCAGGCCGATGCGGGCGTCGAGCAAATCCCCAAGCTCCCCGAACAGCGCGTCGAACACCTCCCGCATGGTCAGCACCGTCGGTCCCGCAGCCACGGGCCCAGCGGCGCTGGGCATCGCGCGGGCCTTGCCTCCGGGCGCTTGGGCCGTCTCGACCACCAGCACCTCCGCCCCGGCATGGGCCAGCCGCGCCGCCGCCGCGAGCCCGCCGAAGCCGGCCCCGACCACCACCGCATCCACCTGACTCGTCTGGTTCATATGGTAGAAGTTGACATATCTGCGGCGCATGTCCAGTTTGGTTTACACATGGCTCGCCCTGCCGGCGCGCCTCGGCAGGGGATCGGTCATGGACAACGCCGCGAGACTGGACGCCGCCCTCAGGCGCGCGCTGACCCGCCGGAGGGAGGGCTCCGCGCCCCCCCGCCTCTCGATGGCGCTGGAGCGGGCGGTGATGCCCGGCGGCGCGCGCGTGCGCCCGCAGCTCTGCCTCGCCGTCGCCGCCGCCTGCGGGGACGACGCGCCGGAGCTGTCGGAGGCCGCCGCCGCCTCGGTCGAACTGATCCACTGCGCGAGCCTCGTGCATGACGACATGCCCTGCTTCGACGGCGCCGCCACCCGGCGCGGCCGCCCCGCCGTCCACGCCGCCTTCGGCGAGCCGCTGGCCCTGCTCGCCGGCGACGCCCTGATCGTGGCCGCGTTCGAGACGCTGGCGCTCGACTGCCGACGGCCGGAGCGGCTGGGCCCGCTGGTCGCCACCCTCGCCCGCTGCGCCGGCACGCCCTACGGCATCTGCGCCGGGCAGGCGTGGGAGAGCGAGCCGAAGGTGGACCTCTCCGCCTATCACCGCGCCAAGACCGGGGCGCTGTTCGTGGCCGCCACCGCCATGGGCTCGCTCGCCGCCGGCGCCGACCCCGCGCGCTGGACCCCGGTGGGCGAGCGCATCGGCGAGGCCTACCAGGTGGCCGACGACCTCCGCGACGCGCTGCTGACCGAGGCGGAGCTGGGCAAGCCCGCCGGCCAGGACGCGATCCACGCCCGCCCCAACGCGGTGGCGGAGCTGGGGGCCGCCGGCGCCGTCGCCCGCCTGACCGATCTGCTGGAGCAGGCCGTCGCCGCCATCCCCGATTGCCGCGGCGCCGGGGCGCTGGCGGAGATCCTGCGGACCCAGGCGAAGCGGCTCACCCCCTCCTCGCTGGCCGGCGCCGCCGCCTGAACGTGGCCGCCGGCCTCGCCCGCTGGCTCGGGGCGCTGAAGGACCGGCGCAACGCGCTGATCGCCTCGCCTCGCTTCCAGGCCTGGGCGGAGCGCTTCCCCCTCAGCCGACCCGCGGCGCGGCGGGAGGCGCGGGCGCTCTACGACCTCGCCGCCGGGTTCGTCTATTCCCAGACGCTGGCCGCCTGCGTGGAGCTGGACCTGTTCGAGCGGCTGAGGCCCGGCCCCCTGAAGGCCGAGGCGCTGGCCGACGCCGCCGGCATCCCGCCGGAGGCGATGCGCCGCCTCTGCCAGGCCGCCGCCGCGCTGGACCTGCTGGAGCGGCGGGGCGAGGGCTACGGGCTAGGCCGGCTCGGCGCAGCCACCCTCGGCGCCCCGGGGGTGGTGGAGATGATCCGCCACCACCGCCTGTTCTACCGCGATCTCGAAGACCCGGTGGCGCTGATGCGCGGCGAGACCTCGCCGGAACTGGCCCGCTACTGGACCTATGTGCGCGGCGGCGCCCCCCTCGGACCATGAAGCGGAGCGGTACTCGCGCCTGATGGCCGTCTCCCAGGCGATGGTGTCCGAGGAGGTGCTGCGCGCCATCCCCGGCGGCCGCTTCCGGCGCCTGATGGACGTGGGCGGCGGCTCCGGCGCCTTCCTCGCGGCCGCCGCCCGGCGCTGGCCGCGCCTGACGGGCGTGACGGTGGACCTTCCCCCGGTGGCCGCCGCAGGCGGAGGCGCGGTTCGCGAGGCGGGCCTCGGCGCGCGGCTCTCGGCGGCGGGGCGGAACTTCCTGACGGACCCGCTGCCCGAGGGGGCGGACGCGGCCAGCCTGATCCGGGTGCTTTATGACCATGACGACGCCGCCGCCGCGGCGCTTCTGGCGCGGGTCCATGCCGCGCTCCCCCCGCAGGGTTGGCTCGTGGTCGCCGAGCCCATGTCCGGCGGCGCGCGGCCCGAGCGGGCGGGGGACGCCTACTTCGGCTTCTACACGATGGCGATGACCTCCGGCGCCCCGCGAAGCGCCGAGCGGCTTTCGGTCCTGCTGGCGGAGGCGGGATTCGTTTCCATCCGCCGCCTCCCGGGCGGAAGGCCCTTCGTCGCCTCCGTGCTGCTGGCCCGAAGAGGCTGAGGCGTCAGGTTTAATTGACGCCGTGCTTCCACAATGTGCAATTTTATTGACATCCAAGAGTGTCAAGTTAGAGTGACAGATACCGCACCGATCAAGGCGCGGAGCCCGGCGACGCCGAGGCGGAAAGGCAGATCATGGAGACCCGAGCCGTCGTCCTGTCCCAACCCGGATCCCTGGATCTCAGGACCGTCCGGCTGGAAGCTCCGGGGCGTGCGGATGCGGTGATCTCGGTCCGCTGGTCGGGGATCTCCACCGGCACCGAAAAGCTCTTCTGGACCGGCGAGATGCCCCCCTTCCCCGGCATGGGGTACCCTCTGGTCCCCGGCTACGAGGCGGTGGGCGAGGTGATGGAGGCCGGTCCCGACTCCGGCCTGCGCGCCGGCGAGACGGTCTTCGTCCCCGGCGCCAACTGCTTCGGAGAGCTGCGCGGCCTCTTCGGCGGCTCGGCCGCGGCGCTGGTGACCTCCGGCTCGCGGGTCGCGCAGGTGGATGCCGGGATGGGCCCCCGGGCCGCGCTCCTGGCGCTGGCCGCCACGGCGCGCCACGCGCTGGCCCGCCCGCGGCAGCCCCTGCCGGAACTGATCGTCGGCCATGGCGTGGTGGGCCGGCTGCTCGCGCGCCTCGTCCTCGCCGCCGGCGGCCCGCCCCCCACGGTGTGGGAGCTCAACCCGACCCGGCGCGAGGGCGCCGAGGGCTACGAGGTGCTCTCCCCCGACGACGATCCTCGCCGCGACTACCGCATGATCTGCGACGCGAGCGGCGACCCCGCCCTGCTGGACGCCCTGATCGGGCGGGTCGCGAAGGGCGGAGAGATCGTGCTCGCCGGCTTCTATCCGGGCCGGCTCTCCTTCGCCTTCGCGCCCGCATTCATGAAGGAGGTCGGCATCCGCATCGCCGCGGAGTGGACCCCCGACGACCTGCTCGCCGTCCGGCTGCTGGCCGAGAGCGGGCGGCTCTCTCTCGACGGGCTTGTGACCCGCACGCGGCCGGCCGACGACGCCGCCGCCGCCTACGCGGAGGCGTTCGGCGATCCGGCCTGCCTCAAGATGATCCTCGACTGGAAGGGAAGCGCATGACCATGCTCGACGCACCGGACCTGAAGGGCCCGGCCTCGATCGCGGAGGCGGATCGCGCGCTCCGGGAAGAGGCCCACGCGCCGCTGGACGAGATCCCCGTCGGCGAAGCCACCTCCAAGACGCAGATCATCGCGATCTACGGCAAGGGCGGCATCGGCAAGTCCTTCACGCTGGCGAACCTCAGCCACATGATGGCCGAGCAGGGCAAGCGCGTGCTCCTGATCGGTTGCGATCCGAAATCGGACACCACCTCGCTGCTGTTCGGCGGCAAGGCCTGCCCCACGATCATCGAGACCTCCACCCGCAAGCGGCTGGCGGGGGAGGAGATCCAGGTCTCCGACGTCTGCTTCAAGCGCGGCGGCGTCTTCGCCATGGAGCTGGGCGGACCCGAGGTCGGGCGCGGCTGCGGCGGGCGCGGGATCATCCACGGCTTCGAGACGCTGGAGAAGCTCGGCTTCCACGACTGGGACTTCGACTACGTGCTGCTGGACTTCCTGGGCGACGTGGTCTGCGGAGGCTTCGGCCTGCCGATCGCGCGGGACATGTGCCAGAAGGTGATCGTGGTCGGGTCGAACGACCTCCAGTCCCTCTATGTAGCGAACAACGTCTGCTCGGCGGTCGAGTATTTCCGCAAGCTGGGCGGGAATGTCGGGGTCGCCGGCATGGTGGTGAACAAGGATGACGGCACCGGCGAGGCCGCGGCCTTCGCCGAGGCGGCCGGGATCCCGGTGCTGGCCTCGATCCCCGCCGACGACGACCTGCGGCGGAAGTCGGCGAACTACCAGATCGTGGGGTCGATGCAGAGCCAGTGGGGGAGCCTGTTCGGCGAACTCGCGGACGCGGTCGGCCTCGCGCCTCCGCAGCGCCCGACGCCGCTGACCCAGGACGGGCTGCTCGCGCTGTTCTCGGCGGACGCGACGGGCGGGAACGTGGTGCTGGAGCCGGCCTCGCAGGAAGACATGCGCGGCAGCTACGGCGCGCCGAAGGCTTCTCTGGAAGTGGTGTACGACGATGTTTGACCTCGACGCGATGGAGCGGGTCGACGCCCGGCTCGCCTCCCTGCCGATGCGGAGCGAGATGTTTCGCAGCGAAACGCCGGCGGAGATGTTTCGCAGCGAAACGCCCTGCGCCAACCGCTGCCCGGACTGCGACCGCGGCGGCGCCTGCGCCAAGGTTCCGGAGCTGAGGGCATGACCGACCGGGGCCCCATCCGCTACGACGCGAGCGACGAGGCGTTCGTCGTCTCGGCCGCCCCCGCCGAGGAGGCGGCGGAGGCCCCCATGTCGCTGAGCGCGGAAGGCGTCTCCTGCGCCTCGGGCGACCTGCGGGCGCAGGCGGCGGAGAACGGCGCGGGCGAGATCCTCGCCCGCTATGCCGAGGATTATCCGCAGGGGCCGCATGACAAGCCGCAGAGCATGTGCCCGGCCTTCGGGTCCCTGCGCGTCGAACTCAGGATGCGGCGGGTGGCGACGATCCTCTCGGGATCGGCCTGCTGCGTGTATGGGCTGACGTTCGTCAGCCACTTCTACGGCGCGAGGCGGTCGGTCGGCTACGTGCCGTTCAACTCCGAGAGCCTGGTGACGGGCAAGCTGTTCGAGGACATCCGCGAGGCGGTCCATGATCTGGCGGACCCGGCGCGATACGACGCCATCGTGGTGACGAACCTGTGCGTGCCTTCCGCCTCCGGCGTGCCGCTGCGGCTGCTGCCGGACGAGATCGACGGCGTCAGGATCGTGGGCATCGACGTGCCGGGCTTCGGCGTGCCCACCCATGCCGAGGCGAAGGACATCCTGGCGGGCGCCATGCTGGCCTATGCGCGGCGGGAGGTGAAGGCCGGGCCGGTGCCGGCGCCGGCCGGCGGGCGCGGCGACCGGCCGACCGTGACGCTGCTGGGCGAGATGTTCCCGGCCGATCCGATGAGCATCGGGGCGCTGCTGGCGCCGATGGGGCTCGCGGCCGGGCCGGTGGTGCCGTGCCGGGAGTGGCGGGAGCTTTACGCGGCGCTGGACGGCGCAGCGGCGGCGGCGATCCATCCCTTCTACACCGCCTCGATCCGCGAGCTTCAGGCGGCGGGTCGGCCGGTGATCGGGTCGGCCCCTGTCGGGCGCGACGGGACGGCGGCGTGGCTTGCGGCGGTGGGCGAGGCGCTGGACGTGCCGGCCGACAAGATCGCGGCGGCGCAGAACCGCGCGGACGGCGCCATCGCGTCGGCGCTGGCGGCGAACCCGATCTCCGGGACGGTGACCGTCTCGGGCTACGAGGGGTCGGAGCTGCTGGTCGCGCGCCTGCTGATCGAGAGCGGGGCGAAGGTGCCTTACGTAGGGACCGCATGCCCGCGGACGGTCTGGTCGGACGCGGACCGGGCGTGGCTGGAGGCGAAGGGCGTCACGGTGAAATTCCGCGCCTCGCTGGAGGATGACCTCTCGGCGATGGAGGCGATCCGGCCGGACCTCGCCATCGGCACGACGCCGGTGGTGCAGAAGGCCAAGGAGATGGGCGTCCCGGCGCTTTACTTCACCAACCTGATCTCGGCCCGGCCGCTGATGGGGCCGGCGGGGGCGGGGTCGCTCTCGCAGGTGGTCTCGGCCGCCATGGGCGGCAAGGGGCGCATGGACCGGATGCGCGGCTTCTTCGAAGGGGTCGGGACCGGCGACACGGCCGGGGTGTGGGAGGGCTCTCCCAACCTCAAGCCCGAGTTCCGCGCGCGGAACCTCAAGAAGCTGGAGCGTCAGGCCAAGGCCGCCAAGACGCAGGAGATGATCTGATGCTGGTGCAGGATCACGACCGGGCGGGCGGCTACTGGGGCGCGGTCTATGCGTTCTGCGCGCTCAAAGGCCTTCAGGTCATCATCGACGGTCCGGTGGGCTGCGAGAACCTGCCGGTGACCTCGGTGCTGCACTACACCGACGCGCTGCCGCCGCATGAGCTGCCGATCGTGGTCACGGGGCTGGGCGAGGAGGAGCTGGGGCGGGACGGGACCGAGGGCGCCATGAAGCGCGCCTGGGGGACGCTGGACCCCGCGCTGCCGGCGGTGGTGGTGACGGGCTCCATCGCCGAGATGATCGGCGGCGGCGTCACGCCGCAGGGCACCAACGTGCAGCGGTTCCTGCCGCGCACCATCGACGAGGACCAGTGGCAGGCCGCGGACCGCGCCATGACCTGGGCCTTCCAGGAATTCGGGATGACCAAGGGGCGGATGCCCAGGGGGAAGGCCCGGGAGGGCAAGCCCAGGGTCAACATCCTCGGGCCCATGTACGGCGTGTTCAACATGCCCTCCGACCTCGCCGAGATCCGGCGGCTGGTGGAGGGGATCGGCGCCGAGGTGAACATGGTGATGCCGCTGGGCGCCCATGTGGGCGAGATCGCGCATCTGGTGGACGCCGAGGTCAACGTGGTGATGTACCGGGAGTTCGGGCGCGGGCTGGCCGAGGTGCTGGAGCGTCCGTACCTCCAGGCGCCCATGGGGATGGAGAGCACCACGCTGTTCCTGCGCAAGCTGGGCGAGCTGCTGGAGCTGGACCCCGAACCGTTCATCGAGCGGGAGAAGCATTCGACCCTGAAGCCGGTCTGGGACCTGTGGCGGTCGGTGACGCAGGATTTCTTCGCCACCGCCTCCTTCGCGGTCGTGGCCAATGAGACCTACGCGCGCGGGACTGCGGCACTACCTGGAAGCGGATCTCGGGCTCCCCTGCGCCTTCGCGGTGGCGCGGGTGGCCGGCGCCAAGACCGACAGCGGCGCGATCCGGGCGATGATCGCGAGCGAGCGGCCGCTGGTGGTGTTCGGGTCGGTCAACGAGAAGATGTACCTGGCCGAGGCCGGCGGCGGGCACGGGCCGAAGCCCGCCTTCATCCCCGCGAGCTTCCCCGGCGCCGCCATCCGGCGGGCCACGGGGACGCCCTTCATGGGCTACGCGGGCGCGGTCTACGTGCTGCAGGAGACGTGCAACGCGCTGTTCGACGCGCTGTTCGGGATCCTGCCGCTGGGGTCGGAGATGGACGCCGCGGCGGCGACGCCGACGACGCTTCGGCGCGACCTGCCCTGGGACGAGGACGCCCAGGCCATGCTGGACGCGCTGGTCGCGAAGCACCCCGTCCTCACCAGAATCTCGGCCGCCCGCGCGCTGCGCGACGCGGCGGAGCGGGAGAGCCTCGCACAGGGGGCCCGGAGCGTGGCGGCGGATGTCGTCGCCGCGCTGGGGCCCGCGGGGGGCCAGTCGCGCCTGCGGACGCGCCCAAGAGAAACGCCGAAGGGAGGGCGTCGTCATGAGCGATATCACCGCGAACCTGAAGTCCGCGCACCGGACGGGCCGGAGCGAATACGGCGTCTATTTCGGGCTGGTCTTCGTGCTGGCGCTGCCGGAGGCGGCGGTCCTGAGCCTGATCTCGCTGGCGCGCGGACGGCGCGGGCCCGGGCTGCTTCGGCGGGCGCATCGGCGGGCGCGCGAGATCACGCCGCGGATTTTCGACGCCTGAGGGCGTCTCACCCATTCCGCGCCGGCAGAGCCGGAGCGGATCGTCAGGCGGGGGCGGTCTCCGCAGGACGCTCGGCCGCGAGGGCCTCGCGGCGACAGTCGATGCTTCCGGAGGAGCGATATGACTGAGGACAAGGATATGTCCTTCACGGGCCTGACCGACGATCAGGCCCAGGAGCTGCACTCCGTCTACATGAGCGGCTTCTGGTTGTTCACCGCCGTGGCGGTGGTCGCCCACCTGCTTGTTCTTCTGTGGCGGCCGTGGATCTGAAAAGGAACACGTGATGAGCAAGTTCTACAAGATATGGCTGATCTTCGACCCTCGCCGCGTCTTCGTGGTCCAGGGCGTGTTCCTCTTCCTTCTGGCGGTGATGATCCATCTCGTCCTGCTCTCGACCGAGCGGTACAACTGGTTCGAAGTCTCCGCCATGAAGTACGGGGTGGTCGCCGAGAACTGACGGAGTCCCGGAGGGGTTCTTCATGCAGACTTCGCGGGCGGGACGAGCGTCCGCCCGCGAACCCAGACGCCCGGGAGGGGCGCCGGCTCGCCTAACGGGGGGAGACGTCGATGGCCTTGCTTAGTTTCGAGAAGAAGTACCGGGTGAAGGGAGGCACGCTCATCGGCGGGGACCTTTTCGACTTCTGGGTCGGGCCCTTCTTCGTCGGCTTCTTCGGCGTCACCACGCTGTTCTTCGCGGCGCTGGGGACGGTGCTGATATTCTGGGGCGCCGCGCTGCAGGGGAACTGGAACCCCTGGACCATCAGCATCGCGCCCCCCGACCTGAGCTACGGGCTGGGGCTCGCGCCGCTGGCCGAAGGGGGGCTCTGGCAGATCATCACCATGTGCGCCACGGTGTCCTTCATAAGCTGGGCGCTGCGCGAGGTGGAAATCTGCCGCAAGCTCGGCATCGGCTACCATGTGCCGGTGGCCTTCGGGTTCGCGATCCTCGCCTACATGACGCTGGTGATCTTCCGCCCGCTGCTGCTGGGCGCCTGGGGGCACGGCTTCCCCTACGGGATCTTCAGTCACCTCGACTGGGTGTCGAACGTCGGCTACCAGTACCTGCACTTCCACTACAATCCGGCGCACATGCTGGCGGTGACGCTTCTTCTTCACCACCACCTTCGCGCTGTCGCTGCACGGGTCGCTGATCCTCTCGGCCGTGAACCCCCACAAGAAGGGGGACGAGATCCGCACGCCGGATCATGAGGACACCTACTTCCGCGACTTCATCGGCTATTCGGTCGGCACGCTGGGGATCCATCGCCTGGGTCTGCTGCTGGCGCTGAACGCCGGGTTCTGGAGCGCGGTTTGCATCATCATCTCCGGCCCGATCTGGACCAAGGGCTGGCCGGAGTGGTGGAACTGGTGGCTCGAACTGCCGATCTGGCCGGGCCAGGGGTGGTGATCATGGCCGAATATCAGAACATCTTCACGCAGCTTCAGGTGCGCGGACCGGCCGAGGCCGGGATGACCGGAGGGGGCGCGGAATTCGAGCGCTCCCACGGGACGACCTTCTCCAACCTGCTGGGCTGGCTGGGGAACGCGCAGCTCGGGCCGATCCACCTGGGATGGTTCGGAGTGATCTCGGTCGCGACCGGGGCGCTGTCGATCTTCATCATCGGGTTCAACATGCTGGCCCAGGTGGGCTGGTCGATCCCCGAGTTCTTCCGGCAGGGCTTCTGGCTGGCGCTGGAGCCGCCGGGGCCGGAGAACGGGCTGCGGATCCCGCCGCTCAGGGACGGGGGGTGGTGGTTCCTCTCGTCCTTCTTCATCCTGATCTCGGTGAGCTGCTGGTGGATCCGCTCCTACGTCCGGGCGGTGGCGCTGGGGATGGGCACGCATGTGGCCTGGGCCTTCGGCTCGGCGATCTGGCTGATGCTGGTGCTCAACCTGTTCCGGCCGATCCTGATGGGGACCTGGTCGGAGGCGGTGCCCTACGGGATCTTCCCGCATCTGGACTGGACCACGGCGTTCTCGCTTCGCTACGGGAACCTCTACTACAACCCGTTCCACTGCCTTTCGATCGTGTTCCTCTACGGCTCCACGCTGCTGTTCGCGATGCACGGGGCCACGATCCTCGCGGTCACGCGGCTGGGCGGCGACCGGGAGCTGGAGCAGATCGTGGACCGGGGCACGGCGTCCGAGCGGGCGGCCCTGTTCTGGCGCTGGACCATGGGCTTCAACGCCACGATGGAGGGCATCCACCGCTGGGCCTGGTGGTTCGCGGTCCTGACCCCGATCACCGGCGGCATCGGCATCCTGCTGACGGGCACGGTGGTGGACAACTGGTACCTCTGGGCGGTCGAGCACGACTTCGCTCCGACCTATGACGGGGCCTACGGCTATGCCGCCTACGGCCAGGGCATGGAGTGAGGGCGATGTTCGGAAAAGGAAAGTTCCGCTGGTTCGACGAATGGATGCGCAAGAATCCGACGGATCCATTCTTGCCCGCCATCCCGGTGGCGATCATCGGGGGCGGGGTGGTGGCGGCGACGCTGCTGGTCTTCTGGGGCAATCCCGTCGCCAAGGTGACGGAGCAGACGGGGCCGCGCGGCACGGGGATGGTCTATGTCGCCAACCCCGATGACGTGGACCGGCTTGCCGCGCTGAACGTGGTGCCGGTGAGCGAGCCGCCCTGGGTTCCCGAGGGGGGCGAGCTGCTGGCCGGCGAGGCCTACCAGAACGTCCAGGTGCTGAACGACCTGACGGTGGACAACTTCAACCGCCTGATGGCCGCGATCACCGAGTGGGTGGCGCCGGAGCAGGGCTGCTCCTACTGCCATGCGGACGAGGGGTTCGAGCTGGACGACGTCTACACCAAGGTCGTCGCCCGGCGGATGATCCAGATGACGCGGGCGCTGAACACGGACTGGGAGGTGCATACGGCGCCGGCGGGCGTCACCTGCTGGACCTGCCACCGCGGCAACAACGTGCCGGAATACAAGTGGACCCTTCTGCCGCCGGTCAACGAAACGGTGGGGCCGCAGGCGGCCTACCAGAACCGGGCGATGGGGCTGACGAATTACACCTCGCTGCCCTCGAACGCGGTGCAGGCCTACCTGCTGGAGGGTCTGCCGGTGGCGGTCAACGACACCGCGCCGCGGGTGGACAATACGGGCCTGCCGGGCATGAAGGAGACCGAGCGGACGTATGGGCTGATGATGCACATCACCCGGAGCCTCGGGGTGAACTGCACCTACTGCCACAACACGCGGGCGATCAACCTGGTGGACCAGGTGACGCCGCAATGGACCACGGCGACGCTGGGCATCGCCATGACGCAGGACCTGAACCTGACCTACCTGGCGCCGCTGCAGGACGTGCTGCCGCCGCACCGGCTGGGGCCGCTCGGAGATGCGCCGAAGGCCTACTGCATGACCTGCCACCAGGGGGCGCGGAAGCCGCTGCTGGGCCAGACCATGCTGGTGGAGTGGCCGGAGCTGGTGTCGGAGACGCCGGCCTACGACTGAGGGCGGCCCGGCGGCGGGCGCCGCCGGGGCCCATCCCGCGTCCGAGCCGGAGCAGGACCATGACCCATTCCGCCACGCCGCTTTCCGCGCCGGACCGACCGGCCACCCCGCTGCTGGACCGGGTGACGGTCCCGGCCGACCTGCGGGCGCTGTCGGACGGGGAGCTGGCCCGGCTTGCGGATGAGCTTCGGGCCGAGGTGATCGACGCGGTGTCGGTCACCGGGGGGCATCTGGGATCGAGCCTCGGGGTGGTGGAGCTGACGGTGGCGATCCACGCCGTCTTCGACGCGCCGCGGGACAAGGTGATCTGGGATGTCGGGCACCAGTGCTATCCCCACAAGATCCTGACCGGGCGGCGGGAACGGATCCGCAGCTTGCGTCAGGAGGGGGGCTCTCGGGCTTCACCCGGCGCGCCGAGTTCGGCGTTCGATCCGTTCGGGGCGGCGCATTCCTCGACCTCGATCTCGGCGGCGCTGGGTTTCGCGACGGCGCGGGACCGGGGGCTGCCGGTGGGCGAGGTGGTCGCCGTGATCGGCGACGGGGCGATCAGCGCGGGGATGGCCTGGGAGGCGCTGAACAACGCCGGGGCCTCCGGGCGGCGGATGTTCGTGATCCTCAACGACAACGACATGTCCATTGCGCCGCCGGTGGGGGCGGTCTCGGCGTATCTGGCGCGCAACCGTACGGGCGCGGCGGAGGCTTCGCTGCCGGGGCCTGCGCGGGAGGGCGCGCGGCGGGCGCGGGACCTGGTGCGCGGCGCGGCGTTGCGCGGAACGGTGTTCGAGGAGCTGGGCTTCGCCTATGTCGGGCCGGTGGACGGGCATGACGTGGGCGCGCTGCTGCGGGCGCTGCGGGCCGCGCGCACGCTGGGCGACGGGCCGGTGCTGATCCATGCGCTGACGCGGAAGGGCCGCGGCTATGCGCCGGCGGAGGGAAGCGCCGACCGCGGGCACGGGGTGGGGAAGTTCGACGTGGCGACGGGCGTGCAGCGGAAGGCGAAGCCGAACGCGCCGAGCTATACCGCGGTGTTCGCCGAGGCGCTGGTCCGGGCGGCGGAGCGCGATCCGTTGATCGCGGGCGTGACCGCCGCGATGCCGGACGGGACGGGCATCTCGAAGCTTCAGGCGCGGTTCCCTGAGCGGGCGCATGACGTGGGCATCGCCGAGCAGCACGCCGTGACCTTCGCGGCCGGGCTGGCGGCGGCGGGGATGCGGCCGTTCTGCGCGATCTATTCCACCTTCCTGCAGCGGGGCTTCGATCAGGTGGTGCATGACGTGGCGCTCCAGAACCTGCCCGTGCGCTTCGCCATCGACCGGGCGGGGCTGGTGGGGGATGACGGGGCGACCCATGCGGGGGCCTTCGACCTCGCCTATCTCTGCGCCTTGCCGAACTTCACGGTGATGGCGGCGGCGGACGAGGCGGAGCTGGCGCGGATGGTCGCGACCGCCGCGGCGCATGATTCAGGGCCGATCGCCTTCCGCTATCCGCGGGGCGAGGGCACGGGCGTGCAGATCCCCGAGGATCCGGCGCCGCTGGAGATCGGGCGCGGCCGGGTGCTGAGGCGGGGCGCGGACGTGGCGCTGCTGAGCCTCGGCGGCCGGCTGGGACAGTGCCTTATGGCGGCGGAGGCGCTGGAAGCGCAGGGCCTGACCTGCACGGTCGCGGATGCGCGCTTCGCCAAGCCGCTGGACCGGGAGCTGATCCTGGAGCTGGCGGCGGGGCACCGGGCGCTGGTGACGGTGGAGGAAGGCTCGGCCGGCGGGTTCGGCGCGCATGTCCTGCACCTGCTGGCGGCGGAGGGGGCGCTGGACCGGGGCCTGCGCATCCGCACGATGACGCTGCCCGACCGCTTCATCGATCAGGCGGCGCCGGAGCGGATGTACGGGCAGGCGGGGCTGCTGGCTGCGGATATCGAGGCCTGCGCGCTGTCGGCGCTGGGGGCCTGAGGGCCGCTTTCACCACGGATCGCGGAGCCGGCGCCGGGGAGACCCGGCGCCGGTCTCCGTTCAGGCGGCGGCGCGGGCCAGCGCGCACTGGCTCCAGAGGGCGTGGAGCGCGCGGGCGAGGCGGTCGATGTCGGCGTCGGTGTGGAGCGGCGAGGGGGTGAAGCGCAGCCGCTCCGTGCCCTTGGGGACGGTGGGATAGTTGATCGGCTGCACGTAGATGCCGTGATCGTCCAGCAGGATGTCCGAGAGCTGCTTGCACTTGACCGGGTCCTTCACCATCACCGGCACGATGTGGGAGGGGTTCGGCAGGTGCGGGATCCCGAGCTGGTCGAGCCGCGCCGTGAGCTTCGCCACCGCGGCCCGCTGGCGCGCAGCCGCTCGGCGTCGCTTTCCTTGAGGTGGCGGATCGCGACGCAGGCGCCCGCCGCCGCCGCCGGGGGCAGCGAGGTGGTGAAGATGAAGCCCGAGGCGAAGCTGCGGATGAAGTCGCAGATCGCGGCCGAGGCGGCGATGTAGCCGCCGACGACGCCGAAGGCCTTGGCGAGCGTGCCCTCGATGATGGTGATGCGGTCCATCAGCCCCTCGCGCTCGGCCATGCCGCCGCCGCGGGGGCCGTAGAGGCCGACGGCGTGGACCTCGTCGAGATAGGTCATGGCGCCGTAGCGGTCGGCGAGATCGCAGATCTCGCGGATCGGGGCGATGTCGCCGTCCATGGAGTAGACGGATTCGAAGGCGATCAGCTTGGGCCGGTCGGCGGGGACTGGAGGCGAGCTGGCGCTCCAGGTCCTCGAGGTCGTTGTGCCGCCAGATGCGCTTCTCGGCGCGCGGAGTGGCGGATGCCCTCGATCATCGAGGCGTGGTTGAGCGCGTCCGAGAGGATCACGCAGCCGGGGAGGCGCGCGCCGAGCGTGGAGAGGGTCGCCCAGTTGGACACGTAGCCGGAGGTGAACAGCAGAGCCGCCTCCTTGCCGTGGAGGTCTGCGAGCTCGGCCTCCAGCTCCACATGGTGGACGTTGGTGCCGGAGATGTTGCGCGTGCCGCCGGCGCCGGCGCCGCAGCGGTCGATCGCCTCGTTCATCGCCTCGCGCACCGCCGGGTGCTGGCCCATGCCGAGATAGTCGTTGGAGCACCAGACGGTGACGTCGGATGGCGCCGTCCTCGGTTCGTCGGGTGGCGCGGGGGAAGGCGCCGGCATGACGCTCGAGGTTGGCGAACCAGCGGTAGTTGCCCTCGGCCTTGCAGCGCATCGAGCTGGGCGTCGAAGGCTGCGTCGTGGCGCTTCTGGGTCATGGCGTGTCCTCTCAGGTTCTTCCGGCGCCGGCTTCCGGGCGCTTTTGGCTTCGGTCCAGCGCCAGAGAACGGCGTCGGGCAGGGGGACGACCATCAGCCAGTGCTCGAGCAGGGCGAGCGCCGCGAGGGTCGCGACGAGGGAGGCGCCGACCAGCGCCCCCGCGGTTTCGGCGGTCGCGGCCATCCACGTCCAGGCGCCGGCGGCGATGGCGAGGAAGGTGACCGAGACGGCGAAGAACGGCGTCGGAGCGGCGCCTGGCGGAAATGGCTCGCGGCATGGGCGATTCGGCGGGGCAGCAGTTCGGCATTACGCGGGGCACGCCGAGCCAGAGGTTGAGCTTCGCGGTCAGGCGGGCGGCGAAGAGCATGCCGAAGGTCCAGAAGGCGACCGGGTTCGCGGCCCCTTGCGAGAGGATCCACATGGCGGCGAGGATCGCCACCAGCGCCAGCTCCGAGTAGGCGATCACGCCCCAGGCGCGGAAGAACCGCTCCCATTCCGGGATGTCGGCGGGGCAGGGGCGGGAGACGGGCCCGTGATGACGCCGGTGAGGAAGGCCAGCTCCAGCCAGCCCCAGACGGCGATGGCCGAGAGGAAGGCGACATAGGCCGCCCCGACCGAGCCGTCGTCCAGCGTGTAGTGGAAGCCGCGGCCCCCGCGACCAGCGCCGGCAGGGCGAGGGCGACGGCGCGGTCCGGGGCGGGGCCGCCGGACCGGTCGGCGCGGTTGACGACGCAGCAGGATCAGCCCGGTGGAGAACCACCAGACGAAGATCGCGAAGAGGGCCGCGACCCAGCCGCTGGTCATCGGGGCGCTCCTCACCAGACGGGCTCGAGCCGGGAGGACTCGGGCGGAGCGTGACGCTTGACGGGGATCGTGTAGAGCCCCGCGAAGGCCGCCGCCGCGCGGGCCGAGGCCCAGGCGGAGCCGATCCGGCCCGCGATCCCGCCCGGCGCCTGGCCGCGTCCATGTCCGCGAAGATCCGGCGCATGCGGGCGAGGCCGGCCTTCCAGCGCGGATGGTCGAGGTCGAGCTCGATCGGGAACGCCTGGCGCGAGATGGTGGAGGTCAGCCGGAAGACCTGATCGTCGTACCAGTCGATGTCCACGCCGAGCGCCTTGTGGAAGGCCGGGCGGGCATGGTCGCGGACATGCATGGTGGCGAAGACGGCCACGAGGAAGAAGCGGATCCACAGGACGTTCACGCCGCGGGTCAGCTTCGGGTCCGTGCGCATCAGGAGGGCGAAGGCCTCGCCGTGGCGGAACTCGTCGTTGCACCACTGTTCGAACCACTTGAAGATCGGGTGGAAGCGGTTCTCCGGGTGGCGTTCGAGGTGGCGGAAGATGGTGATGTAGCGGGCGTAGCCGATCTTCTCGGAGAGGTAGGTGGCGTAGTAGATGAACTTCGGGCGGAAGTAGGTGTACTTCTTCGCCTTGGTCAGGAAGCCCAGATTGACCGCGATGTTCGCCTCGCGCAGGGCGTCGTTGATGAAGCCGGCGTGGCGGGCCTCGTCCCGCGACATGTAGGAGAACAGCTCGCAGATGTCGGGGTTGGAGCCGCGGCGCTTCATCTCCTTGTAGAGCACGCAGCCGGAGAACTCGGCGGTCAGCGACGAGACGAGGAAGTCGATCAGCTCCTTGCGGAGCTCCGGGCTCCATGTTCTCGAAGTCCACCTCGTCCCATTCGGCGGTCTTCTTGAAGTGGCGCTTGTTGGGGTCGGCCTTCATCTCGGCCAGCAGGGCGTCCCATTCGCCGCGCACCGGGGAGACGTCGATCCGGTCCATCTCCTCGAAGTCGGTGGTGTAGAAGCGGGGGTTCAGGAGGGTCGTCTCCGTCGCCATCGCCGTCGTCTCGTTCTGAGGCGCGGGGAAGTCGGGTCGGGCGTTCATAGCCGGATCTCCTCGGAGAAGCTGAACTCGCACAGCTCCATGAATTCGAAGTCGCCGGTGGCGCGGGTCCACAGGCGCTCGGCGAGCGTGGCGCGGGTGATGGTGGCGGTGCGGGGGACGGAGACGACCTCGCCATAGGCGGCCATGACGGGGGCGCCGTGGACGAGAACCTCGTCGCCGGGATGCACGACCGAGCCGTCGTCGAAGCGGACATGGGCGTGCAGGCTCTCGAACCGGTGGGAGACCTCGACGGTGCAGGGCACCGTCTCCCGCCGTCTGAATCGCAGAAGTCATTGGGCATCTCCCTTGGCTGGAGGAGGGGGGAGGAGGGCCGCGAAGGCGGCCTCGTTGTCCTTGCCGAACGCCTTGAGCTGCACGCGCCAGCCGGTCTGCGGGTCGGTGAGCCGGAGGCTGCCGTCGCGATGCAGGGAGAGGGTGGCTGGGGCGTCGAAGGGGACCTTCGCCACCTCGCGCACCCGGTTCATGGCGCGGCCGACGCCGGAGATGAAGCCGGCCTGGCCCGCGCCGCGTTCGGCGATCACGGTTCCGTCGGCGTCCAGCACCCGGGCGCCGCCGTCGGCGCGGGAGACGATGACGAGGCTGCGTTCCACCAGCACCGCGGACGCGGACGGCAAGGCGGCGGGGGGCCTGCCGGTGAAGCTCGCGTAGCTCGTGACCGCGAGGCTGCACAGGATCAGCAGGAAGATCGCGCGCAGGAGGCCTGCGGGGATCTTGTCTCGGTTGTCGCGGAGGGCCGGGGCTTGCATGGCGCGGCTCCTATTCGGCGGCGATGGGAAGGGCGTGGGCGGAACGGTCGAGCGTCTGCGCCTCCAGCCGCGCCTCGGCGGCCTCGGCGATCAGGCGGGCGACGCGGTCGGGGTCGGGGATGCAGCGCAGGGCGGGCTGGGTGAGGCGCATCCGCCAGGGGCGGACATGCGGCCAGCAGACGAAGTAGGAGAGCCGGTCGTTTCCCAGCAGCGTCAGCACGAGGTCCCCCGTGCCGAACGGTCCGCGCTTCATGTCCACCGAGCCGACCCAGCGGTAGGGCAGGTTCAGCGTCACCGTCAGCGCCGCGCCGATGCGCATGGCGATGCGGCGGTTGGTGACGGTGTAGACGGTGGCCTTGGCCAGGACCCAGGCGATCGCGGTCAGGATGGCGCAGGCGGCGAGGCCGAGGACCAGGAACAGCGCCGCCCCCTGGAGGCCGGCGGTCAGGTCCCGGTCCCAGTCCACCGCCACCCGCCACAGGGCGAGGAGCGCGAAGTAGGCCATGATCCAGCGCAGCGACATCGCCTGGAGGGCGAGCGCCCGCCAGCTCCGGCGCGCCCTGCCACAGGATCTCCTCGCCCTCGGGCGGCCTTGCGGGCAGGCCCCGGATCGGCTCGACCTGGAAATCGTCGTGATGCATGGCGCGCCCTCCTCTCAGAGCTGGGTCTCTAGCCGGGACCGGTCGGCGTAAAGCTTGCCGCCGCAGTACCAGGCGGAAATCTTGTCCTCCTCCAGCAGGGTGACCTCGCCTTCGGACTTGGTGGTGGGCACGCCGGGGAACTGGGCGGCGTAGATCGAGTGGACCTTGATGCCGGAGGCGCGGACGCGGGCGAGGCCCATGGGCAGGAGCCGCTTGCCGGCATCGCCGAGGTCGATCTCCAGGTAGCGGACCATCTGCTCGGGCCGGTCCACCCACATGTCCGACACCACGCCCACCGACACGCCGTCGCCGGCGATCACCGGCAACCCGCGCGGATCGCGGCCGGCGGCGAGGCGGTAGTCGGGGGTCATGCGCATCGGGCCGATCTTGGGATGGCCGTGGCCGTCGAGCTCCGGCACGTCGCGCCGCTCGGCCCAGGCGGCGGGGCCGACGCCGTCCACGAACGGGTCGCCCGCCGGCTCGAACGGGTAGCCGGAGACGTCATGCTCCCGCACCAGCGCGATGGGGCGGGTGTCGCCGTCGTTGGGGCGGGGGGCGGCGACCTCTCCGCGGCCGAAGGGCAGGCGGAAGATCTTGGGCAGGGGAACGGGGAAGAAGCCCTGGTTCGCAGCCGGGGCGCCCTCCTCGTCCACGAGAGGGTAGCCCTCGCGCATGTTCTCGCGCTGGAGGTAGAAGATCAGCGCCGCGAAGAAGATCCAGAACGCGTAGAGCGCGACGAGGGCGAGATCGATGGTTCCGATGATCGTCTCGGTCATGACGACGTCTCCTTGCGGCGCGCGGGGGTGAGGGTCCGGGCGCTCATGTCGGGAATTCCGCGAGGCCGAAGCGGGCGGAGGGCGGGGACGCGCGGCGCCGACCCGCCAGCGGTCCAAGGACGATCAGGGTGAGGAAAAGCAGCGCGATCTCGAGGTGGTAGACGAAGGCGTAGCCGGCCGAGGGGGTGGCGAGGCCGGCGCCGAGCGCGCCGGACATGGCGACCTCGGAGGCGAGGTCCCGCAGGAGGCCGCCGCCGGCGATGCCGATCCCTGCGCCGGTGGCCTGCGCCGCGCCCCAGGCGCCGAGCGCGAGGCCTGCGCCGCGTTCCGCGCCGAGGGCCATCGCCTCGCTGAGCGTGGCGACGGAGAAGAGGCCGGCGCCGAGGCCGATCAGCCCGGCGCCGAGGAAGAAGAGCCAGGGCGCGCCCATCGGCTCGGCGAACACCACCATCGAGAAGGCGAGGACGCCGATCCCTGCGCCGCGCGCCGCCGTCCCGCAGGCGCCGAGGCGACCGCCGAGCCACCGGGAGGCGAGCGCGAAGCCGGCGAGCGCCCCGAGCGCCCAGAGCGCGGTGAGGATGGTGGTGGCGCCGACGGGAAGGCCGAGGATCTCGCCGCCATAGGGCTCGAGCAGGATGTCCTGCATGGAGAAGGCGCAGGCGCCGAGGGCGGTGAGGGCGAGCAGACGGCCGGCGGAGCCGCCCGAGGCGAGGTCGCGCCAGGCGTCGGCGAAGCGGGGGCGGGGCGCCGTGCGGGCCTCGCGATTCATCGGGCGCAGCGTCTCCTGCTTCCACAGGGCGATGACGTTGAGAACGAGGGTCAGGACCGCGCAGCCCTGCACCACCTGGATCAGCCGGAGCTGGGAGAAGTCCCGCAGCAGGGCGCCCAGGATCAGCGCGCTGACCGCCATCCCCGCGAGGAGCATCACGTAGAGGAGCGCGACGACACGGGGCCGCGTCTCGTCGTCCGCCTGGTCGGCGGCGAGGGCGAGGCCGGCGGTCTGGGTCATGTGCAGGCCCACGCCGGTCATCAGGAAGGCGGCGGCGGCGCCGGCATGGCCGGTCCACTCCGGCCCCCAGGTGCGGTCCCCTGACAGCAGGATCAGCGCGAAGGGCATGATGGCGAGGCCGCCGAACTGCCAGAGCGATCCGAACCACAGGTACGGCACCCGCCGCCACCCGAGCGCGGAGCGGTGGTTGTCCGACCGGAACCCCAGCAGCGCCCGGAGCGGCGCGACCAGCACCGGCAGCGCGGCCATCACGGCCACGAGGGCCACCGGGACCGACAGCTCCACGATCATCACGCGGTTGAGCGTGCCCAGCAGCAGGACCGTGGCCATGCCGACCGAGATCTGGAACAGCGACAGACGCAGGAGGCGGCGCAGCGGCAGACCCTCGGACGCGGCGTCGGCGAAAGGCAGCAGCCGCAGGCCGAACTGCGTGAGGGGGTGCCGCTCTCGGTCCTCGCGCCTATGCCGGGTGAGCCTCATGACCGGTGAAGCTCCATCGCCTGGGAGATGTAGAAGCCCGTCGCCACGCGCAGGCCCTTGGAGAGGCGCCAGCCCGCAAGCTCGGGGCGGGCGGCGACGGCGCGGGCGAGGGCGCGGGGCGCGACCGGGACGATGGCAGGCGATCGGTCGGCGCGGGGGAAGACCTTGCCGGCGGCGTGCATCGCCGCCAGCAGAGGGGTCCGCGGGGCGACGGTGAAGAGGATCGAGCGCGACGTCCGGGGCGCGAGCGCCGCGAGGGCGGCGGCGATGTCGGCGCAGGAGTAGTGGATCAGGCTGTCCATCGCCACGACATGGTCGAAGCGCCCGAGGTCGGGGTCCAGCATGTCGCACTGGGCGAACTCGGCGCGGCCCGGGCCTCGTGCCGGGCGGCTGGCGGCGATGGCGAGCAGGTTCGGCGCGACGTCCACGCCCAGCACGTCGGCCCCGCGGGCCGCGGCGGCGGCCGAGAGCTGGCCGACCCCGCAGCCCGCGTCCAGCAGACGCGCGCCCGAGAGGTCACGGGGCAGGGCGTCCATCAGGCCCGCCCGCATCCGGTCGCGGCCGGCGCGCACGGTGGCGCGGATCCGGCTGACGGGCGCGTCGGAGGTGAGCTTCGCCCAGGCCTCGAACGCCGTTCGGTCGAAATAGGCGGCGAGGCGGTCGCGCGTGGCGTGGTAGCCGGTTTCCATCAGTCGAACCCCAGCAATTCGAAGATATCGCGGTCCGGCAGCGGCGCGGGCGCGAGCGGGTCGGTGCCTGCATAGAGCGCCTCGGCGAGGCGGATGTATTCGGCCTGCACGGCGAGGACGTCGTCGCCCTCCATCTCGAACAGGGTGCACTTCTTGAGGCGCGAGCGGCGGATGGCGTCGAGGTCGGGAAAGTGGGCGATCCGCTTGAAGCCGACTGCGTCGCAGTAGCGGTCCACCTGCTCGGTCTCGCGGGAGCGGTTGGCGATGCAGCCGGCGAGGCGCACGGCGTAGTTCTTCGACTTCGCCTCCACCGCCGCCAGGATGCGGTTCATGGCGTAGATCGAGTCGAAGTCGTTGGCGGTGACCACGATGGCCCGGTCCGCGTGCATCAGGGGCGCCGCGAAGCCGCCGCAGACCACGTCGCCGAGCACGTCGAAGATCACCACGTCGGTTTCTTCGAGCAGGTGGTGCTGCTTCAGGAGCTTCACGGTCTGCCCCACCACGTAGCCGCCGCAGCCGGTGCCGGCGGGGGGGCCGCCGGCCTCCACGCACATCACGCCGTTGAAGCCGCGATGCACGAAATCCTCGGGGCGCAGCTCCTCGGCGTGGAAATCGACCTCCTTGAGGGTGTCGATCACCGTGGGCACCAGGCTCTTGGTCAGGGTGAAGGTGGAGTTGTGCTTGGGGTCGCAGCCGATCTGGAGCACGCGCTTGCCCAGCATCGAGAAGGCGGCCGACAGGTTGGACGAGGTCGTGGACTTGCCGATCCCGCCCTTTCCGTAGACCGCGAAGACCTTGGCCCCCTCGATCTTCATCGAGGCGTCCATGTGCACCTGCACGGAGCCTTCGCCGTCCTCGCGCAGGCTCGGGGGTGTGCGATCGAGCGGGCTCATCGGGTTCTCCTCATTCGGCGGCCATCCCGAGGCCTTCGAGCCGGTCTTCCAGCTCTTCGGCGCCGCGGCGCAGCGCTTCCAGGGTCTCGGGGTCGGGGGACCAGTAGGCGCGTTCCTGCGCCTCCAGCAGGCGCCCCGACATGCGGGCCGAGGCGGTCGGGTTCAGCTCGGACAGGCGACGGCGCATGGCCTCGTCCAGCACGAAGGTTTCGGTAAGGCGCTGGTAGACCCAGGGGTCGACCTGGCCGGTGGTGGCGGACCAGCCCAGCGTGTTGGTCACATGCGCCTCGATCTGGCGGACGCCCTCATGGCCGTGCTTGAGCAGCGCCTCGTGCCACTTGGGGTTGAGGGCGCGGGTGCGGGTCTCCAGCGCCACCTGCTCGGACAGGGAGCGGACCTTGCCGGTCCCGGTGGTGGAGTCGCCGATATAGACGGGCGGGGCCTCGCCCCGGGCGCGCTTCACGGCGCGGCCGACGCCGCCGAGCGTGTCGAAGTAGTGGTCCACCGTGGTGACGCCGAGCTCGGCGCTCTCGAGGTTCTGGTAGGCGAGATCCACCTCGGCGAGGGAGGCCTGCAGGAGGGCGGGCTGCGCGGCGGCGCGGCCGTCGCGGCCATAGGCGAAGGACTTGCGGGCCTCGTAGGCGTCGGCGAGTTCGTCCTCGTCGCCCCAGCCGCCGCAGTCGATCAGGTGATTGACGTTGGAGCCGTAGGCGCCCTCGGCGTTGGAGAAGACGCGCAGGGCGGCGGTTTCCAGATCGCAGCCGGCCTTGGCGGCGTAGGCGAGGGCGTGGGCGCGGACGGCGTTCTCGGCCTCCGGCTCGTCGGCGGAGGCGGCGAGCCAGGCGGCTTCCGCCAGCATCCGGGTCTGGATCGGCAGCAGGTCCCGGAACACGCCCGGAGAGGGTCATCAGCACGTCGATCCGCGGGCGCCCCAGCTCCTCCAGCGGCACGAGCAGAGCGCCGCATAGCCGGCCGTAGCTGTCGGTGCGGGGCTTCGCCCCCATCAGCGCCAGCGCCTGGGCGATGGGCCCGCCGTCGGACTTGATGTTGTCCGACCCCCAGAGCACCAGCGCCACCGAGCGCGGCGCGGCGCCATGATCGGCGACGTGGCGGGCGATGAGCCGGTCCGCCTGCCGCGCCCCCTCGGCGACCGCGAAGGCGGTGGGCATCCGATAGGGATCGAAGGCGTGGATGTTGCGCCCGGTAGGCAGGATCGAGGGATTTCGCAGCAGGTCCCCGCCGGGCACGGGCCGGATGAACCGACCGCCGAGCGCGCGCAGCAGGGCGGGGGTCTCGTGGTCCTCGGCCATCAGGCGGTCGGCTTCGGCCAGCGCCTCGGGGTCGGCGCCGTCCATTTCGGCCATGGCGGCCAGCAGCTCGGCGCGCTGCGCAGGGTCCGACGGGGCGCCGACGATGTGCAGGCCGTGGGGGATCAGGCTGCGCTCATGCTCCATGAGGTCGAGCCACAGGCGGGACGCGGCGGCTTCTGGCTGCGGCCACTCCGGCTCGGCCGGGCAGAAGTCCAGCGCCGCGGCCTGCGCCTGCAGGAGCCGGGCGAGCTCCGGGCGGGCCGGATCGCCGGGATGGCTCTCGCGCCAGCGCTCCAGCGTCGCGCGCAGGTCGGCGAGGCCCTTGTAGAGCCCGGCGCGCGCCAGGGGCGGGGTCAGGTGAGACACCAGCGTCGCCGCCGCCCGGCGCTTGGCGAGCGTGCCCTCGGAGGGGTTGTTGGCGGCGTAGAGGCAGATGTTGGGCAGGTCGCCGATCAGGCGGTCGGGCCAGCATTCGGGGCCGAGGCCGCACTGCTTGCCCGGCATGAACTCCAGCGCGCCGTGCATGCCGAAATGGAGGGCGGCGTCGGCCCCGAAATCCTCGCGGATCCAGCGGTAGAAGGCGCAGAAGGCGTGGGTGGGGGCGAAGCCCTTCTCGAACAGCAGCCGCATCGGGTCGCCCTCGTGTCCGAAGGCGGGCTGGATGCAGACCGCGATGTTGCCGAAACGGGCGCCGAGGACGAACACGCCGGAGCCGTCGGTCTGGTGACGGCCGGGGGCGGGGCCCCACTGCGCCTCGATCTCGCGCAGATGCGGCTCGCGCTTCACCAGATCGTCGGCGGGGATGCGGGCGAGGATGGCGGCGGGCTGTCCGTAGGTCTCGCCGCCCGAGAGGACGGCCCGGCGCAGATCGTCCACCGTGGCGGGGGGCTCGACGGTCCAGCCCTCGGCCTTCATGGCGTGGAGGACGTTGTGCAGGCTCTCGAACACCGACAGATGCGCGGCCGTTCCCACGGCGCCTGCGTTGGGCGGGAAGCCGAAGAGGACGATGGCCGCCTTGCGCTTCGCGACGGCCGAGCGGCGCAGCGCGACGAGGCGCGCGACCCGGTCCGCGAGGCGCGCCACCCGCTCGGGTGCGGGGCGCATGGCCTTCTCGCCGGTGGCGTCGCCGCCGGTGGGGGTCTCCAGGCCCGCGCCGCGGCCGCCGAAGACCATCGGGCCCGTGGCGCCGTCGATCTCGGGCAGGGCGACCAGCATGGTCGCCTCCACCGGGCCCAGGCCCGGTCCCTCGGCCCAGGCTTCCAGGGTCTGGAACTCGACGGCATGGGCGGCGACGTAGGGGACGTCCAGCGCGGCGAGGGCTTCCTCGGCGGCGGGTCCGTCATTGTAGGCCGGCCCGCCGACGAGCGAGAAGCCGGTCAGGGACAGGAGCGCGTCGATCCTCGGGCCGCGGGAGCCGTGGAAATACGCCTCCATCGCGGGACGGGCGTCGAGGCCGGAGGCGAAGGCCGGGATCACCGTGAGGCCCCGCGCTTCCAGCGCCACGATCACGGCGTCGTAATGGTCGGTGTCGCCGGCGAGGACGTAGGCCCTCATCAGCAGCAGCCCCACCGTCCCCTTGTCGCCGCCGCGGGGCAGCGTCGCGAAGGTCTCGGTCACCCGGCCCTTGAGGCGCGGATGGTAGAGGCCGACCTCGGGATAGATCTCCGGCTCCGGGGCGGGCAGGCGCGCGGCGAGGTCGGCCCGCGGCCCCTGCGCGTAGCGGGAGGCGAGGAAGCCCACCATCGCCGCCACGTTGTCGTCGGAGGCGGCGAGCCAGTACTGCATGCACAGGAAGTAGGACCGCAGGTCCTGGGCCTTGCCGGGGATCCAGCGCAGGAGGCGGGGCAGACGGCGCAGCATGTCCATCTGGCGCGCGCCGCTCTGGGGACGGCCGCCGGAGCTTCCGCGCAGCCGCTTCAGAAGGCCGGTCAGCTTGCCGGAGGGCTGGGACATGTCCAGGCGCCCGAGCTTGGTCAGCCGCACGATCTCGCCGGCCGAGAGCAGGCAGACCATGGCGTCGCAGCCCTCGCGCCGGGCTTCCAGCGCCGGGCGGATGGCCTGCACATGCTCATCCAGGAACAGCATGTTGGCGATGATGATGTCGGCTTCGGCGATCGCGGCGCGGGCCTCCTCCAGCGCGGCGGGATGCTCGGCCCACTCGGCGGCGGCATGGACGGTCAGGCGCAGACCCGGCGCCGCGCGCGAGAGGCGGGCGCGGGCGCGGGCGGCGGGGCCGGCCACGTGCCGGTCCATGGTCACGATCGCGATGCGGAGGGAGGGGGATTCAACGTGCATGGTGCGCCTTCGCCTCATAGAGCGTGTCCACCGAGATCGCGGCGATGCCGTGCGCGGCCGCGAAGGCCTCGGTGTTCCGCCGGGCCTTGCCCCGGACGAAGAAGGGGACCTTGTGCAGTTCGCGCTCCGCAGCGTCGGTCCAGGCGGGGGCCTCCGGGTGCGGGGCGGTTTCGACGCCCGCTCCGAGATGGGAGGGGCCGGCCGCGTCGTTGAACTCGAAGTCGTCGCGGAACATGGCGAGGAGGTGCTCCTCCAGCCCCATGACCAGCGGATGCACCCAGGTGTCGAAGAGGACGTTCGCCCCCTCGAACCCCATCTGCGGGGATCGCCGCGCCGGGTGGTCCTGGACGTGGAACGGCGCCGAGACGACGGCGCAGGGGATGCCCAGGCGCTTGCCGATATGCCGCTCCATCTGACCGCCGAGGATCAGCTCGGGCTGGGCCTCTGCGATGGCGGCCTCCACCTCGAGGTAGTCGTCGGTGATCAGCGGCTCCAGCCCGTGCTCCCTGGCGCAGGCGCGCACCGGCCGCGCCATCTCGCGGTTCCAGCAGCCGAGGCCGGCGAGGGCGAAGCCCATCTCCTGCGTGACGACCCGGGCGGCGGCGACGGCGCGCGCGCCCTCGGCGAAGATGAAGACGCGCTTGCCGGTGAGGTAGGTGCTGTCCACCGACGCCGCCCACCACGGCTGGCGCAGGTCGTCCTCGGACCACTCCGGCGCGACGCCCGCCAGCGCCGCGGCCTCCGTCAGGAATTCCCGCGTCGCGCCGGTTCCGTATGGGAGGGTGGCGGTGGAGGGCTGCCCGTGCTCCCGCTCCAGCCAGCGGCAGGCGGTTTCCGCGATCTCGGGGGCGAGGGGCACGTTGAACCAGGCGGCGCCGAGACGGGCCAGGTCCGAAGGACGGGCGCCGAGCGGCGCGATCACGTTGACGTCGATTCCCATCCCGCGCAGCAGCCCCGCGATCTCGGCGGCGTCGTCGCGGTGACGGAAGCCGAGGGCGGTGGGGCCGAGGATGTTGCAGCTCGGCCGCTCGGTCCGCGCGCAGGGCGCGGCGAGGCGGCGGACGAGCTGGTAGAAGGTTTCGGAGGCGCCCCACGTCTCCTTGCGCTGGTAGGAGGGCAGCTCCAGCGCGATCACCGGGATCGGCAGGCCGAGCGCCTCGGCAAGGCCGCCCGGGTCGTCCTGGATCAGCTCCGCGGTGCAGGAGGCGCCGACGATCATCGCCTCAGGCCGGAACCGCTCATAGGCGTCGCGGCAGGAGTCGCGGAAGAGCGTGGCGGTGTCCGAGCCCAGGTCGCGGGCCTGGAAGGTGGTGTAGGTGACGGGCGGGCGGGCGTTTCGCCGCTCGATCATCGTGAACAGCAGGTCGGCGTAGGTGTCGCCCTGCGGCGCGTGCAGGACGTAGTGCAGCCCCGGCATCGAGGTCGCGATCCGCATCGCGCCCACATGGGGCGGCCCCTCGTAGGTCCAGACCGAGAGCTTCATGACGCCCTCCGCAGGATCTCGCGGCGGCGCAGGGGGCGGGCGAACAGCTCCGCCAGATCCGCGGCCTGCTCGTAGAGGTGGATGGGCGAGAACACGAGCTCGATGGCCCATTTGGTGGTCAGCCCCTCCCCCTCCAGCGGATTGGCGAGGCCGAGGCCGCAGACCGTGAGGTCGGGGCGCGCGGTCCGGCAGCGGTCGAGCTGGAGGTCCACGTCCTGCCCCTCCGCGATCACGGGGCCGGCGGGAAGCAGCGCCAGCTCCGGCGCCATCAGGGCCTGGTGGATGTAGGGTGCGGCGACTTCCAGCGGACGCATCCCGCATTCGCGCGCGAGGAAGCGGGCGAGGGGGATCTCCAGCTGGCTGTCGGGGAAGAGGAACAGGGTGCGGCCCCGCAGAGCCGAGGACACCCGGGCCACGGCGGCCCGCGCGCGCGCGCGCGGGCCGTCGGTCGCGTCCGCGAAGCGGCGGGCGGGGACTTCGAACGCCTCGGCGGCTGCGGCGAGCCAGGCGGTGGAGCCTTCCTCGCCGAACGGGAAGGGGGAGCGGAGGACATGGGCGCCGCGGGCTTCCAGCGCGGCCGCCGTCTCGCCGAGGAAAGGCTGGGCGAGAAGGACCGCCGTTCCCGGGCCGACACCGGGCGCATCCTCCGCGCGGCGGGCGGGCAGGAAATGCACCGGCCCGAGGCCCATGTCATCGAACAGCCGCCGCGCCTGGTCCTCCACCACGTCGGGCAAGGCCCCGGCGATCAGGAGCTGGGTCGCGTCCGTCTCCGGCAGGCCGGGGACCATCGCGGCGAGGCAGGCGTCCTCGCCCTCGGTGAAGGTGGTCTCGATGCCGGAGCCGGAGAAGTTCAGCACCTCCACATGCGGCGCATGGGCGGCGCTCAGCCGCTGGGCGGCGCGCGAGAGATCCAGCTTGATGACCTCGGACGGGCAGGAGCCCACGAGGAACAGGCGCCGGATTTCCGGCCGTCGGGCCAGCAGGCGCGCGACCTCGCGGTCCAGCTCCTCGTTCGCGTCGGCGAGACCGGCGAGATCCTTTTCCTCCATGATCGCGGTGCCGAAGCGGGGCTCGGCGAAGATCATCACGCCGGCGGCGGACTGGAGGAGGTGGGCGCAGGTCCGGCTGCCGACCACGAGGAAGAACGAATCCTGCATGCGGCGGTGCAGCCAGACGATGGAGGTGAGGCCGCAGAAGACTTCCCGCTGGCCCCGCTGGCGCAGGACGGGGGCGTCGACGCAGCCGCCGGCGACGGGTTCGGCGAGGGGGCGGTTCATGCCGCGGCCTCCCGGACCGGAGCTTCCAGGCGCGCGGCCCGGAGCTTGAGAAGGAACTGCGCGGCGTTGATCGCGTAGGCGGCGTAGGCCACGAGCGCGAGGGCCATGAGTTCGGTCGGGGCGAGCCATCCGCCCAGCAGCGCCGCCACGTAGGCCGCGTGCAGCGCGATGACCGCGAAGCTGACCATGTCCTCCCAGAAGAAGGCCGGTGCGAGCAGCCAGCGCCCGAAGACCCGGTGCTCCCAGATCGAGCCGGTGACCATGATCGCGAACAGCGCGGCGGCCTTCAGGAGGACGGAGGCGGTCGCCGCGGCGTAGCCGGCCCCCGTCAGCGAGAATCGCAGGACCAGGACGAGAGAGGCGAGGAAGACGGCGAACTGGACGATCGCGAGCACCCCCTGAACCTGGGTCCAGACGGTGGCGTCCCGGCGCGCTCTCTGTTCGGGCGTATAGAGGGCGTTGCGGCGCAGCGTCTGGGTGGAGCGGGTGGTGATCGTCACTTTCGCGCCTTCCTTCGGTCGGGCGGGACTGGAGGAAGCCTAAGCCTCCCCGCGGCGAAGCGTCAATTTAAATTTACACTTTCGAAATGGACAGTCGTGCGTGCGGCGATCGCAAGGCTGGCAATGGGTTCCGTTCAGCTACCGATCCCAATGGTTGAGGGTCACTCGCCACATTCCCGTCAATATTGGTTGACAGCGCGCGGATGGTTCCCCGATCCTTTCGGCGGCGGCCCTGCACCAAGCGTGCAGAAAGATACGCGGCGAATCGCCGCTGTGCCGGGCCTGCGCAGGGAGGGTGTCTCATGGCGCCGAAAAAGCCCGCCTCCGTGTTCCTGAGCTCGATGGGCGTCACGGAGCGCGCGACGTCATCCGCCGTCGACGAGGAGCTGAGGGATTCCGCAATGCGGCTCGAGGAAGAGCTCGCCGAGGAGCTCGCGTCCATCACCGCCGCACGCGCGGCGCGCGTGCTCGCGGCCTCGGCGATCGCGGAGCTGGCCCGAAGATACGCGCCGCACAAGTCCGAAGCGGGGGGGAGATCCGGCGGCGCCGCGCGCGCGCCCACCATGGAGGATCTGTGCGCGGCCCTCTTCGACGAGGACGGCATGGAGCGGCATCGCGTGCTCTCCCGGTTCCGCGCCTACGGGATGACGGGCGAAGAGGTGATCGCGAAGCTGATCCCCGCCGCGGCCCGTCGGCTCGGGGAGCTTTGGGTGGACGATTCCATCGGCTTCGTGGACGTCACCCTCGGCGCGGCCCGCCTCCAGGAGGCGGCGCGGGCGAACGAGCCGCGGGGTCCGGACGCCCAGGGGCCGAGGGACCAGCCGTCCATCCTGCTCTGCGTCCCGGAGGGGGAGGACCACACCCTCGGCGCGTTCATCGCCGCCGACCGGTTCCGGCGGGCGGGATTCTGGGTCCGCCTTCTCGTCGGCTGCAATCCGGAGGAAGCGGCCGAGGCGGCCGCCGCCCGCCCGTTCGCCATGATCGGCCTCTCCGCCGGATCGCGGCGCATGGTCGATCCCCTGGCCGAGGCCGTGCGCCGCATCCGGGACCGGCTGGGCGACGCGCCCCCCATCTTCATCGGAGGATACATCGTCGATCTCGAGCCGCAGGTGCATGCTCTGGTCGGAGCTGACGCCGCTGCGGACGTGCGTATGGCGATAAGCCGCCTTGAATCGACGGCTCCGCCGGTGTCCTATCGTTAGACCCGTGCCGAAAGGCGGCGGCTACATCCCTGACGAGAAAGATGCCTTCCGCGTGAGCAGAAATGAGCTTTCGTCGTTCGACCTCGGGCTGCTCGCCGATCTGTCTTCGGAAGATCTGGCCGTAGCTCTCGCCTATGCCGGCGACCTGGTTCTTCTGGTGGACGGGGCCGGTGTGATCATCGGCTCGCTCGCCGGCGCGGATCAGCGCGCGGCGGGCCCCGCGATCCAGTGGCGCGGGCGGCCGATCACCTCCGTCCTGACCGAGGAGAGCTGGCCCAAGCTCGAACGCCTGCTGTCGGAGGCCGGGTCTTCCGGAGTCCGTCGGGGGCGGGAGCTGAATCATCTCGATTCGGGCGTCGAAATCCCGGTCCGCTACATCGCCTTCAAGTCCGGCGACCGATTCCTTCTCGTGGGTCGGGATCTTCGGCCGGTGGCGGAGCTTCAGCGCAAGCTCGTCTCGGCGCAGCTCGCGCTCGAGAAGGACTACGAGAAATTCCGCCAGTACGAGAGCCGGTATCGCCTGCTGCTGGAAACCTCGCGCGACGCGCTCGTGGTCACGAGCATGGAGAGCGGGCGGATCCTGGACCTGAACGCGGCAGCCGCCCGTCTGCTCGGGGCTTCCGCGGACGGCCTCTCCGGCGAGCTGATGTCGGCCGAGTTCGAGGGCCGGAGCCGCGACGACTTCACCGTGGCCGCCGCCCGCGCCGCCGAGACCGGCGAGCCGCAGACCTGCGCCGTGCGCACGCGCCGCGGCTACCGGGCGCTGAACGTCGAATCGCAGCTGTTCCGCGCGGGCGGCGAGGCGATGTTCCTGCTGCGCCTCGGTTCGGAGGAGACGTCCGACGCGCCCTCCTCCGAACTCGGCGCGGCGTTGGCCGGCCTCTTCCACAAGGGCGGCGACGCCATCGTCTTCACCGATTTCGAGCGGCGTGATCGAGCGGGCGAACGAAGCGTTCCTCAATCTCGTCGATGCGGCTCTGCCACGCGAGGTTCAGGGCGCCCCGTTCTCGGACTTCCTGGACCGTCCGGGCGTGGACCTGCCGATCATGATGGAGCAGGCGTCGCGAACAGGCCGCCTCTCGGGCTTCGGGGCCCGGCTGAGGACCCGGTACGGCGTCGACGTGTCGGTCAACATCTCCACCACGCAGCTGCCGGACCGCGGGCCCGGGGGATACGCCTTCGTGATCCGCGACCTCGCCCGTGTCGTCGGCTCGCGGGAGCCTGCGCCCGCCATCGACGGCGAGGCGATGCAGAACGTGATCGACCTCGTGGGCTCCGCGCCGCTGAAGGAGTTGGTCGCCGCCACCTCCGATGTGGTGGAGCGCATGTGCATCGAGACCGCGATCCACCTCACCAACAACAACCGCGCCGCGGCGGCCGAGATGCTGGGCCTCTCGCGCCAGAGCCTTTACGTGAAGCTGCGCAAGCACAGCCTGATCGGACGCGGCGAGGAAGGCTGACGCC
The DNA here is from genome assembly GCA_963816545.1 of uncultured Alphaproteobacteria bacterium. Lineage (GTDB taxonomy): Bacteria > Pseudomonadota > Alphaproteobacteria > Rhodobacterales > Rhodobacteraceae > Albimonas. The sequence continues at coordinate 1,147,585 of CAWFLE010000007.1, read as the reverse complement.
GGATTCCGCTTGGTCCGGAGAAGCTGTCATGTATAGTTGACAGCATGGCCATCTCGGAAACCTTACACTCAGCGTCCGCTCCCCGTCCTTCGGCGGTGCTGGAGCTGCTCAAGCCGGTGACCTGGTTCCCGCCGATGTGGGCCTATCTCTGCGGGGTGGTCTCCAGCGGCGCCGCCCTCTCCGGTCGATGGCCGGAGGTGGTGCTGGGCGCGGTGCTCGCGGGCCCCATCGTCTGCGGCATGAGCCAGGCGGCCAACGACTGGTGCGACCGCCACGTGGACGCGATCAACGAGCCGGGACGTCCGATCCCCTCCGGCCGCGTCGCCCCCGTCTGGGCGCTGGCCATAGCCCTGTCCATGAGCGCGCTGGCGCTGGCCGTCGGCTGGATGCTGGGGCCGTGGGGCTTCGCGGCAACCGCGGTGGCCGTCCTCTGCGCCTGGGCCTATTCCGTCGAGCCGATCCGGTTGAAGCGCTCGGGCATCGTGGGCCCCGGCGTCGTGGGCCTGTGCTACGAGGGCCTGCCCTGGTTCACGGGCGCCGCCGTGCTGTCCGCCGCCGCGCCGCGGTGGGAGGTGACCATGATCGCCGCCCTCTACGCCCTCGGCGCCCACGGCATCATGACCCTCAACGATTTCAAGGCGCTGGAGGGCGACCGGGCTACGGGTCTCCGCTCTCTCCCCGTCGTCCTGGGGCCGGAGCGCGCGGCGCGGGCGGCCTGCATGACCATGGCGCTTCCGCAGGTTGCGGTCATCGCTGCGCTGGCGGCCTGGGGGCTGTGGCTCCCGGTGGCGGCGGTGGCGGCGTCTCTTCTTCTCCAGGGCGCGGCGATGCGGGTGCTGCTGCGCGACCCGCGCGGCCGGGCCCCCTGGTACAACGCCACCGGCGTCAGCCTCTACGTGCTGGGGATGATGGCGGCGGCGGTCGGCCTGGGCTCCATGGCGCCCTGACGCGAAAGGACGCGGCGATGCATCTGACATGGTGGGGCGTGATCCGGGTCGGCCTCGTGCAGATGGCCATCGGCTCCATCGTCGTGCTGACCACCTCTACGCTCAACCGCGTGATGGCGGTGGAGCTCGCGCTGCCGGCGGCGCTGCCGGGGCTGCTGGTGGGGCTGCACTACGCCGTGCAGGTCTCGCGGCCGGAATGGGGCCGCCGCTCGGACGCGGGCGGCCGCCGGACGCCCTGGATCGTCGGCGGCATGGCCGCGCTCGCCCTGGGGGGGACGCTTGCGGCCGCGGCGGTGGCGCTCATGGGCGATTCGCCTGCCGGCGGCGTCGCGCTGGCCGTCGCGGCCTTCGCGCTGATCGGCGTCGGCGTAGGCGCTGCGGGCACCTCGGCGCTCGCGCTCATGGCGGCGGGCGCCGAGCCGCGACGGCGCGCTGCGGCCGCCACCGTCACCTGGCTGATGATGATCGCGGGGATCGCGCTGACCGCGGCGGGAACCGGCGCCCTGCTCGACCCCTACTCGCCCCAGAGGCTTCTGCTGGTTGTGGGCGCAACCTCGCTTGGCGCCTTCCTGCTCGCCGCCCTCTCGGCCTCTGGGCTGGAGCGGCGGCTGCCGGCGCCCGCGCCGGACCCGGAGCGCGCGCCCCTGACCGAGGTGCTGCGGCAGGTCTGGTCGGAGCCCGCCTCCCGCCGCTTCACGATCTTCGTCTTCGTCTCGATGGTCGCCTACTTCATGCAGGAGCTGATCCTGGAGCCCTATGCCGGCCACGTCTTCGCCTACACGCCCGGCCAGTCCACCACCCTCTCCGGCATCCAGAACGGCGGCGTGTTCGCCGGGATGGTCACCATCGGCATCGCGGTCAGCGGCCTGCGTCTCGGCTCGCTCCGGGTCTGGACGGCGGGCGGCTGCCTCGCTTCCGCGGCGGCCCTCTCGGTCATCGCCGGGCTGGGCGCGCTTGGGCCGGAGGCGCCGCTCGGCGCCGCGGTCCTGGCGCTGGGTTTCGCGAACGGGGTGTTCGCGGTCGGCGCCATCGGGTCGATGATGCAGCTCGCCTCGGAGGGGCGGGCGCGTCGGGACGGCGCGCGCATCGGGCTCTGGGGCGCGGCGCAGGCCATGGCGGCCGGCTTCGGCGGCCTGCTCGGCGCCGCGGCCGCGGACCTCGCGCGGCTGCGGATGCCGGCGGCGGACGCCTACGGCGCGGTGTTCCTGGCGGAGGCGGCGCTCTTCGCCGCGGCCGCCGTTCTGGCGCTGCGGATTCAAACCGGCCGGGCGGTTCCCGGCATGGGCCGGCCGGCCCTTCTACCGGGAGAATGACCATGGAGGCGTTCGACGTCGTGGTGGTCGGAGGCGGCCCCGCCGGGGCCGTCGCGGCCGAGCGCCTCGCCCGCAGCGGCCGGCGTGTGGCCCTTCTGGACCGGGAGGCCCGGATCAAGCCCTGCGGCGGCGCCATCCCGCCGCGCCTGATCCGTGATTTCGCCATCCCGGATTCGCAGATCGTGGCCCGCATCTCGACCGCCCGCATGATCTCCCCCTCCGGGGCGCAGGTGGACATCCCCATCGAGAACGGCTTCGTCGGCATGGTGGACCGGGAGAGCTTCGATCCCTTCCTGCGTCGCCGGGCCGAGGAGGCGGGCGCCCGCCTGTTCCGCGGCGCGTTCCGTCGCATAGACCGCGACGACGGGCCGGCGCAGGTGGTCTTCGCCGTCGGCGGATCGGAGCGACGCCTCTGCGCCCGTCTCGTGATCGGCGCCGACGGGGCCCGGTCCGCCGTGGCCCGGCAGGAGGTTCCGGGCGGCGAGGACATCCCCTACGTCATCGCCTACCACGAGATCATCGCCCGGCCGGAGACCCCCTGCGCCTATGACCCGGACCGCTGCGACGTGATCTACGACGGCCGCATCTCCCCCGACTTCTACGGCTGGGTGTTTCCGCACGGCGCCCAGGCCAGCGTCGGCATGGGCACCGGCGCCAAGGGCGTGGACCTCAAGGCGGCCACGGCCGCGCTCCGCGCCTCCGCCGGCCTCGCGGACTGCCGCACGATCCGCCGCGAGGGCGCCCCGATCCCGCTCCAGCCCCTGCGCCGCTGGGACAACGGCCGCGACGTGGTGCTGGCCGGCGACGCGGCGGGCGTGGTCGCGCCCTCCTCAGGCGAGGGCATCTACTACGCCATGGTCGGCGGCCTCTGCGCGGCGGAGGCGGCTGAGGCCTGCCTCGCCTCCGGCCGGGCGCGAGACCTCCGCCTCGCGCGCCGCCGCTTCATGCGGGATCACCGGATGGTGTTCCGGGTGCTCAGGACCATGCAGGACACCTGGTACCGCTCCGACGACCGGCGGGAGCGCTTCGTGTCCCTGTGCCGGGACGTGGACGTCCAGCGCCTGACCTTCGAGGCCTATATGAACAAGAGGCTTGTCCATGCCCGTCCGCTCGCCCATCTGCGGATCATGGCCAAGAACATCGCCCATCTCGCCCGCCTGATCCCGGCGACGTCATGATCGCCGCGTGGGATGACGGGCGCCTGGTCCCGGTCGAGAAGCTGGAGGCGCATCGGCGCGGGCTTAGGCATCCGGCCGTGTCGATCTTCGTGAACCGGGGCGGGCTCACGCTGCTGCAGAAGCGGGCGGCGGGGAAGTACCACACGCCCGGCCTGTGGGCGAACGCCTGCTGCACCCATCCCGACTGGGGCGAGGATCCCGCCGACTGCGCCGCCCGCCGCCTGAAGGAGGAACTGGGGGTCGAGCGCATCCAGCTCGCCCCCGCCGGGCGGATCGAGTATCGCGCGACCCTCGACCGCGGGTTGATCGAACACGAGGTCGTCGATCTGTTCACCGCGGAGGCGGGGCCGGACCTTCGCCTCCGTCCCGATCCGGCGGAGGTCGCCGAGACGCGCTGGATCGGCGCCGCCGACCTCCGGCGGGAGATCCTCGCGGCTCCCGACCGGTTCGCGCCGTGGCTCAGGATCTACATGGCCCGCGCCGGCAAGACGCTCATTCCTGCAGAGTGACGGGCGCCTCGCGGAACCCCTCCAGCAGCGCCCGCACGGCGTCGGCCACGCGGTCGGGCGCCTCCTCGTGCATGAGGTGGCCGAGGCCGGACAGCGTCTCGCAGGGGGCCGAGATCCGCCCGGCGATCCGGCGGCTGACCTCCGGTCCCACCATGACGTCGCGATCCCCGACGAGGAAGCCGACGGGCGCCGTCAGTCGGTCCAGCCGGGCGATCAGCGGCTCCAGGTCCCAGCGCGACATCATCGCGAGCGCGCCTCGCGCGTGCCCGGCATCCCTGAACAGCCGCGAATAGAGCTCGACCCCCCTCGCGTCGATCCGGCTTCCCGTGCCGCCGAGCAACGACCGCGCCGCCCCCGGCGCCCGCGCCACCCGCGAGAACACGAAGGGCAGCAGGGGCGCGAGCGACAGCATCCGCATCGCCGCCTGCCCGAAGCTCCCGCCGGAGCCCTCGAACGGCTTCAGCGCCGCGTTCAGGCCGATGCAGGGGCGGGGTCGATCGAGGCTCATGCGCAGCGCCACCGCCGCGCCGGCGGAATGGCCGATGATGGCGTCGGGCTCGAACCCCTCCGCCTCCAGCAGCCGCTCCATCTCCTCCGCCATCGCGGGCAAGGCGCAGCGCGCCTCCGAAAACGGCCGGGAGAAGCCGTGGCCCGGAAGATCAGGCGCCAGGATCTCGTGGTCCCGCGCCAGCTCGGGCCCGAAATCACGCCAGCTATGGGTGGAGGCGCCGGCGCCGTGCAGCAGCAGAAGGCGCGGCCCGGCGCCGAAGCGCTGCACATGCCACATCTGCCCCGGCGTGCGGACGAAGCGGCTGGACGAGCGGTTGGGCCAGTCCGCCCCCTCGCGTGACCACAGCATCGCCGTCTTCACCCGCCCAGATGGGCGGCGACCGAGGCGGCGAACGCAGCCCCGCGCGCCCTGGGAAGCGGCAGGCACGTCCCTCCCAGCCAGGACGCGAGCTCCACCGGTTCCCGCGCCGGGCGGGGCGAGGAATCGATCACCAGCGCGCCGATCCCTTCGGCGCGGATCAGGCGGGCCGACCGGCGGGCGTCCTCCGCCGCGCCCGCCCGGCCGGACGAGCCGTCAAGCGCCACATTCGCCCGCCCGTCGGTCAGCACCGCCATGCAGGCCGAGACGCCCCTGCGGCGCGCCTCGTTCGCCAGCGCACGGCCCGCCATGAGCCCGGCTGCGAGCGGCGTGCCGCCCCCTCCGGGCAGGGCCGCCAGGGACCGCCGCACCCGCGCCAGCGCCCGGGTCGGCGGCAGCAGCACCTGCGCGTCCCGACCCCGGAAGGCCACCAGGGCCACCGAGTCCCGGGCGGCATAGGCGCGCGACAGCAGATGTTCCACGGCCCCCTTCGCCTCCGCCAGCCGGGTCATGGCGGCGGAGCCGGAGGCGTCGACCACGAACACCACCAGCCGCTCGGCGGGCGCGACCCGGACCGCCTCGCGCAGATCGTCGGGGCGGACGAGGATCGCGGCGCCGGCTCCGGGCGCCTCCCGCCGCCGGAGCCCCTGCCACGGCGCGGCCGCCAGAAGGGTCGCCGGCAGGTCCAGCCGCACGCCCTTGCGCGCGCCGCACGGCCGGGCGGCGATGCGGCGGCCTCGCGCACTCCCGCTCCGCTCTCCGCCCGCGCCTTCGCCGCCGGGCGTCCGCGGCCCGGAGGCGCCGAGCAGCGCATCCGGCACGGCCGTCCGCACGGCCGCCAGCACGACATCCTCCATGCGGTCTTTCGACGACGCGCGCTCGTTCGTCTCCGGCGGGGGCGAGCCCTCCTCCTCCGCCTGATCCCCAGGCGCCTCCGGCTCGGGAAACGACCGGGCGCGGGGCGCTATGGCCAGCCGCGCCGCGAGGGCGGCGGCCTCGGCCTCGACCTCGGCCGCCGCGGTCAGCGCCGCCGCTCCGCGCGCCGCGCGCAACGCGAACAGCGGCGCCCGCAGGGACGGCTCGCCCACCAGCGCCGCCGCCGAAACGAACGCCTCCGCCAGCGTCGGATCCTCCCGCGCCGCGCCCAGCCGCGAGCGGGCGCGGGCGATCCCCGCCGCATCGCGGCCCGAGGGCGTGGCGTCGCCCATCGAAAGCCCATCCAGCGAAAGGCGGAACGCCAGCCGATCCATGAGCTGGGGGGGCGGCGCCTCCTCCGGCTCCCGTCCCTCGTCCAGCGCGACCGTGAGCACCCTCCGCCCCTCCGCAAGCGCAAGCGGACCGGCGAGCGACGGGCCCAGCCGCTCCGCCATCGGCAGCACCAGAATGATCCCGTCCGCGTCCTCCAACAGGCCCCGCCGCCTGCGGGGCGCCCCGGCGCGCAGGCTCTCGGCAAGGTCGAGCCCCCCTGTCAGGCGCTCCGGGTCGGATTGCGGCGGCAGCCGGATCCAGCGCCAGCCGGGCAGCAGGCGCCTCAGCTCCTCCAGCCAGCGGTCGCGCGCCGGTCCAGGCCCTGCGCGGACCGCGGCCCCCTGCAATCCGACAGGATCCAGCGCCAGCAGCGCCGCGGCGGCGAGCGCGTCCTCCCACGCCTGGGGCGCCCGTCGGGGCGGATCGGTCCGCGGACCCTCCCGGGGGGGCATCCCGGTCATGCCAGCGCCGCCTCCTCGATCCCGCGCAGGACCCGGGCGGCGCTTCCCGTCTCGTCCAGCGGATCGCGCCGGAGGCGATGGCCCAATGCCTCGGGCGCCACCGCGCGCAGATGCGCCCGCTCCAGCGCCGCGGCGCCTTCCAGCGCCGCCAGCGCCCGCGCGGCCCGCATCAGCGCAAGTTCTCCGCGCAGCCCATCCGACCCCAGCGCGAGGCACAGCCGCGCCACGTCCTCCAGCGCCGCATCCGGCACGTCCACGTCCGCAAGCCGGTCCCGCGCCTCCACGATCCGGCGGCGCAGGAGCGCGTCCTCCTTCCGCCAGGTCCGCAGGAACGCCTCAGGGTCGCGCTCGAAGGCATCGCGGCGGCGGATCACCTCCACCCGCTCCGACAGCTCCCGCGGCGAGGTCACCTCCACCGCCAGCCCGAACCGGTCCAGAAGCTGGGGCCGCAGCTCCCCCTCCTCCGGGTTGCCGGACCCCACCAGCACGAACCGCGCCGGATGGCGAACCGACAGCCCGTCGCGCTCGACCACGTTCTCGCCCGAGGCGGCGACGTCCAGCAGCAGGTCCACCAGGTGGTCCTCCAGCAGGTTCGTCTCGTCGATATAGAGGAAGCCGCGATGCGCCCGCGCCAGAAGCCCCGGCTCGAACGCCTTCTCCCCCCGCGCCAGCGCCCGCTCGATGTCGAGCGCGCCGGCCACCCTGTCCTCGGTCGCCCCCAGCGGCAGGTCCACCACCGGCGTCGGGCGAAGCGCCGTGCGCCGGGGCCCGTCGCCGCAGGACGGGCAGGGCGCGTGGCCGTCGCAGTTGTAGGGGCACCCCTTCGGCGACCGGATCGGCGGCAGTAGCGCCGCGAGCGCCCGGACGGCGGTGGATTTCCCCGTGCCCCGGTCGCCGAGGATGAGCACGCCCCCCAGCGCGGGGTCTATGGCGGCCAGCGTCAGGGCGCGTTTCATCGCCGCCTGCCCCACGATCGCCGAGAATGGGAAATGGTGGGTCATGCGGCCTCTCCTCCCATGGCGTGGGCGCGCAGCGGGTCGCGCCCCTCCCAGGTTCCGACGGCGCCGACCACCGCGAACCTCGCGTAAAGCTCTTCCGCGAACCACCGCTCCCGCCGCGCCGCCGCGATGGCGTCGGCATGGGCCCGGCCTGCGCGGGCGAAGCGGGCGACGGCGGCGGCGTCGGGCCAGATCGAGAAGGTGACCTGCTGCAGCCAAGGCCGCTCCCCCAGCCCGATCCGGAACAGCACGTCCCGGTTCGCCAGGATCGCGGCGCTGATGGCCGGCTCCCGTTTCCAGAACCCGGGCAGCGCGCGCGGCCGAAGCGTGGCGCGGGTGAGCACGGCGACAGGGCCGTCGCCGGCCGCCGGCGTGGGGCGGAACGGCTCCGCGCCGCTCCAGCGGCCCCGGCTTCCGCTCGGCGCGAGGAACAGGGTGCAGACCTCGTCGGCGCGGGCGCGCCAGCGGTCGAACGGCGCCTCCCGGGCCGTCGCCTCGCGGGCGCGGGCCTCCTCTGGCCAGACGGCGAAGATGGCCCAGACGGCGGTGTTGGGAACCGGCGTGAATCCGGCTCCGACGCCGGACCCGAACAGCTTGTGAAAGCCGATCCCGCGGCTGCGGCGCAGGGCCGGCCGCGACAGCGCCATCTGGGAAACCGCCCAGAGCCGCGCCCGGGGAGGGTCGAATCTGAAGATGCTCAGGCTCGCCGTCTGCATGGAATCCCGTCGTTGCGATCAGGGCCTATGTCAGCTTCGACTGACAGACGGGCGCGGCCAACGCGCCCTTTCAGCATCGATCCTCACAGGCGAAACGGCGATTGTAAACAAAAATGGACACTGCTAGCGTGAGCGCATGGACAGCAGCTTCGCTCCGCCCTTCCTGCCATGCACGGAAGCCTCCGCCCCGGCCAAGCCGCGGGCGCTCATCATCGGGGCGGGGTTCGGGGGACTGGCCGCCGCCATCCGGCTCGGGGCCAAGGGCTACCGCGCGCTCGTCATCGACAAGCTCGACGCGCCGGGCGGCCGGGCGACGTCGCTGCGCATGGGCGGCCACCGCTTCGACCTGGGCCCGACCATCGTCACCGCGCCCTTCCTTCTCCGCGATCTCTGGAGCCTCGCCGGCCGGTCCTTCGAGGCCGACGTGGATCTCGTGGCGCTCGACCCGTTCTACCGCGTCCGCTTCCGCGACGGGCTGGAGCATGTGGCTCACGCCGATCCCGCCCGCACCCGGCGAGGACGTGGCGCGGAACTTCCCGGCGGACCTCGCCGGCTACGACCGCCTGATCGAGGAAAGCCGGGAGCGCTACGAGTTCGGGTTCAGGAACCTCGGCCGCCGTCCGATGAACGGCCTCCGGGACTTCGCCTCCGCCCTCCCCCGCTTCGCCACGCTCCGGGCCGACCGCTCGGTCTACGCGCATGTCGCCAGCCGGGTCCGGGACCCGCGCCTGCGCATGGCGCTGAGCTTCCATCCGCTGTTCATCGGCGGAGACCCGTTCAACGTCACCTCCATGTACGCGCTCGTCGGACATCTCGAACAGGCCTACGGCGTCCACTACGCCATGGGCGGCGCGGGCGCGCTCGCCGCCGCCATGGCGAAGCTTGCGGAAGGGCAGGGGGCCGAATTCCGGTTCGGGACCGAGGCGGAAGAAATCCTGATCCGGGACGGCCGCGCCCTCGGGGTCCGCACCACCGACGGCGAGACCATCCGCGCAGACATCGTCGTCTCCAACGCCGATCCCGGCCACACCTACGGCAAGCTCCTCCGCCGCCGCGCCCGCAAGCGCTGGACGGACGGTCGCCTGCGCCGCGTGCGCTGGTCGATGGGCCTGTTCGTGTGGCATTTCGGGACGCGGGACACTCGCGGGCTGTGGCCCGATATCGGCCACCACACCATCCTCAACGCCTCGCGCTACAAATACCTGCTTCGCGACATCTTCATTGCGGGCGATCTGCCGAAGGAGATGAGCATCTATCTCCACCGCCCCTCCGTCACCGATCCGGACTGCGCGCCCCCGAACGGCGACACCTTCTACGCCCTCGCCCCCGTGCCCAACCTCACATTCCCGAACGGCCCCGACTGGCCCGGGATCGCCGAGGATTACCGCCGGCTCGTGCTGAAGAAGCTGGAGGCCGAGGCCCTGCCGGGGCTGGAGGCGCACCTGACCGCCAGCCACGTCATGACGCCCGAGGATTTCCGCACCCGCTACAACGCCCCCTACGGCTCGGGCTTCTCGCTGGAGCCCCGGCTCCTCCAGAGCGCCTGGTTCCGCCCGCATTGCGTGTCGGAGGAGGCGAGGGGCCTGTATCTGGTCGGCGCGGGCACGCATCCGGGCGCCGGCCTGCCCGGGGTGATCGCCGGGGCCGAGGCGCTGGACGCATGCGTCCCCGCCGCGTGGGAGCTTCGCCGATGACCTTCGCCCCCGATCCCGCGGACCTCGCGTGCTGCCGCGAGGCGATCCGCACCGGCTCCCGCTCGTTCCACGTCGCCTCGCGTCTCCTGCCGGCCCGCGTCCGGGACCCGGCGCTCGCGCTCTACGCCTTCTGCCGTCAGGCCGACGACGCGGTGGACCTCCAGCCCGGCAAGGCGGCGGCGGTCGAGGCGCTCCGGCGCCGGCTGGACCGGATCTACGCCGGAAACCCTGCGGACGCCCCGGCCGACCGCGCCTTCGCCGAGGCGGTGCGCGCCTTCGACATGCCGGCCGCGCTGCCCGAGGCGCTGCTGGAAGGCTTCGAGTGGGACGCCGCCGGGCGCCGTTGCGCGGACATGTCCGACCTCCGGGCCTATGCCGCGCGCGTGGCGGGCAGCGTGGGCGCGATGATGACCGTGCTCATGGGCGTCCGGGACCGGGACATCCTCGCCCGCGCCTGCGATCTCGGCTGCGCCATGCAGCTTACCAACATCGCCCGCGATGTGGCCGAGGACGGGGCGGCCGGCCGCCTCTACCTCCCTCTGGACCTGCTGGCCGAGGCCGGCGTGGACCCGGATGCGCCGCTCGGGCGCCCGACCCGCGTCTTCGCGGTCGTCCGCCTGGTGCTGAAGGAGGCCGACGCCCTCTATGCGCGCGCGGATGCCGGCATCGCGCGTCTCCCGCCCGACTGCCGCGCCGGCATCCATGCCGCCCGCCTGATCTACTCGGACATCGGAACGCAGATCCTGCGCGCGGGGCCCGAGGGGCTGGCCGTGCGGGCGCGCACCCGAGGCCGGCGGAAGGCCGCCCTCGCGGCCCTGGCCGTCCTGCGCGCGGGCGGCGACGCGCTCTCCCCGACCAGCGCGCGCCTCCACGCGGCGCCGCTGACCGAGACGCGCGGCCTCGTCGCCGCCGCAGGCTCGTCCCCGGGCCCGGGCGACGCCGCGTCCACCTTCATCTCCATCCTCTCGACGCTGGAACTTCGGGACCGCAACCGGCGCCGCTCTTCTTCAACTGCCGCTGCAACGTGAACCGACGAGCCCGCTCAACCGTATCCTTGACGTTGAGCAAAGACCGGCGGCGCGGCGGATGGCCGTGACCGGCCGAACCACAGCCGCCAACAGGGAGGCGAAATCATGAAGACCATCATCGCAGTCGCCACGCTCGCGATCGCAGCAGGCGCGGGATCCGCCCACGCCCAGGACGCCGCCAAGGGCGAGCGCGAATTCCTCAAGTGCCGCGCCTGCCACTCCATCGTCTCGCCGTCCGGCGAGACCATCCAGCGCGGCGGCAAGGTCGGGCCCAACCTCTATGGCGTCATCGGCCGCAAGGCCGGCTCGCAGGAGGATTTCAACGGCTACAGCGACAGCATGAAGCAGGCGGGCGAGGCCGGCCTCGTCTGGGACGAGGAGCACTTCACCACCTACGTTCAGGACGCCACCGCCTTCCTGCGGGACTATCTCGACGATCCCAAGGCCCGCGGGAAGATGACCTTCAAGCTGACCTCGGGCATGGAGGACGTCTACGCCTACCTGGTCAGCGTCGCCGAGTGATCCGCCGGAGGTCCGCGGCCTGCGCGGACCTCCGCCCTCAGCCCGCGCGATCCTCGGCGCGGCGGCGAAGACGGTTCACGAACACCCACACGGCCACCACCACCGGCGGCGTCGCGACGGCGAGGATCATGCCCTTGGAGATCCCAGTCTCCTCCGCGAACGGGTACATCAGGTTCCCCACCAGCCCGACCGCATAATAGCTGATCGCGACCACCGAGAAGCCCTCCACCGTTTCCTGCAGACGAAGCTGCAGGTCGGCGCGGCGGTCCATGCTCGCCAGCAGCGCGCCGTTCTGGATACTGATCGACACATCCACGCGGGTCCGCAGCAGGTCCGCGATGCGCATGGCGCGATGCGAGATCTGCTCCAGCCGCAGTTCCGCCGCCTTGCAGGTCCGCATCGCCGGATCGTAGCGCCGCTGCATGAATTCCCCGATGGTCTGGCGGCCCCTGAGCGGCGTCTCGTTCAGCGCCTCTATCCGCTCCCGCACGATGGCCTCGTAGGCGCGGGCGGCGCCGAAGCGGAAGGCCGAATCGGCGCCCAGCCGCTCCACCTCGGCGGACTTCCGCGTGAGCGAGTCCAAAGTCTCGGGCGCGGTGTCGGCCTCCTCGGCGACCCCGCGCGCCAGCGCGGCCAGCTCCCGGTCCAGCTCGGACGCCCTGCGGATCGCCGCCCGCGCGATGGGAAGCGCCAGCATCGACATCGCCCGGTAGGTCTCGATCTCCAGAAGCCGCTGCACCATCCGTCCCAGCGCGGCCGGAGGGACGTCCCCCCGCAGGATCACGGCGAAGCGGGTGAAGCCGTCCTCGTCCACGCGGAAATCGCTCGCCACGATCGCGGCGCCGTCGCCCACGCTCGCGGCCGCCAGGCTTTCGGAGGCGAAATGCCGGCCCAGCCCGTTGTCCAGCCGCGCCTCGGCGGCCTCCTCGCTCTCGACCGTCTCCATCCTCACGGCCGCGGCGGCGATGACGGACCCGTCGGCGGCGTCCAGCCATTCCTGCGGAAACATCTTCAGCGCGGCCCCGTCGAACGGCGCCTCGGAAAGGCCCGGCAGGAACAGCGTGTAGGTCGCGAACTCCGTGTGCCGCTCCCACTTGAGCGTCGCGCGCCCGAGGGCGCAGACATGGTGGTCGGCGTCCGGCGCCGGATGCGGCGCGCCGTGCAGGTCCAGCAGTCGCCGCAGATGCGCGCGGGTGGCCGCGGGATCTTCGTCGGCTCCGCCCCCGGGCGGCTTGAAAGCGAGATGCACGGCCTCGCCCGGCGCATTCGCCTCCGGGAAGGGCCGCGCATGAAGCTCCAGCGCGAGCGGCAGTCGGTGCTCATGCTGCCGTGCGATTCGGGTCATGCGTGAGGAGTCCGGGCGGGGACGCTCCCGCAAATCGGGGAGGCGGTTGACCCGACTGTGCATGTCCGGCGCCGCTGCGTCAACAACGTCGCTCCTGGAGCGGGTATGTCGACCGCCCGGGCGCCCTCGCCGTCTCGGCCGCGTCTTGCATCTCGCCCTCGCCCGGCCTCAGACGGCCGGCTCGCGCACCGCCGCCACGTCCTCCGCATCGATGTCCGCGCCGCCCTCCAGGACCAGCCGCGGCCCGTCCTCTCCGCCCAGCCGGAGCTCCTTCACCTGCGAGAAGGTGGTCCCATCCACCGTGCCGAGCGACTCGTCCTCGCTCAGGTAGTCCACCTTGAACCGGTAGGAGCCCGAGGGTGCGCCGCCGGTCGCCGTCTCTCCGGCCCAGACGAGCCTCTCCGCCCCCGGATCGGCCGCGAGCCTCGCCACCTCCTGCCCCTGCGCGTCCGTGACCACGAGCACCGCCCGCTTCGCCTCCGCAACCGGGGTCGTCCAGATATCGACCGGCTCCCCCTCGAAGCGGGCGGGGGCATCGCTCCGGACCTCCTTCCCGATCCACTGCGCGAGGCCCGACCCGCCGCCGCCCGTGAGCGCGTCGAGGATCGCATCGAGGCGGTCGTTGGACCGTATCTGCTGCTCCACCGTCGAGAAGCTCGCGAGCTGGGCCACGAACTCCGTGGAATCGAGCGGCTTGAGCGGATCCTGGTTGCGCATCTGCGCCGTGAGCAGGGACAGGAAAGTCTCGAAATCCGTCCCCGCCGCGACCTCCTTGGTCGCGGACGGCTCGGCCGGCTTCTGGGGGGTGGCGCCGGGGGTTCCCGGCACGCTCTGCACGCTCGTCATGGCCGTTCCTCAAACCCTTATGTCTATGCCGCCCGACGCGCGCCGCACGGGGACCGGCGGCGGAGATCCCGCCTTGACGTCGAGACCGCCCTGCCGCCCGCCCGCGTCGGCCGCGGCGCGACGCTCCTGGCCGCCCCCTGCCTCCGAGCCGAAGGACAGCGCCGCCCCTTTGTGCCCCGCATCGGCCAGGGCGCGTTCAAGAACGTCGGCATGCCGGCGCATCAGGTCGGCCACGTCCGGCCGCTCGGTCGTGATCGTGGCGGTCAACCCGTGCTCGCCGGCGCCGAGCACCACGCGCACCCGGCCCAGTTCCGGCGGATCCAGCCGAAGCTCGATGTCTCCGTCGTCGCGGCGGGAGATGGCCGCGGCGAGCTGCTCCGCGGGGGCGCGCTCCTCCGCTGCATGGAACAGGGGGGCATGCGCCATGGCGTGACCGCCGCGCACCTGCGGGCCGCTCGCGCCCGAGAGGTCGGGCCCCGCCGCCCCGAGGCGCATCGGGTCCGCCTCCTCGGCCGTAGCTGGAGGCGAATCGGCCGCTCCCGTCTCGGCGTCGGGCCGAAGCTGCGGGGTCGGGTTGGCGTCGCCCGACGCAGGCGCGGCCTGCGCGGTCCGGCGGACCGGGGCGTCAGGGACGGCCTCGCCGCGTGTTTCCCGGTAAGGGCCGTCATCGGGCGCGGGCTCGCTCTCCGCCGGCGTCCGCGACGCGGGTTCCGACAAACGCTCGGCCAGGTCCATCCGCGGCGCCCCGGCGATCGCGGCGGCGGCCGGCGCCTGGCGCGGCCGTGCCGCGGGCGCCGCGGCAAGCGCCTCAGGGGCGCGCGAAGATGCGGGGTCGTCGGTCGCCTGCGGCGCTTCCGCCACATCCGCCTCGGTCGGACGCAGAGAAGCCGGCCGTACGGGCGGCGCCTGGAAGCTCCCGGCTTCCTGCGCCTTCGCGGCTGCCGCGGGCACGCCGCCGGTCTCGGGGACATCGGCGGGCGTTACCGAAGGCGCGGGGGGCGCGTCAGCTTCCTCCGCCCCCACGCTCGCCATTCCCTCGGCAGCCGTTGCGTCGTCCGCGGGGGGCGTCCCGGCCGCCATGGTCGCCGAACGCGCCGGAACGGGCGCCGAATGCGCCGGAATGGACGCCGCCGCTCCCGACTGGACGGGGTCCCGGCCGACGGCCGCCGGCGCCGCAAGGAGGCCCGGAACCGCCAGGAGGCCATCCGCCTGGGGGTCGACGTCCGAAAGCTCCTCCGCCGGCAGAGGATCGAGATCTCCTTCCTGCAGCCGCGCTCGTCGGGGCGCCTCGCCCTCCGGAACTGCGGGGGCGGCCGGCGCGGCTGCGGGCGCGGGAAGCCCCGCCTCGGCGTGCGCGGCGGAGAAATCGGCTGTGGCAGACGCGGCTGTCGCCGTCGCCGCCGCCGCAGAACGCGGCGCCGGCACGGGGGCGGCTCCCAGCGAAGCTAATGGTCCGGTCATGGCGCCTTCCAGCTCGTTCCTTCGAAGGTACCATCGGCGCGAATTGTTACCCATCGTTTACCGCCGGGGGCCTAAAGCTGCCGCCGAAGGAGAAAGACGATGATGCAGGTCGCAACCGAGTTCCGCTCCGAGCCTGTCCCCGCCGCCGCGGGCGGAACGACCGGCCTCCATGAGGCGGCGCGCGCGATGGAGGAGATGTTCCTCGCCGAGATGCTGGGTCACGCCGGTCTCGGCGAAACCAGCGAAAGCTTCGGCGGAGGCGCGGGAGAGGAGGCCTTTTCCAGCCTCCTGACCCGCGAGCAGGCGCGCCTCCTGACGGAGCGCGGCGGCATAGGCCTGGCGGAGCGGCTGTTCGAGGCGATGGTCCGTCAACAGGAGCAGGCATGAAGATGTTCGGCGTCGCCCTGCGCTCGGCCGGCTGGCGAAGCGGGGCGAAACGGGTTCTCGCCCTGCTGGAGGAGGAGCGGACGATGATTCTGCGCGGCGACCTGCGGGGTCTGGCCGGCTCCGCCGCGCGAAGCCGCACGGCGCTTGAGGATTTCGCCTCCGCCGGGACCGGCGACCCGGAGGTTCTGGAGACGGAGCTCGTGGCGATCCGCGACGCGGCGACCCGGAACCGGCGCCTCCTGTCCGCTCTGATGGAAGGCGCCGCCGCCGCGCGCCAGGAGCTGCGGCGCATGGAGGCGGATCGCCTGCGTCTCGGCTACGACCGCGGCGGCGCCCCCGTGGCCTCCGGCGGTCCGGGGCGCAGCACCCGCGCTTGAAACGCCCTCCGGGCGCGGGGCCTATCCGCCGTCCTGCGCCGCCCGGATCCGCTCTCCGCGGCGGCGCCAGCGGCGGTGGAGCCAGAGCCACTGCTCCGGCGCCTCCTCCACCCACTCGCCGATCCGGGCGTTGACCTCGGCCATCATCGCCTCGGGCGAGGCGGGGGCCACCTCCGCCTCGAACCGCACGGAGAAGCGGCCGTCCGGCAGGCGCAGCCCGCGCGCGGGGATCAACGCCGCGCCGAAGCGCAGCGCCAGCGCCGCGGCCGCGGTCGCGGTCTCGGCGTCGCGGCCCAGGAACGGGATCGGCGGCGCGCCGGTCTGCTTCTGGTCCACCAGGATCAGCGCGCTTCCGCCCCGGGCGAGGTGGCGGACCAGGCCGCGGGTCCCCTCCCGCCCCTTGGCGAAGATCGGCAGGCCCGCCGCCGCGATCTTCCCGCGCGTGAGATCGTCGAAGTGGGGGTTGTTGTAGGCCCGGTAGACCATCGCGCAGTCCCGGCCCAGCACCCTGCGGGCGGCGAGGCGGACGGATTCCCAGTTCCCGAAATGCGCCGAGACGAGCACCGCCCCGCGCCCCGCCGCCACGGCGTTTCGCAGCGAAACATCGTCCTCCACGATCACCCGCGCCGGGTCCTGCGCGATGCGCGGCATCCGCACGTATTCGAGGATCGCGCGCGCGAAATTGTCCCCGACGCCGGCGCAGAGGCGGCGGATCTCGGCCTCCGTCGCCCCGGGCCGCACATGGCGCAGGTTGTCCGCGACCCGCTTGCGCAGGGCCGGGATGCGGGGGACGAGGAAGCCGCCGGCGCGCCCGACCCAGCCCTCGCCCGGCACGAAGGTCGCGACCGCCATGCCGAGGCGCAGCGCCGCCATCTCCGCCCGGTCCCCGAGCCGGCGGCCGAGGCTCTTGTTGCGGTCCCGCGCCTTCATGCCGAAGCCCTCACCCGTTCGCGCCACCACACGTAGAGCCCCGCGCTCACGATCACCGAGGCGCCCACCCACGTCCAGGCGTCCGGCAGCTCGGAGAACACCATGAAGCCCCAGAAGGCGGAATAGACGAGGCCGGTGTAGTTGAACGGCGCCACCACCGAGGCCGGGGCGTGGCGCAGCGCCATGATCATCAGAAGCTGCCCCGCGCCCCCCAGCAGCCCGAAGAGCGACATCACCAGCGCGTCCCGCCAGTCCGGCGTGGACCAGCCGAAAGGCAGGAGCAGGGAGGCCAGCAGCGCCCCGATCACGGCGGTCCACAGGAACGAGGTCCAGGCGCTCTCGCCCGCGTTCAGCAGGCGCGTGGCCACGGCATAGCCCGCGAAGCACGTAGCCGCCGCCATGGGCAGGAGCGACGCGACCGAGAACACGTCGCTGCCCGGCCGCACGATGATGAGCGCGCCGAGGAAGCCGATCCCGACCCCCGCCCAGCGTCGCGGGCCGATCTTCTCGCCCAGGAAGAGGAACGCCAGCGCGGTGATCAGGAGGGGCGCGATCTCGAAGATCGCCACCGCCTCCGCGAGCGGCAGGGCCTGGAGGGCGGAGAAGAAGAACATCGTCGCCCCGAAGGGCAGCACCGAGCGCAGGATCTGGAGCCCTGGCTGGGAGGTCCGCGCCACCGACACGAGGCGCGGCGAGAGGATCAACACCGCCCAGGCCCCCTGGCTCGCGTATCGCGCCCAGACCACCATGATCGGGTCGTGGCGCACGAGCAGGAGCTTCGCCACCACGTCCATCATGGCGAAGGCGAAGACCGCGACCAGGTAGAGGCCGATGCCCCGGAGTTCGGGCCGGGCGAGGGCGGGCGCGGTGGGCGCGCTCATGCGGGGTGGCTCATGCCGGTCGCGTCTACTCCGCGGCGGCGGCCTCCGGGCGGGGAACCGCGACGCCGATCATGCAGTCCCGGGTGACGAGGTCGGCGAGCGCCTCCTCGGACCACCCCTCGGTCCCCGCCGGGCGGGCGGGGAGCACGATGTACCGCATGTCGGCGGTGGAGTCATGCACGCGGACCTGCACCTCGTCGGGCAGGTCGAGGCCGAATTCGCGGAGGACCGTCCGGGGCTCGATCACCGCGCGGGCGCGGTAGGCGCGCTGCTTGTACCAGTCCGGCGGCAGGCCCAGCAGGGTGCGCGGATAGCAGGAGCACAGCGTGCAGACGATCATGTTGTGGGTGGCCGCGTCGTTCTCCACCACCACCAGCTTGAGGGCGTCGATGTCGGCGCCGAGTTCCCGGGAGGCGGCGGAGCCGTCCGCCAGCAGGCGGGCCTTGTAGGCGGGGTCCGTCCAGGCGCGGGCCACAACGCGGGCGCCCATGGCGGGAGAGCGGGCGTCCATGCGGGAGATGGCGGCCGAGACCTCCTCGGCCGTGGTCACGCCCTTTTCGATCAGCAGCTCCCGAACCGCGATCTCCAGCGCCTGGGCGTCGGTCAGGGGGGCGTCCTGGTCCGCGCGGTAGGGGTGGCCGGAGGGGCTGAGGCGATGCTCGTGGTCGTGGTGGTCATGGGGCATGGGGCTGGCCTCCGGTTCCGGCTCCAGCCAGTGGGCGAAGATCTCGGCGTCGAGGGTGTCTTCGGGGCGCTCGGCGGCCTCGCCCCACAGCTCGGCCATGGTGAAGCGGACGCGCAGGAGCTCGATCTTCGGGGCGGGGAGGCCGTAGGCGAGTTGCTCGGGGTTGGGGAAGGCGCCGAGGCGCGCTCGACCACGCCGGTCTTGCCGCGCAGGTACCAGGGCGCGCGGACGTGGAGGCCCCGGGGCGCCCAGGCGCGGACGCGGACCCGCTCAGGCATAGGGAGGAGCCTCGCCGTAGGTGGTCCCGCGGGCGCGGATCTCGGCCAGCTTGGCGGCCAGGTCGGCGGTGGTGTAGGCGCCGGCCTCGATCAGGTTGCGGTTCACGGCGGCGACCCAGCGCTCGTAGTAGGTCATGGTCTCGAAGCTCTCGGGGCCCATGTCCTCCAGCGCGCGGCGGAGGCCGTCCACGGTGAACAGGCCCTTGGCGGTGGCGAGCGTCATAAGGGCGTCCACCCGCTTCTCCCACAACGCATAGTCATGGGTCGCGGGGTCGATGGGGCCTGCGGGAAGGCCGCCCATGTCGTGCCAGGATCGGTCGGTCATGGGGCGAGGCTACGCCGCGGGCGAGGCGGCGCCAAGACGGTTTCGCGTGCGAAACCGCGGTGCGTTTCGCAGCGAAACAGGGGGACGGCGAGGGCTATTTTTAGGGATTCCAACGGGTTGCTGGAGTGGGTTTGTAGAATTAACCGTTTTGGTAACCTTTCGGGGCGGTCGGCATGGATTCCGGCGGGGTCCGCGCCCCGGTTTGCAGGCGCGGCGACGGCGGGCGCGGAGGCGGCGAAGGCGCCGATGGCAAGACCGCCGAGCGGTAGGGCGCGCCGGGCAAGGGAACGGCCGCCGCCGCGGGACGGGTCACGACGCGGAACACGCCCGACGCACCCGTATCGCGGAGGCCGAGAAAGCCCGTCCCGGCCGCGGCATGGGGCGCCGCCACCACGTTGGCGGTACAGCTCAGATCGAGCGGGCGGGGATCCGAGAGGGCGGAGGCGGGCGCCTCCAGGGGTTGGGGCTCAGGCGCGCCGACGGCCGCGATCCCGATGCAAGCCAGGCGCAGGACGCCCGGCAGGGGAATGGCGGTCGGGGCGGCGACGGTCATGAGCTGGAACACGTCCGAGGAGCCCGCGAACAGGGAGAACGATGCCGCCGGCGCCGCGGTATGGGCGACGGTGACCGAATCGGCGGTGCCGCTCAGATCGATCGCGAAGGGGGTCGGGCTTCGAACCGCCTGGCCGGTGGTCGGCGCAAGCAGGCCGGTCACCGTCTCGGGGCTGTCGAAGACGATGCCGGACTTCGTGATGGTGATGAGCTTGCAGCTGTTGCCGTTGGTGGCCGTCAGGGTGAGGAGATAGGAGCGCGGGTCGAAATCCACCTGAAGGGAGTCGCGCCAACCGCTCGGGTTGGAGACCCGGTCGCCCTCGTCCAGTTCGAAGCCCGCGCCTGGCAGCGCCACATCCACACACGCGAACCGGCGCCGGCGCCCCGCAAATCGGGCTCCGAGCGGAAGTCCGCCTTCAAGGCCAGAGCTTGCGCCTGGACCGCCGAACGTATCGCGGCCGCGGCCGCGTAGGCGAGAATGCGCATGATGGCGTCGGGGCCATCGTCTCGCGGTTCACCGGTTCGCGTGGAATTCCACCCGCGAAGCGTCGATTGCGACATTGCGTCGAAAATGATGCGGCCGACAACTTCGGGGGAGCGGATCGGGAGCGGAAAGGCGCGCCTTGCGGCGCGCCGGATCGCTCAGGCTTTGGGGCCGATGACCATGATCATCTGGCGGCCTTCCATCTTGGGCATGGATTCGACCTTGCCCAGCTCGACCGTGTCGGAGGCGATGCGCTCCAGCACCTCGCGGCCCAGCTCCTGGTGCGCCATCTCGCGGCCGCGGAAGCGGAGGGTGACCTTGACCTTGTCGCCATCCTCAAGGAAGCGGGTGACGTTGCGCATCTTCACTTCGTAATCATGGATGTCGATGTTCGGGCGGAACTTGACCTCCTTGATCTCGATGACGCGCTGCTTCTTCTTCGCCTCGTTCTGCTTCTTCTGCTGTTCGTATTTGAACTTGCCGAAGTCCATGATCTTGCAGACGGGCGGATCCGCGTTCGGGGAAATCTCCACGAGGTCGAGACCCACTTCCTCCGCCATGCGGATGGCGTCGCGGGGGTCGATCACGCCGCGATTCTCGCCCTCATGGTCGATGAGGCGGATCTGCGGGACGCGGATCTTGTCGTTCACTCTGGGGCCGGTGTCGCGGGTGGGCGGCGCCTGATGGGGTCTGCGGGCTATGGCTTTCTCGTCCTCTGTGGCCTAAACGCGAAAAGCGGGCGGTCCCGGGGACTGCCTCGCCTGCCTTCATAGGATAGGGGAATGCGGCGATTCCGCAAGGGGAGGCCGGCGGACCGGCCCCCGGAGCGCCGTTTTTCAGAGAGTTGGGGGGGAGATCGTCTCCACCTCGCCGTCCTCTTCGAGGGGGGCGCCGGTGAGATCCCGCAGCTCGGCGCGCTCCACCCCCGGCGCGATGGCCTTGAGCACGAAGGCGCCGTCCACGACATGGACCACCGCGAGGTTGGTGTAGATGCGCGACACCACGCCGATGCCGGTGAGCGCGTAGGAGCAGGCGGAGACCAGCTTCGGCTCGCCCTGCTTGGTGGTGTGCTCGGTCAGGCACCAGACCGAGCGGGCGCCTGAGACGAGGTCCATGGCGCCGCCCACGGCCGGGATGGCGTTGTCGCCGGCCTGCCAGTTGGCGAGGTCCCCGTTCGGCGCGATCTGGAAGGCGCCGAGGATGGCGAGGTCGATATGCCCGCCGCGGATCATGGCGAAGCTGTCGGCATGGTGGAAGAACGAGGCGCCGGGCAGCAGCGTCACGGGCTTCTTGCCGGCGTTGATGAGGTCCCAGTCCTCGGACCCCTCGGGCGGCTGCTCGCCGAAGCCGAGGACGCCGTTCTCCGAGTGGTAGGTGATGCGGCGGCCTTCGGGGACGAACTGGGCCACCTGCTCGGGCATGCCGATGCCGAGGTTGACGTAGGACTGGTCGGGGATGTCCTGCGCGGCGCGCGAGGCCATCTGGCGGCGGGAGAGGCCCTTCTTGACGGCGGCTTCGGTCATGGGTGGCGCGCTCCCTGTTCGAAGAGGACCTGCTCCTGCACCGCGTCGGGGGTGTGGACGAGGCGGCCGACGAAGATGCCGGGGGTGACCACGGTTTCGGGGTCGAGGGCGCCGGGCTCCGCGAGGTCGAGCGCCTGCACCACGGCGCAGCGGGCGGCCATGCACATGATCGGGCCGAAATTGCGCGCGGTCTTGGAGTAGGTGAGGTTGCCGCAGCGGTCGGCGCGCAGGGCCTTCACCAGGGCGTAGTCGCCGGTGATGGCGTGTTCGAGGACGTAGTCGCGGCCGTCGAAGCTGCGGACCTCCTTGCCGTCGGCGAGGGGCGTGCCCACCGAGGTGCGGGTGTAGAAGGCGGGGACGCCGGCGCCGCCTGCGCGGATGCGCTCCGCGAGCGTGCCCTGGGGGACGGTTTCGAGCTGGATGGTCCCGGCGTTGTAGGCGTCGGTGAACGCCTTGGCGGAGGCCGAGCGGGGGAAGGAGCAGATGATCTTCGCCACGCGCCCCTCGCGGATCAGGGCGGCGAGGCCCACATCGCCGTTGCCGGCGTTGTTGTTCACCACGGTGAGGTCGCGGGCGCCCTGGTCGATCAGGGCGTGGATCAGCTCCACCGGGTTGCCGGAGCCGCCGAAGCCGCCGATCAGCACGGTGGCGCCGTCGGGCACGTCCGAGAGCGCCTCGGCGGCCGAGAGCACGGGCTTGGTCACGCCCATGGCGGGTGCGTTCACGTAAAAGTCCTCCCTCCATGTCTTTGCGCGCAGCCTAGTCATTTCGCGGCCGGGCGCCAGAGGGGGAAGGGCGGAGGCGCGGGGTGCGCGCCTCCGCCCGAGGGTCGGCCTGCGTCAGATGCCCGAGGAGCCGCCCGGCTTGGTCGTGCCGGGGGTCGAGGCGGCCGTCGTGCCGGGGGTCGTGGAGCCGGTGGAGGACTTGGACTTGTCGTCGTCCTTGTTCCACTCGGCCTCGCCGGCCTTCTTGATGCGGTCCGCGCCCTCGCGGGCCTTGGCCTCGGCCGCGTCGACGGCCTGGCGGCCGTCCTGCTTGCGGGCCTGGCCCTCGACGCTTTCGCGGGCCTCCTCGCCCATGTGGCGGGCCTCATCGGCCATGGCGCCGGCCGCGCGCTCGGCGCGGTCCAAGTTGCGGTCGATCTCGCCACGGGCGTAGCGGCGGGCCTCGTCGGCCTGCTCGCCCATCAGCTCGTTCTCGCGCCGCGAGTTGGGCACGAGGGCGCCGAGCAGGGCCCCGGCGGCGAGCGCGAGGGCGCCGGCCGCGAGGGGGTGCTCGTAAAACGCCTCGGAGGCCTCGTCGGCGCCGGAGCGGGCGTAGCCGGCGGCGGAGCGGGCCGCGTAGCCCATTCCGGCCGCGCCGGAGCGGGCCGCGTAGCCGACGCCGGCCGCGCCGGAGCGGGCGGCGTAGCCCACGCCCGAGGCGCCGGAGCGGGCGGCGTGGCCGACCCCCGAGGCCGCGGAGCCGGCCGCGCGGCTCACGCCCGCGGCGCCGGAGCGGGCGGCGTCGCCGGCCCGGTGCGCCCCGGCCCTCGCCGAATCGCCCGCGGACTGGGCGCCGGCCTTGGCGGAGGCGCCGGCCGCATGGACGCCGGACTTGGCGCGCTCATGCATTCCGGGGCCGGAGCCTGTGTCGCCCATGCCCTCGCCGCCGATGACGGAGCGGGCGTCGTTGCCCTCCATGTCCGGGTCCACGTCGCCGTAGGGGATGCCCACCTGGCCCCCGTCGGCGGCGGCCGCATAGTACGGGTCATAGTCGTCGAAGTCGTCGCGGTAGTACGGGTCCCGCATCGCGTCGCGGGAGTAGCCGTAGTTCACGCGGGCCTGCGGGCCGCCGCGGCCCGACATCAGCCACGCCACGCCGATGCCGATCATGGCCGCGGGCAGCGGGTTGTCGCGGATCTGGGCGCCGAGGTTGCGGGCCAACGCGCCGCTTTCGTTCGCGGCGGAGCCGGCGAAACGGTCGAACAGGGCGCCGACGCTCATCTGGTCCTGGAGCGTGTGGACGTCCCGGTCGAGGCTTGCGCGCTCCTCGGCGATCTCGCGCTCGATCTCGGCCGAGCTTTTGCCGTGGGGATTGGTGTCATAGGTCATCGAACGGACTCCCTGGCGACTTCGGCGTCCTTGCGGACGGAGGACATGGTGCGGTTGGGCGCGAGGCTCGACGCCTTCAGGTCGTTCGAGCCCTTCTTGGCCATCATCAGCGCGACGATCGCGATCACGCCGCCGACGATCAGCGCGGCCCAGCCGGCGCCGACGCCCAGCTCGGCCACGCCCGCCACGAGGGCCGCGGCGAGCACGTTCAGCGCAACCAGCGCCATGATGGCGGCGGCCGCGAGCAGGCCGATCGCGGTGGTGGCCTGGTTGAGCTTCTCGCCCATCTCGGCCCGCAGGAGCTGGATCTCCTTGCGGATCAGGTCGGGCACCCCCGCCGCGATGCGGGAGATCACCGTCATGGTGGAGTCGTTGGTCTCCTGGGTCATCGGATGACGCCTCCGGTCGGAGTGGCGGGGGCGGCCGGGGTCGCGGCCGGCGCGGTGGTGGAGGGGCTCACGGCCGGGGAGGCCGGGGCGCCCTGGGAGGCCGGCACGCCGCCGGGCGTGGTCGACGGCCGCGGCGGGGCGCCGGCGGGACGCGACGCCTCGGGCTGCGCGGTGGCGAAGCGCGCCATCGCGAAGCCCGCCAGCGCGGCGATGCCGAGGAAGGCGGCCGGGTTGCGGCGACCGAAGCCGGACAGCTCCGAGGCGACCTCGGGCAGCGACTTGTCGCGGAAGGCGTCCGAGGCCTGGTGCAGGCCGCCGGCGGCCTCGCGGAACAGGCGGCCGCCGATGGAGCGGTCGTCCATCTCGCCGGACGCCTTTTCCAGCGCGTCGGCCATTTCGCCGAATTCGGCGCCGACGCCGTGGATGGCGCGCTCGCCTTCGGCCTGCGCCCTCGCCTGGGCGTCATGCGCGGCGTTGGAAGCCTCGCGCTTCAGGCCCTCGCCCTTTTCGGCGAGGGCGTCCCGGGCCTCTTCGGCGCGGTGGCGCGCTTCGGGCATGTCGCCGCCGGGGCGGTTCTGCGGATTCTCGACGCTCATGGTCTCGTCTCCTTGCTTGGGTTTCACGCCATTCCGAGGAAGGAAAGGATGGCCAGGACGACCACGATGACTCCTATGAGCCAGAAGATGCTGTTCATGTGGTGAAACTCCTATCCGGTGCTGCACGGCGAACGCGGGCCCGGGCGGTTTCGTTCCGCGACGCCGCACGACGAAGGCGACGCAACGGCAGATGACCGGCGCGTCACGTTTTCCTGTTTCACCGGCGCGGGATGTGTATCCTTCCGGGCAGCCAGAAGGCCGCCGCGCCTCGTCGCGGACGGCCCGCCACGGAGGATGCGCCATGCTCACCACCACCGACCCGACCCTGGAGAACGCGAAGGCCGAGGCCTGGTCCACGCCGCTGGACCAGCTCGATGTCGCGAAGTCCGCCCGTTTCGCCGCCCAGACCCACTGGCCGTTCTTCGACCGGCTGCGGAAGGAGGCGCCGGTCCATTACTGCGCCGAAAGCGAGTTCGGGGCGTACTGGTCGGTCTCCACCTACGAGACGATCATGGCGGTGGACACCAACCACCGGCAGTTCTCCTCCGCGCAGGGCATCTTCATCGGAGAGCGGGACGAGGCCTTCGCGCCCAAGAGCTTCATCACCGCCGATGCGCCCAAGCATTCGCAGTGGAGGAAGCCGGTGATGCCGGGGGTGGCGCCGCGCAGGCTCGGCGAGCTCGAGTCGCTGATCCGGGAGCGGTCGGGGCGGATCCTGGACGGGCTGCCGCGGGGGGAGACGTTCAACTGGGTGGAGCATGTGTCGGTGGAGCTGACCACCCAGATGTTGGCGACGCTGTTCGATTTCCCGTTCGAGGACCGGCATCTGCTGCCCTACTGGTCGGACCTGGTGACCGCCTCGCCCCAGGTGGGCGCCGCGCGGATGCCGGAGGAGGAGCGGCGCGCCGAGCTGATGAAGTGCCACGCCTATTTCGCCGACCTGTGGAAGGACCGCGCGAAGAAGGAGGGCGGGGACGACTTCATCTCGTTGATGGCGCATTCCGACGGCACGAAGGAGATGATCGAGGACCCGTTCGCGCTGCTGGGCAACCTGATGCTGCTGATCGTGGGGGGGAACGACACCACGCGGAACTCGATCTCGGGCGGGGTTCATGCGCTGAACACGTTCCCGGAGCAGTACCGCAAGCTGCGGGAGGACCCGTCGGTGATCCCCGGGATGGTGTCGGAGATCATCCGCTGGCAGACGCCGCTCGCCTACATGCGCCGCACTGCGCTGGAGGATGTGGTGGTCGGGGGAGAGACCATCCGGGCGGGGGAGAAGGTGGCGATGTGGTACATCTCGGGCAACCGGGACGAGGCCAAGTTCGACGGATCCCTATGCGTTCGACATCCAGCGGAAGAACGCGCGCAGCCATCTGGCCTTCGGCTACGGGGTGCATCGCTGCATGGGCAACCACGTCGCGGAGCTGCAGCTGCGGGTGCTGTGGGAGGAGATCCTGAAGCGGTTCGACCGGATCGAGCTGGACGGGGAGCCGGAGCGAGTGACTTCGAACTTCGTGATGGGGTTCGAGAGCCTGCCGGTGCGCATCCACTGAGGAGGGCGCCGCGCCGGCGGGTCCGCCTGTGGCGGCCGGGGCGCCCGCGGCGCTTTCGCAGCGGTCGAGGTTTGGCGACGGTCGCCAGCGGCGGGCCGTGCGCCATGCGCCGCGGGCGGCTGCACGGCCAGGGGCGGGACCTCTGCGCGGCGCTTCGCTCGCGCGGTCGTGCGCGGGGCGGGGCTTCACGAGAGCGCGTTCCGGGCCAACTGGTCCTGAGACGCCGGCGAAGGCCGGCCCTGCAGGACAAGGAGATCGCCATGACGCGCCCCCTGACCCTCGCGTTGATGCTGTCGATGGCGGCCGTGGCCGCCGGCTGCTCGGGCGATGTGGAGACCGGACCCCCCGAACCGGGTCGGGTCCGTCTACAAGTGAGGCGGGACATCCTCTGCGCCGCCGCGCTGGCGCTGGCGCTCGCCGCCTGCGGCGGGCCCGGCGGGGTGGAGGTGGAGCCTCCGACCCGCGGCGGCAGTTCGAGCCAGCGTTAGGCCCGACAAGAAGAAACCCCCGCCGGCGATCCGGCGGGGGTTTCGGGGTCGCGGGCCGGAGCCCGCGGTTGCGTTCCGGGGCTTGCGCCCACGATTTCTTTCGGGGCTGGCGCCCCCGAGGGAAAAGCCTCAGGCCAAGCCTTCGCGCTGCGCCTTCTTGCGCGCGAGCTTGCGGGCGCGACGGATCGCTTCGGCCTGTTCACGGGCGCGCTTCACCGACGGCTTCTCGTAATGCTGACGGAGCTTCATCTCCCGGAACACCCCTTCGCGCTGCATCTTCTTCTTCAGCGCGCGGAGAGCCTGATCGACGTTGTTGTCGCGGACCATAACCTGCACGGACTTCACCACCTTTCTATGCTGCCAGGTTTGCAGGAGCGCGCTATATAAGCGTAGACGCGCCGCCTGTCCACCGCGCTCGGCGGCGCCCGGCCAGACCGAGAGGAGACTCAGATGTCCGTGCCCGAACATGACGCCCCGCAGCAGGAGGCCCCGCGGACGGGGCTGGACGCCACCCGCGACACGCTGCTGGATGCGCTGCCCGCCCATGTGGCCTTCGACGGCTGGTCGATGACCGCCATCGACGCCGCCGCCGCCGAGAAAGGCGTGGACCGGGAGGTGGCGCGGCTCGCCTTCCCGCGGGGGGTGGACGCGGCCGTCGCGTTCTCCGGGCGACTGGACCGGCGGATGGCGGGGGCGCTGGGGCGCGAGCCGCTGCACGCCATGGGCATGACCGCCCGGATCACCCGTGCGGTGCGCCTGCGGCTGGAGATCGCCGAGCCGGACCGGGAGGCGGTGCGCCGCGCGGCTTCGTTGTTCGCGCTTCCGGTTCATGCGGCGGAAGGGGCGTCCTGCGTCTGGCGTACGGCGGATGCGATCTGGACCGCGCTGGGCGACGGGTCCGAGGACCTGAACTGGTACACCAAGCGGGCGACGCTCGCGGGGGTGGTGTCGTCCACCGGGCTCTACTGGCTGCAGGACGAGTCGCAGGGGCGAAGCTCCACCTGGGCGTTCCTCGACCGGCGGATCCAGGACGTGATGCGCATCGAGAAGGCCAAGGCGGCGGTGCGGAAGAACCCCTTGGGCGGGTTGGCGATGGCGGGGGTGGACCGGCTGACGCGGAGCATCCGCCGGCCGGCGCGCCCGGCAGGGACGCTCTGAGGCGCCGCGCCTGCGGGGGTGCCCGAAGCGCGGCCGGTCCCGGGGCGCTTGCGCCCGGGTCGCGGGTCGCGGAGGCGGCGACTTTCGGCGGAGGCGCCGCGACGGCTGGTCCGGTCGTGGCAGGTCGGGCGCCCGCGGCGCGTGGCCGGCGTTGGGCGTGTGGCCGGCGCCTTGAGACCAGGGACGGTGCGGGCGATCGGCGCCGCATCCAGGTTTCCGCGGGTTGAGGCGGCCCCTGCGGCGATTTTGCGAGGGCGTCGGGGGCGGCATCCGCGTGCGGATATCGCGCGCGATCCTCTGGCATCGCCGACGGTCGGACCGTAAGGTCCCCTTGCCGACCGCCCGGCAAGGGCGGCGTCCAGGGAGGAGATCCGAGCTTGGCCGACAGCCTCATCGCCGACACCGCCCGGCGCATCTTCGCGGACCTCGCCGATCCGCAGACCGTCAACCGTGCGAAGGATGACGGATGGAAAGCGCCGCTTTGGAAGGCGCTTGAGGAGGCGGGGCTGACCGTCGCCTGGGCGCCCGAGGCGCAGGGCGGCGCGGGGGCGGAGCTGATGGACGGCTTCGACATCCTGCGCATCTGCGGCCAGTACGCGGCGCCGGCGCCGGTGGCCGAGACGCTGGTCGCGGCCTGGGCGCTGGCGCGGGCGGGGCTGGAGGTTCCCTCCGGCCCGATGACCGTGGCGCCGGTGCGGGAGCATGACCGGCTGGCGATCGAGGGGGGCCGGGTCTCGGGCCGCGCGCGGGCCGTGCCGTTCGCGAAGGGCGCGGAGCGGGTCGTGGCGCTGGCCTTCGAGGGGGGTGAGGCGCGGGTGGCGCTGCTGCGCGCCTCGGACGCGCGGGTCTCGGAGCGGGCGGCGAATCTGGGGGCCGAGCGGGCGGATCTGGAGTTCGAGGGCGTCGAGGCGCTGGCCGTGGGGCAGGGCTGCACCGCGGAGGAGTTCCGGATGCTGGGCGCGGTGGCGCGGGTGCAGCAGATGGCGGGGGCGCTGGAGACGGTGCTGCATCTGTCGTCGGGATACGCGCAGGAGCGGGTGGCCTTCGGGCGGCCCATCGGGAAATTCCAGGCGGTGCAGCAGAACCTCGCGCGGCTGGCGGGGGAGGTGGCGGCGGCGCTGACGGCGGCGTCGTCCTCCGCGGATACGATGCGGGGCGCCCTGGCGGGGGAGGTCCCGGAGGAGGACCTGTTCCTGGAGGCCGCGTCCGCCAAGATCCGGGCGGGGGAGGCCGCCAACGAAGGCGCCGCCATCGCCCATCAGGCCCACGGGGCGATCGGGTTCACCGACGAGTACGTATTGCAGAGGTTCACGCGCAGCCTGTTCGGCTGGCGCGACGATTTCGGGCCGGAGGCGGTGTGGGCCGTGGCGCTGGGAACCCGCGTCGCCGCGGCCGGCGCCGATGCGCTGTGGCCCGCCCTGACCCGACGCTGAGGAGCACGCCATGCAGACCGCCATCCGCTTCGATCCCGAGCGCCTGCCCCCCCGGACCCGCGAGCTTCGCGAGGAGGTCCGCGCCTTCCTCAGGGAGGAGGCGGAGCGGGGGACCTACGACCCCGACCGCGGGTATCTGGCGCGGGGCTTCTCGCGCGAGTTCTCGCGCCGCGTGGGGGAGAAGGGGTGGATCGGGCTGACCTGGCCCAAGCAGTTCGGGGGACAGGAGCGGAGCTTCCTCGACCGCTACGTGGTGACGGAGGAGTTCACCGCGGCCAACGCGCCAGTGGCGCTGCATTTCGTGGCGGACCGGCAGTCGGGGCCGGTGATCATCCGCTACGGGGCGGAGGAGCTGAAGAAGGACATCCTGCCGAGGATCGTGCGCGGCGAGGTCTGCTTCTGCATCGGGATGTCGGAGCCGGGGTCGGGGTCGGACCTGTTCGCGGCCAAGACGAAGGCGGAGAAGGTGGCGGAGGGCTGGAAGGTCAACGGGACCAAGGTCTGGACCTCCAACGCCCATAATGCGGACTACATGATCGGGCTGTTCCGGACATCCCAGCCGACGAAGGAGAATCGGCGGCACGGGCTGACGCAGTTCGTGGTGGACATGAAGACGCCGGGGATCTCGGTGAACCCCATCCCGCAGATGACCGGGGGGCGGGAGTTCAACGAGGTGCATTTCGAGGATGTGATCCTGCCCGGGAACGTGGTTCTGGGCGAGGTGGACGGGGCGTGGAAGCAGGCGACCTCGGAGCTGGCCTACGAGCGGTCGGGGCCGGAGCGGTTCCTGGACACCTATTTCGTGCTGACCGCGCTGCTGCGGGTGCTGGGGGACGCGCCTGATCCGCGGGCCGCCGAGAGCGTAGGGCGGCTGGTGGCGCAGCTGCACACCATGCGGCGGATGTCGGTCTCGGTGGCGGGGATGCTTGAGCAGGGCAAGGAGCCGGTGCTGGAGGCGTCCATCGTCAAGGATCTGGGCACGGTGTGGGAGCAGGCGCTGCCGAACCGCGCGCGGGATATCGCGGCGTTCGTGGACGGTTCGGGGGGCGGGAATGCGCCGAGCTTCGAGGACGTGCTGGATTACGCCACGCTGGTGGCGCCGAAGCTGACCATCCAGGGCGGGACCACCGAGATCCTGAGGGGCATCATCGCCCGCGGGCTCGGGTTGCGCTGATGAAGGCGCCGGACCTGTCGAAGCTGTTCGACCCGCAGTCCATCGCGGTTATCGGGGCCTCCAACGATGTGGCCAAGATCCCCGGAATGACCATGGAGGCGATGCTGCGCCATGGCGTGGACGTGCCGGTCTATCCGGTGCATCCGCGCGAGGATCTGGTGCATGGGCTGAAGGCGTACCGGCATGTCTCGGAGTGTCCGGGGCCGGTGGATCTGGCGATCATCATCATCCCGGCGAAGCTGGTGCCGGAGATGCTGGAGGATTGCGGGAAAGCCGGCGTGCGCGCGGCGATCATCATCACCTCGGGCTTCGCGGAGGAGCAGGGGGAGGCCGGGCGCGCGCTGCAGGCGCAGTTGCAGGACACCATCCGGCGCTACGGGATGGCGGTGCTGGGGCCGAACGCCCAAGGCTATGCGAATTTCGCGCGGTCCTTGTGCTGCACGTTCTCGCCGGCGGTGAGGCTCGCGCAGGAACTCGCTGATCCCGGAGTGGGATCGGACGGGGGGGCGGATCTCGGTGGTCGCGCAGTCCGGCGCGCTGGGCTTCGCGCTTTACGACACCGGGCGGCTGAAGGAGCTGCCTTATCGCTACGTGGTGACCACGGGCAACGAGGCCGGCGTCTCGGCCTTCGACGTGGTCGATCACCTGCTGGACGAGGGCGGAACGGAGGTGTTCGTCCTGTTCCTGGAGGGCATCCGCGACGCCGCCCGCTTCCGCGAGGTGGCGGAGCGGGCGTTGCGCGCCGGCAAGCCGCTGATCGTGGCCAAGGTGGGGATGTCCCCGGCGGCGGAGCGCTCGGCGGCCTCCCATACCGGCGCGCTGGCGGGAAGCTGGCGGGCGCATCTGGCGATGTTCGCGGTCTATGGCGTGACGCTGGCCCAGAGCCATGAAGAGCTGATCGACATGGCCGCGGCCTTCATGGTCAACCGGCATCGGCTGCCGAAGGGGCGGCGCATGGGGATCTGCACCTCCTCGGGCGGGGCCGGGGGCTGGACGGCCGACGCCTGCGCGCTCGCGGGGCTGGAGGTGCCGGAGTTCGAGCCCGAGGCGCGGGCGCGGATCGACAAGTTCCTGCCGCCCTACGGCTCTTCGGTGAACCCGGTGGACGGGACGGCGCAGGCGATCCACGTCATCGGCTACGCCGAGCTCACGCGCCTTACGGCGAGTTCCGAGCGGGTGGACGGCGTCATCGGCATCGCCACCGCGATCAACGCCGCGGGCTTCGTGAAGGAGGGCGCGGCCTTCCCGGATGTCGGGCTCGGGCTGGAGAAGCCGATCTGCTACTGGTCCTATACGCGGCCGTCCCGGGAGACCTACGCGCTGTTCGCGCAGTCGGGCTATGCGCTCTCGACCAACCTGCGCCATGCGACGCGGGCCATGGCGGCGATGGCGGCGTTCCGGGAGGCGCGGGAGCGGTTCGCGCCGCCGCTCGCGCCCGCGCGGGCGCCGGATGAGCGCGCGCCGACCGAGACCATGACCGAGCGTGACGCGAAGGCTTGGCTGGCGGAGCACGGGATCGGCGGCTCGCCCGGTGGTCTCGCCACCACGCCGGAGGAGGCGGGGCGCCTCGCCGCCGCGCTGGGCCGGCCGGCGGCGCTGAAGATCCAGTCCCCGGACATTCCTCACAAAACCGAGGCCGGGGGCGTGGCGCTCAACATCGCCCCCGAGGACGCGGCCCGCGAGTTCGAGGCGATGATCGGGCGGGTGAAGGCCCATGCCCGCGAGGTGCGGATCGAGGGCGTGCTGGTGGAGCCCATGGCCCCCGCCGGCCATCAGATGCTGCTCGGGATCACGCGCGATCCGCTGTTCGGGCCGATGCTGCTGGTGGGCGCGGGCGGCATTTACGCCGAGATCCTCGACGACGTGGCCCTCTCGCCGCTGCTGGCGGATCGCGACGCGGTCAGGCGGCTGATCGACGGGCTCAAGGTTTCGGCGCTGCTGAAGGGCGCGCGCGGCGAGGCCCCGGCGGATGTGGACGCGCTGGTGGACGCCGCGCTGGCGCTCTGCCGTTTCGCGCACGACAATGCCGACCGGATCGAGGAGATCGACCTCAACCCGGTCGTGGTTCATCCGGCGGGGCAGGGGGCGTCGGTGCTCGACGCCCTCGTGATCCGCCGCCGCAGGTTAGGAGGGAACGATGCCCAAGGACTACAGCCAGCCCGAGCTCGGCGTCTCGCTGAAGGACTACGTCGCGACGGTGGAGATCCGCCGCCCGCCCCACAACTTCTTCGACTTCGACCTGATCCGCCAGATCGCCGACACCTGCGAGGCGCTGGACAAGGACGACGACTGCCGCGCGATCCTGCTCTGCGCCGAGGGCAAGAGCTTCTGCGCCGGCGCCGACTTCTCGAACCGGGAGGAGGCGAAGGGGCCGGCCTCCAAGGTGGACAACTCGGGCGTGCAGCACCTCTATGTGGAGGCGACGCGCGTGTTCTCCTGCCTGAAGCCCATCGTGGCGGCGGTGCAGGGGGCGGCCATCGGGGGCGGCCTCGGCCTCGCCTGCGCCGCCGACTTCCGGGTCGCGAGCCCCGATGCGCGCTTCGCGGCCAACTTCACGCGGCTGGGCTTCCACCCGGGCTTCGGGCTGACGCACACGCTGCCGCGGATCGTGGGGCAGCAGAACGCCAACCTGATCTTCATGACCTCCCGCCGCCTGAAGGGGGAGGAGGCGCATGCCATGGGACTGGCGGACGTGCTGGTCCCGGCCGAGGCGCTGCGCCAGACGGCATGGGACCTCGCGCGCGAGATCGCGATCAACGCGCCGCTGGCGGTGATCTCCACCCGCAAGACCCTGCGCGAGGGGCTTGCGGAGGCGGTGCGCAAGGCCACCGACCATGAGCTCGCCGAACAGACCCGCCTGCGCAAGACCGAAGACTTCCGCGAGGGTGTGAAGGCCACCTCCGAGCGTCGGCTCCCGGACTTCAAGGGGCGCTGACCCCTTCGGGGGCGCCGCGCCGACCGTGGGCGCCCCCTGGTTGCGCGTCCGCCCGCGGCGCATTGCGGGCGGTTCGCCTCTGGCGACGGTCGCCAGACCCCGACCGGCCCGCAACGCGCCGCGGGCCCGACGCGACCCACGGGCGAGACCGACGGCGCGGCGCCCCTGCGGAGGATGCGATGACCGACGACCGCCTGCTGCCGCCCCCCTTCAAGGTCGGGAACGTGGAGGTCCGCCGCGTGGTGGAGATCTACGCCCCCTTCCGCACCCCCGCCGGCATGTTCCCCGAGGACGCCGAGGTGGCCGAGGCCGCCGTCGAGGCCATGCGCGGCGACTTGGAGGGGTGGGCGCTCGACACGAAGTCGGGGATGCTGATCCTCGCTATCCAGACCTACGTGCTGCGCACCTCGCGCCACGTGATCGTGGTGGACACCTGCGTGGGGTGCGGGAAGAGCTACCCCTCGATCCCCGCCTGGCACATGCGCACCAACGACCGCTGGCTGCGGACGCTGGCCGAGGCGGGGGTGGACCGGGGCGAGGTCACGCATGTGCTGTGCACCCATCTCCACGGCGATCATGTGGGGTGGAACACCATGCAGGTGGACGGGGCCTGGGTCCCCACCTTCCCCAACGCCACCTACCTGATGACCGCCACTGACGAGCGCTTCATCCAGACCGCTCGACCCGAGACCTGGGCCAAGTCCGTCTCTCCCGTCATCGCCGCCGGGCAGGCGCAGCTGGTGGAGACCGACTTCGCGCTGGATGACGAGGTCTGGATAGAGCCCTCGCCCGGCCACACGCCGGGGCATGTCTGCGTGCACGTCCGCTCGAACGGCGAGCAGGCGATGCTCACGGGCGACGCCTTCCACTCCACCATCCAGTGCCGCCATCCGGAGCTGCGCTTTTTCTCGGACGCCGACCCGGATCAGGCGGTGCGGACCCGGCGCGCGATCTTCGAGGCGACGGCCGAGACCGACCGCCTCATCCTGCCCGCGCATTTCCCGCTGCCGACCATCGGCCACGTGGTGCGGGAGGGCGACGCCTTCGGGTTCCGGTTCACGCGCCTCTGAGGGCGGAGCGACCGGAGCCGCTCCGCCATCGGTCAGGCGAGGGCGCCGGCCGCCTTCAGGTTCGCGATGTCCTCGTCGCCGAGGCCCGCCTCGCGCAGCGCCGCCTCGGTGTCCGCGCCGGCGGGGCGCGCGGGGCGAGGGGCGGTCCAGGGAGTGCGGTCGAAGCGGGGGGCGGGGGCGCACTGGACGTTGCCCGCCACCTCCAGATGCGCGCCGCGCGCGACGTTGTGGGGGTGCGCCTCGGCCTCGGGCGGGCTCAGAACAGGGGCCACGCAGGCGTCCGAGCCCTCGAACACCGCCTCCCACTGGGTGCGGGTGCGGGAGCGGAAGATCTCGGCATAGTCGGCGCGGCGGTCCTCCCAGGTCTCCCAGTCGCCCTGGTCCTCGGTGTGGCTCGGGTCAATGCCGGCCTTCTCCACCAGCTCGGCGAAGAACTGCGGCTCGATGGGGGCGACGGAGATATACTGGCCGTCGGCCGTCTCGTAGCAGCGGTAGAAGGGGGCGGCGCCGTCCAGCAAGTTCGATTCGCGTTCCCACACCCAGCGGCCCGAGGCCTGCATCCCGCGGAAGATGCCGGTCATCGCGGAGACGCCGTCTACCATCGCCGCGTCCACCACCTGGCCCTTGCCCGACCGCGACCGCTCCCACAGCGCCGAGAGCACGCCGAAGATCAGGAACATGGACCCGCCGCCGTAGTCGGCCACGAGGTTGAGCGGCGGCACGGGCGGCTCGCCCTGCTTGCCCATCATCCCCAGCGCGCCGGTCAGCGAGAGGTAGTTGAGGTCGTGCCCCGCCATCTGGGACCACGGCCCCTCCTGCCCCCAGCCGGTCATGCGGCCGAACACCAGCCCGGGGTTGCGGGCGAGGCAGATGTCGGGGCCGAGGCCCATGCGCTCCATCACGCCGGGTCGGTAGCCCTCGATCAGCGCGTCCGCCTTCTCGATCAGCTTCAGCGCCGCCTCCACCCCCTCCTCGGTCTTGAGGTTGAGGGCGGCGCTGCGCTTGTTGCGGTTGTTGACGTCATGCTCGCGCGCCTCGCCCGACTTGCGGTCGATGACCACCACGTCGGCGCCGAGATCGGCCATCAGCTGGCCCGCCAGCGGGCAGGGGCCGATTCCCGCCATCTCGATCAGCCTCAATCCCTCAAGCGGTCCCGCCATGGCCTGCCCCTTCTGCCTGGATGCGAGGGGCGACCATGCCGCCGCCGATGGCTGGGTTCAAGGCGTTAATTGACCGATGAACAGGGGACGGCCGCCGGGCCTGCGGGCGGGCCCGGGGGCCTCCGCCGCGCACAGGTCCGGCGGCCTGCGCTTCCTCCCTGAGCGCGATCTTCGAGGACCGCGTCTCTTGTCGTCTCCGCCCCCTCCCTGAGGCGGCGTGCCTGTGCACCATACGAGGCACGCGGCGCCCACGCAAGCGGCGCTTTGCAACTCATGCGGAATCTGGTTAATTGCCTGATTAAGCCGGCGCCTCCGCAAGCGCGCCGCGTCAAGGGAGGGCCGAGGATGAAGCACCCGTCGTTCCACGCGCGCCAGACGCCCGACAAGCCGGCCTACGTCATGGCCGGAACGGGCGAGACGATGACCTACCGCCAGCTCGACGAGCGGTCGAACCGGGGCGCGCAGGTGCTTCGCGCGCTGGGGGTGGGGCCGGGCGACCACATCGCCTTCATCATGGAGAACCGGCTGGAGTTCATGGAGATCCTCTGGGCCGCGCACCGCGCCGGGGTGATCTACACCGCCATCAGCCGGTATCTGTCCCCGGACGAGGCCGGTTACATCATCCGCGATTGCGGCGCCAAGGTTCTCATCGCCTCCGACGCATACCTGCCCAAAGCCGCGGAATACCGGGCGCAGGCGGAGGGGCTGCCCTGCATCATGCTCGCGACGCCGACGCCGACGCCGAGGGCTGGGACCGCTGGGAGCGGCTGACCGAAGCCCAGCCGGCCGAGCCGGTGGCGGACGAATACGCCGGGATGGACATGCTCTATTCCTCCGGCACCACCGGGCGGCCGAAGGGCATCACCAAGACCTTCACCCATGACCCGGTGGACCACATCAACCCGTTCCTGTCGCTGCTGATCGAGAAGTACTGCCGGGCGGATGCGGACACGGTCTATCTCTCGCCCGCGCCGCTTTACCACGCAGCGCCCCTGCGCTTCTGCCTGACCATGGGCAATCTGGGTGGGACAACGGTGATCATGGAGCGGTTCGAGCCGGAGGCGTATCTGGCGGCGGTGGAGGCGCACCGCGCCACGCATACGCAGCTCGTGCCCACCATGTTCGTGCGGATGCTGAAGCTGCCGGAGGAAGTGCGGACGCGCCACGACGTCTCCTCGCTCAAGGTCGCCGTCCACGCCGCCGCGCCCTGCCCGCAGGAGATCAAGCATCGCATGATCGACTGGTGGGGCCCGATCCTGCTGGAATACTACGGCGGCACCGAAGGGAACGGCGCCACCGTGGCGCTGTGCGAGGACTGGATGGCCAACCCCGGCACGGTCGGCAAGGCGATCGTGGGGCGCATGGCGATCCTCGACTCCGACGGGCGGGACGTTCCCGCCGGCGATATCGGCGATGTCTATTTCGACAGCGGCATCGACTTCGAGTACTTCCACGACCCCGACAAGACGAAGAAGGCTTTCGCCCGCCCCGGCTGCGGCACGCTGGGCGACGTGGGCTATGTCAACGACGCGGGCTTCCTGTTCCTGACGGACCGCGCCGCCTACACGATCATCTCGGGCGGCGTGAACATCTACCCGCAGGAATGCGAGGACCTTCTGGTCTGCCATGACAAGGTCACGGACTGCGCCGTCTTCGGCGTCCCGGACGAAGAGATGGGCGAGGCGGTCAAGGCCGTCGTCCAGCTCGCCGACCCGCGGGAGGCGGGGCCGGATCTGGAAGCCGAGCTGATCGGCTGGTGCCGGGAGCGGCTGTCGCACATAAAGGCGCCGCGCAGCATCGACTTCCGCGAAGACCTGCCGCGCACGGCGACCGGCAAGCTGATGAAGCGCCACCTCAAGGACGAATACTGGGCCAAGGCCCGCGAACAGGGAGCACACGCATGACCCACCCCCTCGACCTCACCGGCAAGGTCGCCGTCGTCACCGGCGGCAACGGCGGCATCGGCCTCGGCATGGTGAAGACCATGGCCCAGGCGGGGGCGAAGGTCGCGATCTGGGGCCGCAACGAGGAGAAGAACGCGCACGCCGTCGCGGAATGCGAGGGGCTGGACGTGACCGCCTTCCCCTGCGACGTGCTGGACCACGGCTCCATCGACGCGGCCATGGCCGACACGTTGGCCAAGCTGGGCCGGGTCGACGGCATGTTCGCCAACGCGGGCGTCTCCGGCTCCTCGGGGCGCACGGGGTTCCTGGACCGCACGGACCAGGACTGGCATGACCTCTTCGCCGCCAACCTCGACGGCGTGGTCCACTCCTTCCGCGTCGCGGGCCGGCACATGAAGGAGCGGCACGAGGCCGGCGATTCCGGCGGCCGGCTGGTGGCCACGTCCTCGGTCGCGTCGGTGGACGGGGCGGCGTTCAACGAGCACTACGGGGCGTCGAAAGCCGCGCTGAACGGCATGATGCGCGCCATCGCGGTGGAGCTCGCGCGCTACGGGATCACGGCGAATAACATCCTGCCCGGCTATATCGTCACCGACATGACCGCCAAGGCCATGTCCAACGACAAGTTCCTGACCAACGTGGGCAAGCGCATCCCCGTGCGCCGCTTCGGCGAGCCGTCGGATTTCGGCGGGCTGGCGGTCTACCTGATGAGCGATCTCAGCGGGTACCACACCGGCCAGACCTTCACGATCGACGGCGGCTACACCATCTTCTGATGTTCTCGCCCGGGTCTTTCGACGGCGCGAAGATCCTGGTCACCGGCGGGGGCACGGGCCTCGGCCGGATGATGGCCGGGCGGCTCCTGTCGCTCGGCGCCCATGTGGTGATTGCAGGGCGGCGGGCGGCGGTGCTGGAGGAGACGACCGCCGCCCTGACCGCCGAGCATGGCGGGCGGGTGGACGCCGTGCCCGCCGACATCCGCGAGCCGGAGGCGGTCGAGGCGCTCATGGACCGCGCCTTTCAGGGTGGACCGCTGACGGGTCTGGTGAACAACGCCGGCGCCAACTTCATCTCCCGGACCGAGGACCTGTCGATCCGCGCCTTCGACGCCGTCACCGGCATCGTCATGCGCGGCACGTACCTGGTCACCCACGCCGCCGGCCGCCGCTGGATCGAGGCTCAGGCGCCAGGGGTCGTGGTCTCGATCCTCACCACCCGCCTTCGCACCGGGGCGCCGTTCTCCACGCCCTCCACCATGGCCAAGGCGGCGGTGGAGAGCATGACGCGCTCGCTGTCGCTCGAATGGGGCCGCCACGGCATCCGCCTCAACGCCATCGCGCCGGGCGAGATTCCCACCCCAGGCATGTCCTCCCGCCTCCGTCCCGGAGAGACGCCGGGGGCCGCAACCGCCGCGATCAATCCGCTGGGCCGGGCCGGGGCGCCTGAGGATATCGGCGGGCTCGCCGCCTTTCTGCTCTCCCCCGCATCCGGCTGGATCTCCGGCGAAACGGTGTTCATGGACGGCGGCCAGCACCGCGCCGCGGGCGTATCGTCCTATGCGCTGCGCGAGCGGACGGACGAGGACTGGGCGCGCATCCGCGAGGCGGTCAGGGCACGCGACTCGCAGGATCGGGAGGGGCGCTGAACCGCGGCGGGCCCCGCTTCCGCGAGACCCGCCTTCCATGATGTTCGCATCAGGCCCGTTGGGGGCGGGCCTCCGGGCGATCGGGCCGACGCTACGCCATACGGGGGCTACTCATCCCCCGGTGGCCGTCACCCCGGAGCGTGACGCATACGCTGAACAAGTATTAAATTATGTTTTAAAGAGCCTGATCGTAATCCTCATCATGTGTGAGGGCTTTCCCGCTAACTCTCTGTGTTTAAACAAAACAACCTCAGCTTGTGGGGCGCGGGGGCGGCCTGGCGAATCGTCCGTCGGCCCTCGGTTCGCCATGGCCGGCCGCCTGGGCACGGTGGACAATACGGTTCGGTTCCGCGGGCCAGGCGGAATAGGCTATGGATTTCGGAGCTTTGACTGCTGCGTGCGGCCTGGGTGGGAGGGAGGCGGGCATTTCGCCTCTGCCACTCGCAGGCACGGGCGGGAGGAAACGAGGCGGGCTGAACAGGCAAAATAATAGCGGCCCGATAATTGGGGCGGGTCGCCGTCATTTCTGTCGAAGCGGAGCGTGGTTCGCCAGAGCGCTGAATTCTCAGCGTCTGCGCCCGTCTCGTGCCATGCGATGCGCGGCGAGAGGTGGTCGAGGCGCGCTGGCCTTTGGGCTCGCGGCGGGCCTCGCCTCAGAGACCCGCCGGAGCGCCCGTATTGCTTTCACGTCGCTGCGACAACGACTTGCTTTCGCAGCGGCCTCCGGGAGCTGAGGCCTACACAACGCTTTTTGGAGCGAACCCGGCTCCAACCTGGCCATCACCCCCGGAGCGATGATGGATACGCTATTTACATTCATTACTTTAGCGTTGACTTCCGGGCAGCGAAATCCTCGAAAATCGCGAGTGCTGGGCGCGGAAGTCATTGATGTAGCTGGGTCAGCCGTCAGAAATCTTCCGGCGCGCCTGTAGCGGCCGGGAATTTCGGGCGAGCGAGGGAATCGCCTCCCGCGTGGCTGA
The DNA here is from genome assembly GCA_963816545.1 of uncultured Alphaproteobacteria bacterium. Classification (GTDB taxonomy): domain Bacteria; phylum Pseudomonadota; class Alphaproteobacteria; order Rhodobacterales; family Rhodobacteraceae; genus Albimonas. The sequence goes on along the minus strand of CAWFLE010000007.1, from coordinate 1,107,448 downwards.
ACTGCCGGTGATGTTCAACCTCGGGGAGATATGGGGCGGCTCCGCCGTGCGTCCAGAGAAAATCCCAGTCATTGCTCCGCTGCTGAAGAAGTTTTAGAACATAACAGGAACATTTGCGAGGGGGCATGCCGTCCTTCGATCATCTCCGCATCAGCCGCAGGCCGTCTGCCGCGCATCCGCCGGTGGCTCTCTCGCCCGGGCTGGAGCTGCCGCGGGGACGCGCGCATGAGGTTTGCGGCCCATCGCGCGTCGCTTTCGCCGCCCTCGCGGCAGGGCGCGTGCGCGGCCCGGTGCTCTGGCTGCGCATGAGCCGGGCGGAGGGGCGTCTCGATCCGGAGGGCTTGGCGGAATTCTTCGACCCGTCCCGCCTGGTGCTCGGCCTCTGCCGCAAGTCCGAGGATGCGCTGTGGTGCGCGGAGGAGGCGCTCCGTTCCCGCACCGTGCAGCTGGTGATCGTCGAGATCGAGGCGCCTCCCGCCCTCACGCCCGTGCGCCGCCTTCACCTGGCGGCCGAAGCGGGAGGGGGGTCGCTGGCGCTGCTGCTGACCTCGGAGGGAGGGGCGCAGGGAGTGGAGACGCGCTGGCGCCTGTCTCCCGCCCCCGCCGGCTCGTGGGACGAGCCCTCCTGGACGCTGGAGCGTCTGCGGGCCCGTCTTGCGCCGCCCGCCCGCTGGCGGGCCCGGTGGCAGGCGGAGGGCCGCCGGGACGGGCGGCTGGACCTCGCGCCCGAAGGCGCGCCGGCCGATCAGGTTCTGGCGTAGACGCGCAAGGGGGCGGGCTCGCGCTCCGCCTCCATCTCCGCGAGGCGCATGTTCAGGACGCCCCCAAGCACCACGCCGCCCGCGCCGAACAGGCTGTAGGCGCCGAACGCCGCAATCAGGGGCCAGCCCGCCGCCAAGGTCGCCGCCGCGCCGCCCACGCCGGCCAGCGCGCCAAGTCCCAGAGGTCCCATCACAGACGTTTTCATGGTCCGATCTCCCCGTTTCCCGGGATCGAACCTGCGTCCTAAGCCTTCACAAGACGTAAACGGATCGAGGGATCGAGGTTAACGTCAGGCGTTGAACAGGAAGTGCAGCACGTCGCCGTCCGCGACCTCGTAGGCCTTGCCCTCGACCCGCATCCTGCCGGCCTCCTTGGCGCCCTGCTCCCCCTTCAGCGTCAGGTAATCCTCGTAGGCGATGGTCTCCGCGCGGATGAACCCCCGCTCGAAATCCCCGTGGATGACGCCCGCCGCCTGCGGGGCCAGCGCACCGGCCGGAATGGTCCAGGCCCGCGCCTCCTTCGGCCCAACGGTGAAGTAGGTCCTGAGCCCCAGCAGCCCGTAGCCCGCCCGGATCAGCCGGTCGAGCCCCGGCTCCTCCAGCCCCAGATCCGCGAGGAACTCCGTCCGCTCGGCGTCGTCGAGCTGCGCGATCTCCTCCTCGATGGCCGCGGATATCACCACCGAGGCCGCCCCCTGCGCCTCCGCCATCTCCGCCACCCTGGCCGACAGCGCATTGCCCTCGGCGGCCGAACTTTCCTCCACGTTGCACACGAACAGCACGGGCTTCGAGGTCAGGAGCTGCAGGCTGCGCCAGGTCTTCAGGTCCTCGGCGCCGACGTCCACCGTCCGCGCAGGGCGCCCCTCGTCCAGCGCGACCTTGGCGGCGCGCAGCAGCCGGTCCTGCTGCACCGCCTCCTTGTCCCCGCCCCGGATCTTGCGCGAGAGGTTGTCGAGCCTGCGCTCGATGCTCTCGAGGTCCGCGAGCATCAGTTCGGTCTCGATGGTCTCCGCGTCCGCGATGGGATCGACCCGCCCCTCCACATGGGTCACGTCGTCGTCCACGAAGCAGCGCAGCACATGGGCGATGGCGTCCACCTCGCGGATGTTCGCCAGGAACTGGTTGCCCAGCCCCTCGCCCTTGGAGGCGCCCTTCACAAGCCCCGCGATGTCCACGAAGGTCAGCCGCGCCGGGATCACCTGCCTGGACTTCGCGATCTCCGCGAGGTTCGAGAGCCGCGCGTCCGGCACCGCCACCTCGCCCACGTTCGGCTCGATGGTGCAGAAGGGGAAGTTGGCGGCCTGCGCCGCGGCGGTGCGGGTGAGCGCGTTGAACAGCGTGGACTTGCCCACGTTGGGCAGCCCGACGATGCCGCATTTGAAGCCCATGGGGTCGTCCTCCGGTCCTGGTCGCGGCGCCGGATGGCACGCGCCCCCGCCGGGGTCAAGCCGCCCGGATCAGGAGAACCGCCGCTTGAGCTTCTCCAGCGGGCTCAGTCCTTCCGGCTCGGCCGGGGCAGGGGGCTCGGCCGCCGGGGCCGGCGTCTCCGCCTTCGGCTTCTTCGGCTTCGGCGGCTGGGTGTGCAGCGCGACCGCGTTCATGAACCCGCCGTCGTCGCGCGCGGCCAGCTTCGGGGCCCCGTCCGAGACGCCGCGCAGCAGGTCGTCCAGCCACTGCTCGTCGTACTTGGAGAAGTCGTGCAGCACGTAGCCCGAGACCAGCTCCTTGCGCCCCGGATGCCCGATCCCCAGCCGCACCCGCCCATAGTCGGGCCCGCAATGCTGGTGGATGGAGCGCAGCCCGTTATGCCCCGCATGCCCCCCGCCCCGCTTCACCCGGCACTTGCCGGGGGCGAGGTCCAGCTCGTCATGCAGCACCACCACGTCGCCCACGGGGATCTTGTAGAACTGCATGGCCGCGCCCACCGACTGGCCCGAGAGGTTCATGTATGTCCCGGGCTTCAGCAGCAGGACCTTCTCGTCCCCAAGCCGCCCCTCGGACACCTCGCCGTGGAACTTGGCCCGCCAGGGCGCGAAGCCGTGATCGTCGGCGATCCGGTCCACGGCCATGAAACCGATGTTGTGGCGGTGCTTCGCGTATTCGCGCCCCGGATTGCCGAGGCCCACGAAGAGCAGCATGACGGAGCCTCCCGGACGTGGCGGTCGGCGCACGAGGTAACCCGCGGCCGGGCCGTGGGCAAGCGACGCTCAGGCCAGCAGCGCCGCCATCCCCGCCGCGGCTAGGATCCACAGCCCGATCACCCCCGCCATCCCCGCCGCGCCGCGCGGGCGCGCCGCCAGCGCGTCAGCCTGCGCCCGGAACTCCGCCATGAGCGCCGGGGGGATCAGCCGGATCGCCAGCATCGCGCCCAGCGGCACGATCAGCAGGTCGTCGATCTGACCCAGGACGGGGATGAAGTCCGGCACGAGGTCGATCGGCGACAGCGCGTAGGCCGCAACGCCCCAGGCGACGATCCGCGCGAGAACCGGGGTGCGCCGGTCGCGCGCCCCGACCCACAGGGCCAGAACCTGCCGCTTCAGCCGGCGCGCGGCCTCGTGCAGCCGCGCGATCATCCCCGGCCGCGCCTCAGGCGCCGCCGATGGGGGTGGTCACCTTGCCCGCGCCCTTGCAATCGGGGCACTGCTCGCCGTCGATCCTGCCGGTCCCGCCGCAGCGGCGGCAGACGTCCTCGCCCGCGCTCGGGCTGCCCGGGGGGACCTTGTCGGGATTGTCGTCGCTCGCCATCTCGCGCCTCCGTTCGTTGCGGTCTCGGCCGGTGAACGCGGGCCGCGGCGGCATCGTTCGGGCGCAAAAGCGGAACGCCCGCCCCGGGGTTTCCGGGGCGGGCGTCCATGTCGGGGCCGTGAGGATCACGCCTCGGCGGTCTCCTCCTCGCCCTCCTCCGGGGCCTCCTCGCCCTCGGCGGGCGCCTCGGCGGAGATCTCCTCCTCCTCGTCCTCCGCGGCGCGCAGGCCGGACGGGGCGGAGATGTTGGCGATCACGAAGTCCCGGTCGGTGATCTTCGGCCGCACGCCCGAGGGCAGGTCCACGTTGGAGATGTGCACGACGTCGCCGAAATCGTAGCCGCTCAGGTCCACGGTGACGTGGTCGGGGATCGACCCCGCCGTCACCACCAGCTCGACCTCCGAGCGCACGATGGTCAGCACGCCGCCCTTCTTCAGGCCGGGGGCCGCCTCGTGGTTGATGAACTCCACAGGGATGTAGAGGTTGATCCGGCTGCGCTCGGACAGGCGCAGGAAGTCCACATGGGTCGGCAGGTCGCGGACCACGTCGCGCTGCACGGCGCGGCAGATCACGCGGTTGTCCTGCCCCTCGACCTTCACGTTGAAGAGCGTGGCGAGGAACTTGCCCGCCTTGAGCCGCTTCAGCAGCTCGTTATGCTTGACGTTGATCGAGACGGGATCCTTGCCCCCGCCATAGATCACGCCCGGTACCAGGCCCTCGCGTCGTGCGGCCCGGGCAGCCCCTTTGCCCGTTCCGGAACGAGCGGTGGCCTCGAGAATTGGCAGCTCGGCCATCGTCGATCTCCTAGTGAGTTGCTCATGCGGCGGGCCTCCAGGGGTGTCCCTGCCGCGGACGGGGGCGGATACACCAGTCTCGGCCGCAAGGGAAGCGCCTTGACGGTTGCGGCGGCGCTCCGGATGGTCTCGGAAAACCACGAAGGAGACACCCATGACGCTGGAGCTGCTCGGCGCCCCCGGCTCGCCCTACACCCGCAAGATGCTTTCGGTCCTGCGCTGCCGGCGCATCCCCTACATCTACCATATCGGCAATCACCGCGCCCCTCGCCCGGGCCTGCCTGAGCCGAAGGTGAAGCTCCTCCCCACCTTCTACTTCGAGGGACCGGACGGTCCGGAGGCGATCACCGACTCAACTCCCATCATCCGCCGGCTGGAGGCGGAGCACGAACCCCGCTCCATCATCCCCGGGAGCCCCGGGCTCGCCTTCCTCGACGCCCTGATCGAGGACTACGCGGACGAGTGGCTCACCAAGGCCATGTTCCACTACCGCTGGGCGCACGAGGCCGACGCCCGCAACGCCGGGCCGCAGCTGATCTTCTGGCGCAACTCGACGCTGCCGGAGCGGGAGGCGCGCGAGGCCGCCGCCGCCATCTCCCGCCGCCAGATCGACCGCCTCCACGTCGTCGGCTCCAACCCCAGGACCGCCGAGACCATCGAGCAGAGCTTCCGCCGCCTGGTCGACCTGCTGGACGACCGCATCTCCGACCGCGGCTGGATCCTCGGCGCCCGCCCCGCGGCCTGCGACTTCGCGATCTTCGGACAGCTCAGCCAGCTCGGCGTGGTGGAGCCGACCCCGGCCGCGATCCTCTCCGCCCGCTCGCCCCGCCTGCGCGCCTGGATCGACCGGATGGAGGACCTCTCCGGCGCGGATCTGCCCGAGGACGGCTGGCTGACCGACCTCTCCGCCCTGCGCCCGCTCCTGGCCGAGATCGGCCGCACCTATGTCCCGTTCCTGCTCGCCAATGCCGAAGCCGTGCAGACCGCCGCCGCGGAATTCGAGACGGAGATCGACGGCCGTCCCTGGACCCAGCCCACCTTCCCCTACCAGGCCAAGTGCCTGCGCGCGCTGCGCGAGGCCCGGACCGCCCTGCCGGACGAGGCGCGGGCGAAGGTGGATGAGGTCCTCTCCGGAACGGGTTGCGAGCCGCTCTTCCACTGAGGTCGCGCAGGCGCCGCGCCCCCGGTCCCGCCTCCGGGTCCGGGGGCGCCCGCGGCGCGCGGCAGGCGCGGCGCCTGTGGCCGGCGCCCTCCCCCCGACCGTTCGGGAGGGCGGCGCCGGCCATCCCGCCCCGGTCGCCAGACCTCGTCCGGCCCGCAACGCGCCGCGGGCGCCCCCGGACCCGGAGGCGAGACCTCGGCGCGGCGCCCCCTCGGCGCTTGCCCCCGCGCTCCGGACGCGCTCTACAGGGTGGAAATATGGGAGGGAGCCCCCGCATGACCCAGGACGCCGCCCATGGCGGTCCCCAGGCGCGGCCCGTGATCGCGCTGTTCGTCACCTGCCTCGTGGACCTGTTCCGCCCCTCGGTCGGCTTCGCCGCCGCCAAGCTGCTGGAGGACGCGGGCTGCGAGGTGCGCGTCCCTCCCGCCCAGACCTGCTGCGGCCAGCCGGCCTGGAACTCCGGCGACCGCGCCCACGCCCAGGCGCTGGCCCGCAAGACCATCGAAGCGTTCGAGCCCTTCGACGTGGTGGTCCTCCCGTCGGGCTCCTGCGCCGCAACGGTGATCAAGGACTACCCGCAGATGTTCGCGGACGACCCCGCGTGGGAGCCGCGAGCGAAGGCCATGGCCGCCAAGACCCACGAGATCGTCAGCTTCCTCGCCGACGTGCTCAAGGTCGCCTCCGTGAACGCGCCCGCGCCCCGCGACGGCTCGCTGGTCACCTACCACGACTCCTGCTCCGGCCTCCGCGCGCTCGGCGTCCGCGACCAGCCCCGCGCCCTGCTCGGCACGGTCAAGGGCCTCGACCTCATCGAGCTGCCGGAGGCCGAGGTCTGCTGCGGCTTCGGCGGCACCTTCTGCGTGAAGTACCCCGCCATCTCCAACCGCATGACCGCCGACAAGACCCGCCACATCGCCGAGACGGAGGCGGACCTCGTCCTCGCCGGCGACCTGGGCTGCCTTATGAACATCGCGGGCAAGCTCAGCCGCGAGGGCCGCTCCGTGAAGGCCCGCCACGTGGTGGAGGTGCTCGCCGGCATGACCGACCTGCCCGCCATCGGGGAGAGCGCATGACCCACCAGCCCACCACCCCACAATTCCGCGAGAACGCCAAGCGCGCCATCGCCGACGCGGGCCTCCAGGCGCAGATGAACCAGGCGCTGTCGAACTCGATGGCGAAGCGCTCCAAGGCCTCCGGCGCGCTGCCCGAATTCGACGCCCTCCGCGACGCCGCCCGGGACATGAAGAACCACGTGCTGGCCAATCTCGACCTCTACCTCCAGCGCTACGAGGATCAGGTGAAGGCCGACGGCGGCCACGTCCACTGGGCCGAGACCGCCGAGGACGCGCAGCGGATCGTCCTCGAAATCTGCCGCAAGGCTAACGCGAAGACGGTGAACAAGGGCAAGTCGATGCTCTCCGAGGAGATCGGCCTCAACGACTTCCTCTCCGGGCACGGCATCAACCCCGTGGAGACCGACCTCGGCGAATACATCATCCAGCTGCGCCACGAGACGCCGAGCCACCTGATCGGCCCCGCCATCCACGTCACCGTCCCCCAGGTGCGCGAGGCCTTCCGCAAGGCCCACCCCCACCTCCCCGAGGGCCGGGACCTGGAGGGCCTCGACACCCTCCTGACCGAGGCCCGCACCGTCCTGCGCGAGAAATACTTCCAGGCCGAGGTCGGCATCACCGGCGCCAACATGCTGATCGCCGAGACAGGCCAGTCCGTGATCGTGACCAACGAAGGCAACGGGGACCTCTCGCAGTCCCTCCCCAAGGTCCACATCGTCCTGGCCTCGCTGGAGAAGGTCGTCCCCACCCTGGAGGACGCGAGCACCATCCTGCGCATCCTCGGCCGCTCCGCCACGGGTCAGGAGATGTCGGTCTACACCACCTTCTCCTCCGGCCCCCGCCGCGAGGCCGACCCCGACGGCCCCGAGGAATACCACGTCGTTCTCCTCGACAATGGCCGCTCGGAGATGGTGGGGACCGAGTTCCAGGACATGCTCCGCTGCATCCGCTGCGCGGCCTGCATGAACCACTGCCCGGTCTACCGCTCGGTCGGCGGCCACGCCTACGGCTGGGTCTATCCCGGGCCGATGGGCGCCGTCCTCACCCCCTCCCTGATCGGGGTGGAGCAGGGCGGCCACCTGCCAAACGCCTCCACCTTCTGCGGTCGGTGCGAGGAGGTCTGCCCCATGCGCATCCCCCTCCCCAAGATGATGCGCCACTGGCGGGAGCGTGAATTCGAGCGCAACCTCGCGCCCCAGGGGATGCGCCGCGGCCTCGCCCTCTGGGCCTGGGGCGCGCAACGCCCCGGCCTCTACCGCCTCGGCGCCCGCATCGCGACCTCGGCGCTGAAGGCGATGGGCAAGGGCGGCCGGATCCGGTCGCTGCCCATGGGCCGCGCCTGGACCGACGAGCGGGACTTCCCCGCGCCTGAAGGCGGCACGTTCCTGTCGAAATGGAACCCCGACGCCGAGGGCCGCCGGAAATGACCGCGCGCCCACTCTCAGCCGGGGGTCGGGTCCTCGGGGGCGTCGAGCCCCCTCGGCCCCGCGGCCCGCTGCGCGGTCCGGGCGCTGGCCCCGACGCGCCCGCCCCCGCCCGAGGGAACCGGGGACGGAGGGGCATCGAGCCCCTCCGTCCCCGCGGATGCGCGTTCCGCGATCCGGGCGCGCACGCCCGGCGTCCCGGGGAAGCCCGCCCGCAGGGCGCCTTCCCCAAACGGGAGGCGAGGCCCCGCGCCAGCGGGGGCGAGGCCGACGGGCGGGAGAACCCGGTCCACCGGGAGCGGGCTGGCCCCTGCCGCGCCGCGCGACGCCGCTCCGCGACCCATCCCGCCGGCATCCCAATGAGTCCGTGCCCCTCGATCCCTCTCGCCCGGGAGCCCCGCACATGAGCGCCCGCGACCGCATCCTGTCCCGCCTCCGCCGGGGCCTCGAAGCTGCGCCCCGGTCGCAGGGCGCCGTCGATGAGCGCCTCGCCTCCGCCGGAACCCAGCTCTCCCCGATCCCCGCGCTGGGGAGGAAGACCGGCGGCGAGGCCCTCGCCCAGTTCGAGCAGAAGCTCCGCGGCGTGGACTGCACCGTCACGCGCCTCGCCTGGGAGGCCCTCCCCCAGTCGCTGGCCGAGGAGCTGCGCGCCCGCAACCTTCCCCGCGCCATCCGCATGGGCGAGGATCCCGAGCTCAACGCCCTCGACTGGTCCGGCATGGAGGTATCCCACGGGAGGGGCCGGATCGAGGAGCCCGCAACCCTGTCCCGCGCCACGGCAGGCGTTGCGGAAACCGGCACCATCGCGCTGCGCTCCGGCCCGGAGAACCCCGTCACCCTCACCTTCCTCGCCGAGACCCACTTCATCGTGGTGAAGGCGTCCGACATCGTACCCGGCCTCGACGACATGTGGGCGCGCGTCCGCGCGGCCGGCGAGAAGCCGCGCACGGTGAACCTCGTCACCGGCCCCTCGCGGTCCGCAGATATCGGACAGGTGCTCCAGCTCGGCGCCCACGGCCCCGTCGCGGTCCACGTCTTCATCGTGGAGGACTGATTCCGGCCGCAGGAAGGACGGGCGTTGCTCCGCTTGCCTTGGGATCTCCGTTAGACCGAGCGGGCTTCAGGGGCGCCGCGGGCGGTTCGGCGCCCCCACATGCGGGACCCGGAACCGCCGAGCACCGACGTGCTGAACACCAACGGAGTCGCCCTGTCCCTCTGCTTAACCCTGCGCTCATCCTGCGTGGCCAAAGATCCTGGCCGCATCCACCCCCAATGGGCGCCGCCCGACCAGCCGCCGCCGGTTCGGCGGCCCCGACGCGAGCGTTGAAGGAGGCTTCCGCATGTCCCTCTCCCGCTGGTTCGAGGATCCCGCCCCGCTCCCCTCCGGCGCCGTCGAAATCGGCTGGCTTCTGGCCGAGCCCGACGCCGGCGCGGTCTTCCCGGCGCCCGAGCGCGTCCGCTCCGCGGAGGTGAACCGCCGCCATGCCAAGTCGGCCTCCCGCTGCCCCGCCGTTGTGAACCTCGAGAGCCGCTATTTCCTGATCCGCTGCCCCTTCGACCTGCACCTCCGCCTCACCCGCGGCGAGGACGGCCGCCCCGGCCTGCGCAACATGCTCGGCGACGCCTCGCCCGTGCGCCGTCGCAAGCTCGACAAGCACCTCCACATGGTCGCCGAGCCCGAATGGCGGCATGCCGACCGCCCCACCATCCAGGTGAGCCTCCCCTACCTCTTCATCGCCGACGAGCCGGTGTGGATGACCCAGCTTTCGGCCTTCCTCCACCACCGGCCCGATCCCCTGCCGGGCACGATCTTCGGCGGCCGCTTCCCCATCCACCTCTGGCCCCGCCAGATCATGTGGGGGTTCGAGTGGTGCGAGCCAACGAAGGACCTGATCCTGAAACGCGGCGAGCCCTGGTTCTATCTCCAGTTCGAGACCCTCCCCCAGGAGCGCCCCGTGCGTCTTCTGGAAGCCGCCCGCACCGAGGCCCTCACGGCCTTTGAGCGCCACGTCTCCGGCGTCACCAACTACGTCAACCAGACCTGGTCCCTGTTCCGCGAGGCCGAGCGCGTCCGCCCCAGGCGCCTGCTGGAGCCCGTACGCCGCGACTAGCGCGCCGCATTTCGCCAGGCCCCCGACCGGCTGACCGGCCCCCGCCGCTTCTCCCGCGGCGCCCTCCCGACCGGCGCGTCCGAAGCCGCCGCGCCGGGCTCCCTCCGTCGGCGCGACCGCCCGCCCCCCGCGCTGCGCCGCCGTCAGAAAGCTTGCCTCCGGCAGGGCTTTCGTGTGGGCTTCCCCTCGCCCGCCCCACCCGCAGGAGCCCCCATGAAGACCTTCCGCAAGATCCTCGTCGCCAACCGCTCCGAGATCGCGATCCGGGTCATGCGGGCCGCCAACGAGCTGGGCAAGCAGACCGTCGCCGTCTACGCCGAGGAGGACAAGCTCGGCCTCCACCGCTTCAAGGCCGACGAGGCCTACCGCATCGGCGAGGGCCTCGGCCCCGTCGGCGCCTACCTCTCCATCGACGAGATGATCCGCGTCGCGAAGCTCTCGGGTGCCGACGCAATCCACCCCGGCTACGGCCTCCTCTCCGAGAACCCCGACTTCGCCGAGGCCGTGGGCGCCGCCGGCCTGACCTTCATCGGCCCCTCCCCCAATTCCATGCGCAAGCTCGGCGACAAGGCCAGCGCCCGCCGCGTCGCCATCGAGGCCGGCGTCCCCGTGATCCCCGCCACCGACGAACTTCCCGACGACATGCCCCGCATCCGCGAGATGGCGGAGGAAGTCGGCTACCCCCTGATGCTCAAGGCCTCCTGGGGCGGTGGCGGCCGCGGCATGCGCCCGATCATGGCCCCCGAGGAACTGGACGAGAAAGTCCGCGCCGGGCGCCGCGAGGCCGAAGCCGCCTTCGGCAACGGCGCCGGCTACCTCGAGAAGCTGATCCTTCGCGCTCGCCACGTGGAGGTGCAGGTGCTGGGCGACTCCCATGGCAGCCTCCTCCACCTGTTCGAGCGGGACTGCACCGTCCAGCGCCGCAACCAGAAGGTGGTTGAACGCGCCCCCGCCCCCTACCTCACGGAAGAACAACGCGCCCGCGTCTGCGAACTCGGCCTCCGCATCGCCCGCGAGGTCGGCTACGAGAACGCCGGCACCGTCGAATTCCTGATGGACATGGACTCCGACGAATTCTTCTTCATCGAGGTCAACCCCCGCATCCAGGTCGAGCACACCGTGACCGAGGAGGTCACCGGCATCGACGTGGTCAAAGCCCAGATCCGCATCGCCGAGGGCGCCACGGTCGCCGAGGCCACCGGCCTCCCCGGCCAGCACGCCATCCAGCTCCACGGCCACGCCCTGCAATGCCGGGTCACCACCGAGGACCCCCAGAACAGCTTCATCCCCGACTACGGCCGCCTGACCGCCTATCGCGGCGCCACCGGCTTCGGCATCCGCCTCGACGGCGGCACCGCCTATTCGGGCGCGGTCATCACCCGCTTCTACGACTCGCTGCTGGAAAAGGTCACCGCCTGGGCCCCCACGCCCGAGGAGGCCGTCGCCCGCATGGACCGCGCGCTGCGCGAGTTCCGCATCCGCGGCGTCGCCACCAACATCGACTTCGTGCGCAACCTGCTGAAGCACCCGAAATTCACCTCGGCCGAGTACCACACCAAGTTCATCGACGAGACGCCCGACCTCTTCGACTTCAAGGCCCCCCAGGACCGCGCCTCCAAGCTCCTCGGCTGGCTCGCCGAGGTCACCGTCAACGGCCACCCCGAGGTCCGCGACCGCCCCAAACCGCCGGCCCACGCCCGCAAGCCCGTCCCCCCGAAAGCCACCGCAGACCCCGCCCCGGGCACCCGTAACCTTATGGAATCGCAGGGCCCCAAGGCGCTGGCGGACTGGATGCTCGCCCAGGACCGCCTCCTCATCACCGACACCACCATGCGCGACGGTCACCAGAGCCTCCTCGCCACCCGCATGCGCTCCCACGACATGGTCCGCGTGGCCGAGGCCTACGCCGCGAACCTCCCCGGCCTCTTCTCGGTGGAGTGCTGGGGCGGCGCCACCTTCGACGTCGCCTACCGCTTCCTCGACGAATGCCCTTGGCAGCGCCTGCGCGACCTGCGCGGCCGGATGCCGAACCTGATGACGCAGATGCTGCTGCGCGGCGCCAACGGGGTCGGGTACACCAACTACCCCGACAACGTGGTGCAGCGCTTCGTCCACCAGGCCGCGACCTCGGGCGTGGACGTGTTCCGCGTCTTCAACTCGCTGAACTGGGTGGAGAACATGCGCGTCGCCATGGACGCGGTGCTGGAAACCGGGAAGGTGCTCGAGGGGACCATCTGCTACACCGGCGACATCAACGACCCCGACCGCGCGAAATACGACCTCAACTACTACGTCGGCATGGCGAAGGAACTTCAGGCCGCCGGAATCCACGTCCTCGGCCTCAAGGACATGGCGGGCCTGCTGAAGCCCGCCGCCGCCGGCCCCCTGATCCGCGCGCTGAAGGAGGAGACGGGCCTTCCCGTCCACTTCCACACCCACGACACCTCCGGCATCTCGGCGGCTACGGTTCTCGCCGCCGCCGAGGCGGGGGTGGACGCGGTGGACGCCGCCATGGACGCCTTCTCCGGCCAGACCTCGCAGCCCTGCCTCGGCTCCATCGCCGAGGCGCTGCGCGACGGCCCCCGCGACACCGGCCTCTCGCCCGCGGAAATCCGAAAGATCTCAGACTATTGGGAACTGGTCCGCCTCCAGTACGCCGCCTTCGAGTCCGAGCTGAAGGCCGGCGCCTCCGAGGTCTACCTGCACGAGATGCCCGGCGGCCAGTTCACCAACCTCAAGGCCCAGGCCCGCGCCATGGGTCTGGAGGAGCGCTGGCACGAGGTCGCCTCCATGTACGCCCGGGTGAACCTGATGTTCGGCGACATCGTCAAGGTGACGCCGTCGTCCAAGGTTGTCGGCGACATGGCCCTGACCATGGTCTCCTCCGGTCTGACGGTGGAGGAGGTCATGGACCCGGAGGAGGAGATCTCCTTCCCGGAATCGGTGATCGGCATGCTGCGCGGCGACCTCGGACAGCCCCCCGGCGGCTTCCCCGAGGCGCTGGTGAAGAAGGCCCTGAAGGGCGAGGCCCCCGATGAGACCCGCCCCGGCGCCCGCCTCGCCCCCGTGAACATCGAGGCGGTCCGCGCCCGGGCAGAGGAGGAGATCGGCGAGCCGCTGGATGACGAGGATCTCTGCGGATACCTGATGTATCCCAAGGTCTTCACCGAATACGCGCGCCGCCACCAGGAATACGGTCCGGTCCGCGTCCTCCCCACCCCCGACTTCTTCTACGGCATGGAACCGGGGGCCGAGGTGGAGGCCGAGATCGAGCCGGGCAAGACCCTGCACGTCATGCTCTCCGCCATCTCCGAGCCCGGGGAGGACGGCACCGTCAAGGTGTTCTTCGAGCTGAACGGCCAGCCCCGCATCGTCGCGGTCAAGGACGCCAAGGCCGCCGGCTCCGCCAAGTCCCGCCCCCAGGCGGACCCGTCGAACGACCGCCATGTGGCGGCCCCCATGCCCGGCGTGGTGGCCTCGGTCGCGGTGACCGAGGGGAAGGGGGTGAAGGCCGGCGACATGCTCCTGACCATCGAGGCGATGAAGATGGAGACCGCGCTGCACGCCGAGCGGGACGGGACCGTCAAGGCGATCCACGCCGGGGCGGGTAGCCAGGTGGACGCCAAGGACCTGCTGCTGGAATTCGAGTAGCCGGCGGGTCAGGGAACCCGGTGAGTCCCGCATCGGACCCCATGTCGGTTTCGTCGGATCCCGCGATCTCGGCAGGGGGTTCGATGACTCGTGCTTCCGGATGCGGTGGCTCGCCCCCTGCGGCCCGGCGCGCGCGGGCTGGCCTCGCCCGCCGCCCCGCGCTAGGAGCCGCGCATGGCTGACCCCGATCCCATGGACCTCCTCGCCGCCGGCTGGGGCGAGACCCCGCCCGAGCCCGGCGCCCTCGCCGTCCTGCGCGCCCGCCCCACCCGCGCCTTCCCACGGGAGGCGCTGGTGTGCGAGCAGGGCTTCCGCCCCCTCCACGACGCCTTGGCCGCCGAGGGGCGCGAAACCCACGCCGCCCTGCCGGAGGGGCGCAGCTTCCCCGCCGCCGCGGTGGCGCTGACCCGCTCCCGCGCCGAAAACCGGGCGAACCTCGCCCGCGCCTGGGCGAAGGTCTCGCCCGGAGGCCGCGTGCTGGCCGCCGGCGCCAAGACCGACGGGATCGAGAGCCTTCAGAAGGACCTGAAGAAGCTCGGACTCCTCGGCGGCGCCCTGCCGAAAAGCCATGGCCGCGTGATCTGGGCCGAGCGCGCCGAGACCACCCCTGACCTCTTCCCCCGCTGGATCGCCGAGGCCGCCCCGGCGGAGCGGGTGGAAGTCGACGGCCGCCGTTTCCAGACCGTGGCCGGCGCGTTCTCGTGGGAGGGCGTGGACCCCGGCTCCCGCGTGCTCGCCGAGGCGCTGCCGCCGCTCAAGGGCGCGGTGGCGGATCTGGGCGCCGGCTGGGGCTTCCTCGCCGATGCCGTCCTGAGGTCGGAGGAGATCACGCGCCTGGACCTGGTGGAGGCCGAGGCCGCCGCGCTCGACTGCGCGCGGGCCAACATCGCCGACCCGCGGGCGGAATTCCACTGGGCCGACGCGCTGCGCCCCGGCCTTCCGGCGGGCCGGCACGACTCCGTCGTCGCCAACCCTCCCTTCCACGACGGGCGCGAGGTGGCGCTGGAGCTGGGGCTCGGCTTCCTGCGCACCGCCGCGCGGCTGCTCAAACCCTCCGGGACGCTCTGGGTCGTGGCCAACCGGACGCTGCCCTACGAGCGGACGCTGGCCGAACTGTTCCTCGATTCGGAGGAGGCGGGCGGCGACCGGGTCTACAAGTTGCTGCGCGCAACGAGGCCACGCCGCAGCGGCCCGCGAGGCGGGTGAGCCTTCCGCTTGATGGAGCGGGAGGCCGCGCTCTCTTGCCTTCGGAGCTTCCTCTTGCGCAGCTAGGGGGAGGCGCCGCCGTCCGGCCACGATCAGGGTGAAGCTTCCCTCCATGAAGATGCAGCGACATGGCCGCAGGGCCGGCCGAGCCGTCCTCCCGCGCGCGGGGCTCCTCCTGCTCTCGCCGCTCGCGCTGGCGGGCTGCGGGCTGTTCTCGGGCGACAGCACGGGCCTGCCGCCGGTGCACTTCCCCGAGACCGCCACGCAGGTGGAGTACGAGGTTGAGCTGGTCGGCGCCCCGAACGAAGAGGTCGGGGATATCCTGGAGGAGACCATCGACCTCTACCGCCGCCAGGAAGACGGCGCCCCCTCCATGGCGATCCTGGAGCGGCGGGGGGAGCAGGACGTGGAGATGATCCGCAAGGTCCTGCGCAGCTACGGCTACTACGAGCCGGACATCGAGATCGAGGTGGTGGACCTCGGGACCGAGCCCGCGGGCGCCGAGACCGCGGAGCCCGTCCGAAAGAAGCCAGCGGAATCCGGCGGGTTCTTCGCCTCGATCTTCGGCGAGCCGGATCCCGACGACGTGGACCAGAGCGCCGATGACGGCATCCCCGACCAGCGCGCCCTGGCGCGGGTGAAGATCGAGCCCGGCCCCGCCTTCACCCTCGCGCGGCACGAGTTCACGCTGCCGGAGCGGGTGGACGGCCCGCCCCTGGACCTGCCCCCGCCCGCGGAGCTGGGCAGCCCCGTCGGCGGCCAGGCGACGGCGGGCGCGATCCTGGATGCGGAAGGGCAGGTGCTGACGCGCCTCATCAACTCCGGCCGCCCTTGGGCGGAGGTGACGGGCCGGCGGGCGGTCGCGGACCTGGAGGCCGACACGCTCTCGGTCGAAAGCTACGTGGAGCCCGGGCCTTACGCCGAATACGGCGAGGTGGTCGTGGAGGGGGCGGAGGACGTGGAAACCTCCCACATCCTCACCTACCAGCCCTTCGAGCAGGGCCGTCCGGTGGACCGCCGCGAGCTTCGCGACTACCAGAGCGCGCTGATGGCGACCGGCCTCTACGACGCCGTGACGGTGGACGTGCCGCGCAACGCGCCGCCCGAGGGGCGCGGCCCCGCCACGCCGGTCCGGGTGCTGATCGAGGAGGGGCCCAGGCGCACCGTCACCGCGGGCGCGCGCTACAGCACCGGCTCGGGGCCGGAGGTGCAGGCGGGCTTCACCCACCGCAACCTCTTCGGCGCGGGAGAGCGGATCGAGTTCGCGGGCAGCGCGGGCGTCGAGGAGCAGATCGCGCGCATCGACGCCCGCAAGCCCCAGTTCCTGCGCCCGGGGCAGGACCTGACCGGCTTCACCGAGCTTCGGCATATCGAGGACGACGCCTACGACGAGACGGGCGCGACGCTCGGCGCCGGTCTGGAGCGGCAGCTCGACCGCTACTTCACCGTCGGGGCCGGCGGTCTGGTCGAGTATTCGCAGATCACCGACAGCAAGGGCGAGGAGGAGGTGCTCCTCTACGGCGTGCCCAGCTTCCTGCGCTACGACGACACCGACGACCTGCTGAACCCGACCGAGGGCCTGCGCTTCTGGCTCTACGGCACGCCGTACTACGCGCAGCGGGACCGCGGGGATTCGCAGTTCCTGCGGGCGGAGGGGCTGGCGTCCACCTACATCGCGCTGGACGAGGAGCGGCGCTACATCCTCGCGGGGCGCGGGCGGATCGGGTCCATCTTCTCGGGCGAGTTCGACGACATTCCCGCCACCAAGCGGTTCTACTCGGGCGGCGGCGGGTCGGTGCGCGGCTATCAGGAGCGGTTCATCGGGCCGCTCGACGGCGACAACGACCCCACCGGCGGCCGGTCCGTGGCCGAGCTGGGCGTGGAGTTCCGCGCCCGCATCTGGGGGAACATCGGGGCGGTGACGTTCCTGGAGGCGGGGCTGGTGTCGGAGGAGCTTTATCCCTCCTTCGACCAGGAGCCGCTCTACGCCGGCGGCGTGGGGCTGCGCTACTACTCGCCCGTGGGGCCGATCCGCGTGGACGTGGCGGTGCCGCTGAACCCGCGCGACGTGGACGATCCCTTCGCGCTCTACTTCTCCATCGGGCAGGCTTACTGATGCGGCTTCTCGCTCTCGTCCTCGGGGTCTGGCTGGTTGCGTGGCCGGCGGCGGCGCAGTTCTCGGTGCTGGGGCTGAAGAACAGCCTGATCCAGTTCGTGCTCAGCCAGATTTCGGTGGAGGGGGAGTTCGAGATCACCGCCGGAGAGGTGGAGGATCCCGAGGAGGGGGGCACCCGCCTGACCGACGTGACCATCTCCGACGGCGAGGGCGTGTGGTTCCGCGCCGACGCCATCGAGCTGAGCTGGAACGCGAGCCGGGTGCTGCGCGGCGAGCTGGAGATCAACCGCCTCGCGATCATCGACATGGAGGTGCTGCGCGCCCCCACGCCCCCGCAGGTGCAGGTGGTGGAGGGCTCTGAGCTGGACGAGGCCAGCACGGGCTTCGATCCTTTCTCGTGGCCGCGCGTGCCGATCACCACGCGGGTGGAGCAGGTGGTGGTGCAGAGCGCCTTCGTGGCCTCCGGGGTGTTCGCGCCGCAGGATCTGGAGTTCGACGCCACAGGCTCGTTCCGCGACGAGGGCGACATCCAGAGCCTCGCGCTCAACGTGCAGCGCACGGACGACGTGGAGGGGGTGATCGACCTCGAATACGTGCGGGACTTCTCGGACGAGAGCCTGAAGCTGGACCTGACCGCGCGGGAGGCGGCGGGCGGCGTGGTGGCGGCCGTCGCGGGGCTGCCGAACGACAGCGCCTCGGAGGTGAGCATCGAGGCGGCGGGACCGCTGGTGGACTGGCGCCTGACGCTGGGCGCGGACGTGGAGCGGGTGATCGCGGTGGACGGCTCGCTGACGGTGGACGCGAAGGCGCCGATCGCGGTGGACGGCTCCCTGCGGATCGTGCCCGGGCCGGAGCTGGACCCCAACGCCGCGCTGGCGCTGGGCGATGCCGCGACGCTGGACCTGCGGGTGCGCGAGGGCGACGACGGCGTGGTGACCATCGATGCGGGGAGCTTCCAGTCCCCCTCGCTGGCGCTGAACGTGGACGGGACCTACGAGCGCGCCTCGGGGACCATGGATTTCGACCTGAACTCTGGCCGCCGAGCGGGCGCTTTCGCAGGCCGTGGAGGGCGTGGGCTGGGAGCGGATCGGCTTCGACGGGAAGCTGGAGGGCACGACCGCGGACCTGACCGCGACGGGGACCACGACGCTGACCGACCTGCGCACTCCGACGGCGGATGTGGGCGACGCGGAGCTTGAGGTGCAGGTCGGCAAGCAGGGTCAGCTTCTGAGCGTGGACGCCTCGGGCCTGGTGCAGGGCCTCAGGATCGACGCGCTCCAGCCGGAGCTGCTGGGGGAGACCCGGCTGAATGTGCAGGCGCAGTACGGGCTGGAGACGCAGGAGGCGTCGCTGGAGACGCTTCGGCTGGAGAGCCCGCTGCTGACCGTCGCCGCGCAGGGGGATGTGGACATCACGGGCGGCACGGTGGATGCGTCCTACGAGGTGTCCACGCCCGCGCTGGCCCCGGTGGCGGAGGCCTACGGGGTGGAGGCGTCGGGCCGGCTTCAGGCTTCCGGTCAGGCGGAGGGGCCGCTGTCGGCGGTGCATCTGACGGGTCGGGCGGAGCTGGGGGACCTCTCCTACCAGGGCACGGAATACGGGCAGGTGGCGCTGACGCATGACGTCACCCTCGGCGACGTGATCGAGGGGGAGGCCGCGGTCGACGCCTCGGACAGCCCCTACGGCCCGGCGCAGGTGGCGACGGACTTCCGGCTGGAGGGGCAGGCGCTGACGCTCTCGGACATGCGGGCGGAGGCTTTGGACACCATCGCCACGGGCGGGGTGCGGGTGAACCTCGACACCATGCTGGCCGAGGGGTCGCTGGAGGTGGCGGCGTCCGACCTCTCAGCCTTCTCGGACCTTGCGGGGGAGCCGCTGCTGGGCTCGCTCACCGCCGACGTGACGCTGACCCGGCCGGAGGCGCGGCAGGATGCCAACCTTCAGTTGCAGGGGACGGGGATCTCGGGGTTCGGCGCCTCGGTGGCGGAGGTGTCGGGGACCGTGAGCGTGCAGGACGCGCTGGGCGCGCCCTCGGCCGCCTACGGGCTGACGCTGTCCGGGGTGGCGGCGCAGGGGGCGACGGTGGATCAGGTGGAACTGCGGGGGACCGCGGCGGACCTGATGGACACGCCCTCGGCGCAAGCGCGGGCGGTGATCGAGGGGATCGCGGCGCCCGAGTATGAGGCGGAGGTGGAGCGGGTCGAGCTGGAGCTGGACGCGCAGGACCTGCTGGGCGCCCCGCGCGGCACGCTGGAGGCCAAGGCGTCGGGCATCGGGGCGCAGGGCGCGCGGGTGGAGACGCTGACCCTGACCTTCGACGGGGAGAACCTGATGGAGGCGCCGAAGGGCGAGGGCCGGCTGACCGCGCAGGGCGTGGCCGCCGAGGGTGCGACGGTCGGCGAGGCGGAGCTGGACTTCGCCGGCGAGAACCTGATCGAGGCCCCCTCCGGCACGGCGACGCTGACGGTGCGGGACGTCTCTGCGCAGGGCGCGACGGTGGCGCAGGCGACGGTGGAGGTGCAGGGCACGGACCTGATTTCGGCGCCGAGCGGGACGGCCGAGTTCTCGGCGCAGGGGATCGAGGCGGCGGGCTTCACGGTCGCCGCGCTGTCGGGCGAGGCCCAGGGGATGGATCTGCTGGGCGCGGCCGAAGGGGCGGCGACGGTGCGGGTGGAGGACGTCTCGGGCGACGCGGCCTCGGTGGACCGGGCGACGTTGAGCGTGGAGGGGACCAACCTGATCGAGGCGCCCGAAGGGACCGCGAAGCTGGAGGCTTCGGGCGTCTCGGCGGGGGGCGTGAACGTGGCCTCCCTGACGGCGACGGCGGAGGGGTCGGACCTGCTGACCTCGCCGGCCGGGTCGGTGCAGGTGGACGCCTCGGCGCTCTCGGGCGCGGTGACGGCCGCGGGCGCCCGGATCACGGCGCAGGGGTCGAACCTGATCGAGGACCCGCAGGGCGAGGCGCGGGCGGTGATCTCGGGGCTGGACCTCGGCGGCGCGGGGCGCTTCGCGCAGGTGACGGCGACGGCGGAAGGCGGGTTGCAGGACCTGCGCGTGACCGTGCAGGGCCGCGGCGAGAACCCGGACGGCGAGGCGCTGTCGCTGGACGTGGCCGGGCAGGGGGATCTGTCGGGCGAGGATCTGCGCTTCGACGTCTCTCAGCTTCGCTTCGCCTCGGGCGAACTGGCGGTGGCGCAGCAGGGGCGGCTTCGGGTCGTGCGCGCAGGCGACGCGACGGAGCTTCAGGGGCTGAACGTATCGCTGCCGGGCGGGAGCCTGACGGGAGACGTGGCGCTTCGGGGCGGCGGGTCCGTGGGCTCGATCCGGCTGAATGTGGATGACATGGCGGCGCTGGGCGAGCTGACGGGCGCGCCGGTCACGGCCGGGCAGGCGGGGCTGACGGCGCGGTTCGACACGCGGGCGGGCTCGGCCTCCGGCCGGTTCGACCTGGAGGGCTCGGGCCTTCGCATCGCGGGGGTGCCGAACGACGTGGAGCCGATCGCGGTCTCGGCGGAGGGGACCTGGAACGGAAGCCGGCTGAGGACCACCGCTTCGGTCAGCGGGGATTTCGGGCAGCCGCTGGTGGTGGAGGGGTCGATCCCGCTGGTCCCGTCGGGGCCCGCGGTCTCGGTCCCGCAGAACGGCGCGCTGGACCTCGCGGTGAGCTGGCAGGGCCGGGCCGAGAACATCTGGGCGCTGGCGCCGCTGCCGGATCACGTCCTTCAGGGCCAGCTCGACCTGGACCTCAAGGTGACGGGCACCGTGGCGAACCCGCAGCCCACGGGGAGCATCTTTCTCACCGACGGCGCCTACCAGTTCCTGGAGCTGGGCACGATCCTGCTGGACCTGGAGGCGCGGTCCCGCATCGCCGAGGGCGGCGCCTTCGCGGTGGACGTGAGCGCCACCGACGGCGCGGGCAACCCGGTGACGGCGGAGGTGCTGATCGACGGCTCGGAGCTTCAGGCGACGCTCACCACCCGCGAGGCGGTGCTGGTGCGGCGCGAGGATGTGACGGCCTCGGTGACCGCCGACATCAGCGCCACCGGGCCGCTGACCGCGCCGCTGATCGCGGGCAAGGTCCTGATCGACCGGGCGGAGGTGCGGCTGGTGAACGCCACGCCCCCCTCGGTCGCCGATCTGGGCGAGGTGCTCATCAAGGGCGAGCCGGTCGAGGAGGAGGAGGCGCCCGTCGATCCGGGCGCCGGCCCGCAGCTCGACATCGACATCGTGGCGCCGGCGGACATCTACATCCGCGGCCGGGGGCTCGACAGCGAGTGGCAGGCCGACATCTCGGTGGACGGGGCGGCGGCGTCGCCGCGGGTCACGGGCACGATCAGCAAGCGCCGCGGGCGGCTGGATTTCCTGGGCCGGGACTTCGAGCTGGTGCGGGGCGAAGTCCGGTTCCTCGGGCGCCGGGACATCGACCCGATCCTGGACGTGGCGCTGGAGCATGAGCGCGACGACATCACCGGGCGGATCGCGGTGCGGGGCACGGCCTCGAACCCGGAGCTCGCGTTCGAGTCGACGCCCGCCCTGCCGGAGGACGAGGTGCTGCCGCGAGTGTTGTTCGGGCGGCCGAGGCAGAGCCTGTCGGCGGCGGAGGGGATCCAGCTCGCCTCCGGGCTGGCGACGCTGGCCTCCGGCAACCAGGGGGTGCTGGGGCGCATCCGCTCGGCCGTCGGGCTGGACGTGCTGTCGGTGGAGACGGGCGGCGAGAGCACCGCCGTCAGGGCCGGGCGCAACGTCTCGGACGGGGTATTCGTGGGCGTGAAGCAGCCGGTCGACGGAGGCTCTCCGGCCGTGGAGGTGGAGGTCGAGGTGTTCGACAATTTCACGGTGGATGCGGAGACGGGGTCCGACAAGGGCGCCTCCATCGGCGCGAACTGGAAGTACGACTGGTAGCGGGCGTTTCGCATGCGTGTTTCGCGCGCGAAACATCGCTTGCGTATGATGCGCTTGGGTATCTTCCTGGGGCCGTGGAAGCGGCGGAAGACGCTGCGTCATGGTTGACGATGCGTTGACGCGGAGGGGGCGCCGAGGTCTTCGGCCGGCGTTCCTGAGCCGACCAACGCCTGCGGCGCAGCCCGATCGGGCTCGGCAGGCCGAGGGGCGCCATCGGCAGCGCGCGGGCGGCGGCATGGCAGGCGGCCCTTCGTCCACCGCGACCCGCAGCCCGGCGCCGCCCGGCACGAAGACCGAGCAGCTGCCCGGCGCGAACCCGAGGCTGGCGAGGCTCCGGCCGGCAAGGACCGCGCTCGCCGGGACGTCGGCGCCGGACGCTTGGTTCTCCGGCAGCGGGATCGTCCCGTCCGCCTGAGTGCAGCCGTCATTCTCGAACGCGAAGGCGTCCCCGGAGGCGGTTGCGGCGTGTCCGTACTCGCCGCGGGTTCAGGGGGAGGGGCGCAGGGCGGCCGTCTCGGCCTCCCGCTCTGGTTCGGACGGCGCTCGCCCCGGCGCGGGGGCACGGCGATGGCGGAGCTTGCGAGACGGCGCTCCACGGGTCCGCCCTCCGGTTAGCGGTTTGTCAGCAATTTCGCTGTAGCTGCGCCGCCGTTCGCCACGAGGGGCCGCTGTCGCGCATCCTTCGTGCGGCCGTGGCCCCGGGGAAGCAGGGGCCGCCATGTCCGACACAGCCATCGACGCCCGGCATGCGCCGGAGGGGTTCCGGGGGGCCGCGAGGCTCATCGAGGGGCCGGGCCCGTGGCTCGCCGCCGCCGCCGAGCTGGGGTGCGAGCTGGCGGCGATCCGGGCGGTGGCGGAGGTGGAGAGCCGGGGGGCGGCGTTCCTGCCCTCGGGCCGGCCGCCGGTGCTGTTCGAGCGGCATGTGTTCCATCGGCTGACCGGGGGGCGGTTCGATGGGGCGGCGCCGGGGGTGTCGGCGGCCTCGGCCGGGGGGTACGGGGCCGGGGGGGAGGCGCAGCACGGGCGGCTGGCGGAGGCGATGCGGCTGGACCGGGAGGCGGCGCTGAAGGCCGCCTCCTGGGGCCGGTTCCAGATCATGGGGTTCAACGCCGGGCTGTGCGGGTGGGGGGACGTGGAGAGCTTCGTGGCCGACATGTGCGACGACGAGGCGGCGCAGCTCGACGCCTTCGCCGGGTTCGTGCGGGGGGCGCGGCTGGACCGGCATCTGCGGGCGCGGGACTGGGCGGGGTTCGCGCGGGGCTACAACGGGCCGGGCTACGCGCGGAACCGGTATGACGAGAAGCTGGCGGCGGCCTATGCGGCGGAGGCCGCGGGGGCGGAGTTCCGGGTGGAGACGGTGGCCGCGCTCCAGCACGCGCTGACGCATCTGGGGGCGGAGCCGGGGCCGGCGGACGGGTTGATGGGGCCGCGGACCCGGGCGGCGATCCTGAAGTTCGAGCGGGCCTGCCGGCTGCCGGAGACGGGGGCGCCGGGGGGGGCGCTCATGTCGGCGGCGCAGGCGGCCTATTACGCGCTGGGGGGGCCGTCGCGGCCCCTCGGCGCCTGAGGAAGGAGGCGGGGCATGGTTTCGTCGCCGCCGATCGTTGGGGCGTATTCGTCCCGTTCCGCGCCGCGGGGGCCTGCGCGGCCCTTGGGCGCCTGAGGAAGGAGGCGGGCATGATTCCCTTGTTGCCGATCATCGCGGCGGCGGCGCCGGCGCTGGTGTCGAGGCTGGTGGGAGAGGGGCGCGGCGGGGCGCTGGGGGCGGCGGTCTCCGCGGCGGTGCGGGAGGTCACGGGCGTGGACCCGTCGGCCGGGCCGGAGGCGGAGGCGCGGGCGATGGCCGCGCTGGAGCGGGACGCGCAGGCGATGGCGGCGCTGAAGGGGCGGCTGGCGGAGCTGTCGCTCGCGGAGGCGGAGGCGCTGCTGGCGGACCGGGCGGACGCGCGGGCGCGGGACGTGCAGATCGTGAAGGTGCTGGGGCGGGAGAACCGGCGGGCGGACGTGATGCTGGTGGCGGCGTTCTCGGCGGTGGTGGGGATCGCGGGGGTGATGTTCCTGCTGTCGCTGAACAAGGACGCGGAGAACAGCGCCATGGTGAACACGCTGGTGGGGTTCCTGACCGGCATCGGGGGGATGTTCGCGCGCAACATCGGGACCGCGTTCGACTTCGAGTTCGGGTCGAGCCGGTCGAGCCGGGAGAAGGACGGGCGGATCGCGGAGCTGGGGGCTCATGCGCCGTCGCTGGAGCGGGCGGGGGCGGCCGCGCTGGGCGCGAGCGCCGCGGCCGGGGCGCGGGATGCGCTGGCGGCGTTCCGGCGGCGGGTGGGGGAGTAGGGGGGGCCGGGGGTCGGTCTTGGGGGGAAGCGTCGGGGGGCGCTTCCCCCGAGGGGGGCGGGTCCGGAGGGGCGTCGAACCCCTCCGGACCCGCGGATCGCTTCGCGATCCGGGCGCGGGCGTCGGCCGTCCGGGAAAGCCCGCCCGCAGGGCGCCTGCGAGCGGATGCGTCCCGGCCCGGTTCAGGCATTCACGTCCACCACCACGCGGCCCTTCACGCGGCCCTTGAGGATGTCCTCGCCGAGCCTGGGCAGGTCTTCGAGCGTGGCGGGCTCGACCATCGCCTCGAGCTTCTCCATCGGCAGGTCCTTCGCGATGCGGGACCAGGCGCGGAGGCGGTTCTCGTAGGGCTGCATCACCGAATCGATGCCGAGCAGGTTCACGCTCCGCAGGATGAAGGGCAGGACCGTCGTGGGAAGCTGCGGGCCGCCGGCGAGGCCGATGGCGGCGACCGAGGCGCCGTATTTCATCTGGCCCAGCAGGCGGGCGAGCATCTGGCCGCCGACGGCGTCGATGGCGCCGGCCCAGGTCTCGGATTCGAGGGGGCGCTTGACGGTCTCGGCGATGTCCTCGCGCGGGACGATGCGGGAGGCGCCGAGGGACTTGAGGTAGTCCTCCGTCTCGGGGCGGCCGGTGACGGCCGCGACCTCGTGGCCCAGATGGGCGAGGATCGCGGTCGCCACGGAGCCCACGCCGCCGGCCGCGCCGGTGACGAGCACCGGGCCCGCGCCGGGCTTCAGCCCGTGGTCCTCAAGCGCCATCGCCGCGAGCATGGCGGTGAAGCCGGCGGTGCCGACGGCCATGGCCTGCCTGGGGGTGAGGCCATCCGGCAAGGGGACCAGCCAGTCGGCCTTCACGCGGGCCTTCTGGGCGTAGCCGCCCCACCAGACCTCGCCCACGCGCCAGCCGGTCAGGACCACCTTGTCGCCGGGGGCGTAGCGGGAGTCGGAGGAGGATTCGACCGTGCCCGCGAAGTCGATGCCGGGGACGTGGGGCCAGGTCTTCACCAGACCGCCGCCGGTGGTGAGGCAGAGGCCGTCCTTGTAGTTCACGGTCGAGTATTCGACCGCCACGGTCACGTCGCCGTCGGGGAGGCGGTCCGCCTCGATCTCCTGCACGGCGGCGGAGGGGGTCCCCTCCGCGTCCTTGTCGACGATCAGGGCCTTGAAGCTCATGCGTTCCTCCCGCGCCTTGGTTTCGGGGCGGAGGGTCCTCGCGATCCGGGGCGGTGTCAACGCGGGCGGGCGGGCGGGACTCGTCGGGGCCTGCGCCCCGGCTCGCCCGCCCGCCCGGCCCTCAGCCTCCGTGGTGCGCGCGGCTGTCGGCGGGGGCCTGGGCGCGGTCCTCCATGCCGTAGTCGCGGATCACGCCCGCGACCCGGAGGCGGTAGTCCTCGAACATGAGGCTGCGTCCGGCGGACTGGGCGCCGCGGTGGCGCTCCACCGCCCGCCATTGCGCGAGGGCCTCTTCGTCGCGCCAGAAGGAGACGGAGAGGAGCTTGCCCGGCTCGGTCAGGCTCTCGAATCGCTCCACCGAGATGAAGCCGTCGATTTCGGAGAGGAGCGGCTTCAGCTCGGCGGCCATGTCGAGATAGGCGGCGCGGCGGCCCTCCTTCGGGAGGACCTCGAAGATGACGGCGATCATGGCGGGCTCCTTTCGGCTGGCGGGGCGGAGGGGGGCATGCGGGCGGGGCGTCGTCAAGGCTTTGGAAAGCCACGCAGGGTTAATCGGGGCGGGTTCGTCCGCGACGGGAGCTGGAGCGTCAGGGTGCTTATGAGGATGGTTGCGGCGCGCGAGTACGGCTTCCCCCCCGAGGTGGTGTGGGAGCATGCGACGCTTTGGCCGAACCTCGCGCTCACCAGCTTCGACGCGGTCAGCTACGACGGTTTGCCGGAGTGCCGGATGCAGGCCGGGCAGGTGGTCGTCTACCGCGTCGCGGGCGGCATCCCGCGGCAGGAGTTCCCGTGGGTGGTGAGGCTGCTGGAGGTGAACCACGACCTGCGGGTGATGCGGACGGACGAGTTCGGCGGCCCGATCCGCACCTGGCGCCACACCCTGACGGTGGAGCCGACGCCGCGGGGCTGCCGGCTGGTGGACGACGTGCGGATGGATGCGGGCCTGCTGTCGCCCGTGGCCTGGATGCACGCGCGCGGGCTCTATCGCCAGCGGCATGTGCGGCGGGAGCGGCTTCTGGAACGCGAAGGTTGAATCGTTCTCACTTCGTTCATCCTCCCGAGACAGGGTGAGAGGGTCGGAGTCGCGCAGGAGCTGAACGTGCTGAGCTTGGTCTCCCTCGATCTCGGAGCGGGCTGGAACCCCGTCGCGGCCGGCCTGTCGCTGGCGGCGGGGGCGGCCGCGCCCCTGTTCGCGATCCGGCTGCATCTGGTCGAGTGCGAGCAGGACCTCACCCGGCGAAGGCTGTGGATCCTGCTGGCGGGCGTGGTGACGGGGGCGGGCGCGTGGGCCGCGGCGTTCCTCGCGATCCTGGGGGCGGGCGGGTTCGAGCGGATTTTCCACGCCCCGGACATCGTGGCGGGACTGGCGGCTGCGACCGCTGCGGGCACGGCGGGGGCCGCGGTCTCGCAGTGGCGGGGGCTGCGCCTGCGCCTGCCGCTGGGAGCGGCGGTCATGGCGCTGGCGCAGGCGGCGGCGCTGGCGGCGGCGCTGCACGCTTCGGGGACGGCGGAGCTTTCGCCCGCTGCGGTTCCCTCGGTCGCGGGGGCCGCGCTGTCGGCGGTGGCGCTGCATCGCCTGCTGGCGGGAGGCGGGGCGGGACTGGCCTGCCTGGTGCAGGCGGCGGCCTGGGCGGTCTTCGCGGCCGGCGCCGCGCGGACGACCGCGATGTCGCGCGGGCTCGGGCTTCCGGCGGAGGAGCTGGTGCTGGTGCTGGGGCTTGTGGGCGCGCTGGTCGGGCTGGTGGCGGGCGTGACCGCGGCCACCGACCGCACCGCCCGGCGGGAGGCGCGGCTGCGCTACCGGCACATGGCCACGCATGACGACCTGACGGGCCTGCCCAACCGGCCCGCGCTGATCGAGAAGCTGGACGCGGCGCTCGCCTCCCCCATGCCGGGGCGTCGGGTGGGGCTGGTGGGGATCGACCTCGACCGCTTCAAGCCGGTGAACGACGTGCATGGGCATGAGGCGGGAGACCTGCTGCTGAGGACCATCGCCCGCGGCTTCCTCGACGCGCTCGGGCCCAACGAGATGGTCGCGCGGATGGGGGGGGACGAGTTCGTGGCGCTGAAGACCGACGCCCGGACCCGCGCGGAGGTGGCGGAGTTCGCCGGGCGACTGCGGCGGGCGGCGCTGCGGCCGGCGGAGTGGCAGGCGCGCAGGCTCTCGGTCGGCGCGAGCGTCGGGGCCTGCGTGGCGCCGGATGACGGGGCGGACCGGCGGATGCTGATGTCGCGGGTGGACCTTGCGCTCTACCGCGCCAAGGGCGGATCGGCGGGGCCGGTGTGCTTCTACGACGCGAGCATGGACGAGGCCTCCCGCAATCGGAGCTCCACCGCCATCGAGCTGCGAAATGCGCTGGAGGAGCGGCAGTTCGAGCTGCACTATCAGCCGCAGGTGGCGCTGCGCGCGGGCGCGCTGGTGGGGTTCGAGGCGCTGCTGCGCTGGAACCACCCCGAGCGCGGGCGGGTCCCGCCGGACGAGTTCATCCCCGTGGCCGAGAGCTGCGGGCTGATCTGCGACATCGGCGCGTGGGTTCTGCACGCTTCCTGCCGGGAGGCGGCCTCGTGGGAGCGGCCGTTCCGCATCGCGGTCAACGTGGCCCCGCAGCAGATCGCGCATCCCGACTTCGTGGAGGTGGTGGAGGATGCGCTGCTGGTCAGCGGGCTCGCCCCCGAGCGGCTGGAGCTCGAGGTGACGGAGGCGAGCATGATCTCGGACCAGGCGCATGCGCTGGCGGTGATGGGGCGGCTGAAGACGCTGGGGGTCCGGGTGGCGATGGACGATTACGGCACGGGCTTCGCCTCGCTGTCGATGCTGCGGACGTTTCCGTTCGACAAGATCAAGATCGACCGGGAGTTCGTGTTCGACCTCGGGCGCGATCCGCAGGCGACGGCGATCGTGCAGTCCACGCTGATCCTGTGCAAGGCGCTGGGGATCCCGGTCCTGGCCGAGGGGGTGGAGGAGGCGGAGCAGGCCCGCTGGCTGGTGAGCGAGGGCTGCCTGGAGGCGCAGGGCTACTTCTTCGGCCGGCCGGTCCCGAGCCGGGAGCTGCCGGGCGCACGGGAGTTCGAGAGGTCGCTCAAGGCGCTGGAGATGCGGAGCGCCTAGCGGGGCCTCGCCGCCGGGCGCCGGCGGTCAGACGGCGGAGGCGGCGCCCCGGTCCAGCACGACACGGCGCAGGAAGGTGGCGGCGAACATGGCGGTGAGCACGAGCACGATGGTCGGGGCGGGGGCGCTGTCGAGGAAGAAGCTGAGATAGGCGCCGAGCAGGGTGGAGATCAGCGTCGCCGCGGTCGCGACCGCCAGCATCGCCCCGAGCCGCCGCACGAGCAGGAAGGCGATGGCGCCGGGCGAGATCAGGAGGGCCACCGCCAGGATGATCCCCACCGAGGACAGCGTCGCCACGATGGTCAGGGAAAGCAGCGTCAGCATCCCGTAATGGAGGAGGTTGACCGGCAGGCCGGAGGTCCTCGCCTGCGCGGGATCGAAGGCGTGGAGCATGAAGTCCCGCCACTTGGCCAGCAGGATCAGCGAGACGACCGCGGAGATGATCCCGGCCGTCCACAGGTCATCCGGGCCCACGCCGAGCATGTTGCCGAAGAGGATGTGGTCGAGGTGCTGGTCGGTCTCGATGGCGGTGAAAAGGACGATGCCGATGCCGAACATGCCGGAGAACACGACGCCCAGCACGGTGTCGGACTTCACCCGGCTGTTGTTGGAGAGGAACCCCGTGAGCAGCGCGCAGGTCATGCCGGCCCCGAAGGCGCCGATCAGCAGCGGGATCCCCGCCATATAGGCGAGCACGATGCCGGGAAGGACCGCGTGGCTGACCGCGTCGCCCATCAGCGACCAGCCCTTGAGCACCAGGAAGCAGGACAGCAGCGCCGTGGGGACCGAGATCAGGGCCGATATCCAGAAGGCGTTCTGCATGAACGGGAACTGGAAGGGGAGGAGCAGGGACTCGAGGCTCATGGCGTCTCCTCCCGCAGGGAGGCGGCGGCCCGGCGGCGCGCGGCGAGCATCCCGTGCTTCGGGGCGAGCGCGAAAACCGCGAGGAAGATCAGCGTCTGCAGGGTGACGATGATCCCGCCGGTGGCGCCGTCGAGGAAGTAGCTCAGATACGCGCCCGCGAAGCTGGTGCCCGCGCCGAGCGCGACCGAGAGCGCGATCAGACGGGGGAAGCGGTCGCACAGCAGATACGCGGTCGCGCCGGGGGTCACCACCATCGCGATCACCAGGAAGGCGCCCACGGTCTGCATGGCCGCCACCGTGCAGGCGGCGAGGAGCACGAAGAACAGGGCCTTCAGCGCGCCCGCGTGCAGGCCGATGGAGCGGGCGTGCGCCTCGTCGAAGAACACCGCCATCAGGTCCTTCCACTTCGCGAGCAGAATCGCGAGCGACACGAACCCGATGATCGCGAGCTGGAGCGTGTCCGCCGGCGTGATGGCGAGGATGTTGCCCATGGCGATGGTCTGCACCGACACCGACATCGGGTTGAGGGAGACCATGAACAGGCCGAGCCCGAAGAAGGCGGTGAAGATCAGGCCGATGATCGCGTCCTCCTTCAGCCCCGAGCGCTGGTTGAGGAACAGCATCGCCCCCGCCGCCAGCCCGCCGGCGAGGAAGGCGCCCAAAGCGAAGGGCAGGCCCAGCATGTAGGCCCCCGCCACGCCGGGCACGATGGAGTGGCTGAGCGCATCCCCAATCAGCGACCAGCCCTTGAGCATCAGGTAGGCCGAGAGGAACGCGCACACCGCCCCCACCAGCGCCGAGACCCACATGGCGTTGGTCATGTAGCCGTAGGCGAAGGGCTCCAGCAGGACGCTCATTCCTGCGTTTTCCGGGTGCGGTCGCCGTAGTGGATGAAGGGGCGCTCGTCGTCGGTGATGATGCGCAGCTCCCGCGGGTCGTCGTCGTCGTGCAGCTCGTCGCCCGCGAGGGTGAAGTGGCGCAGGACGCCGCCGAAGGCGCGCTCCAGGTTCTGGCGGGTGAACACCTCCTCGGTGGGGCCGTGGGCGAGGACGGTGCCTTTGACCAGGATGGTGCGGTCGCAGAACTCGGGCACCGAGCCGAGATTGTGGGTGGAGACGAGCATCACCCGGCCCTCGTCGCGAAGTTCGCGCAGGAGGGCGGTGATCTGCCGCTCGGTCTCCACGTCCACGCCGGTGAAGGGTTCGTCCAGCAGGATCACCTGGCCCTGCTGCGCCAGCGCGCGGGCGAGGAACACGCGCTTGCGCTGGCCCCCCGAAAGCTCGCCGATCTGGCGGCGGCGGAAGGCCTGCATGCCGACGCGGGTCAGCGCGCGGTCCACCGCCTCGCGGTCCTGGGCGCGGGGGCGGCGCAGGAAGCCCATGCGGCCGTAGCGGCCCATCATCACCACGTCCTCCACCAGGACGGGGAAGGCCCAGTCGACCTCCTCGGCCTGGGGGACGTAGGCGACGAGGTTGCGTTTCAGGGCCTCGCGGACCGTGAGGCCGAGAATGCGGATCTCGCCGCGCGCGGCGGGCACGAAGCCCATGATCGCCTTGAAGAGGGTGGACTTGCCGGCGCCGTTGACGCCGACGAGGGCGGCGATCGTGCCCTTGGGGAGCGTGAAGCTCGCGTCGCGCAGGGCGGTGAGGCCGTTGCGGTAGGTGACGTGGAGGTCGCGGACGAGGAGGCCGGCGCCGTCCTCGGCCACGGTCGCGGTCTCGGGGGCGCGCTGGAGCATCAGTTGGCGCCCGTCAGGCCGTCCGCGACCGTTCCAGCGGTGACGCGCAGGAGGTCGAGATAGGTGGGGACGGGGCCGTCCGACTCGGACAGCGAGTCCACGTAGAGGACGCCGCCATAGGCCGCGCCGGTCTCCCTCGCCACCTGCTCGGCCGGGGCGGTGTTGACGGTGCTTTCGCAGAACACCACGGGGACGTCATGGTCCCGGACGCCGTCGATCACCTTGCGCACCTGCTGGGGGGTGCCGGTCTGGTCGGCGTTGATGGGCCAGAGATAGAGCTCCCGCAGGCCGAAATCCCGGGCGAGGTAGGAGAAGGCGCCCTCGCAGGTCACCAGCCAGCGCCGGTCCTCGGGGATGGCGGCGACGCGGTTGCGCAGCGGCTCTATCTCGGCGCGGATGCGGCTCTTGTAGGCGTCGGCGTTGGCCTCGTAGGCGTCGGCGTTGTCGGGGTCCTGGTCGGCGAAGGCGGCGGCGATGTTGTCCACGTAGATCATCGCGGATTCGAGGCCCATCCAGGCGTGGGGGTTGGCCTTGTCCTTGTAGGCGCCCTCCGAGATCGGGATGGGGTCGATGCCGTCCGACAAGGTGGCGGAGGGCAGGTCGCCGAGATTGGCGAGGAACTGCTCGAACCACAGCTCCAGGTTCAGGCCGTTGCGCAGGATCAGGTCGGCGTCATGGGCGCGGACGATGTCCTGGGGCGTGGGCTCGTAGCCGTGGATCTCGGCGCCCGGCTTGGTGACGGAGACGATCTCGGCCATGTCGCCCGCCACGTTGCGGGCCATGTCCGCGAGCACGGTGAAGGTGGTCACGACCTTCATCTTCTCGGCCGCCGCGAGGGGGGAGGCGGCGGACAGCAGGGCGGCGACGAGGGCGAGGCGCATCGAGTGCTCCGGCGATTGCGGCGTCGTCAAATGATTATGAGAAGCGTTCTCATTTTGCAAGCGGCTTGCGCATCGGGCGGCGAAAGTTCGCCGCCGGCGGCGGGCGGATTAGCTGGTCCGTGCGGATTGGAAGCGGGAGGCGTGGATGCCGAGGGCGATCGTGACGGGCGGGTCGGGGCTGATCGGGCGGGCCATCTGCGCCCGGCTGGAGGCGCGCGGCTGGGAGGTGGCGAGCTTCGATCTGGAGGAAGGCGACGGGCCGGGGCGGCAGGTGGTCTGCGACGTGGGGGACGAGGCGTCGGTGGCCCGCGCGTTCGAGGCGCTGGGCTGGGACCGGCTGGACCTGCTGGTCAGCAATGCCGGCATCACGGGGATCATCGAGCTGGAGCTGGCGGAAGCCACGCTCGCGGACTGGCGCGGGGCCATCGACAGCCACCTGACCGGCGCCTTCCTGATGGCGCGCGCGGCGCTGCCGCTGCTGGGGGAGGGGGCGTCGATCGTGATGACCACCTCGACGCGCGCCTTCATGTCGGAGGGCGGGGACTTCGCCTATGCCGCGGCGAAGGGCGGGCTGATCGGGCTGATGCAGGCGCTTTCGGTGCATCTGGGGCCGCGGGTGCGGGTCAACGCCATCGCGCCCGGCTGGATCACGGACGAGGCGGACCTGCGGGAGGTGGATCATGCCCAGCACCCTGCGGGCCGGGTCGGGCGGCCCGAGGATATCGCCGAGGCGGTCGAGTATCTGCACGGCGCGGAGTTCGTCACGGGCCATGTGCTGACGGTGGACGGCGGCATGACGCGGAAGATGATCTACGAACCCTGACGGCGCTGGAGGGGCGGGCGGTCTGCGCATATCACTCGGGGCAGGCGCCGGCGGAACGGCGCGCGCATCGGGGAGGAGATCCATGACCATCACCTGCAAGGCCGCCGTGCTGCGCGACGTGGGGCGGCCGGCGCCCTATGCCGACAGCCGCCCGCTCGCGATCGAGGAGGTGACGCTCGACCCGCCCGAGCCCACGGACCTGGTGGTGAGGATCCGCGGCGGGGGGCTGTGCCACTCTGACCTCTCGATCATCTCGGGCGTGCTGGGGCGGGGCGTGCCGGTGGTGCTGGGGCACGAGGGCGCGGGCGAGGTGGTGGAGGTCGGCGCCTCGGTGCGCGACGTGAAGGTGGGGGATTCGGTGATCTTCCAGTTCTCGGCCGCCTGCGGGCGGTGCGAGGCGTGCCTGTCGGGGCGGCCCCA
The DNA here is from genome assembly GCA_963816545.1 of uncultured Alphaproteobacteria bacterium. Taxonomy (GTDB): domain Bacteria; phylum Pseudomonadota; class Alphaproteobacteria; order Rhodobacterales; family Rhodobacteraceae; genus Albimonas. The sequence goes on along the minus strand of CAWFLE010000007.1, from coordinate 1,074,156 downwards.
GATCTGCGGACCCAACGCCGAGGCGCGCGCGAAGGGGGAGCTTCTGTCCGGCGGCTCCCGCATCCGGGACGCGGAGGGGCGGACGCTGCGGCATCACTCGGGCGTCTCGTGCTTCGCGGAATACGCGGTGGTGAACCGCGGCAGCGTGGTGGTGGTGGACCCCTCGACGCCCCATGACATCGCGGCGCTGTTCGGCTGCGCGGTGATGACGGGCGTGGGGGCGATGGTGAACACGGCCGGGGTCAGGCCCGGGGAGAAGGTGGCGGTGTTCGGGCTCGGGCGGCGTCGGCCTCTGCGGAATCATGGGCGCGAAGCTCGCGGGCGCGGGGATCATCGTGGGCGTGGACCCGGAGCCGGGCAAGCGGGAGAAGGCCAAGACGCTGGGCGCGACGCATGTGTTCGACAGCCGCGACAACGACTTGGTGGCCAAGATCCGGGACCTGACGCGCGGCGGCGTGGACCATGCGGTGGATCTGGCGGGCGCGGTGCCGGCCCTGCAGGCGGCCTACGCGGTGACCGTGCGGGGCGGGCAGGTGGTGACGGCCGGGATCGCGCCGGCGGGGTCCATCTTCGAGGTTCCGCAGCCGGACCTGGTGATGGAGGAGAAGTCGATCCTCGGCAGCTTCATGGGATCGTGCGTGCCGGTGCGCGACATCCCTCGGTTCCTGGAGATGCACGCGGCCGGGCGCCTGCCGGTGGAGCAGCTGGTGGACCGGGTGATCGGCTTCGACGAGATCAACGAGGGGTTCGACCGGCTCGCCTCCGGCGCCGCGGTGCGGCAGGTGCTGGCGCCGCACGGCTGAACGGGGCCCGGCCGCCGCGGGGGCGGCCGGGGATTCGCGTCGCCGGCCGCCGCGAGGGCGGCCGGGCCTGCGATCACTGACCGTAGGTGGAGACGTCGATCTTGGACATGACCTCGTTCCAATAGAGGTCCGCGAGCTGGTCGGGGCCCTCGACGCCCTCGGTCAGCTTGGCCCACTTGCCGATCAGCTCCTTCATCTTGTCGGCGAGCTGATCGGCGTTCTCCAGCCCGAAGCGCTCGGCGTAGGAGGCGGCGACCGTCGCGGGGTCGGAGGCCACATGGGCGCGGCTCTTCTCCAGCAGGTCGGGGGCGGCCTGCTCCACGGGGATGCCGCGGGATTCCGCCTCGGCGATGCCGGCGCGGGATTCCTCGATGTAGACCCAGGTGATCTCGGCGGCGACGGCGGCGGCGGCCTTGAGAAGCGCGCGGCGCTCATCCTCGGAGGCGGACTGCCACGAGTCGCGGTTCATCACCGCGGTGGCGGAGGGGAACTGGGAGCCGGGCGCCCCCTCGGTGATGTGCTTGGCCACGTCGATGAAGCCGAAGTTCTTGAGCTCGGGGTTCGAGGAGGCGGAGCAGTCGAGCACGCCCTGGCTCAGCGCCTCGAACGTCTCGTTGATCGACATCGAGACGGGCGTGGCGCCCATGGCCGAGGCCCAGCGGGACCACCACGCGCCGCCGGCGCGGATGCGCGCGCCCTGAAGCTCCTCGAGCGTGCTGACCTTCTTGTTGCAGATCAGGTGGTAGCGGGTGGAGGAGCCGCCGCCGAGGAACACCGCGTTCTGGGCGGCGAACTCCTCCTGGCAGGCGGGGCAGTCCAGCATCAGCCACTCGTTGAAGGCGCCGGCATAGGCGGGGCCTACGTCGTCGCCGTCCTCGATCACGAGGTCCGCCAGCGCCGCAAGCTCGGTGCCGAAGTTGGAGGCCGGGAATTCGGCCTGGAAGTAGGGCAGCAGGATGGTGGTGAGGTCGGCGATGCCGTCCTTCACGCCCGAGGCGGACTCCATGAAGTTCAGGAGCGACAGCGGATAGACCTCGACGGTCATGTCGCCGTTCGTCTCCGCCTTCAGCGTCTCGGCGAAGGCGTTGAAGGAGTTGGCGGCGTTGCTGTTCGGCGGCCAGCCGACGGCGTAGCGCAGGGTCTGGGCCTGGGCGGCCGAAAGGGCGGCGGCCGAGCCGACGAGCGCGGCGAGCAGGGCGCTGGTGCGTTTCCTCATGTCTTTCTCCTGTTGGGCCGGACCGGGAGGCGGGCGCGAAAAGGCGCCCGGGCCGCGGCCTGCCATGCGTCATTGTCGGCGGCGGACGACGCGGGGGGCGTGCCGCCCCGCCTCAGGCGATGCGGCGGATGCAAGATCCCGCTCCTTGCCGTTCCCCGTCGTTTTCCCCACCTCCGGCGCCGGCGCGAACATGCCGGTCCGGCCCCGGACCCCGAGGTGATTAACTGTATGATTAAGACGACGCCGCGGTCCAGCGTCTTCGTCCGGTCCGGTCCGGGTCAGGCGCGGCGGGCGGCCTTCACGAGGTCCGCCGCACGTTCTCCGATCATCACGCAGGTCATGTGGGTGTTGGCCCGGCAGTCCAGCGGCATGATCGAGGCGTCGGCGACCCGCAGGCCGGGGACGCCCTTCACCGTCAGGTCCGGGTTCACCACGCCTGCCGGGTCATGGCGCGCGCTCATGCGGCAGGTGCCGGCGGCGTGCTGGATGTCGCCCACCTGCGCGAGGATCAGCGCCTCCAGCTCCGCCTGCGGAAGCTCGGCCGCGGTTTCCAGGTCAAGCCCGGACTCGGCCAGCGTGATGCGCTCGGCGATGCCGGCCAGGGCGGGGGCGCGCGCGAGGTCCCGGACCCGGCGCACCCCGTCCACCATGCGGGCCATGTCGCGCGGGTCCGAGAGCATGTTCTCCTCGACCTGCGGGTGGTCGTCGGGGTCGGCGGAGACGAGCGCGACCTCCCCGCGGGAGAAGGCGTCGTAGACCCCGATGCCGATGGCGCCCTGCGCGTTCGGGGCGCCCGTCGGCGCAATATTGCGATGGTTGAAGCCGATCAGGATCATGTCGCGCGCCCCGCCGCCCAGGCCGGAGGAGTAGGTCACGCAGCAGTTGGTATGCCGCTGGTCGGGGTCCGAGGTGGCGTGCGCCGCCTTCAGCGCGACCCCCACGCGCAGCATGGGGTGGTCCATGAAGTTGCGGCCGACCTCCGGCATCTCCCGCGCGATGGGGATGCCGTGGGCGTGGAGGTGCAGGCTCGGCCCGATGCCGGAGCGCATCAGGATGGCGGGGGAGTGGACGGCGCCGGCGCAGAGCACCGTCTCGCGGGCCGTGAAGGTGCGCCATTCGCCCTCGACCCGGACGCGGACGCCGGTGGCGCGGCCGGCCTCCAGGATCACGCGGTCCACCAGCGCGTGGCCGAGGATCGTGAGGTTGGCGCGGTCGCGGGCGGGTTCCAGATAGCCGTCGTTGGTGGTGACGCGGCGAAGGTCGCGGCTGTTGATCGGGTAGCAGGAGACGCCCTCGCCCTCCGGCGCGTTGAGGTCGGGGTTCCAGGGGTGCCCGCAGGCCAGCGCCGCATCGCGCAGGGCGCGGTCCACCGGCCCCCAGCGGTCCTGGGGGGCGCGATGGATGGGGAGCGGCCCGCCCTGGCCGTGGTGGTTGGAGCCGGCCATCTCCGGGTCATCCTCCATCCGCGCGAAGAGGGGGAGGACGTCGCGCGCGGCCCAGCCCTCGCACCCCGCCTTGGCCCAGGCGTCGAAGGCGGCCCCCACGCCCCAGATCGCGATCTGCGCGTTGACCAGCGAGCTTCCGCCGAGGCCGCGCCCGCGCCAGTAGTGGCGGGGCGCCTGCACCGCGGTGCGGCGGCTGACGAGGCCGGGCCATTGCCACGCCGCCTGGTGCTGCGGCTGATACATGAACGGCATGATGTTGGCGGAGCGCGCCGCCTCCGGCGCCTCGGCCGAGCGCCAGTCGGCGCCCGCTTCCAGCAGGAGCACGCGGCAGGACGGATCCTCCGACAGGCGCCCGGCCAGCGCGGCGCCGGCGGAGCCGGCCCCGACCACGATCACGTCGACGGCCTCGGTCATCTCATGCAGCTCCTGCTCCGGTGGGCGCGGCGCATCAAGCCGCGCCGGCGGGGCCGATGCAAGGCGCGGGCGCTTGCCCCTCGGGCCGCGATGCGGTCCAACTGGCGCCGACCAAGCAGCAGACAGGACCGCCCATGACCGCCGACCCGACCCTCGCCGATCCGGCCGCCTCCCCTGACGGGGAGCCGGAGGCCACCCCCGGCAGCCTTTTCGAGACCATGGGCTTCCAGCGCCGCACCGTCTGGGCGGACGGGCGCGCGGTGGTGGAGTACCTCGCGGGGCCGCACATGTGCCACTCCGGCGGGATCGTGCAGGGGGGCTTCGTCACCGGCTGGATCGACGCGGCCATGGCGCAGGCGCTGATGAGCGTGGTGGGCGTCGAGCAGACGCCGATGTCGCTTGAGATCAAGGTCAGCTTCTTCGCGCCCGCCCGCCCGGGGATCGTGATCGCCGAGGGGCGGGTGGAGCGGGCCGGCCGGTCCACCTGCTTCGTGGAGGGGGACCTGCGCGACGAGGCGGGGACGCTGCTGGCCAAGGGCAGCTCCACCGTCCGCCTGATCTCGCGCGCGAAGGCGGAGGCCGGGTCGCGAGCGGCGCTCGCGGCTTCCGGCGGGGCGTGATCCCGGCGGCCGGGAAGGGGCGCTTGGGCGGCGCCCTTCCCGCTCACGTTCGGGGCAGGTTCAGTCGGTAAACCTTAGCGGCGGTGTCGTGGAACAGCGCCCGCTTCTCCTCCGCCGAGGCGCCCGAGGCGATGCGCTTGAGCGCGTTCCACAGGGTGGCGTAGTCGCAGGCGCCGCGGTCCACGGGGAAGTTGCTCTCGAACATGCAGCGCTCGGGGCCGAACAGCTCGATGGTCGTCTCGATCCAGGGCCGCCACGCCTCGGCCAGCTCGGCGGAGCTGGCGGGGGTCGCGGACATGAAGCCCTTGAGGTCGCAGAACGGCATGGCGAGGCCGCCGAGCTTCACCGTGACGTTGGGACGCTCCGCGATCGCGCGCATGGAATCGCGCCAGATGGGGAACCGCTCCTCCAGCGTGCCGGCCCAGGGGCCGATGTTCAGCGGCGTGCCCACATGGTCGAGCATGATCGACGTGTCGGGGAAGGCGGCGGCGAGGTCCGCCACGTCGCCGAGCTGCGGCTCCAGCACCCAGGCGTCGAAGGTCAGCCCCAGCCGGCCGAGATGCGCGAAGCCCTTGCGGAACGCCGCGTCGGCGTAAAGCCCCTCCCGCGCCCGCCCCGCCAGCGGCCCGAGCACCGCCGGGTCCGCGTCCCAGGCGCCCACGTTGCGGATGCCGCGGAAGCGGTCGGGGGCGCGGGTCATGTGCGCCTCCAGCGCCTCGCCGGCCGCGTCGCCCAGCAGCAGGTCCACCCGGCTCACGATCCCCGCGCAGGCGAGGCGGGGACCGTAGGCGCCGCTCGCGCACATGGCGCCGACGCCGTTGGCGAACTCGGTCTCGCCCACCGTCTCCAGCGCCTCGGGCCCGTGGGCGCGGTACATGGCGCGGCAGTCCACGAACACGGTCGCCCGCACGTCATGGCCGGCGTTCATATCCGAGAGCAGGTGTTCGAGCATGTAGCGCGGCGAGAGCTCCAGCATCCGGTCGAAGCCGTGGCGGGGCGGGGTCTCGCCGGGCCGGCGGAATTCCCACAGGTGATGGTGCGGGTCGATGATGGGGAGATCCGGCTCCAGGATCTCTTCCTTCGGGTGGTCGCTCATGGGGTCTCCTTCCCTCGTCCCGCGCTTCGTCCGGCCGGGCCGCGCCAGTGGAGGAGGCGGGGGGCCGGGCGTCAAGGCGCCGCGTGGCCGGGCGCATGGGCCAGCAGCACCATCCGCACGGCGGCGGCGACGGTGCGCTCCACCGTCTCGGGCGAGGGCGGCTCGGCCAGGTGGCCGAACAGGCGCCGGCGCAGGAGCCCGGCGGTGGAAAGCTCGATGAACTGGTGGGCGAGCAGGCGCGGATCCTCGACCGTCAGCCGCCCCTCCGCCGCAGCGGTCTCGAGGAACCGGGTCAGCAGCCCCACCCCCCGCTGCGCGCCGCCCTCGTAGAAGCGGGCGCCCAGCTCCGGCTTGCGCTCGCAGATGCCGAACACCACCCGCTGCGCGCCCACCACCTCGTCCGAGCAGAGCAGCGTCGCCATCCGCACCCCGAAGGCGTGCAGGCGGTCCTCCGGCTCTCCGGGCGCGGTCAGGGCGTCCTCCAGGCCCTGGAACAGGCGGTCCCGCTCCTGCTCCATCAGGCTCTCGAACAGCTCCTCCTTGCTGGCGAAGTAGACGTAGATCGTGCCCTTGGAGACGCCGGCCTCGCGCGTGATGTCGTTCATGCTGGCCGCGTCGAACCCCACGCGCGAGAACACGGCGTGGGCGCCCTTCAGGATCTGGCGGCGCTTCGCCGGGTCCGCGCCTGCGGCGTGTCTCGCCCCCGCCTCGCTCGCGCCCATGACGACCTCCTTCCAATTCGAACCGATCGGTTCGATCCGCCCTTGATCTGGGCCGCGGCTCTCTCTAAGTCAACGTGCGTCGTCATCGAACCCGTCGGTTCGATTCAAAGGAGCCTGACCGATGAACCAGCAGACCCGCATCGATGCGCTGGACGCGGCCGAGGCGTCGCCGGCCCCCCGGGCCACGCCCGCGCCCGAACCCGCGCCCGCCAAGCGGAAGTCCCGAAAGGGCCGCGTGATCTTCGCGCTGCTGGCGGCGGGCGCGCTCGCGGCCGGGGGGAACTACGGCTACGGCTGGTGGACCGAGGGGCGGTTCATGATCGGGACCGACGACGCCTACGTGCAGGCCGACATGGCCGAGATCTCGGCCCGCATCCAGGGCTACGTCACCGAGGTGGAGGTGACGGAGAACCAGCGCGTGCGGGCCGGCGAGCCCCTGCTGCGGCTGGACGACGGCGACCACCGCATCGCGCTGGAGACGGCGCGCACGCGGGTGGCGACGCTCGACCAGACCCTCGCGCGCATCGAGGCGCAGACCGAGGCCGCGCAGGCCGCCGTCGCGCAGGCCGAGGCGCAGAAGCAGGCCACCGCCGCCCGCGTCCGCAACGCCGAGCTGAACGCCGAGCGGGCGCGCGACCTCGCGGGCCGCAAGGTGGTGGCGCAGGCGCAGCTCGACGACGCGACCGCCGAGCTGGACGCGGCGCGCGCCAACCTCGCCGGCGCCGACGCCCAGATCCAGAGCGCCAAGGCCAACGTCGCGGTCCTGCGGGCGCAGCGCGCCGAGACCGCGGGCCAGCAGGACGAGCTGCGGCTCGCGGTGACGCAGGCGGAGCGGGACCTCGACCTCACGGTCCTTCGCGCCCCTATCGACGGCGTGGTGACGCATCTCGTGCCCGAGCTCGGGGACCTGGTGAGCGCGGGCCAGCGGCTCGCGGCCATCGTGCCCACGGACGGGCTCTACATCGAGGCCAACTACAAGGAGACCCAGCTCGCCGAGATCGCGCCCGGCGCGACGGCGCGGATCACGGTGGACGCGCTGCCGGGGCGGGTGTTCGAGGGGACGGTGACCTCCACCGCGCCCGCGACCGGCTCGCAGTTCTCGCTGCTGCCGGCGGACAACGCCACGGGCAACTTCACCAAGGTCGTGCAGCGGGTGCCGGTGCGCATCGCGCTGCCCGACGGCGCGGACGGCCTGCGCGCGGGCCTGAGCGTGGTGGTGGAGATCGACGAGCGGACCGCCCCCGACGCCGCCCCCGCGCAGGTCGCCGAAAGCCGCTGAGATGGACCGACGCCGCCCCGGAGCTGACGCCCGCGCCGGATCCTCGCGTTCTTCGCGATGGTCTTCGGGATGTTCATGGCGATCCTGGACATCCAGATCGTCTCGGCCTCCCTGAAGGAGATCCAGGCGGGGCTGGGGGCGAGCGCGGACGAGATTTCGTGGGTCCAGACCTCCTACCTGATCGCGGAGGTCATCATGATCCCGCTGTCGGGGTTCCTGAGCCGGCTCCTGTCCACGCGGCTGCTGTTCGCGATCTCCGCGGCCGGCTTCACGGCCACGAGCTTCATGTGCGCCACCGCGACCAACATCGACCAGATGATCATCTACCGCGCGGCGCAGGGCTTCCTCGGGGGCGGCATGATCCCGGCGGTGTTCGCCGCCGCCTTCACCATCTTCCCGCCGAACAGGCGCGCGATCGTCTCGCCGATCATCGGGCTGGTGGCGACGCTCGCGCCCACCGTGGGTCCGACGGTCGGCGGCTACCTCTCCCACGCCATGTCCTGGCACTGGCTGTTCCTGGTGAACGTGATCCCGGGCATCTGCGTCACGCTCGCCTCCCTCGCGCTGATCGACTTCGACAAGCCGCAGTTCTCGCTGCTCAAGCGGTTCGACTGGCTGGGCCTCGCCGCCATGGCCGCCTTCCTCGGCTGCCTCGAATTCGTGCTGGAGGAGGGGCCGGGCAACGACTGGCTCCAGGACGAGACGGTGGCGATCTGCGCCGCGGTCATGGTCATCGGCGGGCTGGTCTTCTTCCGCCGGGCCTTCACGCGCGACGAGCCGGTGGTGGATCTCGGCGCCTTCGGGGACGTCAACTTCGCGCTGGGGTCCATGTTCTCCTTCGTCATGGGGATCGGGCTCTACGGGCTGACCTATCTCTACCCGCTCTATCTCGGCTCGGTGCGCCACTACGACAGCCTGATGATCGGCGAGACGGTGTTCGTGAGCGGCCTCGCCATGTTCTTCTCGGCGCCGCTGGCCGGGGTGCTGTCGTCCAAGATGGACCTGCGGCTGATGCTGCTGATCGGCTTCGCGGGCTTCGCCACCAGCACCTGGATGCTGACCGGCATGACGGCGGAGTGGGATTTCGACGAGCTGCTGGTCCCCCAGATCCTGCGCGGCATGTCGCTGATGCTGTGCATGGTGCCGATCAACAACCTCGCGCTCGGCACGCTGCCGCCGGACCGGATCAAGAACGCCTCGGGCCTCTACAACCTGACGCGCAACCTCGGGGGGGCCGTGGGGCTCGCCATCATCAACACGGTGCTCTCGGACCGCGGGGACCTGCACTACGCCCGCCTGTCCGAGGCGCTGTCCTGGGACAACCCGGAGGCGCTGCGCCAGCTCGACATGATGCAGCGCAACCTCGCCGCGCAGGGGATCACGGACCCGGCGGCGGCGCTCTCGCAGATGGCGGGGCGGGTGACGCAGCAGGCCACGGTGATGAGCTTCGTGGACGTGTTCCTGCTGATCACCGTGCTGTTCGCGGGCCTGGGCCTGCTGGCGGTGGTGATGCGCAAGCCCGCAGCGCCGGCGGGGGCCGCGGCCGGGCACTGAGCCTCAGAGGTAGCCGACCGGAATCGCGGTCGTGAACTTCAGCTCCTCCATCGAGAGGGAGGAGCTGATGCGCGAGAATTCCAGCCGCGCGATCATCGTCTTGTAGACCGCGTCATAGGCGGCGATGTCGGGGACCACGACCTTGAGGATGTAGTCCATGTCGCCGGTCAGGCGGTAGGCCTCGGTGATCTCGGGGATCTCCTCGATCAGGGTGCGGAAGGCGGCGAGCCAGGTCATCTCGTGCCGCGGCGCCTGCACGCCGATGAAGACGGTCAGGGGCACGTTGGCGCGGCGCTGGTCCACCAGCGCCACGCGGGCCCGGATCACGCCCGTCTCCTCCAGCCGCTTGATGCGACGCCAGCAGGGGGTGGGCGTGAGACCCACCTCCTCGGCGATGGCGGCGACGGGGCGGTCCACGTCGCGTTGCAGGATGTCGAGGATCCGCCGGTCGGTGTCGTCGAAGGCGGGCCCGTCGGGGCGGTCGCCGCCGCGGCGGGTCCGGCCCGGCTGGGTCATGGCGCGACGAACTCCAGGATCGCGCCGCAGGCGTCTTCGGGGCCGACCGCGAGGCCGCGTGGCGGTCCGCACCGGCGGCGACGCCGCCCTTCTCCAGCGCCGCGCGGGCCCGTGTCCTCGTCCCGGACCTTGATCCTCAGCGCGGCGAAGGCGCCGGTGGGCGTGCGGCTCAGGTCGAACTCCGGCCAGCGGGCCGCCAGCGCGTCGCGCGTGCAGGAACAGGAGCGGCGCCGAGTTCTCGCCCGTCTCCACCCGCGCGCCGCCCTCCACCGCCGAGACCTCGCCCGCCGCGAAAAGCCGGGCGTAGCCCCGCGCCGCCGCCTCCGGGTCGTCGGCGCCGGCGACGATCTCCGCCAGCCCCACCGCCCCGTTGGGATGCTCCAGCAGCTCCGGCAGCCAGACCGACGCCGCGGGTCAGGTGCTGGCACATGAAGCACGGTCCCCAGCGGGACCTCCTTGTCATCGAACTGGAGCGTGTTGAACGACGCCATCGCCTCGCCGCCGCCGGGCAGCGGCACCGGGCGGGAGAAGCCGCCCACCTCCTCGGTCCCGATGCCCGAGCTCCGCCAGCCCGGCCTTCGCCTCATGCGCGTCGCCGATCCGGCAGGCGACGGCGTGCAGCCCCTCGCCCTGCCGCGCCAGCGCCTCGCGGCCGCCCGGCATTGCCCGGCGTCTCCGCGATCAGGCCCAGCAGCTCGAAATAGTCATGCGGGAACATGATGGTGTGGTTGGCCGCGCCCTTGTGCGCGCTGTGCATCCCGCGGGGCGAGATGGTGAAGCCGAGCCGCGCATAGGCGTCGCGGCTCCGGTCCAGGTCCTTCACCAGCAGGAACACGTGGTCGACGCCCTTCACGGGATGGGTCATGCTCTTCCTCCTTCAGCCGCGCACGGGCGCGATCGTGATCTCGTGCACCGCCACGTTGGGGTTCATGCGCGCGACGAACAGGGCGGCGGCGGCCATGTCCTCGGGCTGGATCATCTTCGCCGCCTGGGCGGGGTCGTAGCCCGGGCGGCGGGTCATCAGCGGCGTCGCCACCTCCGCGGGGCAGAGGGCGGTGGAGCGGATGCCGTTCGCCCCCTCCTCGCGAATTCAGGCTGGCGCTGATGTCGGTCAGCGCGTGCTTGGACGCGCCGTAGGGCGCGCCCGACACGGCGGAATGGAACCGCCCCGCCCAGGACGAGGTGTTGAGGATCAGCCCCGACCGCTGCGCCCGCATCTGCGGCAGCACCGCCGCGATGGCGTTCAGCGCGCCCTTGATGTTGATGTCGAGCACCGCGTCCCAGCTCTCCCAGTCCAGGTCGGCCCAGCGGCGCTTGGGGATGTTCAGCCCTGCGTTGTTGCACAGCGCGTCGAGCCGGCCGGTCTCCTCCGCGATCCCGCGCCCGATGCGCGCCATCCCCTCCCGGTCCAGCACGTCCACCGGGCGGACCAGCGCCCGGCCGCCCGCCGCCGCGATCTCGTCGGCCAGCGCCCGCAGCGGCGCTTCGGTGCGGCCCGACAGGGCCACGGCGCATCCCGCGCCTGCGAAGGCCCGCGCCATGGCGGCGCCGATCCCGGACCCCGCGCCGGTGATCCACACCGTCCAGCTGGAAATTTCATGCTCCATATTCGCCTCCCGGTAGCGGTTGCTTCCATCATGGCGCCGGCTCGTAGAGAATCCACCGACATTTTCGCTGCGATGCGGCATGGTCCGGGTTGACAACACGTCGCAAACGGCGCGCAATTCCACCGCATTCCGCGCCCGGTCCGCAAGCCGGCGCATCCCGGACGATCCACAGGAGGGGATACGATGACCATGCAGCTCACCCGGCTGGGCATGCTCGCCGGAGCGCTGGCGGCTTTCGCCGCCCCGGCCTCGGCGCAGGAGGAGCCGCGGCATGGCGGCACCGCCGTCGTTCACATGATCTCGGAGCAGCGGATCCTGAACCCCGCGCTGCGCGCCTCCACCGGCGTCTACAACATCTCCGGCAAGATCGTGGAGCCGCTCGTCGACAAGTCCTACGACGGCTACGAGCCGGTGCTGGCCACGGACTGGTCCTCCTCCGAGGACGGCAAGGAGATCACCTTCAAGCTCCGCGAGGGCGTGAAGTGGCATGACGGCGAGGACTTCACCTGCGAGGACGTGTCCTACTCCGCCATGAACCTGTGGAAGGAGCTGCTGAACTACTCCACCACCCTCCAGCAGAACCTCGAGGCGGTGGACTGCCCCGATCCGCACACGGCGGTCTTCAAGTACTCCAAGCCCATGCCGCTGGAGCTGATGCTCGCGGCCATGCCCGATCTCGGCCACCCGGTCCCGAAGCACATCTTCGAGGGCACGGACATCCTGAAGAACGACTACAACACCGCCCCCATCGGCACCGGCCCGTTCAAGTTCGTGGAATACGAGCGCGGCCAGTACGTGATCGTGGAGCGCAACGACGACTACTGGCGCGGCGAGGAATACCCCTACCTCGACCGCATCGTCTTCCGCTTCATCAAGGACAAGTCCGCCGCCGCCGCGGCGCTGGAAGCCGGCGAGATCCACGAGAGCGGCTTCATCGGCGTGTCCATGGCCGATATCGAGCGCCTCTCGAACGATCCGCGCTTCGACGTCGGCACCAAGGGCTACGAGAACAACGTCGCCCACTCCACCGTCGAGTTCAATCACCGCAACGAGGCGCTGGCGGACCTGCGGGTGCGCAAGGCCATCTACCACGGCCTGAACATCCCCTACGCCATCGAGACGATCATGCGCGGCTACGCCAAGCCCGGCCGCGGCCCGATCCCCTCGGTGGACGAGAACAACTACACCGACGACGTGCCGACCTATCCCTATGACCCCGAGAAGGCGAAGGCCCTGCTGGACGAGGCCGGCTACACTCCCGACGAAAACGGCGTCCGCCTGCACCTGCGTCACCGTCCCGCCCCCTGGGGCGAGTACACCCAGCTCTGGGCCGAGTACTTCAAGCAGGCCATGGCCGAGATCGGGATCGAGGTGGAGATCCTGACCAACGACGCGCCGGGCTTCCTGAACGGCGTCTATCGCGACCATGACTTCGACACCGCCAACGGCTGGCACCAGTTCCGGGCGGACCCGGCGGTCTCCACGATGGTGTGGCTGCGCTCGGGCGCGCCCGGTGGGCACGCCCTGGTCCAACCAGTTCGGCTGGCAGTCGGACGAGATGGACGAGATGATCGACGCGGCCGCGAGCGAGCTCGACTCCGAGAAGCGGACCGAGCTTTACCACGACATCCAGGAGCTCGCGATGGAGGAGCTGCCGATCATCTTCGCGATCGAGCATCCCTTCATCTCGGTCACCTCGAAGAAGCTGCACAACCACCACAACACCCCGCGGTGGAATTCCTCGAGCTGGTACGACCTCTGGCTCGAAGAGTGAGCTGACCTGCGGGCGGCGTCCGCGCCGCCCGCCAATTCACGGAACTCCCGATGGCCTTTCTGATCTACGCGCTGCGCAGGCTCCTGCAGGCCGTGCCGGTGATCCTGCTGATCATGGTGGGCGCGTTCCTGCTGCTGAAGCTCGCGCCCGGCGACACGGTGGACGCGCTGGTCGGCGACATGGGCGGCGCCGACGCGCAGTTCATCGCGCGGCTCAGGGCGGAATACGGGCTGGACCAGCCGGTCTGGGTGCAGCTCTGGCGCTACATGGCCAAGATGGCGCAGTTCGATTTCGGCTGGTCCTTCGTCTATGAGCAGCCGGTTTCCACGGTCCTGCTGGACCGGCTGGGCACGACTCTGATGCTGATGTGCGCGTCCCTGTTCTTCGCCTTCACCTTCGGCGTGGCGCTCGGGGCCATCGCGGCGCGCCGGGCCTATTCCGCCACGGACAACATCATCTCCACGCTGGGGCTGGTGTTCTACGCGACGCCGAGCTTCTTCCTCAGCCTGATGATGATCGTGGTGTTCTCGGTGAAGCTCGGTTGGCTGCCGGTGGGGGGGATCAAGTCCATCGCCGCCTTCTACACCGGCTGGGACCACTACGTGGACGTGGCCATGCACCTGATCATGCCGACCTCGGCGCTCTCGCTGATCTACCTCGCCTTCTACCTGCGCCTGATGCGCTCCAGCGTGCTGGAGGTGGCCGAGCTGGACTACGTCCGCACCGCCCGCGCCAAGGGGGCCGGAGAGCGGCGGCTGATGGTCCACCACATCATGCGCAACGCGCTGCTGCCGGTGGTGACGCTGCTGGGCCTCCAGTTCTCGACCCTGCTGGGCGGCTCGGTGGTGGTGGAGACGATCTTCACGCTGCCGGGGCTGGGGCAGCTCGCCTACCAGTCCGTGATCCAGCGCGACATGAACACCCTGATGGGCATCATCTTCCTCAGCTCGGTGCTGGTGGTGGTGGTCAACTTCCTGACCGACCTCCTCTACGCCCGGCTGGACAGCCGCATCGAGCTGACGCCATGAGCCTCGCCGAACCCACCGCCCTGCGCCCGGAGGAGCCGCGCCTGCGCGTCTTCTGGCGCCGCTACCGCCGCAACCGCGCCGCCGTGCTGGGGCTGGTGCTGCTCGGCATCGTGGTCCTGCTGGCCCTGACCGCCGGCATCTACGAGCCGGTGGACCCGCTCCGCCGCGCGGGCCCGCCCGCTGACCTGGCCGTTCCAGAGCTGGGAGACGCCGCTGGGCACCGACCAGCTCGGGCGGGACATCCTCGCCGGCATCTTTCACGGCGCCCGGATCTCGCTGCTGATCGGGGTGGTGGCGACGCTGATCTCCATCGCCATCGGGGTCGTGATCGGCGCCGTCGCCGGCTATTTCGGCGGCTGGGTGGACGACGTGCTGATGCGGATCACCGAGGCGTTCCAGACCATCCCGAACTTCGTCCTCCTTCTGGCGCTGGTGGCGATCCTGGGGTCCTCCATCGAGAACATCGTGCTCGCCATCGGCATCGTCTCCTGGACCGCCCCCGCCCGCCTCGCGCGCGCCGAATTCATGTCGCTGCGCCGCCGCGAATTCGTGGAGGCGGTGCGCAATCTCGGCGTCGGCGACGCCGCCATCATCTTCCGCGAGATCCTGCCCAACGCCCTGCCGCCGGTGGTGGTCTACGCCTCCGTCATCATGGCGCTGCGCGATCCTGCTCGAAAGCGCGCTCGCCTTCCTCAACCTCGGCGATCCCAACTACGCGAGCTGGGGGAACATGATCGGCCAGGGCCGCGCCGTCCTGCGCACCGCCTGGTACGTGGCCGCCATCCCCGGCGTCGCGATCATCCTCACCGTCCTCTCCTTCTCCCTGCTGGGCGAGGGCCTGAACGAGGTTCTGAACCCGAGGCAGAAGAAGGCATGACCGACGCCCCCATCCTCGAGATCGAGAACCTCCGGGTGGCCCTCCCCGAGGGCTCCGACCGCCCCTACGCGCTCGACGGCCTGTCGCTGAGCGTGAAACCCGGAGAGATCGTCTGCCTCGTGGGCGAGAGCGGCTCGGGCAAGAGCCTCGCCGCCGGCGCCGTGATGCGCCTGCTGCCGGAGCCCGTGGTGCGCATGACCGGCGGCGCCATCCGCTTCGAGGGGCGGGACCTCGCCGCCCTCTCCGAACGCGAGATGCGGGCGCTGCGTGGCGACCGCATCGCCATGATCTTCCAGGAGCCGATGACGGCGCTGAACCCGCAGAAGACCGTGGGCTGGCAGATCGACGAGGTGCTGAAGCTCCACACCGACCTCCCCCGCAAGGCCCGCGCCGACCGGGTGCTGGCGATGCTGGAGCAGGTCCAGATCCCCGACCCGGCCTCGGCCATGAACGCCTACCCCCACCAGGTCTCGGGCGGGCAGCGGCAGCGGGTGATGATCGCCATGGCCCTCGCCATGTCCCCTCGCCTCGTGATCGCGGACGAGCCGACCACCGCGCTGGACGTGACCACGCAGCTCCAGATCCTGCGCCTGATCCGGGAGCTTCAGCAGGACCAGGGCTCCGGCATCCTGTTCATCACCCACGATTTCGGCGTGGTGGCCGAGATCGCGGACCGCGTCGCCGTCCTGCGCCGGGGCGAGCTGGTGGAGCACGGCCCGGCCGCCGAAGTCCTGAACCGCCCCCGGCATGCCTACACCCGCGCCCTGATCGCCGCCGTCCCCGACCTCCGCCCCCCGAAGCCCCGCAGCTTCGAGGGCGCGCCGGTGGTGCTGAAGGCCGAGGAGATCGTGAAGACCTTCAAGGCCCGCGGCGGCTTCTTCTCCGGCAAGCGCAAGGCGGTGGCGGCGGTGGACCACGTCTCCTTCGACCTGCGCCGCGGCGAGACGCTGGGCGTGGTGGGCGAGAGCGGCTCCGGCAAGACCACCGTCTCGCGCTGCGTGGCGCGCCTGCTGGAGGCGGATTCCGGCAGGGCCGAGCTGAACGGCCGCGACATCCTCAACGCCGACGCCCGCACGCTGCGCGCCATGCGCGCCGACATCCAGATGGTGTTCCAGGACCCGATGGCCTCGCTCAACCCGCGCAAGCGGGTGGTGGACCTGATCGCGCAGGGGCCCATCGTCCACGGCATGAGCCCCGCCAAGGCGCGGGACAAGGCGCGGGAGCTGCTGTCGCTCGTCGAGCTTTCCCCCGCCGCCGCGGAACGCTACCCCCACGAATTCTCGGGCGGCCAGCGCCAACGCATCGGCATCGCCCGGGCGCTCGCGTTGGAGCCGAAGGTGATCGTGGCCGACGAGCCGGTCTCCGCCCTCGACGTCTCGGTGCAGGCCCAGGTCCTCCGCCTGCTCGCGGACCTGAGGGAGCGGCTGGAGCTGTCGCTCCTGTTCGTGACCCATGACCTGCGCGTGGCCGCCCAGCTCTGCGACCGCGTGGCGGTGATGGAGAAGGGGCGGATCGTGGAGATGGGCGTGACGGCGGACCTCTTCGCCGACCCGCAGCATCCCTACACGCGCAAGCTCCTCTCCTCTATTCCGGGCCGGGACTGGACCCCGCCCGTCATCCGGGACGACGCCGCATGACCCGCCTCCGCCCCACCGTCGAGGATGTCCGCGAAGCCGTGATCGGCGACGGCCAGCCCATGCCCGGCCCCTTCGGCCCCCGCCCGCTGGTCTATGCGGACTACGTCGCCTCCGGCCGGTCGCTCGCCTTCATCGAGGACGCGATCCGCGCCCATGTCCTGCCCAGCTACGGCAACACCCACACCGAGACCTCGTGGACCGGCCGCCGCACCACCCGCCTTCGGGAGATGGCGCGCGCCGCGGTGCGCGAGGCCGTGGGCGCGGACGACGACCACGCCGTGATCTTCACCGGCTCCGGCGCCACGGCGGCGTCGGACAAGCTGGTCCGCGCGCTGGACCTCGGCCGCCGGGGCGAGGGGCCCGCCCGCGCCGTGGTCTTCGTCGGCCCCTACGAGCACCATTCCAACGACCTCCCCTGGCGCGAGGCGAACGTGAAGCTGGTGCGCGTGCCGCTGGACGGGCAGGGCGCCATCTGCCTCCCCTCGCTCGCGCGGGAGCTGGAGGCCCATGCCGGCGCGCCCGAACCTGATCGGCGCCTTCTCCGCCGCCTCCAACGTCACCGGGGTCCGCACGGACCTCACCGCGCTCGCCCGCCTCCTGCACCGCCACGGCGCCCGCTTCGTCTGCGATTTCGCCGCCGCCGGCCCCTACGTGCCCATCCGCATGGCCGAAAGCGCGCCGGGCGCCGGAGACCGCATCGACGCGGCGTTTCTCTCGCCCCACAAGTTCCCCGGCGGCCCCGGCGCCTCCGGCGTGCTGGCGGCGGACCGCGGGATGCTGGCCTGCGCCCGCCCCACCGTGCCTGGCGGCGGCACCGTCTCCTACGTCACCGCCTGCAGCCAGACCTACGTGACCGACCCCGAGCGGCGGGAGGAGGCCGGCACCCCCGGCATCGTGGAGAACATCCGCGCAGGCCTGGTCCTCGCCCTGAAATCCGAGATCGGCGCCGAGGAGATCGAGCGGCGGGAGCGCGCCCTCGCCGCCCGCCTCGACGCGGCCCTCGCCCGCACCCCGGGCGTGGAGCGCCTCGGCCCGCAAGACGCCCCCCGCGTGGGGATCTTCTCCTTCAACATCCGGGCGGGCGACCGCCTCCTGCACCACAACTACGTGGTGGCCCTGCTGAACGACCTCTTCGGCCTCCAGACGCGCGGCGGCTGCTCCTGCGCCGGCCCCTACGGCCACGCGCTGCTGGGCATCGACGAGGCGCGCGCGCAGGCGCATGAGCGGGCGGTGGCGCGGGGCCTCTCGGCCTTCCGCCCCGGCTGGGCGCGGCTCGGCGTCAACTACTTCTTCGCCGAGGAAACGGTGGACTACATCGCCGACGCCGTCCGCTTCGTCGCCCGCCGCGGCGCGGACCTGCTGCCGCTCTACCGCCTCGACGCCCGCGCCGGCGTCTGGCGCGCCCGCGCCGCGCCGGAGGCGGACGGCCCGCGGACCCTGACCGACCTCTGGACCCCGCCCGCGCCCCCGGGCGCCGCCCCCGGCTTCGCGGAATGCCTGCACATGGCCGACCGCCTCGCCGACGAAGCCCGCGCGGCCCCGCGCCCCCGGCCCGAGAGCTTCGACCCCAAGGCCGAGCGCCTCCGCTGGTTCTGGATGCCGCACGAGACCCCCAACCCCGAAGATCCGGCGAGGAGCGCCGCATGAGCGAAGCCTTCCCCCCCTCCCTCTGGGCCGAGGTCGCCACCCCCCGCCAGCCCGCCCCCGCGCTCACGGGCGACGTCGAGGCCGACGCGGTGGTCATCGGCGGCGGCTTCACCGGCCTCTCCACCGCCCTGCACCTCGCCCGCGCGGGCCTGAAGGCGGTGGTGCTGGAGGCGAACGCCGTCGGCTGGGGCGCCTCGGGGCGCAACAACGGCCAGGTGATCCCCACCCTCACCGCCGCCGAGCCCGACGCCATGGTCGCCCGCTACGGCGAGGCCGGAGAGCGTCTGGCGAAGCTCGTGGGCCAGAGCGCCGACTACCTGTTCCAGACCGTCCGCGAGGAAGGCGTCGAGGCCGAGGCCGAGGCCGAGCAGAGCGGCTGGTACCAGCCCGCCCACTCCCCCGGCCGCCTCAAGCTGAGCGAGAAGCGGGTGCAGGCCTGGCGCCGCTTCGGCTTCCCCGCCGAGCTTCTGGACGCGAAGGCCTCCGCCGACATGCTCGGCACCGATTTCTGGCACGGCGGCATGTACAACCCCACCGGCGGCCACGTGAACCCGCTCGGCCTCGCCCGCGGGCTGGCGAAGGCGGCGGAGGCCCGCGGCGCCGTCATCCACGAGGACAGCCCCGTCGAAAGCTGGGCCCGCGAGGGCGATCACTGGCGCGCCCGCACCGCGAAGGGCTCGGTCAAGGCCCGCGCCCTGATCCTCGCCACCAACGCCTATACGGACCACACCACCCCGCGCCTCGCCTCCCGCCTCTCCCGCACCATCGTCCCGGTCCTCTCCTGGCAGATGGCGACCGAACCGCTGGGCGCGAACCTCCGCGGCAAGGTCCTCCCCGGCCGGCAGGCCGTCTCCGACACCCGCGGGGACCTGCGCTTCTTCCGCTACGACGCGCGCAACCGCCTCGTCACCGGCGGCGCCGTCATCGGCGCCCGCAACGCGGCCGAACGGGTCAAGGCCATCGCCGCCGCCCGCATGGGCGAGGCGTTCCCCGAGATGGGCCCCCCCCGCATGACCCACGTGTGGAGCGGCTATATCGGCATGACCTGGGACCGCTTCCCGCGCATCCACAACCTCGGCCCCGACGGCTGGGCCTGGATCGGCTGCAACGGCCGCGGCGTGGCGCTCTCCGTCTCCATGGGGCGCGAGATGGCCGCCGCCGTCGCCGGCACGCCCGTCTCCGACCTCGCGCTGCCCACGTCCGAGCCGCGCCCGCTCCCCTTCCACCCCATCGCGCGCCGCATCGCGCCGGGCTACCTCGCCTGGCTCAAGCGCAAGGACCACACCGAACCCAGGTTCGACTGACCGCCGGACCAAGGAAGGACCCCCATGAACGACATGCCCATCCTGGAGCGCCGCCGCATCGAGGCGATGATCCTCAAGAACGTCTACGAAACCCTCAAGGCCCGCTCCGGCGAAGCCGAGGCCCAGGCCGTGATCGGCGAGGCCGTCACCGGCTCCGCCATCGAGCAGGGGAAAAGCATGGCCGAGGCGCTGGGCCGCGAGCCCACCCTGAAGGACTTCCTCGACATCATGCCCCTCTGGACCAAGGGCGACGCGCTCCAGATCGAGGTGCTGGAGGCGGACGAGGAGAAGCTCGACTTCAACGTGGTGCGCTGCCGCTATTCTGAGATGTACAAGGAGATGGGGCTGGGCGACATCGGCCACCTCCTCTCCTGCAACCGGGACGGGGACTTCTGCATCGGCTACAACCCGGACATGAAGCTCACCCGCACCCAGACCATCATGCGCGGCGCGAGCCATTGCGACTTCCGCTACCGCATGGAGAAGAAGGAGGACTGATCGCGTGGCCGTCGAAAACTGGGTGTCCAAGCAGATCGGGGAGCTGACCGAGTTCCGCCGCGACCTGCACCGCAACCCCGAGCTCCTCTACGACGTGAACCGCACCGCGGCGAAGGTCGCCGAGGCTCTGCGCGCCGCCGGCGTGGACGAGGTCCATGAAGGCGTCGGCCGCACCGGCGTCGTCGGCATCATCCGCGGCCAGTCCGACCGTTCGGGCCGCATGATCGGCCTGCGCGCGGACATGGACGCCCTCCCCATCGCCGAGGCGACGGGCGCCGAATGGGCCTCCACCGTGCCCGGCAAGATGCATGCCTGCGGCCATGACGGCCACACCACCATGCTGCTGGGCGCCGCGCGGGAGCTGGCCGAAAGCCGCGCCTTCGACGGCACGGTCGCCGTGATCTTCCAGCCCGCCGAGGAAGGCGGCGCCGGCGCCAAGGCCATGATCGACGACGGCCTCCTGACCCGCTTCCCCGTCCAGGAAGTCTACGGGATGCACAACAAGCCGAACCTGCCGCTGGGCGAGTTCGCGGTCTGCGCGGGTCCGATCATGGGCTCGGTCGATGAGATCCGCATCACCATCGAGGGCGTGGGCGGCCACGCGGCCTTCCCCCACAACACCACCGATCCGCTGATGGCGACCTCGGCGCTGATCCAGGCGGTGCAGTCCATCGTGTCGCGCAACCTCGATCCGCTGAAGTCGGCGGTGATCTCCATCACCACGATCCACGGCGGCGACGCCTTCAACGTGATCCCGCAGGCGATCACGATGACCGGCACCGTCCGCACGCTGGACGAGGAGGTCCGCGCCCTGGTGGAGCGTCGTCTCGCCAAGGCCGTGAGCCATATCGCCGAGGCGTTCGAGGCGAAGGGGACGCTCGACTACATCCGCATGTATCCGGTGACGGTGAACGACGTCGAAGGGGCCGCGCGCGCCGGCGACGCCGCCGCCGAGGTCGCGGGCGAGGATCGCGTGAACCGCGAATGGGACCCGGCGATGGGCGGCGAGGATTTCTCCTTCATGCTCAACGAGCGTCCGGGCGCGATGGTCTTCGTCGGCAACGGCCCGAGCGCGGGGCTCCACCACCCCGAATACGACTTCAACGACGAGGCGATCGCCTGGGGCTGCTCCTACTGGACCACGCTGGTCCGCCGCCGCCTCCCCCTGGACTGACCGCAGGCGCCGCTCCGGCGGCTCCCGCCATCCGGGTCCGCGCGCGCAGGACGAATGCGCGCGGCCCCGGCCCCTCGCGCAGGCCGCGCGCCCCCGCCCCCGGCGCCTCGCTTCCCGCCGGGAAGCGGCGGCCCCGATCGCCGAGACGACAAGTCCGCCCTGCGCGACCCCGAGGCGAAGAGGCCGATCAAGCCCGCCGCCCCGGTCAGGGCCGGCTCCCGGCCGGACGCGCCGCCTCCCGCGATCCCCCGCCCCGGCCGGACAGCTCCGAGAACCCAAGGCGGCCTCGCCTGCCCGCCCGCACCGCGCGCCTCCGACCGCCAGCCGCGCAACGCTCGCCCGCCCGCCATCGGCGGAGGCTCTCCTCTGGCCGCGGGGCGGACCACGCTCCTCCCGTCGCCAGCCGCGCCGCGCTCCTCCGTGCGTCAGAGGCGGCGGCCCCTTCGGATCGCAGCCCAGACGGAACTCCTGCGGTCGCGCAGCACGCGCCCCGCCGCCATTGGCGGGCCCTCTCCTCCGCTCGTGGGCGGGACCACGCTCCTCCCGCCGCCAGCCGCCCGCGCCCCTCCGCTCGCCAGAGGCGGCGGCCTCCCCCGGGTCGTCGGCCGGGCGGCGCTCCTGCGGCCGTCAATCCTGCCGCTTCCCGAACGCCGACGGCGGCGCCGGCGCCGGCGCCGCCTGCCGCAGGCGGACGCCGCCGCGCGGCGATATCTCAATCTCTTCTTAACCATACGCAAGGGTATGCATTTGAAATCAATCATTTGCGGCTTTCACGATTGTTACCGAAAAGTTCATAAGGTCTACATAGGTTTCGCTGCGAAACACCGCTTGGCCGTCTTGACCGTTTCGCATCTCCCGATCACAACCTGTCCGCTTGATCCTCCGGCGCGCCGCGCCGCTTTCGCCGAAAGGGCCCATGTCTCCACGCATCCGCATTCTCGGCCTCGCCTCCTTCGCCGTGGGCACGCAGGCCCTGGTCTTCGTCGGGCTTCTGGACCGCCTCGCCGCCGATCTCGGCGTCTCGGTCGCCGCGGCGGGGCAGCTTGCGGCGCTCTACGCCCTGACCTTCGCGATCCTGGCGCCGCTCGCCGGCGCGCTGGCGGGGGGGCTGGAGCGGCGGGGGGTGCTGACGGCGGCGCTCGCGGTGGTGGCGGTGCTGAACATGCTCTGCGCCGTCGCGCCCAGCTACCCGATGCTCGCGGGCCTGCGCATCGCCGCCGCGGTCTGCGCGACGCTGGTGGTGCCGGTGGCCTCAGCCGCCGCCGCGACCCTCGCCCCGCCCGAGCAGCGCGGACGCGCCATGGCCGTGGTCATCAGCGGCATGAGCGTGGCCCTCGTGCTCGGCGTGCCGCTGGGCGCGGTGGTGGGCGACGTGTTCGGCTGGCGGTCGAGCTTCCTGTTCGCGGCCCTGATCGCGGCCTGCGCCGCCGTCTCCATCCGCACCTTCCTCCCGAGGGCGCCGAGCCGGGACCGCCCGGGGCTCGGCTCCCTCTCGGTCGCGCTGCGCCGGCCCATCGCGCTGCATCTGGCGGTCAGCATGACCTCGCTCACCGCGATCTTCTGCATCACCACCTACGTGGCCCCGGTGGTGAACGCCGTCACCGGCCTCAGCGGGGCGGGCGTGGGGGCGATGCAGATGACCTCGGGCCTCGGCGCGGTGGCGGGGGCGCTGCTGGGCGGGCGCATGGCGGACGCGGAAGGCGCCGGCCGGCGGCTGGTGCAGGCTTTCGTGCTGGCGATCCTCGCGCAGGTGGGGGTCGCGGCGCTTCTGTTCACGGCGCCCGAGGGCGGGGGCGGGCCGGTCTTCATCTTCCTCCTCGGCGCGGCCTTCTTCACCATCGCCTGCGCGAGCTTCGCCGCCGCCCCGACCATCCAGCGCCGCCTCTCGATGCTCGCGCCCGAGGCGCAGAACGTGGCCCTGGCGCTGAACGGTTCGATGATCTTCCTCGGGCAGGCGGCGGGCGGCGCGGTGGGGGGCGCGGTGATCGCGGGCGCCTCCCTGCCCTGGGTGGGGGTCGCGGCCACGGCCTCGGCGCTGGTGTCGCTGGGCATGTTCGGGCTGGCCGAGGCCGAGCTTCGGCGTCATCCCGCCGCCGCGCCCGCCTGAGCGGGTTGCGCCCCGGGCGGTCCCGCCTCACTCTGGGCGCGCGGTCGCAACCGGGGAGCCCATGACAGACCTGCTCTACCTCGCCCGCGCGGATCTCGAGGGCCTGAACCTCGAGGCGCGCGACATGACCTCGATGCTGTCCCGCCTCCTGCGGGGGCTGCCCTCCGGGGCGACCGCCAACACGCCGAAGCGCGCGATCAATCGTCCCGACGGGCGGCTCTACATGGCGATGCTCGCGTCCTCAGACGACCCGCCGCGTTTCGCGACGAAATCGCTGGGGCTGTCGCCGGGCAACGCGGCAAGGGGGCTCGAGTCCATCGGGGCGCTGATCTGCCTGCATGACGCGGAGACGGGCCTGCCGCTCGCGGTCATGGACGGGGACTGGATCACGGGGGTGCGGACCGCGGCGCTCTCGGCGCTGGCGGCCCGGCATCTGGCGCGGGCGGACTCGGCGAGCCTCGCGCTGATCGGGACGGGGGTGCAGGCGCGCTGCCATCTGGAGCTGTTCTCCCAGATTTTCCCCCTGCGCGAGGTCCGCCTGATGGGCCGGGGCCGCCCCAATCTCGACCGGTTGTGGGCCATGGCCGAAGGGCTGGGCCTCGAGGTCCTTGAGACGACCGAGGCGCGGGAGGCGGTGGAGGGCGCGGATCTCGTGGTGTCCTCCACCACGCCCGCGCCGGATCTGCCGCGCTTCCTGGACCCGGAGTGGCTGGCGCCCGGCGCCTTCGCCTCGATGGTGGAGCTTGCCCGCGCCTGGCGGGTGGACCGGCTGGAGGGCCGCGCCCGGGTCTTCGTGGACGACATGGCCCAGGAGCGGGAGATGGAGGACCCCCTCGTGCCATACGGGGTGATCGAGGGGGATCTGGCCTCGCTCGCGCTGGGGGCGGAGGGGCGGGCCAACGGCTCGGAGGTTACGGTCTTCGCATTCCGCGGGCTGGCGCTCGGGGACCTCGCGCTCGCGGCGCTTTGCCATGAGCGGGCGGTGGAGGCTGGGGTGGGAACGGCGCTGCCGCGTTGATATTTTTACCCGGGTGTATTGTGTGGGTGATCTTCGGGGTGTAGGTGCGTCGCCGCAGCCGCCCTCTGGAGATGACGCACATGAAATTCGCGCGTGCCAACGGCATCGACCTCGCCTGGGAGAGCTTCGGCGAGGAGGACCGGCCCGCGATGCTGCTGGTCTCGGGCCTCGGCGCGCAGATGATCCGCTGGACGGACGGCTTCTGCGCCGCGCTGGCGGGGCGGGGATATCGCGTCCTGCGATACGACAACCGCGATGCCGGGCTCTCGACCCATCTCGACGCGCTGCCGGCGCCGGATTTCAGGGCGCTGGCCGCGGCGATCAAGGCGGGCAGGGCGCCGGAGGTTCCCTATGCGCTGCGCGACATGGTCGAGGATGCGATCGGGCTGCTGGACGCGCTGTCCGTCGGGCGGGCCCATGTCGTGGGGCGGTCGATGGGGGGCATGATCGCGCAGGGGCTGGCGAGCGAGCATCCGGGACGGGTGATCTCGCTCACCTCGATCATGTCGAGCACCGGGGAGCCGGGCCTGCCCCAGCCCGAGCCCGACGCGATGGCGCTGATGATGCGGCCGAGGCCGGACCCGGCGGCGGATCCCGAGGGGTTCGCCGCGCAGGCCGTCGCGTTCGCGCGGCGGATCGCGGGGAGCGTCGGGGCGTTCGATGCGGCCGCGCATGCCGCGCTGGCGCTGGAGGAGGCGCGGCGGCGGCACGATCCGGCGGCGACCGCCCGGCAGATCGCGGCCATGGCCATGGCGGGGGATCGTCGGGAGCGGCTGGCGACGATCCGGGCGCCGACGCTGGTGATCCACGGGACGGAGGACCCGCTGTTCCCGCTCGCCTGCGGCAAGGCCACGGCCGCCGCCATTCCCGGCGCCGAGCTGATGGCGGTGGAGGGCATGGGGCACGACCTGGTGCCGGAGCTCCATGCCCGGATCGTCGAGGCGATCGACCGGACCGCACGGCGCGCGGCCTAGCGCTCCACCTGCACGCGGACCGTGTCGGAGAACTCCACGTCGATCCGGTCGCCGGGCTTCAGCGTCTCGACGAAGGCGCGGGCCTCGGGGGCGGAGGCGTTGTAGCGGCGGGTCTCGCCCTCCGGGGTGCGGACGACGGCGACGCCGGTGACGGGGTTCCACGCCTCCAGCGTCATCACGGTGCGGGTGAGGCGGCCGCCCATGAAGCCCTGGCCGGCGGCGTCGGGGGCGGCGACGAGGTCGCTTTCGGTCGCGTCGGCGTCGGCGGCGGAGGCCGGGCGGGCGGTGGCGGCGCGGGTGCGGATGGCGGTGACGACGTCGCCGGAGGTGACCGAGAGCGGGATACC
Organism: uncultured Alphaproteobacteria bacterium; assembly: GCA_963816545.1. Taxonomy (GTDB): domain Bacteria; phylum Pseudomonadota; class Alphaproteobacteria; order Rhodobacterales; family Rhodobacteraceae; genus Albimonas. The sequence goes on along the minus strand of CAWFLE010000007.1, from coordinate 1,048,499 downwards.
CTCGGGCGGGCGATGGATGAAGACGGCGCCGGTGTCGAGGTCGCGCATCAGGATCTCGCGCGTCTGCTCGTCCACGGTGAGGATCATGGCGCGGGTGCGGGTGGTCTCGGCGAATTCGACGCCGTCGGGGGAGGGGGCGGCCTCGGGCGCGACCTTGACGCCGGCGGCGGCGGCGGGCGCCGACTGCTGCGCGGCCGCCGGCGCGGCCGCGAGGGCGGCGAGCGCGAGGAGGAGCGGGCGGAGGGTCGGGCGCATGGGGTTCTCCCTTCGGGTTTGCAGGCGCCCGGAGGGAACGCGGTGCGGCCGGCCGGGTCAAGGGCGCCGCGCCGGGGGTTGCGCCCGTGGGGCCGGGCGCGCCCGCGGCGCGCGGCGGACGGGGCGCGGTCTGGCTGGCGCCCGGGGCGGCGAGGGTCGGGCGGGGCGGCGGCCAGGGGCGCTGACGGCGGCCACCCGCGGCGGGCGCCCGGGGAACCGCAAGGCGGGACCGCCGCGCCGCGGCCTTGACCCGACGGGAGGCGAGGGCGCCTGCGCCCGAAGCCGACGGGCGGGAGGCGCGCGGGACGTTCGACTCGCGCCCGCGGCCGTCGTAAGCGCCTGCGCAACTCCCGGAAGCCTGACGCTTCCGGTCCCCGCCCTTGCGCGGGGATCGCCTCCGGCCAGCGCGTCGCGCCCGCCGGAGCCGTTACGCATTGACCCGCGCGGTCCGCCGCGCAGATACGGAAACCGCGCGGGGCTCGCGCAGAGAGCAGGAGCGCCGGATGTTCGAGAGCCTTTCCGAACGCCTCTCAGGCGTCTTCGACAAGCTGACCAAGCAGGGCGCGCTGTCGGAGGCCGACGTCTCCACCGCGCTGCGCGAGGTGCGCGTGGCGCTGCTGGAGGCCGACGTCTCGCTTCCCGTGGCGCGGGACTTCGTGAAGGCGGTGCAGGAGAAGGCCACCGGGCCAGGCGGTGACCAGGTCCGTCACCCCGGCCAGCAGGTCGTCAAGATCGTCCATGACGAGCTGGTGCCACTGCTCGCCGGCGACGGGTCGGAGATCGGGAAGCTGCGGGTGGACAACCCGCCCTCGCCGATCCTGATGGTCGGCCTCCAGGGCTCGGGCAAGACCACGACCACGGCGAAGCTCGCCAAGCGGCTGGCGGAGCGGGAGCAGCAAGCGGGTGCTGATGGCCTCGCTCGACACCCGCCGGCCCGGCGGCGATGGAGCAGCTTGCAGGTGCTCGGCCTCCAGATCGGGGTGGACGTGCTGCCGATCGTGCCGGGCCAGACGCCGGTGCAGATCGCCAGGCGCGCGCGCCAGCAGGCGCCAGCTGGGCGGCTACGACGTCTACATGCTCGACACCGCCGGCCGCCTGCATATCGACGACGACGCTGATGGACGAGGTCATCGCGGTCCGCGACGAGACCAAGCCCGCGCGAGACGCTGCTGGTGGTCGACGGCCTGACCGGCCAGGACGCGGTCAACGTGGCCGAGCAGTTCGACGGCCGCATCGGCGTCTCCGGCGTGATCCTGACCCGGATGGACGGCGACGGCCGCGGCGGCGCGGCGCTGTCGATGCGCGCGGTCACCGGCAAGCCGATCAAGTTCGTCGGCCTCGGCGAGAAGATGGACGCGCTGGAGGAATTCCACGCCGAGCGCATCGCCGGCCGCATCCTCGGCATGGGCGACATCGTCAGCCTCGTCGAGAAGGCGCAGGAGACCATCGAGGCCGAAGAGGCCGAGCGCATGATGAAGCGGTTCCAGAAGGGCCGCTTCGACATGAACGACCTGAAGAGCCAGTTCGAGCAGATGATCAAGATGGGCGGCATGGGCGGCCTGATGGGCATGCTGCCCGGCATGGGCAAGATGCAGAAGCAGATGGACGAGGCGGGCCTCGACGACTCCATCCTCAAGCGCCAGATCGCCATCATCCAGTCCATGACCAAGGAGGAGCGGAAGAACCCCGACCTCCTCAAGGCCAGCCGCAAGAAGCGCATCGCGGCGGGCGTCGGGCATGGACGTGTCGGACGTCAACAAGCTTCTGAAGATGCACCGGCAGATGGCGGACGTGATGAAGAAGATGGGCAAGATGGGAACCAAGGGCATGATGCGCGGCGGCCTCGGCGCGCTGTTCGGCAAGGGCGGGGATGCCTCCGGGCGGCATGCCGCCGGGCGGCAGCAGGGCCAGATGCCGAAGCTGCCGCAGGGGATGGGCGGAATGCCCGGCCTTCCGGCGGCGGCGGCCCGCCGCTGCCCCCGGGTCTCTCCGGGTTCGGGAAGAAGAAATGAAGTGATCGAGATCCCCGAGATCGACACCGGGCGGCTGCGGATGCGCGCCTTCAAGCCCTCGGACGTGGAGGCGGAGCAGGGGTTCTACCTCACCGACCGCTCGCGCTTCGTGGGCGGGCCGCAGGCGCCTCACGTCACCTTCCGGGCGCTGGCCGGGATCATCGGGCACTGGGTGCTGCGCGGCTACGGCTTCTGGGCGGTGGAGGAGAAGGCCTCGGGCCGCTACGCCGGCCGCGTGGGCCTGTGGAACCCCGAGCCCTGGCCCGAGCCCGAGATCGGCTGGACGCTCATGGACGGGTTCGAGGGCCAGGGCTACGCCACCGAGGCCGGCGCGCGCGGCGCGCGCCTTCGCCTATGGCGACGCTGGGCTGGACCACCGCGATCAGCCTGATCGACGAGCACAACGTCGGCAGCCAGGGCGTGGCCATGCGGCTGGGCTGCGAGCGCGACGGGGTGTTCAACCACCCCGACGGCTGGAAGGCCGAGATCTGGCGCCATCCCGCGCCCGGCGGAGCGGGCGGCATGACGGAGGAGACCATGACCGAGGCCGCGGAAGCCGAGCGCGCGCAGGCGCTGCTCCAGGGGCTGCGGGGGGATATCGACAACCTCGACGCCATCCTCGTCTACACGCTGGCGCAGCGGTTCAAGGCGACCCAGGCGGTCGGGCGGCTGAAGGCGGAGCACGGCCTGCCCCCCGCCGACCCGGCGCGGGAGGCCCGGCAGGTGGAGCGGCTTCGGCGGCTCTCCCATGACGCCGAGCTCGACCCGGAGTTCGCGGAGAAGTTCCTGGCCTTCATCATCCAGGAAGTCATCCGCCACCACGAGAAGTTCCAGAGCTGACCGGGCGCCTGCGCCGCTCTGACAAGACCGAAGGAGAAAGACCCATGTCCATCAAGATCAGGCTCGCCCGCGGCGGTTCCAAGAAGCGCCCCTTCTACCGCGTCGTGGCCGCCGACAGCCGCATGCCGCGCGATGGCCGCTTCATCGAGAAGCTCGGCATCTACAACCCGCTCCTGCCCAAGGACTCCGAGGATCGGGTGAAGCTCGACGTCGAGAAGATCATGGAGTGGATCGGCAAGGGCGCCCAGCCGACCGACCGCGTGTCCCGCTTCCTCGAGGCCGCCGGCGCGGTGGAGAAGAAGGACCGCGCCAACGCCAAGAAGGGCGAGCCGGGCAAGAAGGCCCAGGAGCGCGCCAAGGAGCGGGCCGACCGCGAGGCCAAAGCCGCCGAGGCCGCGAAGGCCGCCGCGGAAGCGCCGGCGGCCGAGCCCTCCGAGGAAGCCTCGGCCGAGTGAGGCGCGCGGCGCCGGGGCGCGGCGGCGGGCGGGCGAGGCGGCCCGCTTCGGCGCGCCCGGCCGCCGGCCTCAACGGACGCGAGAGGATCGGTCGATGACCGGAGCGCGCAGGTTCTGGGTCGGCGTCGCCACCGCGGATCATGTCGTGGAGGCGGTGGCGGGTGGATTCTGCGCCGTCTCCCACGGCTCGCGCGCCGTGGCGCAGTTCGGCGAGGGCGACGGGATCGTGTTCTACGCCTCCAAGGCGTCGCTGACGTCCAAGGAGGCGGTGCAGCGGTTCATGGCCATCGGCGTGGTGGGCGACGCGACGGGTGGACGACCCAGCGCAACGGCCGCGTGCTGCGCCTGCGCCCGGCCGAGTGGAAGGCGAGCCTGCCGGCCGAGGCGTGCGAACTGGCGCCGCGGCTCTCCTTCGTCGAGGACGCGGAGAAATGGGGGATGGCCTTCCGCCGCAGCCGGTTCGAGATCCCGGCCGAGGACTTCGCGGTCATCGCCGAGGCGATGGGGCAGGCCCCCTGGGCCGTCCGCATCCGGCGGGAGAAGGCGGCATGAACGACGATCCTCCCGGAAAGGTCTGCGTCGGCGCCGTGGCGGGCGCCTTCGGGGTGAAGGGCGAGGTGCGACTCAAGAGCTTCTGCGCCGAGCCGGAGGCCATCGTGGACTACCAGCCGCTGACCGATGCGAAGGGCCGGGAGTACGGACTGACGCTGGACCGGCCGGTCAAGGGCGGGTACGCGGCGCGCCTGACTGGGCGTGCGGACGCGCGAGGATGCGGAGGCGATGCGCGGTCTGCGCCTGTTCGCGCCGCGCTGGAAGCTGCCGACGCTGCCCACGGACGAGTTCTACCATGCCGACCTGATCGGAATGGCGGTGGCGGATGCGGGCGGGCGGAAGCTGGGCCGGGTGAAGGCGGTGCACGACTTCGGCGCCGGCGACATGCTGGAGGTCACTGGCCCGGAAGGAAAGTCCGCGTTGCTGCCGTTCACGCGGGAGGCGGTCCCGATCGTGGACCTCGCGGCCGCGCGGATCGTGGTCGACCCGCCCGAAGGCATCTTCCCCGACGACGGGCGCGAGGACGAGCCGGAGCCGGAGGCGTGACCGGCCCGCGGTCGCATGGGCGGCTGTCGATCAGCGCCTCGGCCCGGCCGCGGGACCTGATGGAGGAGACCCGGGTCAAGGGAGCGTGGGGGGCGACGCGTGCTGACGTTGTTCCCGGGGATGTTCCCGGGGCCGCTGGGGGACTCCCTTCTGGGCCGCGCGCTGGCCGAGGGGCTGTGGGCGCTGGAGACGGTGGACCTGCGGCTCTACGGCCTCGGGCGCCATCGGGCGGTGGACGACACGCCGGCGGGCGGCGGGGCGGGGATGGTGATGCGCCCGGACGTGATCGCGGCGGCGCTGGACCAGAACCGCGGCCGGGGCCGGTGATCTACCTCTCGCCGCGGGGGCGGCCGTTCGATCAGGCCATGGCCCGCGCGCTGGCGGAGGCGCCGGGGGCCACGTTCCTCTGCGGGCGGTTCGAGGGCGTGGACCAGCGGGTGATCGACGCGCGGGGGATGATCGAGGTCAGCCTCGGCGATTTCGTGATGACCGGGCGGCGAAATCGCCGCGATGGCGTTGATTGACGCGACGGTTCGGCTTATACCCCGCGTCCTCGGGAACGCCGAGTTCGGTGGAGGAGGAGAGCTTCTCCCACGGACTGCTGGAAGCCCCGCACTACACCAAACCCCCCGTCTGGGAGGGGCGCGAGATCCCGGAGGTCCTCCTCTCCGGCCATCACGCCCGGATCTCCCAATGGCGGCGGGAGCAGGCCGAAAGGCTGACGAAGGAACGTCGACCCGATCTCTGGCGGGCGCTCCGCGGGCAAGACCCCGGACCGGACCCGGCAGGAGGCCCAGAGCGCTCGGTCGCGCATGAGTCCGCGGATACGCGGCCGAAACAAGGAGTGAGGTCATGAACCTCCTGCAGCAGCTCGAGCGCGAGCACGCCCTGGAACTGGGCAAGACCATCCCCGACTTTCAGGCGGGCGACACCATCCGCGTCGGCTACAAGGTGACCGAGGGCACCCGCTCGCGCGTTCAGGCCTACGAGGGCGTGGTGATCGCGCGCAATGGCGGGAACGGCATCGGCGGCTCGTTCACCGTTCGCAAGATCAGCTTCGGCGAAGGGGTGGAGCGCGTGTTCCCCATCCACTCGCCCAACATCGACTCGATCGAGGTCGTGCGTCGCGGCAAGGTCCGCCGCGCGAAGCTCTATTACCTGCGCTCGCGCCGCGGGCAAGTCCGCGCGCATCGTGGAGAAGACCAACTACAAGCCGCGCGAGGGGTTCTCGGGCGGCCGGGCGCTGCCCAAGGCCGACTGAGCCGAGAGGCGCGACGGGATGCAGGGGGCGGCCTTCGGGCCGCCCCTTCTCGTTTGGGGCTCGCGCAGGGCGGAGCGGCGGCCTAGGGTTCGCCCCGACCTGACGGAGGAGACCCCATGCCCTACGAGACCCTGCGCCGCGAGGACGATGACGCCATCGCCACCGTGACCCTGAGCCGGCCCGACAAGCTCAACGCCTTCTCGGTCACCATGGCGCGGGAGATCTTGGAGGTGCTGGACGAGGTGGACGCCGATCCGGCCGTGCGGGCGGTGATCTTCACCGGCGAGGGGCGGGCCTTCTGCGCGGGCATGGACCTCGCGGCCGAGGGCAACGTGTTCGGGCTGGACGAGAGCGTGGATCCCGCCGGCCCGGAGATGGAGCGCAACCGCGACACCGGGGGGCGGATTACGCTGCGGATCTTCCGGATGAAGAAGCCGGTGATCGCGGCGATCAACGGGGTGGGCGTGGGGATCGGTGCGACGATGCCGCTGGCGATGGATGCGCGGATCTGCTCGACCAACGCCAAGATCGGGTTCGTGTTCGCCAGGATCGGGGTTAGCATGGAGGCATGCTCGTCCTGGTTCCTGCCGCGACTGGTGGGAATGTCCACGGCGCTCGACTGGGCGATGTCCGGCGAGATCATCGGGGCGGACGAGCTGCTGGCGAAGGGTTACGCGACGAAGCTGGCCGCCCCCGAGGCGTTGCTGGAGGAGGCGCGCCGGACCGCGCGCGCGCTACATCGACGGGGTGAGCCCGGTGTCGGTGGCGGTCGAACCGGCGGCTCCTGTGGACCATGGCCGGGGCGGCGCATCCGATGGAGGCGCATCGGGCCGACAGCCGGGCGATCTACGAGCTGAGCATGGAGGACGGGCGCGAGGGGGTGCTGAGCTTCGCGGACAAGCGCAAGCCCGCCTACACTCGCCGGCCGGAGGAGGACATGCCGAAATCGGTGGATTGGGACGCCGAGCCGCCCTTCGACCCGTTCCTCTGAGGCGGCGCCGCGCGCAGGTTCCGCCTCTGGGTCCGGCGGCGCCCGCGGCGCTTTGCGGGCCGGTCGCGGGTGGCGGCGGTCGCCAGGTGCGGGCGTTGCGGAAGCGCCGCGGGCGGATCGGGACCCAGGGGCGGGACCGCCGGCGCGGCGCCCCGGGCGGGGTCAGTCCTCCGGCCCGTTGGCCATCACCTGCCGCCGGATCGCGCCCACGATCACCAGGTTTAGAAGCGGGGCGGTGATCGGCAGCCAAGGGCCGTCCGGGGCGCGGGCCCCTTCCCACAGCAGCGTCCACGGCAGGCCCAGGGTGGTCAGCATCGCCAGCGCCTGACGGGCCGCCGACGGGTCCACCAGGTCCGCGCGCCCGCCCGCGAAGGCCGCGAGCGCGAGGATGTAGGCCGCCGCGTAGAGCCAGACGAGGACGCTGTAGAACCGCATCGCCATGGCCGGTCTCCTTCTTAATCCGCGGCCGTCGCGCCGCCCCCGGATCGGGGGAGAGTATCCGATGCCGCGGGCCGAGACCATGCTTGCGCTCAACCGGCGGAGGCGGCGGCGAGGCGGGCCTGCGCGTCCTCCCGCAGCGCCGCCTTGCGGATCTTCACCCCGTTGGCGCTGGGGGTGGTGGGGAAGGCGTCGATGGGGAAGATGCGGACGGGCACCTTGTAGTGGGCGAGGCGGGCGGCGGCCTCGGCCCGCGCCGCGGCCTCGTCGAACGCGCCGTCCGGGATGACGAAGGCGACGGGGCGGAGGGCGCCGTCGACCTCCACCCCCACCACCTGCGCGTCGCCGATGCCGGGGAGGCCCTTGAGCGCCTCCTCGATCTCGGCCGGGTCGGTGAGGAAACCCGAAAGGCGGATCGCGTCGCCCATGCGCGCGATGTAGACGAAGGTTCCGTCGCCGCGCAGGCGCGCGAGGTCGCCGGTGCGGAAAAAACCGTCCTGCGTCAGGGCCTTGGCTGTGGCGTCGGGGTTCCCGTGGTAGCCGGTGAAGCTGGTGGGGGCGCGGATTTCGAGCTCTCCGGGCTTGCCTGTCGTGACGAGGTCTCCGGTCTCGGGGTCGCGGATGCGGAGCTGGGCGTCGGCGGAGGCGGGGCGTCCGCCGCCCTCCAGCCGCTGGTCGAGGGGCAGGTCCCCGGGCTGGATGCCGAAGAGGGCGTGGACCTCGGACGAGCCGTAGAGGCCGCGGAGGGGGACGCCCGCCTCGGCCATCTTCCGCAGCGCGGGGGCCGCGCCGGGGGCGAAGGCGGCGAAGCCGCAGAGGCGGGCGTGGGAAAGCGAAGCGGGATCATGGTCTTGCAGGCGGCGGAACATCTCGTCCGAGCCGAAGACATGGGTGATGCGGCCGGCGTGGAGGCGCGCGGCCGCCGGGGCGGTGTCGTATTCGGGGAGCAGGTGGACGGGCGCCCCTCCCGCCATGGCGCCGAGCAGGGAGGCCAGCCCGAAGGTGCCGCAGAAGGGCATGGCGGCGAGGAAGGCCGCGTCCGGCGCGTCGAACCCGAAGGCGGGGGCGCAGCGCAGCGCGTGCAGCGCGAGGGTCCGCTGGGGGTGCGTGACCAGCTTCGGGGCGGAGGTGGTGCCCGAGGTGGCGAAGTGCAGGAGGGGCGCCTCGGGGTCCGAATCCGCATCCGGGCCGCCGGGTTGGGGCTTGGGATCGTAAGCCGCTGTTTCAAAAGGGTTACCCGCGTCTGCAAACCGTCTGCGAAGCGTATGCAAAGCGTATGGCAACGGCGCGGTCCGGTTAACGCCCTCGTCGCCCGCCAGGGCCACGCGCCGGAGCGACGGGAGGCGGGACGGGTCGAGGGCGGCGAGGGTGTCGAAGGCGTCCTCGCGGGCCGGCTCGGCGATCAGGAGGGAGGCGCCGCTGGCGTGGAGGATGTGCTCGACCTCGTGGGTCCGGTAGCGGGTGTTCACCGCGGCCACGCGCAGCCCGAGGCGGGCGGAGGCGAAGAGGATCGCGGGCCAGGCGAGGCGGTTGGGAAGCCAGGCCGCCACGCAGTCTCCGGCGCGCAGCCCCTGATCGGTCAGCCAGCGGGCGGTTCCGGCGACGAGGTGGTCGAAGCCGGCCGCGCTGACCGGCGCCCCGTCGGGCTGGTGGAAGGCGGGGCGGGCGGAGGCGCGGAGGGCCGCGAGCACGTCGTCGAGGCGGGGGCGGGGGGCGTCGTGCATGGCGTCTCCGGGGGTGCGGGGTCGGGGCCGAAACTGGCGCCATAGCGGCGCGGGGTCCAGCCTGTCGGTCGGCAGGGATGGGGGCGACCGCGCGGGCGCCGGCGGGGCTGTCGCCTGCGGGCCGGCGGGGATGCGGGGCGGGGGCGCGGGGCGAGGGTCCGCTTGGGGGTCTGCGGGTCGGCGGGGCGGTCGCCCGGGAGGCGCCCGCCTGCCGGTCGGCAGGGATGCCCCGGCGGCATTCCCTGTGGTATGTCAGGCCGGGAGGCGCCGCCGAGAGCGCCGGACGGAGGAGACGCCCCATGAGCTTCGACACGCCCCTTGCCATCTGCGGCCCCCTGCGCCGCCCGCGCCAGATGCTGGCGGATCAGAGCTATTCCGGCCACGCGAGCCTGCACAGCGACGATATGGCCGAGAAGCTGGGCTTCAAGGCCGGGCCAATCGAGGGGCCGACTCACTTCTCCCAGTTCGAGCCGCTGATGGCGCGGATCTGGGGGCGGGAGTGGTTCGAGCGGGGCTGCCTTTCGGCCCATTTCCGCAACATGGCGATGGAGGGGGAGGAGGTCCGGGCCTTCGCCGAGACGCCCGCCGAGGGCGCGCGGCGGGTGCGCGCCTGGGCGGAGAAGGCGGACGGGACGCCGGTGCTGGAGGCCAGCGCCACCCTGGGCGAGGGGCCCACGCTGCTGTCGGAGCGGATGGAGGGGCTGGCCGCGCCGGGGAAGCTGGTGCTGCTTGGGGACCTGCGGGTCGGGCAGACCGGCGCCGCCGAGGAGCGGGTGCGGATGGAGGCGGACCAGTGGATGGGGGACCTCTACCCGTTCTCGCTGAACGAGAAGCTGGAGAAGATCACGGAGCGGGCGGCGTGGGCCTCGGATGCCTCCGCCTCGCCGTGGGGCAGGGCGGTGATCCCGCTGGAGATGGTCAGCGTGCTGGCGCAGTACACCAACCGGGAGGCGGGGCTTTCGGCGAAGCAGCCCTCGGTGGGGCTGTTCGCGGACCTGGAGATCCGCATGGTGGAGGGGCCGCTGTTCGTGGGCGAGGATTATCGGCTGACGCGGGAGGTGGTGCGGTTCTCGGAGAGCCGGCGGACCGAGTTGGTCTGGGTGAAGACGCGCATCTGGCGCGGCGAGGCGCTGGCGGCGGAGGTGCTGCTGAACCACGCCGTCCTGAAGCAGAGCTATCCCAATTACGAGGAAGAGCGGGCGACCGCCTGAACGGGAGGAAAGACGATGGACTATCAAGGAAATCACGGTGGGCGTGGACGACGGGGTCGCCACGCTGACGCTGAACCGGCCGGAGCGGCTGAACGCCTATACGGACGTGATGGCGCGGGAGCTGCGGGATGCGGTCCATGCCTGCGCGCGGGACAAGGCGGTGCGGGTGATCGTGCTGACCGGCGCCGGGCGCGGCTTCTGCGCGGGCGCGGACATGGAGCGGCTGAAGGGCGCCACCGAGAACGGGGCGGGGGGGCTGACGCCGTCCTCGGGGTCCGACGACACGTTCCCCGAGGTGGCGGGGCCGGATGTGAGCGCGATGTATCCCGGGCGCTTCGGCTACATGCTGGCCTGCCCGAAGCCGATCATCGCGGCGATCAACGGGCCCTGCGCGGGGATCGGGCTGGTGATCGCGCTGTTCGCCGACATGCGCTTCGCGGCGGAGGAGGCGAAGTTCACCACCGCGTTCTCGGCCCGCGGGCTGGTGGCGGAGCATGGCATCGCCTGGATGCTGCCGCGGCTTGTGGGGGAGGCGAACGCTTTGGACCTGCTGATGACCGCGCGCAAATTCGACGGGCGCGAGGCGGAGCGGCTGGGGCTGGTGAACCGGGCCGTGGCGGGCGACGCGCTGATGGCGCAGGTGGGCGAGGTGGCGCGGGGGCTGGCGCATGACGTCTCGCCCCGCGCGGTGGCGGTGATGAAGCGGCAGGTGCGCGCGGGGATGGAGCAGAGCTTCGCCGAGTCGCTGAAGATCGCGGATGCGGAGATGAAGGGGAGCTTCGAGGCGCCGGACTTCAAGGAGGGCGTGCGGAGCTTCATGGAGAAGCGTCCGCCGCAATTCGCCTCGGTGTGACGGGCGCGGGGGCTACTGCGCGAGGTAGCCCCCGTCCACCGGGTGGTAGCCGCCGGTCATGAAGGCCGAGCGGGGGGAGGCGAGGAAGAGGACGAGCTGGGCGACCTCCTCCGGCAGGCCGAGGCGGCCGATGGGGTGGAGGGGGACGAGGTCCGATTCCTCGATATGGGCGATGAGGGGGGTGCGGATGAAGCCGGGGCCGATGGCGTTCACGCGGAGGTTTTGGGGGGCGTAGTCGAGGGCGGCGGATTTGGTGAGGCCGACGACGCCGTGCTTGGCGGCGACGTAGGAGGCGGCGTTGGGGCGGCCGACGGCGCCGAGGATCGAGGCGATGTTGACGATGGCGCCTCCGCCGGAGGCGAGGATCGCGGGGATCTGGGCGCGCAGGCCGTGATAGACGCCGGTGAGGTTGATGGCGATGACGCGGTCCCAGTCGGCGGGGTCGGACTCGGCGACGGGGGCGCGGGAGGCCGGGGAGACGCCCGCGTTGTTCACCGCGACGTGGAGGGCGCCGAAGCGGGAGAGGGCGAGGTCCACGGCGGCCTGGTGATCCTCGGGCTGCGCGGCGTCGGCGCGGAGGGGGGCGGCGCGGCCGCCCTCGGCGGCGATGGCGGCGGCGGTGGCGCGGGCGGCGGCTTCGTCGAGGTCGGTGACGACGAGGGCGGCGCCTTCGCGCGCGAGGAGGAGCGCGGTGGCGCGGCCGATGCCGGAGCCTGCGCCGGTGACGAGGGCTACGCGGTCTGCGAGGTCTGGCATGGGCGGGCCTTTCTGAGAATCGGTTTGGCGGGGGCAGGATAGCCCGTGGCGCAGCCGGCGGGCTTCCAGCGCGACTGTCCTCTCCCGCGGACGCGCGCCCGCAGGGCGCCTGCGCCCAACGGGAGGCGAGGCCCCGCGAAGCGGGGGCGAAGGCGACGGGCGGGAGAACCCGGCTCGGGCGGCCCTCGCGGCTGCGCCGCATCGCCCCGCCCGGCCGTCCCCTCAGCCGGCGAGGGCCGCGTCCACCTCCGCGGCGGTGGGGAAGGAGGCGACGGCGCCGCGGCGCTCCACCGAGAGGGCGGAGGCGGCGACGGCGCGGCGGGCGGCGTCTTCGGGCTCGGCCCCGCGGAGGAGGGCGGCGAGGAACACGCCGTCGAAGCAGTCTCCGGCGCCGGTCGCGTCGAGGAGCTTCGCCTCGCGCGCCGGGATGCGGGTGCGGGCGTCGCGCGTGGCCACCAGCGCGCCGGCGGGGCCGAGGGTCAGCGCCACCACCTGGGGCCCGAGCTCGAGGTAGAAGTCCGCGATGGCGTCGGGGTCGTGCAGGCCGGTGAGGGCGTGGGCGTCGTCCAGGCTCGGGAGCAGGATGTCGGCCTGCGACGCCGCGCGGTGGATGGGGTCCCGGGCCCGGGCGAGGGGCCACAGGCGCTCGCGCAGGTTGGTGTCGAAGGCGACGATCCGGCGCTCCTCCTTCGCGATCTCGATGGCGCGGAAGGCGGCGGCCTCGGCGGTGGGGCTGACGCCGAGCGTGATGCCGGAGAGGTGCAGGCAGCGGGCGCTGCGGATCGAGTCCTCGGGCAGGGTTTCGGGCGTCATCCGGGAGGCGGCGGAGCCTGCGCGGCGGTAGTCGAAGACATGGCCGCCCGCGCCGTGGCGGACGAAGTAGAGGCCGGTGGGGGCGTCCTCGTCCCGGTCGACGGCGGCGGCGTCCACGCCCTCCTCGGCCCAGAGGGCGATGAGGCGGTCGCCGAAGACGTCCGCGCCCAGGCGGGCGGCCATGCCCGCGGCGAGGCCCTGGCGGGCGGCGGCGACGGCGACGTTGGAGACGTCTCCGCCGAAGCCCTCGCGCCAGAGGCCGGGCTCGGTCTCGTTGAATTCCACGAGCGGTTCGCCGAGGCAGAGGAGGTCCAGGGTCATGGGGCGGCCTTCAGGGTTGCGGCGTGGGCTGGGCGGATGGGGCGGCGGGGCGCCGCATGTCCGCGACCGGCGAGGGCGGGGGGCCTTCGCCGGTGGAGCAGAAGGTTTGACGGTCGGGCCAGCGGGGCCGGGGAGGCAAGCGTGGGGGCGGCCCGCCGCTTGGGGCCGCGTCGAGGCGCGGCGGAGGCCGGTTGGCCGCGGCGGCGGCGCGACCGGGACCGGAGGGGTGCGGCGCGGCGGCGGGGGGCGTCAGTGGTTGTCCCTCGGCACGCCTTGGGCGGCGATGCGGCGGTAGGCCACCGCCGGTTTCAGGACCATGCCCGCGCCGAGCTGGTCCACGCAGCCGCGTTGGATCTCCTGCCAGGGCGTCTGGTGGGGCGGGACGGGGTAGCCGCCTTGCGCCTCCAGTTCCTCGCGGCGGGCCTGCCATTCGGGGGCGGGGACGAGGGCGTCCACGCGGCCTTTCGCGAGGTCCACGCGGACCCGGTCGCCGGTGCGCAGGAGGGCGAGGCCGCCGCCGGCCGCGGCCTCGGGCGAGGCGTTCAGGATCGAGGGGGAGCCGGAGGTGCCGGACTGGCGGCCGTCGCCCAGGCAGGGGAGGGAGGCGATCCCGGCCTTCAGCAGGTAGTCGGGGGCGCGCATGTTCACGACCTCGGCCGAGCCGGGGTAGCCGATGGGGCCGGTGCCGCGCATCACCAGCAGGCAGTCGGAGTCGATGGCGAGCGACGGGTCGTCGATGCGGGCGTGGTAGTCCTCGGGGCCGTCGAAGACGATGGCGCGGGCTTCGAAGGCCTCGGGGTCCCGCGGGTTCGCGAGGTAGCGGGCGCGGAAGTCGGGGGAGATGGCGGAGGCCTTCATCACCGCGCTGTCGAAGAGGTTGCCGGTGAGGATGCGGAAGCCGGCGGCCTCGCGCACCGGGTTCGACCAAGGGCGGATCACGTCCGGGTCCAGCGTGCGGCGGGTTTCGCAGTTCTGCGCGAGCGTGCGGCCGGTGACGGTGAGGGCGTCGCGGACCAGGCCCTGTTCCGCGAGCGCCGAGACCACGGCGGGGACGCCGCCGGCGCGGTGGTAGTCCTCGGCCAGGTAGTCGCCCACGGGCTGGAGGTTGACGATCATGGGGATCTCTCTGCCGACCTCCTCCCACGCGCTCAGGGGCAGGTCCACGCCGACGTGGCGGGCGATGGCGGCGAGGTGGATCGGGGCGTTGGTGGAGCCGCCGATGGCGGAGTTGACGGCGATGGCGTTGTCGAAGGCTTCGCGGGTGAGGATGTCGGAGGGTTTGAGGTCCTCGTGCACGAGCGCCACGGCGCGCTTGCCGGTCTCGTAGGCGATCTGGGCGCGTTCGCGGTGGGGGGCGGGGATGGCGGCGCAGCCGGGGAGGGACATGCCGAGCGCCTCGGCGAGCGAGTTCATGGTCGTCGCCGTGCCCATGGTGTTGCAGAAGCCCGGCGAGGGGGCGGAGGCGGCGGCCATCTCCATGAAGCCCTCGTAGTCGATCTCGCCGCGGGCCAGCATCTCGCGCGCCTTCCAGATCATGACGCCGGAGCCGGCGCGCTTGCCCTCGTGCCAGCCGTTGAGCATGGGGCCGCCGGTGAGCACGATGGCGGGGATGTCCACGGTGGCGGCGGCCATCAGGCAGGCCGGGGTGGTCTTGTCGCAGCCGGTGGTCAGGATCACGCCGTCGATGGGGTAGCCGTGCAGGATCTCCACCAGGCCGAGATAGGCGAGGTTGCGGTCCAGCGCGGCGGTGGGGCGGCGGCCGGTCTCCTGGATCGGGTGGACGGGGAATTCGATGGCGATGCCGCCGGCTTCGCGGATGCCCTCGCGGGCGCGCTTGGCCAGCTCGATCAGGGGGCGGTTGCAGGGGCTGAGGTCGGAGCCGGTCTGGGCGATGCCGATGATGGGCTTGCCGGATTGCAGCTCCTCCCGCGTCAGGCCGTAGTTGAGGTAGCGCTCCAGGTAGAGCGCGGTCATGGCCGGGTTCTCGGGGTTGTCGAACCACAGGCGGGAGCGGAGCTTGGTCATCGGGCGCCTCCTTCGCGGGGGGCATGGTGGAGCGGATCGGGCCGGGGCGCCAGAGGGCGGTTGCGCGGCGGGCGCGGGGTGGCGATGGTGCGGCGGACGAGGCGCGCGGAGGCGGGATGAAGTACTTCCACGATGATCGGCACCGGCTGCACTTCCCGCAGGCGGAGCTGCATGGGGGGCTGTTCGTGACCCCGTTCGAGCGGCCGAGCCGCGTCGAGTACGTGCTGAGGCGGCTGGAAGAGCGGGGGATGGAGGCGGCGGCGCCTTCGGAGGTGGACCTGGGCCCCGTGCGGCGGCTGCATGACGCGGGGTATCTGGAGTTTCTGGAGACGGCTTATGGGGAGTGGAAGGCGGAGGGGTTCGGGGGCGAGGTGATCGCGGCCAATTTCCCCGCCCGGCGGATGGCGCAGCGGCGGCCGCGGAATATCGACGGGAAGGTCGGGTATTACGCGCTCGCCACCGAGACGGCGATCACCGGGGGGACCTGGGAGGCGGCGCAGGTGTCCTGCGCGCTGGCGCAGTCGGCGCAGCGGGCGGTGGCGGGGGGCGAGCGGGCGGCCTTCGCGCTGTGCCGGCCGCCGGGGCACCATGCGGCGGCGGACATGTACGGGGGGTACTGCTTCCTCAACAACGCCGCGGTGGCGGCGCAGATGTTCCGGGATGACGGGGCCGCGCGGGTGGCGGTGCTGGACATCGACTTCCACCACGGGAACGGGACGCAGGACATCTTCTACCGGCGGGGGGACGTGCTGTTCGCCTCCTTGCACGGGGCGCCGGAGGACGCGTTCCCTTACTTCCTCGGCTATGCGGACGAGACCGGCGAGGGGGAGGGCGAAGGGGCCAACGTCAACTATCCTATGGCGCCGGGGACGGCTTATGGGGAATGGGCGGAGGCGCTGGACGACGCGCTCGCCCGCATCCGGGGGTTCGGGGCGGAGGCGGTGGTGGTGTCGCTCGGGACCGACGCCTTCAAGGCGGACCCGATCAGCTTCTTCAAGCTGGAGTCGGAGGACTTCCGCGATGCGGGCCGCCGGATCGGGGGGTTGGGCCTGCCGACGGTGTTCTGCATGGAGGGCGGCTACGCCATCGAGGAGGTGGGGATCAACGCCGTCAACGTGCTGGAAGGTTTCGAGGACGCCTGACGTTACGTATTGCCGGCGCCGTCGCCGGCCTGTCACGATGCGGGCCTAGGGTCCGCGCGATCCGCATCCAGGGGAGTCTCCAACATGCGCACCTCCGTCCTTCTCGCGGCCGGCGTCGCCGCGGTCCTCGCAGGCCCCTTGCAGGCGCGGGAGATTTCCATCGGGCTCCAGCAGGAGCCGACGGTGCTGGACCCGACGGTGGACGCGACCGCCTCCATCGACGGGATGCTCACGCACAACGTCTACGAGTCGCTGGCGACGGTGAACGAGCAGGGGGAGGTGCTGCCGGACCTGGCCTCGTCCTGGGACGTGTCGGAGGACGGGCTGACCTACACCTTCCATCTGGTGGAGGACGCGGCGTTCCATGACGGCGCGAGCTTCGAGGCCGGGGACGTGGTGTTCAGCTTCAAGCGCGCCATGGCCGAGGATTCGCAGAACCCGTCCAAGGAGATCTTCAAGCCCGTCGAGTCGGTGGAGGCGGTGGACCCGCGCACGGTCAGGATCACCCTGAGCCGGCCGGATGCGTTCTTCCTGTTCAACATGGCGCAGGGGGATGCCTCGATCGTGGACCCGGACTCGGCCGAGACCAACAGGACGGACCCGGTGGGCACGGGGCCCTACCGCTTCAAGTCCTGGACGCGCGGGGACCGGCTGGTGCTGGAGAAGAACGCGGATCACCGGGATGCGGACCCCGAGATGATCGACGAGGTGACGTTCCGCTTCATCTCCGACGCGCCGGCGGCAGTGGCCGCGCTGCTGGCCGGGGAACTGGACGCCTTCCCGGGGATGCCGGCGCCCGAGACGCTGGCGCAGTTCGAGGGGGATCCGCGGTTCAAGGTGGTGACGGGGTCCACCGAGGGGGAGGTGATCCTCGCCATGAACAACTCCCGCCCGCCGTTCGACGACATCCGGGTTCGGAAGGCGGTGGAGCATCGCGCTCGACCGGCAGGAGATCATCGACGGCGCCTATTACGGCTATGGCGACCCCATCGGGTCGTTCTTCCCGCCGCACCACAAGTCCTACGTGGACCTGACCGGCATGTATCCGCATGACGTGGAGAAGGCGCGGGCGCTGCTGGAGGAGGCCGGCGCGGCCGGGACCACGGTGACCATCCGCGTGCCGCCGTTCCCCTATGCGACGCGGTCCGGGGAGATCATCCAGCAGCAGCTGACCGAGGCGGGCTTCGACGCGAAGCTGGAGAACGTGGAGTGGGGGTTCTGGATCGGCGAGGTCTACAAGAACAAGAACTACGACATGACGGTGATCGCCCACACCTCGCCCAACGACATCGGGAACTTCGCCAAGGGGCCGGATTACTTCTACGGCTACGACAATCCCGAGTTCAACGCGCTTTACGAGAAGATCGAGACCGCCTCGGACCCCGAGGAGCTGGACCGGCTGCTGAAGGAAGGCCAGCGGTTCCTGGCGGAGGATGCGGTCCACGGGTTCCTGTTCCAGCTTCCGGCGCTGGGGGTCTACAAGACGGAGCTCACGGGCTACTGGCCCTCGGCGCCCGTGCTGTTCGAGCCGCTGAACCAGCTTCGCTGGACCGAGTGAGGCTTCGGGGGGCGCGCGTGCGCCCCCTCCCCCTATGACCGTCCTCCTGATCCGACGCATCCTGACGCTGGTTCTGACGCTGTTCGTGGTGTCGGTGGCGGTGTTCTGGGTGATGAACGCGCTGCCCGGAGACCCGGCGCTGGTGGTGCTGGGGATCGATTCCACGCCCGAGGCGCAGGAGGTTCTGCGCGCGCGATTCGGGCTGGATGCGCCGCTGCATGAGCGGTACCTGGAGTGGATCCTCGGCGCGCTGACGGGGGATTTCGGGGTCAGCTACACGTTCTCGGTGCCGGTGTCGGAGCTGATCGTGGAGCGGCTGCCGGTGACCGTCCCGCTGGCGCTGATCGCCATGGGGATGACGGTGGTGGTTGCGTTGGCGCTGGGGATCACGGCGGCGCTGAACCACGGGCGGCCGGGGGACTGGGCGGTGATGACCGTCTCGCAGTTCGGGGTGGCGGTGCCGGCGTTCTGGCTCGCGATCCTGCTGGTGCTGCTGTTCGCGGTGACTTTGCGGTGGCTGCCGCCCGGGGGGTTTCCGGGGTGGGAGGAGCCCTGGCAGGCGCTGCGGGCGCTGATGCTGCCGGCGACGGCGTTGGCGCTGGTGCAGTCGGCGATCCTGGCGCGGGTGACGCGGTCCTCCATTCTGGAGGTGGTGCGGCTGGATTTCACCCGCACGGCGCGGGCCAAGGGGTTGAGCCGGGGGCAGGTGATGCGGGGGCATGTGCTGCCCAACGCGCTGACGCCGGTGGTGACCATCGTGGGGCTGCAATTCGCGAACCTGGTGACCGGCACCATCGTGATCGAGAACGTGTTCTACCTGCCGGGGCTGGGGCGGCTGGTGTTCCAGGCGATCTCCAACCGCGACCTGTTCACGGTGCAGGCGCTGGTGCTGTTCTTCGCGCTGGTGGTGGTGGTCGCGAATTTCGTGGTGGACGTGATCTACATCTTCATGGACCCGCGGCTGCGGCGGCCGGCGCGATGACCGAGGCGGCGCTGAGGCGAGGGCGGGCGGGGCGCGCGGGGCTGGTCATCGGGGGGCTGCTGGTGGGGGCGGTGTTCCTCGCGGCCGCGCTGTCGGTGGTGTGGACGCCCTACGATCCGGCGGCGATCTCGGTGGCCAACCGGTTCCTGCCGCCTTCGGGGGCGCATTGGCTGGGGACGGACCAGTTCGGGCGGGACGTCGCCTCCCAGCTTCTGGCGGGGGCGCGGAATTCGGTGCTGGTGGCGCTGCTGGCGGTGGGGCTGGGGGGGAGCCTCGGGGTGGCGCTGGGGCTGCTGGCCTCGGCGCTGGGGGGGTGGGTGGAGGAGGCGATCATGCGGATCGCCGATTTCGGCTTCGCCTTCCCGGCGCTCCTGTTCGCCATCATGCTGGCCACGATCTTCGGGCCGTCGCTGGGCAACGCGGTGCTGGCCATCGCCTTCATCAACGTGCCGATCTTCGCGCGGGTGACGCGCGGGGCGGCGGCGCTGGTGTGGCGGCTGGACTACGTGGCGGCGGCGCGGGCGGCGGGGCGGTCCCGGGCCGGGATCGCGCTGGCGCATGTGCTGCCCAACATCTCGGCGGTGCTGGTGGTGCAGGCGACCATCGAGTTCGCGGTGGGGATCCTGGCGGAGGCGGCGCTGAGCTATCTGGGCCTCGGGGTGCAGCCGCCGGCGCCGTCCTGGGGGCGGATGCTGTCGGAGGCGCAGACGCTGCTGTTCATGCAGCCGATGCTGGCGGTGTGGCCGGGGCTGTGCATCGTCGCCGCCGTGATCGGGTTCAACATGCTGGGCGACGGGCTGCGCGACGCCACCGACCCGAGGCTCGCGCGGGCGCGTTAGCGCAGGGCCCGGCCCTCCCGGTCGAAGAGGTGCAGGGCGGAGGGGTCGGCGGCGAGGCGGAAGGTCTGGCCCTTGCGCGCCTCGGCGGCGCCGGGGAGCTTGGCGACGAGAGGGGTCTCTCCGGCCTCCAGATCGAAGTAGACGAGCTGCATCTCGCCGAGCTTCTCCACCAGCGAGGCGGCGCCCTCGAACAGGACCTCGTCCTGCGAGCCGGCCTCGCGCAGATCCTCGGGCCGGATGCCGAGCTGGAGGCGGCCGTCGGCGTGGGGATGGGCGGGCAGAGGCAGGGGGCGGCAGCCGGCGGGATGCAGCTCGCGGCCCCGCGCCTCCGCCGGCAGGATGTTCATGGAGGGGGAGCCGATGAACTGCGCCACGAAGACGTTGGCGGGGCGGCGGTAGAGCTCCATCGGGGAGCCGACCTGTTCCACATGGCCGTCGCGCAGGACCACGATGCGGTCGGCGAGCGTCATCGCCTCCACCTGGTCGTGGGTCACGTAGATCATGGTGGTGTCGGCCATGCGCTCATGCAGGGCGGCGATCTCGATCCGGGTCTGGACGCGGAGGGCGGCGTCGAGGTTCGAGAGCGGCTCGTCGAACAGGAACACGCGGGGGTCGCGCACGATGGCCCGGCCGATGGCGACCCGCTGGCGCTGCCCGCCCGAGAGCTGGCGGGGGAGGCGGTCCAGCAGGTCGTCGAGCTGGAGCATTCGCGCGGCCTCCGAGACCTTCTCCTTCACCGTTCCCGTGTCGGCCTTCGAGAGCTTCAGGCCGAAGGCCATGTTCTCGTAGACCGACATGTGCGGGTAGAGCGCGTAGGACTGGAACACCATGGCGATGCCGCGCTGGGAGGGGGTGAGGCGATTCACCGCCTCCCCGTCGAAGGCGAGCGTGCCGGAGGTGATCTCCTCCAGCCCCGCGATCACGCGCAGGAGCGTGGATTTCCCGCAGCCCGAGGGGCCGACGAAGACCACGAACTCCCCCGACCCGATCTCCAGGTCGATGTCGTGCAGCGCCCCCACCCGTCCGTAGGACTTGCAGACCTTCTCCAGCGTCAGCTTCGCCATCCGTCCCCCGTCATGCTTTCAGGCCGTCCCACGCGGCGGCGGCGGTCGTTTCATCCGCGCCGAAAAAGGCGTCCCACGGCTCCAGGATCAGCGACCCGTCCGAGAGCTGGCCCGAGAATCCGTGCCCGCTCAACGCCTTCGCGGCCCAGGGCGCGGGGCAGGCCTGAACCTCGTTCGTCAGGTTGAAGGCGCAGAGGATCAGCTGGTCCAGCCGCCGGCGCGTGAAGACCACGAGGCCGGCCGCGCAATCCTCCAGGATCATCCCGCCCTTGGCGAGCGGCAGGTGCGCGCGGCGGAAGGCGAGCATCCGGCGGTAGGCGTTGAGGACCGAGGCGGCGTCCCCCTCCTGCGCGTCCACGGCGTGGGAGAGGTGTTCGGGCGGGAGGGGCAGCCACGGGCGGGGCGCCTCGGTGAAGCCGGCGAAGGGGGCGCCCGCCTCCCACGGGATGGGGGTGCGGGCGCCGTCGCGGCCGCGGAACTTGGGCCACAGGCGCAAGCCGTAGGGATCGCGCACGTCCTCGTAGTCCAGGTGCGCCTCGGTGAGGGCCAGCTCCTCGCCCTGGTAGAGGCAGACGGAGCCGCGCAGCGACAGCAGCAGGGCGGCGTAGAGCTTGATCCTGCGCGGCTGGTCCGCCGCCCCCCAGCGCGAGACGTGGCGCACCGTGTCGTGGTTGGAGAAGGCCCAGCAGGGCCAGGCGTCGCGGCCGATGCTTTCGACCCCCGCGATGACTTCGCGCACCCGCTGCGGGGTCGGCAGGTCGGGGGCGAGGAAGTCGAAGTCGTAGCACATGTGGACCTTGTCGCCGCCCGAGGTGTAGGCGGCCATGACCTCGCGCCCGCGCTGGCTCTCGCCGACCTCGCCCAGCGTGGTCTTGGCGCCGTATTCGTTCAGCAGGGACCGGAAGCGGCGCAGGAAGGCGAGGTTCTCGGGCTGGGACTTGTCGTGCAGGTGGTCCTGGTAGTTGTAGGGGTTCTCGGACGGCGCGGTGTTGGCGTTGCGCCGCTCGGGCGGCAGGGGCGGATTGTCGGCCAGCGACTTGTCGTGGAAGTAGAAGTTGACGGTGTCGAGGCGGAAGCCGTCCACCCCCTTGTCCAGCCAGAAGCGCGCCACGTTCATGATGGCGTCCTGAACCTCCGGGCAGTGGTAGTTCAGGTCCGGCTGCGAGGTCAGGAAGTTGTGCATGTAGTATTGCAGGCGGGAGGTGTCCCATTCCCACGCCTGCCCGCCGAAGATCGACAGCCAGTTGTTCGGGGCCGTGCCGTCCGGCTTCGCGTCCGCCCAGACGTACCAGTCCGCCTTGGCGTTCTTGCGGGAGCTTCGGCTTTCGATGAACCACGGGTGCTGGTCCGAGGTGTGGGACAGCACCAGGTCCATGATGACCTTGAGGCCCAGGCGGTGCGCCTCGGTCACCATCGCCTCGAAGTCCCGGATCGTGCCGAACATCGGGTCCACGTCGGTGTAGGCCGAGACGTCGTAGCCGAAATCCTTCATCGGGCTGCGGAAGAAGGGCGCGACCCAGACCGCGTCGGCGCCGAGCGCCGCCACGTAGGGCAGGCGGCGGGTGATGCCGGCGAGGTCGCCGGTGCCGTCGCCGTTCGAGTCCTGGAAGCTGCGGGGGTAGATCTCGTAGATCACCGCGCCGCGCCACCAGTCCTCGTCCGGCTTCGCCTGCGGAGCGGCGAGGTCCTGCGGGCTCATCCCTTGACGCCTCCCGCGGTCAGCCCCGCCACGATGCGGCGCTGGAAGATCAGCACCATGACCACCAGCGGCAGCGTGACGATGACCGAGGCGGCCATGATCTCGCCCCACGGCACCTCCTTGCCGGAGGAGCCGGAGAGGAGGGCGATGGCGACGGGGACCGTGCGGGTCTCGTTGCTGGAGACGAAGGTGAGGGCGAACAGGAACTCGTTCCACGCCTGGATGAAGGCCAGCAGGCCCGTGGTGATCAGCGCGGGCCACATCAGGGGCAGGAACACCTTCCACACGATCTGGAAGGGCGTGGCGCCGTCGACGATGGCGGCCTCCTCGATCTCGGCGGGCATGTCGCGCATGAAGGTGGTCAGGACCCAGACGGTGAAGGGCAGGGTGAAGATCATGTAGCTCAGGATCAGCGAGCCCAGCGTGTTGTAGAGGCCGAAGGCGCGGACCATCTCGAACAGCCCCGCGAGCACGGCGATCTGCGGGAACATCGAGACGGAGAGGATGGTCAGCAGCAGGAGGCCGCGGCCGCGGAAGGGGACGCGGGAGAGGGCGTAGGCGGCGGTGACGGCGAGGAACAGCGAGAGCGCGACCGACGGCGATCGCCACCACCACCGAGTTGAGGAAGTTGCGCGGGAACGACCCCTGCGTGAGCACGCGAGACGTAGTTGCCGAGGTCGAAGCGGTCGGGGAGGTAGTTGACCTCGAATATGCCGTGCCGCTCTCGAAGCTGGTGAGGATGGCGTAGTAGAAGGGGAACACCGAGAACAGCAGGATGAAGGCGATCAGCGCCCAGAACCCGGCCTGCTTCACGAGCGTCATCGTCCGCCCCCTTCCAGGTCCAGCCGCGCGACCTTGATGTAGAGGATGGTGATGAGGGCGATCACCACGAACAGCAGGGTGGAGGCGGCGGAGCCGTAGGCGAAGTTGTCGAACTGGAAGAGGTTCTGCTGGGCGAAGACCGACATGGTGCGTGGTCTGGGCGTTGTTCGGGGTCAGGACGTAGACGATGTCGAACACCCGCAGGGCGTCGAGGCCGCGGAAGATGGTGGCCACGATCAGGGCGGGGACCACCAGCGGCAGGGTGACTTTCCAGAACACCTTGACCGGGTGGACGCCGTCGATCTTCGCGGCCTCGTAGATGTCGCGCGGGATCATCTGGAGGCCCGCGAGGATCAGGAGCGCCATGAAGGGCGTGGTCTTCCAGATGTCCACGATCATCACCGCGATCATGGCGGTGTCGGCCGACGCGATCCACGCGACCGGCGCCGACAGCAGGCCGAGCTTCATCCCGAGGTCGTTGATCACGCCGAACTGGTCGTTGAGCATCCAGCCCCACATCTTGGCGCTGACGATGGTGGGGATGGCCCACGGGATCAGCACCGCCGCGCGCACGAGGCCGCGGAAGGGGAAGTCCATGTTCAGCACCAGCGCGATGGCCATGCCCAGCACCGTCTCCACGCTGACGGTGACGAGGGTGAAGCGGACCGTGTTCCAGACGGCGTTCCACCAGCCGGAGTCGGCGAGCAGGCCCACCCACTCGCCGTCATCCGGCCCGTCGCCCCAGGAGAACCATTCAAGGTAGTTGGCGAAGCCCACCCACGCCGCCTCGCCCATGGAATCCAGCGAGGCGTCGGTGAAGCTGAACCAGATGGTCTTGGCCAGCGGCCAGCCCGCGACGAAGGCCAGCACCGCCAGCATCGGCAGCAGGAACAGCCGCGCCGCGCGCAGGCGCTGGAGGCGAAGCTCGGAGGCCCGCGGCTTCGGCCCCCCGTCCGGCGCAGCGCGCCGGAGCAGGGGCGCGAGGAACATCCGCGCGGGTCGCGGGCGCTCCTCGCTCATGCGGGCGCCCGGAGGTCAGGCCGGGGCACGGGGCCTACCAGCCCGAGCCCTTGATCCGCTCCAGCCGCGCCTCCAGCCGCGCGAGGCTCGCCTCCGCCGGACGCTCGCCGGAGAGGGTGGCGTGGACGGCGTCCCAGAATTCCTTGGACACCTCGTTGTAGTCGCCCTGCGTGGGGGCCGAGGGGCGGGGCACGGTGTTGAGGAAGATCTCCTTCCACTGGGGGATGGAGGGCTGCGCCTGCGCCACCTCCGGGTCGTCGTAGAGGGCCTTGATCGTGGGCAGGCGGGTCAGCTCGATGGCCCGGCGCTTCTGCGCCTCCTCCGACGACAGGAACATCACCAGCTCGATGGCGGCCTCCTGGTCGGGGGAGTACTTCGAGACCGCTAGGTTCCAGCCCCCCAGCGTCGCGGCCGAGCCCTCGCCACCCGAGGGCAGGGGGACGATGGCGAACTTGTCCTTCACGGCCGAGTCGTCCGACTGCCCCAGCGCCCAGGCGTAGGGCCAGTTGCGCATGAAGGCGGCATTGCCGGTCTGCCAGACGCCGCGGCTCTCCTCCTCCTTGTAGGCGAGCACGCCTTCGGGGCTGATGGTCCCGATCCAGCCGGCGGCCTGGGTCAGCGCCTCGGCCGCGGCTTCGGAGTTGATGGTGATCTCGCCCTCCGGCGACACGATCATGCCGCCGCCGTGGGAGTTCACCCATTCGAGGCCGTTGCAGGTCAGCCCCTCGTAGGCGGCGCCCTGGAAGACGTAGCCGTGGAAGTCCGAGGCGCCCTCCGACCGCTCGCCGTCCTGGATGGTTTTGGCGGCCTCGGCCATCTCGGCCCAGGTCTTCGGGGGCTCCAGCCCGTATTTCTCCAGAAGGTCGGTGCGGTAGTAGAGCGCCGGCGCGTCGGTGAACATCGGCATGGCCACCAGCCGCCCGTTCACGGTCTGCGACTGGATGATCGAGCTGAAGTGCTTGTCCGCTTCGCCCGAAGCGGCCTCCGACAGGTCCGTCAGGTGGTCGGCGAGCTGGGGGGCCCAGATGATGTCGGTGCGGTAGACGTCGATGTCGGAGTTCCCCGCCGACAGCCACAGCCGGTACTGCGCGAACTGGTCGGTGGAGGAGGAGGGCATCTCCACGATCTCCACCGTATGGCCGGTGCGCTGCTCGAACAGGTCGAGGTTCTCGCGCAGGACCTCGTTGTCCCGGCCGACGGGGCCCGAGACGATCTGCAGGTCCGCGGCCGTTGCGGGCCCGGCCGCGATCAGGCCCGCGACGGCGAGGGAGACGAGATTGACGGGTCGGCTCATGCGGGGGCTCCTCCTGAGGGCGGAGCCGCGCGCCGGACGCGCAGAAGACCCCGCCAAGTCATTTGGGCACGACAGGCCGTCCGCCCGCCGCGCATGTGCGATGGCTGCAAAGAGTGCGGGCTCGGGGTTCAATGTCAAACCGCATGACGGGATGGCGTCCTGCATGGTGGGGAGATGGCGGGAAAAAGGCCCGCTCCGTCGCCGGAGCGGGCCCGAGGAAGCCCGGCGCCGGGAGGGCGCGTCAGGCGTTCCGTCCCCAGGCGCCCAGCCGGATCGCGGCCGCCGTCAGGATCCCGTAGCTGAGCATCCCCGCCGCCACCGCCGCGAAGACGCCGCCGAGGCCGGCGCCGAAGCCCTCCACCAGCAGGAAGCCGCCGCCGACCGCCACGCCCATCCGAAGGAAGCCGCCCAGCACCGGCCAGAGCACCCGTCCCGCCCCCTGCGAGGCGAAGTAGAGCGCGAGGCCGAGCGCGAAGAACCCGTAGAACGGCCCGACGGTCGCGAAGTAGGCGCGACCGGCGGCGCGGGCGGCCTCGTCGGCCGGATCGAGGAACAGGCCCAGCCACAGGTCGGGGAAGAGGGCGAAGGTCCCGCCGATGCTCCCCACGATGACCGCGGCCGCGAGCGACCCGGTCCACGCCACCCGCAGCGCCCGTCCCCGGCGGCCCGCGCCGATATTGGCCCCGACCATGGCCGTCATCGCGGCGCCGATGCCGAACACCACCGGCACCATCAGGAACTCCAGCCGCGCGCCGAGGCCGTAGCCGGCCAGCGCAGGCTCTCCGAACCGGCCCACCAGCCCGACCATCACCACGATGGTCACCACCGTCTGGATCGCCGAGAAGGACGCGATCAGCCCGACCCGCAGGATGTCCAGAAACAGCGCCCCCGAGAGCCGCCCCCACGCGCCGCGCAGCGAGATCCCCGCCCGTCCGCCCGCCAGATAGACCCCGGCCGCCAGCATTCCGATGGTGTAGGACGTCACCTGTCCGGCCGCGAGCCCCGCCATTCCCAGCGCCGGGAACGGCCCCCAGCCCAGCGACAGCGCCCCCGCGAGCGGGATCGACCCCAGCGCCGCGAGGAACAGGATCAGCGACGGCGCCGCCATGTTCCCTGTCCCCCGGATGGCCGAGAGCAGCGAATTGCACAGCCAGTGCGCGAAGCAACCGGGGAAGAAGACCGCCGCGTAGGCCAGCGCCGCCGCGAGCGCCGCCCCCTCGCCCCCCAGCGCGGCGAACAGCGCCTCGCCGAACAGCGCCATCAGAACGGCCGTCAGCCCCGCCGCCGTCACCGCGATCACCGCGGCGTGCAGGATCAGCCGCTCGGCCCGCGCCTCGGAGCCGGACCCCAGCGCCCGAGCGACGGCGGACGAGATCGCGCCCCCCATCGCCCCCCCGGACAGCATCTGCGTCAGCATCACCAGCGGGAAACACCAGCGCGAGCCCCGCCAGCGCCGAGACGCCCATCTGGCCGGCGAACATCCCCTCGGCGATGCTGACGAGCGAGGTCACCACCATCGCGATCACGTTGGGCGCCGCGAGCCGCGCCAGCGTCGGCGCGATGGGCGCCTCCAGCAGCAGCTTGGTGCGCGCCGCCCGCCCCGCCTGGGCGCGGGAGGGCAGGGGGCCGGCCGCCGCGACCATCACCGCGCCTCCAGCGGGAACACGAAACAGGTCGTGGAGCCGTGGGCGTAGAGCTTGCCGTCCTCGCCGGTCAGCCGCCCCTCCGCCGTCGCCATCCGCCGGCCGACATGGATCACCGAGCCGGTCGCCACCAGCCGCCCCGTCCGGGGCAGGATCGCGCGCGTGTAGTTCACCTTCAGCTCGGCGGTGGTGTAGCCCGTCGCCTCCGGCAGCGCCGTGTGCACCGCGCAGCCCATGCAGCTGTCGAGCAGCGTCGCCGCGAAGCCGCCGTGGACCGCCCCGAGCGGGTTGAGCAGGAAGTCCGCCGCCTCTGCGGCGAAGGAGACCTTCCCGAACTCGACGTCGAACGGGAGCGTCATGCCGATGGTGTCGCCGATGGAGGGCCGCGCCCCGAAATCTCCCGCCACCAGCGCGCGCATGTAGTCGAGCCCGGTCATCCGCATCGCCGCGCCCATATTCAGCCCCGCGGCGGAGTAGCTGTAGCTGCGGGTGCGCGTCGGGCCTGCGTCGGCTCCGTCGGCCATGGCGGCCTCCCGTCAAGTCCGTTCCCTTTCGGAACGCGCTCAGAGTGCGTTCCCTTTCGGAACCTGTCAAGCCGTGCTATATCTCCGCCATGCGCTGGACCGAACTCGATCAGGAAACCTGCCCCGTCGCCCGCGGCCTCTCGGTGATCGGAGACCGCTGGACCCTGCTGATCCTGCGGGACTGCTTCCGCGGCGTGCGCAGGTTCGAGGATTTCCAGCAGCGCCTCGGCGTCACCCGCCATGTGCTCGCCGACCGGCTGCGCAAGCTGGAGGCGGCGGGCGTGCTGCGGCGGGAGCCCTACCAGCAGCGCCCGCCCCGCCACGAATACCGGCTGACCGAGCGGGGGCTGGACCTCCAGCCCGTGCTGATGACCCTCGTGACCTGGGCCGACCGGCACCTGCCCCTGCCGGACGGGCCGCCCATGACCTACGAATTCCGCGACACCGGCGAGACCATCGAACCGGTGCTCGCCGACGCCCGCACCGGCCGCCGCATCGGGCCGCGGGACGTGCGGGCCCGGTTCCGGGCAAATGAATGAATATATGATCGTTTAACTCCGCAACTGTGGACGCGGCGCTCCGTGGGCCGCATTCTTCCGCTTCGGTCAAGGAGCGGTTCATGCGTGCGCGTCGATCCCTCGAAATTCGTCCCTCTCCGCTTTCCGAAGCGGCGCGACCATGCTGACCCCGCCGCCCGAGGACTTCGCGACCCGCCTGCTCGAGCGGATCGACAGGCTCGCCGCCTGCTCCGAGCCCGGGCCGGGCGTCTCCCGCCGTCCGTTCACCCCGGAACACCGCGCGGCCTCCGATCTCGTGGCCGGCTGGATGGAGGCGGCGGGACTGGAAGTGCGGCGGGATCCGATGGGCACGCTGATCGGCCGCAGGCCCGGCCCGCCGGGCGCGCTGACGCTGCTCACCGGCTCGCATCTCGACAGCGTGCGCGGCGGCGGGCGGTTCGACGGGGCGCTGGGCATCCTGCTGCCGATCCTCGCGCTCGAACATCTCCGGGACGCCGAGCTTCCCGTGGCGGTGGAGGTGCTGGCCCTGCCGGACGAGGAAGGCGTGCGCTTCCCTGACGGCATGGCCGGCGCCCGCGCCATCACCGGGCTGCTGCCGGATCGGCACATGCAGCTTCGCGATGCGCAGGGCGAGGTCTACGCCGATGCGCTGCGCGCCTTCGGCGGCGACCCGGACCGCGTGGCGGAGGCGCGGCGCGATCCGCGGGACCTGTTCGGCTACCTCGAACTCCATATCGAGCAGGGGCCGGTGCTGGAGCGTCTGGGTCAGCCCGTGGGCGTGGTCACCGCCATCCAGGGGGTGGAGCGCTGGGCGGTGGAGCTTGCAGGCGCCGCCGGCCATGCGGGCGCCACGCCCATGGAGCTGCGGCGCGACGCGCTTGCCGGCGCCGCGGAGCTGATCCTCTCGGTGGAGCGGATGTGCCGCGCCGAGCCCGGGCTGATCGCCTCCGTCGGCCGGATCGAGACCTACCCGAACCTCGTCAACGGCGTGCCCGCCTCGGCCTCCCTGTCGGTGGAACTGCGGGCGCCCGAGGATCGCCCGCGGGAGGCCGCCGCCGTTCACCTGCGGTCCGAGGTCTGGCGGATCTGCGCCGAGCGGGGGCTGGGCTGCGACATGCGCCGCTTCCACGTCCAGCCCGCCCGCATCTGCGACCCCGGGCTCGCCAACCGCCTCGCCGCCGCAGTGGCCGCGGATTCGCCCGAGGTCGCGCCGGTGCGGCTCCCCTCCGGTCCCGCCCATGACGCGGCGGTGATGGCCGATCTCTGCCCGTCGGCGATGCTGTTCCTGCGCTGCCGCGAGGGGCTGACCCACCACGCCGACGAGTGCGTGGACGAGGCGGCGATCCTCGCCGCCGCCCGCGTCTTCGTCCGCTTCCTGCACGGCCTTTCCGCGGCCTGAGCGCGCGGCCCTTCGACGGCCGCCGCGCTTGCGCTAACCTGACGCCCTCTTGCGTCGGCCCCAAGGAGTCGCCCCATGCCCAGCCTCAACATCGATTTCGTTCAGGACCTGCTGGGGGCGCTGCGCCTCAACGACCGCGCGCCCGCCTCGCGCCGGCGCGGGGACGCGCCCCGCCGGCTCGCCGCCGCCTGCGACGCGCTCATGCAGCCCTCCGCGGAGGCCACCCGCGTCGCCCGCGCGGCCGAGGCCCTGAGCGCCTACGCCGAGCTTTCGGCCGAGGAGAAGGGCGCCTTCTTCCGCGCGCTCCGCGACGACTGGGGGGCCGAGGCCGCCCCGGTCCGCGAGGCCTTCGCCGCCTGGGACGCGGTCGCGGACATCGACCCCGTCGCCCGCGCCGCCGCCTTCGCCGACCTCTTCCGCGCGGTGGAGCCGCGCCGCCAGGCGCTGCTGCGCGCGCTCAACCACTGCCCCGGCGGGACCATCGCCCTTGTGCGGATGCGCGAGGATCTGCTGGCGGCCTCGAAGGCGGACCCGACGCTCCGCCCCATCGACGTCGACTTCGCCCACCTCTTCGCCTCGTGGTTCAACCGCGGGTTCCTGGTGCTGCGCGAGATCGACTGGAACACGCCGGCCGCGATCCTCGACAGGATCGTGGCCTATGAGGCGGTGCACGAGATCCGGGACTGGGACGACCTGCGCCGGAGGCTCGACCCCCCCGACCGGCGTTGCTTCGCCTTCTTCCACCCCGCCACGGGAGACGAGCCGCTGGTGTTCGTGGAGGTCGCGCTATCAGACGGCATCCCCGGCGCCATTGGCCCGGTGCTCGCGGGCGGGGGCGCCATCGAGCCCGAGGACGCGGACACCGCGGTCTTCTACTCCATCTCCAACTGCCAGCGGGGGCTTGCCGGCGTCTCCTTCGGCAACTTCCTCATCAAGCAGGTGGTGCAGGAGCTGTCGCGGGAGCTTCCGAACCTGCGGACCTTCGTCACGCTCTCCCCCGTCCCCGGCTTCGCGGCCTGGCTCGGCGCGGAGGCCGGGGCCGACCCGCAGGGCCGCGCCGCCGACCTCAAGCGCCGGCTCGACGAAAGCGGCTGGCGCACGGACGAGGCGGCGCGCAAGGATCTCGCGCCCCGCGTCCAGCGCAACGTGGCGCGCTACCTGCTGGAGGCCGAAGGGAAGCCCGGCCTGCCGCTGGACCCCGTGGCGCGCTTTCACCTCGGCAACGGGGCGGCGCTGGAGCAGGTGCACTGGCCGGCGGACCTGTCGGAGCGCGGCCTCTCCGCCGGCATGGGCGCGATGGTGAACTACCTCTACGACCTCGACCGGATCGAGGCGCGGCAGGAGGCGTTCCTGAAGGACGGAACCCGCGCCGCGTCCTCGTCGGTGCGCCGCCTGCTGAGGGCGACCGAGCGCGCCGCCTGAGGCGATGTTCTCCCAGCCGTTCGGAGGCGCCCTGCGGGCGCGCTTGGGCGGGAGGGCCGGCGGCTCGCCCTGTTCCGGGCC
This sequence comes from uncultured Alphaproteobacteria bacterium, assembly GCA_963816545.1. Taxonomy (GTDB): domain Bacteria; phylum Pseudomonadota; class Alphaproteobacteria; order Rhodobacterales; family Rhodobacteraceae; genus Albimonas. Next base: position 1,017,439 of record CAWFLE010000007.1, on the reverse strand, counting down.
GGCGCTTTCCTTGGCCGGTCCGCCGGACCGGAGGACGCGCTCCGCCGAAGGGCGCCGCGCGTGCGGAGCGCATCCCGGACGCCGTCTTCGGCCGCGGCCCGCCGTTCCCCTCCGCATGAGTTGGAGCGGCCGCAGGCCTTCGCCGCAGGTGGGCCCTGGCGCCTCCCTCCCGCCTGAGGGAGGGGGCAAGGGCCGTCGCCTTCGCGCTGACGGGAACGTGCGCGCCTGCGGGCTGGGAAAGGCCCGCAGGCCCCGCTACCTCGCCCGCCATGACCCAGCGCCCTTCCCGACGCGCGACCCTCGCGCTGCTCGCCTCCGCCGCCCTCGCGCCCGGCCTCGCCTGCGGGGCGGCGTCGCGCGCGGACCTCTCCGCCGCCCTCTCCCGCGCCCGGGGACTGGACCAGCTCCACGCCCTCGCCATCGCCCATCGCGGGGAGACGGTTCTGGCGGAAGCCTTGCGCGGCCCCGCCCCGGACGTGCCGGTCAACGTGAAGTCCGTCTCCAAGACCGTGGTGGCCGCCCTCACCGGCGCCGCCATCGACCGCGGCGTCCTCGCAGGCCCCTCCCAGCGGTTGGCCGAGGCCGCGTCCGCCCTGATCCCCGCCGCCGCCGACCCGCGGGTGCGGGAGATCACCGTCGCGGACCTGCTGACCATGCAGGCGGGCCTGGAGCGCACCTCCGGCCCCAACTACGGCGCCTGGGTCGAGAGCCCGGACTGGGTCCGCGACGCCCTCACCCGGCCCTTCGTGGCGGAACCGGGCGAGCGGATGCTCTACTCCACCGGCAGCTACCATGTGCTCGGCGCCGCGCTTGCCGAGGCGTCGGGCAGGTCACTGCTGGCGCTGGCCCGGGAGTGGCTGGGCGCGCCGCTCGACATCGTCATCCCGCCCTGGACGCAGGACCCGCAGGGCCGCTACATGGGCGGCAACAACATGGCCCTCTCCCCCCTCGCGATGCTCCGCTTCGGCGAGATGCACCGGCAGGGCGGAACCCTCGGCGGCGCCCGCGTCCTGCCCGAGAGCTGGGTGAAGGCCGCCTGGACCCCGCGCACCCGCTCGCCGTGGTCGGGGGACAGCTACGGCTACGGCTGGTTCATCTCACGCGCGGGCGGGCACGACGTGTTCTACGCCCGCGGCTATGGCGGGCAGATGATCTACGTGGTCCCGTCGCTGGAGCTGACGGTCGCCGTCACCTCCGACCCCACGCGCCCCGCCCGCTCGGGCGGCTATGTGGGGGACCTCAACGCCATGCTGGCGCGCGACATCATCCCGGCGGTCGAGGCGGCGTCCTAGCCATCATGGCGCCGCAGGGCAGGAGGGGGACGCGCTTGCACGGCCGGAGGAAGATGCCGCTTTCAGGGGCGGAGAGGGACGCTTGCAGGGTCGGAGGGCTTGCAGGCGGGGGCGTTCGACCGAAAGCCCCGCCTCCCTTCGGCGGCCTCGCCCTGCCGCCGGTGGCGTGCGGCATGGCAAAGCGGCGCCTGTTCCCGCGCCCCGGCCTCTCCGACCCGTCCCGCCGGCGCTCCCGGTTCCCCGCTGCGCGTCGCCGCCCCCTGGCGGGCGGCAGGTGGCGCCGGTTGCCTCCGCCGGTCCACCGCCTAGGATGGCGCCCAAACGCAACCGACGGCCCCGCCCGGCCGCACGAGGGAACGGACCCCAGATGCCCGCAGACGCCGCCCGCCTCTCGATCCGCCCGATCGACGTCCCCGACCACCGCTTCGAGCCGCTCCCCGACCGCGCCCGTCGTCATGGCGCCGAGCGGCCCGACGCCCCCGCCCACCGCGAGGGCGAGCGCACCCAGACCTGGGGCGAGACCGCCCGCCTCATGGACCGCGCCGCCGCCCGGCTGATCCGCCACGGCGTGACCCGCGGCGCCGTGGTCGCCATCTTCGCCAACGCTCCGGTGGAATACGCCACGGCCTATCTCGCGGGCCTCGCCGCGGGCGGCTGCGTCGCGCCCATGCCGGTGATGGCGGCCGACGCCACCCTCGCCACCATGATCGCCGACAGCGGCGCCCCCGTCCTCCTCGCCTCCGAGGCGACGCGCGAACGGGCCGAGGCGATCCTCGCCTCCGACCCCCGCCTAGGCGCCCTCTCCCGCCTCGCGCTCGACTTCGAGGCCGAGGGCTGGGAGCCCCTCTTCGACCCCGCCGACCCCGACCCCGCGCCCGGCGATCTGCCGAAGATCGAGGAGCATGACCTCTTCAACATCATCTACTCCTCCGGCACCACCGGCGTGCCCAAGGGGATCGTGCATGACCACCTGTTCCGCTCCCGCCAGTGGCCGCGGATGCTGGACAAGGGCGTGGGCCCCGACACCCGCATGATCCTCTCGACGCCGCTCTATTCCAACACCACGCTGGTCGCCTCGCTGGTGTGCATGGCGGGAGGCGGCTGCATCGCCTGGCAGCGCAAGTTCGACGCCGCCGACTGGCTGGAGACGGTGGAGCGCGAGAGGATCACCAACACCATGCTGGTGCCGGTGCTGATCTACCGCCTGCTCGCCAACCCGGAGTTCGACAAGCGCGACCTGAGCGCCCTCCAGCTCACCACCGTCACCTCCGCGCCGCTCTCGGCCGCCACCAAGCAGGACATGCTCCGCCGCTGGCCCGGAAACGTGATGGAGTTCTACGGCCTGACCGAAGGCGGCATCGGCACCACGCTCGACCTCATGGCCCATCCCGACAAGGCCGGCTCCGTCGGCCAGCCCAACGGGGGCGGCGAACTACACGTCATCGACGACGACGGGAACATCCTCCCACAGGGCGAGACCGGCGAGGTCATCGGCCGCTCCCCCACCGTGATGAAGGGCTATCACGGCCGCCCGGACCTGACCGAGAAGGCCCTGATCCAGCTGAAGAACGGCGAGGTTTACTTCCGCACGGGCGACCTCGGGCGCCTCGACGAGGACGGGTTCCTGTTCATTGTCGGGCGCAAGAAGGACATGATCATCTCCGGCGGCTTCAACATCTACGCCACCGACCTCGAGGAGGTGCTGCACAGCCACCCGGACGTTCTGGAGGCCGGCGTCGTCGGCGCCCCCCACCCGGAATGGGGCGAGACCCCCGTGGCCGCCGTGGTCCTGCGCGCAGGCGCGAAGGCGGCCGAGGCCGACCTGCTGGCCTACGCCAACGAACGCCTCGGCAAGCTGCAACGCCTTGCCGGAGTGCGCATCGTGGACCAGCTTCCCCGCAACGCGGTCGGCAAGGTGATGAAGCCTGACCTTCTGAAGGCGCTGACCGCGTCCGCCTGACGCCCGGGGTCCGCCTCCCGGGATGACGTTCCACGTTTCGTCAACAGGTGGTGGTAAGCCGCTGGCCGCCGGGGCCCCCGCGCCCCGGCCCGAAGGGAGAGCCGACCGCCATGAAGCGCTTCACGCCCCTGATCCTCGCCGCCGCCGTCATGGCGGGGGCTATCCTGCTCGCGATCCTCTCCCAACCCTGGCGTGACGTGGGGATCGTGGTCGCGGTCCTCACGGCCCTGCTGGTGGCGCTCGGGGTGCGGGACATGATCCAGACCCGCCACGCCATCCTGCGCAACTACCCCATCCTCGGCCACATGCGCTGGCTGTTCGAGGGCGTCCGGCCGGAGATCCGCCAGTACCTCATCGAATCCGATGCCGATGAGCTTCCCTTCAGCCGCGAGGCCCGGAGCCTCGTGTACCAGCGCGCCAAGGGGCAGGAGGACGCGCGCCCCTTCGGCACCCGCGAGAAGGTGTACGAGGCCGGCTTCTCCTGGCTCAACCACTCCGTGGACGCCCGCCATCTGGACGAGCGGGACTTCCGAATCACCGTCGGCGGCCCGAACTGCAAGCAGCCCTACAGCGCCTCGATCTACAACATCTCGGGCATGAGCTTCGGCTCCCTCTCCGCCAACGCCATCTCGGCGCTGAACCTCGGCGCCAAGATGGGCGGCTTCGCGCATGACACGGGCGAGGGCGGCATCTCCCGCTACCACCGGCAGGGCGGGGACCTCGTGTTCCAGGTCGGCACCGGCTATTTCGGCTGCCGCGACGCCTGACGGAACTTTCGACCCCGTCCGGTTCAAGGAGGCCGCGTCCCTCGAACATGTGCGCATGATCGAGATCAAGCTCTCCCAGGGCGCCAAGCCGGGCCATGGCGGCATGCTGCTCGCAGCCAAGATCACCCCCGAGATCGCCGAGGCCCGCGGCGTTCCCATGGGCCAGGACTGCAACTCGCCCCCCACCCACTCCGCTTTCCGCACGCCGCTGGAGATGATGGGCTTCATCCAGCAGCTCCGCGACCTCTCGGGCGGCAAGCCCGTGGGCTTCAAGCTCTGCATCGGCCACCGGCGGGAGTTCATGTGCATGGTCAAGGCCATGCTGGAGACGGGCATCATGCCCGACTTCATCGTGGTGGACGGGAAGGAGGGCGGCACCGGCGCCGCGCCGCTGGAATTCGCCAACCACATCGGCATGCCGATGCTGGAGGGGCTGACCTTCGTGCACAACACGCTCCGCGGGGCAGGGCTCCGCGACCGCATCCGCGTGGCCGCGGCGGGCAAGATCGTCTCGGGCTTCGACATCGTGCGCGCGATGGCGCTGGGCGCGGACTGGTGCAACTCCGCCCGCGGCTTCATGTTCGCCATCGGCTGCATCCAGGCCCAGACCTGCCACACCAACCGCTGCCCCACGGGCGTGACCACGCAGGACCACGTCCGCCAGCGCGCCCTCCATGTGGGCGACAAGTCCGTCCGCGTGGCCACCTTCCACCGCAACACCATGAAGGCGCTCAGCCACATGGTCGGCGCAGCCGGGCTGGAGCGCCCGTCGGAGCTGCGCCCCTACCACCTCAACTTCCGCCAGAAGAACGGGGAGACGGTGACGGGCGACCTCGCCTATCCGCGCCTCCCCGTCGGCTGCCTGGTGGACGGGACCTGCGAGGACCCCGCCTGGACCGACCGCTGGCGCCGCGCCACGTCGGAGCGCTGGTCCCGCCACGCCGATCCCGACGCCAAGCCCCGGCCGGCGCCGCGCCAGGACTCCGCCCTCGACGACCAGAAGCCCAAGAAGGAATGGGAGGAGGAGGCCGCGAGAAGCGCCTGACGGCTCGGCCCCGGCGCCCGCGCACCGGGCCAGGCTTCCGGCGGCGACGGCGCCAACGCGGAGCGGGCCCCCCTCCAACGGGTGGAACATTCCGCACCCGCTGAAGGTGAACGATCTCCGGTCACGCCAGCGTTTGCGGCGGCAGTCACGTCCGAAGATGCGGTCGCGTTCCTTCATGTCGGGGATCGCGTGGCTCCGCCCGTCTCAGCCGGCCGCCTGCGCCGGGCTTCCCGGAGCGAAGCCCGCCACCGCGCGCCGCAGCGCCCGCCGCAGTTCCTCCCGGTGCGCGTCGAGCCGGCTGATCGGCCCGCCCAGCGCGATCCCCAGCCGCCGGTCCGTTCCCGGCAACGGCAGCAGCGCGCAGATCGTGCCGGCATCGCGGGAGGCGATGCCGAAGGTCTCGAAGATCCCGTCCTCCCGCGCCTTGCGCACGTTGGCCAGCGTCTGCTCCTCGTCCGGCCACCCGTCCTCGCGCCCGTATTCCGCCCGGTGCCGGCGCACGACCCTGCGGATCTCCTCGTCCGTGCGCTGGGTCAGCAGCATGATCCCGATGCCCGACCCGTGCAGCGGACGCACCAGCCCCGGCCGCAACGAGAAGCGCAGGTTGTGCGGGCTCTCGATGATCGAGAGGTACTGCATGAACAGGCCCTTCTGGCCGCCCAGCAGCACCGACTCCTCCGTCTCCTCGGCCAGCAGGCGCATCAGCCCCTGCACATGCTCCACGCTCTCGGGCCCCCCCAGCGCCCAGTGGCCCAGGAAGGCGAGCCGCGCGGCCGGCGCATACCGCCGCGTCTCCGCGTCGAACTCCACATAGCCCTGCGCCGCCAGCGTCTTCATCAGCGTGGACACCGAGGATTGCGGCAGCTTCAGACCGTCCACGATCTCCGACACCTTCAGCGGCCGGCGCTCGGATTCGAACAGCTCCAGGATCTCGATCACCCGGACGGCGGATTTCACCAGCCCGCCATACCGCTCTTCCGCCATCGCCGCCTCCCGGACTTATCACATGGATGATGCCGAATATCAGCAAGACGATGGAAATGCCAAGCGGCGCGTGACAATCTTAACTTGCTCCGCGGTCAGATCCGGTCCCGACAGAAGGCCGGCAGGCGGAGCTTTTCGTGCGCCGGCAGCCCTGACGGGTCGCTCCGGCGCTGGGAACGCGGCGCCTGCGGGCGCCGGAACAACAGACGGGAGGAGACGCATGCGCTTCGCGACCCCGGCCGCCGCTCTGGGCGCGGCCCTGATCTTTACCACGCCGGCCCTGGCCGAGATGCTGACCTTTACCACCTCGGCCCCGCCGACGGCCCCGCAGTCCCACGTGTTCGAGGACTGGGCGAAGATGCTGAAGGATCGCTCCGGCGGCGATCTGGAGGTGGAGTTCTACTACCAGCAGTCCCTCTCCAAGCTCGCCGACAACCTGGAGGCCATCGCCTCCGGCCTCGCCGACATCGGGATCGTGGTCGCGGCCTACGACCGCTCGAAGATGCCGCTGACGTATCTGTCCTCCACCTCCTTCGGCACCGGCAACCCCTACGTGGTGTCCCAGGCCTGGCTCGATACGCGGGAGAAGTTCCCCTCCATCACCGCCGAGGACGAGTTCGAACAACATCAAGTTCCTGACCAATCATTCGATTAACTCTACGATCATGATCGGGGACAAGTTCTACAAGACCCCGCAGGACATGGAGGGCGAGACGATGCGCCTCTCCTCCCACTGGGTCTTCGCCGCGAAGAACGAGGGGATCGGCGTGAACCCGGCCCGCATCCGCTCGCCCGAGACCTACACCTCGCTGGAGAAGGGCACGATCTCCGGCGCGGTGACCTATCCGGGCCAGCTCTACCCCTACAAGCTGAACGAGGTGGCGGACCATGTGACCGTGCTCGACCTCGGGCAGCACATGAACATGTACTACATCAACCTCGACCGCTGGAACGACATGGATGCCGCCCACCGGCAGTTGATCGAGGACAGCCTCCCCCAGCTCACGAAGGACCTGGCCAAGGCCGAGATCCAGTACGACGAGGAATCCTTCGCCCGCGTGGAGAAGGACGAGGAATACCCGATGCAGATCCACCATCTGACCGAGGACGAGCGCGCCAGGTGGCAGGCCGCCCTCCAGCCCTCCTACGCCAGCAATGTGGAGAGCGCGGTCTCTGTGAACCCCGCGGCGGCCGAGATCGGGGACTACTACACCTCCCGCATCGACGAGCTGCAGCAGACGGTGAAGTCCGAGGGCTACCCCTGGGAGTGACCCCGGCCGGGGGCTTCGGCCCCCGCCTTCCCCGTCGCTGAACCGCTGCCTCCGCCCCGGGGGCGACCGCGCCGCCGCGCCCCTTCCGCGAGCCTTGGGATCCAAGCCCCGTGTTCACCTATCTCATCTACGCCGAGTGGCTCTCCAACCCCGACCACTTCTGGAACGCGCACCACCTCTGGGTGCTCTGGGGTCTCGGCGCCGCTCTTGACCTGCTGCTGCTCTTCGTCCTGACGGCGGCCGTATTCTCCGCCGCGACGCTGTCGACGGGCTCCCGCGCCTGGGGCGTCTCCGGCCTCGTCGCGCTTTCGCGGTTCCTGAAGCGGGTGGACCGGGTAGTCCTGTTCCTCGCGGGGGTCGCGCTGACGGTGATGGTGGCGGTCACCTTCTTCTCCGTCGTCGGACGCACCGTCTGGACGCCGATCCCGGACGACTACACCTGGTCCGAATGGGCGCTGGTGCTGATGGTCGCCCTGATGCTCGGCGTCATCCAGGGCCGGGGGGAGCATATCGAGGTCACGGCGCTCGCCGACCAGTTCTCGCTCCGCATCAACCGCGGCCTGCGCCTCTTCGGCGTGCTCGCCGGCGCGGCGGCGGTCGCCCGCCTCGCCTGGGTCAGCCTGGAGGAGGTGCCGGACTCGTTCCTCGAGATCACCTACGGCTCGATCTACGACCTGCCCATGTGGCCGCCGCGCCTGTTCTTCATGCTGGGCGTGGGCTGGTGGCTGGCGCGCACGCTGGCGCAGGCGCTGATCCTGCCGGTGACGCAGGTCGTGGATCCGGTCGCGGCCGGCGCGCCCGCGGACTGGGATCTGACGCCGCTCCTCCCCTCCCACAGCGGGGCCGAGAGCGAGAGCAGCGGCGAGTTCCTCGACCTCGCCGCCGCCGACGAACGCACCATCACGAAGGGTCGCTGAAAGACATGGATCGCGAAGTCCTGGGCGCGCTGGGCGTCCTAGTCATGATCGTCCTGATGTTCCTGCGCATGCCGGTCGCCTTCGCGCTGCTGCTGGTGGGCTGGGGCGGCCTCGTCATCCTGCGCTCCGAGGCGGCGGCCGACGCGGTGCTTTCGGCCGACACCTTCGGCACCATCCTGAACTTCGACCTGACCACGATCCCGGCCTTCATGCTGATGGGCTACATCACCTACGTGGCCGGCTTCACGCGGGAGATCTACGACGCCGCCCGCGTCTGGTTCGGGCGCACGCCGGGGGGGCTGGCGGCGGCCTCTACGCTGGGCTGCGCGGCCTTCGCCGCCGTCTCCGGCTCCTCGCTCGCCACTGCCGCCGCCATGGGCAAGATCGCGGTGCCCGAGATGCTGAGGCGCGGCTACGACAAGGGCCTCGCCACCGGCGTGGTGGCCGCCTCGGGTACGCTCGGCTCGCTGATCCCGCCCTCGGTGCTGATGATCCTCTATGCGGTGTTCACCGAGCAATCCATCGCGCTCCTGTTCATTGCGGGCATCATCCCCGGCATCCTCTCGGCCGGCATCTACATCGGCATGGTGCTGATCCGGGCGAGGATCAATCCCGCCCTCGCGCCCGCGATGACCGAGCGGGTGAGCCTCGCCGACAAGTTCCGTGCGCTGTCAGGGAGTTGGGCCATCGTCCTGCTGTTCATCCTGGTGATGGGCGGCATCATGGGCGGCTTCTTCACGCCGATGGAGGCGGGCGCCATCGGGGCCGCGGGCGCCTTCATCATCGCGCTTCTGGCGGGTCGGCTGAACCGCCCGAAGCTCGCGGCCGCATTCCTCGACACGCTGAAGCAGACCGGCGGGATCTTCGCCATCATCTTCGGCGCCTACGTCTTCGCCCGCTTCATCGCCCTCTCGGGGCTGGGGCAGTTCCTGGCCGAGTTCGCGGGCTCCGTCTCCGATCAGGCGCTGCCGGTGATCATCGCGCTGTCGGTGATCTACGTGATTCTCGGGACCTTCATCGGCCCGATCGAGATCATGCTGCTGACGCTGCCGATCGTGACGCCGGTGGTGCAGAACTACGACGTCTCGATGATCTGGTTCGGGATCATCATGATCAAGTACCTGGAGATCGGGCTGATCACCCCGCCGCTGGGCTTCAACGTCTTCATGATTTCCTCGGTCGTCGGACGGGCGGTGCCGATCACCACCATCTTCAAGGGGGTGACCTGGTTCCTCGCCATGGACTTCCTGACGCTCGCCGTCCTGATCGCCTGGCCGGGGATCACCCTGTTCCTGCCCGACCTCTACGAGCAGTGGATGAGCTTCCTGCGCAACGCAGAGCTCGGCTCCATGCAGGCGATCTGGCTGTGGGTCCAGGGGAGCCTCGCCTCCACCGTCGCGGCGGGGGGCTGAGGCTGGGCCGGGGTGATCGAACCCGATGACCCCGGCATGATGTTCCATGACCCCTCGGCATGAGGCTCGATGACCGCATCATGGAATTTCAGGCCTCGAATTCATCGGATCCCATGACTCTCGCCTCGGGATCCGACGGGTCTCGCGCAGGTCAGAACATGTAGTCGCCGCCGTTGAGGTGCAGCGCCTGGCCGTTCACGAAGGACCCGGTGGTGCAGAGGTAGACCGCCCCGTAGGCGAGGTCGTCCACATGCCCCCAGCGCTTGACGGGGATGCGCTCGCGCACCTCGTCCACGATGGTGTTGGGGTACTGGGACCAGTCGCGGTCGGTGTCGATAGCGCCCGGCACGAGGGTGTTGGCGGTGATCCCGTGGGGCCCCATCTCCTTGCCTATGGCTTTGGAAAGCCCGTGCATTCCGGCCTTGGCGGCGATGTTGTAGGCCCGGTTGGTCAGGTGGCCGGTGAAGCCGTCATAGCCCGAGACATGGATGATCCGGCCCCAGCCGCGCTCCTTCATCCCCGGCACGACCTCGTGGGCGAGGTAGAAGCAGGAACTCAGGTTGGTGCGAATGGCCCAGTCCCAGTCCTCGATTGTGATGGTCTCGAACGGCTTGTGCAACCGGCGGGAGACGTTGGAGACGGCGATGTCCACCTTGCCGAAGACCTCGACGGCTTCGGCCACCATCTTCTTGACCTGTTCGGGCTCGGACACGTCGGCCATGATGCCATGCGCCTTGCCGCCGGCGTCCGTTATTTCCTTGACCACCCGGTCCACCTTCTCCCGGCTGGTGGCGCCGTTGACGATCACCGAGGCGCCGGCCTCGGCTAGCCGGTTGGCGATGGCGCGGCCGATGTTCTGGCCGGAGCCGGTCACAAGCGCGACGCGGCCGTCCAGCCGGGTGGGATGCAGGTCCGACATGGGCGTCTCCTCCTGTAGCGGGGCTTATGCCAACCCCTTGAGATGAAAGCGCCGCCCCCGATGGGAGCGGCGCGAAACCGGCGGGAAGGCCCCGTCTCACATGCCGATCATGTCGGCCTTGGTCACGATGTTGTCCACGATCCTCATGGAGGCGATGTCGATCATCCGGCCTTCGAACTGGGCGGCGCCGTGGCCGTTGGCGATGGCCTCCTCGAAGGCGGTCTTCATGCGGCGGGCGCGGTCCACGTCCTCGGGGAGCGGCGAGAACACCTCCTGCGCGATCTCCACCTGGGAGGGGTGGATCGCCCATTTGCCGACCATGCCGAGGATCATCGAGCGGCGGCATTCCTCGCGGAACACGTCCGGGGCCTTGAAGTTGGCGAAGGGGCCGTCGACGGAGTCGATCTTGTTGACCCGCGCGGCGATGGTCATCTTCTGGCGCTGGTAGTGCCAGACGTCGCCGGGATAGCCGCTCTCTCCGCCGATGTCCTTGGTGGAGACGCCCTGGCTGGCCGAATAGTCGCCCATGCCGAAGATCAGGGCCTCCAACCGGGGGGAGGCGGCGGCGATCTCGTCCACGCGCTGCATGGCCTCGACTTCCTCGATCAGGGTCTCGAGGCCGATGGTCTTCTTCAGCTTCAGCTTCTTCTCCATCATCGAGATCAGCTTGTCGCAGAAGGTGATGTCGTCAGGTCCCATGCACTTGGTGAGCATGATGAGGTCGAGACGCTCGCCCGCGCCCTCGATCACCTCGATGATGTCCTCGTAGGCGTATTCGGTGGTCAGGTCGTTGATGCGGACGCAGACGGTCTTGTTTCCCCAGTCGAGGTTGTTGATGGCGTCCACGATCTTCTTGCGGGCGGGGCGCTTTTCCTGCGGGGCGACGGCGTCCTCGAGGTCGAGGAAGACGTAGTCCACCTCCATCGCCGCGGCCTTCGTCATCATCTTCTCGGACGAGCCGGGGACCGAGAGCTGGCAGCGGCGCAGGCGCTTGGGGCGCGTGTGGGGGTGGGTCATTGGCGTCCTCCTGTCAGGCGACCGTTCCGGCTTTGCTGAGGGCGGCGATCTCGGCGCCCTCGAAGCCGAATTCGGTCAGGATGTCGTCGGTGTCCTCGCCCGGTCAGGGGCGCCCGGCGGCGGACGCCTCCGGGGGTGTCGGACATCCGAACGGGGGTGTTGGCGACGGTGATGTGGGTGGAAGCGCCGGGGGCCTCGACGTCGGCCAGCATCTCGCGGGCCGCGAAGTGGGGGTCGGCGAAGATGTCGTCGGCCTTGTAGACCGGGGCGAAAGGGACCGTGCCGCCGAGGAGGTCCTGGATCTCGGCGCGGGTGCGTTCCTTCGTCCAGCCGTTGACGAAGTCCGAGACTTCGGCGTGGTGCTCCATCCGCTGCTTCGTTGGTGGCGAAGTGGGGGTGGTCGATCAGGTCCTCGCGGCCGATCTGGCGGCAGAAGCGGCCCCAGAACAGGTCCTTGGGGACGCCCAGCGAGATGTAGCCGTCCGCCGCCTCGAAGAGGCCGAAGGGGTGGAGGAGGGGGTGGCCGTTGCCCTCGGGGCCCGGGGCCACGCGGGTGGTGCCGTACTGGAAGACGATGCGCTCGCACAGCGCGAGGATGCCGTCCACCATGGCCGACGTCCACGTACTGCCCCTGGCCGGTGCGCTGGGCGGCGAGGCAGGCGCAGACCACGCCGTAGGCCGCGAACATGGCCGGGCACGATGTCGCCCACGCCCGGGCCGATCTTGGTGGGGGCGCCGTCCTTCACCGGGCCGGTGATGGCCATGATGCCGCCCATCGCCTGGGAGATCGGGTCGTAGGCGGGCCATTCCATGTAGGGCGAGGCGCCGCCGCGCGTGTCGCCGAAGCCGCGGACGGAGGCGTAGACCAGCTTCGGGTTCGAGCTCGGCCAGCTTCTCGTAGGGGAGGCCGAGGCGGTCCATGACGCCGAAGCGGTAGTTCTCGATCAGGACGTCGGCGTCCTTGACGAGGCGGAGGAGGACCTTCTTGCCCTCGTCCGACTTCAGGTCGAGGACCATGGAGCGCTTGTTGCGGTTGATCGAGGCGAAGTAGGAGCCGTAGCCGCCCTGATCCATGCGGGTGGCGCCGTCGGCGAACGGGCCGATGCGGCGGGTCATGTCGCCGCCCGGCGGCTCCACCTTGATGACGCGGGCGCCCTGGTCGGCCAGCATCATGCTGGCGTAGGGGCCCGAGAGCATCATGGTGAGGTCGATCACCGTCAGCCCCTCCAGCGCGCCGCCCTGGGGCGCGCCGGGGAAGCGTCCGGCGGGTTGGGTCTGGGTCATCGCCTGTCCTTCGGGTTTCAGGCGGCCCAGTGGCTGCGGCGCTTGACCAGCGCCCTCCGGTCCGCCTGCACGCAGAGCTTGTCGTCCTGGTTCACGCCGTAATGGCGGAACGTGACGACGCCGGCGTCCTCGCGGTCCGAGGGGTCCGCCGACAGGATCTCGGTATAGGCGTAGAGGGTGTTGCCGTGGAAGACCGGGTTCGACAGGCGGATGCCGGTCATGGAGAGTTCGCTGAGGACCTGTTCCGCCGTGTCCTGGGCGGCGAGGCCGAGGGTCATCGACAGGTTGATGCCGCCGAAGACCACGCGCTGGGCGAAGATGCCGGAGGCGCCCTTCTGCATGATGTCCTCGTTGAAGTGACCCTCGGCGGTGTTCATCACCATGTTGGTGAGGAGGACGTTGTCCATCTCGGTGACGGTCTTGCCGCGGCGGTGCTTCCAGAGGTCTCCGGGCGTGGAAGTCCTCGAAGTAGTTGTTTTCGGAGGTGAGGGCGGCCGTCATTTGTCGCCCCATGCTTTCGTGTAGGCCTCGCTGGCGATCCACTTGTCGACCTCGGACTTTCCGCCCAGCAGGTTGTCGGAGATGATGCGCTGCTGGATCTCGGAGGTGCCTTCGAAGATCTTGGTGAGGCGGGCGTCGCGCCAGTAGCGCTCCACCGCGTGGAGGGTGGTGTAGCCGGCGCCGCCGAGGATCTGGAGGGCGTCGGAGGTCACGCGCTCGGCCATCTCGGAGGCGAAGTACTTGACCATGCTCGCCTCCTTGTCGCAGCGGCGGCCCTGGTCGATCTCGTTGCACACGAAATAGAGGAGCTGGCGGGCGGCCTCCACCTGCGTCGCCATGTCGGCGAGTTTGAAGCGCAGGGCCTGGAATTCGGAGATGGGGCGGCCGAATTGCGTGCGTTCGTGCATGTAGGCGGTGGCGTCCTCCAGCGCGCCCTGCGCGAGGCCGATGGCGCGGGCGGCGGTGTGGGCGCGGGCGGTTTCCAGCCCCGAGGCCATGATGAGGAAGGCCTTGCCCTCCTCGCCGATCAGGCCGGCGGCGGGGACGCGGCACTGGTCGAAGCTGAGTTCCAGCGTGTTCCAGCCGAAATAGCCGATCTTGGGGATCTTGGAGCCGGAGCAGCCCTTGGGAAGCTCTCCGCGCGGCTTTTCCAGCATGAAGCAGGAGATGCCCATCCAGCGTTTGGAGGCGTTGGGGGGCGGGGAGGTGCGGGCGAAGACGGTCATGTAATCCGAGCCGTCGGCGAAGGTGCACCAGTATTTGGAGCCGGTGATGAGCCAGTCGTCGCCGTCCCGCACCGCGCGGCAGGAGATGGAGGCGAGGTCGGAGCCGGTGCCGGGTTCGGAGAGGCTGGAGGCGTTGAGGAACTCGCCCTTGACCACGCGGGGGAGGTATTTGGCCTGAAGCTCGGGCTTCATGGCCTTGCGGATCATGCCGCCCTGGCCGCGTGCCATGATCGAGGCGACGGACATCCAGCCGCGCGCAAGCTGTTCGGCGACGAGGCAGTATTCGAAGCAGCCTAGGCCGAGGCCGCCGTATTCCTCGGGGATGGTGATCCCGAAATAGCCCATGTCGGCCATCTTCTGGCGCAGCTCCATGGGGATCTGGCCTTCGGGGCCGTCGAGTTCGTTGGCGACGGGGAGGACTTCCTTCATCGTGAACTCGCGCGCGGTGTCGCGGATCATGATGCGTTCTTCGGTGAAGTAGCCGCGGCCGTCGGGGGTCTGGGGGGTGTCGTGGGCGTTCATTTGCGTTTCCTCACCAGATTGGTGCGCTGGAAGCGGACCACCTCCTCGCCGCGCTGGTTGAAGCCGCGGGTCTGCCAGGTGACGATGCCGAATTCCGGGCGCTTGTCGGAGGGGCGGGCGGAGAGGACGTCGGATTCCGCGCGGAGGGTGTCTCCCGGGAAGACCGGGATCAGGTACTCGCAGTCGTTGACGCCGAGGAAGGGGCCGCCGCCCTCGCTCAGATCCTCGACCGAGAGGCCGAAGACGGTGTTGAACACCAGCAGCGGGTTCACCGGGGTGTCGGCGTGGCCGTTGGCCTTCGCGACCTCGGCGTTGGTGTATTGCGGGTTGTAGTTGAGGGTCAGGATCGAGAAGAGCGTGTTGTCGGAACGCTCGATGGTGCGGCCCCAGTGGTGGGAGAAGCTGCGCCCTTCGGTGAAGTCCTCGTAATTGTTGCCGCGGGGCCAGGGTTTCGCCTCGGCCTTCAGGCGGGCGACGACGTCTTGGGACATGGGGCCTCTCAGGCGATGGCGTCGAGGAGGGCGGACAGGTCGTCCGCCTCGTGCAGGCGCGCGGCGGCGGCGATCATCGCCTCGGTCCGGTCCTCGCCGATCACGGGGGTCGCGATGGCGCGGGCCTTGGCCTCCAGCTTGCCCTGCTGGGCGAGGAGGTCGGAGGCGGGGACGCCCACGTTCGCCCGGGCGGTCAGCTCGCGGCCGTCCCGGGTGCGAAGCGTGATGGCGGCGGCGTGGCGCTCGCCCTCCACCTTCTCCACCGGGTCGATGGTCACACGCTCCCGCAGGGCGGCGATGGCGGGGTCGCGGGCGGTTTCGTCGGTGTAGAGGTCCAGGTCCGCGGTGTCCCTGCCCGAGAGGGCGAGCCCGGCGAGGTGGCGGATGGAGAACTTCACGTCGAGGCCGGTCTTCGGGTCGGCGATATCGCAGACCTGTCGGTGAGAAGCGGGAACGTGGATGGCGAGGGAGGCCATCTCCTCGGGCGAGACCTCGGCGCGGAGGGACTTCAGCGCCTCGATGGTCGAGTGCGTGAGGTAGCAGGCGGCGTGGTACTTGAAGAGGACCGACTCCACCTCGAAGGGGGCGGAGGGGTCGGGGCGGAAGCGGGCGGGCCGCCATTCCGACGACAGGGTGGGGCCGAAGCCCTGGGCGCATTCCAGCCCGTCCTCGCGCGCGGTGTAGCCGCGGGAGGCGAGGCGGGCCGCGAGGAGGCCGTTCTGCGCGGCCTTCCCGGCGTGCAGGGGCTTCGCCATCGTTCCGAAGTTGGACTTGAGGCCGGCGGCCTGCGTGCCGGCCAGCGCCAGCGCGCGGGCGGTCTGGGTGGCGTCGAGCCCCAGCAGCACCGAGCAGGCGGCGGCCGAGGCTACGGCGCCCACGGTCGCCGTGGCGTGGAAGCCATGATCGTAGTGCGCGTCGCCCATCATCGCGCCCAGCGCGCCGGCGACCTCCAGCCCCGCCACGAATGCCGTCAGCACCTCGACGCCCGAGGCGCCGCGCGCCTCGGCCAGCGCGAGAAGCGCCGGGGCGACGGTCACGGTCGGATGGCCGTGCATCCGCTGGTGGACGTCGTCGAAGTCCAGCGCGTGGGACATGGCGCCGTTGATCAGCGCGGCGTCGTTGACCGAGGCGTTCCGGGCGGAGGCGACCAGCCGGGCGGCGCCCGTGGAGCCTTCCGGCGCAAGTTCGTCCCGAAGGATGGCGGCCAGCGGCTCCCGCGAGCCCGCCACCGTCACGGCGCACCAGTCCAGCAGGCAGTGCCGCGCCCATTCCAGCGCGCGCGGGCTGACATCGCCCGGCGTCAGCCCGGCGAGCCACTCGGCCATCTCGCGCGTCGGTGACCCGGCTCCTCCGCGGGCGTCCTCCCGGGACGGCGCGGACCTGTCCGCGGCCGAAGCCGGGGCGGTCGTCGTCTGTTCTGTCATGCGGAGATGATGACGCGCGGACGGCCCGCGCGCCAAGGGGGCATCGGGTCCGTGATGCCCGATATCAGATGGGGGATCAGTTGGTCAGGTCGCCCGCGTCGATCGCCTTGCCGAGGTCGGAAAGCTCGGTCATCGACTTCAGCTCCTCGGACGTCACCGGCAGGCGCTGGCCGCGCAGGCCCGCGAGCTTGATGGCCGCGAAGGGCACGGCGATGCGCTGGCCGTCATCCGTCTCGACCACCGCGGCGATCAGGCGGCCGCCGGGGACCACCACGAAATCCTTCACCATGCCGAGGACATGGCCGTCATGGCCGGTCAGCTCCTTCCCCAGCAGATCGGCGACCAGCATCCCGTCCTTGGCGGTGTTGCGGATCTTCTCGGCCGCCTTGCCGATGCCGACGGCGGAGGTCAGGTCCCCCATCTTCACGAAGGGATCGTCCTGGGCCGCGGCGGGGACGGCCAGCGCGAGGACGAGCGGGGCGGCGAAAGCGTGCGGGCGCATGAAAACCTCCTTCGGTTTGCCTCGGGGGAGACATGGGGCGCGGGCCGGCAGGGTCACGCGCGGAGCCGGTCAGGCGGCGGCGCGGGCGGCCTCCCATGCACGGGCCAGCTCGGGCGTCCAGTCCGGGCCCAGCGTCTGCTCCAGCGCGAAGAGGAGGGATGCGCCCACGAGGTGGTAATGCGAAGGCTCGGCGCCGTAGCGCGCGTGCCGCACGCCGAGCGCCCGAAGCTCGGGCAGAATCGATTCGGGCCGGTTCAGGCTGGCGACCGTCCCGGCGAGCGTGTCCATGAGCTTCTTCTTCTGCGCCGTCAGATCCTGCGGGAACAGCGGCCGGCACTCGGGCGCGACCATGAACAGCCGGGCGTAGAACAGGGCGGCGACGGCCTCGGAGGAACTGCGCACAGCCCGGAAGCTGCTCTGGACGAGAGCGGCCTTGTCCAACGGCGGGGCGGCGACGCTCATGGCGGGTTCGGATCCTCCGGCTGCAACCTGGAGATGATCCGGCGGGAGGGCGGCTGGTTCAAGAAAAAATGCGACGAACTGAGAGAGATACGCGGCGGGCGCCGGGGGCGGCCGGCACGCGCCGGCCGCCGGGCTGCGGCCTCAGCGGCTGACCACGCCGCAGCCGATCCGCTCTCCGGCGTCGCCGGAGGGCTGCGACTTGTAGTCGTCCGCGCCGGAGTGGATCACTACCGCGGAGCCGTCGTCGTCCATCAGCTCGTCCATCGAGAGCGAGCGCGCGAAGAACTCCACGTTCAGCTCGCCGGTGGAGGGGACGTGGATGTTGGGCAGGTCGCCTGCATGGGGCCCGCCGTCGATCTTCAGCCCGTGCGCCTCGGCGTCGCCCACCAGATGGCCGCCGGCGGCCTTGAAGTCCGGCTCGCAGGCGCCGGTTTCATGGATGTGGAAGCCATGCACGCCCTCGGGGACGTTCTGAAGCCTGGCGACCACCAGCAGGCCGTTGGGGGTCTCGGTGAAGTCCACGGCGCCCATCGGCTCTCCCTCGGCCGACTTGAGGTCGGCGCTGGGTGCGGCGGCGGCGGGCAGGGCGAGGCCGGCTGCGAAAAGGGCGGCCAGGGCGGGGGCGAAGCGGGACATCGGGCGTCTCCTGTCGTGAGGGCGCGCCTCGGGCCGGGCGCGCTCGGGGCGGGAACGCGGACGAGGGCCGGGCGTTCCGGGACGCGCGTGGAAACCCTTGCCGGAGTTGGCGCGTCTGGACGCGGGCGGTCCCCCCGGCCGATGCTGGCGCGGACGAAAGCCGGGAGCCGCCGATGAGAGACCTGCCCTTCACCCGCCACGCCCTTCATGACGCCTATGCGGACGGCGCCGACCCCGGCGACGTGATGGCCGAGGCGCTGCGGCGCGCGGCGGCAGCGGAAGACCCGGGCATCTTCCTGCACCTCGCGGACGAGGCGTCGCTGCGGGAGGCGGCGGCGGCGCTGGGGCGGTTCGATCCGTCCAAGCCGCTCTGGGGTCTGCCCTTCGCGGTGAAGGACAACATCGACGTGGCGGGGATGCCCACCACCGCCGCCTGTCCGACCTTCGCCTACCTGCCCGAGAGCGACGCCTTCGCGGTCGCCCGCCTGCGCGAGGCGGGGGCGATCCCCATCGGCAAGACCAACCTCGACCAGTTCGCCACGGGGCTGGTGGGGGTGCGCACGCCGCTATCCGGTCCCGCGCAACGCGCTGGACCCTCAGATCGTGCCGGGGGGCTCCTCCTCCGGCTCTGCGGTGGCGATGGCGCGGGGGATTGCGGCCTTCGCGCTGGGGACCGACACGGCGGGGTCGGGGCGCGTGCCGGCGGCGCTGAACAACATCGTGGGGCTGAAGCCGAGCCTCGGGGCGCTGTCGGCCACGGGCGTGGTCCCGGCCTGCCGGACGCTGGACACCATCTCGATCTTCGCGCTGACCGTGGAGGATGCCTGGGCCGTCTTCCGCGCGGCGGCGGTCTTCGACGCCGGCGACGCCTACGCGCCGCACCTCGCCGATGCCGGCCCTCGGCGCCGCGCCGCCGGCGTTCCGGGCGGGCGTTCCCGACGCGCGCTCCCGCCGCTTCTTCGGCGACGCGCTGCAGGCGGAGGCGTTCGACGCGGCTCTCGACGCGCTGCGCGCGCTGGGGGCGCGAGGTGGTGGAGATCGACTTCCAGCCGTTCCACGACGTGGCCGCGATGCTCTACGACGGCGCCTGGGTGGCGGAGCGTCACGCGGCGCTGGAGGACATCCTGCGCGATGCGCCCGACGCGCGTGCATCCCGTGACCCGCGCCATCGTGGAGAAGGCCGAGGCGCTGTCGGCGGCGGACGCCTTCCGCGGCTTCTACCGGCTACAGGAGCTGAAGCGGGAGGTTGCGCCGCTGATCGCGTCGGTCGATCTGCTGGCCGTGCCCTCGATCCCCACCTTCTACACGGTGGAGGACCTGGAGGCGGATCCGGTGGGGCCGAACTCCAACGCTCGGGACCTACACGAACTTCGTGAACCTGCTGGACCTGTGCGGGATCGCCGTGCCCACGGCGCCGCGGGCGGACGGGCGGCCCGGCTCGTGACGCTGCTGGCGGCGGCGGGGCGCGACGCGCGGATCGCGGCCGTGGGCGCGGCGCTGCACCGGGCCGCGGGCGTGACGCCGGGGGCGACGGGATGGGCCGCGCCGGAGACGGAGGCCGCCCTCGGCCGAGCCCGGGCCGGGCGAGATCGCGCTCGCGGTGGTGGGGGCGCACATGTCGGGCCTGCCGCTGAACGGGGAGCTGACGCGGGCGGCGGCGCGGTTCCTGCGGGCGGCGCGGACCTGCGCCCGGACTACCGCCTGTTCGCCCTGCGCCGGCGGGCCGCCGGCGCGGCCGGGGCATGGTGCGGGCCGCGGACGGCGCAGGATCGCGGTGGAGGTCTGGGCGGTCCCCGCGGCGCGCTTCGGCGGCTTTCTGCCGGGCGTCCCCTCGCCGCTGACCATCGGCACCGCCACGCTGGAGGACGGGGCCAAGGTCAACGCCTTCCTGTGCGAGGCGGCCGGGCTTGAGGGGCGCCGAGGACGTCACCGCCCTCGGCGGCTGGCGCGCCTATCTCGCGGACCGGGGCGGGGCCGCGGTGAAACGCCCGGGAGGCGCCGCGGGTTGAATCTGCGGACTTGGCAGGGAGGCGCCGAATGGACCCCGAAGCGGCCGCGAGCGCATGGATCGGCTACGACTCGGTCTTCTGGAACGCCGAGGTCTCGCCCGGCATCGCGGCGCTGCGGCTGGGTGCGGCGCTGCTGCTCTCGGGCGTCGTGGGGTTCGAGCGGGAGGCGCGGGGCAAGACCGCGGGGCTCAGGACCCACATGCTGGTGGGCATGGCCTCGGCCCTCTTCACGCTGCTGGCGTTCGAACTCTACCACTGGGTCCAGGAGGCGGGGGGCGAGAGCAACGCCGACCCGCTGCGCCTGCTGGAGGCGATCACGGCGGGGGTGGCGTTCCTCGCGGCCGGGGCGATCTTCCGCAGCGGCGACAAGGTGAAGAACCTGACCACCGGCTCGGGACTGTGGATGGCCGGAGCGGTGGGGATGGCCTGCGGGCTGGGGTCGCTGGGGCTCGCGGCCATGGCGACGGCGCTCGCTGTGGCGGTGCTGTCGCTGATCCGGCTGCTGGAGCCGAAGGACGGGGGCGCCTAGCTCCGTCCCAGATCCTCCAGGATCGGACAGTCGGGCCGGTCGTCGCCGTGGCAGCGATGCACGAGGGTGGAGAGGGCGTCGCGCATCCCCTGAAGCCCGGCGATCTTCCGGTCGATCTCCGACAGGTGCGCCTCCGCCACCCGCTTCACGTCCCCCGAGGCGCGGGCGCGGTCCTCGTAAAGCGCGAGCAGGGCGCGGCAGTCCTCGATGGAGAAGCCCAGGGACCGGGCGCGGGCGAGGAAGGCGAGCTTGTGGACGTCCGGCTCCGAGAAATCCCGGTAGCCGTTCTCGCCCCGCGCCGGCCGGATCAGGCCGATGTCCTCGTAATAGCGGATGGTCTTGGGCGGCAGGCCGGCGGCCTCGGCGGCGTCGCGGATGTTCATGCGGAGCCCTCCGGCCGCCAGCGCTTCAGGAGCAGGGAGTTCGAGACCACCGACACCGACGACAGCGCCATGGCCGCCCCCGCCACCGCCGGGCTGAGATAGCCGAGCGCCGCCACAGGGATGCAGAGCGCGTTCCACCCGAAGGCCCAGAACAGGTTCTGGCGGATCTTGGCGGAGGTGGCGCCGGCGACGTCCAGCGCGGCCGCGACCAGCGTGGGCCGGGGCCGCATCAGCGCGACGCCCGCCGTCTCCATGGCCGCGTCGGCGCCCCCGCCCATGGCGATGCCGAGGTCGGCGGCGGCCAGCGCGGGCGCGTCGTTGATCCCGTCGCCGACCATGGCGACGCGGCGGCCCGCGGCCACGAGGGCGGCGACGGCCTCGGCCTTCTCCTCCGGCCGGACCTCGGCGCGCACGTCCTCGATGCCGAGGCGGGCGGCGATGGCTTCGGCGGTCGCGCGGTTGTCGCCCGTCAGCAGCGCCACGGCGACGCCGCGCCGGCGCAGGGCGGCGACCGCCTCGGCCGCGTCGGCGCGCGGCGCGTCGGCGAGCGCGATGAGGCCGAGCGCGCGGCCGTCGCGGGAGACCCAGACCACCGTGCGGCCGCCCTGGGTCATCGCCTCGGCCTCGGCCCGCTGCGCGTCCGTGGCGTCGGGGGCGGCGAAGGGCATGCGGCCGATGCGGATCAGGTCGCGGTCGAGGCGTGCCTCGGCGCCCTCGCCGATCACGGCGCGGAAGGCCTCGGGCTCGGAGGTCAGGCGCGGCGCGGCTTCGGCCATGGCGCGGCCGAGCGGATGCTCGGACCCCTGCTGGACGGTGGCGGCGAGCGACAGGAGCGCATCCCGGTCGCCGTCGAAGGCGCGGGTCTCCACCACCTCGGGCCGCCCCTCGGTCAGCGTCCCGGTCTTGTCGAAGACCACGATGTCGATATGCGCCGCCCGCTCCAGCGCGGCGATGTCCTTGATGAGCACCCCCGCCCGCGCCGCGGCGCCGGTGCCGGCCACCAGCGCCGTGGGCGTGGCGAGGCCCAGCGCGCAGGGGCAGGCGATCACCAGCACCGAGATTGCGGCGGCGAAGGCGGGCTCGAACGCCGCCCCGGCCGCGAGCCAGCCCAGCAGCGTCAGCGCCGCGAGCCCCAGCACCACCGGCACGAAGATGGCCGCGATCCGGTCCACCAGCCGCTGCACCGGCGCCTTGCCGGTCTGCGCCTGGGCGACGAGCCGCGCGATGCGGGCGACGGTGGAGTCGGCGCCCACCCGCTCGGCCCTCAGCCGGATCTGGCCGGGGCCGTTGATGGCGCCCGCGATCACCGGGTCGCCGACGCGGCGGGGGACGGGCAGGGGCTCGCCGGTGACGAGGCTCTCGTCGAACTCGGTCTCGCCTCGGGTCACGGTTCCGTCCACGGGCGCGCGCTCGCCGGGACGCAGGATCACCATGTCGCCGACCGAGACCTCGGCGATGGGAACCTCCGTCTCCTGACCGCCGCGCAGCACGCGGGCGGTGGCGGGGCGCAGGGCCATCAGCTCCCGCAGCGCGGCGGAGGCGGAGCGCTTGGCCCGCGCCTCCAGCGCCTTGCCTGCGAGGACCAGCGTGACGATGACCGCGGCCGCCTCGAAATAGAGGTGCGGCGCGTGGCCCGCGGGGGCGGCGAGGAGCGTCCAGACGGAGAACAGGTAGGCCGCCCAGGTCCCGAGCGAGACCAGCGTGTCCATGTTCGCCGTCCGCGCGCGCAGGGCGGCGACGGCGCCCAGATGGAAGCGCCGCCCGATCCAGAGCTGCACGGGGGTGGCGAGCGCGAGCTCCGCCCACGGGGACATGCGCCAGGCGTCGTCCCACTGCATCAGGATCATCTGGATCAGGAGCGGCGCGGTGAGGATCGCGGCCGCCGCTAGCTCGATCATGTCGCGCCGGGCGCGGCCCGCCTCGGGGTCGGCGGCGGGGGCGTCGTCCTCCACCGGGCGGGCGCCGTAGCCGGCCGCGGAGACGGCGGCGGTCAGCGCGGCGGGGTCGAGGTCGGGCGCGGCCCGCACCTCCGCCTGTTCCAGCGCGAGGTTGACCGAGGCCGCGAACACCCCCGGCACGCCGCCAGCGCCCGCTCGACGCGCGAGGCGCAGCCGGCGCAGGTCATGCCGCTCAGCGCCAGCGTCATGGTCCGCTCGCGCACGCCGAAGCCCGCGCCGCGGATGGCGTCGGCCAGGGCGGCGGGGGCGGTCTCGTCGGGGGCGTAGTCCACCTCCGCGCGCTCCAGCGCGAGGTTCACCGACGCGCCGTGGACGCCCTGAGCGGCGGCGAGGGCGCGTTCCACGCGTCCCGCGCAGCCGGCGCAGGTCATGCCGGTGACGGGCAGGGAGAGGTGGGCGTCCAGCGCGGGGTTTCCGTCTTTCATGGCTCGGCTCCTGTCGTGCCTCGCCGAGATAGGGATTCCAGTCGCTGGAAGGTCAAGAGGCTTTCCCACAGAACTCCGCCTTGGGCGAGGCCGCGGCCCCGCGGTTCCGCCTGCCGGCCGGTTGCGCCCGCCGCGGCCTGCAACCGGCGGGTCCTCTGGCGGCCGTCACTTCGCCCCGCCGAAGGCGCCGTCCGCCACGCCCGCGGCGCCTGAAAGCCGCCGCGGGCGCCCGGCTTTCCAGAAGCGGAACCTCTGCGCGGCGGCTCGGCCTAACGGGAGGCGAGGCGTCAGCCGAAGTCGACGGGCGGGAGGGCCCCGCTCACGGCAGGGCGAAGGGGCGGGCGTTGGCGAGACTGGGAACCTTGCCCCGCGCCTCGGCCACCTGAGCGAGGTCCAGGTCAACCAGCGTGGCGCCCACCGCCTCGTCCGCGTCGGCGAGCACCTCGCCCCAAGGCGCGACGGCGAGGGAATGGCCGTAGGTCTTGCGCCGGCGGCCCTCGGTCACCGCCTTCATCGGGTGCTCGCCGGTTGAGGCGGGAGCGAGGACGAAGCAGCCGGTCTCGATCGCGCGGGCGCGCAGCAGCGGATGCCAGTGCGCGGCGCCCGTGGGGCGGGTGAAGGCGGAGGGGACGGTCAGGATCTCGGCCCCCGCCTCCGCCAGCGCGCGGTGCAGCGCCGGGAAGCGCAGGTCGTAGCAGATGGTGAGGCCCATGCGGCCCCAGGGCGTGTCGGCCACCACCGCGCGGTCTCCGGGGCGGTAGGCGGCGGATTCGCGATAGCTCTCGCCCTCGCCGACCTCCACGTCGAACATGTGGATCTTGTCGTAGCGCGCCGCGATTTCCGCCGGAGGCGTCCAGCAGGAACGAGCGGTTCACGAAGCGGGGGCGGTCGGCCTCCGCCTCCCCCTCGGCCTTCAGGGCGAGAGAGCCGATCAGGATCCAGATGCCCAGCTCCGCCGCCAGGTCCCGATAGGCGGGGAGCGAGGGGTCCTCCGCCTCCGTCCGCAGCACCTCCGACTGCAGCTTGCGCGAGAAGGTGACGATGTTCGTCACCTCCGGCGTCAGCGCCATCTCCGCGCCCTCGGCCGCGGCCCGCCGGATCAGGTCGGAGGTCGCCCCGAGGTTGTCGGCCGGCACGTCCCCCGCGCAGGTCTGGATCAGGCCGGCGCGGAGCGTGGTCATGCCGTCAGCATCGGGTCGAGCTTGCCCTCGCGCTCCAGCGCATGCAGCTCGTCGCAGCCGCCGATCGGTTCTCCGTCGATGAAGATCTGGGGCACGGTGCGGGCGCCGTTGGCGCGCTGCATCATCTCGGCCTTCACGCCGGGGGCGGAGAAGACGTCATGCTCGGTGTAGGCCACGCCCTTGCGGTCCAAGAGCGTCTTGGCGCGGTGGCAGTAGCCGCAGATGGGGCTGGTGTAGATCTCGACGGGCTTCATGGGTGACGGTCCTCCTTCGCCGACGATATAGGCGCCCGCCCCTCATGCGCAACGCGGGCGAGGCACAGCGCCTCGACCTCGGCCGCCCCGGCGTCGAGCAGCGCCTGCGCGCAGAACGTCAGCGTGGCGCCGGTGGTGTAGACGTCGTCCACCAGCAGCACGCGCGCCCCCCGGAGGCGGGCGAGACGCGAGCGGGGAACGGCGAAGGCGCCGTTGAGGTTCGACCGCCGCTCGTCCTGGGTCAGGCCCTTCTGGCTCTCGGTCGCGCGGACGCGGCGCAGGAGGCTTCCGTCGTAGGGCCGGCCCGCCTGCGCCGCGACCCGGCGCGCGAGTTCCGCAGACTGGTTGAAGCGGCGCTTCAGCAGGCGCTTCCAGTGGAGGGGGACGGGGGCGACCACGTCCGCCCGCTCCAGCAGGGGGCGGCCGATCCGGGTCATCCACAGGGCGGCCGGGCGGGCGACGTCCAGCCGGTCTCCGTGCTTGAAGGACATCACGAGGCGGCGGCCCACGCCCTCGTAGAGGATCGCTGCGCGGGCATGGGTGAAGGCGAGGTCCCGGCCCAGGCAATGGTCGCAGAAAGGCGCGTCGTCGGCGCCCGAGAGGGGGGCGCCGCAGCGGTCGCACAGCGGATGGGCGATGTAGTGAGTGTCGCGCCAGCAGGCGGGGCAGAGGGCGTGCGGCTCGGTCACCTCGGTCCGGCAGGCGGTGCAGAGGGGCGGATACAGCAGGTCCGTCAGCCGCCGAAGCACGGGCCGCAGAGCGGAGGCGCGCGGGCGGGCGGACACGGGGAATCGGATCGTCGGCAAGCCGGTCTCCTTTCCCTCGTCACCCGCGGGCAATATATCGGGCCCGAACGCGCCTGTCCCGAAGGGGACGCCTAAAATTGTCCCGTCGGGACGTCTGAAATCCGAAGGATCCGCATGGCCTCCGCTCCGCCCGAGCTGTTCGACCGCGCCCTCTGGCTTTCGCGCCGGGCGCGCAGGGGCCTGCCGCGGGAGGGGGCGGACTTCCTGCACCGCGCCGCGGCCGAGGCGGCGGCCGAGCGGCTGGACTTCACCCTGCGCGACTTTCCCGAGGCCGCCATCGTCTGGCCCGGCGCCCCGGTCTGGGCGGAGGTGCTGGGCGCGCATCCCAAGCTCGGGCGGGTGCAGGTCCTGGAGCCGACGGCGGAGGAGGCGATCCCGCTGGAGCCGGAGAGCCTGGACCTGGCGGTCCTGGGCCTGACGCTGCACTGGGCGAACGACCCTGTGGGCGTCCTGATCCAGATGCGGCGGGCGCTGAAGCCGGACGGTCTGCTGATCGCCTCCGGGCTCGGGGGGGAGACGCTGTCGGACCTCAGGGTCGCGCTCGCGCAGGCGGAGACGGAGGAGGAGGGCGGCTTGAGCCCCCGGGTCTCGCCCATGGGGGAGGTGCGGGAGCTGGGGGCCCTGCTGCAACGCGCCGGACTGGCGCTGCCGGTGGCGGATGCGGACCGGCTGACCGTCACCTACGCCGATCCGCTTGCGCTGATGCGGGACCTGCGGGCGATGGGGGAGGCCAACGCGCTGATGGACCGCCGGCGCGGGCCGCTGCGGAGGGCGACGCTGGCGCGCGCCTGCGCCCTCTACGCCGAGCGGGCGGGGACGCCGGAGGGGCGGGTGAGCGCGCTGTTCGAGATCGTGACCCTGACCGGCTGGGCGCCCTCGCCGGACCAGCCCAGGCCGCTTCGGCCGGGGTCGGCGAAGACGCGGCTCGCGGATGCGCTGGGGGTGCCGGAGCTGCGGACCGGGGTGAAGCCGGGGAACTGAGCGTTTCGCGCCGAGTTTCGCGCGCGAAACATCGCTTGCATATGATAATGAAGCGGTGGAAATTCCGGTAAGGGTTTTTCCCTTGCGGGAATGGAGTTCGGCCGCGGGCCGTTAACCTTTTGGGACGCCCCTCGCCCGCGCGGGCGAGGGGCGGGGTGCGTTACGGGAACTTGATGTTGGAGCGGACGCCCACATCGGGCTCGCCGCCCTTGAGGTTCGCCTTGGCGATCTCCCACCCGAACAGCGCCGAGCTGTCGGTGGAGGCCCACATGTCCGCGTCCTCCAGCGTCAGCTCCAGCATCACGAGGTCCGGATCCTCCTTCCCGTGCTCGAACCAGCCGGCGACCACGGGGTTCCAGAGCTTGTCCAGCACCTCCTCGTCGCGCGAGAGCTTGATGGGCCCCATCACGCAGGCGTGGAAGTCATGGTCGTCGCCGATCAGCACGTAATGCGCCTTGGCGCCGTCCCCGACCTCCTTCGAGATGCCCACGGACTTCTTGGTCACGAACCAGAGCTTGCCGGCGCTCGGCTCCGCGTGGTGCGACATGGGCTGGAGATGCGCGTTCATCCCCATCACGCCGAGCATCCCCGCGGTGATGTCCTTCACCTCGTCCCAGAAGAGGCCCTTGGGATCGTCTTTCGCCTTCTTCAGGTCGGCCATGAATTCTGCTCCTTGATCTGGTGGACGCCCCGCGACCGGGCGTCGTCGGCGAGGCAACGCCGCGAGGCGGGACAGCGTTCCGGCCCGGCCGGTCACGCAGGCGGGAGGGCCGCGCGGCAACCCGCCCCTTTCCCGGCCGGAACCGCGCCACTAGGGTCGCGCTCGCCGCGACGGGCGCGGCGCCGATGGAGGGTCCCGACCGATGCTTGATGCCGCCGCCGACGCCGTGCGCCCCGGGGAGGACCGCCTGAGCCATGCGCCCGCCGATCATCCCGCGGTCCCGCGCGAGAAGATCGGGGTGATGCTGGTCAATCTCGGGACGCCGGACGGGACGGACTACTGGTCCATGCGGCGCTATCTGGGGGAGTTTCTTTCGGACCGCCGCGTGATCGATCTGAATCCGGTGTTCTGGCAGGTGCTGCTGCAGACGGTGATCCTGACCAAGCGGCCGTTCTCCTCGGGCGCGGCGTATCGGGGGATCTGGAACAACGAGAAGAACGAGAGCCCGCTGCTGACCACCACCCGTGAGCAGGCCGAGGCGCTGCGCGCGCGCTTGGCGCCGGGCTTCGGCGAGGGCGTGGTGGTGGATTTCTGCATGCGCTACGGCAACCCCTCGACGCAGAGCCGGGTGAGCGCGATGCAGGCGGCGGGGTGCGAGCGGATCCTGTTCTTCCCGCTTTACCCGCAATACGCGGGGGCCACGACCGGGACGGCCAACGACGCCTTCTTCCGCGCGCTGATGAAGCTGAACTGGCAGCCGGCGAGCCGGACGGTCCCGCCCTATTACCGCCACCCGCTCTATATCCAGGCGCTGGCGCGGTCGGTGGAGCGGGCCTATGCGGGGATGGACCGGAGGCCGGATGCTTTGGTGACGTCCTATCACGGGCTGCCGAAGCGGTATCTGGTGGAGAAGGGCGACCCCTATCATTGCCAGTGCGCGGCCACCACGCGGATGCTGCGCGAGAAGCTCGGCTTCGCGACGGAGGAGGTGGTGCTGACCTTCCAGTCCCGCTTCGGGTCGGAGGAATGGCTCCAGCCCTACACGGTGGAGGAGGTGGCGCGGCTGGCGAAGGCCGGCAAGAAGCACATCGCGATCATGGCGCCGGCGTTCTCGTCCGATTGCGTGGAGACGCTGGAGGAGATCAACGAGGAGATCCGCGAGAGCTTCGTGCATGCGGGGGGGGAGCGGTTCGACTACATCCCCTGCCTCAACGCCTCGGACGATCATATGGAGATGATCGAGGCGGTGGTGCGGAACGAGCTGTCGGGCTGGCTGTAGGGGCGGCGGGTTGCGGGCGGAGGGGCCTGTGGCGAGCGGGGGCTTCGTTCGGGGGGCGCGCGGGCTTTGCGGGCTGAACCGCGGCGCTGAGGTCTCGCCTTTGGGGGCGGGGGCGCCCGCCGCGGGTTGCGGGCGTCGGCGGCGGTGGCGGCCGTTTCCTCGCTCCGGGCCGGGCGGCGGCGGCCACCGGGCGGCCGGAGAGCAGGCCGCCGCGGGCGGGCGGGACGCGAGAGGCGCGACCTCGGCGCGGCGGCGTTGGTTCCGGGGCGCGCTGTTCCTACATGCGTTCCGAGAGGGCGACGCAAGGGGAGCATCCCGCATGGAAATCTTCGCACTGCCGTGGATCATCGCCTACGGGCTGGTGATCTGGTGGGCCTCGACCTGGAACCGCAGCGTGCTGTGGGCGGTGATCGGGGGCTTCTTCCTGTCGCCGATCGTGTGGGGGATCGTGCTGCTGATCCTCGGCCCGGACCGCGCCGCCGAGAGCTGACGGAGGGTGCGCGGGCGACGAGGGCAAGTCGTCGCCCGTCCGCGCCCAGCAGCCCGGGGACGAGCGGGAGACGGGGCGGCGTTGCGGCGCCCATCTCGCGCCCGCGCGGCAAGTTGGTTTTCCGCGTCGTCTTGCCCCTGACCTGCGCCGTTGTCGTCCTAGATCGAAATTCGTTAGGATTTCGGCGAAACGATGACACCGGAGAAAGGAGGGGCTCATGCGACTGCTTCCCCGTCTCATGGCGCAGGCGGTCCGCAGGGGCCGGCTCGAACTGCGCGGGCCCGATGGCGCGGTTCAGGTCTTCGGCGGAGAGGCGCCCGGGCCGGAGGTGGCGATCCGCGTCACGGACCCCGCGCTCGACTGGAAGATCCCGCTCAACCCGCAGCTCGCGGCGGCGGAGGCGTTCATGGACGGCACGCTGCGCGTCGAGGACGGGCCGGAGGGCGGCACCGCCTACGACCTGATCCAGCTCATCTTCGTCAATCAGCGGGCGTTCGACCTGTCGCGGGCGCAGGTCGCGCTCCGGCGGCTTGCGCGCGCCATGCGGCGCGTGTCGCAGCACAACCCGGTGGCGCGGTCGCGCAGGAACGCGGCGCATCACTACGACCTGGGCAACGCCTTCTACCGCATGTGGCTCGACCCCGACATGCAGTATTCCTGCGCTTACTTTCCCGAGGGGACGGAGACGCTGCGCGAGGCGCAGATCGCCAAGAAGCGGCACATCGCGGCCAAGCTGAGGCTGGAGCCGGGGATGAAGGTGCTCGACATCGGCTGCGGGTGGGGGGGCATGGCGCTGTACCTCGCCGCCGCGTGCGACGTGGAGGTCACGGGCGTGACGCTGGCGCGCGAGCAGCTGGAGATCGCGCGCGCGCGGGCGAAGGCGGCGGGGCTGGAGGACCGGGTCCGGTTCGAGCTGACGGACTACCGCGACGTGACCGAGCGGTTCGACCGGGTGGTCTCGGTGGGCATGCTGGAGCATGTGGGGGTGGTGCATCTGGACGAATACTTCTCCCGCGTGCGGGACCGGCTGACGGAGGACGGGGTGGCGCTGATCCACACCATCTCCACCATGACGCCGCCGACCGCGACGGGGCCGTTCCTGCGCAAGTACATCTTCCCGGGCGGCTACACGCCGGCGCTGTCGGAATGCTCGGCGGCGGTGGAGAAGGCGGGGCTGTGGCCGCTGGATGTCGAGGTCTGGCGGATGCACTACGGCCGGACCCTGCATCTGTGGCGCGAGGCGTTCGAGGCCCGGCGCGCCGAGATCGAGGAGATGTACGACCCCCGCTTCGCGCGGATGTGGGAGTTCTACCTCGCGGGCTGCGAGTGCGCGTTCGACTACGGCCAGTCCGAGGTCCTGCACCTTCAGATCGGGCGGGAGCGGGACGTGGTGCCGCTGCACCGGGATTACATCAGGTCCGCCTCGGAGGCGCTGGCGGCGCGGGAGCCGGAGGCGGTGGCCCGGATCGAGGCCGCGACGCGGCGCGCCTTCGGAGAGCCGGAGCCGGCGGAGGCCGCGCCGGCGCGGGCCGCCGGAGGGCCGAGCTTCACGCCGGCGAGGGCGGCGGGCGGCAGCAGCAGCTAGGCGGCCGGCGCGGGGGGCGGCGTTCCGCGGGCTGCGCGGGTGCGATCGGTCCGGCGGCGCTGCGCGGGACGGGCGGTCGCTTCGGCGGCGCGGGGCGGTCGGTCCGCTCGCACGGCGCCAGGATGGTCTGGGCGGCTGCGCGATGCCGCGGCGGTTGCGCGGCGTGGGAGGCCGCGGCCGCACGGCGCTCCGGCGGCTGCACCGCCTGCAGGTCGCCAGGGCGATTGCGCGGCGTGGTGGCTTTCGGCGCGCTTGCGAGGCGTTAGATCGGTTGCCCCGCGCGCCCGGCGTCGGTGGCTGCGTCCGGCCCCATTTCCACGACGGAGGGCCTGTCGGCCCGCATCGGAGGCGCGGCGGCGGTTGCGCCGTGCGCCTCGCGGCGGCTGCGCCGCTTGCGCGGCGCGGGGGGCGAGGGCAGGGTGCCGGCCGGTTCCTCCTGTCCTCGGAAGGGTTTCGCATGTCCGTCTCCGCGCCGAAGGCCGTGGTCTTCGACATCGGCAACGTGCTGGTGGATTGGCAGCCGTCCCGGCTCTATGCGCGGCTCGTGCCCGACGAGGCGGCGCGGGCGGCGCTGTTCGCGCGGGTGGATTTTCACGCGATGAACCTGGCGGGGGACCGGAACGGGGACCTCGCGGCCGAGGTGGAGGCGCTGGCGGCGCGGCATCCGGATGACGCGCCCCTGATCCGCGCCTGGCGGTCGGAGTGGCGGGAGATGTTCGGGCCGGAGATGCCGGGCGTGCCTGACCTCATGCGCCGGCTGAAGGCCGCGGGGGTGCGGCTTGCGGCGCTGACCAATTTCGCGGCGGACACCTGGGAGGAAGGGCGGGAGATGTTCCCGATCCTGAAGGAGTTCGACGTGGAGGTCGTGAGCGGGCGCGAGGGCGTCGTCAAGCCCGAAGCCGCGATCTATGAGCTGGTGGAACAGCGGACCGGGTTGAGCGGCGATGACCTGTTCTTCACCGACGACAAGGCGGTCAACGTGGAGGCGGCGGTCGCGCGCGGCTGGCGCGGGCACGTGTTCGCCGGGGCGGAGGGGCTTGAGGCGGCGCTCGGGCGGGAGGGGCTGCCGGGCTGAGCCCGGGCGCGGCGACGGCGGCCCAAGGCGCGGCGCTCGGGACCGGGCGCCGGCCAGAGGCGGGACGCGCGCAAGCCGCCGCGGGCGCCTCGGCGGCCAGGGGCGGGGCCGCGGCGCGGCGGCGTCCGGGACGGGTCGGTTGGTTCCGGTTTTCGGGCTGCGCCACGATCGTTTCGGCGCATGGGCCACGGAGCCGGTCGAGCTTGGGCGGATGCGCTGCGGTTGCTGGAGCGTCGGACGTGGCGCCGTCTGGCGGGCCCCCACCCCGGCCCTCCCCCGCAGGCGGGGGAGGGAGGCGCTCCGGCCTGAGGGGGCGCGGCGGGGGGAGGGAGGCGCTTCAGCATGGCGGGGGCGCGGTCGGGGCAGCCAACCCTGGGCGGGTCAGGCGGAGAGGCCGCCTCGCATCGTGGGGACGTCCAGCGCCGGGAAGCCGTAGTGGCGCAGCCAGCGCAGGTCGGAGTCGAAGAACGCCCGCAGGTCGGGGATGCCGTATTTCAGCATCGCGATCCGGTCGATCCCCATGCCGAAGGCGAAGCCCTGCCACTGCTCGGGGTCGATCCCCCCTGCGGCGAGGACCTTGGGGTGGACCATGCCGGAGCCGAGGACCTCGAGCCAGCCGTCGCCCTCGCCTACGCGAAGCTGGCCGTTGACCCAGGAGCAGCGGATGTCGACCTCGGCCGAGGGTTCCGTGAAGGGGAAGTGGGAGGCGCGGAAGCGGGTCTCCACGCCCTCGACCTCGAAATAGGCGGCGAAGAATTCCTCCAGCACCCACTTGAGGTTGGCCATGGAGAGGTCGCGGTCCACGGCGAGACCCTCGACCTGGTGGAACATGGGCGTGTGCGTCTGGTCGTAGTCCGAGCGGTAGACGCGGCCCGGCGCGATGATGCGCAGCGGCGCGCCCTGGGCCTGCATGGTGCGGATCTGCACCGGCGAGGTGTGGGTGCGCAGGACGTGGGGGGCGCGGTCGTCGCCCGGCGCGCGGCCCATGTAGAAGGTGTCCATCTCGGCGCGCGCGGGGTGGTGGCCCGGGATGTTGAGGGCGTCGAAATTGAACCAGTCGCTCTCGATCTGGGGGCCCTCCGCCAGCGCGAAGCCCATGTCGGCGAAGATTGCGGTGACCTCCTCGGTGACCTGGCTGACCGGGTGGATCGTGCCGCGGCGCGCGGGGCGCGGGGGGAGGGTGACGTCCAGCCACTCGGTCCGCAGGCGTTCGGCGAGCGCGGCGTCGGAGAGGGCGGCGCGCCGGGCGTTGAGGGCGGCGTTGAGCTCGTCCTTCAGGGCGTTGAGGGCGGGGCCGGCCTGCTGGCGCTGCTCGGCCGACATGCGGCCCAGCTCGCGCATGCGGAGGCTGACCTCGCCCTTCTTGCCCAGGGCGGCGACGCGGGCGGATTCGAGCGCGGATTCGTCGGCCGCGTCGGCGATGCGCGCCAGCCAGTCACCGCGAAGCTTCGCCAGATCGTCCATGCGCGCCTCCACCCGCCGTTTTCAGGCGGGGCCTTAGCAGGATGGCCGGCGAACGCAAGCCGCGGCGCGCGGACGCATCACGAAACCGGGCGGAGGAGCAGATGGTCCGGCGCAAGCGTATGGCGCAAATCGCGACGTTCATGTAAGATTCAGGGACGAAGCGATGCATGAGCCCATGGGGATGGGCCTGCGTCTCGGCGTGGCGGAGGGGTCCGCCGCGTTTGCTGTCGAAGTTTGAATTTCCGCCGGCCGGGGATTGGCGACGGATTTGGGGTGCTGGGGTTATGAATAGCTATGCCAGAAGGCTGGCGGCGACCGCTTTGGTCGTTGCCGGAAGCGTTGCGGGGCCTGCTTGCGCGGTCACGCTGTCGGCGCAGGAAGCGCTGACGGAGTTCAATCTGATCGTCCTGGGCGATCTTAAATCCAAGCAGCATGTCGACGGCCGCACCTATGTGGGCGGCAACCTGAATGCGCAGAACGCCTCGGTGTTCAACATGCATGGCGGGCCGGCTTCCATCTTCGCGGACCTCTATGTCGGCGGAAACCTCACCGGCAACGGCGTTCAGGTGAACACCGGCGGCTCGGCGCAGGTGCTGGGCAGCGCGACCAGGATGGCGCTGAACGGCTCGGGCGGGTCTCTCAAGGTCGGCGGCAACCTGAGCGACAGCTCGATGAACTCGGCGGCCAACCACCAGATCGGCGGGAACGTCACCAACTCCAACTTCAACGGAGGCGTGCTGGAGATCGGTGGGAGCTTCTCCAACGGAGATCTGAACAACGGCACGACGGTCAAGATCAACGGCGCCTTCTCGCCGCGCAACTCGAACGGCACCACGGTGCTGCGGGGGCAGGCGACGCCGCCGAAGTTCGACATGCCCGCGGTGTCGGACATGCGGTCGCTGATGGAGACGACGTCCGACGCGCTGGCGCTCTTCGCCAAGGGCTTCGGCGTCAAGCCGACGCTCAGCGCCACGAACGACGCCTCGTTCACCGGCTCCGGCTCGTTCACCTACTTCAACGTGACCTCGGACGAGTTCAACAACTGGCGGAGCGTGGACTTCAGCCTCGACCCGGACGAGACGCTGATCATCAACGTGGACGTCCTGCCGGGCGGCGCGCAGCCGAAGCTGAGCAGCGCGTTCAACATGAACGGCGGCAACCTGGGCTACGCGGGCCAGGTGCTGTGGAACTTCGCCAACGCCATGGAGCTCGGGCTCGCGAAGCAGCTGGTCGGGTCGGTCCTCGCGCCGCGCGCCTATGTGGACCAGGGCAGTTCCGGCACCCATGAGGGGACGCTCGTGGCCGCCTCGATGCGGATGCAGGCGGAGGTGCATTCCCAGCCCTTCACCGGCAGCTACACGCCGCCGTCCGCGGACACCCCGCCGCCGGCGGTGCCGGTTCCGGCGGCGCTGCCGTTGATGGGGCTCGCGCTCGGCGGGTTCGGGTGGCTGCGGATGCGCCGCCGGGGCTGAGCTTCCGGACGCACGGAAAAGGGGCGTCTCCTGCGGGAGGCGCCCTTTCGCGTTTCAGGGGGCCTCGATCCGGGCGCGGAGGGCGGCCTGGGCGGCCTCGTCGATGGGGAAGCGCCAGACGAGGGCGATGGCGAGGAGCTTCAGCGCCACGGGAGCGGCGGCGTAGAGGAGCGACAGGGCCAGGAGGGCGGCGGGGCCGTTGGTCTCGGCGGCCGCGTCGAAGCCCGCGAGGTCGAGGGTCAGGAGCGCGACGCCCGCCGCGACGGCCTGCGCGGCCTTGGTGGCCACGGACCAGACGGCGAAATAGGCGCCGGTGCGCTGCTCGCCGGTGGCGGCGGTGTCGGCGTCCACCACGTCGGCCTGGATGGCGGGCGGCAGCGCGAGGTCCGCGCCCAGCGCGAAGCCCGAGAGCACCGAGATCGCGGCGAAGGCCCAGACGTCGCCGGGGCCGAGGGCCGGAACCCAGACGAAGATGGCGCAGGCCCAGAGCATGGCCCAGCCCCAGACGCGGTGCTTCGGCGCGCGGCGGGCGAGCGCGCTCCACACCGGCGCGCCGGCGACGGCGGCGAGGAAGTAGACCACCAGCAGCGGCCCCGCCCAGTCCGGCGCCTGGAGGCGATGCTCCACGAAGAACAGGAACAGCGCAGCCGGGAGCGCGTTGGCCGCGCCGTTGACGAACCAGGCGGCGAGGAGGCGCAGGAACGGGCGGTTGCGGAGCGCGAGGGTGGCGGCCTCGCGCAGGGGGAGGCGGCGGCGGGAGAGGTCCGCGGGCTCGGGCACGCGCAGGAGGAGGGCCGCGAAGGTCAGGGGAAGGGAGAGGGCGAGGAAGGCGAAGACGAGGGCGAGGCCGTCGGCGGGCGTGGGGCCGGCTGCGTAGAGCACCGCGGCGGCGACCATGCCGAGGAGGCCCGCGCTCTCGCGCCAGGCGGCGACGCGGGCGCGCTCGGCGTAGCCGGAGACGAATTCGGCCCCCCAGGCGAGATAGGGCGAGAGCGCCATGGTCCAGGCGAGCGCGAGGGCGGCGAGCCAGAGGCCGGCATGGGCGGCGGAGGGCGCCTCGGGCGGAAGGAACAGGCGCCAGGCGGCGATCAGGATCAGCGGCGCGGCGATCAGGATCCACGGGCGGCGGCGGCCCCAGCGCAGAAGCGGCGGCGGCGTGCGGTCCGAAAGCACGCCCATCAGCGGGTCGGTGACCGCGTCCAGCAGGCGGGCGGCGAGCATGAACAGGCCGAGCGTGGCGAGGTCCGCGCCGAGGCCCGCGTAGAACGGGATCAGGTAGACGTAGACGGGGAAATGCAGCGCCCCCAGCGGCGCCATGGGCGCGGCGTAGGCGGCGAGCGTCGCCGCGCCGGGGCGGTGGCCCGGAGAGGCGGGGCGCGGCGTCATGGGGCGGAGGATCGGCCCGGGCGGCCGCGCGGTCAATGGCGGGACCGCAACCCATGACCTGCCCGTGATCGGGGCGGGGTCAGAGGCCGGCGGCGTCCGGCGTGTCGAAGCGGCGGTGGAGCGCCGCGCCGAGCATGCCGATCAGCACGGCGAGGCCGGCGGCGGGCAGGATGGTGGGGGAGACGAAGACGGCGAAGGCGGTGGAGACGCCCTTGTCGAGCAGGAAGACCGCAAGCTCCCGCACCGTGTCGAAGCGCATGAAGTTGTAGGCGTCCGCCACCGCCTTCACGCCGCCCATCAGGCCGAAGACCAGCGCCGCGGCGACCACCGCGGAGATCGCGGCGCGCGCGGCGGAGGCGATGCTGCGGTCGAGGCGCAGGCCGACGATGGCCCAGCCGCTCCACAATCCGCAGAAGGCGGCGGCGAGGTAGGGCTCCAGCAGGAACTTGTAGGGCTCGGGCGGCCTAAGGCGGAAGTGGAGGTAGGCGGCGCCGGCGGCGCAGAGCATGAACAGGAGCGAGACCGCCACCCGCGCCGTCGCGTAGCGGTCCCGGGCGACCGGGCGCTTCCGGGTCTTCACGGGGCGGCCGTCGAGACGGTGCACGCGCTCGGCTCCTGGGATTTCCAACGCCCGGATCATGGCCCCGCCGCGTCGGCGGAGCAAGCGTCATGAGTCGGGGCTCAACGTCAGCCGGCCCGGCGGAGCGTCACCTGCGTCACGTCCGTGGTGCGCGCGAGGAAGCACGCCGCGCAGGAGGCGAGGTAGAAGTTCCACATCCGGTTGAAGCGCTCGTCGAAGCCCAGGGGGGCGATGTCGTCCCAGGCGGAGTTGAAGCGGCCGCGCCAGCGGCGCAGCGTCTCGGAGTAGCTTTCGCCGAATTCGATGGATTGCGCGATTTCCAGCCCGGCGCGGCGGGTCTGGGAGGCGAGCGCCGAGGGGGAGGGGAGCATGCCGCCGGGGAAGATGTATTTCTGGATGAAGTCCACGCCGCGGCGGTAGCCGTCGAACAGGCGGTCATGGATGGTGATGATCTGGAGGGTGGCGCGGGCTTCGGGCTTCAGGCGGTCGCGGAGCGCCTCGAAGTAGACGGGCCAGAACCGCTCGCCCACCGCCTCGAACATCTCGATGGAGGCGGCGCCGTCATAGGTTCCGCGCTCGTCGCGGTAGTCGCGCAGGACCACGTCCACGTGGTCGTTGAGGCCCTGGCGGAACATCCGCTCCTTCGCGAAGTCGTGCTGGGCCCGGGAGATGGTGAGGGCGGTGACGTTGAGCCCCCGCTCCTTCGCGGCGTATTCGGCGAAGCCGCCCCAGCCGCAGCCGATTTCCAGGATATGGCCGTCCGGCGGCGCGGCGATGGCGTCGCAGATGGCGGCGTATTTGTTGGTCTGCGCGGTCTCCAGATCCTCCTGCCCGGCGTGGAACAGGGCGGAGGAGTAGGTCATCGTCCGGTCCAGCCAGCGGGAATAGAACGGGTTCCCGAGGTCGTAGTGGGCCGCGATGTTGCGGCGCGAGCCGGTGCGGGTGTTGCGGCGGGTCCAGTGGCGCAGACGCTCCACCATCCGCGCCAGCGCCGCGCCGGAGAAGTTGCGGGCCATGTTCTCGTTGTTCAGGAGGGCCGCGTCGAGGACGGCCTGCAGGTCGGGCGTGTCCCAGTGGCCCTCCATGTAGGATTCCGCGAAGCCCAGCTCGCCGTCCCGGATCAGGCGGGCGAAGACCTCCGGGTTCTTCACGTGGACGACGCCGTCGGGCCCGGGCGCGTGGCCGCCCGCGCGGAAGGCGCGGCCGTCGGGCAGGACCAGGGTGAGCGAGCCCGCGCGCATCTGGGACGCGGTGTCGAACACGGCGGAGAACCAGCGGGGCAGGTTCCTCTGTCCCCGGGTGGTGGAGAGCGGTTCCGTCATGGCCGGCGGCTCCTCTGCGGTTCCGGGGAGGTTAATGGGCCTGCGCCCGCGCGGGAAGGGGGGAGGGGCCGGGATAGCGGCGGAAAGGGGCGCCCTTGAGCCAGAGGCGCAGGGCCTGCCAGTGGATCGCGGCCATGACCTTGAAGGGCAGCAGCGGGACGGTCAGCGCGAGTGCGGGCGAGGGCGGCGTCCGTCAGGGGCAGGCGGCGGCCGTTCTGCGCGGCGATCAGGAGGTCGCCGTCGGCGTCGCCCTGCTTGATGCGGATGGCGAGGCGGTCGGACGGAGGGGCGAGGTGGAAGCGGTAGGTCTGGTCCATGCCGATGAAGGGGGAGACGAACATCTCCTTCGTATGGGCGTGGCGGCGGGGACCGTCGCCGTCGGCGGCTAGGACGTAGGGGATCTGGTCGCCGAAGGTGTTCTTGACCTCGTAGATCGCGGTGTGGAGGCGGCCCTCGGCATCCTCGCAGAAGTAGACCGAGAGGGGGTTGAAGACCCGGTTGAGCACCCGCGGCATGGCCAGCAGCCGGATCCGCGCCGGGTGGGGGCGGTTGTTGGCGGCGAGCAGCGCCTCGGCCCACGGGCGAAGGGGGGAGCCGTCTCGGGGCCCGTGGTCCCGGTCATGGTGGGAGAAGAGGGCGCGGCGGTTGCAGGCGAAGAGGCGCAGGCGGGCGGCGGTGTCGGGCAGGCGGTCCACGTCCAGCAGCAGGGTGAAGACGCGGTAGCGGAAGCGGTGCGCCCGCGGGCGCAGGCGCATGTGCATCACGTGGCCTTCGTAGATCGCGCCCTGATCGGGGTCCATGGGCCTCACTCGGCGGCGGCGGCGGCGGCGAGGCCGGGCAGCGGCTCTCCGACCTCGCGGGCCCAGGCGGGGCGGGCGCCGAGCGCCGCGGCGGCGCGGAGGCCGGAGCGCAGGCCATCCTCGTGGAAACCGTAGCCCAGCCAGGCGCCGGCGTGCCAGACCCCGCCGCGGCCCTGGATCTCGTCCATTTCGGCCTGAGCGGCGAAGCTGTCGGTGGAGTAGAGCGGGTGGTCGTAGGCGTATTCGCCGTGGATCATCGCAGGGTCGGGGTCCCGCTGGGGGTTGAGGGAGACGAAGAGGGGGAGCGCGGGCGGGAGGCCCTGGAGGCGGTTCATCCAGTAGGTGACCTGGGCGGGGCGGAGACTGTCGGCCTCGGCCCCCTCGGACAGGAAGTTCCACGAGGACCAGACCGACCGGCGCCGCGGCATCAGCGACGGGTCGGAGTGCAGGATCGCGCGGTTGGCGGCGTAGGGGAAGCACGACAGCAGCGACCGCTCCTGCGCGTCGGCGTCGAGCATGGAGAGGGTGACGTCGGCGTGGGTGGCGAGGATGACGTGGTCGAAGCGGCCCTCGGAGCCGTCGGTGAAGCGGATGCGGACGGAGCCGGGCTCCCGCCGGATCGCCTGCGCGCCGACGCCGAGCTGCGCGCGGGGGCCCAGGGCCCGCACCGCGCGGCGGACGTATTCGCGGGAGCCGCCGTCCACCGTGCGCCAGCGCTGCGCGGGGTCGAGACCGGTCATCAGGTCATGGTTGTCGAAGAAGGCCACGAAGTTGGCCGCGGGGAAGTCCAGCATCTTGCGGGTGGAGGTGGACCAGATCGCGCCGCCCATCGGCAGGACGAAGCGGTCCCGGAAGGCGTCGGAATAGCCGCGCATCTTCAGCCACTCGCCAAGGCCGAGGCCGGTGAGGGCGCCCTCCGCCAGCTCCGCGCCCGCGGTGCGGTTGAAGCGCAGGATCTGGAGCAGCATGCGGATATGGCGGGGGTTGGCCCAGTTCAGCGGCTGGGCGAACAGGCGGCGCAGGTCGTCGCAGGCGTATTCGTAGCGGCCCCCCTTGAGGGAGAAGCCGAAGGACATGTCCGACCACTTGGTCGGCACGTCCAGATGCTCGAACAGGCCCGTCGAGGTTGGGGTAGTTGCGCCGGTTGTAGACGATGAAGCCGGTGTCCACGGGGACCGCGCCGTCCGGGCCGGCGACGTCCACGGTGTGGGCGTGGCCGCCGAAGCGGGCGTCGCGCTCATAGAGCGTGACGTCGTGGGCCTCGGACAGCGCCAGGGCCGCGCCGAGGCCGGAGATGCCGGCGCCGATCACCGCGATCTTCATGTGGTGGACTCTCCTTCTCAGGCGGCGTCGCGCCCGGACTTGACGGTTTGGTAGGCCTCCAGCGCCCGCTCGCCGCCCGCCCTTGAGGTCCACGATGGGCTCGGGGCGCGGGTCGGCGGGGGAGAGGCCCCAGGATCGGGGGATGGCGTCGAAGAAGGCGCGGGCGTCGGCGTGGTCGGCCAGGAAGCGGTCGCGGTAGCGGCGCCGGGGTCGAACTTCTCGGCCTGCGTCTCGGGGTTGAAGATGCGGAAATAGGGGGCGGCGTCGGGCCCGCAGCCGGCCACCCATTGCCAGCCCAGCGCGTTGTTGGCGGGGTCCCAGTCGATCAGGGTGTCGCGGAACCACGCCTCGCCCGCCTTCCAGTGGATCAGCAGGTGCTTGGTCAGGAACGAGGCGACCAGCATCCGGCAGCGGTTGTGCATCCGGCCGGTGACGAACAGCTCCCGCATCGCGGCGTCGATCATGTCGATGCCGGTGAGGCCGCGCTGCCAGGCGCGCAGGTCGGCGGGATCGTCGCGCCAGGGGAAGGCGTCGAATTCGCGCCGCCAGTTGCGGGTCTCGATCTCCGGGGTGTGGTGGAGGAGGTGGTAGGCGAATTCGCGCCACACGACCTCCTGCATGAACTTGGTCACCGGGTCCGACCTGCCCCCCTGGCGGCGGGCGCGGGCGGCGGTCCAGATCTGGCGGGGCGAGATCTCGCCGGTCGCGAGGTGGTCGGAGAGGGCGGAGGTTCCGTCGCGGTCGGGCCGGTCGCGCAGGTCGGCGTAGTCGCCGACCTGATCCTCGAGGAAGGCGGCGAGGCGGTCCTGCGCCGCGCCCTCGCCGGGGTGGACGTGGCGCGCGACGATGTCGGCGCCGCGGTTCATGTCGGCGCCGAGGCGGAGGCCGGGGAGGTCGTCGGACCAGGGCCACTCGGCGGGCGCGGGCCAGCGGGAGGGGGCGGGGATGGGCTCATGCACCGTCAGCTCCGCCACCGCGCGCCAGTAGGGGGAGTAGACCTTGTAGAAGCCGCCCTCCTTGTTGGCGACCTCCCAGGGCTCGTGCAGGAGGGCGCCGTTGCAGCTTTCCACGTCCAGACCGTCGTCGCGGAGCGCGGCCTTCACCGCCTCGTCCCGCGCGCGGGCGGCGCCGTCGTAGAGGCGGTTCCAGCGGACGGCCCGGGCGCGGGCCCCATGGACGAGGGAGCGCAGGACCGGGAGCGCCGGGCCGCGGCGCAGGACGAGACGGGCCCCGAGGCGGCGGAGGTCCTCCGAGAGCGACCGCAGGGACGCCTCCAGGCGCCAGCGGTGGGCGGCGCCGAGGGCCTCCGTCTCGGGGTCGAGGATCCAGAGGGGGATGACGGGGCCGCCCAGTTCAAGCGCCGCGGAAAGGGCGGGATTGTCCGAAAGCCGCAGGTCCCGGCGAAGCCAGACGAGGGTGGGCGCGGGGCCGGAGGAGGTGCTCTTGTTCATCGGCCCAAGATACGGAAGCGGCGCGAAAAAGGTTCACATGCGTTGCAGGTCAGGCGGAGAGGGCGCGGCGCTTCACCTCCTGCCGCATGATCTTGCCGGTGGCGGTCATGGGCAGGTCCGCCACCACGTGCACGGCGCGTGGGGCGACATGGGGGCTGATGCGGTCGCGCACGCGGGCGGTCAGCTCCGCCTCCAGGGTTTCGGGCGCGGTCAGGCCGGGGCGGAGGACGATGTAGGCGGTGACGGCCTCGGTGCGCAGGGGGTCGGGCAGGCCGATCACGGCGGCCATGGCGACGGCGGGGTGGCCGGTCAGGCAGTCCTCGATCTCGGACGGGCCGATGCGGTAGCCCGAGGAGGTGATGACGTCGTCGGTGCGCGAGGAGAAGAAGAAATGACCGTCGGGCTCCCGGCGGCCCACGTCGCCGGTGCGGAGCCAGCGGCGGCCGTCATCGGCGGTGACGAACTTTTCGGCGGTCTTTTCGGGGAGGTTCCAGTAGCCGAGGAACATCACCGGGTCGGGGGCGAGGACCGCGATCTCGCCGGTCTCGCCGTCCGGGAGGGGGGCGCCATCGGGGGAGATGACGGCGACCTCGTGCCCCGGGACCGACCGGCCGGTGGAGCCGGGGCGGGCCGGGAACACGGCGGCGCAGTTGCCGAGCACCAGGTTGCACTCGGTCTGGCCGTAGAACTCGTTGATCGTGAGGCCGAAGGTCTCGCGCCCCCAGTCGAGGAGGTTGGCGCCCAGCGCCTCGCCGCCCGAGCCGATGGAGCGCAGGCGGTAGGCGTAGCGCCCGCGCGGGTCGGGGACCTGACGCAGCAGGTTCAGCGCGGTCGGGGGCATGAAGGCGTTGCGGACCTCGTGCCGCGCGAGGATGTCGAAGGCGCGCTCCGGGTCGAACTTCGCCATGCGGTGGGCCAGCAGCGGCACGCCGTGGAAGAGCGCCGGCAGCATGACGTTGGCGAGGCCGCCGAGCCAGGCCCAGTCGGCCGGGGTCCAGAAGGCGTCTCCGGGCCGGGGGGCGAAGTCGTGGTGGGTCTCGAACCCCGGCAGGTGGCCAAGCAGGACCCGGTGGGCGTGGAGGGCGCCCTTGGGCGGGCCGGTGGTGCCGGAGGTGTAGCTGAGGAAGGCGGGGTCCTCGGGGCTCGTGCGCACGGGGGTCTGGGCGTCGCGGGCCTTGGCCAGCTCCTGCCACCAGCCCCAGGCGCCGTCGGTGGGGCGATCCACCGACCAGACGGCGCGCAGGGCGGGAAGATTATCTCGTATTTCCAACAGCTTGGGAAGGTTATCGGCGTCCGTCACCACCATCGAGGCGCCGGAATTGGCCAGGCGGTAGCGCAGGCCGTCCGCGCCGAAGAGGGTGAAGAGGGGGACCACCACCGCGCCGAGGCGGTAGCAGGCGAGGTGGGTGACCAGCGCCTCCTGCGTCTGGGGGAGCAGGAGGCCAAGCCGGTCGCCGCGCTTCAGCCCGCGGGCGTCGAGCGCATTGGCCATGCGCGCGGAGGCGCGGGCGAGTTCCGCGTAGGTCCATTCGCGCCGGTCGCCGTCCGGGCGGAGCACGCGCAGGCCTACGCGGTCGGGGGCGTGCGCCGCCCAGCGCCCGACGGTGGCTTCATAGATGTTGAAGGTTGCCGCGGGGTTTACGGCCTCGTCCGGCCAGCCGAAGGCGGCGCGCATGACTTGCCAGTCGTCGCCCGGCTGAACCAGCGGCCGGCCGGGGGCGGGAAGGGTCATGCGCGCGCGCCTTGGATCAGGGATGGGTGGAGGCGAAGGCCGCCACGCCCTCCGACGCCTTCGCCATCGCGGCGAGCTTCGGGTAGCCGGCGTCCAGCAGATAAGGGTTGGTCGCCTTGATGAAATCGTGCGCGATCACGAAGCAGATGTCGGCGCCGTTGGGGCGGTCTCCGCCCAACCAGCCGGTCTTGGGGCAGCGGTCTTCGATGCATTGCAGGCCGCTGGCAACCTGGCTTTCGAGGCGGGCGCGCCAGTCCGCCCACTGATACTCCTCCGGGCGGCGGTTCTTCTCGTAGACCAGCGCCACGCCTTTTTCGACCGTCGAGTTGCCGTAGGCCATCGCCTGCATCACGTCCCGCCGCGCGCGGCCGGAGCCGGGGATGAGGCGGGACTTCACGGGGGCGTCCTCCTCCAGCCAGTCGATGATGGCGGAGGTCTCGACCAGGGTCTCGCCGTCCGGGGTCACCACTACGGGGACGCGGCCCATGGGGTTGATTTCACGAAGCTTTTCCCAGTCCTCGCCGGAGACCATGAGGGGGCGGTGGTCGAAGTCCCCGCCCTGGAGACGGCGCCAGACGGCGACGCGGCGGGCGAAGGGCGACAGCATCCGGCCGTAGAGAATCATCGGTCTCACCTCCCCTTGGTTTCGTTGCAGGGAGGTGTGCGGCGCCGCGGCGAGGCGTGCAAGCGCGGTCTGCGAAGCGTCTGCAAAGCGTATGGCGAGCGTATGGCAGGCTGACGCGCCGTTCGGCTGGCGCGGGGCGCCTCGGGCGTGCTTCCCTGCGGGTCAAGGAGGATCCCGTCATGACGCTCAACCCGCGCAGCCGGCTTGCGACGCACGAGGTGTTCAACCAGCCCGAGCCGCGGGAGCGGTTGCCGCTGTGGGAGGCGGACGGGGCGCTGAGGGCCGCGGTGGCCGAGGCGGCGCCGGGGGATGCGGAGCGGCTGGCGGGTTTCGCGGCAGAGATCGGGAGTGCGGAGGCGCAGGAGGATGCCCGCGCGGCCCAGCGGTGCAAGCCGGAGCTGCGGGCGTTCGACCGGGGCGGGCGGCGGGTGGACGAGGTGAGCTTCCACCCGGGCTATCATGCGATGATGAAGCGGGGGGCGGAGGCGGGCTACGCCTCGCGCGCCTGGACGGGGGGCGAGGGCGGGCACGCGGCCCATGCCGCCATGGTCTACCTGCTGAGCCAGATCGAGCCCGGGGTCTGCTGCCCGCTGACCATGACCTATGCGGGGATCCCCGCGCTGAAGGCGGCGGCGCCGGGGCTGGCGGAGGCGTGGGTCCCGAAGGCGGC
Source organism: uncultured Alphaproteobacteria bacterium (assembly GCA_963816545.1). Taxonomy (GTDB): domain Bacteria; phylum Pseudomonadota; class Alphaproteobacteria; order Rhodobacterales; family Rhodobacteraceae; genus Albimonas. The sequence goes on along the minus strand of CAWFLE010000007.1, from coordinate 972,867 downwards.
GACGCCGGCCTATGACGGCAGCGTGCGGCCGGCTTCGGAGAAGGCGGCGGTGACGCTGGGCATGGCGATGACCGAGAAGCAGGGCGGGTCCGACGTGCGGGCCAACACCACCGTGGCGGAGCGGGACGGCGGGGGATTCCGGCTGACGGGGCACAAGTGGTTCTGCTCGGCGCCCATGTCGGATGCGTTCCTGACGCTGGCTTACCTGGACGGGGGGCTGACCTGCTTTCTTGCGCCGAAGTGGCGGCCGGACGGGACGCGCAACCAGATCCAGCTCCAGCGGCTGAAGGACAAGCTGGGGAACCACGCCAATGCATCGGCCGAGATCGAGTATCACGGCGCCTGGGCCGAGCTGGTGGGGGAGCCGGGGCGCGGCGTGAACGCGATCATCGAGATGGTGCACCACACGCGGCTCGATGCGGCGACGGCGCCGGTGGGCTTCATGCGCCGCGCGCTGGACGAGGCGGCGTGGTGGACGCGGCATCGGACGGCATTCCAGAAGCGGCTGGCGGATCAGCCGCTGATGACGGCGGTGCTGGCGGATCTGGCGCTGGACTGGCTGGGGAGCCTCGCGCTGGTGATGCGGGTGGCGCGGGCCTTCGACGGGGACGGTCCGCGGGACCGGGCGCTGGCGCGGATCGGGGTGGCGGTGGCGAAATACTGGACCAACAAGCGCGCGCCCGGCTTCTGCTACGAGGCGATGGAGTGCCTCGGCGGCGTCGGCTACGTGGAGGAGGCGCCGCTGGCGATGCTGTACCGGGAGGCGCCGCTGAACTCGATCTGGGAAGGGTCGGGGAACGTGATCTGCCTCGACGTGCTGCGAACGCTGGCCAAGGCGCCGGAGGCGGCGCAGGCGCTGGTGGAGGAGCTGGAGGCCGCCCGCGGGCGGGACCGCCGCTATGACGCCGCGCTGGATCAGGCGCTGGCGCTGTTCCGGCGGCCGGAGGAGGCGCAGGCCCGCGCGCTGGTGGAGCGGCTGGCGCTGCTGATCCAGGCGGCGGAGCTGATGCGGATGGGGAGCCCGGCGGCGGAGGGGTTCCTCGCCACGCGCATCGCGGGGGATTGGGGCCGGACGGCGGGAACCTTGCCGCAGGGCGTGGACGCGTCCCGTCTGGCGGCGTTGATCTGAGCAGGGGCAACCCGCGGGGCGCCCTCACGTTGCCCTTGGAGACTTACGCGCCCTCTGAAGGCGGGCGCCCAGGCTTTCAAGGAGACGTGCCATGACCCGGCTTCTCGCGACCACCGCGCTGAGCGTGGCCCTGGCCCTGCCGGCCGCGGCCCAGCAGGGAACCGCCGCCCCGGCGGCGCCGCAGATGGAGACCGCCGGAACCTTCGTGAAGGCGGCCGGTCCGACCGACTACCTCGCGACCGAACTGGTGGGGCAGGACATCTTCACCGCCGAGCGCGAATACGAGCCCGGCATGAACGTCGGCGAGGACGACGTCCGCCAGTGGGAGGACGCCGGCGAGATCGAGGACGTGCTAATCACCGCCGACCGCCGGGTGAAGGCGGTGGTGGTGGACGTGGGCGGCTTCCTCGGGATCGGCGACAAGCGCGTCGCCATCCAGGCCGACGACATCCGCTTCGTGCGGGAGGAGACCAGCGGCGAGCGCTTCATCGTCTTCCGCAGCAACCGCGAGGATCTGGAGAGCGCGCCCGAATTCGTGGGCGCCGCCGAGGTGGCCCGCGCCTGGGCCGAGCGGGCGGCGTCGGACCCGGCCGGCGGCGGCGTCTTCGCCGACCGCGAGGGCGCGCTGCCGCAGGCCGCGAACCCCGAGCTCGACGATGAGAACTTCAACGAGATGGGCGGCGAGACGCAGGCGCAGAAGCTGCGGATGCACACCGCCGCCAACAAGGACGCGGGGCCGGTGGAGCCGGGCGAGAAGGCGCGCACGACCGACGCGCGCGGCTCGGCGCAGATCGCGCAGCAGCCGGCGGACGGGATGGTCGAGCCCTCGGACCCCAACGAGGTGATCGTGGAGACCGAGCCCGCCATGGCGGACGCCGAAGTGATGGAAGTCGACCCGGACGCGCAGGAGGCGCAGCTGGATCTGGGCCGGCGGATGGTCACCATGGGCGGCGGCGTCGAGGTCTCCATGGACCGGCTGGAAGGCGCCGACGTCTTCGGCGACGACGGCGAGGAGATCGGCGAGATGGTCGGCTTCGACCGGGTCGGCGACGCCTCGGCGGCGATCATCGAGATCGGCGGCTGGCTCGGCCTCGGGCAGCATCGCGTGGCGGTGCCGATGCATGCCGTCAGCTTCCGGGCGAATGACGGGGACGACGACTTCTCGGTCTATGTCCACGCCACGGAGGAGGAGCTCGAGTCGATGCCGGAATACGAACGGCAGGGGTGAGCGGCGCGCGGGAGCGGGATCCCGCTCCCGCGCAAGTTGCGGAACAAGTTTTCGAGGGGCGGGATGGATCGCGGAGCGGGTCTCGCGCGTTAGGGGATCGAGTTCAACTGACGAGGGGAAGACTCCATGGAAGGCATTGGCTGGATCGCGTTCCTGTTCATCGGGCTGCTCGCGGGCTGGATCGCCGAGAAGGTGATGAGCCGCAATCACGGGCTGCTGACGAACCTGGTGGTGGGCGTCGTGGGCGCCTATCTGGGCGCGTTCCTGTTCAGCCTGCTGGGCCTGTCGGCCGGCGGCTGGATCGGGGCGCTGGTGGTGGCGACGATCGGCGCGATCGTGCTGCTGGCGATCGTGGGCTGGATCCGCGGCCGGGCCTGATCGGGGAACTCCTCCGCCTCCGGGAACATTGGGAGAACAGGACGGAGGAGAATCCCATGACCGACAAACCGACCGATACGCCGAAGCAGGACGCCCCCGGCAACGCCGCCAAGCCCCGAAGCGACTGGGTGACGGGCGACGAGCCGATGACGGGGGCGCAGGCGAGCTACCTCAAGACGCTGAGCGAGGAAGCGGGCGAGGCCTTCGACCCGGAGATGACGAAGGCCGACGCCTCCCGCCGCATCGACGAGCTGAAGGAGAAGACCGGGCGCGGGGCGTAAGTCTCGCGCCCGTTTCCTTTGCGTGACGCACGGGGCGCGTGGTTTCGGGCTGGGCCGCCGGTCCGCGAGCGCAACATGAGAAGGGGCCGCGGTTTCCCGCGGCCCCTTCGTCCGTCCCTCATGTTCTCTCGCGTCCCCGGCCCCCGGAGGGGCCGGGAGGCGGATCACATCATGCCGCCCATGCCGCCCATGTCGGGCATGCCGCCGCCATGGCCCTGGCCCTTCGGCTCGGGCTTGTCGGCGACCATCGCCTCGGTGGTGATGAGCAGCGAGGCCACGGAGGCCGCATCCTCGAGCGCGGTGCGGACGACCTTCGCGGGGTCGATCACGCCGAACTTGAACATGTCGCCGTACTCTTCGGTCTGGGCGTTGAAGCCGAAGTTCCGGTCCTCGAACTCCAGCACCTTGCCCGCGACCACCGCGCCGTCGAGACCCGCGTTCGCGGCGATCTGACGGATCGGGGCCTGAAGCGCGCGGCGCACGATCATGATGCCGGCGTTCTGGTCGGGGTTCTCACCCGTCAGACCCTCAAGGCCCTTGGAGGCCCAGAGCAGCGACACGCCGCCGCCGGGAACCACGCCCTCCTGAACCGCGGCGCGGGTCGCGTTGAGCGCGTCGTCGACGCGGTCCTTGCGCTCCTTCACCTCGACCTCGGAGGCGCCGCCGACGCGGATCACCGCAACGCCGCCCGCAAGCTTCGCGAGACGCTCCTGCAGCTTCTCCTTGTCGTAGTCCGAGGTGGTCTCTTCGATCTGCTGCTTGATCTGGGAGACGCGGGCCTCGATCTCCGATTTCTCGCCATGGCCGTCGACGATGGTCGTCTCGTCCTTGGAGATGCGGATCTTCTTGGCGGTGCCGAGCATGTCGATCCCGACGGACTCGAGCTTCATGCCCAGATCCTCGGAGATCACCTGGCCGCCGGTCAGGATCGCGATGTCCTGCAGCATGGCCTTGCGACGGTCGCCGAAGCCCGGCGCCTTGACGGCCGCGATCTTCAGGCCGCCGCGCAGCTTGTTGACCACGAGCGTGGCGAGCGCCTCGCCCTCGACGTCCTCGGCGATGATGAGGAGCGGCTTGCCGGACTGGATGACGGTCTCGAGCAGGGGGACCATCGGCTGCAGCGACGACAGCTTCTTCTCGTGCAGGAGGATGTAGCAGTCCTCAAGCTCGGCGATCATCTTGTCGGCGTTGGTGATGAAGTAGGGCGAGAGGTAGCCGCGGTCGAACTGCATGCCCTCGACCACTTCGGTCTCGGTGTCGAGGCCCTTGTTCTCCTCGACGGTGATGACGCCCTCGTTGCCGACCTTCTGCATCGCGTCGGCGATCTGGCGGCCGATCTCGCTCTCGCCGTTGGCGGAGATGGAGCCGACCTGCGCGACCTCGGCGGTGTCGTTCACCGGACGGGACGCGGCCTTGATGGCCTCGACGGCGTTGGCGACGGCCTTGTCGATTCCGCGCTTCAGGTCCATCGGGTTCATGCCGGCGGCGACCGACTTCAGGCCCTCGCGGATGATCGCCTGGGCGAGCACGGTGGCGGTGGTGGTGCCGTCGCCCGCCTCGTCGTTGGTGCGCGAAGCGACTTCGCGGACCATCTGCGCGCCCATGTTCTCGAACTTGTCCTCGAGCTCGATCTCCTTGGCGACGGTGACGCCGTCCTTGGTGATCCGGGGCGCGCCGAACGACTTGTCGAGGACGACGTTGCGGCCCTTGGGGCCCAGCGTCACCTTCACCGCGTCGGCGAGGATGTTGACGCCGCGCAGCATGCGGTCGCGGGCGTCGGTGGAGAACTTGACGTCTTTGGCGGCCATGTGAGTGGCTCCTTAACTGGTTGCGAAAAGCGCGATCACGCGGCCTTGACGGCGGCGTCCGCGGCGAGGATCCCGAGGATGTCGGATTCCTTCATGATCAGCATGTCCTTGCCGTCGAGCTTGACCTCGGTCCCGGACCACTTGCCGAAGAGCACGCGGTCGCCGGCCTTGACGGCGGGCGCGATCAGCTCGCCGTTGTCCTTGCGGGCGCCCTCGCCGACGGCGACGATCTCGCCCTCGGACGGCTTCTCCTTGGCGGAGTCGGGGATGATCAGACCGCCGGCGGTCTTCTCTTCGCTCTCGATGCGACGGACCAGCACCCGGTCATGCAGAGGCGTGAAGTTCATGGTCGTGGCTCCTTGTCTGCGGCTTCCACGTTTGAAACCAGTCGCCGGTCCCCGTCCAAGGGTTGGCCCGGAGACGCGGCGTTAGCACTCGTGGGAAGAGAGTGCTAACGAGCGCCGGATTAGGGAGTTCTCAATCCGCCGTCAAGAGGATTCATGCGGCTGTCGCGGCGATCAGCGACAGGACGGCGCCCACCGTCGGGGGCAGGCGCAGGGCGGGCCACCAGCGGGGGGCGCCGCCGGCCCGGGCGAGGGCGACATCGGCCGCGAAAAGCGCCACGAGCCCGAGCGCGCAAACCCAGAGCGGCGCGTCTCCGCCGACCGCGAGCGAGGCCCAGGCCAGCAGCGCCGGCACGGTGGAGACGCCGAGCGCCCACCACGAGGCGCCCTCGCCCAGCCCCGCGCAGGCGAGGCCCCAGCGGCAGCCGCCCATGAACGACAGGATGATCGCCCCGTAGGCCGCGAGCAGGTTCAGCGCCCGGACCGAGAGGTCCCCCGGCGCCAGATGGGCCGCGAGCGCGAGGACCACGAAGGGGACGAGCCCCGCGACGCCGAGCCACAATGCCGGGGCGGGCGCTGCGCCGGGACGGTAGACGGGCTCGGGCATCGGGGCTCCGGGGTCAGGACGCGGCTGGGGCGTAGGTAGGCGCCGCGCCGGGCCGGGGCAAGCGGCGGGTTGCGGGCGCGGCCCGGGCGGGGCAGGAGAGGGGCCGCATCCTCGCCTGACCCGGAGCCCCTGCCGATGATCCCCATCCTCGAGTCGCTGGACGAGCTGTCCGGCCGCTACGACGCCCTGTTCTGCGACCTGTGGGGCTGCCTGCATGACGGAAAGCAGGTCTATCCCGCGGCGGTCGAGGCGCTGCGGCGGTTCCGGGCCCAGGGGGGCGCGGTCGTGCTGATGACCAACGCGCCGCGGCCGGCTCATTCGGTGGAGCGGCACCTGGACCGGCTGGGCGCGCCCGGGGACGTGCGCGACGCGGTGGTCAGCTCGGGCGACGCGGCGCTCAATTCGGTGAAGGCGGGCGAGTGGGGGCGGCGAGTCTTCCATATCGGCGCCGAGAAGGACGAGGCGTTCTTCGAGGTGGCGCAGGTGGAGCGGGTGCGCATGGAGGACGCCGAGAGCGTGATCTGCACCGGCCTGAAGGACGACCTGACCGAAACGCCTGAGGACTACGGGGACGTGCTGCGGGAGGCGCAGCTCCGGGGCCTGCGGATGCTGTCCGCGAACCCCGACATCCACGTGGACGTGGGCGAGCGGCGGATCTGGTGCGCCGGCGGGATCGCGAAGCTCTACGAGGAGATGGGGGGCGAGAGCCGCAGCTACGGCAAGCCGCACGCGCCGATCTACGCGCTGGGGCGCGCGCGGGCCGAGGCGGCGCTGGGCCGGCCGCTGGAGGACGGGCGCATCCTGTGCGTGGGCGACGGGATCATGACCGACGTGGCCGGCGGCATCTCGGAGGGGCTCGACACGCTGTTCGTGACGGGCGGCCTCGCTGCGCCGGAGATGGGGCCGGACCCGGAGCGGCCCGAGGCGGAGAAGCTGGAGAAATACGCGCGGGCGCATCGCGCGTCGGCCGAATTTCGCGATCGGACGCCTGCGGTGACCTGTTGGTTTATGGCTCGTTAGCACTTCCTGTTCAGGTTGTCGGAGGGGGCGACCCGTCTCCGCAGCCCATCGGAGGATTTGATGAGCACGAGGATCATTCTGGCGACCGCGGCCGCGGTGGCGATGCTGACCACGCAGGCGATGGCGCAGGCGGCGGGAGGCGGCGTCGGCGCCAGCGGCGCTGGCGCGTCTGGCGCGGCTGGCGCTGGCGCCGGCGCGGCCGGAGCGGCGGCGGTCGGCGGGATCGCTGCGGGAAGCCTGGCCGTCGGTGTGGCGGCCGCAGCGGCGATAGCCGCCGCCATCGGGGTGGCCGTGGCGGTCTCCTCCGCCAATTCGGACGAGACCTCCACGTCCGCGACCTCCACGAACTGAGGGCGCAGCCGCCCGACATAGCCCGGCGGCGCGAGCCGCCGGGATTCGCCTTGAAGCGAGCCGTGAAGAACCTTTACAACCCGTTGCCATTCCCCACATCCGGCCCTATCGTAACGACAGGTGGATGTGTGGAGGCTATCAGGAAATTCACGTCGATGATCGCGGCCGGCCTGGCGCTCGCCGCTGCGCCCCTCGCGGCGCAGGAGATGAGCTCGGCGCCGAAGGCGGCGATTCCCGATGTCGCGACGGCGGGGGTCGCTCAGCAGGAGCAGGGCGCGCTCCCCGGTTCCGGTGTGACGCCCACCGGGATTGCCATCGTGACCGTTGCCGTCGTGGCCGTCGGCGCGGGCATCCTTGCGGCGACCAACAACGACGACAACAGCACGACCACGACCACGCCCACGACCACCAACTGAACGGTTCGTACTGGGGGGCGATGCAGCGGCCGCTTCGGCGGCCGTCTTCTTTTTGAGGGCGCCCCTTTTTCAGGTGGCCGGGCCGTCTGGAGCCGGGGGCGGGCCTGGACAGCTGCAGGCTCTCCCGGTCAGTCCGGGCGCGCCCGCCGCACCGGGCCGGGTCACTCCGCGAAGGGTCGGAGAACCTCGACGGTGAGAGATCCGAGCTCCGGCCCGCCCCATTGCTCGGACCGCCAGACATATCCGCGCTCTGCGTCCACCCAGTACCGGTTCACGAAGTCGTCCGACGTGCTCCTGCACGGCTCCTCGATCCGCACGAGGTCGAAGCTGAGCTCCCCGATCTCCAGCTTTTCCGCCCCGGCCACCGACGGGCGGCACAGGAAAGTGCGGGAGTAGACGTCCCCGAAGGCGTCGTGGAAGCGGTAGACGCGCGTCACCACCTCCGGCCACGCGGCCGGCGGGCGGTTCCTCACCAGCGGATCCTCGGCCGGATCCGAGCGATATCCCGCCAGATCCGTGCCGAGGCCATGGGTGGCCGCCAGCGCCGCGCCCTGGAAGGTGAGGCTCTGCCGCCCGGGGTTGTAGTATACCACCCGCCCGTTGTTCACCGCATAGGCGGCGAAGTAGGCCAGATCGTCTGCAGTGCGCCGCACGCCGAGCAGAGCCGCGGGGATCCGGTTGATCTGCTCCCGCGTCAGGACCGTCCGCGGGCTCCGGCTCGGGGCCCAGGCCGAACAGGTCCGACAGCGCCCCAGTCGCCAGCGAGGCCGACTGGCGGAACGTGTTGGGCCCCTGGTCGCTGGAGCAGCCCGCCACCAGGGCCAGCAGCGCCAGCGCCGCCGGGCGCGGCCATGGCCGCCGAGAGGGATCCGTCGGCCTCATTGCCAGAAATGTCCCCAGTCCGCGCGCAGGTCGCCCCGATCCGCCTCCTGAACGATGGGATAGAGCCGGTTGGCGATCGAGAGCCGCGCGCCGCCGTCGCGGGTCAGCGGCCGGATGGTGGTGGAGAAGCGCTCCTTCGTCTCGTAGGGCAGGCCCCAGTCGAGCGGGATGGTCAGGAACATGCCCTTGTCGAAGCTGCCCTCGCCGAAGACGTCGAAGGGCACGTCGGTGAGGGTGAAGAAGCCGCCGACCTCCCACCCGTTGGCGAACCGGCGGGAGACGGTGAAGGTCGCGCCCCAGTCCCCGGCGAGGTAGCGGCCCGCGTCCACCTGCACCTCCATCCCGTGCCAGCCGGTGTCCAAGTAGGCGGAGGCGTGGCCGGTCACGACGTCGTAGTCCTGGAAGCCGAATCGCATGTCGAAGTCGCGCTGCTTCACGTAGTTGATCTCGGCCCCGAGGCCCCAGTCCTGGGTGGCGGGCTTCCACAGAAGCTCGCCGGAGACGCCGCCGAACATGCGCTCCAGCAGGCCGAGCGAAAGGCGGCCGTAGTATTCGGGCGAGAGCTTGAAGAGGTAGTCGCCGGTCAGGCGGCTGATGCCGGGATCGCCTTCCTGAAAGTAGCGGCGGAATTCGGACCGCACCCGCGGCAGCTTCGAGTTTGACTGCCGCGTGATGTCGTCGAACGCGCCGAGCAGGGATTTCTGCGCCGTTCCGGTGAGGGACAGGCCCCGCGCGACATCCACCGTGGCGCCGACGCGCAGCAGCAGGTCCGCGCGCAGGGGCTGGTCTGGGTCGAACAGGCTGATGGGCAGGCCCGGGGCGATGAACCAGCCGAAGTCGGGATAGCGAGGATCGGCCTGCGGCAGCACGGAGCCGCCGGCGGGCTCCGCGCTGAGGATCTCGGCGTCGAGCCAGCTGATCCGTTCCTCGTCCGGCTGTTCGGCCGCCGCCTCCAGCCGCGCGCGGCGCATCAGGACGGTGACGGTGGGCAGGTCCTGCTCCGAGAGGGTGACGGCGAAATCCTCGACCGAGGGGGGCAGCGCGTTCGCGAGCGCCACGGCGGCCCGCCCGATGGCCTGAGGGGCGGCGTTGTAGGTGGGGTTCTCGATCTCCAGCTCCGCGCGGGCGGCGGTCAGGTCGAGGCCCACGAAGACCAGCCCGTCCGCCCTCACCGCCTCGGCGACGCGGGAGGCGAAGACGTCGCGGGCGGCGGGATCGGAGGTCCAGGAGGTGTCGTAGCCGCCGATCAGGGCGCGCCGCGTCTCCACGTAGCGCCGCCCTTCGGGCCGCAGCACGACGGTGCAGACGGGGCGACCGGCCGCGTCGCGGAAGGTGACGCCGTCCACCACGCCGAAGGCGGCGTCGATGTCGAGCGCGGCCTCGGCGGGGCAGGTCTCGGCCTCGGTCCGGGCCTCCGCCCAGCGCGCGCCCTCGGTCGCGGCGTCGAGAAGGACCGCCTGGTAGGCCGCGTCCGAGCCCGTCGCAGGCTCCCGCCCGATGCGCTCGACCACCGGGCCCAGATCGGGGGGCGGCCCCGCGGCGGCGGGGGGGCGCGGGATCAGCGGGATCGGCCCGGGGCCGAGCTGCTGGGGCACCGGCGGCCGCGCCGGATTGAAGGCGAGGCTCGCGCGCACGCCGAAATCCCGCCCGTACATGTAGTAGCCGCCGAACGAGAGCGTGTCGTTCAGCCGGTAGGTCGCCCCGAGGTTGAGCGGGACGGTCTGGTCGTAGCTGCTGAAACGCCCCTCGCGCGCGTAGTCGTCCGACGAAAGCTCCGCCGTCAGGGTCAGGCCGTCCACGAAGGACGGCTCCCACTGCACGCCGCCGAAGAAGCCGATGTCCTCGCCGCGGAAGAACTGGCCGAAGCGGACCTCGCCCGTGGCGCTGCCGATCGTGTCCCGATCTCGGAAGGCGGGCTTGATCTCGCCGATCGGGTTCGAGACGCCGTTGCGCCCCCCGAACCGGCCCCAGCCGAAGCCGCCGGTGACCGACAGGCCCGGCGCCAGCGTCTTCGTGCCGACCAGGTACTCGCCCGAATAGATGCCGGTCCCGAGGAAGTCCTGAAGCCCGAAGGCGATCGAGGGGAACAGGTTCGTCTCGTCGGACAGCAGGAACTTCACGTCGAAGCTGCGGTCGTAGAGGGTCTTGCCGTTCGAGAAGAACTCGTCGATCACCGAGTAGCGGAAGGATCCCTCCACCCGCGGCAGGATCTGGAAGCTCAGCGTGTTGCGCAGGAAGCCGCCGAAATAGGCCGAGGTGAAGCCCAGCTCTCCGTCCGGCTGAACCCGGGCGTTGGGCATGTCGATGAGGCCGGTGATCCCGAAGAGGTTCCGCTGCGCCTGCGGAAGCATCTGCAGCTCCTGCCCCTGCGCGGCCGGGGCGCAGGCGACCGCGAAGACGGCGCAGACGCAAAGCGCCCTTCGCCCGCGACCGGAGCCTGCTGGATCCCTCATTCGTTGGCCGCTCTTTCCAAGGACTTGTCAGCTTTTGTTGAGCCGAGTGATCGCATGCCCCATGCCCCCCGTCCACAACCCTGAACGCGCGGCGGGGGCGCAGGTGGAGGCGCTGTCGCTATCTCACAACATTCAGGACCCGCGAGACGACGTTCCGCCACGCCCGCCGCGCCCGGCCGCGGGGGCTGCGCACGAAGGACCGCTCGCCGTCGATCCACTCCAGCAGCAGTTCGGGCGGGCAGGGCAGGCGGGTCCGCGGGTCGATGTAGCGCGGGTAGAGGATCAGCGCGGCGGCGCAGAGCTGGTCGAGCGTCAGCGTCCGGCCCCGGCAGAACGGCGCGGGCGCATCGGTCAATCCCCAGCCGGCGTAGAACGGCCGGCCGTGGGCGGTCACCGCGCGCCCGCGCAGCAGGGCCTCGAACCCCATGAGGGAGGTCATGGTCTCCACCCGCTCCGCCCAGCCGAGCGCCGCTTCCGCCGAGACGTCCGGGACCACCGCATCGGCCAGCGCCAGCGTCTCCGGGTCCACGGCGCCCGGACGGATGCCGGTGAGGACATCGGGATGGGGCTTGTAGAGGAGGAAGCCCTCCGGATGCCTCGCCCGGGCGGCGCGGATCAGCGCGGCGTTGGTCGCGATGCCGCGCGCGCCGAAGCGGAGGGAGGCGTCCCCCTCCACCTGCCCCGGGACCAGGATGCGCGCGCGGTCCGTCTCGGGCAGCGCGGCGGGCGTCCCGGCCTCCAGGTTGTACTTGGTGATCCGCAAGGCCACGAGCCGGTCCCGCAGCCGCGCGGCGCGGTCCAGCAGGGGCGGGTCGTAGCGCGCCTCCCGGGCGATGCGCTCGAAATCGGTGGGGCGGGTCGCATCGTAGTAAAGCCCCTCGCGGTCCACGGCGAGCGAGGCGGGAGGCACGTGCTGCAGCCCGAGGCCGACGGAGCGGACGAAGCCGTCCTCCATCCGCACCACCTCCAGATCGCCGGGCGCCTCGGCCGCGCCCCACACCGCGAGGCGGGCGCCCAGGGCCCGGGCCACCTCCGGCGCCCGCGGCTTCGGCAGGTGCAGGGGCGGGCCGGCCGGCCCGGTGAGGAAGGGCGCCGCGTTGAGCCGCTTCCAGCCGGAGAAGCCGGAGGTCACCACCGGCCGGTCGTTGCGCTGGGCGGCGTCGCGCAGGAGGCCGAGCGCCGCCAGCCCCTCCTCCGGCCCCACGCGCCGCCCTCGCCACGGGTCGACGAAGGCCGCGCGGGCGAGCCACGGCAGCGGATCGGCCGGACCCGCGGGCGAGATGGCGCGCACGCCCCCGAGCGCCGCGTGGCTCAGCAGCGGAGAGGCCGCCGGCCCCACCGCCAGCGCCAGCCGGTGCGGAGAGATCCGCGCGGGGGCGCAGGCGACATCGAGGCCCCGCGCCTGCGCCAGCGCCGCGGCGGGGCCGTCGCCCACCGCAAGGGCGTCCTCGGCCGGAGCCTCCGACAGCAGCAGGTCCAGCAGCGTCGCCGCGGCGTCGGCCGAGACGCCGCGCAGGTCCACGATGGCGGCGGGCGCCGGCGCATCGGCGATGACGGCGGGCCACCACAGCGTCCGCTCCCGGATCGCGACGATCCATCCGGCGGTCTCCTGCGGGGCGGCCTCCCCCAGCCCGAAGGCCACGGGAGGATGGAAGGGCAGCGCCGCCGGCAGCAGCCACGGCAGCGCCCGCCCCGGCGCCGGCGCCTCGGACCACGCCGCCAGCGCGGCTCCGCGGCCCGTCAGCGTCCGGAGCGCGCGCCTCAGCTTCGCGCTCAACTCGGCCATCGGCGTCCCCCGGTCAGGCGCTGACGCCGGGGCGGAACGCCTTCGCTTCCGCGAGGGCGCCGGCCGCGATCTCCACCGCCCGGTCGATCTGCTCGGGCCGATGTTCGGAGGTCAGGAAGAACCGCAGGCGGGCCTGCTTCTCGGGCACCGCGGGGAAGGTGATGGGCAGCGCGTTCAGCCCCGCCTTCAGGCACAGGTCCGACATCATCGCCGCGCGGGGCGAGTCCCCCACGATGGCCGGCATGATCGCCGATCCCTTCGCCAGCCCCACATCCAGCCCCGCCGCCTGCGCCGCCGCCAGCAGCCGCGCGCCGTTGGCCTGAAGGGCGGCGACCCGCTCCGGCTCCTCCTCCAGCAGTTCCAGCGAGGCCAGCGCCGCCGCCGCCAGCGGCGCCGCCAGCCCGACCGAGAACACGAAGCCCGAGGCGTGGCCCTTCAGGAACTCCACCAGCGCCGCCGAGCCGCAGATGTAGCCGCCGCAGGACGACAGGGTCTTGGACAGCGTCCCCATCCAGATCTCCACCGAGGCCGGGTCCACCCCCTGCATCTCGCCGATCCCGCGGCCGGTTTCGCCCAGCACGCCCAGGGAATGCGCCTCGTCCACCATCAGCCAGGAATCGTGGCGGGTCTTGAGCTGCACCAGCCGCGGCAGGTCCGGCCAGTCCCCGTCCATGGAATAGAGCCCCTCCACCACGATCAGCGCCCGCTCGTAGCGGCCCCGGTTGCGCGAGAGGAAGTCGTCCAGCCAGTCCAGATCGTTATGCGGGAAGGTCACCCGCGCGGCGCCCGAAAGCCGCGCCCCCTCCACGATGGAGTTGTGGATCCACGCATCCGTCAGGATCACGTCCTTCGGCCCCATCAGCGCCCCGATGGTGGTGACGTTGGTGGCGTGGCCCGAGACGAAGCAGACCGCGTCCTCGGTCCCCTGGAACCGCGCCAGCGCCCGTTCGAGCTGCGCGTGGATGTCCCGCTCGCCGGCCACCACGCGGGAGGCCGAGACCGAGACGCCGTAGCGGTCGATGGCGGCCTTCGCCGCCTCCCGCACCCGCGCATGTCCGTTGAGCCCGAGATAGTTGTAGGAGGAGAAGTTCAGCACCTCCCGCCCCTCGATCACGCAGGTGGCGCCGGCATAACCCTCCTGCTCCCGGAAGAAGGGCACGCCGATGCCCAGCATCTCCGCCGCCGAACGCTGGAGGCGGATCTGCTTGTGCCCGGGAAGCTGCGCGAAATCATAGGCGCGCGGGGCCTCCCGGCGCTGGGGCTTGGGGGCGGGCCGCTCCGGCTGCGCGCGCTGCGACCGCTTGCGGCGCAGGTCCTCCACAAGGGCGCTGCGTCGGGAGGCGCCGAACCGCCCCTCTCCTTCCGTCGCGGACATTCCAGGTCCTCTCGTTGCGCCGCAGGCCCGGGGGGCGCGGCGGATCAGGGGGCGGGGCGACCGGCGCGCCCCGCCGGTCAGTGAATGGCGCGGCTCGCAGCCCCGGCCGCGGCGCGGCTGCGCATCTCGGTCAGGAATTCGTCGTCGGCGTCGGACCGCTCCTCGCCCACATGCTGGGCCACGAGATCCTCCAGCGCCCGGTCCTCGGACCCGCCGGCCTCGGGCGCCTGCCCGATGCGCTTGAGCACCCGGGCCGCCACGTCGTTGAGCGTGGCGCCGCCGGCGAGCGACATCAGCGGGATGTCGATGCCCAGCTTCTCCTCCGCCGCCATGCGCAGGTCCACCGCCATCAGGCTGTCGAACCCCATCTCGGTCAGCGGCTGGCGCGGGTCGATCTCCTCCGCCGGCAGGCGCAGGATGCGCGAGGTCTCGGCGGCCAGCAGGTCGGCGATGGTCTTCACCGCCTCCGCCTCCGACAGCCCCGCCACCAGGGCCGCGAGGTCCAGCGCCCCCTCGCCCCCCAGCGCCTGCTCCGGCATCTCCATCCGGGAGAACAGGGGCGTGCGGGTCAAGGCCAGCTCCCGCGAGGCCGAGGACCAGTCGATCACCGCATAGCCCACCGCCGAGGCGTCGGCCGGGTCGGCGGCGGCGAGCGCCATCTCCAGCCCCTCGAACGCCTGCCGCGCCGTGATGGCCGAGGCGCCGAGCCGGTCCGACAGGATCGCGTTGGTCTTCGCGTCCCGCGTCAGATACCCGGCGTCGGAGATCGCGCCCCACGCCACCGCCAGCCCCGGAAGGCCCGCGCGCCTGCGCTCCGCCATCAGCGCCTCCAGATAGGCGTTGGCCGCGACGTAGGAGGCCTGGCCGGGGTTCCCCACCAGCGTGGTGGCCGAGGAATAGACCACGAAGAGGTCGAGGTTCAGCCCGCGCGTCAGCCGGTCCAGCGTTTCCGCGCCCGCGATCTTGGGGCGCAGCACGGTGCGGATGCGCTCCGCGTCCAGGTTGGCGAACAGCGCGTCGTCCAGCGTCATGGCGGTGTGCAGCACGCCCTTCAGGCGGGCGGGCCCGGCCGCGATCTCGTCGATCAGGCCCTTCTGCGCGGCCTCGTCGGCGGCGTCGCAGGCGCGGACCGTCACCGCGGCGCCCATCGCCTCCATCCGCCGGATCACCGCGCGCGCGGCGTCCGAAACCCGGCCCGAGCGGGAGGTGAGCCAGACATGCCGCGCCCCCTTGTCCACCAGCCAGGCCGCCGTCTCGGCGCCGAAGCCGCCGAGTGCCGCCGACCACCAGATACGCCCCCTTCGGGTCGATCTTCGGCGGGCGCTGCGCGGCCTCCTCCACCTTCGGCGGGGCCTTCACCAGGATCTTCCCGATATGCCCGGACTTCTGCATGAGGCGGAAAGCGTCCGCCACCTCCGAGGGTTCGAAGACGATATGCGGCAGCGGGATGAAGTCCCCGCGCGCGAAGCCCTCTCCCAGTTCCGAGAACACCCGCACCGCCACCTCCGGCCGATAGACCAGAAGCTGGTCCGCATCCACGCCGAAATAGGTCAGATTGCGCCGGAACGGCCGCAGCCCGATCTGGCTGTTGGCGTAGTAGTCGCGCTTGCCCAGCTCCACGAACCGGCCGAACGGGCGCAGGCACTCGATGGACCGCTCCATCGCCTCGCCGAAGAGCGAGTTCAGCACCACGTCCACGCCGCTTGCCGCCGGTCGCCTCCAGCACCTCTGCGGCGAAGTCGAGGGAGCGGGAGTCGAACACCCGCGCGGCGCCGAGCTGTCGCAGCAGCTCCCGCTTCGCCGGGCTGCCGGCGGTGGCGAACACCGTCGCCCCCCGCGCCGCGGCGATCTGGAGCGCCGCGAGCCCCACGCCCCCCGCGCCCCCGTGGATGAGGATCGTCTCCCCCTCCGACAGATGCGCAAGCTCCACCAGCCCGTACCAGGCGGTGAGGAAGGTGGTGGGGATGGTGGCCGCCGCGGTCAGGTCCACGCCCTCGGGCAGGGGGGCGACGGCGTTCTCATGCACCGTCACATGGGTCGCGAAGCAGGACGGCGCGAAGGCGATCACCCGGTCGCCGGGCTGGAACCGCGTGCAGCCCGCCCCGGTGCGCGTGACCACGCCCGAGCATTCCATGCCGATGGTGGGGCCGGCGAAACCGTCCTCCAGCGCCTCCTCGGGCAGGAGGCCCTGCGCCCACATCACGTCCCGGAAGTTGAGCCCGGTGGCGACGACCTCGATCTCCACCTGCTCGGGCTCGGGCCGCGGGCGCGGCTCCACCCGCCATTCCAGCGAGTCGATGGACCCCTGCTGCGCGAGCGCGAGCCGCCGCACCCCCTCGCCGTAAAGCTGGGCGGCGCGGGCGCGGTCGGGCAGGTCGGCGGCCCGCTCCACCCGCACGCCGGCGCGGCCGGCGCGGTCATGCACCGTCTCGCGGTCCTCGGCCGGATGCAGCAGTTCGGCCGCGATCCGGGACGCGAGATCCCCCTCCGCGATGTCGACCGCGAAGTCCGCGAGGCGCAGGTCCAGCTCCGGGTGCTCGTTGGCGAGCACGCGCCCGAGGCCCCAGACCGCCGCCTCCGCCGGGATCAGCGGGCGCAGCGGCCCCGCGGCCACCGCGCCTCGCGCCACGATCCACAGCCGCGCGAGCCGCTCGGGCGCCGCCAGCGGCCGCCTTCGCCGACAGGATCCGCCCGTGGGCCGCGTCCAGCGCGGGCCCGCCGGCGCCGAGACCCGCCAGCAGCACGACCTCCGCCGTCTCCGCCTCGGCCAGCGCCGCCGCAAGCTCCGCCTCCGTCGTGGACCGCGCGGATCGCCCCGCCTCGGTCAGCCGCGCGACGATGTCCTCCGCCAGCGGCGCCTCATTCCCGGCATGCACAACCAGAACGCCTGCGCCCTCACGCGGCGCAGCCTCCGCCGGCGCGCGGGCGGACGTGGCGGCCAGCAGCAGCGAACCCGTCGAATCCGCGCTGTCCAGCGGCCGCGCGACGGGCGCCGCGAAGCCGGCCGCCTCCAGCGCGTCGGACCATTCGGCGCCGTCCCGCAGGCGCCCGACCGGAAGGGTCGGCTCCAGCGTGTCGACCCACCACGCGGCCTCTCCGCCCTCGGTCAGATCCGAAGCCAGCCCCGGCCCTTCCTCGGCCGCCGCGAGCCCGCCGCCGGGCGCGAGCCGCCGGCGCAGGTCCGCGATCTGCGGCCGGGTTCAGCCGGTGCAGCGCGTCGCCCAGCAGGATCAGGTCGTAGCTCGCCCCCTCGGGCAGATCCTCCAGCGCCGCGTAGCTCACGCCCGCCCGCTCCGGGTCCCCCACCTTCAGCGACCGCACCCGCCGCGGGTCCGGGTCCGCCACCGTGCACGGCCGAGACCCGCGCCGAGCCGGCCGCGAAATCCAGAAGCCGCGCCGTCGCCGCCCCCACGATCAGCACGTCGAGCCGCGCGCCCTCCGGCGCCGCCCCGGCCGCCGCCTCCAGCACGCGCGCGAGCGCCGTCCATCGCGCCTCCCCGGCCGGGCCCGAGGCCGCCAGCCGAAGCTGCGAGGCCGTCAGCGCCGCGCTCCCCTCCGCCTCCGCCGGCCCGTCCGCCAGCAGGCGCGGCAGCGACGCGGGCAGCGCCAGCAGGCGGCTGATCTCCACGATCCGCCTCGGCGCCTCGGCGAACAAAGCCTCGGTCAGCGCGTTCAGCGGCGGATAGGGCGCCTCCCCGGCCAGCCGCGCCGGGCCGCCTGCGTCCCGCAGGACCGCCTCGTCCTCCTCCAGCGCCATCAGCATCCGCTCGAACGCCGGCCGGGCCGAGGGCGCGAGCCGCCCCTCCGCCGCAAGCCGGTCGCCGTCCAGCGCCCCGTCCGCCCCCGCGAACCCCGCCAGCGCATCGAAGGCGATCCGCCGCGCGGTGGTGTCGAGCAGCAGCAGCCCCGCCGACGGGTCCGGCGCCGCATCGGCCGCGAAGGGCGCCGCCAGCTCCGGCAGCCGCGCGCCCAGATCCGAGGCCGCCCCCTCCGGCGGCGCGATCCGCGCCAGCGCGTTGCGATAGACCAGCTCCGAGGGCGCCCGCGTCTTCGTCGTCCGCATCGCCCGGAAGCGCGCGCCGGTCAGCGTCGCCACCACCGCGCCGGTCGGCGTCGATCAGCGTCAGCCGCGCCTCCATCGACCGCTCGGAGGCGCGGACGATCTCCATCCACGCGCCCACGGGCGCGGCCCCCGCCGCGTGCAGGACCAGCGACCCGATCCGCACCGGCAGGAACGACACCGCAGCGTCGTCCGACCGGTCCCCCACCAGCGCCACCATCGCGTGGAAGGCCGCGTCCAGCAGCGCCGGATGCAGCGCATGCACGCCGGTCTCCAGCGTCTCCGCCGCGGGGTCGAGCGCCACGAACGCCTCCCGCTCGCTCAGCCGCTGCACGTAGCGCGCGCGCCGGAAGGCGGGGCCGTAGTTCAGCCCGATCCGGTCCGCCATCGCGTAAAGCCGCTCGCCGGGGATGGTCCGCGCCGGGTCCGGCTGCGGCGCCGCGCGCCAGTCCGGCATCGCCACCGCCGCGCGGCGCACCCGCCCCCGGGCGTTCAGCGCGAAATCTTCGCCCGCCAGCCGCCGGCGGAACTCGAGGTCCACCACCAGCCGGTCGCCCGCAAGCCGCGTGCGCAGCTCGTAGCCCGCGCCCTCCTCCATCGGCAGCGGCCGCAGGATGTCGAGGTCGCACAAGCTCGATCGGCCCCTCGCCCAGCGTCTCCAGCCCGGCCGTGAGCGCCATGTCCACATAGCCCGCGCCCGGCAGGATCGCGGCGCCGCCCACCCGGTGATCGCCCAGCCAATCCGGCAGCACGCAGTCCACCACCGCGCGCCAGTCCCGCGCGCCCTGCCTCACGGGCGCGCCCAGCAGCGGGTTCAGCGCGCGCGGATCGAGCAGCCCGATGGCCTCGTCCGTCTGGGCGTTGCGGAACGTCTGGCGCCGCCAGGGATAAAGCGGCAGGTCCAGGTCCGGCTTCTCGTCATGCCCGAAGAAGCGGTTCTCCACCAACCCCGCGCCCTGCACCGCGGCGGCGGCCACCACCCGGCGCAGATCCGCAAGCGCGTCCTTCTCCTCCAGCGTCGGCAGCACCGCGGCGTTGGCCGACCGGTCGGCGGCCGTGTCGCGGATGTAGGCGCCCAGCACCGGCCGCGGGCCCACCTCCACGAAGCAGGCGCAGCCCATCTCGATGGCCGCCTCCAGCCCCTGCCGGAACAGCACCGGCTGGCGGATGTTGGTCCACCAGTAGCGCGGCCCCAGCGCCTCGCCGTCCGTCAGCTCGCCGAAGGTGGCCGACAGATACGGGATCCGCGTCTCCTGCGGGCGCAGCCAGTCGAGGTCGGCCAGAAGGTCGTCCTCCAGCGGCGCCGTCAGGGGCGAGTGGAACGGATAGTCCAGGTCCAGCGTCTTGCAGGCGATCTTGCGCTTGCGCGCCACCTTGGCGAAGGCCGCGATCTGGTCCGCGGCGCCCGAGATCGTCACCGAGCGGACCGAGTTGTCCGCCGCGACCGCGATGTCCAGCCCCGCCTCGGCGACGATCTCCTCCGCCTGCGGCGCGCCGGCCAGCACGGCGGCCATGGTCCCGCGGCCCTTCACCTTCTCCTGGCTGCGGGACCGCGCATGGATCAGGCGCACCGCGTCGGGCAGATCGAACGCGCCCGCGGCCCAGGCCGCCGCCACCTCGCCGACCGAGTGTCCCAGCACCGCATCGGGCTTCAGCCCCTTCTCCGACAGCGACTCCACCGTCGCCGCCTGCACCGCGAAGATCAGCGGCTGCGCGAGCGAGGTGTAGGGCAGCCGGTCCGCCAGATCCTCGGAGAACATCGCCTCCACCAGCCCCACGCCCGCCAGCTTCTCGAAGATGGTGGAGACGGTGTCGAAGGTCGCCCGGAAGATCGGGTCGTTCTCATAGGCCGCGCGGCCCATGCCCACATGCTGGGAGCCGTTGCCCGAGAACACGAACGCCGTCTTCCCATCGCGGGAAGCGGCCTTGCCCGTGGCGAGGGTCGGCGCCTTCTCGCCGGCCAGGAAGGCGTCCAGCGCCGCGACCTGCCCCTCGCGGTCCTCGGGCAGCGCGATCAGGCGGTGGGGCAGCCGCTCCCGCTGGTAGGCGGCGGCGTTGGCGATGGCGGCGGCCTCGGCGGCCGAGGCGCCCTCCAGCCGCTCGCGATAGGTCGCGGCCAGCTCCGACAGGCTTTCGGCCGACCGGGCCGAGAGGATCAGGGGCGAGGGCTCCACCTTCGCCGGCTGGGGCCTGCGCTCCTCCGCCCGCGGCTGGCGGATCACGGCGTGCGCGTTGGCGCCGCCGAAGCCGAAGGAGTTGACGCCGGCGTAAAGCGGGGTCGCCTGGCGCGGCAGCGGCGTCGGCCTCGCGCGGCAACCCGCAGGTTCCAGTCGTCGAAGCGGATGTCGGGGTTCGGCGTCTCGAAGTGCAGGGACGGCGGCAGCAGGTCATGCTCCAGCGCAAGCTGCGCCTTCAGCAGCCCCACGAGCCCCGATCCCGCCTCCAGATGCCCCACATTGGTCTTCGCGGAGCCGATCAGCAGCGGCGCGTCCCGCTTGACCCCCAGCGCCTGCCCCAGCGCATAGGTCTCGATCGGATCGCCCGCCCGGGTGCCGGTGCCATGCGCCTCGATGAAGGCGAGCTTCGCCGGGTCCACCGCGAAGCGCTGATAGACGTCGTCCAGCAGCGCCTGCTGCTGCACCGAGGACGGCAGCGACACCCCCGACGTCCGCCCGTCCGAATTCACCCCGGCCCCGGAGATCACCCCCAGGATCCGGTCGTTGTTGGCGATCGCCGTCTCCAGCGAGCGCAGCACGAACACCACCGCCCCCTCGGACCGCACATACCCGTCGCCCTTGGCGTCGAACGCCTGGCAGAGGCCCCGCTTCGACAGCATCGTCGCCGCGGAGAACCCCACGAACGGCAGCGGCGCCATCAGCAGGTTCACGCCCGCCACGATGGCCGTGTCCACCAGCCCCGTCTGCATCGACATGAACGCCTCGTGCAGCGCGTAGAGCCCCGACGAGCAGGCGGTGTCGACCGTGTAGCTCGGCCCGTTGAGGTCGAGGATGTAGGACACGCGGTTCGACAGCAGCGACAGGGTGTTCCCCGTCATGAACTGCGCCTCCACCCCCGCGGGGTCGTTGTAGTACCGGCTCGCGTAGTCGATGGCCGAGGCGCCGACGAACACGCCCGTCGTCGCCTTCGGCAGGTCCGACGCGCGCAGGCCGCCCTTCTCCAGCGCCTCCCACGTCACCTGCAGCAGCAGGCGCTGCTGGGGGTCCATCTGCTCCGCCTCGCGCGGCGAGATCCCGAAGAACCCCGCGTCGAAGCTCCACGGATCCTCAAGCTGCCCGGCCGCGAAGGTGTAGCTCCGCCCCGGCGCGCCCTCGGGGTGCAGCCAGCGGTCCTTGGACCAGCGGTCGGACTGCACCTGGCTGACCGAGCAGCGGCCGTCCTTGAGAAGCGTCCAGAACCCGTCCGCATCGTCGGCGCCGGGAAGCCGGCAGCCGTAGCCCACGATCGCGATCTCGCCGGGTTTGGTGGATTTCAGCACGCGCCGCTCCTTCGAGCCGTTCGGCGGGTCGTCCCGCTCTGGCCGCCGCGCCGGCGCCTCGAAGGGCCGCCGCGATCAACGTTCGGTTGCGCCGAGAGGGCGCCTGATGCTTCCGCCTAGCCGAAACCATCCGCCCCGGCAACGCGCGCCGCGGCCGATCTTGCGGCGCCGCGTCATTTTGAACGAGCATAACGCGAAGCCGGTTCCGATCCACACCCGAAGGGCGGAAATCCGTCTCGCGTCAAGCGGGCGGCGCGATCCTCCGCAGCACCCAGCCCGCGAGGTAGAGCGACCCGCAGATCAGCACCCGGGGCGCGGCCGCCCCCTCCTGCGACCGCCGCCCCACCGCGGCCAGCGCGGCCCCGAAATCCTCCGCCTCCTCCGCGGGGATGCCCGCCCGCGCGGCCGCCTCCGCCACCGCCCCGGCCGGAAGGCTCGCCGAGGCCTCCGGGATCGCCAGCGCCGAGACAGAGGCCGCCAGCCCCCGGAAATGCCCCAGGAACGTGCCTGCGTCCTTCGTCTCCAGCATCCCGCAGATCAGGTGCAGGGGCGCCGCCCGCCGCTCCTCCAGCGCCGCCATATGCGCGGCCAGCGCCTCGCCGGCCGCCGCGTTGTGCCCGCCGTCGAGCCAGACCTCCGCCTCCGCCGGCAGCCCCGGCAGGTCGGCGGCCGACAGCCGCTGCAGCCGCGCCGGCCACCGCACCTGCGACAGGGCCCCCGCGCAGGCCGCATCGTCGGCGCCGAGCGTCCGCAGCGCCGCCAGGGCCGCGCCCGCATTATGCACCTGATGCGCGCCGGGCAGCGCCGGCATCCCGAGGTCCAGCAGCCCCCGCTCGTCCTGATAGACCAGCCGCCCCCGCTCGGACCACGCCTGCCAGTCGCGGCCCGAGACGATCAGCGGCGCGCCAAGCGCCTCGGCCCGCGCCTCCAGCACCGCCATCGCCTCGTCCGTCTGGGGGCCGACCACGCAGGGCACGCCCCGCTTCAGGATGCCCGCCTTCTCTCCGGCGATCTCGCGGATCGTCTCGCCCAGATACTGCTGGTGGTCGATGGAGATCGGCGTGATCACCGTCAGCGCCGGCCGCGCCACCACGTTGGTCGCGTCCAGCCGCCCCCCGAGGCCCGTCTCCAGCAGCGTCCAGTCCGCGGGCCTTCGCATGAAGGCCAGCAGGGCCGCGCAGGTGGTGATCTCGAAGAAGGTGATCGGCACACCGGCGTTCACGCGCTCGCACTCGTCCAGCGCGGCGGCGAACGCCTCCTCCGAAATCAGCTCCCCGTGCAGGCGGATGCGCTCATGGAACCGCGCCAGATGCGGCGAGGTGTAGACGTTCGTCGTCGCGCCCCCCGCCTCCAGCCCCGCCCGGATCATGGCGAGCGTGGAGCCCTTGCCGTTGGTCCCCGCGATATGCACCACCCCCGGCAGCGACCGCTCCGGGTGGCCGAGCTGCGCCAGCAGCCGCTCCACCCGCTCCAGCGTCAGGTCGATGATCTTGGGGTGGAGCGTCATCAGACGCTCCAGGATCAGGTCGCTCGGGGCGGGGCCGGCGAAGGGGCCGGCCGAGGGGGCGGGGCTCAAGCCGCGCCTTTCCCGGTCTTTCCCGGGGCTGGAGCCGAAGCTTCGGCGGCGGCAGGGGCGGGCACGGCCTCCTCCGGCTGCGGCGGGCCCAGCTCTCCATGCACCCGCGGCGGCTGGCGCATCAGCAGGCGCAGGATCTGGGCCAGCTCGTCGCGCAGATCCTTGCGGTGGGTGACCCGGTCCAGCATCCCGTGCTCCAGCAGGTATTCCGCCCGCTGGAAGCCCTCGGGCAGGGTCTCGCGGATGGTCTGCTCGATCACGCGGGGGCCGGCGAAGCAGATCAGCGCGTTCGGCTCCGCGATCTGGATGTCGCCCAGCATGGCGTAGGACGCCGTCACGCCGCCCGTGGTGGGGTTGGTCAGCACCACCACGTAAGGCAGCCCCGCCTCCTTCACCATCTGCACCGCCACCGTCGATCGCGGCATCTGCATCAGGGACAGGATCCCCTCCTGCATCCGCGCGCCGCCCGCGGCCGAGAACACCACCAGCGGCGCCTTGCGCTTCACCGCCCGCTCCGCGGCCGCGACCAGCGCGTTGCCCACATGCATGCCCA
This sequence comes from uncultured Alphaproteobacteria bacterium, assembly GCA_963816545.1. Lineage (GTDB taxonomy): Bacteria > Pseudomonadota > Alphaproteobacteria > Rhodobacterales > Rhodobacteraceae > Albimonas. The sequence continues at coordinate 949,124 of CAWFLE010000007.1, read as the reverse complement.
TGGACCCGCCCATGAACGAGAAGTCCTGGCCCACCGCCACGACCCGCAGCTTCCCGATCTCGCCCTCGACCGCGAGCGCGGCCTCATGCTCCCCGGTCTTGCGGCGCGCGTCGCGCATGCGGTCGGGGTAGCGCTTCTCGTCCCGGAACTGGAGCGGGTCCTGCACCGGCTCGGGGATGGGGATCTCCTTGAAGCGGGCGCCGTCGAACAGCGCCTCGAACCGCTCGCGCGGGGTGATCGCCATGTGGTGCTGGCAGACGTTGCAGACGTAGAGGTTCTCGCGCAGCTCGCGGTGGAACAGCATGGTTCCGCACTCGTCGCACTTGCGCCAGAGGTTCTCCGGCATCTCCCGCCGCGAGAACAGCGAGTTGATGCGCGGGCGGACGTAGTCGTTGATCCAGTTCATGCCCTGTCCTGCCGACGGCCCGAGGTCGCGGGCGTCCTAGCCGCGCCGGCCCGCGATTGCAATGTGGAGAGGGCGCGCGGCCTCCGCCAGCCCGAAGGTTAAGGAAACCCTAACGACCCTCCGTTGAAGCCGTTGCGTCACCCTCCCGTTTCGCTGCGGAACACCTGGCGTTTCGCAGCGAAACGCCAGGTGCGGCCGCCGATGTTTCGCAGCGAAACACGGCCTGCGCTCCGGCGCTCCGCGGCGAAACACGCACCACGCCCCTGCGTTTCGCAGCGAAACAGGCGCGTGAGGGGCCCGCTCCGCGCGCCCTCGCCGCCTTGAAGCCCGCCCGCCCGCGGATCATGGTGGCCGCGGTTGCGGCGGAGACGGAGGGACGGCCCCATGCCGATGAGTTCGGGCGAGATCTGGACGTGGAGCGAGGGCGCCTGGCATCAGGGCGACGTGAAGGTGGCCGGCGCCGCCCATCACGGCCTCTGGCAGGGCACCACCGTCTTCGACGGCGCCCGCGCGTTCGAGGGGGCGGCCCCGGACCTCGACCTGCACTGCGCCCGGGTGAACGCCTCCGCCCGCGCCATGGGCCTCGACCCCACCTTCTCTGACGGCGAGATCCTGGAGCTGGCGCGCGAGGGGCTGACGAAGTTCCAAGGCGACGGGCCGGTCTACATCCGCCCGATGTACTGGTCGAAGGACTGCGACCCCTCCCTGATCCTCGCGGACCGCACCAGCACGGTGTTCTGCCTTTGCCTCGAGGCGCTGCCGATGGCCGACCCCGCCGCGCTGCCCGAAGGGGGCCTGCGCATCACCACCACCCAGTTCCGCCGGCCGATCCTTTCGACCAACGTCCTGAACGCCAAGGCCGGCTGCCTCTACCCCAACAACGCCCGCATGGTGGCCGAGGCCAAGTTCCGCGGCTTCGACAACGCGCTCGCGCAGGACCTGATGGGCAACGTGGCCGAGCTCGCCACCTCCAACGTCTTCATCGTCAGGGGCGGCGCGGTGGCGACGCCGATCCCGAACGGGACGTTCCTCAACGGGATCACCCGCCAGCGCGTGATCCGCCTCCTGCGCGGGGCCGGGGTGGATGTGCATGAGGCGGTCCTGACGCTGGACGACGTGCGAGGGGCGGACGAGGTCTTCTCCACCGGCAACGCCAACAAGGTGATCCCCATAGCCCGCTTCGACGACCGGACCTACGGCCCCGGGCCGGTGGCCAAGCTCGCCCGGGAGCTCTACTGGGACTTCGCCCACGCCTGAGCCCCCTCGGCGGAGGCGCCGCGACCACGGTTTCGAGGGTGGGGCGGTTCCGCCCGCGGCGCGTGGCGGGCGGCTCGCCTGCGGCCGGCGCCGCCTGCCGACCCGCGGCGCCTGGGAGCACGGGCGCCGGCCGGCGGCGCCGCGCCTGCAGCGCGCCGCGGGCGCCCGGGGCCAGCCCGCGCGACCGTCGGCGCGGCGCCCCCTCGGGGGCGGGCGGGCCCTAGTCGGACGACCCCGTCGCGAGCCGCCGCAGCATCGCGCCGATCCGCGGCAGCGTCGTGTCCCGGTGCGGCTTCACCAGCAGGCGCGAGACGTATTCGTTCAGCATCCCCCGACGGGTGAGGAACTCCGCCGCCGCCCGACCGTAATCGGCCTTCCGCCACGCCGCGAGCCTCGCGGGATCGGCCAGCGCCGCCAGCGTCTCCTCGGCCCAGGGCCCGCCCCCCTCGGTCAGGCGGGGAGACAGGTCCTCCTCCCACACCCGCGCCATCAGGGCGGCGAAGGCGCGGAAGGCGCCGCCGTTCCCTGCGGCATCGAACCGCGCGGCGACGAGGTCGAGGTCGGGGTCCTCGTCGTCCCGCAGCCGCCGCCAGTCCAGAGCGTCCCGCAGTTCGGTCGCCCGCCGCCGCCACCCCCGGCCCATGATCTGCGAGTGGTGGATCATATGCGCGAGCCGGTCCTCCGGCGTCGGCAGCAGGATGCCCGGCAGGGGCGACGGCCGCGCGCGGCCCGCCATGCCCCCCAGCGCGCCCCCCGCCTCGTAGCTGCAGCGGACATGGACCTCGATCCCTCCGCCCCCCTCGGGGTGGAACAGCGTGGGGTGGGCGTAGCAGCCCCGGATGTTCAGGTGGACCGCGCCGTCCGGCCCCCGCCAGCCCGCGTCGCGCAGCGCCGACAGGCCCCGGCGCAACTCAGGCGTCGGGATCAGCACGTCCACGTCCGCCATCCGCCGCCAGGGCATCGGCCCGCCCGCGCGCGCCGCGAAGGCGATCCCCTTGAGGGCCACCGGCTCGATCCCCGCGGCGTTCAGATGTTTCGCCGCGAAACGCAAGGTGGCGAGGCGACGTTCCGCCTCCGCCTCCGCCGCCCGCCGCGGCGGGTCCAGCAGCAGCCGCGCGGCGCCGGCGGGGGCGGCGCGGGAGGCCGCCTCGCAGACCGGCCAGACCACCTTCTGCGTCCGCGCGAAGTCGATCAGGCGCAGGAGCGGCGTGCGCGGCATCGGAGGCGCGCCGCCCCGCGCCCAGGCGCGCAGCAGCCCGACGGTTTCGTCTACCGCGAGCGCGCCGGGGCCCCCGGCATCGGCGGGTCGCCTCCCTTCGCCCCGGGCTTCAGGCATCCGCCGTCCTCAGCCCCCGCGCGAAGGCGGCCGCCCGCGCCAGCGCGGCGCGGTCGAGGCCGGTGGCGAAGCCCATGCGCTCCGCCAGCTCCGCCACCGCCAGCGTGTCCACGTTGCCCTTCGCCCCCGGCGCGAAGGGGCAGCCGCCGAGGCCGGCGACGGAGGCGTCGAACACCCGCACCCCGCGCTCCAGGCCGATGGCGATGTTCTCCAGCGCCCGGCCCTGCGTGTCATGGAAGTGCAGCGCCAACTTGTCGGCCGGCAGGATCTCCAGCGCAGCGTCCAGCAAGGCCGAGACGGTCTCAGGCGTCGCGGCGCCGATGGTGTCGCCCAGCGAGATCTCGTAGCAGCCCATCTCCTCCAGCGCCTCCGCGACCCGGGCGGCCTCGGCGGGCGTCACGCGGCCGTCATAGGGGCAATCGGTGACGCAGGAGACGTAGCCGCGAACAGGGATGCCGTCCTCGAACGCCGCCGCGAGCACCGGGGCGAAACGGGCGAGCGACTCGTCGATCGTGCAGTTGATGTTGGCTTTCGAGAACCCCTCCGAGGCGGAGGCGAACACCGCGACCTCGTCCGCGCCGGCGGCGCGGGCGGCCTCGTAGCCCTGCATGTTGGGGGTGAGCGCGGCGTAGACGGCGCCCTCCGCCCGCTCGATTTCGGCCAGCACCTCGGACGAGCCGGCCATCTGCGGGACGCGGCGGGGGGAGACGAAGCTCCCGGTCTCGATCTTTCGAAGCCCCGCCTCCGACAGCAGGTTCACCAGCCGGATCTTGTCCGTCACCGGGATCGGCCTCGCCTCGTTCTGGAGGCCGTCGCGGGGTCCGACCTCGAAGATCAGAACCTCGGGCTCGCGGGGGCGCGGTCATGGTCGTCTCCCTCGTTCGACGCTCGCCTGAATGGCGCCTGACCTCATCCTAGTCCACCCGGCCCGCGCGCGCCCATGCGCGGGGTTTCGGCCCGAGGTCGCGGCGGTCTATGCTCCGGGATGCGTGACCGCGCCGTTACCGGGAGACCCCATGCCCCTCGCCGTCTTCACCCACGACTCGAGCCTCCGCCACCTGACGCCGGCGGGGCACCCGGAATCCGCCGACCGGATCGCCGCGATCCACGACATGCTGGAGGAGGAGCGCTTCCACATGGTCTATCGGGAGGAGGCGCCCGAGGCGACGGAGGCGCAGCTCCGCCTCGCGCATCCGCAGCGGCACATCGACCGTCTGCGCGCCGCCATGCCGCAGGAGGGGGAGGTCCCGCTCGACGAGGACACCTGGATCTCTCCGGGCAGCTTCCGGGCCGCGCTGCATGCCGCGGGGGGGGCGTGCAAGGCGGTGGACATGGTGGTGACCGGCGAGGCGACGGGCGCCTTCGTGGCGACGCGGCCCCCGGGGCACCATGCGGAGCCGGAGAAGGCGATGGGCTTCTGCCTGTTTTCCAACGCCGCCATCGCGGCCCTGCACGCCATGGAGGCGCATGGGCTGGAGCGGGTGGCGGTGCTGGATTTCGACGTGCATCACGGCAACGGCACGCAGGCGGTGCTGTGGGACGAGCCGCGCGTGCTGTTCGCCTCGTCGCACGAGTGGCCGCTTTATCCCGGGACGGGGGCCGAGTTGGAGACCGGCGCGGGCAACATCCACAACGCGACGCTGCGGTCGCATTCCGGGGGGGCGGAGTTCCGGCGGGCGTGGGAGCAGCGGCTGCTGCCGGCGGTGGCGCTGCACGGACCGCAGCTGATCATCGTCTCGGCGGGGTTCGACGCGCACCGGCGCGATCCGCTGGCCTCGCTGGAGCTGGAGGAGGCGGACTTCGCCTGGATCACCTCACGCATCTGCGACCTGGCGGAGACGGGGTGCGAGGGGCGCGTGGTCTCGCTGCTGGAGGGCGGCTACGACCTGCACGCGCTGACGCGGTCGGCCGGCGTGCATGTCCAGACGCTGATGGAGCGGTGCCTGTGAGCGCCGGTCTCCGCGACGGCTCCGGGACGATGTGCGGGGGATGGGTGGCCTCGGAGCCTCGGGGCGGGTACGAGGCCTGCGCGCCCGCGGGCGCGGATGTCCAGACGTTGATGGAGCGGCGCCGATGACCGACGATCAGGCGAGGCCGGTCGAGGAGATGAGCTTCGAGGAGGCGATGCGCGAGCTCGAGGGGGTGGTGGATCACCTCGAGCGCGGGGACACGCCTTTGGAGCGGTCCATCGAGCTTTACGAGCGGGGCGCGAAGCTGCGCGCGCATTGCGAGCGCAAGCTGAAGGATGCGGAGCTGAAGGTCGCCCAGATCGCCGAAGGCCCGGACGGGAGCGTGACGGCGAAGCCCGCCGAGTTCGGATGAGGCTGGCCGGGGCCGACGCGGAGGCGTTCGCCGAACGGCTGGCCACAAACGCCGCCATCGCCGAGGCCGCGCTGGAGGCGCTGCTGCCGCCCGCGCGCGCGCTTTCCGGGCGCACGCCGGTGCCGGCGGCCATGCGCTACGCCTGCCTCAACGGCGGCAAGCGGCTGCGGGCGTATCTGGCGCTGGAATCGGCGGCGCTGTTCGGGGTGGAGCCCGAGCGGGCGGAGCGGGCGGCCGCGGCGGTCGAGTGCCTGCACGCCTATTCCCTGATCCATGACGACCTGCCCTGCATGGACGACGACGCGCTGCGCCGGGGCCAGCCCACGGTGCATGTGAAATGGGACGAGGCGACGGCGGTGCTGGCGGGGGATGCGCTCCAGACCCTCGCGTTCGAGATCCTGGCCGAGCCGGAGACCCATCCCGACCCCGCGCGCCGGGCGGAGCTGTGCCTTCACCTCGCGCGCGCCGGCGGGGCGGCGGGGATGGTCGGGGGGCAGGGGCTCGACATCGCCGCCGAGACGGCGACCGTGGCCCTCGCGCTTGCGGATGTGGAGCGGATCCAGGCCCTGAAGACCGGGGCGCTGATCGTGTTCGCGGCGGAGTGCGGCGCGATTCTCGGCGGCGCCGACGGCGCCTCCCGCGCCGCGCTGCGGGGCTACGCCGAGGCGCTGGGCCTCGCCTTCCAGATCCAGGACGACGTGCTGGACGTGGAGGGGGACGCGGCGGCCGCCGGCAAGGCGCTGCGCAAGGACGAGGGCGCCGGCAAGGCCACCTTCGTGCGCCTGATGGGGCTGGAGGCGGCCCGCGCCCGCGCGGCGGAACTCGCGGACGCGGCCGAATCGAGGCTGTCGAAATTCGGCTCCGCCGCGAGGCCGCTGGCGCTCGCGGCCCGCTTCGCGGTGTCCCGCGCGGCCTAGCCGCCCTCCGGCAGGTAGCGGTCCAGCAGGTTCAACCCGCTTTCGCTGCCCAGGCGGCGCAGGATCAGGCGGTTCAGGTCTTCCCGCAGGGGGGAGCCCTCCGGGACGGCGAAGCCCACGAGATGGGGGTCGAGTTCGGTGCGGCGGACCGAGAAGTCCCAGGCCCCGTTGCCTTTCACCGCGGCCGAGAGGACCGGCCAGGCCCCGGCCACCTGCTCGACTTCGCCTTCGTCCAGCGCGGCGAGGGCGGCTTCCAGCGTGGGGTAGAGGCGGCGGTCCACGTCCTCCCGCGCGAGAAACAGCGCGGCGGTGGTCCCCTCCGCCGCGCCGACGGTTCGGTCGTGGAAGACCTCCGGAACCTGCACCTGCCGCCCGGTTCCGGCCAGCGTCACCACCGCGGCCGTCAGGCCCGCGCTGACCGCGAGGCCCACCAGCATCCACAGCATCGCGACCGCGCGGCCCAGGATCGTCACCGGCGCCTTGTCGCCGTAGCCGATGGTGGTCAGCGTCACCCCCGCCCACCAGAACCCGTCGCCGAGGCCGCGCAGGACGCCGCCGCCGAACTGGTCGTTGCGCCGCCGCTCCAGCAGCCACACCAGCCCGCCCACCAGCAGCAGCAGCGCCGAGAGCCCCAGCACCAGCCGCAGGAACGCGAGGGAGAGGAACCCTTCCGCAATGGCGCCCAGCCGCGAGGGCCGCGCCGAGGCGACGCCGAGCGTGGCCGAGTAGAATGGCAGGGTCAGGTCCGCCGCCTTCTCCAGCGAGGGGGTGGCGTTGGCGGGCAGGGCGAGGTCCACCGCCCCCGTCCGCAGCGCCTCGGCCATGCCGCCGGGCGGGAGCTCCACATAAGTGTAGCGCAGGCCAAGATCCTCGGCCGCCAGCCGCCACAGGTCCACCCCCATCCCGAGCCATGAGCCGTCGTCGGTCAGGATGGCGAAGGGGGGGCGATGCTGCACGCCCACCCGAAGGGCGGCCTCGCCGCCCGGGGCCCCGGGCGCGGCCGCGGCCCCCTGTGCGGGGGCTTGCGGCGTTGGCGCGGTCTCGTCGGCCGAGCGCTGCGCGCGGGTTTCGGGAGCCGCCGCGGCCTCGTCCCCCGTGCGCGGCGCGGGGGCGTCGGTCGTCGTCGCCTCCTGCGAGGGCGCCCCGGGCGCTGGCGCGATATTGCCGGCTTCGCGCTCGGTGGAGGCCTCGGGCGTTGCCGCAGCCTCGTCCGCCGCGCCCCGTGCGGGAGCCTTGGGGGCAGCCGGAGTCAATTCGGCCGCGTGCTGCGCAGGGGCCTCGCGCGCAGCCTCCGCCCCAGCCTGCGCGGGCGCCTCCGCCGCCGCCGCCTCGTCGGCCGCGCGCTGCGCAGGGGCCCGGGGCGTCGCGGCTTCCTCGTCCGTCGCGACCTGCGCGCGCGCCTCGGGCACCGCCGCGGCGAGCGCCAGGGCCGCCAGCATGGCGATGATGCGCATCGGATCCTCCCGTCTCTCCGGCTCCTGAGGCTGGCCCGCCCGTCCGCGAAGTCCAGCCGCGCCCGCATTGCCGCCCTCCTCCCGGCGCCTTAAGTGTCCCCGATCGCCGACCGAGCCGCCGCCAGGGAAGACCCTCACGTGACCGACCAGCCGCAGGACCGCCCCCGCACGCCGCTCCTGGACCGGATCTCCGGCCCGGCCGACCTGCGCCATCTCGGCGACGCCGATCTGGTGCGGGTGGCGAACGAGCTGCGCGCGGAGACGATCTCGGCGGTGTCGGAGACGGGCGGGCATCTGGGCGCTGGCCTTGGGGTGGTGGAGCTGACGGTGGGCATCCACGCGGTGTTCGACACGCCGCGGGACAAGCTGATCTGGGATGTCGGCCATCAGTGCTACCCGCACAAGATCCTGACCGGACGGCGCGAGCGCATCCGCACGCTGCGCCAGGGCGGCGGGCTTTCGGGCTTCACCAAGCGGACGGAGAGCCCTTACGACCCGTTCGGCGCCGCGCATTCCTCGACCTCCATCTCCGCGGCGCTGGGCTTCGCGGCGGCCCGCGACCTGGGGTTCGGCGAGGGGGCGCACGCCATCGCGGTGATCGGGGACGGCGCCATGTCCGCCGGCATGGCCTACGAGGCGCTGAACAACGCCGGCCATCTGGGCAAGCGGCTGGTGGTGATCCTCAACGACAACGAGATGTCCATCGCGCCGCCGGTGGGGGCCATGTCGCGCTACCTGACCTCGCTCTGGGCGGGCGCGCCGTTCCAGGACTTCGCGCACGCCGCCAAGCAGGCCGCCCATTTCCTGCCGCCGCCGTTCCGCGAAGGCGCGCGGCGGGCGAAGGAGATGCTCAAGGGTCTCGCGGTCGGCGGCACGCTGTTCGAGAGCCTGGGCTTCTCCTATATCGGGCCGATCGACGGGCATGACCTGCACCAGCTTCTGCCCGTGCTGCGGACGGTGAAGGCGCGGGCCGAGGGGCCGGTGCTGATCCACGCCGTGACCACCAAGGGCAAGGGTTACGCCCCCGCGGAGGCGGCGGCCGACAAGTATCACGGCGTCTCGAAGTTCGACGTGGTGACGGGGGCGCAGAAGAAGGCGGCCTCGAACGCGCCCGCCTACACCAAGGTCTTCGCCGAGGCGCTGGTGAAGGAGGCCGAGCGCGACGACCGCATCGTGGGCGTCACCGCCGCCATGCCCGACGGCACCGGGCTCGACATCTTCGGGGGGCGCTTCCCGAACCGGACCTTCGACGTGGGCATCGCCGAGCAGCACGCGGTGACCTTCGCGGCGGGGCTCGCGGCCTCGGGGATGCGCCCGTTCTGCGCGATCTACTCGACGTTCCTGCAGCGCGCCTACGATCAGGTGGTCCATGACGTGGCCATCCAGTCGCTGCCGGTGCGCTTCGCCATCGACCGCGCGGGGCTGGTGGGGGCGGACGGCGCCACCCATGCGGGCGCGTTCGACGTGGCCTATCTCGCGACGCTGCCGAACATGGTGGTGATGGCGGCGGCGGACGAGGCGGAGCTGGTCCACATGGTCGCCACCGCCGCCCGCCGCGACGACGGGCCGACCGCCTTCCGCTATCCGCGGGGCGAGGGGGTGGGCGTGGAGCTGCCCCTTCACGGCGAGCCGCTGGAGATCGGCAAGGGCCGGGTGATGCGGGAAGGGAGCCGGGTGGCGATCCTGTCGCTGGGCACGAGGTTGCAGGAGTGTCTGAAGGCGGCGGAGGATCTGGAGGCGCGGGGCGTCTCGGCCACCGTCGCCGACGCGCGCTTCGCCAAGCCGCTGGACCGGGAGCTGATCCTGCGCCTCGCGCGAGAGCATGAGGCGCTGCTGACGGTGGAGGAGGGGGCGGTGGGCGGCTTCGGCGCCCACGTGCTGTCGCTGCTGGCGACGGAGGGGGCGCTGGACCGGGGGCTGGCGGTGCGGCCGCTGACCCTGCCGGACAGGTTCCAGGACCAGGACTCGCCGGCGAAGATGTACGAGGAGGCGGGGCTTGACGCGAAGTCCATCGCGGCGACGGCGCTGAAGGCGCTGGGCGTGACGGAACTCAGGTCACGCGCCTGACCCCGCGCCCCTGGACGCCGACGTCCGGCCGTCGCGCAAGCGGCCCCGCCTGCGCATGCGCAGGCACGGAGGCTTCAGCCTCCGTGCGCGCCCCTCCGGGCGCGCGGGGCCGCGACCTCACCGCTCGACCGTCGCGCCGGGGCTGCGCCCTTACCGCAGGTTGATCCGCAGGGCCGCCGCCGCTGCGAAGGGCGCCACCCCCGCCGACAGCAGCGTCACCGCTCCCAGGAACGCCAGCGCCGTCCCCGCCTCCAGGCCCGTCGCCGCGCGGTGCACGGCCTGCGCCCCGAATATCAGCGTGGGCACGTAGAGCGGCAGCACCAGCACCGACAGGAGCAGCCCCCCGCGCCTGACGCCGGCGGTCAGCGCTGCGCCCACCGCTCCGATCAGGCTCAATGCGGGGGTTCCGATCATCAGGGAGGCCACCAGCGCCCCGTAGGCTCCCTCCGGCAGGCTCAGCATCACCCCGAGCGCGGGCGCGGCCACGGCCAGCGGCAGCGCCGTCGCCAGCCAGTGCGCGGCGGCCTTGGCCAGAACCACCGCCTCCAGCGGCAGCGGCCCCAGCGCGATCTGGTCCAGCGAGCCGTCCTCCAGATCCGCCTGGAACAGCCGGTCCAGCGACAGGAGGCACGCGAGCAGCGCGCACACCCAGAGCACCCCGGCGGCGATCCGCGACAGGGCGCCCCCCTCCGGCCCCACGCCCAGCGGGATCAGGAGGGCGGCGAGGAGGAAGAACGTGACCCCCAGCAGGCCGCCGCCGCCGATGCGGAAGGCGAGCCGCAGGTCCCGCAGCATCAGCGCCCAGGCCGCCCTCACTCCGGGCGCTCCGGCAGGACCGCCGCCCGTCGCCGGGGATCCGACCGAAGGGACGCGGCGGCCAGCCCGCCCGCGCGCTCGCCAACCGGAGCGGACGCGGCCGACGGTCGCGCGATGGCCTTCGCGCCGGACGAAGCCGCTGCAGCGAACCGTCTCCCGCACGCCGTTCCGCAGACGGAAGACGAGGCGCTTCGCCTCTGAAGGGTGCCTTCCCTCCCGCTCGGGAAGGCGAAGGAGGCGGCGCGCGCCCCGATCCGCGGCGATGCCCGATTGGCCGGCCTTTCCGTCAAGACCACCCCTCCAGGAACGGATCCTCCGCCTCCGCCGCGGGCCGCGTCCTCGCCGCCCGCCGCTCCGGCATCCGCACCTCCCGCTCGCCGAAGCCGAGGTCCACATGGGTCGCGGCCAGCGCCATGCCGCCTTCCGCGCAATGCGTCCTGACCGCCTCCGCGAACGCCGCCGTCGAGGCCGCGTCCAGCGAGACCGTCGGCTCGTCCAGCAGCCAGACCGGCCGCGCCGTCACCAGAAGTCGCGAGAGCCCGAGCCGCCGCTTCTGCCCCGCCGAGCACAACCCCGCCGGATCATCGGCCAGCGCGCCGAGCCCGAAGCGCTCCAGCGCCTCGTCGATCCGGCCGCGCGGGGCGCCGTGGAACTCCGCCCAGCTCGCCAGATTCTCCCGCACCGTGAAGGCCGGCTTCACCGCGTCCAGATGCCCCGCCAGCGCGACCCGTTCCCTCCAGGCCTCGCCGTCGCGCCCGAGGCGCAGGTCCCCCAACGTCGCCTCCCCGGAGGCTGCCGGCGCCAGCCCCGCCAGCACCCGCAGCAGGGAGGACTTGCCCGATCCGTTCGGCCCGCGCAGCGCCGCCGCTTCGCCTTCAAGCAAACGAAACGCCAGCCCCTCGAAAACGAGACGCCCGCCGCGCCGACACCCGAGATCCCGAACCGAAAGCTCCATCCCCGAAGCCTTAGAGCCTCTATCGTCCGCTGGGAAGTCTCCCACGGCATACATCTGCATACACACGTTGCATCCCCGCCCGGAAGCGCGTATCACGCGAACCATCCAAGCAGTCAGCCAGGCCACGGCTGCGCGCGCCTCCCCCCAAGCGCCCCGATGGGCGCCGCGCACAGCCCGCGTCGAAAGGGAGAACCCACCCGTGCCCATCAATGTCGGACAGGACACCGCAGGCGCCCGCCGCGAACTGAACGTGGACGGCCAGACCTACGCCTACTACTCGATCCCGGCCGCGACCGAGGCGGGGCTGGGGGACTTCACGAAGCTCCCCGCCGCGCTGCGCGTGGTGCTGGAGAACATGCTGCGGTTCGAGGACGGCAAGACCGTCTCCAGCGACGACATCAAGGCCTTCGCCGAGTGGGCGACCGCCGGCGGCCACAACCCGCGCGAGATCAACTACCGCCCCGCCCGCGTGCTGATGCAGGACTTCACCGGGGTTCCGGCCGTGGTGGACCTCGCCGCCATGCGCGACGCGGTGGTGGCGCTGGGCGGCAAGGCGCAGGCGATCAACCCGCTGAACCCGGTGGATCTGGTGATCGACCACTCGGTGATGGTGGACGAATTCGGCAATCCCCGCGCGTTCCAGATGAACGTGGACCGGGAGTATGAGCGCAACGGCGAGCGCTACGAGTTCCTCAAGTGGGGGCAGGGCGCCTTCGCCAACTTCCGCGTGGTCCCGCCGGGGACGGGCATCTGCCATCAGGTGAACCTCGAATACCTCTCGCAGACCGTGTGGTCCGACAAGGATCAGAACGGGGTGGAGGTCGCCTATCCCGACACGCTGGTGGGCACCGATTCCCACACCACCATGGTCAACGGCCTGGGCGTGCTGGGCTGGGGCGTGGGCGGGATCGAGGCCGAGGCCGCGATGCTCGGCCAGCCGATCTCCATGCTGATCCCCGACGTGGTGGGCTTCCGCCTCGACGGCGCGCTGAAGGAAGGCGTCACCGCCACCGACCTCGTGCTCACCGTCACCCAGATGCTGCGCAAGCACGGCGTCGTGGGCAAGTTCGTGGAATTCTACGGCGACGGCCTCTCCCACGTCCCCCTCGCGGACCGCGCCACCATCGGCAACATGGCCCCGGAATACGGCGCCACCTGCGGCTTCTTCCCCATCGACGAGGAGACGCTGCGCTACCTCCAGGTCTCCGGCCGCGACGAGACCCGCATCAAGCTGGTGGAGGAATACGCCAAGGCCAACGGCTTCTGGCGCGACGAGAGCTACGATCCGATCTACACCTCCACCCTGTCGCTGGACCTCTCGACGGTGGAGCCTTCCCTCGCCGGCCCCAAGCGCCCGCAGGACCGCGTGCCCCTCTCCGCCGCCGCGCCCGAGTTCCGCAAGGTGGCCGAGGAGCATCGCGCCGCCTCCGCGCCCAAGGACGACACGGGGCGCTGGGCGGCCGAGGGCGGCTCGCCCAAGCCCGCCGACGTGCCCGGCGACCACCCTGTCCACGGCGGCGTGCAGGTGAAGGGCGAGGACTACAAGATCCATGACGGCTCGGTGGTGATCGCGGCCATCACGTCGTGCACCAACACCTCCAACCCCTACGTGATGATCGGCGCGGGGCTGGTCGCGCAGAAGGCCAACAAGCTGGGCCTGACCCGCAAGCCGTGGGTGAAGACCTCGCTGGCCCCCGGCTCCCAGGTGGTGACCGAGTATCTAAAGGAAGCCGGCCTGACCGAGGACCTGAACGCGCTGGGCTTCGACCTCGTGGGCTACGGCTGCACCACCTGCATCGGCAACTCCGGGCCCTTGCCCGAGCCGATCTCCGAGGCGGTGAACGAGGGCGACCTCGTGGTGGCCTCGGTCCTCTCCGGCAACCGCAACTTCGAGGGGCGCGTGAACCCCGACGTGCGGGCGAACTACCTCGCCTCGCCGCCGCTGGTCGTCGTGTACGCCATCGCGGGCGACATGAACATCGACGTGACCAAGGACCCGATCGGCAAGGACCGGGACGGCAACGACGTGTTCATGAAGGACATCTGGCCGACCCAGAAGGAGATCGCGGACCTGGTGGAGCGGACCGTCACCCGCCACGCCTTCCAGTCCAAATACGCCGACGTCTTCAAGGGCGACGAGAAGTGGCGCGAGATCGACACCGCCGAGGGCGAGACCTACACGTGGCCCGCCCAGTCCACCTACGTCCAGAACCCGCCCTATTTCGAGGGCATGGGCGCTGAGCCCGGGACCATCGAGAACGTGGAGAACGCCCGGATCCTCGCGATCCTCGGCGATTCGGTAACGACCGACCACATCTCCCCGGCCGGGTCCTTCAAGCCGGAACATCCGGCGGGCAAGTACCTGCTGGAGCATCAGGTTCCGCAGCGGGACTTCAACTCCTACGGCGCCCGCCGCGGCAACCACGAGGTGATGATGCGGGGCACCTTCGCCAACATCCGCATCCGCAACCAGATGGTTCCGGGCGTGGAGGGCGGCTACACCAAGGGCCCCGACGGCGAGACAGTCTCGATCTACGACGCCGCGATGGCGTGGATGGAGCAGGACCGCGAGCTGGTGATCGTCGCCGGCAAGGAGTACGGCACCGGCTCCTCGCGCGACTGGGCGGCCAAGGGCACCGCGCTGCTGGGCGTCAAGGCCGTGATCGCCGAGAGCTTCGAGCGCATCCACCGCTCGAACCTCGTCGGCATGGGCGTGATCCCGTTCGAGTTCACGGGCGGTCAGGACCGCAAGTCCCTGGACCTGAAGGGCGACGAGGAGATCTCGATCCACGGACTCGCCGGCGGCCTGAAGCCGCGTGCGACCGTCAAGGCGACGATCAAGCGGGCCGACGGCAAGACCGAGGAGATCGAGCTCCTCTGCCGGATCGATACCGAGGTGGAGATCGAATACGTCGAGAACGGCGGCGTGCTGCACTACGTGCTGCGGAACCTCGCCAAGGCCGCCTGACGGTCGCTTTGCGCGAACCGCGGGCCGCCCCCTGACCGGGGCGGCCCGTTTCGTTTGAAACAAAGCTCCATTAGCCGCTCCTTCATCCGCCTGGCGCATGACTCGCCTCCGCATCGGGAGGATGACCATGACGCACCGCTCGCAGAACCGCAGGAGCGCCGGGGCCGCCGGTTTGGCCGCGCTCCTCGTCCTGTCATTCCTAGGCCCGTCCGCCGCGGCGCTGGCGGCGCTCGCCGCGCCCGAGGGATCGGGGCCGGTCCTGGTTCTGACGGCGCCGTGGGCCGACCTTCCCGCCATTCTCGCGGACGCCGGAGGCCGCCCGATCGGTCCTGCGCTCGGCCCGTCGGCGGCGCTCGCCGTGTCCTCCGAACCCGACTTCCCCGCCCGTCTGGCCGCCTCGGGCGCGTGGTTCGCGCTCGACGGCGCCCTGATCGCCCAAATCTGCGGAGCCGCAAAATGACCGGAGCCCCTGTCGCCCATTCCCCCGCGTCGCTCGCCGACGCGCAGAAGGCCGCCTCGCGCTGGCTCATGTGGTATTGCTGGGCGCATGCGCCGGTCATGGGCGCGGCGCTCCTGCTGCTCGGCGGCCCGGCGGCGACGGTGGCGGGCCTGTCGCTCCTGCTCTCGCTGCTGGCCGAGGCGTCGCTGCGTTCCGGGCCCATCGGCCGCATCGGGGTCGCCGTCGCACTGGTGGGGCAGGCGGGTCTTTTCACCGGCGGTCTCGCGGGCCATCCGTGGCAGCTCGACACGCACATGTATTATTTCGCGGTGCTGGCGGGCCTGTCGGCGATGCTCGACATTCGGGCGCTGCTGGTGGGCGCCGCAGCCATCGCGGTGCATCACCTCTCGCTCAACTTTCTCCTGCCCTCGCTGATCTATCCCGGCGGCGGCGACGTCCCGCGGACGCTGTTCCACGCCTGGATCGTGGTGCTCGAGACCGGGGTGCTGGGGCTGATGATCCAGGCGCAGCGCCGACTCGCCATCGAAAGCCGCGCCGCCCGCGAGCAGGCCGAGGATCAGGCCCGCCGCGCCACCGAGGCCGAAGCCGCCCGGTCCCGCACCGAAGCCGAAGCGGCCGAGCGCCGGGAGGTGATGAACCGGACGATGGAGAAGGTGTTCGGCGAGTTGGTGCAGGGCGGGCTGAAGGGCGAGTTCTCGGGCCGCATCCGCGAGAGCTTCCCCGAACCCGCGCTCCAGAACCTCGCCGACGGCGTCAACGGCCTTTACGCCGAGCTGGAGGGCGTGTTCGACGATCTCCACCGTCATCTGGACGCGCTGTCCACCGGCGACCTGACGCGCCTGTCCGAGCGCCCCCGCTCCGGCCGGTTCGAGCTGGCGCGACGGCAGCTCAACAGCACCTCCGCCTCGCTCGCCGACCTCGCGGGCGGGATCGCGGGCGCGGTGGCCCGCACCGGCGGCGCGGTGGACGAGATCGACCAGAGCGCCGGCGCCGTCGCCAGCCGGGCGGAGGCGCAGGCCGCCTCGCTCCAGGAGACTGCGGCCGTGATGACCGAGATCTCCGCCACCGTCTCGTCCTCCGCCGACCGTCTCACGGAGGCGGAGGACATGGCGCGGGACATCGACCGCCGGACCCGGACCGGAGAGGTCGCCGCGCGCGAGGCCGTCGCGGCCGTCGGCAGGATCGAGGAGAGCTCGGCGCGCATCTCCGACATCATCGTGGTGATCGAATTGATCGCCTTCCAGACCAACCTGCTGGCCCTGAACGCGGCCGTGGAGGCGGCGCGCGCCGGAGAGGCCGGAAAGGGCTTCGCCGTGGTGGCGGCCGAGGTGCGCAGCCTGGCGCAGCGCAGCTCCGAGGCCGCGAAGGACATCTCGGGCCTGATCGCGGAAAGCGCCGGCCACGTGACCGAGGGGGTGCGCCTCGTGCAGCGGACGGGCGACGCCCTCGGGCGGATCACGGGCGGGATCGACGGCCTCGCCCGCGCCATCGCCGACATCGCCGCCGCGGGTCGGGAGCAGTCGCAGGGGGTGTCGGAGGTGAACCAGGCGGTGACCCAGCTCGAACTCGGCCACCCAGGACAACGCCGCGACCGCCGACCGCGCAGCCTCCGCCGTTCGGCGCCTGCGGGGCGACATGGAGGCGCTGTCGCACCTCGTGGCGCGCTTCTCGGTGCCTGCCGACTCGACCCGCCGCGCAGCCTGACCCTCGGGCGCGGGCGGCCGACGCGCCGCCCGCCGACCCGGCGGCTTCTCATCCACGCGCTTCGGTCTTCCTGCCACGCTCGCTCAAGCGCGCTCAGGGGCGCCGCCGGTTGCCCGGTCTTCGCTCCGGCCGGAACGGCGGCGACCGCAGTTGCTCTTCGGCCTGCCGCTGAAGCGGAAACGGCCCGGCCAGGCCGCGGCCAATTCCGCGCATCCACGGCATTTTCCGCTGGATCGCTCGGCCCGCTGTGACAGGATGGTGACGCCGCACCCCCCGGGTCCGTGCCGCAACGCACGCCGGGGCCCCTGCGCGAGGCAATTGAAGGAGACGCCATCGAAGGAGATCCCATGCACGTCGTCGACGCCGATTTCCGTCGCCAGCTCGAGGGCTGGTCGCTCGCCACCGCCGAGATCACCTACCGCCTGCCCGACGCCAACTCGCTCCTGCAGACCTATCTCTGGCAGGACTACGACATGGCGCCCCGCTTTCCCAAGCTGCGCGATTTCCTGGATTTCTGAACTCGCGAGCTGGAAGGCCCCCTCCACTCCGTCCGCCTCTGCCACGCGCACCTGATCGGCCCGCGGGAGGTCACCTATCGCGGGCACGAGATCCTGCTGCACTGAGCCCGCCCCTGCGGGCGGGCCGCTCGCGCTCTCTCTCGCAGGCTTGACTCGCGACCTCGCGGCGGCGGGACTAGGTTGCAGCCGTGCTCCACGGAGGTCCTGCATGTTCCGCCGCCTGTTCCGCCGCCCCTTCCGGGGGCGCGTCCCGCTCCGGTCGCTGTCCGCCGCCGCCGTCCTGGTGGGGGTCGGCGGTCTTGCGGTCCTGTCGGGACGGGCGGAGGAGGCCAGGCCCGAACCGCTGGTGGTGGTCGAACTGTTCACGTCTCAGGGCTGCTCCTCCTGCCCGCCGGCGGACGCGCTGCTGGCCGACCTCGCCGCGCGGCCGGACGTGCTCGCGCTCTCGCTTCATGTGGACTACTGGGACTATCTCGGCTGGAAGGACATCTTCGCCATGCCCGCCTTCACCAGGCGCCAGGTGGCGTATGGCGAGACGGCGGACGCGCGCTCGGTCTACACGCCGCAGATGATCGTGCAGGGGACCGAGCGGCTGGTGGGGAGCCACCGCAAGGAGGTGCTCGGCGCCATCGCCGAGGCCGCCGCCTCCCCCCGGGTCGCCCAGGTGTCGCTCAGCCGCACCGAGGACGGGCTTCAGGTGCGCGTCGCCCCGGTCCATGCCGCGTCGCCGGGCGGCGTCCTGTGGTACGTGACCTTCCACACGCCCGACCCGGTCCTCATCAAGTCCGGCGAGAATGCGGGGCGCGAGGTGCGCTACGTCAATGTCGCGCGGAGCTGGATGAAGCTCGGCCGCTGGGACGGGCGGTCGGAGACCGTCTATGCGGCCCCTGACCTCGCCGGCGCCGGCGCCGACTCGGGCGTGGCCGTGATCCTTCAGGCAGGGCGGTACGGCCCCGTCCTCGCCGCGGCGAAGCTGGATCGCTGACCGCCGGAGGGCCTGAGCCGGCGGCCCGCGGCCATCGGTTCGAGCGCCTTGCCGAGCCGAGGGCGAAACGGCGGCCTGCTCAGAACCGATGCGCGTCGAGCGCGTCATGGTTGAAGGCGAAGCCGACGCCGGGGCGGTTGGGGATGGCGGTCATCCCGTCGGCATCCACCTCCATCCTCTCGTGGAACAGGGCGCCGAACCAGGGCATGTGCTCCACGTACAGGCACTCCGGCGTGGCGAGATGCAGCGAGTGCTCGGTGAAGATGTGCGGCGAGAACGGCACGTTGAACGCCGCCATCTGCCCGATCACGCGCCGGAACTCCGTGTAGCCGCCCATGCGCTGGAGGTCCGGCATCAGGATGTCGGCCGACCGCCGCTCCAGCATGTTCTGGATGCCGTGGCGCACATACTCCGTCTCGCCGGAGGCGAGCGCGGTGTCGAGCGTGCGGGCGATCTCGGCATGGCCGTGGTGGTCCCAGGTGGGCACCGGCTCCTCGAACCAGACGAGGTTGAAGCGCTCCAGCTCCCGCCCGAGGCGGATCGCGTCGGGGACGGTCAGGCCCTGGTTGGCGTCGGCCATCAGCGCGACCTCGGGGCCGATGGCGTCGCGCACGGCCTCCACCCGCTCGATGTTCTGCGCCAGGGGCAGGTTGCCCAGCCGCAGCTTCATGGCCTTGAAGCCCTGGCGCAGGAAGCCCCGCGCCTCCTCCGCCAACGCTTCGGGCCCCGAAGACAGCCACAGCCCGCCCGAGGCGTAGAGCGGAACGCGCTCCCGCGCGCCCCCGAACAGGCGGTGCAGCGGCTGGCCCGCGGTCTTGCCCACGATGTCCCAGCAGGCCACGTCGATGGGCGTCATGGCGATGATCGCCACCCCCGCCTGCCCGAGGAAGTTCATGGCGCGGAACATCTCTGACCAGATCGCCTCGGTCTGGAACGGGTCCTGCCCGATCACCTGCGGCTTCAGCGCCTCCACCATCGCGTCGAGCACGGCGAGCTGTTCGCGCCCGAAGCAGAAGGCGTAGCCCTCGCCCTCCAGCCCCTCGTCGGTCTTCAGCGTGACCAGCAGGCAGGAGACCGAGGCGATGCGGTGCATCGAGGTCAGCAGCGGCTGCTCCAGCGGCAGATCCACCTTCGCGGTGACGATGTCGGTGATGCGCATGGGGGTCTCCTCGCTGATGGCGGGGGTCAGTCGACGGCTTCGGCCTTGGGGCCGTAGGGGAAGTACGGCGGGTGCGCGCCGATGGCGGTCATGTCCACCTCCACCATCGTCGGGCCCGCCTCGGCGATGGCCTCGGCCACCGTCTCTCCGAAGCGGTCAGGGTCGGAGACGCGGCGGTAGGGAATGCCGGCGAGGGCCGCCACCCCCTCCAGCGGGGGCGCGACGAAGCTCTCGTAGCGGCGGCCGGCGCCGGTGGCGTCCTGGATGTGGCGGATGACGCCGTAGCCCGCATCGTTCATCACCAGGATCACCATGTCGGCGCGCTCCTGCACCGCGGTCCAAAGTTCGCCCAGGTTGAGGAAGAAGCCGCCGTCGCCGGTCATGCAGACGGTCTTGCGGCCGTCGGCCAGCGCGGCGCCGATGGCGAGGCTGAAGCCCTGTCCGATGCCGGCGCCGACCGGGTAGATGTTGGCGGTGGGGTCCGAGAGCGGCATCAGCCGGTTGCCCCAGGTGGAGTGGTTGATGGTGATGTCCCGCGCGAAGATGGCGTCGTCGGGGATCGCGGCGCGGAGCTGCTCGGCGAAGGTGGCGTAGGGGCCGAGCGTGGCGGCGAAGGCGCGGCGGGCGCGGGTCTTGAGCGTGCGGAAGTCCTCGGCGAAGCCCCGGTCGGGGGACCATTCGCCCTCCAGCGCGTCGGCGAGGGCGGCGAGGGTCGCGCCTGCGTCGGCCTGCACGAAGAGGTCGTTGGAATAGGTGCGCCCGTCGGCCCGCGGGTCCACGTCGATCTGCACGCGCCGCTCGGGCAGCTTGAGGGCGAAGTCGATGGTCTCCTGCCCCCTCAGGCGGGAGCCGGCGACGATCATCAGGTCGCACGCGGCGTAGAAGTCCTCGATCATGGGCACGCCGGCGCCGTTGAGGCCGCCGAGGTTCAGGGGATGCGTCTCCTCCACCACGCCGCGGCCGTTCCAGCTTGTGACCATGGCGAAGCCGAGGTCGAGCAGGCGTCGCGCGGCGGGGCCCGCGCCGGCGGCGCCGTTGCCCAGCCACAGCATCGGGCGCCGCGCGCCGCGCGCCATTTCGACCAGCATCGCCAGCGCCTGCGGGTTCGGCCCATCCGGCGGAGGCGGAATCAGGGTCAGCGCGTCCAGCGCCGCAGGGCGGGGCAGGGGGGCGCGCTGGATGTCGATGGGGATCTCCACGCTCACCGGCCCGCGGGGCGGGGTCATCGCCTCCAGCGCCGCGCGGGTGAGCGTGCCGAGCGCCTCCTGCGCCGAGGGGATGCGGTAGGCGGCCTTGCCCGACGCGGCGAGCATCCCGAGCTGGTCGTCCACGTCATGGGTCGTGCCCATGCCGCGCCCCAGATGCTGGGTCCGCGTCTGGCCGGTGATGTGCAGGAGGGGCGTGCCCGCGAACCGCGCCTCCACCAGCCCCCCGACCGCGTTGGCCGCGCCGGGCCCGGTGGAGGAGAACATCGCCCCGACCCCGCCCGAGGCGCGCGCCAGCCCGTCGGCCATGTGGATCGCGCCGGGCTCGCCCCGCGTGGGGACCATGCGGATGCGGTTGCGCTTCGCGATGGCCTCCATCATCGGGATGTTGTGGACCGAGATCACGCCGAAGGCGGTGCGGACGTCCAGGCGGTCCAGGAACTCGGCGACGAGGTCGGCGACGGTGTAGTCGGTCATCTCGGGGCTCCGGCAAGGGCGGGGGCGGACGCGGCGGGATCGGGGGGCGGGGTTTCCGTATAGGCCGGGCCGGGGGCGCGCAGGTGATGCGGGCCGAGATCGGCGGCCTTCGGGCAGCCCAGCAGCGCGAGGTCGATCAGGATCTCCTTGCGGAACAGCTCGAGGATATGCGCGAGGGCGGGCCCTCCGCCCACGGCGGCGGCGTGCAGGAAGGGCCGCCCGGCGAACACCGCCTTTGCGCCGAGCGCCAGCGCCATCAGCACATGCGTCCCGCGGCGCACGCCGCCGTCCATCATCACCGTCATCCTGTCGCCCACCGCCGCGACGACGCCGGGCAGCGCATCGAGCGAGGCGGGCGCGTAGTCGAGCTGCCGGCCGCCGTGGTTGGAGACGATCACGCCGTCGAAGCCGATCTCGGCCGCGCGGACCGCGTCCTCGGGGTCGAGCACACCCTTCAGGATCAGCCGCCCGGTCCAGCGGCCGCGCAGCCATTCGACCGTCGCCCAGTCCAGCTTGTCGCGCCCGACGCGGAGGCCCTGCGGCGGCTCCTCGGTCACCCGGGCGCCCACCCGGTCCTCGGCGAGGTTCACGAAGCGCGGGATCCCGTCCTTCATCAGCGTGCCCCCGAAGACCTCCACGCTCCAGCGCGGATGCAGCGCGCCGTCGAGCGCGAGCCGCCAGGTGGGGCGGAAGGGGGCCACGAAGTCACGCCGGGCGATGTTCTCGCGGTTCGACATCACCGGCACGTCGGCGGTGACGACGAGGGTGCGGATGCCGGCCTCCTCCACCCGCGCGCAGGTGCGGTCGATGCGGTCGCGGTCGCCGGGGAAGTAGCCCTGGTACCAGGCGTTGGGGTTGATCCGGGCCAGCTCCTCCATCGGCACGCTGGAGACGCCCGAGATGATGTGCGGCTGGTTCGCGGCCGCGAACGCCTCCGCCAGCAGCGCGTCGCAGCGGCGGCGCAGGAGGGCGTTGAAGCCGGTGGGCGAAAGGCCGATGGGCGCGGCGTAGCGGTGGCCGAAGAGCTCGATGGAGGCGTCCCGCTCCGACACGTCGCGCAGCACCCGCGGCCGGAAGGCGTGGCGGGCGAAGGCCCCGCGGCTCCGCTCGCGCGAGACGTTGTCCTCGGCGCCGCCCGAGACGAATTCCCAGACCGAGGCGGGAAGCCTCCGCCGGGCCGCGGCCTCGTAGTCCGCGATGGTGATCAGCCGCGCCATGCCTGCGCCTCCTCCGGTATCCGCGCGGCGCTTGCGGCCGCTTCAGGCGGGACGTTCGCGCCGTCCCGGCCGCGACGCTACCCGATGCCGCGCGGAGGTGCAGGGTTTCTTGCGGATTTCCGGCGCGGCGCCCGCCTCGTCGGAATCGACGATGCGCGCTAGTGCGGTGCATGCGTATCGTTCTGCGGAACGGCGCGGAGATGACGCCGGAACGGGAGAACGTCTTGACCCGATTGCTCGATCTGCTGGATCGGGCGGCCAGGTGGCTGTCGCGCATCGGCGCGGCGGGCGCGGTGGCCGCGCTGATCGCCATGATGATCCACATCTGCGGCGACACGCTGGCGCGGTGGCTGTTCTCCCACCCGTTCACGGGGACGCTGGAGATTGTGGAGAACTACTACATGACCTCGGTGGTGTTCCTGGCGCTGGCGCTCGTGCAGCGCGCGCGGGAGCACATCAAGGTGGAGATCTTCGCCAAGCTGTTCCCGAAGGGGATGCTGCGGGTCACCGACCTGCTGGCCTCGGCGCTGACGGCGCTCTTCTGCTGCGCCTTCATGGTGGCCGCGGTGCAGGAGGCGAGCCGCCAGACCGCCAAGGGCGCGTTCCGGGACGTGATCTACTTCGATATGCCCACCTGGCCCTCCTACTGGATCATGGCCTTCGGGGGGCTGCTCATCGGGCTTGCGACGCTCGCCAGCCTGCTCGCCGACGTCCTGCGCCCGCAGCGCGACGCCCACCAGGAAAATCCTGAGGCCTTCCTGTGAACGACAGCATCCAGATCGTCGTCACCGCGCTCTGCGCCCTGCTGGTCCTGTTCGCGATCCGCGTGCCCATCGCGGTCGCGCTCGGCATGGTCTCGTTCGCCGGCATCGCCTATGTGCGCGGCTTCTACGCCGCCTGGGGGGCGCTGAGGACCGCGCCCTACGAGTTCGGGGCCCACTGGTCGCTCTCGGCCGTGCCGATGTTCCTGCTGATGGGGGCGGCGGCGTTCCGGGGCGGGCTGACCTCGTCGCTGTTCGAGGCGATGCGGGTCTGGTTCGGGCGGCTGCCCGGCGGGCTCGCCATCGCGACCAACATGGCCTCGGCGGTGTTCGCGGCGGCGTCGGGGTCCTCGGTTGCGTCCTCGGCGGCGATGGCGCGCATCGCGGTGCCGGAGATGCTGAGGAGCAACTACTCGCCGTCCCTCGCCACGGGGGTGGTGGCGGCGTCGGGGACGCTCGGGGCGCTGATCCCGCCCTCGATCATCTTCGTGATCTTCGGCTGGTACACCCAGACCTCCATCGGGGACCTGCTGATCGCGGGCATCATTCCGGGGCTGCTGACGGCGGGCGCCTACGCGACGCTGGTGCTGGTCATCGCGCTCGTCCGGCCCGAGGCCGCGCCGAGGGATACGCGCGTCTCCTCCTTCGGGGAGAAGATGCGGGTGCTCGCCTCCATCTGGCCGATTCCCGTGCTGATCGTCGCCGTGATCGGGTCCATCTACACCGGCGTCGCAACGGCGACCGAGGCCGCGGCGCTCGGCGCCGTCGCCGCCATCGCGCTTTGCGCGCTGAGGGGGACGCTGACCCGGCAGTCGATCAGGGAGATGATCGGCGACACCGTAGGCGCGCTGGGGTCGATCTTCTTCATCGCGCTGGGGGCGTCGCTGCTGACCCGTTTCCTCGCGCTGTCCGGCTTCCCGACCTACATGATGATGATGTCCCAGGGGGCGGACCTGTCCCCCCTGACGATCATCCTCGCGCTGGTTGTGGTCTACCTGATCCTGGGCGCGTTCCTCGACCCCATCGGCATCATGCTGGTCACGCTGCCCATCCTGCTGCCGCTGTTCAAGGCGGCGGACCTGAACCTGATCTGGATGGGCGTGATCGTGGTGAAGATGATCGAGATCGGGATGCTCACGCCGCCCGTGGGGCTCAACGTCTTCGTGGTGAAGGCGGCGCTCGGGGACCGGGTGCCGCTGGGCACGATCTTCCGCGGGGTGTCGTGGTTTCTCGGGGCCGAGGTGATCATCATGACCCTGCTCATCGCCTTTCCGCAGCTCAGCCTGTGGCTGCCGGAGCTGATGTCCCGCTAGGGGCGTCCCAACCAGAAAACGCGGGCCGGAGCCGGACCCGCGGCGTCCACGCAGAAGGAGGAAACCCATGTCCAGATCCATCGCCCTCGCGGCGCTCGCGGCCTTCGCCGCCGGTCCCGTCGCGGCCAGCGACATCGCCTACGCGACCCACATCCCCTCGACCAACGTGACGGTGGAGCCCGCGCTGACGCCCTGGAAGGAGCGGCTGGCGGAGAAGACCGACGGCGAGCTGAACGTCAACTTCTTCTGGGGCGGGACCGTCGCCCAGCACGCCTCCATGCCCCCCGCGCTTCGCGACGGGCTGGCGGACATGGGCTTCATGGCCGACCTCTACGGCGCGCAGGACCTGCCCAACAGCGTGCTCATCACCAACCTGCCGCTCCTGAACCTCGACAGCCGGGTGATGACGGCCGTCGCCGCCGAGGGGCGCATGATCGGCTGCGAGGGCTGCGACGAGGAGCTCGCCGAGTTCGACGCTTTCCTCTACAACGTGTTCTCGCTGCCCTCCCAGTACCTGATGTGCCGGGAGCCGGTGCAGAACCTCTCGCAGCTTCAGGGCAAGAAGGTGCGCGCGACGGGCGTGCTGGGGCGCATGCTCGCGGGCTGGGGCGCGACGCCTGTGGCCATGCCCGTGACCGACGGCTACGAGGCGCTGGAGCGCGGGCAGGTGGACTGCACCACCGGCATCGAGACCTTCATGATGGACTATTCCTGGTGGGACAGCGCGAAATACGTGCTGGACCTGCCCATCGGCGTCTTCGCCGGCGTGCTGACCATGATGAGCGAGCCGAAGTTCGAGAGCCTGTCGGACGAGGAGAAGCAGGCGATGCTGTCGGAGCGCTCGCGCCTCGCGGCCGACAGCGCCTACGCCTATTTCGGCGCCTCCGAGAAGGCGCGGGAGCTGGCGCAGAGCGAGCACGGGGTGACCTACCTGGAGCCCGAGGACGACATCGTCGCGAAGCTCGAGGAAGCGCGGATCGCGGAGCGGGACGAGGCGCTGGCGCAGGCCAAGAAGCTGGGCGCTACGGATCCGGAGGCGCGGCTGGAGAACACCGTCAAGCTCGCGGAGAAGTGGGCGAAGTTCGTCGAGGAGACGGACGGCGACAAGCAGGCGCTGATCGACGAGATGGAGAAGGAGATCTACTCCAAGGTCCGGCCCTGATCTGACCCGCGGCGCCGCCTGGGCGCCGCCGCAACCTCTCGGCCCGAGGCTGGACCTCGGCGCGCCCGCAGGGCAGCTTCGCCTCCCCGGACCCCGCAGCGCGGGTCCGCCCGTTCCCGGGTCGGAGGCGAGGTTGGCGTCCCGCGTCCACATCGGCGGCAAATTGAGACCTCCCTCGATCACGTCGGACCACCTGTCCCGCCGGCGCCTCGCGGACCGCTTCCTTGCGGCGCCGGGGGTGCGGCTGACGGTGCTGCGCGCCCCCTCGGGCTTCGGCAAGACGATGCTGATGGCGGAGTGTCATGCGGCGCTGGCGGCGCGCGGCGTGCCGGCCGCGTGGTTCGCGCTCGACGCCGCCGACAACGACGCCTCCCGCTTCGCCGCCGGGCTTGAAGCGGCGTTCGCCGGGCTGGGACTGCCGCCGGCGGCGGGCGAGAGCTGGCTGGCGCTGCTGGACCGGATCGCGCGGCTGCCGGCGCCGCTCGCGCTGTTCCTCGACGATCTGGAGCTGGTGTCGGACGGCTCCGTGCTCTCGCTGCTGCGGGAGCTGGTGCAGGCGCTGCCGCCGGGCGGGCGGCTGGTGGTCGGCTCGCGCACGCCGCCCGATCTGGGGCTGGGGAGGCTGCGGGCGCAGGGCCTGCTGCAGGAGTTCGACGCGGGCGACCTGCGCTTCTCGGGCGACGAGACCGCCGAGTTCCTGACCCGCGCCCGCGGGCTGAGGCTGGGGGTGGAGGACCTCGCCCGCCTTCAGGACCGGACCGAAGGGTGGCCCGCGGCGGTGCGCCTCGCCTCCATCGCGCTGGAGCGGGAGGGGGCGGGCTTCGTCTCCCGCCTCTCGGGCGCCGAGGGGGCGGTGGCGGAGTACCTGGCCGAGGACGTGCTGGCGGGCCAGCGGCCGGAGCGGGTGGACTTCCTGCTCCGCACCTCGATCCTGCGGCGGCTGGAGCCTGACCTATGCGATGCGCTGCACCCGCCGGGCGGCTCGGCGGCGATCCTGGAGGAACTCGCCCGCGGCAACGTGCTGCTGACGCCGTCCGAGGGCGCGTGGCGCTATCACAGCCTCTTCGCGTCGTTCCTGCGCACTCAGCTCATGCGCAGGCGGCCGGAGGAGCCGCCCCGGCTGCACCGGGCGGCGGCCGCATGGTACGTCCGCGCCGGCCGGCCCGCGCCCGCCATCGACCATCTGATCGAGGGCGGAGACGCGGTGGGCGCGGCGGACCTGCTGGAACGACACGCCCGGGGCTTCCTGGAACAGGGGCGGATGCGGCTGCTGACCCGCTGGTTCGATTCGCTGACGGCGGAGGTTCTCGCGGACCGGCGGGAGCTGCATCTCGTGCGCGGCTGGGCGCTCTGCTTCGCGCGGGGGCCCCGCGCGGCGGGGAAGCTGCTGGACGAGCTGGGGCTGGAGGCCGACCCGCAGGAGGACGTGGCGGCCGAGGCGCGCGCCCTGCGCGTGCTGGTTCTGAGCATGAGCGACGATTACCACGCGGCGCTCCCGCACGCGCGGGGGGCGCTGGAGGGGCCGCGGCTGCGCTCGCGCTACGCGGCGGCGACCCTGGCCAACTCGCTCGCCTCTCTGTTCACCGGCGTCGGCGCGTTCGACGAGGCGCGGCGCAGCCTGCTCGCGGCGCGGCGGGAGGCGGGGGCGGCGGGGGACGTCAGCTCCGGCTTCAACGCCCTCTACGCCGACGGGACCGAGGGGATCATCGACCTGCACGAAGGGCGCATCCGGGACGCCGGCGCCCGCTTCCGTCTCGCGATCGCGACGAGCGCCGACGATCCGCTGAGCCGCAACGGGGGCAACGCCTGGGCCGCGCTGCTGCACGCCATCGCGCTTTACGAGCGCAACGATCTGCGGCGGGCGTCGCACCTGTTCCACCTGCACCTGCCCACCGCGCGGGACCTCGGGCTGGTGGATCACATGATCCTCGGGCATGTGCTGCTGTCGCGGATCACGGCGGAGGAGGGGGACCTCGACGCCGCCATGGCGCTGCTGGATGAGCTGGAGCATGTGGCCGGGCGGCGGGACCTGCCGCGGGCGGCCGCTTCGGCCCGGCTGGAGCGGGCCCGGGCGTTGATGCGGCGCGGGCATCTGGACGAGGCGCGGGCGCAGATCCGGCGCGCGGACGATCCTGCCGTCTGGGGGTCGGCCGCGGCGCTCCGGCTCAGGGCGAACGAC
This sequence comes from uncultured Alphaproteobacteria bacterium, assembly GCA_963816545.1. Lineage (GTDB taxonomy): Bacteria > Pseudomonadota > Alphaproteobacteria > Rhodobacterales > Rhodobacteraceae > Albimonas. The sequence goes on along the minus strand of CAWFLE010000007.1, from coordinate 921,486 downwards.
CTCGACTGGCCGGAGGCGCAGCGCCTGCGCCTTGCGCTGCACGAAGGGCGCGCAGCCGAGGCCGCCGCGGCGCTGCAACGGGAGATCCGGGCCGCCGAGGCCGAGGGCAGGATGCGCCGCGCGCTGGCGCTGCGGCTGCTCTACGGGGCCGCGCGCCATGAAGCGGGCGAGCCGGACGCCGCCGCGACGCTGCGCGCCCCGCTCGCGGTCTGCGCGCGGGAGGGGGTGATGCGCATGATCCTGGACGAGGGCGAGCCGCTCGCCGCCGCCATCCGCGCCGGGGCCGCAGGGGCCGGGACCGCGGACCCGCATTTCCGGGCGTGGCTGGGGGACGTGCTGGCCGCCGCCGCCCCCTCGCATGTCGCGGCCCCTCCGCCAGAGGCGCCGCCGAAGGTCGAGGCGCTGAGCGCGAAGGAGCGGCAGGTCCTGCGCCTGCTCGCGGAGGGGCTGTCCAACGCCATGATCGCGAGCCGCATGGGCCTGTCGGACAGCACCGTCCGCACGCACCTGCGCGCGATCAACGCGAAGCTCGGCGCTGGAAACCGCACGCAGGCGGTGGCGGTGGGTCGGCGCGCCGGCCTGCTGGGCTAGGGCTCAGGTCTCCGCCAGGAAGCTGAGCCGCATCACGCGCCGCCGGTCGGAGGCGTGCACGTAGAGCGTCCCCTTGAGCTGCGCCGCGCCGAGTTGGGAGGGTGCGGCGCCGAACCCCTGCTTTCCCTCCTCCAGATGCGCGAGACGACGCGGAAGCGCCCCTCCTGCGGCAGGGCGTAGCGGTCCCGCATCTCCTCCGGGATGGCCGGCATCGCCGAGAGCGGAAAGACCCCTTGCCCCGCCTGGGCGAGCATCCGCTCCTCCATCTCGGTCTCGAAGATCCGGATCATCATCGAGCGAGGCTTGAGGCGGACCGCCTCGGCGAAGAGCGCAGCCTGAGAGCGGGCCTCGCCGCCGCTGGAGCAGCCGGGGACCCGGACGCCGATCTGGTCCTCCGTCGGGCCGTTCAGCAGGAGTTCGGTCACCTGCGCGCGCAGCGTGTCGAAGGGCTCGGGGTCGCGGAAGAAGCGGGTGAAGTTGATGAGCAGCTCGCGAAGCAACGTCCGGCATTCTGAGGAGTTGGCGCGGATGCGCTGGAGGAACTTGGTCGCATAGCGCAGGTTCATGACTTGGATGCGCCGCTCCATCCGCCGGCGCAGGGTCGAGCGTTTCCAGCCCGCGAAGTCATGCCCGGCGCCCGCGCGCACCAGGTCACGTCCGTCAATGAGGTGGAAATTCGTGGTGTAGCCGAGGGCGCCATCATGATCATGCGGCCGCTGAGTTGGAGCTGCATGTCGAGCGGGTCGGGCGCGGGCGCATCGAGCTCCGCCATGGCCTCGACCTGCATGTAGCGGTGCTGGAGCTGCCACTCGTCGTTCGCCTCGAGCAGGACGGCGCCGATGAGGCGGATGATGCTTTCTTCGTTGGGGAAGATGCCCACGACGTCGGCGCGGCGCTTCTTGAGGAAGCCCGCCCAGAAGGTCTCCGCTTCCGAGGAGCCGATGTGCAGGCCGATGATCTCTCGCCGTCCATCGCTGTTGGCGGCCACGGCGATCATGGCCGCGACCGAGACGATGCGCCCGCCCTCGCGCACCTTCAGGTAGGTCGCGTCCAGCCGGACATAGGGCCAGTCCCCCTCCAGCGGGCGCTTCAGAAAGGCTCCGACGCGCTCGTCGATCTCCTTGCAGAGCTTGGACACCTGGCTCTTCGAGATGCCCGACAGCCCCATCGCCTGGACGAGGTCGTCGACCTTGCGCGTGGAGACCCCTGCGATCCACGCTTCCTGGATCACCGAGATCAGCGCCTTCTCCGTCGTCTTCCGGGCCTCGAGGAAGGGCGGAAAGCAGCTCCCGGTCCGCAGCTTCGGGATGCGCAGGTTCAACTGCCCCAGCCGGGTGTCGAGCGTCCGGTCCCGGTAGCCGTTGCGCCAGGTCGATCGTTCGCCGCTGCGCTCATAGCGCCCGGCCCCGATCAGCCCCTCCACGTCGGCCTCCATGAGGATCTGGAGCACCGTCTCCGCGAGCCTGCGAAGGAAATTGCCGTCATCGGCCTTCTGCAGCGCCAGTTACCGGCGACAGAGAACTGCATGAAGCGGCGAAGGTTATCGTAGACGACGCGGCCTTCCTCCACAGCGGCGACGATGGTAGCGAAGTCGTCGTCGAGCAGAACCATGTCGCCCGCCTCCTTCGCCACGTCGGTCCCCGAGCCCATCGCCACGCCGATATCCGCGCGCCGGAGCGCGGGCGCATCGTTCACGCCGTCGCCGGTCATGGCGACGATCTCGCCGCGGGCCTGCAGCGCCTCGATGATCTTCAGCTTGTGCTCCGGCGAGACCCGGGCGTAGACGGCGACCTCGTCCACGATGGCGGCGAGATCCTCCGGCGACATCCGCTCCAGCTCCGCCCCCGTCACCGCGCGGGCGTCGCGGCCGCAGATGCCCAGATCCGCGGCGATCCGACGGGCGGTCAGCGGATGGTCGCCGGTGATCATCACCGGCCGGATGCCGGCGCGGCGGCAGACTGCGACCGCCTCCGCCGCCTCGGCGCGCGGCGGGTCGATCATGGCGACGAGGCCTAGCAGCACGAGATCGGCCTCGATCTCCTCCGGCGCCGGACGCTCCGGCGCCTCGGTCAGCGGCCGCGCAGCCACGGCGAGGACACGCATGCCCTCCGATCCGAAAGCCTCGTTCGCCGCGAGGACGCTCTCGCGGCGCGCGTCGTCGAGGGGAATGGTTCGCCCGTTCTCCAGCGCCGAGGCGCAGAGCGGCAGCAGGGCGTCCACGGCGCCCTTAGAGACGGCAAATACCGGCGCCTCGCCGATGATCGCGGAGAAGGGGCCTGCGTCCGCGCCACAGCTATGAAGCGTGGACATCCGCTTTCGCTCGCTGTCAAAGGCGATCTCGTCCAGCCGGGGAAGCTGCGCCTCCAGCGTCCGGCGCGAGAGCCCGAAGCGGTCGGCCGCGACCAGCAGGGCGGTTTCCGTCGGGTCGCCGATCGCGTCCGCGCCTCCATCCTCGGCGCCCGTGCGGAAGAAGGCGTCGTTGCACAGTCCCGTCCCCGCGACGAGGTCGGCCACGTCCCCCGGCAGCTCGGAGCAGGGGCCGTCCAGCGCGAGACGGTGACCGAGCGTCCAGGCGACGGTCGCGGTCATCCGGTTCTGCGTGAGGCTACCCGTCTTGTCAGAACAGATCACCGTCACCGAACCCAGCGTCTCCACTGCCGGCAGCTTCCGGATCAGCGCCTTCCGCTTCAGCATTCGCTGGCTGCCGAGGGCGAGCGCCAGCGTCAGCACGGCCGGCAGCCCCTCCGGGATGATCGCGACCGCCAGGCTGACGCCCGTGAGCAGCACGAGCGCCACGTCCTCCCCCCGTATCCAGCCCGCGACCGCAACCAGCGCTGCGATGGCGACCGCCGCGACGGCAAGCGCCTTGCCGAGAGAGTCGAGGCGGCGCTGCAGGGGCGTCGGCTCGTGCCGCACCTGCGTGAGCATGTGCGCGATGCGGCTCAGCTCGGTCCGCATGCCCGTGCCGACCACCACCCCCTTGCCCTGACCGTAAGTCACGGCGGTGCCCTTGTAGGCCATGTTCGTGCGGTCGCCGATTATCAGCCCGGGGTCGTCGAGCGCGTTCGGCTGCTTCTCGACCGGCTCGGATTCTCCGGTCAGGGCCGCCTCCTGGATGCGGAGCGATCGGCTCTCCACCACGCGCAGATCGGCGGGGACGACGTTGCCGGCCTCCAGCAGGACCACGTCTCCGGGGACGACGTCACGGGAGGATACATCGAGCGTGCGCCCGGCGCGAAGGACGCGGACGGTCGGCGCGGACATCCGCTTCAGCGCCGCGATAGCACGCTGCGCGCGGTGCTCCTGCACGACCGCGAGGACGACGAAGAGCACCACGATCGCCAGAATTGCCGCCGCGTCGACCGTCTTGCCGAGCGCCGCGGCGAGGCCGCCGGCGAAGACAAGGATCAGGATCAGGACTGAGGAGACTTGCTCCCAGAGGATGTGCCGGACTGTCCGCCTGCCGCTCTCCTCAAGCTCGTACGGGCCGTGTTCCTCGCTTCGCCCTGCCGCCTCCGGGTCGTGCAGCCCCGCCTCGGGGTCGACCTCTTGCATCTGGGCCACTTCGCTCGTGCCGAGGGTGTGCCAGCAGTGGAGCTCGTTCGAGTCTTTCATCTTCACCCGCCGCTATGGCTGCCTGTAGCGCGCGCCTTGCCAAGGCTGCGGCAGCTGATGGCGGCCGATCCGATCGCCCCCTCCGGGATTGCAATCCCCGCCGCCCAAGCGTAGGTCTCACCCCGACGGACGTACGGCTTCGATCCGACGCCTCACGGCGACGCCTATCGGCTGGACGTCGACCCGAAGGCGGCTTGGTCTCGCCCCAGACAACAACCCCGCGCTCATAGGTCAAGCTGCCCCGCTAAGGCTGTATGGCCACCTTCATGACGCCGTCGCGGCGGGAGGCGAAGAGGTCGTAGGCGGTCTCGATGTCGTCGAGGCGGAAGCGGTGGGTCACCAGCGGACGGAGATCGGCCCGCCCCGAGGCGATCACGCTCATCAGTCGGGTCATGCGCTCCTTGCCGCCGGGGCAGAGGGTGGTGACGATCCGGTGGTCGCCGAGGCCGGCGGCGAAGGCGCCGAGGGGGATCCTCAGGTCCTCGGAATAGACGCCGAGGGAAGAGAGCGTGCCGGCGGGGCGCAGCACCCGCAGCGCGGCCTCGAAGGTGGCTTGGAGGCCAAGGGCCTCGATCGACACGTCCACGCCGCGGCCGTCGGTGAGGCGCAGGATCTCGTCCACCGGGTCGGTCTTCGTGTGGTCCACCACCGCGTCGGCGCCGAGGCGGCGGGCCATCTCCTGCCGCTCGGGCTGGGATTCGACCACGATCACCTGCGTGGCGCCCATCAGGCGGGCGCCGACGGTGGCGCAGAGGCCGATGGGGCCCTGGGCGAAGATCGCGACCGAATCGCCGATGCGCACGCCCCCGCTCTCGGCGCCGGAGAAGCCGGTGGACATGATGTCGGGGCACATCAGGACCTGCTCGTCGGTCAGGCCGTCAGGGACGGGCGCGAGATTGGTCATGGCGTCGGGGACCAGCAGGTATTCGGCCTGCGCGCCGTCGATGGTGTTGCCGAAGCGCCAGCCGCCCATGGGCTTGAAGCCGTGGCGCGTGCCGGCGCCGTCCTGGGAGCAGGCGCCGCATAGGCAGGCCATGGAGTGGCCCGAGGGCGTGATGGCGCCGGCGATCACCCGCTGTCCCTCGGCGTAGCCCTCGACGGCGGAGCCCAGCTTCTCGATGATCCCGACCGGCTCGTGGCCGATGATGAGGCCGCGCTCCACCGGGTATTCCCCCTTGAGGATGTGCACGTCGGTGCCGCAGATCGTGGTGGTGGTCACCCGGATCAGGGCGTCTAGCGGGCCCACGTCGGGGACCGGCTTGTCCTCGAGCACGATGCGGCCCGGCTCCACGAAGACGGCGGCCTTCATGCGGGGCGGCCGGGGCGCCGAGCGGCGAGGGGGGCGTCGGCGGCGCGGTCCATGATGGGGCTCCTTGCGTTGCCAGCGGGGACAGGATGACGCGCTTTCCGCCGGTCGACCTTGACCTCGGTCAACGTCGGCGCCGTCACGGCTGGAGGACGTAGGTCCCCGGCGCATCGCACAGGGGCGCGAGGCCGCGATCCGGAGCGCCCGCAGGCGGGGGCGGGACCGGCTCCCCGGACCGGGCGGAGAGCCAGTCGGCCCAGGCGGGCCACCACGAGCCCTCGCGCGGTTCCGCCGCCTCCAGCCAGCCGTCGGGATTGCGCCACGGGTCGTCGGCGCCGGTGGTCAGGATCCGGAAGCGGCGGCGGGGATGGCCGGGCTCGGAGACGATCCCCGCGTTGTGGCCGCCATTGGTCAGGACGAAGGTCACCTCGGCGTCGAACAGCAGGTGCGCCTTGTAGGCCGAGCGCCAGGGTGCGACGTGGTCGGTCTCGGTTCCCACGGCGAAGGTGGGCAGGTGGATGTCCGAGAGGGCCACCGCCCGGTCGCCGACGATGTAGCGGCCGGCCGAGAGCAGGTTCTCCAGGAACAGCTTTCGCAGGTATTCCGAGTGCATCCGGTACGGCATGCGGGTCGCGTCGGCGTTCCAGGCCATCAGGTCGCTCGACGGCGCCCGCTCGCCCATGAGGTACTCGCGCACGATGCGCGACCAGATCAGGTCGTTGGAGCGCAGAATCTGGAAGGCACCGGCCATCTGCGCGGCGTCGAGAACGCCCTGCTCCCACATCATGTCCTCGAGAAAGCTGACCTGGCTCTCGTTGATGAAGAGCATCAGCTCCCCCGCCTCCGAGAAGTCGGACTGGGCCGCGAGGAGCGTGAGGGTGGCGAGCCGGTCGTCGCCGTCCCGCGCCATGGCGGCGGCGGCAATGGTCAGCAGCGTGCCTCCGAGGCAGTAGCCCACGGCGTGGGCCTTGCCGGCGCCGGCGATCTCCAGCGCGGCGTCGAGGGCGGCCATCAGCCCGTGGTCGAGATAGTCCTCCATCCCGAGGTCGCGGTCCTTCGCCGTTGGGTTCAGCCAGGAGATGGCGAAGACGGTGTAGCCCTGGCCCACGAGCCAGCGGATCAGCGAGTTCTCCGGCCGCAGGTCGAGGACGTAGTACTTCATGATCCAGGCGGGGACGATCAGCACCGGCTCCGGCCGAACCGTGCCGGTGGCGGGCGCGTACTGGATCAGCTCCATCAGCCGGGTTCGCAGGACGACCTTGCCCGGCGTGATCGCCACCGTCTCGCCGGGGACGAAGGCGGGATCGCGCGGCGCGGGGCGGCTGGAGACGAGGCGGTCGAGGTCCTCCATCCAGTTCCGCCAGCCCTGGACGAGGTTCAGGCCGCCGGTGTCCCGCGTCCGCTCCAGCACCTCCGGGTTGGTCCACAGGAAGTTCGACGGGGAGACGGTGTCGAGCATCTGTCGCGCGGCGAAGGCGGCGGCGTGCGCGTGCTGAGGGGTCACGCCGCGCACGCCGGTGGTCGCGTTCCACCACCACTGCTGCTGGAGGAGGAAAGACTGGTGGATGAGGTTGAACGGAGGGCGGCGCCAGCCTTCGGCGGCGAAGCGGCGGTCCTGGGGGAGGGGCTCGATGCAGGGCTCGGCCGCGCCGCCGGAGAGGGCGCAGCGGAGGGCGAAGCGCTGCAGCTTCAATGACTTGCGGAACGCCTTCTCCACCAGCCGCATCCGTTTGCCCGGCGCGGCGGCGAGATGCGCCGCCCAGTCCGCCCAGGCGGCCCCGAGAGCCGCGGGCGACAGCCCCAGCGTCGCGCGCGCGAGGAGCGCATGGAGCGCCCGGTCCGTCACCTCGCCCATCGCGGCGGCGGCGTAGGACTCCGTGTCCCCTTCTGACGGGGTGACGCCGCCGGCCGAGCCGGATCGCGGTCTCGCGGCGCGGCCGGAAAGGGATGGCTGAACGTTCATCACGGGCTCCGGGCGAGGATCGACGCGCCGCTTCATCGCACATGCGGCCTGGCCGCTCTTTGATGCAGCGCAATGCGGGGCGGCTCGAAGGGCCGTAGGCCTGCCCGCTCAACGTTCTGGGTGGGTCCGTCATGCGCCTTCGCGCCGGATACCTGATGCTGGGCGCCGCGTTCCTGCTCGGCGCCGCCTACGCCGCCGTCGCGTGGTGGGACGCCGGCCGCGACCGGCTGCCCGAGGGGATCGTCGTCGGCAATGGGCGGATCGAGGCGACGCAGATCGACGTCGCTGCGACCCGGTCCGGGCGGATCGTGCGGGTCGCGGTCCGGGAGGGGGACATGGTGGAGGCGGGGCAGATCCTCGCTCAGCTCGACGTCGAGGAGCTGGAGGCCGAGCTTGACCGCGCCGAAGCCGAGGTGGCGCTGGCGAAGGAGACGACCGGCGAGGCGCGCGCGCTGATCGCGCAGCGCGAGAGCGAGCTGCGCCTCGCGGACCACGACCTGGGGCGCGCGGCCTCGCTCGTGGACAAGGGGCACGCGTCCATGGTGACGCTGGAGACGCGCCAGTCGGCCCGCGACGTGGCGCGCGCCGCCCTCGCGGCGGCGGAGGCGCAGGTCGCCACCGCAGGCCGGCGCGTGGCCGCCGCGGAGGCCGAGGTCCGGCGCATCGTCTCCCGCATCGGCGACTCCACCCTGGAGGCGCCGGCGGCGGGCCGCGTGCTCTACCGGCTGGCCGAGGCCGGCGAGATCGTGGCGGCGGGGCGGCCGGTCCTGACCCTGCTCGATCTCGGCGACGTCTACATGGAGGTCTTCCTCGCGGCCGGAGACGCGGCCCGCACGCCGCTCGGCGCGGAGGCGCGGATCGTGCTGGACGTCCTGCCCGACTACGCCATCCCCGCGGCGGTCAGCTTCGTGGCCCCCGAGGCGCAGTTCACGCCCCGGCAGGTGGAGACGCTGGAGGAGCGGGAGAAGCTGGTGTTCCGCGTCCGGGTCCGCATCCCGCCCGACCTCGTGGCGGCGCGGATCGCGCATGTGAAGACCGGCGTGCGGGGCGTGGCCTACGTGAAGCTGGATCCGGGGGCGGTGTGGCCGGAGCGGCTCGACCGCCGCATCCCGCCGGAGATGTTCGAGTGAGCGGAGGAGGCCTGCGGCTCGAGCGGGTCTCCCACCGCTACGGCAGGGTCGAGGCCCTGCGCTCCCTGTCGCTGGAGATCCCCGGCGGGTCGCTCGCCGGGATCATCGGGCCGGACGGCGTGGGGAAATCCACCCTCCTCGGGCTTCTCGCCGGGGCGCGGCGCATCCAGGCGGGGCGGGTGGAGGCGCTGGGGGGCGACATGGGAGACCAGGCGCACCGCCGCCGCGTGCAGCCGCGCATCGCCTACATGCCGCAGGGCCTCGGGCGGAACCTCTATGCCGAGCTGTCGGTGCGCGAGAACCTCGAGTTCTTCGGCCGGCTCTTCGGCCAGGGCGCGGCGGAGCGGGAGGCGCGCATCGCGGCGCTGCTGGCGGCGACGGGGCTTGCGCCTTTCCCCGACCGGCCCGCGGGGAAGCTCTCGGGCGGGATGAAGCAGAAGCTCGGCCTCTGCTGCGCGCTGATCCATGACCCGGACCTGCTGATCCTCGACGAGCCGACCACGGGGGTCGATCCGCTCGCGCGCCGGCAGTTCTGGGATCTGGTGGGCTCGATCCGCGACAGGCGAAAGGGGATGAGCGTCATCGTCTCCACCACCTATATGGACGAGGCGACGGGGTTCGAGTGGCTCGCCGCGCTCGACGGCGGCCGGGTGATCGCGCAGGGCTCGCCCTCTGAGGTCACGGCCGCCGCCGGGGTGGAGGATCTGGAGGCCGCCTTCAGGACCCTGCGCTCCGGCCCGCGCGCGCCCGCCTTCGCGATCCCTCCGCGGCGGGAGGCGGGGGGCGAGCCGGTGATCTCCGCCCGCGGCCTCGTGCGCCGCTTCGGCGACTTCGCCGCGGTGGACGGCGTGGATTTCGAGATCCGGCGCGGCGAGATCTTCGGGTTCATCGGCTCGAACGGCTGCGGCAAGTCCACCACCATGAAGATGCTGACGGGCCTGCTGCCGGCCACGTCCGGCGAGGCGCTGCTGTTCGGCGAGCCGGTGGACGGCAGCGGCGGGAGGGAGGCCCGCCGGCGGCTCGGCTACATGAGCCAGGCCTTCTCTCTCTATGGCGAGCTGACGGCGGCGCGGAACCTCGACCTGCACGCGCGCCTGTTCGAACTGGCCCCCGACCGCCGCCGCGCCCGCATCGCGGCGCTGACCGACCGCTTCGGCCTCGGCCCGCATCTGGGGCAGCGGGCCGAGGCGCTGCCGCTTGGCGTCCGTCAGCGCCTGTCGCTGGCGGTGGCGGTGATCCACGAGCCGCCGCTCCTGATCCTGGACGAGCCCACCTCCGGCGTGGACCCGGAGGCGCGGGACGCCTTCTGGGCCCTGCTGGCGGAGCTGTCGCGGGAGCAGGGGACGACCATCTTCGTCTCCACCCATTTCATGGCGGAGGCCGAGCGTCATGCGGGGTCGGGACTTGCGCTTCCACATTGAGCTCGACTTCCCCGACGCGATCTACGGCGCGTTTTGGCGGGGCGGTCTGCCCGGGGGCGGGTCGCTCGAGATCTCCAGCTCCGCGGGCGTGCGGGACGGCGAGACGGTCCGACTGGCTGGCAAAGGCGCCCACGGCCGCGGCGACGGCCTTCCCGGAGACGCGCTGGACCCCGTCTCTATCCGCCCGCATCCCGTGTTCTCGCGCGAGGGGGACGACATCGTCCTGGAGCTGCCGATCACGCTGGACGAGGCGGTGCTCGGCGCGAAGGTTAAGGTTCCCACCGTGACCGGCCGTGTGACGATGTCGGTTCCGAAGGGCGCGTCGGGAGGGAAGGTCCTGCGTCTTCGCGGCAAGGGCGTGAAGGCTGCAGGCCGGCCTGCAGGGGACCAGCTGGCCGGCTGTAGATCGTAGCGCCGCCGCAGGTGGACGAGGATCTGGAGGCGTTGATGACCCGATGGGGGAAGATGCACCGCTACGACCCGCGCGCCGACCTGAGGAGAGCGACATAAGCCGCAACGAGATCGACGCGGCGCGGGAGGCGGAGGTGTCCCACGCGACTCTGCGCGTCTGGGTTGAGGAGGGCTGGATCTGCCAGGCAGCGGACGACGCGGGCCCGGTCTTCGACGAGCTGGATCTGGCGAGGGCGCGGCTGCTGGCGCGGCTGCATAACGACCTCGGCCTCGACAACGAGGCGTTGCCGGTGGTGCTGTCGCTGATAGACTAGGTGCCCGGCCTGCGTCCGCAGGTCCGGGCCATGGCCGAGGCGCAAACCGCCTGCCGCCCCATCTGCGCGCCGAGATCCGTCGCGCAGCCAGCGACTGAGCGCCCGCCCGCCGCCCGCCGGGATGATGGAGCACCGCAACCGCCGCCTCGAGCTCTTCCCTTGAAGGCCCCTATCCGTCCGCGGGACGCGCCAGGCTCCGCGTCTCCGGCGGCGCCGCATGACCACCAGCCGGTCCACGACGCGGCCTCGCCGTACAGGATCAGAGTTCCCTCCTTCCGCTCGCGCAGCGGAACCGGATCGAAGTAGACCGCGAGCGCAAGGTTCCGGTTCAACTGGTCTCCTCGACCGCGCGGCGGCGGCGCCCCGAGGCCGCGAAAGTCGAGATGCGGCAGCCGGATCGGTTTCTTCAGCTTTTAGAGGCGCCCGCTTGCGAGGAAGACCCAGGAAATGTGGGTCTCGCGCACGGTCACGCACGCCGGGACGTGGGGGTAGAAGGCGGGGGCCGACAGGAACCCGACCTTCCGCTCCAGGTCACTTGCGCCGCTCTGCAGCTCGGCGGTCATGCGGACGAGCCTCGTCCGGAAGCCTATGCGCCGCGTTGACGAAGATCATGGCGGGAGATCCTCCGCGGGCCGAGTGGGGCGCGGCGACGGAAGGAGGTGACCATGCCAGCGACTTTCGAGGACCGGGAGGAGGCCGGACTTCTGGGCCGCAAAGCGACCGAGCTGTTCCGCACACCGCCCGAGCCGAGCAGCCCGCTGACGGTGGACCTGCTTCGAGAAGGCGCACCGGTCGCGCTCGAGGTGGCGCGTGCGCTCGGATCGCCGCTTGATCTGGTGCTGGACCGCAGGATCGGCTTTTCCTGGATCTCTGAGGTGCCGGTCGCCGCGGTGGGGAACGGCGACGCGGCGCCATCGCGGCAGCGGCCTGCGTCGGCGAGGCCGCGATCGTGTGGGGCGCCGCGGAAACCCTGCGGGAGATCGCCCGGCGGAGGAACTTGTGGTTCCCCGTACGATGCCGGCAGCCCGTAGTTGGCCGGGACGTGGTCGTCGTGGACGACGGCATCGCGCCGGCGCCACCATGGTCGCAGCTCTGCGGGCCCTGCGGGCGAAGGCGCCGCGCGTCCTCCTGGCGGCCGCGCCGGTGGCGGCGTCCGAGGCGCTCGAACGCATCCGCGCCGAGGCCGACCATCTCCTATGCCTCGGCGCGCCCGCCTCCTTCATGTCCATCGGCGGCGCCTACGGCCACTTCCCCCAGCTTCAGGACGAGGATGTCGCGACGGCGATGAGGCAGGCGCGATACGAGCGGAAGCTACGCTCGGCGGGAGCCGGCTCCGGCGAAAGAAAATGCCGGTGTCTGGCTTCCGTGTTGATCATACTCGCAGCAGCTGTTGCCACGCCTGACGATTAGCCTCGCTCCGCTCATTGATCAGCCTCGTGATGAACCAGGCAGCGTAGCCGGGCAGGTTCTTCGTCGCAGGCCCGCAGAAGGGGTCCATGAAGGTCTGGAAGCGGCTGTGGAGGTTGTTGATGGTCTGGATGTGGAAGGCCTTCTGGACGACCTTCGGCCCCTTCTTGGCGTTGAGCCGGTAATGCGGAAGGGCTTGGCCCCGCGCGAACTGGTCGTATGCGGAGTCGCCATCCGAGCACAGCACCGCGTCCTTGCTTATGTGCTTCGCAAGAAGTCCGATCAGAGTGGGCGCCTTCCGGTCCGGCAGGACGTCGGCCCGACGGGATCCGGACCGGTCGGTGATGGTCAGAACCGGGATCTGAAACTTGGAGACGCCGGCCGGCATCGGGATCTTGAGGTGCTTGTAGTCCTCCCAGCGCAGCCGGTTCGGCTTGGGATGGACCGAAGGGTTCTGCTGATGCCGGACCCATTCCCGCGAGCCATTGCGGGACTCCCGGAAGAACTTCTCGTCGGCCTCCATAATCCCGGCGAAGGCGGTGCCGCCGATGCCCATCAGTGCTTCGATGATATGCTTGCGCCAGCGCCAGATCGTCATCTTGTCGAGGCCCAGTCTCTCGGCCAGCACGCGGCAGGAGCTCGGCGCGCGCGATAGCATGTCTTCGACAACCTGGAGGAACTTATCGGGCCGGCGAACGCACGCAAGCGGGGTGCCGCTCGCCGACGAGAAGGTCTTGCCACAGGTGAGGCAGCGGAACCGCTGCAGGCCGGTCCGTGTCTCGCCCCAGCGCCGGATCACCGTGTCGCCGCAGTAGAGGCAGAAGTCGAGGACCTCCCCTCGAGCGTCGATCTTGGCAAGCACCTCGGTGCGCGCGCTGAGCGTACGCAGCATTTGGTTGAGCTCGCGCATCTGGCCGACCGTCAGCTTCTCGATCCCACCACAGAACGCCTTGAAGACGCCTTCGTCCATCTGCCAGCCTCCGGTTCGCGTTGAGGACCGAAAGCTTGGCCGATTTTCCCTTTACGAAAGCGGAATCAACACGCAACGCAGACACCGGCAAGAAAATTCAGGGCGATCAGGAGATTGCCGTGTACACGCACATTCTCATTCCTGCCGCGCTCGATGAGGAAGGTTGGGAGGACCGGGCGCTGCTCCAGGTCGCGAGGAAGCTCCGCCCGCCGGATGGCCGGAACACGCTTCTCCACGTGGCGGAGGTGCTGCCGTCGTATCTCGACATGAATGTGCTCGAGGACATCGTGGGTAGGAACCGCGTCGCCGCGGAGGAAAGGTTGAAGGAGACAGCCAAGCGCGAGGGCGCCGAAGGCAGGACGGTCTCCGGCCACGCCGGACGTGACATCGTCGACTTCGCAGACCGGCACGCGGTGGCTGCATCGTGATCACCTCGCATCGCCCGGTTTTCTCGGACCACCTCCTCGGCTCCACCGCCGCCCGGGTGGTCCGCCACGCCTCGTGCAGCGTTTACGTCGTTCGTTAGGCGCGCGATGAGCCAGACGGCTGCCTTGCCGGACCCGAGCGATGGCAGGCGCCTCCCGGTCTTCATGTCCGCCGATATGGGGGAAGAGCATCTCGCCCGTCTTCCCGGTGCACGAGCCCCCCTGGTTCGTGCGGAAGTCAGTCTTCCTTGCAGAACGCCTCGTAGAGCGCCGCCATCAAGGTTTCGAGATCGGGATCGCTGATCCGGTAGTAGATCGTCTGGCCTTCGCGGCGAGTGTCCACCATGCGCGCCTCTCGCAACCTGGCGAGGTGCTGGCTCAGGGCCGACTGACCGAGACCGACGGCGGCCTGCAGGGAGCCTACGGACCGTTCGCCCTTCACCAGTTCGCACAGGATCAGCAGACGCTTGGCGTTCGCCACCAGCGCCAGGCGGTCCGCCACGTAGTCCGCCCTCTCCTGAAGAACGGCGACGGAAGCATCCACGGGCTCGCTCATTGCATTAGCCTTGACTTATTTAGCCTTCCCTAATATATGACTGCCTGTTCCGGCCGACGCAAGGCCGGCCGCGCAATGGAGGCGCCCATGGAGACCGCGACGGCAACAGCATTCACGCCTTGGGCCTCCCTTGGCGGCGGAGTCCTGATCGGGCTAAGTGCGGTGATGGTGATGGGCCTGTTCGGCCGGATCGCCGGCATCTCGGGCATCACCAACGGCTTCCTCGGCGCGGTCGTCCCGATTCCGGGGCGCCGCGCGACCGGGACTGGCGGATCGCCTTCCTGCTTGGCCTGATCGTGGCGCCGCTCGCCTTGATGCTGGCGGGCGGCACGGTCGAGCAGGCCGTGCCGGAGAACCTCGCCGCCATGGCAATCGCCGGACTGCTGGTGGGGCTCGGGACGGCCCTCGGCTCAGGCTGTACGTCGGGGCACGGGGTCTGCGGGCTGGCGCGGCTGTCGCGCCGGTCGCTGGCGGCCGTCCTGACCTTCATGGCTGCGGGCTTCGTCACGGTCTTCATCCTGCGCCACATCCTGGGGGTTGCGTGATGGGCATCGCGCTCGGGTTTTTCAGCGGCCTCGTCTTCGGCCTCGGCCTTGTGATCTCGGGCATGTCGAACCCGGCGAAGGTTCTGAACTTCCTCGACCTCGCCGGCGCGTGGGACCCGAGCCTCGCCTTCGTCATGGCCGGCGCCGCCGCCACCGCCTTCCTCGGCTACCGTCTGGTTTGGCGCCGCAGTTCGCCGCTCGTCGGGACCACCTTCGACGTGCCGAGCAACACGCGGATCGACCGGCCGCTGATCGCGGGCGCCGCGCTCTTCGGCATCGGCTGGGGGATCGGCGGCTTCTGCCCTGGACCCGCCTGGACCGCGCTGCCGCTCCTCGCGCCCGGCACGCTGGTCTTCCTGCCGGCGATGCTGGTCGGCCTCTGGCTCGGCTCGCACGGCAAGACCCTCTCCATCCTCAATCCGAAAGGAGCCTTCCTGTGAGCAAGCTCAAGGAGCGCGTCGTCCGCCGCTCGCGGTCCCGTGGGCCCGGAAGCCCGGACGTCTGGGGCATCTATGAACCCGACACGGGCTCGATCCAGTATGTCTGCGCCGACCCTGCGACCAGAAAGGCTGCGCTGATCGACGTCGCCTGGAACTTCGACCCGAAGAACTACCGCTTCTCGACCGGAAGCATGGACCAGGTGCTTGACCTCGTGCGCGAGCAGGGGCTGACGGTGGAATGGGTCCTCGACACCCACCCGCATGCCGACCACGTCATGGCCTCGGCGCATCTGAATGAGCGGATTGGCGCGCCGAACGCGATCGGCGAGAAGGTCCGCGATATCGCGAAGCTCTGGGAAGAGATCTACAACATGCCGGGCGTCTTCGACCCCGACCGGGACTTCGACCGCCTGTTCGCGGAGGGCGAGACCTTCCGGATCGGCGAGCTGGAGGTGCGGGTGATGCTCTCCCCCGGCCATACGCTGGGGTCGATCACCTATGTCTGCGGCGACGCGGCGTTCACCCATGACACGCTCATGCAGCCGGACGTGGGGACCTCGCGCGCCGACTTTCCCGGTGGGAACACCGCGCAGCTGTGGGACTCGATCCAGGATATCCTCGCGTTGCCGCCGGAGACCCGCATCTTCGTCGGCCACGATTACGGCGCCGATGGCCGCGACGAGCCGGCCTGGGAGGCGACGGTGACCGAGCACAAGGCGAACAACCTGCACGTCAAGGACGGCACGGGCCGCGAAGACTGGATCAGACGCCGCGATGAGCGCGACGCCACCCTGCCGCTGCCCGACCGCATCCTCGCGGCACTCCAGATCAACCTGCGCGGGGGACGCCTGCCGCCCGCGGAGGACGATGGTCGCGTCTATCTGAAACTGCCCGTGAACCGCTTCTGAGGAGACGACGATGACCGCGACCATGAGAGACCTCGTCGCCGACGCCCGGACCCGCGTCGGCGCGGTTTCGCCGCAAGAGGCCGAGCGGAGCGCAAGGCAAGGCGACCTCATCCTCGACGTGCGCGAACCGGCCGAGCTTGAGGGGGCCGGTATCGCCGGCGCGCTGCATGTCCCGCGCGGGATCATCGAGACGCGGGTGGACGCGACGGCGGACACCGCCGAGGCCCGGCTGACGGAGGTCCGCGGCTCCGGCCGCGTGCACGTTCTCTGCGCCTCGGGCGGGCGCGCCGCCCTGGCGGCCGACACGCTGCGGCGGATGGGCTACGACGCGGACCTCATCGAAGGCGACCTCGGTGGTTGGAAATCCGCGGGCCTTCCGGTCGAGGGTTGATACGGTGGGCCGGCTTGCCGCGTATCTGCCCGTTCTCGACTGGGGACGCCGCTACGATCGGCAGGCTTTCCTCAGCGACGGCTTGGCGGCGGCGATCGTGACGATCATGCTGATCCCGCAATCGCTCGCCTACGCCATGCTCGCCGGCCTGCCGCCCGTGGTCGGGCTCTACGCATCGATCCTCCCGCTTGTCGCCTACACCGTGTTCGGGACAAGCCGGACCCTCGCCGTGGGGCCGGTGGCGGTGGTATCGCTCCTGACCGCGACCGCCGCGGGAGCGGTCGCCACGCCGGGTGGCGCCGAATACGTCGCCGCGGCGCTGACGCTGGCCCTGCTCTCCGGCCTGATCCTGTTCCTGATGGGGGTTTTCCGACTCGGTTTCATCGCGAACCTGCTGTCGCACCCGGTCATCTCCGGGTTCATCACCGCCTCCGGCCTGCTCATCGCCGCCGGCCAGCTGCAGCACATCCTCGGCGTGCGGGCAGGGGGCCACACGCTCGTCGAGCTCGGCAGTTCGCTCGTGCGGGCGCTGCCCGAAACCAATCTGCCGACTCTGGTCGTCGGAGCTGCGGCGACGGCCTTCCTCTTCTGGTCGCGCACCGGCCTCAAGCCGGCGCTCCAGCGCCTCGGCGTGCCGTCCGGTGCGGCCGCGCTCCTGTCGCGGACGGGCCCCGTGCTGGCCGTCGCCGTCTCGATCCTTGCGGTGGTGTGGCTGGACCTCGAGGCGCGCGGGGTTGCGGTGGTCGGCGACGTGCCGCAGGGCCTGCCGCCGCTGTCGCTTCCCCCGCTCGACGCCGCCCTCTGGAGCGCGCTGTTTCCGGCAGCATTCCTCATCTCGATCATCGGCTTGGCGGAGTCCGTGTCGGTCGCTCAGACGCTCGCCGCCAAGCGGCGCCAGTCGATCCGGCCGAACCAGGAGCTCATCGGTCTCGGCGCCGCCAATCTCGCCGCCGCGTTCTCGGGCGGATATCCGGTCACCGGCGGCTTCGCGCGGTCGGTCGTGAACTTCGACGCGGGCGCCGAGACCCCTGCCGCGGGCGCCTACACGGCCGTCGGCATTGCGTTGGCGTCGCTGTTCCTGACTCCGCTCCTCTTTCACCTGCCGATCGCCGTTCTCGCCGCCACGATCATCGTCGCCGTCCTCAGCCTCGTGGACCTCGGCGCGCTTCGCCGCACCTGGGCCTTCTCGGGGTTCGATTTCACCGCAATGGCCGGGACTGTCCTCGTCACGCTCGGATGGGGCGTGGAGGCCGGCATCGTCGCGGGCGTAGCTCTTTCGGTGCTTCTCCACCTCTGGCGGACGTCGCGCCCGCATGTCGCCGTAATCGGCCAAATCCCCGGCACCGAGCACTTCCGCAACGTCCTGCGGCACGACGTCGTCTGCGCGCCCGAGGTGCTGAGCCTGCGCATCGACGAGAGCCTCTTCTTCGCGAACGCCCGCGCTATCGAGGACGTGGTGCAGCAGGCCGTGGCCGAGCGGCCGGAGGTCCGCCAGGTAGTCCTCAACTGCGCCGCTGTGAACGGCATCGACGCAAGCGCGCTGGAGAGCCTCGAGCTGATCATGCACCGACTCTCGGACGCGGGCATCAAGCTTCACCTTTCCGAAGTGAAGGGCCCGGTGATGGACCGTCTGGCGCGCAGCGACTTCGTCCGTCACCTCTCCGGTGGCGTATTTCTCTCGCACCACGAGGCTCTGACCGAACTGGCGCCGGAGACGACCCGCGGGGCCGACTTGGCCGCGCGGCCGGCGATCGACGCGGCTCAGGCTTTCCCGGAGCGGGCGACGCGCTCAAGATGAAGTTTGCGTAGCCATCTCAAGCTTCAGGCTCCTGCTGCCGAATTTCGCCCGATCGGCAGGCGGGAAGAGACGGTGGATCCGAACGCCTGCCCACATCACGAGCGCCTCAGAGCGCCGCTCGATCATGCCGCCGCTGCCAGTCCGGGTCGGGGCGGGATCGGGAAGGCGCGCAGTCACGCGCACTGGTTGAGAGCGCCCAGCCTATTAGCAGGGCCTGCCCTGCGCGCGCGAGGACCGCTGCCGAAAGCGCGGCAAGAGGGTGGGGCGGTCGATCAAGGTCATGTCCTTCTTCGCTGGCGGTCGGCGCAAGGGTCACTTGCCGTCGATCCCCGGCGTAGCAGGCGGGCCTCGATCATGTCCCGGGGCGTGGTGTAGGAGCGCCGGCCCTCGGAGAGAGATCCGAGGCTGATCAGGACGCCACGGCGGGCAGCCTGACTGTGGGAGTGTCGGTGACGCGGGCGAGGCTTTCAAGCGACATGTACCGGCGCGCCACGGCCCATTCGTCGTTGGTCTCCAGCATCAGCGCGCCAACGAGCCGGACGATGGCCTCATCGTTCGGGAAGATGCCGACGACGTCTGACCGCCGCTTGACCTCGCGGTTGACGCGCTCGAGTGGGGTCGTCGACGCGATCTGAGCCCGATGCTCGCGAGGGAAGGACATGTAGGCCAGGACCTCGTCGCGGGAGGCGTCCATGAAGGCGCCGAGCTTCTCGTTCTTCTCGCGCGGCGCGTCGGCTACGGCGTCCCCCTGGGCTTCCGCACCTTCCTTGTTCTCCTGCGCGAAGATGGTCTTCAGCATCGCCGCGACCGCAGTGCGCTGCTTGGCCGGGGCGTGCGCCAACGCGTTCCGCATCCAGTGGATCCGGCGCCTCTGACGGGTCGCGTTGAACACTCGCCGCGCGGCCGCCCGCAGGCCCTTGTGGTCGTCGGCGATCACCAGCTTCACGCCGCGCAGTCCGCGATCGGCGAGGGAGCGCAGGAAATCGGTCCAGAAGGTCTCGGCTTCCGAGGGCCCCGTGGCGACGCCCAGCCCCTCGCGCTTGCCGTCCTCGTTCACCGCGACAGCGATTATCGCCGCGCGGCTGACGATGCGCCCGCCCTCGCGGACCTCGAGGTAGGTGGCATCCAGCCAGAGATAGGGCCACGCCCCCTCCAGGGGACGGGTGAGGAAGGCATTCACCCGCTCGTCGATCTCGACGCAGAGGCGGCTGACCTGGGACTTCGACAGGCCGCCCGCGCCCATGGCCTTCACCAGATCGTCCACGGAGCGGGTCGAAACGCCGTGGACGCAGGCCTCCTGTATCACCGCGACGAGCGCCTTCTCGGCCGTGCGGCGCGGCTCGAGGAAACTGGGGAAGTAGCTGCCCTTGCGCAGCTTCGGGATCTCCAGCGCGATCCGTCCGGCGCGGGCGTCCCAGTCGCGATCCCGGTATCCGTTCCGCTGGACCTCGCGCAGGGGCGACCGCGCGCCCTTCGAGGCGCCCGTCCGCGCCTCGACTTCCAGCTCCATGATCCGCTCGGCCGCAAAGGCCAGCATCTCGCGCACGAGATCGCCATCGGCCTGCTTCTCAACCAGCTCGACCAGCGCCATTCTCTCATCGGTCATCGTCGTCTCCGTTCAGGTTCCAGGTCTTGCAACCCGAACCTTCTCCGAAGACCGGCGATGGCCGCCAGCGTCACCCCAGGCCGCGCGCTGCGCTACGCCAGGGGCTCCGCGCGCGGCCTCCTACACCACCACCTGGGACACAGCCCGGGCCGCCATCCAGGCCGGCCAGCAGGGCCTTCAGCTCCGCGATCTTGAGCCGCTGCGTCTCAATCATCTCGTCTGCGAGCCTGCGGACCGGGGGTCCCACATCTCCGCCCGCTCGCTGGTCAGGAATGCGATGGAATCAACGCACGCATCCAAGACTCGTCCTACACTGTGGTCTGGCAGCGCAGGAGCCAGAGTTGCTTCGACCGACCGGCGAGACCTCCGGGTTGATCTCGTAGCTGATGTTTTTCGGCTCATCGTGCCCGGAGAGGCGAGACGATGAAACGGATGATCGAGACGATGAAGCCGCCGGCCGAGAAGGTCGTGAAGGACATCCGGCGGCAAATCCGGAAGCAGCATCAGGCGGAGAAGAAGAACCGCATCGTGCTGGAGGGTCTGCGCGGCGAGGAGAGCATCGCGGGGCTCCACCGCTCGCGGCTGCTCAGCGACAACGGCTCGTCATACATCGCCGGCGATCTCGCGAATTTCCTGAAGGATAGGGGCATGGACCACGTCCGCGGCGCGCCGAACGACCGAACCCCGGCATCAGACGCTGAAGAACCGGATCCTGCTCGAGAACCACTATCTGCCTGGCGCCCTCGAAGCCGCCATCGCCGACTTCGTCGATCGTTACAAACACCGCCGCGCCCGCGAGAGCCTCGGCAATCCCACACCCGCCGACGTCCAATTCGGCCGGCCCGCCGCCATCCTCGAAAGACGCAGCATCGAGACAATCCGACAGCGCCGCTTGCTCCACAGCAGTCGCGCCGCACAACCTCAACGCCAGGAGCCCATCCCTTCAAAGCGAACGCGACTTCATTCTCAAATTATCTGGCGACGGACAATCGGCTCGATCCGGATAGGCGGGCTCTACCGTAACGCTGATGCGCTGATCACCCGCGCTCTCGGCACGGTACGACGCCATCTTCCACTCGATGTCCGAGCCCCATTGCGGCCGCTACGACGTGCGCTTCGCCTCGGACTTGCGCAACATCGAGATCAACGGCGGCGCCTGCAGCGAGGCGATCAGCGCTTGGGACACCGAGAAGCCGTTGGCCGAGGTCTCCCGCCGGCTCCTCGCGCAGCGATCGCGGCCCGGAACCGCGCCCGCGGCTGGACTGGACGCCGTCGAGGCTGCGGGGGTGCTGCGCGCGGGCTGGCGGCAGAGGAGCTGGTCAGCCGCAGCCCGCCGGCCCCGCTCATCGCCGCGCCGGCGCGGCGCCGGCGGCCAGCTCTACGATCTCGTCGGTGATCTCCTGCTGGCGCAGCCGGCGCGCTAGGGCGGAGAGCGTCCCGACCTGCCGCTTCGCTGCCGCCGAGGCCGAGACCATCACCCGCAGCCGCGCCTCGTTCTCGGCGGCGAAGGACAGCACCAGCGCCTCGCACAGCTCCGCGAACAGATATTCCTCGGCCAGCCGCACCACGAGGACCTCCGGCGGCAGGGTGATCTGCGGCCGCCGGCCCGGCGGTGGGGCCGGGAAGCGCCCGTAGTCGAAGGGGACCAGCGCCCGGCGCACGACGCGCACCCGGCCCGCGCCGGGCATCGCGTGAACCAGCGTCACGCGCCCCGCGCCGGCCGCCAGCAGCGCCTCCGTCGCCCGGTCCGCCAGCGGCGCCGCCTGGTCCACATGCGCCGCCATCGCCGCGGTCCACCCGACGGGCAGGCCGAGGCTCCGCGCCACGCCCTCCGCCCGCGCCCCGACCAGCATCAGCTCGTCCGGCGCCTCCGCCTGCACGGCCTCCAGCACCCGCTCGTCGAAGCCCCCGACGAAGCCCTGCTCGGCGCAGATGGCGAAGACCACGCGCCCCGGCCGGCCCTCCGCGGCAGGGCGCCGGCCCGGATAGGGCAGCAGGGCCAGCGCCTCGCCCATGGCCTGCGCCACCGTGGCCGCATGGGCGCGCACGCCCGAAAGCCGGGCCTCCGCCTCCCGCATCCGCGCCGCCGCCACCCCCTGCATGGCCGACACCGCGGCCGAGAGCTGGCGCACCGCCTCCATCCGCGCCGCGACCCGGGCGCCCTCGCCGCTCATGGCGCCGCCCCGCCGGCCCCCGCCTCATCGAGGATCGCCCGCGCCAGCGCCGCCAGCCGCGCCCGCGCGGCCTCCGGCAGGGGCCGGCCCGCCTCCGTCAGCTCCGGCGCCTCCGTCGCCATCCGCGCCGGCAGGCGCGCGCGCAGGGCGGCGACCGCCTCCGGTCCCCGCCCGTCCAGCGCCCCCTCCGCCAGCGCCGCCAGCAGCCCCGCCTGCTCCCCCAGCCGCAGGGGCGCGAGGCGCGGCTGCGTCAGCAGCGCCCGGATCGCCCCGCCCCGCGCCACCTGCGCCGCCAGCCGCCCGTCCGGCAGCCCGCCCAGCCGCGTGAACATCTCCAGCTCCAGGAACTGCGCGTAATCCAGCCTCAGCCGCCCCGCCAGCGCCTGCAGCGCCGGGGCCTGCGCCTTGCCGCCCACCCGGCTCACGCTCAGCCCCACATCCACCGCCGGCCGCTGCCCCGCCGCGAACAGCCGCTGGTCCAGCACGATCTGCCCGTCGGTGATCGAGATCAGGTTGGTGGGGATGTAGGCCGACAGCGCCCCCGCATCGGTCTCGGCGATGGGCAGCGCGGTCAGCGACCCGCCCCCCTTCGCCGCCGACAGCTTCGCCGCCCGCTCCAGCAGCCGTGCATGCAGGTGGAACACGTCGCCCGGATAGGCCTCGCGCCCCGGCGGCTCGCGCATCAGCAGCGCCAGCTCCCGGTGCGTGGCCGCGTGCTTGGTCAGGTCGTCGATCACGATCAGCGCGTGCCCGCCACGGTCGCGGATCTCCTCGGCCATGGTCATGCCCGCGAAGGGCGCCACCCATTGCAGCCCCGCCGGCGCGGCGGCCGAAGCGACCACGAAGATGCACCGCTCCGGCGCCCCGTGCCGGCGGATCGCCTCGATCGCCCGCTGCACCGCCGTCGCCCGCTGCCCCACCGCCACGTAGACGCAGACCAGCTCCGACCGCTTCTGCGCCACGATGGCATCGACCGCGAGCGAGGTCTTGCCCGTCGCCCGATCCCCAATGATCAGCTCCCGCTGCCCGCGCCCCAGCGCGAACATCGCGTCCACCGCCAGCACCCCCGTCTCCACCTGCTCCGCGATCGGGTCGCGGTCGATGATCGCCGGCGCCGCCCGCTCCACCGGTCGGCGCGGCCCCTGCGGCGCAGGCCCCCCATCCAGCGGCCGGCCCAGCGGGTCCACCACGCGCCCGAGCAGCGCGTCCCCCGTCACGGTGCGCAGCACCTCCCCCGTGCCCCGGACCGCCTGGCCCGCCTCGATCCCCGCGGCGTCGTCGATCAGCACCGCCCCGATCTCCGCCTCGTCCAGCGCAAGGATGAAGCCCATCCGCCCCCCCTCGAAACGCAGCAGCTCGTCGAGCCGCGCGTCCGGCAGGCCCGAGACCCGCGCGATGCCGTCCCCCACCGAAGTCACCCGCCCCAGGCTCGCCGCCTCGGGCGCGAACCGCAGCCCCGCAAGCCGCGCGCGGCGCTGCGCGATCCAGTCGTCCGGCTCAGTCGTCATGGCGGGTCAGCTCCGCGGCCATCCGGTCGAGATCCGCGCGCAGGTGGTTGCGCGCCGACCCGTGCGCGCCCTCGATCTCCAGCCCCGCGACCAACGTGGCGTCCACGCTCGGCGCCAGCCGCACCGGCCCTCCCAGCGCCCGCGACAGCGCATCCTCCAGCGCCGCCCGCTCGTCCTCCTCCAGCGGCCGCGGCGTCCGAACCGGCAGGGGCGCGCCCACCAGCTCCCGCCGCGTCGCCTCCGGCAGGTCCGCCGCCGCCGCCGCCAGCCCGTCGATGAAGGGCGCCACGCGCAGCGCCTCGGGCAGGCGGGCCAGCGCCCGGGCCGCGATCTCCACCGCCAGCCGCGCGGCACGGTCCGACAGCGCGTCCTCGTCCCGCGCGCGCTCCGCCTCCCGCCGCGCCTGCGCCGCCGCCAGCATCGCCGCCGCCTCGGCCCGCGCGGCCTCCACCAGCGCCGCCTTCTCGTGCGCCGCCGCCTGCTGCGCCGCCTCCAGCAGGTCCCGCCGCGCGCCCGCGGCCGCCTCCGCCTCGGCCACCGCCTGCGCCCGCGCGGCGTCGGCCTCCCGGCGGGCGGCGTCGGCCTCCGCCAGCTCCCGCGCCGCCGCCTCGCGCCGCGCCTGCAGAATCCCCGCCACCGGGCGGAACAGGAACCGCCGCAGGATCCACAGCAGCACCAGGACGTTGACCGTCTGCAGACCCAGCGTCCACCAGTCGATGCGCATGGCCCCGCGTCAGCCCGCGAAGGGGTTGGCGAACAGCACCAGCAGCGCCACCACCAGACAGTAGATCGCCATGGTCTCGATCATCGCCAGCCCGACGAACAGCGTGCGCGACAGCGTCCCCGCGGCCTCAGGCTGGCGGGCGATGGCGTCCATGGCGGCGGCGACCGCCCGCCCCTCGGCCAGCGCCGGCCCGATGGCCCCGAAGGACACCGCCAGCCCGGCGGCGAGGATGGAGGCGATATGGATCAGGGTCGCGTCGGTCATCCGGGGCCGTCCTCATGAGTTGCGGGCGTCCGGTCCTCGCCGACCGCGGCGCCGATGAACACGGTGGCGAGCACCGCGAAGATGTAGGCCTGCACGGCGCCCGTCAGCAGATCGAGCGCCATGAGCGGGATCGGCACCAGCAGCCCCGCCAGCGACAGCACGATGCCGACCACGAACACCCCGCTCATCACGTTCCCGAACAGCCGCACGACCAGCGAGAACGTCCGCGTCAGCTGCTCCAGCAGGTTCAGCGGGATCATGGCCCAGCTCGGCTCCGCGAAGGTCCGCAGATAGCCCCCGACCCCCCGCGCGGCGATCCCGAGCCGGACCGTGGCCGCGAGCACGATCAGCGCCAGCGCCGCATCGGTCTCCAGATGCGCGGTCGGCGGCTCCACCCCGGGGATCAGCGCGGACCAGTTGGCGACGAGCACGTAAAGGAAGATCGTCCCGATCAGGGCGCGGAACGGGGCCGGATCGCGCTGCATCGCCTCGCGCACCTGATCGTCCACGAAGCCCACCACCGCCTCCAGGAACGCCTGCCGCGGCCCGGGCCGCAGCGCGAGCCGCCGGGTGGCCAGCGCGCAGCCCAGCCCCAGCCCCGCCACCAGCCCCCAGGTGACCGCGACCGGGGCCGTGATCGGCAACGGCCCCAATCGGAACAGCGGCTCCAGCACCAGCGGCGAGTTCATCCCCGCCGCTCCCGCAGCCGCCCGAGCGCGACCCGCCGCCCCGCCAGCAGCCCGAGCGCGCCCCCCAGCAGCGCCGGCGCCCCGATCCGGGCCAGCGCCCAGAGCCCGAGCGCCAGCAGGCAGAACCGCCCCACCTGAACCGCCGCCGCCCGCCACGGCCCCCGCCCGTCCAGATAGAGCTCCGCATTTCGCCGAAGCGCCCGGAAATGCACGACCCCGAGCACCAGCCCAGCCGCCGCACCCAGCGCCGCTTCCGATGCGATCCCGCCCCCGCTCATTCCACGCTCCTCATCCCCGGTGCATCCACCGCCACGCAAGGCACAGCCCCGCCCCCGCCCCAAGCATGATCAGCGGCGCCGTCAGCAGCGCCCCGGTCGCGAAGCGCCCGTCCAGCCAGCGCCCCAGCCCCAGCCCCAGCAGGATCGGCCCGGCGATGATCCAGCCCAGCGCCCCGATCCGCCCCAGCCGCGCCCCGAGCGACGGCTCCGGGTCCCGCCGCCTCTCCGCCTCGCGCTCGGCGGCGCGCCGGGCGGCCTCGGCCAGCCGGTCCGGCGGCTCCGCACTCATGGCTCGGCCCCGGGGGACTGCGCCTCGGGGAAGCCGCCCGCGGGCCGCAGCCAGCGCATCAGCCGCCGCACCGCCTGCGCGTGCAGGCGCGTGTGCTCGGCCCGCGCCGCCCGATCGGCCTCGGCGTCCGCCTCGCGCCGGGCGCGGACCTGCGCCTCCAGCCGGGCAAGATCGTCCCCCGCCGCGCCCTGCCGGCAGGCGACGGCGACGCGGCGCCCGCCTTCGACCCGCAGCGCCCCGCCCCCGACCGAGCAGAACCCGACCCCGCCCCCCGCCCGCCGCCAGCGCAGAACCGAGGGCGGTAGCGCCGTCAGCAGGTCCTCGCGCCCCGGCAGAACCCCAAAGCCGCCGCTCCCATCCTCGGCCCGCAGCGCCACCACGTCCGCCACATCCACGAGGATCCCCGCCGGCGTCGTCACCACCAGATGCAGCCGCCCGGTCACGCCGCCGCCTCCGCGCCCTGCGCCCGGGCGGCGTCCTCCTTCGCCCGCGCCTCGTCCAGCCCCCCCACCATGTAAAGCGAGCTCTCCCGCCACCCGTCGCACTCGCCCCCGAGGATCGCCTCGCAGCCCCGCACCGTCTCCTCGGCGGACACGGACCGGCCGGGCATCCCCGTGAAGGCCTCGGTCACGCCGAAGGGCTGGGTCAGGAACCGCTGCAGACGGCGCGCGCGCACGACCAGGCGGCGGTCCTCCGCCCCCAGCTCCTCCACCCCCAGCAACGCGATCACGTCCTGAAGCTCGCGGCTCCGCTCCAGCGCCCGGCGCACCTCGCCCGCGCAGCGCGCATGCCGCTCGCCCACCACCGCCGGGTCGAGCAGGACCGAGGACGACACCACCGGATCCACCGCCGGATACAGCCCCTCCGCCGCCATGCCCCGCGACAGCACCACGGTCGAAATCCACATGCGCGGCGATGGCGGTCACGGCGGGGTCGGTGAAGTCGTCGGCCGGCACGTAGACCGCCTCGACCGCGGTGATCGAGGCGCCGGCCACCGAGGCGATCCGCTCCTGCAGCGCCGCCACCTCGTCGGCCAGCGTCGGCTGGTAGCCCACCCGCGACGGCATCCGCCCCAGCAGGCCCGAGACCTCGGCCCCCGCCTGAACGAAGCGGAAGACGTTGTCCATCAGCAGCAGCACGTTGCGCCCCATCTCGTCGCGGAAATGCTCGGCCACCGCCAGCGCCGCCAGCGGCGCCCGCCAGCGCGCGCCCGGCGGCTCCGCCATCTGCCCGTAAAGCAGCACCGTCCGCGCCAGCACGCCCGAGCGGCGCATGTCGAGCAGCATCTCGTGCCCCTCGCGCGACCGCTCGCCCACCCCGGCGAACACCGACAGCCCCTCGTAGCCCGACGCCATGGCCCGGATCAGCTCCATCACCAGCACGGTCTTGCCAACGCCGGCCCCCCCGAACATCGCGGCCTTCCCCCCGTGCGCCAGCGGCGTCAGCAGGTCGATCACCTTGATGCCGGTGGCGAACAGCTCCGTCCCCGCCGTCTGGGCCGAGAGCGGCGGCGGCGCCCGGTGGATCGGCCGGCGCGGGACGTCCTGCGGCAGCGGCGGCCCCCCGTCCCCGACCCGCCCCTGCACGTCGAGCAGGCGGCCCAGCACCGCCTCGCCCACCGGGACGGTCAGCGGCCCCCCCAGCGCCCGCGCGGGGTCGCCGCGCCGCAGCCCGCCGGTGGGACCCAGCGCGATCGCCCGCACCCGCGTCGGCCCCGGATGCGCCTGCACCTCGGAGGCCACCGCGCCGTCCACGCCCAGCGCCAGCGCCTCCTCCACCGCCGGCAGCGCGCCCTCGGGGAAGGCCACGTCCACCACCGCGCCACGGATGGCGACGATCCGGCCCTGTGCGGTCATCGCCGCCCCCCGTCCGCGCCGGGCGCCAGCACGCAGGCCCCGAGGACCTTTCCCGCGCGCAGCCGGGCCAGCGCCTCGTTTGCCGCCTCCAGCGGGAAAAGCTCCACCTGCCTCCGCACCCCCGCCTCCCGCACCACGATCTCGTGCCCCGAAACGAGCGGCAGCTTCGGCGCGCCCAGCTCTCCGTCCGGAATGGGCAGGTCCGTGCGGCAGACCCCGCAGGCCGAGACCTCGACCAGGACCTGCCCCGGCAGGCCCCGAGGCCGCATTGGTCCGCCCGCCCGCTCCAGCACTATGGCGCGCACCCTCAGCCCTCCGCCGTCGCCTGCGCGATGCGCGCCCGCAGCTCCGGGGGCAGGGCGTCCAGCGCGGCGCACAGCCGGCGCATCTCCGCCCGCATCCCGTGCATCTGGTCGAGCAGCGACAGCACCACCGGAAGCGCCTCATCCCCCAGCTCCAGTTCGTCGCGCAGCCGCGCCACCAGCGCGATCCGCGCGAGGTCCAGCGCATCGAAGACCGGCCCCTCCGGCCCGCGCGCCGGGCGCACCCAGCCCTCCGCCGTCCAGACCCGCAGGCGCGCCGCCTGCACGCCGGTCCTCGCGGCCGCCTCCTCCTCGGTGCAGGTCATCACAGGCTCCTCAGCTTCGCGCGGGGGTCGTAGGGCCGGCGCTCGCGCCAGCCTTCCATGAACCGGACCAGCTCCTCGTCCGCCGCCTCCGGCGCCACGATCCGCAGCGTCACCAGCTGGTCGCCCGCCGGCCGCCCCGCCGCCTTGACGCCCTTGCCCCGCAGCCGCAGCACCTTTCCCCCCGAGGCGCCCTTCGGCACGGTCATCGTCACCCGCCCCCGGACGGTCGGAACCTCCACCTTCCCCCCCAGCACCGCCTCATAAAGCGTGATCGGCAGCTCCAGCCGGATGTCGTCCCCCTCGCGCAGGAAGACCGGATGCGGCCGCACCGCCACCTCCACCAGCGCGTCGCCCGCGGGCCCGCCGCCGGGGCCGGGCTCGCCCAGCCCCGCCAGCCGCAGCACCTCGCCCTCGCGCACCCCGGCCGGGACCGGGATCTCCAGCCGCCCCGCGCCCGGCAGCTCCACCCTCGGCCGCGCCCCCCGCACGGCATCCAGAAAGTCCAGCTCCAGCCGCAGCCGCAGGTCCCGCCCGCGCCGCGGTCCTGCCTCGCCCCGCCGGCGGAACAGCTCCGAGAACACGTCCGACATGTCCGCGAAATCGTCGAAGCCGCCGCCCGCGTGGTAGCGTTCCGCCCCCTCCTGCTCGGCGTGCTGGCGCCACCATTGCGGCTGCGGCGCCTCGGCGCCCGAGGCGTCGATCTCCCCCCGGTCGAAGCGCGCGCGCCTCTCGGGATCGCCCAGCAGGTCCCAAGCCGCCGAGACGCGCTTGAACCGCGCCTCCGCCTGCGGGTCGCCCGGATGCAGGTCCGGATGGCTCGCCTTGACCAGCCTGCGCCACGCGGCGCGGATCTCCTTCGCGCTCGCCGTCCGCTCGACGCCAAGGGTGGCGTAGGGATCGTCCGCGGCAGTGTCGTCCTTCATGGCGCCCCCGGAATGACCGCCGGCCCCGCCCGTGCGGGGCCGGCCACGCGGCTCACGCCGCCTTCACCTCGATCCGCCGCGCCTCCGCCTTTGGCTTCGCCGTCCGCGGCAGCACGATCTTCAGCACGCCGTCGGCATGGCTGGCCTGGATCCGCTCCGGGTCCACGTCGTCGGGCAGGTCGAAGCTGCGCGAGAGCGCGCCGTAGCGCCGCTCCGACATCCGCCTGCCTTCGGCCGCGCTCTCGCTCTCCTCCTTCTTCTCCGCCTTCAGCGTGAGGCGCCGGCCCGCGACCGTCACCTCCACGTCGCCCGCGGTCACGCCCGGCAGCTCGGCGGTGATCTCGAAGGCGTCGTCGCGCTCGGCCACGTCCACCGCCACCGCCGAGGGCCACATCATGCCCCGCAGCGCGGAGACCTCCGGCTCGCTGGGAAAGCCTCCCAGCGGCAGCCGCCAGCCGCCGCGGTGGAAGGCGTCGAACAGCCGGTCCACCTCGCGGCGCAGGTCGTCGAGCGGGCGCCACGCCACGGGGGCCGGGCCCTGGCTCTTCTCGATGCCGACGGGAACGTCCCTGGACTGCTCCGTCATCATGCAACTCCTTGTCGATGGGGCGGCGACCGCGTTCCAGCGCGGGGCCTGCGTCCGCCGCCGGGGCGTTCGCCCGGCGCAGGTCCGCGCCGCCGGAGCACCCTCCGGCCGGCGAGAGCAGCCTCGCCGAGTTGCGGGCGCGCCGCATTGACGTCGGTCAACCGCCCGCGCCGCCCGTCCGGCCTCAACGCGCCGCAATCATTGACAAATCCCCCTATTTCACAAACGGGCGTCGGCAACCCCTTGAAAACACTGCTCCTTGCTGGAGCGGAGCGGCGGTTTCGCAGCGAAACCCCGCGCGGTTCGCAGAACCGCCCGCTCCGGGGCGCCCACATGTCGGTCATGCGGCCGCCCCTCTCCGGGATCTCAAAGGCGCCCGAGCACCTCGCGCAGCCGGTCGGGCAGATGCGCCTCGTCCACATCCACGAGGTTCTTGCGGCACTCGCGCCGCACCCGCGCCGCCAGCGCCCGCGGCATCGCCTGCCGCAGCAGCCCCAGCATGTGCGCCCCCGCCACCACCGACAGGCCGTCGAAATCCCCGGCCAGCCGGTGCGCCTCCAGCAGGGCAACGACCTCGCGGACGAACTCCTTCTCGTCCTCCCGCACCGGATCGGCCGAATACTCCATGGCCGATCGCCGCCCCGACGCCCGGGAGGCGAAGACCCGTCCCTGCCGGTCCGCCATGATGTCCCGCAGCTTGCGGTTCGCGCAGCGCATGACCAGCTCCGGCTCGGCCGGCGGGCCATGGGGCGGCAGCCCGCGGACCACCCTCGCCCGCGTGGCGCTGATCACGAGAACCCACTCGGCTTTCCTCATGGCGCCCTCCGTTGGCACGCCGATTCCTGCGCTCACCGGGCGCCCGATCCGGTGCTTCGGCATTGATGAACGTCAACGCCGAAGTCCCGCGGCCGGCCCTACACGGCGCGCGGCCGCGCCGCGCCGCCCGGGCGGGCTTCCCGAAGATCCGGATCCTGATTGGATATCTCCGCGAGCCGGCCAAGGTCCCGAAGTTCGAACGTCTCCGGATTGACGATCCGCAGCGCCCCCTCGTCCGCCAGCCGGTGAAGCGCGCGGCTGAAGGATTCCGGCCGGATGCCGAGGCTTCGGCACAGGTCCGCGCGGCGGGCCGGCAGCCGGACCGTGAGCGGCGCGCGCCCCCCCGGCCGCGCCTCCGCCCGCCGGCGCGCGAGAATCAGCAGGAACGCCGCCACCCGCTCCACCACCTGAGCGCCGCCCAGGAGCAGGATCCACTCCCGCGCCGCGTCCAGCTCGTCCAGCGCCGAGACGAGGAACATCCGCTCCAGCTCCGGCTCCCGGCGCAGGATCGCCTCGAATCCCGCGCGCTCGAAGGCGACCAGCCGCCCGTCGGACAGGGCGTCGATCCGGCAGGCGGGCGGGCCGTCGAACAGCCGGCCGTACATGTCCGTGGGCACGAGCAGCCCCACGATGTGCTCCCGCCCGTCGGCGAGGGGCAGGATTATTCCCAGCGCGCCTTCCAGCAGATAGCCGATCTCGGCGCTCTCCACGTCCGCGGGCGCGACGACGTCGCCCCGCGCAAACGGACGGACCCGCGCGGCGGCGGCGAGGACCGCGCGCAGCTCCGGCGACGCCGCCGCAACCACCCGGTGGAAATGCGGGTTGACGCGCGCCAGCACGTCCAGCGGAGCGAGGGAGGTCCGATCTTCCATCATGTCCCCAGTCGCCGGGAGCGGCATGCCGCGCGGCCTCCGACGATTTCGGCGTCGTGCGCCTTGACCG
Source organism: uncultured Alphaproteobacteria bacterium (assembly GCA_963816545.1). Lineage (GTDB taxonomy): Bacteria > Pseudomonadota > Alphaproteobacteria > Rhodobacterales > Rhodobacteraceae > Albimonas. The sequence continues at coordinate 890,012 of CAWFLE010000007.1, read as the reverse complement.
CGATCAATGCGGCTCCGGCCGGATGTGGCATGATCGTCGGATAGCTGCGTCCGCTACGGAAGGTTCACCCATGGTCGCCGCAGAAGCAAGCCGCTGGCCGGTCGCACGCGCCGGGAATGACCGACCCATGATCCGAAACGCAGGGCCGGAGCGCCAAGGATCCTGCGCCGACTGCCGGGAGCGTTGCCCGGTCTGCCGGCGGCTGGATCCGGCTACGCTGGCGGCGCTGTCGCGGCGCGCCACGCAGGTCAACCTGCCTGCCAACGCCTCTGTGCAGACCGGGGAGCGGCGGGCCGTGCACGCGGGTATGCTCGTCCGGGGCTGGCTGCGCAGGGTCAGCTTCGGCCGCGACGGCCGGCGCCGCATCATCGGGCTCGTGCAGCCCGGCGAACTCGTGGAGCCGCCGAGCAGCCGGAGCGGCGAGCTGGAGACCGCGACCCCGGTCCGCCTGTGCCGCTTCGACCGGGCCGACTACGACCGCCTGCGCCTCGCAGACCCGTCGCTGCGCCGCGAGGGGCTCGCCCAGGGCCGGCGGGAGCTGGAGCGGCTGCGGCGCCTGTCGGCGAGCCTCGCGACCCTCCATCCGGAGGAGCGGCTGGCGGCCTTCCTTGCCACGAGCGCCGGGGCGATGCCCTGGGCCCCTCTGCCCGAGGGGGGCGGCGTGCTGGCCGTCGACCTCCCGCGCGCCGACATCGCGGACCTGCTCGGGACCACGGTGGAATCCATCAGCCGCATCACCCGGAAATTCCACGGAGAGGGCCTGATCCGAATCCTCGATCCGCGGCATTTCGAGATCCGGAGTCTCGCGGCGCTGTCCCGCCGGGGATGCGCGCCGACGCCGGATGCCGGGGGATGATTCGGCGCCCGCCGATGATGGGATGTACCGACGATGGGACCGCGCCGTTGGCGCAATACGCAGGCCAGAGCTAGCCGTCGGGCATGTATCGGTTCCGAGGACGACCAGGGAGCGAGCCGTGAGCAGAAGAACCGGAGCACGTCGTGCCGGCGGGGGCGACGATGTCGAGGCGTGGTGGCGGCAATCCGCCCTCGCGGCGCTCGTGGATCTCGGGCTGGACGAGGGCGAGATCGCTCGCTGCCTCCGGGTGGATCCTGCGCGGGTTCGAATGAGGCGCGGGCCCCTCGAGGGACGCGGCTTTGCGATCATCCGCGGCGCAGCCGACGCCGACGCGAAGGGGCGACCTCTCCGGCCCGGCGAGCCCGCCGGTGCTGGCGCTCAGGCGGCAGACCCGATGCTCGGCCGCCCGGCCGCGAGCTTGGCCACGCCTGGGCCGGAGGACCGCGGATCGGGAGAATAGGACGGAGGCTGGCCGGCGCCTCACGAAGCCGACGACGCTCGGAACAGTGGGGATTGCTGAAGGTTTCCATCGGCAATGGGGCGAGGATCTCGCCAGGCGTCCTCAACGCCCTCAATACGGGTCGCCGATTCCCGGCGCGCTGCGGGAAGCTCGATCGCCGGGCGCCCGCCCGCCGAGCAGGAAGCGCGGTTGCGCGGGCCCGCCGGCTCCGGAGGCCGAGCCTGAGCGCCAGGGCCGTGTCGATGAGGGTCATGCACCGGGGTGTGTGCTGCAACTGGCCTCCGTCTGTCTTCGGCGGCCGCACAGGAGGGCGGGGCGGCGAGGGCATCCACCGGGCAGCGTCGCCGCCCGGCGGATCCCGGCGTCACTTGTTGGCCGGCGCCGTCGGCGCGGGCTTGGCCGTGGCCGGTGCAGGCTTCGTCGCCGGCTTCGGCTTGGACTTCGGGTCCATGTTCGGCTCCTTTTCCTTTCACGGGAGCTTGCAGCCCCCGAGCGGAAATAACCACGCCCGTCGGGGGCCGTCTTTGACGGCCGTCAATGCGCCCCGGCGCCGGCCGGGCGACGCTGCGACGCCAGCCCCCATTCCGCGGAGACGAGCCAAGACCCGAACCGGCCACCTGACCTCCGAGCGCCCCAACGGGGCATCGGCCCCTGCCTCCGACGCGATGGAGGTCAACCAGCGCCTTCTCGGCAACGGCTCTCACGCCCGGTTCGACGCGTTCGCCCGGCTGGTCGGCATGGGACGGAAGCGCCTCACGTTCGTGAGCCGCCGATTCGATCAGGATCGGGCGCTCGCTGCCAGCCTGGCCGCAGCGGCCAGCCCGACGGACCTTCCGGACATCTGGGCCGAATTCTTCGAAACGGCCCGACGCGAATACGCGGAGGAGACGCAGAGGCTGATGTCGTCCTGGCTCGACGACCCGGCGCAGGAAGCCTCGTCTGGCGCGCAGGGCGGCCCGTCGGCCGGGCCGTCCGCCCCGCAGGCCCCGGCCGGCGCGGTTGCTCAGCGGTGATGGTCCGTGACGCCGTGCAGAAGCTCGCCCGAGAGATCGCGGCCCACCGCATGGGCCAGGTCGCCAAGGCTGAGCATCCCCACCAGCCGCTTGCGGTCGTCGAGCACCGGCAGCCGGCGGACGCCCTTCTGGGTCATCAGGTGGATCGCGTCCTCCACCGTCTCGCTGGTCCGGCAATAGATGATGTGCGGCGTCATCGCCTGCTCCGCGGTGGTCTTCTCGGGATCCTTTCCCTCCGCCACCACCCTCAGGGCGATGTCCCGGTCCGTGATCGTGCCGACGAGGCGGTCGCCGCGGCCCACCGGAATGGCGCCGACGTCGTCCTCGCGCATCATCCGCGCCACCTCGGACACGGGCATGTTGGCGCCCCGGCCCATTCTACGCGCGCGTGCATGGCTTGAGACACGTTCATTTCTGGATCCTTCGCTGGATGTCCGAGATGAAGCGTGCACGCCTTGCGCCCTGGGCTCATTGATGGCCGTCAAGGCCGTGAAAGGCGTTCGAGTCGCTCGGGCCCTTCCCTGCTCCCGCGACGCCGTTCAACAAAGGCGGGCGAGCCGGGAGGTCCCGCGTCGCCGTGAGCCCGGCCCCAGAAGCGGCGGCGGCACGGCGCTGCGGTCTGGCGCGATCCCGCCGAAGGCGGACCATGGGCAGGACGGGCATCCTCCCGCGGCGTCGCCCGGGGCGGGGCGGGACCCGCCGGCTGCCGGCGCCTCGGCACGGGCGCCGTCCGCGGGGAACGCGGCGGGCGGTTCACGATGACCCGAGAGACCGCCCCTCGGCCCCCGTCCGGTTCCTCGCCGCCTCATCCCGTGGTCCGGCGGTTGCGTGAGGCGATGCCGGCGGCCGATCTCGCCGTCGTCGGAGACCCTGCGCACCGTGACGCCGTGGTCGGCAGTCTCGAGCGGTTCTGGCGCGAGCGGCTCCAGGCGATTACCGGCCTCGGGCTGCCCCAGCCCTCATCGCAGTATCCTCTCGACCGTCGGAGCGGGCCGGCGCCCGACGACGGCGCCCGGCCGCTCAGCTACCTTGCGTCAGGCGATCCGGCGGGGCGGAGGCTGGTCTTCGTGCACGGCACACCCGGAGACGCCGCCGACTGGGCAGCCTACTTGCACGCGGCCCCTGCCGGCCAGCACCGGCTGGCGATCGACCGGCCCGGCTTCGGACAGAGCGGGCCCGGCGCCCCGTGATTTCCCTTCGCGAGCAGGCGCGGCAGCTCGCGGCGCTCCTTGCAGAGCTCGGCCGTCCCGCCGTGATCGTCGGATCCTCCCATGGCGGTCCGGTGGCCCTGCGGCTTGCCGCCGACTATCCTGAACGCGTGGCGGGACTGCTGCTGATCGGAGGCGCGGCCGACCCGGAGCGCGAGGACGCGCATCCGCTTCAGCGCCTCGCCGCGACGCCGGCGGTCTCGGCGATCCTGCCGAGGGCGCTGGCGAATTCCAACGCCGAGCTTCTGGCGCTGCGCGATGAACGATCATGTCCCGGGGCGTGGTGTAGGAGCGCCGGCCCTCGGAGAGAGATCCGAGGCTGATCAGGACGCCACGGCGGGCAGCCTGACTGTGGGAGTGTCGGTGACGCGGGCGAGGCTTTCAAGCGACATGTACCGGCGCGCCACGGCCCATTCGTCGTTGGTCTCCAGCATCAGCGCGCCAACGAGCCGGACGATGGCCTCATCGTTCGGGAAGATGCCGACGACGTCTGACCGCCGCTTGACCTCGCGGTTGACGCGCTCGAGTGGGGTCGTCGACGCGATCTGAGCCCAATGCTCGCGAGGGAAGGACATGTAGGCCAGGACCTCGTCGCGGGAGGCGTCCATGAAGGCGCCGAGCTTCTCGTTCTTCTCGCGCGGCGCGTCGGCTACGGCGTCCCCCTGGGCTTCCGCACCTTCCTTGTTCTCCTGCGCGAAGATGGTCTTCAGCATCGCCGCGACCGCAGTGCGCTGCTTGGCCGGGGCGTGCGCCAACGCGTTCCGCATCCAGTGGATCCGGCGCCTCTGACGGGTCGCGTTGAACACTCGCCGCGCGGCCGCCCGCAGGCCCTTGTGGTCGTCGGCGATCACCAGCTTCACGCCGCGCAGTCCGCGATCGGCGAGGGAGCGCAGGAAATCGGTCCAGAAGGTCTCGGCTTCCGAGGGCCCCGTGGCGACGCCCAGCCCCTCGCGCTTGCCGTCCTCGTTCACCGCGACAGCGATTATCGCCGCGCGGCTGACGATGCGCCCGCCCTCGCGGACCTCGAGGTAGGTGGCATCCAGCCAGAGATAGGGCCACGCCCCCTCCAGGGGACGGGTGAGGAAGGCATTCACCCGCTCGTCGATCTCGACGCAGAGGCGGCTGACCTGGGACTTCGACAGGCCGCCCGCGCCCATGGCCTTCACCAGATCGTCCACGGAGCGGGTCGAAACGCCGTGGACGCAGGCCTCCTGTATCACCGCGACGAGCGCCTTCTCGGCCGTGCGGCGCGGCTCGAGGAAACTGGGGAAGTAGCTGCCCTTGCGCAGCTTCGGGATCTCCAGCGCGATCCGTCCGGCGCGGGCGTCCCAGTCGCGATCCCGGTATCCGTTCCGCTGGACCTCGCGCAGGGGCGACCGCGCGCCCTTCGAGGCGCCCGTCCGCGCCTCGACTTCCAGCTCCATGATCCGCTCGGCCGCAAAGGCCAGCATCTCGCGCACGAGATCGCCATCGGCCTGCTTCTCAACCAGCTCGACCAGCGCCATTCTCTCATCGGCCATCGTCGTCTCCGTTCAGGTTCCAGGTCTTGCAACCCGAACCTTCTCCGAAGACCGGCGATGGCCGCCAGCGTCACCCCAGGCCGCGCGCTGCGCTACGCCAGGGGCTCCGCGCGCGGCCTCCTACACCACCACCTGGGACACAGCCCGTTTCGTCCGGACGCTGTCGTGCGTTTTGACGATACTGTCTACCGCAACGTGCCGACGCACCCGATAGGGTCGGTCCGGTTCACCCGCCATCTCTTGGGCCCGGATCGCGCTCCGCTCATCGACGGGAACCCCGGCGGGGAGGAGTTCCGGTGCGCCTGGGCCCTGGACAGCCTTGAGGAAGTCGAGGTCTGGGCCCGCAATGTCGCGCGTCACGAGGACTCGTTCTGGCTGCCGCGGGTCAACGGTCGGTTCTTTCCCGATTTCGTCGCTCGCCTCCGCGACGGGCGGGTCTTCGTCGTCGAGTACAAGGGGGCGATGCTCGCGGGCGGCGCGGATGCGCGCTAGAAGGACCTGATCGGCAGGCTGTGGGCGCGAACGACCGGCAACGTCTTCCTGACGGTCGAGAAGATGAAGCATGGGGCCGGGCCGCTTGACAGATGCGGGCGGCCGTGAGGGCGCCACGCGAGCGGCGTGGTTGAGCAAGTGCGGCGGCTGCCATTCCGGCGTCCGAGGCCGCCTTGTGCAACATCCTGCGGACGAACGCCGATAAGCTTCACACCGGGGGTTTCAGTTTCGGATCAAGCCGCCCCGTCTGCTCAGGAGCGGGCTCTGAACGCGACAACCGCCCCGTTTCGCTGGGCCTGCTCCTCGAACGGCGAGCGCACCCCGCTGAGGTCAATGCGCACCCGGTTCACGAACTCTTGGAAGATCGACATCGGCAAACCGCTGGGGTCGTAATGCGTGTCCGTCGTATCGGTGATCTCGTGGCCCAGCAGCACCTGGCGCTCATGGTAGCCGACGCCGGCGCGCTTCAGGCGGACATGGTGCTCGGTGCGGAACGAATGGAAGTCGCACTGAGGATGGTAGACGTCGTGTTCCTGCCGGTACCGGGTAAACTTCTTCGAGAAGTTGGTGCTCAGCCGGCCGGTCACCTCGCTCCGCGTGAGATGCGGGAACAGGTGCGTCTCGCCCTGAGCACGCCGCAGCGCGATGAGACGCGTGATCCCGAGGCGGATCAACTCCGAGTGGACCGGGATCTTCCGGCGCGCCGCCAGGGTCTTCAGCGTGGAGTTGTGGCGCAGTTGGATTCGAATGAACAGGACGCCGTCCTCGGTCTCGAAATCGTCCACATGGAGCTGCAGGATCTCCTCCATCCGCATGCCGGTCAGGAGCGCGATCAGCGGCGCCCAGAACAGCGGGTCGTCGGGATCGGTCAGCCGCTGAAGGAAGATCGGGGTGGCGAACAGCTTCTTGAGGCCGTCGTCGCCCCATTCGCGCCGACCGCCCGCCGCGTAGATCTCCTTGCGTTTCTTCTCCTCCTCATTCGTCCAGACGACGCCCTTCATCGGGTTCGCCGCGAGGTGGCTCGGCACGAACTGCTCGAGCATCGCCTGCGCGGTCCGCATGTGCCGGATCACGGTGCCGGGCGCGAGACGGGACGCGATCTTCTCCTGGCCCTTTTCCTCGATCATCCGCTCCGAGAGGCCCTGCGCCCGCGCCTCCTCTTCCGCGGCGAAGCGCTCCTCCGTCTCCTTATTATCTAGCGCGTCGAGGATTTCCTGCACGCTGCGGTTGTCGTTGCAGCTGCGGTGATGGTTGCCTGGGAGCCTTCCCACCAGCTCGAAGAACTCCTTCAGTTCGTCATGAGGCAGCAAGTTTATCGGCCGATCTCCGAAATGACCGATCATGAGCTTTTGGATCGAGAGGGCGTTGGGGAGGCTAGACTTCGCCCATTTCGGGCTTCCCGCGATCTTCATCGTGCAGAACTTGGCGAATCCTTCTGAAATGGTCGGACAGGCCTTCTCTTCGGCGGCCGCGCCAGCGATCGGCGCTGCCGCCGCCTGCGGCTGCGCGACGCGTGCGACGACCGGAGTTCGGTTCGCCGCTTCCTGATCGGGCAGGCTCGGGCTCGGCTCGGGCACGACGGCCGGCGGGCTCTGGCAAGGCATAAGCTGCGTCAGCACCCCGAGTTCGGCCGTCGGCTGCACGGGAGGGGCGGCCGGAGCGCTCGGAGCGGTCGCCCAAGAGGGATGCGACGCCTGCACCCAGGCCGGCTGGGGCGAAGGCGACCAGGCCGGCGCCGAATGGGCCGGCGCGGAGGCGAAGACCGCCTGCAGCCGCCGATCGTCGAGATAGACGCCCTGTTCGCGACGCATGTTCTCCGCGTTGACCTCCAGCAGGCCGCGGGCCGCACGTCGCGCCAGCCGGCGCCAGTCGTCGCCGTCTTCCGGAACCTGAAGGCCGGCCCGCGCCAGCGCCGCACGCAGATGTGCGGCGACCGGCGCATCGTCCTGCAGGGCGAGCGCACGGCGCAAAGCGGCCTCGGTGGCGCGTTCGAGGTCGAGCCGGGCGGCGATCTCCGAGGGGCTGCGCCGCGGCCCTAGCTCGCGCAGCGTCTCCGCCGCCTCGATCTCGAAGCGCATGAGGTCGAGGACGACCCGCTCGATCTGTTCAGCCTTCACCACGTCCGGACCCGCCTCGTCGCACCGCTCGAAGGCGATCCGGGAGAGGAGCGTCATGCGACGCCCCCGATCCCTCGCCTCGAGAAGCACGAGCGTCCGGAGCGAAACCGAGAGACGCGAGCGCGCCGCTGGTTCGACTCGCTTCGGCTAGCGGCGTCTCCACCACCAGATCCGGCCGCGTCGGCTGAGATGCTCCGGCATGTCTCTGCCCCCGGGGGCCCCGTGCCTACGGCACGGGGGCAGGCCGGGCCCGGGCCCCCGTTCCGGGCGGCCGGGCGCAGCGTGGCGCACAGCGAGGAGCACGATCGACAGCCAGGGATTGAATTTTCCCGCCGCGAGGGGCGAGAGCATTGAATCCCGGATCCGCCCCGAGGGAGCGGACCCTTATTTCACCGGAGATTTCGGGGGTGGTCTGACGGGAATGGCTCCGGCGGTAGGACTCGCAGCCAGTCTAAGAAATCTCAGTCAAAACAAAGGCCGACCCGCTGCGAACCGGCCTTCTGCACTGCATAGTGCACAGCGCAGGGCGGCAGACAAGGGTGCAGGTGCGAGCCTGAAACCGCTACTCCGCTACTCGGGTGGAGGAGCCTCGGGGGCGGGCCCTGCCGATCGCGGCAGGGCCTCGCAAGATCAAAGAACGCTTTCGATGTCCGGGCTGATGCGGAAGGCGATCTTCCTGGGCGAGCCGTCGATGATGGAGTTGGCCGGCAGCATTTCGATCCAGCGGTGGCGTGCGAGGATGTTCAGGGCCGCACGGCGCGCGGCCATATCCCGGAACTTCGCCGGCGCGTATTGGGACACCCGCTGATCGTGGGTCGCCACATCCGCACCGAACTGCCCGAAGAGCCACGTTCCCAGTTCCGCCGCGTCCGCCTCCTTCCGGTCTGCGAGAGAGACCCGGCACAGATGCCTCTGCGTCGTCAGGTAGTAGCGCATCAACTCGCGCGCGTTCTCGACCGCCGATGCCTCCACCTCGGTGGCGGCCGGATTGTCGAAGAGGGTGATGATGGCGGCGAGCCGCGTGGCGTTCTCCGCGGCGCGCGCGGCGAAAGAGCTGATGCCGGCGTAGCTCTTCCCCGGCGCAGAGGCCGCCTCGACCTTGTCGGCGAGGTCGATCAGGAGCCGTTCCGCTTCCGACGAGAGCGGCAAGACCCTTTGCTCCTCCGCGAGAACATCCATCGGAGCGGCGTGCAGCTCCTTGGCGGCGTGAAACTCCCGCAGGATGTCGAGGCACCGGCGGTTGAAGGAGGCCAGCGCATCCAGATCCGGCTGCGCGGGTTTGCGAAAGAAGCGGCTGCCGATCGAGGACTCCGGGTAGGCGGGAAGCACGCGCGGAAGGATGCCTTGCTCGCACATCTGTTGATCGCCATAGACCTGCGGCAGCAGGTAGGGCTGAAACATCAGGTGGAGGGTCAGCGGGACCCCCCCGACCAGCTCATTGGAGCCGTGGGCGCGGGGGCGCTTCACCTCGGAGCCGCTGAAGATCTGCGAGAGTCCGCTGATCGTCTTCTGGCGCTGGTCCCGGCTCATCGCGAAGCCGCCGAAGAAGCCAGCGGCATCGTCGTTCGCCAGGCACGCCGTGCCGGGGCCGCGGGACATCGCGTCGAGCAGTCCCTCGAAGGTCGGGTCGGTGGCGAGGATCTCCGCACTGGGTCCCCGATCATCATCCCTCTTCGCCTTGCCACGCTTGCCGCTCCGGTCCTCTTCGGCAGCTCTGCGAGCGGCTTCGGCCTCCGCATAGCGCCGTCTCATCTCCTTTTCGAAGCCTCGCACGCCCTTCATCGCCGCCTCGTCGGCGGTGGTCTTGCGCTCGCCGCTTCGCGCCACCGTGATGAAGTAGGCGGCGATGGGCAGGGCGCCTCCGTGGAAGGAGCGGACCTTGCCGAAGAGGCTCGCTGCAACGGACATCGCGGTGAGGATGCTCTGACCGCAGATGGCGTCCGGCGCCAGGATCGTGCGGCGCAGCGCCTCCGCCGCCGCCGCGCCTTCGCGGCCGAGGGCGTGAAGGGGGAACGGCATCGGGCACGCGGCGCCGATCCTGATCGGGCGCGGGCCGCCACAGTTCCCCACAGGCAGGACTGCCGCACTACCAGCTAGAGAAGCAGTTGCAGAAAGAGCTTCGACGTAGGGGCGGCCTAATAAGGTGCCGCACTGACCTTCTTGAACCACGTTTGCCTCCTTTCAGAATGAATGGCGAGGGCTCAAGGAGGAACTGGTTACTTCGCGGTGGGCTCGGAAACGCGTGGATCGTCTTTCGTGGTTATCGCACGCTTACCTTTTCCTTGGAAAACTGGGGTCCTCCCGTTTCCGGATCCGGGGAGCTGGACTTAGACGCAACTTGCGGGGGAGTGGCAGCCAACCGCGCTTCCAGAACATCGACCAGCTCCGACCCGAGCTGAACGAGGAGATCGTCCGGAAGGTCTCGGCTGTTGAAGTCGTGGAGGCGGTATCTCCGGCAATGCGCGAGAGCAAGCAAAGAGACCCTGATGAGGGACTGTTGATTCTTGGGAAGGTGCTGCATTTTTTCCTACTTAGGTTTGAAGGCGCACAACGGATAAAATAAGAATTTTATCCTCACTTCCAAAACGGCGATGGCTCTCTTCTCATTCAGGCACTCAGTGAAGACCTATTCACCCAAGCGGGGCAGCAATGCGCGCGCGGCAGTCCGGGGTCAGACGCTGGCGCATCTCCGATACATCACGAGACAGGCGGCGGCGCGTGAGGTGATCCGCCAAAGAACCGGGGGAGACGATGCGACAGTAGCGCGGCAGGCCGAAACCGCCGCCGAGAAGCGGGGCGGCCGGGTCGCGGAACGCTTCATCGTTGCGCTCCCGGTGGAGGCTACGCCCGACCAGCGAGTTGAACTGGCGCAGGCGTTCGCGGAAGCGCTGACGCAGGGCGTCGCGGGATACGTTCTGACGATCCACGATCAGGCGAACAACGACCGACGGAACCCCCATTTCCATCTTGTCGCCTTCGATGCCTTCGAACGTGGTGGCGGGCGCGGGCGCCCGCGCAGCGTCCTCGGGATGGCGCGGAAGAACGCGATCGAGAAGGCGGCCGCGCTGTGGGCCAAGACGCACAACGAGCGGATGAGCCGGTGGGGCTACGGCCAAGCCTCGACGATCTCGAACCTGTCGAACGAGGCGCGCGGTTGCGAGCGCATCCCCACGATTTACGAAGGACCGGCCGCTCGACGAATGGCCGAGCGGGGGCGGCCTCACACGTCGAAGGACACTTGGAAGCGGATTGACGCCGGCTTCAGCAGAGCCAGCGCGAACAAGCTGATCCGGCAGATCAACGAAATGAAGGAGGCAGAATGCGATGACAGGCGAACCGATGGATTGGGAAGCGGCGATGAGAGACACCCGTTCGAGCGCCGAGAGGGCCGCCCGGCACTCGGAGCGGACCCTGGGCGGGGTCGCGGAGGTGATGGCGAGGCAAGCCGAGACGGGTGCGCGCATCTCAGAGATGACGAAGCGCCTCGACAGCCTTCAGCGCCAGCTTTCGCTCTTGATCGAGGAGCGAAAGGAGAGCCCGGCGACCGACTTCCGCCCTTCGCCGCACGATCCGGAACCGGCGCCCCGGCGGTGCTTCCTCCTCTGGTGGGCGATGCCGATCGTGCTCGCCGTGTCCGCCGGATATTTCTGGAACTCCTGATGCTCCGCGACACTCTCCGCGCCAGGGCGCTCCGCCTACTGAAGCGGGAGGAGGAGGCGGAACCCAGGACGCGGCCTGCTGCGGCAAGAACTGTGGAAAGCGAGGTCCCCGCTTATCGAGGGCAGCGGACGAGGTAGCAGGATAGCAGTTGGGCGAGCTGTCGGCGGCCTCTGGAGGAAGGGAAGGGCTCTTCCTTTGCTGCTAGGCTGCTACGGCGCGGTCGATTTCTCTGAAGTCGGAGTCCACGGGCATTGTGAAGATACACCGCCCGCCGCTCGCTTCCGCCCACAGGTTGCCCACCATCAGCTTTTCGGCGCTGGCCTCAACGCGATCCGCTCCCTTATATTCCACGACCAGGATGCGGTCGTCGTGGAGCTGCGCGACGAAATCCGGATAGAATTTGTGGCTCGAAAGCTGGAGCCAGAACGCATTCGGCTTGCGATCCACATTCCGGACCCAGTAGCGGACGGCCGGGTGTCGGTCGAGGTGGGCCGCGCATTTGAACTCCTCCCCACTTGGCTTCAGGTCGCCGACGATCGGAAAGTAGTGCTTGGTAAAGGCAGTTGGCCCCTTGTATGGCTGGTTGTAGGCGTACCGCTGCTCGTCAAATATGATCCCGAGTTCGGAACTTGTTCGAAACGTATTCGTATCTGCGGCGAACAAAGCGCCGAACTGGGTCTTCTCGCGCTCTGCTCGCAGCTTTTCAATTTCTGCTACAAGTTCTCGCCGCAGCTCATATTTGTAGCGGGCGAGCTGGTCGAGCGAGTAGTTTCGCCGCCTCATCACCACTTCCAGGGCCTTCTGGATGAAGATACGCGCGGCCGGCTTGGTGATGTCGGGGTGCGGGATGCCCCGGTCGACCCAGTTCACGAGGCGGGGCAGAGACCAAGCCGGCTCGTGGATCGCCATCGCAAGCTGATCGTGCAGCGCTCCTACGAAGCCGATTTTCATCCGCCCGCGCTCGCTCACGTCCAGCTCGCCCGTCTGCGTGTGGTCGTGGATCACGAAGCGATTTCCAAAAGGCTCCGGGTCGCACTCCGCGAGGTTCCACGGCAGGTCGAGGAAGTGGTCGGGGCTGAGCAACTCCAGCTCGCCCTGACGAACGATGCCGAGGCGCGGCACGATGAAGGGCGGCCTGACACCTTCCGGGGCCTCGCTCGCTTGAATCCGGTTCGACCGGATGAAGAGCCGGTCGATTACCCGTTCTGCGCCCGGCATCCGCGCAAATGCCAGATGCATCGCGTTGCGATCGTCGCGAGATAGCGGTCGCGCCACCGCAAGCGTCCTTGCAGCGGGATCAAACCTCACCCGCGCCTTGAGCGAAGGGGGGAGACGCTCGATCGCTTGTTCCACATCTGCCGGCGTTGCGCCCGGCTCCTCGGGCAGCGCGTCCGACTGGTGGGCATAGTCCGCCCGTTCCTCTTCGAACTGCAAGCCCGCGTGCGGCTTGATCAGTTCCGCCGCCTCAAGTCGGTCGAAGCCTGCGCCATCCACGAGGCCATCCTTCAGCTTCTCAGCCACCAGCTGGAAATCCACCGAAGCGACGAAGGCGTAAGCCCGGTTCAGGGCGTCGCGGCGCTTCCTGCGGGCCTTCGGCATCCGGAGAACTCGCCCCAAGATCTGCTCGACGGCTGTCGGGGAGCTCAGTTCTGCGACGGAACAGAGAACGTAGGCGAAAGGACAGTCCCAGCCCTCGCGAAGCTTCTGTACCGTGATGATGAACCGAACGGGGCAGTCTCTCGCCTCAATGTTCGGGATGTCGTCCAACTCGGCTTTGCCCGCGCCGTGTATCGCGATTTGCTCCGGAGCAACCCGCTTGTCGTCGATCAGGTAGGCTTTCACGGCGTCGGGTGTCAGTCGATGCGGATCACTCTTCGATGCCGACTGGGCCTGAAAGAGCACGATTGGCCGGATGTATTCGCCGGTCTCGGCTTCCTCGGCCGTGGCCGCATCTTCCAGCGCAGTCTGGCAGTCGAGTGCTTGCGCGATGGCCTTGCGCCAGTCTGGATCCGTCTGAAGCCGCACTGGCAGCTTGATCATCTCCTCTGCCTTCAGCTCCGCCGCAGAGACGTGGAAAAGAACGTTGGACGGCTGAAGACCCTTCTCCGGATCGTGCCGCAGCTCGGGCGTCGCCGTCATTTCCAGGATCATCGACGGCGCGAGCTGAGCGAGCGTTTGGAAAGAGAGCGCGGTGCGAGCATTGTGCGCCTCATCGACGATCACCATTGGCCGGTGAAGGCGGAGCACGTTGCAAAGAGACGCTACCGGCCGATCACCCCCCTCGATCGTCGTCAGGCCGGAGAGCTGCGCCCGCGTCAGGCCGCTGAAGTGGTCCATCAGCGCCCCGGAGTCCTCGTAGACTTTCCGTCCCTCTCGGTCTTCGACCCGGAAGGCTTGAATCGTTGCCACGATCACGCAAGCCCCGCCTGTTGCGTCTGGTCGCGAGAGCGAGAGCGCCTCGGGGAGAGACAGCACTGAAACGTTGCGACCGAAATCAGCCGCAAGGGCTTGGCGGTAGGGGTGCGTGAGGTCGCGGAGCGCGCCAAGCGTCTGGTCCAGGATTGCCGTAGAAGGTACCAGCCAAAGCACCATCGGATTGTCGGCCTGCAAGTGCTCCCGCGACGCGATCCCGATGGCGTGGGCCGCAACCACCGTTTTTCCCCCTCCCGTGGGAATGCGCAGGCAGACGTACGGCGTCTCCTTGGCGACGTACGGTGCGGGTGTATAGGGGACGTGCGTGGCATCGTAGAAGGCGGTATCGGCCCCCAGGACCTGCCCTCGCCGGAGATACGCCCGCAGCGCCCGCAGCGCTTCGCGCTGATAGGCACGCAGCTCGAAATCCGCCATCACGCACCCTCGACTTGGTAGGGGATCTGCTTGAAGCGTACCCCCTGAGCCTTCAGCCGATCCGCAGAGACTGTGCAACCCTCGGCATAGACGACGCGGACGCCGTCGAAGCCGCTTGGCGGTGGTGGGAGGGTTGCCAGCCTGTCCGGCGTGAGCACATTGCCCGCGGCCTCCCGTGGTGCCTGCGCGTGTGCGGCGTCAAACAGGAGGTAGACGGCGCGGCCCTGGTGCGCTCCGAGGAGTTCGCCAGTCGCGCGTTGGGGTATCGGGACACCAGTCTCCGAGAAAAAGATGTGCGCCGCGAGATCGGAGAACTGAACCTCCAGAGCCACATCCCCGAACTCATCAAAAAGGGGACTGCCGAGCCTACAAAATCGAAACCCACCACCGGTGCCTTTCACAAATGTGCTTGTGTCCGCGCCAACTGAATATCCCTCTATTACCTTCTGTATCCGCGGACCTGTGATCTCGAAAGCTGTGGATTTTTCAAGTTCTACAAGCACAAAGCGTCGCTGCCCCCCATCCGAGGCGTTGAGCTGTAGAACTGCCTCGCCCGTCGTCCCAGATCCGGCAAAAGAGTCCAGTATGATATCGTCCGGGCCGGCGACATAGTTGATTAATCTTGCGATTACTTCGTGATCCTTTGGATTCGGGAAGACATCGCGACCATCGAAGAGGCCGCGAAGGTGCTTCACCGTTACCTGTGCCTGCTTCTGGATCAGCGATGTCATCACGCTTCCAGCGTCCTCGCCGTCTTCCGCGTCGCCGCTTCGGGAAAGATACGCCTTCCGGAATGGAGGCTCAGTATGATCGCGTCGAAACTCGACGAGGCCACGCTCGATCTGCTCGTCCATCTTCTCTTTTGTTGCGAACCGCCAACCGGCATCGGGAACGGCGCAGGGCTGCCGCGTGATCGGGTGCAGGATCTCGTAAGTGGGGCCCCCTCCTCCCGGCCAGGATATGTCTCTATCTCGCCAAGGACCGCGCTCATCGACCCACTTGTAGCGAGATAGCGCCTTCGAAGGGTGCCCGCGCGGGAGGTCCGAATACCACTCGCGGAGTTCTTCCTGTATGTTGGGGTCGGCAAGGCCGGAGGCCTTTTTCTCACGCCAGAAACGCAGGATCTCGGCCGACCCCGGCTTCGCTTCGCGCCACCGAGTGCCATCTTCTCTCAGGCGGCGCTTGTTTCGGGCGTAGCAGAGAATGTAATCGTGTCCTGCAGAGAACAACTTGGCATCATTCTTGCGGGTTTTATCCCAAGTTATTTGGACAATGAAGTTTTGCCGTCCAAAAATCTCGTCGATGAGTAGTCGACCGTGGTCGATTTCGTGGTCATCCAGTGATACAAACAAAACTCCATCGTCCGTGAGGAAATCTCGAAGAAGACGAAGGCGAGGATACATCATACAAAGCCACTTGTCGTGGCGCGACAGATCCTCGGCATCTTTTCCTACGACCTTTCCGAGCCACCTCCGGATCTCTGGCCCGTTGACTTTATCGTTATAGATCCAGCCTTCGTTCCCCGTATTGTAGGGCGGGTCGATGTAGATGCACTTTATCTTGCCCGCGTAATAGGGAAGAAGCGCTCGCAGCGCCTCAAGGTTGTCCCCCTGCACCAATAGATTACCGGCTTCGGGATCGCCGGCCGAACGCGCAGAATCGCAGTGGATCAGCCGGTAGGGAACCTCGCGATGGTGATTGACCACCTCGTCCTTTCCGATCCAGTCGAGCGACGGCACGGCTACTCCCTACGGCAGTGGCTTATCCTGCGTGCCTTGTTGCTGATGGAAGCGCCGGGATCAACAGGGCTCCCGGCATCCTTCAGTGCCGTGCCGCTACGGCAGGGGATGTAGCCTATGAACCCCGGCAAACGTGGAACGGCCGTCGGACAGCGGAGCAGTCGATGTCGATCCGATCAACGAACTCCTTGAGCGCGGGCAGCGGGTCCCCGACGCGGAAGTAGTGCTTGTGGGTGATGTCGGTGTTCTCGTGGCCCATCAGGGACCGTCGTGCGTGCACCGGCACGTTCGCGTAAGCGAGGCGTGTGTGGAAGTCGGTCCGAAGCCCGTGGAAGTCTTTCGCGGCCTCGTAGATCGCGTTGCGCTTCCGGTAGTGCGTGAAGCGCTTCGAGAAGTTCTCCCCCAGCTTGCCCTTGCTCCTGCCGCGTTCAAGGTGCGTGAAGATGCGGCCCTGTCCGCTCGTCCGGCGAAGCTCGACGAGTTGCAGAAGCCCGAGATCAAGCAGCGTGCGATGAACGGGGACGCGGCGTTGGGCGGCGCCAGACTTCAGCCGCTGGTTCTCATCCGCGATCTGGATGCGGATGTAGGCGACGTTCGTTTCCGTGGCGAAGTCGTCTGAGCGGAGCTGCAACGCCTCCTCCATCCTCAGCCCGGCGAAGAGGGCGAGCAGCGGCGCCCAGAAGAGAGGTTCCCCCGGTTCATCAAGGGGCTCGCGGTAGATCGGCGACGCGAGCAGCTTGTGGATGTCATCCCCCAGCCCGTCCGCTTGGCGGTCTGCTCGCAATTCGTCCTGCTCTTGATCTCGCGGGTGGTCCAGATGAGGTCCTTGATCGGGTTATCGAGGCGCACGCCGTCGAAGATTGCGAACTCCATCACCTGCGAGAGCAGGCGCATATGGCGCACGCAGGTTTCGGTCCGCAGGCGGGCCGTGCGGGCCTCCGCCACAGCGTCTTCGATCTCGCCGGGGCTGCCGCCAGCGCGGCGCATCCGGGCCTTGAGCGCCTCAATCCGAGCCGCCTCCTCGCGATCCGCCTCCTCGACGACCTGCCGAATGCCGCGCCGATCTTTCGCCGACTTGCCGTGGCTCGCCGGGATTCTGATGACGTCTTTGCAGTGGTGCTCCTGGATGTCGGCGACCGGGAGATCTCCGCAGAGATCTATGAACAGCGCGAGCGTCGCTTCGTTGTTCCGACGTGAGTTGGCTCGGAAGCTGTCGCCAGCCCCGCGATCTGGGGTCTCTGCCTTGCGCTTCAGCGCGTAGCCTTCGCATCGCAGATCAAGATAGCGGCTTCCGAACTCGCTGATCGGGGGCGACGCGACGAACGAAGGCGCCGCACTCTTAACCGTGGCCTCCACGCCGATTGCCAGAATGGCGGGAATTCGGCAGGCGGAACGGCGTTGGCAGGAGCGACCCCGACCGCTCGCGTGGTGGCGTCGAGGCCGGCGGCGAGACGGGATAGAGAAGGCAGAGCCGTAGCAGGATCGAGGCCCTTCCGAACGCAGTAGCGAATATACTGCTCCTGCATTGTGGCAAGTCCGACGAGCATCCAGTCGAAATCAGCGACGATCTCGGCGGGGTCGGTGTGCCACCAACCCTGATCGTCCGCCATCTTTAGCAGCGCGGCTTCGAACTCCGGATCATCGAACGGGCTGTCGTCTTCCTCCGTAGGCGCGGCGTGCTTCGCCGGAACCGGCACGGCTTGAGCGATGGCCCGTCGCGTCCGCGCGTCGTTGCGATCCAGTTCGACCGCCAGCGCCGCGTCGGGGAGCGCGGCGTTCGTCAGTTGCCGAACCAGCTCGACGTTCTGCTGCATATAGTCGAGCATCTGGCGCGCGAACGCCTGTTGGAAATCCGGACCGCCATCCACGTGCGCCGCCTTGTTCATTGCCGCCTCGAACCTTGACCACCCAAACTCGAAGAGCGCCGCGACGCGCGCCGCCCGCCGACGGGCTTCGCGAGCACAGCTCGTGCGAAGGCTCAGGGCCAGGTGGCGACGCGCAGTATGCTGACGCTCGCTTGAGGCAGTAGCACGTTGATCCGTGAAGGGACCGTTTCCGAGGAGGCGGAGGACCGGCGGCCTCCGCCGAAACCAATAGATGTTGCCCCGTTTGATGAGGAACGCGCACTTCGCCATCCGCTGGCTCCGAACGTTGGGGCGCAGCGAAGGGCTACACCCGTGGGCACAGCGGGAGATAAAGAAGGCTAGCGGCGCCTCTGGCGCAGCTAGCTTCTTGATTTCATTGAGACCCTTGAGGGATTGGCTCCGGCGGTAGGATTCGAACCTACGACCAGCGGATTAACAGTCCGATGCTCTACCACTGAGCTACGCCGGAATGGAGGCCCCGTCAGGAACAGGGACGGCTATATCAAGGGCCCCGAAGCACGTCCAGAGGGCCGGCCAAGATTTCTCGCCGCTCCTCATCCGCCCGCAGGCCGACCTCCGAACTCGCGCGTCACCTCGCCGACGATGCGGCTCACCGTATCGCGAAGCTGGGCGAGCCTGTCGTCCGGGATCCTGCTCTTGGGGCCGGAGACGGAGATGGCCGCGACGGGCGCGCCCGCCTCGTTGAGGACAGCGGCTGCGACGCAGCGGAGGCCGTCGGCGTGCTCCTCGTCGTCCACGGCGATCCCGGTCCGGCGGACCTTCTCCAACTCTGCGGAGAGCGCATCCATTTCGGTCAACGTGCGCGGGGTGGCCTTCGGCAGGCCCTGCTCCTCGAGGATCAGGCGGGCGTGCTCCGGGCGCATCGAAGCCAGCATCGCCTTTCCTGCCGCGGACCAGTGCATCTTCAGGCGCCCGCCGACCCGTGTGATGGCCCGCATGGCGTGCCGGCTTTCGACCTGGCCCATGCAGACCAGCTCGCCGCCGGATTCGAGGAAGATGTTCGCAGTCTCGCCCGTGCTCTCCATCAACCGGCGCATGTAGGGGCGGGCGAGGACGATGACGTCCCGCGTGCGAGAGAACGCCGCCCCGACCGTGAAGGCGGAGACGCCGACATGCCAGGCGCCGGTCGTGGCGTCGAACCGCACGAAGCGCTCGCTCTCGAGGGTCGTCAGGATCCGGTGCGCCGTGGAGGCCGCGAGACCCGCCTGCGCCGCCGTCTCGGACAGCGTCAGCCCCTCGGGGCTCTCCGCCAGCGCCCGCATGACGGACACGGCGCGCGTGATCGCGCGCACCTGACCTGCCCGTCCTGTCGTGTCCTTCGCGGCCATAGGTTTCTCTCCGGTTCATGTTTACATGCAGCTAGTTCATCCTAAATCGATGACCAGTCCCGCCCGGGTTCCCGACCCGACACTCGACACGCATCCCCCGCCCGGCTTACCTCGTTGAAGCGCCGCTCGCTCCACAGGCGGCGGTGAGAGAACGCCCGAGGGGGGAAAACGATGCATGCCGCATGTGTGAAGGACGTCGCGCTTCATTTCGCCGATGAAGGCGACCGGGGCGGGCTGCCCGTGGTCTTCGCGAACTCGCTCGGCTCCGACTTCCGGATATGGGATCGGCTGACGGCCATCATGCCCCGTCACCTGCGCTTCATCCGCTACGACAAGCGGGGGCATGGCCTGTCCGGATGCCCCGGGGCGCGTGGAGCATCGAGGATCTGGCGGACGAACTGGCCGGGCTGCTGGACAAGCTGGAAGTCTCCCGCGCGGTGATCGTGGGACTGTCGATCGGAGGGCAGATCGCGCAGAGCCTTGCGGTTCGGCGACCTGATCTCGTGCGGGCTCTTGTCCTCATGGATACGGCGGCGAAGATCGGGGACGCGGCGTCCTGGGACAGCCGTATCGCGCAGGTGGAGGCCGGGGGAATTGAAGCCGTCGCGGACGGTGTGATCTCCCGCTGGTTCTCGGCGGGCTTTCGGGAACACCGGAAGGCCGAGCTGGCGCTCTGGCGCAACATGCTCGTGCGGACGCCTTCCGCCGGATATGTCGGCTGCGCCCGCGCCATTCGCGACGCCGATCTTCGTGCGGCCGCAAGCCGGATTTCGGTCCCGACGCTGGCGCTGGCCGGCTCCGAGGATGGATCGACGCCGCCGGACGTCGTCGAAGCGACGGCCGATCTCATTGCTGGCGCCAAGTTCCAGGTGATCCGGGACGCAGGCCACCTGCCCAACATCGAGCATCCCGCGACCTGCGCGGCGATGATCCTGTCGTTCCTGCGGGAGCGGAACATCGACTGACCGCAGCGGAGTGGCTCGCGTTCCCGCGGCGGTCCCCTCGATGGCGGAGCGGCGGTCGGGGCGTCGAAAAGGGGTCGGGCGCCCGACGCCCGACCCCTCCCCCTCTCGCAGGAACCGGCCGACAGCCGGCCTCCTGCGTCCCGACCCCATCGATCCAACCGCCCACACACGGAAGGAGCGCCCAGGGTCGGCGACTCGGGAGCCGACATGTCTTCTCGGCCCCCGGAAGGACCTTCGGCGATCGGTCGTGACCGCCGCGTGACAAGCTGCGGCGAAGAAGTCTTTGCAAAATCACGCGCGCTGGCGCCGAAGCACGTGTATCGCCTAGGCGTCGATATCCTTGAGGAACGCCTGCACCTCCGCGAAATGCGCGGTCCAGCTGCGGGCGCGCCACGCGCCTATGCGGGAGACCTGTCTCGCTCTCGGTCCCGAGCCGTTCTCCACCGGATGGGCGTAGGCCAGGATCCTCTCCAGCCATTCCGGCAGATCGAGCGGGTCGATATAGTCGGGGGCCTCTCCGCCCGTCGCGCGAAGGGCGGGGATGTCGGCCGCGATGACGGGGCACCCGAGCGACAGCGCTTCCGCGACCGCGAGGCCCGAGCCCTCGGCGAAGCTCGGCATCAGCAGCGCGCGTGCTGCGCAGAGATGCGCGGCGACTTCGGAGTCCGACAGGTCGCGGCGTTCGAACACCACGCGTCCGGACATGGGCGCCCGATCGAGGAAGTCGTGGACCATCTCGGCCTCGGCCGCGCGCCGGCCGAGGATGAAGAGCTTCGGCGCCGCCTCTCCCAACTCCTGCCAGAGGCGCTGCCAGATCCAAAGCACGGCGAGGTGATTGCGCCGGGGCTCGATCGCGCCGAGCATCACGAAGCTCGGGCCTGCGGTCTCTGCGCCGGCGGGCGGGGGCAAGGGCGAGAGACCCGGAGAGGTGACGCAGGAGGGAGGCGCCGCCTCCATGTGCGCACCGCCGATCGCCGCGGTTTCCACTGATGCGTAGAGGATGCCGTCGCACAGCTCCGCGGCCGCGAGGAAGGCCATCAGACGCGTCGGTTCCGTCGAACGCGCCAGCTCCGGACGTTCGAGCGCCACGAGATCGTGGGCCATAGCCACCGTCCGCCGGACGCCGCCGAGACGAAGCGCCTTCAGCCGCGCTGCGTCCAGATGCGCCTGGGCCATGTTGAGATATGTGGAGCCTCGCCCTTCAGCGGCCATCAGGTCCGCCAGATCCTCGCCCTGGGCGCGCGCGAGCTTGCGCGAAAGGCTGTCGGCCCGCCGCTGACGTTCGGTCTTCCAGGCGGAGAAGGCGCCGCGCAGATCCGCAGGCGGAAGCTCCGCCCCGCTTTCCAGCGCCGCGATCAGCTCGCCCGCTCCCTGTCCGTCCAGAACCGCGTGCCTGGGGCCGGCGGTGACGAGAAACCGCGCGTCGGGATCCTGCGCCAGATGCGCCGCCCACGCCCGCTCGCTCCGGTCGACGCCGCCGGGCGCGAGCCGCCCCGCCCGCGCCACCGTGCGCGTCAGGTCGAGGAGACGACGCGGCATCAGGCGGGGAAGCGGCCGGTCTGCCGCCACGCCCAAGCGTCGCCGATCATCCGGGGCAGGTCGGAGCGGCGCGGGATCCAGCCCAGAACTTCGCGCGCGCGGGATCCGTCGCAGACGAGCCGCGCCGGATCGCCCTGCCTGCGCGGACCCACCGTCACGGGGATCTCCTCGGCCACCACGTCGCGCGCCGTATCGATCACCTGCCTGATCGAGAAGCCGGTTCCGGTGCCGAGGTTCAGCCGCAGGCTGTCGCCGCCCTCCAGCAGCCGCTCCGTCCCGAGAACATGCGCGTCCACGAGATCCATCACATGCACGTAGTCCCGGATGCAGGTTCCGTCGGGGGTCGGATAGTCGTCGCCGTTCATGGTCAGCGCATCCCGCGCCCCGGCCACGGCATCCAGGATGTTGGGAATCAGATGAGTCTCGGGCACGTGGTGCTCGCCGACTTCCCGTTCCGGGTCGGCCCCCGCGACGTTGAAGTAGCGGAACGCGATGGACCGGATGCCGTGCGCCCGCTCGAAGTCCTCCAGCATCTTTTCGACCGCCAGCTTCGAGGCGCCGTAGGGATTGATCGGCCGTTGCGGCGCGTCCTCGGTGATCGGCGACTCCTCCGGCTCGCCGTACGTGGCGGCCGTGGAAGAAAAGACGATGCTTCCCACTCCGGCGTCGCGCATGGCGCAGAGCAGGTTGAGCGATCCGCCCACGTTGTTGCGCCAGTAGAGCCCGGGATCGGCGACGGATTCGGCCACGTTGGACAACGCCGCGAAGTGCATCACGGCATCCGGCCGGGCGCGGGCGAAGGCGTCGGCGACCGCATCGGGATCCAGCAGATCCCCCTCGATCACGTCTCCGAACTTCACCGCCGCACGCCAGCCGGTCCGGAAATTGTCGAGCACCACCGGCTCATGACCCGCAACCCGAAGCGCCTTGCAGCCATGCGCGCCGATGTAGCCGGCGCCGCCCGTAACCAGTATCCGGGCCATGGCCTCACTCGCCCGGACGCGACACGGTTTCGCGCAGGAAGGCGGCGAACTCGGGACCGAGATCCGGCCGCGCCAGCCCGAAGGCCACCGTCGCCTTCAGGAAGCCCGCCTTCGAGCCGCAGTCGAAACGCCTTCCTTCGAAGCGGTAACCGTAGACCTCGCGCCCCTCGTCGATCTCCTGCGCGATGGCGTCGGTGAGCTGGATCTCGCCGCCCGCGCCCTTGCGTCCGGCGTTCAGCGTCTGGAACACCGTGGGCGTCAGGATGTAGCGGCCGATCACCGCCAGATTGGAGGGCGCGTCCTGCCGGGGCTTCTCCACCATGCCCTTGGCGCGCACCAGCCGGCCCATGTCCTTCTCGACGTCCAGCACGCCGTAGGACGACACCTGCTCCGGGGCGACCTCCATGGTCGCCACCATGCAGCCGCCCGTCTCCGCATAGGCGTCGGCCATCTGTTCGAGGCAGGGCGTCTCGGCGGCGATCACGTCGTCGGGCAGCAGCACCGCCACCGGCTCGTCCGAGCCGATCAGCCGGCGGGCGCACCAGACGGCGTGGCCGAGCCCCAGCGCCTCGGTCTGGCGAACATAGGCGATCTGGCCGCGAGTCCATGTTGGCCTTGCGCACCTCGGCCAGCAGATCGGTCTTGCCCTTCTCCTCCAGCGCCCGCTCCAGCTCGGGCGCGAGGTCGAAGTAGTCCTCCAGCGCCGACTTGCCGCGCGAGGTGACGAAGATGAACTCGCGGATCCCCGCGGCGCGCGCCTCGTCGATCGCGTACTGGATCAGAGGGCGGTCGACCAGCGGCAGCACCTCCTTGGGGATGGCCTTGGTGGCAGGCAGGAAGCGCGTGCCCAGTCCCGCTACAGGGAAGATCGCCTTGGTGACCTTGGTCTGCATCATGTCCTCATCAGTGTGTCGCGATCCGCGCCGCCGGGCGTCGGGACCGCGCCGCCGACCTCTCCCGGCGCGCCACGGCCGAGGCGCCCGAGACGTCCGTCGGCGTGCGGATGGCCGTGCGTGACGCCCGCGCTCTCAGACGATGCCGGCGCGGGCCATCGCCCCTTCGACCCGCGCGACGTCGGCGGGATTGTTCACTTCCCAGAACACGCGCCCGCGCGCCTCGACCTCCACGCATGCGATCGGGGCGCCGTTCTCCAGAAAGCGGAGCTGCTCCAGCCCCTCCCACTGTCTCCAGCCCGCCTTCGGGCCAGCCGGCGTAAGCGGAGAGCGCCGCAGGGCGATAGGCGTAGACGCCCACATGATGGAAGACCGGGCAGATTTCTCCCTCGCCGAATGTGCGGCCGGTGTAGGGGATGACTTCTTTCGAGAAGTATAGCGCCCGGCCCATGCGGTCGAAGACGGCGGTGGTGCCGCCGACACGGCCGGCGGAGCGATCCTCCAGGAAGGCGGCGTGGGCCTCGGCATCGCACCGCAGGACCGGGGTCGCAACCTCGAAGGCGGCGTCATGCATCGCGTCGCGCAGCGCCTCCAGAAACCACGGCGGGGTCAGCGGCGCGTCGCCCTGCAGGTTCACCACCACGTCGGGGTCGCTCTGCAGGTGGGGCAGGGCGGCGGCGCAGCGCTCGGTCCCGTTGCGGCAGGCCTCGGGCGTCATCACCACGCGCGCGCCGAAGCCCTCGGCCGCCTCGCGAATGCGGTCGTCGTCGGTGGCTACCACGACCTCGGCGAATCCCTCCGCTTCCATGCCGGCCTCCCACGCCCGCTGGATCAGCGATTTCGATACGCCGTCGGCGCCCTTGAGGGCGACCAGCGGCTTGCCCGGGAAGCGGGAGCTCTTGTAGCGGGCGGGGATGACGATGGCGGCCTTCACAGCGGCTTCACCTTCACGCCCGGCGCCCGGCACAGGAAGAACGGGTTGTCGAAGCCGGGCTTGCCGTATTCCAGCGGGCCCGAGCCGTCCAGCCGCTCCACCACGCCGCCCGCCGCGCGCAGCACCGCATCGCCGGCGGCCGTGTCCCATTCCATGGTGCGCCCGAGCCGCGGGTAGAGATCGGCCTCCCCCGCCGCCACCAGGCAGAACTTCAGCGAAGATCCGGCCGAGAGGAAGTCCCCCACCTGATACTTCGCGATGTAGTCGTCGGTCGCCTTGTCGCGGTGGCTCTTGGAGGCGACCACCCGCAGCGCGGCGTTATCGGGCTCCGACACCTTCAGGACCGCCGCTTCCGACCCGTCCGGCTTGACCTCCTCCGGCCGCGCCGTCGGCGGTGGTGCGGAACAGCCGGCCCAGCACCGGCGCATAGACCACGCCCCGCGTCGGGACCCCGTCCTCCACCAGCGCGATGTTGACGGTGAACTCGCCGCGGCGCTGCACGAACTCCTTGGTGCCGTCCAGCGGGTCGACGATCAGGAAGGTCTTCACGGACTGGCCGTGGGTGGCGGCCTGCTCCTCGGTGACCAGCGGCAGATCGGGGAAGGCCTCCCGCAGCCCGGCGGCGATGTGGGCGTCGGCCTTCTCGTCCGCCTCGGTCACGGGGCTCTGGTCGTCCTTGTGCCGCACGTCCACGTCGGTGGAGGCGTAGACGCCGAGGATCAGCTCCCCCGCCTCGACCGCCAGCTTCGTGAACACCTCGGCGATCCTTGCGTAATCCATGCACTTCCCCTCATCCGCACGGCCCGCAGCTTTGCCGCGAGGCGCCGCCGGAGTCGAGTGCCGAGGCGCCGCGGCCGCAGGAAAGCCCGCGGCGCCGCGGGACATGGAAAGGGCCGACGCATCACGCGCCGGCCCCTCATCGTCCAGACCCGGATGGATCAATCCTCCTGATCGGCCGTTGTCCCGTTGAGCTGGATGTACCGCTCCTCCCCGATCTTGTTCAGCAGCTCGAGCTGGGTTTCGAGGTAGTCGATATGACCTTCCTCGTCCGCCATCAGCTCCTCGAACAGGTTCTTGGAGGGGTAGTCGCCCACTGTTCTCGCAGTGGCCCTTCGCCTCCTGGTAGAGCTTCCGGGCGTCATGCTCGGCGGCGAGATCGCATTCCAGCGTCTCCTTCACCGTCTCGCCGATCCGCAGCGGGTCGAGGACCTGCAGGTTCGGATGGCCTTCCAGAAAGATGATCCGGTCGATGAACTTGTCCGCGTGCTGCATCTCCTCGATGCTCTCGGCGCGGGACTTCGCGGCCAGCTTGCCGACCCCCCAGTCCTTCTGGAGGCGGTAGTGCAGCCAATACTGGCTCACCGCCGTCAGCTCGCTCCGCAGGCCTTTGTTGAGATACTCAAGGACCTTCTCGTCGCCCTTCATTCGTCCGCCTCCGTTCGACCGGGCGGCGCAGCCCGCGCAGCACGGGCGGCACTCCGGTGTTCTGATCCGCCCGGAGCACGTCCACGAACAGCGACACGCAGCCGCCGCATTCCGGACGCTTCCCGAGCGCGCGATACACCTTGCCCGGCGTGATCAGCCCAGGGATCGGCGGCGCGCATCCAAGCGACGGCCGCCTGGATGTCCGAGGACCGAATCCGGGCGCAGTGGCACACGATCATAGGACGGACTCCGGTCAGTCGACCCACGCGAGCGTGCAGGTCACCTCACCCGGAACAATGGCGCCTCCGGGCGACGACGCCAACTCCTTACCCAAGAAATCTGGTCGGAAAATCTGTCGCAGGGAAGGGGAAGTTCCGGCAGGTCCACTTCCGATCCGCCCTCGCCCGGCGGAAAGGCGCGCTCGCTCCTTCTTCATCTCCATCGACAAGGTGGAACGCCGGCATCGCTGCGGCGCATCCAGCCCCGAATGGCGTGCTCGCAACTCCCGACAACGGCGGAGTGCAGAGCCAGCTCCGCGTTGTCCAACTTTGCGCCATTCAAGCGCCCTACCGGCGCGCAGTGAGCAGCGGGGTGATCCTGCGCACAGTCGCGCGTCTGTTGGCGCGCTCGGCGCTCTCGGTCTCCACCTTCAGATGCTCCTCGCCATAGCCCTGGGCGATGAGGTTCTCCGGCGGGATGTCGTAGAACTCCGTCAGCGCCAGCGCCACGCTTTCCGCGCGGCGGTCCGACAGCGCCAGGTTCATGGCCCGTCCGCCGACCGCGTCGGTGTGGCCTTCCACCAGAAAGACCTCGCCCGGGCTGTCGCCCAGGATCTGCTCGATCGCGCGCCCCAGCTCGTCCAAACTGCGGGCCTGCCGCGGCGAGATCGCCGCGCTGCCGCTCTCGAAGGTGATGGCGTCGAGGTCGAGGCTCGGCATCAGCTCCCGCACCCTTACGTTCTCGCGTATCTGGCGAAGCGAGAAGCCCCGGTCGAGCTGCGCCCACGGCCGCGCCTCAAGCGCGCGCCGGAGCTCTCCCCGATCCGCACGCGAGGCTTCCACGGCCCGGCGCTCGGCGGCCTGCGCGCGTTCCCGCTCGCGCGCTTCCGCTTCGAGCCGCGCGAGTTCGTCCTCCCGGAGCTGCTCGCGCCGCTCGGCGATGTCGTCGAACATCACGATCTCGCGGCCGTCGGGAAGAACCCGGGAGCGCCGTACGACGTAGCCGTCCCTGTCGCGGATGGTCACGACCTTTACCCCGGTCTCACGGGTCACGACGCTGCGGGTGCTGCCGTCGTCGAAGGTGGCGGTGCTGACCTCGGATCCTGGCCGGCGCAGCAGTTGGTTCTCGTCCGAGCGGACGAAGTACTGGCCGTCGCGCTCGATCACCACCCGGTCTCCGGTGTTCTCCACGACTTCGCCGCCTTCGTCTCCGCCCAGCAGCGATCCGACGGCCAAGCCTGCGCCGGCGGCGCCGAGGATGCCGAGCAGGGTCTTCACCTTGCCGCCATCATCTTCGTCGGAGGCGGCGGCGCCCTCGCGACGCGCTTCCCCGACCTCCTCATCGCTGGAGCGCGTCGTCTCTTCGGTTACCTTCTCCGACGTCACCTTCACCGGCTCCGCCTCTTCGGCCTCGGCGGCCGGGGGCTCCGACGTCTCGGCCCGAACCGCGGCAGGCGCCTCATCCTCGTCGGGCGTCGCCTTGGCTGGTGCGGCCGGCTCGGCGGCGGTGGCGGCCTCCGGCTCCGCTGCGTCGCTTTCCGTTGAGGTCGGCGCCGCAGAGGGCTCGTTCACCTCCGGGACTGTCTCGGCGGCCTGGTCCGCTGCCGCTTCGTCCGCAGCGTCCTCGGCGTTCGGATCGGTCAACTCGTCCTGCGGAGCTGCGGAGGCCGCCGCTTCGGCCTCGACCGGGGGAGCGGCCGCCTCCGCGCCCTTCGCCTCCGCGCCATCCGGTGCATCCGCCTCCTGGGCATCCTCGCCGGAAGCGGCGTTGTCTCCGGCTTCCTGTTGCGCGACCTCGGGTTCCTGCTGCGCTACGTCCTCGTCCTGCGTGCTCTCTGGCACGACGGGCGCCGTCACCTGCTCCGCGGTCGGCGCGTCCGAGCCTTCGCTCTCCTCCTCTGCGGCGGGCTCTGCGGGATCGGCGCTACCCGTTGCCTCGGCTTCGGAGGTTCCAGCGGCCTCGGTTGCCCCTGCGGCCTCCGTCGCTGCACCGGATGCCTGGGGCGCAGGAGCGACATCCGCATCGCGCCCCTCGGATTCTTCAGCAGCCGGATCCTTCTCGTCGGCATCGGCGACGCCTGTTCCGTCCTCGGCGACTTCGGGAGCCGGCGCGGCTTGGGGCGAAGCATCTGCCGCCGGCGCGGTCGCTTCTTGAGCGACGGCCGGGCCGAGCCCGTGGGGCGCCGCAATGGCAAGGGCGACCGTCATCGCCGTGGTGGTCCTGAGGATGGCGCGGGTCACTGCGGTTCTCCTGGCGCTGATTTTGGTGCTCTGCACAAAACGCGCGCTGGGCTGGGCGAGTTCCGCTGCCGGCCGGCCCGGCCAGCGCTGGGCAAGGGGGGAGCCTGCCTGCCGCAGCCAATCCATGCCCAGCGGCCAAGGCGTCGACGGAGAGCTCGGCCTCCAGCGAGGTTCGACAGCCGCCGGGCCATCGCCTTCCGGCGGCGCCGGTCGACGATCGCACCGAGGCGGAGGGAGCCTCGCAGCATGGACCGATACGCGATGTCCGCGAACCAGACCTGACGCGGCCGATCGATGCTCGCACCGATGAGCAAGCAGGGGAATGGGCGGCGTCCCGTGAGGGGACGGCTCGCGCTCCGCCCCGTTGGGTAGCCATCGGCCCCATTGGCCGCCTCAGCCCGCGTGTCGCTTCCGGTTCGCCAAAGGGCTTTCGCGTCCCGCGGCCTCGCCTTCGGCCTCGGCCTTCCCGACACCTCGCCCGCGACGTGCTGGCGCTGGCGGAGCGAGGCGACCTCGGCGGCATGTCCTTCGGCTTCACGGTCGCCCCGAAGGGCGAGCGCTGGCGCGGGGCGAGCGGCGGGAGCTGGTCGCGGTCACCCTGAAGGCAATCTCCGTCGCCGCCGCGTGGGCCGCCTACGAGGGCAGCGTGAGCGCCCGCTCGCGCGAGGCGGCCCGCCCGCGGCTGGCGAGGCTTCGCCGCTACCTGGAGGTCTTCGCATGATCGAATGGGCGTCCCGCCAGCTCCGCCGGGCCTATGAGCGGCGGGAGGCGAGCGACGAGACGCGCGCCCGCGGCTACTCGCCGTACGCCGACCAGGTCGCGCGCATGGGCGGCGAGTTCGGCGTGCATCGCTTCTCGCGGCACGCCACGGCGCACGCCTGCATCGCGGTGAAGGCCACGACGCTCGCGGCCGTCTCCCTCAAGGTCTACGAGCGAACCCCGGACGGCGGGCGCCGCGAGGTCATCGGCACCCCGCTGCGCAACTGCCTGAACGACCGGTTCAATGGAACGCTCACGGCCTTCGAAGGGCGAGAGGCGCTGTCGGCACAGCTCGACGTGCACGGGAACGCGTTCTCCCGGTTCGAGACGAACGGGCGCGGCCAGGTGATCGCGCTGCACCCGATGGACCCGCGCGCCGTGACCGTCGAGCGCCTGCCGGGCGGCCGTCTGCGCTACCGGTGCACCGACCTCGACGGCGTCACCCGCGTCCTGCTGGGGAGCGAGGTTCTGCACGTTCGCCATTGGTCGGAGGACGGCGTCCTGGGCGTCTCCTCCATCCAGCGCGCGGCGCGGACCATGTCGCTGGCGGTGGAGCAGTCCGACCAGGCCGAGGCGATGGCGGGCAACGGCTTTCAGCCGGGCGGCATCCTCAGCTTTCCCGAGTCGCTGACGAATGAGCAGGTGATGCACCTTCGCTCCATGACGCAGGATCGCTATGCTGGCGGCGCGAAAGCCGGCCGTCTCATGGTGCTGGATGGCGGCGCGGTCTTCCACAAGCTGGCCATGTCGAGTTCCGACGCCGAATTTCTCGAGAGCCGGAAGCTGTCCAACCTCGACGTGGCGAGGCTTTTCAGCGTTCCGCCGACCGTGGTCGGGATCACCGACAACGCGACGTATTCGAACGTCACGCAGGAGAACCGGGCCTTCGTCGCGCGATGCCTCGCACCCTGGGCGAAGCGGATCGAGGCCGCGATGAACGCCGCCCTTCTGACCGAGGAGCAGCGCCGGACCATGTTCATCGAGCATGACCTCTCCGGGCTCCTGCGTGGCGACCTGGAGGCGCGCTTCGAAGTCTACCGGATCGGCCGGGAAGGCGGCTGGCTGTCGGTGAACGACATTCGCACGATGGAGAACATGAGCCCCATCGAGGGCGGCGAGAAGTACCTCCAGCCGCTCAACATGGCGGACGCAGCGAAGTGGGCGGGCGATGCGGATTCCTGAACTGATGGCGCTGGAAGACGCCGCCGCCCGCCTCCCGACCTCTATCACCGTCCGCACCCTCGGGGGCCTGATCGGCGAACATAGGCTCCCGCCGGGTAGCGTCCACGGAGGTGGTGGAGATTCCAGTGTAGCCGGAGGTGGCCATCGGGAGATGCGGCCACGGTGGAGTTGTCCGACTTCCCCCTTGGCCACGAGGACCCGATGACCGACGACAGGATGGCGCTGATGGAGGCGCTGCAGAAGGCCGATGACGGCAATTTCCTTCGCAGGCTCGCGGAGACGGTGCTCCAGATCCTCATGGAGGCCGACGTGGAGGGGCCGATCGGGGCCGGGCGCTATGAGCGCAGCGGCGAACGATCGACCTGGCGCAACGGCTACCGGGACCGGACGCTCGACACCCGGCTGGGGCAGTTGAACCTGCGCATCCCGAAGCTGCGGACCGGGAGCTGCTTTCCGCCCTTCCTCGAGGCCCGGAAGACGACGGAGAAGGCGCTGATCTCGGTGATCCAGGAAGCGTGGATCGCAGGGGTCTCCACGCGCAAGGTCGACGACCTCGTCCAGGCGATGGGGCTGTCGGGCATCTCGAAGAGCCAGGTGTCCAAGCTCTGCAAGGAGATCGACGAGCGCGTCGGAGCCTTTCTGAAGCGCCCGCTGGAGGGGGACTGGCCCTATGTCCGGCTGGACGCGACCTACCTGAAGGTGCGCGAGGGCGGGCGCATCGTCTCGGTCGCGGCCATGATCGCCGTGGCCGCCAACACCGATGGACGGCGAGAGATCATCGGCCTGCACATCGGCTCCTCGGAAGCGGAGACCTTCTGGGCGGGCTTCCTCAAGAAGCGCCGCGCCGACGTCGTGGGCATCTTCCCCAACGAAGAAAGCATCATCCGCCTCATCGGCGCCGTCCTGCTCGAGGCGAACGACGAGTGGCAGCTCCAGCACCGCTACATGCAGGTCGAGGCCATGGCGGAGCTCGATGCGCCCGCGCCCGACCCGCTCGACATGCAGCTCCAACTCAGCGGCCGCATGATCATGATGGCGCCCTCGGCTACACCACGAATTTCCACCTCATTGACGGACGTGACCTGGTGCGCGGGGGCGATCGGCCGGCGCCTCTACCTGCTGCCGGAAGACTTTCGAAGCCTCACCCATTGCCCCGCAGGCGACTCCCCGCCCGCTATGCCGGCGACCCGACACCGGCGAATGGATCATCCGGGACGGCAGCGCTGCCCGGCGGACGCTCTGCGGCGCTGGCGACCCGTGAGGGCGCTGAAGCAGCTCTCCGAACCTACCTCCAGACCCGAGCGACCGCCCGCCGCGGTGGTCCGCTCGACCGGAGGAGTTGACGGTCGGCGAGGCGCTTGCGCGCTATGGCGCCGACCGCGGGCCGAGCATCGGCGGCAAGGCGACCCTCGCGAACAACATCGCCATGCTCGCCGGCTTCTGGGGCGACCTCACCTGCGACTTCGTAAAGGGCTCCACCTGCAAGGCCTATGAGCACGAGCGGGGGAAGCCCCGGAAGAACGACAAGGGCCAGAGCTTCACCGCCGGCACGGCGACCGTGCGGCGCGAGCTGCGTCCTGCAATCGGCCCTGAACCACGCCCACGGCGAAGGGATGCTCGTCTATCCGCTCACCGTCACGCTGAGCGAGCCGAGGCTTCTCCGCGACCGCTGGCTCACCAAGGCGGAGGCGGCGAAGCTCATGCGGGCGGCCGTTCTCCGCGCCCGCCGCTTCATTCTCGTCTCCCTCTGCACCGGCTGCCGGATGAGCGCCGTGCTGGAGCTGACATAGGCGCGCGTGGATCTTGAGGCGGGCGTGATCCGGGTTCGTGACGAGGCCAAGCGCGAGACCAAGAAGCGCCGCGGGCAGGTTCGCATCCCTCGCCAGCTCGCCGCCCACCTGCGGCGCTGGAAGGCCAGCGCGCGGCCCGGAGAAATGCACGTGGTCGCGTTCCGAGGGCGGCCGGTCCTGTCCATGAAGGCGGCCATACGGCGCGCCTGCGAGAGGGCAGGGCTCTCCGACGACATCACCCGCCATGCGCTCAAGCAGATGGCGATCACCTCGGGGATGATAGGGGGCTCGGGATCGAGGACGCGGCCGAATACTTCGACGCCGGCCCCGCGACAAACCGCGATCACTTGCACCACAGCCCCCACCACCAGGCGCAAGACGCCGCAGCGATTGAGCGCAAAGCATGGAGCTGTGCGGAGATGCCGGCCTAGGTCGGCTAACCCGTGGAGCGGGCGATGAGATTCGAACTCACGACCCCAACCTTGGCAAGGTTGTGCTCTACCCCTGAGCTACGCCCGCATCCTTGGGTGAGCGGTGATCTAAAGAGATTCGCGGGAGGGTGCAAGAGGCTGCGACAGCTGACGCAGCGGCCGGTCACCGTGCGTTCGCATCGCTGAAAAGACAACGCCGCGCCCGAGGGGCGCGGCGTTCAGCAAGAATGTCGAATTTGGTCAGTGACCGGTGCGTTGCAGAACGACCCGCGCGGTTTTGAGGAGGATCATCAAGTCCAGCCCGAGCGACAGCCCGCGCGCATAGCGCGCGTCGTCCACCGCCCGCGCGGCGAAGGTCGCGTCGTTGCGGTCCCCGACCTGCCATAGCCCGGTGAGACCCGGACGAAGAGAATAGTAGCTCCGTCCGCGGTAGAGATGGGTCTGGTCCGGCGTGAACGGTCTCGGCCCCACGAAGGCCATGTCGCCGCGAAGGATGTTCCAGAGCTGAGGAAGTTCGTCGAGCGAGGTGCTGCGCAGGAACGCGCCGAACCGCGTGATGCGCGGGTCGCGGCGCAGCTTCTGCGCGGCATCCCACTCGGCGCGGGCGGCGGGGTCCGACGCGAGATGCGCCTCCAGCCGGGCGTCCGCGTCGGGGACCATCGTCCTGATCTTCCAGCAGGTGAACAAGCGGCCGCCACGTCCCACGCGATCGTGGCCGTAGAAGGGGCCGGCGCCGTCCATGCTCGCGAACACGGCGAAGATCGCCACGAGCGGCAGCGCGGCCGGCGCGAACAGCGCCAGCAGGAGGACATCGAGGGTCCGTTTCCCGATCCGACCGTAAAGTCCCGCGCCATCCCGCGCGGCGACCTCATCCACCGAAAAATCCGCGGCACGCCCTGGCGCCGCTTTTGCCGCATGATGCAGCGATGCTTGATGCAACACAGATACCGCTCCCCCAAGGCCGACGGCGTGTCATAAAAAGCAACGATCCCGGCTTCCCCACCGAGACCCGCTTCGCCGTCGGATCCGTCGAAACCCCAGACAACGCGCCGATCCACACCGGCGGGAATGTTCCATACAAACCGATTCAACTCAATCGGGTTCAGTTTTCATTAGCCTTGGTTCCTCGCCCTCCGGCCCCGGTCCCTCGCATTCCCTCCGCGGGGTTGCGGGAGGTGGTCCCTTTGCGCAATGTGCGGCGCCGGAGACACGGCGCTTCGGCAAGCCGCGGCGAAATGGCCGATGCGCCGCATTCCCGGTGGACCACGGCCGGGCGGCCCGGCATAAGACAACTAAAGCACGACGGTAACAAAAGGGAGCGACGTCTTGTTCAGGTTCGCTTTTCTGCTGGCCGCTATGGCCTTCGCCCAGGATGCGGCCGCCCAGGCGAACGCAGTCGTTCCCTTGAGCGAGGCTCCGGTGGACCCCGGTACGGGCGTTCGGCCGGACCGCGCCGAGCCGGAAGAGCCCGAGGTGGAGACGGCGGCGCCCCGCGGTGCGCCGGATCTTTACGCCATTCGCCCGGGCGACGTTCTTTCGGTTTCCGTGCTTGAGGATCCCAACCTCAACCGGACCGTGCTGGTGAGGCCGGACGGCCGCATCTCTCTGCCCATCGCGGGGTCGGTCTACGTGGAGGGTCGCGCGCCTGAGGAGTTGGAGCCTCTTCTGGCCGAACGATTCTCCCGCGGCTTCCAGATCACGCCGACCGTCACGGTGTCCGTCCAGGGGCTCGCGCCTCAGGCGCGGGGCGGTGGGTCGGCGGAGGAGGCGGTGGAGCCCACGGTCTTCTACATGCTCGGCAGCGTCGGCCAGGTCGGCGCCCTGCAGACGATCGAGGAGATCACTCTGATAGAAGCGCTTGCGATCGCCGGCGGCCCGACCCCTTTCGCCGCGAAGGACCGGATCCAGCTTCGTCGCACCGACGAGGAGGGGAACCAGACCGTCATGATCTTCGACTACGAGAAGTTCGAGGAAGGCCTTCCGCTCGTGGGCAACGAGGTCATTCAGGACGGCGACATCATCTTCGTGCCCGAGCGCGGGCTCTGGGACTGACGGCACGACGCCGGAAGTTCCGGCCGGCGCCGCGGAGGATTCGATGAGGCCGCTCTTCGTCCTGTTTCCAGCTCGCCGGCGCGGGCGCGCCGCGGCCATCTCGGTGGCCGCCGCCGCCTCGGTCCTCGGAGCGGCTGCGCCGTCCGATGCGGGCGACCA
The DNA here is from genome assembly GCA_963816545.1 of uncultured Alphaproteobacteria bacterium. GTDB lineage: Bacteria > Pseudomonadota > Alphaproteobacteria > Rhodobacterales > Rhodobacteraceae > Albimonas. The sequence goes on along the minus strand of CAWFLE010000007.1, from coordinate 855,315 downwards.
GCGGATCACCGGCAGCCTGTCCCAGACGTTCCTCGCCGACACCAACCTCCGGGTGCAGCGGCGCGCGGGAGGGAGCGACGATGGAGGGATCTCTCTCGGCTCGATCTCGCGCCTCAGCCTGAACTACGCCAACCTCACGCCCAGCGCCCGGCTGACGCTCGGGACGGGGCTGAGCTATTCCGCCTTCACGGGGGATCAGGGCTCGAACCTGGACGGGCTGTTTCCCTCGCTGAACGGCGCCTATCAGGTGCAGCGCAGCACCCGGACGCTGGGCTTCAGCTTCTCCGGTTCCGTCCGTCCGGTCGAGTATTCCGATCTCGGCCTGATTCTGATCCCCGGCGACATCGGCGACCCGATCGACCCCGATGACGACGTCGGACCGAGCCTGGAGATCGAGAACCGCCAGGAGGAGTCGCTGCGCATCAGCCTGGGAGGCGGCGTCTCGTACAACGAGCAGATCAACAGCGCGCAGTCGCTCTCGCTCGGGGCGAACGTCTCGCATCAGAGCTTCACGAAGACCACGGCCAACCTGCGGACGAGCACCCAGCTCTCCGGGAACGCCGGTTGGGACAGGAAGTTGACCACCAGGGCGTCCGCCGGCGTCAGCAGCTTCACCAGCATCATCGCCAGCGGCGATTCGGCGGAGCAGATGACCTACACCGCCGCCCTCACGCCGACCTTCCGATACGCCGAGACGCCGGACATCGTCTACAGCGCCTCGCTGGGGCCGAGCGTATCCTACATCTCGGGCACGCTGCCCAACCGGAGCACCGAACAAGGTTTCTCGCTCGGCCTTCGCGGCTCCGCCGGTTTCACCTATGTCGGCGACCTCTCGCGCACCTCGATCTCGCTGTCGCAGTCCGTCGTCCCGAACGACGAAGGCGTGCCGGTCAACCAGACGAGCTTGGGCGCGTCCTACAACCGGCGGATCACTGCGACCTCGGACTTCCGAGGATCGCTCTCCGCACGCCTCAACTCGCCCTTGTCGGACGGCACGAGCCGCGGAAACGAAGGATCCTACGGATACGCGGCGCGCGGCGCCTTCACCCAGCGGATCGACAGCTATTCGAGGGCGAATGTGGGCGTGAGCGCGACCTTCACCGATGACGGAGACCAGGCGGAGACGATCTACGGCGCCTCGGCCGGCTACACCTACAGCTTGACCTCCGACGTGAACGCCTCGCTCTCGTACGACTTCCGCGCCCCCACCGGGGACGACGCGGAGGATGTCTCTCACCGGGTCTCCTTGACTCTCAGCCACGCCTTCACGCTCTTGCCCTGAGCGACGGGCCGGGGGGCCATCGGAAGGAGACCGCGATGCAGACCGAAGCGCTCGGCCCCGAGGGGCTGATCCTCATCACGCCCGCCCGGTTCGGAGATGCGCGCGGCTGGTTCTCGGAGACCTGGAACGCCGACCGGATGCGCGAGTCCGGCCTCGACATCGCCTTCGTGCAGGACAACCACAGCCGCTCCCGCGACGCGGGCACCCTGCGCGGGCTGCATTACCAGGCGCCGCCCTTCGCGCAGGCGAAGCTCGTCCGCTGCACCGCGGGCGCGATCTGGGACGTGGCGGTCGACATCCGCAAGGGCTCGCCGACCTACCGCCAGTGGCGCGGCGTGCGGCTCGACGCGGAGACGGGGGCGCAGCTCCTCGTCCCCCGCGGGTTCCTTCACGGCTTTCTGACCCTGAGCGCGGACGCCGAGGTCCAGTACAAGGTGGACAACCCCTACTCCCGAGAGGCGGACGGCTCCGTCGCCTGGGACGATCCCGACCTCGGAGTGGATTGGCCCCTTGCCGAAGCCGGGGTCTCCCGCCCCGCCCTCTCCGACAAGGACTCCGCGGCGCCGCGCTTTGCGGACTTCGACAATCCTTTCGTGTACTGAACGCGCCGCAGGAGGGTCGCCATGAAGATTCTGGTCACCGGCGGCGCGGGCTTCATCGGCTCGGCCGTCATCCGCCACCTTATCCGCGAGACCGACGCGTCCGTGGTCAACGTGGACAAGCTGACCTACGCCGCCACGCCGGAGGCGCTGGAGGAGGCGAAGAAGTCGCCGCGCCACGCGCTGGTGCAGGCCGACATCGCCGACTCGGCCGCAATGAAGGACGTCTTCGCGACGCATGACCCGGACGCGGTCATGCATCTCGCCGCGGAATCCCACGTGGACCGCTCCATCGACGGCCCGGCGGAGTTCATCCGCACCAACTTCGTCGGGACCTTCACCCTGCTGGAGGCGGCGCGCGACCACTGGAGCCGCCTCCCCGGGGCGCGCAAGGACGCCTTCCGCTTCCACCACATTTCCACGGACGAGGTCTTCGGCACGCTGACCGCCGCGGATCCTCCCTTCGAGGAGACGACCCCCTACCGCCCGAACTCGCCGTATTCGGCGTCCAAGGCGGGATCCGACCATCTTGTCCGCGCCTGGCATGAGACTTACGGACTTCCGGTCGTGGCGACCAACTGCTCCAACAACTACGGCCCCTGGCAATTCCCCGAGAAGCTGATCCCGGTCATGGCGATCGCCGCCGCCGAGCAGCGCCCCCTCCCGGTCTACGGCCGCGGCGAGAACGTGCGCGACTGGCTGCATGTGGAGGACCACGCCCGTGCGCTGGCGCTGGTTCTGGAGAAGGGCCGCCTGGGCGAGACCTACAACATCGGCGGCAACGCCGAGCGCACGAACATGGACGTGGTGAAGACCATCTGCGCGTTCATGGACCGCGAGCATCCGCAGCACGCCCCCCACGAACGCCTGATCGAGCACGTCACCGACCGCCCCGGGCACGACCTGCGCTACGCGATCAACGCCGACAAGATCCGCCGCGAGCTCGGCTGGACCCCGCGCGAGACATTCGAGTCGGGGATGGAGTCCACGCTGCGCTGGTTCATGGACCACAAGCCCTGGTGGCAGGCGATCCGCGCGCGCGCCTATGACGGCCGGCGGCTGGGGACCGGCTGATGATCCTCGTCATCGGCAAGACCGGCCAGCTCGCCCGCTCCCTCGCCGAAGCCGACCCTTCCCTGACCTTCTGGGGCCGGGATCGGGCGGATCTGGCGGAGCCGAAGGCGGTCGAGGAGGCCGTCGCGGCCTCCGGCGCCTCGCTGGTCATCAACGCCGCCGCCTACACCGCCGTGGACCGGGCGGAATCCGAGCCCGACCTCGCCCACCGCATCAACGCCGACGGCGCAGGCGCCCTCGCCCGCGGCGCCCGCAGGGCAGGGGCCGGCTTCGTCCACATCTCCACCGACTACGTGTTCGACGGCTCCAAGACCGGCGAATGGACCGAGGACGATCCCGTCGCCCCACTCGGCGCCTATGGCGAATCCAAGCTCGCCGGCGAATTCGCGGTGATGAAGGGCAACCCGCGCGCGATCATCCTGCGCACCGCCTGGGTCTTCTCCCCCTTCGGCGCGAACTTCGTGAAGACCATGCTCCGCCTCGCCGACCGCGAGCGCCTCACGGTCGTGGCTGACCAGACCGGCAAGCCCACCTCCGCGCTGGACCTCGCCGAGGCGATCCTCGCCGTCGCCCCGCGCCTGCAGGAGGCGCCCTCAGGCGATCGCGCCTGGTCCGTCTTCCACTACTCGGGCGCAGGATCGACGCACTGGGCCGGCTTCGCGGAGGAGATCTTCCGCCAGGCGAAGGGCCGCCTGATCGACCGCGCCCCGGCGATCGAGCGCATCGCCACCACGGAATACCCGACCCCCGCCAAGCGCCCCGCCAACTCCGCCCTCGACTGCACGAAGTTCGAGACCGAGTTCGGCGTCGCCTGCGTCCGGTGGAAGGACGCGCTCGCGAGGGTCATCGACCGATTGGAACCAGACGAGGGCGACGCATCATGAAGGGGATCATCCTGGCCGGCGGCTCGGGCACCCGTCTGCATCCGGTGACGCTCGGCGTCTCCAAGCAGCTTCTGCCGGTCTACGACAAGCCGATGATCTACTATCCGCTCTCGGTGCTGATGCTGGCCGGCATCCGGGACATCCTGATCATCACCACGCCGCACGACGCCGACCACTTCCAGCGCGTGCTGGGCGACGGCGCCGCCTGGGGCCTGAACATCGTCTACGCCCAGCAGCCGAAGCCCGAGGGCCTGGCGCAGGCCTTCCACATCGGCCGGGACTTCGTGGGGACCGACCGCGTGGCCCTCGTGCTCGGCGACAACATCTTCTACGGCCACGGTTTCGTGGATCTGCTGAACGGCGCCCTCGCGCGCGACAAGGGCGCCACGATCTTCGGCTACCACGTCCACGACCCCGAGCGGTACGGCGTGGTGGATTTCGACGAGACGGGCAGGGCGCGCGACATCGAGGAGAAGCCTGCGCAGCCGAAGTCGTCCTACGCCGTCACCGGCCTCTATTTCTACGACAACGACGTGCTCGACATCGCCGCCGACGTGAAGCCCTCGCCCCGCGGCGAGCTGGAGATCACGGACGTCAATAAGGCCTATCTCGGCCGGGGCGATCTCTATGTGGAGATGATGGGTCGCGGCTATGCGTGGCTCGACACCGGCACCCATACCTCGATGCTCCAGGCCGCGCAGTTCGTCCAGGTGATCGAGGAGCGGCAGGGCTGGAAGATCGCCTGCCCGGAGGAGATCGCGTGGCGCGCCGGCTGGATCGGCGACGCGGAACTGGAGGCGCTCGCGGCGCCGCTCAGAAAGAGCGGCTACGGCGATTACCTGATGAGGATACTCGCCTCCCCCGGCCGCTGAACAGGCTCCCGCGGAGGCGCCACGTTGGCGGTTTCAGTCCTGTCGGCGGCGCAACCGGAAGCAAGCGGCGGCCGTGCCGCTCGCGCCGCGTGCGGCCGCCGTCCAGAGGCGGGACCTTGGGCGCGGCGCGTATGCCGGAGCCGGCTCAGCCCCGGTTCCAGGCTCCGCTCAACGCTTGGGCGTCCGCGCCGCCGAGCACCCGCAGCATCAGCCCCGCCCGGAACCAGCGGATGCGCCACAGCGCCGCCCAGGCGAGCGCCCGCTCCCGCGCACCCCTCACGCGATCCGTCGACAGCACCTTCGGAACTTCCGCCAGCGGCGAGACGAGGAGCGCCAGCGCCTTTGCCAGCCACTTCGCCTTGGCGGCGCCGCCGCGCACCTCCGACCAGTCATGCCCGACCTGCCGGGACCACTTCAGAAAAAGCTCAGCAAAGTCGGTCCGCGCCGGATGGAAGGCCCTCATGTCCGGGGCATAGACGATCCGGTAGCCCTTATTCCCGGCGCGCCGGCCCCAGTCCCGGTCCTCCGCCACGCCGATGCCGGCGAAGGGGCCGACATCCTCCAGAACCTCGCGCCGGACGGCGAGGTTGCCCGTCCCGGTGAAGCCCAGCTTCCGGATGTAGAGGTCCATCCGATAGGCGTAGATGCTTTCGTAGCATTCAAGCATCGTCGGGCGGTCGCCCTCGCGCCAGATCCGCACGTCGCCGCCGAGGATGTTCGCCTCCGGCGCCGCGAACCGCCGGGCGATGGCTGCAAGCCAGCCCGGATCCGCGATGCAGTCCGCATCGATGAAGGCGAGCAGCGGCGCCCGCGCCTCCTCGATCCCTCGGTTGCGCGCCGGCCCCGGCCCCGGCGTGGGCTCCGCCAGCAGCCGCGCCCCGAACTCTGCGCAAACCGTCCGGGGCAGCTCCCGCGACCCATTGTCCACCACGATCACTTCGACCTCCGGCGCCCCCGCCTGCGCGGCAAGCGAGGCCAACGACCGCCGGAGGTGCTCCGGCTGGTTCAGGTGCGGGATGACGACGCTTATCCCGGGCGCGGTCACGCCACGGTCCGGTAGGCTTCGACCAGGCTCGCAGTTTCCTTCGACCACAGAAATTCCCGCTCCGCGGTCGCTCGCCCCCAGGCGCCCATGCGGCGGCGTCGCGGCGCGTCGTCCACCAGCTCCAGGATGCCGTCGGCCAGCGCCTCGGGGCGGCATTCGCCGACCACCAGCGCCGCCTCCCGCGCCTCGGACCGCGCCTGCTTCAGGTCGTACATGACGAAGGGCAGGCCGAGCATCATGTACTCGAACACCTTGTTCATGCTGAGCTTGCCGTTGAACTCGTCCGCCGGGTCGGGGATCACGCCAACGTCCAGCGCTGAGAGGGACGCCAGCAGCGCCTCCCCCGAAAGGAAGCCGGTGAAGCGCACCCGATCCGCCACGCCCAGATCCTGCGCCAGCGCCCTGAGCGCCGGCAGCTCCGGCCCGTCGCCCACGATCACGCAGCTCACATCCTCGCGCCCGCGGGCGCGGATCGCGGCCATGGCTCGCACCAGGTGATCCACCCCGTCCTGGCTGCCCATGATCCCGACATAGCCGATGAGCGTTCGTCCCTCCGCCAGCAGCGCAGGGTCCGGCTCCGTGCGCCGGAAGCGCTCGATCCGGGGGTAGGACTTCACCACCCACACGCGCTCGGGGTCCATTCCGCCGCGCTCGACCGCGAGCCGCTTGAAGGTCTCGTTGGTCGCAATGGTCACGTCGGCGAGGCGAAAGGTCATCCGCTCCAGCCAACGCAGGACGCTGTGCATCGCCCCCCGCCGCCCGAACTTGCTCTCGTAGAGCTCGGGGCTCAGGTCGTGATGGTCGAACACGAAACGCTTGCCGAACAGAAGCTTGTGGACCCCCGCGACCAAAAAGATCAGGTCCGGCGGGTTGCAGGCGTGGATCACGTCGAAGCCGCGCCCCCGCGCCACGCGGAAAGACAGTCGCAACTGCGCGCCGAGCGCCCATACGTACTCGAGCGGATATCCAACCGCGCCCCGCGCCTCCGGCAGTCCGTGCCGGAAAATCTCGATGCCCTCGAGCATCTCGTGACGCGAATCGTGCCCCTTGCCGGTGGGGCAGATCACCGACACCGTCCAGCCGGCGTCGCGCAGGGCCGTCGCCTCCTGCCAGACGCGGCGGTCGAACGGGACCGGAAGGTTCTCCACGATGATCAGCACGCCGCCCACCGCGGCCTGCGCAGCGCCCTCTCGGGTCGCCTCCGCCGTCATGGTCATCCCGTCAGCAACCCCACGCACAGGCGGACCCCCGTCCGCAACTCGTCCCAACGCACCGCGACCTGATAGCATCCGCTGCCGGAAGGGGCGAGGCCTTACGTGTTTCTTCACGATATAACAGGCTTAACGGACCGTCTCGGGGCCGCCTCGGACGTCAGGTCGCTTGGCTTCGCGGGCCCTCTCGCGCTAAAGGGTGGGGAGAAGCGGCTTGACGACTCGCGGTGTCGCCGGGGGTGCGGTCGTCATGGCTGAACATGCGGGCCCTTAAGCGGGCTTGCTGGAAGCCGGCGATACGGGTCTGCGGGCAGGGGTGCGCGCGGCCGGGACGTCCGGCGTTTGGGGATGCGAACGAATGAACTTCCGAGCACGAGCTTTTTCGGTGCTTCTGCTGTCGGCCGCCAGCATCGCGCTCGCCGCCTGCGATTCGGCCGAGGAGCGTGCGGCCGAGCACTTCGAAAACGGGATGGCGCTGCTTCAGGAAGGCGACGCCGCCAAGGCGCAGCTTGAATTCCGCAACGTCGTGAAGCTCCAGCCCGAGAATGTGGAGGCGCGCTACCAGCTCGCTTCCTGGCTCAAGCAGAAGAACGACATCCGCGGCGCCGTCGCCCAGCTCCGCAGCATCCTCGAACTCGACAAGGATCACGTCCCCGCCCGTGTCGACCTCGCGGAGATCATGCTGATCGCCGACCAGCTCGACGAGGCGTCCCGCCATATCGAGACGGCTTTCGCGTTGACGCCCGAGGATCCTCGGGTGCGCGCCATCAAGTCGTCGATCGATTTCAAGCGGGGCGAGAAGGAGGCGGCCGTCAAGATGGCCGTCGGCGTGCTGGAGGAGGCTCCGGACAACGTCACCGCTCGCCTCGTCCTCGTGGCCGAAGCGATGGAAGACGACCGCAACGCCGAGGCGCTGGAGCTTCTCGAGACGGGGCTCGAGGCCGCGCCGCAGGACCTCAGCCTGAACGTGATCCGCCTGGGGTTGCTTGAGAAGACGCGGCGCACCGACGAGATCGGCCCCCAGCTCGAACGGATGGTGGAATACTACCCCAAGACCGACCAGTTTCGGGAGGCGCTGGCGCGCTGGTACGTCTTCAAGAAGCGCTACGACGACGCCGAGACCCAATACAGGGCGATCAGCGCCAACAACCCCGACGACTTCCAGAAGGCGCTTGACGTCCCGCGCTTCCTCAATGCCGTGCACGGTCCAGAGCGGGCGAGGGAGGAGCTGGAGCGTCTCGCCGGTCAGCCGAACTCGCTGGTGGAATACGATCTCGCCATCGCCGCGCTGGACATCCAGCAGGGCGACGAGGCGGCCGCCGTCGCCCGGCTTGACCGGCTGCTCTCGGAGCGCGAGAACCAGACCGACGCCGACAAGGCGCGGCTGGAGCGCGCGAAGATCCACATCCGCAACGAGGAATACGCCGCCGCCGACACGTTGCTCGGGACGGTGCTCTCCCACGACCCCAAGAACGAGCAGGCGCTGCTTCTGCGCGCGTCGCGCCATCTGGCGGCCGACGAGAACGAGCAGGCGATCCGCGACCTCCGCACCGCGCTCGACGTCGCCCCCGACAACGTTCAGATCATGCTCATGCTGGCCTCGGCCTACGAGCGCAACGGCAACCGGGAGCTGGCCCTAGAGCGTCTGGCCCAGGCGACGCAGCGCTCCGACTACGAGTCCCAGGTGGTGCTTCGCTACACCCAGGCGCTGGTCGAGGCGCAGAAGATCGACGTGGCCGAGAGCCTCCTCCTCGACGCGATGAAGCGGAAGGGCGAAAGCCGCGACCTTCTGGTGGGCCTCGCCCAGATCAAGCTGCGCAAGCAGGAATGGCCGGCAGCCGAGAATATCGCCGGCCGGCTCAAGATGATCGATCCCGACGATCCGGTGGCCGATCGTCTGACGGCGGCCGCGGCGCTGGGCCAGCAGCGGTTCGAGGAGAGCGTGGACATCCTCCGCGGGCTTGTCGACAACGCCGAGCAGAACGGAGACGAGTCGGGCGTGATCTCGCTGGTGCGGGCGCTTCTCGCCGGCGGCGATGTCAACCGTGCCGAGAGCTTCCTGAACGAGCGGCTCGACTCCCAGCCCGAGGATTCCACCGCGCTGGTTCTGCGCGCGTCGATCCTGTCCAGCCGGGGGGATCTCGAGGCGGCGGAGAAGGATCTGCTCAAGGCGATCGAAATTCAGCCGGACAACGCCGCCGCCTATGCAAGCCTCGCGCGCATCTATAACTCGTTGGGCAAGGAGACGCAGGTTTCGGAGGCGCTGGAGAAGGGCCTGGCGCTGAACGACAAGGACGTCTCGCTCCGCCTTACTCAGGCCATGCAGCTCGAATACGAGGGCAAGTTCGACGAGGCGATCGATCTCTACGGCGAGCTCTACCGGGAGCGTCCGAATTCCGCGATCATCGCCAACAACTTCGCGAGCCTTCTCGCCGACCACAGGGCCGACCGTCCGGATCAGCTCCAGCGCGCCTTCAATATCGCCAAGCGGTTCCGCGACACCGACCAGCCCTATCTGCAGGACACCTATGCTTGGCTCCTGCATCTGACCGGCGGGTCGAAGGAGGCTTTGCCGGTGATGCGCAAGGCGGCCGATGGTCTCCCGACGAATCCGCTGGTTCAGTACCATCTCGGGGTCGTCCTGGCGGCGAACGGCGATCTGGCGCAGGCGCGGGATCGGGTCAACCGGGCGCTGGAACTCGGCGGTCAGGTGAAATTCGCGCAGGAGGAGCGGGCGCGCAAGGTGCTCGAGCGCATCGATGCGCTGGAGGCTGAGCAGCGCAAGAAGGCCGCGCAGCCGGCCGGAGCGACGCAGTGACCGGGGCGGCGATGGCGACGCCCGCGGCTGACCGAATGGAAGCGTGGTGATGGGCATGCGTGATCTTGCCAGGCTCTACAACGAGTTCTTCGGTCTGCGGGAGCGACCGTTCTCCCTGCTGCCCGACCCGGACTTCCTGTTCTGGGCGCCGCCGCACCAGAAGGCCTACACGATGCTGGAATACGGCGTCGCCACGCACGCCCCGATCACGCTGATCACCGGCGAGATCGGCTCTGGCAAGACGACGCTCGTGCGCAAGCTGCTCGACGAGATGCCGGACGACCTCAGCGTCGGGCTGATCTCGAACGCGCAGGGCGACCGGGGGGAGTTGCTGCACTGGGTGCTGATGTCGCTCGGTCAGCCGGTGGAGGCGGGGCTGGGCTACGTGCAGCTCTTCCGCCAGTTCCAGGAATTCCTGATCGAGGAATACGCCTCCGGCCGCCGCACCGCGCTGATCTTCGACGAGGCGCAGAACCTCTCGCCGATCGCGCTGGAGGAGCTGCGGATGTTCTCGAACATCAATGCGGACAAGGACCAGCTCCTCCAGCTGATCCTCGTGGGCCAGCCGGAGCTTCGCGATCTGGTTCGCCAACCGGTGCTCCAGCAGTTCGCCCAGCGGATCGCGGCCGAATTCCACCTCCGTGCGCTCAGCGAGGCGGAGACGCACGACTATATTCTCCACCGCCTGCGCCACGCGGGAGCGACGCACGAGGTGCTCGACGCCGAGGCCCGCTCTCTGGTTCACGCAGCGGCCCGGGGCATTCCACGGCTGATCAACCAGCTTTGCGACTACGCGCTCGTCTACGCCTTCTCCGAGGATCGGCGCGTCGCCGATGCGGCCATGGTGCGGGACGTGCTGTCGGATCGCCGGCACTCCACCGTCTTCTCCCCGCTCCGGCCGCCTCGGGCCTCGACCCGGATGCGAAGGGGAGTGACGGCGCGGCGCCGGACGAAGAGAACGTCTTCTACGGGGTTTGGGACCGCAGGGGTTGACCTTGCGCGGTTTTGAAAGGGGCTAGGCTCGCCATGCTGAACGAACTGGACCCGCGGTTCTTCCTGTCCATCTTCCTGCGCAGGTTCCCCGTGTTCCTGCTCACGGCCATCCTGATCTTCTCCGGCTTCGCCGCGGCCGCGGTTCTGCTGCCGCCGACGTATACATCCAAGGCGAAGATCCTGGTGGAGTCACAGCAGATTCCCCAGAACCTCGTGCAGTCCACGGTCACCTCGCATGCGACCGAACGTCTGCGCGTGATCGAACAGCGTCTCATGACGCGCGAGAACCTGCTTGAGATCGCTTCGCAATTCGACGTGTTCCGCACGCGTCGGGATCTTTCCCCTACGGAAATCGTGGAGGCGATGCGCGCGGCCTCCGTCTTCGGAGTGGACTCGCTGGGCGGCGGCAAGGGCGGCGGTCTGGCGATGTCCTTCGCCATTTCCTTCTCGGCCGCGGATTCCGTCACCGCGGCGCGGGTGGCCGGCGAGTACGTGACCCGGATCCTCGAGAGCAACCTGAAGCTCCGCACCGGCCGCGCCGCCGATACGTTCGAATTCTTCGAGCAGGAAACGCAGCGCCTCGGCGGAGAGCTGACCGCCATCGAGTCCCAGCTTGTGGAGTTCAAGCGCGCGAACCGCGACAGCCTTCCGGAGACGCAGAGCTTCCGCACGAACCAGCTCGAGCGGATCCAGCAGCGGATCCAGCTCCTTGACCGGGAAACCGCCAACTTGCAGGAGCGTCGCAAGCAGCTCGTCGAGATCACCGAGGATCCCGCCAACCTCATGAAGGAGGACCGGCCTCCGACGGAGACCGAGAAGGCGAAGATGGCGCTCGAGCGCGAGCTGGAAGTCCGTTCCGCCCTCCTTTCGGACGAGCATCCGGAAATCCGCGCCCTCAAGACCCGAATCGCCACCCTGGAGCGCCTGATGGACTCCGAGCGCGAGCGGGTGGAGACCGAGCTGAAGGACAGCACCTCCCGCTACGTCGCCAAAGAGATCGCGCGCGTGAAGCAGGAGATCGAACAGATCGACATCCAGCTCGGCCAGCAGGCCGACGAACTCGCCGGGCTTGAGCGGCAGGAGAAGGAGCTGGAGCGTTCGGTGGCCGAGACGCCGAACACCCAAATGGCGCTCAACGCGCTCCAGCGGAACTACGCCAATCTCCAGCAGCAGTACGACGCCGCACGCTCGAAACTGGCGGTCTCCGCCACCAGCGAGCAGCTGGAGCTGAAGCAGCAGGCCGAGCGCTTCGAGGTGATCGAGCAGGCGACCGTGCCCGAAGCTCCCGACAAGCCGGATCGCATGATGATACTGGTCATGGGTTTCGGCGGCGGCGCCGGGGCAGGGCTTGCCATGATCGTCCTTCTGGAGTTCCTCAACAAGGCGATCCGCCGGCCCGGAGACATCGTGTCGGCGCTGGAGATCCAGCCCCTCGCAGTCATTCCCTACATCTATACGGACGTGGAGCTTCGCAGGCGCAGCCGCATCAAGTGGACGCTGATCGCGCTTGCGGTGGGTTGCGCCGCAGCGGCCCTCGTCCTCGCGCATCTCTACTATCTGCCGATCGACCTCCTCGTCCGGCGGCTGATGGAGAAGACGCAGCTCGACACGCTGCTCGAGCTGATCCGCACCCGTCTCAAGCTCTGATCCGGCGGCCGCCCCTCCAGGGGCGGCCTGGCCCGCAGCGGAAAGGCTCGGACTCGAATGGAACGCATCAAAGAAGCCATCAACCGCGCGAAGCAGGCCCGCTCGGACGCGGACGTGCAGGGGCCGGTCGCGCGGCCGGCTCCCGCTCCCGCGGCGCCTGGGCCGGACAGCGTCCCGGCCGGGTGGCTCGCCCTCCAGCAGCTCGAACCGGACGAGGGCATCCTCACCCGCAACCGGATCGTCACCTTCTCCAAGGACGATCCGGCCCATGTCCCCTTCGACATCCTGCGCACCAAGATCCTGCGGATGATGGAGGCGAACAACTGGAAGACCCTCGCGGTGACCTCGCCGACCATGTCCTGCGGCAAGACCATGATCGCGACGAACCTCGCCTTCTCCTTCGCCCGCCAGCGCAACACGCGCTGCATACTCGCCGACGTCGACCTGAAGCGGCCACAGGTGCGCAAGGTGATCGGGTTGGAGAGCCAGCTCTCCATGGGCGACTACCTTATGGGCGGCATTCGGCCGGAGGAGTTCTTCATCCGCCTCGGCGACAACCTCGCCATCGGTCCCACCTCCCAGTCCTTCCGCCACTCGGCGGAGCTTCTGCAGCACCCGGACGCGCAGGCCGCCATCAACAACATGATGACGTCGCTCCGCCCCGACATCGTGATCTACGATCTGCCGCCGATGCTCGCGTCGGACGACGCCATGTCGTTCATGAACTACGTGGACTGCGCTCTGCTGATCGCCGCCGCGGGAACGACGTCGGTCAAGAACCTCGACGACTGCGAGCGTCAGCTCTCCGAGCTGGTGCCCATCGCCGGCGTGATCCTCAACAAGTACGATCTCAAGAGCGAGTCCTACTCCTACTACGAGTACGACTACATGTGATCGCCGCGGCCCGGGCTGGCAGAAAGGGCAGGGGTCCGAAGCCCCTGCCGCAACTCCGCTTGTCGGGCTGACATCTCGAGCGCGCCCGCTTCGCCCTGTCGCCCGCTCCCACGCTCAAAGACGGTCGGATCGCGATCTTGGCGTGGAACCAGGCTCAAAGCTCTCGCCGGGGCGCCTCTCTCGAAGGGAGGCGCCCCTCCTCCGCCGGGTACCCCTCCGGTGAGGACCGTCGTGCACTCCGGTCCGGGGTGACGGCAGGGTGTACGCATGGGCGCCCAGAAGGACAGTTGTTGATCTCGCGGCTCGAGATTGTGGAGGCCGGCCGCCGCCGCCGTTGGTCGGATGCCGAGAAGCCTCGGATCGTCGAGGAGAGCAACCTCTGTCATCGGCAGGTCTCGGCGACGGTGCGGTGAAACGGGATATCGCGGACGCTGCTGATGTCGTGGCGACGGGCGCGCGAGGAGGGTCGCCTGGGCTTTGAGGGGCCAGTGTTCTTCACGCCGGTGACGGTGGCGCAGGATCTGCCCATCGCTCGAGCAGCCCCCGCCCCGGCCCCAGCCCGGCCGCGCCTGCGAAGAGCGGTAGGCGCGGCGGTCGGATCGAGATCGGGCCGGGCAACGGCCGGCGGATCACGGTCGGGCCGGATGCCGACGCCGCGGCGGTGGCGCGCCTGGCTGATGCGCTGGATCCGCGATGATCGCGTTCGCGCCGGGAGCGCGGTCTGGCTGGCGGGCGGGGTGACCGACATGCGCCGCGGCATGCCGGGGCTGGCGCCGATGGTGCAGGAGGGTCTGAAGCGCGACGCGCACGCAGGCCGACGTCGTCGTCTTCCGCGGGCGCGGCGGATCGCTTCTCAAGGTCCTTTGGCACGACGGCGTCGGCATGTCGCTCTACACCAAGCGGCTGGAAAGGGGGCGCTTCATCTGGCCCACGCCGGCCGACGGCGCGGTGTCGGTGTCGGCGGCGCAGTTGAACTGCCTTCTCGACGGCATCGACTGGCGCAATCCGCGCCACACCTGGCGACTGGCTGCGGCAGGCTGACTCAGGAGCGGCCGCCGATGGCGATTGCGCTCCACCGCGCCGACGGGGGCCGCTAAGCTCGGCGCATGGTCGCAAGGAATGGCTGCTCGACCAGCTCGAGTTGCAGTTGGAGGAGCTGGAGGCGGCGGCGTCCGAGGACGAGGCGCTTGCCGAAGCGGCGGCGGCGAAGGCGACGACAGAGGTCGCCGCCTTCGATCGGCGCAAGCCAATCCGCGAGCCCTTCCCCGAGCACCTGCCGCGCGAGCGGGTCGTGCTGCCCGCGCCCGGCGCCTGCTCCGCCTGCGGCTCTGCGCGGCTGGTGAAGATGGACGAGGACGTCGCCGACACGCTGGAGGTCGTCCCGCGCTCCTGGAAGGTGGTCCAGTCGGTGCGCGAGAAGTTCACCTGTCGGGATGCCGCGCGCATCTTCCAGCCGCCGGCGCCGTTCCACGCCGCGCGGCTGGGCCGGCCCCGGCCTTCTGGTGATGATCGTGCTCGAGAGCGAGCCATTGTCCGCCATTGGTCCGAGGACAATGGCGAGCGGGCGGCATCAGCCGCTGAACCGGCAGGCCGACCGCTACGCCCGCGAGGGCGTCGAACTCGGTCGCTCGACGCTGGCCGATCAGGTCGGCGCCGTCGCCGCCGCGCTTGCACCGCTGCACGCGCTGATCGAGGCGCATGTCATGGCGGCCGGGCGGCTCCACGGTGACGACACCCCCGTGCCGTTGCCCGCAAAGGGAAAGACGAAGACGGCGCGGCTATGGACCTGTGTGCGCGACGATCGACCCTTCGGCGGGCCGGCTCCGCCTGCCGCGCTCTTCCGCTTCTCGACGGATCGGAAGGGCGAGCATCCGCGCGCCCATCTCCACGGCTGGAGCGGCGCGCTTCAGGCGGACGCCTACGCCGTCGTCAACGGCCTCTACGCCGCCGACCGCTCGCCGAAAGCCGTGACGGAGGCGCTGTGCTGGGCGCACGCGCGGCGCAAACTGTTCGAGCTGGCAGACATCGCCGCCAACGCGCGCCGCGGGGACAAGGCCGCGCCGATCTCGCCGCTGGCGCTGGAGGCCGTGAAGCGCATCGACGCCGTCTTCGACGCCGAGCGCGCCATCAATGGGCTGGCCGCCCGCGAACGCCTCGCCGTGCGTCGGGACAAGATCAGGCCGCTGGTCGACGATCTCGGGGCCCGGATGACCGCCGAGCACGCCCGCCTCTCGCGCCATGCGCCGGTGGCCAAGGCCATGGACCACATGCTCGCCCGCTGGGAAGGCTTCGCCGGGTTCCTCGACGACGGACGCATTTGCCTCACGAACCACGGGCCGAACGCTGGCTCCGCGGCGTCGCCCTCGGTCGCAAGGCGTGGCTCTTCGCCGAGGCCGAGCGCGGCGGCGAGCGCGCCGCCTTCATGTACACCCTGATCGTGACCGCGACGCTCAACGGCGTCGATCCACAGGCCTGGCTCGCCGCGGATCGCAGAAACCCCCATCAGCCGCCTCGGTCAACTCCTCCCGTGGAACCGGATCGCCCAACCTCAGGCGGTCAGCGCCGCACAGCCACGGTCCTCACCGGAGGGATCCGTCGCCGGCGGGGCTTCCGCCAACCCGAGCTGTGGGGCCGCGCGTCGGATCGCATCCCACATGCCCGCGCGGAAGGCTCCGGCGCTGAACCGCCCGGCGTGGGCCGCCACCGCTGCGCGGTCCAACGCAGGCTCGACCTCCGCCTCGAAATGCCGGATCGCCTCCGACAGCCCCTCCACGGTCTGCTCCTGGAAAAGCAGCCCGGTTTTCCGGTCCCGTACCGTGTCCAGCGCCCCGCCGCGTCCCAAGGCGATCACCGGCCGACCGCAGGCCATCGCCTCCAGCGGCACGATCCCGAAATCTTCGACGCCCGGAAACAGCAGCGCCCGGCATTCCTGGTAAAGCCCGCGCATCGCTCTGTCGGGGGCCCGCCCCGCGAACTCGGTCCGCGGGCCCGCCAGGCGCTTCAGACGCTCCATCTCCGACCCCTGGCCCACCACTTTCAGCGGCCGGTCCAGCGCCTTGCAGGCAAGCACCGCGAGATCCGCGCGCTTGTAGGGCGCCAGCTCCGACAGGAACAGGTAGGGCGCATCCGGCCCCGGCGCCGGGCCGAGGGTGAACGCCTCCAGGTCCACCGGCGGGTGCACCACCTCCGCCTCCCGCCGCCAGCATCGGCGGATGCGGCGCGCGACGAAGCTCGAGTTCGCCACGAAGTGGTCGACCCGGTTCGCGGAGATCACGTCCCACGTCCGCAGCCGCGGCGCGAGCCACCCGAACGCGAGCCTCATCGGCGCCCCAGCCCCTCCCGGTAGGTATGGTACTGGTCCCAGATGTAGCGCATGGGCGAATGGCAGTAGCAGACATGGGCCGCGTCCGGGGGCGGGATCACGCCCTTGGCCGGCCCGCTCTCGGACGAGATCACCAGATCGTAGCCCGTGAGGTCCAGCTCCTCCAGCGCGCGGGGCATCAGCGCCAGGTACTTCTGGTAGTGCCTCTTGGCTCCGGGCAGGCGGCCGATGAAGGTCTCCACGATCCTGTGGCGCTTCAGGAGGGGGCTGATCTTCTCGCGGTCCACCACGTGGGTGTAGATGTCCGCCTCGGGGAACATGAGGCAAAGCTGCTCCAGCACCCGCTCGCCGCCCCGCATGCCGACAAGCCAGTAGTGAATGATCGCGACGCGCATCGCACGCTCCGTTCCGGACATGAAAACGCCGGAGCGACGGCTCCGGCGGGGTCTTCGCGGTTGCGGCAGGCCGATGAGGGGCGCTCAGCGCCCCGTCGGCTTCACCACGACCAGCGCGGTGCGCAGCATGATCCACAGATCGAGGCCGAGGGACATGCGGCGAAGATAATCCACGTCCATCGCCACGCGCTGCGCATAGAGCACGTCGTTGCGGCCGCTGACCTGCCACAGTCCAGTGATGCCCGGCCGCATCTCCTCGTAGGAGCCGCGCGCCGCGCCGTAGAGCTCGAGCTCATCGTCGGGGACGGGCCGCGGGCCGACGAAGCTCATGTCGCCGCGCAGCACGTTCCAGAGCTGCGGCAGCTCGTCCAGGCTGGTCTTGCGCAGGAAATCGCCGAGGCGCGTAATGCGGGGATCCTCGGTCAGCTTCCGGGTGGCCTGCCATTCGGCGGCGGCTTCCGGGTGCTCGGCCAGGTGGCGCTGGAGGCGCGCGGCCGCATCCGGAACCATGGTGCGCAGCTTCCAGCAGCGGAACGCGCGTCCGCCGCGGCCGACGCGCGTATGCCCGAAGAAGGGCGCGGCGCCGTCATGCGCCCACACCATCGCCGCCATTGCCAGCACCACCGGCGCCACGATGGGGACCATCGCCACCGCGACAGCCAGGTCGACCGCCCGCTTCAGAACCCTCGCGTAAAGCGCACGAGGGTTCGACGCAGGAGCCGGAACCGCATCCGCAGCATAAAACTGCTCGCCAGCCTGGATATGCTTCATGTTCCCCCGCCCGCTGCGTCTTCGCGACGCCGCAGGCCCACCCGGACAGGCGGACCCACATCTCTCACACCGGGGCGAGTATCGGCCAAATTCACATGAACTCAATGAAAATCTGCCGTTTAACCCTGTTTGCCAGCGTCTCTTCCCGGCCACGCAAGGCCGCGCGCGCGTCGCGGCGGCTGAATTCCGCCTTAACGACAAGAAGATGGAGTGCTACCAGAACCCCGTGCAGGAGGCGCCGTCATGCTGCGCCGCAACAACAAGAGGGTCCCGCGCATGAGGGTTCAGCTGCTGGCCTCCGTCCTCGCTCTGGGGGGATGCGGTCTCGTCTACACCTCTCCCGACGTTTACGAGACCGGGGAGGTGGCCGGATTCGCCGACAGCGCCTCCGAGGACGTTCAGGTGATTCCCCTTACGCTGGAGACGGCGCTCGAGGCGAACCTTTCGGAATACGTGCCCGCGCGGCTGCCCGACGCCTACCGCCCGCTGCCCACGCCGACCCCGCCCCCGATCGGCGGCGTCGATGCCTCCGTGCCGGCGTTGCAGGAGCCGGACTACTCCGCCATCGACGACATCCAGACGGGGGACGACGCGCTGCCGCCCGGCGCCACCTCCCTCCAGACGCCCGGAGAGCAGCCCGCCGTAAACCTGCCGCCGGAGCAGGAGCCCCAGCCCTACCGGATCGGCATCGCCGACGTGCTGCTGCTGTCCACCAACAACGCCAACGCGACGCTGGAGGACGTGCCCTCGCTCCTCAACGCCCAGTCGTCCCGTCAGGGCTATATCGTCCAGGATGACGGCGCGATCGCCATTCCCGACGTGGGTCGCGTCCGCGTCGCGGGCCTGACGATGGAGGAGGCGGAGGCCGAGATCTTCCAGGCGCTCGTCTCCCAGCGCCTCGACCCGTCCTTCAGCCTCGAGATCCGGGAGTTCAACTCCCAGCGCGTCTCCATCGGCGGCGCCGTGGCCCAGCCGATGGTCGCGCCCATCACCCTCAAGCCCCTCCACCTGACCGAGGCGCTGCAGATGGCCGGCGGCGTTTCCGGCCCGACCGACGACTACGCCGTCGTACGCCTCTTCCGCGACGGGCAGGTCTTCCAGGCGCCGCTGGACCGTCTCTACGGCGACGATCAGCTCCGCGACGTGACGCTCCAGGACGGGGACAGCGTCTTCGTGGATGCCGACTACGACATCGCGCAGGCCCGCGCCTATTTCGAGGAGCAGCTCCGCCTCCGCCAGGCCCAGCTCGCCGAGCGGGAGTTCGCCTTCCGCCAGCGCCAGGCCCGGCTCGACGAGGTGCAGCTCGCCCTCGCCCGCGCCAACTTCGAGACGCAGCGCATCCAGCTCCAGCAGCAGCTCAACCAGATGCGCATCGCCTCCGCCCAGTACGAGGTCGCGCGCAACACCGACCGCCGCAACGCCGACGCGGAGCAGCGGCAGGCGTTCGAGGCGCGGCTCGAGCTCGGCGCCATCCGGCGCGACTACGCCTACGTGGCGGGCGAGGTCCGGCAGCCCAGCCGTCAGCCCCTGCCGTTCGAGAACCGCGCCTCCCTCGCCGACATGCTGTTCGAGAACAACGGCATGAACATCCAGGTCGCGGACTACGGCGAGATCTACGTGATCCGGCGCTTCGGCCGCGATCTGACCGGCGGGATCACCGCCTACCACCTGAACGCCTCGAACGCCGCCAGTCTCAGCACCGCCGCGGCCTTCGAGATGCGGCCCAACGACGTGGTGTTCGTGGCCGAGCAGCCGATCACCGTCTGGAACCGCGTGATCAGCCAGCTCACGCCGAACCTGCTGTCGCAGGGCGCCAGCCTCGCGAACGCGGCGGGCAACTGAGGCGGGCGGCGCAAGCCCCCACCCCAACCCTCCCCCGCAAGCGGGGGAGGGAGGCGCCCGGTCCGGCCGGCGCAACCATTTCCCGGACGTCATGCGCCATAGCGCATCCTCCGCGAGGCGGGGCCGCCGCCGGGCGCGGCCTTGTCAGGTGGTCAGGAACCCGGGCTCCGGCCCGTCGAGCCGCACCGCCGACAGCACGCCCGAGTGGTAGGCGCCCGTGTCCACCGCGATCCGCCCCTGCGCGGCGTGCGCCTCGTCCACCACGTAGTGGCCGTAGACGCACCACAGCCCGTCCTTGCGCGGCAACTGGAAGAAGCGCGGCGTCCCCCAGGTCAGCGTGTCGTCCGACTGAAGCTCCGGCGGCAGTTCCGGGTCCGCGCCCGCGTGGCTGAACAGCACCTTCCCGTAGCGCTTCCAGGCCGGCAGCGCGTCCGTCATCGCCAGGTCCTCGGCCGCGACCTGCGCCAGCCGCGCCCCGGCCTCGACCATCCCGTCGATGTCGCTGGTGGAGGCGATGCCCCCGACCCCGTAGCTCAGCAGCGTCTGAAGCCCGCCATTGCGCAGCCAGCGGGGCCCCGCGCTCTCGGGTTCGGCCACGAATTGGGCCATCATCTCTTCATGGTTGCCGCGCAGGGCCACGGTCTCCGCCGCAGGCCCGCCCCCCGCCAGAAGCTCCCGCAGCAGCGCGAGCACTTCGGCCGACTGTTCTCCGCGGTCCACGTAATCGCCCATCAGGACCAGCCGCCAGTCGCCGTGCCCGCGCTCCCGCGCATCGGCCTCGATCCGGTCCAGCAGCCGCCTCAGCAGGTCGAACCGCCCATGCACGTCGCCGATGGCGTAGGTCGGGCGGTCGATCTCCAAGGCTGCATCGAAGCCCTTGCCGCCCCGGCGAGGGCCCTCGCCCCCGCCGAAGAGCCGTTTCAGGAAGCCCGGCATCCCCGCCTCACTCGGCGGCGGTCTTCGCCGAAGCGAGCCACGACCACACCCGCTGCGGCGTCAGCGGCATGTCCACATGACCCACGCCCGCCGGCGACAGCGCATCCAGCGCAGCGTTGGTGACGGCCGCGAGCGCGCCCACGGTCCCCGCCTCGCCGCAGCCCTTCATGCCGATCTCGTTGGCGGTGGAGGGGGTGGGCTCATGGAAGAACGGGATCTCCGGCGTCTCATGCGCCCGCGGGATGGCGTAATCCATGAACGACGCGGTCAGGAGCTGGCCGTCCTCGTCATAGACCACATGCTCGGTGATCGCCTGGCCGATGCCCTGCACCACGCCGCCATGCACCTGGCCCATGGCCAGCATCGGGTTCATCAGGAAGCCGAAATCGTCGGCGACGGTGTATTTGACCACCTCGACCTTGCCGGTCTCCGAATCCACCTCGACCTCGCAGATATGGCAGCCGTTGGGAAAGGAGCGGCCCTCGACCGTGTTCTCCGTCTCGTGGACCAGCAGGTCCACCATGCCCTTCTTGCGCGCGGTTTCGGCCAGCGCCATCAGGTCCACCGACTTGTCGGTGCCGGCCACATGGAAGGCCCCGTCCTCGAACACGAGGTCGGCGGCGGCGGCCTCCAGCTCCTCCTCCGCCAACGCGCGGAACCGCTCCACCATCGCGTCGCCGGCCGCGTTGATCGAGTTGCCCTGCATGGTCACCGAGCGCGAGCCGCCCGTGCCGCCGCCCTTGGCGATCAGGTCGCTGTCGCCCTGCACGATGCGGATCTTCTCATAGGGCAGGCCCACCCGCTGGTGCAGGATCTGGGCGTAGACCGTCTCGTGCCCCTGGCCGTTGGACTGGGTGCCCACGTAGAGGTTCACGCCCCCGTCGTCGGCGAACTCGATCTTCGAGGTCTCGTTCTGCGCGCCGAGGATCGACTCGATGTAGGTGCACATGCCCCGGCCCCGGAGGCGGCCCTTCGCGGCGCTCTCCTCCCGGCGCGCCTCGAAGCCGTCCCAGTCGGCCTCGGTCATGGCGCGCTCCATGACCTTCTCGAAATTCCCCACGTCGTAGAGTTGGCCCACGAGGGTCGTGTAGGGGAACTGCTCGGGCTTGATGAAGTTGATGCGCCGGATCTCGTCGGGCGTGAAGCCGAGCTGGCGGGCCGAGTAATCCATCAGCCGCTCGATCTGGTAGATCGCCTCAGGCCGCCCGGCGCCGCGGTAGGAGTCCACGGGGCAGGTGTGGGTGTAGACGCCCCGCACCTCGTAGAGCCCCACCTGCACGTCGTAGACGCCCGGCAGCACGTACTTGGCGACCTCCGAGGGGATGTACTGCCCGAAGGGGGAGTTGTAGGCGCCCAGCCCCGCCGTCACGCTGAAGTGGATGGCCTTGAGCTTGTGGTTCTCGTCGAACGCCGCGCGGGCGACCGTGTCATGGTCCCGGCCCATGGCGTCGGTCATCATGCCCTCGCCGCGCTCGGACATCCAGCGCACCGCCCGGCCCAGCTTTTTCGCGGCGAAACCGACGGCGAAGTGCTCGGGGTAGGAGAAGGCCTTCATGCCGAAGCCGCCGCCCACGTCGGGGTTGGTGACCCGCACCTGGTCCTTGGCCGAGGCCGAGCTTCTGCCCGAGCTCCCGCTTCAGGTTCCACACCCCCTGGCCGTTGGTGGCGACGTGGAGCTTCCGGCCATCCCACTCGGCGTAGGCGCCGCGGGGCTCCATGGGCATGGCGATGACGCGGTTGTTCACCAGCGGCAGCTCGACCACGTGGGCGGCGCTTTCGAAGGCGGCTTTCGTGGCCGCCTCGTCGCCGAAGGCCCAGTCGAAGGCGAGGTTGCCGGGCGCGATCTCGGGATGCACCTCCGGCTCCTGCCGCGCGCCGCGGGTGGAGTGGGCGGCGGGGAGGTCGTTGTAGTCCACCTCGATCAGCTCGGCCGCGTCGCGGGCCTGGGCGAGCGTCTCGGCCAGCACCACGGCCACCGCCTCGCCCACATGGCGGACCTTCCCGACCGCGAGGATCGGCCGCTCCGGCTGGGCGCCGTCGGAGCCGTCGCGGTTCTTCACGGCGCCGGCGGCGACGAAGTTGGGGATCTCGGCGGCCAGCTCCTCGCCGGTGATGACGGCCGCCACTCCGGGCGCCTCGCGCGCCGCGGAGGCGTCCAGCGAAGCGATCTCGGCATGCGCCATGGGGGAGCGCAGGAAGAAGGCGTGGAGCGCGTCCTTCGGCGCGATGTCGTCCACATATCGGCCGAGGCCGGTGAGGAGCCTCTGGTCCTCTTTCCGCGTGACCGGCTGGGATACGCCGAACTTCATCATGGGATGCCCTCCGTGGAACGCCGCGCGCGCCCGCCGAACCTACAGGCGGAGGGCCGCGTGTCCAGACGCTGACAGGGCGCGCATTCAGGTGGAATGCGCTATATGTGCGCTCCGGCCGGAGGCGCGGGACCGCGGCCAGGGGAGGATGCGACCGCCTATGTGCGAAGAAAACGACCGAATCGCGGAGACGCTGCTGGACCTCGCGCGCAGCGGAGCGCTGGGGCCGACCTTCTGCCCCTCGGACGCCGCGAGGCGGCTGCGCCCCGACGACTGGCGGCCCCTGATGCCCAAGGTGCGCGAGGTGGCGAGCCGCCTCCAGCGCGACGGGCTGATCCGGGTGACCCAGCAGGGCAAGGCGGTGGACGCGCTGGCCGCCAAGGGGCCGATCCGGCTGTCGCGGCCCACGCACTGATTTTCGTTGCGAAACGGGGCCGTTTCGCAGCGAAGCGCCAGGGGATGAATCCGGCGTTAACCTTTCGGGCGCCTCGTTGATTTCCCTCGGAGAATCCGGGCGTTCGTTACCGGATCGTTGACGCGGGGCCTCAGCGGAGGCGCGGCGGGCGGTCCGGGTCCATGCCGGGGGCCGAGGGGGCGGGCGCCTCGGGCGGCTTTGGGCTCGGGCAGCTCGAAGCCGAGGCCGTGGCGGCGGGCGGTCTCCAGGAGGGGCTCCTCGGGCGCGGCGAAGACGGCGTCGAGCTCCGGCCCCTCGGGCGCGGCGAGGCGGGCGCTTTCCGAGGCGGCGAGCGAGACGGCGCGGCGGCGGGCCTCGTCGGCGGCGTCGAAGGCGCGGCCGGCGCGGGGGGCGTCGCTCCCGCGCTCGGCCAGCACCAGCAGCAGGCGGTCCGAGCCGTCGGCGTGGCGGGCGCCCATCAGCCAGGCCTCGGACAGGAGCGGCGCCAGCGCGGCCAGTTTGGCGTCGAGCGCGGCGATCAGCGCCTCCGAGGCGGCGCGGGGGGCGCCGAGACCGGAGATCCGCGCCTCGGCCGCCTGCGCCTCCGCCTGGCCCATCTGCACCATCCACTCCAGCGCGGCGGCGTCGTGGAACAGCTCCGACGGGGCCACGCCGGGATTGACCGCGAGGTTCACGCCCGAGCCCGCCAGCATCTCCGCCAGCGTCCGACCCGGGAGCTGCACGAAGTCCGCGCCCGCGCCGAAATCGGCGAGCCGGGTTTCGGTGTCGAAGGCCAGCGCGGTGCGGCCGGCCTCCAGCTCCAGCAGCACGGGGCGGAGGGTGTCGCCCGTGGCGGGGGCCTCCAGCAGCAGGAGCATCTCGGCGTTCAGGAGGGCGTCCACCACCCGCCCGTCGGCGGCGTCCCCTCCGGCGGCGGCGAAGGCGCGGTCGAGGGGGGTGTCGGTCATGCGGAGGCTCCGGGGGGAGAGGGTGGGACGGGAGGTTCTTGGGGCGGACGGGGGGCCGGGGCAAGGGGGTGGACCGTTTCCGGAGCCATCGCAGGTTTCGCGCCCCAACGCGCGGGGAAGATCGAGCGCCGAGCCCAAAGCTGCCCGTCGTGCGCGACGCCGGGTGACTCGTTGAATTTCCGTACAGAGACCCGATCCAACAGATGTCGAGGCCGAATAGACAGGTGACGTATAGTTGGATTTCTTCCAATCGCTATGATATTTATGGAATCAGCAAGATATTCATCTAAGTGAGCCGGTGTACAGCCATTCAGATGAATTCATTTCTGACGCGAAGCGAGCAGCGTTCATTCATCGAAATATCGGAAACATATCGTACTTGGTAAACCGCCGCGTAGCTGGCACGTAGTTGGAGAGACACATGATCTCGACACTCAATCGACGTGGACGTGGAATGGCGTGGATGTCGCTGCTGCTGGGGCTTTCAGCCTGCGGCTGGTTCGGGATAAAGGGTAGCGATGGCGACAGCGGTACCGGCAGCGACGGCGAAGACGTCACTCTGATAGGTCCCCGCGTGAAGGTTGGATTTCCGCAGAATGGACCGACGAGTCACTGTAGCGCCACAGTTCGAACCTGGTTCGATGGCGACGAAATCGATCCCGGCGTGACCGAAAAACTCAATCCATCCTATGGCAGCTTCGAAGATATCGTGCCGACCGCGTTCATTCCGGACGGAGGCGGAGCTGCCGCCTGGCACTGCGTCTACGGAGCGGTCGCCGTGCCGCTGCCATACGAAACCTATTACGGCGCCTTGCACTACGAAGTCCTGGGCCTTGTTCCCGATGAGTTGGATCCGTGGGATCCAAGCTTCATCCCGATCTATCAGGGGCAGTGCACGTTGGACGCATCCGGTAGCCAGATCGAGAGCCTCGAGTCGAACTACGTCAACTTCACTACCGGCCTGACGGGGTGCGTCATCAGCACCAACCCACTCAGCGGGTATCCCGAGCTGTAGGCAGCCGGTTTCCGACGCATCCGGGGGCGACAGGGGAGTGGTGCGTCGGGAGTCGAGCGCATGCTCGCCGGATCTTCCGAAGGTGGCGCGCTCCTCCCGCCCTCACTCCACCGCCGCCGTCCTTCCGCGCGCGCGCGCCAGGATCCAGTCGGCGACCAGCGCGTGGACCTGCGCCGCGTGGAGGTCGCGCAGCAGCATGTGCCAGCCCTCGGGCGCGCGGGCGTAGGTCTTGCGGGCGGGGATCGCCTCGAACGCCTTGCGGACGCTGTATTCGGGGATGATCTCGTCATGCGCGCCCATCACGGTCAGCGTCTCCACCTGCGTGAAGGGGGCGGCGGCGACGGCGCGGTCCATCAGGCGGATCAGGCCCATGAACTCCCTCGGCGAGGGGTTGGCGTAGATCAGCGGGTCCTTCGACATCTCCACCAGCATCGGGATGTTGTCCGAGGGCATCAGCGGCACCGGCGAGGCGCGGTTGGAGAAGCGGTGGTCCGGGATCACCTGCGCCGCCGTCCAGGCGGAGACGCGGAAGAGCGGGTTCAGCGTGTCCCCGCCCCAGACCGCGGGGGCGAGGAGGATCAGGCCGAAGGCGCCCGGAAGGCGACCCTCGCCGGCCGCGGCCAGCGCCACGCCGCCGCCCATGGAGTGGCCGGCGACGAAGAGGGGCAGGTCGGGGTGGCGGCGACGGATCTCCGCCGTCGAGCGCGGCGGCGTCGTCGATCAGCGCGTCCGTGCCGGGCCAGATGCGGTTGGAGGGGTTGCGGCCGAAGCCCTCCTGGTCGGGGGCGTAGACCTCGATGCCGCGGGCGGCCCAGTAAGGGCCGGCGGCGCCGTAGGTGGAGGGGCCGTAGTCGCCGTAGCCATGGAGGGCGAGGAGCACTGCGCGGGGGGATGCCGCGCGCCAGTGGGAGAGGGCGAGGGCGCCGTGGGCGGCCTCGATCCGCTCGGGGCCCTGACGGGCGTCGGAGAGCGGCGCGGGAAGCCCGGCGCAGGCCGAGAGCGCGAGCGCCAGCGTCAGAGCAACGAGGCGACGCGCGCGCGCAGCCAGGGCAGAAGGTCGTCCTCGAACCATGCGTTCCTCTTCAGCCAGGCGGTGTTCCTCCAGGACGGGTGGGGCAGGGGGATGATCCCCGGCGGCGATTCGCGCCACGCCCGCACCGTCTCGGTCATCGACCGGCCTCCGCCGAGCGCCCATTTCTGGGCATGGCCGCCGATGAGCAGCGTCAGCTCCACCTGCGGCATCGCCGCCAGGGCCCGTCCCCGCCAGGTTTGCGCGCAGAGCTTCGGCGGGGGCAGGTCCGAGCCCGAGGCATCGTAGCCGGGAAAACAGTAAGCCATAGGTGAAATCGCGACGCGGGCGCGGTCGTAGAAGGTGTCGCGGTCGATGCCCATCCAGGCGCGGAGGCGGTCTCCGGAGCGGTCGTCGAACGGCAGGCCCGAGGCGTGGACGCGCGCGCCCGGGGCCTGTCCGGTGACGAGGATGC
The DNA here is from genome assembly GCA_963816545.1 of uncultured Alphaproteobacteria bacterium. Lineage (GTDB taxonomy): Bacteria > Pseudomonadota > Alphaproteobacteria > Rhodobacterales > Rhodobacteraceae > Albimonas. Next base: position 828,560 of record CAWFLE010000007.1, on the reverse strand, counting down.
GGGCGGTCGCGGAGAATCGGGTCACGGGCCGCGGGGCGTGGCGGGTGGCGGTGGCGGCGAAGCGCGCGGCGCAGAGGCGGCAGCGGGCGATCTCGGCTTCGAGGGCGTCGGGGTCTTCGGTCATGGCGGAGGGGAGGGAGCAGATGGCGGGCGCGGGCGCAAGCGACGTGGTGGTGATCGGGGCGGGCGCGTGGGGCTTGTGGGCGGCGCGGGCGTGCCTGGCGCGGGGGATGTCGGTGACGGTGGCGGATGCGGGCGGGGCGCGGGCCTCGGAGACGCCGGTGGGGGCGCTGGCGCCGCATGCGCCGGACCGCTGGTCTCCGATGGCGGCGTGGCAGTTCGCGGGTCTGCTGGGGTGGGGCCGGGACGCCGCGGCGCTGGAGGCGGAGAGCGGCGTCCCGGTCGGGTATGCGCGGGTGGGGCGGCTGACGGCGCTGGGCTCGGAGGCGGAGCGGGCGCGGGCGGAGGGGCTGGTCGCGGCGGCGCAGGTGTGGGGCGGCGGCGGCGCGGATGGAGGTGGTCGAGGGCCGCGCCGGGTGGCTGGAGGCGCCGTTCGCGTTGCGGGACGATCTGACGGGGCGAGTGGACGGCCCGCGGATGCTGGCGGCGCTGCGGGCGGCCGCGGCGCCCCGGGTGCGGTGGCTGGAGGGGCGGTTCCTCGGGTGGGGCGCCGGCGTGGCGCGGTTCGACCGGGGGGAGGTGCGGGCGGGGGCTGCGATCCTCGCGACCGGGTGGGAGGGGCTGCGGGCGCTGGGCTTCGGGGGGCCGGAGCACGGGCAGGCGGCGCGACTGCGGCTCCGCGCGCCGGTGGGGGCGGAGGTGCTGGCCGGGCCGGGGCTGTGGGTGGTCCCCCACGCCGACGGGACGGTGGGCGTGGGGACCACGGCCGAGCGCGGGCGGGAGGATCTGGAGACCGACGCGGGCGCTGGTGGACGTGCTGGTCCGCGCGCAGGCCCTGTGCCCGGCGCTGGAGGGCGCCGAGGTGCTGGAGCGCTGGGCCGGGCTGCGCCCGCGGCCCGACGGGCGGCGCCCCGTGCTGGGCCCCGTGCCGGGCGCGCCGGGGCTGATCGCGGCGCTCGGGGGGTGGCGGATCGGGCTGGGGCTGGCGCCGGCGGCGGGGCGCGCGGCGGCGGCCTTCGCGGCGGGCGAGGCGCCTGCGCTGCCCGAGGGGCTGGCGCCCGGGCCGGCGGCGGGGGCATAACGGCGCGTCCCCCGGGGAGGTGCGCGCATGGCCATTCTGAAGCCCACGGATCACGTGGCGGAGATCGTGTGGCTCGGCCTCGTGGCCGACCGGGAGGTCACGCTGCTGTCGGACCCTGTGGAGCGGGTGGAGGCCGTGTGGGAGGGCTTCGCGGGGGAGTGCCATTCGGGGCTGACGCGCCCCTCCTGCTCCCGCGTCGCCTCGCAGTATCCGCGGGGAACGGAGATTCGCAACGTGCGGCAGGTCTCGGTCCTCTCGGCCGAGGAGCTGGCGGCGACGGCGCAGGCGCTGGGGATGGAGGATCTGCCGCCGGAATGGGTGGGCGCGAACCTGGTGCTGCGGGGGATCGAGGGGTTCACGGGCGTCCCGCCCTCCTCGCGGCTGATCGCGGAGGGGGGCGCGAGCCTGGTGGTGGACATGGAGAACATGCCCTGCAGCTTCCCCGCGCGGGAGATCGAGGCGCGGCGGCCGGGGCACGGGACGCGCTACCGCGCCGCGGCGAACGGGCGGCGCGGGGTGACGGCGTGGGTGGAGCGGCCGGGCGCCCTGCGGCTCGGCGAGCGGATGCGGCTGCATGTTCCGCCGCCGGTGAAGGGGCGCTGGGTCTAGCGGCGGGAAGCGGGGCGCCGCAATCCACGTCGGAACACGCCCGGGACGGCCGTAACGAACGCGGCGACCGGCGCCCCTGCGCGCCGGTCGCGCGCCGACTGCGCGTAGCGGTCTCTCGGAGCGGGCGTTGACGATGCGCGCCGCCTGCGCGCCGCCGCTGCCTCGTGAGGGACGCTTGCGCGCAAGGCGCGTGAAGGGCGCTTGCGCGCAAAGGGAGGCCCCTGCCGCCGACATGCCCGGCGAGGCGGGCGACGCCGCCGCCGCTTCGGACGTGCGCGGCGCCCGCGAGAGGGGGCGGACGCCTGGCGCAGGCGCGGCGACCGAGGCGTTCGCGCCGTTCGCGCGCCGGGAGGCGTCTTTCCCCGCTCTACATAACGGGCCGCCGACGCCACGGCGGGGGAGCGGCGCCGGTCTCCTGCATGCGGCGGCATGCAGCGGCAGCCGCCAAACCGCGGTTCCGGGCGAGGGCGCGCCGAGCGCAAGCTCCGGTCGCCGCTCCGTCGCACCGCACCGGCGATCCCGCAGGGGCCGGGCACGCCCGACCTTGCCGCAGGGAACCGCTGCGCGCGTCCGTCGCCCCCTGTACGGCGCCGTGTCTCCCGGAGGGGGCGGCCTCCCGGGAAGGCCTCGGGGGGCCCAGTCAGCCACCGCGGTCCCCGCGCGGCGGGCCGGCGGGAGCGAAGGTCCCGCCATGCCGTCGCAGCCTCAGCCCTTGGAGGGGAGGCCGTCCACCGTCTCCTTCCAGCTCCGCGAAAGGTCGCGGTCGGCGGCCTCGAAGCCGCGCATCCGGTCCTCCCACGTGCCTTCGTCGGCCTTCTGCATCTCGGCCAGCTCGCCGGCGCAGCGGGCGCGGTAGCCCTCCATCTCCTCGATGCGGCGATGGAATTCCTCGTGCGTCGCGTCGGCCTCGTGGCCGCGGGCGCGGAGGTTCATCAGGTCGTGCTCCCACTCCTGCAGGCGCTCGGCCATACGGGCGGCGTACTGGTCTCGGGTCAGGAACTGGCTCATGTCGGCCCTCCTTTCAGGTTTCGGAGGGGAAACGCGCGAGACCCCGGGCCGGGTTCACGGGGTGCGTCAAGGTCGCTGAAGAAGCTCCAGCGTGCGCGGGTCCGGCTCGCCCCCGAAGAAGCGGGCGAGGGCGGCGTCGAAGGGGGCGGGGTCGGGCGCCGTCTCGCGGAAGAGGGTGAGGGAGGAGCGCAGCTTCATGTCGTCCGGCCGGCCGAAGAGGCGGACGGGGTCCTTGACGCCGGAGGCGAGGGCGGCCTCGACGGCCTCGTGCAGGCGGGGGCCGAGGAGGGGGTGGGCGAGATAGGCCCGCGCCTCGGCCGGCGAGCGGATGGCGTAGCGCCGGGCCATGGGGCTGGAGCCGAGGCCGTCGATCTGGGGGAAGACGAACCACATCCAGTGGCTGCGCTTGGCGCCCGCGCGGAGCTCCTCCAGCGCGCGGTCATGGACGCCGTCCTGGGCGGAGACGAAGCGGGCGAGGTCATGCGGGTCTGCCATGGGGGCATTCGGGCACGGGGAAGCCGGGGGCGCAAGGGGGCGGGCGGAGGACGAGGGGCCGGGGGGCGCCGCGTGGCGCGTGGCGCTTGCGGGAGCGGGGCGCCCGCGGCGCGCGGCCGGCGGAGGCGCGGGCGGCCGGCGCCGCATCCCGGCCGTCCTCTCCGACCCCGGGGAACCGCCGCCCCCCGCCATCCCGCCCCTCCGCCCGGAACGCGCCGCGGGCGGGCGCGGGACAGGAGCGGGACCTTCGCGCGGCGCCTGCGTCGCAGCCGGGCCCCCGTGCGACGCCCCCGGCCTTTCCCCCACGCCCGCGCCCGCGTAAAAGGCCCGCATCCGCAGCACCCCGGAGCGCGCGCCATGCACCATGAGGCGACCGTCACCTGGACCTCCGGCGAGGCCGACGCCGCCGCCGTGACCGCCGGGCGCTACTCGCGCGTCCACCGCATCGGCTTCGACGGGGGGGCGGCGCTCAGGGGGTCGCCCGCGCCCGCCTTCGTGCCGGCGCCCTGGTCGGACCCGGAGGGCGCGGACCCGGAGGAGATGTTCGTGGCCTCGGCCGCCGCCTGCCACATGCTGTGGTTCCTGGACCTCGCGCGCAGGGCGGGCCACGCGGCGGCCTCCTACGAGGACCGCGCCGTCGGGGTCATGGAGACGAACGAGGCGGGCGAGCTGTGGATCAGCCGCATCGCGCTGAGGCCGCGGATCCTCTGGCAGGGGGAGGCGCCGGCGTCGGACGAGGTCGCGCGGCTGCATGAGGCGGCGCACCGGCGCTGCTTCATCGCCAATTCCATGAAGACCGAGATCACCGTCGCCCAGGAGGTTCAGGCATGATCCGCGCCCTCGCGTTCGCCCTCCTGCTCGCGGCCCCCGCCGCGGCCCAGACGCAGGAGGGGTACTATTACCCGCCCGTCGGCTCGGAGGAGTCGTTCACCCGCAACCTCATCTCCGGCCCGAAGCCCGATGCGCTGGCGCGGGAGAACTTCGTGGGGCTGCTCACCCAGGCCCAGCTCAAGGCCGAGCCGCATCCCCGCTTCGCCATCTTCGCCAAGGGCGAGGGATCCCGGCGGCTGATCATGGTGGGGCTGGACGATCACACCTTCCGGACGCTGTTCCGCGCGCGGGCGGTGCTGGCGCAGATGACCTACGGGCTGAGGGCCTCGCCCTTCTTCCGGGAGCAGGGGCTGGAGGCGACCGCGACCTTCTTCGACGTGCTCCAGCTTCTGGATTTCGAGAGCCTGACGCTCTCGGACGGGGACCAGTGGAGCCACAGGATCAACTTCGAATGACCGATCTTTCGCACACCACGCTGGGCAAGGCGGTCGAGGCGCCGGCGAGCCCGGAGGCGGCGCGGCTCGACGCCGTGCCGAACCCGCAGGCGGGGGAGCTGTTCGTCGCGCGCTTCGTGGCGCCGGAGTTCACCTCGTTATGCCCGGTGACGGGGCAGCCGGATTTCGGGCACCTGGTGATCGACTATGCGCCGGACGCGCATCTGCTGAAGTCGAAGTCGCTGAAGCTGTTCCTCGGGTCCTTCCGCAACCACGGGGCGTTCCACGAGGATTGCACGGTGGGCATCGGCAAGCGCATCCGCGACGCGATCCGGCCGCTGTGGATCCGCATCGGCGGCTACTGGATGCCGCGGGGCGGGATCCCGATCGACGTATTCTGGCAATCGGGGCCGCCGCCCGAGGGGCTGTGGCTCCCCGATCAGGGCGTGCCCCCCTACCGCGGCCGCGGCTGAGAGGAGAGAGCGATGGACGGACAGGCGGGCGGCGCGCGCATCATCGACGGCAAGGGCTTCGCGGCCGGACTGCGGGCGCGGGTGGCGGAGCATGTGGCGCGGCCAGGGCTTCGCGCCGGGGCTGGCGGTGGTGCTGGTGGGCGAGGATCCGGCCTCGCGAGGTCTATGTCCGCTCCAAGGGCCGCGCGACGGTCGAGGCCGGGATGAAGAGCTTCGAGCACCGGCTGGACGCCGACGCGCCGGAGGAGGCGCTGCTGGCGCTGGTGGGCAAGCTGAACGCGGACCCGGAGGTGCATGGCATCCTGGTGCAGCTGCCGCTGCCGGGGCATATGAACGCCGAGCGGGTGATCGCCGCCATCGCGCCGGAGAAGGACGTGGACGGCTTCCACGTGGAGAATGTCGGGCGGCTGGCGGTCGGGGCTGCCGGCGCTGGTGTCCTGCACGCCGCTGGGCTGCCTGATGCTGCTGCGCGACGTGCTGGGGGACCTGTCGGGGCAGGAGGCGGTGGTGCTCGGGCGGTCCAACATCGTCGGCAAGCCGATGGCGCAGCTTCTGCTGCGCGAGAGCTGCACGGTGACGGTCGCGCATTCCCGGACCCGGGACCTGCCGGAGGTGTGCCGGCGGGCCGACATCCTGGTCGCCGCGGTCGGGCGGCCGGGGATGGTGAGGGGCGACTGGATCAAGCCCGGCGCCACGGTCATCGACGTGGGCATCAACCGCATCCCGGCGCCGGAGAGGGGCGAGGGCAAGACGCGGCTGGTGGGGGACGTGGATTTCGACGAGGCGGTGCAGCGTCGCCGGCGCGATCACGCCGGTGCCGGGCGGCGTCGGCCCGATGACCATCGCCTGCCTGCTGGCCAACACCCTGACCGCCGCCTGCCGCAGCCGCGGGATCGCGCCGCCGGAGGGGCTGACAGTCTGAGGCGCGCGGCCGCGCTCGGCCGGAGGGGGCGACCCTTCGCCGAAGGGTGGCCGCGGCCGGAGGTTTGACAGGCGCCGCGGCCGGACGGCTCGCCTTCGGTGAGTGGAAGCTGGCCGTCCAGCCCTCCCGCTCATCAGCGCCGCGGCGGCCGGCCGAAAATTCGATGACGCCGGGGGGCCGATGCGGGAGGGCGGATGCGGGCCGACCGCCTGCGTTTCCGCGCCCGGCCGAAGGCGCTCTCGCCCGCGGCGCCCGGGCTCAAGGGCGCGGGGAGGCCGCGTGTCCGGCCGCTCCGCGAGGCGATCCCCGGCGCCCCGGCGGCCGACGTTTCCGATGACGCCGGGCCCGCGGGGCAGGGTCGGCCGAGGTCAGGCGTCCAACCGCTCCGCGAGGAACGCGATCATCGCGGCGAAGGAGCGGGCGTCGGCGGTTTCGGAATACATCGCCCGGCCCGGCGTGTTCGCCTGCGGCGTGGTGAAGGCGTGGACGGTCTGGCCGTAGGCGTGGATCTGCCAGTCGGCGCCGCGGTCCGTCAGCTCCTGCGCCAGCGTCAGCACCGCGTCGGGCGTCGCCAGCGGATCGTCCCAGCCGTGGAGGACCAGGACCGAGGCCGTGATCGGCTGCGGCGGCAGCGGGTTCGGAGTGAACACGCCGTGGAGCGACACGGCCGCCAGCAGCCCCTCGGGCGCCGCGCGCGCGAGGTCCAGCGCGCAGAGGCCGCCGAAGCAGTAGCCCGCGACGCCGATCCGGGCGGGATCGACGATCTGCTGGGCCTTGAGCGCGTCGAGCGCGGCGAGCAGGCGGCGGCGCAGGCGCGCGCGGTCCGAGACGGCGTCCTGCATCAGCTTCATCGCGTCCCGGTTGGGGTCGGCCATGGCCTCGACGCCGTAGGGGTCGAGGAGGAGGACCGGGCGGCCCGTCTTCGCCACCCGCTCGGCGTTGGCCTTCATGCCCTCGCCCACGCCGCCGAAGGCGGGGGACATCAGGACCGCGGGGACGGGGCCGGAGAGGCCGTCGGGCACGCAGAGCCAGCCCTCGAAGTCGGTCTCGCCGTCGGTGTAGCGGAGGGGTTCGGCGCGCATGGGGGTCTCCTTCGTGGGTCGCGGGGCAGGGAAGCCGAGACCGGCGGCGGGGTAAAGCGGTTTCGGGCGAGGAAGGCGCTCCCGCCCGGGTATGGGGCGCCCGGCGTTTGCGGGCGGGCGGCCCGGCCGGAGCGGCGCGCCGGAGCGCGGCACGCGCGACCGCGGCGGAGGGGGCTCGATGCCCCCTCGGACGCGCCCCGTCAGGAGGAGGTGATGCGGGCCAGCGCCTCCGCCTTGGCGCGGGCCTTGCCGGCGTCGAGCAACTCGGCGGCGCGGGCGACGCCCTCCTTCAGGTCCGGCGCGGCGCCGGCGACCACCAGCGCGGCGGCGGCGTTCAGCAGCACCGCGTCGCGATAGGCGCCGCGCGCGCCGTCCAGCAGCGCCCGGAAGGCGCTGGCCGTTCTCGCTCCGGCGTGCCGCCGAGGATCGTCCTCGAACGGGTGCACCGGCAGGCCCGCCTCCTCGGGGTGGAGCTCGCACTCGCGGACCGCGCCGTCCTGCAACTCGGCCACCGCAGGGTGGGGCCGGCGATGGACAGCTCGTCGGTGCCGTCCGCGCCGTGCACCAGCCAGGCGCGCTTCGGAGCCCAGCGGCTTCAGCGTCTCGGCCATCGGCCGGATCAGCGCCGGCGAGAAGGCGCCGGTCAGCTGGCGCGTCACCCCCGCCGGGTTGGTCAGCGGCCCGAGGATGTTGAAGATCGTCCGCGTGCCGAGCTCGGCCCGCGCTGGGCATGACGTGGCGCATGGCGGGGTGGTGCATCGGCGCCATCATGAAGCCGATGCCGGCCTCGTGCCAGCGCCCGCTCGACGACCTCGGCGCCGACCATGACGTTGATCCCCATCTGCCGCCAGCGCATCCGCCGCGCCGGACTTCGACGATGAGGTTGCGGTTGCCGTGCTTGGCCACCGGCACGCCCGCGCCCGCCACGACGAAGGCCGTGGCGGTGGAGATGTTGAGCGTGCCCTTGCCGTCGCCCCCGGTGCCGACGATGTCGATGGCGCCCTCCGGCGCGCGCACCTTGCGCGCACTGCGCGCGCGCATCACGGCGGCGGCGGCGGCGTATCTCCTCCACCGTCTCGCCGCGGGTGCGCAGCGCCATCAGCAAGCCGCCGATCTGGGCCGGCGTCGCGTCGCCCTCGAACAGGATGCGGGAACGCCGGCCTCCGCCTCGGCGCCGCGTGAGCGGACGCTCGGCGGCGCGCGGCGATCAGCGGTTTCAGGCTGTCGCTCATGCCGGCTGCCGCGGTTCAGGCACGCGGTCGCAGGAAGTTGCGCGAGCAGCGCGTGGCCGTGCTCGGAGGCGATGCTCTCGGGGTGGAACTGCACGCCGTGGATCGGCAGCGTCGCGGTGCGAGAGGCCCATGATCGTGCCGTCCTCGAGCTCGGCGGTGACCTCCAGCGCCTCCGGCAGGCGTCTCGCGCTCCACCACCAGCGAGTGGTAGCGCGTGGCGGAGAAGGGCTGGGGCAGGCCCGCGAACAGCGCCCCGCCCGTCGTGGCGGATGCGCGCCCGTCTTGCCGTGCACGATCTCGTGCGCAGCGCACCACCGGCCGCCGAACGCCTGCCCGATCGCCTGGTGGCCGAGGCAGACGCCCAGGAGCGGCGGTCCGCGTCTCGGCCGCGGCCGCGCCAGGGAAAGGCAGATGCCGGCGCTGTGCCGGGTCGCAGGGGCCGGGCGAGAGCACGATGCCCGCGGGTTCAGCGCCATCGCCTGCTGCACGTCCAGCGCGTCGTTGCGGCGCGACGCTCGACCTCGGCGCCCAAGCTCGCCCAGGTAGTGGACGAGGTTGCAGGTGAAGCTGTCGTAATTGTCGATCAGCAGCAGCATCCTGTCCTCCTTCGGGCCGGGGGGAGGGCCGGGGCGGGGATCGCCTCTGGCCTGCCGCGTCGGGCGGCGGCTATACATGCGGGCGCCGGCGCGGGCGCGTCAAGGCGACCGCCCGAACGGGCGGGTCGAGCGGAAACGGGACGAAGAGGACCGACGATGTTCCGAGGACTGATCTACGGCCTGATCCTGTGCGCGGCCGCGGCCGTCGCGCTGGCGCTGGCCTTCCCGCTGCAGCCCGGGGCGCCGGTCCCCGTGGCCCCCGAGCCGCAGACGTCTACGGCGGCGGAGCCGCAGGCGCCCGGCGAGGCCGAGGCGCGGATCCCGGCCGAGCCGGCGCCGCAGACCTCGCGCCCCGGCGTGGACCCCGCCACCGGCCTGCCGCTGCTGGAGAGCGAGCGGGAGGAGCGGTCGGCTCCGCCGCGCCCGCCGGCGACTCGACGGCCCCGGCGTGAGGGAGCCGGGGCGAGGCCTCGGGCGCGCCGATCTGGTCGGCTTCGCGGCGGTGACGCTGGGCGTGGTCCTCATCCGCGCGGCGGCCATCGCGGCCGGCATCTCGCCCGACCCGACGGTGGCGGCGCATCTGTGGCAGAACCTCGACCCCGCGCGGCTCGCGGCCGACCTTCCGGGCGAACTCTGGGCCATGCACGCGCAGCCGCCCCTGTGGAACGCCCTGTTGGGGCTGCCGGCGCTGGCCTGCGGGGGAGGGGACTTCTGCGTCTCCGAGGCGGTCTGGGGGCTGAACATGGCGCTGACCCCCGCCATCGCGGCGGCGATGGGGGCGGCGCTGCGGCGGCTGGGGGCGGGGCCGTGGGTGGCGTGGGGGGCGGCGGCGCTGTTCGCGCTCGGCCCCTCGGCGCTGCTGTACGAGACCTTCGCCCATTACGCGCAGACGGCGACGGCGCTGGCGGCGATGCTGGCGCTGGCGCTCGCGCGCCTGCCGCTGGGGCGTGGGTGGCTCTGGGCGGCGTATGGGAGCGCGGCGGCGCTGTGCCTGATCTGGCCGCTGTTCCACCCGGTCTTCATCCCCGTGGTCTTCGCTTCCTGCGCGCTGGTTGGCCGGGGGGCGGCGATCTCCCGCAGGGGGCTCCTGCTGGCGGGGGCGGCGCTGGCGCTGTCGCTCGCGCCCTCGGTCAAGAACCTCGCGCAGCACGGGATGTTCACGAACGGCAGCTGGATCGGGCTGAACCTCGCGCAGACGGCGCCGCTGTCGCCGGAGAACCGGGAGCTGTGCAGCTTCGGGCGGTTCAGGGACGAGATGCGGGCGAGGGACCCGGGTTTGGTCGATCCGCTGCATGAGCCGGAGGTGATCCCGCTGTCGAAGCGCTGCCTCGACCTCTCGGTCGAAGCGATCCTGGCGCATCCGCGCGCCTATCTGCGGGGGCGGATCGACGCGCTGATCCTCTCCCACAGCCTCTGGCCCTACGAGTTCAAGTACTACCACCCGATGGGGTGGGACCGGCTGCCGATCATGGACCGCTCGCTGGACGGCGGCCCGACCGAGCCGTGGGAGCGGGCGGTGGGGTGGGCGATCTTCGGCTGGTACGCGCTGATCGCGGGGGCGTCGGTCTGGCTGCTGGCGCGCGGGCGCTTCGGGGGGCGGGGCGGCTACGTCGCCGCCCTGATCCTGCTGGTGGTCTTCTTCACCGCCATCGGCCATGCCGCCAACGGCGAGGAGCAGAACCGTATGCGCCACACAATCGAGCCGTGGTGGCTGATGCTCGCCGCCCTGAGCCTGGAGGCGGCGAGGGGTCGGCTCGGCGGTTCCCGCGGGCCGTGACGCGGCCGGCCGTCTCGCGGGGGCGCCCGCAGGCCGTGACGCGGGCCGCCGTCTCGGGGACGCGCATGAACGCTCCCGGGTGCGTCCAAGCCACGCCGCCCCTGTCCCCAACCGGCGAGGGAGCGGCTCAGCGGTTTCCGCGCACGGTGAAGCGGCCGGCCTCCTCGGCGGCGCGCATCAGGGCCTTGGCCTTGTTCACCGTCTCCTGGAACTCGGCCTCGGGGTCGCAATCGTAGACCACGCCGCCGCCGGCCTGGACGTACATCTTCCCGTCCTTCACCACCGCGGTGCGCAGCGCGATGCACATGTCCATCTCGTCGGCCGCCGAGATGTAGCCGACGCCGCCCGCATAGACGCCGCGCTTCTCGCTCTCCAGCTCGTCGATGATCTCCATCGCCCGGACCTTGGGCGCGCCGGAGACGGTGCCGGCCGGGAGCCCCGCCAGCAGGGCGCCGAGCGCGTCCATGTCCTCCCGCATCCGCCCCTCGACGTTGGAGACGATGTGCATGACGTGGGAGTAGCGCTCCACCGTGTAGGTGGCGGTGGGCTTCACCGTGCCGATCTGCGCCACGCGCCCCACGTCGTTGCGCCCGAGGTCGAGCAGCATCAGGTGCTCCGCCCGCTCCTTCGGGTCGGCGAGCAGGTCGGCCTCCAGCGCATCGTCCTCCTCGGGCGTGGCGCCGCGGGGGCGGGTGCCGGCGATGGGGCGGATGGTGACGTGCCCTCGCGCACCCGGACCAGGATCTCCGGGCGACGCGCCGACCACCTGAAACCCCCCGAAGTTGAAGAAGAACATGTAGGGGCTGGGGTTCGTGCGCCGCAGCGCGCGGTAGAGCGCGAAGGGCGGATGCGGGAACTCCACCGTCCAGCGCTGGGAGGGCACCACCTGGAAGATGTCGCCGGCGCGGATGTATTCCTTGGCCTGCTCCACCATCTCCAGATACCGCGCGAAGCTGGTGTTGGAGACGGGCTCCCCCACCGGCAGAGGCGTCGCCGTCGGCGCGCGCGTCGCCGCGGCGCGCGGTCTAGGTCCATCACCGCGTCCGACAGCCGCTCCGCCGCCCGCGCGTAGGCGGCGCGCGCGCTCTCGCCCGAGCCTGCGCGGACGGGGGTGACGAAGGTCACCTCGTCCTTGACCGAATCCACCGCCGCCACGATGGTCGGCCGCATCATCACCGCGTCGGGCAGGCCGAGCGGGTCGGCGTTCGGCTCCGGCAGTCGCTCGGCGTGCCGCACCATGTCGTAGCCGAGATAGCCGAAGAGGCCGGCCATGCCGGCGGCAGGCCGCGGGGGCAGCTCGATCCGGCTTTCGTCGAGCATGGCGCGGAGGCTTTCGAGGGGCGGGCGGGCGTCCCGCCTCCCACGCCTCGGCGTCCCAGCGGGCGGAGCGGTTGATCTCCGCCGTCTCGCCCCGGCAGCGCCAGATCAGGTCCGGCTTGAAGCCGATGAAGGAGTAGCGGCCGCGGGTGTCGCCGCCGGTCACGCATCTCCAGCATGAAGCTGTCGCGCCGCGCCTGGGTCAGCTTCAGCATCAGCGACACCGGCGTGTCGAGATCGGCGGGGATGGTGCAGTGGACGGCCTGCGAGCGGCCTTCGTCGAAGGCGGCCTCGAAGGCGGCGAAGTCGGGGCGGATCTGCATCGGTCTCTCGGGGCTCCCGGCCCGGGCGGCGCTCAGCGCAGGGCGTTGATCGCGCGCTCCATGGCCTCGGGGTTGAAGGTGGCGCCGATCCGGTCCTGCACGGCGGCGGCGTAATACACGTAGAGGTCGTTGGCGACCGTCTGGTCCAGCGCCTCCCGCCATCGGCCCAGAAGCTGCGCCGCCTCGCCGGAGGTCAGATCCGCCGGCTCCACCTGCGCGAGCTGCGCGAGGATCACGCCGTCCCCGGTGGGCGAGATGGCGCGCGGCTCCCGGCTCGGCGGCGAAGAGCGCGTCGCGGATGTCCTCGGGCAGCAGCGTCGAGGGGTCGGCGCGGCGCAGGAACCCCGTCTCCTGCACCTCGTAGGGGAAGTTCTCCGGCGCATCCGCAAGCCGGTCGCCCGCATCGAGATCGGCGCGGGCGCGCTCGGCGATGGCGGTCAGCGCCTCGCGCCGCTGCGCGTCGGCCCAGTCCTGCGCGGCCCGCTCCCGCACCTCCGACAGGGGGCGGGGGGCGGCAGGGGCCACGTCCTCGACCCGGACGAGGGCGAAGCCGCCGCCTTCGGTCTCGATCATGTCGCGCTCCTCGCCCGGCCCGGCGGCGAAGATCTCCTGGACCAGCGCGGGGTGGGTCTGCGCAAGCTCTCCCCCGGCGGTCACGTCGCCCCGCTCCAGCGTCAGGCCCGTCTCCTCCGCGATCGCCTCAAGCGAGGCGCCGGCGGCGAGCAGGTCGGCCGCCGCCTCGCCCCGCTGCACGGCGAGGTCCCGGGCGCGCTCGCGGGCCAGACGGTCGCGCAGATCCCCGCGCGCCTCCTCGAACGAAGTGGTGCGCGCCGGCAGGATGGCGCGGACGTTGTAGATCGACGGCCCCAGGGCGCTCGGCACGGGACCGGCGACGCCGAGCTCCGCGGAGAACACCGCCTCGGCCGCCTCCGGAGAGAGGTCGTCGCGGGTCACGTCGCCCTCGGCCACGTCGGAGGCGGTCAGGCCCCGCTCCTCCGCCAGCGCCTCGAAGTCGGTCTCGCCCGCCTCGATGGCCTGCATCGCGGCCTCGGCGGCGGCGTCGTCGGCGAAGGCGAGCCGGTCCACCACCCGCCGCTCGGGCTGCGAATATCGGTCCTGGGCCGCGTCATAGGCGGCGCGGAGATCCTCCTCCGGGATGTCGATGGTCTCCGCCACGGCGGCGGGCGAGATCTCGATCCAGACGGCCTCGCGCGTCTCGGGCGCCTGATAAAGGTCCTGGTGCGCCGCGTGCCATTCCTCGAGCTGCGCGTCCGTGGGCCGGCCCGGGTCCGGCGCGTCCGCGAGCGTCAGGGTCAGCACCTGGAAGGCGCGCCGCTCCATCGCCCGCTCCACCAGCCGCTCCGCGAGGCCCGGCGCGGCCTTCGCGCCGCCGGTGACGCCGCGGGCCACCGCATCGCGCGCGAGCGAGCGGCGCAGGTCCCCCTCGAACTTGTCCACGGAGAAGCCCAGCCGGTCGAGCACGAAGCGGTACTGCTCCTGCGAGAAGGTCCCCGTCGCGTCGCGGAAGGACTCGGACTCCACGATGGCGTCGCGCACCGCGTGGTCGTCCGCCGAGACGCCGAGCCGCCGCGCCTCCGCCGACAGCGCCGCGTCGCGCACCATGCGGGACATGACCGCCTGCGGCAGCCCCATCTCCCGGGCGCGGGCCGGGTCCATCGGCTGGCCGGTGCGCCGCGACACGGACTGCATCTCGCGCGACAGCGACGTGGCGAAGTCCTCCACCGTCACGGCCTCCTCGCCCACGGTCGCGACCCGCGTGCCGCCGCCGCCGAGGTCGAGATCCCCGATCCCCCAGACGGCGAAGGAGACGATCAGAAGCCCGAACAGGATGCGGAACGCCCAGGTCTTGGCGGCGCGGCGCAGCAGGTGAAGCATCGGGCGGGGCCTCCGGGATCGGCGTTGCGGGCTGGAAAAGGGTCTTACGCGCGCCCGACCGCCGGAGCAACCGGCGGCAGCGGGGCGCCGGCCACAGGCGCTGGCCCTTGCAGGCCGCGGCGGGCGGAGGCTTTGCCGGAGGCGGGACCGGGGGGCCGCGGCCTCGGCGGGGCCGGAGGGCCGCGCGAGAGGGGTGGGAGGTCCGGCTCCGTCGGGGACCGGCGAGGCGTAGGCGCCCCGCGGGACAGGCGGAAGGTCCGGCCGGCGCTGCGGAGGGCGGACCCGGGCGGCCAGGTCAGGAGGCCGGCGCCAGCTCCGCCTCGGCCTGCGCGTCCAGCGCCTCCAGCAGCGGCTCCAGCACCTGCGCGGCGAGCCACCGCGCCACCGGCACGGCCACCCCGTCGCCCGCCAGCTTGTAGGCCGCCGTGTAGCGCGCGGGCAGCCGGTAGTCCTCCGGCAGCCCCATCAGCCGCGCCGCCTCCCGCTTCGACATCAGCCGCATCCTCAACCGCCCGTCCGGCTCCGCCAGCACCAGCGTCTGGCGCGACGACCCGCCCGCCGGGGTCCGCAGGCAGCCGGCGAGGTCGAACCGCACCTCCGCCCGCTGCGCGTTCCCGCCGGCCCCGTCCGGCCGCGTCCGGCGGTAGAGCGCCCCGGCCTGCGTCCGCCCGGTCCGCTTCGCCTCCGCCAGCGCGGCCTCGATGCGCTCCCGGTGGCGCGGGGTCATCAGCTTCAGGATCGCCTGCACCTCGGCCGGGCTTCGCCACGGCACGTCCCGCGGCTCCGCCTCCACCACGTCGGCCAGTTGCAGGTTGCGCGCAGGCGGCGCGGGGATGCGCAGCGCCCGCCGCGCCTCCGCCGCCTCGTCCAGCCGCTCCAGCGCCCGCGACAGCCCCCGCGGCCGCGGCGCCCCCTCCCGGTCGCGCAGCGCCTCGGGCGCCTCGCCCCGCCAGGCCACCACGAACAGCCGCGGCCGGGACTGCGGCACGAACGCCGCCGCGTCCAGCACATGCGCGTCATACCGATAGCCCGCCTGCGCCAGCGCCGCGCACAGCGTCGCGAAATCCTGCGCCGAGGAAGCGAGCCCCACCACGTTCTCGATCACCAGCGCCCGCGGCGCCCGCCCCTCCCGCGCCAGCTGCTCGATCAGGAACCAGAACGCCCAGAACACCGAGGACCGCGTGGAGCCCCCCACCCCCATCCCCCGCCGCGCGCCGGCGAGGCTGAGGTCCTGGCAGGGGAACGACGCCCAGGCGAGGTCCGCCCGCCCCGGAAGGTCGGCCGCGGCCACCTCGGCCACGTCCCGCTCCATCAAGTGGGCGCCGCCGAAATTCTCCCGGTAGGCGGCGCATTTGTCCGCGGTCGAGGTCGTTGGCCCAGAGGCACTCCCACCCCGGCCCCAGCCCGATCCGCGCCATGCCGCCGCCCGCGAAGAACTCGTAGAACGTCCTCACGGAGCGAAGGCCGCGAGCCGCGAGACCGCCTCCCGCAGCCCGTCCGCATCGGCGTTGGCGAAGGCCATGCGGAAGCTCTTCGGGCCCAGCGGATCGCCCTCCGGGCAGAACATGGTCCCCGGCAGCATCAGCAGCGACTGCGCGTCCACCAGCCGCTTCGCGATCTCGGGCGAGGGCAGCGTCGAACGGATGCTCCAGATAGGCGAAATACGCCCCGCAGCCCGAGCAGCCGCCAGCCTGGCAGGCGTCTGGAACGCCGCCTCCACCGCCGCGCGCCGCGCGAGGATCTCGGCCCGCTGCTCCGCCACGAACCCGTCCAGATGCCGCAGCCCGTGCAGCGCCGCCGCCTGGCCCAGCTGGCTCGGGCAGATCGTGACCGTGTCGAGGAACTTCTCCGCCTGCGCCAGCCTGCGCGGGTCCGCGATCATCGCCCCCACCCGGTGCCCCGTCAGCCGGTAGGCCTTGGAGAAGCTGTAGAGGTGGATCACCGTCTCCCGCCAGCCGGGGTCGGCGAAGAGCCCGTGCGGCGCCCCTCGCGGCCGTCGAAGTCGCGGTAGGTCTCGTCGAGGATCAGCGCCGCCCCGTGCCGCGCCGCGATCCCGGCGAAGCGATCCACCAGCCCGGCCGGATACTCCGCCCCCGTGGGGTTGTTCGGCGTGACCAGCACGATGGCCTTCACGCCGTCCATCAGCGCCTCGGCCGCCTCGGGCCTGGGCATCATCGCCTCGTCGCAGGGCAGAGGGCGGGCCTCCACGCCCTGCATGTCGCACCACATCTTGTGGTTGAAGTACCACGGGACCGGCAGCAGCACCGCATCCCCGGGCCCCGCCAGCGTCGCCATCATCGCGCAGAACGCCTGGTTGCAGCCCGAGGCGATGGCCACGTCCCCGGCCCTGATCTCGCCGCCATAGGCCGCCGACCACCGCCGCGCCACCTGCTCCCGCAGCGCGGGCGCGCCCAGCACGGGCCCGTAGAGATGCGCCTGCGGGTCGTTCAGCGCCGCCTCCGCGATGGCTTGGCGCA
Organism: uncultured Alphaproteobacteria bacterium; assembly: GCA_963816545.1. GTDB lineage: Bacteria > Pseudomonadota > Alphaproteobacteria > Rhodobacterales > Rhodobacteraceae > Albimonas. Next base: position 811,887 of record CAWFLE010000007.1, on the reverse strand, counting down.
GCGCCTCGGGGGGCGGCTCCACCGGCGCCGCCTGGCTGAGGTTCAGGAGCGGCCGCTCCGCCGGGAACGCCTTGCCGGCGATCCAGCGCCGCGCCTCCATCACGGGCGGGTCATACGCCCCCAGGATCAGGGGCGAGACCGGACCGAAGGCGGGAGAGGGCGAGGCGTCATCCATGGCCGCGACGATAGCCGCCGGGGCGCGATGGCGGAAGAGCCCGCGAAACCCCCCTCGCGCGGAGGCGCCGCGCCGGCCGTCCCGCCCCTGGTTGCGCGCCCGCCCGCGGCGCGTTGCAGACGTGTCGCCTCTGGCGCCGGTCGCCCGCGGCGACCGTCGCGAACCCCGGCGCCGGCCACCGGCGACCCCGCCCGCAGCGCGCCGCGGGCGCCGCCTTGACTACGGTCGCAACGGTCGGCGCGGCGCCTCCGCCGGGCATCCGGCTCCCGACCGACGCGTGAACCCTCGCTTGACCCTCGGAGATTCCCTCCCCCGCTCAAGGGGAGGGCCGCCAAGCGGCGCCGCCCATACGCCCGAGGCGACGCCCCGACCCACCTGCGGAAGCCCGCCCGCAGGGCGCCCCCGTCCCCCGCCTCACCCCGACGCCGCCGCGTGCTCCATCAGGAACCCCTCCAGCGCCGCGTCGAAAGCCTCCGCCTGCTCCACGTTGATCGAGTGCCCCCCCTCCAGGTCCACCCGCCGCAGGTCCGGCATCCGCGCCTCCGCGAGGTCCGCGTTCGGCTGGAATTTCTTTTCCCACCGCCCGTTCACCAGCAGTGTCGGCGTCCGCACCTGCTCCAGCCGGTCCAGCACCGCCAGCCCCGGCAACCCGTGCAGCACGTTCAGCGCCAGCGCCTCCGGGACCAGCCGGGCGGCATCCCGCAGCATCTCCGCCTTCACCTCCGCTGGGAACCGCCGCGCGTTCACCGGATGCACCCGCTCCGAGGGCAGGTCGTCCACCGTCGCCGCCCGCAGGTGCCGCGCCCGCACCCGGTACTCCTCCACCAGCCGCGGATCGTCGTCCGGCCGCATCGCCGCCCCCGAATTGGTGAACGCCTGCGCGATCACCCGCCCGGGATGCGCCAGCGCATAGCTCAGCGTCAGCCCGGCGCCGAAGCTCTGCCCGCACAGGAACCACCGCTCCGCACCCATCCGCGACCGGATCGCCTCGAACGCCGCGTGGTACCCGGCCGCGGCGTAGCGCGTCGGATCCTCCGGCGCCTCCGACCGCCCGTGCCCAAGCAGCTCCGGCACCGCCAGCCGGAACCGCTTCGACAGGCGCGGCACGGACAGCATCCACTGCGCCCGGCTCGACATGAAGCCGTGCATCAGCAGCAGCGCAGGCGCCCCCTCCGGCCCGTGGAAATCCACATGCAGCCCCTCGATGATCTCGCCCATTCGCGTCCTCCCTGAAGCGCCACGATAGGCCGTAAGGCGCGCTTGGGGAAAGGCGCCGCCTTGACGCCCGCGCCCGGCCCCGCTACCGCCCCGCGCATGGCAGAACCCCCCATCCTCACGCTGACCGACATCGCCCTCGGGTTCGGAGGAGAGCCGCTCTTCGCCGGCCTCTCCTGCTCCGTGCATCCCGGCGACCGCATCTGCCTCGTGGGCCGCAACGGCTCCGGCAAGTCCACGCTGATGAAGATCATGGCCGGCCTCTCCGAAGCCGACTCCGGCGAGCGCTTCCTGCGCCCCGGCGCCCGCGCCGGCTACCTCCCCCAGGACCCGTCCTTCGAGGGCTACGCCACGCTGGCCGACTACGTCGCCGCCGACCTCGACGATGCGGAGACCTGGCGCGCCGAGATGGCCATGGACGGCCTGAAGGTCGCCGCCGCCCAGGACCCCGCCTCCGCCTCGGGCGGCGAGCGCCGCCGCGCCGCGCTGGCCCGCGTCCTCGCCTCCGAGCCCGACGTCCTCCTGCTGGACGAGCCCACCAACCACCTCGACATCGAGGCCATCGCCTGGCTGGAGGACCGCCTCAAGCAGACCCGCGCCGCCTTCGTTCTGGTGAGCCACGACCGCGCCGTCCTTCGCAACGTCACCCGCCAGATCCTGTGGGTGGACCGCGGCGAGGTCCGCCGCCTCGACCGCGGGTTCGAGGCGTTCGAGGACTGGCGCGACAAGGTCTTCGAGGAAGAGGCCCAGCAGCGCCACAAGCTCGACCGCCTCATCAAGCAGGAGGCCGTCTGGGCGGTGGAGGGCATCTCCGCCCGCCGCAAGCGCAACATGGGGCGCGTCCGCCGCCTCCAGGACATGCGCGCCGAACGCGCGGGCCAGCGCCAGCGCACCGGCACGGCGGCCATGGCGCTCGAATCCACCACCCCCTCCGGCAAGCGGGTGGTGGAGGCCGAGGACATCGCCAAGGCCTATGACGGCAAGACCATCATCCGGGACTTCTCCATCAAGATCCAGCGCGGGGACCGGGTGGCCTTCGTCGGCCCCAACGGCGCCGGCAAGACCACGCTCATCAAGCTCCTGACCGGAGAGGTCGCGCCCGACTCAGGCAATATCCGCTTCGGCACGAACCTCCTGCCCGCGATCTTCGACCAGGCCCGCGCGCAGCTCGACCCCGAGGCGACCCTCTGGGACAGCCTGACGCTGGACCCGCAGATGGCCGTCTCCGGCGCCTCGGACCAGGTGATGGTCCGCGGCCGCCCCAAGCACGTGGTCGGCTACCTCAAGGAGTTCCTGTTCGACGAACGCCAGGCCCGCGGGCCGGTGAAGGCCCTCTCGGGCGGCGAGAAGGCGCGCCTTCTCCTCGCGCGCATCATGGCGCGCGACTTCGAACCTCCTGATCCTCGACGAGCCCACCAACGACCTCGACGTCGAGACGCTGGACCTCCTGCAGGAGCTGGTCTCCGACTACGACGGCACGGTCCTGCTGGTCAGCCACGACCGGGACTTCCTCGACCTGACCGCCGAGACCACGGTGGTGATGGAGGGCGACGGCACGGCCACCGTCTATGCGGGCGGCTGGTCCGACATGGTCACCCAGCGCGGCTCCGCCCCCATGGGCGGCGCGGAGAAGACCGCCTCGGCGCCGGACCGGAAACCCGCGAAGGGCGCGAAGACCTCCAGGGCGGCCCCGAAGGAGGCGCCGAAGCCCGCGCCCAAGCTCTCCTTCAAGCAGACCCACCGCCTGTCGGAGCTGCCCGGAGAGATCGACCGCCTGACCTCCGACATCGCCAAGCTCCGGACGCTGCTCGCGGATGCGGACCTCTTCGCCCGCGACCCGGCGAAGTTCCGCAAGGCCACCGCCGCCCTCACCCAGCGCCAGAAGGCGCTGGACGCGGCCGAGGAGGAATGGCTGGAGCTCGAGGCCCTGCGCGAGGACGTGCAGGGCTGAACGCCTACGGCCGCCAGCGCCCGCCGCCGTCGCGGTCCGAGTCGAAGGCCGGGTTGCGCGCCGGCAGCAGCACCGCCACCGCCTGGCGCATCGCCGCCGCGAAGGCCGGATCGCCCGGCCCCGTCGCCGGCCCCTCCACGATGGCGGAGCTCATCTCCGACCGCCCGTAGCAATAGGCGATCACCGCGTGCAGCCGCCCCTCGCTCGGGCCGCCGCGCACCGCGTCGGGCGCGCACACGTCCCTGCGCCCGGACGGCGCGAACACCAGCGCGATCCGCGGCCCCTGCGTGGGCGCGCCCACCGGCTCCAGCGGCTGTCCGCCGAAGCGCGGCGGCAGGTGCATGACCTCCGCCACCGCAGCCGCCGTTCCCCCGCCCGGAGGCGCCCCCCGCATCTCCAGCGGCATGACCGGGCCGACCGCCGAGACCTGCTCGGGCATGTAGCTCGGGTCGACGATCGCGGAATGCACGAGCGCCGCCCCCGGGATCGCCGCGCAGGCGCCCAGAGCGAGCAGGGGAAGGACCGCAAGGGATCGCATCATGGTGAAACTCCTCCCGCCGGAACGCGGCGGAACCGCGGCGCCTCAGCCCGAGGCGCCCCCGAACATGGCCTGCATGAGCTGCGACAGGGCCCGCCGCACCAGCGCCTCTCCCGGCTCGCCCGCCGCCAGCACGTCCACCCGCCCCTCGGCCAGCGATTCCGACCGGAAGCACAGGACCGCCGCCGCCCCGAAACCGTCGGACCGGGGCGGCCCCCCCTCCACCGGCCCCTCCGCGGCGCACAGCGAACCGGGATCGACCGACTGCATGGGGTTGAACAGGACCGCGAGCCGGATGAGCTTGCCATGCTCGGATCGCGCCCATCCGCCCGGCTTCACATAGGGCGGGTCGATCCCTTCCGGAAGGTTGGTCGGCAGGTCGATCAGCGTCGCAGCCTGCTGGGGCGTCATGCCGGGCAGGGGGGCGTTGTGGACTTCCGCGCCGACCGAGCCGGGGCGGAACACGCTCTGACTGTAGTTCCCCGTGCGCGCCACGCCGGAAATCTCGATCTCCTCCGCCTCGCCGCACGCGACCAGAAGCGCCAGCGCCGCCAGCGCCGCCCTACACATCAAGGTCTTCCGCGAACCGCGCGTTCTCCGAGATGAACTGGAACCGCAGCTCCGCCTTGCGCCCCATCAGCCGCTCCACCAGCCGCGAGGTCTCGCCCGCCTCCTCCGGCTCCTCCTCCGCGATCATCACCCGGATCAGGGTCCGGGTCGCGGGGTCCATGGTGGTCTCCTTGAGCTGCTTCGGCATCATCTCCCCCAGCCCCTTGAAGCGCCCCACATCGACCTTGCCGCGCTTGAACTCGCGCTCCATCAGCCGCTCCCGGTCCGCATCGTCCCGCGCATAGAGGGTCTTCCCCCTGCGTCAGCCGGTAAAGCGGCGGCGCCGCGAGGAACAGCCGCCCCGCCTCCACCATCGGCTTCATCTGCCGGAAGAAGAAGGTCATCAGCAGCGAGGCGATATGCGCCCCGTCCACGTCGGCGTCGGTCATGATGATGACCCGCTCGTAGCGCAGATCGTCGAGGTTGAACCGCGACCCCCCCTGCACCCCCAGCGCCTGACACAGATCCTGAAGCTCCTGGTTCTGCGCCAGCTTCTCCGACGGACGCATTGGCCACGTTCAGGATCTTGCCGCGCAGCGGCAGCACCGCCTGCGTCTTGCGGTTCCGCGCCTGCTTGGCCGACCCGCCGGCGCTGTCCCCCTCCACCAGAAAGATTTCCGACCCGTCCTTGGCCGCGTCCGAGCAATCCGAGAGCTTCCCCGGCAGCCGCAGCTTCTTGACCGCGGACTTCCTCTGCGTCTCCTTCTCCGCGCGCCTCCGCATCCGCTCCTCGGCCCGCAGGATCACGAAGTCGAGGATCGCCTCCGCCCGCTTCGGATCGGCCGCGAGCCAGGTGTCGATGCGGTCCCGCACCGCCCCCTCCGCCAGCCGCTGCGCCTCGGCGGTGGACAGCCGGTCCTTGGTCTGCCCCACGAATTCCGGGTCCCGGATGAAGATCGAGATCATGGCGCACGCCGAGCCCTGCACGTCCTCCCGCGTCACCTGCTGCACCTTGCGGTTGCCCACCAGCTCTCCGTGCGCGCGAAGGCCCTTGAGCACCGCCGCCCAGAACCCGGCCTCATGCGTGCCCCCCTCCGGCGTCGGCACGGTGTTGCAGTAGCTGGAGACGAACCCGTCCCGCGCCGGCGTCCAGTTGACCGCCCATTCCACGGAGCCGGGCGTATCCTTCCCGAACTTCTCCGCGAACTGCACCTTCCCCGCGAAGGGCTGGGGGGAGCAGCAGGGCGCCCCCTCAAGGCTCTCGCTCAGGAAGTCCGCCAACCCGCCGGGGAAGTGGAACGTCGCCTCCGCCGGGGTGTCGTCCCCCTCGCGCAGCAGCTCGGCGGCGCATTTCCACCGGATCTCGACGCCCGAGAACAGATAGGCCTTCGACCGCGCCATCCGCATCAGCCGCGCGGGCTTCAGCGCCAGCTTCCCGAAGATCTCGTGGTCCGGGTGGAAGATCACCGTGGTCCCGCGCCGGTTCGGCGCCGGCCCCACCTGCTCCACCGGCCCCTGCGGAATGCCCCGCGAAAACCGCTGCCGCCAAAGCAGCTTGCTCCGCGCCACCTCCACCGTCAGCGCGTCCGACAGCGCATTGACCACCGACACGCCGACGCCATGCAACCCGCCCGAGGTCTGGTACGCCTTGCCCGAGAACTTCCCCCCCGCATGCAGGGTGCAAAGGATGACCTCCAGCGCCGACTTGCCCGGAAACCGCGGATGCGGGTCCACCGGGATGCCGCGCCCGTTGTCCCGTCACGGCGCAGGACCCATCCGCCAGCAGCTCGATCTCGATGCGCGTGGCGTGCCCCGCCACCGCCTCGTCCATGGAGTTGTCGAGCACCTCGGCCGCGAGATGATGCAGCGCCCGCTCGTCGGTGCCGCCCACATACATGCCGGGGCGCTTGCGGACGGGCTCCAGCCCCTCCAGCACCTCGATCGAGGAGGCGTCGTAGGCGTCGGGCCCCGTCTCGTCGGCGAAGAGGTCGGTCTTGCGGGCGGGGTCTGCCATGTGGGGGTCTCCGCGGCTCTTGTCCGGCCGTCTGCTCATACCTCGGGTCGCCCGACTATCGCCCGAACGGCGGCCGGGAACAATGCGTCCCCCTCGCCGCCCGCCATACGTCTGCCATACGTTTTGCAGACGCTTCGCAGACATGACGATCCGACCCGCCATAGCCCTCTCCACACCCGGCCCAAGGCCCCGAAAGTCGGTTCAGGCGCCTCCCTCCACCGCTTGCGGGGGAGGGCCGGGGTGGGGGCGGCCGGACGCGCGCTCCCGCCCCCGGCCGGGCGCCGCCTGCGCGTCGGGGGGCGGAGCGGAAGCTCCTTCAGCGCTCCAGGAACTCCCGGATATACCCCGCCACCTCCTCGGGCTTCTGATGGATCAGCCAGTGGTCGGCGTCGGGGATCTCCTTCACCGTGAGGTCGTCGCAATAGGCGTCCAGCCCCTCGCGGCTCTCGGGGAGCAGGGCCCCGTCCTGCATCCCCCAGATCAGCAGATGCGGCATCCTGATGCGCAGCGCGTCGGGGGGCAGGTCGGGCAGGGCGCCTGCCGGAACCGCCTCGCCCGAGGGCGGCACCACCAGCGGCGTCGCCCGGTACCAGTCCACCATCCCCTTGATCGCACCCGGCTTTCTCCACTGCTCCTTGTAGCGCTCCACCCGGGCGTCATCCATCCAGCCCAGGTCCATCTTGGCCCGCAGCATCCGCATCAGCCCCTCGAAATCCCCCTGCGCCAGCTTCTCATGGGCGTCGGGCTCCCGCAGGAAGCGGATGTACTGGCTCGCCTCGGTCTGCGCGCCGCCGGCGGCCAGCGCCTTCTGGAACGGCCCCGGATGCACGCCGTTGCAGATCACCAGCCGCTGGAAGCGTTCCGGCGCCCGGATCGCCAGGCCGTAGGCGACCGAGGCCCCCCAGTCGTGCCCGATCAGCGCATGGATCGCCTTCCCCGGCCGGTAACGGTCCAGCACCCCCAGCGCATCCGCGACCAGCTTGCCGGTGGCGTAGTCCGCGGTCTCCGCCGGCTTGGCGCTGTCGCCGTAGCCGCGCTGGTCCGGCGCCACGCAGAAGAAGCGGTCGCCCAGCCGCTCCATCATCTCTTCCCAGGCGCCCGACCACTCGGGAAAGCCGTGCAGCATCAGCAGCATGGGCCCGTCCTCGGGCCCCGCCGTCAGGACGCTGAACTCCAGTCCGTTCGCCTCGATCGTCTCGCGCTTCATGGCGCCCTCCCCGGCCGGTCCTCCCAAAGCGCCCGCATCCAGCGCAGGGAGGCCGGCCGGGGTCAAGCCGCCTCAGCCGCGCCGCCGGGCCGCCAGCCCCAGCGCCGCCAGCCCGAAGCCCAGAAGCGGCAGCGCCGCGGGCAGCGGGACCGCGGCGCTGGGGCGGGCGGAAGCACGGTGAAGCCGCTCACCACACCACGTCGTTGCCCGCCCCGTAGGTCGAGAAGATGAAGTCGCCCGTCAGCGGGTCCAGCGCCGCCCCCTCGGTCCCCGACAGGTCGCTCAGGAAGGTCCGCCGCGTCCCGAGGATCGGGTCCCCGTTCCCGTCGATCTCGTAGGCGCCGACCGCGCCCCCGGAATATTCCGAGATCAGCACGCTGTCCGTCGCGAAGCCCGGATTGCCCGCGGAGACGTAGACGATCCCCTCCGGCCCGCCCGGCAGGGTCAGGACGAAGTCGAAGTCCAGGTCGAAGGTCCCGCTCCCGTCAGGCGTGAGGGTGACGTCGTACCAGTCGCCCGAGTTGAAGCTCGCGACCTTCATCGACCCTGCGCCCGCGAAGCCCGCCGGCACGAATTGCAGCGCCCCGACCGAACTGGACACCTCGCCCGCCAGGCTGTCGATCCGGTCCGGCGCGGCGCTTCCCGGCTTGATCTGCCCGATCCCGTTCGAGGAGTAGGCGGTGTAGAACAGCACGCCGCCCGGCCCGTAGGCGAGCCCGCCGTCGATGCCGCCCGACCTGCCGGGCCCCGCCGCCGGGCTGACCAGCGTCCGCGTTCCCGTGAAGCCGGTGATGGTCCCGCCCGTCCGCGTCACCCCGATGCTGTAGATCGCCGCCGCGGAGGTGTTGGCCTGATCCCCGAGCACCAGCGTGCCCGCGTCGCCGGGCGCGAACGCGACGCCCCCGAGCGACCCTGCGAAGCCCGGCGGCGTCCCGATGTTCCCGGCCGTGTAGAAGGCGGCGAAGTCGGCGCCGAAGCTCAGCGCCTCCGCCCGGTCCGCCGCGCCCGCGACCGCGACGCCCGTCGCCGCCAGCGTGAAGGCGTATCTGCCGATGAAGCCCATGCGCGTTCCCCGCTCCATGTCTTGGCCCCACGGAAACGACATGCGCGTTCCCCGCCCTTCGTCCAGACGTTCCGCACGCCTCTTGACGCCGGCCCCCGCCGCGCCGCAGGACGGAGGGACGACGACGGGGGGCCCATGGATCCGGTCAGACGCCAGTACGAATCCTATCCCTACCCCGAGCGCGACCCGGCCGAGGAGACGCGCCGCCTGATCGTGGGCTCCCCCTCCGACCCGGTGGAGATCGACCACTTCCTGTTCCGCGGCCGCCGCGACTGGTCCCGGCCCTTCCGCGCGCTGGTGGCGGGCGGGGGCACGGGCGACGCGCTGGTGATGCTCGCCCAGAAGCTCGCCGATGCGGGCGTGCCGGCCGAGATCACCTACGCCGACCTCTCGACCGCCTCCCGCGCCGTGGCCGAGGCGCGCATGGGCCGCCGCGGTCTCGCCGCCCGCTTCGTCACCGGCTCGCTGCTCGATGCGGCCGCGCTGCCGGGCGCCCCCTTCGACTACATCGACTGCTGCGGGGTGCTCCACCACCTGCCGGACCCGCAGGCGGGCTTCGACGCGCTCGCCGCCGCGCTGGCGCCCGAAGGCGGCCTGGGCTTCATGGTCTACGCCCCCTACGGCCGCGACGGGGTCTATCCGTTGCAGGAGGCGTTCCGCGCCCTCCTCCCCGACGACGACCCCGAAACCCGGGTCTCCCTGGCTCGCGAAACCCTCGCCGCGCTGCCCGAGACCAACGGCTTCCGCCGCAACCCCTTCGTCTCGGACCACGAAGCCTCGGACGCCGGCCTCCACGACCTGCTCCTCCACTCCCGCGACCGGCCCTTCTCGGTGGAGGCGCTGCTGGCGACGCTGGACCATGCCGGCCTCGGCCTCGTCTCGTTCCTTGAGGCGCTTCGCTACGATCCCGCCCAGCACCTGCCGAAGACCCCGGCCTTCCGCGAACGCCTCGCCCGCCTGACCCCGCCCGAGAGATGGGCGCTGGCCGAGCGCCTCGCCGGCAACATGCGCACCCATGTGGGCTACGCCGCGAAGGCCGACCGCGCGGGCGCCTGCCGCGCCACGCTGACCCCCGACGCGGTGCCCCGGCTCAAGGAGCTCGACCCCCGCGCGCTGGCCCGCAAGGTGCAGGCGGACGGCGGCTTCCGCATCACCGTCGCGGGCCTCGCCCACTGGGTGGAGATCCCTCGCTCCTCCGCCCCCCTGATCGCGGCGCTGGGCGGGGGCGGCAGCTTCGGAGACATCGCCCGCGCCGCCCGCCTCGACTGGTTCGCCTTCGCGCAGGCCTTCGGGCCGGCCTGGCGGGCGCTGACGGGCGTGAACCTTCTGCGCTGCTCCCGGGGCCTGGCGGAGTGACCGCGCCCGCCTGGACGCTCTCCCACGTGCCGGTCGCGCCTTTCGCCGCGCCGCGCACCGCCGTGGCGCCGGGGATACAGCCGCTGGACCCCGCCGACTGGATCCATCTCGACGACGACTTCGCCGGCCAGATGGCGCTGCGCGACGACCTGATCCTCAACCGCCCCCACTGGGCGACCGCCATGACCCCCGAAGGCGAGGCCCCCGCCGCCGAGCTGCTGGAGGCGCTGTCCGCCCACCTCGCCACGCTCCCCGGCTACGCGCGGGAGCGCATGCCTCAACCCACCGCCGCCGGCGCCAACCCTCCCTCCGACCCTGCGCCGGAGGACGCCCGTCCGCCCGCCCCCGCCCCGTCCCCCGACCCCGCACACTCAACCGAGGCTCTCCGTCGCCCCGACGGCGCCCTCGTCCCGCTCGAAGGCCCCCCCATCGCCACCGCCGGCCGCCTCTCGCAGGACGACCTCCTGGTGATGCTAAAGCCCGAGGGCGCGGCGGAGCACGTCCTCGTGGCCGGCGTCCTCTGCTTCCCCGCCCACTGGACGCTGTCGGAGAAGATCGGCCGCCCCCTCCTGCGCATCCACAGGCCCGTCCCCGAATATCCCGGAGACCTCGCCGCCCGCGTCCAGCGCCTGTTCGACGGGGTGAAGCCCGGCCACCCCCTCTGGCGCGCCAACTGGCACTTCGCGGCCTCCCCCGACATCGTGACCCCGATGCACGAGGCCGAGAAGACCGCCGCCTTCGCCTCCCGCCTCGCGCCCGGCGAGGACGCCTGGCTGAGGGTCGAGCGTCAGACCGTCCTGCGCCTGCCGCGCACGGGCGCCGTGGTCTTCGGCGTGCGCACGCTGATCAGCCCGACCTCGGCGTTGACCCCCGCGCAGTGGGCCGCCCTCAACGCCACCCTCGCCGAACTCCCCGGGGATCAGGGCGCCCGCAAGCTCGGCCCCGCGCTCCGCGCCCGTGCGGCGAGGGAGGCGGCGCAGGCCTGAGCCGCCGGAGACCGCGGAACCCTCGCCCCCCCCCGCGACCTTCCGCCGATGGCGGAGGCTCTGGACGCCGCTCCCCTGCCGATCGTCGCCGAGCCGAACCCCGGTCCGTGGCCCAGGGCGCAGCCGCTGCCGGTGAACCTGTCCGGCGACCATCCCGGCTGCGCGATCCCCGCCCCCCCGATCCCGCGCCGGGGAACGGCGGGATCAGACGCCTCCAAGCCCGCCCCGGCGCCATCGTGCGAGCCAAGGGGCGCGAGGACCCTCGCCCTCCGACCCGGCGGCGGCATCAGGCGCCCCCAAACCGCCGCCTCCGTGCAAGCCCCCGCCCGGCGCCATCCCGCCAGCCCCGGACCCGCCGGTCATGCCCCCGGCGCCCCGCAAGCCCGCCTTCGCGGCCCCCGCCCCTAACCTGCCGCCGGCGGCCGCTTCTCCAGCGGCCAGTCCGCCCGCGGCGCCGTCGCCAGCAGCCGCGGGATGTCCAGCGTGCGCGCCTGGGTCCACGGCCGGCTGGCGCTCCCGCCCTGCGGCTCCAGCAGCAGGACCGAGGCCGAGACCGCCAGCGCATGCCGGAACGCCTCCACGATCTTCCACGGCTCCGCGCCGAACATCCGCTCCAGCTCCCGCGCGTGCCAGCTCCGCCACAGCGCCGCCGCCCCCGCCACCTGCGGCGTGGCGTAGGAGGTGCCCGACGGCTCGCCCTGATCGAAATCCTCCGCCCAGCCCGCGGCGCCGGTCGCAAGGTCGAAGCTCGCGCGGTTGATCCGCTCGGCCTGCGCGCGGATGTCCACGAACTCAGCGTCCTCGTTCCCCGGATAGCCGCCCCGCGGATAGGGCCGGGCCTGCCCGCCCGTGCCCATCGCGTCGTAGCCCCCCACCCCGATGGTGCGCTTCCAGCGCGCCGGGTAGATCACGGACTCGATCACCTGCCCCGCGGCGCAGCACACGATCATCCCCGCCTCGTAGGCCCGGTCCACCGCCTCCGCCGTCTCCCGCGCCATGCCCACCTCGCCCCCCAGCAGGTGCAGGAACGGCTGCAGGGCGCCCGCGAAGCCCGGGTTGCCCATGGAGATGGTGGCCACCCGCGCCGGCACGGGCAGGGCGCGCGCATGGTCCAGCGCCCACCCGATCCGCGCCGTCTCCGACCGTCGCATGGCCGGCCCCGCGCCAGCCCGGAACAGCGGCCCGTTGGCGACCCGGTAGGGCACGACCCGCGCGCCGGGCACGACCCCCTCCAGCCGCCCCGTCCCGCACAGCGCCGACAGCGTCTTCACCCCGTGGTCGGGGTATTCCAGCAGCCCGTCCAGCCCGCCCTGCGCCTCCAGCCGGGCCCGGGCCGGTCCGGTCGCGTCCCCGGGCCGCGCGCAGTCCCCGAAGTCCCGCCCCTGGTCCAGCAGCAGCCAGGCCGGCGGCGCGTCGCGATCCGTCCACCCGAGCGCGGGATGCGGCGCCACGCCCGAGTCCACATGCGCGATGACCGCGTCGGGATCCTGCCGCAGCCGGTTCAGGGCCTCGCCGTAGCCGCCTCTCCACGGGTGCGGCAGGCGGCGGATGTAGTCGACGGCCATGGTTCCTCCCTCGCCGGCTCGCGCTCCAGCCTGCGCGCCCCCGTCGCGAATCGCAAATTCCGAATGCGTGGCGCCCCCCGCGTCCGTTCGCGATGGAACCGCGCCATTCCGGCCCTAGTTCTGCATGAAGACCGGAGCGCCGCCCGCGGCGCCGCCCTCCGCACCTACCTCGGGAGACGCAGCCTTGGCCGACAGCATGAAGAGACCCCTGCCCATCGCGCTGGCCCTGATCGCCGCCGTGGGCTGGATCCTGGCGATCTGGCTCATGTGGACCGGAAACTCGGAGCGCGACGCGTTCGAGGCCCGGGTCGTCGAACTGCAGACCGCCCGCCAGGAGGTGCAGACGCAGCTCGACGAGCAGGTCGCCGCCTCCGGCGCGCTTGAGGACCTGCGCGCCCAGACCCAGCAGGCCCAGGCCGGGCTCGACGAGCTTCGCCCCCAGCGCGAGCAGCTCGCCGCCGAGGTCCAGACCCTGCGCGGCGAGGCCGAGACCCTGACCCGGCAGGCCGACACCGCCCGCCAGACCATCCAGGAGTCCGAGGGCCGCGCCCAGGCCGCCGAGCAGCGCCTCTCCACCGCGCGGGAGGAGTTCGGGACCGTCCAGCAGGAGATCGCCTCCAGCCGCGAGGAGCTGGCGGAGCTGAGCGACCGCCTCGTCTCCGCGCGCGATCAGGAGGCGGCGCTGCGCCAGTCCATCTCGGAGCTGTCGCAGGAGGCCGAGAGCCTGACCTCCGAGCTCTCCACCCGCCAGCAGGAGCTTCAGGCCGCGCGCGAGGAGGCTGCGCAGGTCGAGAGCCGGCTTGCGGACATGCGCCAGCAGGTCTCCGGGCTCGACCGTCGCCAGCAGTCGCTGACCGAGCAGATCGCCGCCCTGACCGAGCAGCGCGACTCGCTCGCGACCAATGTCGAGCAGGCGCGCCAGCTCCGCCAGCAGCTCCAGGCCCAGGTGGTCGAGCTGTCGGAGGCGGTGGAGAGCCGCTCCGCGGAGCTCGCCCGGATCGAGCGCCAGCTTCTTGACGCCCAGTCGCGCCAGGACGAAGCCGCGCCGCGCGCGGCGATGGCCGAGGGTGAGGATCAGGCGAGCGAGGTCTCCTCGGACAAGACCCCGAGCGCCTCCGACGAGGGCGGGCAGCCTCCAGAGGCGCAGGCCGGGCAGGGTTCCGCCGCCCAGTCCGGCGCCCAGCGTCCGGAGGCCGGGCAGGGCGCCGCCGCGCAGTCCGGCGCCCAGCGTCCGGGGACTGGGCAGGAGCGCGCCGCGCAGTCCGGCGCCCAGCGTCCGGAGGCCGGGCAGGACCCCGCCGCGCAGTCCGGCGCCGATCGGTCTCCGGCGGCGCCGCCCGCGGCCGCCGGCGAAGCGTCCCGGCCCGCCGACGGCCCGGCCGCCACGCCGGCTCCGGGCGAGGCCGCCCCGCAGCCGGCCGCGGCCGACGAGGAGCGGACCGGCGAGGCCAACCCGGACGCCGCCGTCCAGCCCCCCGCCGCCGAAGGCGACCGGGCCGAGGGCGAGCAGCGCCCGCAGGCCGGCGCCGCCGAGACGTCCGCGCCGGAAGCCGCGCCGCAGGCCCCTGCCGCCGAGCCCCGCGAGGGCGCCGGCGACGAGGCCCGGCCCGCGGAGGGCGCCGCCGCCGAGCGGATGGTGCGGCCCGGCGAGTACGAGTCGTCCGAGCTCGAGGCCGCCTTCGGCCCGGACGGCGCCTTCGTCCTCTCCCGCAAGGGCTCCGAAAGCCGGGTCAGCGGCTCCTGGCGCGAGGAGGGGGGCATGCTGGTGCTCGACGACGTCTCCGGCGACGTCGGCCGCGCGCGATTCCCCGCCCGCTGCATGGTCACCAAGACCGGCGCCGGCTTCCGCTTCGGCGCGGGCGGCGAGAACTGCGACATGCTCGTGGGCCAGGCCTTCCGCCGCGCCGGGAACTGAGCCGCGATCACCCGCGAACGAACAAGGGCGGCGCCGAAGCGCCGCCCTTTTCCATGTTCGGACCCCTGCGTCTCAGCAGGAGTAGTACATCTTGAACTCGACCGGGTGCGGGGTGTGCTCGAAGGCGTAGACCTCCTCCCACTTCAGCTCCGCATAGCCCTCGATCTGGTCGCGGGTGAACACGTCGCCGGCGGTGAGGAACTCGTAGTCGTCCTCCAGCGCCCCCAGAGCCTCGCGGAGAGAGCCGCAGACGGTGGGGATGCCCGCAAGCTCCTCCGGCGGCAGGTCGTAAAGATCCTTGTCCGCCGCCTCGCCCGGATCGATCTTGTTCTTGATCCCGTCCAGCCCCGCCATCAGCAGCGCCGAGAACGCCAGATACGGATTCGCCGACGGATCCGGGAACCGGGTCTCCACGCGCTTGGCTTTGGGCGACTCGGTCCACGGAATGCGGATCGACGCCGACCGGTTGCGCGCCGAGTAGGCCAGCAGCACCGGCGCCTCGAAGCCCGGGATCAGCCGCTTGTAGGAGTTGGTGGAGGGGTTGGTGAACGCGTTCAGCGCCTTGGCGTGCTTGAGGATGCCGCCGATGTACCACAGCGCCTCGTTCGACAGGTCCGCATACTTGTCGCCCGCGAACAGCGGCTTGCCGTCCTTCCAGATCGACTGGTTGACGTGCATGCCGGTGCCGTTGTCGCCCGCGATGGGCTTGGGCATGAAGGTCGCCGACTTCCCGTAGGCCGAGGCGACCTGCTGGATGATGTACTTGTACTTCAGGATGTTGTCGGCCTGCTCGGTCAGCCCGCCGAAGATCAGCCCCAGCTCATGCTGGCAGGACGCGACCTCGTGGTGGTGCTTGTCCACCTTCATGCCGATCCGCTTCATGGTGGACAGCATCTCGGCGCGCAGGTCCTGCGCGTGGTCGATCGGGGGCAGGGGGAAGTAGCCGCCCTTGATGCCCGGACGGAAGCCGGAGTTGCCCATCTCGTACTCGGTGTCCGAGTTCCAGGCCCCGTCGGTCGCGTCCACCTCGTAGGACACCTTGTTCATGGCGACCTGGTAGCGGACGTTGTCGAAAATGAAGAACTCGGCCTCGGGGCCCCAGTAGGACGTGTCGCCGATGCCCGAGGACTTGAGGTACTCCTCCGCCTTCTTGGCGGTGGTGCGCGGGTCGCGCTCGTAGGCCTCGTTGGTGTCGGGCTCGAGCACGTCGCAATGGACGCACAGCGTCTTCTCGGCGAAGAACGGGTCGAGATAGACCGAGCTCTCGTCCGGCATCAGCTTCATGTCGGACTTGTCGATGGACTTCCAGCCCGCGATCGAGGATCCGTCGAACATGAAGCCTTCCGTCAGGAAGTCCTCGTCCACGATGTCGTTGATGACGGTGACGTGCTGCAGCTTCCCGCGCGGGTCGGTGAAGCGGAGATCGACGTATTCGACCTCCTCGTCCTTCATCATCTTGAGCACGGATTTGGCGTCGCTCATGCCTGTTACTCTCCTTTGGTGGGATCCGTCCGGTTCGTCTTGCGCGGAACGGAGGTGCGGGGGGTCGGGCCGGCGCCGCCTGCGCCGCCCGGATGGGTGACGGGGTCAGAGCGCGTCCGCGCCCTCCTCCCCGGTGCGGATGCGGATGGCCTGCTCCACATGGGTCACGAAGATCTTGCCGTCGCCGATCTTGCCGGTGCGGGCGGCGGCGACGATGGCCTCGATGGCGCGCTCCACCATGTCGTCGTCCAGCACGACCTCCAGCTTCATCTTGGGCAGGAAATCCACCACGTATTCGGCGCCGCGATAGAGCTCGGTATGGCCCTTCTGGCGCCCGAAGCCCTTGGCCTCGATGACGGAAAGGCCCTGAACCCCGATCTCCTGGAGCGCCTCCTTCACCTCGTCGAGCTTGAACGGCTTGATGACGGCCTCGATCTTCTTCATGGGCCTCCGGGCTCCCTCGTGTCGTCCGCGTCTCGGGGGCGGCGTATGCGGCGGACGCCCCCGGCCGCCGCTTCCGGTTATGCAGGGCGTATGCCAAGCACTCCGCCGCGCGCGATGCAACGGGGGGCGCGGGCGGCGTCGCGGAGCGTAGGACGATTCGGGCGCGAGTGCACAACGGAAAGGCAATTTGCCTAATTCCTGTGCGCATGGGGGGCCGTGACGGGTCGCCCTCTCGCCGTTCATATCCGTAAACAAAATGCGCGTGGGTGCTTTATCATACGCAAGCGATGTTTCGCGCGCGAAACATGCGCGTTTCGCAGCCATTGCCGAACGGCCTCCCCCGCGCGATGCTCGGCCCCGCAAGAAGCAAGCGAGGACGCCGATGACGCCGCTCCTGACCGCGGCCGAGATGCGGGCGGTGGAGGCCGCCGCCATGGAGACGGGCCGCGTGACCGGCGCGGACCTCATGGAGCGCGCCGGCCGCGGCGTGGTCGAGGCCATCCACAGCCGCCGCCCGGACCTCGACGAGGGCCGCCGCCGCGCCGTGATCTGGTGCGGCCCCGGCAACAACGGCGGCGACGGCTACGTGATCGCGCGCCACCTCGCCGCCCGCGGCTGGCGGGTTGAGACCCACCACTACGGCGACCCCGCCCGCCAGTCCCCCGACGCCGCAGAGAACCTCCGCCGCTGGCGCGAGGCCGGCGGCGAGCCCCGCCCCTGGCCCCCGAGCCAGGACGGCCCGCCGCCCGACCTCTGGATCGACGCGCTTTTCGGCACGGGCCTGACCCGCGCCCTTCCGGACGACGCCGCGCGCCCGCTGGAGGCGCTGCTCCGCGCCGGCCTCACCCATGGCCGCGTGGTGGCGGTGGACGGCCCCAGCGGCCTCTGCCTCGACAGCGGCCGCCCTCTCTCGGAGGCCGTCATTCCGGCCGCCCTCACGGTGACCTTCCACCGCCCCCGCCTCGGCCACCACCTCGCCCAGGGCCCCGAGTTCTGCGGAGACCTCCGCGTCGCCGACATCGGCCTCTCCGCCGCGCCCGAGGGCTCCGCCCGCCTGATCGACGCCGCCGCCGCCCTTCCCACCCTCAAGGCCGACCGCGGCGCCCACAAGCATCTCCACGGCCACGCGCTGGTCCTCTCGGGCGGGGTCGGCCGGGGCGGCGCCGCCCGCCTCGCCGCCCGCGGCGCGCTCCGGGTCGGCGCCGGCCTCGTCACCCTCGGCTGCCCCCCCGCCGCGATCATCGAGAACGCGGCCCGTCTCGACGCGATCATGCTCCGCCCGGTGAAGGACGCGGCGGCGTTCGATGCTCTCGACCAGCTTCCCAAGCTCACGGCCATCTGCCTCGGCATGGGCTTCGGCGCGGGGCAGGGCGCGCGCGACATGGTCGCCGCCATCCGCCGCGCCGGCCTGCCGGCGGTGCTGGACGCCGACGCCCTCACCAGCTTCGAGGACGACCCCGCCGCCCTCTTCGCCCAGGTCGACCCCCGCTGCATCCTCACCCCCCACCCCGGCGAGTTCCGCCGCCTGTTCCCCGACCTCGCCGACCGCCTTTCCGAGCGCCCCGCCAGGGGCCCCGCCTGGTCCCGCGCCGACGCCGCGCGGGAGGCCGCCGCCCGCGCGAACGCCGTCATCCTCCTCAAGGGCCCCGATACCGTGATCGCCGACCCGCAGGGCCGCCTCCGCGTCGCCTCCGCCGCCTACGGGCGCGAGACCCCCTGGCTCGCCACCGCCGGCGCCGGGGACGTGCTCGCGGGGCTCTGCGCCGGTCTTCTCGCCCGCGGCCTGCCGGCGCTCGAGGCCGCCTCCGCGGCCGCCTGGCTCCATCAGGAGGCCGCGCTGACCTTCGGCCCCGGCCTGATCGCCGAGGATCTGCCCGAAGCCCTCCCCCGCGTCTTCCGAACCCTCGCCGGGCGAACCTGAGGCGCGCGCGCCCGCGCGGGCCGAGGCATGGACCTGCCCGCGAAGCGGGCGCCGCCGGATCCCGTCAGTTTCGACTCGCGCCCCGCTCCGGGGCCTGATAGTCAACCGCCGAATCCGCGCCGGTCAGCCCCGGCGCCGGCCGTTGCGGGCGTGGTGGAACCGGTAGACACGCGAGATTTAGGTTCTCGTGCCGCAAGGCGTGGGGGTTCAAGTCCCTCCGCCCGCACCAGGCCCCCGATCCGAGGGATCGCCGCCGCGAAGGCGCGCCCGACCGACTGACGCTTGAGAAGCAGGGAACAGAATGCAGGTCGTCGAAACCAAGTCCGAGGGTCTCAGCCGCGCCTACGCCATGACGGTGCCGGCGTCCGCGCTCGAAGCCAAGATGAACGAGAAGCTGGAGGCCGCGCGCGCCGACGTCCAGATGAAGGGCTTCCGGAAGGGCAAGGCCCCTCTGCCGCTCCTGAAGAAGATGTTCGGCAAGTCCATGCTGGGCGAGGTGGTGCAGGAGTCGGTGGACGGCGCCGTGCGCAAGCACTTCGAGGAGACCGGCGACCGGCCCGCCCTCCAGCCCCAGATCCGCGTCACCAACCAGGACTTCGACGAGGGCGACGACCTCAACGTCGAGATCGAGTACGACAAGCTCCCCGACGTCCCCGAAGCCGATTTCGCCGCCATCGAGCTCCACAAGCCGGTGGCCGAGGTCGAGGACTCCGCCGTCGACGAGGCGCTGCGGAACCTCGCCGACAACGCCAAGGACTTCGAGCCGAAGGACGAGGGCGCCGAGGCGGCCGACGGCGACCAGGTGACCATCGACTTCGCCGGCTCCATCGACGGGGAGCTGTTCGAGGGCGGCTCCGCGGAGGACTTCCCGCTGGTGCTCGGCTCCGGCTCCTTCATCCCCGGCTTCGAGGAGCAGCTGGTCGGCATAAAGGCCGGCGAGCAGCGCGAGGTGAAGGTCAGCTTCCCCGAGGATTACCAGGCCGCCAATCTGGCCGGCAAGGAGGCCTCCTTCGCCGTCACCGGCAAGTCCGTCGCCGCCCCCAAGGCCGCCGAGATCGACGACGCGCTGGCCGAGAAGTACGGCGCCGAGAACCTCGAGGGCCTCAAGGGGCAGATCCGCGAGCAGCTCGCCCGCGAGTACGGCGTCGCCTCCCGCGCGCTGGTCAAGCGCCAGCTCCTCGACAAGCTGGACGAGCAGGTGAAGTTCGACCTGCCGCCGTCCCTCGTGGAGGTCGAGGCCAAGCAGATCGCGCATCAGCTCTGGCACGAGGATCACCCCGAGGTGCACGGCCACGAGCACGGCGAGGTGGAGCCCTCCGACGAGCACAAGACGCTCGCCGAACGCCGGGTCCGCCTCGGGCTCCTGCTGGCCGAGACCGGGCAGCGCGCCCAGGTCCAGGTGACGCAGGAGGAGGTCATGCAGGCCATCGTCCGCCAGGCGCAGCAGATGAACGTGCCGCCGAAGGCGTTCTTCGACTACGTCCAGCAGAACGAGGGCGCGATGCAGCAGATCCGCGCCCCCATCTTCGAGGACAAGGTGGTCGACTACATCCTCGAACTCGCGAAGGTCGAGGAGCAGACCGTGACCAAGGACGAGCTTCAGGCCAAGCTCGAGGCGCTGGACGCCGAGGAGCAGGCGACCGCCTGATCCTCGCACCGCCGCGCAACGTGAAGGCCCGCCGGACCCCCGGCGGGCCTTCCGCGTCAATAGGCGTCCCGGCGCCCGACGGCGGCCCCGGCGGCCGCCGAGATCAGCCCGAGCAGCGAGGCCAGCGACGCCCAGAACGCCGCGTTCGCCAGCGCGTCGGTCGCGGCCCCCGCGGCCTCCAGCGCCTGCTCGCGCGCCTGCTGCAGGGCGTCCTCGGCCGACTGCGCCGCCTGCTCGGCCCGCTGGGCCCAGTCGTCGACCATGGCGGCGGCCTCGTCGGTCGAAAGGCCCAGCGTCTGCTGGAGCTGCGTCTCCAGCTCGGCGCGGTCCTCGTCCGAGATCACGCCGCCTTCGCCGAACAGCCGGTCGACGGCCCGCTCGATCTCCTGCATCGCCTGGCCGGGGTTGCGGATCACGTCGGCGGCGGCCTGGGTGACCACGTCCGTCGCCCGCGCCTGCTCCCGCCGGCTGACCACGTCGCGGAAGGAGGTCCGCAGTTCCCGCTGGACCTGGTCGAGCGTCAGGTCCCGCTCGCGCAGCGCGTCGCGCACGTCCGGCGGCAGGTCCTGCATCTGCAGGTCGATGGAGGTCAGCGACCCCATGTCCGGAAGCTCGACGTCTTCGGGGATCACCGCCCCGGCTGCCTGCCGCGCGGCGGAAGCGAGGTTGCCGACCGCCGAATAGGCCGTGGTCGCCACGCTCCCGGCCGCCGAGGCCCCGAGCCAGACCGCGACCACCGTCGCCACCGCCCAGACCGTGACGCCGTGCAGCGCCGCCTTGACCGTCTCAAGGTTCTCCGAGAGCCGGGCCGCAACGAAGCCGCCCGCGAAGAGGGCGATCAGCTGCGCGATCACGAAGTAGATGGCCGATCCGGTGGAAATCCCGGACAGCGGGCCCGACTCCGTCGCCGGGTCTATAGCGGCGAAGCCGAGCCCTGCGCCGAACAGGCCCAACAGGATCGTGATCGCCACCGCAACCACCGACCCTGCGACGATCGCGCCCCAGGAAACCTTCCGTCTCGCCGTTTCGACCTCGACCGACGCGGTCCGCGGTGAATACGCCATATCGCTCTCCCTGTGTTGACGTCGCCCCCCTGGCGAACCAACCCCCCGCGGCGCGGACCCGTTCCTGCCGTCGGACACCCCGTCGCGGAGGCCGCGGCGTTAACCTCTCTTCAACCTTTGCGGCGCCACACCGGCGAGGGGCTCTTCCGGCCCGCCCTTGAAGCCCCCCTGCCGAGCGCATAGGACTTCAGGCGAACCAGATGCCGAACAGCGCCCCCGGCCGCGGGCGACGAGACGAGAAGGCGATCCCCATGCACGATCCCGTCGAGCACTACATGAACAACCTCGTGCCCATGGTGGTCGAGCAGACCGCGCGGGGCGAGCGCGCCTACGACATCTTCTCGCGCCTCCTGAAGGAGCGGATCATCTTCGTCTCCGGCCCCGTGCATGACGGCATGGCGACGCTGATCGTGGCGCAGCTCCTGTTCCTCGAGGCGGAGAACCCGAAGAAGGAGATCGCGATGTACATCAACTCCCCCGGGGGAGTGGTGACGTCCGGCCTCTCGATCTACGACACCATGCAGTACATCCGCCCGAAGGTGTCGACGCTCTGCGTCGGGCAGGCGGCCTCCATGGGCTCGCTTCTGCTGACGGCGGGCGCGAAGGACATGCGGCTGTCGCTGCCGAATTCGCGGATCATGGTCCACCAGCCCTCCGGCGGATACCAGGGGCAGGCCACCGACATCCTGATCCACGCCCGGGAGACGGAGGCGCTGAAGCGTCGCCTGAACGAGATCTACGTCCACCATACGGGCCAGGATTACGAGACGGTGGAAGCCGCGCTCGAACGCGACAATTTCATGACGGCGGAGCGCGCGAAGGAGTGGGGTCTGATCGACTCCATCGTCTCGCAGCGCGAGGAGGCGGCAGCGCCCTCCGCCTGACGACCGGGTTCCGGGCCCCGCGCCCGGAGCCTCGACCCCGCGGGGGGCGCCGGCCATCCGGCCTTGCGCCCGCCGCGACGACATGCAGGAATGGACCCGACGCCGGGATTCGACGCCGCCGCGGGCACGTTCCATTAACGGGCGGCGCCCCAGGGTAGCCGAGCGGCCAGGCCGCGGGCGGGAGTGTTACATGACGAAGCCGACCGGACAGGACTCGAAGAACACCCTCTACTGCTCCTTCTGCGGAAAGAGCCAGCATGAGGTGCGCAAACTCATCGCCGGTCCTACCGTTTTCATCTGCGACGAGTGCGTCGAACTGTGCATGGACATCATCCGCGAGGAAACCAAGACCTCGATGGTGAAGTCGGCCGACGGCGTGCCCACGCCGCAGGAGATATGCCAGGTTCTTGACGATTACGTGATCGGGCAGGAGGTCGCCAAGCGCGTGCTCTCCGTGGCCGTGCACAACCACTACAAGCGCCTCAACCACGCCGCCAAGCAGCAGGACGTGGAGCTGGCGAAGTCCAACATCCTGCTGATCGGCCCTACGGGCTGCGGCAAGACGCTGCTGGCGCAGACGCTGGCGCGCATCCTCGACGTGCCGTTCACCATGGCGGACGCGACCACGCTGACCGAGGCGGGCTACGTGGGCGAGGATGTGGAGAACATCATCCTCAAGCTTCTCCAGTCCGCCGATTACAACGTGGAGCGGGCGCAGCGCGGCATCGTCTACATCGACGAGGTCGACAAGATCAGCCGCAAGTCCGACAATCCGTCCATAACCCGGGACGTGTCGGGCGAGGGCGTGCAGCAGGCTCTGCTGAAGATCATGGAAGGCACCGTGGCCTCGGTGCCGCCGCAGGGCGGGCGCAAGCATCCCCAGCAGGAATTCCTGCAGGTGGACACGACGAACATCCTGTTCATCTGCGGCGGCGCCTTCGCGGGGCTGGACCGGATCATCAACCAGCGCGGCAAGGGCTCGGCCATCGGTTTCGGCGCCGCCGTGCGCTCGGAGGATGACCGGCGCGTGGGCGATGTGCTCATGGACCTCGAGCCCGAGGATCTGCTGAAGTTCGGCCTGATCCCCGAGTTCGTCGGCCGTCTGCCGGTGATCGCGACGCTGAAGGACCTGGACGAGCCCGCGCTGGTCCAGATCCTCTCGGAGCCGAAGAACGCGCTGGTCAAGCAGTACCAGCGCCTGTTCGAGATGGAGGACGTGAAGCTCACCTTCACCGATGACGCGCTCTCGTCAATCGCGCTCAAGGCCATCGAGCGCAAGACGGGCGCCCGCGGGCTACGGTCCATCCTCGAGAACGTGCTGCTCGACACCATGTTCGACCTGCCCGGCTCCGAAGGCGTGGAAGAGGTCGTGGTCAATGACGACGTGGTCGAGGGCAAGGCGAAGCCGCTGCTGATCTATGCCGACAAACGCAGCGAGCACGCCAACGCTTCGGCCTCCTGAACCAGACGGCGGCGCGGTGGGCCTGACGCCCCCGCGCCGTTCTTGGCCGCTCGCGCGGCCTGCGCCTGAAGGCGCCCCTGCGCTCTCCTTGAACGGCCCGACAGCAAGGCCCATCTGGGTAGGCGAAGCTCCGCGATCTCAGGCGCTTCTCCGGATTAAGGGAACGTTACCGCCGCCGCATGTCGGGGCCCGACGTTCCGCCGAAAAGGAACAATCATGACCGAGACCCAGTCGAGCAGCCGCGTCACGCTTCCCGTGCTGCCCCTGCGGGACATCGTCGTGTTCCCCCACATGATCGTCCCCCTGTTCGTGGGCCGCGAGAAGTCCGTCCGCGCGCTCGAGGAGGTGATGCGGACCGACAAGCAGATTCTGCTCGCCTCCCAGACCGACGCCGGCGAGGACGATCCCGACGAGGACGACATCTACCGCGTGGGCGTGATCGCCAACGTCCTCCAGCTTCTGAAGCTGCCCGACGGCACCGTGAAGGTTCTGGTGGAGGGGCAGGCCCGCGTCCGCATTCAAGACTTCAAGACCACCGAGCCCTTTTTCGAGGCCGAGGCCGAGCGCCTGACCGACGAGCATGGCGATCCCGCCGCCGTCGAGGCGCTGACGCGATCCCTCTCCGACGAGTTCGAGAAGTACGTCAAGCTCAACAAGACCGTGCCGGACGAGGCGCTCGGCTCCATCGCCGAGGTCGAGGACCCGGCGCGCCTCGCGGACACCATCGCCGGCCATCTCTCCATCAAGCTCTCCGACAAGCAGGCGCTGCTGGAGATGCCGTCCATCGAGCAGCGGCTGGAGCGGATCTACGGGCTGATCCAGGGCGAGATCTCGGTTCTCAAGGTCGAGAAGAAGATCAAGTCCCGGGTCAAGACCCAGATGGAGAAGACCCAGCGCGAGTACTACCTCAACGAGCAGATGAAGGCGATCCAGCGCGAGCTCGGAGAGGGCGAGGACGGTCGCGACGAGATCGGCGAGTACGAGGACCGGATCGAGGCGACCAAGCTCTCGAAGGAGGCCCATGACAAGGCGATGGCGGAGCTGAAGAAGCTTCGCTCCATGGCCCCGATGTCGGCGGAATCCACCGTGGTGCGCAACTATCTTGACTGGATGCTGTCGATCCCGTGGGGCAAGAAGTCCCGCGTGAAGAAGGATCTGATCAACGCGCGAGAAGATCCTCGACGACGATCATTTCGGTCTGGAGAAGGTCAAGGAGCGGATCGTCGAGTTCCTCGCCGTCCAGCAGCGCAGCGCGAAGCTGAAGGGCCCGATCCTGTGCCTCGTCGGCCCTCCGGGCGTCGGCAAGACCTCGCTCGGCAAGTCGGTCGCCAAGGCCACCAACCGCGAGTTCATCCGCATCTCGCTCGGCGGCGTCCGGGACGAGGCGGAGATCCGCGGCCACCGGCGGACCTATATCGGCTCGATGCCCGGAAAGATCATCCAGTCGATGAAGAAGGCCAAGACCGTGAACCCGCTCATCCTGCTCGACGAGATCGACAAGATGGGCCAGGACTTCCGCGGCGACCCGGCCTCCGCGATGCTGGAGGTGCTGGATCCCGAGCAGAATGCCACCTTCTCGGACCACTATCTGGAGGTCGAGTACGACCTCTCGAACGTTCTGTTCCTGACCACGGCCAACACCTACAACATGCCCCGGCCGCTGCTGGACCGGATGGAGATCATCTCCATCTCCGGCTATACCGAGGACGAGAAGCTCGAGATCGCCAAGCGTCACCTGCTGCCCAAGCAGCTTGAGGGGCATGGCCTGAAGAAGGGCGAATACGAGATCGAGGATGCGGCGATCCTTGAGATCATCCGCCGCTACACGCGCGAGGCGGGGGTGCGGAACCTGGAGCGGGAGCTGGCGAAGTCCTGCCGCAAGGCGATTACCGAGATCGTCAAGAACGGGACCAAGTCCGTTCACGTGGATGTCGAGAAGATCCACGACCATCTCGGCGTGCCGCGCTTCAAATTCGGCTTGGCGGAGGAGACGGACCAGGTGGGCGTCACCACCGGCCTCGCCTGGACCGAGGTTGGGGGCGACCTGCTGTCCATCGAAGCCCTGCGCCTGCCGGGCAAGGGCCGGATGAAGACCACCGGCACCTTGGGCGACGTGATGAAGGAGTCGATCGACGCGGCCTCGTCCTACGTGCGGTCCAAGTCCGTCAGCCTCGGCATCAAGCCGCCGGAGTTCGAGAAGATCGATATCCATGTCCACGTGCCGGAGGGCGCGACCCCGAAGGACGGCCCCTCGGCCGGCATCGCGATGGTGACCTCCATCGTTTCGGTGCTGACGCAGATTCCGGTCCGAAAGGACGTCGCCATGACCGGCGAGGTCACGCTGAGGGGCAACGTGCTGCCCATCGGGGGGCTGAAGGAGAAGCTGCTGGCCGCGCTGCGGGGCGGCATCAAGACGGTGCTGATCCCGAAGGACAACGTGAAGGATCTGCCGGACATCCCGGACAACGTGAAGTCGGGGATGGAGATCATCCCGGTCGAGAACGTGACCGAGGTGCTCAAGCAGGCCCTCCTGCGCCAGCCGGAGCCGACGGAATGGTCGGAGGCGGATGCGGAAGCCGCCGCCCGCGCCCAGACCGCCGCTGCGGCGACCGAGCAGCGCGCTCACTGACAGCGCATCCTTCGGAGCGCTTCCAAAGCCGCCGCGAGCACGCTCGCGGCGGCTTTTCGTTGCGCTCCCGCGAGTTGGTCCGCTGAACGGCGCTGCATCCCACTGGGCGGACCGCTGGGAACGGACCGTCTACGTGTCCGTTGTCAGGGTGAAGCGGCGCACGGCGTCGCCCCCGGAAAAAGAAGGGAGAATCACATGAAACATGCGCTTCTCACCACCCCGATCGCTCTCGGTCTCGGCGCGCTGATGGGTGCCACCGCTCTCACGCCGGCTGCGGCGCAGGACATGATGGACCGGGAGTACGACTTCCAGAACGAGCCCATGGCGATGGGCGACTGGGATCAGGATGCGCTCGCCGGCGCGTGGGAGGCCTCGGAGTTGATCGGAGAGGCCGACGTCTACGGCGTTGACGGCGAAGAGATCGGCGAGGTCGAGGACATCGTCGTGGGTGCGGACGACCGGGTTCGCTCCGTGGTGATCGAGGCCGGCGGCTTTTGGGATATCGGCGACACTCACTTCGCGATCCCGTTCGATCAGGTCGAGATCCAGGGCTACGACACCATCCGCGTGCCGCTGAACGAGGACAACATCGACGATTACGATGTCTTCAACGATATCGACGACGAGGCCGCCGAGGGCCGCGCTTGGCGGATGTCCGAGTTGATCAACGACTACGCGTCACTTCGCGGTGGTGAGCGCTACGGCTACGTGGACGACGTGCTGATCGGCCAGGACGGCTCGATCAAGGCCATCGTCGTGGACGGCACCTCGGGCTACGACTATTCCGGCCCGTACGCGATGCCGTATTACGGCTACGGCTACGGCTGGGGTCCTGGCTACCGCACCTACAACACCGGCTACACCCAGGCCGACCTGGAAAACCTGCCGGTGGTTTCCGAGGACAGCATTTCTCCCTACTGGGACTGAGCGCCCTCGCAGCGTTGACCATTCTTGGGCCGTCGCATATCCATGCGGCGGCCCTTTTCGGGCGCATCCGGCCGCGAGGCTCGGGCGGCTAGCTCAGTTGGTAGAGCGCCTCGTTTACACCGAGGATGTCGGGAGTTCGAGCCTCTCGCCGCCCACCATCGCAGCAGGGGCGCGCTGGGGGCCGCTGCTCTATGAACCACATCGGATAGCGTCCGGCTTGTCGTTAGCAACGAAATCCTGTATCTCGTGAGCCCCGTGCAGGCGGTCCGGGCGAGATGCACCGTTCGCCGATCCGAACACGGGAATCCCAATGGCGCGCTTCATCTTCATCACCGGCGGCGTTGTTTCGAGTCTGGGCAAGGGCCTCGCCTCCGCCGCGCTCGGTGCGCTGCTGCAGGCTCGCGGCTTCTCCGTCCGGCTCCGCAAGCTCGACCCCTACCTGAACGTCGATCCCGGCACGATGAGCCCGTTCGAGCATGGCGAGGTGTTCGTGACCGACGACGGGGCGGAGACCGACCTCGACCTCGGCCACTACGAACGCTTCACCGGGGTGCCGTCGCGGCGCACCGATTCCATCTCCTCGGGTCGGATCTACTCGAACGTGCTGGAGAAGGAGCGGCGGGGCGACTACCTGGGCAAGACCATCCAGGTGATCCCCCACGTCACCAACGAGATCAAAGACTTCATCCGCACCGGGGAGGATGAGGTGGACTTCATGCTGTGCGAGATCGGGGGCACGGTCGGCGATATCGAGGGCCTGCCGTTCTTCGAGGCGATCCGCCAGTTCTCGCAGGAGAAGCCGCAGGGGGACTGCATCTTCGTCCACCTGACGCTGCTGCCCTGGATTGCCGCGAGCGGAGAGTTGAAGACCAAGCCCACCCAGCATTCGGTGAAGGAGCTGCGCTCCATCGGTCTCGCGCCCGACTTGCTGGTGTGCCGTGCGGACCAGCCGATCCCGCAGAAGGAGCGCGACAAGCTCGCGCTCTTCTGCAACGTGCGGCCGGAGCGGGTGATCGCGGCTCTGGACCTGAAGTCGATCTACGACGCGCCGCTGGTCTATCACGAGGAGGGTCTGGATCAGGCGGTGCTGGACGCCTTCCGCATCTCGCCCGCGCCGAAGCCCGAGCTCAGCAAGTGGCGCGCGGTGTCGGAGGCGATCCATGACCCGGACGGGCAGGTGCGCATCGCCATCGTCGGCAAGTACACGCAGCTCGAGGACGCCTACAAGTCGATCAACGAGGCGCTGACCCATGGCGGGATCTCCAATCGCGTGAAGGTCAACGTGCAGTGGCTCGACTCGGAAATCTTCGAGAAGTCGGACCCGAGCCCGCATCTGGAGGGCTTCCACGGCATCCTCGTGCCCGGCGGCTTCGGCGAACGGGGCACCGAGGGCAAGATCAACGCCGCCCGCTTCGCGCGGGAGCGGAACATTCCCTATCTGGGCATCTGCCTCGGCATGCAGATGGCCGTGATCGAGGCGGCGCGGAACCTCGCGAACATCCCGAACGCCGGCTCCCAGGAGTTCGACCACGAATCCGGCGCGGCCCGGTTCGAGCCGGTGATCTTCCACATGAAGGAATGGCTTGAGGGGAACCGCACCGTTCGTCGCGAGGTCGGCGACCACAAGGGCGGCACCATGCGCCTCGGGGCCTATGACGCCGTTCTGACGCCCGGGAGCCGGGTGGCGGAAATCTACGGCGGAACCTCGATCTCCGAGCGGCACCGCCACCGCTACGAGGTCGACATCAAGTACCGGGAGAAGCTGGAGGCCTGCGGGTTGCGCTTCTCCGGCCTCTCGCCCGATGGGCGGCTGCCCGAGATCATGGAGCTGCCGGACCACCCCTGGTTCGTCGGCGTGCAGTTCCACCCGGAGCTGAAGTCCAAGCCGTTCGACCCGCACCCCCTGTTCCGTTCCTTCGTGGAGGCGGCGGTCCGGCAGTCCCGCCTCGTCTGAGGCGGGCGGCCGTCAATCTTCAGGACCAGGGCCGCAAATCGCGCCCGTCATTGCCTGGTTGCATGACTCCAGCATCGGATCCGATGCCGGAGCCATGAGATCGGTGGCTTGCAGGCGCGACCGGAAATCTACGGCCGGGCGCCCGCAGCCTCACCACTTGGCCAGAAGATCCCGAACCGCGGGCGCCTTGGGATTGGTGGGGTCGAGTTCCAGGCCCTTCTCGAACTGCTCCTTCGCCTCGGCGCGCCTGCTGCGCGCAAGCAGGACGTGGCCGTAGTCGAAACGGATCTCGCCGACCTCGGGCAGGGCCTCGGCCGCCTCGGCCATCAGCCGCTCCGCCTCGCCCAGCGAGCCGACCTTGTAGAGGACGTAGGCCAGCGTATGAGTCACCGCAGGGTTCTCGGGCTGGAGCTGCTGCGCGCGGCGGGCGAAGGTCAGCGCCTCCTGCGCCTTGTCCGCGCGTGCGAGCACGAGGGCGAGGTTGTTCATCGCCGCCCAGTTGCTGGGCTGCTTCGTCGCAACCTCCCGGTAGAGCTGCGCCGCGGGCCCGTCCATGCCGGCCTTGTCCAGCAGCGTGGCGTAGATGAACCGGTCGTCGAGGCTGTCGGGGTTCTTCTGGAGAATGCGCTCGCCGTAGCGGACCGCCTTCTCCAAGTCGTCCAGATCCCGCGCGAGCGTTGCGGCGATGCGCAGAAGGTTCAGGTCCTCGGGGTGGTTGACCAGCCCTTCCTCGGCGACCTCGAGCGCCTGCCGCAGGTCTCCCTGCTCCCTCAGGAACAGCGCGAGGCGGGTGAAGGAGCCGGGCTCTTCGGGATAGTCGCGAACCCCCTCCTCCAGCGTCTCCGTGGCGGCGGCCGCGTCGCCCGCGGCGCGCTGCGCGGCGGCGAGAGAGGCGAGCCGCTCAGGGTTGCGGCCGTCGCGCTCGATCATCTTCTCGAAGACCTGGAGCGCCCCGTCCGCGTCGCCGGTCTGGAGGAGCACCGCCGCATAGCGCTGCTCGATGGGAGCGGGCGAGTCGGCCATCTCGATCGCCTTGCGGAAGGTCTCCTTCGCGGCGTCGACGTCGCCTTGCACGAGCTGGGTCTCGGCGATCTGGATCTGGGGGATCGGAGAATCGGGCAGCTCCTCCGCGAGGCGGCGGAATATCTCCATCGCCTTCTCCGGCTGCTGGGCCTCGCGGAGCGAGGCGCCGTAGCCGAGCTGGGTTATCCGGTCATCGGGCGCGATCTCCAGCGCGAACTCGTACTGGCGAACCGCGGTGTCGGCGCGGCCCTGGCCGAGATAGGCGTCGGCGAGGACCCGTTGCAGGGCCGGATCGACGTCCCTGTCGCGCTGCCACAGCGACAGGAGCGATACGGCCCGGTCGAAATCGCCCCTCTGGTTGTAGAGATTGGCAAGGTTCAGGCGGATGCCGGGGTCCGAGCCTGCGGGGCCGCCGGTCGCGAGCTCGTACTCGCGGATGGCGTCGTCGCGACGGCCGAGCGCCTCGTAAACGCGGCCCAGCCGCTCATGGGCGGGCACCAGGTCCGGCGCGACCGCCACGGCCTCCTCCAGCGCCCGGCGGGCGGCGTCCAGGCGGCCGTCCGACATCAGGATGACGGCCCGGTTCACGTGCGCGGTCGCGAGCTTGGGGTCGAGCTTGATGGCCTCGTTCAGCGCCTCCATCGCCTCCTCCTGCCGGCCCTGGCGGCCGAGGACGGCGCCCAGAACCTCATAGGCGCGGGCGGAGGTGGGGGAGAAGCTGAGGAAGGCGCGGGTGGCCTGCTCGGCCTCCTCGAACTTGCCTTCGGAATAGAGGGTGATGGCCCGGTTCAGCGCCTGCTCGGTCTGCTGCTGCTCCAGGAACGGGTCCATGGAGGCCGCGTGGAGCGGCGCGCCGAGGCCGGGAGCGACGACCGCCCCGAGCCCGAGCAGGAGCGCCGCGGCGGCGAGGCGGGACGTGGAATTGCGCATGTCGGTCTTCCCCTGGGACGGTGCGGTCTCGCGCCGGGGCCGACCCCTTGGCCGCGACGGAAAATCTGCTCGACTATAGCGGGGAGGGCCGCCTCAGCAACCCGCGCAGCGTCGCGGCCGGCACGGGCGCTGCGCCGGGCGGAGCGGGAAAGCCCGCCCGGCGCAGGAGGTTGGCGCCGTTCTCTCAGCGCGTCTGGGCGCGGTTCTTCACGAGATTGCGCGCGATCACGATCTGCTGGATCTGCGAGGTGCCCTCGTAGATGCGCAGCAGGCGGATGTCGCGGTAGAGCCGCTCGATCGCGTATTCCGCCATATAGCCGGCGCCGCCGTGCGCCTGCACGCAGCGGTCGGCGATGCGGCCGGCGGCCTCGGTGCAGAAGTACTTGGAACAGGCGGCCTCCATCGGCGCCTGGCCCTGGCGGTCGTAGAGTTCGGCCGTGTTGCGGGTCAGGGCGCGCATGGCCATGATCTCGGTCTGGCAGTCGGCGAGCAGGGCCTGCACGAGCTGGTGCTCGGCGATGGGCTGGCCGAAGGTCTTGCGCTCCATGGCGTAGTCGGTGGTCACGTCCAGCATCCGCTGGGCGCTGCCGGTGGACATGGCCGAGATGTGGACGCGGCCGCGGTCCAGCACCTTCATGGCGGTCTTGAAGCCCATCCCCTCACGCTCAGGCCCGCCGATGATGGCGGAGGCGGGGACGCGGACGCCGTCCAGCGTCACGTCGCAGGTCTTGGTGCCCTTCTGGCCCATCTTGCGGTCGGGCTTCGAGATGGTGATGCCGGGGCTGTCGGCGGGCACCAGGAAGGCGGTGATGCCGCCGGCGCCCGGATTGTCGGGGTTCGAGCGCGCCATGAGGGTGAAGACCGAGGCGCGGGGCGCATTGGTGATGTAGCGCTTCGTGCCGGAAATGAGGAAGTCGTCCCCGTCGCGCCTGGCGGCCGTCTTGATGTGCGCCGCGTCGGAGCCGTAGTCGGGTTCGGTCAGCGCGAAGGAGGCGGTCTCGCCGGCCGCGAGGCGGGGGAGCCATTCCCGCTTCTGGGCGTCGGTCCCGTCCATGACGATGCCCTGGGAGCCGATGCCCACGTTGGTGCCGATCAGGGAGCGGAAGGAGAGGGAGGCGTAGCACAGCGCCTCGATGAGGCGGGCCTCCTGCATGGTCGAGAGGCCGAGGCCGCCGAACTCCTCGGGGATCGAGAGGCCGAAGAGGCCCATCTCCTTCATCTCGGCGACGATCTCGGCGGGGATCTCGTCCTCTTCCTCGACCCGCTCCTCGGCGGGGATCAGGCGCTCGCGCGTGAAGCGCGTCACCGTGTCGAGAAGCTGCTGGAAGATGTCGTCGTCGACGCCCGCGGCCATGTGGTCTCCTCCGGTGGGGACAGGGTTTGGAGGCTTGTAGGGCGGGGCGGGGCGGGAGGCAATGCGGCTGACCTGCCGCTCGGTCGGCGACGCCGGTGCGTTGACGCCGGCGTCGGTGGGCCTCACACAGATCGGCATGCTGATTTCACCGGAGGGTTGATCGGAATGAAGAGGGAGGAGGCCGGGGCGCCGAGGGGAAGGCGGCGTCCGGCAAGCGCAGCGCGCAGGTTGCCGGTGAGGCTGAATGACGCCGAGCTGCTGGCGAGGCATGGCGAGGACCGCAAGTTCGTGTGGTCGCTTGCGCGTGCGTTCGAGCTGTTGCGGGCGTTCCGGCCGGGGCAGGGGCCCTTGGGCAATGCGGAGCTGTCGGCGCGGACCGGACTGCCGAAGGCGACGGTGACGAGGCTCACCTACACGCTGACGCAGCTCGGGTATCTGGCGCAGGACGAGCGGGACGGGCGGTATTCCCCGGCGCCGGCGCTGGTGTCGCTGGCGTACCCGGTGCTGGCCAATATCGGCATCCGGCAGATGGCGCAGGATCATATGCAGGCGCTGGCGGATCATGCCGGGGCGTCGGTGGCGATCTCGGGGCCCGACGGGGATGCGATGATCTATGTGGCGGCGTGCTCGGCGCCCGCGGTGGATGCGCTGCTGCTGGATATCGGGAGTCGGGTGGACATGGCGCGGTCGGCCACGGGGCGGGCGTGGCTGTGGAC
This sequence comes from uncultured Alphaproteobacteria bacterium, assembly GCA_963816545.1. Lineage (GTDB taxonomy): Bacteria > Pseudomonadota > Alphaproteobacteria > Rhodobacterales > Rhodobacteraceae > Albimonas. Next base: position 778,915 of record CAWFLE010000007.1, on the reverse strand, counting down.
GCTGGAGCCCAAGGCGCGGGAGGCGATGTTCGTGCATTTCGAAGCGCGCGAGGGGGCGGGATGGCCCGGTCTGCGCGCGCGGATCGAGGCGTGCTTCGCGCAGCTGGAGGCGCGGGGGTTCTGCTTCGTGGACCGCGAATGGCGCGACGACGTGCGCGCGGTGGCGGCCCCGGTCCGCGAGGCGGACGGGCGGGCGCGGCTGGTGATGAACGTGGGCGGGCCGTCCTTCGCGCTGGGGGAGGCGGCGATGGAGACGGACCTCGGCCCGCGGCTCGTGCACCTGGTGCGGCAGGTGGAGCGTATGCAGGGGGCGCGGTAGGCGGAGGTCGCGCGGGGAATAGGGCGCCCTGCGGGCGCGGGGGGCGGGAGCGCCCTGCGGGCGGGCTTCCGCAGGCGGCGGGCGCCGCGCGGTCATCCAGGGGCGACGGTTTCAACGTCTGCCGCAAGCGCTGCCCTTCGTCGGGCGCGGCGGGCCCCGGCAGGGGGCTGCGCGGTCGGGAGGGGCTCGATGCCCCTCCCGACCGCCCCCCCGGGGGAGAGGTCAGAGCGCGGCTTCGGTCCCGAGAAGCGCGGTGCACTGGCTGGAGAGGACGCCGCCGTTGCCGTGGGCGAGCGAGATGTTCACGCCGTCCACCTGGCGCTCGCCGGCCCGGCCCTGGAGCTGGAGGACCAACTCGATCACGGTGTAGACGCCGTACATGCCCGGATGCACGCAGGAGAGGCCGCCGCCGTTGGTGTTGAGCGGGAGGGAGCCTCCGGGTGCGATCTTGCCGTCGGAGACGAAGGCGCCGCCCTCGCCCTTCTTGCAGAAGCCCAGATCCTCGAGGAACAGGATCGGGTTGATGGTGAAGGCATCGTAGAGCATGACGTGGTTCACGTCCGCGGGCGTGAGGCCGGCCATGGCGAAGGCCTCGCGCCCCGACTGGGAGGCGCAGGTGACCGTCAGGTTCTCGAGGTTGGTGATCTTGGAGTGCCAGGCGGCCGAGCCCGTGCCGAGGACGTAGGCGGGCTTTTGCTTCAGGTCCTTCGCCCGGTCGGCCCGCGTCATCACGAAGGCGCCGCCGCCGTCGGTCACGAGGCAGCAGTCGCGCACCGTGAAGGGGGTGGAGACGGGGCGGGCGTTGAGCACGTCTTCGATCGAGAGGTCGCCCTGCATGAAGGCGTCAGGGTTGAGGTTGGCCCATTGGCGGGCGGCGACCGCGACCGCGGCCATCTGCTCCCGTGTCGTGCCGTATTCGTGCATGTGGCGGGTGGCGGCGAGGGCGTAGGCGCCGACCGGCATCGGGGGCTGGTAGACCGTCTCGTAATCGTACGGAGCCATGGCGGCGCGGGCCTTCGCCATGGCCTTGCGGTCCATCTCGCCGGTGCGCTGCACGGAGCCGTAGGTCACCAGGACCGCGTTGCAGATGCCGTGTTCGAGCGCCATCATCGCGGGGAGGATGTGCTCGACGAAGGACGAGCCGCCGATGCAGGTGCCCTCGATGAAGCTGGGGCGGATGCCGAGATGCTCGATCACCGCGAGGGGCCACATGGCGTTGGCGGTGTTGCAGGTGGCGATGCCGTCGATATCCGAGAGCTTGAGGCCGGCGTCCTCGATGGCGGCGTGGGCGGCCTTGATGGTCAGGTCCATCTCGGTGTTGCCGGGGGCCTCGCCGCAGCCGTAGGTGGCGACGCCGACGATGGCGGCCTTGCCGCGGAGGGAAGTGGGGGATGCCATCATGCGTTCTCCGCCAGGTCGAAGACGACGGCCGGCTGGCCGTTGAGCTCGGAGATGCGGGCCTTGACGCGCTGGCCGATCTTCACCGCGTCGGGGGCGACGCCTTCGAGGCGGGACATCATGCGCGGGCCCTCGTCGAGGTCCACGAGGATGACGTTGTAGGGGCCGCCCTGTTCGGCGCGGCGGTTGACGATGGTGAAGGAGTAGATCGTGCCCGTGCCTTTCGGCTCGACCCATTCGAGGTCGTTGGCGCCGGTGGTGGGGGCCACTTCGCGCGGGTAGTAGACGTAGGCGCCGGTGGAGGGGGAGCGCTGGATGCGCCATTCGCCCTTGGCCAGCATGTCGCGGAACTCGCGTTCCTTGCCGGGTTTGCTGTCGCTCATTCTTGGCGGTTCCTTCTCAGACGGGATCCCAGGTGAAGACGTCGCCCGACCGCTCCAGCGGGTGGAAGGACGCCTTCAGCGCGGGCAGGGCGTGTTCGATGACGCTCTCGGGCGTCCAGCCCTCGGCGCGGTGGATCGAGCGCACGGGGCGGGGCTGGGAGATCAGGAAGATCTCGTTGGCGCGGACGGCGAAGATCTGGCCGTTGGTGTCGGTCTTGTCCGAGATCAGCGAGACCGCGAGGGGCGCGATCTTGGCGGTGGTCATGCGCTTCATCTTCTCCACCCGCGCCTTTTCCTCGGGCGTGTTGGTGGGGATCGAGGCGATCATGCGCGACCATGCGAAGGGCGCGATGCAGTTGGAGCGGACGTTGTAGCGCTGCATGTCGAGCGCGATGGATTTGCGAGAGCGCGGCGATGCCGAGCTTGGCGGCCGAGTAGTTCGCCTGCCCGAAATTGCCGATCAGCCCGGAGGTGGAGGTCATGTGGACGAGGGCGCCGCGACTCCTGGTCCTTGAAGACGTTGGCGGCGGCGCGGGAGACGTAGTAGGCGCCGTAGAGGTGGACCTTGATCACGGCGTCCCACTCGGGCTCGGACATCTTGTGGAAGAAGCGGTCGCGCAGGATGCCGGCGTTGTTGACCACGCCGTCCACGCGGCCCCAGGTGTCCACGGCCTGCTGGACGATGTTGCTGGCGGACTTCGCCTCGGAGACGCTGTCGGTGTTGGCGACGGCCTCGCCGCCGGCGGCCTTGATCTCCTCGACGACCTGCTGGGCAGGGCCCGCGTCGCCGCCCTCGCCGGAGAGGGAGGCGCCGATGTCGTTGACCAGCACCTTCGCGCCGGAAGCCGCCATCGCCAGCGCGATGTCGCGGCCGATGCCCCCGCCTGCGCCGGTGACGACGACGACCTTCCCCTCGACCAGTCCGCTCATGGGATTCTCCTTCGTTATTTGGCGCGCAGTGTTTCCGCGCAGGCCGCTGGTTGCAAGTCGTTACTTGCCGGGCGGTCAGACGTTTCGACGCGGCGGCTGGGAGCCGTAATCCGAGCCGCCTGCGATGGTGCGTCCGCCATCCACGGGCAGGATCGCGCCGGTGATGTAGTCGGCCATGGGGGAGGACAGGAACAGGGCGGCGTCGGCGCAGTCGCCGAGGTCTCCCATCCGGCCGAGCGGCGTGGAGGCGAGCATCCGGCGCTCGGCTTCGGGATTGGTGACGAGGCGGGCGATGCCCTCGGTGCCCTCGATGGGGCCGGGGACGATGGCGTTGACGCGGACCTCGGGGCCCCATTCGAGGGCGAGGCAGCGGGTGAGCATGTCGATCCCGGCCTTGGCCGCGCAGGCGTGGGACTGGAGCCTGGTGGGGGTGGTGGACTGGGGGGCGGAGATGTTGATCACCGAGGCGCCGGGCTTGCGCAGGAAGGCGTGGGCCATGCGCAGGACGTTGAAGGTGCCGATCAGGTCGATCTCGATCACCGTCTTGAAGGCGTTGGGGGACATGTCGAGGGCGGCGGCGAGGAAGTTGCCGGCGGCGCCGGAGACGAGGACGTCGATCCCGCCATGCTCCGCGTGGAAGGCTTCGAGGGCGGCCTGGATGGTCTCGGGCTTGCGGACGTCGGCGGCGGCGCCGAAGGCGGGGGCGCCGAGGGATTTGATGCGGTCCACGGCGGCGTCGACCTTGTCCTGGCTGCGGCTGATGACGCCGACCGTGGCGCCCTTGCGGGCGAAGGCCTCGGCGATGCCCTGGTTGATGCCGCTGGTGCCGCCGGCGATGAACACCTTGCGGTCCGGTGCAGTCGAACGGGTCGGTCATGGCGCGTCTCCCCTGTGCGCCGAGGCTCTGACGGCCGCGGCTTCAGGGGGATGTCTAGCGGCGGGTGGCGGGGCAGGGCAAGCCGTTCCGCTGTGCGGTCCTGGGGCGGAGGCGCCGCGCCGGCGGTTGGGGGTGCGGCGTTGGATGCGCCCGCGGCGCGTGGCCGGTCGGCCGGTGCTTGGCGGCGGTCGCCAGATGCGAACCGCCCGCAGCGCGCCGCGGGCGGTCCCGGGGCCAGGGGCGTGACCTGTGCGCGGCGCCTCCCTCGCAGGGGGCGCCGCGGCGGGGTCAGATGGCGGCGGTCGTGACGAACTTCTGGACGAGGTAGGCCTCGATGGCCTCGGCGCCGCCCTCGGTGCCGTAGCCTGAGTCCTTCATGCCGCCGAAGGGGACCTCCGGGAGCGCGAGGCCCACGTGGTTGATCGTGGTCATGCCGGCCTCGACCTGCATCCCCAGCGCGTCCGCGGTCTTCTGGCTCCCGGTGAAGGCGTAGGAGGCGAGGCCGAAGGGCAGGCGGTTCGCCTCCTCGATCACCTCGTCCAGGTCCTTGAAGCGATTGATCACCGCCACCGGACCGAAGGGCTCCTCGTTCATGATGCGGCTGTCCAGAGAGGCGCCCGCGATCACGGTGGGCTTGTAGAAGTTGCCCTTGTTGCCGATGCGCTCGCCACCCGTGGTGACCTCGGCGCCCCGTTCGCGGGCGTCGTTGACCATGCCGTCGATGGCCGGGATGCGTCGCTCGTTGGCGAGCGGGCCCATCTTCGAGTCCTTCTCGAGGCCGTTGCCGACGGCGATCTTCTCGGACATGGCGGTGAAGTCGGCCACGAACTTGTCGTAGGCCTTCTCCTGCACCAGGAAGCGGGTGGGGGAGATGCAGACCTGGCCGGCGTTGCGGTACTTGGTGGCCACGAGGGTCTTGGTCGCGACCTCGATGTCGGCGTCGTCGAAGACGATGGCGGGCGCGTGGCCGCCGAGCTCCATGGTCGCGCGCTTCATGTGCTGGCCGGCGAGGCCCGCCAGCATCTTGCCCACCGGGGTGGAGCCGGTGAAGGTGATCTTCCGGATCACCGGGTGGGGGATCAGGTACTCCGAGATCTCGGCCGGGACGCCGTAGACGAGGTTGATCACGCCCTTGGGCACGCCCGCGTCCACGAAGGCCTGGATGAGGGCGGCGGGGGAGGCGGGGGTCTCCTCGGGCGCCTTCACGATGATGGAGCAGCCGGCGGCCAGCGCCGCGGAGAGCTTGCGGACCACTTGGTTGATCGGGAAGTTCCACGGTGTGAAGGCGGCGACCGGGCCCACGGGGAGCTTCATCGCGAGCTGGGTCACGCCGGCCGCACGGGCGGGGATCAGGAGGCCGTAGGTGCGGCGGGCTTCCTCGGCGAACCAGTCGATGACGTCGGCGCCGGCGAGGGTCTCGCCCTTCGACTCCATCAGGGGTTTGCCCTGCTCGCGCGTCATCATGTAGGCGATCTCGTCCGCCTTGGCGCGCAGGTTGTCGGCGGCCTTGCGCATGATCTTCGCGCGGTCGTAGGCGGAGACGGCGGACCAAGTCCTGAAGCCGAGCTTCGCGGCCTTCAGCGCGGCGTCGAGGTCGGGGCGCGTGGCGTGGGCGACCGTGCCGATCACCTCGTCGGTGGCGGGGTCGAGAACGTCGATGGTGCGGCCCTCGGCGCCGTCGCGCCATTCGCCGTCGATCAGGAGCTTGGTGTCGGGGTAGTTCATGCAGCCTCCCAGCGCCCTTGATCCGGGCGCATCTGATTTGCGCCGGAGCGGCGCCGGTATGGGCTTCGCGCGCGTGGTAGGCCCGGAGGGATTTGAACCCCCAACCAAACCGTTATGAGCGGTCTGCTCTGACCGTTGAGCTACAGGCCCCCGCTGCCGCGTGGCGGTCATGGATAGACCCCGCCCGGGGGCGGGGTCAATTCGCGGAGCCGAAGGCCCGTCAGCGCGCGGCGTCGACGGCGCGGGCGGTGAGGACCTTGATGAGGTGGGCGCGGTACTCGGGCGTGCCGTGCAGGTCCTTGAGCAGGCCGTCGGCGGAGACGGAGAGGCCCTTCACCGCGTCGGCGGCGAAGTTGGACGACAGCGCCTGCTCGGCCTCGGTCCAGCGGAAGACGCCGGTCTCCGAGGCGCCGGTGACGGCCACGCGCACGCCGTCGGCGAACTTCGCCACGAAGACGCCGACCAGCGGAAAGCGCGAGGCGGGCTGCTCGAACTTCTGGTAGTCAGCCTTCTCGGGGATGGGCAGGCGGATCTCGGTCAGGATCTCGCCTTCCTTGAGGTCGGTGGCGAACATGCCCTGGAAGTAGTCGTCGGCGGCGATCTCCCGCGCGCCGTCGGGGCCCTGGGCCACGAGGGTCGCGCCGGTGGCCAGCGCCGCGGCCGGGTAGCAGGCGGAGGGGTCGTTGTTGGCGAGGCTGCCGCCGATGGTGCCGCGGTGGCGCACCGCCGGGTCCCCGATCTTGCCGGCGAGATGGGCGAGGGCGGGGAAGCGGTCCTGCGCCTCGGCCGCGATGGTCCCGTGGGGGGTGGCGGCCTTGATGGTGACCGCGTCGCCGGAGACGGAGACGCCCCTGAGCGCCTCGATCCCCAGCAGGCTCACCAGCGTGGAGGGCTGGGCGAGGCGCTGCTTGAGGGTCGGGATCAGGGTCTGGCCGCCCGAGAGGGGCTGCGCGTCCTCGGCCTGGAGGGCCTTGATGGCGTCTTCCACGGTCTTGGGCCGGGCGAAGTCGAAGGCGTACATGAGGTTACTCCGCCGCCTGGCGCGCGCCGGACATCTTGTCGGCGGCGTCGCGGATCGACTTGACGATGTTGTGGTAGCCCGTGCAGCGGCAGAGATTGCCCTCGAGGTAGTGGCGGATCTCGTCATCGGAGGGCGAGGGGTTCCGCTTCAGAAGGTCCGCGGCGGTCATCACCATGCCCGGCGTGCAGAAGCCGCACTGGAGCCCATGATTGTCCTGGAAGGCCTGCTGGATGGGCGAGAGGGACCCGTCGGCGTTGGCCATGCCTTCGATGGTGGTGACCTCGGCGTTCTCGGCCTCCCATGCGAAGAGGCTGCATGCCTTCACGGATTCGCCGTTCACGTGGACCACGCATGCGCCGCACTGCGAGGTGTCGCAGCCGACATGCGTGCCGGTCAGGCCCAAACCCTCCCGCAGGTACTGCACCAGCAGGGTGCGCCCCTCGGCCTCGGCCGAGACGGGCTTGCCGTTCACCTTCATCGAAATCGTCGGCATCGCCGAAACCTCCCCTTGTGCGTGGCGTCCGCTCAGCCGGTGATGCGGCTGAGCCAGCTGCGTTTCTTCTCCGGCTCGGCCTCGAGCATCTCCTCGGGGCCGGGCTCGTCGCCGCCCGGGCCTTCGACCACGGTCTTGAAGTTGTCGAAGAACTTGTCGGCCATCGACTTGGCGAAGCCGTCGATGATGCGGGAGCCGAGCTGGGCGAGCTTGCCGCCCACCTTGGCGTCCACGTCGAATTCCAGCTCCGTCTGCTCGGTCCCGGCGTCCGTCAGCTTCACGGCCGCGGCCCCCTTGGCGAAGCCGGCGGCGCCGCCCTTGCCCTCGCCCACGATGCGGTAGCTCTCGCCCTCGACCACGTCCTCAAGCGTCACCTCGCCTTTGAAGGTGGCCTTCACGGGACCGACCTTCTGGGTGACGGTCGCCTGGAAGCCCTCGGCCGGCGAGCCGGTCAGTTCCTGGCAGCCAGGGATGCAGGCCTTGAGCACGTCGGGGTCGTTGAGTGCCGTCCAGACGGCGGTGCGCGGGGCGGCGATGGTGCGCGATCCCTTGAGCTCCAAGATGCTCTCCCTCGTCAGCGGTGGCGGCGGCTGCCGGAAGGCCCCGTCGCGGGCTCACAGATAACCCCCGGAGGGCAGGGCGGCGCAACCCCCCTGAGCGCACGCATCTCGGCCCACGGTCCGGAACCACGACGGGCGCCCGCCGGACGCCCGTTCGGCGGCGCAGGCCGCAAGCCTCAGCCGCGGCGACGACGAAGCCGCGCCGCCCCGAACGCGGCGAGGCCCGACACCGCCAGGGGAAGCGCGGCCGGAACCGGCACCGCCGCCGGCTTGGTGTCCATGTTGTAGTCGCCGATCGTGAAGGGCGAGAGGCCGGTCGCGCCGCTGTAGGCGATGGAGGAGGACGACAGCAGCGTCACCGCGTGCCCGCCATAGGCCTGCGCGGCGCGCCCTCCGGTGACCTCCCACAGCAGCGCGATCGACGAGAGCTCGACGGAGACGCCCACCAGAGCGCCGGTCAGGATCGGGTCGGCGGTCGAGCCGGTCCAGTCGGACGGCGTGGTCAACGGGACGCCGCTGATGGAGAACGTGTTGGACGACGCGGTGACGTTGTCCGGCGGCGAGACGGAGGAAGCGCCCAGACGGTCGAACTCCACGTCGAGCGTGAAGGAGGCGTCGGAAAACTCGGTGGAGGCGCCGTTCTGCGGCTGGTAGCTGAACTCGCCGAAGAACGGGTCGTAGGCGGTGATCGTTGCCTGAAGGCGGCCACGGCCGGAGCCGGCGTCCGTGAAGGTCAGCGGCCCGACGATGCCGAAGCCGTCCACGTTGGACTGCAGGTCAGGCCGCTGCAGGATCCGGAAGCCCGGAAAGAGTTCGGCTGTGGTGGCCGCCCAGGAGGCGCCGGCCGTCATGAACAGGCCGAGCGCGGCGGCCGCGAGAGTGCGGATCATGTCTTACCCCATTTTCGTTGGTCTGGATCAGGAGCGGCCGCTCCCCAGCGGCCGCTCCAGGCGGAGGCCGATGCCTCAGCAGAGGCAGTCGTAGGCGAGGTTCCCCAGAACCAGCCCCTTGGCGTTCGGCGTTGCGAAGTCCGACGCGAACCCGTCGGGGGCGTTGGCGAGTTCGGCGTTGATCTCCAGCCCGATCAGGTCCGGGAACAGATCCTGCCTGGAGCCGCCGTTCGACAGGATCGCGAAATCCATGAAGAAGGCGGCGGTCCCGGGCTGGGCGCCGAACATGACCACGTCGCCCTCGACGTAGATCTCCTCGTCCGCGCCGACCTGGTTGTCCCCGTCGGCGTCGTGCCAGATGAAGAAATCGGCGTCGCCCTCCGGGTCAGTCAGGCGTCCGGCCTCGTCCACGCTCAGCGACAGCTTCATCCGCAGCGGCGTGGAAAGGAGCGGGTCGATCGACACCTGACGGCCGAGAGCGGTGTTGATCTCCAGCACGTCGGATCCGGTGTCGTAGGACGTGCCGACCGCCACGTCGTTCACGATCTGGATCAGCGGCTGGGAGAGGCTGCGGTCGATGGCGGCCTTGATGCCCAGCAACCCCTCCTCGTTCGTCTCGAAGCAGACGAGGCCCGCGTCCACGTCGGAGACGACGACCCCGCCCTGCACCACGATCGAGCCGGTGCGGCCCGTGGCGTCCACGTCGCTGTCGATGGCGTCGTCGGCGCCCACGTTCTGCGCGGTGAAGCCCTGGGCGGAGAAGCCGACCGAGTAGGTCCCGTCCTCAAGCTCCGCGAAGGCGTAGGTCCCGTCCTCGGCCGTCTCGGCGGTGGCGACGGCGTTCCCAGCCTCGTCGTAGAGGGTCACGGTGCGGCCGCCGACGCCGTTGTCGGCTTCGAGATCGAGGCCGTCGTGCTCGCCCTTGTCGCACCAGAGCTCGCCTTCGATGCCGCCGAGCGAGCCCTGGCTCCCGCCCTCGCCGGGCTTGAAGCACAGATCGTCCACGGCGCCGGAGCCGACGAAGTTCACTTCCATGCGCGCCACGCCCTCGGCGTCGATGCCGATGGTCTGGATCGAGCCGTCGGCGCCGGCCGGAATGGCGACCGTGCCGATCTTCTCGCCGAGGATGTCGAAGAGGTCGATGGTCCCGCCCCGCTCCTCCACGTCCACCACCACCAGCTCGTCGATCTCGGCGAGCGTGGGGAAGGTGAAGACGATCTTGCCGCCGTGCCAGTTGTCGTCGGGATCGGAGGAATTGTCGTCTTCTGAGATGATGAGCAGGTTGCCCTGGTGGGCGGTGCGCAGATCGGCGTCCCCGCCCGTGGGCCGGGAGCTGTCGAAGATCATCGCCGCGTTGCCGGAGCCGCCGGAGCGCTCGGCGGTGATGAGCACGCCGTCGAGTTCGAACTGGTCGGAGACGACGGTCCCGCGGGCGAGGTCGTCGAAGGTCAGCTTGGTGAAGCCCTCGGCGCAGGTGTCGCAGGCGCAGTCGCATTCCAGCGGGCCGGCGTTGCCCTCCATCTTCACGGAGTTGCAGCGCCAGCCGCCCTCCCAGCCCACCGAGGTCAGGCGGACCGCGAAGTCCTGGTCGCGGAAGTCGTCGAGCGTCAGCCCGCCGTCCGCGGTCAGCGTGAAGGAGGTGGCGCGGATGTCGTCGCGCAGGCCGGAGGTTCCGAACTCGACGCCCGCGTCGAACCGGCCGAGGCCGTTGACGTTCGCGCCGTTGCCGAGGTCCGAGACCCGGTCCTCGCGGAACTGGGAGTCCGTGACGTCGTCGCCGGAGACGGAGAGGCTGCGGATCTTGGATTCGTCCGAGAGATGGAAGAACAGGCCGCGCAGGTCGCCGATCTTGCGGCTCTCGTCCGGCACCTCGACGTCGAAGCGGACGGAACCGTCCGAAAGCTCGGTCAGGGTGACCGCGACGTCGAGGCCGCAGTAGGAGAGGGTGAAGGTGCAGTCGTCGCCGGCTTCGGGCGTGTCGTCCACGTCCGTCACCTCGATCTTCAGGCAGCCCGTATCCTTGCCGCCCTCGCCGTCGGCGACCGTGACCTCGATCTCGTAGATGTTGTCGCCGTCCCTCGACTTCGGCGCCTCGAAGTCCGGGCCTTCCTTGAACGAGATCTCGCCGGTGCGGGCGTCGATGACGAAGAGCGCGGCGTCCGCGCCGCCGCTGATCGAGTAGATCAGCGCGTCGCGGTCCCCGTCCGAGGCGTCGAGATCGAAGACGGCGGTGGAGTTCTCGGCCATCTCGACGTTCACGCAGGCGTCGCCGACATTGGTGAACTCTGGCGCTTCGTTCGGATCGCAGGCGTCGATCTCGAGCGAGTTGATGCGGGCGAACTCTCCGCAGTCGGAGTAGCCGTAGATCTTGATCGTTTCGCCCCGAGGGATGTGAACGTCCTCAAGCGTGATGCTGGTAGCGCCGGATTGATCATCGAGGCGGAACGACTTCACCATCTCGTCGCCGACGAAGATCTTGATCCAGCCCTTGCCGTCGGACTCGTCGATGTAGTTGAGCTTCAGGTCGTAGCTGCCGGACGGACCTGAGAACGTCGTCCAGATCTTGCCGTAATCGCCGCAGAGCTTCACCACCTCGCCGCCGGAGGCGTCGCGGTTCCGTTCCACCGCGTAGTTCCAGCGGGACATGTCCTCGGCTTCGAGCTTGACGCTGAAGCAATCGTTGCAGGCGTCCCCGTCGTCGCGGCCCTGCCAGCCGCCGCGATCGTGGTCATGTCCTCCACGATCGTCGCAATCGCCCACGCCGTAGCGGTCGCCTCTCCCGCCACTGCTGTCGCGACGATCTTCGCTCCGGCCGGAATAGCCGAAGAAGCGGTTCCAATATCCGTAAGTCACAGCGAAATTCCCCATAGATCGCGTGGCCGCAGACGTCGCTGCGACAAGCACGCCTTCCCCAGACGCCGACGGGCCCCCCCGACGGCGCGCATTCTCGACTTATGCGGAAATCGTACGCGGGACCTTTGAGTCCCTTCGGCGCGGCTTGCGACCTTCCCCGTCACATGGCCGGCTATGCCCACCCTACTCACGCACGCACCGCCGACGTATACGTTTCGAAGAGAAGAATTGGAACGGCTGAATGCACGCTCATCCACATGGCGCGTTGGAGCCGGGAGACGAAATTGGTGAGGAATCGGGATCATTCCTCCGCGGAAGGTCCTGATTCGCCGGCCTGTTCAACCATGCAGAGAGTGGCGGCTCCGCCGGTTTCGCAGACAATCCTTTTGCGGTCCGGGCCGTGCGGGCGGCTTTTCTCCGCTGATATGCGTTCGCGATCGCGTGCGCATGAAGCGATTCCCCTTGCGGCAGATGGCGGGGACGAGTTTCCTTCGCGCAGGCCGCGCCGGGCTCACCGCCTGGCGCGCCGTTCCCGCAATTCCGGCAAGGCGCGCGCATGGCATCCATCTTCCGGCAGCTCGTCGTGCTCACCGTCCTGGCGGGCGGCGCGGCCTGGGCGATCCAGTCCCGGATGGGAGAGGGCGCGGAGGCGCCGCCCGCCGCCCGCGCCCCGCAGGCGGCGGGCGTCATGGTGGAGCCGGCGCGCGCGGGCCGGGTGGAGCGGGTGGTGAGCGCCGTAGGCACCGGCCGGGCGCTGCGCTCGGTGGAGCTGCAGTTCTCCGCCGGCGGGCGCATCGCAGAGGTTCTGTTCCGCGACGGGGACGCGGTCTCGAAGGGCGACGCGCTCGCGCGGCTCGACGACGCCGCCGAGCGTGCGGCTTTGGCCGAGGCGGAGGCCGCGTATCAGGAGGCCAGGGCCGCCTTCTCCCGCGCCGACACGCTGCGCGAGCAGGGGCGGGTGGCAGGCTCCACCTTCGACGCGTCCGAAGCCGAGCTGCTGCGGACCGAGGCGCGGCTCGCGCGCGCGCGGTCGGACCTGGACGACCGGACGCTGCGCGCGCCGTTCGACGGGGTGGTCGGGTTCTCGGACGTCGATCCGGGCGCGGTGGTGACGGCGGCTACGGTCATCGCCACCATCGACGACATTTCGAAGCTGGACGTGCAGTTCTCGATCCCCGAGCGCTTCTTCGGAGAGGTGGAGGCGGGCGACGCCGTTCGCGCCCGCACCCGCATCTTCCCCGACGAGCTGTTCGAGGGCGAGGTGGAGGCGATCGACCGCCGCGTGGACGAGGTGTCCCGCGCCTTCCGGGTGCGCGCGCAATTCGACAATGCCGGGCTGCGCCTGCCGGCTGGCGCCTTCATGCAGGTCGAGCTGGTGCTGGAGGCGCGGGAGGGCGTGCTTGCGCCCGAGGAGGCGCTGGTGACCGAAGCCGGGCGGATGCACCTGTTCGTGGTCGGCCCCGACGACCGGATCGAGCGGCGGGACGTCGTCGTCGGCTCCCGCCGCGCGGGCGATGCGGAGATCCTGGAGGGGCTGGAGGCCGGCGAGCGGGTGGTGACGCGCGGCGTCCAGAAGGCGCGGGACGGGGCGCCGGCGCGGATCCTGGACGGCGCCGGGCTGGGGGCGCCGGCGACCGGGGCGGAGGCGACGCCGGGAACCTCCCGCGCCTCGGTCGAGCGGCCTTCGGCGGGGTAGGGCCATGTCGCTCCCGGGCTTCTTCATTCGCCGGCCGGTCTTCGCGGCGGTGCTGTCCATGCTGATCGTGGTGATCGGGCTGGTGTCACTGACGCGCCTGCCGGTGCGGGAGCTGCCGGACGTGGACGCGGCCACGGTGACCATCTCCACCAACTGGCGGGGGGCCGCGCCCTCGGTGGTGGACACTCAGGTCACCGAGGTGGTCGAGAGCGCGGTCGCCGGCGTGGCGGGGGTGAACCGCATCGAAAGCTCGTCCGAGCGGGGGGACAGCCGGATCGTGGTGGGATTCGTCGCCTCCCGCGATATCGACGAGGCGGCGAACGACATCCGCGGCGCCGTGGGGCGGGTCATCAACCGCCTGCCGGAGGAGGCCGAGGAGCCGCAGATCTACAAAAACGATTCGAACGCGGACCCGGTGCTGCGGATCTCCATCGTCTCGGACCGCCAGAGCCCGCAGGAGATCACGGATTACGCCGAGCGCTACATCGTGGACCGGCTGGCGACGCTGGACGGGGTGGCGGCGGTCAACATCTTCGGGCAGCGCCGCTACGCCATGCGGATCGCGCTCGACCCCTCGGCCATGGCCGCGCGCAAGATGACCGCGACCGAGATCGCGGAGGCGCTCAGGACCAACAACGTGGAGCTGCCGGCGGGGGAGGTGATCTCCCAGTGGCGGCAGTTCCAGGTCCGGGCGGCGACGCGGCTGGAGACGCCGGAGGAGTTCCGGAACCTCGTGATCTCGGTTGTGGACGGGGCGCCGGTGCGCCTCGGCGAGGTGGCCGAGGTCTATGTGGGGGCGGAGAACGAGGACACCATCGTGCGTTCGGACGGGCGCAACGCGGTCGGGCTGGGCGTCCAGCGGCAGAGCCAGGCGAACACCATCGCCATATCGGACGCCGTGCGGGCGGAGCTGGAGCGCGTGCGCGGGACCCTGCCGGCGGGGATGGAGATCTTCGTAAGCTCGGACGACGCGGTGTTCATCCAGTCTTCCATCGAGGAGGTGCTGACCACGCTGGGCATCGCGGTGGTGCTGGTGGTGCTGGTGATCTTCGTGTTCCTGGGGAGCCCGCGGGCCACGCTGGCGCCGGCGGTGGTGATCCCGGTGGCGCTGATCGGGGCGGTGGCGGGGATCTACGCCTTCGGGTTCTCGATCAACATCCTCACGCTGTTCGCGCTGATCCTGGCCATCGGCATCGTGGTCGACGACGCCATCGTGGTGCTGGAGAACATCCAGCGTCGGGTGGAGCGGGGGCAGGATCCGGCCGCCGCGGCCATGCTGGGGGCCAATCAGGTGGTCTTCGCGGTGATCGCGACGTCGGTGACGCTGATCTCGGTGTTCATGCCGATCTCGTTCCTCGAGGGGCAGGTCGGGCGGCTGTTCACCGAGTTCGGCATCGTGATGGCGGTGGCGGTGGCGTTCTCCACCTTCGTGGCGCTGACGCTGACGCCGGTGCTGTGCAAGATGGTGCTGCGGCAGGGCTCGGGGGGGATGCTGGAGCGCGGCGTCAACCGGGTCATCGGTTGGGTCGAAAACGGCTACCGCGCGGCGCTTCGCGTGGCGCTGGGCTTTCCCATCGTGATCGTGGTCATCGGCATGGCGGTGGCGGGCGCGGCCGCGTGGCTGAACGAGGGCCTTCCGCGGGAGCTTTCGCCGCGGGAGGACCGGGGGGTGTTCTTCGTGGCGGTCACCGCGCCGCAGGGCTCCACCGTCGCCTATACCGACCGGGAGGTGAGGGAGGCGGAGGCGCGGCTGATGCCGCTGATGAAGAGCGGCGAGGCGGAGCGCATGTTCTCCATCATCGGGTTCCGAGGCGAGACGCACCGGGCCTTCGTGGTGATGCGGCTGGCGCCGTGGGAGGAGCGGGAGCGGTCGAGCCAGGATATCGTGGCCTCGATGATCGGGCCCATGACCTCGATCCCCGGGGCGCGGGCGTTTCCGATCCAGCCTTCGGGGCTGGGGCTGCGGGGCTCGCGCACGCCGTTGCAGGTGAAGCTGCTGGGCCCGGATTTCCTGTCGGTGCAGGAGTGGTCGAAGACGCTGATGGCGGCCCTGCAGGAGGTGGAGGGGCTGGAGAACCTCGAGACCGACTACGAGGAGACGCAGCCGGAGCTGGCGCTGGACGTTGACCGGGCGCTGGCCGACGACCTGGGCGTGGCCATCGAAGACATCGGGGCGACGTTGCAGACCTTCTTCGCCGGGCGCGAGGCGACAGGGTGGATCGAGCGGGGGCGGGAGTATCCGGTGATCCTTCAGGCCGCGGAGGAGAGCCGGCGCACGGCCGACGACCTGGGCGAGATGTACGTGCGGTCGCGCACCACGGGGGCGCTGATCCCTGTCTCGGCGCTGGTGAGCGCGCAGGAGGGGGCGGCCTCGCCGGAGCTGAACCGGTTCAACCGGTTGCCGGCTATCGAGATATCGGCCTCGCTGGCGGAGGGCTACGACCTCGGGGCCGCGATCGAGGCGGTGATGGAGGCCGCGGAGCGAGTGCTGCCGGCCGAGGCGCAGATCGCCTTCGACGGGCAGAGCCAGGAATTCCTGGAGACCTCGGGCGGGGCGTACTGGACCTTCGTGTTCGCGGTGATCGTGGTCTACCTGGTGCTGGCGGCCCAGTTCGAGAGCTTCGTGGACCCGCTGGTGATCCTGCTGACGGTGCCGCTCGGGGTGACGGGGGCGCTGGCGACGCTTTGGCTGACGGGGCAGTCGCTGAACATCTACACGCAGGTGGGGCTGGTGCTTCTGGTCGGGTTGATGGCGAAGAATGGGATCCTGATCGTGGAGTTCGCGAACCAGTTGCGCGACGACGGGGCAAGCGTGCGCGAGGCGGCGCTGGAGGGGGCGGTGGCGCGGCTGCGGCCGGTGCTGATGACGGTGATCTCCACCCTGCTCGGCGCGCTGCCGCTGGTTTGGTCCTCGGGCGCGGGGTCGGAAGCGCGGGAGGCGATCGGGCTGGTGATCATCGGCGGCTTCGGGATCGCGTCGCTGCTGACGCTGTTCCTGACGCCGGTGCTCTACGACCTTCTGGTGCGGTTCACGCGGCCGCGCTCGGCGGTGTCGAATGACCTTGACGCCGCGCTGGCGCGGGACCGGACGCGGACGCCGGCGGAATAGGGAACGCGCCGCGCGAAGGTCCTTCCTCTGGTTCCGGCTGCGCCGGCGGCGCATTGCGGGCGTCGGGTCCGTCGCGACTTTCGCGGGCGCCGCGAGCCGCGAGCCGCGAGCGGCGGGCGCAGCCGAAACCGGAGGCGGAGCGGTCGGCGAGGCGCCTCCGCCACGGGCGCCGCGATGCAGCATGGGGCTTGCGTCGGCACGCGGGGCGCGTCTAACCTGAGTTCAGATCCGCTGGGAGACGCTGGCGCAAGCCAGGGCCGAAGGAGCAACCGCCCCGGAAACTCTCAGGCGAAAGGACCGGCCGGGTCATGCGAACGCTGGAGAGCGGCGCGGAGCGCGCCCGCCGAAGGGATAGCGATCTCAGGCGAAAGGACAGCGGGGGCGCAGGTCGCGCGGGCGGAGGCCCGGGCGAGCCGCGACGCATCGGGAGGGGCGATTGGCCGACGAACACGCGCAGGGTCAGGGTAGGCGCACGCCGCTCAGCAGCTGCACTGAGAGTCTCGGGCGCGAAGCATGGTCCCCTTCGCCGGCTGGGAGATGCCGGTGCAGTATCCGTCAGGCATCCTGAAGGAGCATGCGGCCGCGCGCGAGGCGGCGGCGCTGTTCGACGTGAGCCACATGGGCCAGGCCGTGCTGCGCGCGCACTCCGGCGACCCGCGCGAGGCGGCGCTGGCGCTGGAGCGGCTGGTCGCCGATCTCGGTCGCCGGGCTGAAGGAGGGGCGGCAGCGCTACGGGCTTGCTTCACCTCCGACGACGGGCGGGCTGCTGGACGACTTCATGGTCGCCAATCTCGGGCGACCGCCTTTTCGTGGTGGTGAACGCCGCGCGGCGGGAGCACGATCTCGGGCATCTGCGGCCGTGCTGCCGGACGTCGAGGTCGAGCGAGCTGGACGACCGGGCGCTGATCGCGCTTCAGGGTCCGAGCGGCCGAAGCGGCGCTGTCGGCGCTGGGCGCGGACGTCACCGACATGCGGTTCATGGACGTCAGGGAGACGGCGCTGGCGGGCGCGCCCTGCCTCGTCTCGCGCTCCGGCTACACCGGCGAGGACGGGTTCGAGATCTCGCGTCCGCGCCGAGACGGCCGAGGCGCTGGCCGAGGCGCTGCTGGAGCAGACGGGCGTGGCGCCGCGCGGGACTCGGCGCGCGCGACAGCCTGCGGCTGGAGGCGGGGCTCTGCCTCTACGGCTCACGACATCGACGAGACGACCAGCCCGGTCGAGGCGGGCCTGGCTGGGCGATCCAGAAGATCCGCCGCAGCGGCGGGGAGCGCGAGGGCGGCTTCCCCGGCGCCGAGCGCATCCTGCGCGAGCTGGAGGAGGGCGCCCGCCGCGCCGCCGCGTGGGCCTGCGGCCGGAGGGCCGCGCGCCGATGCGCGCCCGGACCGAGCTTTCTCCGATGCCGAGGACGCAGCAGTCGGCGAGGTCGCCTCCGGCGGCTTCGGGCCCACCTGGGCGCGCCGATCGCCATGGGCTATGTTGCGACCGCGCTCGCCGCGGACGGGACCGCAACTCTGGCGGCGAGGTCCGGGCAAGCGCCTGCCCGCCACCGTGGTCCCGCTGCCCTTCGTGCCGCACAGTTACAATCGCTGAGAGACGACCCAGATGACCAAATACACCGAAGATCACGAGTGGCTGGACCTGGACGGCGACATCGTCACCGTCGGCATCACCGAACACGCCGCCGAGCAGCTGGGCGACGTCGTCTTCATCGAGCTGCCCGAGGTCGGGGACCATGTCGCCAAGGGCGACGAGATCGGTGACGATCGAATCCGTCAAGGCGGCCTCCGACATCGCACGCGCCGGTCGAGGGCGAGATCGTGGAGGTCAACGACGCGCTCGTCGAGAACCCGCGCTGGTGAACGACGACCCGAAAGGCGACGCCTGGTTCTTCAAGATCCGGATCAACGACACCGCCGAGCTGGACGAGTTCATGGACGAAGACGAATACAAGGCGATGATCGAGTGACCGCGCCATGCCCTTCGCCTTCACCGACTACGACCCCTACGACTTCGCCAACCGCCGCCATATCGGCCCGCCCCGGCCGAGATGGACGAGATGCTGGGCGCGATCGGCCGCCGCAGCCTCGACGCGCTGATCGACGCGACGGTGCCCGCGGGCATCCGCCAGGCCGGAGGCGCTGGACTTCGGCCCGGCGCTGTCGGAGCGCGACGTGCTCTACCGGCTGCGCGAGACGGCCAAGAAGAACCGGGTCATGACCTCGATGATCGGCATGGGGCATCACGGCACCGTCACGCCGCCGTGCATCCAGCGCAACATCCTGGAGAACCCGGCCTGGTACACCGCCTACACGCCCTACCAGCCCGAGATCAGCCCAGGGCCGGCTGGAGGCGCTGCTGAACTTCCAGACCATGGTCACGGACCTCACCGGGCTCGACATCGCCAACGCCTCGCTGCTGGACGAGGCGACGGCGGCGGCGGAGGCGATGACCTATGGCGCATCGGCAGGCCAAGTCGAAGGCCGCAGGCGTTCTTCGTGGACGCACGACTGCCACCCGCAGACCATCAACGTGGTGAAGACCCGCGCCGAGCCGCTGGGCATGCGAGGTGATCGTCGGCGATCCGTTCGCCGACCTGGACGCCGCGAGCGGTGTTCGGGGCGCTGTTCCAGTATCCGGGCACGCTACGGCGCACGTCCACGACTTCACGGCCGCTGATCGAGCAGCTGCACGAGGCGAAGGCGCTGGCGGTCGTCGCCGCCGACCCGCTGGCGCTGACCCTGCTGAAGATCGCCCGGCGAGATGGGCGCCGACGTGGCGGTCGGCTCCACCCAGCGCTTCGGCGTGCCGATGGGCTACGGCGGGCCGCACGCCGCCTACATGGCCTGCCGGGACGCGCTACAAGCGGGCGCTGCCGGGGCGCCTCGTCGGCGTGTCGGTGGACGCGCGGGCAACCGGGCCTACCGCCTGGCGCTCCAGACGCGGGAGCAGCATATCCGGCGGGAGAAGGCGACCTCCAACGTCTGCACGGCGCAGGCGCTGCTGGCGGTCATGGCCTCGATGTACGCGGTGTTCCACGGCCCCGAGGGGCTGAAGGCCATCGCCCAGCGGGTGCATCGAGAAGACCGTGCGCCTGGCCGAGGGGCTGGAGGAGCTGGGCTTCGAGGTCGAGCCCGAAGACGTTCTTCGACACGATCACCGTGCGAGGTCGGCGCCGCTGCAGGGGGTGATCCTGCGCGCCGCCGGCAGCGGAGGGCGTCAACCTGCGCAGCGTGGGCGTCGGACCGTGATCGGCATCGCCTCGACGAGATGGTCCGCGGCCGACGAGATCGAGGCCGTGCTGGCGCGCCTTCGGCGGCGACCGGACGACGCCGATGCGCCGGCGCCCGCCCCGCCGCCTGCCCGAGGGGCTGCGCGGACCACCGCCTACCTGCACCACCCGGTGTTCCACATGAACCGGGCCGAGGCGGAGATGACGCGCTACATGCGCCGGCTCGCCGACCGGGACCTGGCGCTGGACCGCGCGATGATCCCGCTCGGGTCCTGCACCATGAAGCTGAACGCGACGGCGGAGATGATCGCCGGTGTCGTGGCCGGAGTTCTCCGGCATCCACCCCTTCGCGCCCGCGCGACCAGCGGCTGGGCTACCAGGAGCTGGTCGACGACCTGTCCGCGAAGCTTTGCGAGATCACCGGCTACGACGCGATCTCCATGCAGCCGAATTCCGGCGCGCAGGGCGAATATGCGGGGCTGCTGACGCATCCGCCCCTGGCACCTGGCGAACGGCGAGGACCAGCGGGACGTTTGCCTGATCCCGACCTCGGCGCACGGGACCAACCCGGCCTCGCGCGCAGATGGCGGGGATGAAGGTGGTCGCGGTGAAGGCGGCGAAGAACGGCGACATCGACCTCGAGGACTTCCGCGCCAAGGCCGAGAAGCACGGGGACCGGGTGGCCGCCTGCATGATCACCTACCCCTCCACCCACGGCGTGTTCGAGGAGACGGTGCGGGAGGTGTGCGAAATCACCCATGACGTCGGCGGGCAGGTGTATCTGGATGGCGCGAACCTCAACGCCATGGTGGGGATCTCGCGGCCCGGCGACGTGGGCGCGGATGTGAGCCACCTGAACCTGCACAAGACCTTCTGCATCCCGCATGGCGGCGGCGGGCCGGGCATGGGGCCGATCGGAGTGAAGGCGCATCTGGCGCCGCATCTGCCGGGGGACCCGGTCCATGGCGAAGGCGCGGTGGCGGGGGCCGAATGGGGCGTCGGCCTCGATCCTGCCGATCTCCTGGGCCTATTGCTGATGATGGGGGGCGAGGGGCTGACGCAGGCCACGAAGGTGGCGATCCTCAACGCCAACTACATCGCGGCGCGGCTGAAAGGGGCCTACGACATCCTCTATGCCGGGCCGCAGGGGCATGTGGCGCATGAGCTGATCCTCGATACGCGGAAGCTGCAGGAAAGCGCCGGGGTCATCGGTGGACGACGTGGCCAAGCGGCTGGTGGATTGCGGCTTCCACGCGCCGACCATGAGCTGGCCGGTGGCGGGCTGCCTGATGGTGGAGCCGACGGAGTCGGAGCCCAAGGCCGAGCTCGACCGCTTCTGCGACGCCATGCTCGCGATCCGTGCCGAGGCGCAGGCCATCGAGGACGGGAAGCTGGATGCCGAGAACAACCCGCTGAAGCGGGCGCCGCACACGGTGGAGGATCTGGTGGGGGAGTGGGACCGGCCCTATTCCCGCGAGCAGGCCTGCTTCCCGCCGGGCGCTTTCCGGGTGGACAAGTACTGGGCGCCGGTGAACCGGGTGGACAACGTGTTCGGGGACCGCAACCTCGTGTGCACCTGCCCGCCCATGGAGGCCTACGCCGAAGCGGCGGAATGACCGGGGGCGATTGACCCCGGGCCTGGGGAGGGCCACCTTGCCGGCGGCGCGTGGCCTCGCGCCGACCACCCGGAGGTTTCCATGCCAGCCGACACAGTTTTCGGCCCCGCTCTCGCCGCCGTCAGCCTCTATGCAGGACTGAACGGGCTGATCCTGCTGGCGCTCGCCATGAACTGCGGGCGGGTGCGGCAGGCCGAGAAGGTGTTCATGGGCGATGGGGGGAACCCCCGGATGATCCGCGCCATGCGGGGGCAGGCCAACTGGGTCGAGTTCGCGCCCATGGGGCTGCTGATGCTCGCGTTGACCGCGTTCGCGGGCGCGCCGGTCTGGGTGGTGCATCTGTTGGGGATCACGCTGACGCTGGGCCGCGCGCTGCACGCATGGCACTTCATCCAGGCCGACGCCCCGGGGTGGCAGCGCGGCGGCGGCGCGGGGTTGACGGCGCTGATGATCCTGCTGACGGCGCTCGGCCTGATCGGGCACGGGGTGCTGGAGCTTTGACGAGGGCGCCCGGGACGGATCTCGCGACCCGCTTGCGCGGGCCGCATCGCCCGCCCGACCGCCCGTCCCGCGACGACGTTACGGAGGCGTAGAGCCGGAATGCTGGATTCTCATGGGCCCGACGGAGAGGCGATCTGCGCGCGTCTGCTGGATGCCGCGCGTCGCGCGGGCGCGAAAGCTGCGGATGCCCTGTTCATGGGGACCGAAAGCGTCTCGGCCGATGTACGCGGCGGGCGGCTGGAGCAGGCGGAGCGGGCCGAGGGGCTGGACGTCGGCCTGCGCGTGCTGATCGGACGCCGGCAGGCGACCGTTTCCGCCTCGGATGCCTCGGAGGCGACCCTGGAGGCGTTGGCGGAGCGGGCCGTCGCCATGGCGAATGCGGCGCCGGAAGACCCGTGGTGCGGGTTGGCGGAGCCCTCGGCGCTGTCGGCGCAGCGCGATGCGGAGGGTCTCGACCTGCTGGATCCCGCGGGGCCGCCGGAGCCGGCGGCGCTGGAGGAGCTGGCGCGCGCGGCGGAGGCGGCGGCCCTCGCAGTCGAAGGGGTGACGCAGGCCGAGGGCGCGGGCGCGGCATGGGGACGGCGGCGGCTGCATCTGGCGGCGAGCAACGGCTTTTTGGGCGGCTACGCGCGGAGCACGTCGTCGCTCTACGTCTCGGCCATCGCCGGCGAGGGCTTGGGGATGGAGCGCGACTTCCGGGGCGAGAGCCGGAGGCGGGCCGGGGATCTGCCTTCGGCCGAAGAGATCGGGCGCGAGGCGGGGGAACGGGCTGTGGCCCGGCTTGGACCGAAGCGTCCGCCGACGGGGGCGTGGCCGGTGCTGTATGACCAGCGGGTCTCGGCCTCGCTGGTCGGACACCTGATCGGGGCGGCGAACGGGTCTTCGGTGGCGCGCGGGTCGAGCTGGCTCAAGGAGATGATGGGCGAGCGGGCGCTGCCGGCCGGCTTCGACGTGACCGAGGAGCCGCGGCGCGTGCAGGGCCCGGCTTCGCGCCCCTTCGACGCCGAGGGGCTGGCGACGGCCGAGCGCGCCTTCGTGCGCGACGGCGTTCTGACGTCCTGGGTGCTGGACCTCGCCACCGGGAGACAGCTCGGGCTGGCATCGACCGCGAACGCGATGCGCGGGGCGGGAGGCGCGCCCTCGCCGGGCACCACGAACCTGCGGCTGACCTCGGGCGTGCGCAGCCGCCAGGCGCTTCTGGCGGAGATGGGGACGGGGCTGCTGGTGACCTCTATGCTCGGCGCCTCGATCAATCCCAACACCGGCGACTATTCGCGCGGAGCCTCCGGCTTCTGGGTGGACAACGGCGAGATCGCCTATCCGGTCAACGAGATCACCATCGCCGGCAACCTCAAGCGGATGCTGGCGGGGATGATCGCGGCCGACGATGCGGACGAGACGCGGGCGACGGTGGCGCCCAGCCTGCTGGTGGAGGGGCTGACGGTTGCGGGAGGCTGATCCGATGGACGCGGAGGACCTCCGCCTGCTGATCGAGGCGGCGGAGGCGGCGGGGGTGATCGCGCGCCGCCATTTCCGCGCCGACCCCGAGACATGGGAGAAGGGCGGCGGGCAGGGGCCGGTCTCCGCGGCCGACCTGGAAGTGGACCGGATGCTGCTGGCCGAGCTTCGGGCGGCGCGGCCGGATTACGGCTGGCTGTCGGAGGAGACGGAGGATTCCGGTGCGCGCAAGGCCGAGCGGCTGGAGGCGAAGCGCGTCTTCATCTGCGATCCCATCGACGGCACCCGCGCTTTCCTCAAGGGCGAGGACACGTGGGGCCACGCGCTGGCAGTGGCCGAGGATGGCGAGATCCGCGCGGGCGTGGTGCTGCTTCCGGTGCGAGGGGCGCTGTTCGCGGCGAGCCTCGGGCGCGGCGCGACGCTGGATGGCGCGCCCATCGGGCCGAGCGGGCGGACCGAGATCGAGGGGGCGGATGTGCTGTGTTCGGCCGCCGCGCAGAAGCCGGACGTGTGGAAGGGGCGCGTGCCCGGGTTCAAACGTCACTTCCGGGCGTCGCTGGCCTACAGGCTCTGCCTGGTGGCGCAGGGTCGGTTCGACGCCTCGCTGTCGGTGGGCGGCGTCTGGGAATGGGACGCGGCGGCGGGGGACCTGGTCCTGGCCGAGGCCGGGGCGGCGGTGACCGACGCCCATGGCGAGCGGCCGCGGTTCAACCGTGCGCATCCGCGGCTTCCGGGGCTGGTCGCGGCGGCCCCCGGACTGCATGGGGCGCTGATGGAGCGGCTGGCGCCACCGGTCTGACGGCGTCGCCTGGACAAGGGGCCGCGTCGGCCGACCGTCCGTCCGTGCCGCGGGCGGACATTGACGCCGCGCCGGGGCGCGGTGTAGCGCATCGACGATCCTGCGCCGCAACACCGGAGGCCGACCCATGCCCCAGCGCCTGCACCTCGTCTTCGGGGGAGAGCTCGTGAACCCGTCCTCGACGCGCTTCCGCGATGTGAGCAAGATCGAGGTGGTGGGGTTCTATCCGAACTACGCCTCGGCTTTCGCCGCCTGGAAGGGAGCCGCGCAGCGCACCGTGGACGACGCGCATGTCCGCTACTTCATCGCCCATCTGCACCGGCTGCGGGACGAGGAGCTCGAGGCGAGCCCGACCGAGGAGCTCGGCTGAAACCGTGCTCGCCCACATCCGCCGCAGCCCGTTCCTGAGGGGCGTCGTCGCGCGCCTCGGGGCGGGATACATCCGGCTGATCATGCGCACGACCCGCTGGCGATATGACGGGGAGGCGAACCGGGATGCGCTGCGCTCGGGCCGGGGCAAGTGGATCGTGCCGGTCTGGCATGGCCGGGTGATGCTCATCCCCGGCGAGCGGACGAAGGCGCTGAACGCCACCGCCCTGATCTCGGCCAACCGCGACGGCGACATCATCGCGGCCTGCGTGGAGCGGTTCGGCGTGCCGGCGATCCGCGGCTCCTCCCGCGACCGCAGGAAGCCCGAGAAGGAGAAGGGCGGCGCCGAGGTGGCCGCCGAGGCGGTGGCCCTGCTCACGGGCCCCCGGGACGCCACGCTGGTGATGACGCCGGACGGGCCGCGCGGGCCGCGGATGCGGTGCCAGCCGGGGGTTGCGGCGATCTCGGCGCGCACGGGTGTGGCGGTAATGCCGTTCGCCTGCGCGGTGAAGCCTGGGGTGCTGCTGAAATCCTGGGACAGGTTCCTGCTGCCGCTGCCGTTCGGGCGTGGGGGAATCGTGTTCGGAGATCCGATCCCCCCGCCGGCAGACCAGGGCCGCGAGACGCTGGAGGCGCATCGGCGGCGCATCGAGGAGGCGCTGAACGACGCCACCCGGCGCGCGGACCTTCTGGCGGGGCGAGAGCCGGTTGAGCCGGCGCCGGAGCCCGGCGGGTGAGCCTCGCGCTCGCCGCATATCTGGGGGCGGCGCGCGCCGCGGGTCCGCTTGCGCCGACGCTTCTGCGGCGGCGGGCGGCGCGGGGAAAGGAGGACCCGGCCCGGATCGGCGAGCGGATGGGCCGCGCCGGTGCGCCTCGACCGGCGGGACCTCTGGTCTGGTTCCACGCGGCCAGCGTCGGGGAGTCGCTGTCGGCCCTAGGCCTGATCGAGGCGCTGCGGGCGGAGCGGCCGGATCTGGCGCTGCTCACGACGACGGGGACGGTGACGTCCGCCCGCCTGATGGCCGAGCGGCTGCCTCCGGACGCGATCCACCAGTATGCGCCGCTGGATCTGGGGGGGGCGGCGGGGCGGTTCCTCGATCACTGGCGACCGGACCTTGCGGTGTGGGTCGAAAGCGAGCTCTGGCCTGCCCTCATAGAGGGCGCGGCGGCGCGCGGCGCGCGGCTGGCGCTGGTCAACGCGCGGATCTCCGAGCGGTCGGCCAGGGGCTGGAGGCGTGCGCCGGGCATGATCCGCCGCGTGCTCGGGCGCTTCGACGTGATCCTGGCGCAGGACCGCACCGGCGCGGACCGGCTTGAGCGGCTGGGCGCCCGCGGGGTGCGGCGTCTCCGGCTCGCTCAAGGCGGGCGCCACGCCGCCCGACCGGCCGGAGGCGCGCGAGTCGCTGGCGATGGCGCTGGCGGGGCGGCCGGTCTGGCTGGCGGCCTCGACCCATGCGGGGGAGGAGGAGGCCGCGGCCGAGGCGCACCGGGTCGCGGCCCGGACCCATCCGGGGCTCCTGACCCTGATCGCGCCGCGTCATCCGGACCGGGGCGGAGAGATCGCCGGGGTGCTGGAGGGACTGGGTTTCAGCGTCACGCGCCGGAGCCTCGGCGAGGCGCCGCGGCCGGGCGACGACGTGCATCTTCTCGACACGCTGGGCGAGATGGGCGCGTGGCTGCGGCTGGCGCCGGCGACCTTCTTGGGCGGATCGCTGACGCCGCGGGGCGGCCATAATCCGCATGAGCCGGCGGGCCTGGGCTCGGCGATCCTGCACGGGCCGCATGTGGAGAATTTCGCGGACGACTACGCGGCGCTCGCGGCAGCGGGAGGCGCCCTGCGGGTGGACGGCGCCGAGGCGCTGGGCGAAGGCGTGGCCCTGCTGCTTTCCGATCTCTCTGCGCGGGAGCGGCTGACCGGCGCGGCTCGGGCGGCGCTGGGAGACGGCCGCGCCGCGCTGGAGACGACGCTGGCGGCGCTTCGTCCGCTGCTGCCGGAGGCCCGGCGATGATCGAGACGCCCGAGGTCGCGGGTTGGGAGGAATTCGCTCGCGCGCCGCGGGCTGAAGGCGGCCGACGGCGCGCCGCCGTGGCGGAGGCCGGATGAGGGCCCCCGGCTTCTGGACCCGACCGCCGGAAAGGGCCGGCCTCGCCGCCCGGCTGCTGACGCCGGCGGGCTGGGTCTATGGCGCGGCCACGGCGCGACGGCTCGCACGGACGGAGGGGTGGCGCGCCCCGGTCCCGGTGATCTGCATCGGCAACCTCACGGCCGGCGGCGCCGGCAAGACGCCGACGGCGATCGCGGTGCTGGAGCGGCTGGCCGCGGCCGGGATCGAGGCCCACGCGCTCAGCCGCGGGCATGGCGGCGAGGCGGGTCGCGAGGCGCCGCATCGGGTGGACATCGCGCGCGATCCGGCCGCGAAGGTCGGTGACGAGCCGCTGCTGCTGGGCGCCTTCGCTCCGGTATGGGTGGCGCGCGACAGGGCCACGGGCGCCCGCGCGGCCGTGGCGGCCGGGGCCGAGGCGCTCGTGATGGACGATGGCTTCCAGAACCCGTCGCTGGTCAAGGACCTCTCGCTTCTGGTGGTGGACGCGGAGACGGGTTTCGGGAACGGGCGCATGATCCCCGCCGGGCCGCTGCGCGAGACGGTGAGCGCAGGCCTCAAAAGGGCCGACGCCGTGGTTGCGCTGGGGCGGCCCGAGGCGCGGGCGCGGCTGCTGGCGCGCTGGCCGGAGCTCAAGGCGCTGCCGGTGCTTCAGGGGGAGGTCGTCCCCCGGGAAATCGGAATCGACTGGCGCGGGCGCCGGGTGCTCGCCTTCGCGGGGATCGCGCGGCCGGAGAAGCTGTTCGCGACGCTCCGCGCGCTCGGGGCCGAGGTGGTCGCGGCTCACGGCTTCCCGGACCACGCCCCGTTCGAGCCGAGGGCGCTGAGGCGGCTGGAGGCGGAGGCCCATCAGCTTCGCGCCCAGATGGTCACGACGGAGAAGGACGCGGTGCGGCTTCCGACGTCGTTCCGCGGCAAGGCGATGCCGCTGCCCGTTCACCTGAGGCTCGAGGATCCGGAGGCGCTGGACCGTCTCCTGACGCGGCTGCCGGATCCTTCACGGAAAGGACAAGTTTCCGCCTGACCTCCGCCGCCGAGGCTGGCGAGCCTGAACGGGTCCCTCGGTCGTGACGAGAGTTCACGATCAGTCTCGGGGCGCGGACCGGCCAGCCGGACGCGCCCCGTTTTTTCGATCAGCGCGCGGCGTCGACGGCGCGGGCGGTGAGGACCTTGATGAGGTGGGCGCGGTACTCGGGCGTGCCGTGCAGGTCCTTGAGCAGGCCGTCGGCGGAGACGGAGAGGCCCTTCACCGCGTCGGCGGCGAAGTTGGACGACAGCGCCTGCTCGGCCTCGGTCCAGCGGAAGACGCCGGTCTCCGAGGCGCCGGTGACGGCCACGCGCACGCCGTCGGCGAACTTCGCCACGAAGACGCCGACCAGCGGAAAGCGCGAGGCGGGCTGCTCGAACTTCTGGTAGTCAGCCTTCTCGGGGATGGGCAGGCGGATCTCGGTCAGGATCTCGCCTTCCTTGAGGTCGGTGGCGAACATGCCCTGGAAGTAGTCGTCGGCGGCGATCTCCCGCGCGCCGTCGGGGCCCTGGGCCACGAGGGTCGCGCCGGTGGCCAGCGCCGCGGCCGGGTAGCAGGCGGAGGGGTCGTTGTTGGCGAGGCTGCCGCCGATGGTGCCGCGGTGGCGCACCGCCGGGTCCCCGATCTTGCCGGCGAGATGGGCGAGGGCGGGGAAGCGGTCCTGCGTCTCGGCCGCGATGGTCCCATGGGGGGTGGCGGCCTTGATGGTGACCGCGTCGCCGGAGACGGAGACGCCCCTGAGCGCCTCGATCCCCAGCAGGCTCACCAGCGTGGAGGGCTGGGCGAGGCGCTGCTTGAGGGTCGGGATCAGGGTCTGGCCGCCCGAGAGGGGCTGCGCGTCCTCGGCCTGGAGGGCCTTGATGGCGTCTTCCACGGTCTTGGGCCGGGCGAAGTCGAAGGCGTACATGGGCTTACTCCGTCGCCGCGAGCTGCGCGCCCGCCATGGCGGCCCAGACGCGCTGGGGGCTGAGCGGCATATCCACATGATCCACCCGATGGCCGGCCGCGTTCAGCGCATCGAGCACCGCATTGACCAGCGCGGGCGGCGAGCCGATGGCCCCGGCTTCCCCGCAGCCCTTCACGCCGAGCGGGTTGTGGGTGCAGGGCGTGCGGCACGAGTTGTCCACCGTCACCGGCGGCAGGTCATGGGCGCGCGGCATGGCGTAGTCCATGAAGCTGCCGGAGAGGAGCTGGCCCTGGTCGTCATAGACGCAATGCTCCATCAGCGCCTGGCCGATGCCCTGCGCGACGCCTCCCTGCACCTGGCCCTCCACGATCATCGGGTTCACCACGTTGCCGAAGTCGTCCGCCGCCCAGAAGCCGAGGACCTGCACCTTGCCGGTGTCGGGGTCCACCTCGACCTCGCAGGCATAGGCCCCGGCGGGGTAGGTGAAGTTGGTGGGGTCGTAGAAGGCCTGCTCCTCCAGCCCCGGCTCCAGCGTCTCCAGCGGGTAGTTGTGGGGGACGTAGGCGGAGAGGGCGATCTCGGCGAAGGCGAGCCCGCGGTCGGTGCCGGAGACGGTGAAGCGGCCGTCCTTGAACTCGATGTCCGTCTCGGAGGCCTCCAGCATGTGGGCGGCGATCTTCTTGGCCTTGTTGATCACCTTCTCGGTCGCCCGCACGATGGCCGAGCCGCCGACCGCGAGCGAGCGCGAGCCGTAGGTGCCCATGCCCATCGGGCCCATGGCGGTGTCGCCGTGGGAGATCTCCACCTGATCCTCCGGGATGCCGAGCATGTCGGCGACCACCTGCGCGAAGGTGGTCTCGTGCCCCTGGCCGTGGGAGTGGGAGCCGGTCCAGACCGTGACGCCGCCGGCCGCGTTCACCCGAACCTGCGCGGATTCGAAAAGGCCGGCGCGGGCGCCGAGCTGCCCGGCGAGGTGGGACGGCGCCAGCCCGCAGGCCTCGATGTAGCAGGCGAGGCCCCAGCCGCGGAGCTTGCCGTTCGCCGCCGACTGCTGGCGGCGGGCGTCGAAGCCGGCGCGGTCCGAGATCTCCATCAGCTTGTCGAGCGTGGCGTTGTAGTCGCCGGTGTCGTATTCGACCGCCACGGGGGTGGCGTAGGGGAACTGGGTGATGAAGTTCTTCCGGCGGATCTCGGCCGGGTCCATGCCCAGCTCCCGCGCGGCCTGATCCACGAGGCGCTCAAGCTGGTAGGTCGCCTCCGGCCGCCCTGCGCCGCGATAGGCGTCCACACAGACGGTGTTGGTGAAGACGGCGCGCACGTTCACCGTGACCTTGGGGGTCTTGTAGTTCCCCGCCATCAGCGTCCCGTGCAGGTAGGTCGGGATCGAGGTCGAGAAGGTCGAGAGATACGCGCCCATGTTGGCCAGCGTGTCGGTGCGCAGCGCGAGGAAATGGCCCTCCGCGTCCAGCGCCAGTTCGATCTTCGTGACGTGGTCGCGGCCCTGCGCGTCCGACAGGAACGCCTCGCCCCGATCGGAGGTCCACTTCACCGGGCGGCCGAGCTTCTTGGCCGCCAGCGTCACCAGCGCCTCCTCGGCGTAGTGGTAGATCTTCGACCCGAAGCCGCCCCCCACGTCCGGGGCCACCACGCGCAGCTTGTGCTCGGGGATGCCGAGGACGAAGGCGCCCATCAGCAGCCGGATGACGTGGGGGTTCTGGGAGGTGGTGTGCAGCGTGTGCAGGCCCGAGGAGGGGTCGTACTCCCCCACCGCCGCCCGCGGCTCCAGCGGATTGGCCACGAGGCGGTTGTTCACCAGCTCCAGCGTGGTGACGTGGTGCGCAGAAGCGAAGGCCGCGTCCGTCTCCTCCTGCGGCGTGCCGAAGGTCCAGTCGTAGCAGAGGTTTCCGCCGATATCCTCATGCACTTCCGTAGCGCCCGGCTCCAGCGCCTTGCGCATGTCCACCACGGCGGGAAGATCCTCGAGGTCCAGCTCCACCAGCTCCGAGGCGTCGCGGGCCTGCGCATAGGTCTCGGCCACGATCAGCGCCACCGGGTCGCCCACATGGCGCACCTTGCCCGACGCCAGCACCGGGTGCGGCGGCTCCTTCATCGGCGAGCCGTCGCGGGAATGGATCTGCCAGCCGCAGGGCAGGCCCCCCACGCCCTCGATGTCCTTGGCGGTGATGACCGCGATCACGCCAGGGGCGGCCTCGGCGGCGCCGACGTCGATGGAGCGGATCCGGGCATGGGCGACGGGCGAGCGCAGCACGTAGGCATGGGCCTGTCCGCGCACGTTGAGGTCGTCCGTGTAGCGGCCTCGGCCGGTGAGGAAGCGCACGTCCTCGCGCCGCTTGGAGCTGGCGCCGATCCCGAAGTCCTTGGGCATTGATCTCTCCCTGGCTGTCCGCGGGACCTGCGCACGGGCGCGGTTCCGTCGTCGATGGCTATGGCGGGGGCGTCAGGCGCGGCGCGCGAGGTTCGCGTGACGGCGCATGGACGGCTTCCTCCCCTGTCGGGCCGCCTAATGACGGGCGGCTTCTTCCGGGGGATCGTATGCGATGCCGGGGGGCGGTCAATCGAAGGATGAGGCCCGCGGCTATTTTTCGGCGCCGGGTCTCGCGAGGCGGTACGGGAGCAGGTCCCGGCGGAACGGGTCCACCGAGATCGCGGCCTTCAGCGGGGGCACGGATCGCTGGTGGCACTCCGCACGCTCGCAGATGCGGCAGGAGACGCCGATGGGTTCGTAGGAGGCGGGCGCGGCCAGGTCGAGGTCGTCGGCGTAGACCAGCCGGTCGGCGAAGCGGACCTCGCACCCGAGCCCGATGGCGTAGCGGCGCGTCGGCCTGCGGAAGCCGCCTCCGGGCTTGGTCACGTCGCGCGCAAGGCAGATGTAGCGAACGCCGTCCGGCGTCTCGGCCAGTTGGCGCAGAAGGCGGCCCGGGGTCTCGAACGCCTGGTGCACGTTCCACAGCGGACAGGCGGAGCCGTAGCGGGCGAATTGCAGCCGGGTGGCGGAGTGGCGCTTGGTGATGGTCCCCGCCTGGTCCACGCGCACGAAGAAGAACGGCACGCCTTCCGCGCCCTTCCTCTGCAGGGTCGACAGCCGGTGCGCCACCTGCTCCAGCGAGGCCCCGAACCGGTCCGCCAGCAGCTCGATGTCGTGCCGCGCCTCCTGCGCCGCCTCCAGGAAGCGGGTGTAGGGCAGCAGCGCCGCGCCGGCGAAGTAGTTGCCGAGGCCGATCCGGCAGATCGCCCGCGCCTCGTCGGATCCGAAGCCCGCGAGGTCCAGCGTCGCCTCGATCAGGTCCCGCTGGGCGACGAGCGCGATCTGGAACAGGAGCTGGAAGGTCCGCGTGGCCGCCGAGGCGCGGGAGGAGAGGACCAGCCGCTCCCCCTCCAGCCGGCGCAGGGTGGGCGTGTCCTCGAAGGCGACGCTCAGGCCGTGCCGCGCCTCCAGCCAGGCGGCTGCGGCCGACAGCCGGTCGGGCGCGTCCAGAACCGGCGAGAACGTCTCCGCAGCGCGGTCGACGGCGTCGAGGTAGTTGTCGCAATAGTGGAAGAAGTCCCGGACCTCCTCCCACGGCTGCGGCGCCAGCGCGTCCTCCCGCCCCAGCGCGTCGTCGAGCGACGCCAGCCGCTCCCCCCGCTGCCGATACGCCCGGTGCAGCGCAAGGAACGCCCGCGCCAGCGCCGGGGCGTTGCCCGCCGCCAGCTCCAGGTCCGCGCCCGGCGGCTGAGCGCCGTCGAAGACGGGGTCCGCCAGCGCCTCGCGCATGTCGGCGGTCAGCCGCGCCGCCTCGCCGACCGAGAGGGTGGAGAGCGCCACGTCGAACCGCTCGTGGAGCGCCAGCACCACGGCGGCCGAGATCGGGCGGTGGTTGTTCTCCATCTGGTTGAGGTAGCTGAGCGATACCCCCAGCGCCTCGGCGAAGGCGGCCTGGGTGAGGCCGGCGCTCCGGCGCGCCTCGCGCAGGCGGGGGCCGGCATAGAGCTTGCGGGCGCGGGTCATGAAGCCTCCGGAACGTGGACTTCGCAGTTTCGCAATTTGCAAAAGCGCCCGTCAATAGACTTCGCAACTCCGCTGGAACCCGGGTTCACCCCCCGCTCCGCCCGGTCTAGGCTGCCGCGCCGGACATAGGGAGAGATGCGCCATGAACGACATCCTTGCGGAGCTTGAGCTGCGGCGCCGGACGGCGCGCCTCGGGGGCGGGCGGAAGCGGATCGACGCGCAGCACGCCAAGGGGAAGCTCTCGGCCCGCGAGCGCGTCGAGCTCCTGCTCGACGAAGGGTCGTTCGAGGAGTTCGACACCTTCGTCGCCCACCGCTGCACCGATTTCGGGATGGAGGAGACCCGGCCCTACGGCGACGGAGTCGTGACCGGCTGGGGCACCGTCAACGGGCGGCAGGTCTACGTCTTCTCCCAGGACTTCACGGTCTTCGGCGGCTCGCTCTCCGAAACCCACGCCGAGAAGATCTGCAAGATCATGGACATGGCCATGCGCAACGGCGCGCCGGTCATCGGGATCAACGACTCGGGCGGCGCCCGCATCCAGGAGGGCGTGGCCTCGCTCGCGGGCTATGCCGAGGTGTTCCAGCGCAACATCCTCGCCTCGGGCGTGGTGCCGCAGATCTCGCTCATCATGGGGCCGTGCGCGGGCGGCGCGGTCTATTCGCCGGCCATGACGGACTTCATCTTCATGGTGCGGGATTCCTCTTACATGTTCGTCACCGGGCCGGACGTGGTGAAGACCGTGACCAACGAGGTGGTGACGGCCGAAGAACTCGGGGGCGCCAAGACCCACACCACCAAGTCCTCGGTCGCCGACGCCGCCTTCGACGACGACGTCGAGGCGCTGATCCAGACCCGCCGGCTCATTGATTTTCTTCCGCTCTCCAACCGCGAGAAGCCCCCTGTTCGGCCGTTCTTCGACGATCCGGCCCGGCTGGAGCCCTCGCTCGACACGCTCATCCCAGACAACCCGAACAAGCCCTACGACATGAAGGAGCTGATCGAGAAGGTCGCCGACGAGGGCGACTTCTACGAGATCCAGGGCGCCTTCGCCCGGAACATCATCACCGGCATGATCCGCATCGAGGGCGAGACGGTGGGCGTGGTCGCCAACCAGCCGATGGTGCTGGCGGGCGTGCTGGACATCGACTCCGCCCGCAAGGCGGCGCGGTTCGTAAGGTTCTGCGATTGCTTCAACATTCCGATCCTGACCTTCGTGGACGTGCCGGGCTTCCTGCCCGGGACCACGCAGGAATACGGCGGCGTCATCAAGCACGGCGCGAAGCTGCTGTTCGCCTATGGCGAGGCGACGGTCCCCAAGGTGACGGTCATCACCCGAAAGGCCTATGGCGGCGCCTACGTGGTCATGGCCTCCAAGCACCTGCGGGGCGACATCAACTACGCCTGGCCGACCTCCGAGGTCGCGGTGATGGGCGCGAAGGGCGCGGTGGAGATCCTCTACCGCTCCGAGCAGGGCGACCCGGAGAAGATCGCCGAGCGCACCAAGATGTATGAAGACCGCTTCGCAAACCCTTTCGTGGCCGCGGAAAAAGGGTTCATCGACGAGGTGATCATGCCGCAGAGCACCCGCAAGCGGGTGGCGCGGGCCTTCGCGGCGCTGCGGAACAAGAAGCTCGAGAACCCGTGGAAGAAGCACGATAATATTCCGTTGTGAGCGACGAGCCGGAAATCGCGCCGGAGGATGCGCGGCACATTTTTCGCAATGCTCCCGGGCACATGGAGGACACTCCTGAAAACCGGGCGCAGCTTCTGGCGCTGATCTCCGACCCGGCCGCTTTCGCGGGCGAGGACCGCTACGGGACGCGGTGGTATGCTCGGACGCTTTCGGACGGGCGGCAGCTCTGGGCGCAGCGACGAGGAAACCGGTTGCGGAACGGGGGGATCAATGCGCCGCCTCGGGATTTCACGGACCCTGTGTTCGGGCTGAGGAGGGAGATGGGACATGGATCGGATGACGCCTGATCAGGCCTACCGCGCCATGCGGATGTTCCTGGAAAATCAGCATGAGCGCAACCGGATGGCCGAGGTCTCGCAGGTGCTGAGCGACACTCAGATGCTGCCTGACGGGCGCTCGGCGGATCCGGCGGCGCTGCGCGAATGGCTCGGGTGCGTCGAGGCGGTGCTGGATCAGGACCGGCCCCCGCGCGTGGCTGCGGGCGAGTGATGGAGCCGGTCTTCCACCTCCTCCCCTCCGCCCCGCGCCCTGTCGCGCCGTTCTCCCATGCCGTGGAGAGCGACGGCTGGGTGATCCTCACCGGACAGATGCCGACCGATCCGGAGGCGCCGGACGCTCCTCTGCCGGAGGGGATCGAGGCGCAGACGCACAGGGTGATGCGGAACCTGGAGATCGTGCTCAGGGGCGTGGGGCTCGACCTGGGCCATGTGCTCCAGTGCCGGTGCTATCTAACCGCATTCGAGCGGGATTATGCGGCGTTCAACGCGGCTTACGAGACGTTTTTCCCACGGGATCGGAGGCCGGTGCGGACCACGGTGGGGGTGACGGCGCTCGCGGTCGGGGCGCTGGTGGAGATCGATTGTCTCGCGAGGCGGCCGGGATGAGCGCCGCGGGAGTTTCGGGACGGTCCGGATGCTTCACTTCCCGAAGCATCCGCGGAAACCGCTTCGCCGGTCGAAGCGTTTTCAGGCCGGTTAACGCGGTCTGCGAAACGTCTGCAAAGCGTATGGCAAGCGTATGGCAGGCGCGCCATATGGTTAACCGCCCCGAGGGGAGGTTCGGAGATGAAGACGCCGCACGATCCATACCGGCTGGTCCGGTTCGTCGCCTTCCACGCGCTGTGCGGAATCATGGCGGGGTGGACCGCGCTGCTGCTGCTGCTCTGGCTGGACGTGGGCGGGCTGGGAACCCTCGTGGGCCGGGCGGCGCGGGAGGAGCTGGCGACCGTCATGCTCGCGGGCGCGTTCGGGGTCACGTTCGGCTTCGTGGGGCTTGCCTGGGGGATCCTCGTGGTCCTGCCGGGGGAGGGCGACTGAGGGATCCTCGTGGTCCCGCCGGGGGAGGGCGACCGGGGGCGCGGAACTTCGGGCCCGGCGGGCACGTTTCAGGCCTGACCCCAAGGTTCAGCACGGGAGAGACGACATGCTCGATCTTCATGCCATCCGCGCGCCGCGCATCCTCATGGCCGGCACGGCTCTCGCCCTCGGGCTCGCGGTCGCGGGCTGCGGGGACAGCGTGGCCAACCGGACCGTCTCGGGCGCCGGCATCGGCGCGGCCGGCGGGGCTGCGGCCGGCGCGCTGGCAGGCGATCCCGTCACCGGCGCGGCCATCGGCGCGGCAGGCGGCGCGCTCACCGGCGCGCTCACGGACGAGGACGACATCAACCTCGGCAAGCCGGTCGTGGACCTCGACTGAGGCCCGGCTCGGCGCGTCCCCGGCGATCGCCGGGGGCGGGCAGTACGGATCGCGATTCCGTGATATTTGCACGTGCAGTTTCGCCGCAATCGCGGCTTCTTCTTCAACCGGTGCGTCCGGGTTGGAGGAGGTTGATCCATGGACAGGTTCGGGTTCGGGGCGGCGCCCGCGCGGTTTGCGCTGGGCGGCGTTCTGCTTGCGGCAGCGGCCCTCGGGGGTTGCGGCGACACGCGCACGGAGCGCGGGGTCACGGGCGGCGCGATCGGCGCCGGCGTGGGGGCCGCGGGCGCGGCGGTGGCCGGCGGCAGCCTGCTGCCCGCGGCGGCGGTCGGCGCGGTGGTCGGAGGCGCCGTGGGCGCGCTCACCGACAAGAGCGACATCAGTCTCGGCGACTGACGGAGGCGCGCGCGGCCGGGAGGCCTTGCGCCCCGCAGTCATGTTCAACGGAAAGGCCCGTCGCGCGCCGCGCGGCGGGCCTTCGCATATGCGCGGCCCCGTGGCCGAATGGGAGGGACCATGTTCAAGAAGATCCTGATCGCCAACCGGGGCGAGATCGCCTGCCGGGTCATCAAGACGGCGCGGAAGATGGGGATCAAGACGGTGGCGATCTATTCGGACGCCGACCGTCAGGCGCTGCATGTGAGCATGGCGGACGAGGCGGTGCATATCGGCCCGCCGCCGGCGAACCAGAGCTATATCGTGATCGACAAGGTGATGGAGGCGATCCGGACCTCCGGCGCCGATGCGGTGCATCCGGGGTATGGCTTCCTGTCGGAGAACCCCAAATTCGCCGAGGCGCTGGAGAAGGCGGGGGTGGCGTTCGTCGGCCCGCCGGTGAAGGCGATCGAGGCGATGGGGGACAAGATCACCTCCAAGAAGCTCGCGGCCGAGGCCGGGGTTTCCACGGTCCCGGGGTACATGGGGCTGATCGAGGATGCCGACGAGGCGGTGAAGATCGCCGGGGAGATCGGGTACCCGGTGATGATCAAGGCCTCCGCCGGCGGCGGCGGCAAGGGGATGCGCATCGCCTGGAACGATCAGGAGGCGCGGGAGGGGTTCCAGTCCTCGAAGAACGAGGCGAAGTCGTCCTTCGGGGACGACCGCATCTTCATCGAGAAGTTCGTCACCCAGCCGCGGCATATCGAGATCCAGGTGCTGGGGGACCAGCATGGCAACGTGATCTATCTGGGGGAGCGGGAATGCTCGATCCAGCGGCGCAACCAGAAGGTGATCGAGGAGGCGCCCTCGCCGTTCCTCGATGAGGAGACGCGCCGCGCGATGGGGGAGCAGGCCGTCGCGCTGGCCAAGGCGGTGGGCTACACCTCCGCGGGCACGGTGGAGTTCATCGTCGACGGGGAGCGCAACTTCTACTTCCTGGAGATGAACACGCGGCTGCAGGTGGAGCATCCGGTGACGGAGCTGATCACCGGGGTCGATCTGGTGGAGCAGATGATCCGCGTGGCGAACGGCGAGAAGCTGGCGCTGGCGCAGGCGGATGTGAAGCTGAACGGCTGGGCCATCGAGAGCCGGTTGTATGCGGAGGATCCGTACCGGAACTTCCTGCCCTCCATCGGGCGGCTGACGCGGTATCGCCCGCCGGTGGAGATGGCGACCGACAGCATGGCCGTGAGGAACGACACGGGCGTGTTCGAGGGGGGCGAGATTTCGATGTTCTACGACCCGATGATCGCCAAGCTGTGCTCCTGGGCGCCGACGCGGGCCGGGGCCATCGAGGTGATGCGCGAGGCGCTGGACGCCTTCGAGGTGGAGGGCATCGGCCACAACCTGCCGTTCTGCGCGGCGGTGATGGACCATCCGAAGTTCGTCGCCGGCGAGATGACCACGGCCTTCATTCAGGAGGAGTTCCCGGAGGGGTTCGACGGGGTGGAGCTGCCGAAGGAGACGCTGAAGCGGCTTGCGGCGGCGGCGTCGGCCTTCAACATGATCGTGGAGGAGCGGGCGGCGAAGATCTCGGGCGCCATGCGCAACCACGCGCGCCGGCTGGACCCGGAGTGGATGGTGCGCATCGGGGGCGAGGTCTTCGCCACCACCATCGAGGAGGCCGTCGGCGGCTGGGAGGTGACGGTGGACGGCGAGACCTGGCGGGTCGAGACCGACTGGAAGCCGGGGATGCCGCTCGCGCGCGCCGTGATCGGGGGGGAGACCTTCACCGCAAAGCTGTCGCTGGGCGTGGGGGGCGCGCGGGTGCGCTACCGGGGCGCGGACATGAAGGTGCAGGTGCTGACCCCGCGGCAGGCGGAGCTGGCGGCCAAGATGCCGGAGAAGACGCCGCCCGACACCTCGAAGATGCTGCTCTGTCCCATGCCGGGGCTGGTGGTCAGCATCGACGTGGCGGAGGGCGACGAGGTGCAGGAGGGCCAGATCCTGTGCGTCGTGGAGGCCATGAAGATGGAGAACGTGCTGCGGGCCGAGAAGAAGGCCACGGTCACGAGGGTCAACGCCGAGGCGGGGGCGAGCCTCGCGGTCGACGACGTGATCATGGAGTTCGAGTGAGGCCATGACGGCCGCGGAGGCGCGCAGGATGGACCCGATCGCGACCGATCCCCGTGTCGCCGCCGCCCTTGTGGGGGCGGCGGCCGCGGTGGTGATGGCCATGGTCGGGCGCATCTACGCGACCTTCGCGGAACGCCAGACCGAGCGACGCCGGCGGCGGGAGCAGCGGCTGGACATCCAGACCGCGCTCCGGGCCGAGATCATGGCCCATGTCCACCAGCTCGGGCAGCTCGACCTCGAGGCCCACGCCGAACGGACGCTGGCGCGGATGGCGCAGGAGCCGGGCTTCCTGCCCTTCGTGCCGCGCGAGCGGCATGACGCGGTGTTTCAGGCGATGGTGGAGCGGATCCACCTGCTGCCCTCGGAGACGGTGGAGCCGGTGACGCTGTATTACGCGCAGGTGGCGGCGACGGCGATGCTGGCCGAAGACCTGCGCTCGGACGGATTCAGGGCCATGACGCCGGAGCGTCAGGCCGCCATGTTCCGCCATTTCATGGAGATGAAGAAAGAGGCGCTGCGCATGGGCGAGGTGGCCCGCGACGCGCTTCGCGCGCAGATCCGGTCGGACCTGCGCGGGGTCAGTAGCTCGGGTCGGGGCCGGTCCGGCCCTGGATCGGGGGCATAGGCTGTGACTTGCCGCTCATTCCGCTCCCTCCTCGAAGGCGGCCGCCCGGTGCGGCCTGACCGGAGATATAGCGCGCGGGCGCGCTTCGCGCAACGCAGGGCGCGGTCAGCGGCGGCCCAACTCCTCCTGCCTCAGGGGCAGGCGGTCGATCATCCGCACGAGCTGGGCGCCGGAGACGGGGGAGGGGCTGCGCTTCTTCACCTCGCCGTCCTTGCCGACCAGGATCACGTTGAAATCATGCGGGCGGAACTTCATCCGCAAGGGCGTGTCGTCGAAGCGGGAGGGGCCTGGGGTGGTGTCCACGATCACCACCACGTCGCGTTCGTCGAGGTCCTGCTGCCGGCCCTCGATGTCGCGGAGCTGGCGCAGGAGGCGGGGGTCGAGCGCGTTGTTGGCGAAGATCACCAGCGGGCGGGCGGTCCAGAGAAACTCGGCGAGCGGGTCCTCATGCCCCGCGTCGGCCGCCTGCGCGGCGCCGGC
The DNA here is from genome assembly GCA_963816545.1 of uncultured Alphaproteobacteria bacterium. Taxonomy (GTDB): domain Bacteria; phylum Pseudomonadota; class Alphaproteobacteria; order Rhodobacterales; family Rhodobacteraceae; genus Albimonas. The sequence goes on along the minus strand of CAWFLE010000007.1, from coordinate 739,634 downwards.
CGCGAGGCCGGCGACGAGGGCGAGGGCGGCGCGGCGGGTGAGGGGAATGCGCGTCATCGGGATCCTTCGGGCAGGGTCGTCGCATCAACATCTAGGCATTTCGGGGGCGCAGGGCCACAGCCTGCGTCCGCACGTCATCGGGAGGAGCCCGGCCGCCGCGTCGGGCCAGGGAGGCTGACATGAGCAAGTCCGATCTGGAGACCTGGCGGAAGCTCGCCGAGAAGGAGCTCAAGGGACGGGCGCCGGACGATCTGGTCTGGAAGACGGTGGAAGGGATCGACGTCAAGGCGCTCTATACCGAGGCGGACGTGGAGGGGCTGAAGCATCTGGGCTCGGTGCCCGGGGAGTTCCCGTTCGTGCGGGGCCCGCGGGCGACCATGTATGCCGGGAGGCCCTGGACGATCCGGCAGTATGCGGGGTTCTCCACCGCCGAGGAGTCCAATGCGTTTTATCGGCGCGCGCTGGCGGCGGGGCAGCAGGGGGTGTCGGTCGCCTTCGATCTGGCGACGCACCGGGGGTATGACTCGCGATCATCCCCGCGTGCTGGGGGACGTGGGCAAGGCCGGGGTCGCCATCGACTCGGTCGAGGACATGAAGATCCTGTTCGACGGGATCCCGCTTCAGGACGTGTCGGTGTCGATGACCATGAACGGGGCGGTGATCCCGATCCTGGCGAGCTTCATCGTGACGGGCGAGGAGCAGGGGGTGGACCGCAAGCTGCTGTCCGGGACCATCCAGAACGACATCCTCAAGGAGTTCATGGTCCGCAACACCTACATCTATCCGCCCGAGCCCTCGATGAAGATCATCGCGGACATCATCGAATACACGGCGCAGGAGATGCCGCGGTTCAACTCGATCTCGATCTCCGGCTATCACATGCAGGAGGCGGGGGCGAACCTGGTGCAGGAGCTGGCCTTCACCATCGCGGACGGCATGGAGTACGTGCGGGCGGCGCTGTCCAAGGGCATGACGGTCGACCAGTTCGCGGGGCGGTTGAGCTTCTTCTTCGCCATCGGGATGAATTTCTTCATGGAGGCGGCGAAGCTGCGGGCGGCGCGGCTGCTGTGGGCGCGGGTCATGGACGATTTCGGCGCGCAGAAGCCGGGGTCGAAGATGCTGCGCACGCATTGCCAGACCTCGGGCGTGAGCTTGGCCGAGCAGGACCCGTACAACAACGTGGTGCGGACGGCCTATGAGGCGATGTCGGCGGTGCTGGGGGGCACGCAGAGCCTGCACACCAACGCCTTCGACGAGGCCATCGCGCTGCCCGACCGACACCTCCGCCCGGATCGCGCGGAACACGCAGCTCATTCTCCAGCACGAGACGGGGGTGACGGCGGTGGTCGATCCGCTGGCGGGCTCCTACTACGTCGAGAGCCTGACGGCGGAGCTGGCGGACAAGGCGTGGCAGCTGATCGAGGAGGTCGAGGCGCTGGGGGGGATGACCAAGGCGGTGGCCTCGGGGATGCCGAAGCTCAGGATCGAGGAATCGGCGGCCATGCGGCAGGCCGATATCGACCGCGGGCGCGAGGTGATCGTCGGGGTCAACAAGTACCGGCTGGATAAGGAGGACCCGATCGACATCCTCGATATCGACAACGAGGCGGTGCTGAAGAGCCAGGTGGCGCGGCTGGAGCGGCTGCGGGCGGAGCGGGACCAGGCGAAGTGCGACGCGGCGCTGGAGGCGCTGACCAAGGTGGCCGGGGGCGGCGAGGGCAACATCCTCGCGGCCGCGGTGGAGGCGGCGCGGGCGCGCGCCACGGTCGGGGAGATCTCGGACGCCATGGAGAAGGTTTTCGGGCGGCATCGGGCCGAGGTGAAGACGCTGTCGGGCGTCTACGGCGCGGCCTACGAGGGCGATGCGGAGTTCGCCGCCATCCAGAAGGACGTGGAGGCCTTCGCCGAGGAGGAGGGCCGCCGGCCGCGGATGCTGGTGGTCAAGATGGGGCAGGACGGGCATGACCGGGGCGCGAAGGTGATCGCCACCGCCTTCGCGGATATCGGCTTCGACGTAGACGTGGGGCCGCTGTTCCAGACGCCGGAGGAGGCCGCGCAGGACGCCATCGACAACGACGTGCATGTGGTGGGGGTTTCCAGCCAGGCGGCGGGCCACCGGACGCTGGCGCCGAAGCTGATCGAGGCGCTGCGGGAGAAGGGGGCCGGGGACATCATGGTGATCTGCGGCGGGGTCATTCCGCAGCAGGACTACGAGTTCCTCCAGAAGGCCGGGGTGAAGGCGATCTTCGGGCCAGGGACCAACATCCCCACGGCGGCGAAGAACATCCTGAACCTCATCCGTCAGCAGCGGCGGCCGGAGGCGGCGGAGTAGGGCCGGGCCGGGGCGCGTTCCGCGGCGAGACGCGCCTGCCGCTCAGGTCACAGCTTGCAGCGCGGATCGTCGAGCGAAAGCGGCGAGAGGGCGAAGCGGGAGTATTTCCAGCCCTTGTCCTTCCACAGGTGGGGCCAGGACTGGTCCACCACGGTCTCGCCCGGCTCCGGCGCGTCGGGGGGGACGTCGAGGTCCCGGACCAGCCAGCAGGCGGCCCGCGCCTGCGCGTCCGCGGGGGGCGTATAGGTGTCGAAGTCTCCGGCGATTCGGGCCTCGGGCAGCAGGGCGCGGAGGTTGCCGGCGGTGAAGCGGTCGCCCGCCACCAGGGTCGCCCGGGCGGCGCCGAGATCGGTCAGCGCCGGGGCCAGCACGTCGTAGGGCTTGGCCTGCCGGCAGCGGGAGCCGCAGAAGGTCTCGTCCGGCGCGGCGAAGGCGAGGGCGCGGAGGGCGAGGACCAGGACGGCGAGCGCCGCGAAGGCGCTGAGCGACCGGTTCAGCCCGCGCGTCGAGGGGCCGTGGCGGGCGAGTTCGGCCCACATCCAGGCGGGCAGGGCGATCAGGAGGGCGTGCAGGTGCCGCTCCTTCACCATGGTCACGCCGAAGACCAGCACCGCGATCACGAGGCCCGCCACGGCGGCGAGGGCCGCGGCGCGGAAGACGCGGAGCCAGTCCGCGGGGGCCGCCGCGGGGGCGCGCCAGCGGGGGCCGAAGGCGGCCAGGATCAGCGCCAGCGGCGACAGGAACAGGAGCGGCTTCGCGCAGGCGTCGAGGGCGGCGAGGAGCAGGTTGCGCGCCTCGGCCGAGCGCAGGGTGTCGTCGGTGACGGAGGCGAGGTCGCCGGGCACGGTGGCGAGCCACTGGGCGTAGGGCGCGTAGATCAGCGCGGCGAGCGCGGCGGAGAGCAGGAGCCAAGGCGAGGCGAGGCGGCGGCGGACGGGCGCGACGGCCAGCGTGGCGACGGCCATCTGCGCGAGCGTCGCGTAGTAGGCGTGCTTGCTCAGGAGCCCGAGGCCGATGGCGGCGCCGAGGGCGGCGGCCCGCCCGGCGCCGGGCGCCTCGGCGAAGCGCATCAGGGCGAGGATGGAGCCGGCGACGGCGGCGGAGAGGAGCGCGGTGTGGGTCACGCCCTCGTGGTAGTTCCAGCCGATCTGGTAGAGCGCGACCGGAGAGAAGGCGGCGAGAGCCGCGATCCGCAGGTCGGGCGTCAGCCGCAGCGCGATCCGGTGGAGGAAGAGGCAGGTCCCGCAGAGCGCCGCGTATTTCAGAAGCAGCGTCGAGCCGATGCCGGGGCCGGTCCAGCGGTGGATGATCCACAGCAGCCAGTCGTAGAGCGGCGGCTGGCGGACCACGTAGCCCCATTCGAGCGACTGGACGAGCACGGTCTCGTTCGCCTCGTCGATGCCGATGGTGTCTGAGGCGAACCAGCGCAGCAGGCCGTGGAGAAGGCAGTAGGCCAGCACGATCAGCGCGACCGGAAGCGGGCGCGCCCAGAAGGGCGGGGACGGCGCGGTCTGCGTCATGCGGGGTTGCGAAGCCTCGGCTGCCGGGGCCTTGTTGCGTAGCAGCAGGGTCGCGGCCCGGCAATGCGGGTGCGCAGGCGGAGGGATGCGGGCATGAAGGTGGCGGTCGTGGGCGCGGGCGGGATCGGCGGTTATCTGGCGGTGAGGCTGGCGGCGGCGGGGAACCCGGTCTCGGTGGTGGCGCGGGGGGCGCATCTGGAGGCGATCCGGGCGCACGGCCTGGCGCTGGAGGAACGGAGCGGCGAGCGGATCGTGGCGAAGGTTCCGGCCAGCGCGGACCCGGCGGAGCTGGAGGCGCCGGAGCTGGTGATCTTCGGGGTGAAGGGGCACCAGCTGGCGGAGGCCATCGAGCAGGCGGGGCCGCTGATGGCCGGGGCGCCGTGGCGCTGCCGATCCTGAACGGGGTGACGGCGACCGCGATGCTGGAGGCGGCCTATGGCGAGGGGCGGGCGCTGATCGGGGTGGCGCGGATCTCGGCCGAGATCGTGGCGCCGGGGGTGATCGGGCGGCTCGATTCCGAGACGGGGCTCTATGTGGGGGATCGGGACGGGCGGCAGGACACGGAGCCTGCGGCGGGCGTGCGGGCGATGCTGAACGCGGCCGGCGCGCCGGCGCCCGGGACGGATGACGCGCGGGCGGAGCTGTGGCGCAAGATGATCTCGTGGAACGGGGGCGGCACGGTCACGGCCGCGGCGAGGTGCGATTTCGGCACGATCCAGCGCACGCCGGAGCTGCGGGTGCTGGTGGGGCGGCTGATCGAGGAGGCGCTGTCGGTGGCGCGAGCCTCGGGCGCGCCGGTGGACGAAGGGCTATGCGGAGAAGGCGCTGACGGGGCTCGACCGGATGCCGGGGGGGATCCGGTCCTCGATGGCGGCGGATCTGGCGGCGGGCAAGGCGCTGGAGCTCGATCATCTGACGGGGGCGGTGGCGCGGATGGGGCGGGAGCTTGGCGTGGCCGTGCCGACGACCGAGGCCATGGTGGCGGTGCTGGCGCCCTACCGCAACGGGTCGGGACTGAGGCCGCCGCGCCGGGCGTCTCGCCTGTGGTGGCGGCGCCGCCCGCGGCGGCTTGCGGGGCGGGTCGCCTCTGGCGACGGTCGCCCCATGCGGGCCGGGGCGAGGTGGGGCGGCCGTCGCCAGAGGCGGGCCGGGCGCCATGCGCCGCGGGCGGGCGCGCAACCAGAGGCGCGGCGCCCGGCGCGGCGCGTCAGGGGCGGGGCGCGCGGAGGGCTTTCGCGGCGGCGGCCGGCGGCCTAGGCTCCGGCCCGCAGGCAGGCGGCCGGGGCAGGAGAGGACCAGCATGAAATTCGCGACGGTGGCGACGGGGGCCGTGAACGGGTACCTCGCGGTGAAGCTGGCCGAGGCGGGGGCGGACGTGGCCTGCCTCGCGCGGGGGGCGCATCTGGAGGCGATCCGCAGGGACGGGCTGAAGCTTGTGCGCGGGGATGAGGCTTGGGTGGGGCGGCCGCGGGCGGCCTCGGCCGATCCGGCGGAGATCGGGCCGGTGGACGTGATCCTCGTCGCGGTGAAGGCGCAGGATCTGGAGGCGGTCGCGCCCCTGTGCCGGCCGATGATGGGGCCGGAGACGGTGGCGATCCCGTTCCTCAACGGGGTGGAGGCCTCGGGGCGGCTGGAGGCGGTGCTGGGCGAGGGGCGGGTGCTGGAGGGGACCTGCGGGATCTCCGCCTTCCTGCCGGAGCCGGGGCGGGTGGAGTGGTCGTCCCCCTTCGCCGTGGTATCGCTTCGCGGAGCGGGACGGGACGCGGTCCGACCGGGCGGTGCGATCGCCGAGGCGATGCAGGCGGCGGGCATCGATGCCGAGGCGCCGGACGACATCCGCAAGGCGCTGTGGCGCAAGTTCATGATGCTGGCGACGCTGGCGGGGATCACCGCCGCGGGGCGCTGCACCGCGGGGGACATCCAGCGGGAGCCGGCGCTGACGGCGCTGGCGCGCGGCTCGGTCGCCGAGATCGCGCGGCTGGCGCGGGCGCGGGGCGTGGAGATCGACGAGGCGGACGAGGCGGCCGCGTGGAAGCTGCTGGCGGGCATGCCGGAGGGCGGCAAGGCCAGCATGGCCAAGGATCTCGACGCCGGGCGTCCGCTGGAGGTGGAGTGGCTGTCGGGGTCGGTGGCGCGGCTCTCGGCCGAGGCGGGGCTGGAGGCGCCGATCCATGCGACCATGAACGCGCTGCTCTCTCCCTGGAAGGACGGCCGCCGGGCGGGGTGACGCCCGGCGGCCCTGTGCGTCACTCGGCGGGCTGGGCCGCCTTCGGCTCGGGCGCCGTGACGGCGCGCAGGACGAGGTAGCCCACCAGCGCCGAGAACAGGGAGCCCGTGAGGACCCCGAGCCGCACCTCGTCCGCGAGCGCGGGGTCCGCGAAGCTGAGCCCCCCGATGAACAGCGACATGGTGAAGCCGATGCCCGCGAGGCAGGCGACGCCGTAGAGCTGCATCCAGCTCATGCCCTCGGGCAGCTTGGCGAAGCCGGACTTCACCGTGAGCCAGGAGAAGCCCAGCACGCCGATCTGCTTGCCGAAGAACAGGCCCGCGGCGATGCCGAGCGTGACGGGGGCCAGAAGCTGCTCCACCCCCATGCCGCTGAGCGACAGCCCCGCGTTGGCGAAGGCGAAGAGGGGCACGATGAAGTAGAGGACGTAGGGCGTCAGCGCATGTTCCAGCGCATGGAGCGGCGAGGCGCCGTGACGGTCGCGCAGCGGGATGCAGAAGGCGAGCAGGACGCCCGCGATGGTGGCGTGGACGCCCGACTTCAACACCAGGAACCACAGCACCAGGCCGACGAGGATCGAGGGCCCGACGCGGTGCGTGCCGCGCAGGTTCAGCGCCACCAGGATCGCCAGCGGGATGAGCGCGTAAAGGAGATACGCTGGCTGGAGGTTGGCGGTGTAGAACAGCGCGATGATGAGGATCGCGCCGATGTCGTCGAGGATCGCCAGCGTCAGCAGGAAGATCTTGAGCGAGGGGTGGACCCTCGGCCCCAGCAGGGCCAGCACGCCGAGCGCGAAGGCGATGTCGGTCGCGGCGGGAATGGCCCAGCCGTCCAGCGTGGGCGAGCCCCAGTTGAGGGAGGCGTAGATCACCGCGGGCACGGCCATGCCGCCCACGGCGGCGATGCCCGGCAGGATCACGTCGCGCGGGTTCTTGAGCTTGCCCTCCAGCATCTCACGCTTCAGCTCGAGCCCGACGAGGAGGAAGAAGGCGGCCATCAGGCCGTCGTTGATCCAGAGCAGGATGGGCTTGGAGAGCCCCTCGCCGTTCACGGTCACCGAGAGGTAGGAGGTCAGGAAGCCGTCGTATTCCGTGGCGAGGGGCGAGTTGTAGATGATCAGCGCCAGCGCGGCCGAGAGCATCAGAAGTATGCCGCCCGCGGCCTCGTGCTTAAACAGTTTGTCGATGGCGCGGATCAGCATCGTTCGGTGTCTCCTGCTGCTGTGGATCGCTATTCTGTTGCGTGGAAGAACGTGGGACCGGGGCGCCGGGATTCAACGTCTCTGCTGCCGCTTGACCCGGGGGCCCGGAGGACGGAAGGGTCGCCCTGAAGACGAGGGCGCGCAAGACGCAGCCCCGAGGGCGGACGAGGACGGAGGGGACGGCCTATGAGCGACGATCGCCAGGACGCGGCGCGGCAGGCGGCGCTCGACTACCACGAGTTTCCCAAGCCGGGGAAGCTGGAGATCCGGGCGACCAAGCCCATGGCCAACCAGAGGGACCTGAGCCGGGCGTATTCCCCAGGCGTTGCAGACGCTTGCCTGGAAATCGAGAAGGATCCAACCACCGCCGCGCGCTACACGGCGCGGGGAAATCTGGTGGCGGTGATCTCCAACGGGACGGCCGTGCTGGGGCTGGGAGACATCGGGGCGGCGGCCTCGAAGCCGGTCATGGAGGGCAAGGCGGTCCTGTTCAAGAAGTTCGCGAACATCGACTGCTTTGACATCGAAGTGAACGAGCGTGATCCGGAGCGGCTGGCGGATATCGTCTGCGCGCTGGAGCCGACCTTCGGGGCGATCAACCTTGAGGATATCGCGGCGCCCGACTGCTTCGTGGTCGAGGAGCTGTGCAAGAAGCGCATGAACATCCCCGTGTTCCACGATGACCAGCACGGGACGGCCATCGTGGTGGGGGCGGCCGCGTATAACGCCATGCGGGTGGCGGAGAAGAAGTTCGAGGACATCAAGGTGGTGTCCATGGGGGGCGGGCGCGGCGGGGATCGCGTGCCTCAACCTGCTGCAGACGCTGGGCGTGAAGCGGGAGAACATCTGGCTGCTGGACCGGCGGGGGCTGGTCCACAAGGGGCGGACCGACAACATGGGGCCGCAGAAGGACGCCTATTCGCGGGAGGAGGCGGATGCGGCCGGGGGGACGGGCCTGGGCGATGTGATCGAGGGGGCTGACCTGTTCCTGGGCCTCTCGGCGGCCGGGGTGATGGACGGCGGGATGGTGGCGAAGATGGCCGACCGGCCGATCATCTTCGGCCTGGCCAACCCGATCCCGGAGGTGATGCCCGAGGTGGCGCGCGAGGCGAAGCCCGATGCCATCATCGCCACGGGGCGCTCGGATTATCCCAACCAGGTCAACAACGTGCTGTGCTTCCCGTTCATCTTCCGGGGCGCGCTGGATGTGGGCGCGACCGAGATCAACGAGGAGATGAAGGTCGCCTGCGTGCGGGCCATCGCGGACCTGGCGCTCCAGGCGGGCAGTCGCGGAGGCGGCGGCGGCCTATCGGGGGGAGCGGCTGGTGTTCGGGCCGGAATACCTGATCCCCAAGCCGTTCGACCCGCGGCTTCTGCCGGCGGTGGCGACGGCGGTGGCGAAGGCGGCGATGGACTCAGGGGTCGCCGCGCGGCCGCTGGAGGATCTGGAGGCCTACCGCCATTCGCTGGAGAGCAGCGTCTACCGCTCGGCGTTGGTGATGCGGCCGGTGTTCGAGGCGGCGCGGAGCAGCGAGCGCAGGATCGTGTTCGCCGAGGGCGAGGACGAGCGGGTGCTGCGCGCCGCCCACGCCATGCTGGAGGAGACCACCCACAAGCCCGTGCTGATCGGGCGGCCCGAGGTCGTCCAGCAGCGGCTGGAGCGCTACGGGCTTCCTATCCGGGCGGACCGGGACTTCGAGCTGGTGAACCCCGAGAGCGATCCCCGCTATCGCGACTACTGGGAGACCTACCACGAGAGCATGCAGCGCAAGGGCGTGACCCCGGACCTCGCGCGCGCCGTGCTGCGGACCAACACCACCGCCATCGGGGCGGTGATGGTGAACCGGGGCGACGCCGACAGCCTGATCTGCGGGACCTTCGGGCAGTATCTGTGGCACCTCAACTACGTGAGCCAGATGCTGGCGGCCGACGGGCGGCGGCCCATCGGGGCGCTGTCGCTGATGCTGATGGAGAAGGATCTGGTGTTCATCGCGGACACGCAGGTGCATCCCGAGCCGACCGCCGGGGAGGTGGCCGAGATCGCGGTCGGCGCCGCGCGCCACGCCCGCCGCTTCGGGCTGGAGCCGAACATCGCGCTGCTGAGCCACTCGCAGTTCGGGAACATGGACACGCCGTCGGGCCGCAAGATGCGCGAGGCGATGGCGATCCTGGACGGGGAGCCGCGGGGCTTCGCCTATGAGGGCGAGATGCATGCGGACGCGGCCTTGGACCCGGAGATCCGGGAGCGGATCTTCCCAAATTCGCGGCTGGAGGGGCGGGCCAACATCCTGATCCTGCCGAACGCGGATGCGGCTAGCGGCATGCGAAACGTGCTCAAGGAGATGGCGGGGGCGCTGGAGGTCGGGCCGATCCTGATGGGGATGGGCAACCAGGCGCATATCGTGACGCCCTCGATCACGGCGCGGGGGCTCCTGAACATCGCGGCCTTGGCCTCGACGCCGGTGCAGAGCTACGGATGAGCGGGTGGGCGCTGCTGGCCTTCGCGCCGGCGGCCTTCCTGATGGCGATGACGCCGGGGGCGAGCAACCTGCTCGCCTTCGCCAACGGGGCCTCCGCGGGCGTGGCGCGGGCGGCGCGGGCGGTGGCGGGGCGGATCCTGGCCTATGCGGGGATCATCTGCATGGTGGCGTTCGGGCTCGGCGCCCTGCTGGAGGCTTGGGAGGGGGCGTTCCTGGTCATCAAGTGGGGTGGGGTCGTCTATCTTGCGTGGCTGGCGTGGCGGCTGTGGACGGCGCCGGCGGTGGAGGCGCGGCCCGTGCCGGCGCTGATGCGGCGGGAGTTCCTGACGGGCGCGGCCAACCCCAAGGCCTATGTGCTGTTCACCGCGTTCCTGCCGCAGTTCGCGGAGCCGGGGCCTGACTTCGCGCGCCAGATGCTGATGCTGGGGGCGGTGTACCTCGGGTTCGAGATGCTGGCGGCGACGATCTGGGCCGGGGCGGGCGCGGGGCTTGGGCGGCTGGGCGCAGGGCGGGCGCGGCTGGTGAACCGGGTGTCGGGCGGGCTGATGGCGCTGGCGGCGCTGTGGCTTGCGAAGGCGCGGGTGACGTAGATCAAGGCGCGGGGCCGGACCCTGCGTAAAGGGAAGCGAAACGGGAGGGAAGCATGGGCTATCGCGAGACCTACGAGCGCTGGAAGGCGGACCCCGAGGGCTTCTGGATGGAGCAGGCCGGGCTGATCGACTGGATCGAGAAGCCCTCGAAGGCGTGGCACGACGAGGGGCCCGCGCGGAACGCCTGGTATGCCGACGGGGTGATGAACACCTGCTGGAACGCGGTGGACCGGCATGTGGAGGCGGGCCGCGGCGAGGATATCGCCATCATCTGGGACAGCCCGGTGACGCGCACCAAGCAGGAGATCACCTACCGGGAGCTCCAGAAGCGGGTGGCGACGCTGGGCGGCGCGCTGAAGGGCAGGGGGGTCGGGAAGGGCGACCGGGTCATCATCTACATGCCGATGGTGCCCGAGGCGGTCGTGGCGATGCTCGCCTGCGCGCGGATCGGGGCGGTGCATTCGGTGGTGTTCGGCGGCTTCGCGGCGCATGAGCTGGCGGTCCGGATCGACGATTGCGGGCCGAAGGCGATCATCGCCGGGTCCTGCGGGATCGAGCCCGGGCGGATCGTGCACTACAAGCCCCTGCTGGACGCGGCCATCGAGCAGGCGAAGCGCAAGCCCGAATTCTGCGTGATCTACCAGCGCGAGCAGGAGGAGGCGGAGCTGGTCGAGGGGCGCGACATCGGCTGGCACACCTTCAAGGCCCATGCCGAGCCCTGCGGGTGCGAGCCGATGCGGGGGGATGATCCTCTGTACATCCTCTACACCTCGGGGACGACGGGGTCGCCAAAGGGTGTGATCCGCACCAATGGCGGGCACGCGGTGGCGCTGACCTGGACCATGAAGAACCACTACGACGCAGGCCCGGGGGACGTGTTCTGGGCGGCCTCGGACGTGGGCTGGGTCGTGGGGCACAGCTACATCTGCTATGCGCCGCTGCTGGCGGGGGTGACCAGCGTGGTGTTCGAGGGCAAGCCCGTGGGCACCCCCGATGCGGGAACGTTCTGGCGGGTGATCTCGGAGCATAAGGTCAAGAGCTTCTTCACCGCGCCGACCGCCTTCCGGGCGATCAAGCGCGACGACCCGAAGGGGGAACACGCGCGCCGCTACGATCTGAGCTGCCTCAAGTACCTGTTCCTGGCCGGCGAGCGGGCGGACCCGGACACGGTGAACTGGGCGGCGGACCTGCTGAAGGTTCCGGTGCTGGACCACTGGTGGCAGACCGAGACCGGCTGGCCGATGGCGGGCAACCCGGCGGGGCTGGAGCTGCTGCCGGTGAAGGTCGGGAGCCCCACCGTGCCGATGCCGGGCTACGACATCGACATCCTGGACGAGGCGGGGCATCCGCTGCCGCGCGGGGAGCTGGGGGCCATCGCCGTGAAGCTGCCGATGCCTCCCGGCAGCCTACCGAACCTGTGGAACGCGGAGGACCGGTTCCGGAAGGCGTATCTCGATCACTTCCCCGGCTACTACGAGACCGGCGACGCCGGGATGGTGGACGAGGACGGCTACATCTGGATCATGGCCCGCACCGACGACGTGATCAACGTGGCGGGGCACCGGCTCTCCACGGGCGCGATGGAGGAGGTGCTGGCCTCCCACCCGGACGTGGCGGAGTGCGCGGTGATCGGGGTGAAGGACGAACTCAAGGGCCAGCTCCCGATGGGGTTCGTGTGCCTGACCAAGGGCGTGAACCGGGCGCATGAGGAGATCGCGCGGGAATGCGTGAAGCTCGTGCGCGACGAGATCGGGCCGGTGGCGGCGTTCAAGCTGGCGGTGGTGGTGGACCGGCTGCCCAAGACGCGCTCGGGCAAGATCCTGCGCGGTATCATGGGCAAGATCGCCGACGGGGAGGACTTCAAGGCGCCGGCGACCATCGACGATCCGGCGATCCTCGACGAGGTGCGGGAGGCGGTCGGGAGCCTCGGCTATCCGCAGGCGAAGCCCGGGTGAGGCGGCGCCGCGCGAAGGTTCCGCCTCCGGGATCGGAGGCGCCCGCGGCGCGTTGCGGGCCGGTCGCCGTCTGGCGACCGTCGCCAGAGGCGGACCGTCCGCCATGCGCCGCGGGCGTGCGCGGAGCCAGGGGCGCGAGGGTCGGCGCGGCGCCTGCGGAGCGGTTGCCGCTTGGGCGCGGCGGTCCATCCTGCGGCGGGGTCGTCGGGGGAGGAGACATGGCGTCGGGGCGCGGCGGCGGATGAGCGTTCCGGGGCTGCTCGGCGCCTTCGAGATCGCGCCGGACGGCGCGGCGCGCAGCCTTTCGGCGGATGAGGCGGCGGGGCCCGCGGACGAGAGCTGGCGGTGGCTGCATCTCGACCGGAACGCGGCCGGGGTGGCCGACTGGCTGCGCGACCGCTCGGGCCTGCCGCCGCGGGCCGTGGCGGCGCTGCTGGCCGAGGACACGCGGCCGCGGGCGGCGCCTCTGGGCGAGGGCATGCTCGTCTTCCTGCGCGGCATCAACCTCAACGAGGGGGCGGAGCCGCAGGACATGGTCTCGGCCCGGCTCTACGTCGCGCCGGGGCGGATCGTGAGCGTCACGCTGCGCCGGCTCTGGGCGCTGGGCGACCTGCGGGCGCAGGCGGAGGCGGGCAGGGGCCCGGAGACGCCGGGCCGGTTCCTTGCCGCGCTCGCGGAGCGGCTGACGGAGCGGATGGAGCCCACGCTGGACGAGCTGGAGGAGCGGCTCGCGGCGCTTGAGGACGAGGCGATGGCCGAGGACACGCCCGAGCGGCCGCAGATGGACCCCGACGACATGTCCGACGCGCTGACGCGGATCCGGCGGGTGGCGATCCCGCTGCGCCGGTATCTGGGGCCGCAGCGGGATGCGGTGGCGGCGCTGACGCGGACGGACCGGGGCGTGCTGGACGGCGCGGACCTGGAGAGCCTGGCCGAGACGGGCGACCGTCTGACGCGCATGGTCGAGGACCTGGACCTGATGCGGGAGCGGTCCGCGGCGCTCGCCGACCAGATCGCCTCCGAGGCGTCGGAGCGGATGAACCGGTCGATGTACTTGCTGTCGATCGTGTCCGCCCTGTTCCTGCCGCTGGGGTTTCTGACGGGGCTGCTGGGGGTGAACCTCGGCGGGCTGCCGGGGTTGGAGAGCGACTGGGGCTTCGCGGGCTTCTGCGCGCTGCTGGCGCTGGTGACCGGGCTGGAGGTGTGGCTGATCCGGCGGCTGCGCCTGATCTAGGGCGGCGGGCGGTCGCAGGGGATGGCCCCGGCTGAATTCCACACTTAAATTCATAACATAGCATATCAGGAGAGCGGCGATGCCCCAGATGAAGGAAAGCCCCTCCCGCGGCGCAGGGTCTCCCGTCGTGGCGGGGTTCTATGAGAGGGCCTCCGGGTCGATCCAGTACGTGGTCTCGGATCCGGCCACAAAGAAGGCCGCGCTGATCGACGTGGTGAGGGATTTCGACCCGGCGGCGGCGCGCATCCGCGACGCGGCGGCGCAGGAGATCCTGGACTACGTGGCGCGGAAGGGGCTGGAGGTGGAGTGGATCCTCGACACCCATCCCCATGCCGACCACCTGATGGCGTCTTCCTGGCTGAAGGAGCGGCTGGGCGCGCCGACCGCCATCGGCGAAAAGGTGCGCGAGATCGCGGAGCTGTGGCGCGGGATCTACCACATGCCCGACGCCTTCGACCCGGAGGCGGATTTCGACCGGCTGTTCGCGGATGGCGAGGAGTTCCGGATCGGGAGCCTGAACGTGCGGGTGATGCTGTCTCCGGGGCATACGCTGGGGTCGATCACCTATGTGGTGGGGGACGCGGCCTTCGTGCATGACACGCTGATGCACTACGATGTCGGCAGTTCGCGCGCGGACTTCCCGGGCGGCTCGGCCAAGGTGCTGTGGGGGTCGATCCAGAGGATCCTCGCGCTGCCCGACGAGACGCGGCTGTTCGTGGGCCACGACTACGGCGCGGAGGGCGCCGCGAGGGGCCGGCCTGGGAGGGCATGGTCGCCGAGCACAAGGCGAACAACCCGCATGTTGCGGCGGGCAAGTCCGAGGCCGAATTCATCGCGCTGCGCGAGGCGCGTGACGCGACGCTGGCGCTGCCGGACCGGATCCTGTACGCGCTCCAGTGTCAATCTTCGCGGCGGGCAGGCTGGCGGAGCCCGAGGCGGACGGCCGCAGCTACTTCAAGATCCCCGCCAACCGCTTCTGAAGGAGGAAACCATGAAGACCGAGCCTAGGCGCCAGCTTCGAGACCTGGACCCCGCAGCAGGTCGCCCGAGGCGCCGGAGCGCCGCGAGATCGTGCTGATCGACGTGCGCACGCCGCAGGAATACATGTTCGAGCATATCGAGGGCGCGCTGCTGATGCCGATGGCCTTCTTCGACGCCCGGCGCTGCCGGGCGCAGGCCGACAAGCGGATCGTGCTGCATTGCGGCTCGGGCGCCCGGTCCGGAAAGGTGGCGCGGGCGGCCTCGAGGCCGGGACTGGACCGCATCGCGCACATGGAGGGCGGCTTCGGCGCCTGGAAGCAGGCGAAGCTGCCCTATGTCGGCACGGACATGGCGTCGGGCGCGCCGAAGCGGATGGGCTGAACGGCGGGCGACGGTGCGCGTTCTCCCTCGCGCAAGCGAAGGAGGACGCGCATGATCGAGCTGGGCATCGTGAACGACCGGGGCGTGCTGCCGGTCACCATCCGCGACGAACTCACCCAGGACGACGTCGAGCAGGCGGCTCCCGAGATCCACGACCTGCTGGAGGGGCGCGACGAGCTGCGCTTCCTGATCCGGCTGGAAGCGGTCTCGGGCGAGGCGCCGGGCGAGCTGTGGGAGGAGGTGAAGTTCGACAGCGCCTACGCCTCGCGCTTCGGACGGACCGCCATCATCGGCGAGCGCGACGCGCAGGACTGGGGCGACGCGCTGTCGGATACGCTCTTCGGCGAGGAGATGCGCTTCTTTCTGCCCGAGGAGGAGGCGCAGGCCATCGACTGGGTCAACGAGGACGGGTGAAAGGGCCGCGCCCCGGCCGCCTTGGCTCGGCCAGGCGGGGCGGCTAGATTGGCGGAACAGGCGGAGAACCAAGGGTTCCCGCCGCCCCGCCTCCCGGCCGGGGCCGCCCCGAAACCCAACGGATGCCGCGGACATGGCCGCTCCCCGCCTTTCCAGAATGCAGATGCAGGGCCGGGTGCTGGCCGCGCTGGTGATGCGCGAGATGTCCACCCGCTACGGCCGCAGCATGGGCGGCTACATCTGGGCGGTGCTGGAGCCGGTCGGTTTCATCGTGATCCTGTCGGTGGTGTTCAGCCAGATCGCGCGTCGTCCGCCGCTGGGCGACAGCTTCCCGATGTATTACGCGACCGGGTACATGATCTTCCACTTCTACCGGGACATCTCGACGGTGGTGAGCGATTCCATCTCCGTGAACCGGCCGCTGCTGACGTTCCCGCGGGTGACGCTGATCGACGCGGTGATCGCGCGGTTCGTGCTGCAGTTCATCACGGTGTTCTTCGTGAGCTCGCTGGTGCTCGGCTCGTTGTGGGTCATCACGGGCCATGACCTGACGCTCGATTTCGCGGCGCTGTTCGAGGCGGTGCTGTTCAGCTCGGGCCTCGGGCTGGGCGTGGGGGCGCTGAACTGCGTCCTCTTCGCCTATTCGCCGACCTGGAAGCGGACCTACGCGATCATCAACCGGCCGCTGTTCCTGATCTCGGGCGTGTTCTTCCTTTATGAGGACCTGCCGTTCCAGGCGCAGCAGATCCTGTGGTGGAACCCGCTGATTTACGTCACGGCGTTGATGCGGTCCGCATTCTATCCGATATACGATCCTCTGTTCGTATCCTTTCCGTACCTCCTGGCCGCGTCGCTGACGCCGCTCTTCTTCGGAATTCTCTTCCTGCGGGTCCTCAAGGCGCGGATCGTGGATCAATGATAAGCCTTCGCAACGTCACCAAATCCTTCAAGGTCGGGAGCGACTGGCGCACGGTCATCGAGGACGTGACCCTCGACCTCCCGCGCGGCCGCAACATCGGGATCCTGGGCCGCAACGGCGCGGGGAAGTCCACTTTGCTGGCCATGATCGGAGGATCCTCGCTGCCCGACTCGGGAGAGATCATCCGCCATGTGGAAGTGTCCTGGCCGCTCGGCTTCCGCGGCGCGTTCCATAATGCGCTGACGGGGCGGCAGAACACCCGCTTCGTGGCCCGCATCTACGGCGTGGACACGGAGGACATGATGGAGCGGGTGCAGGAGTTCGCCGAGATCGGAGACTTCTTCGACATGCCGGTCTCCACCTACTCTTCAGGCATGAAGGCGCGGCTTGCGTTCGGGGTGTCGATGGCGGTGCAATTCGACCTATATCTGGTCGACGAGATCACGGCGGTGGGGGACGCCGCCTTCAAGCGCAAGTGCGCCGAAGCCTTCCGGGAGAAGGCGGAGACCTCGAACATCCTGATGGTTTCGCACTCCACCTCCACGGTGAAGGAATACTGCGACGCCGGGATCGTTCTGGAGAACGGGCGGTTGACCTACTACGACGATCTTGAGGACGCGCTGGAGGTGCACGACCGCAATATGGGCGAGCCGACCACCAAGCGCGGAGGGAGAGCCTGATGACCCCGCCGGGACAGAGCGCGGAAGCGAAGGCGGAGCAGACGCCGAAGAAGACGGAGGAGGCCGGCGCCGCTTCCCCCGACAAGACGTCTGCGCCTGCGAAGGACGACAAGCCCAAGCCGAAGGCCGCGCCCAAGCCGGCCCCGAAGCCCGCCAGGCCGGAGCCCAAGAGGGGCGACGTGGTCCGCCATCCCGCGAGCCGCGACCGTCAGGCCGCGAAGCCCGCGAAGCCGCGTCGCCGCCACCGGATGGTGGCGATCAGTTTCGTGCTGGCGGTGATCCTGCCCACCATCGCGGCGGGGACCTATCTCTACACCCGCGCGGCGGACCAGTACGCCTCGACCGTCGCCTTCTCGATCCGCAGCGGCGAGGCCGTGGCGCCGACCGAGTTCCTGGGCGCCCTCGGAAATTCGCTCGGGGCGACGAGCACGGACGCGCAGGTCATCTACGAGTTCCTGCGAAGCCAGCAGATGGTGGAGACCGCGCTGGCCGAGTTGCCCTATCGCGAGTGGTACGGGCTTCCGCAGGAGGACGTGGTGTTCCGGCTGGCGGACGGGGCCTCGCTGGAGGACGTGAACGACTACTGGCGCTGGATGACGGACGTCACCTTCGACGGGGGCACCGGCATCGTCACCTTCACCGCCCGCGCCTTCCGGGCGGAGGATGCGCAGGCGGTGTCGGAGCTTGCGCTGCGCGAGAGCACCCGGCTGGTGAACCAGCTCTCCGAAGAGGCGCGGGAGGACGCCGTCACGGTCGCCTCCGAGGCGCTGGCCGCGGCGGAGGAGCGTCTGCGCGACGCGCGCCTGGACGTGCGGAGCTTCCGGCGGTTCGAGCAGGAGATCAACCCTGAGGCGAACGCCATCGCGTCGTCCCAGCTCGTGGCCTCGCTGGAGGAGAAGCTCGCCGAGGCGGAGATCGAGCTGAACACCCGCACCGAGCTGGTGGGAGAGCGGGCCACCGAGCTCCCCTACCTGCGCCAGCGGATCGAGAGCCTGCGCAGCCGCATCGCCTCGGAGCGGGGCGCCGTGACGGGCGAGGCGGCGGACGACGGGAGCGGCCGGCCGCTCGCGGACCTTCTGGCGGAGTACGAGAAGCTGCAGGTCGATCTGCGCTTCGCGGAGGACGCCTACGTCTCGGCGCGCGCGGCCTATGACCGGGCCCTGTTCGAAGGTCAGAAGCAGCAGCGCTACCTGTCGCCGCATATCCGCCCGACGCTGTCGCAGGAGGCGCAGTATCCGCTGCGGCTTCTGATGACGGTCGGCATCTTCTTCCTCGCGCTCGTGGCGTGGTCGACGCTGGTGCTCATCATCTACAACATCCGCGACCGCCGCTGAGGCCCATGCGCGTCCCGGCGCCGGCTTGCAGGCCCGGCGCCGAGGCGCCATGAAGGTCGGCGAACGGGAGCGGCAGCGGGATCCATATCTATGTCCGGAGCTTTGACGGCGCGCGCCTGTCCGCGTGGCGTGGCGGCCTGTTGCGCGATCGCGGCGGTCCTGATCCTCGCCGGATGCTCGACCCTGCCGCGAAGCGGTCCGCTCGCCTCGCAGATCACCACCGCGGAGCAGCCGGGGGATCTGGAGGCGCTGGTCGCGCCGCTGACGGCGGACGTGGTCGCGACGCTCGCCAGCGCCTCCGCCTACGGCTATCCGCCCGCCTATCTCGACGCCGCGCCGATCAGCGACGAGCGCATCGGGCGGGGAGACCTGCTGGACATCGTGATCTGGGAGCGCGAGGGCGGCACGCTGTTCCGCACCGGGAACGGCCGCACTGGCGGCGGACCCGCTGTGCTGGAGGGAACGCCGGTCGATGACGACGGACGGGTTTACGTGCCCTTCGCCGGCCAGATCCGCGCGGCGGGCGCGACGCTCGCGCAGGTGCGCGACCGCATCCGCGGGGGGCTCGCGCCGTTCACCCTGTCGCCGGAGGTGGACGTGCGCATCGCCTCTCCGCGGAGCCGGATGATCAGCATCCAGGGCGCCGTGGGGGCGCCGGCGCCTATCCGCTGCAGCGGGGGGGAGCGGCTGATTCCGCTGCTGGCCGTCGCCGGCGGCGCCACCCAGCCGCCGGAGAAGGTGCAGGTCCGCATTCGCCGCGATGGCGGGATCGCCTCGGAGATGCTGTCGGACATCTATGCCGATCCGTCGCTGAACGTGGCCCTGCGGCCCGGGGACGAGCTGGTCCTGAGCCCGGTGGAGGAGCGGTTCATCGTGCTGGGCGCCTCCAGCGTGCAGGCGGAGCTGGAGTTCCCGACGCGCGACTTCGACCTGATGTCGGCCATCGCCGTGGCGCGCGGCCTTCAGGACGAGCTGGCGGACCCGACCGGCGTGTTCCTGTTCCGCCGCGAGCCTGAGGCGCTGGCCGACGCGCTGCTGCCCGGCCCGCGGCCCGAGGGGCTGCCTGCGGGGCCGGGCCGGCCCATCGTCTATCGGCTGGACCTGACCGAGCCGCAGGCGTTCTTCACCGCCCGCAACTTCCGGATGCGCGACGGCGACGTGATCTTCGTGACCAACGCGCCGCTGACCGAGCTGCGGAAGGTGACGCGCCTCTTCACCTCGGTGATCGCGCCCATCGACCAGACCGCGGGCATCCAGCCCTAGGGGCGGAGGCCGGCGCGCGCGAGCAGGAGGTCGGTCGCCTCCGGGAGCGCGATCGGCGCCCGCGTCTCGGGGTGGAACCAGCGGCAGTAGTCGGCGTAGGCGGCCGCGGCGAGCGCCTCCAGCGGCACGGGGCGGCGGCCGGGCGCGGGCGGCGCGCGGTCGTCGGTCAGGCCCCAGCCGGCGTAGAAGGCGCGCCCGAAGACCGCGACGGGGAGGCCCGCCGCCAGCGCCTCGAAGCCGATGAGCGAGGTCAGGACGTAGGCGCGCCCGGTTCGGGCGAAGAGGTCGCAGGGCCGGACCGATTCCGACAGGAAGCGCACCCGGCCCGACGCCTGCGCCTCGGCGAAGGCGGGGCTGGCGGAGGCGGCCTCGGCCAGCAGATCGGCGTCCAGGTGGCCGGCCCGGCGGCCCATGCGCGTCTCGGGGTGGACCTTGAGGACGAGTTGCGCGTCCGGGTTCTCCTCCGCCGCGGCGGCGAGCATCGCCCGGAACGTCTCCCGGGCCGTGCGCCCCACGCCCGCCAGGCCGCCGGTCACCGAGGCGTCGCCCAGCGTCTGGTCCGCGATCAGCACGTTGCGCGCGGAATCAGGGTCGAGCGCATCCAGCGCCGTCCGCGCCTCGGGCGAGAAGACGTTGTACTTCGAGAGGCCTGCCGCAAGCGCCTCCAGCGCCGGCGCAGCGTCCCGGGCGGCGCGGGCGGGGTCGGCGGCCCGGGCGGCGACCATCTCCTCCAGATCGGAGGGGCCCGAGGCGTCATAGTAGACGCCCCTGCGGTCGAGGATGTAGGAGAGCGTGGGCTCGGCGGCGCCGGGGAGAGGGAGCGGAAGAACCCGTCCTCCAGCGACCAGTAGGGCGCGCCGGCCTTCGCGGCCGCGGCGCGGGCGCGGGCGGCGGTGTCCTTCCGCCCCCAGCCCGCCACGGCGGTCAGGCCGGCGGCGCTGCGGAAGCGGCGGACGGGGCGCAGGCCGGTGACCTGCGCGATCTCCCGCCGCTGTCGCCACAGGGCCCCGTTGAAGAGGCCGACGCGCGCGTCCCCGAAGCCCAGGATCATGCCGCCTCCCGCCTGCCCAAGGCGCCTTGCATCCCCCCCGGGCGCGACGCTGTCAACGCGGGCCCAACGGCCGCGACGCCGCCAACGCGGCCTCGGAGGCCGCGACGCCCGGGCGGCTTTCCTTTCCGCTCCCGCCGTGACAGAGGAAACCGCCAACCGGAACCCGCGGGCAGGAGGCTCCCATGGAGATTCGCGAGGCGCTCACCTTCGATGACGTTCTGCTGGTTCCGGGGGCGTCGGAGGTTCTGCCGGGCGACGCCGACCTGCGCACCCGCGTGACGCGGGAGATCGAGCTGAACCTGCCGCTGCTCAGCTCCGCCATGGACACGGTGACCGAGGCCGAGATGGCCATCGCCATGGCCCAGGCCGGCGGGCTCGGCGTCATCCACCGCAACCTCGACATCCAGACCCAGGCCGACCAGGTGCGCCGGGTGAAGCGGTTCGAGAGCGGGATCGTCTACAACCCCATCACCTTGCGCCCGGACCAGACCCTCGCGGACGCGCGGGCCATGCAGGCCCGCTACAAGATCACGGGCTTCCCGGTGGTGGACGACCGCGGCCGGCCGGTCGGCATCCTCACCAACCGCGACATGCGCTTCATCGAGAACGAGGCGACCCCGGTGCGCGCGATGATGACGCCGGAGGGGAAGCTGGTGATCGCGACCGAGCCGGTGGGCGCGGACGAGGCGCGGCGGATGATGCATGAGCGGCGGATCGAGAAGCTGCTGGTGGTGAAGGCGGACGGGCGGCTCTCGGGCCTGCTGACCATCAAGGACCTGGAGAAGGCCGTCCTGCATCCGAAGGCGTGCAAGGATCCGCTGGGCCGCCTGCGGGTGGCTGCGGCGACCACGGTGGGCGATGCGGGCTTCGCGCGGTCGGAGGCGCTGATCGACGCGCATGTGGACCTGATCGTGATCGACACGGCGCATGGGCACTCGGCCTCGGTCGCGCAGGCGGTGACGCGGATCAAGAAGCTGTCGAACGCGGTGCAGGTGGTGGCGGGCAACGTCGCGACCGCGGAGGCCACGCGCGCGCTGATCGGCGCGGGGGCGGACGCGGTGAAGGTCGGGATCGGGCCGGGCTCGATCTGCACCACGCGCATCGTGGCGGGGGTGGGCGTGCCGCAGCTCACGGCGGTGATGGACTGCGCCGAGGAGGCGGACCGTCACGGCGCGGTCGCCATCGCGGACGGCGGGATCAAGTTCTCGGGCGATCTCGCCAAGGCCATCGCCGCGGGCGCGCATTGCGCGATGGTGGGCTCCGCGCTCGCCGGCACGGACGAGGCGCCGGGCGAGGTCGTGCTGTGGGAGGGGCGGTCCTTCAAGGAATACCGCGGGATGGGGTCGGTCGGGGCCATGGCCCGCGGCTCGGCCGACCGCTACTTCCAGAAGGAGGTCTCGGCCGAGAAGCTGGTGCCCGAGGGCATCGAGGGCAGGGTGCCCTACAAGGGCGCGGCGGGGACGGTGCTGCACCAGTTCGCGGGCGGCCTGCGGGCGGCGATGGGCTACACCGGGGCCCGCACCATCGACGAGATGCGCCGCGGCTGCCGCTTCGTGAAGATCACCGGCGCGGGCCTGCGCGAGAGCCACGTCCACGACGTGCAGATCATGCGGGAGAGCCCGAACTACCGGCTGGGCTGATCAACGACTTATCGGGCGATGCTCGCCTTGCGCCACATCCGGGCACGGACAGTACATATCCAGGTCGTACCCAGAACTTCATCCCCTTTACTGATGCAGCCGATGCAGTTTGAGATAGCATCGATGAATACCAAAGCCCATTGATCAGGACCCATGGGCCCACGCTCGTCGCCCGATGGTCATGATGCGCCAGGGCTGGTCGGCGAGCTTGTTCCATGCCTCGCAACAGTGGCCGACGATGTCGTCGTAGGAGCTGAAGACGCGGTTCGACAGCCAGTTGTCGCGCATGAACTGCCAGACGTTCTCGACCGGGTTCAGCTCCGGGGAGCGTGGCGGCAGCGGGACGACGGTGATGTTGTCGGGCACGACGAGCCGGCCGGACATGTGCCAGCCCGCCTGGTCGAGCATCAGCGCGGCATGGGCGACGGGATCGACCGTGAGGCTGATCTCGGCGAGATGCGCCTGCATGGCCTCCGTGTCGGCGAAAGGCATGACGAGCCCCGCCGCCTTGCCCCTGGCCGGGCAGATCGCGCCGAAGATATAGGCCCGCTTCGTGCGCTGATCCTTCGCCGCTCGCGGCCGGGTCCCGCGCCGCGCCCAGCGTCGGGTGATCGGGTTCTTCTGCCCTGCGCGCGCCTCGTCCTGCCACCACAGCTCTAGGTCGGTCCCCGCCGGGAGCCTGTCCGCGGATCTCCGCCAGCCGGTCGGGGAAGTTTTTTGAACGCCTCCATCGCCTCGGGGTCCTGGCCGTGGTGGCGCGGGCGGGCCGACAGCTTGCGGAAGCCCATGGCGCGCAGATCCCGGCCCAGCGTCTGGCGGCTGACCGAGACGCCGAACTCCTCCCAGACCCACTGCACCAGGTCGACGAGCCGCCAGCGCACCACGCCGTCCAGATACGGCCGGATCGGCCCGTCCTCCACCGCCCTTGCCAGCGCCGCGCGCTGCGCCGCCGTCGGCAACGGCGTCTTGCCCGGGGCCTTGCGGTCGATCAGCCCGTCCGGGCCCTCGGCGTTGAAGCGCACCACCCAGTCCCGGACGATCTGGAGCCCGACGCCCCCGATCCTCGCCGCATCGCTCCGGGCGGCGCCGTCGTGGATCGAGGCCAGCGCCAGCAACCGCCGCGTCTGCCGCGCGTCCCGGCTCGTGTTGATGGCGCCCTCAGATCGTCCGCCCCGTAATCCGCCCGCAGTGCGATCGCTGCTCCCATGGAGATCCTCCCTCGGCTCTCCATGATGAATCATCCCGCGCCCCCCCTGTGAATCCCCTTCGCGAGTCAGGCTCAGCAAGCGCTGGTATAAAGCTGACGCGGGCGCAAGGGCGCGGGCGCTCCATCACGTCCATGTCCGGGGTGCTTCCTAGGACTCCTGTCGGAGAGCGGGTTGAGCAGCCTTCCGTCGCCGTGGATTGGACGCTCGCCCTTGGGAGGCATCATCAAGGATCGAACGGGAGCCTCTTCGCAGCCACGCAGGTCCGGGAAGGCGCATGGTCCATTTCGAACCCTTCGATCGGCGATCCGTCGAGTTTCAGAATATGCTGAACGCCAGGCGCGCGAGAGCCTGAGCGCGTCTGGATCGGCGCGGTGGGCCTCCGTCATTCGGGAGGCGTCATACAAGCGCCCGCTGGGGCTGGAACGTCACGGGCATGCAGTCCTCATCGGTCAGTGGGCGCCGGATGTTCGAAAAGGTGCTGGATGTCGACGGCGGCGACAAAATCGGCCGCTGGGGCGCCGAAAGATCCGGCCACCGCGCTCATGAGCGATGAGGCCCCGGCATGCCGTGACACATTCCGGTCCTTAGGACATAGCCCGCTCCGGTTTCGGGGCGGGCTTCTTCTTGGAAGGTCGTGCTTCGAACCGGGTCCAGACGGGCGTGCCGTGAAACAGCCAAGGCTGGTAGAGGACCCTGTGCAGGTCAGGCGGCTCCGTCGGCGCAGGTTTTCCTGTCCGCCTCTGAAGACCGAGACGCATTGCCGGCGTCTGCTTGATCGACACGCGCTTGCGCTGCTTCGGGACCGTGATGCGCTCGGACGAGCCGGGAACACGCCGGGTCGAAGTGCCCGCCGTGCTCGCTTCGGTAGCCTCCTCCTCGTTCAGTTCCGAGACATAGGAGCGAGGATCGAACCAGTTGTAGTAGATGCGGTAGATATTCAGCACGGCGATCAGGACCCGAGGATTGTAGGCGGCCCCGCTGACGAAACTCGGACCCGTGCGCGCCGACCTGCCGCCAGCTCGCCCCGCGAATGCGAGCCGCGTCCGTAAAGCGTTGAAGAAGGTGCTCACGGGTTGAATTGTCGCACGAAGAACGCGGCGCGCCAGGGCCGCGCGAAGCTCTGGATCGGTCGGCGTCGCATCGAAGGGCATCTCTCGTAGCCGCGACCGATAACGCGACGATAGGATCGGGAAGCCCACGATCTTCTGCGTCTCACCTGCAATCTCGGCAGGCGACTCGATCCAGACCTGCGGGAATGCGCTTGATCGGAAGGTTGCGCCGTGGCGCGGACCCACATTGCCAGCTCGATCCGTGAAGGTGGCTGCCTGCATGCGGTGCTCGACGAAGAGATCGAGGATCTTCCAGTCCGAGATCTCCTGGCCGGCGTAGGACTGGCGGAACTGCTCCAGAGCACTGCGGAAGACGCCGACGCGATATTGAACCTTCGGCTTCGTCGCCTCCTTGTCGAACGCGATAGCGAGCCACTCGAACTGGTCGCCGAGGATGTCGTTTCGGAACAGGTGGGGAACCGTTCGCGCGATCGTGGCCTCCTGCTCGGAAACCAAGGTCATCTTGCCCTCTGGAAGCATCTCGCGCAGCAACGCCAGGTGCGCAGCCTTGGTGTAGGCGTCGCGCGTCATGATGCCCGTGAAGGTGTTCCTGCTGTCGCGTCGATGTTCGGAAAGTCCGAACCACTGCTCGCCGATGACCTCGGCTGCATCAGCGAACCAGCGCGCATCGCGGATGGTCTGCTGAGTAGACGCGGGAATGGCGGCGGTTCCGAAGGCGTCTTCAGTCCGCACCGCGAACAGACGCAGGCTCGACTGGCAGGCGCCGAAAAAGGCGGCTTCGTCGAAGCGGCCGGTGGGCCTCTGAAAGTGCAGGAGGGGCGCGACGAAAGTATGTGTTGCGTTTTGATAGGTCCTCGACAAATTCTGCGGCTGGCCATTCGCGCCAAGGTAGGCGCTCTTGAAGGTCTGGACCGGATCGACCGTGGGATCAAAATCGACATCCAGCCGGAAGACATACCCGCTCCGGATGTCAGCGGAGGCCGTGCAGTTCAAGGCGGTGAGGCGGCGGTCGGCGGAGGTCTCCCAGTTGATCCCCAGGACGATGTCGTCGTGCGCGATCCGAGTGTGGCGGAAGACGCCTTGGCGCTCCAGCTCCGTCCGCCATCTCGTAAGCTGCGCCCGCTCGAAGGCGAGCAGCGTCCTCTCGAGCCAGAAGATCCGATCGTAGATCCTGGACATGCCGGCGCGCTTGCCGGTTCGCGGGTCGGTAAGCACGCGTTGGATGCTGTTGATGGACGCCCCATTCACCAGCATCGTGAGGATCTTGAGGTTGTCGTCTCTGTCCCGCTGGCACTGGTGGTCCCGCGAAACTGTGAAGCGCCAGCCCTTCTTCGCCTTCTCCGGGCACTCCTTATGGATCACTCGAACCCCGAGTGGACGGCCTGTCTTGGGGTGCTTGCCGTTGGCGCCATTCAGGGCGAACTCTTTCGGCGCGTCGAGATACCGTCTGTTGCAGGCGCCGCACCGCGGGCCATCGAGGGCACCGTTGTCGTGGCGGAGGCGGTCGATTTCGCTCATGTAGTGGTCATTCGAAAGAAGGGCGAAGCCGACCTTGCAGGTGGTTCCGTCATTCTCGTGGCGACACACCAGGCGGCGACCGTCGCTCCAGATGATGGGGTCGTTGTGGAAGTTGAGCGCCTTCGAAATGCGCTCCTCGCCCTTGACCGAGGACATCGTGTAGTAGCCCAAGCCCGCCGCGATGATCGGGCTCGTCTGCGCCGCCGCGCGCCGGCGAGTTGCCGCGCCCTTCCCGACGAAGGTGTCGAAGATCGGATCGACCGGAACCCCGTAGTTGCCGCAGTCCGGGTCGCCGCAGGTGTTGAGGTTGATTTCCTTTCGTTGCGGAGGGTAGAGTTGGGAGACAGAGAGCTTCGG
This sequence comes from uncultured Alphaproteobacteria bacterium, assembly GCA_963816545.1. GTDB lineage: Bacteria > Pseudomonadota > Alphaproteobacteria > Rhodobacterales > Rhodobacteraceae > Albimonas. Next base: position 713,279 of record CAWFLE010000007.1, on the reverse strand, counting down.
CAGCGTCCTGACCTGCAAGTTGCCTCGCGTCGTGATCATTGTGTCGCTCCGTAGATTGGCCGTTTGAGCCCAGCACGAAGCGGAATGATCGGAAATCCCGTATAAAGTGTTTCCCGGCGCGGATGCACGCTGATTCAGCGCGAGGTTGTGCTGCCCGGAAGACAAATCCTCCCGAAAAAACAACGGCCTGCCGGAGTTAATCCGGCAGGCCGTGCGGGCCGTGTCCTAAACTGCGGAATGTGTCAGGCATGCCGGGGGCCTCATCGTTTCCGCTTCTTCTGGGGGATCAGGCGGAAGGCTTGCGCGAGCGGCTCTGTGCGAGGCGGTAGGACGGGCCGTTCACCTCAAGGATGCGGACATGGCGGGCGAGGCGGTCGAGCAGCGCACCGGTGAGGCGTTCGTCACCGAAGGTCGCCGGCCACTCGTCGAAGGGCAGGTTCGAGGTGATGATCGTGGCGCCTCGCTCGTAGCGCTGGCTGATCAGTCCTCCGCCCCAGGGTTCGCTGAGACATCTCTGAAGCCTTATTGAAGGCGACGAAGGAGGTGTTGGATGACGTCTGACGATCGAAGCGGAGGCGCCCCGGGCGCGGAGAGTTCAGGTATCGCAGCGGCCGGGGCGCCGGGGCGGGAGCGCCGCATGACGGCGAACCGCAAGCAGGATGCGGTGCTTCGGGTGCTGCGGGGCGAGCCGCTGGAGGTGGTGGCCCGAGACCTGCGCGTGACCGCGGCGGATGTGAGCGGGTGGCGGGATGCGTTTCTCGAGGGCGGCGCGGCGAGCCTGAAGTCGCGGCCCCGCGATGACCGCGACGCGCGCATCGCGCAGCTTCAGGCGAAGCTCGGGGCGGCGACGATGGATAACGAGCTGCTCTACGAGAAGATCTCGCGGCTGGAGGCGGGCCGCCCTTTGGCCCGGCGGAGGTCGAGGCGATGAGCGCGGTCATCTCGATCTCCGGTCGACGCCGTTACGGCCTGGCGCGGGTCTGCCGGGTCTGGAACCTGGGCCGGGCGAGCATCTATCGCCGCCGCCTGACGGCAGGAGCTCCGCCGGCCGAGCGGCGGCGTCCCGGGCCGCAGGGTCCGATGCCGGACGCGGTGCTGGTCGAGGCGATCCGGGCCGTGCTGGCGGCGAGCCCGTTCCACGGCGAGGGCTATCGGAAGGTTTGGGCGCGCCTGCGCTTCAGGGGCGTGCGGACCTCGAAGGAGCGGGTGCGGCGGCTGATGCGCGCGCATGGCCTTGCGGCGGATACGGGCCGAGCGACGCCGCGGGGGCCGCGCAGCCATGATGGCACGATCATTCCGGAGAGGGTCGACGCCATGTGGGGGACCGACATGACCGCGGCAGTCACCACCGCCCAGGGGCAGGTGGCGATCTTCGTCGCCGTCGACCACTGCTCGGCCGAGTGCGTCGGCATCCACGCCGCCCTCCATGGCACGCGCCACGAGGCGCTGGAGCCGGTCCGCCAGGGCGTGAAGGCCCGCTTCGGCGGGATCGGCAAGGATGTGGCCGTCGGGCTGAGCCTGCGCCACGATCACGGCAGCCAGTACATGTCGCACGACTTCCGGGCGGAGATCCGCTGGCTGGGGATCGCGTCGTCGCCCGCCTTCGTTCGGGCCCCGGAGGGCAACGGCTGCGCCGAGCGCTTCATCCGGACCCTGAAAGAGAACCTGCTGTGGGTTCGCACCTTCGACACCGTCGAGGAGCTTCGCCTGGCGCTGCTGGAGTTCCGCCGGACCTACAACGAGCAATGGCTGATCCAGCGGCATGGTCACCGCTCGCCGGCCCAGTTCAGGCGCGACCAGATGGACGCCGAGCCCATGGTCGCGTAGTCCCAAATCGGTGTCTCACGATCCGGGGGCGGTACATCAGCTCGAACGGCAGTTCGGCGCCGGTGCGCGACAGCGGCACGAAACCCAGCTCGTCGATATTCAGCAGCTCATAGCCCGCGAGGGCCTTTTGCAGCCGCATCAGCCGCTTCTCGTCCTGGGCCTCGATCATCTCGTGCCCGATGGCTGCGGCGGTGGGAAGCGGGTCTTCACGCCGCGCTGGCAGGTGGCCAGCCCGATGCCGCGCGGGTGGCGGACGATCTCCTCGGCGCCGACCAAGATCGCTACCGTAGCCCTTCACCAGCACGTCGCGATGCGCATAGGCGATCGGGACCGAGTAGTCGGTGCTCTTGCAGCGCATCAGCGGCTGGCTGGAGGCCTTCCCGGGGCGCTTGTCGCAGGCATCGAACGGCGTCGGCGGCAGCGCCGGGAACGCCGCGCGGTCGGCCGCCAGCCGCTCGCCGATCGTGACGTCGGCTCCGCGCAGCACCGCGTCCTGACGCGCTTGGCATCGCTCCAGCAGCATCGCGTTCAGAGCGTCGATGTCGGTCGCCTCGGGGATCGGGACCATGAAGGTCCGGCGGCCGAAGCCCGCCATCCCCTCGACATTGCCCTTGTCGGCGCCCTTGCCGGGCCGACCGAAGCGGTCGCGGAACAGGTAATACCGGCGACCGAAAGCTCTGACTCTGCCGAAGGATTCCCGTCCGGCTTGATCTGTGATTCCGTCCCCGAAAGCAGGGAGGTGGAGCAGACATGGGTGGAGCGTTGGAGATCCGGGACGACCTGACGTCGAAGGAGCTTCGCGCACGGGCGGCGCGGGAGACGAGCAACCGGGCCGCACGACGGCTGCTGGCGATCGCCAACGCGCTCGACGGCATGAGCCGGGCGGAGGCGGCGAAAGCTGCGGGGATGGAGCGGCAGGCGCTGCGCGACGCGGTGCTGCGCTACAACGCCGAAGGACCGGAGGGCGTGCGGGACCGGCCGCTGCCAGGCCGGCCGCCGGCGCTGAGCGAAGCGGAGCTGGCGCTGCTCTTCGACCGCATCTTCCGCGGGCCCGACCCTGAGATGGACGGGGTGAGCAGCTGGACCCTGTCGGACCTCTGCCGCTGGATCGAGGCTCGCTTCGACAAGCGCCTGGCCCCGCAGAGCCTGTCGCGGATCCTGCGGCGCGAGGGGGTCTCACGGCAGAAGGTCCGCCCCACGCACCCGAGGACGGACGAGGCGGCGCAGCGTCGCTTCGAAAAAGGGGGCTGCGGGCGGCGCTGAAGATTGCGGCCGAGGCGCATCCAGGCAAGCGGATCGCGCTGTGGTTCCAGGACGAGATGCGGGTCGGCCAGAAGGGCCGGCTCTGCCATCGCTGGTGGAGCCGCGGCCGCCGCCCGCCTGGCCGCCAGGACCAGCGCTTCGAATGGACCTACGTCTTCGGCGCCGCCCGCCCCGACGGGGAGGCCGCCTTCGGCCTCGTCATGCCCGAGGTCGGCGGCCAGGCGATGCAGATCTTCCTCGACGCCTTCGCCGCCACGATCCCCGACGACGAGCACGCCATCATGGTGCTGGACCGCGCCGGCTGGCACGGCGCGAAGGCGCTCCAGGTCCCGCCGAACGTCACCCTGGTCCCGCTGCCGCCCTACTCGCCCCAACTCAATCCGATGGAGCGCGTCTGGCTGTGGCTGCGCGAGCGCTTCCTCAGCCTGCGCGTGTTCGCGGACTTCGACGCCATCGTGGACGCCTGCTGTCGCGCCTGGAACGCCTTCGCCAACGACCCCTCCCGCATCCGCTCCCTCTGCCTCCAGCCGTGGATCGAGAAGGTCATTGGTTAGGCGCGCCGGTATAATGCGACTGAAGCTCCGCGAACAGCCTGGCGCGCTGGCGCGTCCCGTCGCCCAGGATCTTCGCCACCGCCAGCCGGGTGTTGTCGTACAGGATCGAAAGCGGCACGCCGCCGAAGACGTCGAACGCCGCCACATGGCCGTCGCACAGAGCCTCGGCCGTCTCGGCAAGGTAGGCCTTCAGGAAGATCGCATCGCTCTGGGGCAGGTCGACCACCAGCACGTGCACCTTCCGCCGGACGCCGCCCAGCACCGCCCACGCCTCCCCGAAGTCCGCCTGCGCGTGCCCGGCCGGGTGGACCAGCGGCACGAAGACCTCCTTCAAGGACAGCCTGCGCGGCCGGACGTAGTCACGTACCGTCGTGTAGCCGCCGTCGAACCCCCGCTCGTCGCGCAGGCGCTCGAAGATCCGCAGGATCGTGTGCCGCTGCTTCTTCGGCTCCGTCAGATCCGTCCTCAGGATCTCGTCGATGAACCCCGCATGCGCGTCCAGCCTGGGGCGCATGCGCGCCCCTGCCTGCCGGTATCCCGGCGGCGCCGAATGTCCCACCATCTTCGAAACCGTGCCGCGGTCTATCCCGAACAGACGCGCCGTCTCTCGCTGGCTCAGCCCGTCCCGCAGCACCGCCATGCGGACCTTCGAATACAGCTCCACGCCGTACATCCTTCCGCCCCCAGATCACTCTCGTGATCCAGAGACTGCCACTGGCGGGATTTTACACCGCCCCGGCCCGAAAAATCCGGGCGGTTCCGTGGCCGATCATTCCGGCGCCGTTCTCACTCCGCGCCCGGCGCGCTTGCGCCCCCAAGAGCCCGAGACTACCAAATCACCACCCGCAGACTCTCGCTATGAACGGGGGACCCACGGGGGCAGGTCGGAGGTCGCGCGGCGGCATGGGACGACGCGCTGGCAGGTCTACGACTGGCGCAAGAAGCTTCGGACGGGGCAGCTTGTCGTGCCCGAGAGCGTGGCGGCGCTGCCGACGTCCGCGGAGCTGGCGCTCGAGGGCGCCGCGGCGGAGGCGCCGCTGGCGATGGGGGCCGGGTCCGGAATGGAGATCGTTGTCGGCGATGTCGTTGTCCGGCCCGGGTCCGGCGCCGATGAGGAACTGCTGACGCGGGCGATCCGGGCAGCGCGGGCAGGGACTGGACCGGCGGCTGGCGAGACCGGAGAGGGCGCGGCGTCCGCAGGCAGCCGGGTGAGCGCATGAGAGCGCGGAAAGTCCCTGTTTTTGCCGGCTGCGACAGGGGCGTCGTGGTTCAATCCTGTTCATGGATGCCTACGCTCTCAGCCGCGAGAACGCCCATCTGAAGGCCCGCCTGGCTCAGGTCGAGGCGGCGCTGGCCGAGGTGCAGGAGGGCAATCGTCGGCTCGACGACATCCTGCGCACGTCGCAGCGCGCTCAGTTCGGCAAGAGCTCGGAGAAGCTGTCGCCCGACCCGTTCGACCTGCCGCTGGAGGATGCCGAACTGGCCCAGGGCGTGCTCGAGGCCGCGCAGGAGAAGGCCGAGGCGGCGCTGCAACGTGTGCGCGGGGAGACGCCCCGGAAGCCAAAGCGCAACCGCGGTCATCTGCCGGCGCATCCGCCCCCGATCAAGCGGGTGATCGAGCCCGTCAGCATCCTCCCTCTGCGGGATCGGGAAGACCGTGCGTGGCGAGAACCCGGCCATCCGCCTTGCCGCCCGACGTCAGCAAGTCGCCCCGATCATCGCAGCGCTCAAGCCGTGGCGGGAAGCCCGGCTGTCCCGTATCCCGCGGAAATCCCGGTCCGCCGAGGACATCCGCTACAGCCTCGCGCACCGGCCCGGTTTGATCCTCGACGACGGCATCCTCGAGCTCGGCGCCAACCCGGTCGAGAACCAGATCCGCCCGATCGCGCTGACCCGCAAGAACGCCCTCTTCGCCGGCAACGAGGTCGGCGCCGAGAGCCGGGCCATGCTCGCCTCGCTCGTCGCCACCTGCAGGATGTCCAGCGCGAACCCCGTCGACGACCTCGCCGCCACCCTTCGGGCCGTCCTTGGCGACATCCCCAATCCCGCATCGAGGACCTCATGCCCTGGCGGCACGCCCAGCCGTCAGGCCTTGCCGCACAGGGCCGCGCCGTCGCGCTTACCGACCACGCGGCGGGTCCGCCGCCTGCGCCTTCTCATAGGCGGTTAGGATCTGCTCGATGGCCGCATCGCGCAGCCGCCCTCCGGATGCGCCTTGCGGTACGCCTCCATCTCCATCCAGCCGTCGCGAATGCCGACCGCGGCCTCCATGCACAGCGTGATCCCTTAGGTCAGCAGGCCCCGCCCGCCATCTTCGAGGGCCTGCACCCGGTCTTCCAGCGTCAGCGCCGGGATGACCGCCGCCACCCGTTCGCGCCCCGCCTCGGCCAGCAGGCCGGTCAGCTCGTTGTCCTTGCGCTCGACCAGCCCCCCGAAGGGCGAGGGCGTGTCGTGCCCGACCCCCCCCAGAGACAGCGCCTTCGAACTGGCCACCGCCACGTGCCCGTCGGTCCGCACCACGTGGACCGGATTGTCTGGCGCCGCCTCGTTCAGCTCCCGCCGGTGGGGGTGGCGAGGACGTCCAGCTCGGACTCGTCGTAGCCCCGTCCCAGCACCCACTCGCCGGGGCCCGGGGTCTTCGCCCGCTTCGCCACCGCGTCCAGCATCTCCTGCAGGGTGCGGGCCTTGTGCGGGCGCAGGTCCACCTCCTTCATCGCGGCGCCGTACATGTGCGGATGCATGCGCGCATCGTGGATGCCAGGCATGGCGAGCCGGTCGCGAGGTCGATCCGCTCCGTCTCCGGGCCGGCCAGCGCCTCGATCTCGGCGCGTGTTCCGCACGCGGGAACCCTGCCGCCGGCCAGCGCCAAGGCTTCGCAGAAGCCTTCGTGGAGCCCCAGCCAAACTCTGCCGCCAACGAACACCGTCTCCGCCCTGCCGCTCGCGTGCCTCGATCTCCTGTCTCGACGAGACGGCCGCAGGCGGGCGCCTCGCCCAAACCCGAAGCCGCGGAACCCTCGAAGGGGGCGGCGAATGCCGTTCCCGCAGGCCAAAGGCGTCCGCCGCTTGAACGGAAGTCGATCGACCCCCTCATCGGATTTCCGATGAGGCCATTCGGAGCACGAGGCGACCTTGGCCACCGTTCCAGTCCGGCAGCGCCGGCGCCCTCGCCCCGGGCCTGTCCGGCGCGAGGACGGAGCGGATTGCGAACCCCCGCGGACGCGAGCGGGGATGTCAGTACCCGCCGCTATGCGGCAGCCATGTCGACAGTCCCGGCCAGAAGGTCAGCAGCAGCAGCACCAGCACGTTCGCCGCGAGGAACGGGGGCATCTGCCGGATCAGCGCGCTCGGCTTCAGATCCACGGCCGAGCTGACCACGAACAGCAGGCTCCCCACCGGCGGCGTGGTAAGTCCGATGGTCAGGTTCACGATCACCACGATGGCGAAGTGGATCGGATCGATCCCCAGCGAGGTGGCGATGGGCGCGAGGATCGGCGCCAGGATCATCACCCCGGGCAGGGGGTCCATGAACAGCCCGAACACCAGCAGCAGCACGTTCACCGCCAGCAGGAACAGGGCCGGGCTTAGGTTCCAGGAGATGATGGTCTCGGCCAGATCCTGGGGCACGCTCTCGATGATCAGCACCCAGGCGAAGGCGCGCGCGGCCGCGAGGATCAGCAGCACCGCCACGCTGGTCATCGCCGCGCGCAGCATGATCCCTGGCAGGTCCGCGATCCGCAGCGACCGATAGACCAGCCCGCCGCAGAGCAGCGCGTAGACCACCGCGATCACCGACGCCTCGGTCGGGGTGAAGATCCCGCCGCGGATGCCGCCGATGATGAGCACGATCAGCAGGAGCGCGGGCAGGGCGTGGATGGAGGTCCGGACCATCTCCCGCTTCGAGGGCTGCGGCTCGGTCCCGCGGTAGCCGCGGCGCCGGCAGACGGCCCAGTTGGTGAACAGCATCCCCGCCATGATGCACAGGCCCGGGATCAGGCCGGCCATGAACAGCGCCACGACGGACACCTCGTCCACCTGCATGGCATAGAGGATCATGATGATCGAGGGCGGGATGATCGGGCCCACCACGGCCGAGGAGGCGGTCAGCGCGCCCGCGTAATCCCGCGGGTAGCCGCCCTTCTCCATCATCCGGATCATCATCGCCCCGGGCCCGGCGGCATCGGCGAGCGCGGAGCCGGAGATGCCGGCGAACATGGTGGAGGACAGCACGTTGGCATAGCCGAGCCCGCCCCGCAGGTGACCCACGAACTGCGAGGCGAAGCGCAGCAGGATCGCGGTCATGGCGCCGCCGCTCATGATCTCGGCCGCCAGGATGAAGAACGGCACCGCCAGCAACGGAAAGCTGTCGAGGCCGGTGAACATCTCCTTCACCACCACGAGGCTCGGGTAGCTGCTGCCGAAGCTCAGCGCGATGAAGGCGGCGATGGCGATGGCGAAGGCCACCGGCACGCCGAGCGCCAGCAGCAGGAACAGGCTCGGGAACAGGATCTCAGCCATGCTGGGCGCCCGCCTCCTCGGCCCGCTCGTGCCGGCCGGCGGTGACGTAGTCCTTCGCCATCAGCAGCAGGTGGACGATCAGCAGCCCGAAGCCCGCCGGCATGGCCGCGTAGATCCAGAGGAAGGAGATGCGGGTGGCCGGCGTCTTCTGGAACTGCATCCGGAGCATGTACTCCCGCCCCACCCACATCATGAACGCGAAGAAGCCGAGCAGCAGCAGCACGATCAGGATGCGAAGCCCCCGCTGGACCGGGCCCGGCAGCCCCTCCTGCAGGTTGGTAATGGCAACGTGGCCTCCGTGGCGCAGCACCAGGCCCGCGCCGAGGAACGTCATCCAGATCATCAGGTAGCGCGCCACCTCGTCGGCCCAGGGGATCGACTCGTTGGTGAGGTAGCGCAGCGCGACGTTGGCGAAGACCACCGCCGTCATGGCGCCGAGGCACAGGATCAGCGCCCAGCCGTTGAGCGCGACGAACAGACGTTCCGCCTTGCGCATCGTCGCGCCCCCCCTTCGTCCGTCGGACCGGGGCGCGCGGCCCCGGCCCGGAAGCCTCATTCCGTCGCGATGATGCGGTCGATCAGCGCCTTGTCGTACTTCTTGTAGTACTCCTCGTAGGCGCCCTTGAGGTCCTCCCGGAAGGCGGCCTTCTGCTCGGCCGAGAGTTCGCCGACCTCCATGCCCTGGTCGCGCAGCGTCTTCACGCCGCTGGCCTCGATCTCGTCCACATAGGCGCGCATGGCGGTCACGGCCTCGTCGGCGGCCTTCTGGAAGGTCGCCTTCTCCTCATCCGACAGCCCCTCCCAGAAGGGCATGGAGACGAGCAGCATCGCCGGCGAATAGACGTGGCCCGAGAGGGTCAGGTGCTTCTGCACCTCCGACAGCTTGGCGGAGACGATCACCGAGAGCGGGTTCTCCTGCCCGTCGATTGTGCCCTGCTGAAGCGCCGGGATCACTTCCGGCCAGGCCATGGGCGTGGGCGCAGCGCCGAGCGCCTGGAAGGCGGTCAGGTGGATCGGGTTCTCCATCGTCCGGAGCTTCAGCCCCTTCAGATCCTCGGGCGAGGAGATGGCGTTGCGGTTGTTGGTGATGTGGCGGAAGCCCTGCTCCCCCCAGGCCAGCGCCTTGAGCCCCACATCGTCGAACTTCGCCAGGATCTCCTGCCCGATCGGGCCATCGAGGACCGTGCGCGCATGCTGCAGGTCGCGGAACAGGAAGGGGATGTCGAAGACGCCCGTCTCCTCCACGAAGTTGGCCAGCGTGCCGGACGAGACGATGGTCGCCTCGATGGTGCCGATCTGGAGGCCCTCGATCACCTCGCGCTCGCCGCCGAGGGCGGAGGAGGGGAAGTGCTTCACGTCGAACTTGCCGTCCGTCTCGGCCTCCACGACCTCCTCGAACTTCTTGGCGGCGACGCCGTAGTGGGAGCTGGGCGCGAGCGCGTAGCCGAGCTTGACCTCGGTCTGGGCGGACGCCGTGGTGGCGCACGCCGCCGCAATGGCGAGGACGGCCGCGGCGCGGCTGAAGGGCAGGGTCATCCGGGGGTTCCTCCTGAAGGGCTCTTGTCGTTGGCGCGCACGTTATCCGCACGCGCCCGCCCACTTCAATACGCCGCGCCCGGCCTCACCGCCCCATACGCGAACCTGAGCGGCGGATTTTTCTGGAACGTGAATCGGTCGGTGACGTTGGGAGGACAGCGCGACCTGCGGAAGGTCGCATTCCAAAATCATCAAGTCACGCTGACCGAAGCGTCAGAAACGTGACTGAAGGAGCCTCGATTGAAGAAGAAGATCTACATCCTTGGCCTTCTGGATTGGCAGCATGAGGAGCTGGATACCATAGAGAACGCCGGCGACTACGAGTTCGTGTCGCTGCTGACTCATGATGAGCTGGTCGGCGAGCATGCAAGCTTCGACGATCTGCTGGACCGCTGCCGCCGCCAGTTCGAGGCGGAGGGCAAGCCCGACGCCATCGTCTGCCACTGGGATTTTCCGTCGAGCTGCCTCGCGCCGGTGCTGGGGCGCGAATACGGCGTGCGTGCGCCGACGCTCGAGTTGGTCCTGCGCTGCGAGCACAAGTACTGGGCGCGGCTGGAGCAGCAGAAGGCGGCGCCGGAATGCACGCCGGACTTCCAGGCGCTCGACCCGTTCGACCCGGACGCGGCCGCGAACCTGCGGATGAACTACCCGGTGTGGCTGAAGCCGGTGAAGGGCTTCTCCTCCATGCTCGGCTTCATGGTGAACGACCGCGAGGAGCTGGAAAGCGCCCTTGCCGAGATGCGCGAGCATATCGGCGACGTCGGCAAGCCGTTCGAGGAATGCCTCCACCACGCGGACCTGCCGCAGGAGGTGCGCGAGGTCTCCGGCACCCATGCGCTGGCCGAGGAGGTGATGTCCGGCATCCAGTTCGCCCCCGAGGGCTATGCCCAGGACGGCAAGGTCCATATCCACGGCATGTTCGACATGCTGCTGGACCAGGGCGGGAAGGACGTCCTCGGCCTGCGCTACCCGGCCGACCTGCCGCAGTCCCTGCACGACCGCGCCAACGACGCCGCCCGCCGGGTCATCGAGCATGTGGGCTTCGACAACGGCTGCTTCAACGTCGAGTTCCTCTATGACGAGGCGCGCGACAAGCTCTGGCTGATCGAGGTGAACACCCGCATCTCCCAGTCCCATTGCGAGCTGTTCCGCAAGGTGGACGGCATGTCCAACCACGAGATCGCCGTGAAGGTCGCGCTGGGGCAGGAGCCGCATTTCCCGCATGACAAGGGGCCGAACCGCCTCGCCGCCAAGCTGTCGCTGGAGAAGGTGGGCGACGCCGAGGTGACGCGCGTGCCCGACGCGGCCGAGCTTGAGGCGCTGGCGAAGGAGACCGACGCCATCATCCAGATCGGCGTGCGGAAGGGCGACCGCCTGTCCGAGCTGCCGCACCAGCCCCCCTACGCCTACCATATCGGCGACGTCTTCATCGGGGCCGAGAGCAAGGAGCAGTTGATGGAGCGCTACCGCACCATCGCCCGCCGCGCCGCGGTGGAGTTCAGCGACGGCGAAGGCCTGCGGGCCTGAGGGGGAGGATCATGCGTCACGTCACCGAGTTTCCGCGCGAGGTCCGCATCGAGGAGCACGTCTGGATCCCGCTTCCCGACGGCTCCCGCGTTTCGGCCCGCATCTGGCTTCCCGTGGATGCCGGTGACCGCCCCGTGCCGGCGGTCCTCGAATACCTCCCCTATCGGAAGCGGGACCTGACGCGGGCGCGGGACTTGGTGAACCACCCCTATATCGCCGGCCACGGCTACGCCTGCGTGCGCGTGGACATGCGCGGCTCCGGCGAATCCGACGGCCTGCTGGTGGACGAATACTGCGAGCAGGAGCTTCAGGACGGCGTGGACGTGATCGACTGGATCTCCCGCCAGCCCTGGTGCGACGGCGCGGTGGGGATGATGGGCATCTCCTGGGGCGGGTTCAACTCGCTCCAGATCGCCGCACGCGCGCCCGAGGCGCTGAAGGCCATCGTCTCCTGCTGCGCCTCCGACGACCTCTACGCCGACAACATGCACTACATGGGCGGCTGCCTGCTGGGGGACCACCTGTCGGAGGCGACGGTGATGTTCGCCTTCAACAGCCAGCCCCCCGACCCCGAGATCCTGGGCGACCGCTGGCGCGAGGTCTGGCTGAACCGCCTCCGGGGCAGCGGCATGTGGCTGAAGCCCTGGCTGGAGCACCAGCGCCGCGACGAATACTGGCGCGCCCATTCGGTGTGCGAGGACTACGGCGCGATCAAGGCCGCCGTGCTTGCGGTCGGCGGCTGGACCGACGGCTACACCAACGCGATCTTCCGCCTGATGGAGAACCTCGACGCCCCCTGCCGCGGCCTGATCGGCCCCTGGGGCCACCGCTACCCGCATATGGGCGTCCCTGGCCCCGCCGCCGGCTTCCTGCAGGAGCTGGTGCGCTGGTTCGACCACTGGCTGAAGGGCGAGGACCGCGGCGTGGAGGACGACCCCAAGCTGCGCCTCTGGCTCCAGGACAGCGTCCCCCCCTCCACCTCGTACGAGGACCGCCCCGGCCGCTGGGTGGCCGAGCCCGCCTGGCCCTCCCCCAACGTGACCGACCGTCCCTACCGCCTCGGCTACCGCCGGCTGGCGGAGGACGAGGTGCAGCCGCGGGAGGAGACGGTGTGCTCGCCCCTCTCGGTCGGCCAGTTCGCCGGCAAGTGGTGCTCCTACTCCGCGCTGCCGGACCTGCCCCACGACCAGCGGGAGGAGGATGGCGGCTCCCTGATCTTCGACACCGAGCCCGCGGAAGAGGATCAGGAGATCCTCGGCGTGCCCTACATCGACTTCGAGATCGCCGCCGACAAGCCCGTCGCGCAGGTGGCCGTGCGCCTGTCGGACGTGATGCCCGACGGCCGCGCCACCCGCATCACCTACGGCGTGAAGAACCTCACCCACCGGGACTCGCATGAGAGCCCCGAGCCGCTGGAGCCCGGAAAGTTCTACAAGGTCCGCGTGCGCTTCAACGGCCTCGCCCATCGGCTGCCGAAGGGTCACCGCCTGCGCCTCTCGGTCTCCAGCAGCTACTTCCCGCTGGTCTGGGCGACGCCGGAGGCCGCGTGCCTGACGATCCGCACCCACGAAAGCCGCCTGACCATCCCGCAGCGGAACGTGCGCGACGAGCCCCCCATGCGCCCGCTGGGGGAGCCCGAGGGCGCCCCCCATGCCGGTGGACCGCCTGGCCGAGGGCCGCCACGCCTGGCGCCTGATCCGGGACCTGGTGGGCGACACCTCGACGCTGGAGGTCATCAACGACGACGGGACCTATCGCCTGCCCGAGATCGGCATGACCATCCGCCGCAACACCGAGGAGCGGTATTCCTTCCGCGACGACGACCACGCCTCGCTGACCGGCGAGACCTTCACCGAACGCGAATTCAGCCGCGACGGCTGGCGCGCGCGGGCGGTCACCAGCACGAAGCTCACCTGCGACGCGCGCAACTTCCACATCCACGCGCGCCTCGACGCCTTCGACGGCGACGTGCGCATCTTCTCCGAGAACTGGGACGAGACCATCCCCCGGGACCTGGTCTAAGGCTTGACGCGGGCGCGGCGCCGCGGGACAGAGGCGGCGCCGCAGCCCTCGGAGACAGCCCAATGTTCGCCAGCACCTTCCCCGACCGCGCCCTGATGGCGGACCTGACCGCGAAGATGCTGCTGGAGATCAAGGCGGTCCATTTCCGCAAGGACGAGCCCTACAAGTTCACCTCGGGCCTCGCGTCGCCGGTCTATATCGACTGCCGCAAGCTCATCTCCTATCCCCGCATCCGCAACACGCTGATGGATTTCGCCGTGGCGACCCTGATGCGCGACGCGGGGTTCGAGGCGCATGACGCCGTCGCGGGCGGCGAGACCGCCGGCATCCCCTTCGCCGCCTGGATCGCCGACCGCATGGCGCTGCCCATGCTCTACGTGCGCAAGAAGCCCAAGGGCTTCGGCCGCGACGCCCAGATCGAGGGCGACCTGACCGAAGGGAGCCGCGTGGTGCTGGTGGAGGATCTGACCACCGACGGCGGCTCCAAGCTCCGCTTCGCCGAGGCGCTGCGCACCGCGGGGGCCGAGGTCACCGACACGCTGGTGATCTTCTACTACGACATCTTCAAGCAGACGCCCGAGGTCCTCTCGCGCAACGGCCTGCGCCTCCACCACCTGGCCACGTGGTGGGACGTGCTGCGCGTCTGCCGGCAGGAAGGCCATTTCGACCGCGAGACGCTGGCCGAGGTCGAGAGCTTCCTGACCTCGCCGCTGGAATGGTCCGCGGCGCATGGCGGGATCTCCGAAGTCCCCGCCTGATCCGCCCTCGGCGCCCTCCCGCTCGACCCTGCGCCTGCGAAGGCGTAGGGTTACGCAGCGGCGCCCGGCGCCGCGGAACGAGATCAGGGGGACCATGCCGCAGTCGTCGCCGATCCGCGCGTGCGCCCTCGCCCTCTGCGCCGCCCTCTCGGCGCCGGGCGCCGAGGCGCAGACCCTGCGCGCGTGCGAGGTCGCGCGGCTGGAGGGGCGGGGTCTCCGCCTCTGGCATTCCGGGCTCGACGCGCCGCTGACCGAAGGACCGCTCCCGGAAGGCGATCTCGTCATCTCCACCCCCGCCGCCGCGCGCGTGGAGATCCGCTGCGCCGACGGCATCGTCGTCACAATCGGACCCAACGCCGAGGTGACGCTGGAGGGGCTGACCGGCCCCGCCGGCGGCGCCTTCGCGGTGGTGCTGCAACTGCTCGAGGGGCTCGTGGGCGCCGTGGTTCCCTCGCGCACCTGGGGCAGCTTCGACATCCGCACCCCGGTCGTCGTGGCCTCGGTCCGCTCCACCGCCTGGTTCGTGGAGCATGAGCGCGGCGGCGGCTCCGCCGTCTTCGCCGCGGAGGGCCGGGTCCTCGCCGTCGCTCCCGGAGGCGCGGCGATCCTCGGCCCCGGCGAGGGCGTGGACGTCTCCGCCGCCGGAGAGCCCGGGCCGGTCGTGGAATGGGGACCGCCGCGGGTGGAGGCCGCGCGCGACCGCCTCGGCTTCGGCTGGCGATGATCCGGCGCGCGCGCGGCCGGGCGCCCTCGGCCGCCGCCGCCCTGCTGACCGCCTTCTTCGCCACGCTCCTCTTCGCCCTCTGGCGCATCGTCGCGGCCGATCCGGCGACCGAGGCGCTGGAGGCGCGGCTCCTCGACCAGCGCTTCCTCCTGCGCGGCGCGCTGCCCGAGCCGCCGGGCGTCGCCGTCCTCGCCGTGGACGAGGCGGCGCTTGCCGAAGCCCCGCCCGGCGCGCCGCTGCGCGCGGCGCTTGCCGAGGCGTTGCGCCGTCTTCACGCCCACCGCCCCGCCGCCGTCGCGCTGGACTTCCTGTTCATCGAGGCGACGGCCGCGGACCGCGACCTCGCCGCCGCCCTGCGCGCCCTCGGCCGCGTCGCCCTCGCCGCCGCGGCCCTCGACGGCGCTCCTCGCGCCGCCGCGCCAGCCCCGGAGCAGGAGGCCGCCTACGCCCGCAGCGCCATCGGCGCCGTCATCTCCACGCAGGAGGGGCCGCCCGCGCCGCCGAACCGCCTGCTCCCCGCACCCCGGCTCGCCGCCGCCGCGGCCGCGCTCGGCCACGTCAACATCCGCCCCTCGCCCGACGGGCGCCTGCGCCGCCTTCGACTCGCCTCGGAGGACCCGGTCGCGCCGCTTCCGGCCCTGCCTCTGGCCGCCGTCGTCCTCGCGGCCGGCAAGGGCGCCTCCGACGTCCGCCTCGTGCGCGGGGATCGGGTGGAGCTGGACGGGCGGACGTGGCCGCTCGACCTGCGCGACGCCCTCGCCATCCGGCACGCGGGTCCGGCCGGCACGATCCGCACCGTCACCCTCTCGGCCTTCCTCGCGGGCCGCGTTCCGCCCGACGCCTTCACGGGCCGGATCGTCTTCGTCGGCAGCGCCGCGCCGAGCCTCGGCGACCGTTTCGCGACCCCCTTCGGATCGTCGGTGCCGGGGGCCGAGTCGCTCGCCGCCGTAGCCGCCGACCTTCTTTCCGGCCCGCTCCTGCGCCGCGACGCCGGGACGGCGCTCGTCTCCATCCTCCTCGCGCTCGCCGCCTGCGCGGCCGCTTTCGGGGCCGCCCGCCTCGGCCGCCCGGGGGCGGCGCTGCTTGCCGGCGCCGGCGCCTGGATCGCGGCGGGGACCGTCCTGCAGCTCGCCTTCGCGCCGGGCAACCTGCAGCTCGACGCCGTCTCCGTCCTCTTCGGCCTCTTCGCAGGCTCCGCCTCCGGCATCGCCCTGCGCCGGCGGGAGCTCTCGCTCCAGCGCGCCAACCTCGCCCGCTACGTGGCTCCGGCCCTCGCCGATCGCCTCGCCCGCGACGCCACCCCCCATTTCGACCGGCGCGAGCAGCAGGCCGCCGTGCTCTTCGCCGACGTCCAAGGCTTCTCCGCCCTCTCCGAGCGTGCGGCCTCCGCCCGGACCGCCGCCTTCCTCTCCGCCCTCCATGAGCGGTTCGAGGACACCGCCTCCCGCTTCGGCGGCGTGGTCACGGACTATTCCGGCGACGGCGCGATGATCGTGTTCGGCCTGCCTGACCCGCTGCCCGACGACGCCGCGCGCGCGCTGGCCTGCGCCAGGGCCCTGCTGACGGAGGCGCCCGCTCTCGCCGCCGCCGCCCCCGACGGCGAGCCGCCGCGCCTTCGCGTCTCCCTCCATGCCGGGCCCGTGACCGCCGCCGTCCTGGGCGGCCGTCGCCAAAGCGTCGTCACCGTCACCGGAGACACCGTCAACGTCGCCGCCCGCCTGCAGGAGACCGCCAAGGCCGTCCGCGCCTCCCTCGCCGTTACGCGCGCGGCGCTCTCCGCCGCCGGCCGCGCGCCGGAGGCCGAGGGGATGCGCCTGCTCGCGCACGCCCCCGTCCGCGGCCGCCAGGCGCCGGTTGAGGTCTGGGGCCTCTAGCCCCGCGCCGCGATCTCGGTCCCCGCCGCCCAGCCCGAGGACCACGCCCACTGGAAGTTGTAGCCCCCCAGCCAGCCGGTCACGTCCACCACCTCGCCCACGAAGAACAGGCCCGGCACGGCGCGCGCCTCCATGCTCCGCGCGTCGAGCCCGGCGGTGTCCACGCCCCCCAGCGTCACCTCCGCCGTCCGGTAGCCCTCCGTCCCCGCCGGCGTCACCCGCCAGTCCTGCACCGCCTCCGCCAGCCGCCCGAGCCGCGCGTCCGACAGGTCCGCGAGATTGCCCGTCGCCCCCTCCGCCGCCGCGATCTCCGCCGCGAGCCGCTTGGGCAGATGCTCCGCCAGCGCCGTCTGCGCGGCCTGCCGGCCCGCCGCCGCCCTGCGCGCCCTCAGCGCCTCGTAGAGGTCCGCCCCGGGCGCGAGCCGCACCGTCACCGCCTCTCCCTCCCGCCAATAGGACGACGCCTGAAGCACCGACGGCCCCGACAGGCCGCGATGCGTGAACAGCAGCCCCTCCTCGAAGCTCGCGCCCCCGGCCGAGACCCGCGCCGGCGCCGCCACCCCCGCCAGCGGCCGCAGCCGGGCCAGCGTCTCCTCTCCGAAGGTCAGCGGCACGAGCCCCGGGCGCGTCTCCGTCACCGCCAGCCCGAACCGCTCCGCCAGCCGGTAGCCGAAGCCGGTCGCCCCCATCTTCGGGATCGACTTGCCCCCCGTCGCCACCACCAGGTTCCGCGTCCACGCCCGCGTCCCGTCCGAGAGCGCCAGCGCGAAGCCGTCCCCCTCCGCCTCCACCTCCGCCGAGAGGCCCAGCCGCAGCTCCGCCCCCGCCATCTCCGCCAGCAGCATCCGGATGATGTCCTTCGCGGACCGGTCGCAGAACAGCTGCCCCAGCGTCTTCTCGTGCCAGGGGATGTCGTGCCGCCCCACCAGGTCGAGGAAATCCCACTGCGTATACCGGCTCAGCGCCGACTTCGCGAAATGCGGGTTCGCGGACAGGAAGTTCTCCGGCCCGCACCACAGATTGGTGAAGTTGCACCGCCCCCCGCCGGAAATGCGGATCTTCTCGCCCGGCGCCCTGGCGTGGTCCACCACCAGCACCCGGCCGCCCTTCGCCGAGGCCAAGGCTGCGCACATCATCCCCGCGGCGCCGGCCCCGAGGATCGCCGCGTCGTACGCCGTCCTCACGCCGGCCGCAGCCAGACCTTCACGTCATGGAAGGCCGCGCCGCCATAGGGGGCCACGCTGTCGGCCCCCGTCAGTGCGTTGATCCCCCAGCCGCCCTTGTGGGCGCGGTTGGGCCAGATGCCCTCGGCGATCACCACCCCGCGCTTCACCCCCTCGAACAGGCGCACGCCGAGCCGCGTCTCGCCCCGCGCGTTGCCGATCAGGATCTCGTCCCCCTCCGCCACGCCCAGCCCGGCGGCGTCCTCGGGGTGGATCATCAACGAGGGCGCCCCTCCCGCGTCGCCGACCCCGGCGTCTCGGTGAAGGACGAATTGAGGAAATGCCGCGCCGGCGAGGTCGCGAGCTTGAACGGATGCGCCTCGTCCGCCGCCTCCAGCACGTCCCAGTGGTCGGGCAGGGCGGGCATGTCCCGCCAGGGCCCCTTGCCGCCGGCGTTCGCATTCGGCACCCGCGGCCAGTCCGGCTTGAACCGGAACTTCCCGTCCGGCCAGGCGAACCCGTCGAGATGATGCGACTCCCGGAATTCCGGCTGCACGTCGAGCCAGCTCGTCTCCTCCAGCGCCGCCAGCGTCCCGTGCCCGAGTTCCGCAGCGTCCGGTCCACCAGCTCCCGCGCGGTCATGCCGAAGCCCTCGTGCTCGGCCCCCAGCCGCTTCGCCAGCTCGCAGATCACGAAGTGGTTGTCGCGGCATTCGTCCGGCCCGTCGATCAGCTTGGGGCCGAACATGACGAACTGGTGCCCGCCGCCGCGGTAGAGGTCGTCATGCTCCATGAACTGCGTGGCGGGCAGGACGATGTCGGCCATCTCGGCCGTCTCGGTCATGAACTGCTCGTGCACGGCGACGAAGAGGTCCTCGCGCGCGAAGCCCCGCCGCACCAGCGCCTGCTCCGGCGCGACCGAGACGGGGTTGGTGTTCTGCACCAGCAGCGCCTTCACCGGCCCGCCGCCGCGCAGCGCCTCCGCATCCCCGGTCAGGATGCGCCCGATCTGGGACTGGTCCAGCACCCGGACCGAGGGGTCGATGGCGTCGTGCCCCTCGATCGCCGACTTGTTGAGGTGAAAGATCCCGTCGTTGTTGTGGAATGCCCCGCCGCCCTCGTATTTCCACGCGCCCGTCACCGCGGGAATGCACAGCGCCGCGTGCATGTTGGCCGCCCCGTTGCGCTGCCGCGTGAAGCCGTAGCCGAGCCGGAAATACGTGCGCTTCGTCTCCCCCACCAGCCGCGCGAACGCCTCGATCTCCGCGACGCTCAGCCCGGTGATCTCCGCCGCCCATTCCGGCGTGCGGGTGGCGAGATGCGCCTCCAGCTCCTCGGGCGCATCGGTGTAGTCGCGCAGATACTCCCGGTCGGCGTAGCCGTCGCGGAACAGCACGTGCATCACCCCGCAGGCGAGCGCCCCGTCCGTGCCGGGCCGCAGCACCAGCCCCAGATCGGCCTGCTGCACCGTGGCGTTGCGGTAGATGTCGATAACCACGATCTTCGCCCCGCGCGCCTTCCGCGCCTTGGCCGCGTGGTGCATGACGTTGACCTGGGTGGCCACCGCATTGGTCCCCCAGATCACCACGCAGTCCGAGAGCGCCATCTCCCGCGGGTCCGCCCCCGCCACCTTCCCCGTGCCGGCCGCGAAGCCGGTCCAGGCCATGGTGGTGCAGATGGTCGAGTGGAAGCGCGAATACTTCTTGGCGTGCCGCAGGCGGTTGATGCCGTCGCGCTGCACGAAGCCCATGGTGCCGGCGTAGTAGTAGGGCCAGACCGCCTCGGCCCCGTGCTCGGCCTCGATCTCCAGGAACCGGGCCGCGATCTCGTCCAGCGCCTCGTCCCAGGATATCCGCTCCCACCGTCCCTCGCCCTTGGCGCCGACCCGCCGCATGGGGTGGGTCAGCCGGTCGGGATGGTGGATGCGCTCGGCATAGCGGGCGACCTTGGCGCAGATCACGCCGTCGGTGTAGCTCTGGGACCTGGCCCCCCGCACCCGCCCGATGCGCGAGCCGTCGATGACCTCCACCTCCAGCGCGCAGCAGGAGGGGCAGTCATGCGGGCAGACGGAATTCCGCTTGGCGATCTGAGGCTGGGCGTTCATGGCGTGGCTCCTCGCTGGAGCGCCGAGCATAGGGCCCCTCGCCGGCCGCGCGCAATCGCCCGCGGAGGCGCCGCGCCGAGCGTTCCGCCTCCGGGTCCGGTCCCGCCCGCGGCGCGTTGCAGGCGAGGCGCCCCTTTGCCGGCGCCCGGAGGCCCAGCCGGTTGCAACGCGCTGCGGGCGCCGCCTCCGCCACAGGCGCGACAGCCGACGCGGCGCCTCCCTCAGAGCCAGTCGCGAAGCACGGCCACCAGCGGCACGTCCGCCGGCGGCATCGGGTAGTCCCGCAGCTTCCCAGGCGCCACCCATTTCAGCGCCTGATCCTCCCGGCTCTGCGGAACCCCCCGCCATTTGCGGCAGATGTAGAGGGGCATCAGCAGGTGGAACTTCTCATACCCATGCGAGGCGAAGGTGAGCGGCGCGAGGCAGCTCTCCCAGGTGTCGATGCCCAGCTCCTCGTGCAGCTCCCGGATCAGGCAGGCCTCCGGCGTCTCTCCCGCCTCCACCTTGCCGCCCGGGAACTCCCACAGCCCGGCCATGGACTTCCCCTCCGGCCGCTGCGCCAGCAGCACCCGGCCGTCCGGGTCCACCAGCGCGCAGGCGGCCACCAGCAGCAGCGGCCGCTCAGCTCCGGTAGTCGGCATTGATCGAGATGTAGCCATGCGTCAGGTCGCAGGTCCAGACGGTGGCCGAGCCGTCGCCGACACCCACGTCCACCGCGATCTCCAGCTCCGGGTTCTTCATGTAGGCCGCGCCCTGCGCCTCGCGGTAGTCGGGGCTCACCCAGCCCTTCTCCGCCACCACATGCTCCCCGAACCGGATCGAGAGCGCGTCGCGGTCCGCCTTCTCGCCGGACTTGCCCACGGCCATCACGATCCGCCCCCAGTTGGGATCCTCGCCCGCGATGGCGGTCTTGACCAGCGGCGAGTTGGCGATGGCAAGCCCGATCTTCTTGGCCGCCGCGTCGCTCTCGGCCCCGGTCACCGTGACGGTCACCAACTTGGTCGCGCCCTCGCCGTCCCGCACGATCTGCTGCGCGAGGTCCCGAAGCACCCGCTCCAGCGCCGCCGCGAAATCGCCCGCCCGCGGGTCGTCCATCGAGGCGATCGGCTCCATCGCCGCCCGCCCCGTGGCGCAAACCAGCACGGTGTCCGAGGTCGATGTGTCCCCATCCACCGTGATCGCATTGAAGGACCGGTCCGAGGCGCCGGCCAGCATCGCCTGCAGCACGCCCTTCTCCACCGCCGCATCCGTGAACACGAAGCCCAGCATCGTCGCCATGTCCGGCGCGATCATCCCCGAGCCCTTGGCGAAGCCCGAGATCGTGATCCGCGACCCGTCCAGCGGCAGCACCTCGGCCGCGCCCTTGGGGAAGGTGTCGGTGGTCATGATCGCGCGCGCGGCCTCGGGGGCGCGGTCCTCGGACAAGCCCGCGACCAGCTCCTCCAGCTTGGCCGCGATCCGCTCCTGCGGCAGCACCTCGCCGATCACGCCGGTGGAGGCCATCCACACGGCCTTCGCCTCCGCCCCGGTGGCGGCGGCGACCGCGGCGGCAAGCCTCGAAACCGCCTCCGCGCCGTTCTTACCGGTGAAGGCGTTGGCGTTCCCCGAATTCACCAGGATCGCCTGCGGGCCCGCGGCCGCCTCTCCGTCGCGCAGCGCCTCGCACCACAGCACCGGCGCCGAGCGCGTCGAGGACTTCGTGAACACCCCCGCCACCACGGTCCCGGCCGACATCATCGCCAGCATCACGTCGCGCCGGTTGGCGTAGCGGACCCCGGCTTCGGCGGTGGCGAAGCGCACGCCCGCCACGGGCGGCAGGTCCGGGAACACCGCCGGCGCCAGCGGCGACACCGGCGGCGGGCTCTTCTTCTTCTTCGGCGCGGCCTCCGCCGCCTCCCCGGCCTCGGCCTCGGCCTTCGCCTCGCCCTGGGCCGCGGCCCTCAGCCCCGCCTCCAGCGACGACAGCTCCGAGCGCAGCGCCCCGATGCGCGCCAGCGCGTCCTCCAGCGCCACGGCCGGGATCGCGTCCGCCTTCCTGCGCTTCTTCTTGTCGTCCTTGGCCATGCTCGCTCCGGGGCTCGGGAGGCGGCGCGCCCCCGGAAGCCCCGGAGACTCGCCGCTCAGTTCGCGGTCAGCAGGTCGTCGCGCCGGATCACCGACGGGTCAAGCCCCGTCTCGGGCCTGGACACCTCCACGCCCTCCCGCGCATCCTGGATCGCCTGCTGCGCGGCGGTGGAGGCGAGGTCCTGCGCGATCTCGTCCCGCACCGCCTCGAACTCCGGCGCCGGCTGGTCCCGCTTGCCGGTCACCTTGATGAGATGCCAGCCGAAATCGGTCTGCACCGGCTCCGTGACCACGCCTTCCTCGGCGGCGAAGGCCGCCTCGGCGAAGGCGGGCACCATCTGCTCCTTCTCGAACCAGCCGAGATCGCCGCCCCGCTCCTTGGTGCCGTCGGTCCCGTGCTCATTCGCCAGCTCGGCGAAGTCCGCGCCGCCCTGCAGCTCGTCGTAAAGGGCCTGCGCCTCCTCCTGCGTCGGCACGAGGATATGGGACGCGCGGACCTCCTGCGCGGGCTCCATGCTCTCCATCCGCCGTTCGTACTCGGCGCGCAGCTTCTCCTCGGCGGTGGCGGCGTCCACCACCTCCCGCATCTTCGCCTCGGCGAGATAGGTCTGCTCGGCCTGCTCCGCGCTCAGCCGCGCCATGGGCGTGTCGGCGTAGCCCGCCTCGCGCCCCTCTTCGGCCAGCAGGCGCTGGGTGATCGCCTGCTCGACCAGCGCCTCGAAAAGCTGATCGTCGGGAAGCTGCTGATACTGCGGCGGCAGGTTCATGCGCATCATGATGACCTCGCCCAGCGTCACGTCCTCGCCGCTCACGGTGGCGACGACGGTGGAGAGGTCGGGCGCCGCCGTCTCCGCAGAGGCCTCCTGCTGCGCCGGCTGCTGCGTCTGCTGCGCGCTCAGCGCGAAGGGCAGGGCGGTCAGGGCGGCGGCCAGCATCGCGGCGCGTCGCGGGGGCAGGAAGGGCATGGGGGTCTCCTCGGGGTGGTTTCGGGGGATCGTCGGCGGTCGCGGCTTGCCGGGCGGGCGCGTTGACAGGGCCCCGCCCGCTGCCTAACTGTCCTCCCGGCCCCCGCAGGGCCGGTCGGATATGGGTTCCGGGCTGACTTAAGGCGCCCGACCCGACCCGGCAAGCGGCCCCCGGCCGGCGCCTCGCGCAGACGTCATCCGCCGGAGGGGCGTCCCCGCGCCCCATCGCCCGACGGGATCCGGGGGAATACTCAGGGCGCGCAGACCGGACGGGGCAGGGGCCCCTCCGCAGACAAGGGATACCGGCGAGACATGCTTGGATTGGGCGGAGTCGCCAAAAAGGTCTTCGGGACCGCCAACGACCGCAAGGTCAAGGGAATGATGCGCTCCATCCGGGCCATCAACGACCTGGAGCCTGCCATCTCCGCCCTCTCGGACGACGAGCTGCGCGCGAAGACCGACGAGTTCCGCCGCCGCCACGCGGAAGGCGAGAGCCTCGACGCGCTGCTGCCTGAAGCCTTCGCCGTGGCCCGCGAGGGCGCGCAGCGTGCGCTGGGGATGCGGCCCTTCGACGTGCAGCTCGTCGGCGGCATGGTCCTGCACGAAGGCCGCATCTCCGAGATGAAGACCGGCGAGGGCAAGACGCTCGTCGCCACGCTCCCGGTCTATCTCAACGCCATCTCCGGGCAAGGCGTCCACGTGGTGACGGTGAACGACTACCTCGCCCGTCGCGACGCGGAATGGATGGGCAGGCTCTACGGCTTCCTCGGCCTGACCACCGGCGTCATCGTCCCCGGCCTCGACGACACCGCCCGCCGCGCGGCCTACGCCTGCGACGTCACCTACGCCACCAACAACGAGCTCGGCTTCGACTACCTCCGGGACAACATGAAGTTCCGGCTGGAGGACATGGCCCAGCGCGGCCACGCCTACGCCATCGTGGACGAGGTGGACTCGATCCTGATCGACGAGGCGCGCACCCCCCTCATCATCTCCGGCCCCGCCGAGGACTCGTCCGAGACCTACCGCGCCGTGGACGCCCTGATCCCCGGCCTGCGCCCCGAGCACTACGAGATCGACGAGAAGCAGCGCTCCGCCAACTTCACCGACGAGGGCAACGAGTTCATCGAGCAGCGCCTCGCCGCCGCGGGCCTGCTGAACGACGAGGCCGGGCTCTACGACCCCGAGAACGTCTCCCTCGTCCACCACATCAACCAGGCCCTGCGCGCGCACATGCTGTTCAAGAAGGATCAGCACTACATCACGCGCGACGACAAGGTCATCATCATCGACGAATTCACCGGCCGCATGATGGAGGGACGGCGCTTCGGCGACGGCCTCCACCAGGCGCTGGAGGCGAAGGAGGAGGTGAAGATCCAGCCCGAGAACGTGACTCTGGCCTCGATCACCTTCCAGAACCTGTTCCGCCTCTACGACAAGCTCGCCGGCATGACCGGCACCGCGACCACGGAAGCCGAGGAGTTCGCCTCCATCTACGGCCTGGACGTGGTGGAGATCCCCACCAACCGTCCCATCGACCGGACCGATGAGGACGACCAGGTCTTCCGCACCGGCGACGAGAAGACCCTCGCGCTGATCGAGGCCATCGCGGACGCCCATCGCCGCGGCCAGCCGGCGCTGGTGGGCACCACCTCCATCGAGAAGTCCGAACAGCTCTCCGCCCTCCTCTCCCAGCCGGCCGCGCTGAAGAAGACCGCCGAGGTACTTCGCAAGTTCGCCGAGCAGACCAAGAAGAAGGAGGGCGAGCGGAAGGACTACCTCGAAACCACCGCCGCCCATATCGAAGAGATCGCGAAGGCCGGGCAGGGCATCCCCCACGCCGTCCTCAACGCCCGCCACCATGAGCAGGAGGCCTACATCGTCGCCAAGGCGGGCCTGCCGGGCGCCGTGACCATCGCCACCAACATGGCCGGCCGCGGCACCGACATCCAGCTCGGCGGCAACGTGGAGATGATGGCGCGGGAGCGGATGCTGGCCGAGGGCGAGCCCTCCGAAGACCGCCTCCGCGTCCTCTCGGCCGAGATCGCCGCCCAGGCCGAGACCGACAAGGCCCGCGCGCTGGAGGCCGGCGGCCTCTGGGTCATCGGCACCGAGCGCCATGAATGCGCGGCGAATCGACAACCAGCTCCGCGGCCGCTCCGGCCGGCAGGGCGACCCGGGCCGCTCCTCTTTCTTCCTGTCTCTGGACGACGACCTGATGCGCATCTTCGGGTCCGAGCGCATGGACAAGATGCTGAAGACGCTCGGTCTTCAGGAGGGCGAGGCCATCGTCCACCCCTGGGTCAACAAGGCCATCGAGAAGGCGCAGGGCAAGGTCGAGGCGCGCAACTTCGACATCCGCAAGAACCTCCTGAAGTTCGACGACGTGATGAACGACCAGCGCAAGGTGATCTTCGCCCAGCGCCGGGAGATCATGGAGGTCGCCGACGTCTCCGAGACCGTGCGCGACATGCGCCACGAGCTGGTGGACGACCTGGTGGCCGAGCACATCCCCCCCAAGGCCTACGCCGAGCAGTGGGACATGGAAGGCCTCTACGCCCGCCTCCTCCAGGACTTCGGCAAGGAGATCCCCGTGATCGCCTGGGCGAAGGAGGAGGGCGTGGACGACGCGGAGATCCGCGACCGCCTCTACAGGACCGCGGACGAGCAGATGGCCGAAAAGGCCGCCGCCTTCGGCCCCGACGTCCTTCGCCAGATCGAGAAGTCGGTCCTCCTCCAGACCATCGACCACCACTGGCGCGAGCACCTCGTGACGCTGGAGCACCTCCGCTCCGTGATCGGCTTCCGCGGCTACGCCCAGCGCGACCCGCTGAACGAGTACAAGACCGAGGCGTTCGAGCTGTTCCAGGCGATGCTCAACCGCCTGCGCCGCGACGTCACCCGCCAGCTTTCCTTCGTGCAGGTGATGCGCCAGGACGAGGTCCAGCGCCGGCAGGAGCAGGAGCGCGAGGCCGCCGAGGCCCGCGCGGCCGCCTCCCAGACGCGCCACCCCTCGCAGGTGCAGCCGGCCCTCGAAGGCGCCGCAGCCGGCGCGGCGCCCACCGAGCCCGCGCACCCCTCGGGCGAGCCCGCCGTGCCCGCCGTCGGCCGCAACGAGCCGTGCCCCTGCGGCTCGGGCCAGAAGTACAAGCACTGCCACGGCCGCGTGGCCTGACGGCGCCCCGACCGGCCCCGCCGCGGCGACCTCCGCGGCGGCGTCCGCGCCCCGGCGCGACGCTCTCGCCCCGGCCGGCCCGCGTCCCTCCCCTCCTGCGGAGGCGCCGCGCCGGGCGCTCCGCCTCTGGCCGCGCCTCCGCGCGCGGCGCATGGCCCGCCGGTCGCCTCCTGCGGCCGCCGCCAGGGGGCGTCCGTTCGGCAACGCGCCGCGGGCCCGCCCCTGACCAGAGGCGAAACGGCCGGCGCGGCGCCTCATGGGCGGAACCTCCGCCCCCCTCTCTGGGCCGGATCGGGATCTTCCCCTGCACCTCGAACCCGTCCTCGCCCATCCGCGCCACCACGATCTCGCCCACGCCGGACATACCCCCGTCGGCGCCGCGATGAACCTCCTGCGCCTGGGCGCCCCGCCGCGGTCCTGGCCCACTCCCTCGCGCAAAGGTGACCTGACCCGGGCGCCCCGAGCCCCACCTTCCCGCGGGATCCGATCCGAGCCCAAGGGAGGACCCTCATGCGCCCCATCCCCGCCCTCGCCTCTTCCGCCCTCGCCGTCGCGCTCGCCGTCCCCGCGGCGGCGCAGCAGCCTGTGGAGCAGGGCCCGAAGAACGCCCCCCGGTTCGAGCCCGCCTTCCCCGGGCAGACCCGCGCCCCCGCCTCCGACAGCGGCGTGACCTTCGCGGTGGAGGAGCTGGCCACCGGCCTCGTCCACCCCTGGGGCATCGCGGTCCTCCCTGACGGCGACATGCTGGTGACCGAGCGCGAAGGCCGGATGCGCGTGGTCACGCAGGCCGGCGAGATGTCGGACCCTATCGAGGGCATCCCAGCGGTTCACAACGTCGACCAGGGCGGCCTCCTCGACGTCGCCCTCGCCCCGGATTTCGACGAGACCCGGATGATCCACTGGACCTACTCCAAGCCCATGGGCGACGGCATGTCCGCCACCGCCGCCGCCCGCGGGGTCCTGTCGGAGGACCGCACGCAGGTGACGCAGGTCGAGGACGTCTTCGTCCAGCAGCCCCCCTCCCCGACTTCCAAGCACTACGGCTCCCGCGTCCTCTTCGACGGCGAGGGCCACATGTTCGTCACCACCGGCGAGCACTTCACCCGCGACCAGCGCGACTACGCCCAGGACCTCGACAAGACCTACGGCAAGGTCGTGCGCCTGACGCCCGACGGCGCGGTCCCCGACGACAATCCTTTCGCGGGGCGCGAGGGCGCCCTCCCCGCCATCTGGTCCTACGGCCACCGCAACCTGCAGGGCGCGGACATCCGCCCCTCCGACGGCCGGCTCTGGACCATCGAGCACGGCCCCAAGGGCGGCGACGAGCTGAACCTGATCGAGCCCGGCGCCAACTACGGCTGGCCCAGGGTGGTCTACGGCGTGAACTACGACGGCACGCCCGTCGGCACGGGCGAGGCGAAGGGCGAGGGCATGGCCCAGCCCCGCTACTACTGGGATCCCGTCATCGCCCCCGGCGGCATGCTGTTCTACGAGGGCGAAATGTTCGCCGACTGGCAGGGCGACGTCATCATCGCCTCGCTCACGCCCGGCGGCCTCGTGCGGCTGGAACTGGACGGAGACACGGTGACGGGCGAGGAGCGCCTCCTCCAGGATCGCGGCCGGGTCCGCGACGTGGCGATGGCCCGGGACGGCGCGCTGCTCGCGGTCACGGACAAGGACAGCGGCGCGCTCCTGCGCCTCACGCCCCCCGACTGAAACGCGAAGGGCCGGCCCTCACCGGGCCGGCCCCTCCGCCATACGCCTGCCATACGTTTTGCAGACGCTTTGCATACTTTCGAAATCGCGAACGATCAGCCGTTGGCTTCGCGGATCTTGTCGGCTGCGGCCTTGTCGTAGGTGACGCCGTTCTGCTCGAACAGCTGGTCCAGCTCGCCAGACAGCGTCATCTCGGTGATGATGTCGCAGCCGCCCACGAACTCGCCCTTGACGTAGAGCTGCGGGATGGTCGGCCAGTCGGAGTAGTCCTTGATGCCCGCGCGCACGGCCTCGTCCGCCAGCACGTTCACATCCTTGAACTCGACGCCCATGTAGTTGAGCACCCCGGCCACGCGGGCGGAGAACCCGCATTGCGGCATGGACTTGGTGCCCTTCATGAACAGGACGACGTCATTGCCCTTCACGTCCGCCTCGATGGCGGCGTGGGCGGGGTTCACGGTCTCGGACATGCTTGTCCTCCTCGGGTGGCGGGCGTCATTCGGGGGCCCGCGTGGTCAGCGCCAGCGCGTGCAGCTCGCCTCCCATGCGGCCCTTGAGGGCGGCGTAGACGGCCCGCTGCTGCTGCACGCGGTTCAGGCCGCGGAACTCGTCGGCCACCACCGTGGCCGCGTAATGGTCGCCGTCGCCCCTGAGGTCCGTGATCTCCACCTGCGCGGAGGGGAAGGCCTCCTTCAGCAGACGCTCGATCTCGGTCGCTTCCATGGCCATGCGGCGGCTCTCCGTCTTCCGTGCCTGTCGATCACCCTCCGAGATAAAGCGGGGCGGGGCGCGCCGCAAGGGACGCGCTCAGCCCTCGCCCATCATGCGCGCGAAGCCGCCCCCATGCGCGTCCCGCAGATCGGCCAGCGGAACCGGGGCCCCGCCGAGGATCAGCGCCTCGCCCTCCACCGTCCCCACCTGCCGCGCCGGCACGCCCGCCTCGGCGGCCGCATCCATCAGCGCCATGGCGTCCTTGGCCGCGCAGGCCAGCAGATACCGCCCCTGATCCTCGCCGAAGAACCACCCCGCCGGCGTCAGCCCCGACGGCGCGCCGGCCACCGAGGCCCCGCACCCGGCCGCCAGCGCCATCTCCGCGGCCGCGACCGCCAGGCCCCCGTCCGAAAGATCATGCGCCGCCGCGAGCAGCCCGCGCGCCTTCAGCGCCCGCACCAGCTCCCCCGCCCGCCGCTCGGCGCCGAGGTCCACGGGCGGCGGCGGCCCCTCCTCGCGCCCGTGCAAGTCCTGAAGCCAGATCGACCGGTCCAGCCAGCCGGACGTCTCCCCCAGCAGCACCAGCACGTCGCCCCGCCTCGGCGCCATGCGGATCAGCGCGTCCAGGCTCTCCAGCAGCCCCACCCCCACGATGGTCGGCGTGGGCAGGATCGCGGCGCCGTCGGTCTCGTTGTAGAGGCTGACGTTCCCGCTCACGATCGGCATGTCCAGCGCCGAGACCGCCTCCCCGATCCCCTGGATGCACCCCACCAGCTGCCCCATGATCCGGGGCTTCTCCGGGTTGCCGAAATTCAGGTTGTCGGTGGACGCCAGCGGCCGCGCGCCCGTGGCGCAGAGGTTGCGGAAGCACTCCGCCACCGCCTGCCGCCCCCCCTCGACCGGGTCCGCGAAGCAATAGCGCGGCGTCACGTCCGAGGAAAACGCCAGCGCCTTCCCCGTCCCGTGCACCCGCACCACGCCGGCGTCCGACCCCGGCCCCAACACCGTGTCCGCGCCCACGGTATGGTCGTACTGCTCCCACACCCAGGCGCGCGAGCACAGGTTCGGCCCCCCGATCAGCGCCAGCAGGTCGGCGGCCGGGTCCGCGCAGTCCGGCAGATCCGCCACCCGCTCCGCCTTCGGCGTCGGCTCCCACGGCCGGTCGTATTCCGGCGCCGTCCCGGACAACGAAGCCAGCGGCAGCTCCGCCATCACCTCGCCCCGGCGTCGAACCACGAACCGATCCTCGGCGATGGTCGTGCCCACCACCGCGAAATCCAGATCCCACTTGTCGAACACCGCCCGCGCCTCGGCCTCCTTCTCCGGGCGCAGCACCATGAGCATCCGCTCCTGGCTCTCGGACAGCATCATCTCGTAGGCGCTCATCGCGCTCTCGCGCTGGGGCACGGCGTCGAGGTCCAGCTCGATCCCCAGCCCCCCCTTGTCCCCCATCTCCACGGCCGAGCATGTCAGCCCCGCCGCCCCCATATCCTGAATCGAAATGACGGCCCCGGTGGCCATCAGCTCCAGGCACGCCTCCATCAGCCGCTTCTCGGTGAACGGGTCGCCGACCTGCACGGTCGGCCGCTTCTCCTCCGCATCCGCGCCGAACTCAGCGGAGGCCATGGTCGCCCCCCCGACCCCGTCCCGCCCCGTCTTCGCGCCGAGATACACCACCGGCATCCCCACCCCCGAGGCCGCCGAGTAGAAGATCCCGTCCGCCCTCGCGATCCCCGCCGCAAAGGCGTTCACCAGGCAATTCCCGTCATAGCCGCGATGGAACCGGACCTCCCCCCCACATTCGGCACCCCGAAGCAGTTGCCGTAACCCCCGATCCCCTCCACGACCCCCGACACCAGCCGCCGGGTGCGCGGATGCTCCGGCCGCCCGAAGCTCAGGGAGTTCATCGCCGCGATCGGCCGCGCGCCCATGGTGAACACGTCGCGCAGGATGCCGCCCACGCCTGTCGCCGCCCCCTGATAGGGCTCGATATACGAGGGGTGGTTGTGGCTCTCCATCTTGAAGACCACCGCCAGACCGTCGCCGATATCCACGACGCCCGCATTCTCCCCCGGCCCGCAGATCACCTGCGGCCCGCTCGTCGGCAGCGTCCGCAGCCACTTCTTCGACGACTTGTAGGAGCAATGCTCGTTCCACATCGCCGAGAAGATCCCCAGCTCCGTGAAGCTCGGGGCCCGCCCGATCAGCGCCTGAAGCCGCGCCCATTCCTCCGGGCTCAGCCCATGCTCGGCGGCGAGCTCTTGCGTGACGGCCGGTTCTGCGGACATAAGTCGCCCTCCGGTTCAGGGATGCGGGCCCCCCGCGGCGGGCGGGCGCGCGCTTGTTAGCCGAGCCGTGGCCCGAGGGAAAGATCGCATGGCAGCCACTTCCGAAGGCGCGCCCCAGCGCCCGGACGTCGGGCGTCTCCGTCGCGGCTACGCCGCCGCAACCTTCGCCGTCATCGTCTGGGCGGGCTGGATCGTGGCCACCCGCAACCAGGTCGGCTCCGCGCGTCCGTTGGACCTCGCGATCCTGCGCTACGGCATCCCCGCCCTCGCCCTTGCGCCGGTCTGGCTGCGCCGCGGAATTGTGCCTGCGGGCGAGCGTCAGTGGCCCATCTGGGTCATGGCCTTCGGCTGGGGCGGGCCCTTCGTGCTGCTGACCGGCACCGGGCTCCAGACCGTGCCGGCCTCGCTCTTCGGGCCCATGGTGCCGGCGACGCTGCCGCTCTACGTCGCGGCCTATGACGTGATCTTCCACCGTGCGCGCCTCGGGCCGCAGCGGATCGTCGGCCTGCTGCTGATCGCGCTCTCGATCTCGCTGATCGTGGGGCCTGCGGCGGCGCGCGGCGATACGGGCTTCTTCCAGGGGGCGCCCTGGCTGATGGCCGCCGCGCTGGGCTGGGCCGCCTTCACCATCGCCTACCGCTCCACCCGCTTCACCGCGCTGGAGGCCACGGCCTACACCGCCCTCTATTCCGTCCCGTTCCTGACGGTCATGGCCCTGCTCATGGGCAGCGATCTCGGCCGGACGGACCTGCTCGAACTCGGCCGTCTCGCGCTGGTGCAGGGGGCGCTCGCCGGCGTCGGGGCCGCCTGGGCCTACGGCTACGCGATCCGGGAGCTTGGCGTACCGCGCACCTCGTCCCTCACCTCGCTGGTCCCGATGGGGGCCGCGCTCGGGGGCTGGGCCCTGCTGGAGGAGAATCCGGGCCCGCTCGGTTGGCTCTCGGTGGTCGCGGCCTGCCTCGGCGTCGCCACCGTGAACGGCGCGTTCCACCGGCTGTTCGGCCGGCCTCCGCCGCCCTGATCGGGTGTCCGCGGCCCGAAGTGTGGGGAATACGCGTGCGACCGGTGACGCCGACGTTCAAATCCCTGGGGGGGGTGAAGCGCCGACGCCGAGGGGATTCGGTCGCGCTCGGACCGCGGACATCGCCATATTGGACGGATCACCGGTATGCGCAAGGAAAACTGACGTAGCGTCAATTTGGGCCGAGGCCGGTGTCTTCGCGCCGCCCCCCAGGCACGAGGCGCGTCTCTCCGGCCGCCGCCGCTTCGGCATCCTGAAAATTCAGCGACATGCGGATCGCGTCGCCGCGCCGCCACAGCTCCGACAGGTCGTCGTAGTGGCGCGAGAACGGGTTGCCGGATTCTCCCGTCGCCAGGATGAAGACCGAGCTGTCGGGGTCCGCGAAATCCACCACCATGCGGAACCCCGCCGCCGAATCGCGCCACATAGGGCTCCGGCCCGCGTCCGGCGCTCATGCGGTCCGCATCAGCGTGTAATCCCCGCCCGAGCCCTCGTGCCGGATGTTCACCGCCATGCTCAGAAGCCCGAACCGGCCCAGCACGTCGTGGTCATGGCGCACCTCATGCGCCTCCCCCCAGCGCCACCCGATGGGAGAGCCGCCGAACCGCTCCGTCAGCGCACCCAGCGCGTCGTCCAGCGCCAGCTCCGCGATCTCGGCGCAGGTCTCGACGCGCGAGGTCTTGTCGATGTCGCACCACTCCGCCGCGCCCTCCACGTCGCGAAACACCCGCTCCACGAACACGGGCTGCGGCCCCTCGATGCGCGCGATCGCGGGGCCCAGCTCGTCCTCCGCCAGCCGCACGGTCAGCCGGCGCATCCACTCGTAGAAGATCAGCGGTTCGGGCGCGTGCTCGGACATCTCGCCGTTCCAGTCGCCCAGCATCTCCAGCGCCTGCTGCCGGCGCGCCTCCACCGGGTCCGAGGGCGCGGCCGGCCCCGTCCACCACAGGTCCCGCGCGATCAGCGGCAGCACCGCCCGCGCCATCTCCGACACCGTGTCGTTCTGCAAGGCCACCGCGCTGTCGAGCGAATGGAACTCCCGCGCCGCCAACTGCTTCTCCAGCCGCCGGATGCGGTACGGATCCCCCCAGTGGAACCCGAGGTTGCGCGGATAATCCGCTTCCGCCGTGCGGTTGTTGGCGTTGGCCACCGCCCCGCCCTCCGGCCGCATCACCGAGGGCATTTCATCGTAATCCAGGTACCCCCGCCAATCGTTGGCCGAGATCCAGCCCGGCGAGGGCAGCCGCCCCTTGCCCGGACTTCGCGGGTCCCGCAGCGGCGCGCGGCCCGCCACCTGCATCCCCACATCCTCCCGGTCCGCGAGGAACACGTTCATCGCCGGCGCCACATGCGCCCGCATCGCCTCGCGTCCCGCCTCGATGGACTTCGCCTGCATCAGCGCGAATCCGGCCGAGAAGCTGGTGTCCTCCGCCGTCAGCGCCGTCCAGCTCAGGGCGGCCACATGCCCCTCCGGCGTCACGTCGCCCACGCCCATCTGCTCGGGCGGGATCACCGGCCCGTGGCGGGTCCAGCGCAGGCGCGCCTCCACCTCCCCCTCGGGAAGGCGAATCGTCTCCGTCCGCTCCCGGAACGGCTCCGGCCCCGCGGGCGTCAGATACCGCCCCGGATCCTCGGGATCGAGCCGCTCGATATAGACGTCCGCGTCATCCACGTAGGCGGAGGTCAGCCCCCAGGCGAGCTGCGCGTTCCGCCCGATCAGCACCAGCGGCAGCCCCGGCACCGTCGCCCCGATCACCCCCCCGGACGGCAGCTCCAGCCGCGCCAGATACCAAAGCGACGGCGCCGATAGCCAAAGATGCGGATCGTTCGCCAGGATGGGCGCCCCCGCCGCCGCCCGCGACGGCCCCAGCGCCCAGGCGTTGGACGCGCCCCCGCGCCCGGCCTCGGCCAGCGCCTGCGGCCCCTGCGGCCCCTGCGCCAACGGGAACGGCGCGCCCCCGAACCACCCCGCATAGCGCGGCCCGGCCAAAGCCGCCTTCGGCGCGATCAGCGCGGGCTCGGGATAGTCCGGCAGCACGTCGCGCAACCGATCGGGCCGCACCCGCAGCGCCAGCGCCGCGCGCCGCACCTCCGCCGCCGCCTGGTCGGTCAGCCGCAGCGCCATCAGCTTGGCGATGGCGAGGCTGTCGGCCGGCGTCCACGGCGCGATCTTGTCCGAGAACAGGTAGAACTCCGGCGCGCCCCGCCCCAGCGCCTCGTCCGCCACCGCGCGGATGTAGGCGTTGACCCCCGCGCGCATAGGCCTCCAGCGCCGCCCGCGCCTCGGGCGTCTGCACGTCCACCGCCTCCCGCGCCAGCCCGTCGAGGTCGAGCGCGCGCATGAAGCGGTCCACCGGCAGCGTCGCCTCCCCGAACAGCTCCGAGAGCCGCCCGTGGGCCGCGCGCCGCGACATCTCCATCTGCCACAGCCGGTCCTGCGCATGCGCGAAGCCCAGGCCGAAGAACACGTCGCCCGCCCCCGCGCCCCGGATATGCGGCACCGCATGCACGTCGCGCAGGATCGAGACCGGCGCCTCCACGCCCGCCACCTCGAACTCCCGGTCGTAGTCGGGCAGGGACCCGCTCAGCAGCACCCACAGGAACGCCGCCGCCAGCGCCGCCAGCCCCGCCATCAACGCCAGCAGCCGCGACAGCCATTTGAAGATCTGCGCCAAACCCGTCCCCGCCGCCTGTGCATGAGGCGCCGGGGTCGCGGCCCGCGGGCGGGCGATTCCCGGCGCGCTTGACCTGACCATCCCCGGCCGTCAGTTTCCAGCCCAGCAACCGGCCGGCTCTCGAAGGATCACGACATGGCGAAATGCGCGTTCATCGGCCTCGGCGTCATGGGCTTCCCCATGGCCGGCCACCTCCAGGCCAAGGGGCACGAGGTCACGGTCTGGAACCGCACCCACGCCAAGGCGGAGAAATGGGTCGAGACGCATGGCGGCAGGATGGCCGCCTCCCCCGCCGGCGCGGTGGACGGGGCCGAGTTCGTCTTCTCCTGCGTGGGCAACGACGAAGACCTGCGCGAAGTGACCCTCGGCGCCGGCGGCGCGTTCGAGGGCCTGCACCCCGGCGCGATCTTCATCGACAACACCACCGCCTCCGCCGGCATCGCGCGGGAGCTTCACGCCCACGCGGCCGAGCACGGCGCGGGCTTCATCGACGCTCCCGTCTCGGGCGGGCAGGCGGGCGCCGAGAACGGCGTGCTCACGGTGATGTGCGGCGGCGACGAGGCGGATTACACGAAGGCCGAGCCGGTGATCGCCGCTTTCGCCCGCTCCTGCCGCCTGCTCGGCCCCTCGGGCTCCGGTCAGCTCACCAAGATGGTCAACCAGATCTGCATCGCCGGGCTCGTGCAGGGCCTGTCGGAGGCGCTGGCCTTCGCGCAGAAGGCGGGCCTCGACGGAGAGGCGGTGGTGGACGTGATCTCCAAGGGCGCCGCGGGCTCCTGGCAGATGGAGAACCGCCACAAGACCATGCTCGCGGACGAGTTCGAGTTCGGCTTCGCGGTGGACTGGATGCGCAAGGACCTGAGCATCTGCCTCGCCGAGGCGCGCGAGAACGGCGCCTCGCTTCCCGTCGCCGCGCTGGTGGACCAGTTCTACGCGCAGATCCAGCAGATGGGCGGCGGGCGCTGGGACACCTCCAGCCTCATCCGCCGCCTGACCTGACCGAAAGCGGCCTGCGCCCGCGCACCCCCCGTCGTCCTCCGGTCATTGGGCGGCGCCGCCGCACGCCTTCCGACCGTCGCGCCCGGACCCGGCGCGCCCCTCCGACCGCTGCGCGAAGGCCGCGCGCGCGCCTGCGGCGCGCCTCCGCGCCGTGCGCGGAGCGGCGCGCTCGCGCGCCGGCGCGGCCAGCCCCGCCCGGGGCCCGGCCGTCAGCTTCCGGGCCCGCCGATCCGCGTGTACTTCGCGCCCTCCAGGCTCACCCCCGCCATCAGTCCCTCCTGGCCGAAGGTCACCGAAATCACCGGCGCCTGCGCGGTGGTGGTGGAGAACCCCGTCGCCAGCGCGTCCTCCGGCGTGGTGATCTCGGCGTCCGCGCCCAGCTCCCACCCCGTGGACCGCCGGAACTTCTCCAGCGCCGCGGTGGTCATGAAGAACAGCGCCTGGTCGAACTTCTGCGCCCCGATCTGGAGCCCGAAGCTCGCCCCCCCGACCGAGTAGTAGCCCACCACGCTCCCGTTCACCGAAAGCGAGCCCTCGCCGTACATGCCCCCGACCAGCAGCCCGGCCTTGGTGATGCCGGGAACCACGAGCACGCCCTTGGCGCGGCTCATCAGCTCCCGCGCGCCGGGCACGCTGGAGTAGAGCCGCTCCAGCGCGTGCCGGACCTTGAGGTCGATGACCTCCCGGCTCTCGGAGGCGCGGGCGCAGCCGGGCAGCGCGAGCGGCAGCGCCAGCAGGGGGGCGGCGGCGAGGCCCGCGGCCAGCAGGCGGCGGCGGGCGGGGTCCGGCGGGGCGGACGGCCGGGTCGGTCGGGTCATGGGACTGCTCCTTCGCCTCGGCGCCGGCTTCGTCCGGCGCTCGTTCGATCTCATCCTA
The DNA here is from genome assembly GCA_963816545.1 of uncultured Alphaproteobacteria bacterium. Lineage (GTDB taxonomy): Bacteria > Pseudomonadota > Alphaproteobacteria > Rhodobacterales > Rhodobacteraceae > Albimonas. Next base: position 676,921 of record CAWFLE010000007.1, on the reverse strand, counting down.
CACGCTTGGGCCCACCCTGTCCCGGGATCGCGGCGCCACGAGGGCGAGCCGCCGCGTAATTCCACACTCCGCCCATGTTGTTTCGCTGCGAAACGCCCGTCACCGCCGCGCAGGATCTCCCGGCCGCACCTCGCCGACCCAAGGCTGCGGAGACTTCCGGCCCGTCGCCCGCTCCCGCAGGTCCAGGAAGGCGTGGAAGGCGTCCGCCCTCCGCCCCTTCAGCCCCGGCGCCGACCAAAGGTCCCCCCCGGTCCAGGGCAGGAACGGATTGCGCCTGAGCGAGCCGTAGAGCGCCACGCGGGTGGAGGGCCGCAGGCTCGGCGCCCGCGCGTGGAAGCCGTGGGTGTCGGCCACGACCAGCGTGTTGGCCGGAACCTCGAAGGTCCGGGGCGGCGGATAGCCCATCTCCTGAAGCTGCTCCGCCGTCGCCCGGAAGGACCCGCGCCCGTGCAGGCGGTTGGGACTGTCGGCGGCGGTCAGGCTCTCGGCCCGCTCCCACGCGACCCGCCCGGGCGTCAGGCGGTGGGAGCCGGGGACGAAGCTGAACGGCCCCTCCTCCAGCGCCACGTCGCGCAGGAACAGCCAGGCCTTGGCGGTCGCGTGGAAGGTGTCGGCGTGAAAGGCCGTCTGCGGGTCCGGCTTGCCGCGTCCCGGATCGGTGATGACCGCGTGGAGGTAGAGCACCGGCTCCCCCTGCGCCGAAGCCACGTAGCGCAGGAGGTTCATGAACGCCTCCCCCCGCGCCACCTGCGCCAGACGCGGCGCCCGCCCCAGCGCCTTCGGGCCCAGCGGGATGAAGCGGGTGACGGCATTGCCCTGCTTCATCTCGGTGGCGGGGAAGGCGGTCCCCTCCACCTCGTCGGCGAGGCGGCGGAAATCCTCCGACGGCAGGAAATTCTCCCGCACGATGAAGCCGTCGCGGTCATAGGCGGCGGCGTCGGCTTCCGCGATCAGCGGGCGCAGGCGCAGGCGCCGGCGGCGGGCGTCGGCCATCCGCTCGGCCATCTCGATCCGGCGCACGTGGAGCCCCCGCTCGTTCAGCGCGCGGGAGCCGAGGATCGGGTTGTCCACGAAGGACTTCGCGCCGGTGAGCAGCTCGGCCGCGTAGAGCGGGGACTTCAGGACATCGACGGCGCGCATGGCGGACCCTCCCTCGACACTCGTCCGAAGGATATGCCGCCGCCCCCCGCCGGCAAGCGTCAGGCGGAGGCGAGAAGCTCCGCCGCCTGCGCCGCGAAATAGGTCAGGATCCCGTCGCAGCCCGCCCGCTTGAAGCCGCCGAGGCTCTCCAGGATCACCCGGTCCCCGTCGATCCAGCCGTTGGCGATGGCGCCGGCCAGCATCGCGTACTCGCCCGACACCTGATAGGCGAAGGTCGGCACGCCGAACTCCCGCTTCACCCTGGCGCAGACGTCCAGATACGGCATCCCGGGCTTCACCATGACCATGTCGGCGCCTTCCTCGAGGTCCGCGGCCACCTCGCGCAGCGCCTCGTCGGTGTTGCCGTAGTCCATCTGGTAGGTCTTCTTGTCGCCCTTCAGCGCGCCGGTGGCCCCCACCGCGTCCCGGAACGGGCCGTAGAACGCCGAGGCGTACTTGGCCGCGTAGGACATGATCAGCGCGTCCTGGTATTCGTTCTCCTCCAGCGCCCGCCGGATCACCCCGATCCGCCCGTCCATCATGTCCGAGGGCCCGAGGATGTCGCACCCCGCCTCCGCCTGGGCCAGCGCCTGCTTCTCCAGCGCCAGCAGCGTCTCGTCGTTCAGGATGATCCCGTCGCGGACGATCCCGTCATGGCCGTCGGAGTTGTAGGGGTCGAGCGCCACGTCCAGCATCACCCCGAGGCCCGGAACCGCCCGCTTGATCGCGCGCGTGGCGGTGTTCACGAGGTTGCCGGGGTTCCAGGCCTCCTCGGCGCCCGGGCTCTTGACCGAGGCCTCCGTGTAGGGGAACAGCGCCACGCAGGGGATGCCGAGATCGAAGGCGCGCCTGGCCTCCTCCACCACCCGGTCCACCGTCAGGCGGCTGACGCCGGGCATCGAGGGGATGGGCTGCGCCGCGTCCTCGCCGTCCATGACGAACATGGGCCAGATCAGGTCCTCGGGCCGCAGGCGCGTCTCGCGCACCAGATCGCGGATCCAGCCGGCCCGGCGCAGGCGGCGGGGGCGCGAGAAGGGGAAGGGCGCGAGGCGGGCGGTCATGGGCGGATCCTCCGGTCTTGTCGCTTCCGCCATGCCACCGCGGCGCGGGCTCGGCAAGCGCCTGCGGGTGGCGAAGGGCGCGAATCCCCGACATAAACGGGCGCGGACACGAGGCCGGGCAGGGAGGCGGACCGCGATGCTCTTCGACACGACCGCCTTCTTCTCGGTCTGGTACTGGCTGCTGACGGCCTGCTTCTGGTCCGGGATGACGCATTTCACCCATGGCGTGCCCTACGACGTGATGCGCCGGGCCGCCCGCCACGGCGGCGAGGACGCCGAGCTGTGCGACCGGCTGGCGCGCCGGGCGCTGATGCGGGAGGCTGCGGGCGTGCATCGCTCGGGCGCCGTCGGGGCGGCGCTGGGGGGCTTCCTGCTGGCGACGCTGGCGGTGTGGGGTCTGCTGGGCGGCAGCGAGCTGGGCCTCGGGCTGTTCCTGCTGGCGGCGCCCGCGGCGGCGATGCTGGCGGTCACGCTGGGGGAGGCGGTGCGCGCCGCCCCCCTGCTGGACCGCGTCGCGCCCGAGATCCTGCTGGAGGCGATGTTCCGCCGGAGGCAGGCGAATCGCTTCGGGGGCCTGCTCGCCGTGGCCTTCGCCGTGACGGTGCTAGCCTGGCGATCCTGGGACCGGATCGCGGTGCTCGCGCCTTATTGACCGCCGTCCAACGCGCGCCCGCGAGGGCCGGCGGCCCGATTGACAAGCCGCATCCGGCCCTCACATGGTCCCCGACCGTTCCGCCCGGCAGCAGGAGAAACGCCCGCATGGCCGTCGTCGTCGTCGAGTCCCCGGCCAAGGCCAAGACCATCAACAAGTATCTCGGCAAGGATTTCACCGTCCTCGCGAGCTACGGCCACGTGCGCGACCTGCCCCCCAAGGACGGGTCCGTGGACACCGCCAACGACTTCGAGATGCTGTGGGAGGTGGACGCCAAGGCCGCCAAGCATGTGCGCGCCATCGCGGAGGCGCTGGCCGACGACCCCTCGCTGATCCTCGCCACCGACCCCGACCGGGAGGGGGAGGCGATCTCGTGGCACCTTCAGGAGGCGCTGCTGAAGCGCCGGGCCATCAAGAAGGACACCCCGGTCAAGCGGGTGGCGTTCAACGCGATCACCAAGTCGGCGGTGGAGGCGGCGATGGCCGCGCCGCGCGAGATCGACATGGAGCTGGTGCAGGCCTACCTCGCGCGCCGGGCGCTGGACTACCTGGTGGGGTTCAACCTCTCGCCCGTGCTGTGGCGCAAGCTGCCGGGGGCGAAGTCGGCGGGGCGGGTGCAGTCGGTGGCGCTGCGCCTGATCGTCGAGCGGGAGATGGAGATCGAGGCCTTCCGGGCGCGGGAATACTGGTCCGTGCGCGCGGGGCTGGTTTCGCCGCGAAAGGCGGGGTTCGAGGCGCGGCTGGTGGAGATGTCCGGTCGCAGGATCGAGCGGTATACGCTTGAGAACGCGACGTCCGCCGAGTTGGCGGCGGGGGCGGTGGCGTCTCGGGGCGCGGAGCTGACGGTCGCTTCCGTGGAGGCGAAGCCGGCGACGCGCAATCCGTCTCCGCCGTTCATGACCTCGACGCTTCAGCAGGAGGCGAGCCGCAAGTTCGGGATGGGCGCGCAGCAGGCGATGCGGGCGGCGCAGCGGCTCTATGAGGCCGGGCACATCACCTACATGCGGACCGACGGGATCGACATGGCGCCGGAGGCGGTGCAGGCCGCGCGGGGGGCGATCAAGGCGCGGTTCGGGGAGGAGTACGTTCCCGAGAAACCGAGGTTCTACAAGAACAAGGCGAAGAACGCTCAGGAAGCGCATGAATGCATCCGGCCGACCGAGATGTCCCGGGATGCGCGCGCTTTGTCGGATATGGGCGGGGATGAGCAGCGGCTCTACGACCTGATCTGGAAGCGGACGCTGGCCTCCCAGATGGAGGCGGCGCGGCTGGAGCGCACCACGGCCGAGATCCGGTCGAAGGACGGCGAAATCAGTTTGCGCGCAACGGGTCAGGTGGTGAAGTTCGACGGGTTTCTCAAGATCTACGAGGAAGGCCGGGACGAGCCGGAGGACGAGGAGGGGGGCCGGCTGCCCGCCCTGTCCGAGGGGGAGACGGTGACGCTGGACGCCGGCGCCTTCTGGGAGGAGTTCGCGAAGATCGGCGAGGCGGGCGAGGCGCTGCTGGATGCGCCCGCGGCGGCGCCGGCCACGATGCAGCGCAAGGCCGGCGGGCTGCTGGCCGGCGAGGGCGCGGTGCTGGCGCAGCAGCACCACACCCAGCCGCCGCCGCGGTTCAGCGAGGCCACGCTGGTCAAGCGGATGGAGGAGCTGGGGATCGGGCGGCCCTCCACCTACGCCTCGATCATCACCACCATCCAGGACCGCGAATATGTGAGGAAGGACAAGAACCGGCTGTTCCCCGAGGACAAGGGGCGGCTGGTGACCATCTTCCTGGAGCGGTATTTCAGGCGCTACGTCTCCTATGACTTCACGGCGAAGCTGGAGGAGGATCTCGACGTCGTCTCGGACGGCAAGATGGACTGGAAGCAGCTGCTTTCGGACTTCTGGCGGGACTTCCATGCGGCGATCGAGGACACCTCGGAGCTGCGGATCACCGAGGTGCTGGACACCATCACCGACGTGCTGTCGCCGCACCTGTTCCCGGATGCGGGCGACGGCGCGGACCCGCGGCTGTGCCCGCATTGCGGGAAGGGGCGGCTGTCGCTGAAGACGGCGCGGTCGGGGGGGGCGTTCATCGGCTGCTCGGCCTATCCGGAGTGCCGGTACACCCGGCCGCTGGGGGGCGGCGAGGATGGCGAGGACGCCATCGGCCCGGACGGCAAGCTGCTGGGGCATGACGACGAGGGGCGGCCGGTGACGCTGCGCACGGGTCGGTTCGGGCCCTATGTGCAGCTGGGCGAGCAGGAGGAGGGGTCGGACGCGAAGCCGAAGCGGTCCTCGCTGCCCAAGGGGCTGAGCCCTTCGGATGTGGATCTGAAGAAGGCGCTCGATCTGCTGGCGCTGCCCCGCTACGTGGGCGAGCACCCCGAGGGGGGGAAGATCGAGGCCGGGATCGGGCGGTTCGGGCCCTATGTGATGCACCAGCCGCCGAAGGCGGAGGGGGAGAAGAAGGCCCCGAAGGCGATCTATGCGAACCTCAAGGACGGGTCCGAGGTCTTCGATATCGGGCTGAACCGCGCGGTGACGCTGATCGCGGAGAAGGCGGCGCGGACGGGGCGGGCGACGGCCGAGCCGCTGCGGGTTCTGGGCGAGCATCCCGAGGGCGGCGAGATCGCGGTGATGGCCGGGCGCTACGGCCCGTACGTGAAGTGGGAGAAGGTGAACGCGACCCTCCCCAGGGACGTGACGCCCGAGGATGTCTCGGTGGAGCAGGCGCTGGAGCTGATCGCGGAGAAGGCGGCCAAGGGCGGGAAGAAGAAGGCCGCGCCGAAGAAGGCGGCGGCCAAGAAGCCGGCGGCGAAGAAGACGGCCGCCAAGAAGCCTGCTGCGAAGAAGGCGGCGCCGAAGAAGGCGGCTGGCGGCGAGGGCTGACCGCGGAGGCCGCGGCGCGGAGGTCTCGCCCGTGGCGGACCGGGCGCCCGCCGCGGCTTCGGGGGGCGGGGCCTCTGGCTGGCGGGCCTCTGGCCGCGGGGGCGCGTCCGTGCTACCGCGCGGGCCATGACCGAGCTTCCCGACAAGACCGCGATCGCGGACTGGATCCGCGAGAACCCCGACGCCTCCGGCAAGCGGGAGATCGCGCGCGCCTTCGGCCTCAAGGGCGCCCAGCGCGCCGAGCTGAAGCGCCTGCTGCGGGAGCTGGAGGACGTGGGCGAGATCGAGCGCAAGCCGCGCCGCGCCTACGGGACTCCGGGGCATCTGCCGCCCGTAGCCGTGCTGATCGCCGGAGAGCCCGACGCGAACGGCGACCTGTTCGCCGAGCCGCAGGGCTGGGACCGCGAGGAGCCTGCGCCGAAGGTGCTGATCCTGCCGTCGCCGAAGGGGCCGGCGCCGGGCAAGGGAGACCGGCTGCTGACCCGGGTGAACCCGGTGCATGGCGAGGAGCACCAGTACGACGGCAAGGTGATCCGCATCATCGGCTCGGGGCCGAAGCGGATGCTTGGGATCTTCCGGGCCGCCCCGGACGGAGGCGGGCGGCTCGTGCCGGTGGCGAAGGGGGATCAGCGGGAGTGGATCGTCTCGCCGCGCGATGCGGGGGATGCGGAGAACGGGGAGCTGGTGGAGGCCGAGCAGACCGGGCGCGACCAGACGCGCCGGTCGCTGGCGCTGCCGCGGGCGCGGATTACCGAGCGGCTCGGGGCGCCGGGGCAGGCGAAGTCCTTCTCCCTGATCGCGATCCATGAGCAGGGGATCCCGGATGCGTTCCCCGAGGAGGTGATGGAGGCGGCGGCTTCGGCGCAGCCGGTGACCTCCCTGAAGGGGCGCGAGGATCTGCGCCATCTGCCGCTGGTGACCATCGACCCCGCCGATGCGCGCGACCATGACGACGCGGTCTGCGCCATGCCGGACGAGGACCCGGAGAACCCCGGGCGGGCATGTGGTCTGGGTCGCCATAGCCGACGTCGCCCATTACGTGCGGCCGGATTCGGTGCTGGACCGGGAGGCGCGGCGGCGCGGGAATTCGACCTACTTCCCCGACCGCGTGGTGCCGATGCTGCCCGAGGAGCTGTCGGCGGACCTCTGCTCGCTGGTGGCGGGCGAGGACCGGCCCTGCATCGCGCTGCGGATGGTGCTGGGCGCGGACGGGGCGAAGCGGGGGCATGGGTTCCATCGGGGGATCATGCGCTCGCCGGCGTCGTTGACCTATGAGCAGGCGCAGGCGGCGGCGGACGGGCAGGCGGATGCGGAGACGGCGCTGCATCTCGGCACGCTGTCGGACCTGTGGCTGGCCTACCGCGCGGCGGCGAAGGCGCGGGAGCGGCGTCAACCGCTGGACCTGGACCTGCCGGAGCGGCGCATCGTGCTGTCGCCCGAGGGGGAGGTGCAGGCGGTGGGGTTCCGGGACCGGCTGGACGCGCACCGGCTGATCGAGGAGTTCATGATCCTCGCCAATGTCTGCGCGGCCGAGACGCTGGAGGCGAAGCGGCGGCCCCTGCTGTTCCGGGTCCATGAGGAGCCCGGCGCCGACAAGCTGGACGCGCTGCGCGAGACGGCGGAGAGCTGCGGCATGACCCTGCCGAAGTCCCAGGCCCCGCGGCCGGCGCTGTTCAACCACCTGCTGCACCAGGCGGCGGGGTCGGACTTCGCGGAGCTGATCAACATGTCGGTGCTGCGGTCGCAGACGCAGGCGTATTACTCGCCCGACAATCTGGGGCATTTCGGGCTGAACCTGCGGGCCTACGCGCATTTCACCTCGCCGATCCGGCGGTATTCGGACCTGGTGGTGCACCGGGCGCTGGTCTCGGCGCATGACTGGGGGCGCGACGGGCAGAGCGGCGAGGAGATGGAGCGGCTGAAGGATACGGGCGAGCACATCTCCTTCACCGAGCGCCGCTCGATGACCGCCGAGCGGGACACCAACGATCGGTACCTCGCGGCCTACCTGGCGGAGCGGGTGGGGAACGAGTTCGAGGGCCGCGTGGCGGGCGTGGCGCGGTTCGGGCTGTTCGTGAAGCTGGACGAGACGGGCGCGGACGGGCTGATCCCGATCGCCTCGCTGGGGCGGGAGTGGTTCCGGCATGACGCGGACAGCCACACCCTGACCGGCGAGCGGACGGGGCGGGTGATCGGGCTGGGGCAGCGGGTGACGGTGCGGCTGGCGGAGGCGGTTCCGGTGACCGGCGGGCTGCTGCTGGAGCTTCTGGAGATCGAGGGGGAGAGCGCGCCGAAGCCCGCGCGGGGCCGGGCGCCGCGCAAGAAGCTCGGGCGCGCGAAGATCGCGAAGGCGAAGGCCAAGCGGAAGGGGCGCCGGGGGTGAGCCGGCTGGACGCGATCCGGCGGTATTACGACGGCTGCACGGCCGGGTCGCTGGAGGCGCTGCACGCGGCGCTGCACCCAGAGGTGGTGCACTTCTTCCTCGCGCCCAACCCCGGGTCGGCGCCGGTGCGGGGGCGCGAGCATCTGGCCCGCTACTGGCGCAAGACGGCGCGGATGATCGAGGCGCGGTGGGTCGTGGAGTTCCTGCGTGGCCGAGGGCGATCAGGCGGTGATCGAGTGGTCGATGCACTGGCGGCCCCGGGGGGCCGCGGCGCGGGCGGTCACCCGCGGCGCCGAGTGGTTCGTGTTCGAGGACGGGCTGATCCGGGAGATCCGGTCCTGGTACCAGCAGCGGCCGGAGACGACGGAGCTGGCGGGCTTCCCTTACGCCGAGCGGGGCTACTCCGTGCCGGGGCGCGAGGCGAGCGGGATCCATGACGCTGCCGCTGTGCCGCTCGCGCCCGAGGACTGAGGCGCCGCGATCCCGGCCGGCGGAGGCGCCGCGCGACGGCTCCGCCTATGGTGGCCGGGGCGCCCGCGGCGCGTTGCAGGCGGCGGGAATTATGGCGGGGGGCCGAGATGGCCCGGTGGGCGGGCAGGGGGCGCCGGCCACGAGCGCTTCGCCGGCCGCGCGCCGCTGGCGCCGCCGCGGCCAGAGGCGAGACGGTCGGCGCGGCGCCCTTCGGAAGGGGCGCGGCGGGGGGCGTCAGTCCTCGACCGGGCGGATCAGCTTGGCGTCGAACGCCCGCAGGACCTGCTTGAGGTCATGGCCGCGTTTCAGGATCCGGCCGTCCATGCCGATCACCGAATACTGACCCTGGCGGGCGGCGAGCTTGGGCCGCTTCTCGATCCGGTAGATCGGATGCTCGGCCGAGCGGCGGAAGACCGAGAACACGGCGACCTCCCGCAGCATGTCGATGCCGTAGTCGCGCCATTCGCCGGCCGCAACGAACCGGCCGTAGACGGTCAGGATCGTCGACAGCTCGGAGCGGTGGAAGGACACCCGGTCGGGCGCGCGCTGCGCCGGGCCGGAGGGGGGAGGTACGAGGGTCAGCATGACGGAAGGATGACGTCGCAGGTCCCCGATGGCAAGCGAAGAGCGGTCTCGCGTCGCACCGGCGGCTTCCGCGCTGCGGGATGGGCGTTGCGTCCCTCGGCAAAGGTCATAGTCTGCGCGCCGACATCCGATCCTCAGGGAGGCCTCAGTGACCGATATCCCCCGCGCTCGCGACTTCCACCTTCCCGGCCGTTCCGCAGTCTATTCGGCGAAGGGGGTGGCGGCGACCTCGCATCCCATCGCGACGAAGACCGCGGTGGAGATCCTGGAGGCCGGGGGCAACGCGGTCGACGCCGCCATCGCCGCGGCGGTGGTCTGCGGGATCGGGGAGCCGGCGATGACCGGAATTGGGGGGGACATGTTCTGCCTGATCCACCGGGAGGGGGAGGAGATCATCGGGCTCAACGCCTCGGGCCGGGCGCCGGCGGGGCTGTCGGCGGCGAAGCTGCGGGCCGAGGGGATGAACCGGATGCCGGAGGGCTCGCCCCATTCCGTCACCGTGCCGGGGGCCGTGGACGGGTTCTGCCGGTTGTCGGCGGATCACGGGCGGCTGGGGCTCGACCGGGTGCTGGCGCCGGCGATCCGCTACGCCGAGGAGGGGATCGCGGTGCATCCGCGGGTGGCCCATGACTGGGAGCAGTCGGCCTCCGCGTTCCAGGGAGACGCCGCCCGGCGCGCCTTCCTGAAGGACGGCAAGCCCCTGCGGGCGGGCGAGATCTTCCGCGCCCCTGGCCAGGCCGAGGTGCTGCGGCGCGTCGCGCGGGAGGGGCGCGCGGGGTTCTACGAGGGCGAGGTGGCGGAGGACATGGTCTCGGCGCTGTCGGCCGCCGGTGGAACGCACACGCTGGAGGATTTCGCGAAGACCGGGTGCAACTACGTCGACCCGATCTCGGGCGGGTACCGGGGCACGGACCTGGTGGAGCTGCCGCCTAACGGGCATGGCGCCACGGCGATCCTGCTGGCGAAGGTCCTCGCGCAGTTCGACGTGGCCTCGATGGACCCGTTCGGGGCGAAGCGGGCGCATCTGGAGGCGGAGGCGACGAAGCTCGCCTATGACGCGCGCAACCGCTTCGTCGCGGACCCGGAGCATGCGGAGCTGAGGCTGGACCACATGCTGTCGGACGAGACGGCGAAGCGGCTGGCGGGCCTGATCGACCCGGAGCGGGCCATGGCGGACCCCGCGCCGCTGTCCGAGGCGATCCACAAGGACACCATCTATCTGACCGTGGTGGACGGCGACCTGATGAAGGTTTCGCTGATCTACTCGATCTTCCACGGGTTCGGGTCGGGGTTGGCCTCGGACCGCTTCGGGATCCTGTTCCAGAACCGCGGCGCGGGCTTCGTGCTGACCGAGGGGCATCCGAACGAGGCGGGGGCCGGAAAGCGGCCGCTGCACACCATCATCCCGGCGATGACGAAGAAGGACGGGCTGGTGAACCGGACCTACGGAGTGATGGGCGGGGCCTACCAGCCCTGCGGGCATGTGCGGATGCTGTCGAACTTCGTGGACTACGGGATGGAGCCGCAGGCGGCCGTGGATGCGCCGCGCTGCTTCTACGATGCGGGCGAGCTGAAGATCGAGCGGGGTTATCCGGCGGAGACGCGGGCGGAGCTGGAGCGGATGGGCCATAAGCTGGCCGTGCCGGCGACGCCGATCGGGGGCTCGCAGCTTATCGAGATCGACCGGGAGCTGGGGGTGCTGATCGCGGCCTCGGACCCGCGCAAGGACGGCTGCGCGCTCGGCCTTTGACCGGGGGGACGGGCGCAGGGGGCATCGAGCCCCCTGCGCCCGTGCTTCGGGCGGCGCCCGAAGCGGGCCTCAGCCCCCGATGACGGCGCCTCCGGCGAGGTCCGGCAGGCGTCCGGCGGTGGCGCCGGCGTCAACCGGCACGACGGCGCCCGTGACCCAGCCGGCGGCGTCGGAGCTGAGGAAGGCGACCATGTGCCCCACGTCCCAGCCCGAGCCTTCGGTCTGGAGGAGGGAGCGGGCCTTGCGCGCCTCTCGTCGGTCCGGGGACATGCCGGCGCCTTCGACCATGGGCGTGAAGACCATGCCGGGGGCGATGCAGTTGACGCGGATGCCCTCGGGGCCATGGTGGGCGGCCATGGCGCGGGTCATGTTGATCACCGCGCCCTTGGAGGTGGGATAGAGCAGGTGCGGGTGCCCGCCCTGAAGCCCCGCCACCGAGGCGATGTTGACGATGCTGCCGCGGCGGGCCTCGCGCATGTGGGGGATGCAGGCGCGGGCCGTCAGCATCATCGAGCTGACGTTCACCCGCAGCGCCCGGTCCCATTCATCGAGGTCCAGATCCACCGCGTTCCCCAGCGGGCCGCGGATGCCGACGTTGTTCACGAGGATCGTGGGCGGGCCGAGCGTCTCGGCGATCTCCGCGACCGTCGCCTCCACCGAGGCGGGGTCGGAGACGTCGCAGGCCCAGGCGCGGGCCTCGCCGCCCTCCTCCGCGATCATTGCGCAGGTCCGCTCGGCGGCGGCGAGGTTGAGGTCCAGCGACGCGACCTTCGCGCCGCGGCGGGCGAGCAGGATGGCGGCAGCGCGGCCGTTGCCGATCCCCTCGGTCTGCGAGCCTGCGCCGGTGACCACGGCCACCCGGCCCTTCAGCGAATGCGCCTCGTCCATGCGATCCTCCCTGTTTCGGAGAAGGATCGCCGGAGGGGTCGCGGCCGCCAAGAGGGAAGGCGCGGGGGAGGAGGAATATCCACCGGTTGACGCGATGGCGCGACGGCCGGCGGATCGTCGAGGGCTGTTCCGCCCGTGTCAGCGGAGGCGGCGGATGAGGCGTGCTTGCCGGCCGACGGACGCCCCGCGCGATCGGGCGCGGGGGCGTCCCGGGGTCACTCGGCCGGGACGGCCTCGCCCGCCGGCGGCCCGTCGCGCCGTTGGCCGGGCAGGGGCGCGAGGCGGCGGACGATCACGTAGAACAGCGGCACGAACAGCACGCCCAGCACCGTCGCCGCCAGCGTGCCCCCGAGCACGGCCGAGCCGATGGCGTTGCGTCCCGCGGCCCCCGCGCCGGAGGAGAGCACCAGCGGCGTCACGCCGAGCGAGAAGGCCATGGAGGTCATGATGATCGGGCGGAAGCGCTGGCGCGCCGCCTCCTTCACCGCGGGGAACAGCGCGTCCCCGAAATCCTCCTGCCGCTGGCGGGCGAATTCCACGATCAGGATGGCGTTCTTGCCGGTGAGGCCGATGGTGGTCAGCAGGCCCACCTGAAAGAACACGTCGTTGGCGAAGCCGCCGTACCACGCCGCCGTCAACGCGCCCGCGACGCCGATGGGCATGGCGAGCATCACCGCCACCGGGATCGCCCAGCTCTCGTAAAGGGCCGCGAGCGACAGGAACACCACCGCCAGGGACAGGGCGTAGAGCATCGGCGCGCTGCCCCCCGTCTCCCGCTCCTCCAGCGAGAGCCCGGTCCAGGCGACGTCGAAGCCGCCGGGGAGCTGGGAGGCGAGACGCTCGATCTCGTCCATCGCCTCGCCGGTGCTGACGCCCTGGGCGGGGCTGCCCTGGAGCTGCATGGAGGGCACGCCGTTGTAGCGGTAGAGGCCCTGCGGCCCGTAGGTCCACGACCCGTCGGCGAAGTTGGAGAAGGGGACGAGCCCGCCGGAGGCGTTGCGCACGCGCCACCGCTCCACGTCGTCCGGGTTGCGGCGGGCGTCGGCCTCGCCCTGGACGTAGACCTTCTTGATCCGGCCGCGGTCCAGATAGTCGTTCACGTAGCGCCCCGCCCAGGCGACGCCGAGCAGGTTGTTGACGTCGGCGGCGGAGACGCCCATGGCGCCGGCCTTGCGCCAGTCGATGTCGAGGCGGAACTGCGCCGCGTCCTCCAGCCCGCTGGGGCGGATGGAGCCGATCAGCGCGCTTTGGGAGGCCATGCCCATGAACTGGTTGCGCGCGGCCAGAAGCTCCTCATGGGTCTGGCCGCCGCGCGCCTGGAGGTAGAAGTCGAAGCCCGAGACGTTGCCCAGCTCGATCACCGCGGGGGGCACGACGGGGAAGACCATCGCGTCCCGTATCTGGGAGAAGGCGCCGTAGGCCCGACCCGCCAGCGCCTGCACCGACTGGTCGGGGCGCGGACGCTCGGACCAGTCCTTCAGCCGCACGAAGGCGAGGCCCACGTTCTGGCCGGCGCCCGCGAAGGAGAAGCCGACCACGGTGAAGGCGGAGGCGACGGTGTCCTCCTCGGTGTCGAGATAGGCCTGCACCTGGTCGAGCACGGCCTGCGTGCGTTCGGCGGTGGCGCCGGACGGGCCCTGGACGAGGACGAACATGATCCCCTGATCCTCGTCCGGCAGGAAGCCGGTGGGGGTCTGCACGAACAGCCACACCATGCCGCCCACGAGCGCGAGGTAGATGACGCCCACCCGGAAGGGCCGTCGGATGATGTAGCCGACCGTGCCGGCGTAGCCGCCGGTCAGGGACGTGAAGCCCCGGTTGAACCAGCCCAGCGGCCCGCGCCGGGGGCCGTGGGAGTCCCGCGCCTTCAGCATGGTGGCGCACAGCGCGGGCGTGAGGATCACCGCCACCACCACCGACAGGAACATGGCCGAGACGATGGCGACCGAGAATTGCCGGTAGATCACCCCCGTCGACCCGCCGAAGAACGCCATCGGGATGAACACCGCCGACAGCACCAGCGCGATGCCCACCAGCGCGCCGGTGATCTGGCCCATGGACTTGCGGGTGGCCTCGCGCGGGCTCAGCCCCTCCTCCTCCATGATGCGCTCGACGTTCTCCACCACCACGATGGCGTCGTCCACCAGCAGGCCGATGGCGAGCACCATGGCAAGCATGGTCAGCGTGTTGATGGTGAAGCCGAAGGCCGCCAGCACCCCGAACGTGCCCAGCAGAACCACCGGCACCGCCAGCGTCGGGATCAGCGTGGCGCGCAGGTTGCCGAGGAACAGCAGCATCACCAGGAACACGAGGCCGATCGCCTCGAACAGGGTCTTAACCACCTCCTCGATGGAGATCGTCACGAAGGGGGTGGTGTCGTAGGGGATGTTGTAGCTCACCCCCTCGGGGAAGAACTGCGCCAGCTCCTCGATCCGGGTCTTCACCCGCTCGGCGGTGTCGAGCGCGTTGGCGCCGGGCGCGAGCTGAAGCGCCATGCCCGAGGAGGGCTGGCCGTTGTAGCGGGAGATGGTGCCGTACTGCTCGGCCCCCACCTCCACCCGCGCCACGTCCGCGAGCAGCACCAGCCCGCCGTCCTGCTGGGCGCGCAGCACGATCTGCTCGAAATCCTCGGGCGTGCGCAGGAGGCTCTGGGCGGTGATGGTGGCGTTGAGCTGCTGGCCGTCCGCCGCGGGCAGGGAGCCGAACTGCCCGGCCGAGATCTGCGCGTTCTGAGACGACACCGCCGCGACCACGTCCGTGGGCGTCAGCTCATAGGCCGCGAGCCTGGAGGGGTCGAGCCAGATCCGCATGGCGTAGGAGGAGCCGAAGACCTGCACGCCGCCGACGCCCTCGACGCGGCTGATCTCATCGACCACGGACGAGTTCAGGTAATCGGCGAGGTCCACCTGATCGAGGTCCCCGGTCTCTGAGATCAGGCCGATCACCATGAGGAACCCGGCCGAGGACTTCTCCACCTGCACGCCCTGTCGCTGCACCGGCTCGGGCAGCAGCGGCGTCGCCTGGGCGAGCTTGTTCTGCACCTGCACCTGGGCGATGTCGGCGTCGGTGCCGGTCTCGAAGGTCAGGGTGATGGAGGCGGCGCCCGAGGAGTTGGAGGACGACGAGATGTACCTGAGCCCGTCGAGCCCGGTCATCTGCTGCTCCAGCACCTGGGTGACGGTGTTCTCCACCGTCTCGGCGCTCGCGCCCGGATAGGCGGCGCGCACCTCCACCGTGGGGGGCGCGATCTGGGGATACTGCGCGATGGGCAGGATGGTGATGGAGAGGACGCCGACCCCCATGATGAGGATGGCGATCACCCAGGCGAAGACCGGGCGGTCGATGAAGAAACGGGACATGCGGGGGCCCCTCTTACTGCGTCGCCTGAGCGGTTTCGCTCGCGTCGGGGGGGCGGCCCGCTCTTCCGGGGCGGCCTTGGCGCCGGGGCGGACCTTCTGGACCCCCTCGACCACCACGCGGTCGCCCTCGGCCAGCCCTTCGGTCACGATCCAGTCGTTGCCGCGGGCGCCGAGGACGGTGAGCACCCGTTCCTCCACCACCCCGTCGGCGTTGACCACCAGCGCGGTGGGGCGGCCGCGGCGGTCGCGGGACACGCCCTCCTGCGGAGCGAGGATCGCGCCCGGGACCACGCCCTGCGGCATCTCCACCTGCACATACATGCCGGGCAGGAGCAGCCGGTCCGGGTTGGGGAAGTCCAGCCGCAGGGTCACCACGCCGGTGAGCTCGTTGACATAGGGCTCGGCGGCCGTCAGCTCGCCCGTGTAGTCGTAGGTGGAACCGTCCGCCAGCTTCAGGGAGACCGTGCGGTCGGCGCCGTTCAGCCGCTTGCCGGCCTCGCCGCGCCGCCATTCCACGATCTCCGCGGCGGACTGGGTCACGTCCACCAGCACCGGGTCGATCTTGCGGATCACGGCCAGCGGCTCCGCCTGGCCGGCGGTCACCAGCGCGCCCTGCGTGGTCAGCGACCGGCCGATGACGCCCGAAAGCTGCGCCCGGATCGTGGTGCGGTCGAGGTCGATGTGGGCGGCCTGAAGCTGCGCCTTCGCCACCTCGAGCGAGGCGGCGGCGGATTCCCGGGCGGTCACCGCCTCGTCGAGGCTCTGCTCCGAGGTCACCTTGCGCTGGGTCAGCTCCTTGTACCGTTTGGCGTCCCGCTCGGCCGCGCGAAGCTGCGCCTCCGCCTGGTTCACCTGCGCGCGGGCGGCGGAGACCTGGGCCTCGTAGCTCGCCGGGTCGATGCGGTAGAGCGGGTCGCCCAGCGACACCTGGCCCCCCTCCTCGAACAGGCGCTCCACGATGATGCCGTTGACCTGCGGGCGCACCTCCGCCACGCCGGAGGCCACCACGCGGCCCGGCAGCTCGGCGGTGATGGTGACGTCCTGCGCGCGCATGGTCTCCACGGTCACCGCCGCGGGCGGCCGCTCGCCGCCCGGCGCCTGCGCCCCCGCCGCGCCCGTCAGAAAAAGCGAAATCCCCGCCGCCGTCAAAAGGCGCGCCGCAGCCAGCCGCATGGGAAAATCCTTCTCGAATTCCGGATCGCGGGCGCCGCTTCCGTGCCCCCGCAGGTTTGGAAACTAGACGGTTTCGCAAACTTCCGCTAGACCTCGGAGGCTCGATCTTCGGAGGATGATGCCGCATAACCACGATTCCCCCGCCCACCGCGGCGGCCGCCCGGCCCGCTTCTCGACGCAGGAGCGGGAGGCGCTGATCCTCGACGCGCTGGAATCCGTCGTGGCGGCCCAGGGGTTGCAGGGCGCCACCGTCTCCGCCATCGCGCGGAAGGCGGGGATGTCCAAGCGCACGCTCTACACCCTCTTCCCCAGCCGGGACGCGATGTTCGGCGCCTGGGTCCGCCGCCTGCGGGAATCGGTGGTCCACCCCCTGACCGAGGCGGAGCGCCGCCTGCCCCTGCGGGACCGCCTGCGCCGCCTGCTGCGCTCCGAGGCGCGGGAGGGGGCGGAGGCGCGCCGCCTCCTCGTCCTGCGCTCCGTGATCGCCGAGGCGCCGCGCCACCCCGACCTCGCCGCCGCCTTCCGCCGCCAGGGGCCCGAGGCCGCCCGCTGCATCCTGCAGGACGAGCTCGCCCTCGCCTGCGCCGCCGGAGAGCTCCGAACGCCCGATCCGGCCGCCGCCGCCCGGCTGCTGTTCGACATGGTCCACGCCGGCGCCCTGGACCGCCTCATCGACCCCGGCGCCCCGGAGGATCCGGCCGGCGAGGCGGACCGCCGCCTCGACCTCGCGCTCGACGTCTTCCTCGAAGGATCACGGATGCGAGAGCGCGAAACCCGGGGCCCCGGCCTCCCGTAGCTGTCCGCGAAGTCCCCGCAGACGGGGATGCAGCGACAGGAGACGCCAAATGTTCGACGCCATCCGCGCCCTCGGCCTCGCGGCCGCCGCCTCCACCCTCGCCATGGCCGCCCCGGCGCTGGCCGAAAACCCCATGGTCGGCGGCGCCCCCATGTACGCCTCGAAGACCATCGTCGAGAACGCCGTCAACTCGAAGGACCACGAGACGCTGGTGGCCGCGGTGAAGGCCGCCGACCTCGCCGGCACGCTGTCGGGCGAAGGGCCGTTCACCGTCTTCGCCCCCACCGACGAGGCGTTTGAGGCGCTGCCCCCCGGCACGGTCGAGACCCTGTTGAAGCCCGAGAACAAGGCGATGCTCCAGAAGGTGCTGAGCTGCCATGTGGTCGGGGCCAAGGCCATGTCCGGCGCGATTCAGGGCATGATCGCCGACGACGGCGGCGTGCACCCCGTGCCGACGCTCGGCGGCTGCACCCTCCGCGCCTGGTCCAAGGACGGGAACATCATGCTGGAGGACGAGCGGGGCAACGTCGCCTCCGTCACCATCGCGGACGTGGAGCAGTCCAACGGCGTGATCCACGTGATCGACACGGTGATGCTCCCCGCCTCCTGAGCGAGCGGCGCGGGACGGTCCTGCACCCTCCGATCCTGCGCCGCCTCTCCCGCCGAACCCGGCGGGACGGCCGGTCCTCCGTTCCCGGAGGGCCGGCCTGTCGCGCCTCAGGCGCCGAGCTCCACCAGCGCCGCCCCTGCCGCGATGGCCGCCATCAGCCCCGCCCGCGCCGGCCCCATCGGCTCGCGCAGGAACAGCCAGCCGATGAGCGGCCGCGAAGATCACCGAGGTCTCGCGCAGCGCCACCGCCTCGCCGACCTTGTCGAGCCGGGTCGCCAGCATCACGCAGCCGAAGGACATGAACGCGATCAGCGCGCCCAGGAAGCCGCGCCCCGCCAGCGGCGCCAGCGGCAGGCGCGCCTCCGCCGGCTTGCGGCGCCTGCGCCAAGCGGCGATGAGGGGGAAGGACCAGCCGTCCGCCACGAAGAACCAGGCGAGGAAGGTGAACGGGTCCGCCGCCACCCGGATGCCCCAGGCGTCGTAGGTGGTGTAGATCGCGATCATCACCCCCGTCACCACCGCGAGGCCGAGCGCCGTCAGCATCGTCTCCGATTGCAGCGACACCGCCCGGCCCTTCAGGTTGACCACCGACAGCGCCATGATCCCGCCCGAGAGGCAGGCGACCCCGACCCATTGTCCCCACTCGAAATGCTCGCCGAAGGCGATGCCGGCGAAAAGGACGGTGCAGATCGGCGCCGTGCCGCGCGCCACCGGATAGACCACCGTGTAGGCCCCGCGCTCATAGGCCAGCGCCTGCAGCGCCTTGTAGGTGAGGTGGATCGCCCAGACCCCGCCGAGGATCGGCCACAGCTCCGGGTTGGGCCAGGGCAGGATCGTCAGCGCCGCGGTCAGCGCCATGACGAAGACGAAGACGTCGATGGCGCCGCGCGCCTCCCACGGGTCGTAGCGGGATTTCTGGAGGGCGCCGAGGCAGGCGTGGAAGAAGGCCGAGGACAGCGCGAGGATGGTCGCCAGCACCGGCGCGAAGGCCGTGCCCTCGATGGAGAGGATGTAGCCGCTCAACCGCCTCTCAGGCCCCGGTCAGCGCGCGGGCGAAATCGTCGGGGTCGAAGGGGGCGAGGTCGTCGATGCTCTCGCCCACGCCGATGGCATGGATCGGCAGGCCGAAGCGGTCCGCGAGCGCCACCAGCACGCCCCCCTTGGCGGTGCCGTCCAGCTTGGTCATCACCAGGCCCGAGACGTTCGCCGCCTTCTGGAACAGCTCCACCTGGCTGAGCGCGTTCTGGCCTACCGTTGCGTCAAGCACCAGCAGCGTGTTGTGCGGCGCGGTCGGGTCCTTCTTGCGGATCACGCGGACGATCTTCTCCAGCTCCTGCATCAGGTCGGCGCGGTTCTGGAGGCGGCCGGCGGTGTCGATCATCAGCAGGTCCGCGCCCTCGGCCTGCGCCTTCTCCAGCGCGTCATAGGCGAGCGAGGCTGGGTCCGAGCCCTGCGGCGCGGTCAGCACCGGCACGCCCGCGCGCTCCCCCCAGACCTGAAGCTGCTCCACCGCCGCCGCGCGGAAGGTGTCCCCGGCGGCGATCACCACCTTCTTGCCCGCGCCCCTGAGCTGGGAGGCGAGCTTGCCGATGGTCGTGGTCTTGCCCGAGCCGTTGACGCCCGACCACCAGAACCACCTGCGGCTTCTGCCCGGTGAGGGGCAGGGGGCGGGCGACCGGCTCCAGGATCGCGCGCCACCTCCTGCGCCAGCATCCCCTTGATCTCGGTCGCGCCGACCTTGCGCCCGAACCGCCCCTCGGCGAGCGCGGCCGAGACGCGCAGCGAGGCGTCCACGCCGAGATCGGCGGAGATCAGCAGCTCCTCCAGGCTCTCCAGCAGCGCATCGTCGAGCACGCGCTTCTTCTCGAAGCGCGGCTCTGCGGGGGCGGGGCCTTCGGGCTGGTCGCCTCGGAAGACGCGCGCGAAGAAGCCCCGCCTGGCGGCGGGGCGGGAGGCGTCGTCCTGCGGAAGCTCGGGCGGCGAGCCGGACGGTATGCCCGGCGGCGCTGCGGGGGGCCGTTCGCGCGGCGGGTCCGGCTGCTCCTGCGGGACGTCGGGCTCGGGGCGCGTCGGCTCCGGGCGCGGGAACGTCGGGGCCGGGCGGGTCGGGCTCCGGGTCCGGCATCGGCACGTCGGGGCCGGAGGGCGAGGGGGGCGTCTCGTCCGGCAGGTCCGGCGCTTCGCGCGGCGGAACCGGCGTTTCGCTGGGCGGTTCCGGGACCTCGGCGGGACCGGGGCGCGGAGGCAGGTCGGGGCCGACCGGCTCCTCCTCGCCGCCTTCCATTAGGGCGTCGAGCCCCTCGTCGATCTTGGCGGAGGACTTGAAGAGACGCGATTTCAGCTTCGAGAAGAAGGCCATGGATGCTCCCGGCAGGCGCGAGGGGCGCGCGGACAGGCCGATCGGGCATAGCGCGGACCGGCTGCGGAGGGAAGGGGCGGAGGGGGACGGCGGTTCCCGTTCTGCGTTTCGCTGCGAAACGACCTCCGATGTTTCGCAGCGAAACGCAGGACATCGGAATGCAGGCGGAGCCGGCGCCTGACCCCGGCGGGTCCGCGCCCCCCCGGAGCGGAGCGCAAGCGGCCTTGCCCGCGCAAAGCGCGGGCGCGGAGGCCAAGGCCTCCGCGCGCCTCTTCGAGGCGCAAGGCCGAGCCGGCCGGGGCTCCGGGCGTCAGGCGGCGATCAGGCGGCCATCGCGGCGGCCGACGATGCGCAGCTCCACCAGCGCTCCGGGCTCCCGCAGGACGGGGACGTCCACCTCGGCGAAGGTCTCGGTGCGGGCGCGGCGCTCCGTCTCCATCACTGCGCGCTCCGTGCCGCCGATGCGAGCGTCGAGCCAGCGGTCCCGCGCGGCCTCCCCCGCCTCGCGCAGGCGGGCGGCGCGGGCGCGGATCTCCGCCTTCTCCACCTGCGGCATCCGCGCGGCCGGCGTGCCGCGGCGGGGCGAATAGGGGAAGACGTGCAGCCAGGTGAGCCCGCACTCCTCGACCAGGCGGACCGAGTTCTCGAACATCGCTTCCGTCTCGGTGGGGAAGCCCGCGATCAGGTCCGCGCCGAAGACGATGCCCGGGCGCGCCCGGCGCATATCCTCGCAGAAGCGGATGGCGTCGTCGCGCAGGTGGCGGCGCTTCATCCGCTTGAGGATCATGTCGTCGCCCGCCTGCAGGCTCAGGTGCAGGTGCGGCATCAGCCGCGCGTCGGAGGCCACCGCATCGACCAGCGCCGCATCCGCCTCCACCGAGTCGATCGAGGAAATCCTCAGCCGCGGCAGGTCCGGCACGAGCCGCAGGATCCGCTGCGCCAGGTCGCCGAGCGGCGGCTTGCCCGGCAGGTCCGCGCCCCATGACGTAAGGTCAACGCCGGTCAGCACCACCTCGTTGTAGCCCTTGGCCACCAGTCGGCGGATCTGGTCCACCACCACCCCCGCCGGCACGGAGCGCGAGTTCCCGCGCCCGTAGGGGATGATGCAGAAGGTGCAGCGGTGGTCGCAGCCGTTCTGCACCTGCACGTAGGCGCGGGCGCGCGTGCCGAAGCCGTCGATCAGGTGACCGGCGGTTTCGGTCGCGGACATGATGTCGTCCACGCGGATCTTCTCGGTGGGGCCGGCGAGGTCCGGCGCCTCCTGCGCGATGCGGGCCCAGGCGGGGGCCTCCATCTTCGCGGCGTTGCCCAGCACGAGGTCCACCTCGGGCATGGCGGCGAAGGTCTCGGGCTCGGTCTGGGCGGCGCAGCCGGTGACGATCACCCGCGCGCCCGGGTTCTCGCGCCGCAGCTTGCGGATGCGCTGGCGGGCCTGGCGCACGGCCTCGGCGGTCACCGCGCAGGTGTTGACCACCACCGCGTCCGAGAGGCCGTGGGCGGCGGCGAGCTCCTTCATCGCCTCGGTCTCGTAGGCGTTGAGGCGGCAGCCGAAGGTCTCGAACACCGGCGCGCTCATGCCATGGCCTTGGCGAGGAAGGCGGGGGAAAGCGTCGCCTCGAACACCTCCGCCACGGGGCCGGCCATGCGCACCCCGTCCTCGCGCCAGTCGATGAAGAGGGAGCCGCCGTCGAGGATCACCTCCGCCCGCCGGCCGGTCAGGCCCCGGCGCGCGGCGGCCACCACCGCCGCGCAGGCGCCCGAGCCGCAGGCGAGCGTGACGCCCGCCCCCCGCTCCCACACCCGCAGACGGATGCGGTCGGGGGCGAGGACCTGCGCGAACTCGACGTTCGTGCGCTCGGGGAACAGGGGGTGGCGCTCCAGCGCGGGGCCGAGGGCGGCGGGGTCGGCCTCGTCCTCGCGGAAGAAGATCAGGTGGGGGTTGCCCATGGAGACCGCGGAGGGCCGGCCGTCGAGGGGCAGGGCGTCGGTGTCGGCGGGCTCAGCCAGCGGGATCCGATCCCATTCGAGCGCGGGGGCGCCCATGTTGACCTCCACGAGCTCGTCGGGGCGGCGGAGGGCGTCGAGCCGTCCGAACTCGGTTCGCAGCGAAACCGCGTCGCGACCGCTTTCGGTCATCAGGAGGTGCGCGACGCAGCGGGTGGCGTTGCCGCAGGCCCCGGCGGTCGTGCCGTCGGCGTTCCAGAAGACGATGCGGGCGTCGGCGTCCGGGTCGGGCAGGATCTCGGCGAGCTGGTCGAAGCCGACCCCCCGATGCCGGTCCCCCAGCGCGCGGGCGAGCGACGGAGTCGCGCGGGAGCCGCCCGCGCGCGCGTCGATCACCACGAAGTCGTTGCCGAGCCCGTGCATCTTGCGGAAGCGCAGGGGCGCGGCGGGAGCCGATCCGTCCATCCGCCGGCATATACGCCCGATGCCCGGCCCATGCCAGAGGGGGCGGGCTTGACCGGGGGGGCGGGGGCGCCTATCAGGACCGCGGTCGGGCCCGTAGCTCAGTTGGTAGAGCAGCTGACTTTTAATCAGCGGGTCGCGCGTTCGAGTCGCGCCGGGCTCACCATATCCAGACGCGGAAGAGCCGCTGGCTCGGGTTCCCGGGGGACATGGTCCCTGCGGTTGCGGCAACCTTTTGTTAACACCTTTGACATAGCCGGTTGCTCGGGGCGGCAGGGGTGAGCGAATTGCGCGGCGCCGGTGATCTGAGGACGGGCGCCGACGCAGGCCGGCGACACGGGTGCGCTGGGGCTGGGGTCGGGCTCCTGCGCCGGCTTCGGGCATGGACCCGGGACGCCCTGGCGATCCCCCTCGCCTTTCCGCCGCAGGGCGCGCCGGAGAGCCCGCAGGCCGGGCGCCTGAGGGCTGCGCAGCTCCGGGAGCTGTCTCGCGCGGCCCCCGGCATGATGGCCGCGAACCTGCTGAACGCCGGCATCGTCGTCTCCGCCGCGACAGGGCAGGTGCCCCGCGCGGCGCTGCTCGCCTGGCTCGCGATCGCCCTCGCGCTGCCGGGCTTGACGCTCGCGAAGGCGCTGAAGCGGCGGGCGTCGCCGCCGAAGGAAATGGTCTCGGCCCGCGCGGTCAGACGCGCGATCCTCCACGCCTCGATCCTCGCGGCCATCTGGTGCGTCGTCCCGCTGGCGCTGTTCGACTCGAGCGAGGAGACGCGGCTCCTCATCGGGCTCCTGATGGGGGGCTTGATGGGGGTCGGCGCCTACGCGCTGTCGCCCGTGCCGCTCGCCGCGATCTCCTACTGCGTCATCGTGGGCGCGGGAAACGCGGCCTCGGTGCTGCGGTCGGACGCGGGCTTCAGGGCCGTCCTCGTCGTCCTGCTCGGCGTCTATTTCGTGACGATCGTGCGCGGCGTGCTCGTGGCCTCCCGCGGGTTCCGGGAGCGGGTGGAGGGCCAGGAGGCGTCGCGCGAGCAGCGCGACACCATCGCGCTCCTCCTGTCGGAGTTCGAGGCGGGGGCGTCCGACTGGCTGTTCAGGCTCGACGCCCGTCTTCGCCTCTCCGCCCCCTCGGACCGCCTGCAGGAGGCCTCGGGCTTCGAGCCTGCGCGCTTGAGCGGGATGCCGTTCGAGGACCTGCTGGCGCCCTCCGAGGCCGGGCGGTTCCGGTCGCTTCTCGGGGCGATGCGGCCGTTCCGGGGCTTCGTGGTGCAGGCGAGGGCGGCGGACGGCTCGGCCCGCTGGTGGAAGCTCACCGCCAACCCCGTGTTCGGACGGCGGGGAGAAGTGGCGGGCTGGCGCGGCGTCGGCGCGGACGTGACGGCCGAGAAGGCGGCGCAGGATCGCCTCGCGTGGCTTGCGCGGACCGACCCGCTCACCGGGCTCGCCAACCGGCTGAGGTTCTCAGAGGCGGCGGAGGAGGCGGCCGGGCCGTCGGACGCGTCCGGCGGGGTGGCCATCGCCTGCATGGATCTCGACCGGTTCAAGATCGTCAACGACACGTTCGGGCATCCGGTCGGGGACAGGCTGCTCGTGGAGGTGGCGCGGCGGCTCGGGCGGGCGGAGCGGGAGGGGCTGCTGATCGCGCGCCTCGGGGGCGACGAGTTCGGGCTGCTGTTCTCCGGCGTGGCGTCCGAGGCGGAGGCGCTGGCGACGCTGGAGGAGATCCGGGCTTTGGTCCTCCAGGTCTACGAGATCGACGGCTTCCGCTTCTCGGTCGGCGCGGCCATGGGGCTCGCCTTCTCGGCGACGCGGGAGGTGGATGCGGAGCGGCTGGTGCGCGGGGCGGACCTCGCGCTCTACAAGGCGAAATCCACCGGCGCGATCGAGGCCTTCGACGACGATATGAAGGCCGAGGCCGAGGCCGCCCGCCGCATCCGCGAGGCGCTGGAAGGGGCCGTGGACCAGGACGAGCTGGAGCTCCGCTACCAGCCGATCGTGGAGGCGGCGACGGGGCGCGTGACCGGGCTGGAGGCGCTGGTGCGGTGGCGGCATCCCACGCTCGGCCTCGTCTCGCCCGCCAGCTTCGTGCCCATCGCCGAGGCGTCGGGGCTGATCGTCCCCATCGGGCGCTGGGTCATCGCGCGGGCGCTGCGGGACCTGGCGGAGTGGGACACCGACGCGACGCTGGCGGTGAACCTCTCGCCCGCGCAGTTCGGCGATCCGCACCTGGTGGGCTGCATCGCCGCGGAGCTGGAGCGGAGCGGGATTCCGCCCCGCCGCCTGGAGATGGAGATCACGGAGGACGTGCTCGCGCAGGCGCTGCCGGCCACGGCCCGGATGCTCGCGGAGATCCAGGCTTTGGGCGTGGGCCTCGCCATCGACGATTTCGGGAAGGGGTACTCGTCGCTGGAGTACCTGACCCGCATCCCTGCGCGGAAGCTGAAGATCGACCGCTCCTTCGTCAGCGGGATCGAGAGCGACCGGCGGCGCGAGGCCATCGTTTCGGCGATTCTGGGCCTCGCGCGCCGGCTGGATCTGGCCACGGTCTGCGAGGGGGTGGAGACGCATGCCGAGCGCGACCGGCTCAAGAGGCTGGGAGGGGTGTGCATGCAGGGCTACCTGTTCTCTCCGCCGCTCAGGGCGGACGAGATTCCGGGCTTCCTGTGGCGGGCGGAGGGGGCGCGGCCCGCAACGGGCGCGGCGGTGCATTGAGGCGGAGCCGCGGGCCAGGGTTGGACATGCGCGGCCGCGCCGCCTATCTCCGGGCCATGCGAACCATATTCGAACGTCTGCGCCGCCTGCGCTTCATGCGCCGTCGCCGCCTCCAGGTCGCGGCCCTTCCGTGGCGGCACGAGGCGGACGGGCGCGTCCGGGTGCTGCTGGTGACGTCGCGGGGAACCGGGCGCTGGATCGTCCCCAAGGGCTGGCCGATGACCGGCAAGCGGTCCCACCAGGCCGCGGCCCAGGAGGCGTGGGAGGAGGCCGGCGTGCGCGGCGAGATCGAGGATCGCGCCTCCGGCGCGTTCGGCTATCTCAAGACGCGGGGCGGGGACCGCTTCCCCTGTCGGGTCGAGGTCTTCGCCCTCCGCGTGACCGAGGAGCTGCCGGACTGGCCGGAGAGGTCCCAGCGGGATCGGCGCTGGGCGCCGCCGGAGGAGGCGGCCCGCATGGTGCAGGAGAAGGCGCTCGCGCGCCTGATCCTGGCGCTGGAGAACCGCGCGCAGGCGGCGGATCGAGCCTAGGCGGGGACTCTCTCGGACCTGCTTCGATCCTGCCCGCCCGGCGTCGCGTTCAGGCGGCCTCCCCGGCGAGGTCGGCGACGAGGGCGTGAAGGGCGACGCGGCCCGCGACCGCCTCGCCCTCGGCCCGCGCCAGGGCGGCGGCCGCAAGCGCGTCGAGGCGCGGCCGGTCGGCCGACAGCGCCGCGATCCGCGCCACGGCCCATGGGACGAAGGGCGCGGCCGGGTCGAGCAGGAGGTCGGGATCGCCCACCTGTTCGGAGATGGCGCCGCGCGACCAGGCGAGGGACGGAACGCCGGCGAAGGCCGCCTCCCAGATCACGGCCGGCTGCGCCTCGTCCGCATGCCGGGTGGGCAGCGCGAACAGGTCGAGCGAGGCGTAGAACGCGGCCTTGGAGGCGCCGTGGACCGGCCCCGCCCAGGTCAGCCGCCCGGGTCCGAGGGCCGCGAGCGCCGCCTCGAGCCGCGTCCGGTCCGTGCGGTCGCGCACCGGGCCGGCGAGCGCGACCCGCGCCGGGATGCCGACGGCCGTGAGATGGGCCGCGAGAGCCGTCATCTCGTGCAGCCCCTTGGCGGCGTCGAGATTGGCGAGCAGCCCCACCACGAGAGGCGCCTCCGCCGGCGGAGCGGTCCGCCTCGCACGCGTCGTGCGCAGGAAGGCGGCGTTGGAGAGCACCAGGTCGGGCGCGCCCGTCTCCGGCCCGTGGAGCGCGCGGAAGCGGGCGCGCATCCCGGCGGAGAGGAACACGTGCGAGAGCCCGGCCCCCCCGCCCCTCACGAGCAGCCGCATCAGCCCGTCGGGACGGTCGAGATAGGCGTAGGAGTGGTGGTGCAGGCGCACCCGCATCCCCAGCGCGCGGGCGAGGACGATCAGCGCGAGGAGATAGAGCCGCCCCCAGCCGCCGTCGCAGGAGAGATAGGCCGCCCGTCCCCCCTGAGCCGCGCGCAGACGAGGGCGGCGGCGGCGAGCGCCGTGCGCAGGAGCCGGACGGGATGCCGGAGGGGCCCGCGGGCGGCGCCGGGCGAGAGGCTGGCGCGGCGGACGGGACGGACGCCCTCCAGCGCCTGCGCGGCGGCCTCCGTGATCGCGGCCTGGCCGGTGACGGGCGGCGGCAGGTTGCCGATCACCGGGACTGGAGGGAAGCGCCGGGTCCGCGCGGGAGCGAGGAGGCCCGCGGGCGCGGCGGCCTCCGAAGGCGCCGCGCCCGCGGTCGCGCCCGTGGCGGCGAAGGCGCCCGCGGCGCGCTGCGGCCGTGGCGCCGGCTGGCCGGCGCCGTCGTCCCGCAAGGGGGCGCCGCGCGGCATCAGCGCCGCCGCCGCGATGGCGGTTCTCATGGCAGGGTCTCCTCGTGCCGCCGCAGGCCGCGCGGGGCTTTGGCCAGAAGCTCGGCGTGGAGCGCGCTCGCCTGCGTCAGCAGCGGCGCGAGGCTCGGGTCCTGCGAGATCGTCTGGCGCATGGCCGCTGCGCGGGCCTGCCGCGCCGTGCGGGCCGCGGCGGGAACGGCGGGAGAATAGCTCACGTGGGCGCGTCCGATGCGCCGCTCGGTCAGCAGGTCGAGCCGGGCGCGGGCCGCGGTCTCCTGCGCCTCGGTCCAGTCCGGGACGGGCCAGGGCAGGGCGAAGCGGCCGACCAGCGCCGCCGCAACCTCGGGGAAGGCCCGCGTGGCCGCGCCGAAGGGGACCACCAGCAGGCGGTCGGCCGCCTCCCGCACGCCGGCATGGAAGCGGATGTATTCGCCGAGGGCGAGCCGGGGGTCGTAGGTGTCCGGATCCCTCAGCACCAGCGAGGCCGCCGCGCCCTCAGGCGCCCTCAGGAGCAGGATCGCGGGCAGGAAGCGGCGCGCGGCCTCCCGCAGGCTCGCCGCCGCATGGAGGTGCTGGGCGATGCGAAGATCCTCGCCCCACGCCTCCCGCGCGCAGGCTTCGAGGTGGGAGTTGGCGGAGCGGGGATAGCCCTCGATCACCAGCTCCGTGTCCGGGAAGACCGCGTGATCGGGGCGGGCGAGGCGCACGAGGGGCAGATAGAGCCGGTCCGACTCCGCCAGCCGGTTGCGCAGGACGCGCCGCAGGCGCCGCCAGGGATGCGGGGCCGCGGGAGACGGCGGGGCGGGGCTCGCGGTCAGGGTCAAGGCGTCCTCGAAAGCTCGCGGCGGGGGGCTGACGAGAACCTGTGATTAACCAATCCGGTTAACATTGCGTTTCGCGGGCGGACGGCCCGCGAGCACGGGAGCCTGTTGATGACCGACGCCGCCGCTCCGCAGCCCGCCCGGCTGCCGCGCCTGCCCCGCTTCGCGCGCGCGCTGGGCGCCGCGGCGCTGGTCGCGGTCGGCGCGCGGGGGGCGCAGTTCCTGATGGCGCTGGCCCTCGGGGCGCAGCTCGGGCCGGCGGGATTTGGCGAGGTCGCCTTCGCGATGGGGGTCGCGGTCTTCGCGGGGCAGCTCGGCGCGGGAGGGTGGCCCGGCCTCGCGGTGCGCCGGATCGGGGGGTTGGCGGCGGCGGGCGACCGGGCGGGGCTGCGCCGGCTGATGACCGCCTGCGCGCGGGGGGCCGGGCTGGGCGCGCTCGCGGCCGCAGGGTTGGTGGCCGTGGCGGGCGCGGCGGCGATCTGGGCGGGGTCGGAGGCGCTCGGGCGCGGGCTGGTGCTCGGCGCGCTCGCCGCCCCGACGGTCGCGTTGCGGCGGGCGGGGGCGCAGCAGCTCGCCGCGCTGTTCCGGCCCGCCCAGGGGATGGCGCTGGAGGACCTGGCGCCCCCCGCCGCGGTCCTGGCCTTCGCGGCGATGCACGGGGCCTCGGGCCCGGTCGCGCCGCTGCTGGTCTTCGCCGCGGCCGGCGCGGCCTCGGGCGTCGCCGCGCTGGCGCTTGCGCGGGGCGCCGCCGGCCGGATCCCGCAGACCGACCGCCCGGGCCCGCGGGACGATCCCGCGGACTGGCCGCGCGAGGCGCGGGCGTTGCTGGGCGCGCTGCTGCCGCGGATGCTGCTCGGGCGGGCGGACATGCTGCTGATCGCGCCGCTGCTCGGCTTCGAGGCGACGGGCTTCTACGCGGCCGCCCAGCGGCTGGCCTTCCTGGTGACGGCGCCGCCCCTCCTGCTGGCGCAGGTCCTGCAGCCCTGGATCAGCCGCGCGTACCATGCGGGCGACCGTCGCGCGCTGCTGGCCGTGCTCAGGCCCGGCCTCGGGGCCGCGGCGCTCGGGCGGCGCCTGCGGCGGCCGGGGCGGCGGTCTTCGCCGCGCCCCTCTCGCGGCTCTTCGGGGGGGAGTTCGTCCATGCGGCCGCCCTCGTGCCCGCTCTCGCCCTGGCCGAGGCGCTCACGGCCCTCGGCGCGCCGCTCCTGGTGCTGGCGGTGTCGGGGCCGGGAATGCGCGCGTTCGGGCGGATCGGGGTCGCGCTCGCGGGGGCGCATGCCGCGGCGCTCGCGGCCTTCGCGCCGGCCTTCGGGGTCGTCGGCGCGGCCTGGGTGGCGGCCGCCGCCTCCGCTGCGCTGCTGGTCTGCGTCGCCTGGATCGCCGGGAAGACCGCCCGCCGCCTGGGCTGACCGGTCAGGCGAGAGCCGGCTCCTCCATCTCCCGCATCGCACGCCGGCGGCGGAGGCGGGAGCTCAGCCACGACAGCAGGGCCGCCGCCAGCAGCACCCGCAGCGAGGCCCGCAGCGGATAGGTCTGAAGCTGCAGCAGGCATACCAGGAACACCGGGTAGAGCGCCGCCGTCGCCGCGTCGCGGTCCCGGAAGAAGCCCAGCGTCAGCCGCCGGACCGAGAGCGCGCAGAGCGCGAACAGCGCCGGCGCCGCGATCCAGTGGAAATGCGCGACCTCGCCGAAGGCGGACATGGGCACGTAGATGTTGATGCGGCGCGACATCTCCCGCTCGATCCCCGAGAAGCCGTCGATGAGCGAGGGGAAGGGGCTGAAGGACAGGATCTGGTACTCGCCCTCGTAGCTCGGCGCGTAGCGCAGGGCGTTGGCGAAGCTCATCGCCCCGTCGAAGGACGTCACCGCAAGCCGGGTGAGCAGCCAGCCCGCGTGGGAGGCGTCGAGGTTCGCCAGCACCTCGGGCGCCGAGGCCAGCCCCTGCGTCTGGTTCCCCCGCCCGGTCAGCGCCACGGCGAAGCACATGAACACCGCCGCCGCCGCGACCAGGAGGCCCAGCATGCCGCGCACCCCGCCCGCGCCGCGCCCCGCGAAGATCCGCCCGAGGAAGAAGACGAACACGTAGACCATCAGGTAGCGCGAATAGACCGCGAGGCTGAAAGCCATGGCGTAGGCGCAGGCGGCCGCCAGCAGCAGCGCCGCGAGGTCCGGCCCCCTCCGCCCCGACGGCACGGCCAGCAGCAGGAACGCCGGCAGCAGCAGCGGCCGCAGGGCGTTGTTCACAAGCGCGCCCGCGCCCATACCGACCCCGTTGCGGGAGGGGTCCGAGAGCGACAGGTACTCGGTGTTGAGATAAAGTGCGCTCTTGTCGATCAGCGCGAAATGCGCCGCCGCCAGCCCGAAGGCGAAGACGGCGTAGCCGAGCGCCGCCGGATGGGTCCGCACGCGCATCAGCGCGTCGCGCATCGCGGCCATACCCTCGGCCCGCGCCGCGCGGTCCGGCCGGTGCCCGAACACCGCGAGCGGCCCGATCGCGGCCTGCAGGGTGAAGAACAGGGCCGTGCGCGGGAACTGGGCCTCCAGATGCAGGGTCGGCATCGGCGAGAGCATGGCGGCCGGCAGGTGCAGCCCCGCCTCGATCACCCACCAGAGCGCCGCGATGCCGGCAAAGCAGAACCCGCTCCACAGCGTCGCGGGCGCGTACCAGGCGGTGCGCGACCAGGCGAAGAGGGCGCAGAGCCCGGAGACGGCGAGCGCCGGCAGTCCGGCGGCGAGCAGGTCGGAGGACATCGGAGGCTCCCGGGGATCAGCGGCGGCGGAGGAAGGCGTGAACGTTGGCGCCCATGCCCTCGGGCAGGGCGGCGGCGAGCAGGTGCGCGGCCCGCCATGCGAGCGCGGAGCGCCCGGCATAGGCGGGCTCGGAGTTCCAGAGGTGGACGTGGTGGGACCACGCCGCCTCGGGGAACGCCCGGCGCAGCGCCGCCCGGTCGTTCAGGCGGTAGAAGGCGGGGAACACGTCCTCCGCCTTGCGGTGCGGCTGGGCGCGGGAGAGCACGGCCGCGTGCAACTCCTCGGGGATCGCGCGGGCGGCGAGGGCCACGTAACCCCAGCGGTTCGGGGTGCGGGCGCAGAACCAGCCTCCGGGGGCCAGCACGCGCGCGACCTCGGCCGCGAAGGCGCGCGGATCCTCCACATGCTCCAGCACGTGATCGCACATCACCATCGTCGCCTCGCCGTCCGCGAGCGGCAGGCGGAAGGCGTCGGCGCCCTCGGTCGGGATCAGCCGCGCCTCGTGGACCGACGGATTGTCGAATACCGCCGGGTCCATGTCCGCGCCGATCACGCGCGCGCAGCGGCGGCGGAGATCCATCAGCCGGCGGCGATACGCCACCGGATCGTCCAGGTGCGCCCGTCCGCGGCCAGCCCCGAGGTCCAGCACCACGTCCGAGGGCCGCAGCAGCGCGTCGATCCGGGCGTAGAAGGCGACGGTGCCGTCGATGGCGGAGAAGCCGCCCGCGCCGGCCTCGGGATGGAAGCGGGCGCGCAGGCTTTCCTGGCCCGGGGGGGCGGAGCGGGGATCTGCGGCGTCGAAATCGGTCGCGGTCATCGAGGGATCTCCTGCTGAGGCGGGCGGCGCAGGCGCCGCGCGGGGAGCCGACCCGGCCGGCGCGACCTCGCGCGTCGACGCCGGGCCCGGAGGGGCGAGCTCGGCGCCGGCCACAGGGCCGTCCGCCAGCCGCGCGCCGCGGGCGGAGGCGCCGCCACGGGCACGAGGCCCGGCGCGGCGCCTCCGCCAGGGATCAGGTGGTGTAGTACTTCTTGGCCGCGGTCGCCCCGTAGCCGTAGCCGTAGCCGTAACCGGCGTAGCCGTAGCGCCCGAGCTTCTTCGGGTTCGCCTGCGTGAGCGCGAGGCCCGTCACCCGCACCCCGATCTGCTCGAACAGCTCCAGCCCCGCCTTCACCATCTCCTTGCCCGTCGCGTTCCAGCGCACCGCGTAGAGCACCGCGTCCGCCCGCCCCGCGATCACCCGCGCGTCGGGCACCGCCAGCACGGGCGGCGTGTCGATGAAGATGAAGTCGTAGCGCCCGCGCATCTCGTCCAGAAACTCGGCGAACCGGTCGGAGGAGAACACGTCCGCCGCGTTCGCCTGGCTCTCCTGGCCCGGCAGCACGTCGAGGCCCGAGGCCGGGTCCGTCCGGATCGCCTGCTCCGCCGTCATGGCGTTCGACAGCACCGACAGCAGCCCGACCTCCTTGGGCAGGTCGAAATAGGACCGGAACACCCGCCGGCGCAGGTCGCACTCGATCACCAGCACCCGCTTGCCCAGCGCCGCGGAGTTCTGCGCGAGCATCAGGGTGGTGGTGGTCTTGCCCTCGCCCGGCACCGAGGACGTGACCATGATCACCTGCGGCGTCCGGTCCACGTGGCTCAGCAGGATCGAGGTGCGCAGGTTCCGCACCGCCTCAGCCAGCGCCGAGGACGGCTTCTCCACCAGCATCTTGAGCGCGGCCCCGCGGCGCTTGGAGGGCGCGTCGGGGATCACCCCCATCACCTTGAGCCCGGTCGCGGCCTCCAGCGGCTCCGGCCCGCGGGCGCGGTCGTCCATCGCCTCGCGCAGCAGCGACAGGCCGCAGGCGAGCGCGAGGCCGAGGATCCCCGCCAGCCCCATCACCAGCCCCTGCCGCGGCGAGGCCGCCTCCAGCGGCGCCACCGCCGGCGACAGCACGCGGCTGTCGGCCTGCTGGATGCCCTGCTGGACCGAGGTCTCCTTCATCCGCCCGAGGAAGTATTCGTAGAGCAGCCGGTTCGCCTCCGCCTCGCGCTGGAGCTGGCGGAGCTTCACCAGATCCTCGGACTGCTCCGAGATCCGCCCCTCCAGCTCCGTGATCGAGGTCTCGAGCGAGACCGCCTGCGCCTCCATCCGCTGCGCGTCCTGCGAAAGCCGGGCCGTCGCCGCCGCCAGCATCGCGTCGAAACGCGCGGCCACCGCCGCTTCCCGCGCTCCGCCGCCGAGGCGCGCGAGGTCCGCCGCCATCGCCTCCAGCCGCCGGTCGCCGGCCAGCGTGGCCGCCTCGGCCCGCGCCGCGTCCGCGCCCTCGCCGCCCTGCGCGGCCACCGCCGCCAGCTCCTCCAGCCGTCCCGCCAGAAGCCGCGATTCGGCCGCGCGCGCCGCCTGCTCGGTGCGCCGCTCGCGCAGGTCCTTGAGCTGGCGGTTGGTGATCTCCAGCGCCCCTTCGGACACCAGCGAGGTCTGGGCGGAATAATCCTTCACCCGCTCCTCCGCCGCCTCGAGGTCGGTCTGGAGGTCCGCCACCCGCTCCGACAGCCAGGTGGTGGCGCGCTTGGTGGCCTCGAACTTCGCCTCGAGCTGGTCGAGGATGTAGAGGTCCGCCAGCGTGTTCGCGATCAGCGCGGATTTCTCCGGGTCCTCGGACCGCACCCGCAGCGTGAAGACGTAGCTCAGCGGCACGTTCTGCACCGACAGCCGCTCCAGCAGCCGGTCGATGGCGGTCTGGCGGGCGCGGAAGCCCGGGTCGCCCGCGGGCGCGGCCTTCGTCAGCCCCAGCGCGCCGCGCGCCCGATCCGCCGCGTCGTCCATCATCGAGGGCTCGGCCAGCGCCGGGTTGAACTCCGCGTCCCGCTCCAGCTCCAGCTTCGCGATCACGCGCTCCAGCAGGTTGCGGGACTGGAGCACCTCCACCTCGGTGTTGATGACCGAGCTGTCCGCGGACAGCCCCGACATCACCGATTCGATGTCCACCACCTGCGCCTCGCGCGTATCCAGCACAACCGTCGCCGTGGCGCGGTACTGCGGCGTGGCGACGGCGAGGAACCACGCCCCGCACCCCAGCGCGGCGAGGGTGACGAACCCGATCCGCCACGCATCCCGCCGCGCGAGCCGCAGGAGCGCCTTGGGCTCGAACAGGTCGGGCTCGACCCGGCGGCGCAGGGGGGTGCGCGCCTCCGGCCTCGGCGGGACGGGACGCGAGACGCCGTCGCGGGCGTCGGGAAGGCGGGCCTGGTCGTTCATGCGCGGGCTCCGGTAGGCGGGACCGGGCGGGCGCAAGCAGCCGTTGGGCAGGCTCTCATCGCTCTCCGACGTCCCTTTCTGCGGACGGACCGGGGCGCTTCGGCCCCTCGCCGCACAATTGGCCCAGGCCCTTAAACCAGGGTTAACCAATCCAGCCAAAATTCAGGGTCGAGCTTGGGAGAGCGGAACGGGGTCCCACGCAGGACGAAGGCGGCGCGAACCCGCGCCGGCGGACGAGCTGCGCGGCAGTCGGATGGAGAGAAGACCATGGCGGTCCCCCCGCCCCATATCGCCGCGTCGCCGCGAACGGCCGAAGCCGCCCTCGCCGCATCGCCCGCTCCGCATCCGCGCGGGTCCGAGGCGCCGACCCGTCTGGCCGACCTGCGGGCCGAGCTGCTGCGCGGTCGCGGCGGGACCCGGCACGGCCCGCGCCCCCTTCCGACGCTGCGCCCCCGCGGACTTTACGCCGGCGGCCTCAAGCGGGTGCTGGACGTGGCCGCGGTGCTTCTGGTCTGCCCGATGGCCCTCGTTCTCACCCTCACGCTGCTGGCCTGGGTGCGCCTCGACCCGCGCTCCGGCCGGGCGCCGGCGCTTTACGGCCAGGTTCGCGTGGGCCGCGGCGGGCGACGCTTCACCTGCTGGAAGATCCGCACCATGGTCCCGGACGCGGAGGCGGCGCTCGCCGATCACATCGCGCGCGACCCGTGGGCGGCCGCCGAATGGACCCGCCGCCAGAAGCTGGCGCGCGACCCGCGGGTGATTCCCGCCGGCCGCTTCCTGCGCGCCGCGTCTCTGGATGAGCTGCCGCAGCTGTGGAACGTGCTCGTGGGCGACATGAGCCTCGTGGGTCCGCGCCCCTTCACCCCCGATCAGCGCCGCCTCTATCCGCTGCCCGACATCTACGAGACCATGCGCCCCGGCCTCACCGGCCGCTGGCAGACCGGCCCGCGCGGCGACGACGCGGATTTCGCCGGCCGGGCGGGCGAGGACGCGCGCTACCGGCGGGAGCTGTCGTTCCTCGCCGACCTGAAGATCCTGGCCCGCACCTGCGGCGTGGTCCTGCAGGGGCGCGGGCAATGAGCGCCCTCGCCGCCCTCGCCTTCGCGCCCGAGCCAGAATCGCTGGCCGAGGCGCCGCGCACCCGCGCCGCCCGCCCGCTGCGCATCCTCGCGCTCGGCATGAACTACGCGCCCGAGCCGGTGGGCGTCGCCCTCTACACCACCGGCCTGCTGGAGGGCCTCGCC
Source organism: uncultured Alphaproteobacteria bacterium (assembly GCA_963816545.1). Lineage (GTDB taxonomy): Bacteria > Pseudomonadota > Alphaproteobacteria > Rhodobacterales > Rhodobacteraceae > Albimonas. The sequence continues at coordinate 641,820 of CAWFLE010000007.1, read as the reverse complement.
GCCCGCGGCCACGAGGTGGAGATCGTGGCGGCGACGCCCTGGTATCCCGCCTGGGCGCCGATGGAGGGCTGGGGCCGCGGCTGGTCCCGGTCGGAGGAGCGGGGCGTCCACGTCACCCGCTGCCCCCACCCGATTCCCGCCCGCCCCTCGGCGCCCGCGCGCCTCGCCCAGCAGGCGGCGTGGACCGCCTCCGCCGCCGGCCCGCTGCTCGCCCGCGCGCGGCGGATGCGGCCGGACGTGATCCTCGCCGTGGCGCCGGCGCTGCTGGCCGCGCCTGCCGCCCTCGCCGCCGCCCGCGCCTGCGGGGCCCGGAGCTGGCTTCACGTCCAGGACTTCGAGGCCGAGGCCGCGCTGGGGGCGGGCCTGCTGAAGGGCCGCGCCGGCCGGGCCGCCGCCCGCGTCGCGCTGGCCGCCGAGGCCCGCATCCTGCGCGCCTTCGACCGCGTCACCTCCATCTCTCCGGCCATGTGCGCCCGCCTCGCCGCCAAGGGGGTGGACCCCGCCCGCATCGGCGAGACGCGCAACTGGGCCGAGGACGCCGTGCGCCCCCTCGCCGGCCCCTCCCCCTACCGCGCCGAATGGGGGCTGGAGGGGCGGCGCGTCGCGCTCTACTCCGGCAATGTCGGCGCCAAGCAGGGCATCGGCATCGTGCTGGAGGCCGCGCGCCGCCTGCAGGGCATCTCCGATCTCGCCTTCGTCATCTGCGGCGACGGGCCGGGGATGGAGGCGCTGAAGCGCGAGGGCGCGGACCTTCCGAACCTCGTGCTCCGTCCCCTCCAGCCGCTCAGCCGCCTGCCGGAGCTGCTGGCGCTCGCGGATCTGCACCTGATGCCGCAGCTCGGGGCGGCGGCGGACCTGGTGCTGCCCTCCAAGCTCGCCAACATGCTCGCCTCCGGCCGCCCGGTGATCGCCACCGCCGCCGAGGGCACGCAGCTCCATGCCGAGGCCGCCGGCTGCGGCCTCATCGTTCCGCCCGAGGATGCGGGCGCCTTCGCCGCCGCCATCGCCTCGCTCGCCTCCGCGCCCCGGATGCGCGCCACGCTCGGCGCCGCCGCCCCCACCGCGCCCGGACGCGGTGGGGGCGGGAGGCGGTGATCGACGGGGCGGAGGACGCGCTCCTCGCCCTCGCGGGCCAGCCGAGACTCGACCCCGAAGCCGCGGCGCTCGCCGAGGCCGAGGCCGACGCCGCCCTCCTCGCGGAGGCTTCGCGCCGCCGCCTGCACGCCGCCGCCGGCGCCTGACCGCGCCCGCGCCGCCCCCGACCCGGAAGAATCCGAGGAAGACGAACATGAAAAGAGCCCTCATCACCGGCGTCACGGGCCAGGACGGCGCCTATCTCGCCGAACTGCTGCTGGACAAGGGCTACGAGGTGCACGGCCTGAAGCGCCGCGCCTCGTCCTTCAACACCGGCCGGATCGACCACCTCTACCGCGATCCGCACGAGGGGAACGTCAACTTCCGCCTTCACCACGGCGACATGACCGACGGCTCGAACCTCATCCGCATCGTGCAGGAGGTCCGCCCGCACGAGATCTACAACCTCGCCGCCCAGTCCCACGTCCAGGTCAGCTTCGATACGCCGGAATACACCGCCAACGCCGACGGCATGGGCACGCTGCGCCTGCTGGAGGCGATGCGCATCCTGGGGCTGGAGAAGGCGACCCGCCTCTACCAGGCCTCCACCTCCGAGCTCTACGGCATGGTGCAGGAGGTCCCGCAGCGGGAGACGACGCCCTTCCGCCCCCGCAGCCCCTACGCCTGCGCCAAGCTCTACGCCTACTGGATCGTGGTGAACTACCGCGAGGCCTACGGGATGCACGCCTCGAACGGCATCCTCTTCAACCACGAGAGCCCGCTGCGCGGCGAGACCTTCGTGACCCGCAAGATCACGCGGGGAGCGGCGGCGATCTCGCTCGGGCTGCAGGACCGCCTGTTCCTCGGCAATCTCGATGCGCGGCGCGACTGGGGGCATGCGCGGGAATACGTGGAGGGGATGTGGCGGATCCTCCAGCAGGAGGAGCCGGACGACTACGTGCTGGCGACGGGGGAAACCCACTCCGTGCGCAGCTTCGCCCGCCGGGCCTTCGCGGCCGCGGGGATCGACCTCGACTTCCACGGCGAGGGCCTCGCCGAGAAGGGGGTGGACCGCACGCTCCGGCCGCGTGCTGATCGAGGTGGACCCGCGCTATTTCCGCCCGACGGAAGTGGACCTGCTGATCGGCGACCCCTCCAAGGCGCGGGAGCGGCTGGGCTGGACGCCGACCTGCCGTCTCGATGAGCTGGTCGAGGAGATGGTGACGGCCGACCTCGCGGAGATCGGCCGCAACGGCCTGCCGCGCGCCGAACGGGCGGCCTGACGCCCTCTCCCGGCCGGGCGGCCGCCCCGCGGTTCCGCCTGTGGCGCGCGTCCGGCCCGCGGCCGCCTTCCACGGGCGCGCCTCTGGCCGGCGCCCCTCCCCGGACGGGAGGCGCTTCCGTCTCGCGGCGGCGCGGCGCGGTTCCCTCGGGCCGGAGGCTCATGTAGCTTCGGCGAAGTTCACCGACTCCGCCGGGAGAAGCGCATGACCTCCATCCGCGCGCATCTGCGCGCCGCCGCCTGCGGCCTCGCCGGCCTCGCCGTCGCGCTCGCCGCCGTTTCGCCGGCCGCCGCCCAGGCGCCCGCGCCCCTGTCCGACGCCGCGGTCTGGGACGGCGCGCCCGCCTTCGGAGGCGCCTGGATCGCGCGTTCGGACGTCGAGGTCGCGCGCGAGGTGGTGGTCGAGGGGCCGGAGGGGCGCACGACGCGCGCTCAGATCATCCCGCTGGCGAAGGACGATGCGCGACCGGGCTTCGTCGTCTCCGGCGAGGTGGCGCAGGCGCTGGGCCTCGCGCCCGGGCAGCCCGTCCGCCTGACGGCGCGCGAGCCGGGGCCGCAGGACGACCCGATCCTCGCCCGCGTCGCCGCCGCCATGGCCGAACTCGCGGCCTCGGGCGGGGAGGAGGCCTCCGCGCCGCGCCGCGAGGCTTCGCCGGCTTCCGATCCGTCCGCGAACGCCGAGAGCCCCGCCGCCGCGGCGCAGCCCGCCACCTCCGCGCCGTCCCCGGCCGCGCCGGAAGCGCCCGCCGCCGCCGGGGCGCCTTCCGCGGAGCCGCAGCCCGAAGCGCCCGTCGCCGCCGAAACGCCTCCCGCGACCCCGCACCCCGAAGCGCCCGTGGAGGCGCAGGTTCCGCCCGCGCCGCCGGCCGAGACCGCGTCCCCCGCCCCGGGCGCCGCCCCCGACCCCGCGCCGCGCCCCGGCTCGGGGGCCCAACCCGCCCCCGCCGTCGCGCAGAACCCGGCGCGCGCGCCCCTCCGCCTCGCCCGAGACGGCCGCCGCCGGGCCCGCGCGCCCCCCCGAAGGCGCCCCGCCCGCCGCGCGCCCCGCCGCCTCGGCCGAGCCGCCCTCCCGCCCCGGCGCCGGCCCCGAGGTCGCCGCCGCCCCGGCCGCGCGCGCCCCCTCCGACCCCGCCTCCTCCGCCCTTCCGGCCTCGCGCCCGGGCGCCGACGCCGCCCTCGCCCCCGAGGCGAGCCCCGCGCCCCGGCCCCGGCCCGACACCCACCCCGCCAGACGCCCCGAGGCCGCATGAACCCCATCCTCCGCCTTCTCCCCCTCCTCGCCGCCTTCGCCCTCGCGGCCCCCGCCCAAGCGCGGACGCTCGACCTCGCCGCCGACGAGGCGCTGGTGATCGACGCCCAGACCGGCGCCGAACTCCTCGCCAAGGACGCCGACCGCCCCGCGCCGCCCGCCTCCATGTCAAGCTGATGACGCTGAACATGCTGTTCGAGGCGCTGGCGGAGGGCCGCCTGTCGACTGGACGAGAAGTTCCCCGTCTCCCAGAAGGCCCGGCGCATGAGCGGCTCCAAGATGTTCCTCGACGCGACGGCGACCGGGTGAGCGTCGAGAACCTGATCCAGCGGCGTCATCGTCCTCTCGGCAACGACGCCTGCGTGGTGGTGGCCGAAGGCCTCGCCGGGTCCGAGGAGGAGTTCGCCCGCCGCATGACCGAGACGCGCGCGCGAGCTGGGGATGGACGCCTCGACCTTCGCCAACTCCACCGGCTGGCCGCATGACCCGGGCAACCTGCTCAGCGCCGCGCGACCTCGTGTTCCTGGCCGTGCGCATCATCGAGCACTTCCCCGAGTGCTACCATTTCTTCTCGGAGAGTACGACTTCGACTGGCCGCGGCGCCGCGCAGCGCAACCGCAACCCGCTGCTCTACGCCAATCTCGGGCGCCGACGGCCTGAAGACCGGCCATACGCAGGAGGCGGGCTACGGCCTCGTCGGCTCCGCGGTGCAGGACGGCCGGCGGATCATCTTCATGTCGGTCGGCCTCCACTCCACCCAGGCGCGGGCGCAGCGGATCCGAGCGGCTGTCGACTGGGGCTTCCGCGAGTTCAACGACCGCGCGCTCTACGACGCGGGCGACAGTCGCTCGGCCGCCGAGGTCTGGCTCGGGTCGCGCAGCCCGGCGCTGGTCGCGCGACGGCGGCCGAGGACGCGCTCGCCGCCGTCGCCCGAGGCGGACAAGCTCGACCGCGACGGTCGCGCTACGAAGGCCCCGTCGAGGCGCCGGTGGCGAAGGGCGACCGCGTCGCCGAACTGGTCGATCGAGGTGCCCGGCATGTCGGCGAGCGCGCTCTCCGCTCGTCGCGGGCGCCGACGTGGCCCGCGGCGACTTCCTGCAGAAGCTCGCGCGACCCGGGCGCTGGTGCTCGACCTGAACCGGCGCCTAGCGACGCGGCCCGAGCGCGGCCGCTAGGAATGGCAGCCCAGCGCGGGTCTGTTCATCAGCTTCGAAGGCATCGACGGCTCGGGCAAGTCCACCCAGGCCCGCCACCTCGCGGCGACGCCTGGCGCACGCGGGCCGCACCGTCGTGCTGACCCGCGAGCCCGGCGGCTCGCCCGGCGCCGAGGAGATCCGCCGCCTGCTGGTGGAGGGCGACGCCGGCCGCTGGTCGCCCGAGTTTCGGAAATCCTGCTCTTCACCGCCGCGCGCCGCGACCACCTGGAGCGCATGATCCGCCCCGCGCTGGCCGCGGGCGCCATCGTGCGTCACCGACCGCTTCGCCGACTGCACCCGCGTCTACCAGGGCGCCGCGCGCGACGCGGCCGAGCCTGCCCGCGCCATCGCTCGACCAGCTCACGCGCCTCATGATCGGGCTGCGAGCCCGACCTGACCCTCATCTTCGACCTCGACCCCGCCGCCGGCCTCTCCCGCGGCCTGGCCCGCAGAGCGGCGAGGAGCTGCGCTTCGAGGCCTGGGCCTCGCCTTCCACGACGCCGCCTCGCCCCGGCTTCCGCGCTCTCGCCGAGGCGAACCCCGACCGCTGCCGCCTGATCGACGCCTCCGGCGACGCCGGGACCGTGGCCGCCGCGCGTACGAAGCCCTCGCGGATGGTCTGAGGCCCGCAAGCCCTACACCGGCGACGACCCCCTCCCGCCCGAGCCCGACCGCGTCGAGGGCGCCCCGCACCCCCGCGAAACCGCCGCCTCTACGGCCAGGAAGCCGCCGAGCGCGCCTTCCTCGATGCCCTCGCCTCCGGCCGCCTGCATCACGCCTGGATGCTCACCGGCCCCCGCGGCGTGGGCAAGGCCACCCTCGCCTGGCGCATCGCCCGCGTTCCTCCGTCGCCCCGCCGGCAGCCTTTCGGCGCGCCGCCCCCCCGCGAAACGCTCGACATGGCCCCCGAAGACCCGGTCTTCCGCCGCGCCGCCGCCGCTCTCCGACCCGCGCATCCGCCTCCTCCGCCGCCCTGGGACGACAAGACCAAGCGGCTGAGGACCCAGATCACGGCCGAGGATGCCCGCGGCCTGCGCGACCTCTTCTCCCTGACCGCCGCCGACGGCGGCTGGCGGGTCGCGGTGGTCGACAGCCTGGACGAGCTCAACGTCCTCGCCGCCAACGCCCTCCTCAAGCTGATCGAGGAGCCGCCCGCGACGTACCCTGTTCCTGCTGATCTGCCACGCGCCGAGCCGCGTCCTCCCCACCATCCGCTCCCGCTGCCGCACCCTCGCGCTGCGTCCGCTCCCGCCCGACGCCCTCGCGCAGGCCGTGGAGGCCGCGACCGGCGCCCCCGCCCCGGACCCGCAGATCCTGCACGCGCTTTCCGACGGCTCCGCCGGCGAGGCGCTCCGCCTCGCGGCCGAGGGCGGCCCGAAGCTCTACGAACGGCTCGTCGCGCTGGCCTCGCAGGCGCCCGGAATGGACCGCGCCGCCTTCCACGACTGGGCCTCCGCCGCCTCGGGCCGGGACGCCGAGGGCCGGCTCGACGCGACCCTACGCCTCACCGAACTGCTGCTCGCCCGCCTCGCCCGCGCCGGCGCCTCCGGCCACGCGCCGCTGCCGGAGGCCGCCCCCGGCGAGGCCGCCCTCTGCGCCCGCCTCTCCCCCGCCCCCGAACAGGCCCGCCTCTGGGCCGAGGCCGCGCAGACCCTCCCCGCCCGTGCCGCGCGCGCGCGGGCGGTCAACCTTGACCCCGACCGCATCATCCTCGATACCTTCGCCGCGCTCGACGCGGCCGCCCGCCGCGCCGCCACCCTCTGAGCGTCATCCCGGAGCCTCCCTTGCCGCCCGTCCTGGTCGACAGCCATTGCCATCTGGATTTCCCTGATTTCGAGGGCGAACTCCCCGACGTGGTCGCCCGCGCGAAGGCCGCCGGCGTGACCCGCATGGTCTCCATCGCCACCACCCTCAAGGCCGAACCCCGCGTCCGCGCCATCGCCGAGACGCACCCGGAGGTGTTCTACGCCGCCGGCCTCCACCCCCTCCACGTCCACGAGGAACCCCCCCCCTCCGCGGACGCGCTGGAGGCCCTCACCGCCCATCCCAAGATGGTCGGCATCGGCGAAACCGGCCTCGACTACCACTACTCCGCCGAGACCAAGGCCACCCAGCAGGAAAGCCTCCGCCTCCACTGCGAGGCCGCCCGCCGCACCGGCCTCCCGCTCATCATCCATTCCCGCGACGCGGACGAGGACATGGCCCGCATCCTGACCGAGGAGCACCGCGCCGGCCCCTTCGCCTGCGTCATGCACTGCTTCTCCTCCGGCGCCCGCCTCGCCGAGGAAGCCCTCGCGCTGGGCTTCTTCCTCTCCATGTCCGGCATCGCCACCTTCAGGAAGTCCCAGGACCTGCGCGACATCTTCGCCGCCGCCCCACTCGACCGCATCCTGGTGGAGACCGACAGCCCCTACCTCGCCCCCCAGCCCAAGCGCGGCAAGCGCAACGAGCCCGCCTACACCGCCATGACCGCGCAGACCGGCGCGGAGGTCTTCGGCGTGAGCGCGGAAGACTTCGCCGCCGCCACCACCGCCAATTTCGACCGCCTGTTCAGCAAGGCCGCCGCCTGGAGGCCCGCCTGATGGCCCAGCTCCGCTTCACCATCCTCGGCTGCGGCTCGTCGGGCGGCGTGCCCCGCCTCGGCGGCAACTGGGGCGCCTGCGACCCCGAGGATCCGCGCAACCGCCGCCGCCGCTGCTCCATGCTGGTGGAGCGCGAGGAGCCCGGCCAGGGCATCACCCGCGTCCTCATCGACGCCGGCCCCGACATGCGCGCCCAGCTTCTCGACGCGAACGTGGGCATCCTCGACGGCGTGATCTTCACCCATGAACACGCCGACCACATGCACGGTCTCGACGACCTGCGCATGGTGGTCTTCAACCGCCGCAAGCGCCTCACGGTCTGGGCCTCGCCCGAGACGCAGAACGACCTGATGGGCCGCTTCGGCTACGCCTTCGTCCAGCCCGAGGGCAGCCCCTATCCGCCCATCCTCAACCTCAAGACCATCGCCGGCCCGGTGACCGTCTGGGGCGACGGCGGAGACCTGGTGTTCGAGCCGTTCCGCGTCCAGCACGGCTCGATCGAGGCGCTCGGCTTCCGCATCGGCCCGCTGGTCTATCTCCCGGACGTCTCCGCCATGTCCGACGACGCCTGGGACGCCCTCAAGGGCGCCGACACCTGGGTGGTGGACGCGCTGCGCTACACCCCCCACCCCACGCACAGCCACCTCGAACAGACGCTCGGCTGGATCGCCCGCTCCGGCGTCCGCCGCGGCGTGCTCACCAACATGCACATCGACCTCGACTTCCGCCGGATGCAGGACGAGACGCCCGACAATGTCGAGCCCGCCCATGACGGCATGGTCCTGACCTTCGATGCCTGACCAGGGCGCGGCGGGATGACCGACATCCTGCTGATCGTCCTCCCGGTCTTCGTCATCATCGGCCTCGGCTACGGCTTCACCAAGGCCAAGCTCCTGCCGGACGCGCATGTGGACGTGCTGATCCGCTTCTGCACCACCTTCGCGATCCCGTGCCTGCTGTTCTCGGGCGTGGCGCGGCTCGACCTCGCCGCCTATTTCGACTGGCGGCTGATGGTCTCCTTCTACGCCGGCGCGCTGGCGGCCTTCGGGATCGGCTTCGTTCTCGCGCGCACGGTGTTCAAGCGCCGCCCGGGCGAATCCGTCGCCATCGCCTTCTGCGCGCTCTTCTCCAACTCCCTCCTCCTCGGCATCCCGGTGACCGAGCGCGCCTACGGCGTCTCCGCGCTCGACGCCAACTACGCGATCCTCTCGATCCACGCGCCGTTCTGCTACCTCGTGGGCATCGTCTCGATGGAGTTCGCGCGCGCCGACGGCCGCCGCCCCCGCGACACCTTCCTCGCGGCGGGCCGGGCGATGTTCCGCAACTCGCTCACCATCGGCATCGCGCTCGGCATCCTGGTGAACGTCTCCGGCCTGCCCCTGCCGCAGCCGATCTTCGACGGCGTGCAGACGCTGGGCCGCGGCGGCGTGCCGGTGGCGCTCTTCGCCATCGGCGGCGCGCTCACCCGCTACTCCCTGCGCGCGGGCTTCTGGCCGGCGCTGACCATGGCGGGGCTGTCGCTGCTCCTGCACCCGTTCATCACCTGGGGCCTCGCCGAGGGCGTGTTCGGCCTCCCGGACAACTTCCTGCGCTCGGCCATGGTCACCGCCTCCATGCCGCCGGGGATCAACGCCTATCTCTTCGCGGCGATGTATGCGCGCGCGACCGGGGTGGTGGCCTCCACGGTGCTGCTGGCGACCACGCTCGCCATCGTCACGGCCACCGGCTGGCTCGCGCTTCTGCACCAGATCGCGCCCTGAGCGATCACGGCTGCGTGAAGTCCTAATCCGAAACCGCCATCGCTCCGTAGCAGTCCGGGACCGAAGCCAGCCCGGAGCCAGCCGCATGTCCGCACGCCGCCCTCTCGTCAGCCGCGCCCTGATTCTGGGCGGCGCATTGGCGGCGGCGGGGGCCGCGGCCTGCGCCCCCCTCGCGGGCCCGGCGGAGATCGAGGCGCAGAACCCGCCCCGCGGCCGCTTCGTGGAGGCGCGCGGCCTCCAGGTCCACTACGTCGAATCCGGCCCCGCCGACGCGCAGCCCGTGGTGCTGGTCCACGGCGCCACCGGCAACCTCAACGACATGACCTTCGACCTCGCGCCCCGCCTCGCGGACCGCTACCGCGTGGTGGCCTTCGACCGCCCCGGCCTCGGCTACACCCAGCGCCCGGCCGAGGACGGCTGGCGCCCCGCCGTGCAGGCCGCGATCCTGCGCGAGGCCGCGGCCGCGCTCGACATCCGCAACCCCATCCTCCTCGGCCACTCGTGGGGCGGCGCGCTGGTGATGGCCTGGGCCCTGCAGGCGCCTCAGGACGTGGCGGGGGTGGTCGTCGTCTCCGGCGCCACCATGCCCTACGGCGACGGCTCGGGCCTGCTCGCGGCGATCAAGACCTCCCGCCCCGCGGCCCGCGTCTCGGTCGCCGCCTACAAGGCGATCTACGGCGAGGACGGAGGCGCCTCCGCCGCCGCCCGCATCTTCGCCCCGCAGCCGGTGCCCGGGGGCTATCTCGACCATCTCCAGGCCGAACTCCTCCTGCGCCCCGAGAGTTTCCAGGCCAACGCCGAGGACATCGAATATCTCGACGACGCGCTGGCCGAGCAGGCCCGCCGCTACCCCGACCTCCCGGTCCCCATCGAGATCCTGCACGGAACCGCCGACCGCACCGTCGCCGCCTCCATCCATGCCGAGGGGCTGACCAAGGCCGCCCCGAACACGAACCTGACCCTGTTCGACGGGGTCGGGCACATGCTGCACCACGCGCGCCCCGAGGCGGTGGTCGAGGCGGTGGAACGCCTCGCCTCCCGCACCGAAGCGCCCGAATAAGGAGAAACGACCGTGGACGCATCCCCCAGCCTCGCCGCGCCGGAAGGCGCCTTCGCCCACGATCCGCTGTTCCGCGCCGCCGAGCAGGTCGGGGACCGCTGGACCCTGCTGATCGTGGCCGCCGCCGCCGCCGGCACCTCGCGCTTCGACGACTTCCACCGCGACCTCAACGTCGCGCGGAACATCCTCTCGAACCGCCTGCGCCGCCTGGTGGACCTCGGCATCCTCCGCCGCCAGCCCGTGCGCGAGGGGGGCCGCCGCATGGAGTACGCCCTCACCGCCAAGGGCGAGGCGCTGAGCCGCGCCCTCTCCCGCCTGCGCGAATGGGGGACCGACTGGCCCGAGGAGGCCGGCGCCTAGCGCCAGCGCGGCAGCAGCGTGCCCAGCGTCTCCATCGACACCGCCGCCTCCGCCACGCGGCGGGAGGCGGGGCCGCAGACGCTTTCCTTCACGATGTAGCCGCGCGCGCACTGGATCGACGGCATCAGCGCGTCGATCTCCCGCTGCACCGCGGCCTTCCACTCGGGGAAGCGCCCCTGCGCCTGCAGCCGCTCCACCGTGCCCAGGATCTCCGGGCACCCCGCGCCCTGTCCGCGGGTCGCCTCGGCCACGAGGTTCCGCTGGCTGTCGGCCTGGCACAGCTTCCACAGCACGTCCGCATGGATCTGCGGGAACATCCGCAGCACCGTGCGATACCGCGCGCCGATATTGTCGAAGCCGTTGGCCACCCCCTCCGGCTCCCAGAACTGATAGGACGCGAGGAACACGTCCGGGTCGATCTCCTGTCCCGCCCGCGCGGGGGCGTTCATGTAAAGCGCCGGCTGCTCCGGCGTCTCCACTCCCTCGCGCAGGAACGCGAGCACCCGCGCCTGGTCCCGCAGCGGCCGCCCCTCGGCGTCCAGCGGCAGGACCGCCATCTGCATCCCCATCGCGGCCGGCGTCATCCGCACGAAGACCGGCCGGGTCGGGAAATCCAGCACCGCCTCCAGCGCCCCCTGCTTCCAGCCGCCCGCGATCTCCGCCTCCCGCCCGTTGGAGTCCCTGAACCGCCCGCCCGGCTCGGCGTCCACGTCGTCGATCTCCACCTGCATCCCGCGCGCCGGCCCGATCCCCACATACTGCCCCTCCAGCCCCGGCACGGGCGCGTCCTGCGCCACGGCGGGCGGCGAAGCGACCGCCAGCAGCAGCGCGGCCAGCGCGAGCATCGGGGCGAGAAGGCGGCGGGGCAGGGGCGTCATGCGCGTCTCCGGCTGATGCGAACGTGTCCCCTCACCTATACGCGAACTTTGACCGCTGCGAGGCGTCCGGGTTAAATCCGCCCCGAACTCATGGGGGGACCGAGCGTGACGGACTGGGACAAGCTGCGGATCTTCCACGCGGTCGCGGATGCGGGCAGCCTCACCCATGCCGGAGAGGCGCTGCATCTCAGCCAGTCCGCCGTCTCCCGCCAGGTGCGCGCGCTGGAGGACGAGGTCGGCGCCACGCTCTTCCACCGCCACGCCCGCGGGCTCCTGCTGACCGAGCAGGGGGAGCTGCTGTTCTCCGCCACGCGGGAGATGGCGCGCACCCTCGACACCGCCTCCGCCCGCATCCGCGACGCCAAGGACGACGTCTACGGAGAGCTGCGCGTCACCGCCACCATCGGCTTCGGCACCATCTGGCTGACCCCGCGGCTGGAGCGCCTGTTCGAATCCTACCCCGACCTCTCCGTCGACATGATCCTGACCGAGCAGGTGCTGGACCTGCCGATGCGCGAGGCCGACGTCGCCATCCGCATGCGCGAGCCCAGCCAGGCCGACCTGATCCGCCGCAAGCTCTTCAACGTCACCTTCCGCTTCTACGCCTCGCGCGAATACATCGAGCGTCACGGCATGCCGGAGACCGCCGCCGACCTCGCCGCGCATCGGCTCGTCGCCCACGCTCCGGGCGCGCCGCAGGTCTCGGCGGGGGCCACGTTCCTCCAGCCCTTCTTCGCGGGCGCCCACCGGGCGCGGGCGACGGTGAACAATTACTTCGGGTTGTATACGGCGGCCATCAACGGCCTCGGGGTCTGCGCCCTGCCGGACTACCTCACGCGCCAGGACGACAATCTCGTCAACGTAGCGCCTTCGCTGCATTCGGAACCCACATCCGTATATTTCGTCTACCCGACCGAGCTTCGCCGCTCGAAGCGCGTGGCCGTGTTCCGGGATTTCGTTCTGGAGGAGCTTGAAAAGGACGGCATTCTCGCAGGTTGAGTGGATCTCGCCGCCTGACGCCGGGTTCTTCGCTGTTGCACCAAAGCCATGCGCGCCCGACAAAGCCGCTATGCGGAACACCTTCTCCGCCTTGCCGCGCTTGCTAAGGCCGGAGGCCGACCGTATATCGCCGCTTGTAGCCGTCGCGCGGCGACATCTGTCGCCTCACCGTGACGACTGCACCTCCCTGTTGGACTTGGCCGGACGTTCGCGTCCGGCTTTTTTCTGTCCGGGCCGCAGCGTGCGGCGGAGGTTTTTCCAGCCCGCCTGAACGGCGCGCGGGCGGAGACTTTTTCCCGCCCGCCGAACGACTTGCGGGCGGAGGCGAAGGCCCCGCCCCCGCGGCATCAGGCGCCGAGCATCCGGCCCACCATCTCCGCCATGTCCCGCGACAGCTTCGGCGTCTTCGCCATCCGCTCCAGCTCCGCCCGCATCAGGCGCTGCCGCCGCTCGTCATACCTGCGCCAGGTCTCGAACGCGCCCGCCACCCGCGCCGCCGTCTGCGGGTTCACGGGATCGAGCCGGATCAACCAGTCCGCGAGGAACCGATACCCCGACCCGTCCGCCGCGTGGAACTGCGGGTGGTTCTGCGCGAAGGCCGCGATCAGGGACCGGAAGCGGTTCGGCGTCTTCCACTGGAAGGACGGCCGGGCCGCCAGCGCCTCGATGCGCGCAAGCGTGCCGGGCAGGGGCGCCGTCGCCTGGATCATCAGCCACTTGTCCATGACCAGCGGATCGCGCGCCCAGTCCCGCTCGAACGCCGCCAGCGCCGCCTCGGCCTGCGGCGCGCCCGAATGCACCAGCGCGGCCAGCGCGGGCAGGCGGTCGGACATCGCGGGGTCATGGCTCTGCGCCTCGGCCATTTCGGGCCCCACCGGACGGCGCGCTAGCCACCCGAGGCAGGCGTTCTTCAGCGCCCGCCGCCCCGCAGCCTCCGCCTCGGGCGAATACGGCCCGGGCGTCTCCATCGCGGCGTAAAGCGCGCGCAGCTCCGGCTCCAGCGCCTCCGCCAACTGGTCCTTCGCGGCCTCCGCGCCTGCATGGATCGCGTCCGGGTCCGCCGGCCGCCCCCGCGCCCAGACCTCGCGCGCGATCTCGTCCTCGCCGGGCAGGCCCAGCAGCAGCGCCCGGAACTCGGGGTCGAGCCCCGCATCCGCCACCGCCGCCCGCAGCGCCTCGGCGAAGGGCGGGACCGGCGCCTCCCCCATCAGCACCTCCAGCGCCATGGCGCGCGAGGCTTCCCAGCGGTTGAACGGATCGGTGTCGTTGGCCAGCAGGAACGCCCGTTCCTCCGCCGACGCCCGCCGCTCCAGCACCACGGGCGCCGAGAATCCCCGCAGCAGCGAGGGCACAGGCCGCTCAGGCAGCTCGAACGTCCAGGTCTTCTCCACCTCGTCCAGCTCCAGCACGCCGGGCTCCACCAGCTCCCGCCCGTCGGCGCCCAGCAGCCCGAAGGCCACCGGGATCGTCACCGGCTTCTTGGAGGGCTGGCCGGGGGTGGAGGGCGTCTCCTGCGCCAGCGTCAGCGTGTAGCGCCCGTCGGCCCACCCCTCGCGCACCTGCACCCGCGGCGTGCCGGCCTGGGCGTACCACCGCTTGAACCGGCTCAGGTCCCGGTTGGTGACGCTCTCGAACACGGCCATCCAGTCCTCGATGGTGCAGGCCTGCCCGTCATGCCGCTCGAAATACAGGTCCAGCGCCCGCTTGTACGCCTCCGCCCCCACGATGAGCCGCAGCATCCGGATCAGCTCGGCGCCCTTCTCGTAGACCGTCGCCGTGTAGAAGTTGTTGATCTCGATGAACTCTTCCGGTCGCACGGGATGCGCCAGCGGCCCCGCATCCTCCCGGAACTGCCGCGCCCGCAGCATCTTCACCTGGTCGATCCGCTGCACCGCCTCCGACCGCATGTCCGCCGAGAACTGCTGGTCCCGGAACACCGTCAGCCCCTCCTTCAGGCACAACTGGAACCAGTCCCGGCAGGTGATCCGGTTCCCCGTCCAGTTATGGAAATACTCGTGCGCGATGATCCCCTCGATCAGCTCGTAATCCCGGTCGGTGGCCGTCTCCGGCGAGGCGAGCACATACTTCGAGTTGAAGATGTTGAGCCCCTTGTTCTCCATCGCCCCCATGTTGAAGTCATCGACCGCGACGATGTTGAAGACGGAGAGATCGTACTCCCGCCCGTATTCCTCCTCGTCCCACCTCATGGACCGCACCAGCGCGTCCATCGCATAGGCGCAGCGCCCCTCGTCCCCGGGCCGAACCCAGATCGCCAGATCCACGTCGCGCCCCGACGACGTCCGGAACTTGTCCCGATGCGCCACCAGGTCCCCCGCCACCAGCGCGAACAGGTACGACGGCTTCGGCCAGGGATCGTGCCACTCCGCGAAGCGCCGCCCGCCGCCCAGGCTCCCGCTCGCCCCCGGCTCCCCGTTCGACAGCAGCACCGGGCAGTCCTGCGGCCCCTCGATCCGCACGGAATAGACCGCCATCACGTCCGGCCGGTCCGGGAAGTAGGTGATCTTGCGGAACCCCTCCGCCTCGCACTGGGTGCAGTAGATCCCGTTGGACAGGTACAGCCCCTCCAGCTCGGTGTTGGCCTCGGGGTCCACCTCGACCACCGCCTCCCACTCGAACCGCTCCGGCAGTTCCTCGGACAGCGTCAGCCCGTCCTCATCGACCTGCACGCGCCCCAACACGTCCGCGCCGTCCACCGTCGCGGACACCAGCCGCAGCTTCTGCCCATCGAGCCGCAGCGGCCCGCCCCCGCCCCGCACGAACAGGATCTTCGAGCGCACCCGCGCCCCCCGCGGCCGCAGGTCGAATTCCAGCCGCACCGTCTCGACCTGCCAGGCGGGGGGCTGGTAGTCGGACAGACGGATCGTCTTCGGCTCGTCGGGGCGCATGGAGGTCTCCTTCCGGTTGGGCGCCACCTTCACCGCCCCCGCGGGGCGGTGCAAGCCGCGCCCCCCTTCCGCCAGATGAAAACGCCGGCCAAACCCGTGGCCGCGGCCGCTCCGGCGCCGCATGTTCCCCCTCAACCGCAACCCGGAGGCGCCCCATGGTCGAACGCATCGAGAAACACGGTCTCCAGGTGGCGAAGCCCCTGCATGATTTCATCGAGACCGAGGCCCTCCCCGCGGCCGGCGTCACGCCCGACGCCTTCTGGCGGGGACTCTCGGCGCTGGTCCATGACCGCGGCGACGAACACCGCGCCCTGCTCGCCAGGCGCGAAACCCTCCAGGCCCGCATCGACGAATGGGAGACCGCCCACCGGGGCCGGCGCGACCCCGCCGCCTACCGCGCCTTCCTCGAAGACATCGGCTACCTCCTCCCCGAGGGCCCGGATTTCCAAGCCGA
Organism: uncultured Alphaproteobacteria bacterium; assembly: GCA_963816545.1. Lineage (GTDB taxonomy): Bacteria > Pseudomonadota > Alphaproteobacteria > Rhodobacterales > Rhodobacteraceae > Albimonas. The sequence goes on along the minus strand of CAWFLE010000007.1, from coordinate 626,020 downwards.
CACCGCCGACGTGGACGACGAGATCGCCCTGATCCCCGGCCCCCAGCTCGTGGTCCCGATCACCAACGCCCGCTACGCGCTCAACGCCGCCAACGCCCGCTGGGGCTCCCTCTACGACGCGCTCTACGGGACCGACGCGCTCGGGGACCTCCCCGAACCCGGCCCCTACGACCCCGCCCGCGGCGCCCGCGTCATCGCCCGCGCCAAGGCCTTCCTGGACGAGACCGCCCCCCTCGCCGGCGGCTCCCACGCCCGCGTCACCCGCTACGTCGGCCAGGGGCGACATGCTGATCGCCGAGACGGCCGAGGGCGACGACGGCCTCATGGACCCCTCCCAGTTCGCCGGCCTCCGCGGCGCGCCCGAGGCGCCCGACGCGATCCTCCTCAAGCGCAACGGCCTCCACGCCGAGATCGTGATCGACCGGACCCACCCCATCGGCAAGGACGACCCGGCCGGCGTCGCCGACGTGGTCCTCGAATCCGCCGTCTCCGCGATCATGGACTGCGAGGACTCGGTCGCCGCCGTGGACGCCGAGGACAAGGCGCTGGCCTACCGCAACTGGCTCGGCCTCAACGCCGGCACGCTGACCGAAGAGGTCTCCAAGGGCGGCGAGACCTTCACCCGCCGCCTCGCCGAAGACCGCCACTACACCGGCCCCGACGGCGCCCCCGTCACCCTCCACGGCCGCTCCCTGATGCTGGTCCGCAACGTGGGCCTGCTGATGACCACCCCCGCCATCCTCGACCGCGAGGGCCGCGAGATCCAGGAGCAGTCGCTCGACGCCTTCTGCACCGTCCTCTGCGCCATGCCCGACAAGGGGACCAACTCCCGCAAGGGCTCGATCTACTGCGTCTGCCCCAAGATGCACGGCCCCGAGGAGGTCGCCTTCGTCGCCTCCGTCTTCGACCACGTGGAGACCGCCCTCGGCCTCGCCCCGAACACCGTCAAGATGGGCATCATGGACGAGGAGCGCCGCACCACGGTCAACCTCAAGGCCTGCATCCGCGCCGCCAAGTCCCGGGTGGCCTTCATCAACACCGGCTTCCTCGACCGCACGGGCGACGAGATCCACACCTCGATGGAGGCCGGCCCCATGATCCGCAAGGCGGACATGAAGGCGCAGCCCTGGATCAAGGCCTACGAGGACTGGAACGTGGACGTGGGCCTCGCCTGCGGCCTGCGCGGGCGGGCGCAGATCGGCAAGGGCATGTGGGCGATGCCCGACCGGATGGCCGACATGCTCGACCAGAAGATCGGCCACCCGAAGGCCGGCGCCAACTGCGCCTGGGTCCCGAGCCCCACCGCCGCGACCCTCCACGCCATCCACTACCACCAGGTCGACGTCCTCGCCCGCCAGCAGGAGATCGCGGGGCAGGGCCGCCGCGCCCAGCTCTCGGACCTTCTGACGGTCCCGCTCGCCGACCGGCAGAACTGGTCCCCCGAGGACATCCGCGCCGAACTCGACAACAACGCCCAGGGCATCCTCGGCTACGTGGTCCGCTGGGTGGACGCAGGCATAGGCTGCTCCAAGGTGCCCGACATCCACGACGTCGGCCTGATGGAGGACCGCGCCACCTGCCGCATCTCCTCCCAGCACATCGCCAACTGGCTCCACCACGGCGTGGTCTCGGAGGCCGAGGTGATGGAGACCCTCAAGCGCATGGCCGAGGTCGTGGACCGCCAGAACGCCTCCGACCCGACCTACGAGCCCATGGCCCCCGCCTTCGACGGCCCCGCCTTCGCCGCCGCCTGCGACCTGGTGTTCAAGGGGACGGAACTCCCCTCCGGCTACACCGAGCCGGTCCTCCACGCCCGCCGCCTGGAGAAGAAGGCGCAGAGCGCTGAATGCCAGGCTCGCGGCTTCCCCGCGGCGAGACCGCGGCCGCTGGCTTCGGGGCGCGAAACGGGTTAACAAATCACTCTATTTCACAAACCGACTTCTGCAACCTCTGAAATCTAAGCATAACCGCCCGCGAAGCCCGCACGTTTCGCGGCGAAACACCTGTTTCGTGCGAAACGCCTGCGTCACCGATCCGCCGGCGCCTCCGCCCCCGGATCGTACTTCATGGCCGAGATCGGCTTCACCGTGGTCGCCTGCGTCCCCGCAGGCCCCTCTCCGGGCGCGACGGAAAGCTCCACCGTCTCTCCCTCGGCCAGATCCTCGAACTTCGCGCCGACGACCGAATTGCGGTGGAAGAACACCTCCCGCCCGTCATTGGTGTCGATGAACCCGTGATCCGGGAAGGTGCTCCGGATCCGGCCCTGAAGCGGCGCATCATGGGCCTTCACCTCGCCCCGCGCCTCCTCCTGATCCTGCTCGAGCTGCCGCTCCACCGCCGCGAAGGCGTCGTTGATGGCCATTGAGGGGTCGAACCGCCGGTCATGCGCGCCCGGATCGCGGCTCGCCACCAGCTTGCGGCCGGGCACTCCGACCTCGACCCGGACGTGGTGCTCCAGCGCCTGGGCCTGGCTGCGGGCGGAGACCTCGACCACCACCCGGCAGCTCCTGAGCCGCTTGAAGCGGGTGTCCAACCCCTCCGCGTGGGCGCGGATCTGGTCTTCCAGCTCGGCGTCGCTCTCCATGTTGTGGAAGGCGAGTTCCAGAGGGACGTCCATGTCATGTCCTCCAAGATCTGCGGTCCTGAAGGAAACGGCCGCGGAGGGGCCGCGGTTCGCCGCCCCTGCGCATGACTGTGGGTCAGGCCGCGCCTTCGCCGAGCCGGGCCCTGATCTCGTCCAGCAGCGCCAGCCGGCGCTTCCTGAGATCCTGCATCCGGGCGTCGTCCATGGGCTCGACGTCGGTCTCGCCGCGATGAACCCCGCGGTTCACCTCGTGGTAGTCGTCGGCGAGCTTCGCGAAATGCGCGTCGGCGGCCTTCAGCGCGCGGATGCGGTCGGCCTGGCCGGGGAAGGCCTCGGGCAGCTCGTGGGGGACGTGGGACATCTGGCGCCTCCGTTCAGGGGATTCGTTTCGCAGCGAAAATGGGCGCGCGCGGGCTTGCCGGCCTTGATCCCGGTCAAACTCGACGTCGCCGTCCCGAGGGGCTATCGTGGCCGCAACCCTGACCCAAACCTTGGCGAGACATGCCCGGCAGAGCCTCAAGACCCGTCATCGGCGTCATCTCCAACGCCGTCATGATCAACGACAGCTACGCCGTCTCGGCGGCCGGAGAGATGAACCTCCGCGCCGTGGCGCAGGCCGCCCAGGCCCTGCCGATGATCATCCCCGCGCTGCCCGAGGCGGTCTCGATCCCGGACCTGCTGGACGCCTGCGACGGCTTCGTCCTTACCGGGGGCCGCGCCAACGTCCACCCCTCCCACTACGGGCACGAGGAGACGGAGGGCCACATGCCCTTCGACCCCAAGCGCGACGGCGTGGCCCTGCCGCTGGTGCGCGCGGCGGTGGAGGCGGGGGCCCCGATCCTCGGCATCTGCCGCGGCTTTCAGGAGCTGGCGGTGGCCTTCGGCGCCACCCTCCACCCCGAGATCCGGGACCTTCCGGGCCGCATGAACCACCGCATGCCCCCTGACGGCACCATCGAGGAGAAGTTCGCCCTTCGCCACAAGGTCCGCTTCACGCCGGGCGGGACCTTCGCGCGGCTCCTCGGCGCCACCGAGGCGATGACCAACACCCTCCACGGCCAGGGCGTGATGGAGCCCGGGCCCCGCATCGACATCGAGGGCCGGGCCGAGGACGAGACCCCCGAGGCCATCGTGGTCCGCGACGCGCCGGGCTTCGCGCTTGGGGTGCAGTGGCATGTGGAATACCTCGCCTGGGAGAACCCGGTGGGGCAGGCGATCTACTCGGCCTTCGGCGAGGCGGCGCGGGCCCGCGCGGCGCGCAAGCTCGCGGCCTGAACGCGGCCGGCCGTCAGGGCGCCGGCCAGACGCGCCGCGCCTGCAGCCCGCGGCGGGCGCCCCCGGTAACAGAGGCGAGACCTCCGCGCCGCGGCCCGGCCCAACGGGAGGCGAGGCGACAGCCGAAGCCGACGGGCGGGAGACCCTCCTCCGGAGGCCGCCGCGCCGCGCTTCCGCTTCTGGCGACCGGGGCGCCCGCGGCGGGTTGCCGGCGTCGGGGCCTGTGGCCGGCGCCAGAAGGGCCGGCGACGGATCAGGGGGCGGATGGCGGCAGCTCCAGAGTCTCGCCGCCCTCGCGCAGCCAGCGGGCGGCGGCCTCGGCTGTGGCGGGCGCCGCGCGCTTGGTCAGCGCGCATTCCCAGATGACGGCGGTGCGCCAGCCGGCCGCGCGCAGGGCCGCCAGCGCCTCCGCGTCCCGCTCCACGTTCCGGGCGAATTTCGGCAGCCAGTAGTCCTGCCGGGTGGCCGGCGTGGTGGCGCGGGGGCAGCCGGGATGGCGATGCCAGAAGCAGCCATGCACGAAGACCGCCGCGCGGAAGCGGGGGAACACGAGGTCCGGCCGCCCTGGCAGCCCCCGCGCATGCAGCGAGTAGCGCAGACCCAGGGCGTGGAGCGCGCGGCGCAGGCGAAGCTCGGGCGAGGTGTCCTTGCCCTTCACCGCCGCCATGGTCCGCGAGCGCGTCGTGGGGTCGAGCATGTCGGCCATGGGTCCTCCCTTCGCCCGCCGGAGGTGCGCCGGGCGCGGAGCCGGGTCAAGGGCGAAGCCGCCGGTCCCCGGTCTCCGTGTTTTGCGGCGAAACCGCGTCCGGGGCCCCCGATGTTTCGCAGCGAAACGCAGGCGCCCTAGCGTCAAGCTTGCGCGCGGCGCGCCCCCCGGCCAGAAGGCGGGCGGAACGAGGACAGGGGGCTCCAATGACCATTCTCATCGCCGGCGGGGGGATCGCCGGGCTGACGCTGGCGCTCACCTGCCATCAGATCGGGCTGGACGCGCGGGTCTTCGAGGCGGCGCGGGAGCTTCGCCCGCTGGGCGTAGGGATCAACCTCCAGCCCAACGCGGTGCGGGAGCTGGAGGAGCTGGGCCTGGGCGCCGTCCTGCCGCGGATCGGGGTGGAGACGCGGGAATGGGGCCTGTTCTCGAAGACCGGGCGCGAGATCTGGACCGAGCCGCGGGGCCGCGGCGCCGGCTACCGCTGGCCGCAGTGGTCCGTCCACCGGGGCGCGCTGCAGATGGCGCTGCTGGAGGCGGTGCGCGAGCGGCTCGGGCCGGAGGCTGTGATCACAGACGCACGGGCGGCGGGCTTCGACACCGAGGGGGACGAGGCGGTCCTGCGGCTCGTCGACGGGCGGGAGGCGCGGGGGCGGCTGCTGGTGGGCGCGGACGGGCTGCACTCGGCCATCCGGGCGCGGATGCATCCGCATGAGGGGCCGCCGCTGTGGGGGGGCGCGGTGCTGTGGCGGGGCGCGGTCCGGGCGCGGGCCTTCCGCACGGGCGCGAGCATGGCGCTGGTGGGGACCATGGACCAGCGGATCGTGGGCTATCCGATCTCGGGCCCCGATGAGGACGGGCTCTCGTTGATGAACTGGATCGCGGAGCTGCGGCGGGACCCGGCGGGGGGATGGACCTCGGACTGGAACCGGCGGGTGGACCGGGCGGCGTTCGCGCCCGCCTTCGAGGGCTGGCGCTTCGGGTGGCTGGATGCGCCGACGCTGATCGAGGCGACCGAAGAGGTGTTCGAGTACCCCATGGTGGACCGCGACCCGGCGCCGTTCTGGACCGAGGGGCGCACCACCCTGATGGGGGACGCGGCGCATGTGATGTACCCGGTGGGCTCCAACGGCGCGAGCCAGGCGATCATGGATGCGCGCAGGCTGGGGCGGGCGATGCTGGACCATGGGCCGGGGCCGGCGGCGCTCGCGGCCTATGAGGCCGAGATGCGGCCCGCCACCTCCCGCACCGTGCTGGCGAGCCGCGAGGCGGGGCCGGATGCGCTGCTGGGCGTGGTGGAGGAGCGCTGCGGCGGCGTGTTCGAGGATATCGAGCAGGTGATCCCCCGCGCGGAGATGGCGGCGTTCCAGGCGCGGTGGAAGGGGATCGCGGGCCTTGCGCGGGAGGCGCTGAACGACGCGCCCCCGCTGATCCCGCCGGGCGCGGCGGTGCTGCGCCCGGCGTGAGGGCTCAGTACTTGGCCGAGGGGTCGGAGGCGGGGAAGGACTCGTCCGAGCCTTCGTCCACCTCGTCCCACCGCTTGGGCGGGTCGCGCATGGCGTCCTTGCCGGCGGGGCGGACGGCGTCCTCCGTGCGCGAGGCGCCCTCGGCCTTCGGGTCCCAGGCGGGTGCAGGGCCGGGCAGGGGGCGGCGGGGCGCGTAGCCGGCCGCCTGCCGCTTCGGGCGGACGAGGGTGGAGACGAGCGCGAGCCCGCCCATGAGCAGGAGAAGTCGGGGCAGCGTCTTGTGCAGCATCTGGGAACTCCGCGGTCAGGCGCCGGACCGGCCACGCGGGCGCGGCGGCGCGTCAGGCGGAGAACGCGCGGCCGGGGCGGAGGTTGCGGGAGGGCTCGCGCCCGGCGTGGGCTTGATCGGGCGGGCTTCCCGTGGGAGAACGCCGTTCGCAATGCGAAACGGAGCGCCTGCCGGGCGCCGGGGAGGAGAGCCTGCATGAGCCTGCGCCGCGAGGAGAGCGACGGGATCGTGACGCTGACGCTGGACGTGCCTTCGAAGCGCAATGCGCTGACCTCGGAGCTGCGGCTGGCGCTTCGCGAGGCGCTGATCGCGGACGAGGCGGATCCGGGCGTGCGCGCGATCGTCGTCACGGGCGCGAACGGGGCGTTCTGCGCGGGGGGCGACATCTCGGCCATGTCGGGGTCGGACCCGATGGGCGCGCGGGAGCGTCTGGGGACGCTGCATGACGTGGTGCGGCTGCTGGCGGCGGGGCGGAAGCCGACGGTCGCGGCGGTGTCGGGGGCCGCGGCGGGCGGGGGCTTCGGGCTCGCGGTCGCGTGCGACTGGGTGATCGCGGACCGGACGGCGAAGTTCGCCTCGTCCTTCGGCAAGATCGGGCTGATGCCGGACATGGGGATCCTGTGGACCCTGCCGCAGCGGGTGGGCGTCGGCGCGGGCGCGGCAGCTGTTCCTCGACGCGCGCATGGTCATGGCGGAGGAGGCGCTGGCGCTGGGCATCGCCGACGAGGTGGTGGAGCCCGAGGCGCTGATGGCGGCCGCCCGCGCGAAGGCGGAAGCCGCGGCCGCGCTGGCGCCCCTGCCGGTGGGATTCCTCAAGCAGGCGCTGGCGGGGCGGTCCATGACCTTCGAGCAGGTGCTGGAGGTGGAGATGGACGCGCAGCCGCTGCTGATGGCCACGAAGGACCATGCCGAGGCGCGGGAGGCGTTCTTCGCCAGGCGCCCGCCGAAATACGCCGGCGCCTGAGGCGCCGCGCGGCCCGGCCGGACGCCTTCGCGCGTCCGGCCCGACAAGGCCCCGCCCGGGGGTTCGGGCCGGGGAGAAACCAGGGAGGAGTCCACGATGACCCGCAAGATCCTTCAGGGCGTGTCGCGCCGTCAGGCGCTGGCCATGGGCGGCGCCGCCGGCGTGCTCGCGGCCGCCGGCCTGCCCAGGGGCGCGTTCGCGCAGGACAAGCCCGAGGGCCTGCCCGACACCATGATCTGGTCCACCTACGACGTGGGCTCTACCGGCTACGTGGAGGCGACGGCCATCGCCGACGCCATGATCAAGGCCTACGGCACGCGCATCCGGCTCCTGCCCTCGGGCTCCGGCATCGGGCGCATCCTGCCGCTGAAGAACGGGCAGGCCAACACCGCCTGGCTCGCGAACGAGCTGTTCTTCGCGACCCGCGGCCTCTACGAGTTCGCGGACAAGGCCTGGGGCCCGCAGGACATGCGGGTGGTGATGGGCCGCCCCTCCACCTTCGGGCTGCTGGCCACGAAGGAGAGCGGCATCAAGTCGATCGCCGACGTGAAGGGCAAGCGGGTGGCCTACGCCGCCGCCAACCCCTCGGTCTCGATCAAGAACGACACGCTGCTCGCGGCCGCGGGGCTCACGCATGACGACATCGAGGTCATCGAGTTCCCGTCCTATGCGGACTCGCTGCGCGCGCTGATCAACGGGCAGGCGGACGTCACCGGCGCCTCCACCACCTCGGCGGTGCTGTATGAGCTGGAGGCCTCGCCGCGCGGGATCGTGTGGCTGCCCATCGACCCCGAGGACGAGGCGGTCTGGGAGGGGATGAACAAGGTCGCCCCGATCTTCGCCCCGACCAAGGAGACGGTGGGCGCCGGCATCTCGGAGGAGAACCCGGTCCAGCTCGCGGCCTACCGCTATCCCATGGTCACCGTCTACGCGGACGCGGACCCGGCCATGACCTACGGCATCCTCAAGGGGATCGACGAGACGTTCCCCGGGTACAAGGACGCCGCGCCGATCATGAAGAACTGGAACATCGACCTGTCGGGCACCCCCCCGATGGACGCGCCGTTCCACGAGGGCGCCATCCGCTACCTCAAGGAGAAGGGGATGTGGGGCGAGAAGGAGCAGGCCTGGAACGACAAGAACGTCGAGGAGATCCAGGCCCTCATCGCCGCGTGGAAGGAGCTGATGGGGCAGAACCTGTCGGACGAGGAGTTCGCCGACGCCTGGGCCGAGAAGCGCGCCCAGGTCCGCGCCGGCTGACGCCCCCGGGGGGCGTCTTCGGGCGCCTCCGCCCTGAGCTTGAACCCGGACGTCGCGGCGCGCCTCCATGCGGGCGCGCCGCGACGCGCGCCAACGACTGAAGAAGGACCGCCGCATGACCGGCGAGAACGACGACCTCCACGACCGCGCCGCCCACGCCGTGCCGGAGGAGGAGCGGCTGACAGGTCCCGCCAGATGGGTGGTGGTGGCGCTGTCGGCGCTCGGCCTCGCGGTGGCCATCGTCCAGACCCTGCCGATCCTGCCGCCGGGGATGCTGCCGCTGGCGACGTCCTACTACTACGTCCTGCTGGGGCTGTTCCTGGCCGTGGCGTTCCTGTCCTTCCCCGTCTCCTCGCGCTTCGCGGGGCGGGGGCCGACGCTGTTGGACTGGGTTCTGGCGCTGGCCTCGCTGGTGGTGGGCGGGTTCTTCGCCTGGAACGCGCGGTCGATCATCACCATGGGCTGGTCCTTCGGGCCGCCGACCTCGCCGGAGCTTCCGATCTGGATCTCCACGGCGCTGTTCTTCCTGGCCATCGAGGGCGCGCGGCGGGCGGCGGGGCTCGCGCTCGCCATCGTCTGCGCGATCTTCGGGCTTTATCCGCTGATCGCGGACCAGATGCCGGGCGTGCTGTGGGGCAATTCGTTCAACTGGGCGGGGCTGGTGGCGGGGCACGCCATGGGCACGGAGAGCATCATCGGCGTGCCGTTCCGCGTGGTGGCGGATCTGCTGACCGGCTACATCGTGTTCGGCGTGGCGCTGGCGATCACCGGCGGCGGCGAGTTCTTCATGGCGCTGGCGCTGAAGCTGCTGGGCAAGACCCGCGGGGGGCCGGCGAAGGTGTCCATCGTGGCCTCGGGGTTGTTCGGCTCGCTCTCGGGGTCGGTGGTGTCGAACATCATCACCACGGGCACGTTCACCATCCCCTCGATGAAGAAGGCGGGGTATTCGCCGGCCTACGCCTGCGCGGTGGAGGCCTGCGCCTCCACCGGCGGCACGCTGATGCCGCCGATCATGGGAGCGGCCGCGTTCCTGATGGCGAGCTTCCTCGCCATTCCCTACGCCGAGGTGGTGTCGGCGGCGATCATCCCGTCGGTGCTGTTCTACCTGACGCTGCTGCTTCAGGCCGACGGCTATGCGGCGCGGAACCTCCTCCAGGGCGCCGACGACGAGGAGATCCCCACGGGACGCGAGCTGCTGCGCATGGGGTGGCTGTTCGCCGTGGCGCTGGTGGTGCTGATCTACGTGCTGCTGGGGATGCGGCTCGAGAGCTATGCGCCCTGGTACGCCACCGGCGTGCTGATCGTGTGCGCGCTGATCGATCCGAAGCGTCGGCCCGACATGCTGCGGGTCGACCGCTTCCTGCAGGAGAGCGGCGTGGCGCTGGCGCAGCTGGTGGCCATCCTGGCGGGCGTGGGGCTGGTGGTGGGGGCGCTGTCGATCACGGGCGTCGGCTCGGCCTTCGCGCGGGAGCTGGTGCAGTATGCGGGCGGCAACGTCTATCTGCTGCTGTTCTTCGGGGCGCTGACCAGCTTCGTGCTGGGCATGGGGATGACCGTCTCGGCCTGCTACGTCTTCCTCGCGATCATCCTGGCGCCGGCGCTGACGCAGGCGGGGCTGAACCCGTTGGCGAGCCACCTTTACATCCTCTACTGGGGGATGCTGAGCTACATCACCCCGCCGGTGGCCATCGCGGCGATCACGGCGGCGACGGTGGGGGGGGCCAATTCGCTCCAGACCGGGCTGCAGGCGATGAAGCTCGGGTGCCTTCTGTTCATCGTGCCGGTGTTCTTCGTGCTGGAGCCGGCGCTGATCGGGCAGGGCGGCGCGGTGCGGGTGACGATCGCGGTCGCGACGGCGTCGGTGGCCATCGTGATCCTGAGCTGCGGGCTCTCGGGCTGGCTCTATTTCGTGGGCCGGATCAACGTGGTTTTCCGTTGGCTGCTGGTCGCGGCGGGGCTGCTGATGCTCTACCCCGAGCGGGTGACCGACGTGATCGGCGTCGGCGCCGCCCTGGCGGTCGCCGTCGCGGCCTGGCTGATGAACCGGAAGCCCGCGGCGGCCTGACGGGCGCGACGCCCCCGGCCCTTGCCCTTTGGCCGGGGGCGGGCGCGGGAGGCGGCGGTCAGGCGGAAGGGGCCGGGGGCGCGTTCGAGCTCCTCTCGAACGAGCGCAGGGAGGCCGAGGGGGATCGGCTGCGGTCGCGCAACGGGGCCTTCGCGACCCCTGCCTGCGGCAGCTCGGACGCCGGGCCGCGCGAGCGCCCTGCGAGGGTCCTTCAGGCCCGTGCGTCCAGCATCGGGGCCATGTGGAGGATCTGCGGGTCCAGGTCCGGCCCGCCGGAGATGCCGATGGCGGCGGCGCCCGATGCGCCCTCGATCCGCATGGATTCCCCGGTGAGCTTCAGCACCAGCGCATCGCCGTCCCAGCTCGCGCTCCAGGACGTGGCGTGGTCGAGCTGAACGGCCACGGTCGCGCCCCGGGCGACGGTGACCCGGTCATTCCCGTCGCCGGCCTCGAAGTGAAGGGCCACCGTCCCGCCGCCGATGGCGATCACGGCGTCGCCGCGGCCGGCTTTGATCGAGATCGCCTCGTCCACCCGCACCGACAGCGAATTGTTCCCTGGCCGTGAGCGAGAGGCTGTCGCCGCCGTCGCCGGTGTAGATGCTGGACACGAGGTCCGCCTGGATCGCCACCGCGTCCCGCCCCGACCCGGTGTAGCCGCTGTCCACCGAGCGCGCGCGGATCGCCACCGCATCGTCATCGGTCGTGCCGGGGACGGCATCGGGCCCGTCCGACGCGCCGGTGTAGACGCTGTCGACCACGTCCGCCTCGATGGTGAGGGCGTCGGACCCCAGGCCGGTGTAGATGCTGTTGGCGACGCCGGCCCTGATGGTCACGGAGTTGGCGCGCCCCTTCGGTGCAGGTGCTGCTCGCGGTTCCGCGGGTCAGGATCGACAGCGCGTCGTTCCCGGCGCCTCCGTGCACGCCGACGATGACTTCGGCGTTCAGCGACGGAGCGTTGCGGAGCTTCGCCGGCGCCTTCGTCATGTCGGCGACGCGCGCCCTGATCGCCGATACCCTGCGGACCGTTGCCGCCCGTTCGGCGCGATCAACGATCAGGCTCGCGCGGCCGAGGGCTCCCGCGCGTTCAAGCGAGGCTCGATCCTTCTCACGCACGGCGCTGCGCAGCGCCTCCGGATCGCGCTCCATCCGGCCTCCGCCGGTCTCGGCGGTCGCGATCCGCGCCTCGGCGCCGCCAGGACCGCTGGACGCGGAGAGCACCGAGAGGGCGACATTGATGCCAGGGGTGATGGACGTCATCTCATGCCTCCGTTCGGGTCGGCTTGAGCATCTCCGATCTTCCCTTGCGCGTTCCCTGATCGCCGGGCCGGAGGCTCGGGTACGCGGGTTGTCCGCCGCCCTTCGAGGGCCGCCGCCGGGGACGCGGGCGACATCGCATCCACCCGATCCCCCACGCCGAGGAGAACGGAACGCCTTTTGCGGACGGTCGTCCGCGCCCGGCGGCTGCGGGCTGCGAAAAGTCCCGGCATTGTTCTGCGCGCCGAAAGCCATGCCCCGGGGGACCGGACGTGCAGGGGCGAACTCGGGCCGCGCGGGCTTTTTCAGGTCCGGGGGTCGTGGAGGATGGCGGCGTTCAGCGCCTCGTCGCCCGCGTCCTCGGCCAGCGGGTCGGGGGCGCGGAGGCGGTGGCGGATCACCAGCTCCGCCAGCGCGCGGCGCTTCGGGCTCTCCATCCGCTCCGCCTCCCACGCGATCGCGGCGGCGGTGGTGGCGTGGTAGAGCGCGCTCGCCGCCTGCCGGGCGAGGTGGGGCTTGCCGTCCGCCGCCGCGCGGGCCAGCGCGAGGCCCCGGCCCAGCAGCTCCCGCGCCTCGGCGCCCGGGCCGTCATGGTTGGGGGCGAGGCCCGCCACATGCGCCTCCAGCGCCTCGAACGCGCCTTCCCGCGTGCCGGCGCGCAGGACGTCCAGCGCCACGATGTTGGACGTCCCCTCCCAGATCGAGCCGAGATGGGAGTCGCGCAGGAGGCGGGCGTCGGGGAAGTCCTCGATGTAGCCGCAGCCGCCGCGGACCTCCATCGCATCCCCCGTCACCTTGCGCGCGTCGCGGCAGGCGCGGAACTTGATGAGGGGGGTGAGGATGCGGAGCAGCGAATAGGCGCCCGGCTCTCCGGCGTCGGAGCGGCGCAGCGCCTCGGCGGTCTGGAACATCATGGCGCGGGCCTGTTCGGCCGGGACCAGGATCTTGGCCAGCTCCCGCCGCATCAGGGGCATGTCGATCAGCCTGCGCCCGAAGGCCTCGCGCTCATGGGCGATGAACAGGGCCTCGGTGACCGCCCGGCGCATCATGCCCGCGGACCGCACGCCATTGGAGAGGCGGGAGTTGTTGATCATATCCGCCATCTGGCGGAAGCCCGCGCCGGGGTCGCCGACCAGCCACGCCTTGGCGCCCTCCAGCGCGATCTCCCCGGACGCCATCGACCGCGTCCCCAGCTTGTCCTTCAGCCGCACGATCCGGTAGCTGTTGCGCGTCCCGTCCGGCAGCACCTTCGGCAGCAGGAACAGGGACACGCCCTTCAGCCCCGCAGGGCCGTCCAGCCGGCGCGCCAGCACCATGGCGAGGTCCGCGTCGGCGTTGGAGCAGAACCACTTGTCGCCGGTGAGCGCCCACATCTCGCCCGCGGGCTGCGCCTGCACGGTGGTGGCGCCCACGTCCGATCCCGCCGCGCGCTCGGTCATGAACATCGCGCCCTGAAGGTGCTCGGCCATGTCCTGCGAGGCGAGCGCGTCGAGGAAGCGGGCCACCAGCGCCTCGTCCCCGAACTTGCGGAGGGTGCGGGTCAGGCTGTCGGTCATCGACACGGGGCAGAGCAGCCCGAACTCCGCCTGCGCGAAAAGGTAGGTGGTCAGGTACTTGGCGATGGGCGGCAGGGGGGCGTCCCAGCCGAAGACCCCTGCGCGGTGGGACATGGCGGCGAGGCCGAACTCCCCGAACGCGATCTCCTCCATCCGCTCGTAGGCGGGGTGCTTGACCAGGCGCTGGTCGTCCTCGCCCCGCCGGGTGCGGTGGACGAGCCTCGGCTGGTTGGCGTCGGCCGTGTGGGCCAGCTCGTCCAGCTCCCCGCCCGCCAGCCGCCCGAGGCGCCTGAGATGCGGCAGCAGCGTCTCGGCCAGCTTCGGGTCGAGATGCAGGCGGATCAGGGGTTCGAGGTCCGGGTCGGCGGCGAAAAGGTCGATCCCGCGGGAATCGGGGACCGGGTCGGACGCCTGCGCGACGGGCGCATCGGGGCGGATGTTCATGGGTGCTTCCTCCGGGCGCCGCTGTCGTGGCCTGCGGAGCCGTCCCCTGCGGCGCTTCGGGGGCGGCGGACGGGCTTCGCTCCTGTCTACGCCGGGCGGCGGACGCGGGCCAGAGGGGGACGATCCGGCTTGCGCGGCGAAACGCGATGGCGGAGGCTTCCCTTCGAGGCCGCGCAGACGGCCCCAAGCGGGGAGGCGCGGATGGAGGACACCGAACGGGCGGGCAGGGCGAGCGTCTACGGTCTGTTCCGCTCCCGCGCCCGCGGCCTGCCCGACGCCCTGGCGCTGGAGGATCCGCGACGCCGGCTGACCTATGCCGCCCTGCTCGCGCGGGTGGACCGTCTGGCGGGCGCGCTGGCGGCGCAGGGCGTCCGGGCGGGGGACCGGGTGGCGGTCCTCTCCCGCAACCGGGCGGAGTACATCGAGCTGCAGCTTGCCGCCGCCAGGCTCGGCGCGGCGCTGGCCTGCCTCAACTGGCGGCTGGCGGAGGCGGAGCTCCGCCATTGCGTGGAACTGGTGGCCCCGACGCTGGCGGTGGTGGAGCCGGAGCTGGAGCCGGCGCTCTCCGCCGCCCGGGCCGGCCCGACCCTGCGGATCGGGGACGACTACGAGGCGGCGCTGGAGGCGGCCCCGCCGGTGGAGCCCGCGGAGCCGGACCCCGAGGCGGGGCTGGTGATCCTCTACACCTCCGGCACCACGGGGCTGCCCAAGGCGGCGGTGGTCAGCCACCGGGCCATCGTCGCGCGGGGCATGGCCTTCGCCTCGGAACTCGCGCTCGCGCCCGGGGACGCCTTCGTCGCCTGGGCGCCGCTGTTTCACATGGTCTCCACCGACCACGCGCTCGCCACCCTGATGCGGGGCGGGACGGTGAGCGTGGTGGACGGCTTCCGCGCGGAGGAGATCCTCGCCGCCTGCGACGCCCGCCGCGTCGGCTGGCTGGTCCTTATCCCCGGCATGATCGAGGCGTTCACCGAGGCGCTGCGGGCGCACGGGCCGCTGCGCCACGCCCCCCGGGTCTGCGGGGCGATGCCGGACCTCGTGCCCCCGCACGCGCTGGCCGAGGTCACGCGCCTGCTGGACGCGCCCTACCTCAACACCTTCGGCTCCACCGAAACCGGCCTCCCCCCGGGCTCCGGCCTCATGATCCCCCCGGGCGCGATTCCCGAGCGCCTCTCCAAGCGCCTCAGCGCCTTCTGCGAGGCGCGGCTTGTGGACGCCGAGGGCCGCGAAGTCCCGGACGGCGAGCCCGGAGAAATGGCCGTCCGCGGCCCCACCCTCTTCTCCGGCTACTGGAACGCGCCCGAGACCAACGCGCGGGACTTCCGGGGCGGCTGGTTCCGCATGGGCGACATGTTCCGCCGCAACCCCGATGGCACGGTGGATTTCGTGGACCGCGCCAAGTACCTCATCAAGACCGGCGGAGAGAACGTCTACCCCGCCGAGATCGAGCGCGTTCTGATGGCGGACCCCGACGTGACCGACTGCGCCGTGGTGCGCGCGAAAGACCCGCGCTGGGGCGAGGCGCCCGTCGCCTTCGTCTCCCGCGCCGCCGGCCAGGCCACCGAGGCCGCCCTGATGGCCCGCTGCCGCGAGGCGCTCGCGGGCTACAAGCGCCCGCGGGAGATCCGGTTCATCGGCTTCGACGAGTTCCCCCGCTCCACCTCCGGGAAGATCCAGCGGCATGAGCTGGAGAAGCGGCTGGAGGCGGAGGCCGCGCCCACGCGCTGAGCGCGGGCGGCATTGGCGGCGCCTGCCCCGGCGCGAAGCCGGCGCGCCGGGGCAGGCGCGTGGCGTCAGCGGCCGCGATACTGCGGCTGGCGCTTCTCAAGGAACGCCCGCGGCCCCTCCCGCGCGTCCTCCGAGGCGAAGACGGGGGCGGCGAAGTCGGTTTCCATCCGCAGCGCCTCCGCCTCCGGCCGGCCGAGGCAGGCGCGGGCGGACCGCCGGATGGCCCGCACCGCGAGCGGGCCGTTGCGGGCGATGCGGGCGGCCAGCTCCCGCGCCTCGTCCAGCACGCGGTCCTGCGGAACCACGCGGTTGAGGAACCCCCATTCCAGCGCCGTCCGCGCGTCGATCAGGTCTCCGGTCAGCAGCAGCTCCATGGCGCGGGCGAAGGGAAGCTGCTCGGGCAGGCGCACGGTCGATCCGCCGGCGGGGAAGATCGCCCACTTCACCTCCTGCACCCCGAAGCGCGCGGTCTCGGAGGACACCCGCAGGTCCGTCCCCTGCACCAGCTCCATGCCGCCCGCGATGGCGAAGCCGTTGATCGCGGCGATCACGGGCTTGTCCACGTCGAAGCCGCGCAAGATGCCCTTGTTCAGCGCCTCCGGGTCGTCCTTGAACCGCTGCTCGTATTCGTCCTCCGGCGCCCGCGCGCCCGAGATCAGGGGGATCAGCCGCCCAAGGTCGGCGCCCGCGCAGAAGGACCGCTCCCCCGCGCCGGTCACGATGATCGCGCGCACGTCGTCATCGGCCTTCGCCCGCTCGAACCCGTCGGCGAGGCGGCACAGAAGCTCCGCGTCGAAGGCGTTGCGCACCTCCGGCCGGTTGAGCGTCAGCGTCGCCACATGGTCGGACGTCTCGTAGAGCAGCTTGGACATGGGTTCCTCCCGCGCGGCGCCTGCCGCGCCGTCATCGCGCGAAGGGTCCGCCGCGCGCCGGGCGAGGTCAAGAAGACCGGCGCTCCAGGAAGGCCGCGAAGGCCGCCAGCGTCGCGTCCGAGACGTGGTGCTCGATCCCCTCGGCGTCGATCTCCGCCGTCTCGGCCGGCACGCCGAGCGCCGTCAGCAGGTCCACCACCAGCCGGTGCCGCGCCCGGCAGCGGCACGCGAGCGCCGCGCCCTGCTCGGTCAGGAACACGCCGCGATAGGGGCGCGACACCGCCAGCCCCTCCCGCTTGAGCCGCGCCACGGCCTTGCTCGCGGTCGGATGCGCCACGCCCATGCAGGCCGCGATGTCGGCGACCCGCGCCTCGCCATGCGCGCCGATCAGGTCGTCGATCATCTCCACATAGTCCTCGAGCAGCGCGACCGCCTGCGCGGCCCGCGCCTGGTTGAACCGCTCGGCGATCTCCTGCGCCTCGTCTCTGGGGCCGTCATCGGGGGCCATCGTCGCCTCCTGCAAACGCGTGCGGGCCGCGTCATAGCGGCTGGGATGCGCGGCGGCCAGCCTAGCACGCTTGACGACGCCTGCAACAAATGCAGCTTAGGCTAAACTTTAATGCCGGAGCATCATGCCGCGCACGTCCCTTTCACCGCCCCCCACGATCAGCGAGCGCGCCGCCGCCCGGATGCAGGAGACGCTGACCGCCCGGCGCGGCGGCCCGCGCGCGGTCCTGCTCTTCGCCGGTCCGGCCGTGATCGCCTCCATCGCCTACATGGACCCCGGCAACTACGCGACGAACATCCAGGCGGGCGCCGGCTACGGCTATGCGCTGCTCTGGGTCGTGGTGACGGCGAACCTGGTGGCGATGCTGTTCCAGGCGCTGTCGGCGCGGCTGGGCATCGTCACCGGCCGGAACCTGGCCGAGCACTGCCGCGACGGGTTCCCCGCCGTCGCCGTGCTGGTCATGTGGGCGGTGTCCGAAGTCGCCGCCATGGCCACCGACCTGGCGGAGTTCCTGGGCGGCGCCATCGGCCTGTCGCTGCTGTTCGACATGCCGCTGATGGCGGGCATGGGCGTCACCGCCATCGTCACCTACGCCATCCTGCTGGTCGAGCGGCGCGGCTTCCGCCCGATGGAGCTGATCGTCGGCGCGCTCGTGGGCGTCATCGGGCTGTGCTATCTGGCGGAGCTCTTCATCGCGCCCATCGCCTGGGGCGACGCCGCCGCACGGCGCCTTCCCCCCGCCGATGCCCGACGCGGCGGCGCTGACCATCTCGGTCGGCATCATCGGCGCCACGGTCATGCCGCACGCGATCTACCTGCATTCCGGCCTGACCCAGGGCCGCGTGGTCGCGCGCCATGACGAGGATCGCCGCCGCCTGCTCCGCTTCTCCAACATCGAGGTGGTGGTCGCCCTCGCCATCGCCGGGCTGATCAACATGGCGATGGTGATGATGGCCGCCAGCGCCTTTCATGCCGGCCACCCCGAGGTGGCCGAGATCGAGACCGCCTACCACACCCTCACGCCCCTGCTGGGCGGGGCGGCGGCGGGCGCCTTCCTGATCTCGCTGATCGCCTCGGGCGTCTCCAGTTCGGTCGTGGGCACCATGGCGGGGCAGATGATCATGCAGGGCTTCCTGCGCATCAACATCCCGCTGCTGGTGCGCCGGCTGGCGACCATGGCCCCGGCCTTCATCGTGGTGGCCATGGGCGCCGACGCGACCGAGGCGCTGGTGCTCAGCCAGGTGATCCTCAGCATCGCGCTGCCGATCCCGATGATCGCGCTGATCATCTTCACCAGCCGCCGCTCGGTCATGGGGCCCTTCGTCACCGGCCCGGTGGTCCGCACGCTGGCGATCCTGGGCGCGGCGGTGGTGCTGTCGCTGAACTTCGTGCTGCTGGCCGAGGCGGTGGGCCTCGGCTCGGTCTTCGGCGGATGAGATCGGGCCGGCGCGGGGGGTCCGCGCCGGCCCCCGTCTCAGGCGCGGCTCACTGGTTCTCGGCCTTGAAGCCGGCGGAGTTCTTCTCCACCACCTCCCAGACCACGTCCTGATAGGCCGCGATCCAGTCGGTCTGGGGAACCCAGGTCTCGCCGTCCCACATCTCGATGCGGGTCTTGCCGCCGCCGCCGTGGTCCTTGGCGGTCACGGTCACGGGGGCGAACAGGCCGTTGGCGTCATAGTCCTTCATCGTCTCGAAGCCGGCCTTGAACTTTTCGGGCGTGAGCGGCCAGTCGGCGTTCTCCAGCGCCAGGCGCGCGGCCTCGATGGCGACGGAATACATCGCGACGCCGGTGTTGTAGTACACGTCCTTCATCCCGGCCTCGTCGCCCGCGCCCTTGCCGGCGCCGTAGACCTTCTCCTTGATCTCCTGGATGATCGGGATGTCCTGGCCGCCCGCCACGTTGGTGCCGCGCTTCAGCCCCTTGGCCGCGTCGGCCCCGAGGTTCTGGATGTCCACCTCGTTGAGCCAGTTGACCGAGATGTACTTGTCCATCGGGATGCCGTTGCGCTGCATCTCCCGCGCCGCCACGATGTGCATCTTCGACAGCGACCAGGAGATGATCCAGTCCGGCTGGAACCGGCGCACCTGCGTCCAGGTGGAGGACTGGTCGGAGCCCGGGCAGCGGGTAGGGGAAGAGGCCGAGTTCGAAGCCCTCCTTCTCCGCCAGGGTCTTGAGGATCTCGATCGGCTCCTGCCCGAAGGGGTAGTCCACGTAGACGAAGGCGACCTTCACGTCCTTCAGGTCCCCGTCCGACTCCTGCTTGATGTAGGCCACGTCGTTGGCGACCTGCCCCCAGTAGGTGGCGCCCACGGGGAAGATCTGGGTGAAGACCTCGCCATTGACCGCGTCGCCCCGGCCCGCGAGCGACTGGAGCATGATGTTCCCGTCCTTCATCACCCGCGGCAGCACCGCGAGCGAGACGGGCGTGGAGAGGAAGTCGAAGATGAACACCCCCTCCTGCTTGAGCTTTTCGTAGCATTCGATGCCGCGCTGGGGCTCGTTGCCGTGGTCCTGGACCACCAGCTCCACCGGGTGGCCGTCCACGCCCCCGTTCATGTTGGTCAGGGTGGCGAGGTCCCGCGCGCCCTGGACGACCTGCGGCGTGACGAAGGTGTAGGCCTTCGACAGGTCGTAGCAGATGCCGAACCTGATCGGCTCCTTGTCCTGCGCGGCGGCGGCGCCGGCGCCCAGGGCCAGCGCCGCCAGCGCGCCCGCCATTGCGTGAAGTCTCATGTCTTTCCTCCTCTGTCGAACGGCCCTGTTCACGGGCTCTGTGGACCGACCTCAGGTCAGCCAGCGCTTCCGGCGACGGTAGTGCTTGATGTCGCGGAAATTCTTCCCCTCTCCGCCGCCGAGATAGAATTCCTGGATGTCGGAATTCGCCTTCAGCGCGGCGGCCGTGTCGTGCATCACCACGCGGCCGTTCTCGATCAGATAGCCGTGGGAGACGATCTCCAGCGCGGCGATGGCGTTCTGCTCCACCAGCAGCACCGACAGCCCCTGCTCGGCGTTGATGCGGCGGATGATGTCGAAGATCTCGGCCACCAGGAACGGCGCGAGCCCGAGGCTCGGCTCGTCCAGCATCAGCAGCTTCGGCCGCGTCATCAGCGCCCGCCCGATAGCCAGCATCTGCTGCTCGCCGCCCGACAGATAGCCCGCCGCGGAATGGCGGCGCTCGTGCAGGCGCGGGAAGTATTCCCAGATCCGGTCCTTGTCCTCCGCCACCTCGGCGCGCGAGAGGCGGGGCAGGGCGGCGGCCTGCAGGTTCTCCTCGGGCGTCAGATGCTCGAACACCCGCCGGCCCTCCAGCACATGCACGATCCCCAGTTCCACCCGCTTCTGCGGCGGCAGCGCCGTCGACCGCCTGACCCTCGAAGGTGACCTCCCCGCGGCTGACCTTCCCCCGCTCGGCCTTCAAAAGCCCCGAGATGGCCTTCAGCGTGGTGGACTTGCCCGCGCCGTTGCCGCCCAGCAGCGCCACCATGCCCCCCTTGGGCACCTCCAGCGACACGCCCTTGATGGCCAGAAGCACGAGGTCGTAGACGACCTCCACGCTGTTGAGCGTCAGCGCCGGCTGGTCCATGTCGCCCCTCATTTCTTCACGTAGTCGAAGGGCCACACCAGGAACCAGTTCCGGATGTTGGCGTAGATCTTGCCCAGCCCCATCGGCTCCAGCAGCAGGAACCCCACGATCAGCGCGCCGTAGACCATGTTCGGCACATGGGCGAGCGTCTCCGGGCTGAGCCGCAGCGACAGCGCCTCCGCAATCCCCGCCACGCCGGAATTGGCCAGCCCCGGCGCCAGCAGGATCAGCGCGACCCCCATATAGGTCCCGATGATCGACCCCAGCCCCCCCACGATCACCATGGCCAGCACCATGATCGAGACGTTGACCGTGAACTGCTCGGGCGTCACCAGGAAGTAGAAGGTGGCGATCAGGATCGCCCCCGACGACGCCCGCGATGAAGGCCGAAGCCGCGAAGGCGATCAGCTTGTAGAGAAAGCTGTTCACCCCCAGAACCGCGGCCGCATAGTCCTTCTCCCGCACCGCCACCAGCGCCCGCCCGAGCCCGGTGCGGCGCAGGTTCAGCAGGAACACCGTCACCAGCACGCACCACCCGAAGGCGACGTAGTAGAGCCCCCCGTCCGACGTGATCGGAAACCCCAGCAGCGAAAACGTCGGCGCCTGCAAGGACGCATGCGTCCCCCCGGAGATCGCGGGCGAATGCGACAGCACCCAGTCCATGATGAACTGCATCGCCAGCGTCACCAGCGCCAGATACAGCCCCTTCACCCGCAGCGCCGCCACCGAGAACACGGACCCGATCACCGCCGCCGACAATCCTCCGATCAGCAGCGCCAGCGACCACGGGACCCCGAACCGCGCCGCATGGACCGCCGAGTAGGCCCCCACCGCCATCACCGCCGCATAGCCCAGGTGAAGCTGCCCCGCCCAGCCCAGCACCAGGTTCAGCCCCAGCGCGGCGGCGGTCCACACCAGCCACGGCAGCATGTAGCTCTTCAGCGTCAGCGGGCTGAACAGGAACGGCGCGAGCAGCCCCACCGCAAGCAGCGCCAGGATCAGCACCCGGTCCGCCTTGATGGGGAACAGCTTCGTCTCCGAGAGATACGAGGTGTGGCGGATGCCCGCCTGCCGGTAGAACATCCCTCAGATCCTCTCGATGTCGTGCCGGCCGAAGAGGCCGTGCGGGCGGATCATCACCGTCAGGATCAGCAGCAGCGCGACCACGAGGTCCCGGCTCCCGCCCCCCACCAGCGGATCGAGGTAGAACGGAGCCGACATCTCTCGATCACCCCGATCAGGATGCCGGCGACAATCGCCCCAAGGATCGAGTCCAGCCCCCCGAGCACCGCCACCGTGATCCCCTTGAGCAGGAGCAGCGACAGCGTCTGGTCCACCCCCTGGATCTCGCCCCAGATCACGCCGGCGGCGACCGCGACCACCGAGGCCAGCGCCCAGGACAGCCCCACCCCCCGCTCCACCGAAATCCCCACCGACCACGACGCCATGTAGTCGTCCGAGATCGCCCGCAGCCGGATCCCGTGCCGCGTCCGGAAGAACAGCATGAAGGCCGCGAACAGCGCCACCGCCACCACCGCCCCCACGATATGCATCCGGCTCAGCAGCAGCGGCCCGAGGAACAGCGGATCGTAGCTGACGCCCAGATCCACCGGCCGCGCGGTGCCGCCCCAGATGGTCAGCGTCGCGCCGCGCAGGAAGATGTCGAGCCCCAGCGTCATCATCAGGATCATCACGATGGGCCGCCCGGCCAACCGCCGCAGCGCCACCCGCTCGATCCCCAGCCCGACGAAGAACATCACCACCGCCGCCAGGGGGATCGCCAGCCACAACGGCAGCCCGAGGTCGATGGAGAACGCCAGCACCACATAGGCGCCCACCATGGTCAGGGCCCCCTGCGCGAGGTTGGGCACCGAGGAAGACTTGTAGATCAGCACCAGCCCGATCGCGAAAAGCGAGTACAGAAGCCCCGTAAGCGCCCCGTTGACCGCAAGCTCGGACAGCAGGATCAGGTCCATGCTCAAACCCCCCGTATCGCGAGGGTGCGTTCCACCACGCCCGTCTCGCCGGTTTCATAGGTGACCTGCGCCCGCATCTCGACCTCGGTCGCGCCGGAATAAAGCGCCTCGATCACCGGAGCGTAGCGCTCCTCCACCACCTTGCGGCGCAGCTTGCGGGTGCGGGTGATCTCCCCGTCGTCGGGGTCGAACTCCTTGGGCAGGCTCGCGAAGCGGTGCAGCTTCAGCGGATCGGGCAGGGTGCGGTTGACCCGCCGGAACGCCTCGCGCAGCAGGTCATGCACCTCCGCGCGCTGCGACAGGTCGGCGTAGGACACATACGGGACCCCGTTGGTCTCCGCCCAATGCCCCACCGCCTCGAAGTCGATGCACACCATGGCGGTCAGCTCGTCGCCGGCCCGAGCCGACCACCGCCGCGTCCTTGATGTAGGGCGAGAACTTCAGCCGGTTCTCGATGTAGTTGGGCACGTACCGCTCGCCCCCGGCGGTATGGACCACCTCCGAGAGGCGCCCCAGCACCACCAGATGCCCGTCGTCGTCGAGGTATCCCGCGTCGCCGGTGTGCAGCCAGCCGCCCCGCAGCGTCTCCTCCGACGCCGCCGGGTTGGCGTGGTACCCCGCGAACACCGCATCGGACTTCAGCAGGATCTCGCCCCCCTCCGCGATCTTCGCCTCCACTCCCGGCAGGGGCCGCCCGACCGAATGCAGCTTGCACCTCGTCGGGGTCCTGCATGGCGTTGAAGGCGCAGTTCTCGGTCTGGCCGTAGAGCTGGCGCAGCTTGATCCCCGAGCGCGCGGTAGAAGATGAACGTGTCCTCGCCGATCGCCTCGCCGCCCGTGAAGGCGTTGCGCAGCCGCGAGAACCCGAGCTGGTCCTTGATCGGGCCGAAGACCAGCACCTCGCCCAGCACGCGCCACAGGCCGCCCGCCGCCGCGGCTCCGCCGTCCAGCTTGCGCCGCTCCGCCTCCACGGCCTTAGCCATGAACCGGCCGGTAGAGCCACTTCTTCAGCCGGGTCGAGTCCTCCATCCGCACCTGGACGTTGGTCAGCAGGTTGTCCCAGCTGCGCGGCGCGGCGAGGTAGAACGTGGGCGCGATCTCGCGCATGTCGCGCAGCACCGTCTCCTGCCGCTCCGGCACGTTGACCGTGAACCGGCAGGCGATGACGGCCGCCACCGTCAGCGCGAAATCCCCGACCCAGGCCATGGGCAGGTAGGCGACGATCTCCTCCCCGTCCCCGTAGGCGCCCGCCCGCCCGGGCGTTCCGCGCCGCCGCCAGCACGTTGCGCTGGCTCAGCACGATGCCCTTGGGCTTGCCGGTGGTGCCCGGACGAATGCATGAACACCGCCGGATCCGTCCGGCCCCGCGCGCGACCGACCAGCGCCTCGCGCAGCCCCGGCTCCGCGGCGCAGCCGCGCTCGCCCCGCGCCTGCACCGCCGTCCCAGGACACCAGCCCGGGCTTCGGTAATCCGCCATCCCGCGCGGGTCGTCGTAGATCGATATGCGGGATCGCCGCGCCCGAGGCGCGCAGGTCCAGCACCTTGTCCACATGCTCCTGGTCCTCGGCCAGCGCGCCACCACCCGCGCCTCGTGGACATAGTGGCTCAGCTCATCCAGCGTGGCGCCGGGATAGGCCGGCATCGCGAAGGCCCGCAGCGCCCCCACCGCGACCATGCCCAGCGTAAAGCCGCACCCGGTTGTCCCCGAGCACCAGCACCGCGTCCCCCTCGCCCACGCCCAGGCTCCAGCGCGGCGGCGCAGCGGAGCATCTTCTCGGCGAAGCGGGCCCAGGTGATCTCCTTCCAGATGCCGCGGTCCTTCTCGCGCATGGCGACGCTCGGACGCCGTGCGCGCGGGCGTTCTCGATCAGGAGGGCGGGGAGGGTGTCCTGCGCGGCCTGCGCCTCTACCGCCTCAGCCCGCATGGCCGCCCCCGATATAGGCCTCGACCACGCGCGGGTCCTCCACCACCTCGGCGGGATGCCGGAGGCGATCATCTCGCCGTAGTTCAGCACCAGCATCCGGTCGCAGATGCCGAGGATCACGTCCATGTGGTGCTCGATCAGCAGCACCGTCACGCCCCGCGCGTCCCGCGCATCGAGGATGAAGCGCGCCATGTATTCCTTCTCCTCCTGGTTCATGCCCGCCATCGGCTCGTCCAGGATCAGGAAGCTCGGCTCGGCCACCAGCGCGCGCGCCAGCTCCACCCGCTTCTTCAGCCCGATGGGGATGCCGTCCACCAGCTCGTCCCGGATGCTCTCGAGCTGCAGGAACTCGATCACCTCCTCCACGATCATGCGGTTGGCGATCTCCTCCGGCCGCGCCGCCCACCAGTAAAGCGCGGTGCGCCAGACCGAGGGCCGCATGTGGATGTGCCGCCCCAGCAGGATGTTCTCCAGCACCGTCAGCCCGTTGAAGAGCGCCAGGTTCTGGAACGTCCGCGCCACCCCCAGGCCCGCGATACGGTGCGGCGCCATCCCGGTGACGTCCCGCTCCCCGAGCAGGATCCGCCCCTTGTTGGGCGGATAGAACCCGGTGATGGCGTTGGTCAGCGTGGTCTTGCCCGAGCCGTTGGGCCCCACCAGCCCGAAGATCTCGCCCTGCATGATCTCCAGATCCACGCCGGTGACCGCGACCAGCCCGCCGAAGCGCCGCTCGATCCCCTGAACCGACAGCGCCGGCTTGCCTTGCGCCGCGGCCTCCGCCGCCGGCCGGCGCATTTCCACGACCGTCACGCCGAGGCCCCCAGCCGGAACCACTCCGGCCGCCCCGTGGGCCAGGGGTCGCCCCACATCTGCTGGCCCCCGTCCACGGTCAGCACCTCGCCGGTGACGAACTTGCCCGAGGGCGCGGCCATGTAGACCACCGCCTCCGCCACGTCCCACTCGTCGCCGGCATGGCGCAGGGGGTTCGACTCCTCGAAGGTCGCGGCCCCCTCCGGCGGGTAATTGCCGAAGCCGTTGCTCTCGCAGCACCCCGGCGCCACGCAGTTGACCCGGATGCCGTGGGGCGCCCATTCCACCGCCACGGTCTTGGAGAGGTAGATCACCCCCGCCCGGGCCGCGCAGGTATGCGCGATCCCCGGCAGCCCCCGCCAGATGTCGGCCACGATGTTGACGATCACGCCCGTCGCGCCGGCCTCCACCCATTTCCGGGCGGCCGCCTGCATCATCCACCACGTCCCGTTGAGGTTGGTGTCGATGACCGCGTTCCAGCCCTTCACCGAGTAATCCAGCGCCGCCTGCGGAAACTGCCCGCCGGCGTTGTTGACCAGCACGTCCAGCCGCCCGAAGCGCGCGTGGATCGCGTCCACGAACCGCCCCACCGCCTCCGGATCCCGGATCGACAGGGGCTCGGCCAGCACCTGGCCCCCGAAGCCGCGCAGGAACCCCGCCGCCTCCTCCAGCTTCGCCTCGTTGCGCCCGCAGATGGCAAGGTCCGCGCCAAGGCGGGCGAACAGCGCCGCCATGGCGCGCCCCAGGCCCCCTCCGGCGCCCGTCACCACCACCAATCGGCCCTTGAACAGCCCGTCCGCGTAAACGGTCGGCACGGTCTTCAAGTCGGCTTCCGAGAAGCCGAACCGCTGCGCTTCCGACATGCGCCTCCCCATCTGGTTTTCGGACGATCTGTCGCCGCCCTGCAATTCTTCTAACAACCGTTAGAAAGCCCCGCAAGCAACTTTACGCCGGTAGGCGCCCCGGCGTCAGCAGGAATCCCGCGCGATGCCGTCCAGCATCAGCGCGACGCACATGTCGGAATAGGCGTCCAGGCTCATGCCCCCGTCGGCGTCGAACCACTCCACCGTCCAGTTCAGCGCGCCCAGCATCAGCGCCCGCACGG
Organism: uncultured Alphaproteobacteria bacterium; assembly: GCA_963816545.1. Lineage (GTDB taxonomy): Bacteria > Pseudomonadota > Alphaproteobacteria > Rhodobacterales > Rhodobacteraceae > Albimonas. The sequence continues at coordinate 599,648 of CAWFLE010000007.1, read as the reverse complement.
CGCGCAGCCGCAGGTCCCGCCGCACCACGCCCGCGTCCTGCGCCTCCTCCAGCAGACGCTCCCACAGGGCGGCGTAATCCGCCCGGATCGGCCGGTGCCGCGCCCGCACCTCCGCCGAAAGCCGCCCGTAATTGCGGATGTTGGCCGAGGTGAAATCCCCCTGCTCCAGCAGCCGCCGCAGATGCCCGTCGATCGCCGCCGCGATCCGCGCCCGATGATCCGCCCCCCGCGGCGTCCGCGCCATCCGCGCCGCCAGATCGTCCCGCAGGTCCCGCAGGCCGCGGTCCAGCACCTCCTCCAGGATCGCGGTCTTGGAGGGGAAGTGGTAGTAGATGCTCCCCGCCTCCACCTGCGCCTCGGCCGCGATGGCGCGCAGGGTGGCGGCGGTGTAGCCCCGGTCCCGGATCAGCCGCGCGGCGGCATGCAGGATCGCCTCCCGCGTCCGCTCCGCCTTGGCGCGCCCCGGCCCCTCCGCCTCCGCACCCTCGTCCAGCGCCAGCGCCGGCACGGGCCCGCCCCGCACCGCCTCCCGGCAGATCCCGTCAAGCGCGAGGTCCGAGAGCGTCGCCGCCAGGCTCTCCACCGGCTCCCGCCGCGGATCGAACCACTCCACCGTGTAGTTCATCGCCCCCAGCACGAAGCGCCGCAGGGCAGGGGGGCTCAGGTCCGCCCGGATCTCGCCCGCCGCCTGCGCCTGCGCGAACATCCCGTCCCACATCCCCGCGTAGTCCCGCCTGAGCGGCCGGTGCCGGTTCCGCGCCTCCTGCGAAAGCTGCGAAAAGCTGCGGACGTTGGTCGAGGTGAAATCCCCCATGGCATGCAGATGCGCCAGATGCGTCTCCACCGCCTGCGCGAAGCGCCGCCGGAAGGGCGCGCCCTCCGTCTCCTCCAGCCCTCCCCGCACCGCCTCCAGGATATCGCGCAGCCCGCGGTCCAGCACCTGGTCCACGATCTCCTCCTTCGAGGCGAAGTGGTAGTAGATGCTCCCGGCCTCGACCCCCGCCTCCGCCGCGATGTGGCGCAGCGTGGCCGCATCCGGGCCCTTGCGCCGAAAAAGCCTCGCCGCGGCGGCCAGGATATCCTCCCGCGTCCGCTCGGATTTCCGCGCCGTGTCGGCCGTTCCGGTCGCCGTCTCGCTCATGCCGGTGAAATCCACGCTGGACAGCCGCGCCGCAAGGCCAATAAATCTAACAGACGTTCGATTCCCGGACGAGAGCTTTCGCGCACCCCAACGACGCGAAGCCGATCCGGGGTCCAGGGGAGGAGAAGACCGCCATGCGAGGCCTCAACGACAAGCGCGTCATCGTCACCGGCGGGGGCAGCGGCATCGGCCGCGCCATCTGCCGCAGGCTCGGAGAGGAGGGCGCCCTCGTCCACATCTTCGACCTGTCGGAGACGGGCGCCCACGACACCGCCGGCATGATCGCGGATGCGGGCGGCATCGCCTCCGCGCACCGCGTGGACATCACCGACCGCGCGGCGGTGGACGCCGCCGTCGCCCTCGCGGCCAGCGACGGCCCGATCCACGGCCTCGTCAACAACGCCGGCTGGGACGAGATCAAGCCCTTCCTCGACACCGACCCGGAGCTGTGGCGCAAGGTCGTGGACATCAACCTCTACGGCCCCCTGCACATGCACCACGCGGTCCTGCCGATCATGGCCCGGCAGGGCGGCGGCCGGGTGGTGAACATCTCCTCGGACGCCGGCCGCGTCGGCTCCTCGGGCGAGGCGGTCTACGCCGCCTGCAAGGGCGGCATCGTCGCCTTCTCCAAGACCGTGGCCCGCGAGCTCGCCCGCAAGGGCGTCCAGATCAACTGCGTCTGCCCCGGCCCCACCGACACCCCCCTCTTCGCCGAGGTCGCCAAGGGCGAGGCCGGCGAGAAGATCAAGCAGGGGCTGGAGCGCGCCATCCCCATGAAGCGCCTCGCCCAGCCCGAGGACTATCCCGGCATCGTCTGCCTGCTGCTGTCCGACGACGCGGGCTTCATCACCGGCCAGACGATCTCCGTCTCGGGCGGCCTCACGATGCACGGCTGACCATGCTCACCGTCGAACAGGAACAATTCCAGGAGACCGCCCGCCGCTTCGCGCGCGAGCGTCTGGCCCCCGGCTACCTCGCCCGCGCCCGCTCGGACCGGATCGAGCCCGCCCTGATGCGCGAGATGGGGGCCCTCGGCCTCATCGGCCCCGACCTGCCGGAGGATTTCGGCGGGCTCGGCGAAACCGCGCTGACGGCCGGGATCATCGCGGAGGAGATCGCCTACGGCGACTTCAACGTCTCCTACGTCCAGCTCCTCGCCTCCCTGATGGGCCAGATGCTGGTCCGCCACGCCGCGCCCGGGATCGCGGCGGAGTGGATCCCGAAGATCACCTCCGGCCAGTCCATCGTCGGCCTGGGCCTCACGGAACCCCGCGGCGGCTCCGACGCCGCCGGCCTCCAGCTCCGCGCGGACCCTTCCGGCAACGGCTGGCGCCTGAACGGCGAGAAGACCTCCATGAGCTTCGCGGCCCACGCCGACGCCGCCGTGGTCTTCGCCCGCACCGCCGAAGGCCGCACCGCCAAAGGCGTCTCCGCCTTCTTCGTGGATCTCTCCGAAAAGGGCGTCTCCCGCACCGCCTTCGACGACATCGGCACCCGCCCCGTGGGCCGCGGCTCCATCTTCTTCGACGACGTCTTCGTGCCCGCCGAATGCATGATGGGCCCCGAGGGGCGCGCCTTCGGCACGATCATGACCGGCTTCGACTTCTCCCGCGCCCTGATCGGCCTCGAATGCCTCGCCCCCGCGCAGGCGTCGGTGGACGAAACCTGGGCCTATGTCGGCGGCCGCGAGGCCTTCGGCGCCCCCCTCGTCCAGTACCAGGGCGTCAGCTTCCCGCTGGCCGAGGCCGAGACGCAACTGACCATGATGCGCCAGCTCTGCCTCCACACCCTGCGCCTGCGCGACGAGGGCCGCCCCCACACCGCCGAAGCCGCCATGTGCAAGTGGTACGTCCCCAAGACCGCCTGCGAGATCCTGCACCAGTGCCTGATCCTGCACGGCCATTACGGCTACACCACCGACCTCCCCCACCATCAGCGCTACAACGACGTCCTCGGCCTCCAGATCGGCGACGGCACCGCCCAGATCCAGAAGCTGGTCATCGCGCGCGAGAAGGCCGGCCGCGTCGTCCTCCAGTACGACCGGAGGCCCGCATGATCGAGACCTCCGCCGACGGCGCCGCCGGCATCCTCACCCTCTCCCGCCCCGACAAGTTCAACGCCCTGACGCCGCAAACCTTCCACGCCATAGACGAGGCTCGCCGGGCGTTCGAATCCGACCCTGCGATCCGCGTCCTCCTGATCCGCGCGCAGGGCCCCAACTTCTGCACCGGCGCCGACCTCGGCGGCGTCAGGGACACCCTCCACGACCCGGCCGCCCTCGACGCCTTCCTGCGCGCCGGCCATGACGCGCTCTCGAACCTCGAAGCCTCCCCCCTCCCCGTGGTCTGCGCGGTGCAGGGCCTCTGCCTCGCCGGCGGCCTCGAACTGATGCTCGCCGCCGACATCGTCCTCGCCGCCCGCTCCGCCCGCCTCGGGGACCAGCACGCCGCCTTCGGCCTGATCCCCGGCTGGGGCGGCAGCCAGCGACTGACCCGCCTGATCGGCCTGCGCCCCGCGCTCGACCTGATGCTCACCGCCCGCTGGCTCCCGGCGCCGGAGGCCCTCGCCCTCGGCCTCGTCACCCGCCTCGCCGACGACGACGCGCTCGACGAAGACGCCCTCGCCCTCTGCCGGACCCTCGCCGCCCGCTCCCGCCCCGGCCTCGCCGCCATGAAGCGCCTCGCGCGGCAGGGCGCCGACCTCCCCCTTGCGGGCGCCCTCGCCCTGGAACGCGAGGCCGCCGCCGCCCTCCTCCCCACCCCCGACGTGGCCGAGGGCCTCGCCGCCTTCGCAGCCCGCCGCACGCCGCATTTCAGCTAGACGCCCCCAGGGCGCGCAGGGAGGACCCCATGGACTTCGCCCTCACCGACGAACAGCAGCGCATCCTCGACTACGGCGGCGATCTCGCGCGCCAGTACGACAACCGCTACTGGCGCGACCACGCCCGCCGCCACGCCTTCCCGCGCGAGATGTTCGACCAGATCGCCCGCGACGGCTTCCTCGGCCTGATGGTCCCCGAGGAATACGGCGGCGCCGGCCTCGGCATGACGGAGATGGCGCTCTTCATGGAGGGGACCGCCAACCACGGCATCCCCCTCCTCTCCATCGTCGTCGGCCCCTGCATGGCCCTCTCCCACCTCGCCAAGCACGGCTCCGAGCATCACCGCACCGATCTCCTCCCCGCCGCCATCCGCGGCGAGATCAGCTTCTGCTTCGCGATCACCGAGCCCGGCGCCGGCTCCAACTCCATGCAGATGACCACGCTCGCCCGCCGCAAGGGCAACCGCTTCTCCCTCTCGGGCGAGAAGACCTACATCACCGCCGCCGACGTCTCCGACCATTGCCTCGTCGTCGCCCGCACCACGCCCCACGGTCAGGTCTCCCGCAAGACCGACGGCTTCACCCTGTTCGTGGTGGACCTGAAGGCCAAGGGCGTCGCCCTCCAGCGCGTGAAGATCACCATCCCCGTCCCTGAGGAGCAGTTCACCGTCTTCTTCGACGACGTCGACCTCGGCCCCGAGGACGTGGTGGGCCAGGTGGACGAGGGCTTCTCGATCCTCTTCGACACCCTCAACCCGGAACGCATCATCGTGGCCGCCCTGTGCTGCGGCGTCGGCCGCTGGGCGCTGAACCAGGCCGTCGCCTACGCCTCCGAGCGACGCGTCTTCGGCCAGCCCATCGGCGCCCACCAGGGCGTCCAGCACCCGCTGGCCAAGGCCCACGCGGCGGTCGAACTCGCCTCCCTCATGGCCCGCCGCGCGGCGTGGGAGTTCGACCGCGGCCTCCCCGCCGGCGCCTCCTCCAACATGGCCAAATACGCCGCCGCCGAGGCCGGCATCGAAGCCGTCGACGCCGCCCTGCAAGCTCACGGAGGCGCCGGCTACACCGAGGACACCGGCATCTACGAGATGTACCCCCTGATGCGCCTCCTGCGCACCGCCCCCGTGAACCGCGAGCTCTGCCTCAGCTATATCGGCGAGAAGGTCATGGGCCTTCCCCGCTCCTACTGATCGGGACCCCGCCATGCCCATCCCCGGCAAGCCCTTCCGCGGCAGCCCTCCCACCGGCCGGCCCGCCGCAGCGCCGCCCGCCGACGAAACCCCGGCCGCCGCCGATGCATCGGCGTCCCCCGCGCCGCCGCGCGCGGGAGAAGCCCCCGCCGTCCGCCACCGCCGCGCCGACGCGCACGCCCGCGCCTCCGCCGCAAGCTGGGCCGACATCGAACGCGCCCCCGAAGCCGAGATCCGCGCCCTCCAGGAGACCCGCCTCCGCGCCCAGATGGCGTGGCTGGAGGCCCGCTCCCCCTTCTACCGCGCGAAGCTGGCCGAAGCCGGCCTCGCCTTCGCAGACATCCGCACCGCGCAGGACCTCGCCCGCGTCCCCTTCACCGTGAAGTCCGAGATCCGCGACAGCCTCGCCGCCTCCCCCCCCTTCGGCGCCCACCTCGCCGCGCCCCTCCCGGATGTGGTGCAGATGCAGGCCTCCTCCGGCACCACCGGCTCCCCCTCCTACGTGGCGCTGACGGAACGCGACGCGGAATCCTGGCACGAGATGACCGCCCGCTGCGTCTTCGCCTGCGGCGTCCGGCCCGGGGACCTCGTCCTCCACGCCTTCGCGCTGGCCAAGGGCTTCGTCGGCGGCGTGCCCATCCTTCAGGGCCTGCAATACATGGGCGCGCTTGACATCCCCATCGGCGCCGACGGAGGCGCCGACCGCCTGCTCCGCGCCTGCGCCGACCTGCGCCCCCGCTGCCTGATCGGCGCCCCCAACTTCGTGGCCCACCTCGCGGAACGCGCGCCGGAGGTCCTCGGCCGCCCCGCCACGACCCTCGGCGTCGAGCGCCTGATCGTCGGCGGCGAGCCCGGCGGCGGCATCCCCGCCGTCCAGGCCCGCCTCGAATCCCTCTGGGGCGCGCAATGCCGGGAGATCCTCGGCGGCACCGACCTCGGCGTCACCTATTGGGCCGAGTGCGAGCACGGCCATGGCATGCACATGGTCTCCCCCGACCACATCCTCGACCGAGCTTCTGGACCCCGCCAGCGACCGGCCCATCCCCTTCGAGACCGGCGCGCGGGGAGAGCTGGTCTACACCGCCCTCCACCGCCAGGCCTCGCCCCTCCTGCGCTTCCGCTCCGGCGACCATATCGAGGTGCTGGGCATGGACTGCCCCTGCGGCCGCACCGGCCCCCGCATCCGCTGCGTGGGCCGCACCGACGACATGTTGATCGTGCGCGGCGCCAACGTGTTCCCCTCCGCCATCCGCGAGATCGTGGAGAGCCTCGCCCCCCGCACCGCCCAGATGCGCGTGATCGCGGATTTCGAGGGCCACACCACCCAGTCCCCCCTCAAGGTCTGGGTCGAGCGCGGCCCCGAGCCCGGCCCCGGACGAGGAGCTCAAGGCGCTGCTGGAGCGCCGCCTGCGCGACGCGCTCGCCTTCCGCGCCGAGGTCCGCCTCGTCCCCCCCGACAGCTTCGACAAGCCCGGAGCGGCGAAAACCGCCCTCACCCTGCGCGAGGAGCCGCCCCTGTGATCCTGCCCACCACCCACGACCCCGCCTCGCCCACCGCGCAGGCCAACGCCTCGGCCTACGCGCAGAAGCTCGCGCGCCTCCACGCCCTGCGCCGCGAACAGCGCGAAGGCGGCCCCGAAGCCGCCCGCGCCCGCCACGCCCAGAACGGCCGCCTCCTCCCCCGCGAACGGGTCGAGCGGCTGCTGGACCCCGGCGCCCCTTTCCTCGAACTCGGCGAGCTTGCGGGCCTCGGCAAATACGACGGCGTCCCCCCCGGCGCCGGCCTGATCACCGGCATCGGCATGGTCTCGGGGCGCCCCTGCATGATCATCGCCAACGAGGCGACGGTGAAGGGCGGCACCTATTTCGGCCTCACCACCAGGAAGCACGTCCGCGCCCAGCGCATCGCCTGGGCCAACCGCCTGCCGTGCATCACGCTGGTCAACTCCGGCGGTGCGTTCCTGCCGGACATGGAGAACATCTTCCCCGACGAGGGCCAGTTCGGCTCCATCTTCCACAACCAGGTCGGCATGTCCGGCGACGGCATCCCCCAGATCGCCGTGGTGATGGGCCCCTGCACCGCGGGGGGCGCCTACATCCCGGCCCTCTGCGACGAGGTCGTCATCGTCCGCGGCCAGGGCTTCATGTATCTCGGCGGCCCCGAGCTGACCTTCGCCGCCACCGGCGAGAAGGTGGACGCCGAGACGCTGGGCGGCGGCCGCATGCATTCGGCCACCTCCGGCGTCACCGACCACCTCGCGGAAAACGACGCCCACGCGCTGGCCATCACCCGCCGCATCGTCGCCCACCTGGGCGAGCCCCCCGCGCCGAGAAAAAGCCCCGCCGCGCCGCGCCCCCCGGCGCACCCCCCCTCCCAGATCCCCCAGCTCGTCTCCGCCGACCCCCGCATCCCCACCGACGCCCGGGAGATCCTGGCCCGCCTGATCGACGCCTCCGACCTGCATGAGTTCAAGCCCCTCTACGGCGACACCCTCATCACCGGCTTCGCCCATATCCACGGGCACGAGGTCGGCATCCTCGCCAACGCGGGCGTCCTCTTCCCCGAAAGCGCCCTCAAGGCCGCCCATTTCATCGACCTCTGCGTGCAGCGCGACATCCCGCTCCTGTTCCTCGTGGACGTCACCGGCTTCATGGTGGGGCGCGAGGCCGAGCAGGCCGGCATCGCCAAGGCCGGCGCCAAGATGATCACCGCCATGTCCTCGGCCCGCGTGCCGAAGTTCACCGTGATCACCGGGGCGGCCTACGGGGCGGGGTACCTGTCGATGCTCGGCCGCCCCTTCCAGCCCGACGCCATGTTCATCTGGCCCTCCGGCCGCGCCGCCATCATGGGCCCCGACCAGGCGGCTTCGGTCCTCGCCCAGGTCCGCACCGCCATCAACGCCCGCGAGGGCCGCACCTGGACCCCCGAGGAGGAGGAGGCCTTCAAGGCCCCCGTCCGCAAGATCTACGAGGACGCGCAGGACCCCTTCAACTACGCCGCCAACCTCTGGGTGGACGGCGTCATCGCCCCGGACGAGACCCGCGACGTCCTCGCCCTCCTCCTCGACCTCGCCGCCCGCCGCCCGAAGGCCGAGACCAAACTCGGCGTCTTCCGCTTCTGATGCCCGCCCTCCGCCTCACCCGCCCGCCGCAGACCCCGCACGGGGGCGCCCCCGCCACCCGCCCCGCCGCGCCGCTCCGCCGTCCGCCGAAGGCGCCCGCCCTCCGCCCCCCGCACCCGCCCGCCGCGAGGACCCGCCCATGATCCGCACCCTCCTCATCGCCAACCGGGGCGAGATCGCCTGCCGCATCGCCCGCACCGCCCGGGCGCTCGGCATCCAGCCCGTCGCCGTCCACTCCGACGCCGACGCCCACGCCCTCCACGTGCGCGAGATCGGCCGCTCCCTCCGCCTCGGCCCCGGCCCGGCCGCCGAGTCCTACCTGAACATCCCCGCCGTCCTCGAGGCCGCCCGCGCCGCCGGCGCCGACGCGATCCACCCCGGCTACGGCTTCCTCTCCGAAACCCCCGCCTTCGCCCGAGCCTGCGAGGAAGCCGGCCTCCTCTTCGTCGGCCCCACCCCCGAGACCCTCGCCCGCTTCGGCGACAAGGCCTCCGCCAAGCAGGCCGCCATCGCCGCCGGCATCCCCGTGGTTCCCGGCTCCGAAACCGCTCTCTCCGACCCCGCCGAGATCGCGGCGAAAGCCCGCGAGATGGGCCTCCCCGTCCTCCTCAAGGCCGTCGGCGGCGGCGGCGGCCGCGGCCAGCGCCTCGTCGCCTCGGACTCCACCCTCGCCGAGGACATCGACTCCGCCCTGCGCGAGGCCCGCAACGCCTTCGGCTCCGAGGGTCTGCTGCTGGAGCGCTTCCTCCCCCACGCCCGCCATGTGGAGGTCCAGATCGCCGGAGACGGGCAGGGCGCGGTCCTCCACCTGCACGAGCGCGACTGCACCCTCCAGCGCCGCCGCCAGAAGGTGATCGAGGAAGCCCCCGCCCCGGACCTCCCCGAGGGCGTCGCCCAGCGCCTCGCCGCCGACGCCGTCCGCCTCGGGCAAACCCTGAACTACCGATCCCTCGGCACCGTGGAGTTCCTCGTCTCAGGCGAAGACCGCTTCTTCCTCGAAGTGAACCCCCGCCTCCAGGTCGAGCACCCGGTGACCGAGGCCATCACCGGCCTCGACCTCGTCGCCCTCCAGCTCCGCGTCGCCGCGGGGCAGGGCCTCGGCCTCGCCCAGCCCGACATCCGCCCCAGCGGCCACGCCATCGAGGCCCGCCTCTACGCCGAGGACCCGGGCATGAACTTCGCCCCCTCCACCGGCCGCCTCGCGACCGTGGCGCTCCCCGACGACATCCGCGCCGACGCGGGCGTCGAGGCGGGCGACGAGGTCACCCCCTACTACGATCCGATGATCGCCAAGCTGATCGTCCACGCCCCGGACCGCGCGCAGGCGCTGGACGCCCTCGCCCGCGCCCTCTCCCGAACCACCGTCTCCGGCGTGACCACCAACCGCGATTTCCTCGCGTCCCTCGCCCGCCACCCCGACGTGGCGCGGATGCAGATCCACACCGGCTGGATCGACGAGAATCTCGAAGCCCTCGCCGCCCCGCCCCCGGACCCCTCCGCCCGCCTATGGCGCGCCGCCGCCGCCTGCCTCTGGCTCGCGGCCCCGCGCGCGGAGGGCGACCCCAGCCCCTGGCGGCGCCGCGGAACCTTCACCAACTGGCGCCTGGGCGTGGGCGAGCCCGCCCCCCACCAGCGCGTCTCCCTCGCCCTCGCCGGGACGGTCCACGAGGAACTCCGCGTCTCCCCCATCGGCGAGCACGGCGCCTTCACCGTGGAGGACGCCGAGGGCCTCCTCTCCCTGACCCTCGCGGAGCTCTCCCCCGACCGCTGGCGCCTCGCCCACGGCGCCGAGGTCCTGACCCTGACCGCCCGGACCACCCCTGAAGCCGTCGCCCTTTCCACCCCCACCGGCCGCCGCCTCTACGAGGCCGCGCCCCCCCTCGCCTTCGCCGCCGCCGAGGCCGCCCCGGACGGGATCCTCACCTCCCCCCTCACCGGCGCCATCGTCAAGATCCTCACGACCGAGGGCGCCGCCGTCTCCGCCGGCGACACGGTGGCGATCCTCGAATCCATGAAGATGGAGATCCCGATCAAGGCCCCCGCCTCCGGCCGGGCCGTCTCGATCTCCGTGACCGAGGGCCAGATGGTGGACCGAGGCCAGCGCATCGCCGAGATCGCCCCCGACGAGGCCGCCTGACCCGCCCGCCTCCCGCCGGTTCCCATCCGTTCGCAGGCGCCCTGCGGGCGCGCGTGGGCGGGAGGGCCGACGCCGGCGCGTCGCTTCCGGCGAGCGCGGGCGACGACTCCCGCCGGTTCCTGTCCGTTTCGCAGGCGTCCCTCTGGCGCGCGTGAACGGGAGGGCTGACGCCGGCCCTTCGCCCGCGGCGAGCGCGAGCGAGGCGAAGACGACCGGGGTTCGCCCCCTGATGTGAGCCGAAATGGCGATGGCGCCTCGCGCCCCGAACTTCGCGCCGGACCGCCGCCTTCCCGGGCGCCTCCCTCCCCCGCCGGGGGGGGGGAGGGCCGGCAGCGTCGTGTTGTCTTTCACATGCTCCGATCGCCCGTTTCACCTGGTTTGAGCCGCTGGAAGCCGGGATCCGTGAGGACCGCCGGTTCCTCGCGGCTGGGGGGCGAGCTGCGGAGGGGCCGCGGCATCGCGGGCCGGCATCGGGCGGCGGGCGGTCGCGGGGCCGGAGGCTGGGGAGGGGCGGCGGGCGCCCCGGAACTCGACGGCCGGACCGAGCCGGGCTCAGGACCCGGTGTCCCGCAGCGCCCTGCGGCGACCATGGCGCCGGCGCGGGACGGATCGAAGCCCGCCGATCCTCTGAAGAGGCGGACGCCCCGCCGGCAAACGGCCGGACCGTGCGGGGCATGAGCCCGTATTTGCGGCGCCCGAGGCCAAAGGTGGCAGCTCCGCCGGCCCGCTTGGAGGGAAGCCGCCGCTCCGCCTCCTTCGGACGCCTGCGAAATCCGCCCCGCCCATCGCGTCGCCTGTCCTTCAGCCGCTTGCGGACCGAGACGTCCGAACCGAGCAGGGTCCGGGCGATCTCCGACACGCCCGGCGCCCCCGCGCACCAGGTCACGTCCGTCAATGAGGTGGAAATTCGTGGTGTAGCCGAGGGCGCCATCATGATCATGCGGCCGCTGAGTTGGAGCTGCATGTCGAGCGGGTCGGGCGCGGGCGCATCGAGCTCCGCCATGGCCTCGACCTGCATGTAGCGGTGCTGGAGCTGCCACTCGTCGTTCGCCTCGAGCAGGACGGCGCCGATGAGGCGGATGATGCTTTCTTCGTTGGGGAAGATGCCCACGACGTCGGCGCGGCGCTTCTTGAGGAAGCCCGCCCAGAAGGTCTCCGCTTCCGAGGAGCCGATGTGCAGGCCGATGATCTCTCGCCGTCCATCGCTGTTGGCGGCCACGGCGATCATGGCCGCGACCGAGACGATGCGCCCGCCCTCGCGCACCTTCAGGTAGGTCGCGTCCAGCCGGACATAGGGCCAGTCCCCCTCCAGCGGGCGCTTCAGAAAGGCTCCGACGCGCTCGTCGATCTCCTTGCAGAGCTTGGACACCTGGCTCTTCGAGATGCCCGACAGCCCCATCGCCTGGACGAGGTCGTCGACCTTGCGCGTGGAGACCCCTGCGATCCACGCTTCCTGGATCACCGAGATCAGCGCCTTCTCCGTCGTCTTCCGGGCCTCGAGGAAGGGCGGAAAGCAGCTCCCGGTCCGCAGCTTCGGGATGCGCAGGTTCAACTGCCCCAGCCGGGTGTCGAGCGTCCGGTCCCGGTAGCCGTTGCGCCAGGTCGATCGTTCGCCGCTGCGCTCATAGCGCCCGGCCCCGATCAGCCCCTCCACGTCGGCCTCCATGAGGATCTGGAGCACCGTCTCCGCGAGCCTGCGAAGGAAATTGCCGTCATCGGCCTTCTGCAGCGCCTCCATCAGCGCCACCTCCGGCTACACTGGAATCTCCACCACCTCCGTGGACGCTACCGAAAGATGTCTCCGGGCGATCCAGGGCTTCGCCAGCGGAATGCGGCTCGGGATCAGGTGGGCGGCGTCCGCAGGCTCCTGCGCCTTCGTCTCGCCCACCACCTGCACCGGGCGCGACCGGCCGCGCGGACGCCGGGGGAGGTGCAGCTCGGCGCCGCCGGAGTTGAGGAAGAAGCGGATCGCCGGAGCCTCGCCCGGGACGTCCGCGAGGGGCGCGGCATGGGCCGGACCGCCGCCGCCCCCGGGGTCGGCGGGCGCCTCTGCTCGGTCTTCGTCTGCGGCGTCGGCGCGCGGCGGCGTCATTCCCTACGCCTCCGCCCGCCGCGCCCTCGTCCGCTCCCGCATCCACCAGCGATGCAGGGCGCTGACGGAGGTTCGGCGGTCCGGCGGGAGCCGCTGCGCCACCGCGTCCGCGAGGTCGGAATGTCATGTCGGCGATCCGCGCGCGGACGAAGGCGTTCAGCTCCGCGTGCGGCGTCGAGCCTGGAGGGCGGGCCGCGGCGCCCGGTCCCGCGCCAGTCGCCCGGTCAGGCGCCGTCGAAGGCGTCCGAACGGCCTCTTCAACGCCCGTGAAAGCTCGTTCAGCGCCGCGTCCGGGAGCGCTGCGAGCTGCGCCGTCAGGTCCCGCGCCGCGGCAAGCTGCCGCGTCAGCTCCGCCATGTCCGATCGGCGGTCGCCGGCATCGCAAGAAGGCCCTCGTCCATCTCCATGGCGATGAAGTCGAGCGTCGCCGCGGCCAATTCGAGCACGTCGGTCAGGGCGTTCACGTCGAGGTCGGGTTTCGGGTGGCTCACTGGAGCACGCTCCCGTCCCCAGGCTCATCGAGAAGCTGACGGGCCTTGCCGAGGTCGACCCGGAGCTGGCGCGCGACCGACTCCGCCAGAGCGAGGTCCGTCGCACGCTGAAGAGAAACATGGGGGGACGTAACAAGCCCGTCCTCATCCGTCTTCACGAACATCCACGGGCGCCGCGGCCTTGCGGGAGTTTCCACATGCAGGTCGAGCTGACGCAACTCCGCGCCGCGCTCCACGTCATCCTGCGAAAACTTCACGAGATTCAGAGCGACCTCCAGCAGCGTGACGCCCTGCGCGGCAGCGGCGAGCAGCTTGCAAACGCGCATCCGCGTCGCGGTTGTCGGACATGGTGTGTTCCTTCGTGTCCAGAGGCTTGGAAGGCATCAGCGACCCCCCTTCGGAGTCAGTCCTTCGGCGTGGATCGCGGCGCGGATGCTCTCGGCGAAGCGGGCCACATCGCCCTTGCCCACGCCCTTCAGCGTCAGCGGCCGGCGCAGGCGGCTTGCCGGCTGCGGCATGTCCCCGACGGTGGGCGCGAGGCTCATGTCCCCGCAGAAGGCGAGCGCGAAGCCCCCTTCCTCCGGCAGCGCCCGCAGCCATTCGAAGCCGGCGCCCATGAGCCGGGTCTTGTCGTCGTATTCGTTGAGGTTCTGCGCCCCGCCCCTAGAGCGGCGGCCGGTCTGAGTGAATCGCGGGATTCCCTCCGGGAGCGGGTTCTGATTCATGCTGTCGGCCGGGCGGGAGGCCGGCCGCCATGTCGAAAGCCCTTTCGCTCGATCTTCGAACCCGAGTTCTCGCCGCCGTCGCGGAGGGGGCCAGCCATCGGCAGGCCGCCGCACGCTTCGGCGTGAGCCCGGCCAGCGTAAGCCGCTGGCGTGCGCTGGCCCGCACGCAGGGCAACGCCCGGTCGGGGCCGCTCGGCGGCGACCGGCGGTCGGCGCGGGTGGAGGCGCAGGCCGAGCTGATCCTGCGCCTGCTGGGCGAGACGCCCGACGCCACGATCGAGGAGCTGCGCGTCGTGCTCGCCGATCATGGCCAGAGCTTCGGCTACGGCACGCTGCGCCGGTTCTTCCAGCGCCACGGCATCACGCGCAAAAAAAGACGGCCCATGCCGGCGAGCAGGATCGCCCCGACGTCCTGAAGCGCCGCCGGGCCTGGTTCGAGCAACAGATCGACCTCGATCCGGACCGGCTCGTCTTCATCGACGAGACCTGGGCAAAGACCAACATGGGCCGCACCCACGGCCGGGCCCCGCGGGGCGAACGCCTGCGCATGGGCTTCCCCCACGGCCACTGGAAGACGACCACCTTCGTCGGCGCGCTGACCACCCGCGGAATGATCGCGCCGTTCGTGCTCAGCGGACCGATCAACCGGGACGCCTTCGAGGCCTATGTCGAGAGCGTCCTCGCGCCGGAACTGCGCCCGGGCGACATCGTCGTCATGGACAACCTCTCCAGCCACAAGGGGCCGAGGGCGCAGGCGCTGATCGAGGCGGCCGGAGCCGAACTCCGCTTCCTCCCGCCCTACAGCCCCGACTTCAATCCGATCGAGAACGCCTTCGCCAAGCTCAAGGCGCTCTTGCGCAGGGCCGGCGAGCGCACCGTCGAGGGCCTCTGGGCCGCCATCGGCCGGATCGTCGACCTCTTCGGTCCCGCCGAGTGCGCCAACTACTTCAGCGCCTGCGGATACGATCCAGACTGGTAGGCTTCCACTCTAGGACGATGCAGTCTGGGCCGATGCTCTCCGCAAGCCGCTCCCGCGCCCGCCTCAGGCCGCCGCTCAGGAAGGCCCGGTCCTCATGCGGCGCCGCGCCCCACCCTCGCATGATGCTGTAGGCGAGGCTCCAGGGCCGCCCCTCGCCCTTGGCGACGCGCAGATAGAGCGCGCCGTCCTTCAGCTCCTGCGCGAGGTGAAGAAGCGCCTCGGTCTTGCCGATGCCGGGGGCGCCGGCGATCACGGTCATGCCGCCGCCGGAGCTGGACCGGATCAGGTTCAGCGAACCGCGGATTTCTTCGGCCGTGGTGGTCATCAGGAACCCGCCCGGCCTTGGCCGCGGCGGCGCTTCCGGCTTTGCAAGCCTCACGATCTCCGCCATGTCTTCCTCCGTCTGCGAAGGCGGGCCTCGCCCGCGCTCACCGGCCTGAGGGGCGTTGCAGCGCCCCTCAGGCTCTTCGCCGCGAGACGTGCGGCGATGGCCCGAATTCATGTTCTCCTGCATCTCAGCGGTGACCGCGTCCGGCTCCGCCTCGGGCGCTTCGGCCGCAGCCGGGCGCAGAGGGGCGGCGAAGCGGCCGGCGACGATGCGTCGAGCCGCCGGAGCGCTCGGCGCCGGTCCCGGAAGGTCCGCCACCGCGGCGGCATAGGCCGCCTCGGAAAGGTAGTCGTTGGCCGCGGCGACCGCGTCCCGCGCCGCCTTGCGGTTCCGGGCTGCGTCGCGGATGCCGTCCGCGCTCCCGTAGGCGCCGGCCTTCACCGGCTCGATGCCTTCGCAGATCAGGCGCCCGCCTTCGTCGAAGGCCAGCGCCGGAGCGCTGAAGTCGGCGAGGTCGCGCCCCACCAGGACGCGCCGGCCGGCGCCATGGTGCCGGCGCAGAGCCTCCTGCGTTTCCGGCCCGCCATAGGTCCAGCCGTCGAGCGTGACGCGGCCCCAGCGATCCACGGCGGCCGGGGTGTAGATCAGGCCGGCGAGGTAGAGCTGGCGCGCGGTCGCCTGCCGGCGGATGCGCTGCGCCATCGCGGCTTCGAAGACCGCTTCGTAGGACCGCCCGCAGGCCCCCTGAGACCAGCGGCCCGGCTCGCGGTTGCGGCGGTCAACCTCGCGCTGAACCACGGCCCTCACCACGTCGATGGGGACGGGCCGAACCGAGTCGTCGGGCGCCGCGCCGGGCCCATGGCCAGCAGGGGCGCCTTGGAACTCCGGCCGGTCGTCGATGACGCGGGAGAGGGTCGCGAAGGTGCGCTCCGAGATCTTCGCCTGCGCGTTCTTCGGCAGCGCGAACTTCAGGTCGATCCCGAGGTCATGACAGATGCCGAGGGGCCGCACGGCCGCCAGCTTGGCGCATGCGTTGCGGAACCGATGTACCGCCCCGCCCGCCGCCAGGTGCCCGGCGAAGACGGACCCGTTGTCGGTATAGAGACGGTCGAAGATCCCGCATCGCTCGACCACGCGCCGGATCAGCCGCACCGTCGTCGGGGCGTTCTCGGATTCCGTCAGCTCCCAACCAAGGACGTAGTTCGGTGCGACGTCCACCAGAATCAGGAGCGTGAACCGCAGCGTGCGACCGTCGCCGAAGGTCAGGAAGACGTCGACCGTATGTCCATCGAGAGACACCCATTCCAGCGCGCCGACGCTGTTCTTGTCCCGGCGGATCGGCTGAGTAAGTCGCCGCCGGGTCTCCTCCCGCCCATGTCGGGCAACCAGCGTCCGAGCTTCGGGCTGCGCGTGCCGGCGCCGGTAGACAGTCGCATAGGAGGGCCACCCCATCCCCGGTTCGCCGCCACGTCCCGCACGTCCCGCCACGCCTGCACCAAGGGAAAGCCGAGGCCGCCGCGGTCCAGCCCGGACATGAACACGGCCCATGCCTCCGGCGACGTGTCCGCCTTCGCCTGCCGCCCCTTGTGGCGGGGGAGGAGCGCAGGGGCGAAGTTGGCCGGGGGCGACGCCTTCAACGGCCTTCAAATAGCGCTGCAACGTGGGTTTGCCGGCGGCCTTCTCGCCGAACTTCGCCCGCACCAGGGCGAGCCGATCAGGCCATGACGAAGGGGTCGCCGGGGAAAGCAGCAGCCGCACCATCGCCGCCCGCCGCTCCGCCTCAGCCTGCATCGACGGCGGCGCCGCCATCAGGTCGGCATTGGCCGCCTCGTCATGCAGCCGCGAACGAAGAACGCCGCGCGACCGCGCATGAGCCATCTCCGTGATCTTTCAGAGCCTCGCTACTCGCGATGTAGAATTCGTAGATGGGAAGGGTCTGGGGATGGCGCCGGAGGAACTGGCGATGGAGATCGCGACGGACGCTGGCCAGCGCGCGGAGGCGCCGGCCGCCCTTCCGGCGAGGTCTGAAATGCTCCGCGTCGCCGAGCTCGCTCTCGACCGCCTGGGCGGGAAAAGCAGCTTCAATGCAGCGGAACAGGCTGGCGCGGAGAGCCGTGCGCAATCTTCCCCTCGTGCGTCCTGCGCAAATCACCGCACGACTTGCCGAAATTCGCGTTGATCTGGCTGTGTCTATGCCGCTGTCCGGCCGCTGGGCGACTCTCATGCCCGTTGAAGCCGCCTTCAGCTCAAATCAAGTGAAACGCTTACCTCTTAAGTATTGAGAAGACGCCACGTGGGATCCGCCGCGGGTCATCAAATGAAAGCGCTCACGTCGCGCCGCCTTTGCGACCGACGCCAGCCCGGTCGCGGATCGTGTGCACGGGGCCGCGCAGGCGAAACTTGCGCCGCGGGCGGTCTTGCGGGAACCGCGGCGTCCCGCCCGCGGGACAAGGCCTCTCCCGGCCCTCCCCCGCGCGTCACAGGCGCTTCATCCCCGCAGCAACCTCCTGTCAACCATGACTTGGCGACATCATGGGCTTGCGGGCCTCATTCGTCCCGTGTTCCGCAGCGAAACATCAAAGCGGACAATCTTTCCGGAACTGAGGCGCCCGCTTCTCCCGATGCGAGAGCACGCCCTCCCTCACATCCTCGCCCATGAACCCCAGCATCTCCAGCGCCGTCGAGGTGTCGAAGATCGGTCCCGCCTGCCTGAGCCAGTTGTTGAGCGAGTACTTCGTCCACCGGATCGAGCTCTGCGAGCCCTGCGCGAGGTCCGAGGCGATGCCCAGCGCGGTCTCCTGAAGCGCCTCGTCCTCGACGCACATGGAGACGAGGCCGATCCGCTCCGCCTCCTCGCCCGAGACGGGCTTGCAGGTCAGCAGGTAGTACTTGGCCTTGGCCATCCCGCACAGCAGCGGCCAGATGATCGCGGCCACGTCCCCCGCGGCAACCCCGAGCCTTGGGTGCCCGTCCACCAGCTTCGCGCGCTTCCCCGCGATGGAGATGTCCGCGAGGATGCCCACCACCAGCCCCGCGCCCGCCGCCGGCCCGTTGATGGCCGAGACGATCGGCTTGTTGCAGTTGATGATGTTGTAGACGAGGTCCTTGGCCTCCTTCCACGTGGTCATCACCCGGTCGAAATTGCCGACGGTGTCTTCGATCATCCCGAAGTCGCCGCCTGCGGAGAACGCCTTGCCGGCGCCCGTCACGATCACTGCGTTGATGTCCGGGTCCCGGTCGATGTCCCGCCAGACGTCGGTGATCTGCTGGTGGGTCTCCGCGTCCACGGAGTTGTAGGTCTCCGGCCGGTCGAAGGTGATGCGCAGCACGCGCTCGGCGGGGCGGTCGAAGGTCAGGCGGGTGTAGGCGGCGTAGCGGTCGGTCATCGGGGGGCTCCTCGGGGCTCAGGCGGCGCGGGTGCGGAGCATCGCCGCCGCGCTCAGGTGAAGGACGGGCTCTCCGGCGGCGTCATGCGCCTCGAGCCGATAGGACAGCACCCCTCGCCCGGGCCGGGAGGCGGAGGGGCGAAGGCCGGTGATCTCCAGCCGGACCGAGAGCACGTCTCCCGGCCGGACCGGGCGCTTCCAGCGCAGCGCGTCGATGCCGAGGCCGCCCACGTTGTCGGCCTCGCGGAAGACGTGCGTCATCACCGGGCGCATCACCTCCAGCAGGGTCTGGAAGCCGGAGGCGATGAGGCTGCCGTGGACCGCCTCGGCATGGGCCTCGTCCAGGTGGAGAAGCTGGGGATCCCATTTCGCTGCGAAACGCTTGATCTCTTCGGCGGTGAAGGGGCCGACGGTGAAGTCATGGGTCTCGCCGACCTCGAAATCCTCAAGGCGGCGGAGGCCGTGGAAGGTCTCGTCGCGCGCCTGAGCCCGGGTCAGGCTCATCTCCCGCAGAGTTGGATAGGCTTCCGTGAAATCTTCCAGCAGGCGCTCCACCGGCGGGTCCAGGAAGGTCCCGCGGTCGTTCACGTATTCCATGTGGCGGCGGCCGGCGGCGTCGGCCTCGTGGAACAGGGCGTCGGAATGGCCGTCGAAGATCAGAGGCTTCACGCCGAAACGCTCGCACAGCTCCATGTTGAAGGCGGGGGTGACCTTGAAGGTCTCGTCCCCGAGCCAGAGCTGGACGTAGCCGTGGTAGAGGAAGGTGTCCGTGCCCATCGCCTCGGACAGCTTCGGGGAGTTGAGGTGGTTCTTCACGTCCGCGAAGCCGACCTCCGCGGGGATGCCGCTATGGCGCAGGGCCGCGGTCAGCAGGATCGCCTTGGGGACGCAGTAGGCGGAGGGCCGGGCGAGGATGGCGGAGGCGCGGTAGTCCGCGGCCTCGAACGACACCGACCAGGGGTCGTAGCGCAGGCCGTCCCGCACCGCCTCGAACAGGCGGATGGCGCGGGCGCGGTCGGGGGCGTCTTCGAGGCCGCGGAGGGCCTCGGCCACGAAGCGGGCGACCTCGGGCGCGTCCGAGTCGATGTAGGGCGTGGGCGCGAGACGGGCGGACGCCGCGCGGGCTTCGGTCAAGGTCGCCTCCCTGGGCCGCGCCGGGTCTGCGCCGACGTCGTTTCTAACGGTTGTTAGATAAGCGGGGGCGGAGGCGGCTGTCAACGCGGTGGATGCAGGGGTGCGGGTGGCTGAACCCCCACCCCGGCCCTCCCCGCGAGCGGGGGAGGGAGGCGCGCGCCATCCCGGCGCCGGAAGGCTGGCCGAGGGGCGGGCGCCGCGCTTGTCGTTGTGGGAGGCGGAGCCCCCACCCCGACCCTCCCCCGCAAGCGGGGGAGGGAGGCGCCCGTGGCTGCCGTCAGGAGGAATGGCGGGGCGGCGGGGCTGTGGGGGCGACGAGGCGCGGCGTCCGGCGCCGGCATGGCGCCGCCGCTCGCCGTCCCGCCGACGCGCGCCCGCAGGGCGCCTGCGAACCGCTGGGAGGGGATGGGAACCGGCTGGCCTCCGCCCCCGGCGCGGCCTAACGTCCGCCGGAAAACAGGGAGGAGACCCGCATGATCCGCACCGAGACCGAGGGCCGCGTCGCGCGCATAATCATGGAGGCGCCGCCGCTGAACACGCTGACCATCCCGTTCCTCGATGCGCTGCTGGAGGCCTACAGGGCCGCCTCGCGCAACGAGGAGATCCGGGCGGTGGTGCTGTCCTCGGGCCTGGAGAAGATCTTCTGCGCGGGGCTGGACCTGAAGCTGCTGCGGGAGGAGGGCGCGACGGGGGTCAGGGCGCTGCTGCAGCGGCTGTACCTCGACATGCTCGACGTGCAGCACGGGATGGGGAAGCCGACCATCGCCGCGGTCTCGGGCGCCGCGCGGGGAGGGGGCATGACGCTGTCGATCACCTGCAACGTCATCGTGGCCGACGAGACCGCGAGCTTCGGCTACCCGGAGCTGGACAACGGGCTGATCCCGGCCATCCACTTCGTGCATCTGCCGAGGGTGATCGGGAAGCACCGGGCCTTCGACCTGCTGTTCTCGGGCCGCAGCTTCGGCGCCGCCGAGGGGCGGGAGATGGGGCTGGTGGTGAAGGTGGCCGAGGGGAAGGGCGCCGTGGCCGCGGCCATGGAACTGGCCGAGGACTACGCCCGCCAGCCGCCCGGGGTGGCGAAGATCGCGCACGCCGCCTTCATGCGCGCGCAGGACATGGATTTCCGGCGGGAGGTGGCGGACGTGACCGAGACCTTCATCAACGTCTCCCAGACCGACGAGGCGCAGGAGGGGCTGTCGGCGTTCCTCGCCAAACGGCCGCCCGCCTGGCGCTGACGCGACGTTCTGCAACGGAAAGGGCGGGGCGGGGCGTTTGAGGGATATCGGCGGCCCGGTCGGTCGCCGCGTCCGTTGGACGATCAGAAGGAGACGCGACATGCGACGCATCCTGACACCCGCCCTCGCCGCCGCCGCGCTGGCCGCCGGCGCCCTCGGGGCCATGGCCCAGAGCGATGCGGGTTCGCCGCCCGAGCGCCCGGGCGACCAGCCCGGCATGATGCATGGCGACGGCCCGATGATGCACGGCGACGGGTATCAGGGCTGGAAGATGGACGGGCATCATGGCCGCCGCGGCCATGACGGGCCCCCGCCGATGATGATGAAGATGATGTTCGCCATCGCCGATGCGGACGGGAACGGCGAGGTCTCGCTGGAGGAGATGCAGGAGATCCACGCCCGCATCTTCCGCGCGGTGGACGCGGACGGGAACGGCGGCGTGACCCGCGACGAGATCCGCGGGTTCATGCGGCCCGACCGGATGGAAGCGCCGGAGGAGTGAGGCGCCGGGGGCCGGCTTCGCGCCGGCCCCTTCCGTTCAGAAGCTGCGGGGCAGGCCGAGGATGTGCTCGGCCACGTAGCTGAGGATCAGGTTGGTGGAGATCGGGGCCACCTGGTAGAGGCGGGTTTCCCGGAACTTGCGCTCCACGTCGTATTCGGCCGCGAAGCCGAAGCCGCCGTGGAACTGGATGCAGGCGTTGGCGGCCTCCCAGCTCGCGTCGGCGGCCAGCAGCTTGGCCATGTTGGCCTCGGCGCCGCAGTCGAGGTCGGCGTCGAACTTGCGGGCGGCCTCGAAGCGCATGAGGTCGGCGGCGCGGGTGTTCACGTAGCTGCGCGCGATGGGGAACTGCACGCCTTGGTTCTGGCCGATGGGGCGGTCGAAGACCACGCGCTCCTTGGTGTAGGCCGAGACCTTGTCGATGAACCACCACGCGTCGCCGATGCACTCGGCCGCGATCAGCGTGCGCTCCGCGTTCAGGCCGCCGAGGATGATGCGGAAGCCGCGGTCGACCTCGCCGATCAGGTTCTCCTCGGGGATCTCCAGCTTGTCGAAGAACAGCTCGTTGGTCTCGTGGTTGACCATGTTGCGGATGGGGTTGACCGTGAGACCCTCGGCGTCGTGCAGGTCCACCATGAAGACGGACAGGCCGTCGGACTTCTTCTTGACCTGATCCAGAGGCGTGGTGCGCGCCAGCAGGATCATCAGGTCCGAATGCTGGACGCGGCTGATCCACACCTTCTGGCCGTTGACCACCCAGCGGTCGCCCTTCTTGGCGGCGGTGGTCTTGAGCTTGGTGGTGTCGGTGCCGGTGGTCGGCTCGGTGACCGCCATGGACTGGAGGCGGAGCTCTCCGGTGGCGATCTTCGGCAGCCACCGCTGCTTCTGCTCGTCGGAGCCCGCGCGAAGGAGGGTGCCCATGTTGTACATCTGGCCGTGGCAGTGGCCGGCGTTGCCGCCGGAGCGGTTGATCTCCTCCATCACCACGGTCGCCTCGGTGAGACCGAGGCCGGAGCCGCCGAATTCCTCGGGGATCATGGCGGCGAGCCAGCCGGCTTTGGTGAGGGCGTCGATGAACTCCTCGGGGTAGGTGGCCTTCTGGTCGTGGGCGCGGTGGTATTCGGGCGGGAACTCGCCGCACAGCGCCCGGAGCGCGTCGCGGATATCGGCATGGGGGTCGGTCTCGGCGGTCATGCGGGGTCCTTTCATGCGGGGCGGAAGACGGGGAGGAGGCGGCCGGCGCGCTCCTCCATGTCTCCGGTCAGGGGGGCGCCGATGGCGGGCTCGCCGTCGATATGCGCCATGAGGCGGGGGCCCTCGTCGAGGTCCACGAGGCCGATGCGGTAGGGGACGAGGGCGCGGAACGTCTCGTCCGGGGCGCGCGTGACGAGGGTGGAGGCGAAGAGGCGGCCGCGGCCGGAGGCCTGGAGCGTTTCGAACGCCGCGCCGCAGGTGGGGCAGCGGTCGCGGGGCAGCGCCCAGGGGCCGTCGCCGGCGGGGCAGGTCTGGAGGGCGATCATGCGGTGCGCTCCATCACCAGCGTGACGTGGGAGGAGAGGACGCCGCCGTCGCCGTGGTAGAGCGCGAGGGCGGGCTCCGAGGCGATCTGGCGCGGGCCGGCGCGGCCGGTCATCTGGTCGAAGGCCTCGGCCAGATGGGCCATGGCGCCGGCGACGCCGCAATGGCCGTAGCTCAGCAGCCCGCCATGGGTGTTGAGCGGCAGGCGGCCGTTGCGGGCGAAGCGGCTGTCGCGCGCGTCCGGGCCGGCGCGGCCGGGGGCGGAGATGCCCAGCGCCTCCAGCAGGAGGGCGAGCGTGACGGTGAAGCTGTCGTAGACGGCGAGGTAGCCCACGTCCCCGATCCTGCGCCCCGCCCGCTCCAACGCCCGGGCGGAGGAGATGCGGCAGCCGAGCGCCGCGTCGTCCGGCGCCTCGGAGACGTGCTGGTGGGTGTGGCCCTGGCCGGCGCCGAGGATGCGCAGCGTGGGGCCTGCGCCCGGTTCGGCCGAGAGGATCGCGGCGCCGCCGCCGTCGGAGATCGGGCAGCAGTCCAGCAACTTCAGGGGCGTGGCGATGGGCTTGGAGGCCAGGACCTCCTCCACCGTGATCGGGGCGGAGAGGTGGGCGCCGGGCGTGTCCTGCGCGTTCGCGCGCATCAGGACCGCGAGCTCGGCGAGGTCGGCCTCCGTGGCGCCGCTATCGTGCAGATAGCGGTCCGCGAGCAGGGCGTAGTAGGCGGGGACGGTGGCGCCCAGCGGCGCCTCGCCCTGCGGGTGGCCGACCTGGGCCAGCGTCTGGATCGCGCCGTCGCGGGTGGCGCCGGTGAGGCGGTTCTCGCCCCCCACCACCAGCACGTTGCGGCATTCGCCGGCGTGGACCAGCAGGTCGGCGAGCATCAGCATCGCCGCCCCGGTGCCGCCGCCGAGCTGCACCGCGTGGGCGTAGGCGGGGCGGATGCCGAACGCCTCGGCGAAGACGGTGGAGAGCATCAGGTGCGGCATGGTGGTGGAGTAGCCGCAGATCAGGCCGTCGACCTCGGCGCGCTCCAGCCCCGCCTCGGCCAGCGCGGCCTCGGCGGCGTCGGACATCAGGGAGAGGGTGGTGGAGCCGGGGAGCTTGCCGAAGGGGGTGACGCGGGCGGCGCGCAGGTAGGTCATCGCGCGACCTCCGGGGTGGGCGGCCGCGGGAACCCGGCTGATTTGCGGGGGCCGGGGGTGGCGCCGATGGCCGCGACGGCGGGACGGGAGGCTCTGCGGGCGTCCCCGGCCGCGCGAACACGGCGGCTTGCGGCGCTGCGGGAGCTTCGTCGCGGGCGGGCGCCGGCGAGCGGGCCGGGCGCGACGCCGGCGGCAGGGCAGGCGGGGCCGGCCGCGCGCAGGCGGCGGGGGGCGACGCCGCGGCAGATCCGTCGCGGGCGGGAGATGGCGAGCGGGACAGGAGGGTCTCCGGCGGCAGGGCGGGCGGGGCCGTCCGCGCCGGAGGCTCCGCGGGCGCCTTCGGAGAGGGGCGAGAGCCGGCGGGGGGCGGCGGCGGCTCGGCCGCCCACGGCGCGGCCGGGCGTTCGGCCGGGGCGGGAGGACGCGGCGGTTTCGCCTGGGAGGGCGGCCGCCCCTCGGGCGGCGGCGGGCAGGGCGGCCTCGGCGCCGGTCGCGGCGGGGGTCATGCCTCCTCCGCGCGCGGCTCGATCAGGGCGTCGAGGGCGAGGGCGCCCGTCTCCTGCACCAGCAGGGGGTTGATCTCCAGGCTCTCGAAGCCGTCGGGGTCGGAGGCGGCGAGCGCCGAGAGGCGGCGGATGGCGTCGGCGGCGGCGTCGAGGTCCACCGGGGGCTTGCCGCGGGCGCCCTTGAGCAGGGCGGCGCCGCGGAGGCCTTCGAGCATCTCGCGCGCCTCGGCGTGGGAGACGGGGGCGAGGGCGAGGGCGACGTCGCGCATCACCTCGGTGAAGACGCCGCCGAGGCCGACGAGGACCACCGGGCCCATGACCGGGTCGCGGCGGGCGCCGAGGATCAGCTCGACGCCCTCGCCGGCCATGCGGCCGACGAGGAGGCCCTCGATGCGGGCGTTGGGGGCCTTGGCGGCGACGGAAGCGAGCATCTGCGCGGCGGCTTCGCGCACGGCTTCGGCGTCGGGCAGGTTCAGGCGGACGCCGCCGACCTCGGTCTTGTGGGCGATGTCGGGGGAGACGATCTTGAGGACCGTGGGGAAGCCGATGCGTGCGGCGGCCTCGGCGGCGGTTTCCGGGGTCTGGACGACCTCCTCGGCGGGGATGGGGATGCCGGCGGCGGCCATGATCGCCTTGGCCTCGCGCTCGCCGGTGGTATGGCGGGGCAGGGCGGGGAGGTTCTCGACGAGGCTCGGGCGCGGGGCGGGGGGCGAGGCCGTCGGCGATCCTCGCGAGGTTGGCCAGCGCGCGGATGGCGCGGGAGGGGTCTTCGAACACCATCATGCCGTTCGCCTCGTAGGGGGCGAGGACGTCGGGCGGGCCTTGCACCACGAGCGCGAAGGGGGCGTCGGCGCGGCCGGGGAGGGCGGCCTCGATCCGTTCGCGCAGGCGGGGGCCGACGACGGGGGAGGCGGTCCAGGAGGTGAAGAAGGCGGCGGTCATGTCGTAGCCCCCCGCGCGGCGCAGGGTGGAGAAGCCCTCGGTCACCAGGTCCATGTCGTTGAGGACATGGGCGGTGAGATCCACCGGGTTGCGGGCGGACGCGAGGGGGTTGCGGGCGAGGATGGTCTTCTGGGCGTCGTCCGCGAGGGGCGGCATCTGAAGGCCGAATTCCTCGGCCGCGTCGGCCATCAGCACGCCCGCGCCGCCGGAGACGGTGACCACGGCGAGGCGGCGGCCTTTCGGGAGCGGGGAGAGGGAGGCGGCGTAGAGGGTGTCCAGCATCTCCTCGGTGGTTTTCGTGCGCAGGGCGCCGTAGCGGCGCATGGCGGCGTCGAAGCCCGCGTCGGAGCCGGCGAGGGAGGCGGTGTGGGACTGGGCGGCGGCGGCGCCGACGGCGGAGGTGCCGACCTTCATCATCACCACGGGCTTGCGGGCCTCTCGCGCCGCGTCGAGCGCGCGGAAGAGGGCGTCGCGGTCGTTCACGCCTTCCATGTAGACGCCGATCACGTCCACCGCGTCCGAGCGGACCAGATGCTCGATGCATTCGGGGGCGGTGACGTCGGCTTCGTTGCCGGTGGAGACCCAGATCTTCACGCCGATGCGCCGGTCGCGGGCCATGTTGAGAAGATGCGTGCCGTAGGCGCCGGACTGGGTGACGAGGCCGACGCGGCCCGGGAGCGGCATCCCCCCTTCGAGGCCGGAGGTGAAGGTGGGGCAGTGGCCGATCTCGGCGTTGAAGAGGCCGAGGCAGTTGGGGCCGAGCAGGCGGATGCCGAGGTCTCGGGCGAGGGCGACCAGCTCCTGCTGGCGGGCGGCGCCTTCCTCTCCGATCTCGGCGAAGCCGGCGGAGAAGAGGACGGCGGCCTTGGCCCCCTTGGCGGCGGCCTCGCGCAGGCCGTCGGCCACGCGGGCGGCGGGGACGGCGAGGAGCGCGAAGTCGATCGGCTCGGGGATCGCGGAGACGGAAGGGTAGGATTTCAGGCCCTGGATCTCCTCCCGGTTCGGGTTCACCGGGAAGAGGCGGCCCTGGAAGCCGGCCCTCAGCGCGTAGGCGATAGGGCGGCCGCCGATCCGCTGGGGGTCGGCGGAGGCGCCGATCACCGCCACGGAACTGGGCGCGAACAGGGCGTCGAGCGAACCCTTCATATCTCCTCCTTTCGACGCGCCTCTGGCGGGCGCGGTCATGCGGGCGCGCCGAAGAGCGCGGTCTCTATCCGTCGGGAATCCCCGCGCAGGTCCTCGGCCATGGCGAGGAAGGCGGGCTCGGAATGCAGGCCGGCGAGCGTGATGCCGCTGAGGCCGAAGCGGGGGCGGCCCTCGTGGTCGCGCACCACCGAGGCGGCGATGTCCACGTTGGGGAACAGGCGCCCGCGGTCGAAGGCGAGGCCGGTGCGGGCGGCCTGCGCCACGTCGGCGGCGTAGGCGTCGAAGGCGGGAGCCTGGTGCCAGCGCAGCGTGTCGAACCGCTGGCGGAGCTGGGCGGGGCCGTAGCCGCGGGCGGCGGCGTAGGCGCGCCCCACGGCGCCGAGGCAGGAGGGCAGGCGCGAGCCCACCGACACCTCCACCCGCACCACGTCATGGGGGGCCACGCGGTCCACCAGCACCATCCGCTCCCGCCCGCCGAAGAGCCACAGGCCCACCAGCACCCGGTGCGATTCGGAGAGGCGGACGAGGGCGGGGCGGATCAGCTCGGCCTGGTTGGCGCCGAGGATGGGGGCGGAAAGCTCCAGCACGCCGAGGCCGATGCGGTAGGTCTTGTCCCGGGCATCGAAGCTCGCCAGCCCCTCCTTCGCGAGGGTGCGCAGGATGTTGAAGGCGGTGGAGGCGTTGATCCCCGTCTCCCGCGCGATGGAGGCCGCGCCCTCGGGCCGGCCGGAGCGGGCGAGCCGGCGCAGGATGCGCGCGGCGTTCTCCACCGCGCCCACGTATTTCGGGGCGGGAGCAGGGGCCAATTCTCGCGGGCGAACGCCATTCTCCATGCGGAGCGCGTAGCACGGGTGCGGCGCGGGGGGAAGCCTGCGCCGGGACCGCCGGCGTCCCCCGACTGCGGCGCCCGCGTTCCGCTTCGCGGAAAACGCGGGAGACCACGCAACCGGAGGGCGGCGCCGCGGTTGTCCGGTGGTCGCGTCCCCCTTGCATCCGCGCTTTTCCGATCGGAGATGGCATGACCAGCGAAAGACGGCGTCGGCTGCGCATCCTGCTCGTCGAGGACGAGGCGCTGATCGCGTTCCTGCTCGAGGACATGCTGCTCGACCTCGACTGCCGGGTCGTGGCGCAGGCCTGCCGGCTGAGCGAGGGGCTGGAGGCGGCGGAGCGCGGAGACTTCGACGTGGCGCTGCTGGACGTGAACCTAGGGCCCTCGGACCGCAGCTTCCCCATCGCCCGGCGGCTGGAGGAGCGCGGCGTGCCCTTCGCCTTCGTCACCGCCTACGGCGTCGGCGCGGCCCGCGAGGCGTTCCCCGACGCGCCGGTGGTTCCGAAGCCCTTCATGATGCACGACCTGCGGCAGGCGCTGGAGCGCGCCACCGCCTGAGGGTCAGGGGCCGAGTTCGGACTCGCCCTTGTCGAGCATGATCGGGATCACGAGCTCCTCCTCGTCGAAGAGGTGGCGGTCGAGGATCCGGTCCATGCGCTTCAGCTCCTCCTGCACCTGCGCGGCGGGGCGCTTGAGGTCCCCGGTCGCGGCCTGCACGGCGTTCAGCGCCCCCACCGCCGTCTCCTGAAAACGGTCGAGCGTGTCGTGAATGGCGTGGTGGTCGCGGTCGAGGATGTCGAAGCCCCGCTGGAGGCGCGGCTCCAGCCGCAGGAGGGCGGGGAAGTAGTGCGTGTCCTCGATCTGGTGGTGACCGTGGAGCTGCTGGAGGAAGAAGCCCCCGATCCGGCCGAAATCCCTGGACCAGGAGGCGGGCTTGCGGGCGCCGTCGAGGCTTTCCTCCGTGATCCGGCGCATGACGCCCATCGCCTCGCGGAACATGGCGTGGCGGTCGAGGTAGAACTTCGTAGTCGGCCCGAAATTGGGGTGGTCCCCCCAGATCAGGCGGGGGTAGTCGCCCAGCAGGAAGCGAAGATCCTCGGGCAGGCCGGGACGGGTTTCGAGGGCGGTGTCTTCGGTCATGCGGCCTCCGGCGTGGTCGGCCCCATCAGTTGCGGCTCCGTGCGGCGGAGGCAACCGGGAGGCCGCGAAACGGTATGTTCACTGCGGAGGAGGCGGGGGCTTAAGGGGGCGGGGATCTGCGCTTGCGGGGCGCGCGCCCTTGCGCCGTTGCGTCATAACGGGTTCCCTGCGGCCCTTCCGCACCGGCCGCAGGCACCGAGGAGTTCCGACATGACGCAGACCGAAATCTTCGCCCGGGCG
Organism: uncultured Alphaproteobacteria bacterium; assembly: GCA_963816545.1. GTDB lineage: Bacteria > Pseudomonadota > Alphaproteobacteria > Rhodobacterales > Rhodobacteraceae > Albimonas. The sequence goes on along the minus strand of CAWFLE010000007.1, from coordinate 570,910 downwards.
GGGGTCGCCGACCCGCGGCTGATCCGCGACCGCTCCTACATCGACGGCGCCTGGGTGGGCGAGGGGGGCGAGGTCTTCGCCGTGACCAACCCCGCGGACGGCGCGGTGATCGGCGAGGTGGCCTCGGCCGGCGAGGGGCTGGCGAGGCGGGCCGTCGACGCGGCGCAGGACGCCTTTCCCGGCTGGGCCGGCCGGCTGCCGCAGGAGCGGGGCGCGGTGCTGCGCCGGTGGTTCGAGCTGGTGGTGCAGGCGAAGGAGGACCTCGCGCGGATCATGGTGCTGGAGCAGGGCAAGCCGCTGTCGCGAGGCGCGGGGCGAGATCGACTATGCGGCGTCCTTCATCGAGTTCTACGCGGAGGAGGCGCAAGCGGCCGAACATCGAGGGCGTGACCTCTCACCTGCCCGACGCCGAGGTGGAGCTGTGGCTGGAGCCCGTGGGGGTGGCCGCGCTGATCACGCCGTGGAACTTTCCCTGCGCGATGCTGACGCGCAAGGCGGCGGCGGCCATCGCGGCGGGCTGCACGGTGGTGGCGCATCCGTCGGCCGAGACGCCGTATTCCGCGCTGGCGCTGGCGGAGCTGGGGGAGCGGGCGGGCCTGCCGGCGGGGGTCTTCAACATCGTGACCGGCGAGGCGCCGACGGTGGTGAAGCCGTGGACCGAGGACCGGCGTGTGCGGGCGCTGTCCTTCACCGGCTCCACCGAGGTCGGGCGGCTGCTGTACCGCCAGTCCGCCGAGACGGTGAAGCGGCTGGTGATGGAGCTGGGCGGGCCACGCGCCGGTTATCGTGTTCAAGGACGCGGATCTGGACGACGCGGTGAAGGAGACGATGAAGGCCAAGTTCGCGACCTCGGGTCAGGACTGCCTCGGCGCCAACCGGATCTATGTGGAGCGGCAGGTCTATGACGAGTTCTGCCGCCGGTTCGTGGCCGCCACGCAGGCGCTGAAGTTGGGGAAGGGACTGGACGACCCGGATATCGGGCCGCTGATGAACGAGAAGGCGGTGGCCAAGCAGGCGGAGCATGTGAAGGACGCCATCGACCGGGGCGCGCAGCTCGCCTGCGGGGGGACGGGTCATGACCTCGGGCCGCTGTTCTACGCGCCGACGGTGCTGACCGATGTGCCTGACGAGGCGCTGATCATGCGGGAGGAGACCTTCGGGCCGGTGGCCGCGCTGACGCCGTTCGAGACGGAGGAGGAGGTGGTCGCGCGCGCCAACGACACCGAGTCCGGGCTGGTGGCCTATGTCCACAGCCTGGATCCGCGGCGGATCTACCGGGTCTCTCGCGCGCTGCAATACGGGATGGTGGCGGTGAACCGCACCAAGGTGACCGGCGCGCCGATCCCGTTCGGCGGCATGAAGCAGTCCGGCGTGGGGCGCGAGGGCGCCCGCCGCGGCATGGAGGCCTTCATGGAGGTGAAGTACCTCTGCCGCGACTGGCGCTGAGGCGCCTCAGCTCTGGCGGGCGCGGGCCGCGAGCGCCGGGCCCGCGTCGTCCACAGGCATCTTGCCGGACTTCACCAGCCCGGCGTTGCGCGCCTTCAGGATCTGCTCGGCCTGCTCCATGGTGAACACGAACACGGGATTCCCGTGCAACTCGTGCCGCGCCGGCTCGATCTTCAGCTTCTTCGCCACCCGCTTGACCGTCTTGCGCGAGGCGCTGGTCGCCTTCGCCAGCGAGCCGAGTGGGATGGTGTCTTCGTTGCCGTTCGCCATGATGCCTCCAGGAATGAGATTGGCGCAGGTGTAGGCCGCGCCGCCGCCGGAAACAAGGCGGCGGGCGGCGGAAGCCCCCACCCCGGCCCTCCCCCGCAAGCGGGGGAGGGAGGCGCGGCCGCCCCGGTCGGCGAGGGGCGGCCGGGCTCAGTTCTTGGACTTGTCCACCATGCGGTTGGCCGAGATCCACGGCATCATGCCGCGCAGCTTCTCGCCGACCTGCTCGATCTGGTGGGCATCGTTGTTGCGGCGGATCGCCTTGAACATCGGCGTGCCGGACTTGTGCTCGCGCATCCACTCCGAGACGAAGCGGCCGTCCTGGATGTCCTTGAGGACCTTGCGCATCCGCTCCTTGGTCTCCTCGCGCGGGAGGATCTGGGGGCCGGAATGGTACTCGCCGAACTCCGCGGTGTTGGAGATCGAGTAGTTCATGTTGGCGATGCCGCCCTCGTAGATCAGGTCCACGATCAGCTTCACCTCATGGAGGCACTCGAAATACGCCATCTCGGGGGCGTAGCCGGCCTCGACCAGCGTCTCGAAGCCCATGCGGATCAGCTCCACCAGGCCGCCGCAGAGGACCGCCTGCTCGCCGAAGAGGTCGGTCTCGCACTCCTCCTTGAAGTCGGTCTCGATGATGCCCGAGCGGCCGCCGCCGATGGCGGAGCAGTAGCTCAGCGCCACTTCCAGCGCGCGGCCGGAGGCGTTCTGGTTCACCGCCACCAGGCAAGGGACGCCGCCGCCCTTGGTGAACTCGCCGCGCACGGTGTGGCCGGGGCCCTTGGGAGCCATCATGATCACGTCCACGCCCGGCTTCGGCTCGATCAGGCCGAAATGCACGTTCAGGCCGTGGGCGAAGGCGATGGCGGCGCCGTCCTTCAGGTTGTCGTGGACGTGGGCGTAGTAGGTTTCGGCCTGAAGCTCGTCGGGCATGGCCATCATGATGACGTCGGCCCACTTGGCGGCCTCGTCGATCGCCATGACCTTGAGGCCCGCGGCCTCGGCCTTGGCGGCGGAGGACGAGCCGGGGCGCAGGGCAACGGCGAGGTTCTTCGCGCCCGAGTCCTTGAGGTTGAGGATATGCGCGTGGCCCTGGCTGCCGTAGCCGACGACGGCCACGTTCAGGTCCTTGATCAGGTTGATGTCGCAATCGCGATCGTAATAGACGCGCATCGGGTGTTCCCCCTCGGTTGTCGGGCTTCGCGTTTCCGTTCGCTGCGCTGGGGCGCGCCCCGCCGCAATTTTCCGTGCGCGGGGTAGACGAGGGGCGCAGCTTTGTCCAGCGAGCGCGGCCTCCGCCGGGGGAGCGGGCATGAAAAAGCCCGCCCCGGACGAACTGGGGCGGGCAGGGGATCCTTCAGGATCGGTCAGGCTGCGGAAGGGTTCACCCCTCGTAGCGCATCTCGATCCGATCGTCGGCGCCCAGGGCCTCCTCGGCGCTCTCGTCATACTCGGGCATCGCCTCGAGCTCGGCCTCGCTCAGGCCCTCGAGGATCACGTTGTCGCCCGAGATCATGACGCGCTCGACCGGCAGGACGTACTCCTCGTCGCCGATGCCCAGGAAGCCGCCATGCTCGACCACGATGTAGGTGCGGCCGTTGTTGGACACGACCCGGCCGACTTCGCCGAGATCCTCGCCCTGCATGTTGACCACGTCGCGGCCCTCGAGGTCGGACACCATGAACACCTCGGTCGGCATGTCGCGGGGCTGGTAGCCCTCGTCCATGTCGAGCGCCTGGTTCAGCTCGGACGCGGCCTCGTCGCCCGCGTTCCCGGCGGCCTGCGCGGTCTCGCGGACGGCTTCGCCGGCGGCGGCGGCGGTCGCCTCCACGGCGTTGCCCGCGGCGTCGGCCGTCTGCTCGACGTCACGCTCGGCCTCGTTCATCGCGGTCGAGTCGCCGGCGTCCATCTGCAGGCCCTTGTCGGCGTTCTGCGGATCCTTGATCCCCGGCGCCTCGGCGACCAGACGACGCTCGCCGTCCTTGTTCTCGGCGGCGGCCTGGCGGTTCGCGCCGTTCGACTGCGCGGAGGCCTGATCGCTCTGCTTGTCGCCCGACTTGGCCGACGCCTGCTCGAAGGTCACCTTCGGCTCGCCGACCTGCTCGAGACGGATCTCGGGGTCGCCGCCCATGTTGAAGCTGATCTGCGGCTCGGTCGCCTCCCAGCGCACGGTGGGCTCGGCCTGCTCGATGGTGACGCGCGGCTCGGCGTCCGTCATCGTGGAGTTCACCACGGCGTTGGCGCTCTCGAACGTCACGTTCTGGCCGCCGTCGCCCTCACGCTCGGTGCGGGTGCGGACAGGATTGTCGGCCTCGCCGAACTCGATCCGCTCGCGCAGATCATCGGCCTCGGCGGTTTTCAGCATCTTCGCGTCGAGATCGAAGGCGATCTTCGGGTCAGGCTGGTTCACCGTGACCTCGGGCTCCGGCATCGAGAAGCGGACCGTCGGCTCGGCGTTGCGCACGTCCACGCCCGGCTCCGGCATCGTCACGATGATCTCGGGCGCCTGCTGCGTGATGGTGATCGTGGGACGCGGCATGTCCACGGCGATCTGCTGCTTGGGCTGACGGATCAGCACTTCCGGCGCGGCCTGGCGCACGTTCACCTCGGGCTGCGAGGATTCCACGTCGACCTGCGGCGAGCCCTGGCGGACGCCGACCTTGGCCTCGGGCATCGCCACCACGATCTCGCCCGATACGAGGGCCTCGCGCTCGAGCTTCACGGTCTCGGTGACCTTGGCGGTGGCCGAGACGTCGCGGCTCGCGACCGCCTCGATATCCATGTCCTCGGCCCGCGCGACGATCGTGTCGAAGTCGTCCTGCGTCTTGATGGCGGCGATGCCGCCCTTGCGCTCGACCTCGTCGAGCACCACGAGGCAACGCTCGTCGGAGCCCTGCTCGATCAGCGCCTGGAGACGCTGGTAGTCCAGCGTGACTTCGCCGCCTTCCTCGTCGAGGAGCGCCTGAAGGTCCACGCAGGCGTTCTGGGCCTGCTGCGAGGAGGTGGCCTCCTGCTGGTCATTCTGCTGCGCCTGCACGGGCAGGGCCAGCATCATCGGCAGCGCAAGCGCCGTCGTGCCGAGCAGCGCGCGAAGGGGTGTGCGAATGGTCATGTGCGGTCTCCGTCCAAAAAAGAGTTCGCGAGTTCTCGCGGCGGTCACGACGGCTCTCCGGTCGTCGCGACTGTGTGATGGCGCAACGTCAGCGGGCGTGGGGGGTTCGAACATCCGCGTAGCGGGTCCACTCGACGGGCCGGCGTTTCGCTGAGTGGGCCCGCGGGCGCGCGCCCGCGTCGCCTTGCGCGCCCGCGCCGCGGGCCTTACCTCCGGTCGCGACATTCGCCCGGGAGAGCCAGAGACATGATCGGACGCCTGAACCACGTCGCCATCGCCGTGCCGGACCTCGAGGCCGCCTCGGCGCAGTACCGCACCGCGCTGGGCGCGAAGGTCGGGGCGCCGCAGCCGGAGCCCGACCACGGCGTCACCGTGGTCTTCATCGAGCTGCCGAACACCAAGATCGAGCTGCTGCATCCGCTGGGCGAGACTTCGCCGATCAAGGCGTTCCTGGAGAAGAACCCCTCGGGCGGCATCCACCATGTCTGCTATGAGGTGGAGGACATCATCGCGGCGCGGGACCATCTGAAGGCGTCGGGCGCGCGGGTGCTGGGCGACGGCGAGCCGAAGATCGGCGCGCATGGCAAGCCGGTGCTGTTCCTGCACCCCAAGGATTTCAACGGCACGCTGACGGAACTGGAGCAGGCATGACCATCACCGGCGCCATCGTCCTTCTGGCGGTCATCTGGTTCCTGACGCTCTACATGGCGCTGCCCATTGGGATGCGCAGCCAGGGGGACGTGGGCGAGGTGGAGCCGGGGACGCCGGCCTCCGCGCCCTCGGAATTCAGCATCGGGCGGAAGATGCGGTGGGTGACCGTGATCACGCTGCCGATCTGGCTGGCGGTGGTGCTGTTCATCTCCTACGGGCCGCTGGAGCTGGGGGACCTCAACTTCTTCTCCGCCATCGACCCGGTGTGGGAGGCGGACCGGCCGCAGTGAGGCCGGCCTCGCAGGTCCGTGATGAGGCGGCGGCGAAGCTCGTGCTACCGTTGCGTCATCTGCGATCTGAGAGGAGCGTTTCGATGAAGCACGTGCGTCTCGCCGTCGTCGTCCTGGGCCTCGCGGCCGCCGTTTCCGCCGCGCCGGCCATGGCCGAGGGCTGCGGCGGCTACCAGAAGCCGGCGCCCACCGCGGGGTCCTGAACCCGTCGGGCGGGGGAGACCTCGCCCGTCACTCCCGGAAGCGGTCGCCCTGCACGCGGTGATAGAGGTGGGTGAAGGCGGCCACGCCCAGCACCGGCACCGCGAGGCCCAGCAGCGGCACCGACAGCCCCAGCGCCATCAGCACGCCCGCGAGCCACACTTGGGGGCCGATGGTCTTGCGCAGGCGACGCGCGGCCTTGGCGCCGATGCGGCGCATGGCCACCAGCTCGAAATACTGGCGGCCCAGCAGCAGCCCGTTGATGGCGATGAAGACGAAGGGCGCGAAGGGACCGGAGATCAGGTAGAGCACCAGCCCGATCAGGTTCGCGATCACCAGCGTGACGGTGAAGACCAGGCCGTCGCCGATCAGCTCCCCCCAGCCGATGCCCTTGGCGGGAGGGATGCCGGGGTAGTGCCGCGCCTCCACCGCGTCGGCGATGTCCTCGAGGAAGAAGCTGATGACCAGCGCCGCCACGGGGAACATGAGGAAGATCGCGCCCACGGCCCCCGCGCTCCAGGCGAGGATCGCGGCGACGGCGTCGAGGAAGCCCAGGTCGTAGCCCCAGAGGGTCCAGCCCGTCTCCGGGATCATGCCCACGAGCCAGGTCCAGCCGAACATGAAGGCGACCAGAGTCAGGATGGTGATGGCGATGGACTTGGCGAAGACGCCCAGGAACCGGCGGTCCCCGAGCTGGCCGATCGCCCTGAGCAGGTCGCCGATCATGTCAGGACCGCCAGTCGACGAGCTTTTCCAGGTCGGGGCGCGGACGCTCCTTCGGCGTCATGGTGGGCGTGCCGATATGGAGGAAGCCTGCGACCCATTCACGGGTGGCGAGGGCGAGGCCCTCGGTCAGGAACTCCCTGTCATGGGCCATCCAGCCGGTGAGCCAGTTGACGCCCCACCCGGAGGCGAGCGTGGCGTTGAGGGCGGCGAGGCACACCCCGCCGGCCGAGAGCGTCTGCTCCACCTGCGGCACCTTCTCCAACTCCTTCGGGGAGGAGATGACGGCGAGGGTGAGGGGCGCGGTCTCGAACGGCTCCGCGTCCTTCTGGAGACGGTCGGGGTCGCGGCCCCGGGCCTCGCCGAGGCGGCGGGTCAGGGCGCCGAGGGCGCGGGCGGCCTCGCCTTCCAGCACGACGAAGCGCCACGGCTCCAGCTTCTGATGGTCCGGGGAGCGGGAGGCGGCGGTCAGGATCGTGCGCACCGTCTCGCGGTCCGGGCCGGGGGCGGTCAGGGTCTTGGCGATGCGGGAGCGGCGGGTCAGCAGGAAATCGAGCGCCGCCGGATTGGGCGCGAGGTCGGGCAGATCGGACATCGTCGGCTCCGTCGAAATGTGCGGCGGCTCGCGGCCGCGTGCGAGGGGTGCGGCGGCTGACGGCCGCTGGGCGCGGCGGCTGGCGTGCCGGGAAAGGCCGCGGATAGGTCGGCCGCAGGGCGAGCCATGTCAAGACGCGCCCGGATCGCGGAACGCGCATCCGCGGGGCCGAGGGGGCTCGATGCCCCCGAGGATCCGGTTCCCTCGGGGTGTCAGCCGCGCGCGACCAGAACGGGGGCCGTGAGCTCCGACAGGCTGCGCCGCTGGCGGCCTGTCTCGTCGAAATTGTCGTCCGAGAGCCAGGCCTCGTACGCCTCGCGCAGGCGGGGCTGCTCGGCGTCGATCATCGCGTACCAGGCGGTGTCGCGGTTGCGCCCCTTCACCACCACCGCCTGCCGGAAGATCCCCTCGTAGGAGAAGCCCAGCCGCGCCGCCGCCCGGCGGGAGGGGGCGTTGCAGGCGTCGCATTTCCATTCGTAGCGGCGATAGCCGAGGTCGAAGATCCTCCGCATCATCAGGAACATCGCCTCGGTCGCGGCGGGGGTGCGCTGGAGGCGCGGGCCCATCCAGATGAAGCCGACCTCGATGGAGCCCGCGGCCGGCGCAATGCGCAGGAAGGAGCAGAAGCCCTCGGCGCGCCGCGTCTCATGGCTGACGATGGCGAAGTACATTGGGTCCTCGCTGCGCTCCTGCGTCTCCAGCTGGGCGCGGAAAGCGGCTTCCTCGCGGAAGGGGCCGACGGGCAGGTAGGTCCAGTCCTCGTCCTTCGACAGGCGCGCGGCGTCCCACAGCGCCTCGCCGTGGCGGGAGGCCGACAGCGGCTCCAGCGCGACGCGCCGGCCTTCCATCGCCGCGTGCGGCGGGACGGGCGGGGGCGTCCAGGCAGGCAGAAGGTCTCCGACGGGCTGGCCGAGGTCGTTGGTCTGGGTCATCGGGCTGGGATCCGGGGCGAGGAGGGTCGGCCGCCATCAAGACCGCCCCTCCGCCCGCCGTCAACGCGCGTCGCGCTTGCGCGCGCAGGACGGACGGGGCAGCCTCCAGCGCGGAGAGCCGAGGGGAGGATCGCGCCCATGACCCGGACGGTGCTGGTCGCCAACCTGAAGGGCGGCTGCGGCAAGACCGTGCTCGCCACCACGCTGGCCTCGGCGCTCGCCGGCCGGGGGGCGCGGGTGGCGCTGGCGGACGCGGACCGGCAGAAGTCGGCGCTTCGGTGGGCGAAGCGGCGCCCCGGGGACGCCGCGCCGGTCGAGGCGCTGGACTGGACGAAGTCCTCGTGTTTCGGGGACCGGCCGAAGAAGCTCGACTGGCTGGTGATCGACGCGCCGGGCGCGCTGCGGGGCGCGAAGGCCGCGGACCTGGTGGCGGAGGCGCGGGCGGTGCTGATCCCTCTCGCGCCCTCGTTCTACGATATCGACGCCACGCGGCGCTTTCTGAAGGACATCGAGGATCTCAAGCGCATCAGGAAGGGCAAGACCGCGATCCATCTCGTGGCCAACCGCCTGCGTCCACGCAGCCGGGCGGCGGCGAACCTGGATGCGGTCTTCGCCGGTCTCGGCGCGCCGCCGCTCGCGCGGTTGACCGAGCGGGCAGCCTATGGAGAGCTGGCCGAGGAGGGGCTCTCGATCTTCGACCGACACGTGAAGGCGCTCGATCCGCTGCGGGAGCAGTGGGCGCCGATCCTCGTGGCGGTCGGGGCCTGAAAAGCCGCTTTCGGGAAGGAAAGGACCCGGAAACGGCGCCGCGCCGCCGCGGGCCCGCCTTGTTCGGCGCCACTGTTGCGCCACGTTGCCATGCGCGCGGCCCCTGCGTCGCGTGGGATGGAAACCGATACAAGGAGCGGAACATGACCTTCACCCTTCCCGCCGTCCGCGCGCCCCGCGCGCTGCGCGCCTCGGTCGCCGCCCTCTGCACGGCCGGCCTTCTCGCCGCCTGCGCCGAGGGCGGCGGGATGAGCGCCCCCAATGTCAGCCGCAACCAGGCGGTAGGCGCCGGCGCCGGCGCGGCGCTCGGCGCCGCCGCGGGCCTGCTGGTGGGCGGCGACGACCGCCGCAACGCGCTGGTCGGCGCGGGCATCGGCCTGCTCGCCGGCGCGGCGACCGGCACCTATCTCGACCGGCAGGAGGATGAGCTGCGTCAGGGCCTGTCCGGCACGGGCGCCGAGGTGCAGAACACCGGCGACGCGCTGCTGGTGACGCTGCCGGGCGGCATCACCTTCCCGACCGACTCGGCGGAGGTGCGGACCGAGTTCCGCCGGCCGCTGAATTCGATCTCCGAGACGCTGCAGAAGTACCCGTCCTCCTACGTGGACGTGATCGGCTACACCGACTCGACCGGCGAGGACGCCTACAACCAGCGCCTGTCCGAGCGTCGCGCGGCCTCGGTCGCCAACGAGCTGATCGCCCGCGGCGTGAGCCCGGCGCGCGTCGAGGTGGCGGGCCGCGGCGAGGCGAACCCGGTGGCGTCGAACGACACCGAGGCCGGCCGGGCCCAGAACCGGCGCGTCGAGATCCGGATCGTTCCGGCCACGCAGTCCTGATCCAGCTTCTCCGGCGGGCGTCCTCGCGCGCCCGCCGGTCCTTCGTGAAGCTTCCGCGACCCCGCTTGCGCCCCCCGCGCGGCGGGTTAGTTGTGAGGCCATGACTACGCCCCTCAGCGCCGCCGGGGATGCTCCGGACCGGGCCCATCACCCCCGACGCAGGGCGCGGCTCTGGGCGGAGTTTCTGATCCTGTTCGCCGGCGTCCCGTTGCTGCTGGCATTCGGGCTGGAGGCGCGGATGATGTGGCCGCTGCTGGGCGCCTGCTTCGCCGTCGGCCTCGGGCTGCTGGCGGTCACGCCGGGCTTCCGGTGGGGGGAGCTTCTGCACGGGCCCCTGATCCCGCGCCCGGTGCATTTCCTCGGCTTCCTGCTGGTGACGCTCGCCCTCTGCTTCGGGTTGGTGCTTTGGCTGATCCCCGGCGCGCTGTTCTGGCTGCCGCAGCGGCGGCCGGAGCTGTGGCTGACCATCGTGCTGCTCTACCCGGTGCTGTCGGCCCTGCCGCAGGAGATCATCTTCCGGGTCCTGTTCTTCCGCCGCTACGGGCTCCTGTTCCCGTCCCGTGCGGTGGGCGTCGCGGTCAACGCGGCGCTGTTCGGGCTCGCGCACCTGTTCCTGTCGAACTGGGTGTCGCTGGCGATGACCGTCGCGGGAGGCGCGATCTTCGCCTGGGCCCATCTCTCGGGCCCGCGCCCCAACCTGCTGTTTCCGCTGCTGATGCACGCGATCGCGGGCGTCATCATCTTCACCTGCGGCCTCGGGCGCTTCTTCTTTCACGGGGCGCTGCAATGACGGGCGCCGAAGAGCCGGACCCCCTCGCGCGATGGGCGGAGGGGGATCAGTTCCATTTCCGCCTGAGCGGCGGGCGCGGCTTCATCCTCGACTTCGAGCAGGGGCGCGACGTCATCGACCTGACGGGCCTCGGGCTGACGCCGTGGGACCTGCTGCCCTCGATCCAGGGAGACGACCTCGTGCTCGGCTTCGAGGGGGGCGAGGTGCTGCTTCGCGGGGGTCGAGGGGTGAAGCTGACGCAGTGGGACTTCCGCTGGTGAGACGCGCCCGCCGTTGACATTCCGCCCCCGGACGTGGAATGCGACCCGACCTTCCGACCCGTCCGAGGACCGCCATGCACCCCTACCGCACCCACAATTGCGCCGCGCTCCGCGCCGAGAACGTCGGCGAGGAGGTCCGCCTCTCGGGCTGGGTGCATCGCGTCCGCGACCACGGGGGCGTGCTGTTCATCGACCTGCGCGATCACTACGGCATGGTGCAGGTGCTGGCCGACCCCGACAGCCCCGCCTTCGCCGAGGTGGAAAAGGTGCGGTCCGAGTGGGTGGTGCGCATCGACGGCGTGGTGAAGGCGCGCGTCGAAGAGCTGCGCAACGCGAAGCTGCCCACCGGCGATATCGAGGTCTATGTCCGCGACCTGGAGGTTCTGGGCGCCGCGGAGGAGCTGCCGCTGCCGATCTTCGGGGAGCAGGAATACCCTGAGGAGACGCGGCTGCGTTACCGCTTTCTGGACCTGCGGCGGGAGAAGCTGCACCAGAACATCGTCCTGCGGTCGAAGGTCATCACCCATCTGCGCGAGGCGATGACCGGGCAGGGCTTCCTCGAATACCAGACGCCGATCCTGACGGCCTCCTCGCCCGAGGGGGCGCGGGACTTCCTGGTTCCGTCCCGCCTGCACCGGGGCAAGTTCTATGCGCTGCCGCAGGCGCCCCAGCAGTTCAAGCAGCTGATCATGGTGGCGGGCTTCGACCGCTACTTCCAGATCGCGCCCTGCTTCCGCGACGAGGACCCGCGGGCGGACCGCTCGCCGGGCGAGTTCTACCAGCTCGACATCGAGATGAGCTTCGTGGAGCAGGAGGACGTCTTCCAGGCCATCGAGCCGGTCATGCGAGGGGTGTTCGAGGCCTTTGGCGGGGGGCGGCCGGTGACGGGGACCTTCCCGCGCATTCCCTATGCGGAAGTCGATGCTGAAATACGGGTCGGACAAGCCGGACCTGCGCAACCCCATCGAGATGCAGGTGGTGAGCGAGCATTTCCGCGGCTCGGGCTTCAAGATCTTCGCGCAGATGCTGGAGAGCGAGGGGAACGAGATCCGTGCGATCCCGGCGCCCACGGGGGGCTCCCGCGCCTTCTGCGACCGGATGAATTCCTGGGCCCAGAAGGAAGGGCTGCCGGGGATGGGCTACATCTTCTGGCGCGAGGAGGGGGCCGATGTTTCGGGCTCCGGCCCGCTCGCCAAGAACATCGGCCCGGAGCGGACGGAGGCGATCCGTCAGCAGCTCGGGCTCAAGGCCGGCGACGCCGCGTTCTTCCTCGCCGGCGCGCCGTCCTCCTTCCTCGACGTCGCCGGCCGTGCCCGCAACGTGATCGGGCGGGAGCTGAAGCTGCTGGACGAGGAGCGGTTCGAGCTCGCCTGGATCGTCGACTTCCCGATGTTCGAGTGGAACGAGGACGAGAAGCGGATCGACTTCTCCCACAACCCGTTCTCCATGCCCCAGGGCGGGCTCGAGGCGCTGGAGACGATGGACCCGCTCGACGTCAAGGGGTTCCAGTACGACATCGTCTGCAACGGCGTGGAGCTTTCCTCGGGCGCGATCCGGAACCACAAGTCCCGGAGGTCATGTACAAGGCCTTCGAGATCACCGGCCATGACCCGGCGCCTTCGTGGACGAGCATTTCGGCGGCATGCTCGTCGGCCTTCCGCTACGGCGCGCCCCCGCATGGCGGCATCGCGCCGGGCGTGGACCGCATCGTGATGCTGCTCGCGGGGGCCGAGAACATCCGGGAGGTCATCATGTTCCCGATGAACCAGCGGGCCGAAGACCTGATGATGGGCGCTCCCTCCGCGCCCACCAACGAGCAGCTCCGCGAGCTGGGGCTCAGGATCCTGCCGAAGGACTGATCCGGCGGAGGCGCAGCCCCATCGCGGCGCCCGGAAGCGCGCCCCCGGCCGGCAGAGGCACGGCGGGGGGCGTCGCCGCCTCCGTCAGCAGCGCGCCGGACAGGGACGTATATTCCCAGCCCTCCGGCAGCGTCAGCCCGAGATAGCCGGAGTTGCCGCCGTCGGCCCCCGTGACATGTCCGGCGGGTCCGAAGGCCGCAGCTCTCAGCGTGGATCTCAGCAGGAGCGTACCGCCCACGCGGGGGGTGAACTGGATCTCCAGCCTCGCTTCGAAGATCGTCTGGGTCTGCGCGTTCACCGTCATCGTGGCGGAGAGGATGGGGTTGGTCAGCCCGCCGCCGTTGACGGAGACCCGTTGCGACGGCGTCAGCAGCGGCCCGTAGGGATCGGCCGAGGCGACGACGGAGGGGCTCGCCGCAACGAAATTGGTGCCCGACTGGTAGACGTAGCCGACGCTGTTCATGAGCGCTCGGCCGGTCAGCGAGCCGTTCGCAAAGGTCTCCATGTAATTGAGCTCCAACAACCCCCGCACGTCCACAAGGGCGAGGCCTCCAACGGCGAGGCCCGTCTCGCCCAGCATCGTGTCGAGCAGGAAGGTCGTGTCGAACGTAAGGGTCGCCGGCCCGAGGCCGGCGCCGGCCTGGGTGATCGTGACGAGGTCCGAGAGCTTCGCCTCGCCCGCGGCCATCGCGCCTCCGCCGCCCATGACGGCCCGCGCGCGGCTCACGCCCGTGCGGAGGCTGCCGTAGGCGGAGACATCGTCGGGAACGGATCGTCGAACCCCCAGAGACCTGTCGTGGCGAGCCCTCCCTACACCGGGAAGTTGGCCGTGAGCACCGTGCTCTGCGGCCGCGCCACGGTTATGTCCACCCCGACGGCCCAGAGCGCCCCCGCCGGAGCCATCGCCGCCACGGCGGCCGCGAAAACGAGACGTTTCATGTCAGGTCATCCCATGTCAGGGTCGACCAATAAGGCAGATTTTGCTCGAATTGCGACGGCTTTGCGTCCGCCCGGATCGCAACTCCTCGTGCGTGAAAATCTGCCGCCTTGTGGTCCCGCTCCATCAGGGGCTATAGGGCGCCCGATCCACGCAACGCCGCCGCGAGCCGCGCCGAACGCCGGGGAAGACCGCTCAGCCGATGAACGTCATCAACGACACCGCCTCCCTCGCCGAGTTCTGCGCCCGCTGCGCGGAGCATCCGTATGTGACCGTGGACACGGAATTTCTGCGGGAGCGGACCTATTGGCCGCAACTCTGCCTCGCGCAGATGGCCTATCCGGGGGAGGGGGAGGAGACGGCCGCGCTGATCGACCCGATCGGCGCCGACCTCGACCTCGCGCCCCTGTTCGAGCTGATGCGCAACCAGAACGTCGTGAAGGTCTTCCACGCCGCGCGTCAGGATCTCGAGATCTTCTGGAAGCTCGGGGATCTGATCCCCACGCCGCTTTTCGACACCCAGGTCGCCGCCATGGTCTGCGGCTACGGCGACCAGGTCGGGTACGAGACGCTCGTGCGCAAGATCTGCAAGGAGAGCCTCGACAAGTCCTCCCGCTTCACCGACTGGGCGCACCGGCCGCTCTCGACCAAGCAGCTCGACTACGCCATCGCCGACGTGACCCACCTGCGGAAGATCTACGAGGTGCTGTCCGAGGAGCTGACGCGGACCGGCCGCCGGCCCTGGGTGGCGGAGGAGATGGCGGTGCTCACCAACCCCGCCACCTACCGCAACGAGCCGTCGGAGGCGTGGAAGCGGCTCAAGACCCGGTCCTCGTCGCCGCGTTTTCTCGGGGTCGCAAAGGCGCTGGCCGAATGGCGGGAGCAGAGGGCGCAGGAGCGCGACGTGCCGCGCTCGCGCCTGCTCAAGGATGACGCGCTGCTGGAGGTCGCCTCCGCACGCCCCACGTCGATGGAGGAGCTTCAGCGCTCCCGCCTTCTCCAGCGGGAAGGCCGGAAGGGAGATGTGGCGAACGAGATCCTCGCCGCCGTTCAGCGCGGGCTCGACATGCCCGAGGGCGAGCTGCCGGGACGGGAGGCGGCGAAGCCTGCCCGCAAGGGCTCCGAGGCCCTGATCGACCTGCTGAAGGTCCTGCTCAAGAGCCGCGCCGAGGATCTGGGCGTGGCGCCGAAGCTGCTCGCCTCGTCCGAGGATCTGAATTCGCTCGCGGCGGAGGACGATCCGGACGTGCCGGCGCTGACCGGCTGGCGGCGCGCCGCCTTCGGCGAGCTCGCGCTTCAGCTGAAGCGCGGAGAGATCGCGCTCAGCTCCAACGGCGGGATCATCGAGATCGTGGAATTCGAGGACTGAAGGCGCGCCCCTCAGCCCCCGGGCTGGGAGTCGAACCGCAGCGCGTGCGGCGTCTCCTTCACGCTGAACACGCGCACGCCCACCGCGTCCGCGGAGTCGCGGATGACCCGGTCGGCCCGGATCAACCGTTGCTCGACAGGCAGGCCCGGCTGACCGACGCCGCCGTTGAGATCGGGCGGAGCCGCCATGAACTCGAACTCCAGGAAACCGTCGGGCGCGGGCCGGCCGTCGTTCAGCGGCCGCAGCTCGGGCTGGAACCAGCCGCCGGCGGGGGCGATGCCGTGGGCGGTCAGCAGGCGCCCGCGCACCATCCGCCCGAGCTCCAGCCCCGTGATGTCGGCCACCGGACGCTTTACGGCGTTCGCGATGGCGACGGGAGCTTCGGGGGCCTTGTCCTCCAGCTCGTCGCTCGTGCCCAGCACGCTGACCCGCGGCATGTAGTCGGATGCCGACGACCCGCATCCCGCCAGAGCCGCCGCAGCCAGAACCGCGCCCCATCCCCTCATGCCGTACCCCCTTCGTTCATCCCGTGTTCGGGCGCGGGCACTTCGCCACAGCGCGTCCCGAAAGGGAAGGGCCGCGCGCGGTTGCGGCGGCCTTCCCGCCGGACTACCTGTCACGATCAGGGAGGCCCGTCCATGACCGCCGCGCCGCAGGACTTCGAGAGCATCGCCGACGACTTCGAGTTCCTCGAGGACTGGGAGGACCGCTACGGCTACGTCATCGACCTTGGGAAAAAGATGGAGCCGCTGCCCGATTCGCTGAAGGTCCCGGCGACGAAGGTGGAGGGCTGCGCCTCTCAGGTCTGGATCGTGCCCGAACTGGACGGCGAGCGGATCCGCTTCGAGGGCGATTCCGACGCGCTGATCGTTCGCGGCCTCATCGCCATCCTGCGCGCGCTTTATTCGGGGCGGACGGCGGACGAGATCCTGACCACCAATGCGCAGGCCCAGCTCGCCCGCCTCGGGCTGACCGACCACCTGAGCGCCCAGCGGTCCAACGGCCTTCGCGCGATGGTGACCCGGCTGCGCGACCTCGCCGCCGCGGAGGCCGCGAAAACCTGAGCCTGCGTCGCGGATGACGGGGAATAGCGTCGCCTTTCCGCCTCGCACCCCGCCGCCGCTGGCCCTATGTTGCCCGGCATCGCGCAGGCAGCCGATCCAAGGGAGCGCCGACATGGCCGACGACGACGATCTCGTCCTCAGCGAACTCGATGACGACGAGCTCGTGGAGCAGATGCACGACGATCTCTATGACGGCCTGAAGGACGAGATCGCCGAGAGCGTGCAGATCCTCCTGGACCGCGGCTGGGTGCCCTACGACGTGCTCACGAAGGCGCTGGTCGCCGGCATGAAGGTGGTGGGCGACGATTTCCGCGACGGTATCCTGTTCGTGCCCGAGGTGCTTCTGGCCGCCAACGCCATGAAGACCGGCATGAACATCCTCCGCCCCCTGCTGGCGGAGACCGGCGCGCCGAAGATGGGCACCATGGTGATCGGCACCGTGAAGGGCGACATCCACGACATCGGCAAGAACCTCGTGTCGATGATGATGGAGGGCGCGGGCTTCGACGTGGTGGATCTGGGGATCAACAACGCCGTCGAGGCCTATCTGGAGGCGCTGGAGAAGAACGACGCCGACATCCTGGGGATGTCCGCGCTGCTGACCACCACCATGCCGTACATGAAGGTGGTGATCGACCAGCTCAAGGAGCAGGGCAAGCGCGACGACTACATCATCCTCGTGGGCGGCGCGCCGCTGAACGAGGAGTTCGGCAAGGCGATCGGCGCCGACGCCTATTGCCGCGACGCCGCGGTGGCGGTGGAGACGGCGAAGAAGCTCGTCGCCGCACGCAAGCACAACCAGGCGGCCGTTGGCTGATCTGGACGACGCGACGTTGCGCGAGCGCGGCCTCGAAGCCGGGCAGGGCGGCCGCGTACTGCTCATCGCCTGCGGAGCGCTCGCGCGGGAGATCCTTGCGCTGATCCGGATGAACGGCTGGTCTCATCTCGACCTGAAGTGCCTGCCGGCGAAGCTGCACCTGCGCCCGGAACTGATCCCGGATGAGGTGGAGCGGGCGGTGCGCGACGCCCGCCCGCGCTACGCCTCGATCCACGTGGTCTATGCGGATTGCGGCACAGGCGGCCTCCTGCAGGCCCGTTGCGACGTGCTCGGCGTGACGCTGATCCCCGGCCCTCACTGCTACAGCTTCTTCGACGGGAACGAGACCTTCGCCGCCCGGGGCGACGAGGAGATGCGCGCCTTCTACCTGACCGATTTCCTGGTTCGCCAGTTC
Organism: uncultured Alphaproteobacteria bacterium; assembly: GCA_963816545.1. Taxonomy (GTDB): domain Bacteria; phylum Pseudomonadota; class Alphaproteobacteria; order Rhodobacterales; family Rhodobacteraceae; genus Albimonas. The sequence continues at coordinate 553,578 of CAWFLE010000007.1, read as the reverse complement.
GACGCCTTCGTCTGGCGTCCGATGGGCCTCGACCGTCACCCCGAGCTTCGCGACATGATCTTCGGCAACTACGAGGCGCTGATCCATCTCGCTCAGGTCGACGACCCCGAGTTGGACCGACTGGCGCAGGACGCCGCCCGCCGCCTCGGGCTGCGGCACGAGCGCCGCGTCACCGGCTACGGCGATCTGCACGGCTTTCTCGCCAAGGCCGCCGATTAGGTGGGGCCGGGAAGGCGCGAAACCCCATCGCGCGGTCTCGACCGCCTGCGATCCCGGCGCGAGCCACCGCTGCGTTTCCCCTCTGGGCGTCCTTACCCCTGAGGAAGCCCCACGCAGTCGCGGCTCGCAGCCGTAGTTCGCAGAGCCGTCGCTTCCCGGCCCCGCTCCGCCCCGTCAGTTCTTGACGATGCGGAGGTTCGGCCGGCCCTTGCGGCCGGACCCGTCCCCGTCGCGCGGCGCGTCGGGATTTCCTTCGATGGACTTCAGGCGCGGCCAGGCCTCGCCCGACGGACGCCCCAGCAGTCCGGGTGCCGGCGGTTCGCCGAAGCCGGAGCGCCGGTCGCCCCTCTCCTCCTGCGGCGAGGGCGCCGAGCCGAGGCGCGACATCGGCCGCGCACCCAGCGGATCGGCGTGCAGCCGCGTGCGCTGACGCTCCAGCGTCGGGCTGATCTCGATCGGCTCCAGCCGGGAGCCGAGCGCCCGCAGCCGGAGCGGCGGCTCGGGACCGGCGCCGCGGTCCGCGGCCTCCAGGTTCACGCAGCCGATGATGCGGGCCATGTCGCCCATCTCGGACCGAAGGGGAAGCAGCAGCGCCTCCCCGGACCAGTCGGTGTCGGCGCCGTCCAGCGCGCGGACCCGCATCACGCCCACCCCCGGCGTGTTGAGGACGCGCCGACCCAGGTCCGAAAGCTCCCGCTCATGACCCCGCGCCATGACCGCCTCGGCGACGCAGCCGCGAGGCTCCATCCCCAGCCATTCGCACAGCCGCGTGCCGGCGAGGCGGAAGCGAAGTTGCCCGCTGTCGAGACTTCTCAAGAATGAACATGGTTTCGAGCGCCCCGGAGATCCGACGGGGATCGACTTCGGAGCGGCTCGGGGCGTCGCGGCCCGCCCGCAGCTCCTCCCAGTAGCGATAGAGAGCCTGAGTGTTCGGATGATCCATGACGCCATCTATTTTACGGTATTTTCTTATCATTTCCCAAGAACCCCCGCCAGTGCCTCGACGGCCCTCCCAGGGGTCCGTTGAGGGCTCATCAACCCAACTTCCGACGGGAGGTTCGGATCCCGCGGCTGCGTGCCGCGCCGGGCTCATACCCTCTCGCCTTCAAGAAAAACTTTACGGGAAGTTTCGCCATTCGCCTCGTCGGGACAGCGTTAACGATTTGTAAATCGTCCTTAATGGCGGGGCCGATTGCCGGCGGCGCTTGGCGCGGCTAAGGTCCGCCCGGTTTCAGCGAGGGTTCGCGCGTATGCAGAGCATGACCGGTTTCGGCGTGCAGGAGGGAGGGGACGGGCGCGTCTCTTGGCGGTGGGAGCTGCGGTCGGTCAACGGCCGGGGCCTGGACCTCCGCTGGCGCGGGCCGGAGGGGCGGGATGCGGTGGAGCGGTCATTCCGGGCGGCCGCCCAGGCGCGGCTCGCCCGCGGGTCGGTGTCGGTCAGCCTCCGCGTCTCCCGCGCCGCGGGCGTCCGGGCCGCCGCCGTGAACGCCGAGGCCCTCGCCGCCGCGCTGGACGCCGCCGCCGCCTGCGCCTCCGCGGCGCGCGAGGCGGGGTTCGAGGTCGCCCCCCTGTCGGTGGAGGCGCTGATGGGCCGACCGGGCGTGCTGGACGTGGCCGACGAGGTGGAGGCGCCGGAGGCCCGCGTTGCGCAGGACGCCTCCATCCTCGCCGACGGCGAGGCGGCGCTTGAGGCGCTTCTGGCCGCGCGCGCGGAGGAGGGCGCCCGGCTCGCCGCCATCGTCGGCGCGCAGATGGAGCGGATCGAGGCGCTGATTTCCGAGGCCGAAGCCGCCGCCGAAGCCCGCGCCGCGGAGGCCGGCCCCGCGCTCTCCCGCCGGATCGAGGCGCTGAAAGCCGCCGGCGCCCCCGTGGACGCGACGCCCGAGCGGCTGGCGCAGGAGCTCGCGCTCCTCGCCGTCAAGGGCGACGTGCGGGAGGAGCTGGATCGCCTTCGCGCCCATGTCGCCGCCGCCCGGACGCTATTCGCTTCCGGGAGCCCGATCGGCCGCAAGCTCGATTTCCTGGTGCAGGAGTTCAACCGCGAGGCGAACACGCTCTGCTCCAAGGCCGACTTCGCCGCGCTGACCGCCGCGGGGCTGGAGCTCAAGACCGTGGTCGACCAGCTGCGCGAGCAGGCGCAGAACATCGAATGAGCGTGGCCGCCGCTCCCGGCGCCGCCGAGGCCGCCGCCGCCGCCCGTCGCGCGGCCGACAGCCGGCGCGGGATCCTCTTCATCCTCTCGTCGCCTTCTGGGGCGGGCAAGTCCACCCTCTCGCGCCGCCTGCTCGCCAACGACGACGCCTTCACCTTCTCCATCTCCGCCACCACGCGGCCGCCCCGGCCCGGCGAGGTGGACGGCCGCGACTATCACTTCCGCAGCCGCGCCGAGTTCGAGGCGATGACCGAGGCTGGCGACCTGCTGGAGTTCGCCGAGGTCTTCGGCAACCTCTACGGCACGCCGCGCGCGCCGGTGGAGACCGCCCTGGCCTCGGGCAAGGACGTCCTGTTCGACGTGGACTGGCAGGGGGGACAGCAGCTCCGCAATTCGGTGCTCAAGGACGCGGTCGTGTCCGTCTTCATCCTGCCGCCCTCCATCGCCGAGCTGGAGCGGCGCCTGCGCGCCCGCAAGCAGGACCCCGATGACGTGATCGCCCATCGTATGGCCCGCGCGCAGGACGAAATCAGCCGCTGGGACGCCTACGACTACGTGCTGATCAACGATGACCTCGACCGCTGCGAAACCGAGATCCGGCGCATCCTGGCGGCCGAGCGGCTCCGTCGGGAACGGCGCCCGGGACTCACGGGTTTCGTCCAGGCCCTGAACAAAGAATTCCAAGGGAGACAGACATGACCCTCTACGCGCTCGACGGCGTTTCCCCGCAGGTGCCGGTGGACGGCGACTTCTGGGTCGCTCCCGGCGCGCATGTCATGGGCCGGGTGACGCTGCTGCCGGGAACCTCGATCTGGTTCAATGCGGTGCTGCGCGGCGACAAGGACGACATCGCCATCGGTTCGGGCTCCAACATCCAGGACGGCTGCGTGGTGCATGTGGACCCGGGCCGGCCGGTGACCGTGGGCGCCGACGTCACCGTGGGCCACAAGGCGATCCTGCATGGCTGCGAGATCGGGGACGGCAGCCTGATCGGCATGAACGCGGTAATCCTCAACGGCGCCAGGGTCGGCAAGGGCTGCCTGATCGGCGCCAACGCGCTGGTGACCGAGGGCAAGGAGATCCCCGACGGCTGGATGGCGCTCGGCGCCCCCGCCAAGGCGGTGCGGGAGCTGACGGCCGAGGAGAAGCAGGCGCTGCGGGCCTCGGCGGAGCGCTACCGGGAGAACATGCGCCGCTTTCGGGATACGCTGAAAACGGTATGAGCGAGGCGGGTTTCGCATGCGGAACCGCTTCTTTCACCGCCCGGAATACCCTTTCGCAGGCTCGGAAGAGGCTTCGCTTGGCGCCTTCGTTTTCACGCAAGCTGAATGACGAGCGAGACCTCTCCCTCTTGGGTGGTCAGCCGGACCTCGCCCCCGGCCGCTCGGGCGTGGACATGGGTTGCGAGGTAGTGCGCCTCGCGCGGGGCGGGGGGAGCGGCGGCGGCCCGTCCGGCGAGCCAGGCTTCGGCCCCCTCGGCCGGCGCGGCCCTGGGACCGGAGGCGGTCACCTCCATCCGCAGGCCGTCCCCCTCAGGTGAAAGGCGAACCTGCACGGTCCCTCCCCGCGGCAGCGACGAGGCGCCGATCTGCAGCAGGTTCAGGAGAAGCCGCCCGCCGGCGCGGGAGATGTCGCCCGTCGGCGTCGCCCAGTCCAGTAGCGGCTTCTGGTGGGCGAACCAGCGGCCGGCGGTCCTGTGGAGGGCCGGCATCCCGAGCATGTCTCCCGCCCCCGCCGCGCCGAAGGCGATGCGCTGGAACTCGAGGCTCGCGGCGGCCATGGCGGCGCTGGTCTCGATCAGCTCGATCTCGGCCTCGCCCGCCGCACCGCCCAGCTCCGCCAGAAGTTCGACGCCGTTATTGACGGCGCCTACGGGCGATATCAGGTCATGGCAGATCCGTGAGGCGATCAGCGCCCCGTATTCTCCCGCGCCCAGGCCGCATACTGCGCCGGCATCGGGCGGGGCGTTCGGCGGGAAGGTCATGACGTGATGCGCCTTTCTGGAGGAACCCGTGCTGCAACGGCTGAACAAGAAAGGTTAAGAAATCGTGAACGACTTCCTCGAACCGGGCGCCCGCGTGCGCCTTCCCGCCGCGCCCGACTGGGGCGTCGGGCAGGTGCAGTCGATCATCGGCGGACGCATCACGGTGAATTTCGAGAATGCCGGCAAGCGGGTCATCGAGGGCTCCCGGGTGGAGCTGGAGGTGGTGAAGGACTGAGACTCGCCCGCGGGCACCGCGTGCGTCAACCGCCCGCCGTTGCGCCGCCGGAGCGGTTTCCATATGGTCCGCCCGCGCGCCGCACCCCCTGGCGCGCGTCATGGAGCCGACCGATGGAGATCGACGCGGGGCGTTTCACGGTCCGCCTGGCGAAGGACGAGCAGGACATCGCTGCGGCGCAGCGCCTGCGCTACCGCGTGTTCGTGGAAGAGCTGGGGGCTTCGGCCACGGACGAGGAACGCCGTCTTCGCCGCGAGATCGACGAGTTCGACGAACATTTCGAGCATCTGATCCTGATCGACCGCGAGACGACGTCCGACGATCCGCTGGACCGGGTGGCGGGCGCGTACCGGCTGATGACCGGAGAGCGCGCGCGCGCCGGGATCGGCTTTTATGGGGCGACGGAATACGACCTCGCCAAGCTCGAGAGCTGCGGGCGCAAGGTGGTGGAGCTCGGCCGGTCCTGCGTCGGCGCCGAGGTCCGCGGCGGGGCGGCGATGCACCTTCTGTGGACCGGCCTCGGCGAGTTTGTCACGGACCGGAAGATCGAGATCATGTTCGGCGTGGCTTCCTTCCACGGCGCGGACCCGGAGCCGCTCGCCCACGCGCTGAGCTTCCTGCACCACAACCATCTCGCGCCAGACGACCTTCGCGTGATCGCGCGGCCCGAAGCCTATGCCGAGATGAACCGGATGCCGGCGGAGGACGTCGACCGCAAACAGGCCGCCCGCCAGATCCCCGCGCTGATCAAGGCGTATCTCCGCCTGGGCGGGTTCGTGGGCGAAGGCGCCTATGTGGACCACGACTTCAACACCGTGGACGTGTGCCTGCTGATGGACACGGTTCGCATGGTCGGCCGTTATCGCGACTTCTACGGCAAGAGCGCCGCTGCGTGAGCGAGACGGTGGAGGGGCTCAGCTGGGTCGGGCCGCCCGCTCCGCCGCTGCCGGAGCCGACGCTGGCGGGAAAGGCGGCGGCCTGGCTGCGGCTCGGGGCGGCGCTGGCGGTCACGGTCGCGCTCTTCGCCACCTACCTCCTGTTCAAGGGGATCGAGCGGCTCATCCCCGCCTTCCGCGCCCGGCGGTGGGTGCAGCGGCTCTGGGCGCGGATCATGGCGCGGCTGGTGGGGCTGAAGGTGGTGCGCACCGGCACGCCCATGAGGCATGGCGGGGCGCTGGTGGCCAACCACACCTCATGGTCCGACATCTTCGTGCTGGTCGGCGCGGCGCACATGAACTTCGTCTCGAAGGCCGAGGTGCGCAGCTGGCCGGTGATGGGCTGGATCGCCGCGGTCTGCGACACGGTGTTCATCGAGCGCCGCCGCTCTGCCGCCAGGGACCAGGAGGCGGAGCTGCGGGCGAGAATGATCGCGGGCCAGCGGCTGCTGTTCTTCCCGGAGGGAACCTCGACCGACGGGCGGCGGGTGCTGCCGTTCCGGTCCACCCTCTTCGCGGCGCTGACGGCGCCCGAGCTGCGGGACGTGGCCTGGGTGCAGCCGGTGTCCGTGGTCTACAGGCTGCCGCGGGGCTCGATGCTGCCCGAGACGTTCTACGGCTGGTGGGGCGACATGAGCTTCGGCTCCCATGTCTGGGCGTTGCTGAGCCTGAACTTCGGCGGCGAGGCGGAGGTGGTGTTCCACGACCCGATCCGCGTGGCCGACACGCCTGACCGCAAGCGCCTCGCCGCCCGGAGCTGGGAGGCGTGCGAGCGCGGCGTGGTCGACAGGCTCGGATAGCGCCTCCGGCTGCGCGGGGCCGGAGCCGGCGAAGCCGGCGGGCGGAACGCGGGGGGCTCGACGCCCCCCGCGTTCCGGGCTCCCCAGGGGGGATGCAGCTCAGGCGAGGATGGCGTGCAGGCGGCGGAGATTCGCGGCCACGTCGCCGTCCCAGATCGTCAGCGCCGGGATCACATAATCCGCGAAAGGCGAGAGCGCGCGGGCTTCCGCTTCGCCGATGCCGCCCTCGGCCACCACTGGCGTCTCGATGATCTCGGCCCACCACTGGAAGAGGTCGAGGGGGGCGGGATCGCCGACCAGCGGATCGGGGACGTAGGGCGAGAAGAGCACGTAGTCGGCCCCCGCCTCGCCCGCCGTCATGCCGTCATGCCTGGAGGCGCCGCAGGCGACCCCGAGGATGGCGTCCTTCGGCATCTCGGCCCGCACCTTCTTCAGGGAGGCGCCCTTCATCTCCACCTGCGCGCCGTCGAGGCCCATCGAGGTCACGAGGCGGTGGTGGTCCCGGATCACCAAAGCCACATCCGCCGCGTGGCAGATGGGTCGCAGAAGATCGCAGGCGCGCTTCAACTCGTCCTCGGATCCGCCGGGAAGGTCCAGCCGCACGGTGGCCGCCAGCCCCGTGTCCAGCGCCGCCGGCAGCGCCTGCGCCAAGGGAGCGAGATCGCCGCGCGGGGGCGTGGCGAGGACGATGCGGGCGGGGCTGAGGGCGGCGTCGGTCATGGTCCGGGTCATAGGCCGCGCGTGCGCGTGAGGGAAGGGGGCGCCGACGCCACCAGGATCCTCCGGCGCCTGCGTCTCAGGGCGCGCGCGGGGGAAAAGGTCAGCCGATCACCGGGTCCTCGGCACGGTGGGGGCACCCGGCGCGGGCGCAGACGCGGCAGTTGGGGCCGACCGGCTCCGCGGGTTCGCGCGCGCGGGGGGCGTAGACCGTGGCGGCGGGATCCCCGGGCAGCACGAGGACCGAGGCGCGGTGCTGGGCGGGCCGCCCCCAGACCGGCGGATCGGCGGGTTCGGCCCTCGCCACAAAGACCGCCCGCTCGCCCGACGGGAACTCCGCCAGCTGGCGCAACGTGCGGCCGGGGGCCGAGAGCGCGCGGTAAAGGGACCACAGCGGACAGGCCGCGCCGTGGCGGGGCAGGGTGATCTCCGGCAGCAGGCGTCGCTGGAGGACCTGGCCGGCCGCATTGATCCGCGCATAGGCCCCGCGAGGCGCCGCGCCCCGGGCCGAGAGGGCGGTGACCCTCCGGGCCGCCGCGTCGAAATCCACGCCGAACGAGGCCGCCAGCGCGTCGAGGTCCCAGCCGAGGCGGGCGCCGGCGGCCTCGAACGGGGCGGAGGGCATCAGCAGCGCGTCGATGCAGTATTCGAGGAAAGCCGCTTCGGCCCGCGCCTTCGCGGCGGGGGCCGCGAGGCGGGGGCGGGCGGCGATCTCGGCTTCGATGGCCGGAAAAAGCGTCCGGCGCGCGACCGCGAGAGCGAGGGCGCGGCGGCGCTGGACGGGCGGGGCCTCCGGGGGCGCGACGGCCGCGCCGCCGCCGGGCAGGGCGGCCCGAAGCGCGCCGTAGATCGCCTCCGGGTGCGCGGCGGGGCCGTTCTCGGGCTCCGGCGGCTCCAGCGCAGGGAAGTGGTTGCCGGCGGCGAGGAACGCGTCCTCCACATCCTCGGAGGGGGTGGTGGGCTCGGCCTGGTGGGCCTCGTCGAAGAAGCGCAGGAGGTTGCCGGACACCTCCGACAGGCGGGTGGACTCCGACAGCAGGATCTCGTGGAAGCGACGACGCTGGGGCGCGTCGATGTCCTCCACCCCCTCCAGGATTTCGGAGGCGGACCGCAGGGCGGCGATGTGGGTCAGCATCCTGTGAACCGCGTCCGATAGGAACGGGTCATGCGTCAGCCGGTCCGAGAGCGCCTCCACCAGCCGCGACGCCTCCCGCCTCGCGTCGTGGGCGCGGGCCAGGGCGCGGCCCCAGCCGGGATGGCGGCCCAGCAGCTCCCGCGCCGCGTCGGGGTCGAGCGTGAGGTCGGCGTAGTCGGGGTCCTGCGCGATTTCCGCCAGCCGGTCCGCCGTCCGACGCTCCAGCGCGCCGTCGAGTTCGGCCGCCCCGACCCCCAACGCCTTCGCCGCGCGCGCCACCAGCTCGGGCGCGGCGCGCCGCTTCTCCCGCTCGATCAAGTTGAGATAGGAGGCGGAGATTCCCATCCGCTCGGCCAGCTCCGCCTGACGCATTCCCGCGGCGCGCCGCTTCTCGCGGATCCGCAGGCCGACCATCGCGCCGGTCATGGCTCCTCCTGATGCTGCGCCGCGAAAGCGCCTCGGCTTCGCCTCGAAGCTGAAGATCGGTTAACGCATTGCGTCCGCGCGCCCTTTCCTGCGTTCAGGTAGAGTATTTACAATCTCGCACGCGCACAACGTCAATTATTTACAAAAAATACCAAAGAAATCAGATGCTTGTTGACGGATTTACGCGGATGCCTCATTTTCGCCTCCGGGCCGAGAAGCCCGCAGATTCCGGCGTCGCCAGGCAGGGAGGCCGTGCGGCGCCGGAATGAGAGAGAATCACAGGGAGGTTTCCATGGCGAAGTTCACCATCAGCCGCCGCGGACTGCTGAAGACCTCGGCCGTCGCCGGCGCGGGGCTCGCGGCCCCGATGGTCTGGCGCCGTCCGGCCTACGCCTACACCAACGAGCCCAGCGGAAGCAGCGTGATCCTCGGCTTCAACGTGCCCCAGACCGGCGCCTATGCCGACGAGGGCGCGGACGAGCTGCGGGCCCAGCAGCTCGCGGTCGAGCATCTGAACGGCGAGGGCGACGGCGGCATGCTGGCGACCTTCTCCTCGAAGGCGCTGACCGGGGCCGGCATCAACGGCAAGAAGGTCGAGTACGTCACCGGCGACACCCAGACCAAGTCCGATGCGGCCCGCGCCTCCGCGAAGCGCATGATCGAGCGCGACGGCGCGCTGATGATCAACGGCGGGTCGTCCTCGGGCGTCGCCATCGCGGTGCAGGGGCTCTGTCAGGAGATGGGCGTCATCTTCATGGCCGGCCTCACCCACTCCAACGACACCACCGGCAAGGACAAGAAGGCCAACGGCTTCCGGCACTTCTTCAACACCGAGATGTCGGGCGCGGCCCTCGCCCCGATCCTGGAGGCCAACTACGGCAAGGACCGCAAGGCCTACCACCTGACGGCCGACTACACCTGGGGCTGGTCGCAGCAGCAGTCGATGAAGACCTACACCGAGGCGCTCGGCTGGGAGACGGTCGAGACGGTGCTGACGCCGCTCGGGGCGGGAGACTATTCGCAGTACCTGACGCCGGTCCTCAACTCGGATGCGGACGTGCTGATCCTGAACCACTACGGCCGCGACATGGTCAACTCGCTGACCCAGGCGGTGCAGTTCGGCTTGAAGAACAAGCAGGTCAACGGCAAGAACTTCGAGATCGTGGTGCCGCTCTACTCCCGCCTCATGGCGCAGGGCGCGGGCGACGCGGTCAAGGGGATCTTCGGGTCCACCAACTGGCACTGGTCGCTGCAGGACGAGGGCTCGAAGGCCTTCGTGAAGTCCTTCGGCCAGAAGTACGGCTTCCCGCCGTCCCAAGCCGCGCACACCTGCTACGTCCAGACCATCCTCTACGCCGACGCCGCCCAGCGGGCCGGGTCCTTCAACCCCTGCGACATCGTCGAGGCGCTGGAGGGCTACGAGTTCGACGGGATGGGCAACGGCCCGACCCTCTACCGCGCCGAAGATCACCAGTGCTTCAAGCCGGTGCTCGTAGTGAAGGGCAAGGAGAACCCGACCTCGCAGTTCGACCTCCTCGAGGTGGTGGACGTCACCCCGACCGAGAAGGTGATGTACCCGGTCGACCACCCCGACTTCGTGGGCGGCGAGCTGGGCGAGTGCAACCCGGGCGCCTGAGCCCGGCCTGAGCGCGCCGGCGGAGCCCACCTCCGCCGGCGTCATCGGGGGTCGTGCGCCGCAAAGTCTCCTCCCTGCAGGCGGGCGGCCCCCACCCTCCTTTGATAGAAGCGGGAGCGTCGGCGCCGTATGGACGCGATCATCCTCCAGATCCTCAACGGTCTCGACAAGGGCTCGGCCTACGCGATGATCGCGCTGGGACTGACCCTGATCTTCGGCACGCTGGGCGTCGTCAACTTCGCCCATGGCGCGCTGTTCATGCTGGGCGCGTTCTGCGCGGTCACGGTCAACGAGGTCCTGACCCTCCAGAGCATCGAGCTTTCGGCCACCGAGACCACCGCCTGGGGCACGCCGCTGGAGCTTCGCACCCCCTATGCCGAGGTCTGGTTCGGCGATTTCGGCTCCTGGCTGATCGCCTGGTCGGTGCCCGTGTCGATCCTGATCGCCATCCCCGTGATGCTTCTGGTCGGCCTCGTGATGGAGCGCGGCCTGATCCGCCACTTCTACAAGCGCCCGCATGCGGACCAGATCCTGGTGACGTTCGGCCTCGCCATCGTGCTTCAGGAGATCATCAAGAAGTTCTTCGGCGCGAACCCGATCCCGCAGCCGGCGCCCGAGGCGCTGTCGGGGATGGCGGATTTCGGCGCGGCCATCGGGCTGGAGGCCGGACTGATCGTCTATCCCATGTGGCGGCTGATGTACTTCCTCTTCGCGGCCGGCGTGATCGGCGGCGTGTTCTGCTTCCTGCGCTACACCACCTTCGGGATGGTCGTGCGCGCCGGCATGGCGGACCGCGAGACGGTGGGTCTGCTCGGCATCGACATCGACAAGCGCTTCACCTTCATGTTCGGGCTCGCGGCCGTGGTCGCGGGGCTGGCGGGGGTGATGTACACCCCGATCCTGAGCCCGGATTACCACCTCGGGATGGACTTCCTGGTGCTGTCCTTCGTGGTCGTTGTCGTCGGCGGCATGGGCTCGCTCCCGGGCGCCGTCGCCGCGGGCTTCCTGCTGGGGATCCTGCAAAGCTTCGCCTCCATGAACGAGGTCAAGCAGATCCTGCCGGGCATCGACCAGATCATCATCTACCTCGTCGCCGTCGTCATCCTGCTGACCCGTCCCCGCGGGCTGATGGGCCGCAAGGGCGTGATGGAGTCCTGACATGACCTCGACCAAGTTCTCAGACTCGGCGCTTCTGGCCGTCTTCACGATCCTCGTGCTGGCGGGCCCGATCATCCTCGCGCCCCTCGGCGCGGGCTACCCGGACCTTCTGCAGAAGTTCGCGATCTACGGGATCTTCGCCATCGGCTTCAACATCCTGTTCGGGCTGACCGGCTATCTCAGCTTCGGGCACGCGGCCTTCCTCGGGGTGGGCAGCTACGCGGCGGTGTGGATGTTCAAGCTGCTGAGCATGAACATCATCCCGGCGGTGATCTTCGCGGTCGTCATCGGCGGGCTGTTCAGCCTGGTGATCGGCTTCATCTCGCTCAGGCGGTCGGGGATCTACTTCTCGATCCTGACGCTCGCCTTCGCGCAGATGAGCTACAACCTCGCCTATTCCGTGCTGACCCCGATCACCAATGGCGAGACCGGCCTTCAGGTCGCGCTCGACGACCCGCGGGTGCTGGACGGCGGCGGCGGCGAGGCGCCTTTCACCAACCTGTTCGGGATCAACATGATCTCCACCTGGGACACGCAGATGCTGGGGATGCCGGTGCAGTTCAACGCGGGCTTCTACGTCTGCGCGGCGATCCTGATCCTGTGCTTCTGGCTGTCGATGCGCCTCTTCCGCTCGCCCTTCGGGATGATGCTGAAGGCGGTGAAGTCCAACCAGAACCGCATGAGCTACACCGGGCTCAACACGCGCCCCTACGCGCTGGCGGCCTTCGTGATCTCGGGCATGTATGCGGGCCTCGCGGGCGGGCTGCTGGCGGCGATGGACCCGCTGGCGGGCGCCGAGCGGATGCAGTGGACCGCGTCCGGCGAGGTGGTGCTGATGACCATCCTCGGCGGCGCCGGAACGCTGCTTGGCCCGGTGCTGGGCGCGGGGCTCATCAAGTACTTCGAGAACATCTTCTCCGCCATCAACGACGGCGTGCTGCATTCCTTCTACGCGGCCCTGCCAGACGGCGTGGAGAGCGTGCTGGTCGGCGTCTCGTCGCTCTTCGTGGGCGATGGCTGGCACCTGACCCTCGGCCTGATCTTCATGCTGATCGTGACCTTCCTGCCCGGCGGGCTGATGGAGGGGGCGAGCCGGATCGGCCGCCTCTTCCAGGGCCGCCGGAGCGAGACCGGCGCGCGCGCCGCCGCCCCCGCCGAGTGAGGAGCAGACCATGGCGCCCATCCTGGAAGTTCAGAACGTCAACAAGCGCTTCGGGGGTCTCAAGGCGCTCGACGACGTGAACCTGACGGTGGAGGAAGGCTCCGTCCACGCGATCATCGGTCCGAACGGGGCGGGCAAGTCCACGCTGCTCAACTGCTTCGTCGGCCGCCTGATCCCCGACACCGGGGCCGTGACCTTCGCCGGCCGCAGCCTGATCGGCAGGAAGCCGCACGAGATCAACCAGATGGGCGTCTCCCGCGTGTTCCAGACCCCCGAGATCTTCGAGGATCTGAGCGTGCTGGAGAACGTCATGATCCCGGCGCTGGCTTCCCGCGACGGCGCCTTCCGGATGCACGGCTGGGCGCCCATGAGCAAGGAGGCCGAGCTGCGCGACAAGGCCCTCCACACGCTCGAGGACGTGAACATGGCGGACCGGCGCAACGTCGAGGCGCGCCACCTCTCCCGCGGGGACAAGCGCCGGCTGGAGATGGCCATGTGCCTCGTGCAGGACCCCAAGCTCCTGCTGCTGGACGAGCCCACGGCCGGCATGTCCCGCCATGACACCAACGCCACCATCGACCTGCTCAAGCGCCTCGGCCACGAGCGCGGCGTCACCAAGGTGGTGATCGAGCATGACATGCACGTGGTCTTCAGCCTCGCCGACCGGATCAGCGTGCTCGCGCAGGGCCACGTGATCGTCGAGGACGAGCCCTCCCGCATCAAGGGCAACCCGAAGGTGCAGGAAGCCTATCTCGGAGGAGCGCACCTGTGACGCTGATCGACGACGCCCATTCCGGGGCGAAGAAAACCCCGAACGCCGCCAACCACGGCACGGCCCCAGCCTATTTCTCGGCCCACGACCTGCACGCCTATTACGGCGAGAGCTACATCGTGCAGGGCCTCAGCTTCAACATCCACGAGGGCGAGATCGTGGCTCTGCTGGGCCGCAACGGCGCGGGCAAGACCTCCACGCTGCGCACCATCGCGCGGGCGGGAACGCCGACGCTGAAGCACGGCGAGATCTGGCTGGACCACAAGCCGCTCCATTCCATGTCCGCGCATCAGGCCGCGCAGAACGGCGTGGGCCTCGTGCCCGAAGACCGGCGCATCATCGCCGGCCTGACGGTGGAGGAGAACCTCAAGCTCGCCCAGATCGCCCCCCCCGTCGGCTGGTCGATCGAGCGGATCTACGAGCTGTTCCCCCGCCTCGGCGAGCGCCGCCTGCAGGAGGGCGTCACCCTCTCGGGCGGCGAGCAGCAGATGCTCGCCATCGGCCGCACGCTGGCGCGCGACGTGAAGCTCCTGCTGCTGGACGAACCCTATGAGGGCCTCGCCCCGGTGATCGTGCAGGAGATCGAGCGCACGCTCGACGAGATCAAGAAGCTCGGCATCACCACGATCATCGTCGAGCAGAACGCCATCGCCGCCTTGCACCTCGCGGACCGGGCGATCATCCTCGACATGGGGCAGGTGGTGTTCGACGGGACCGCGCAGGAGGTTCTGGACGACGCCGCCCTGCGCCAGGAATATCTCGCGATCTGAGGCGAGGGGCCTCCGCGCCCCCCTGACGAGCGACCCAACGCTTGCGCCCCAAAGCCAAGGAGGACGCCCCATGTCCGACGCCGTGATTCCCGTGAGCCCGGAGGTCGCCGAGGGCGCCTCGGTGACCGCCGCGGATTACGAGAAGATGTATGCAGCCTCGGTCAAGGACCCCGAGGCGTTCTGGGCCGACCACGGCCGCCGGATCGACTGGATTCGCCCCTACGACAAGGTGAAGAAGGTCAGCTTCGACTATCCCGACGTGTCGATCAACTGGTACGCGGACGGCACGCTGAACGTCGCCGCCAACTGCATCGACCGCCACCTGAAGGACCGCGCCGACCAGACCGCCATCATCTGGGAGCCGGACGACCCGAAGGACGAGGCGAAGCATATCACCTACCGGCAGCTCCATGAGGAGGTCTGCCGCTTCGCCAACGTCCTCAAGGACCTGGGCGTCGGCAAGGGCGACCGGGTGGTGATCTACCTGCCGATGATCCCCGCGGCCGCTTACGCCATGCTCGCCTGCGCGCGCATCGGCGCGATCCACTCGGTGGTCTTCGCAGGCTTTTCGCCGGACGCGCTGGCGGACCGCGTAAACGACTGCGGCGCCAAGGTGGTGGTCACCGCCGACCACGCCCCCCGCGGCGGCCGCGCCACGGCGCTGAAGTCCAATGCCGACAAGGCGATGCTGCGCTGCAAGGACGACGTGAAGCTGCTGGTCGTCGCCCGAACCGGCGCCCAGATCGACTGGGTGGACGGCCGCGACGTCTCCTACGAAAAGGCCGCCGCCGAAGTCTCCGCCGACTGCCCGCCCGAGGAGATGGACGCGGAGGCGCCGCTCTTCATCCTCTACACCTCCGGCTCCACCGGCAAACCGAAGGGCGTGGTCCACACCACCGGCGGCTACCTCGTCTACACCTCGATGACCCACCAGCACGTCTTCGACTACCGCGCGGGCGAGGTCTACTGGTGCACCGCCGACGTGGGCTGGGTCACGGGCCACAGCTACATCCTCTACGGCCCGCTGGCCAACGGCGCGACCACGCTGATGTTCGAAGGCGTGCCAACCTTCCC
This sequence comes from uncultured Alphaproteobacteria bacterium, assembly GCA_963816545.1. Taxonomy (GTDB): domain Bacteria; phylum Pseudomonadota; class Alphaproteobacteria; order Rhodobacterales; family Rhodobacteraceae; genus Albimonas. Next base: position 538,403 of record CAWFLE010000007.1, on the reverse strand, counting down.
CGACGCCTCCCGCTTCTGGCAGGTGTGCGAGAAGCACGGCGTCTCGATCTTCTACACCGCGCCCACCGCGCTGCGCGCCCTGATGGGCAAGGGCGACGACTGGGTGAAGAAGGCGGACCTGTCGAAGCTGCGGATCCTCGGCACGGTCGGAGAGCCGATCAACCCCGAGGCCTGGAACTGGTATCACCGCGTCATCGGGCAGGGCCGCTGCCCCATCGTGGACACCTGGTGGCAGACGGAAACCGGCGGCATCCTGATCTCGCCGCTGCCGGGCGCCACGGACCTCAAGCCCGGCTCCGCCACCAAACCCTTCTTCGGGGTGGAGCCCGTGGTGCTGGATGAGAACGGCAAGGAGCTGGAGGGCGCCGCCACCGGCGTGCTCGCGATCCGGGACTCCTGGCCGGGCCAGATGCGCACCATCTGGGGCGACCACGCCCGCTTCGTCTCCACCTATTTCGAGATGTTCAAGGGCTACTACTTCTCCGGCGACGGCTGCCGGCGGGACGAGGACGGCTACTACTGGATCACCGGCCGCGTGGACGACGTGCTCAACGTCTCCGGCCACCGCATGGGCACCGCAGAGATCGAATCCGCCCTCGTCGCCCACCACAAGGTCGCCGAAGCCGCGGTCGTGGGCTACCCGCATGAGATCAAGGGGCAGGGCATCTACTGCTACGTCACCCTGATGGAGGGCGTGGACCCGTCCGAGGCCCTTCGCAAGGAGCTCTCGGACTGGGTGCGCAACGAGATCGGACCCATCGCCAAGCCCGACGTGATCCAGTGGGCCCCCGGCCTGCCCAAGACTAGATCCGGCAAGATCATGCGCCGCATCCTGCGCAAGATCGCCGAGAACGACACCGGCAACCTGGGCGACACCTCGACCCTCGCGGAACCCGGCGTGGTGGACGACCTGGTGGAGAACTCGGCCCACAAGCGCAGCGCCTGACTATCTCTGCGGTAGTTGCTTCCACTCGGGAAGCGGCGGAGGCTCCCTTGGCAACAGGGGAGCCTTTCGCATGAACCTCGTCGACCGAATGCCCTTCTCGCGCCTCATGGGCGTCGAGATCACCGAGGCCTCGAAGGACCGCGTGGCCGGGCGGCTGGAGGTCCGCCCCGACCTCTGCACCGCCGGCGGCATCCTGCACGGGGGCGCCGTGATGGCCTTCGCCGACGCGCTCGGCGCCGTAGGCGCGGTGATGAACCTGCCCGAGGGCAAGCGCACCACCACCATCGAATCGAAGACCAACTTCATCGGCGCCGCCAAGGAGGGAACCACCGTCACCGCCGAGGCGACGCCCGTCCAGATCGGCGCCCGCATCTCCGTCTGGCAGACCCGGATCGTGCGGGAGGACGGGCGGCTGGTGGCACTCGTCACCCAGTCGCAGCTCGTCCTCGATTGACCTCGCGCGCGCCTCGTCCGATAGCGGAGGCGTCCGCATCGGGGGGTACCATGAGCTACGACGTCATCGTCATCGGCGCCGGCATGATGGGCGCGGCCGCCGCGCGCCACCTCGCCGCCGAGGGCGCGAAGGTGCTGCTGCTGGGGCCCGAAGAACCCGAGGCGAAGGCCGCCCACCAGGGCGCCTTCGCCAGCCACTACGACTCGGGCCGCATCACCCGGGGGCTGGACGAGAACGCCGACTGGGCCCGCCTCGCCCGCCGCTCCATCGACCGCTACCCCGACATCGCCTCGCGTTCCGGCATCCCCTTCTTCATGGAGACCGGCTGCCTGATGGCCGGCCCCGCGGAGGGCGAGCTCGCCGATTTCGTCGCAAGGACCGAGGCCGTCGCCCGCCGCCTCGACACCCCGTTCGAGCGGCTGGAGGGCGCGGAGCTGGCCGACCGCTTCCCCTTCCTCGCCTTCCCTGCCGGAACCATCGCCCTGCACGAAGCCTCCGCGGCCGGCTGCATCGACCCGCGGGGACTGGTCCGCGCCCAGATCCGCATCTCCGAACTCGACGGCGCCGCCATCGTCCGTGCCGAGGCCGTCTCGCTGGAGGAGACGCCGACGGCGGTCCGCATCCTCTGCTCCGACGGCGAGACCCGCAGCGCCCCCACGGTCGTGGTCGCCGCCGGCGCCTTCTCCCCCGGCCTGCTGCCCAACCCGCCGCAGCTCACCGTCTACGCCCGCACCGTCGCCCTGCTGGAGGTGGACGAGGAGGAGGCCGAGCGTCTGCGCCCCATGCCCTCCATCATCCATCGTCCTGCGGACCGCGCCTGCGACCCCTACATCCTGCCGCCGCTCCGCTACCCCGACCGCCGCCTCCGCCTGAAGATCGGCGGAGATCCGCAGGACCGCACCCTCGCGACCGATCCCGAGATCAAGGACTGGTTCCGCTGCGGCGGAAACCCGAAAGTCCGGGACTTCCTCGCCGATTACCTGATGAAGCTGATGCCGGACCTGAAGGTGCGGGAGGTGACCATGGACGCCTGCGTCACCTCCTTCTCCACCACCGGCCTGCCGCTGATCCACCGCCGCTCCGACCGGATCGTGGCGCTGACCGCCGGCAACGGCGCCGCCGCGAAAAGCTCGGACGAGATCGGCCGCCTCGGCGCTCAGGTCGCCCTCGGCCGGTCGCTGGACGGTGAGGGCTACGACGGCCCCTTCGCCGACTGACCCTCAGCCGTTCATCAGCTTGGCGACCTGCTCCGCGATCGGGTCCACCGCCTGCGGATGCGGGGAGGTCCCGACCTTGTCCGGGTCCTCCACCCGCATCCAGCGGTCTCCCTGATAGACCTCGAACGGCCGGAAGCGCGCCTTGTAGTCCATCTTCGGCGAGCCGGGCACCCAGTAGCCGAGATAGACGTAGGGAAGCCCCGCCGCGCGTGCGATCTCCAGATGGTCGAGGATCATGTACGTCCCCAGCGAGCGCTTCTCCTCGGCCGGGTCGAAGAACGAGTAGACCATCGACAGCCCGTCCGCGAGCACGTCCGTCAGGCAGGCCCCTACCAGCACGTCCGGCCCCCGCTCCCCCGCCTCGCGGTCCGGCTTGCGGCGGTACTCCACCACGCGGGTGCGGACCGGCGTCTCCTCGATCATGGCGGCGAATTCGAACCCGTCCATCTCCGCCATGCCGCCATCGGCGTGGCGGCGGTCCAGATAGCGGCGGAAGAGGTCGTACTGATCCTCGGTCGCCGAGGCCTCGGCCGCGTGGCGCGTCAGGTCCGCGTTGCGCGCCATCACCTTGCGATGCGTGCGCCCCGCCTCGAACCCCTCCACCGGGATGCGCGTGGACAGGCACGCCGCGCAGCCCGCGCAGGACGGGCGGTAGACCACGCCCTGGCTCCGCCGGAAGCCCCGCAGCGACAGGAAGTCGTTGACAGCCGCCGCGTCGGGATTGCGAAGGGTGGTGAAGAGCTTTCGCTCGGCCCGGCCCTCGAGATAGGGGCAGGGCTGGGGCGCCGTCACGAAGAACTGCGGCGCGAGTTTTCCCTGATGGTGACTCATGGGCCTCGACTGCTCTCGGGATCGAACTCGGAACCTAGCAGCGCCCCGGCCCCTCGTCATCATCGCGCTATGGCATAGACGCAGATACGTCACGAAGACGTAACCGCGGGCGCCCGAAACGCGAAGCCGCCCGGCGTCGTTTCAGACGCCGGGCGGCGGGCCGCATCGCGGGGGCGAGAGGGGGAAGACCCCCGCGCCGCGGATCCTTCATCAGGCCGGCTGGATCTCCGGGCCCTTGCGCCGGTCGGCCATGAACTGGTCGAACTCGGCCTGGTCCTTCGCCTTGCGCAGCCGCTCCAGGAAGCCCTGGAACGCCTCCTGCTCCTCCTCCAGCCGGCGGAGGGTATCTTCCTTGTAGGAATCGAAGGCGCTGTTGCCGCTCGACCGATACGCGCCCTGATTGTTGCGCTTCCAGCGGGAGTTGCAGCCCTTGCCCATGCGTCCGCTCCAGATCATGTAGAAGAGAAGGGCGAGGCCCACCGGCCACGCCAGGATGAAGCCGAAAACCATCGCTCCGATCCAGGCAGGCTTGCCCCCCTGGTCGAGCAGTTCGACCCCTCGTTTCAGCAGATCCTTGATCCTGTCCATTCCAGTCCTCGTGCGTCTCACGATGTGAATGTTAATCACATTTACATAGATGGGCGAGGGGCGGCGCATCGCAAGAGGTCCGCCCGAGAAAATCACGCGCGCCGCGCCGGACTCCGTCGCAGGCCTCAGTCCTCCGGGATCAGCCCCAGCCCGCGCAGATAGACGAGGCTCCCCGTCTCCAGCAGATCCTCCGGCGAGATGGAGGCGCGCTGGCCCGCGGACTGACGGGCGAACAGCTCCACCACGCCGTGGGACATCGCCCAGATGTGGTAGGTCATCATCTGCACCGGCGGCCTGCGGTCCGGGGGCAGGCGCACGGCCAGCGCCTCCACCGCCCGGCGCAGCGCCCCCATCGCCCGGTCCGAGGCCGCGCGCAGCGACGGCTCGGCCATGTCCACGCCCGATTCGAACATGGCGATGTAGCTGCCCGGCTCATGCCGCGCGAAGGCGAGATAGGCGCGCCCCACATTCTCGAACGCCGACAGCGCCGAGGGCTCGCCGCCGTTCCACGCCTTGTCCAGCAGGTCGGCGAACAGCTCGAACCCCCTGCGGGCCATCTCGGCGATCAGGTCCTCGCGACCCTTGAAGTGGCGGTAGGGGGCGGCCTGGCTGACGCCCGCCTCCCGCGCCACCTCGGCCATGGTGAAGCCCTGGGGCCCGCGCTCGGCGATCAGGGGCAGGGCGGCCTCCACCAGCGCCTCGCGCAGGTTGCCGTGGTGGTAGCCGCGCTTCGCGCGCCCGCCCCCCGCCGCCTCGTCCCGCTCTGGTCCGTCCGCATCCATGGCGGGCGTTATAGACGCCCCTTGCAGCCCCCGCCATGCACGCCGGCGCGTGCACCATCGCTTAACCGCCGCGTCCTAGCCTGCTCGAAACGGATGCCTTCAGGGAGGCGGCGATGCCGAACTGGTCCACCCGCGTGACGCAGGAGGGGCGGAGCCTCGCGCGCCTCCTCTCCGTCAGCCTCACCCTCGCCTCGCGGCAGCCGTCGCTCCTGCCGGACGCGCTGCACGTGATCTCGCGCATACGCCGTCTGCATCTGGCGGAGGCCGGCGCCCTCGGCCACTTCCGCCGCCTGGCGGAGGCGCAGCCGACCCCGGAGCGGGAGCTTCGGCGCCTGCGCGCCGACCACCACCAGTTCGACCCGGAGGCGGAGGGCGCCCTGCGCCGCCTGCTCAAGGGCGCCCGCGACCATGACCTCCGCCTGGAGGTGGAGACGATGGAGACCGCGGAGGCCCTGCTGGAGGACCGCACTGCATCCGCGAGACGCTGTTCGGGATGCTCCACGCCGGCGCCCAGATCGACCCGGCGGGCTTCGCCGGCGACGCGCGGCACGTGCTGGAGACGCTGGACCCCCTCGCCCCCCGCTTCGCCGAGGCCGAGGCGCGCCTGCGCGCCCGCGCCGCCCCTCAGCGCCCGGCGGCGATGTCGGCGGGGTCGAACGGCGTCGTCTGGTAGATCTGGTTGATCCAGTTGCCGTAAAGCAGATGCGCGTGGGACCGCCACCGGTCCGCGGGCGGGCGCGAGGGATCGTCTCCGGGGAAGTAGTTGCAGGGGAAGTTGATCTCCGCCCCCGCCGCCACGTCCCGGTCGTACTCCGCCTTCAGCGTGTTCCGGTCGTATTCCAGGTGGTTGAACATGTAGAGGGCGCCGTTCGCCTCGTCCTCCACCAGGCACGCCCCCACCTCGTCCGAGGCGATCAGCACCTTCAGCCCCGCATCCTTCGGAAAATCCTCCGACCGCGTCTCGGTCCACCGGCTCACCGGCACCGAGAAATCGTCCGAGAACCCCCGCAGATAGGGCGAGGCCGGCTCCAGCACCTTGTGCCGATAGACCCCGAACGCCTTCTTCTCCAGGTCCCGCTTCGGAACGCCGTGGAAGTGGTGCAGCATCGCCTGACCGCCCCAGCACACCCCGAAGGCGGCGTGAACATGGCTGCGCGTCCACTCGAACACCCGGGTCAGCTCGTCCCAGTAGGTGACGTCCTCGAACGGCAGCCGCTCGATGGGTGCGCCGGTCACGATGAACCCGTCGAACTTCCGCCCCGACGCCTCGATGTCCGAGAAGGTGTGGTAGAAGCTCTCCAGATGCTCGGAGGGGGTGTTGCGGCTCTGGTGATCCGTCATCCGGATCAGGCTGAGCTCGATCTGCAGCGGCCCCGCCCCGATCAGCCGGGCGAACTGCGTCTCCGTCGCCACCTTGGTGGGCATCAGGTTCAGCAGCCCGATATGCAGCGGCCGGATGTCCTGCCTCAGCGCCGTCTCGTCGGACATCACCATCACCCCTTCGCGCGACAGCGCGTCGATGGCGGGCAGTCCGGCGGGGATCTTGATCGGCATTCTCGGCAGCCTCCGGGGCGCAGGGGACCCCTAGTTAATCCCTGAGGCGCGCGAGTTCGAGCGCGCGCGCCACCAGCTCCACGAACTGGGCCTCGGTCTCCACGCCCGCCACGTCGTCGGCCTCCACCGTCACCCCCCAGTTGTCGGCGATGGCCTGATAGCGCGGGCGGCGCGAGGCGATCTGGCGCGCGAAGCCCCAGCGGATGAAGGCGTCGGGGTCCACCTGCGCCTCCGCGCCGCCCGCCTCCTCCAGAAACGCCGTCCAGAACTCCAGAAGCTGCTCCTCGCGGTAGTAGATCGGCTTCGGCGCCCGGTCGAACCGCGTCTTCAGCGCCGCCTCATGCGCCTCCGTCCCGCGGATGTAGACCGGCAGCATCGCCCGCCCCAGCGCGTTCAGCACCGGGTCGCGCGGGCTCTCGGGGTCCACCACCTCGCACACGGAGCCCGACGTGTCGCACACGAAATGCGGATATTCGTACAGATCCCGCGCCCGGTCCGCGAAGCCCCGCGCGTCCAGCATCGCCGCGATCTCCGCCTCCCGGTGGAGCCGCTGGCGCTTGAGGTATTCGTCGAACCCCATCCCCCCCAGCTCCAGGTCCCCCGGCTTGCCCAGCCAGGTCGAAAGCGGCGTGAGGTTGTGGAACGAGAGCTTGGAGCGGATCGAGAGCGAATTGGACAGAAGCATCGCCCGCAGCTTCGGGCTCCGCATCGCCTCGCGCTTGAACTCGTCGGTGATCCGCTCCCCAAGGTACCGCGTCCCGATCCGGTAATCGACCGAGTAGTGGAACCACGGCCCCTGTTCGCGCAGCATCGAGGAAAGCCGCGTCTTCCCAACCCCCGACATGCCGATCAGCGCCACCGCCCGCCCGGGCGCGGCCAGCCAGCTTTCGGCATCGTCGTAGAGCATCCCGCGGTCCCCTGCGCGGCCCCTGCGCCGCCGGCCCCGGTTAGCCCAGCCCGCCTGCGTTTGGAAGGCCCCCACGCGGAAGGCCGTCCGCGGCTCCCCCCCGAGAGAGCCTTCCCCCGCGGATAGCCCGGGCGGAAGCCTCGAGGGCGACGGGATCGGGCGTTCGTGCAGCCGCCCGCCGCGGCCCCCCCGCGCGGAAGGCTCGACGCCGGCGCGGTTTTCGCGGACGATCCCTGCGCGGCCGCGCAAGCCGGCCGACCAGAGGGAGGACCACCGATGCCCATCCGCGCCGCCGCCGCCGCCGCCGCTTCCTGCCTCGCCGCCCTCGCGGCCCCCGCATTCGCCGCCTGTCCCACGCCCCAGGACGTGACCCGCTTCCTCGAAGACGCCGAGGCCGCCCGCCCCGCAACGCCTCTGGTGGAGGAAGGCGCCGCCTCCGACGCCGTCTGCGCCCGCGATCTGGTGATCGAGCAGCTCATCCCCGTCCACGGCGCCATCGTCGGCTGGAAGGCCGGGCTCACCTCCCCCCAGGCGCAGGCCGCCTTCGGCGTGACGGAACCCGTGCTCGGCGCCCTGCTGAAGGACATGCTCCTGAAGGACGGCGCCGTGGTGGACGCCTCCGCCCGCATCCGCCCCCTGTTCGAGGCCGACCTGGTGGTGGAGATCGCCGACGAAGGCGTCATGGACGCCCGGACCCACGAGGAGGTGCTCCAGCACATCCGCGGCGTGCGCCCGTTCCTCGAACTCCCCGCGCTTCTGATGTCGCCGGACCGCAAGCTGGACGGCGCCGTCGTGACTTCGATGAACGTCGGCGCCTGGCGCGGCGTGCTCGGCGACCTGATCGAGATCCCCTCCGGCCCCGAGGGCGTGGAGATGCTGGCCAACCTCACCGCCCGCGTGACCGACGCCGAGGGCGAGGTTCTCTCCGAGGCCCCCGGCAAGGCCGTCCTCGGCAACCCCCTCCAGGCGGTGATCTGGGTGGCCGGCCAGCTTGAGGCGCAGGGCAGGACGCTCTCCCCCGGCAGCCTCGTCAGCGTCGGCTCCATCGGCCCGCTTCACCCGATGAAGGCGGGCGGCGCCGCCACGGTGACCTATGAGGGGCTCCCCGGCACACCCTCCGTCTCCGCCAGCTTCGAGTGACGAAAAAGGCCCCGCCGGATGCCGGCGGGGCCTCGCAGTCTCGAACGGCGCCGCTCAGTCGTCGTCGTGGTCGTCCCACTCGGGAAGCTGCTCCAGCTCCTCCTCGGTCATGTTGACCGCGAAGCGGTCGCCCGCGCGCTGGAGCGCCGCGATCGGCACCACCACCTCGCGGTCCACGAGGCCGAGATAGCGGTCCACCTCGATCACCACCGCCACGAACTCGCGGTTGCGGTTCACGAGGATCTCCTCGATCTCGCCCACCTCGTCGCCATCGGCGCCGTAGACGTCCATGCCTTCCAGCTGGTTGGCGCGAAGGCCGAAGGGCTCGACCACCAGCCGGTCGAACTCCATCAGCTCCGACAGATCCAGCGTCGGCATCGGGGCAGGGGTCTGCGCGGCGGCGGGGAGCGCCGCGCCGCAAAGCAGGGCGCCGGCGATCAGGGCGGGAGCCTTGGGATTGCGCATGTCAGTCTCCTCGTCGTCATTGCGTCGAGGGATCAACGTGCCGGCGCCCCGCTAAGTTCGGCGCCGCATTCCGGCCCGCGGCGCCCTGGAGACGCGAACGGCCCCGGAGGGGCGCCTTCGGGGCCGCTCGGCGCGCCCGTCAGGGACGGCTCACTTCTTCATCGCCTCGATGGACTTCGACAGGATCTGCTCGGCCTCGGCCTTGTCGCCCCAGCCGATGACCTTGACCCACTTGCCGGCTTCCAGGTCCTTGTAGTGCTCGAAGAAGTGCTTGATCCGCTCGCGCGTCTTGGGCGCGATGTCGTCCAGATCCTGGATGTGGGCCTGGAACGGATCGACCTTCTCCACCGGCACGGCGATCAGCTTGTCGTCCATGCCGCCGTCATCCTCCATCTTGAGGACGCCCACCGGGCGGCAGCGGATCACGACGCCGGGCGCGAGGTCGAAGTCGCACAGCACCAGCACGTCGGTCGGGTCGCCGTCATCGTGCAGGGTGTTGGGGACGAAGCCGTAGTTGCAGGGGTAGAACATCGGGGTGTTGACGATCCGGTCCACGAAGACCGCGCCCGAGTCCTTGTCGATCTCGTACTTCACCGGGGCCCCGCCGCCCGCGCCGCCGGTGATCTCGATCACCACGTTGATGTCGGAGGGCGGGTTCTTGCCCGCGGGGATCGCGTCGAGGTTCATGTGTCCGTCCTTCGTCCGGCGTCCAATGCAGCCGCCGGGCCGATAGCACGGGATGCTGCGGCGCGGAAGGGGCGGAACGCAACCGCTCCGCAGGCGTTGCCCGCCCATGTTCTACGACGGCCTCTTCGACCTCTGGCGCATCATCGTGGTGGGCGGCCTCTCCTACCTGGGGCTGGTGCTGTTCCTGCGCACCACCGGCAAGCGCACGCTGTCCAAGCTGAACGCCTTCGACCTCGTGGTGACGGTGGCGCTCGGCTCCACGCTCTCCTCCGCGTTCCTCAGCCCGCAGGTCACGCTTTCGGAGTTGCTGACCGCCTTCGCGCTCCTGTGCTTCCTGCAATTCGCGGTGGCGTGGCTGTCGGTCCGCTCCCTCCGTTTCCAGCGGATCGTGAAGGCCGAGCCGTCGCTGCTGGTGTTCCGCGGCCGGATGCTGCCCGCCCGTCTGAAGTCCGAGCGGGTGGCCGAGGCCGAGATCCTCGCCGCCCTGCGCGAGCATGGCGTCCCGCGGCTGGAGGACGCCCATGCCGTGGTGCTGGAGACCGACGGCTCGCTGTCCGTCATCCAGGGCGGCCCCGCCGACACGCTGGGAAACGTGAGCCGCCCGCCCGAGGCCTAGCCGACCCGCCGCCGCTCCGCCCGCAGGTTCATCAGGTTCGCGCCCAGGATGAAGGCGGCGCCGAGGAACACCGCCCCCTCCAGCGCCTCGGCGTACATCAGCGCCCCCACCACCGCGATCAGCGGCAGGCGCAGGAACTCCATCGGCGCCACCACGGAGGCGGGCGCGAGGCTCAGCGCAGTGGTCACGCAGAAATGCGCCCCCAGCCCCGCGACCGAGATCACCGCCACCCAGGGCAGCGTCGCCCGCGGGATGACCAGATCCCCGTCCCAGCCCGCGCAGGCGAAGCCGAACACCGTGTGCATCAGCGTCATGAAGAACAGGACCGAGGCCGTGCTCTCCGTCCGGCTCAGCACCTTGGTGAACAGCGTCGTGGCCGCGAACCCCATCGCGGCGCCGAGCGCCGCGATCTGCCCCACCCCGAAGCCCGCCACCGCGCCCCCCGTCTCCCACGGCCGGGCGACGATCAGGATCCCCCCGAACCCCACCGCCGCCGCGATCACCCGGGTGCGCGTGAACCGCTCCCCCAGCGCCAGCGGCGCCAGCAGCGCGACCCAGAGCGGATTGGTGAACTCATAGGCGAAAAGCTGCGCGAGCGGGATCAGCGTCACCGCGAAGAACCACAGGTTCTGGCCCGTGAAATGCACCACGTTGCGGCCCAGATGCACATGCAGCCGCCGCGCCCGCAGCTTGTGCAGGTTGCGAGTTGCCGCCAGCGCCCCGATCACGATGAGGAGGCCCGCGATCGACCGCCAGGCCATGATCTCGAAGGTGTCGAGTTCGGCCGCCGCCTCCCGCCCCGCCACCGCGGTCGCCGAGAAGCAGCACAGCGCCCCCAGCATCCACAGCGCCGCCGCGACCGGCCGGTCGTCCGGGCGCAGGGCAGGGGCCGCGAGGCTCATGACCCCGCCATCCCGGCCGCCGCCTCCAGCGCCAGAAGGTAGCCCGCCGCGCCGAAGCCCATGATCACACCGTCCGCCCGCAGCGCCACGTAGGAGCGATGCCGGAACTCCTCCCGCCGGTGGATGTTAGACAGGTGCAGCTCGATCACCTTCCCCTCGAAGGCCCTCAGCGCGTCGAGGATCGCGACGGACGTATGCGTATACGCCCCCGCGTTGAGCACGATGACGTTCGCGGTCCCGCGCGCCTCCTGCACCCAGTCCACCAGCGTCCCCTCATGGTTGCTCTGGCGGAAGTCGAGCCCCAGCCCCAGCCGCTCGGCCCGGTCGCGGCAGCGCGCCTCTATGTCGGCCAGCGTCTCGCGCCCGTAGATCTCCGGTTCCCGCAGGCCCAGCAGGTTCAGGTTCGGACCGTTGAGGATCAGGACGCGGGGCATGGCGGGCTCCGGGCGGGGCGGGGCGGCGGGACGCGCACTTGACCCGATCCGCCGCCCGCTTGGCAAGCCGACTCCATGCGTCCCCTCCCGCGCAGGCCCCCGTGAGGCGCGCCCGGCGCAACGCCGGCCGCGCGCCGCGGGCGCCTCCCGCCGAGCCCTCCCGACCGTCGGCGCGGCGCCCCTCCGAGGAAGGCGCCGCGCCGGCCGTCCCGAGGGCCGGACCGCGGCGCCCGCGGCGCGCTGCAGGCGTGGTGCGGGCTGATCCGTCTCGGGCGGCGAGGGCGCGCGAAGGCCGGGCAGGTGATCCCCTTCCCGCACGCGGGGAAGGGAGGGCGTCCATGACGTTCGCCTCAGCGAATGTCATCCCTCCCCCGCACGCGGGGGCAGGGACCTGCACCCCCGGCCGCAGGCGCGCTTCCCTCCGCCGGGGCTCGCCCCGCCGCCTTCGCCCGCATACACAGGACGGGGCGGGCGAACCGGAGGGGCATCCATGACCGAGCGCAGGGCCATCGTGATCGGGGCGGGCATCGCCGGGGTCTCCTCGGCCGAGTGGCTGCGCCGCGACGGCTGGCGCGTCACCCTGATCGACCGCACGCCCCCCGGAGACCGCGGCGCGGCCTCCTTCGGCAACGGCGGCGTGCTCGCCCGCTGCTCCATCGTGCCGGTCCCTGTGCCCGGCCTGCTGGCCAAGGCCCCGCGGATGCTGCTCGACCCGGGCAGCCCCCTGTTCCTGCGCTGGTCCTATCTGCCGCGCCTGGCGCCGTTCCTCGCCCGCTACCTCCGCCACGGACGCGAGCCCGAGGTCCGCCGCATCGCCGCCGCCCTCGCCGCCCTCCTGACCAACTCGGTGGACCAGCACCAGGCGCTGGCGGCGGGCTCGGAGGCCGCCCGCTTCATTCGGACCGGGGATTACGGCTGGCTCTACCGCGACCGCGCCGCCTGGCGGGCCGACGCCTTCGGCCACGCCCTCCGCCGCGAGCTGGGGTTCGACCCGCAGGAGCTGGACCGCGCCGCGCTGCTCGACCGCGACCCCGCCTTGGGCGAGAGCTGGGGCTTCGGCCTCGCCTATCCCGACCACGGCTGGATCTCGGACCCCGGCGCCTACGTCGCCGCGCTGGCGGAGCGCTTCGTGCGCGAGGGCGGGACCATCCGCCGGGCCGAGGTCGCGGCCCTCGACGGCGAGGGCAAGGTCACCCTCACCGGCGGCGCCGTGATGCGGGCGGACCGCGTGATCCTCGCCGCCGGCGCCTGGTCCGCGCGCCTCGCCGCCACCCTGGGCCTCAAGGTTCCGATGGAGAGCGAGCGCGGCTATCACCTGATGCTCTCGGGCCCCTCCTCGAAGCCCGCGCACCCGTGGATGGCGGCCGAGCTCAAGACCGTTGCCACCCCCATGGAGGGCGGCCTGCGCCTTGCGGGCATCGTCGAGTTCGGCGGCCTCGAAGCGGGCCCCTCCGCCGCCCCCGCGCGCCTGCTGCGCGACGCCGCGCGCCGCATCTGGCCGGGCCTGACCTGGGACGCCGAGACCCCGTGGATGGGCCACCGCCCCTCCACCGCCGACAGCCTGCCGGTGATCGGCCCCGTCCCCGGCGCGCCGGCGGTGATCTGCGCCTTCGGCGGCCAGCATGTGGGCCTCACCGCCGGCCCCCGCATCGGCCGCATGGCCGCCGAGGCCGCCTCCGCCCGCGCGGTCAACGAGGACCGCCGCGCCTTCCTCCCCGACCGCTTCCGCCAGGCGGGAGCCCGCGGGCGGAGCTGACGCTGCGGTGCGGACGTCCACCGCCTCGGCTTCCGCTGTCAGGGCCGCCGCGCCTGCCCCGGATCGGGATCGCCTCCCGCCCCACCGGCTTGCGCGGTCGCAGCCGGCACGCGGCCTGGGATCGGGATCAACCTCCGCCGCACCGGCAGGCGCGGTCCGAGCCGCCACGCCCCGCGCGGGATCGGGATCGACTTTCGTAGCCCCGGCTTCCGCGGGCGGGGCTGCCGCACCCGCCCGGCATCAGGATCAACTGCCACCACTTCGACGTTCGAGGTCAGGCCGGGATCGGAATCGAGTTCCCTGGCGCCGGCTTCCGCAGGCGGGGCTGCCGCACCTGTCCGGCATCGGGATCGACTTCCGCAGCCTCGGCGTTCGCGGTCGGGCCGCCACGCCCGCCCGGGATCGGGATCGACCTTCCGCAGCCTCAGCTCCCCCGGGCGGAGCTGCCGCGCCTGCACGGCGTCAGGACCGACTTCCATCGCCCCGGCTCCGCCGTCCGGAGCGCCGCGACGAGGGGCCCCCGTCCGATTTGTCAAACTGGTACCCCCTGCCGGACTCGAACCGGCACGCCCTGAGGGCCAGGGATTTTAAGTCCCATGCGTCTACCATTCCGCCAAGGGGGCGTGGCCCCTGAATAGGGTGCGCGGGCCCCCTGCGAAAGGCCCCTCAGGCGGGCGGAAGCTCCGTCACCCCCTGCGCCCCCAGCGCCCGGCACATCTCCCGCAGCGCCTCCGCCGCGCGCCCCAGCGCCGCCCGGTCCTGCGACCGCGCCACCACGGTGGACCCATACCCGCCCTGGTAGAACGGATAGCTCCCGAACCCCACCTCCGGCATCCGCTCCGCCAGCTCCGTCAGCGGCCCGGCGATGTCCCCCTCCGCCACCGGGATCCGGAAGGCGTGGCTCAGCATCGGCGCGCCGCCCTGCAGGGTCGGCCGCACGCTTTCGACCATCGCGTTGAAGATCGCCGGCACGCCCGCCATCACGTGCACGTTGCCCAGCCGGAACCCCGGCGCCCCGCTCACCGGGTTGGCGATCAGCTCCGCCCCCTCCGGGATCCGCGCCATGCGCAGGCGGGCGGGCGTCAGCTTCTCCGGGTCCCCGTAATGCGCCAGCAGGACCTCCCGCGCATCGTCGCGCACGTCGATCCCCACCCCGAACGCCTCGGCCACGCACTCCGCCGTGATGTCGTCATGCGTCGGCCCGATGCCGCCCGAGGTGAACACATACGCGCACCGCGCCCGCAAGGCGTTCACCGCCTCCACGATCGCCGCGCGGTCGTCCGCCACCACCCGCACCTCCACGAGCGGCGCCCCCGCCTCGGTCAGCACCCCCGCCAGGTGGTGCATGTTCGCATCCCGCGTCCGCCCCGAGAGGATCTCGTCCCCGATCACCACCATCCCCGACACCGGACCCATCTTGCCTCCCCCGCGCGGGCGCCCTACGCCCCGCAAATGCTGTTCCAGGCCCCCCTCGTGCGGGGAACCCTCCTGCGCCGCTACAAGCGCTTCCTCGCCGACGTGATACTGGCCGACGGGGCCGAGGTCACGGCCCATTGCGCCAACCCCGGCGCCATGACCGGCGTCTCCACCCCCGGCGCGACCGTCTGGCTGGAGCCCTCCACCGACCCGAAACGCAAGCTGAAATGGTCCTGGAAGCTCCTGGAACTCCCCGACAACCACCTCTGCGGCATCGACACCGCCGTCCCCAACCGCGTCGCGTCGGAAGCCCTGCGCGCCCGCGCCATCCCCGAGTTCGCCGCCTACACCCACGTCCGCCCGGAGGTCCCCTACGCAGACCGCTCCCGCGTCGATTTCCTGCTGACCGAACCCGGCCTCCCCGACGCCTGGGTGGAGGTCAAGAACGTCCACCTCCGCCGCCACGCCGACCTCGCCGAGTTCCCCGACTCCGTCACCGCCCGCGGCGCCCGCCACCTCGCGGACCTCGCCGCCCGCGCCCGGGCCGGAGACCGCGCCGCCATGCTCTACATCGTCCAGCGCACCGACTGCGCGCGAATGACCCTCGCCCCGGACCTCGACCCCGCCTACGCCGCCGCCTACGCCGAGGCCCGCGCCGCCGGCGTCGAGGCCGTCGTCCGCGCCACCCATATCAAGCGCGAAGGCGTGACCCTCGGCCCCGCCCTCCCGATGCTGGACCCCGGGCCCCGCGCTCCCCATATTCCTCGGCACGCCCCCCCTGCGGCCGCTGGAAGCGTCGCAACCGCCCGCGACATGCCCTAGACTGAGCTACGGAAGACGACGATGAGGCAGGAGATGAAGATGGACGCCCCGCAGCCGGCCGTGACGGCCGAAGGCATCCGCATCTATCGCCCCGAGGATTTCGAGGGGATGCGCCGCGCCGGCCGCCTCGCCGCCGAGATCCTGGACCGGGTCGCGGATCTGGTCGCCCCCGGCGTGGCGACCGAGGATCTGGACGCCTTCATCGAAGCCCAGGTCACCGCCGCCGGCGCCACCTCCGCCACCATCGGCTACCGCGGCTACCGCCATGCCTCCTGCATCTCCATCAACCACGTGGTCTGCCACGGCATCCCGGGCCCGAAGAAGCTCAAGGACGGCGACATCCTCAACATCGACGTGACGGTGATCGTGGACGGCTGGTACGGCGACACCTCGCGCATGTTCGTGGCCGGCCGCCCCAACCGCCGGGCGGAGCGTCTGATCGAGGTGACGCACGAGGCCCTGATGCTCGGCATCGAGGCGGTCCGCCCCGGCGCCGCCTTCGGCGACATCGGCGCCGCCATCCAGTCCTACGCGGAAGGCGAGCGCTGCTCGGTGGTGCGGGACTTCTGCGGCCACGGCCTCGGCCGCGAGTTCCACGAGCCCCCGAACGTCCTCCACTTCGGCCGCCGCGGCGGCGGCGCCACCCTGCGTCCGGGGATGTTCTTCACCATCGAGCCGATGGTCAATCTGGGCCGGGCCGAGACCAAGACCCTCGCCGACGGCTGGACCGCCGTGACCCGCGACAAGTCCCTCTCCGCCCAGTTCGAGCATTCCGTGGGCGTGACCGAGGACGGGTGCGAAATCTTCACCCTGTCTCCGGCCGACCGCTTCTTCCCGACCTTCAAATCTTAACCTCTCGGCAACACCTGTTGCGCAATTCTCCGCAGCGTCCGTCCTGAATTGCGGAGCCGCGCATGAGTAGAAACGCCGCCGATGAAGACGGCTTGCGCGAAGCGCCGATGCTGCCCGGTCTCGCGGGCCCGCTCGAAGGCGGGCTTGCGGGGCCTTCGGCGGCCGTGATCCCGCTCCCCCTGCGCTCCGCCGCGCCCGCGCGTGAAACGGCGACAGCAAATGGCGCCGCGGATGATGACGCCGCCCGGCGCTCCGTCGCGCCGCGCGCGAAACGCGCGCAGGCCGCGCGCGAAACGGCGAAGCCCGCGCAAGCGAAGCCCCCGGCGCCGAAGCCCCTGGCGGGCAGGCCCTCGGCCGCGAAGCCGGAGGAGGCCCCGGACCATCTCAACCACCGCCAGCGCCTGCGCGACCGCTTCATGCAGGGCGGCGCCGACGCGATGCCGGATTACGAGCTGCTGGAGCTCGTCCTCTTCCGCGCCATCCCCCGCCGGGACGTGAAGCCGCTCGCCAAGCGCCTCCTCTCCCGTTTCGGAGATTTCAACGGCGTGATCTCCGCCCCGCCCGCCCGCCTCACGGAGGTGGAGGGCATCGGCGACGCCGTGGTGCAGGAGCTGAAGATCCTGGAGGCCGCGGCCCACCGCCTCGCCCGCTCCCGCGTGATCGGCAAGAATGCGATCCAGACCTGGGAACAGCTTGTCGCCTACGTGCGCGCCCGCATGGCCCACGAACCCACCGAGGTCTTCCGCATCCTGTTCCTGGACCGCAAGAACGTCCTGATCGCGGACGAGGCGCAGGGCCGCGGCACCGTGGACCACGTCCCCGTCTACCCGCGCGAGGTGGTCAAGCGCGCCCTGGAACTCACCGCCTCGGCGCTGATCCTGGTCCACAACCACCCGTCGGGCGACCCGTCCCCCAGCCGCGCCGACGTGGACATGACCCGCAAGATCATGGAGGCCTGCCGCCCCATGGGCCTGACGGTCCACGACCACGTCATCGTCGGCAAGGACAGGGTCGCGAGCTTCCACGAGATGGGCCTGCTGGACGACTGACCCGCGCCGGGAGCCTTCGACGGCAGCCGATGCTCGCCGGGCGAATGCACCACGCCGACCCCGCCTGTCCACCAGCCCTCGCGTTGGGGGCACGGCGCTGCCGCCGCCCATCCGCATGCTGCGCTGGAGCCACTAGGCGCCGACGTCACCGCCCCGACGCTCGCAAACCGCACCTTCCCTCGCCTGCGGAGGAGGGCCGGGGCCGGGTCCGGCTTGAGGGCAAGCCCTCCGATCTCGGCGCCCCTTAACGATCAGCAGATGAGGAACGCGTTGCAACCTCCTCGGAAGTCGACGATATCAACCCAAGGGAGAGTTAACAGTACGCAAAACAACCCCTGCACGATGTTTCGCAGCGAAACGCTATTCCGGCGCCGTCGCGGCCAGCAACTCCCGCCGCGCGATCCGCTTGTGCCAGGCCGCGAGCCCCGGCCGCCCGGCCCGCCAGTCCCACCCCGTCAGCCGGAAATCCACATAGCCCAGCGCGCAGGCCACCGCCGCGCGCCCCATGTCGAAGCCGTCGCCCAGCTTCCGCGCCTCCAGCGCATCCATGGCGCGCGAGATCTTGCCCTGCTGCGCCGCGATCCAGGCCTCGGACCGCCGGCCCTCCTCCCGCAGCCGCCGCTCGTAGACGACGGCCAGCGCGGCCTCCATCATCGCGTCGGCCGTGGCCTCCAGCACCAGCACGGGCCAGAGCGCCTCCCCCTCCGGGTAAAGCCCCGCCTCCGGCCTGCGCGCCGCGATCCAGCGCGTGATGACCCGCGAATCGTAGATCGCCTCGCCCTGATCGGTGATCAGGCAGGGGATCTTGCCCAACGGATTGACCTCCAGGTTCCCCGGATTGGGGTCGAGCGGCGAGCTCGATCCGTCCTCCAGCTCCACCTCGTCGGTCATCCCGGTCTCGTGCAGCGCCACCATCACCTTGCGGACGAACGGAGACGCCTTGGCGTAGCGAAGCCGGATCACCGCCCCGGCCTCCGCGCCGCCACGCGCGCAAGCCGAACCCGCGCGAGCCCCGCGAAGTCCACCGCCACGCCCGGCCCGTGATCGCCGAGCCGCACCACGCCCCGCCAGGCGCCCCGCGCATCCCCGCGGGCGCGATGGCCGTCGCGGGCCCAGCCGTATTCCAGCCCCTCGTCCACCCCGTCGAGCGCGGCCTCCGCCTCCGCGGGCCGCGCCTCCGACAGACGGGCGGCGCGGACGGTGGACCACACGAGCGCCGCGGCGGCCATGCCGGCGGCAGCCTTCCAGGCGACGGGAACGAGGGCGGCGGGCAGCGGCATGGTCGGATCCTCCCGGTTTCGTTGCGACAGAAGATAGGCCCCCGGCGCGCCCGACGAAAGCGCCTTCAGGCCGCGCGCTCCTGCGCAAGCCGGTCCGCGAAGGCCGCGATCCGCCCCAGCGCCTCGGCCAGCGCCGCGTCGCGCGTGGTCAGCGCCACGCGCACATGGCCCGCGGCGGCGCGCCCGAAGCTCTCGCCCGGCATCACCGCGATCCGCTCGGCCTCCAGCAGCCGGTCCGCGAACTCGATGCCCGAGAGGCCCGTCGCCCGCACGTCCAGCATCACGTACATCGCCCCCTGCGGCGGCGAGAGGCTCGCGGCCCGCGCCCCGGCCATCGCCTGGACCGCGAGGTTCCGCCTGCGCCGGAAGGTCGCCGTCAGCGCCTCCTCGATCGCGTCTCCCTGCGTGACGGCCCACAGCCCGGCCTCCTGGATGAACCCCGGCAGCCCGTAGCAGGCGTTGAGCGCAAGGTCGTCCATCAGCCGCACCAGCCCCTCCGGCCCCAGCGCCCAGCCGAGGCGGGAGCCCGTCATCGCGTGGGATTTCGAGAGCGAGCCGATCACCACCGTCCTCTCCGCCATGCCGGGCAGGGCGCGGGGCGACAGATGCCGCCCCTCCCACACCATCCCGTCATAGACCTCGTCCGAGATCAGCCAGAGGTCGCGCCGGCGGCAGATTTCGGCCACCCCCTCCAGCGAGGCGACGGAATAGACCGCGCCCGTCGGGTTGTTGGGGCTGTTGATCAGCAGGACCCGGGCGCCCTCGCAGGCGACGTCGAGGGCGGCGAGGTCCGGCTGGAACCCGTCCTCCGGCCTCGCGGGCGCCACGCGGACCTGCCCGCCCGCCGCGCGGATCGTGCCCGGATAGGTGGCGTAACCCGGGTCGATCATCACCGCCGCGTCGCCCGGATCGAGGCAGGCGAGGAGGGCGTGGAACAGCGCCGCCTGGCCTCCCGCCGTGACGATGACCTGATCCGCGGAGGCCGGGGCGCCGGTCCGGCGCGCGGCGCGCCCGGCGATGGCGGCGCGAAGCGCCCCGGAGCCGGATATCGGCGCATAGCCCGTGTTCCCGCGCCGGGCGGCGGCGTCCATGGCGTCGAGGATCGGAGCCGGCGTCGGGTCCTCATGCTCGCCGATGGTGAGGAAGGTGATCCTCTCGCCGGCCTGCATCATCTCGCGCGCCCGGATCACGATCTCCCACCCGCTGGCGCCGCCTTCGAGGATGCCGCGGATGCGGGCGGAGGGGAGCATGGCCGGTCCTTTCCAAGCGTGAGGGGCGTCGGGACCGGAGCCTTGCGCGGGCCGGCGACGGCCGTCAAGCGGGCAGGGCGGCAACCCGCCGTTAACCATGTCGGCGCTACCCCGCCGATAGCGCAGCGGCGGGAGGCAGGGGCGAATGGATAGCGGCTATGGGATGGATAGCGGCGCGGCGGCGGCGGACCCGTTCCGCGCGGACTGCCCGTCGCGCGAGGCGTTGGCGGCCGTCTCGGGCAAGTGGGCCTGCCTCGTGATCTGCGCGCTTCGCGGCGGCCCGATGCGCCACATGGAAATCGCGCGCCGGGTGGAGGGGGTGAGCCCGCGCAGTCTCAGCGGCGCCCTGAGGGACCTCGAATCCCGCGGACTGGTGCGCCGGGAGGCCTTCCCCGAAACGCCGCCCCGGGTGGTCTATTCGCTGACGCCGCTCGGCCGGCACCTGTCGCGATGGCTGGATCAGCTCCGGCTCTGGGCCGCGGATTGGGGATCCGAGACAGCGGGCCGCCGCGCGGGCGGGAGGTGAGGCCGGACGCCCGGCGCTCATGCCGTCGGCTTGACCGCCCTCCGACCAAATTCACGTCCATCGGCATCGGCCGACGAGGCGCCCTGCGCGCCTGAGGCGGGGATCAGCTTCGGGTCGCCGCCTCGCGAGCGTCCGCGTTCGGGAAAAGGTCCGGCGTGTGGTCGTCCCGACGCCTGGACAGGCCCTCGCCGCGATGGAGGCAGGGGTGCTTCACGTGGTCCAGTCCCTGCGCCGCCTCGAAATGCACGACGCCTCCGTTCGGCATCCTGACCGAACGTAAGGCGGCCCCGCAATGAGGACACGGCGTCGATCGCGTGCGGCGAGCCCGGTCGCGCCGCACCCAGTGCGACGTCACCTTCACGATGCGGCCATCGCGGCCTCGACGGCCATGGGCCTTGCGCCTGACGATGCGCGGCGCGATCGGGCTTCTCCCGTTCCCATGCGTCACCCGAACACAGCGCAAGGTCGGCCGACCGTTCGAGCCGAACCGCCTCCCACGCCCCGTCCGCCCGGGCCCCGCGCCCGCCGCCACCCGCGCCCTCGCCCGCAACCCGCCGCGGGCGCCTCCGACGCCGCAGGCGCGACCTCGGCGCGGCGGCACGCCCCAACGGGAGGCGAGGGCGCAAGCCCGAAGCCGACGGGCGGGAGACCCCCGCAGGGAAGGGCTCAACGCCCCAGGCGCTTGAGCTTCAGCCGCGTGATCTGGTTGCGCCGCCGCTCCAGCACCTCGAACCGGAAGCCGTGGAAGCTGAAGATCTGCCCCGCGGACGGGATGGTCTGCGCCTCGTGGATCACCAGTCCCGCGATGGTGTTGGCCTCGTCGTCCGGCAGGTCCCAGTCGGTGGCGCGGTTGAAGTCGCGGATCGTCGTCGCCCCGTCCACCACCAGCGAGCCGTCGGGCAGGCGGGTGAGCCCCTCCATCTCCGGGTCATGCTCGTCGGTGATGTCCCCGACGATCTCCTCCAGGATGTCCTCCAGCGTGATGAGGCCCTGCAGCGCCCCGTATTCGTCCACCACCAGCGCGAAATGCGACCGCCGCGTGAGGAAGGCGCGGAGCTGCTCGTCCAGCGAGGTTGTGTCGGGGACGAACCACGGCTCCATCGCCACCTCCAGCACGTCGAGCTCGGCCACGCCGGCCCACCCTTCCGTGTTCTCGGTGGTCAGCTTGTGGACGGCGCGCAGCAGGTCCTTGGCGTGGATCACGCCGACGATGTTCTCGGGCTCGTCCCTCCACAGCGGGATGCGGGTGTGGGTGGACTTGAGGCAGAAGGCCAGGATCTCCTCGGGGGGCAGCGAGGCGTCGATGGTCTCGATGTTGCGGCGGTGGCGCATGACCTCGGCCACCTCCCGCTCGCGCAGGTCGAGGGCCGCGAGCAGGCGGTCCCGCTCGGCCTTCTCCACGCCCCCCTCGGCATGGTGCATGTCGATGGCGCCGCGGATCTCCTCCAGCGCCAGCACATGGGTCTCCGGGTCCATGCGCACGCCGAACAGGCGCAGCAGCAGCCGCACGAACAGCGTCACCGCGCCGACCACCGGCGCGAAGATGCGCACGATCACCGCGATCGGGCGCGCGACCAGCGAGGCCGCGCGTTCCGGCGCCGAGATCGCGTAGTTCTTCGGCGTGATCTCGGAGAAGATCACCACCAGCGCGGTCATCGCCACGGTCGCGGCGGCGACCCCGTTCTCCCCGACCAGCGCGGTGAAGAACAGGGTGGCGAGCGAGGTCGCCAGGATGTTGACGATGTTGTTGCCCAGAAGGATCGAGCCGATCAGCCGCTCCCCGTCCTCCTTCAGCCGAAGCGCGGTCTGCGCCCCGCGGGAGCCGCCCTCGGCCAGCCCGTGCAGCTTGGGGCGGGAGGCGGCGGTGAGCGCGGTCTCGGAGCCCGAGAAGAAGGCCGAGAGCACGAGGCAGACGAGGATCCCCGCGCCCAGCCACAGCACGTCGGGCGGCAGGCCGGCGAGAAGGCCGGGGGCGTCGCCGTCGGGGAGGTCGGGGGTCACGGGAAAGCTCCTTGCATGATGGGGTCCGGTGGTCCGACTTATGGGGGCGGGCCCCGGCGCGGGCAAGGGCGGGGAGGGCGGAGCCATGAACGGGGCGCGGAACCTGGGGGAGGTTGCGGGGGCGATCCTGCCGTTCGGAGGGCCGTGCGCGAACCGCCGCCCCACGCCGCCGGTCGCGGCGGAGGCGGGTCTGACGCCGGGATCCGACCGGGCGCCGGAGATGGCGCGCCGCCCGTCGAAGGACATGCCGCCCGAAACGCTTCGAAGGGCCGCGTCGTGACGGTGTGCCTCTCGGTCCAGTCGCTGGTGGTCGCGGGGCATGTGGGGCACGGCGCCTCGGCTTTCGCGCTGGCGGCGGAGGGGGTGGAGGTCTGGCCCCTGCCCACGGTGGTGCTCTCGGGTCATGCCGCGAAGCCCGGCGTGCAGGGGCGCAGGCTGCCGGGGGCGGAGGTGGCGGCGCTGGCGCAGGGGCTCGCGGCCTCCGGGGCGCTGGCGCGCTGCGACGGAGTGCTGACCGGCTATCTGGGGACGGCGGAGGCGGCGGAGGCTGTGGCCGATCTCGTGGCGGAGGCGAAGCGGGCGCGGCCGGGGGCGGTGGTCCTGTGCGATCCGGTGTTGGGGGATCACGGGCCGGGGCTCTACCTGCCGGAGGCGGTGGGCGAGGTCTACCGCGCCCGCCTGCTCGGCCTCTCGGACATCGCGGCGCCCAACATGTTCGAGCTGGGCTGGCTCACGGGCCGCCCGGCGGGGACGCGGGCGGAGATCCTCGCCGCCGCGGCGGCGCTGCGCGCGATGGGGCCGGGGGCGGTGCATGTCACCTCGGCCGGCGAGGGGGACCGGGTGGGCATCCTGACCGTGACCGCCCGGGGGGCGTGGCTTTCCGATGCGCCGCGCCTGCCGCTGCATCTGCACGGGGCGGGGGATTTCGTGGCGGCGCTGCTGATGGCCGGCGCGCTCTCGGACCGCCCGCCGCAGGAGGCGGCCGCGAGGGCGGTGGGCGCGGCCCATGCGCTGGCCGCCGAGGCCATGCGGCTTGAGCGCGACGATCTTCCGGTGATCGCCGCGCGGGCGCTGTGGGCGGAGGCCGCGCCCGCGCCCTCGGTCCGTCTCGGCTGAGGCGCTATCCCGCCGATAGCCTCTATCGGACCGGAAGCCGGACCGGATGCGCGTCGCCGCCAGGCGGCGGTCGCCGCACGCGCCGCACCCGCATCGCGCCGCGGGCGCGCCCCCCGCCAGATGCGGAACCTCCGGCGCGGCGCCTCCGCCGGCAGGGCTCAGGGCAGAAGGTCGAGCACGTAGCGGGGCAGGGCGAAGGCCGCCTGATGAACCTCGGGCGTGTAGTAGCGGGTGTTCAGCCCCGCCGCCTCGAACCGCCTGCGCAGGGTGTCCAGCGAGGTCTTGCGCGCCTCCCCGTCCGTGCCCCAGCCGAAGGCCATCGGCCCGCCTGCATAGGTCGGCACGGTCGCGAGGTAGCAGGTCCAGTCCGCGAACAGCGCCTTGAAGGCGCGCAGCGTATTCGTCAGCTCCTCGCCCTGAAGGAACGGGACGCCGTTCTGCGTCACCAGGATCCCGCCGGGGTTCAGCTTGCGCTTGGCGTGGCCGTAGAAGCTGTCGGTGAACAGGACCTCGCCGGGGCCCACGGGGTCGGTCGAGTCCACAATGATGACGTCCCAGCCCTCGCCCTCGCGGCGGACGAACTCGGCGCCGTCGGCGATCACCAGCTCCAGCCGCGCATCCTGGAAGGCCCCGTCGGAGATCATCGGCAGGTAAGTCTCGGAGAACTCCACCACGCCCGCGTCGATCTCCACCATCGTCACATGCTCGACCGTGGCGTGGCGCAGCGCCTCGCGCGCCATGCCGCCGTCGCCGCCGCCGATGATGAGCACGCGCCGCGCCGCACCGTGGGCGAGGATCGGCACGTGGGTCAGCATCTCGTGGTAGATGAACTCGTCGGCCTCGGTGATCTGCACCACGCCATCGAGCGTCATGATCCGCCCGAAGGTCGGGTTGCGGAACACGCGGATGCGCTGGTGGTCGGTTTCGGAATCGTAAAGGAGCGCCGTCTCCCGCAGGGCCTGGGCGTGGTCCTCGTGCAGGGTCTCCACCGTCCAGCCGGTGATGTCGCGGGGATCGGGCATTTTCGGGCTCCTTCATGGGGGGCGGGGGTTGCCTAGCCGCCGGTCGGGCGCGGCGCAAGCTTGCGGGTCCGGCGGCGGGGCGGCAGAGTGCCGGCCATGCTGGGAAAACCGCTCAAGCTGCCCTGTGGGCAGACCCTGCCGAACCGCATCGCGAACGCCGCGATGACGGAGCGGATCGCCGACCCCGACAACCGGGTCAACGCGCGGCTCGTGCATCTCTACCGTCGCTGGGGGGCGGGGGGCGCGGGGCTGATCCTCACGGGCAACATCCAGGTGGAGCGGTTTCACCTGGAGGCTGCGGGCAACATGGTGCTGGACGAGGCGGGCGATGTGGACGCCATGCGCCCGCTGGCCGAGGCTGCGAAGGCCGGCGGGTCCGTTGTCATCGCGCAGATCAGCCATGCAGGGCGGCAGACGCCGAAGGGCGTGAACCCCGCCCCGAAGGCGCCGAGCGCCGTGGCCCTGACGCGCGGCGGTGTGGGGCATGGCGATCCGGTGGCGATGACGGACGCCGAGGTCGAGGACGCGATCGCCCGCTTCGGCGCCACTGCGGCGCGGTGCAAGGAAGCCGGGTTCGACGGGATCCAGATCCATGCGGCGCACGGGTATCTGTTCAGCGCCTTCATGAACCCGCTGGTGAACCGGCGGGAGGACCGCTGGGGCGGGTCCGAGGACGCGCGGTCCCAGCCCCTGCTGGAGGCGGTGAGGGCGGTGCGGGAGGCCTGCGGGGACGGGTTCCTGCTGTCGGTGAAGCTGAACTCCTCGGACTTCCAGCAGGGGGGCTTCACGGTCTCGGATTCCGCGCGCGTGGCGAAGCGGCTGCAGGACGCGGGCGTGGACCTGCTGGAGGTCTCGGGCGGCAACTACGAGCAGCCGGCGATGATCGTGGGCCGGCGCGACGAGCGGGCCGAGAGCACGAAGGCGAGGGAGGCGTTCTTCCTCGACTACGCGGCCGAGCTGCGCGAGAGCGTGACGCTGCCGATGATGGTCACGGGCGGCTTCCGCACGCGGGCGGCGATGGTGGACGCGCTGGAGTCGGGCGCGGCGGACGTGATCGGTCTCGGCCGCCCGCTGATCCTGGAGCCGGACCTCGCGCGCGACCTGATCGAGGGGCGGGCGGAGCGGGCGACCGACGCGGAAGCCCGCGTCTCGCCGCGGTCCGCGGTGATGATGTGGTACTACGAGCAGCTCTATAGGCTCGCCGAGGGGCAGGAGCCGGACCTCGAGATGGAAGGGGAGGTCGCGGCCGAGCGGTTCAAGGCGCGGGAGGCGGCGGTGCTGGCGGCCTGGCGGGAGCGGCACGTTCCGGCCTGACGCCTTCGCGCACCCGCCCGGGCGGAGCGCCCCGGCGCCACGGCTGCAGCGCGCCGCGGGCGCCCGGGGCCAGCCTTCGCAACGGCTGGCGCGGCGCCTTCCTCGGAGGGGGCGCCGCGCCGACGGTCAGGAAGGCTCGGCGTCAGGCGCCCGCGGCGCGCTGCGGGCGTGGCGCCGGGCGCCCGGCTCGGCGGTCTCCAGACATGCGAAGGGCGGCCCTGGGGCCGCCCGTTGCAGAACGCCGATGGGCGTGCACCGTCAGATGCGGCTCGCCACCACCTCTTCGCCGCGGAGCAGTTCCCGCACCCGCACCTCGCCCGCGTCGAAGGCCTGGCGCAGGACCTCGACCGCCTTCCAGGGCGTGGCCTCTCCGCACATGAACACGTCGAAGGCGCCGTAGCCGATCTCGGGCCAGGTGTGGACCGAGATGTGGCTCTCGGCCAGCACCGCCACGCCGCTCACGCCCTGGGGCGAGAACTTGTGCGTGTGGATGTGCAGGAGCGTCGCCCCGCATTCGTCCACGCAGTCGCGGAACGCCTTCTCGATCCGCGCCTCGTCGTCGAGGCCTTCTCCGTCCACCACCTCGATGATGAGATGCGTGCCGGCGAACACCTTGCCGTTGCGGCGGATGAAATGGTCGTCCCGGCTCTCGTCGAAGACGTCCCGGATGATGACGGCCTCGTGGCCGACGTTCCGGGTGATGGCGGCCTCGTGGCCGCCCTTGCGAGCTTCCTCTTGGGTGGGGCCTGTCTCCAGGTCCATCCCCAGTCGGAAGAGGCTCCCGTCATGCATGACGTAGTCTCCCCTACCAGCAGATGATCCCAGAGGCCCCTTAGCGCCCCCCCTGCGACCTGCCCGGAGGCGGCCCGTCGAGGTTGGGATCGGCGACCCTGTGGACGGCGGACATACGCATTCCGGCCCCCGCAAGCAAGGATGGATTTGCGACAACTGCACCGGATCGGGCTTTCGCGCGCTGCATCGCAACAATGATGCGCAACGCCTTCGCGAATAACACGATTCCGCCGGGCTCAGGGGCCGGGAGGCGCCTTCGGCCCGGGGCGCGGACGGGCGGCGGCCGCCTCGCGCTGCGCGAGATAGAGGGTGGAGCCGATGATGACCGCGCCGCCGACCAGGGTGTAGCGGTCCGGGATCTCTCCGAACAGCAGCCACGCGGCCCCGCCGATCAGCACCAGGCGCGAATACGACAGCGCCCCCATCACCGACGAATCCCCCAGCCGGTAGCTCTGCAGGTCCCCCACGCCCCGACCGGAGGAGGAGATCAGCAGAAGCGCCAGGATCCCCCAGTCCCACGCCCCGGAGGGCAGGGCGAAGACCGGCCAGGCGAGCGGCAGCGCCACCAGCGCCGTCAGCGCGATGGAGGAGAGGAAGCTCGAGGTCGGCCCGTCCGCCTGCGCGATCCCGCGAGACAGCGCGAGCGCCGTGGCGAACAGGACCGAGGAGCCGAGCGCCGAGAGCATCGCGATCTCGAACCCCTCCGCCCCCGGCCGCAGGATGATGACCGCCCCGAGGAAGCCCATGGCCATGGCCCCCCAGCGGCGCGGCCCCACCCGCTCCCCGTTCAGCGGGATCGACAGGAGCGTCGCGAAGATCGGCGCCGTGAAGAACAGGATGGTGGAGGTGGTCAGCGGCAGGTGCCCGATGGCGTAGAAGCCCATCTGGGTGGAGACCGCGATGATCCCGCCCCGGATCAGGTGCAGCCGCGGGTTGGAGAACCGGATCTGCCGCCGGAACGCCGGCCAGGCCAGCATCGGCAGGGCGCACAGCAAAATCCCGCCCGAGCGCAGCAGCACCACCATCCGGCTGTCGAGGCCCGAAGCCATCTCCCGCACCGCCAGCGTCATCACGGTCGCCGACAGCACCGACAGCAGCATCCACGCGGCGCCGCCCATGTTGTCGGGATTGGCCGCGTCCGGCGGAGCGGCGGCGGAACGCGCCGGCGAGGGCGGAGGGGAATGCTTCACGGGGGCTCGCGGATGGAGGACGGCGCCTGCCGTCCGGTAGGTTCGATACATACGCCGCGGCGGCGCCGGGATCAAATTCGTGCGCGGGAATGTTGCGCGGCCTTTCCACGCGGCCCGCCGCGCTACATTGCTCGGCCATGAAGATGCGCCTCGTCCTCCCGCTCCTGCTGCTGGCCGCCCCGGCCGCGGCGAATCCGTGGCTCGACCGTTGCCTGAATGCGCAGGGGGACTCGGCGAACCTCGCCGACGCCTGCCGCAGGGCGGTGGATTACGGGGGGCTCTCGGCGCGGGAGCAGGCGGTCGCCTGGACCAATGTGGGCGTGGCGCTGTCGGAGATGGGGCGCGACGGCGACGCGCTTTCGGCCTTCGCGCAGGCCCAGGCGGCGGATGCCCGGTTCGCGCCGCTCTACACCAACCGGGCGCTGGCGCTTTCGCGGCGCGGCCGGGACGCGGAGGCGCTGGAGGACTGGTCGCGGGCCGTTCAGCTTCAGCCGGACTCGGCCGAGCCGCTGATCGGGCGGGCGACGCTGAGGCTTCAGGCGGGGCAGGTGGCGGGGGCGTTGCAGGATCTCGACCGCGCCGTGGCCGTCGATCCCCGCAGCGCGGACGCGCACTACAACCGGGGCGTGGCGCTCGCGCAGCTCGGGCGCAAGGACGAGGCGGCGCAGGCCTTCGGGCAGGTGCTGCGGATCGACCCGCAGGACGCGGCCGCGCATCTCCAGCGCGGGGCGGCGCTGCTGGCGTCCGACCCCCGGGCCGCGCTCGCGGATTTCGATGCGGCGCTGCGGCTGTCGCCCGGATGGGCCGCCGCCTGGGCGACCCGCGGCCAGGCGCAGGAGCGGCTGGGCCGGACCGAGGCCGCCAGCGCCGACTACCGCCGGGCGTTCGAGCTCGGCTACCAGGCGCCCTGGCTCAACCGCAAGATCGAGGCGCTGGGAGGCTAGCTCGCCGCCGCCGCGGGTTGCGCCACGAACGCGTCGCGGGTGCAGATCCGCGTGAACAGCTCCAGCGGCGCGTCGAAGTCCCGCAGCGGCTGCATCCCGATGGAGGCCCAGCGCTCCGGCTCCACCGACGCCACCTCCCGCGTCGCCAGAACCCCGCGGCCCAGCGCCTTGGACAGCTCGTCCAGCCGCGCGACCTTGTTCACCGCCGGCCCGATGGCCGAGAAGGTCAGCCGCGAGGGCACGCCGATATTGCCGAACATCACCTCTCCGGCGGTCATGGAGATGGAGAAGTTCAGGTCCGCCGCCCCCGGCGCGTCGGCATGGGCCGCGACCCACCCCTCGCGGCAGTCGAGCGCGGCCTCCATGGCGCGGGTGGCGGCGCGCACGGCCTCCGGCCCCCCCATGTCGCCCTTGAGCGGGAAGATCGCGAGCACGGCGTCGCCGATGAACTCCAGGATCTCGCCGCCCTGGTCGATCACCGGCTGGGCGGTGCAGTCGTAGTAGCCGCGCAGAAGCTCCAGATACGCCTCAGGCTCCATCTCGTTCGAGAGGCGCGTGGAGCCGCGCAGGTCCGAGTGCCAGATCACCGCCTTGATCCGCTCCCCGTCCGCGCGGCGAACCTCGCCCGACAGCACCCGCCGGGCCGCGGTCTCTCCGAGATAGGCGGAGGTCACGTTGACCATGACGCGCTTCTGGATCGAGGCGTGGCAGGCCACCGCGAACACCCGCTGCACGCGGGCCAGCGCCCGAAGGTCGCCGTCCGAGAAGCCGCCCGCCCGGCGCGTGGCCCAGGACGCCATGATCCCCGCGGACCCGCCCCGGAAGGCGTCCACGTCGGCGATGCGGAAGCTCGCGGCGGTGAGGAGATAGTCGGTGAAGCCCTCGGCGGCCAGTTCGCCCAGCACCTCGAAGTCCAGAAGCGCGTCCGGCCCCTCCAGCCGCCGGCGGAGACGGTCGAGCCGGTTGACGAGGACGTGGTGGAAAGGGCTGCGCTCGAACGCGCCGCCGCTTTCGAAGTCGTGGCGGTACTGGAACAGCTCCGCCTCCTCGCCCGCGTGCCAGTAGATCTGCTCGGCCTGGAACAGGGGATGCAGGGTCGGCCAGCTCAGCGCCGCGCGCGCGAGCGGCACGCCGGCCGCGTGCAGGCGCAGGCACAGATCCCCGAAGAGGTCGACGATGTCCGGGTCGAACAGCGTCTCCTGCAGGAGCCAGGTCTCGATCTCTTCGGTGAGCGGATGGTGGGTCATCGCGGGAAGATAGGCGAGCGGAGCCCGCTCCACAACGCGCCGGATGCGCGCTTCATCGTTCACGGGGCGTAAACCGGGTATTGGAGGGCGGAAGCGCGAGGGATATAGCTCGATCTTCGCGGGCGTCGAGGGGCGCCCCGCGCATGGATCGGTTGGGGTGGGGGGGAACGGCGTGGCGAGACTGCGGACGGGATGGCTTGGGCTGCTGGCGGCGGTCGCCGCGGGGCCGGCGGCGGCGCTTCAGATCAATGTCGGGTTCACGATAGCCGGCGCGACGCCGATGCCCTATCCGGCCAAGGCCGCCGGCGGCGGGTCGCTTGACGCGCTGGCGGCGGCGGCGGCGCAGGTCTGGATGGCGTCGCTGGGCGACTACGGCGCCGA
Organism: uncultured Alphaproteobacteria bacterium; assembly: GCA_963816545.1. Taxonomy (GTDB): domain Bacteria; phylum Pseudomonadota; class Alphaproteobacteria; order Rhodobacterales; family Rhodobacteraceae; genus Albimonas. Next base: position 507,922 of record CAWFLE010000007.1, on the reverse strand, counting down.
GACCGTGGTGAACCTGGGCGTCGGCTGGTACGATACGCCGTCCTATCCCAACGTGAGCGTCAACAATCTGGCGGTGACCTACGGATCGCCGGTCGGGCCCTCGATCATCGGAACCACGTCGACCCGCGCCATCCTGTTCAACGGCAACCGGACCGACTGGTTCGTGGACGCGACCCCCTACGACCGCAGCGAGTTCGCCGTGCGCTCGACCGCGAGCGTCTCCTATGCGGGGCAGAGCCTGGAAACCTCCGACTCCTTCCGCGCCTCGTCGGGCTCCGCCGCCTTCGGCCGCTACGACGCCTTCACGGTGATGATGCATGAGATCGGGCACGCCATCGGATTCGGCGACTACAGCTCCAGCCCGTTCGACGTGGGCTCGGTGGAGATCGCCGCGCCGGCGGAGTTCGACGGCTACGTGACGCCGCTGACCATCGCCGGGGGCGGCCATATCGCGGGCGGGTTCAGCAGCGCGCTGCTCTACCAGTTCATCGGGGCGGGGCGGCGGTCGCTGCCTTCGGAGCTGGACCTCGTCACGGTCGCCGAGGTGGTGGGCTACAGGGTCAAGGACCTCGACGCGCCGGACAGGATCCTCGGCGTCTTCGCCACGGTGGAGGAGCCGCCGGTCGCCGCCGCGGTGCCGCTGCCTGCGGGCGGGGCGCTGCTGGGGGCGGGCCTGCTGGGGCTGGCGGGCGCCGCGCGCAGGCGGCGCGCCGCCTGAGCCTCAGGCGGTTCCGGCGAAGCGGGCGGCCATGGCCTCCCGCGCCTCGTCGGTGATCTTGGCGAACAGCACCTCGGGCACCTCGAACGCGTGGCCCGGGGGCAGGGCGCCCAGCGCGCCCTCCACGTCCTCGGGCCAGTCGGCGGCGGTCTCGGCCGGCAGCTTCAGCGCCCGCAGGATCGCCTCCGAGGCGTCGGGGATGAAGGGGCGCGACAGGATCGCGTAGAGGCGCGTCAGGTTCAGCGCGAACCGCACCGTGGCGGCGGCGCGCTCCGGGTCGGTCTTGAACACGGCCCAGGGCTCGGCGCGCTGGAGGTATTCGTTGCCGGCCACCCAGATCCCCCGCAGCTCGGCGGCCGCCTTGCGGATGTCGATGGCGTCCCAGTGGGCGTCATGGGCCTTCAGGCGGCGCGCGATCTCGGCGGTCACCTGCGCCTCCGCCTCGCCGTACTCGCCCCCCTCCGGCACCTGCTCCCCGAAGCGGGAGCGGCAGAACTTGGTGACGCGGGAGACGAAGTTGCCCAGCACGTCCGCGAGGTCCTTGTTCACGCCGGCCTGGAACGCCTCCCATGTGAAGTCGGTGTCCGCGCTCTCGGGCGCATTGGCCAGCAGCCACCAGCGCCAGTAATCCGGCGGCAGGATGTCCAGCGCCTGGTCCATGAACACGCCGCGCCCCTGCGAGGTGGAGAACTTCCCCCCCTCGTAGTTCAGCCAGTTGAACCCCTTGATGTAGTCCACGAGATGCCAGCGCTCGGCGTCGTCCGAGGCGCCCATCATCGTGATCGGGAAGCTGAGCGTGTGGAACGGGATGTTGTCCTTGGCCATGAACTGGACGTAGCGCACGTCCTCGGCGCCCCGGTCGTCGCGCCACCAGCGCTCCCACGCCTGATCCGGCTGACCCGCGGCATCCGCCCACTCGGCGGTCGCGGCGATATAGGCGATGGGGGCGTCGAACCAGACGTAGAAGACCTTGCCCTCCATCCCCGGCCACTCGGCGTCGCCCTTCTTCACGGGGATGCCCCAGTCGAGGTCGCGCGTGATCCCCCGGTCCTGCAGCCCGTCCCCGTCGTTCAGCCACTTCCGCGCGATGGAGGTGGTCAGCACCGGCCAGTCCGCCTGGCCGTCGATCCACTCGCTCAGCCGTCCCCGCATGGCTGACTGCTTCAGATGCAGGTGCTTGGTCTCCCGCACCTCCAGATCCGTGGAGCCGGAGATGGCGGAGCGCGGCGCGATCAGCTCCACCGGGTCGAGCTGCTTGGTGCAGTTCTCGCACTGGTCCCCGCGGGCCTTGTCGTAGCCGCAGTTCGGACAGGTCCCCTCGATGTACCGATCCGGCAGGAACCGCCCGTCGGCCTGCGAATAGACCTGCTTCTCCGACACCTCCTCGATCAGCCCCGCCTCGGCCAGTCGCCCCGCCAGATGCTGCGTCAGCCGGTGGTTGCGCCGGGAGGACGACCGCCCGAAATGATCGAAGCTCAGCCGGAAGCCGCGGGCGATCCCGGCCTGCACCTCGTGCATCTCGTCGCAGAACTCGGCCGGGGACTTGCCCGCCTTCTTGGCCGCCAGCTCGGTGGGCGTCCCATGCTCGTCGGTGGCGCAGATGAACAGCACCTCGTGCCCGCGCGCCCGCATCGCCCGCGCATAGGCGTCCGCCGGAAGCTGGGAGCCGACGAGGTTCCCCAGATGCTTGATCCCGTTGATGTAGGGCAGGGCGGAGGTGACGAGGATGCGTGCCATTCGGGTCCCTATATGCGACTCGGCGCCCCTCTTAGCCCATCCCCCGCCCCCCGCGAGCCTCAGCGGCGGCGGCGCAGCAGGCGGCCCACGATGAAGGTGGTGCGGGGGGTGAAGACGTAGGGGGTCTTCTCGTCGCCCGCCGCCGCCGGCCTCGCGCGCATCCGCCAGAAGCCCAGCAGCGCCAGCGCCAGATGCGCCACCGCGATGAACACGAACAGCGCCGAGGGCCCCTGCGTCTCGATCAGCGCCGCCGCCGCCACCGGGCTCAGGATCGCGCCGAGCGCGTAGATGAAGAGGAGCGAGGCGTTGAGCTCCATCGCCTCCCCCGGCCCCGCGAAGTCGTTGGCATGGGCGGAGGACACGCTGTAGATCGGATAGCTCACCAGCCCGAACACCAGCGCGCCGCCATAGACCGCGGCCGGCGAGGCGCCCCGATCCACGCGATCCCCGCGCACACCCCGATGGCGGCGGCCGACATCCAGATCAGCACCCAGCGCCGGTCGAACCGGTCCGCGAGCCACCCCACCGGCATCTGCGCCACCGCCCCTCCGAAGATCGCGGCCGACAGGAACAGCGCGATCCCCTGCGCATCGAGACCGACCTCCAGCCCGTAGACCGGCCCCACCATGCGGAAGGCCGGCATCGTCACCCCCGCCACGAACACCCCCGCGGCGCCCAGCGGCGACAGGCGCAGGGTCTTGAGCGGGCGCAGCCGCGGCGCCTCGGGCAGGGCGGGCTCCTTGGTGGTGGTCAGCGTCAGCGGCAGCAGGCACAGGCAGCACAGCATCGCCACGATGTTGTAGCTCACATAGGCCGCCGGCGGCAGCACCGCGATCAGCGCCTGCGCGCCCAGCGCCGCCGACAGGTCCACCACCCGGTAGATGCCGATGACCTTGCCGCGGTTGGCGTTCTCCAGCTTCCCCTGCAGCCAGCTCTCGATCACCGTGTAGGCGCCCGCCACCGCGAAGCCCGAGATCACGCGCAGCCCCGCCCAGAACCACGGGTCCACCCACAGGGGATGCGCCAGCGCCCCGATGGCGCCCATGGCCGCGAAGGCCGCGAACACCCGCGGATGCCCCACCAGCCCCGTGAGCCGCGGCGCCAGCCAGCAGCCCACGAAGAACCCCACGAAATGCGAGGACCCGAGCAGCCCGATCTGCCCCGTCGAGAACCCCGCCGAGGCCCCCGACAAGGCGTCCAGCGGCGCCAGCGTGCCGGAGCCGAGCTGCACCAGGATGACCGACAGGAACAGGGCGGCGAAGGAGATCAGCAGGCGCATCGCGGACCGGGGGCGGGAACGGCCGGGCGCGGCCTCTCTCCCCTTCCTTGCGCCATTCCCGCGCGGCGGCCAAGCGCGAAGGCGACGCACGGCGCGCCATGGGCGGAGAAAAAAGTTCCCGACGCTCGCCGCCTCGAACTCGTCGCGGCAGGAGAGGCGCGGCAGACGGGCGCGCGCCGGGAACCAGCGGCGCTGACCGGCGCCGCCCCGGACTGGGTCCTCCCCCGCCTGCCGCCAGGGAACGCGGCGCGGGGTCCGGCTCCGGCGCAACCCCGAGGGACGTCAGGAGGCGCCGGCTTTCGCATCGTCGAGGCGCCCGGAGGCGCGGTCGATTCCGCAGGGACAACCCGCGAATCGCATGACCGGCGTGATTGCGGCGTGACAGCGGCGCGGACGCCGCGTGCGGCGCCCCCCCGCGTTGCCCGCCGCCGGCGCCGTTGCTATGGGAGCCCCGACCGCGCCCCAGGCGCCAGCGAACGGAGCCGCAATGGCCAGGCAGGACCACGAGGACCGACCCAAGAGCCGCTCCGTCGGCGCGCTGCGCCGGCTGGGCCCGTTCCTCGCCCCCTACCGCGCGCTGGTCTGGGGCGCCTTCCTGATGCTGCTCGCCACCACCGTGCTCAACCTGACCCTGCCCGTCGCCGCGGGCCGGGTGGTGGACGGCTTCTCGGCCGAGCGGATCGAGCTGATGGACGCCTATTTCGGCTCCGCGCTCGCCATTGCGGCCATGCTCGCGCTGGCGACGGCGGCGCGCTACTACCTCGTGACCCGGCTGGGCGAGCGCGTCATCACCGACCTGCGCCGCGCCGTCTACGACAAGGTCATCGGCATGAGTCCCGCCTTCTACGAGAAGGTGATGACCGGCGAGGTGATCTCCCGCCTCAACGCCGATACCACGCTGCTGCTCTCGGTCGTCTCCTCCTCCATCTCGGTGGCGCTGAGGAACATCCTGCTGCTGATCGGCGGGCTGGGGCTGATGTTCTGGACCTCGCCCAAGCTCGCGGGCTACGCGATGCTGCTGGTGCCGCTGATCGTGGCGCCCATCCTGATCTACGGCCGCCGCGTGCGCGTCCTCAGCCGCGAAAGCCAGGACCGCATCGCCGACAGCTCCGCCCAGGCGACCGAGACGCTGCTCGCCGCCCAGACCGTGCAGGCCTACACCGCCGAGGGCGCCTCCCGCGCCCGCTACGGCGGCCTGATCGAGGCGGCGTTCGACGCCTCCCGCCGCCGGATCAAGGCGCGCGCGATCCTGACCGCCATCGTGATCTTCCTCGTCTTCTCCGGCGTGGTGGGCGTGCTCTGGATCGGCGCCTCCGACCTGCGGGACGGAGACATCTCGCCCGGAGAGCTGGTGCAGTTCCTGATCTACGCGGTGCTGGTGGCCGGCTCCGTCGGCGCGCTGTCGGAGGTGTGGGGCGAGGTCCAGCGCGCCGCCGGCGCCACCGAGCGTCTGGGAGAGCTTCTGGACACGCAGGACCCGCTGAAGGTCGCCGCGAACCCCGTCGCCCGCGCCCCCTCCCGCGGCGAGATCGCGTTCGAGGACGTGTCCTTCCGCTACCCCGCCCGCCCCGACGCCCCCGCGCTGGACAACGTCGCCCTCCACGTCCGCCCCGGCGAGACGGTGGCCGTCGTCGGCCCCTCCGGCGCGGGCAAGACCACGCTCTTCCAGCTTCTCCTGCGCTTCTACGACCCGGCCTCGGGCGCGATCCTGCTGGACGGCGCCCCCATCGCCGATATGGCGCCCGAGGATCTGCGCCGCGCCTTCTCCGTCGTCTCCCAGGACCCGGCCATCTTCGCCGACACCGTCGCGGCCAACATCCGCTTCGGCCGCCCGGAGGCGTCGGACGCCGAAGTCGAGGCCGCCGCCCGCGCCGCCGCCGCGCACGAGTTCATCGAGCGCCTGCCCGAAGGCTACGGCGCCTATGTGGGCGAACGCGGCGTGATGCTCTCCGGCGGCCAGAAGCAGCGCCTCGCCATCGCCCGCGCCATCCTGCGCGACGCGCCTGTGCTGCTGCTGGACGAGGCGACCTCGGCGCTCGACGCCCAGTCCGAGCGGCTGGTGCAGGAGGCCGTCGCGCGCCTGTCGGAGACGCGCACCACGCTGGTCATCGCCCACCGCCTCGCGACCGTGAAGCGCGCCGACCGGATCGTGGTGATGGACGCCGGACGCATCGTGGCCGAGGGCACCCATGACCAGCTGGTGACGCAGGAAGGGCTCTACGCCCGCCTCGCCCGCCTCCAGTTCGCCGCGGGCTGACCCTTCCGGTCGGCCGGTCCGCCACCGGGTTCGCGAACCGCCGCGAGCCGCCCCCGGCGCCCCGCAGGGTCGGCGCGGACGTCCCGGCCGTCCCTCGCCCGGCCCGCGTCGAGTTATGTCAGGTTGACCTTGCGCCGTGAAGGCCGCGCGTCCAACACTTGCCGAAAGTCAGGGAGGAAACCGCATGCCCCACCGCAAGGAGCATTTCGGCACGATCGCCGACAAGGCGCGCTGGGAGCAGGTCCCCCTCGCCGACCGCTGGTCCGCCCGCTCCGTCCACGAGCAGCTCTCCCAGACCGCCGACCGCCATGCCGCGAGCCCCGCGCTGAGCTTCCAGATCCAGTCCGGCCCGAAAGACAAGGCCGAGACCCTCACCTGGGCCGAGCTGCGGGACCGGGTGAACCAGGCCGCCAACCTCTTCCGCTCGCTCGGGGTGCAGGAAGGGGACGCGGTCGCCTACCTCCTCCCCAACTGCAACGAGGCCGCCATCGCGCTTCTCGCCGGATGCACGGCGGGCGTGGTGAACCCCCTCAACCCGCTGCTGGAACCCGAGCAGCTCGGCGCCCTCCTGCGCGAAACGGGGGCGAGGGTGCTGGTCACGCTCGCGCCCTTCCCCAGGACCGACGTGGCGCAGAAGGCCGCCGAGGCCGTGGCCCTCGCGCCGAATGTCGAGCACCTCCTCGAGGTGGACCTGAAGCGCTACCTCGCGCCGCCCGCCTCGTGGATCGTGCCGCTGATCCGCCCGAAGGCGGCCGCGACGCACCACGCGAAGATCTCCGACTTCAACGCCGAGCTGGCGCAGCAGCCGAAGACGCTGAGCTTCAGCGAGTCGCTCGACCCCAAGCGGATCGGCGCCAACTTCCACACCGGCGGCACCACCGGCATGCCCAAGATCGCGCAGCACGCGCATGAGGGGATGCTCTACAACGGCTGGTGCTCGGCCTCGATGATGTTCCAGCCGGACGACTCGATCCTCTGTCCGCTGCCCCTCTTCCACGTCTTCGCGGCCTATCCGATCTGGATGGCCTGCGTGACCTCCGGGGCGCACATGGTGCTGCCGACGCCGGCGGGCTATCGCGGCGACGGGGTCTTCGACAACTTCTGGAAGCTGGTGGACCGCTGGAACGCCACGCTGATGATCACCGTTCCCACCGCCGCCGCCGCGCTGATGCAGCGCAAGGTGGATGCGGACGTCTCCACGCTGAAATTCGCGCTCTGCGGCTCGGCCCCGCTGCCGCAGGCGCTGTTCCACCGGTTCGAGGAAGCGACCGGCGTCAAGATCCTCGAGGGCTACGGGATGACCGAGGCGACCTGCCTCGTCTCCTGCAACCCGCGGGACGGCGAGCGCAAAATCGGCTCCGTCGGCCTGCCGTTCCCCTACACCGACGTGCGCATCCTGCATTTCAACGACGCGGGGGAGGTCTCGAAGGACTGCGGCCCGGACGAGGTCGGCGAGATCTGCGTCTCAAACCCCGGCGTGCTGGCGGGACGCACCTACACGGAGGCGGCGCGCAACGCGGGCCTCTACGCCGACGGCAAGTGGCTGCGCACCGGCGACCTCGGGCGCATCGACGCCGACGGCTATCTCTGGATCACCGGGCGGGCCAAGGACCTCATCATCCGGGGCGGCCACAACATCGACCCCGCCCTGATCGAGGAGGCGCTGTCGAAGCACCCCGCGGTCGCCTTCGTCGGCGCCATCGGCCAGCCGGACGCTCACTCGGGCGAGGTCCCGGCCGCCTATGTGGAGCTCGCCGCCGGCCAGACCGCCACCATCGCGGACCTCCAGGCCTACGCGGACGAGCACGTCCCCGAGCGCGCGGCCCACCCCAAGCACATCGAGATCCTCTCCGAGCTCCCCAAGACCGCCGTGGGCAAGGTCTTCAAGCCGGACCTGCGCAGGATGGCGATCCGGCGGGTCTACGGCGAGGCGCTGGAGAAGGCCGGCATCCATGCCGACATCGAGGTGGTGGAGGACAAGAAGCTTGGCCTCGTCGCCGAGATCATCCCCCGCGGCGCCGTGTCGGAGGCCGACGTGAAGAGCCGCGCTCGACGTCTTCCCGCGGCCCTTCCGCATCAGGAAGGGGGCTCCGGCCTGACCGGCGCTCCGTCCCACAGGATGCGCCGGTAGGGCACGGGGATCTCCACGCCCGCGCCCTCCAGCGCCCGCTTGACGGCCGCGACCGCCTCGTCCCGGCTGCGATGCTCGTCGATCGGCGCGCTGCGGGCCCACCAGCGCACCAGGAAGTCGATCGAATAGGCGTCGAACTCCCCCGCGAAGACCTGCACCTCGCCGCTCTCGCGCGTCGGGATCGCCTCCACCGCGGCGCGGATCACCTCCCGCGCCGCGTCCACGTCCGTGCCGTAGGCCACCGGCACCGTGAGGGTGATGCGGCGGAAGTCGCGGTCGGTCAGGATTTCCACCGGGTTGCGGAACAGGAAGCTGTTGGGCACCAGCACCAGCTCGCCCGAGCGCTTCCGCACGAAGGTGTCGCGCAGCGAGATCCGCTCGACCCGGCCCTGCACCCCCTCGCACAGGATGTCGTCGCCCGTGCGCATGGGCTTCCTCAGCAGGATCAGGAAGCCCGCGAGGAAGTTCTCGAAGATGTCCTTGAAGGCGAGCCCGATGACCAGCGACCCCAGCCCCAGCCCTGCCAGCGCCCGCGTGGCCGTGAGGTCCGGGAACAGCAGCGTCGCCGTCAGCAGCAGCCCCAGCAGCCAGACCACGATCCGCGTGAGCCGCCGCAGCGCCTGCGTGAGCGCCGGCCGCGCGCGCGAGCGGACCATCACCCGCCGCACCGCGCCGCCGATCAGCCCGGCCGCGAGCGCCGTCAGCCCCAGCACCAGCAGCGCCGCGATCATGTTGGGGATCAGCGCCACCGCCTCCGCGGCGAGGATGTTGAGCTGGGCCGAGACGATTCTCAGCGGCTCGATGGTGATCTCCAAGGGCGCTCCTCCGCGGGTCTCCGACCCGGAACGCGCGGCGGGATCAACGGGTTCCGGTCACAACCTGTCGCGCAGCCCCGCGAAGGTCATGGCCGCGAGCAGCGTGGGGCGACGGAGCCACGTCCCCCCCGGGAACCCCGGCACGGGCAGGCGGGCCATGATGTCGAGCCGCCGCCGCTCCCCCGCCAGCGCCTCCGCCAGGATCGGCCCGGCCATGGTCGCCAGCGCCACGCCCGAGCCCGAATAGCCCGAGGCGTTGAACACCCCCGGCCGGATCTCGCCCCACACCGGCAGCCGCGTGGGCGTGATCGCGAGCGTGCCGCCCCAGGCATGGGTGACCGCGCACATCCGAGAGCTGCGGGAACAGCTTGAGCATCTTGCCCCGCACCAAGCCCTTCAGATCCTGCGGGAACTTCCACCCGTAACTCTCGCCCCCGCCGAACAACATTCGCCGATCCTCGGACAGGCGGAAGTAGTTGACCACGAAGCGGCTGTCCGCGACCGCCACGTCGTCCCGGATCAGGCTGCGCGCCCGGTCTTCAGACAAAGGTTCAGTCGCGAGCACGAAGTTGTTGATCGGCATGACCTTCCCGGCCACCTCCGGCAGCAGACCGCCGAGATAGCCGTTGCAGGCCACGATCACCCGGTCCGCCCGCACCGCGCCCCGGGCGGTCCGCACCGTGGTCCCGTCGATCTCCAGCGCCTCCGACCCCTCATGGATCCGCGCTCCGGCCGAGAGGGCGGCGAAGGCCAGCCCCCGCGCATAGGCCAGCGGATGCAGATGCCCCCCCGCCATGTCCAGCGTCCCGCCGTGGATGCCCGAGGCGCCGAGCCGCTGCGCCACCTCCTCCGGCGGAAGATACGCCACCTCATGCCCATAGCGCGCCCGCATGTGCTCGGCATAGTCGCGGGAGTGGCGGTCGTATCGCCGGCGATGGTTCACGTACATCACGCCGGGCTTGAGCGCGCAGGGGATGGCGTGCTTCGTCACCAGCTCCCGCACCAGCCGCGCGGCGTCGAGCCCGATCTCCCACGCCTCCCGCGCCAGCGTCTCGCCCGCGAGCCGCTCCAGCTCCGGCTGGTCCACCCGCTGTCCGACGCCGATCTGCCCGCCGTTGCGCCCCGAGGCGCCCCAGCCCACCCGCTGCGCCTCCAGCACCGTCACCGAGGCGCCGCGCTCCGCCAGGTGCAGCGCCGCCGAGAGGCCCGTGAAGCCCGCGCCGACGATGCACACGTCCGCGCGCGTCTCCCCCTCCAGCACCGGCTGGGCGGGGAAGGGCGGGGCGCTTTCGACGTACCAGCTCGGGGGAAACTTGCCGGCGGGCTCGTTGGCGTAGAGGAGATTCATCTTTTCCGGTCCATCGGACGCGCCGCCATACGCCTGCCATACGTTTTGCAGACGCTTCGCAGACCGCGTTAACCTAGACGTTCAGCAGCAGGTGCTCCCGCTCCCACGGGCTGATGACGGTCATGAACTGGTCGTACTCGAACTGCTTGAGCGTGCCGTAGAGGCGCACGAAATCCCGCCCCAGCAGATCCGCGAGCGGCCCGGCCTCCTGCAGCAGATCCACGGCCTCCAGCAGCGAATAGGGGATGTCCCGGTCCCGGTCATAGGCCCCTCCCGTGACGGGCGGGCGCGGGGGCGTGCCCTCCAGCATCCCCAGCAGCCCCGCCGCGAGCGAGCCCGCGATGCTCAGATAGGGGTTGGCGTCCGCCCCGGTCAGCCGGTTCTCCACCCGCCGCGCCCGCGGGTCCGACCGCGGCACCCGCAGCCCGGTGGAGCGGTTGTCGTAGCCCCATTCCAGATTTACAGGCGCGGACATGTACTTGACCAGCCGCCGGTACGAATTGACGTAAGGCGCCGTCAGCGCCGAGCAGGCCGGCAGGTACTTCTGCTGACCGCCGATGAAGGCGTCGAAAAGGGGCGAGGCCTCGCCGTCGTCGGCCGTGAAGATGTTGCGCCCCTCGCGATCCAGAACCGACTGGTGAATATGCATGGCCGAGCCGGGCTGCCCCTGCATTGGCTTGGCCATGAACGTCGCGTAGGCTCCGCAGCGGAGCGCCGCCTCCCGGATCAGGCGCTTGAACAGGAACACCTGGTCCGCGAGCTTCATGGCGTCGCCATGCAGCATGTTCACCTCGAGCTGCGCGGCGCCGGCCTCCTGGATGATGGTGTCGATCTCCAGGCCCTGCGCATCGGCGTAGTCGTAGATATGCTCGATCACCGCGTCGTATTCGTCCACCGCCGACAGCGAGAACGCCTGGGAGCCGGTGGAGCGGCGGCCCGAACGCCCCACCGGCGGCTCCAGCGGGTAGTCCGGGTCGGTGTTCGGCTTGGTGAGGTAGAACTCCAGCTCCGGCGCCACCACGGGCGTCCAACCGTGATTCTCGTAGGCCTTCAGCACGTTGCGCAGAACCTGGCGGGGGGCGTAGCCCAGCGGCTCGCCGTGCCGGTCCGCCACGTCGTGGATGATCTGCAGCGACGGATCCCCCGCCCACGGCACCGCGCGCGCCGTGGCCAGGTCCGGGATCAGCGTGATGTCGCCGTCGGAGTAGAGCTCGGGGTGGTCCACGTCGGCGTATTCGCCGGTGATGACGGCGAAGTAGATCGAGACAGGCAGCCGGATCTCGCTTTCCCGCAGGAACTTGGCGGCCGGCATCACCTTGCCGCGCGCGATGCCCGCGAAGTCGGGGGTCACGCACTCGATCTCCTCGACCCGGTGGGCGCGGATCCAGTCGCGCAGGGACTCGAGGTCGGGGTTCTCCAGCTGCGGCGAGACGCCCAGGCTGATGGAAGGCGATGTCTTCGTCATTGGTTCCGGGTCCGTTGCGCGGTCCGCGGGAGATAAGGCTGCGCTGCGCGCCGCCGCCCGCTCCCCCTGGGACGCTGACGCGGGCGGCTTGGACGCCTATATTGCCCACTGAAAACGTGAAGAAAAGCCGCGTCCCTTCGCGGCGAGCGATTCGGAGAGGCGTCCATGCGCATCGGCATCCTCGAAACCGGCTTCCCGCCGAAGGACATGCAGGACGAGCACGGGACCTATCCCGCGATGTTCGAGCGGCTCCTCGACGGCCACGGGTTCGAATTCCGAAGCTGGCCGGTGCTGCTGGACGAGATCCCGTCCTCGCCGTCGGAGGCGGACGGCTGGCTCATCACCGGCTCCAAATACGGCGTCTACGACGACCTCCCCTGGATCCGGGAGACGGAGGAGTTCGTGCGCCGGGTCGTGGAGGCGCGCGTGCCGCTGGTGGGGATCTGCTTCGGCCACCAGCTGATGGCGCAGGCGCTGGGGGGCGAGGTCGCGAAGTCCGATCGCGGCTGGGGCATCGGCGGGCAGACCTATCTCGACCACGAGACGGGGCGGAACATCCGCATCCTCGCCTCCCACCAGGACCAGGTCACGCGCCAGCCGGAGGGGACGCGCCTGATCGCCAGCTCCGAGTTCTGCCCAATCGCCGGCCTCGCGTGGGAGGACGCGCCCGCCATCTCCTGGCAGGCGCACCCCGAATTTCGGCCCGCCTTCTCCCGCGCGCTGATCGAGGACCGGATCGGGACCGTCTACGGCGAAGCCATCGCCCGCACCGCGCTCGACGGGCTGGAGGAGCCGCTGGATTCGCCCGCGATCGCGACCCGCATCGCCCGCTTCTTCAAGGACCACGCGGCCCGGAAGGCCGCCTGACCTTGGCCCGGACGGCCCGACCGGCTACATCGGGCAGGCCATCACCGGGGAGGGGGCCATGACGCGCATCATCGACGCCATCGTCGAGGTTCTGGAGCGGATCGGCCGCCTCTTCGGCATCGGCCGCAGGCGGGACCGGCACGACCCGTTCGCCGCGCCGAACCGCGGCATCTGGCGCCGCCTGCTGGGCGTGCTGCCGGCGCTGATCCTCGTGCTTCTGGTCGTCTGGATCGGCGTGCTGGTCTACCGCTTCGACATCTACCGCGGGATGGAGATGTCCTATCCCCAGCAGGTGCTGGCCGTGCAGACCGCCGAGCTCAAGCCCGCGCCCGAGGCCGCCGGCGCCTCCGAGGACGATGCGCCCCGCACCTGCGCCCCATCCCGCGTGGTGCAGATGCAGATCGCGCTCATCGACATGATGGTCAACGAGAACGACTGGGTCCCCGGCGCGCCCATGTACAATCTCGGCTTCTTCGGGCTGGTGGATTTCGCCGACACGCCCTGGTTCGACAACAAGGCCTCGTTCCAGACGGGGATGCTGCGGATGGTGCGGCGGGTGTCGCTGGACCTCGCCGACACGCTCGGGCGGGTGCGCGGCACCTCGCAGGCGGACCCGGACCTGCAGGCGGCGCAGTCGCGGCTCAGGACCAACGAGCGCGCCTGGGTGCTGAACAACCCCTTCGACCCGCAGCTCCAGACGGTGATGCAGGCCGCCAGCTCCTCCTACCGCGGCGCGATCCCGCTCTATCAGCGCTACAATCTGCGGCTCGAGAGCTGCGAGGCGTTGTTCGACGTGCGGCGCGACAACCTCCGCGTGCTGCTGGACCGGATCGCCGCCGATCTCGGCTCCACGGCCTCCCAGCTTTCTGCGCGGTCGAAGGCCACCGAGTGGTCGCCGGAGCGCAAGGCCTTCGTGGAGGCCTCCGGCAACAACCGCGGCTGGTTCGACTTCCGGGCCGACAACCTGTTCCACGAGGCGCGCGGCCAGCTCTTCGCCCTGCACGGCCTGCTGCAGGCGGTGCGCTACGACTTCGAGGCGGTGTCGGAGGGCTCGGATCTCGACGCGGTCTGGGACCGGATGGAGAGCCACATCGCCGACGGGGCGCGGCTGAACCCGTGGATCGTCTCCAACGGCGCCGAGGAGGGCGTCATCACCCCCGACCATCTCTCGGTGATGGGCGAGAAGGTGCTCCGCGCCCGCGCCAACATGGTGGAGCTGCGGGAGATCCTCGACCGCTAGGGGGCGAGACCCCGCAGGTAGAGGCTCTCCAGAAATCGGGCGGCGTCGTCGATATGGCCGTCGCCCGAAACCCCCAACACCGCGCGCACCTGCATGTCGAAATCCGCGTAGTGCTGGGTGGTCGCCCAGATCGAGAAGATCAGGTGGTGCGGCTCCACCTTGCGGATCTTGCCGGCGGCGATCCAGACGCGGATCACCTCCGCCTTCTCGTCCACCAGCGCCTTCAGCCGGCCCGAGAGGTAGGGCTCGATCGCCGCGCTCCCGGCCATGACCTCGGAGGCGAACAGCCGGCTCTCCCGCGGCTTGTCCCGCGCCATGTCGAGCTTGCGCCGGACATAGGCGCGAATCTCCTGCATCGGGTCGCCCTCCGCGCTGAGCGCCTCCAGCGGCTCCAGCCAGGCGTCCAGCAGGCGGGTCATCAGGGCGGCGTGAATGTCCTCCTTCCGCCGGAAGTAGTAGAGGAGGTTTGGCTTCGACATGCCCGCCCCCTCCGCGATCTGGTCGATCGTAGCGCCCCGGAAGCCGTGGGTGGAGAACGCCTCCAGCCCCGCGTCGAGGATCGCGGCCTCCTTCGCCTCCTGGATGCGCGTCCGGCGCTTGGTTCGCGCGGCGCGGGGCTCCAGGTCCTCCGGCCTCAGGGCGTCGCCGTCATGCAAGGGCCCGCTCCCGTTTTCGTGGTTGACGGTCGGGGCCGTCCTGATAGCGTGAACTTTGACCACCCGGTCAACGCACCGCAAGAGCTTTCGCCGCGAGGCCCCTCGGCCCGGCAGGCTCGTCAGGGGACACGTGATGCTGGACCGCTCGCCGAATGATCTTCGCGCTTTCCGGATGCCGTGGACCGTAAACCGGGCGTTCGCCGCCCCCGATCTTCTCGGAAAGCCGGATCCACGGGGTCTTCGACACGCTCGCCGACATTCTCAATACCCTAGACCAAGGCGCTGATGCACATGACGGAACTTGGCTCGAACCTTCAGATCAACTCCGACCGTCTGTGGGACTCCATCCACGAGATGGCGAAGATCGGCCCCGGCGTGCGCGGCGGCTCCAACCGCCAGACGCTGACCGATGCGGATGCGGAGGGGCGGGCCCTGTTCCAGAAGTGGTGCGAGGCCGCGGGCTGCACCATGGGCGTGGACAGGCTCGGCGACATGTTCATGCGGCGCGAGGGGGAGGACCCGTCGCTGCCGCCGGTCTACATGGGCTCGCATCTCGACACCCAGCCCACCGGCGGGCGCTATGACGGCGTGCTGGGCGTGCTGGGCGGGCTCGAGGTCCTGCGCACGCTCAACGAGCTGAACATCAAGACGAAGCACCCCATCGTGCTGGTGAACTGGACGAACGAGGAGGGCACCCGCTTCGCCCCCGCCATGCTCGCCTCCGGCGTCTATGCGGGCGTGCACGAGCTGGACTGGGCCTACGGGCGCAAGGACGCCGAGGGCAAGACCTTCGGCGACGAGCTTGAGCGCATCGGCTGGATGGGCGAGGAAGCGCCGGGCGAGCGCAAGATGAAGGCGATGTTCGAGCTGCATATCGAGCAGGGCCCGATCCTGGAGGCCGAGGGCAAGGACATCGGCGTCGTCACCCACGGCCAGGGCCTGTGGTGGCTTCAGGTGACGCTGACGGGCCGGGACGCCCACACCGGCTCCACCCCCATGCCCATGCGCGTGAACGCGGGCCTCGGCATGGCCCGGATCACCGAGCTGGTGCACGAGATCGCCATGTCCCACCAGCCCGACGCCGTCGGCGCCATCGGCCATGTGGAGGTCTACCCCAACTCGCGCAACGTGATCCCGGGCAAGACCGTCTTCACCATCGATTTCCGCAGCCCGCACCAGAACATACTGGACGACATGAAGGCGCGGCTCGAAGCCGAGGCCCCGAAGATCGCCGAGGAACTGGGCCTCGGCATCGAGATCGAGGTCGCCGGCCATTTCGACCCCGTCACCTTCGACGAGGGCTGCGTGACCGCCGTGCGCAACGCGGCCGAGCGGCTGGGCCACTCCCACATGGACCTCGTCTCCGGCGCCGGCCACGACGCCTGCTGGATCAACCGCATCGCGCCGACGGCGATGATCATGTGCCCCTGCAAGGACGGCCTCAGCCACAACGAGGACGAGGAGATCACGCAGGACTGGGCCGCGAAGGGCACGGACGTGCTGCTCCATGCGGTGCTGGAGACGGCGGAGGTGGTGGGGTGACCGGCTCTTCAAACGGGTTGGTACTACTGTTTGCCCTAGCAGTCGCCATTTTGGGAAGTCGCTACATCACGAATGCGCTTTGCCCTACCGGACGTGGTGCGAAAGCTAATGTCATGGCTGTTATCTGCAGCGTCACCGTGACGCGTCGTCATTGGGGCAGTTGGTGCAGGACTGATTGCGGAGTGGCAGTACGAAAGATTTGTTGCTGGCTTGTCGCAGGTCGTCAGCGAAGCCTCGGTTCGTAAATTGCATCCGGTGAACAGCCTGAAGCCGGCATTGGCAGCCTGTGCAATTTCTCTAGTCGTGTCTCCTATCACATCAATTATCGTGGCAAGGCGCTCCCGCCGAGCTGTGTGAGCTACGAACGGAAAGATGAGGTCACCATGACCAAAGTCATCAAGGGCGGCACGATCGTCACCGCCGACCGCACCTGGGAAGCCGACGTCCTCATCGACGGCGAGAAGATCCTGGAGATCGGCGAGAACCTCTCGGGCGACGAGACCATCGACGCCACCGACGCCTACGTCATCCCCGGCGGCATCGACCCGCACACCCATCTGGAGATGCCCTTCATGGGCACCACCGCCGCCGAGACCTTCGAATCCGGCACCTTCGCCGCCGCCGCGGGCGGCACCACGATGCTGGTGGATTTCTGCCTGCCCGGCGAGGACGGCTCCCTGAAATCCGCGGTCGAGGCCTGGGACCGCAAGTCCGGGAACCAGATCTGCGTGGACATCGGCTACCACGTCGCCATCACCGGCTGGAACGAGACGATCTGGGAGGAGATGGACTGGGTCGTCAAACGCGGCATCAACACCTTCAAGCACTTCATGGCCTACAAGGGCGCGCTGATGGTGCAGGACGACGAGATGTTCGCCTCGTTCCGCCGCTGCGCCGAGCTCGGGGCCATGCCGCTGGTGCATGCCGAGAACGGCGACGTGGTGGCCGAGCTTCAGCAGCGCTACCTCGCCGAAGGCCTGACCGGCCCTGAAGGCCACGCCTATTCCCGCCCGCCGGAGGTGGAGGGCGAGGCCGCCAACCGCGCCATCATGATCGCCGACGCGGCCGGCGTGCCGCTCTACATCGTCCACGTCTCCTGCGAGCAGGCGCACGAGGCCATCCGCCGCGCCCGCCAGAAGGGGATGCGCGTCTACGGCGAGCCGCTGATCCAGCACCTGACGCTCGACGAGAGCGAGTATTTCAACAAGGACTGGGACTACGCCGCCCGCCGCGTCATGTCCCCGCCCTTCCGCAACAAGCAGCACCAGGACGGGCTGTGGGCGGGGCTGATGTCGGGCTCCCTTCAGGTGGTGGCGACCGACCACGCCGCCTTCTCCACCGAGCAGAAGCGCTTCGGCCGCGACGATTTCACCAGGATCCCCAACGGCACCGGCGGGCTGGAGGAGCGGCTTTCCGTGCTGTGGACGAAGGGCGTGGAGACGGGGCGTCTCACGCCGAACGAATTCGTCGCCGTAACCTCCACCAACATCGCGAAGATCCTGAACATCTACCCCCGCAAGGGCGCGATCGTGGAGGGGGCGGACGCGGACCTCGTGGTCTGGGATCCGAAGGCGAAGAAGACCATCTCCGCTTCGACCCAGAAGTCCATCATCGACTACAACGTGTTCGAAGGCATGGAGGTTTCGGGCCTGCCGCGCTACACGCTTTCCCGCGGGGACGTGGTCTGGGCCGAGGGGCAGAACACCCAGCCCCAGCCCGGCCGCGGCAAGTTCATCCCCCGTCCCGCTTTCCCCGCGCCGAACCGGGCGCTCAGCACCTGGAAGGCCCTCACCGCGCCGAGGCGGATCGAGCGGGACCCGATGAACATCCCGTCGGGCGTCTGAGCGCATGAGCCAGCCCGCGCCCGACGCGCCCGCCGGCCCCGCCCGCGCTGTGATCGAGGCGCGGGACCTCTGCCTGACCTTCGAGACCGGCGACGGCCCGGTCCATGCGCTGGCCGACGTGGATCTGACGGTGGCGCCGGGGCGACTTCGTCTCCTTCATCGGGCCGTCCGGCTGCGGCAAGACCACCTTCCTGCGGGTGATCGCGGACCTGGAACGCCCCACCTCGGGCGACGATTTCGATCAACGGCATGACGCCCGAGGAGGCCCGCCGCGCCCGAGCCTACGGCTACGTCTTCCAGGCCTCCGCGCTCTACCCGTGGCGGACCATCGCGCGCAACGTGAAGCTGCCGCTGGAGATCATGGGCTTCTCGCGGGAGGAGCAGGATCGCCGCGTCGCCGAGACCCTGCGCGCTCGTGGACCTCGACGGGTTCGAGAAGAAGTTCCCCTGGCAGCTCTCGGGCGGCATGCAGCAGCGCGCCTCCATCGCCCGGGCGCTGGCCTTCGACGCGGACCTGCTGCTGATGGACGAGCCCTTCGGCGCGCTCGACGAGATCGTGCGCGACCACCTCAACGAGCAGCTCCTGAAGCT
Organism: uncultured Alphaproteobacteria bacterium; assembly: GCA_963816545.1. Classification (GTDB taxonomy): domain Bacteria; phylum Pseudomonadota; class Alphaproteobacteria; order Rhodobacterales; family Rhodobacteraceae; genus Albimonas. The sequence goes on along the minus strand of CAWFLE010000007.1, from coordinate 489,432 downwards.
CTGGCGGCGCACCGAAAAGACCATCTGCTTCGTCACCCACTCGATCCCCGAGGCGGTCTATCTCTCCACCCGCATCGTGGTGATGTCCCCGCGCCCGGGGCGGATCATCGACGTGATCGACAGCCCCCTGCCGGCGGACCGCCCGCTGGACATCCGCGAGACGCCGGAGTTCCTCGAAGTCGCCCACCGGGTGCGCGAGGGGCTGCGCGCCGGCCATTCCTACGACTGATGCGCAACGTTCTCCCCGTTCTCACCGTCGTCGCGGCCATCGTCGCGGTCTGGTACGTCGCTGCCGCCGGGATGAACCTGGCGTGGGAGCGGGACCAGGCCGCCCGCGCCCGGACCGCGCCCTCGACGGTCGAGATGCTGACCGCGACCATGTCCCAGGATCGTCCCGTCCTCCCCGCCCCCCACCAGGTGGCGGCGGAGCTGTGGAAGACGACGGTGGAGATGCGCCCCACCTCCAAGCGCAGCCTGATCTATCACGGCTGGGTGACCCTCTCGGCCACGCTTCTGGGTTTCGCCTTCGGGACCACGCTCGGGCTGGCGCTGGCCGTGGGGATCGTGCATTCGCGGGCCATGCACATGTCGGTGATGCCCTGGATCATCGCCTCCCAGACCATTCCGATCCTCGCGATAGCCCCTATGATCATCGTGGTCCTGAACGCGATCGGCGTGTCGGGGCTGATCCCCAAGGCGCTGATCTCCACCTATCTCAGCTTCTTCCCGGTGGCGGTGGGGATGGTGAAGGGCCTGCGCTCGCCCGGACGCGATCCAGCTCGACCTCATGCGCACATGGTCGGCCACCCGGTCGCAGGCGTTCTGGAAGCTGCGGCTGCCGGCCTCGACGCCCTACCTCTTCGCCTCCCTCAAGATCGGGGCGGCCGCGAGCCTCCTCGGCGCCATCGTGGGCGAGCTTCCCACCGGCGCCGTCGCAGGCCTCGGCGCGCGGCTGCTTGCGGGCAGCTACTATGGCCAGACCGTCCAGATCTGGTCCGCGCTGTTCGCCGCCGCGCTGCTCGCCGCCGCGCTGGTGGCGCTGATCGGCCTGATCTCCCGCCTGACGCTGGCGCGGATGGGGATGGAGGAGGCCCGATGACCCTCCTGCGCAACCCCCTGCCGCTGGCCGTTGCGGCGCTGGCGCTCGCGGTCCTCGCGCTCTACGGGGCAGGGGCCGAGGACGGGATGCCCGGTCCCCTCTGGCTCGCCGTCATCCTCGCCTGGCTCTGCGCCTGGGGGCTGGTATCGGCGCTTGCCGGGCTCGGCCTCCGCGCCTCGGCAGGCAGGCGGGCGCTTGCGCTGCTGGTCCCGCTGATCTTCGGCGCGACTCTGCTCTTCCTGTGGGAGACCGTGGCCCGCGGCGCCCGCATTCCGACGGTGCTGCTGCCGCCGCCCTCCATGATCGCGGCGCGCTTCGCGGGCTCGCTCGACCTGCTGTGGGCGGACTTCGTGCAGACCTTCATGCGCGCCGTGCTGGTGGGCTACGCGCTCGGCTGCGCCGCGGCCTTCGCCATGGCGCTGCTGATCGACCGCTCCCCCTTCCTCCAGCGCGGGCTGCTGCCCGTGGGCAACTTCGTCGCCGCCCTCCCTATCGTCGGCATCGCGCCTATCATGGTGATGTGGTTCGGCTTCGACTGGCCCTCCAAGGCCGCCGTGGTGGTGGTCATGGTATTCTTCCCCATGCTGGTGAACACCGTCGCCGGCCTCGCCGCCGCCGACAGGATGCAGCGTGACCTGATGCGGACCTACGCCGCCTCCTACCGCCAGACGCTTCTGAAGTTGCGCCTGCCCATGGCCGCGCCCTTCATCTTCAACGGGCTCAAGATCTCCTCCACCCTCGCGCTCATCGGCGCCATCGTGGCCGAGTTCTTCGGGACGCCCGTGGTGGGCATGGGCTTCCGCATCTCCACCGAGGTGGGGCGCATGAACATCGACATGGTCTGGGCCGAGATCGCCATGGCCGCCCTCGCCGGCTCCTGCTTCTACGGCCTGATCGCGGCGATCGAGCGGGCGGCGACCTTCTGGCACCCCTCGCAGCGCGGCTGACCGGCGCTACCCTCCCGCGCGAAGGAGGACGCCATGACCGAGAAATTCCGCAAGGACGCCTGGGTGACGTGGAACTGGGGCGCCGGCGACGCCGAGGGCCAGGTGAAGGAAGTGTTCACCCGCCGCGTCGAACGCACCCTCAAGGGCGCGAAGATCGTGCGCAACGGCGACGAGGAGAACCCCGCCTACCTGATCCGCCAGGAGGATGGCGACGAAGTTCTCAAGTCCCACTCCGAACTGCGCAAGCGCTGAGATCGCAATCCTTTCTCCTGCCCAAGGATGCGTCCCGCCCCAGCCTGTTGACCGCTCCGCGGGCGGCGCGCTACGCCTAGGGGATGAACAATCAGGCGCCTGCGAGGGCGCCCCGACAGGAGAGGCGACCATGATGAAACTCCCCCTCGGCGCGGCCATCGCCGCGGCGCTCGCCGCCGGCGCGGCCCACGCCGCCGACGACGTGTCGCTCCAGCTCAAGTGGGTCACGCAGGCCCAGTTCGCCGGCTACTACGTGGCCCAGGACAAGGGCTTCTACGAGGAGGAGAACCTCGACGTGGAGATCCTGCCCGGCGGCCCCGACATCGCGCCCGTGCAGGTGCTCGCGGGCGGCGGCGCCGACGTGATGGTGGACTGGATGCCCTCCGCCCTCGCGGCGCGGGAGCGGGGCGTGCCGGTGGTCAACATCGCCCAGCCCTTCAAGAAGTCCGGCATGATGCTGACCTGCCTGAAGGAAACCGGCGTCGAGAGCCCGGAGGACTTCCCCGGCCGCACCCTCGGCGTCTGGTTCTTCGGCAACGAGTATCCGTTCCTGAGCTGGATGTCGAAGCTCGGCATCCCCACCGAAGGCGGGCCGGAGGGCGTCACCGTCCTCAAGCAGGGCTTCAACGTGGACCCGCTGCTGCAGAAGCAGGCGGACTGCATCTCCACCATGACCTACAACGAGTACGGCCAGGTGCTGGACGCCGGCATCTCCGAGGATCAGCTCGTCACCTTCAAGTACGAGGACCAGGGCGTGGCGACGCTCGAGGACGGCCTCTACGTGCTTGAGGACAACCTCGAGGACCCGGCCTTCGTGGACAAGATGGCCCGCTTCGTGCGCGCCTCGATGAAGGGCTGGGAGTACGCGGCCGAGCATCCCGACGAGGCCGCCGAAATCGTGCTGGAGAACGACGCCACCGGCGCCCAGACCGAGAAGCACCAGCGGCGCATGGTCCGCGAGATCGCCAAGCTGCTGGAGGGCTCGGACGGCGCGCTGGACGAGGCGGACTACCAGCGGACGGTGGACAGCCTCCTCTCCGGCGGCTCCGATCCCGTGATCACCAAGGAGCCCGAGGGCGCCTGGACCCACGAGATCACCGACAAGGCGCTCTGAGTCCCGAAGGCGCAGCCGGGAACGCCGGCTCGAAAGGACCCTGCCGCGACGCTCGCGGCAGGGTCTTTCGATCTCAGGGCTTCTCGTAACCCGTGATCGCCACGATGGCCTTGTTCTTCTGCTCGGGCTTCATCCCGAAGGCGAGGTTTGCGGTGTAGATCGTCCCGTCCTTCACCACGATGCTGGTCGGCCCCTGCAGCGGATCGCCCTCGCCCGCCACCCGGCGCGCGGTCAGGCCCAGCCAGCCGGCCTCGGGCGCAACGATGGTGATCTGGTTGATCCCGCTCTCGGCCGCGTAGATGTAGCCCTCGTCGTCGATGTCGATCCCGTCGAAATAGGTGTGGCCCAGCGAGTGCGCGACGGCCTGACCGGCGCTGCCGTCCGCGTTGATGGGGATGCGCACGATGCGGCCGGGGACGGTTGTGGTGGCGGCGAAGATGTTCTCCTCCGCACGGTCCAGCACCACCACGTTCACGCCCATCGGCGCGGCGTCGTCCACCTTGTTCAGCAGCGGGTCGGCGGACCACAGCGTCGCCTCGCCCTCGGGCGTGATCTTCCAGATGCCGGCATAGGTGAGGTCCGACAGGTAGATGTTGCCGGCCTTGTCGATGTCCACGTCATCCGGGTAGCAGAACGGCACGCCGTCCGCCTTGGTGACCACAGGCGTGACCTCGCCCGTCTCCACCTTCACCCGGTAGACGCCGGAGGCGGTGACGGTCGCGTCCCGGCACCCGGCATGGAACGGGTCGAACAGGTTGGAATGCGCCGAGTGCTCGGTATAAGCGACGATCAGGTCGCCGTTCGCATCGAACTCCATCCCCAGCGCCTCGCCATGACCCTTGGCCTCCTCCGACGGCACGGTCGCCACCAGCTCGGAAGATCCGTCGTCGGCGACGCGGTAGATGGTCTGGCCGGCATGGGTGGAGGCGTAGAGCACCCCGTCCTTGTCCAGCGCCAGCCCCTCGGGCTGGTCGGGAAGCTGGGCGAAGATGCGCATGTCGGAGGCCTGCGCCGATGCGGCGAGGGCCGACGCGGCGAAGGCCGCGACGAGAAGGCGGGTCATGGTGGTCCTCCCAGGGATCCGGGCGCCGTCGGTCGCGGCGCCTCTGGTTCAAGCGAGCCACAGATACCACGGGCGGCCGAGTCGCCACAGCCCGCGCGGGCAGGGAAGGCCCGAACGCGAACGGCCGGCGCAGGCGCCGGCCGTCAGCTTCGCGCAAGCGCGTCCCTCAGCGGGCGAACTTCTTGTACTTGATCCGCTTGGGCTCCACCGAATCCGCGCCCAGCCGGCGGATCTTGTCTTCCTCGTAGTCCTGGAAGTTGCCCTGGAACCACTCGACATGGCTGTCGCCCTCGAAGGCCAGCATGTGCGTGCAGATCCGGTCCAGGAACCAGCGGTCATGCGAGATCACCACCGCGCAGCCCGCGAATTCCAGCAGCGCATCCTCCAGCGCCCGCAGCGTCTCCACGTCGAGGTCGTTGGTCGGCTCGTCGAGCAGCAGCAGGTTGCCGCCGGAGCGCAGGAGCTTGGCCATGTGCACGCGGTTGCGCTCGCCGCCCGAGAGGAGGCTGACCTTCTTCTGCTGGTCGGAACCCTTGAAGTTGAACGCGCCCACGTAGTTGCGCGACGGCACCTCCGCCTCGCCGAGCTTGATGATGTCGAGCCCGTCCGAGATCTCCTCCCACACGTTCTTGTTGGGGTCGAGCGCGTCCCGGGACTGGTCCACATAGGACAGCCTGACGGTGTCTCCGAACTCGATCTTGCCGCTGTCGGGCGTCTCCTGCCCGGTGAGCATCCGGAAAAGGGTGGACTTGCCCGCGCCGTTCGGCCCGATCACCCCCACGATGCCGCCCGGCGGCAGCGAGAAGCTGAGGTCGTCGATCAGCAGGTTGTCGCCGAAGGCCTTGGAGATGCCCTCGACCTCGATCACCTTGCCGCCGAGCCGCGGCCCGTTGGGGATGATGATCTGGGCCTTGCCCACCAGCTCCCGCTCCGAGCGGTTGGCCAGCTCGTTGTAGGCCGAGAGGCGGGCCTTGGACTTGGCCTGCCGGGCCTTTGGCGACTGGCGCACCCACTCCAGCTCGCGGCTCAGCTCCCGCTGGCGGGACTTGTCCTCCCGCGCCTCCTGCTCCAGCCGCTTGGCCTTCTGCTCCAGCCACGCGGAATAGTTGCCCTCGTAGGGCATCCCCCGACCGCGATCCAGCTCCAGGATCCACGAGGTGATGTCGTCCAGGAAGTAGCGGTCATGGGTCACGATCAGGATCGTGCCGCGATACTCGATCAGGTGCTTCTGGAGCCACGATATCGTCTCGGCGTCCAGATGGTTGGTCGGCTCGTCCAGCAGCAGCATGTCCGGCGCTTCGAGCAGCAGCTTGCACAGCGCCACGCGCCGCCGCTCGCCGCCCGAGAGGGTGCTCACATCCGCATCGTCCGGCGGGCAGCGCAGCGCCTCCAGCGCGATGTCCACCTGGCTGTCGATGTCCCACAGGTTCTGGGCGTCGATCTGGTCCTGGAGGGTGGTCATCTCCTCCATCAGCTCGTCCGTGTAGTCCTCGGCCACCTTCATGGCGACCTCGTTGTAGCGGGCGAGCAGGGCGGTCTTCTCCGCGACCCCCTCCATGACGTTCTCGCGGACGGTCTTGGTCTCGTCCAGCGCGGGCTCCTGCGGCAGGTAGCCGACCTTGGCGCCCTTGGCGGCCCAGGCCTCGCCCTGGAAGTCCTTGTCGATGCCGGCCATGATCCGCATCAGCGTGGACTTGCCCGAGCCGTTGACGCCCACCACGCCGATCTTCACGCCGGGCAGGAAGTTCAGGCGGATGTTCTCGAAGCACTTCTTGCCGCCGGGATAGGCCTTCGAGACGCCGTCCATGTGATAGACGTACTGGTACGATGCCATGGGGCTGCGATCCTCTCGCCGTCGGGATTGGGAATTCGCGCGCGTTCTACCTGCCGGGGCGCGGCATGGCAATGCGGGGCCGCCGGATTGACACCTCCCGGGCCCGACGCGACAACGGCACGCGCCGCGCCCAAGGACGCGGCCGAAGGGGGAGGGTCCGCCGCGTGCGCCAGGGGTTTCCCAGGGCCGAGCCCGGCCTGAGGGTCGGGCTGCTCGGCGGGTCGTTCGATCCGCCGCATGAGGGGCACGCGCACATCACCCGCTGGGCGCTGCGCCGCCTGGGGCTCGACCGGGTGTGGTGGCTCGTCTCCCCCGGCAACCCGCTCAAGCGCAACGGCCCCGCGCCGATCGCGACCCGCGTCGCCGCCTGCCGCGCGCTCATCCGCCACCCGCGGGTGGAGGTCACGGACATCGAGGCGCGGCTCGGCACGCGCTACACCGCCGACACGCTGGACGCGCTGCACGCCTGCTATCCGCATGTCAGGTTCGTGTGGCTGATGGGGGCCGACAACCTCGCGACCTTCCACCGCTGGGACAACTGGCGGGAGATCGCGCGCACCACGCCGCTCGGCGTCCTCGCCCGCCCCCATGCCCAGATCCGCGCCGGCCTCTCGCCCGCCGCCCGCCTCTTCGCCGCCGCCCGCCTTCCCGCGCACGCCGCCCCTGCGCTGCCGCTCAGGCCCGCGCCTGCGTGGGTGCTGCTGACCGGCGCCATGTCCCCCCTCTCCTCCACCGGAATTCGCGCTAGGGGCGAGTGGCCGCAGCCCGGGGCCGGGCAGGGCGGTTGAGCCCGCCCGCGGCCTGCGGCATGGTCCGCAGCCGACACCGCGGGGCCTCGCTCCGCGCCGCAGACCGAAGGGAGGGGCCTCCGCCCTCATGCGAGCCATCCGACATCTCCGCCGCGCGACGATCCTCGCCGCAGCCCTGACGCTGGGCGCCGGCGCCGCCCTGACCGCGCCCGGCATCGCCTGGGCCGAGGCGCCCACGCGCTCGGACATCCCGCGCGCCCGCCCCGGGACGCCCCCCGCCGCCGCCGTCCGCGTCGCGAAATCCGCCGCAGCCCTCACGCCCGTGGCGCGGGACCTCGCCGCCCCCATCGCCAGGGACTTCCACATCTCCGGCCGCAGCGGCTGGGCCTTGATGGACCTCGAAACCGGCGAGCTGCTGGAGGCGAGCCGCGCGGACGAGCCCTTCCCCCCAGCCTCCACCGCCAAGGTCTTCACCGCCCAGTACGCGCTGGAAACGCTGGGCGCCGATCACCGCTATGAGACCCGCCTGATGGCCGAGGCCGCACCCGTCAACGGTCGCGTGCTCGGCGACGTGGCGCTGGTGGGGGGCGGCGACCCCTCGCTCGACACCGACGCACTTGCGGAAATGGCCGCCCAGTCCCGCGCCCGCGGCCTCCAGTCCATCACCGGCCGCTTCCTCGTGGACGCCTCCCTCCTCCCGGAGATCGAGCGGATCGACCCCGAGCAGCCGGAGGAGGAGGCCTACAACCCCGCCGTCGGCGCCCTGAACATCGACTTCAACCGCGTCCTGTTCCTGTGGCAGCGGGAGAAATCCGGCTACGCCCTCGGCCTTGAGGCGCGCGGCCTCAAGGCCCGCACGCCCCCGAGCCACGTCTCGATCCACGTGGGCGACACCAACGGCGCCGTCTTCGCCTACGAAAGCCAGGGCAGCTCCGAGGCCTGGGCCGTGGCCGAGACCGCGCTGGGGCGCGAGGGTCAGCGCTGGCTCCCCGTCCGCCGCCCCTCCGCCCATGCCGCGGGCGTGTTCCGCAGCCTCGCGGCCGAGGACGGCGTGATCCTGCCCGAGGCGATGCCCGGCGGCGCGCCCGGCGGCGTGGTCCTCGCCCAGCGGCGCAGCGAGCCGCTGGAGGACATCCTCCAGGAGATGCTGAAATACTCCACCAACCTCACCGCCGAGGTGGTGGGCCTCACCTCCACCCGTGCCCGCGGCCTGCCGGTGGATGACCTCTCGGTCAGCGCCGCGGCCATGAGCGCCTGGGTCGAGGCGCGGGCCTCCGGCGGCGCCGGCGCCTCCGCTCCCCCGCCCGCGAAGCCGGCGGCGACCGCCTCCACCGCCGTCGGCCGGGTCTCGTCGGCCGCGACGCGGGACCGCCCCGCGCTCTCGGCCGGCATCGCGGCCACCATGCTCGCCCGCACCGGGACCGCCCAGGCCGCGCCGCGCGCCGCGATCCCGGACCAGGCGCCGCGGCCTGCGCCGCTCGCCCCCGCCACCGGGATCGTGGACCTCAAGAACCACTCCGGCCTCGCCTCGGACAGCCGCGTGACCCCGGCCGCCATGACCGCCTTCCTGCGCGCCGTGAACCGCACCGCCCAGGGCCGCGCGGCGGCGGGAGAGCTGGAGACGCTCCTCAAGGATGCCCCCCTCGCCCCCCGCAAGGGCGAGCCGGCGCTGCCGAAGGGCGTGGACGCCGTGGCCAAGACCGGGACCATGTATTTCGTGCGCGGCCTCGCGGGCTACATCACCGCCGCCTCCGGGCGCCGCCTCGTCTTCGCGGTGTTCTCCGAGGATCTGGACCGCCGCGCCTCCCTCGCCGACCCGTCCCGCGCCTCCAAGGGCTGGCTCGGTGCGGCGCGCGAGATGGAGCGGCGCATGGTCCGCGCCTGGGCCGCGGGTTACTAGCGCGCCAGGGGTCTCCCGGTCAGGTTCATCCAGCCCTGGCAGCTTGAGTGACGGCCGACGGCGGAAAATCCGCTCCGCAGCCTCCGCTCGCGGTCCGGGGGCTGCTAGCGGTCCGAACTCTCCCACCGCGGGTTGATCCAGACCCGCGCCTCCTCGGGCGGCAGAAGCCGGCCGAGGATGTGGTCCGCCGCCTTCTCCCCCACCAGGATCGAGGGCGCGTTGGTGTTGCCGTTGGTGATCCGCGGGAACACCGAACTGTCGGCCACCCGCAGCCCCTCCACCCCGATCACCCGGCACTCCGGGTCCACCACCGCGCCCGGATCGTCCCTCCCGCCCATGCGGCAGGTCCCGCAGGGGTGATAGGCGCTCTCGGCATGCTCGGCGATGAAGGCGTCGAGATCCGCGTCCGACCGCGCCTCCGCCCCCGGCTGGATCTCCTCGCCCCGATACGGATCGAACGCCTTCTGCGCGAAGATCTCCCGCGTCATGCGGATGCAGCGGCGGAAGTCGATCCAGTCCTGCTCATGGCTCATGTAGTTGAAGACGATCCGCGGCGCCTCGGCCGGGTCGGCGGACCGCAGCGTCACCTCCCCGCGCGAGGTCGACCGCATCGGCCCCACATGCGCCTGGAACCCGTGCCCCTCCGCCGCGGCCTTGCCGTCATAGCGCACCGCGATGGGCAGGAAGTGGAACTGGACGTCCGGGTACTCCACCCCGGCGCGCGACCGCACGAAGGCCGCGCTCTCGAACTGGTTCGATGCCCCGAGGCCGGTCTTGAACAGCAGCCACCGCGCACCCGACCAGGCCTTCCCCCACAGGTTCCAGTGCTTGTAGAGCGTGATCGGCTGCGTGGAGGCCTGCTGGATGTAGAGCTCCAGATGATCCATCAGGTTGCGCCCGACGCCCGGGCGGTCCGCCACCGGCGTCACCCCATGCTCGGCCAGATGCTCCGCCGGCCCGACGCCCGAGAGCATCAGCAGCTTGGGCGAGTTGATCGACGACGCCGCCAAGACCACCTCGCGCCGCGCACGGATCACCTCCACGCGCCCGCGCCGCTCCACCTCCACGCCGACCGCGCGGCCTTCCTCGATCACCACCTTCCGCGCCAGACACCGCACCAGGTCGCAGTTCGCCCGCTTCAGCGCGGGACGCAGATAGGCGTTGGCCGTGGACCAGCGCCTCCCCCGCCAGACGGTCTGCTCCATCGGGCCGAAGCCCTCCTGCTTCTCGCCGTTGTAGTCGGCGGTCAGCTCGTAGCCCGCCTGCGCCCCGGCCTGCACGAACGTCTCGAACAGCGGGTTCTCCCGCGGCCCCCGCGTCACATGCAGCGGCCCGTCCGCGCCGCGCCAGGCCGGGTCTCCGCCATGCCCGCCCGCGTGCCAGTGCTCCATCCGCTTGAAGTACGGCAGCACGTCCGCGAAGCTCCATCCGCTCGCGCCCGTCTGCGCCCAGTGGTCGTAGTCCCGCGCATGGCCGCGCACATAGACCATGCCGTTGATGGAGGACGACCCCCCCACCACCTTCCCCCGCGGCGTCACGAGCCGGCGGTTGTTCAGCCCCGGCTCCGGCTCCGAGGCGAACCCCCAGTCGTAGCGCGACATGTTCATGGGGTAGGACAGCGCCGCCGGCATCTGGATGAAGGGCCCCCAGTCCGGCCCCCCATGCTCCAGCACCAGCACCGACCGCCCCGCCTCCGCCAGCCGGCAGGCCAGCGCCGCGCCGGCCGAGCCGGAGCCCACCACCACGTAATCCGCTTCCATGCTCATGCCGGCCGCAGGCTCTCGTAGGAGATCATCACATGCTCCCGGTAGGCGGGGCGCGCCTGAAGCGCCTCATGCCAGCGGGCCAGGTTGGGGCGGGGCGTCAGCCCGAGCTCCCGCTCCTTCATCAGCTCATGCAGCCGGAACATCAGGTGGCCGGGGATGATGTCCGCGAAGGAGAACGCCTCGCCGATGAAGCGGGAGCCCGCCAGATGCGCGTCCAGGATGCCCAGCACCGGGTCCAGCCTGCGGGTCGCGCGCGCGATGGCGTCCTCGTCCCGGTCCTCGGGGCGGAAGCGCACATGCGCCGCGAAGACCGGCAGCACGAACGCGGCCGAGAGCGTGACCTTCCCCCACTCCGCCCACTTGTCGAGCCGCGCCCGCGCCAGCGGATCGCGAGGCCAGAACGTCTCGTCCCCATGCGCGGCCGCGAGGTAGCGCACGATGGCTCCGCTCTCCCACACCCCCTCGCCGTCGACCACCAGCGTCGGCACCAGCGGGTTCGGGTTGAGCCTGCGGTAGTCCTCAGAGTCCGTGCCCCCGAAGGGGCCGCCGTAGTCGCGGCGGTCCACCTCCAGCCCCAGCTCCGCCGCGCACCACATCACGGCCTGCACGTTGGAGGACGTCGCCCGTCCCAGAACGGTGATCATGCGATCCTCCTCAGTAGGGCGCGTCGACCGGGTTCAGGCCCACATAGACGGTCTTGAGCTGCGAATAGTGCTCCAGAGCCGCCCGCGCGTTCTCCCGCCCGAGGCCGGACTGCTTGACGCCGCCGAAGGGAACCTCCACCGGCGTCAGGTTGTAGGCGTTGATCCAGCAGGTCCCTGCTTCCAGCCGCGCGGCCACCCGGTGCCCGCGGCTCAGGTCCGCGGTGAACACCCCGGCGGCGAGCCCGTAGGGCGTGGCGTTGGCGCGGGCGACCGCCTCCTCCTCGTCGTCGAAGGTCAGCAGCGACAGGACAGGGCCGAAGATCTCCTCCCGCGCGATGGTCATGTCGTCGGTCACGCCGTCGAAGATCGCGGGCTCCAGATAGGCCCCGTGCTCCAGCCCCTGAAGGGCGGGGCGCTTCCCCCCGCAGACGAGCCGCGCGCCTTCCTCGACCCCCCTTCGGACGTAGCGTTCCACCTTCTCCAGATGCGCCGCCGACACCAGCGGCCCCATCTGCGTCTCGGGGTCCATCGGATCGCCCAGCCGGATCGCGCGCGTCCGCGCCTCCAGCCGCTCCAGGAACCGGTCCTTCACGCCTCGCTGCACGAAGACCCTCGTGCCGTTCGAGCAGATCTGGCCCGAGGAATAGAAGTTCCCCAGCATGGCGCCTCCCACGGCGTCCTCCACCGAGGCGTCGTCGAAGACCAGCATCGGGGACTTTCCGCCGAGCTCCATGGTCACATGGCGCATCCCCTCCGCTGCGGCGGCATAGACGCGGCGCCCCGTGGGCACGGACCCGGTCAGCGACACCTTCGCCACCCGCGGGTCCGTCACCAGCGCCGAGCCGACCTCTCCATACCCCTGCACGACGTTGAACAGCCCCTTCGGCGCCCCCGCCTCCACCAGGATCTCCGCCACCTTCAGCGCGCAGAGCGGCGTCATCTCCGAGGGCTTGAACACCATCGCGTTCCCGCAGGCGAGCGCCGGCGCCGCCTTCCAGCAGGCGATCTGCGTGGGATAGTTCCAGGCGCCGATGCCGACGCAGACCCCCAGAGGCTCCCGCAGGGTGTAGGCGAAATCGCCCCCCAGCGCCTGCGTCTCGCCCCCGGCCGAGGCGATCACCCCCCCGTAATATTCCAGCGCATCCGCGCCGGAGGTCGCGTCCGCCACCGTCGTCTCCTGGATCGGCTTGCCGGTATCCAGCGTCTCCAGCTCCGACAGCGCCTGGTTGCGCGCCCGGATGATATCCCCCGCCCGCCGCAGCACGCGCCCCCGCTCCACCGGCGCCAGCCGCGCCCATTCCCGCTGCGCCCGCTGCGCCGAGGCGAGCGCCCGCTCGATCACCGCCGGCGTCGCCGCGTGCAGCTTCGCGACCGTCTCGCCGGTTGCGGGGTAGATGCAGAGGATCTCCCGCCCCTCGCGGTCCTCCACGTACTCGCCGTCGATGAAATGGCTCGCCTGAGGTTGCGCCCGCATCATTCCCCCCTCGGGAAGCGCTTGGCTTCCTCCAGCACGTTCAGGTCCATGTGGTTGCGCATGTACCGCTCCGAGGCCTTCATCAGCGGCTGGAAGTCCCACGGGTAGTAGGCGCCGTTCCTGAGCGCCTCGTAGACCACCCAGCGCCGGGCCTGGCTCTGGCGCACTTCGGCGTCGAAGGCCGGCATGTCCCAAAGGTCCCGCACCAGCGAGGCGAAAGCGCTCGTCACCGCCTGGTGCGTCGGATCCGCCGCGAGGTTCACCCGCTCATGCGGGTCCGCGTCGAGATCGAAGAGCTGCGGCGGGTCCAGCTCGCAATGGATGTATTTCCACTGCTCCCCCCTCAGGCAGACCAGCGGCGCGTTGGACCCCTCGGCCGCGTATTCCAGCCTCACCGGCGTCTCCCGCTGGCCCCCGCGCGCGAGCGGCAGCAGCGTCTCGCCGTCCGTCCAGGGCATCACCTCCGTCAGGTCAACGCCTGCGAGGTCCGCCAGCGTCGGCGTCACGTCCATGGTCGAGACCGGCGCATCCACCCGCCGCGGCGAAAGCCCCGGCGCGCAGACCATCAGCGGCACCCGCGCGGACCCCTCGTGGAAGCTCATCTTGAACCACAGCCCCCGCTCCCCCAGCATGTCGCCATGGTCCGAGGTGAAGACGATGATCGTGTCCTCCAGCTGCCGCGAGACCTCCAGCGCCGCCAGCACCTCCCCGATCTTGTCGTCCACGTAGGAGATGTTGGCGAAATACCCCCGCCGGGCGCGCCGCACATTCTCCTCGGTCAGCGCGTAGCTGCGCCAGTCGTTGGCGTCGAACAGGCGCTTGGAGTGGGGGTCCTGCTCCTCGTAGGGGATCGGCTCCACCTCCGGCGCCAGATGCGCGCAATCCTCATAGAGGTCCCAGTGCTTCCGCCGCGCCACGTAGGGGTCATGCGGATGGGTGAAGCTCACCGTCAGCATCCACGGCCGGTCGTCCGCCGTCCGGCTCAGATCGTAGATCTTCTGCTGGGCGAAGAACGCCACCTCGTCGTCGTATTCGAGCTGGTTGGTGATCTCCGCCACCCCCGCCCCCGTCACCGACCCGAGGTTGTGGTACCACCATTCGATCCGCTCGCCCGGCTTGCGGTAATCCGGCGTCCAGCCGAAATCCGCCGGATAGACGTCGGTGGTCAGCCGCTGCTCGAACCCGTGCAGCTGGTCCGGCCCCACGAAATGCATCTTCCCCGACAGGCACGTGTGATACCCCGCCCGCCGCAGGTGATGCGCGTAAGTGGGGATGTCGGAGGCGAACTCCGCCGCGTTGTCGTAGACCCGCGTCCGCCGCGGCAGCGCCCCCGCCATGAACGAAGCCCGCCCCGGCGCGCACAGCGGAGACGCCGTGTAGGCGTTCCGGAACCGCACCGACCGTTCCGCCAGCCGTCGCAAATTCGGCGCATGCAGCCAGTCGGCCGGCCCGTCCGGGAACAGCGTCCCGTTCAGCTGGTCCACCATCAGCACGAGGATGTTCGGCTTGCGCGTCACTTGCGGCCTTCCCTTTCCAGCGAGAGTTCGAGGTAGTCCATCGTCAGCCGCATCGCCCCCACGCCGTCCGGCGCCGCGTCCTGCAGGGCGCAGCGGATGTAGAGCCCGTCGATCATCGACGCGATCCCCTGGGCAATTCGCTCCGCCGCCGGCCCCTCCACCACCTGACGCAGCGCGTGCACCAGGTTGCTGTCCAGCCGCCGCGCATAGACCCGCAGCAGCCGCGCCGCCTCCGGCGAGGTCTGCGCCAGCACGTAGAACGCGAGCCACGAGGCCACGCATTCCCGGTCGAACTGGTCCTTGGCGAAGGAGGCCGTCACCACCGCCCGCAGCCGCTCCGCCGGCGTCCGCGCCCGCTTCTGCTCCGCGCGCACCGCGGCCCCGAACTCCCTGAGAATATGGCGCATCGCGGCCAGGAAGATCTGGTCCTTCGACCCGAAGTAGTGATGCGCCAGCGCCGCCGAAACGCCCGCCCGACCCGCGATCCGCCCCACGGTCACGTCCAAGGAGCCGACCCGCCCGATCTCCGCGATCGCGGCCCTGATCAGCGCGTCGCGGCGCAGCGTCTCCACTCCGGCTCTCGGCATCGGCGGCGTCTTCCTTTACGCAGGCGTTTACAAGCGGCCCACCTTGGTTTTTGATTGAGCCGTCAATCAAAAGCAAGCCGCGCCTCGGTGCAAGGCCGCGGCCGACGATCCTGAAGACCAACCCGGGAGTTCTTGAATGACCCATCCGACCCTGCGCCGCGCGCTGTGCGCCGCCGCTCTCGCCGCCGTCGCCGGCTCGCCGCTCATGGCCCAGACCGCGTGCGACGAGGTCGTCATGTCCGACGTGGGCTGGACCGACATCACCACCACCACCGCCACCGCCAAGCATGTGCTGGAGGGGCTGGGCTACGACGTGGACGTGAAGGTCCTGTCGGTGCCGGTGACCTTCGCCTCGCTGGAAAGCGACGACGTGGACGTGTTCCTCGGCAACTGGATGCCCTCCCAGACCGCCGCCATCAAGCCCTACCTCGAGTCCGGCGAGATCGAGCAGGTCGCGGTCAACCTCGAAGGCACCAAGTACAACCTCGCCGTCCCCGCCTACGCCTGGGACAAGGGCCTCAAGACCTACGAGGACCTCCCCAAGTTCAAGGATGAGCTCGACGGCAAGATCTACGGGATCGAGCCGGGCAACGAGGCCAACACCTACCTCGTCTCGCTGGCCGACAAGGGCGAAGATGGCCTCGACGGCTTCAAGGTGGTCGAGAGCTCCGAGCAGGGCATGCTCGCCATGGTCGGCCGCGCCTATCGCAGCGAGGAGCCGATCGTGTTCCTCGGGTGGGAGCCGCACCCGATGAACGCCAACTACGAGCTGAAGTATCTCGAAGGCGGCGAGGACTTCTTCGGCGGCCAGGGCCAGGTCCACACCGTGACCCGCAAGGGCTACGCGGAGGAGTGCCCCAATGTCGGCGAGCTTCTGGGCAACATGAAGTTCACGCTGGACATGGAGAACCGCGTCATGGGCCAGATCCTCGATGACGGCGCGGACCCGGCCGAGGCCACCATGGCCTGGCTGAAGAACAACCCGGATGCGTGGGCTTCGTGGCTCGACGGCGTCACCACCACCTCGGGCGAGCCGGGCCTGCCCGCCGTGAAGGCGCATCTCGGCCTCTGAGCCGACAGGGCCGTGCCGCGGAAGCTCCCGCGGCACGGCCGTCCGCCGCGCGCGACGCGCCCGTCAGCCGCGGAGGGGTCTGAGGCTCGACGCGCGCGCGCCGACGCGGCAAGTTCCCGAAGCGGGACATGCCACGCAGCGCCCGCGTCCCGAAGTCGGGGGCGACGACAGGAAATGACGAGGGGGACTTCCGGGTGGATTGGCTGACGGACGCGAAAATTCCGGTCGGAGACTGGGCGGCCGACTTCTTCCAATGGCTCCAGAACAACGGCCGCTGGTTCTTCGACGGGCTCGCCGACGCCATGGCCTGGCTGATCGACGCGCTGCTGTGGCTGTTCCAGACGCCGCACCCGCTGATCGTCGCCGGGGTCTTCGTCGCGATCACGTGGTTCATCCAGCGCCGCTGGCAGACCACGCTGCTGGTGGCGGTCGGCTTCCTGTTCGTGATGAACCAGGGCTACTGGGAGGAGGTGACGGAATCCCTCACCCTCGTGCTCTCGTCGTGCATCGTGTGCATGGCCATCGGGGTGCCCATAGGCATCTGGGCCGCGCACCGCGAGAAGGTCTACCAGTGGCTCCAGCCGGTGCTGGACCTGATGCAGACGCTGCCGCCCTTCGTCTACCTGATCCCGGCCATCGTGTTCTTCGGCATCGGCCTCGTGCCCGGCCTGATCGCGACGGTGATCTTCGTGCTGCCCGCGCCGATCCGGCTGACCTACCTCGGGGTCAGCTCGACGCCGACCCCGCTGCTGGAGGCCGCCGAGGCCTTCGGCGCCACCGGCTCCCAGAAGCTGTGGAAGGTGGAGCTTCCCTACGCGCTCCCGCAGATCATGGCGGGTCTTAACCAGACGATCATGCTGTCGCTCTCGATGGTGGTGGTGGCGGCGCTGGTGGGCGCGGACGGGCTCGGCGTGCCGGTGGTCCGGGCGCTGAACCAGGTGAACACGGCCCTCGGGTTCGAGAGCGGGTTCATCATCGTGGTGGTCGCGATCATGCTCGACCGGATGCTTCGCCTCGGAGGAAACCGCAAATGACCAAGGCCGTGGTTTTCGAAGATGTGAACATCGTGTTCGGCGGAGATCCGAAAAGCGCGCTGCCCCTGATGGATGCGGGCAAGACGCGAAGCGAGATCCAGGAGGAGACCGGCCAGGTTCTCGGCGTCCACAACTGCTCGCTGGAGGTGTCGGAGGCCGAGATACTGGTGTTGATGGGCCTCTCCGGCTCCGGCAAGTCGACGCTTCTGCGCGCGGTCAACGGCCTCAACCCGGTGGTGCGCGGCAAGGTGCTGGTGAACGACGGGGACGGCATGACCGACGTCTCCGCCTGCGACGGCCGCACGCTGCGCCGCCTGCGGCTGGAGCGGGTGGCGATGGTGTTCCAGCAGTTCGGCCTGCTCCCCTGGCGCAACGTGCTAGACAACGTGGCGCTGGGCCTGGAGCTCGCCGGCATGCCGCGCGAGAAGCGGGAGGCGCAGGTCCGCAAGCAGCTCGAGCTCGTGGGCCTCTCCGAATGGGCCGACCGCAAGGTGGCCGAGCTTTCGGGCGGCATGCAGCAGCGGGTGGGCCTCGCCCGCGCCTTCGCCACCGACGCGCCGATCCTGCTGATGGACGAGCCTTTCTCGGCGCTCGACCCCCTGATCCGCTCACGCCTGCAGGACGAACTGCTTGAGCTGCAGAGCGCGCTTCAGCGCACGATCATCTTCGTGAGCCACGATCTGGACGAGGCGTTCAAGCTCGGCGACCGGATCGCGATCATGGAGGGCGGGCGGATCGTGCAGTGCGGCACGCCGCAGGACATCATCCGCCACCCGGCGAACGATTACGTGGCCGAGTTCGTCGCCCACATGAACCCGCTCGGCGTGCTGCGCGCCTCGGACGTGATGACCGAGGGCGAGGCGCCGGAGGGCGCGCCGCGGGTCCGTGGCTCGCTGCCGGTCATGGAGGTGCTGGAGAAGCTCAACGAGGCGGACGCGCTGGTCGTGGTGGACCGCGACGACAATCCCCGGGGCGTGATCCGCGCGAAAGACGTGGTGACGGCGCTGACCCCTTCCTAGAGCCCGGAAAACCGGGTTTCAGGTGTTTCGCTGCGAAACACGCGGCCAATTCTCTCCGCAACGCCCGGATGTCGTTGCGGCAGGGTTGATGAGAGGTTACCGCGCCGGCGTCAGCGCGGCGGCTTCGGCGGCGAGGCTCCGGATCTCGGCCCAGTCTCCCGCCTGCACCGCCGCCCGCGGCGCCATCCAGGAGCCGCCCACGCAGGCCACGTTGGGAAGCGCCAGCCACGCGGGCGCCGAGGCCGCCGTGATCCCGCCGGTGGGGCAGAAGGTCAGGCCGGCGAGGGGGCTCGCCCACGCCGAAAGCGCCTTGGCGCCGCCGTTGGCCTCGGCTGGGAAGAACTTCAGAAATTCGAGGCCGTGCTCGGCGGCTACCAACGCCTCGGTCGGGGTGGCGACGCCGGGGAGGAGGGGGAGGTCATGCTCCCGGCAGGCCTCAAGCACGCGCCGCGTCAGGCCGGGCGAGACGCCGAAGCGCGCGCCCGCCGCCTTCGCCGCCTTCACGTCGGCAGGGGTGCGGAGGGTGCCGGCTCCGACCACCGCCTCGGGCGCCGCGTCGGTCATGGCGCGGATGACGTCGAGCGCCGCGGGGGTGCGCAGCGTGACCTCGAGCGCGCGCAGGCCCCCCTCGACCAGCGCGCGGGCGAGGGGGGCGGCGTCGGCCGCGTCCTCCACCACCAGCACCGGGATGACTGGGGCGAGGGCGCAGACGTCGCGGATCGTCACGGGGTCGGGCATGGCGGGGCTCCGGGAGGGGCGGTGAGGCTGGCGGGATCGGCCGGCGGTTCGGCGGCGAGCCGGGGCCGGGTCTTCTCCCCGCGGTCGGGGGACGCGGCGCCGCAGGGCCGGCGGGTGCGGCGGGCGGGCGGGCCGGCGGCTGGAGAGCATCCGGCAGGTGTGGGCGATGGCGGCGCCTCCGCCCCGATCCTCCCCCGCAAGCGGCGGCGCGGGACGGCTGGCGCCGAGCGTCGCCTTCGTCCGGACGGGGGCGACAGCGAGAGCCGCGCCCGCCCGCGGGGACAGGTTCGCTGCCGCGGGCGGCCGAGGGTGGACGCCGCGGAGATGGGTCGATCCCGCCCGCCGCCTGCGGAAGCCCGCCCGCAGGGCGCCCGCGAGCGGTTGCGTCCCGGCGGGAGAAGGGCGGTCCGCCGGACGGGGCATCAGACCACCACGGCGGCGCCGGTCTCGGCGGGGCCGACATGGGCGCGGAAGGCGGCGAAGAGGTCTCGGCCGATGCCGTGCCGGTTGGCGGTCAGGTCCGCCTGCGCGGGGGTACGAGCGGCGAATTCCGCCTCGGGGACCAGGGCCGTGAGTTCGCCGGTCTCGGCGTCCACGCGGATCACGTCGCCGTCTCGGAGGCGCGAGATCGGCCCGCCATCCGCCGCCTCGGGCGAGACGTGGATCGCGGCGGGCACCTTGCCGGAGGCGCCGGACATGCGGCCGTCCGTGACCAGCGCGACCTTGTGGCCCTTGTCCAGCGCCACGCCGAGGGCGGGCGTCAGGGAGTGCAGCTCGGGCATCCCGTTCGCCTTCGGCCCCTGGAAGCGGACCACCACCACCACGTCGCGGTCGAGCTCGCCGGCCCGGAAGGCCTCCTTCACCGATTCCTGGTCGTGGAAGATGCGGCAGGGCGCCTCGATGATCCGGTTATCGGGCTTGACCGCCGAGGTCTTCATGACCGCGCGGCCGAGATTGCCGTGAGGACCGCAGACGCCGCCGGTCGGCTGGAAGGGCTCGGCGGCGGGGCGCAGGATCGTCGTCGGCAGCCGCTCTCGCGCGCGCCCTCGCGCCAGGTCAGACGGTCGCCTTCGAGCACCGGCTCCTGCGTGTAGCGCGAAGGCCGCGGCCGGCGACGGTCGTGCACGTCCTCGTGCAGCAGGCCGGCCGCGAGCAGCTCGCCGATCATGTAGCCGAGGCCGCCGGCGGCGTGGAAATGGTTCACGTCGGCGAGGCCGTTGGGATAGACGCGCGCCATCAGCGGCGTGACCGACGAGATCTCGGCCATGTCCTGCCAGTCGATCAGCGACGCCCGCGGCGCGCGCCATCGCGACGAGGTGGAGGACGGTGGTTGGTCGAGCCGCCGGTGGCGTTCAGGCCGACGATGCCGTTGACGAAGGCCCGCTCGTCAAGCACCTCGCAGACGGGCGTGAACTCGTTGCCCGCGGCGGTGATCGCCAGCGCGCGTTGCGCGGCCGCCGCGGTCAGCGCGTCGCGCAGCGGCGTGCCCGGGTTCACGAAGCTCGAGCCCGGCAGGTGCAGGCCCATGAACTCCATCAGCATCTGGTTGGAGTTGGCGGTGCCGTAGAAGGTGCAGGTGCCCGGCCCGTGATAGCTCGCCATCTCGGCGCGCAGGAGCTCGTCGCGGCCGATCTCGCCGGAGGCGAACTGCTGGCGGACCTTGGCCTTCTCCTCGTTCGGCATGCCCGAGGTCATGGGCCCGGCCGGCGCGAACACCGCGGGGATGTGGCCGAAGGTGGCGGCGGCGATCACCAGGCCCGGCACGATCTTGTCGCAGACGCCGAGGAAGATCGCCGCGTCGAAGCAGTTGTGGCTGAGCGCCGACGCCGGCGGCGAGCGCGATCACGTCGCGCGAGAAGAGCGAAAGCTCCATCCCCGGCTGGCCTTGGGTGACGCCGTCGCACATGGCCGGCACGCCGCCCGCGACCTGCGCCGTGCCGCCCGCCGCGCGGGCGGCCGCCGCGGATCAGGGCGGGGAAGGTCTCGAAGGGCTGATGGGCCGAGAGCATGTCGTTGTAGGCGGTGACGATGCCGATGTTGCCGCCGCGCTCGCCCGCCACCGCGGCGCGTGTCGCGGCCCGCGGCGGCGGAGATGTGGGCGATGTTGCCGCAGGAGAGGTGCGCGCGGGCGGGCCCGGCCTCGATCGCCTGCGGCGGTGCGGGCGAGATAGTCGCCCGCGGGTCCGCGCGGAGCGGGCGCGGATGCGCTCGGTGACGGCCTCGACGGTGGGGTGCATGGGCTGCCTTCTCCGGCTGGCTATCGGCGAGGTGGACGCTGCGCGCCGTCGAGCACGGCGCGGACGGGCGCCTCGCGCGGGGCGCGGATCTCGAGCGCGCGGTCGAGGGCGGCCGCGCTTGTCTCGCCGGTCGATCAGGATCAGTGCCGCAGGGGCGGCGGCGGCGAGCACGCGGGCCGGCAGCGTGATGCGCGGCTCCTCGACGCCCGGCGCCGCGGATGCCGACGGCGGGGGGCGCGTCGGGCGCCAGCGCGGCGTCGAGGCCCACGGCGCCGGGAAAGAGCGAGGCGGTGTGCATGTCGGCGCCCATGCCCAGCACGGCGATGTCGAGGGGCAGGGCGAGCTGGTCGAGCGTGCGTGTGATGGCGGCGAGGCCGTCCTCCGGCTCGGCCGTGCCGCCGTAGAGGGGCACGAATTCGGCGGCGGCAGCGGGCCGCGCGAAGAGCGTCCGGCGAGCAGGCGCTGGTTCGAGCGGTCCGACGAGGTCGGCACCCAGCGCTCGTCCGTCAGCGTGACGACGACCCGGCCCAGGGCAGATCGGCGTGGCCCAGCGCGCTCAGCATCGGTCCGGGCGTCGTGCCGCCCGGCACGGCGAGCGGGCGCGGCCCGTCCGGCGCGTCAGGACGCGCAGGCGGTCGGCGAGGATCGGCGGCCACGGCTTCGGCCATCGCGTCGCGCGAGGGGTAGCGGATGATCTCGGGTCCGGCTGATCGGGGCTCATCGCGGCGATCTCCCGCCAGCGCCGGCCGTCGCGGTGCATCAGCATCAACGCGTCCTCCGGGCCCGGACGAGCCGGGGTCGTAGGGGGCGCGGCCGGTCGCCCCGTCCTCCCACGCGCGGATGATCGGGTCCACCCAGGCCCAGGCGGCCTCCACCTCGTCGCCGCGCATGAACAGCGTCTGGTCGCCGCGGATCACGTCCATCACCAGCCGCTCGTAGGCGTCGGGCATGCGCAGGCGCGTCGCCGGCCGGCGTGTCGGCGAAGGTCATGTCGAGCTCGGCCGGGGTCGAGGCGCATGCCGCCGGGGCCGGGATCCTTGATGGTCATGGAGAGGGTGATGCCCTCGTCGCGGCTGCAGGCGGATCGCCAGCACGTTCGGCGCCGAGCTGGCCGGAGGCGCGCGGGGAAGATGGAATGCGGCGCGTGGCTTGAAGGCGACCGCGATCTCGGACACCCGGGCGCGCAGCCGCTTGCCGGTGCGCAGGTAGAAGGGCGTGCCCGCCCAGCGCCAGTTGGCGACCTCGGCCTTCAGGGCGACGAAGGCTCTCGGTGCGGGAGCGCGGGGTCCCGCACTCCTCGGCGTAGGAGGCGCTGGCCGGTCCGGCGCGGTACTGGCCGCGCGCGACGCAGGCGCGGGTCGGTCAGGGGCGCCAGCGCGCGCAGCACCTTCAGCTTCTCGTCGCGCACCGTGTCGGGCTCGAAATGGGCGGGCGGCTCCATCGCGATCAGGCACAGCAGCTGCAGCAGGTGGTTCTGCACCATGTCGCGCATGGCGCCGACGCCGTCGTAGTAGGGGCCGCGCCCCTCGACGCCCACGCTCTCGGCCACGGTGATCTGGACGTGGTCGATGTGGCGGGCGTTCCACAGCGGCTCGAAGAGCGCGTTGGCGAAGCGCAGCGCCATCAGGTTCTGGACCGTCTCCTTCCCGAGATAATGGTCGATCCGGTAGATCTGGCGCTCCTCGAAGCTGGCCGGACAGCGCGTGCGTTCAGGGCGCGGGCCGAGGCGAGGTCGTGGCCCAGCGGCTTCTCGATCACGATGCGGGCCTGGGGGCCGGCGAGGCCGGCATGGTGGATGCGCTCGGCCACCTCGCCGAAGAACTTCGGGCGCGAGGGAGAGGTAGAAGGCGCGCGGGCGGCCGGCGGTCGTTCGGGAGCGCCGCCTTCAGGTCGTCCCAGCCATCGTTCGAGAGGGCGTCGAGCCGGACGTAGTCGATGCAGGCGAGGAAGCGGGCGCGGGTGCCGTGGTCGAGATCGGCGGGCGCCGACGAACTCCTCCAGCGCCTCGGCGGCGAGCGCCCGGTAGCCTTCGGCGTCCAGCTCGCCCGCGGGCGGCGCCGATGATGCGCGCCGCTGTCCGGCATCTGGCCGTCGTGGAGGCGGTGGTAGAGCGCGGGCATCAGCTTGCGGCGGGCAAGGTCTCCGGTGGCGCCGAAGACGACGAGGTCGAAGGGATCGACGGGAACGACGCGGGCGACCATTCAGACCTCGGGCGCAGGGGACGGGGAGGACCGGGGCGGCCGGCCGGGGCCGGCGGCCGCGCGGGCGGCGCCTTCGGGACGCCTGGAGCGCCGGGCCTCCGCGGCGTCGGCCGGGGGGATGTCTCCGCGGAAGAGGAGGGGCATGGGGCGTCTCCTTCAGTCCGGCGCATGGACCGCCGGCGTTCGTAGCCGGCCGCCGGTTAACGCGAGGTGGCCGGGCCGGGCGCGCCCCGGCGGGCGGGGCGGAAGGCGGGGCCTCGGCCTGGGCCGCGCTCATGGTTAGGCGAACGGGATTGAAAACCAAAACCCTTTTCGCGCCCGGCGGGTCGGGAAGGCGGGCGCGATCTTGGGTTCCGGGGGAAGCGGGCGGCTGCGTCGGGAGGCGCACGCCGGCCGTTCTCATCTATCGGTGGCGATGAGGCCGATCGGAGCGGTGTGCGCACGAGGGCGGGCGTCTCTGTCGTCCGGCGGACGGCGTCGCTATGCGGCGGGCGCATGACGGCCGATGTGGCTGGCCGTCGGGAAGCCATATCGGCGGCCGCAAGGGCGCGCGTCATGTATCGCCCGAGAGTGGAGGGGATCGCCATGTCACGGGCGCATGACCGCCCGTGGCGATGGCCCCGGCGCCGGACCCATCGGTGGCGGCGATCAGGGCCACGCGCGCGGGAGCGGGCGGAGAAAGAGCTCGGGATCGCTTCGGGGAGCGGTCGCGGCGCCTCGGGCGCCCGACGTCCGGCGGTTGGACGTGAGGCGGAGATCCTCCGCATCGGGGCCGGCGATCAAGGCTGTGGAGGCTTGTCGGGACGTCCTGCGCCGGACATGCCGGGCGGAAAGAGCCATTGCCGCGCCGGGACAGCGACAGGCCGAAGGTCAGACCCGCCGTTTCTGCGGAGACGCAGGGCTTCGTGGCGGGAGGGCCGCCCGCCTCGCCCCGAAGGGCGAGGCCGGGGCCGGTCGTTCAGCGGAGGCCGGCGGCGTCGCGGGAGACGCGGGCGATGTCGCCGCGGTTCAGGCCGATGTCGGCCAGCTCGCGCGAGTTGAGCGCCGAAAGCTCGTTGCGCGTGCGGACGTAGAGCACCCGGCGCGTGACCGCATCGGCGATCGTGGAGAAGAAGTCGTTGCCGGCGCGGGGGCGGGCGTGGTCGTGGGCGATGGAGGCCATCGGTATTTCTCCTTCCGGCTCCCGGTTTCCGGGGCGCCGTCATATGCGTGGGGGCGGCGGACGCCGCGCTGCAGCATTCTTGCTGCGTCTGCGAGGGGAGATAGGCCCTCCCCCCGGGTCTTGGGAAGCCTGCCGGCGGTCAACTCCGCCATGCCTCCCGCGCATGGCGGACTAAGGAAGGGTGAACGGCGGCCTCAGCGCGCGTCGAGGCGCGCGATCAGGGCCTGCGCGGCCGCGGGGTTCCTGACCTTGCCGCCGCCGATCACGAAGCAGAACACCTCGCGCGGGGCGGGGGCCTCGGGCGGGAGAAGCGTGGCGGGGCCTTCGGCGGTCTCGCCGCGGGCGAGGGTTTCGAGGCGCGCCGCCCGCTCGTCCAGCGCGGCGTCGGAATAGCCGAGCGGCTCCGCCTCGGCGGTTCCCATCAGGCGGAGATAGGCGAAGTCGGCGGTGAGGTCCGCGATCTCGGGGTGAGGCGCGTCCATGGCGCGGACGATGGCGACGCCCCGCGCCCGGGCGAGGCGCACGGCTTTGGGGTCGGCGAAGCTCTCGTGCCGCAGCTCCACCGCGTGTCGGAGGGGGCGGTCCCCGGCCCGGTCGGGCAGCAGGTCCAGGAAGGCGGCGAAATCCCCGGCGTCGAAGCGCTTGGTGGGCGGGAACTGCCAGTTGACCGGGCCAAGCTTCGCCCCCAGCGGCGCCACGCTCTCGGCGAAGCGGGTCACGCTGTCGCCGGCCTCGGCCAGCGCCTTGCGGCCGGTGGTGTAGCGGGGGGCCTTGAGGGCGAAGACGAAGCCCTCGGGCGTCGCGTCCCGCCACTTGGCGAAGGTCGCCTCGGACTGGGAGCGGTAGAAGGTGGAGTTGATCTCGATGGCGGTCAGCGCCTGTGCGGCGAACTCGAGCTCCCGGGTCTTGGGGAGGCCGTCGGGGTAGAAAGGGCCGCGCCACGGGTCGAAGGACCAGCCGCCGATGCCGATGCGGATCGCGCCTTGTGCGCCCATGACGGTCCTCCCTCGCGCCTCGGGGGCCAGCATAGCGCCGAACGGGGTTCGTCAGGCAACCTTTCCATTCCGTCGCCCCCGGAGGCGGGGCTAGGATGCGGCGGGGCCCGCGGGAGACGGGCGGCGGGAGGAGACCGCGATGATCGACTACATGACGCTGCGCACGGAGCCGAACGCCGCCGCCGCGACGGGACGGCGCGCGCTGGAGGCGGAGTTGGGGGAGGCGAGGCTGCTCGGCGTCTTCGCGCCTCAGATCGGGATGAGCGTGAACACGGCGCTGGTCCTGGCGACGGGCGAGGCGGGGGCGCTGGACGAGGCCGGCGCCCGGTTGCGCGGTCTGGCGGGCGTCGTCGGGGCCGAGAGCGCGCGGCTCTCGGCGGTGCAGGAGCGGGACCTCGGGCTGATGCGGGCGGGGGAGGCGATGTTCACCAACCGCTGGTTCATCGTGCGCGAGGACGCGGGCGAGGCGTTCGAGGCCGACACGCTGGGCGCCTGGGACGAGTGGGAGCGGGACACGGGCTGCCAGGTGGCGGGGCTGTGGAAGGGCGCGGCGGAGGCGGGGACGATCCCCTATCTGCTGGTGGCGAAGTACCGCGACCTCTCGGCCTGGACGAACTCGCGGTTCTGGGTGAAGGCGGAAGGCGGCGCCCGCCCGGACTGGGTCGAGCGGTTCGAGCGGCGGCGGACGTACATGTCCGACACCTGGGTGACGGCGACGCGCTGCATGGGGCCGGATTGAGGCGGGGGGCCTGCGGGACGCGGCTCCGCCTGCGTGGGCCGGGGCGCTGGCTGCGGCTCGATGGCGGCGATGTGGGTCGGGTTGGCGGTTGGCGCCGCGGCAAGGGGTCTGCGGGGCCGCTCCTCCTCGTCAGCCCGGGGCGGCGAGGGCGGCGGCCTGCATGGCCACGATGTCCGCAAGCTCCGCGTCGAGGTCCGCGCCCGCGCGGCCCAGCCGCCGCTGGGTCTCCCGCAGGGCGATGACGCTGAAGGCGAGGCTGAGCCGCACCCGGCGACGGGCGATCCGGGCGGGCAGGGGCAGGAGCGCCGCGATGCGGGCGTGGACCTCCTGAAGCGCCGGGCCGTCGCGGGCGTCCGCCAGCTCGTCCAGCCCCCAGGCGGGGCTCGCGTGGAGCTGGACGAGGAACGGGACCCAGGCCTCGGCGCCGCTTCCGGGGCGGAGCGTCTCGCCCAGCGGGCGGACCTTGGCGTCCACCAGCGCGGGGAGGTCGTCCTCCCGGCCCTGCGCCTTCAGGGCGGCCAGGATCTCCGTCCGCCGCCGGTCCACGGCGCCGAGGCGGAAGGCCACGATCGCCTCCACCAGCCCCCGCCGGTCGCCGAAATGGTAGTTGAGGGCGGAGGCGTTCCGCGCCCCGCTCGCCGCGGTGATCTCGCTCATCGACACCGCGTCGAGCCCCCGCTCGGCCATCAGCCGCTCGGCCGTCAGGATCAGCGCGAGCCGCGCACCCCCAGGCGCCTTCGCCGCGCTCACGCGAAATCCGTTGGGAGGGGCGAGGTCTCCTGATGCTCGATCATCGCCATCAGCATCTGCTGCATCACCTCCGCGCGGATGCCGGCATGGGCGGGGTCGTCCCAGAGGTTCCGCATCTCGTGGGGGTCGGTCTCCAGATCGTAGAGCTCCGCAAAGGCCGAGCCCTTGTAGAGCGACATCCGCCAGCGGTCGGTGAGGTAGCTGCGGGCCTTGATCGGGTCCTTGAAGTGGAAGTTCGGGCGCTGGGCGTCCTGCTCGATCAGGACGCCGCGGCGGACGCAGTCGGTCTCCTCGCGGATCAGGGGCATGAGGTCCACGCCCTGGATGCCGTTATAGGGGGCGAGCCCTGCGCGCGAGAGGATGGTGCGGGCCATGTCCAGCGTGCCCGCGAGCGCCCCGCAGCGCCGCCCGCCCGGGATCTCGGGGTCCGCCCAGATGAAGGGCACCCGGATCACGCCCTGATAGTGCAGCGGGCCCTTCAGCATCAGCCCGTGGTCCCCCATGAAGTCCCCGTGGTCGGAGGTGAAGATCACCACCGTGTCCTCCTCCATCCCCAGCTCGCGCAGGGTCTGCATCACCCCGCCCACGCAGTCGTCGATCATGGAGATCATGCCGTAGGTGAGCGCGATGATCTCCCGCGCCTCCCGCTCGGTGGGGGCGAAGGGGAAGATGGAGTTGCGGTCGATCTCGCCGGCGGCGGTGCGGTCGTGGATGTGGCGGACGGTGGGCTGGGGGTCGGGGTTGGCGAAGCTCTCGGGCAGGGCGATGGCGTCGGGGTCGTACATGCGGAAGTAGCGGCCCGGCGGGGTCCAGGGGTGGTGGGGGTCGGGGAAGGAGCACTGGAGGAAGAAGGGCTGGTCGGGCGCCTCGGCGGCGTGGCGGCGCAGGAAGGCCTGCGAGCGGTCCATGACGTAGGCGGTGGGGTAGTCCTCCTCGGGGATCGAGCTGTGCCAGGCCTGGGGGGCGACGTAGTCCGGCTCGGGGATCGCGTTGTCGCGGCCGCGGAGCCTGTCGGCGCCGAGGCCGTGCTTCTTCTTCAGCCATTCGTCGTAGTGCCCGCGGACCCGGTCGCCGTGCAGGGTGCAGAGGTCCACCGAGTCGAACCCGTAGAAGGGCGTCCTGAGGTCGAGATAGCCCCGGCGGTTGGTGTCGGGCATCTTCTCGGCCTCGTACTCGATGCCGGAGATCGTGCTGCGGCGGGCCTCCGCGAGGTCCTCCGGCGGGGGGGCGCCCTCGGCCGGGTCGGCGGCATGGGCGGCCGGCATGGGCGTGAAGTTCTGGAGGTGGGACTTGCCGCAGAGCGCGGTCGCGTAGCCCGCCGCCCGAAGCAGGTCCACGAAGGTCACCGTGTCCGATCGCAGCGGGATGCCGTTGTAGCGGACCCCGTGCAGCGAGGGCATCCGGCCGGTCATCATGGTCGAGCGGTTGGGCATGCAGACCGCAGAGGCGACGGTGAAGCGGTCGAAGTTCACGCCCCGGGCCGCCAGCGCGTCGATATGGGGGGTCTTGAGGACGCCGTCGCCGTTGCAACCCACGTGGTTCCAGCGCTGCTGGTCGGTGACGAAGAGGATGATGTTCGGTCGCCTGGCCATCCGGCGCGCCCTCCCTGCGGTCCAGGCTCTGGGGCGGCCCGGAGAAGGCGACGGTAGGCGGAGGCGCGGGACGCTGTCGAGGAATTAATGAGATCCCATGAAAACGGCGGGGGCGCTCCAGGGCCGGGCCGGGGTTTCCCGCGGCGGGCTCGACCTCAGGGGGGAAGGAATTGGCGGAGATGAGGGGCCGGGGATCGGACGTTCTCCGCTTTGCATCGCTGTGGCGGGCGGGGCGCCATCGGCCTGCCGATCGCGGAGCTGCAGTCGATCATCCGCGACGTGCCCAGGCCGGTGATCGCCCGCGCGCAGGACTACGCCATCGGTGGGGGCAACGTGCTGGCGACGCTGTGCGACCTGACCATCGCCTCCGAGAGCGTCGTGTTCGGACAGGTGGGGCCCAGGGTCGGCTCGGCGGATGCGGGCTTCGGCGCCGGCTACCTCGCGCGCATCGTCGGCGAGAAGAAGGCGCGGGAGATGGGCCCGGTCAAGAGGGTCGTGCCGGACGCGGAGACGGGCCGTTGGTGCGCCGCGATGCTGGAGCGCAGCCCCAACGCCATCGCCTTCGCCAAGCGCTCCTTCAACACCGACACCGAAGCCATTCGCGCCAGCAGCACCGTCTTCGAAGCAGGCGTTGAAGCTCCATTGCCAGACGGCCGAGAGCCAGGAGGGCGTCAAGGCGTTCCTGGAGAAGCGCAAGCCCCACTTCCGCAAGGCGATGAAGCGGTGAGCGGAGCGGCGACGGTGGTGGGCGGCGGGCGCGGCGTGGGCCGCGCCTGCGCGCTGGAGCTGGCCGCCGCGGGGATGAAGGTGGGCGTCGTCTACCGCTCGGACGATGCGGAGGCGGAGGAGACCCTGCTCGGCATCCGCGCTGCCGGAGCGCGGCGCGCCGCGTGGCGGGCGGACGTGCGGGACCGTGCGGCGCTGGACGCGGCCTTCGACCGCTTCGCCGCGCAGTTCGGGCGGCTGGACGCGCTGGTGCACAGCGCCGGCGCGCCCCTGCAATGGCGTCTTGCGGTGCTGGATGCGGGTCGGCGCCGGTTCAGCCGCGGGCTGGGGGCGGCAGGTGGTCTTCGGCGCGCAGACCGCTCAGCAGCGATCTCGCCGCCTGCACATCGAAGCAGTCGGCGCCCTCGTCGAACAGGCGGAGGATCGGTTCCACCAGCGTCCGGGCGCGCGAAGCCTCGTCCCTTTCCGCAAGAAGACGCCCCCAGGCGACGGCGGCACGCAGTTCCAGGCTCCTGGCGCCTTGGCTGCGCGCGATCGCCAGCGCCGCCTCGAACTCCGCCTCCGCGTCCGGCACGCGGCCCTCGCGCCGGTTCAGCTCTCCGATCAGGCGGCGCTGCTCGGCCTCGTAGACCCGCTCGCCGGTCCGGTCGATGATCGCGCGGGCCTCCTGCGCCAGGGCGCGCGCTCCCGAGATGTCGCCGAGATCGAGCCGCACCTGCGCCATCCGGCATTTCATGAAGGGGAGGAAGATGCAGACGCCCGTTCGATCGGCGGCGGCGATCCCTTCGTCCATCATTTTCAGGCCCTGTTCCATGTCGCCCGCCGCGGCGCGGGCCCAGCCGCGCATCGTCATCCCGAGCGTCGGCCACGCCCCCACGGGGCCGCGGGCCGCGAGCTGGAACAGCTCGTCCATGCGCCGGCCGGTCTCTTCCGGGTCGAGGCGGAGGAAGGCGACCAGCCCGCTGAAATAGAGCGACATGGCGATGGAGTGGACATGGTCCAGCGCCCGCGCCTCGGCCAGCGCGAGAGAGGCGCTGCGCCGCGCGGAGTCAGGGCGCCCGAGCAGCCACGCGATTTCGCCCATGAAGCATCGCGAGGCGACGCGGATGTCCACGCCGTAGGACGTCACGAGCCGCTCGTGCTCATCGGACCGATAGAGGTTGATGGAGCGGCCGATCTCTTCGCGCGCCTCGCGCAGGCGGCCGAGCACCATGTACGAAGCGCCCAGCAAGCGATGGCGGGCGTAGAGGGCCCCGTGGTCGCCGGTGGATTCGGCGAGGCGGGAGAACTGCTCCGCTACGCCGAGGGACTCTGTCATCGCGCCGCCGGTGAGCGAGAACGCCCAGCGGCTGTAGAGCAGCGGGAAGATCTCGGGCGCGTCGCCGACGCGACGGCTGACCTCGACGGCCCGTGCGATCAGGGCGCCCAGCTCGTCGCTGGTGTACCCGTTGACGGCGATCACGGGGCCGGCGAGGCCGACGAGGAAGCCCAGTTCGGCGGCGGCGGCGTCCGCGTCGGGCGGCAGCGTCGCGATGAGCTCGAGCCCCCGCTTGAAATTGGCCATCGCCTCCGTATTGGCCGAAGCGCGCGAGGCGCGGTAACCCGCGGCCTTCCAGTATTCGAGCGAGGCCGGAATATCTCCCGCCTCGGTCAGGTGATGGGCGACGATCTCGGGGCGGAGGCGGCGGTCCTCCTCGATCAGCGCCTCGGTCGCGAAGCGCCTGTGCCAGTGGCGTCTCTGCTCCCGCAGAAGGGTGTGGTAGGCCACGTCCTGCACGAGGGCGTGCTTGAATTGGTAGGGCCCGTGCGGCGGGTTCGGCCACATGATCATCCCGTCCTTCAGCAGGGCCTCCAGGGCCGCGTCCAGTGCGATGGGAGCGTCGCGAAGCAGGACCGCGAGGTCTCTGCGGGAGAACTCTCGCCCGATCAGCGCGCCGACCTGCGCGACGAATTTCGCCTCGCCCAGATGGTCGAGCCGGGCCATGACGGAGGTCTGGATGTTCTCCGGCAGGCCCTGCCGACCGGAGGCGTCAAGCAGGATGGCGGAGGTGAGCTCCTCGGCGAAGAGGGGCATCCCGTCGACGCGGCCGACGATGTCCGCCACCTCGTCGCCGGAGAGCCGTTGGGCCCCCTGCACGCTCTGCGCGATCGCGGCGATGTCGGAATCCCCCAGCCGCGGGAGATCCAGCTCCTCCGGCTCGACGGGCAGCCGAAACGTCCCGCCGTGGCGCGTGGTGGCGACGAGCATGATGCCGCGGAAGTCAGGGTGGGAGACCAGCATCCCCAGCAGCTCCTCGCTGGACGGGTCGATCCAGTGGACGTCCTCGACCACCACGATCGCCGGACCCCGCGCGGAGGCGCCGAGGAGCAGGCGCAGCAGGGCGCCGAGGGTCCGGCTGCGCAGGGCCGCGGCGGGCTCCTTCAGCAAAGCCTCGGAGAAGGCGTGCTCGATCCCGAAGAACCGGGCGAACGTTTCGAGGAGGAACGGGTCGAGGTCTCCGCCCACGCCGAGGAAGTCGCGGAGGCGCGAGATCTTCTCCGGGCCGGTCAGATCGGGCGCCCCCAGGCCGGCGGCGATCTCCAGACCGTGGGCGACCGGATGCAGCGCGGTGTTGGAGTGGAAGGGGGAGCACTGGAAGCGGAAGACCTGCCGGGCGCGGTCGCCCACCTCCCGGCAGAATTCCCAGACCAGCCGCGACTTGCCGATGCCGGGATCGCCGCGCACGACCACCGCGACGCCCGCGCCCGCCTGCGTCCGCGCCCAGAGCGCGCCGAGGCGTCCGATCTCCTCCCGCCGCCCGGCGAAGACGGACCAGCGGTCGGCGCGCGCATCGAAGCGATCGACGTTCGGGTCCTCCGACAGCACGCGCCAGGTGAGGACGGGCCGAGGGAAGCCCTTGAGCTGGGCGGCATCCATCTTCTTCGCCAGGAAGCGCCGGCCGATCATCCTCCGGGTGGTGTCGTCGATCACGATCTCGTCGCGGTCGGCGAGCGTCTGGAGGCGCGCGGCGAGGTTCGGCGTCTCTCCTATCGCGGTGTCGTGGTCGGCGCCGCCGCCGACCACCACGCGGCCCGTGGCGACGCCCACGCGGCAATGCAGGTCCGTCGTCGCCGCGAGCTCGATCCGCCCGAGAGCCTCTATCATTTTGAGACCCGCCCGGACCGCCTGCGACGCCTGCTCCTCGCTCGCATGGGGCCATCCGAAATAGGCCACGACGCCGTCGCCGAGGAAGTTGGCGAGGAAGCCGCCATAGGCCTGAATGCTGCGCACGCAGACTTCGCGGTAGGCGCGCAAGGCCTCGCGCATGTCCTCGGGATCCATCCGTTGCGAAAGGCCGGTCGAGTCCACGAGGTCGCAGAACAGAACCGAGATCAGCCGCCGCTCTCCGTCGCCATTGCTCCGGAGCGCCGCCAGCCTGCGGATCTCCTGCAGGATCCGCTTGCGGTCCATGAGCCGCGCGACGCCGAGTTCGATCAGGTCCTCGTTCGTGAGACCCCCGAGCGCCTCCATGTCGACGCCATTCTCGGCGAAACGCGCTTCGAGATGCCCGAGGCCGAGCCCGGCGAGGAAGGCCCCGACGGAACTCACCGGCGTCTCCCGCACGCCGGCCCGCCGGCGCCCGCCGTCGTCGTCGCAGGCCGCCTCCAGGTCATCCCGTTCGTCGCAGCAGAATGTGCCAGTGATCGACGTAGCCCGCGCGGAAGGCCCCGCCGATGGACTGGAAGAAGTAGTTGAAGATCCGCCGCCGCTCCTCGTCGTATCTGGACGAGAGGTCCGTCCAGTTCCTTTCGAAATTCTCTTGCCAGCAGCGCAGCGTCTGAACGTAGTGCTCTCCGGAGCTCTCGAACCGCGTCTCGTCGAACAGGCCGTCGGCGGCGCCGAGAATCTGGCGGCGGGTAGGCACCACGCCCCCGGGGAAGATGTACTTGTCGAGCCAGGCTTCGCACCTGACGGCGGCGTGACGCGTGCCGACGGTCTCGATCAGCATCAGCCCGCCCGGCTCCAGCCGGTCATGCATCCGCTGCATGAACCGGCGATAGTTCTTCGGCCCCACATGCGTGAGCATGGCGATCACGGCGATCTTGTCGAATCGTCCCTCCACGTCGCGCCAGTCGCGCTTCTCCACCCTCACGGAAAGGTCCGTGCACAGGGCGGAGGCGTGACGGATCTGCTCGTCGGAAAGGTTTACGTGGGTGACCTCGCAGCCGTGCGCCGCGGCCGCGTGGCGGGAAAGCTCTCCCCAGCCGCCGCCGACGTCCAGAAGGCGCTCGCCGGGCCGAAGATCGAGGAGGGAGGAGATCTTCGCCAGCTTGCGGGTCTGGGCGGCGTCTAGATCCGCATCACCATCGAATATTCCGCAGCTGTAGTTCCGGACGCCTCCGAGAAACGCAAAGAAGACGTCGTTCCCCATCGAATAGTGCTCGTCCGCCACCCGTGTCGCCAGTCGGCGCGTTTGCTGGTTCGCGAACATGTCTCGAAGATCGCGGGGGAGGCCCGGCACGGCGCTTGACAGGCTGTAGACGCCGGACCGGATCAGGCGGAAGGCGAGTTCCTCAACGTCGTCCGCGTCCCACCACCTCCTGACGTAGCACTCTCCGAAGCCGAGGGAGCCGCGCCGCAGGACGTCGCCGTAGAAGCGCGGGTCGAGGACCCGGATGTCATGCGGGCGGTCGCCGTCGATGCGGACGTCGGCGCGGCGCAGCGCGCGCTCGACCAAGAACCGGCCCATCTTCGGCAGGCGAAGCCCCGACGGACGCCGGACGCCGCCGGATCCGTCCGGGGGAAGCGGGGGGCGGTCCGCGGTGAAGGCCCGGGTCTCGGCTCGGTTCATGGCGCGTAACTCCGGCGGTGATATGATCTTGGGGTCGCTCGTGCCGGAAGCGGCATGCCTTCGAGCATGTGGGGTAGGCCGTGAAGTTCCTTCGAACCGATCCCGGATGCTTCGAGGGGGGGCTGGGGTTCAACTATGGCCAAAATTATGTGACCGTCAACACTAATGAACGGTGCGGCCTGAGAATGCATTATGTAGACGCGGGCGATCCGAAAGGAGAGGTCGTGCTGCTTCTGCATGGGGAGCCGACCTGGAGTTATCTATACCGCGCAATGATTCCGATATTGGTCGATGCGGGCTGTCGGGTCATTGCGCCCGACCTGATCGGCTTCGGACTGTCCGACAAGCCTGCGGAGCAGGAGGACCACACCTACGCGCGCCATGTCGCCTGGATGACCGCGTTCATCGAGGCGCTGGCGCCGCCGCCGGCCACGCTGTTCTGCCAGGACTGGGGCGGGCTCATCGGGCTGCGCATCGTCGCCGAGCACCCCGAATGGTTCCTTCGTGTGGTCGCTGCCAACACCTCGCTGCCGACCGGTGAACGCCCCGCGCCCGAGGAGTTCCTCAGGTGGCGGGAGTTCTGCCGCACGACCCCCACGCTCGAGATCGGGGCCCTGGTCAGCGGAGCCTGCGCGACGCCGCTGCCGCCCGAGGCGGTCGCCGCCTACGACGCGCCGTTTCCGACCGAGGCGCACAAGTCTGGGGCGAGGCGCCTTCCGTCGCTGGTTCCCGTCGATCCGTCCGATGCGGGGGCGGCGGAGAACCGTCGAGCCTGGGAGGCGCTCAAGCGCTTCGACCGACCTTTTCTAACCTTGTTTTCCGATATGGACCCGATGACCCGGAACGGCGAGAAGGCATTCCAGCGGCTGGTGCCCGGCGCGGCCGGGCAACCGCACGAGATCATCCGTGGCGCGGGCCACTTTCTTCAGGAGGACCGGGGCGAGGAGGTGGCGCGGATCGTCGCCGCGTTCACCGCCTCCACCTGAGGACTGCGCCTCCGGAAATGAATTGACGCGACCATGGCGCGGATGCCGCCTCGTTAATGACGCAAGTCCCGGTTTCGCTTCGCCCATGTGGCTGGTATTTCTTCGCGGAATTGACGCCATCTTCGTCAGGCGGCTGAACGCCTATCAGAGCGTGTTCGAGAAGTGGGATTGAACGAAGCCGCTGCGCGGCGCGCGCCTGTTTCGCGGGCGGTGTTCCCGACTGGAGGGTTTGGGCTGTTGCGACCCTCTCCAGACAGGGGCTTTCCGATGGCAGATGCCAGCCTTCTTCGCCGCCGCATGATCGAGGACATCACGGTCCGCAATCTCTCGCCGGCGACGTAACGAGCCTGTGTGCATGCGGTGGCGAAGTTCAGCCGGTTCTTAGGCCGATCTCCCGACCGGCTGACGCTGGAGGGGGTCCGCACCTTTCACGTCCACCTCGCGTCGAAGGGGGTGGCGTGGGCGAGCCTCAACCGGACGGTGGCGGCGCTGCAGTTCTTCTACGGCGTTACGCCTGGGATGGCGGAGGTCCCCGAGCGGATCGCCTACGCCCGCGAGCCGCGGCGGCTGCCGGTGGTGCTGAGCGCGGACGAGGTGGTGCGCTTCCTCGAGGCCGTGCCCAGCCTGAATGCCCGCGCCCCGGTGACGGCCGCCTACGCGGCCGGGCTGCGCGTGTCGGAGGTGACCGGCCTCAGGTCGCCGATGTCGACAGCGGCCGGATGATGATCCGCATCGAGCATGGGAAGGGCGGCGAGGAACGCTACGTGATGCTGTCGGCGCAACTCTTGGCGATCCTGCGCACCTGCTGGCGACTGGCGCGCCCCGACCACTGGCTGTTTCCACGGCGTGACATGACCCCCGCCCGATCGAGCCGACGACGCTGCCTGCGGCCTGCCGGTCGGCGGCCGGGACCGACGAGAAGGTCACGGTCCACATCCTGCGGCACAGCTTCGCCACCCATCTGCTGGAGAGCGGCGTCTACATCCGCGTGATCCAGGTGTTTCTGGGCCACGCGCACCTGTCGACCACTGCGCGCTACACGCATGTCTCGCAGGGGCTCATCGGGGGGACCGCGAGCCCGCTTGAGAAGCTGAAGCTCAAAGGGGTCCCGCCGGCCTGAGGCGCGCCATCATGGTTGGCGGCATCGAGGTGGCGGACGTCTTCCGCCGTCAAGCGACTGGTCTACAAGCGCGAGGTACCCGCCGTGACCCTGTTGAAACTGACCGATGTCGCGGCCCTACCTTGGCACGAACAGCCGGGGCAGGTGTTCGACTGATCAGAAAATGAATGCTCGCCTGAAAGGCCGTCGCGGTCAGCGAGACATGCGCGTCCAGCGGCGGGTGCAGTTCGAACGCCTTCGGCTCGCGGGAGAAATTCCACAGCCGGAACAGGCGCCATTCCGACCGGCGCTCCTCGGCCACGGCCAGCTCGTTGCGGGTGATTTGGAAGGGCGTGCGCTCCCAGCCATTCGTGGTCTTGACCTCGATCAGCCGGGGTATCGAGGGGCGCTCGAACAGAGACACGTGCCATTCGGAGACCCGTTCTGCGTCAAGCGCTCAGTCTCCGAAGGGCGGATGGCCCTGCCAACACCCTCTGAAACAGAAAGAAAAAAGGCCCGGCTGTGTCCCAGGTGGTGGTGTAGGAGGCCGCGCGCGGAGCCCCTGGCGTAGCGCAGCGCGCGGCCTGGGGTGACGCTGGCGGCCATCGCCGGTCTTCGGAGAAGGTTCGGGTTGCAAGACCTGGAACCTGAACGGAGACGACGATGACCGATGAGAGAATGGCGCTGGTCGAGCTGGTTGAGAAGCAGGCCGATGGCGATCTCGTGCGCGAGATGCTGGCCTTTGCGGCCGAGCGGATCATGGAGCTGGAAGTCGAGGCGCGGACGGGCGCCTCGAAGGGCGCGCGGTCGCCCCTGCGCGAGGTCCAGCGGAACGGATACCGTGATCGCGACTGGGACACCCGCGCCGGACGGATCGCGCTGGAGATCCCGAAGCTGCGCAAGGGCAGCTACTTCCCCAGTTTCCTCGAGCCGCGCCGCACGGCCGAGAAGGCGCTCGTCGCGGTGATACAGGAGGCCTGCGTCCACGGCGTTTCGACCCGCTCCGTGGACGATCTGGTGAAGGCCATGGGCGCGGGCGGCCTGTCGAAGTCCCAGGTCAGCCGCCTCTGCGTCGAGATCGACGAGCGGGTGAATGCCTTCCTCACCCG
Source organism: uncultured Alphaproteobacteria bacterium (assembly GCA_963816545.1). Taxonomy (GTDB): domain Bacteria; phylum Pseudomonadota; class Alphaproteobacteria; order Rhodobacterales; family Rhodobacteraceae; genus Albimonas. The sequence goes on along the minus strand of CAWFLE010000007.1, from coordinate 452,195 downwards.
TCCCCTGGAGGGGGCGTGGCCCTATCTCTGGCTGGATGCCACCTACCTCGAGGTCCGCGAGGGCGGGCGCATCGTCAGCCGCGCGGCGATAATCGCTGTCGCGGTGAACGAGGACGGCAAGCGCGAGGGGCTGGGCGTCGCCACGGGGCCCTCGGAAGCCGAGACCTTCTGGACCGATTTCCTGCGCTCCCTCGCCGATCGCGGACTGCGCGGCGTGAAGCTGGTGATCGCCGACGACCACAAGGGCCTGCGGGCGGCCGCGCGGCGAGTGTTCAACGCGACCCGTCAGAGGCGCCGGATCCACTGGATGCGGAACGCGTTGGCGCACGCCCCGGCCAAGCAGCGCACTGCGGTCGCGGCGATGCTGAAGACCATCTTCGCGCAGGAGAACAAGGAAGGTGCGGAAGCCCAGGGGGACGCCGTAGCCGACGCGCCGCGCGAGAAGAACGAGAAGCTCGGCGCCTTCATGGACGCCTCCCGCGACGAGGTCCTGGCCTACATGTCCTTCCCTCGCGAGCATCGGGCTCAGATCGCGTCGACGACCCCACTCGAGCGCGTCAACCGCGAGGTCAAGCGGCGGTCAGACGTCGTCGGCATCTTCCCGAACGATGAGGCCATCGTCCGGCTCGTTGGCGCGCTGATGCTGGAGACCAACGACGAATGGGCCGTGGCGCGCCGGTACATGTCGCTTGAAAGCCTCGCCCGCGTCACCGACACTCCCACAGTCAGGCTGCCCGCCGTGGCGTCCTGATCAGCCTCGGATCTCTCTCCGAGGGCCGGCGCTCCTACACCACGCCCCGGGACATGATCTTGCTCGGTCGCAGCGACGCGGACCACCGTGCGAGGTTTTGCTCTACGTCGCTCATGTTCGATGCCTGTAGTTCCGTGTACCCTCTGCGATCTGTCGCAAGACCATGTCGCCGTTTGTGCTGCCCAGACCTCTATGTAGCTGACGCGAGCCACTTCGCTAGAATTTCCAGCGGATAGCCGCTCCCATAGCCTTGGCCGACGCCCTCCGTCTGCCAGCCGCCGATCTGGTCCACGATATCTGACGGGCATTCAACAGCCCGGAGCCGGTCTCGCATCGAATGCCGGAAGCTATGCATCGTGCATCGCTCCGGCACGCGAGGCTTCAGCCACTTGTTCAGGGCCGCGCTGGCGGAGTTTGCTGACGTGGTGTCCGTCCGGTTGTAGCGCGGGAAAGCGAAGTCGCTGCCGTCCGTCTGTCCCACGATCCGCTCAGCGGCCCAGAGAGAGGCACCGACCAGGGAAACGAGCCTCGCGCTACCCGAGGTCTTCAACCGACGCCAGGGGTGTTCATGGATCACCAGATTGGGGCATGGGTCGTCGAGGTGGAAGTCCTCCTTCAGCGCCCCGGCGGCTTCCGCCAAGCGCACGCCGGTATCGGATACCAGCGCCACCAGCCAACGAACGTCATCGTCGAGCCTGCGGCATTCCGCCTGCACTGTTCGGATGATGTCGACGGGGATAGGGCTGCGGCCTTCCACCCCAGCCTGCCGGTCATAGTAGACCCCGGCGAAGGGGTTGTTCATCTCGATCCCAACTTCCGCCGCAGCGAAGCTGACCACCGCTCGCACGGTCCCGAAGATGCGGGTGATGCTGCTGCCCGCAAGCGCCTTGCTCGTCAGGGTATCCCGGAAGGCGTTGGCATCGCGTCGGGTGTAGTCGGCAAGGGCCTTGTCCCCGCACGCGTCGATTACGTACGCGCAAGCACGCTCGGCCGCCCGCCGAAACGTAGCAGGCCGGCCACAACCTTTCAGCCGCAGATAGATCGCCACTGCCTCAGACAGCTTCACAGCGTCGTTGCGCTCGGGCGGCACAACCGATCCTGGTTTCGGCAGGGCGTCAGCCAACCGAAGAAGATGTTTGCCCGGCACGTCCGTGCGCTCAAGCCGGAGGTGATACCAGTACTCGTCAAGCTGCTGAGCTGCCCGGCTGGCCCGTGATGCGGCCACCGCACGGGATCGTGTTCGCAGAGAGTAGGCGATCCGGCGCGACAGATAGTGCGGCTTCAGGTCTGCCGGGACGCGCCTGGAGAAATACCAGATGCCATTCTTCAAGAAGCAGTGTGGGGCCGTTTTGATCTCCGCCATGGTCTACGTCCGCTCCGTCCTGCGACAAAGCTGAGGTTCAACAACGGCTTAGAGGGATGCGTGGTGCCCGGGGGCGGATTCGAACCACCGACACGCGAATTTTCAATCCGCTGCTCTACCAACTGAGCTACCCGGGCCTCAGCGCCTCATCGGCGCTGGCGACTTGCTAGACGAAGCGCCGGTTTCTGTCCAGAGGGGGACGGGCGGGAAAATCCGCTTCTCCCGCCGCGTCATTCCTCGCGCCGCAGCGCCTCCGCCCGGTCGACGTCGTCGGGCTCGTCCTCCTCGGCGGCGGGGATGGCGTAGCTGCCGTTCAGCCAACGCGCGAGGTCCACGTCCGCGCAGCGCTTGCAACAGAACGGGCGGTAGGCCGGCGCCGCTTTCGAACGGCAGATGGGGCAGGGCATGAACAGGCTCCTTCTCCAGCCGGGCGTCAGAACCCCTTGGGCAGCAGCTCCGCCAACGGCCGACGCTCGCGCCGCCGGGTCAGCTCCAGATGCCCGAGCATCGACCAGCCCAGCACCTGCGTATCCACCGGATCGTCCCGCAGCGCCCGCTTCAGCGTCCCCTCCGCCTGCTTGCGGTCCCGCTTCGACAGGGGCGCGAGGTCCAGCACCACCTGTCCCGCCAGCCCCCGCAGCCGAAGCTGCCGCGGCAGGTCCAGCAGCGCCGCGATATTCGCCTTCAGCCCCGCGGCGGTGGAGAAATCCCCGGCGGTGTTCACGTCCACCGTCACCATCGCCGAGGTCGGCTCGATCATCATCCAGCCGCCGCCATGCAGCTCCACCCGCGTGCGCAGCAGCGCCTCCGCCTGGTCCAGCACCCCGAGGTCGTCCCACAGGCGCAGGTCGCCGCGCACCACCTCGTCGGGCTCGGGCTCCACCCATTCGCGCCAGGCCAGCGTCTCGGCGTCGGGGGCCGCGACCACCTCGCGCGCCTCGCCCTCCGCCGCCCGCGCCTCGTTCCACAGGGCGGCCAGCGAGGCGACGTCATCGGCCACCGCGTCCGGGTCGACCCCATGCGCCGCGGACCGCACGATGGCGCCGGGCGCATCCTCGCCCCCCAGCCCCGCCTCCTCCAGCGCATCCGTCGCCACGGCCCGCAGGCGCGCGGCCTCGTCCTCGTCGCGGATGCGGCGGGCGACGTTGATGCCCGGCGCGTGGGGGGTGAGGATCGCGTAGCGGCCCTTGAACAGCGGCTCGTCCGTCACCGGAACCGCCTTGCCCGGATCGGCGTAGCGCGCGACCTGCACCAGCAGGCTCTCGCCGGGCTTCGGCTTGCGCGGGGACTTCAGGAACCCCTCCCGCCCGTCGCCGAGGTCGAGGAACGCGGCCCCCAGCGCCTCCACCCGGCGCGTGACCTTCGCCAGGTGCACCGCCTCCAGCCGCGGGGTCGGGTCGCTCTCGGGCGCATCCACGATCAGGTCGGTCAGCAGCCCGTCATCCATCCGCGCGGCCATCGAGGGCCGTCCCGGCTCCTCCAGCAGCGCCACCAGCCGTCCCTTCATGCCGCAGGCCCCTCCCAGGTCACAGGCCAGCCGGCGCCCGCCAGCAGGTTCGCCGTCTCCGCCAGCGGGAGCCCGACGACATTGGTGTAGCTTCCGTTGATCGAGGGCACGAACCCGGCCGCGATGCCCTGGATCGCGTAGCCGCCCGCCTTGCCCCGCCATTCGCCCGAGCGCAGGTAGGCCGAGATCTCCGCGTCCGACAGCCGCTTGATCTTCACCTGCGTCTCCACCAGCCGGGTCCACTCCCGGTCCGCGAGCCTCAGCGCCACGCCCGTCGCCACCCGGTGCCGCCGGCCCGAGAGCAGCGTCAGGAACGCATGCGCCTCCGCCTCGTCCTCGGGCTTGCCCAGGATGCGCCGCCCGGCCGACACCACCGTGTCCGCCGCCAGCACCAGTGCGCCCGGCTCAGCCACCGCCGCCGCCTTCTCCCGCGCGAGGCGCAGGGCGTAGGGCCGGGGCAGCTCTCCCTTGCGGGGCGTCTCGTCGATGTCGGCGGGGCGCACCTCGTCGGGCGCGACCCCCACCGACGCCAGCAGGTCCCGCCTGCGCGGCGAGGCGGAGGCGAGGATCAGGCGGTCGGGGATCAGGCGCGCGGGCCCGCCCACGGGATCACTTGAAGCGATAGGTGATGCGGCCCTTGGTGAGATCGTAGGGCGTCATCTCAACCTGAACCTTGTCGCCGGCCAGCACGCGGATGCGGTTCTTGCGCATCTTCCCGGCGGTGTGGGCGATGATCTCATGGCCGTTCTCGAGCTTCACCCGAAAGGTCGCGTTGGGCAGAAGTTCGACCACGACCCCAGGGAACTCGAGCGTTTCTTCCTTGGCCATGCCGTCTCCATACGGAAATACAGATCGGCGCGGCGCACCTCCTGCGTCGCGTCGGACGGGGGTATGGCGCGAACCGCCGCGGAGTGCAAGGCGCCCCCCGCCTCACGGGTTCGTTCACCAGGGGTTGGAACCTTTTCCCATCCCGGAGGTTCTTCCCCCAACGCAGTTTCTCGAAGGGAGCATGAATATGCGCATCCTTACCACCGCCGCCCCGATCGCCCTCGCCGCCGCGCTCGCCGCCGGAGGCGCGTTCGCCCAGTCCACCGCCCCCGCCCAGACCGACCCCGCGAAGGTCAAGGAAGGCGAGAGCGTTCAGGGCGAAGGCGCCGTCTCCGCGGCCCCCAATCAGGCGCCCACGACCGCGGCCAATTCCACCGAGCCGGCCCAGACCAAGGACGGCGAGAACGCGCAGATGACCGGCGCCGCGACCGGCGACAACGGGACCCTGCGCGACACCGCCGACGACCGCGACTCCGGCGCCTATGATCGCGAGGACGAGACCGACCCCGCCCGCGTAAAGGACGGCGAGGCCGCCGCGTCCGCCGGCACCGCCGCTGCGGACGACGCCGCGAAGATCGAGGTCGGCATGCTGACCTGCGACCTGACGCAGTCCTCCAACAACATCGTGCTCAGTTCGTCCGAGTACCTGTGCGAGCTGGAGGCGTCCGACGGCTACAACGACGCCACCTACATCGCCTCGATCGACATGGTGGGCCTCGACCTCAAGTCCACGAACTCCGAGACGCTGAAGTGGGCCGTGCTCACCACGTCCGACCGGTTCGAGACCGCGATGCTCGAGGGCGACTACGTGGGCGCCAGCGCCTCCGCGGCCGTCGGCGCCGGCGCGGGCGTGCGGGCCATGGTCGGCGGGGACTCCGAGTCCGTGTCGCTCCAGCCGCTCTCCGTGTCGGGCTCCACCGACAGCATCGGCGCCTCGCTGGGCCTCGAGCAGATGGAGCTGCGGCGCGTGAACTGAGCCGCCTGAGCCTAAGGCGCGGCCTCCGGGCTGCGCCGCACCGGAGGGCGCGGTCCGCAGGGGTCGCGCCCTTCGCGCTTCAGAAAGGGGGAAATTCCGCCCGGATCCGCTCCAGGATCTGGTCCCGCGTCTGCCGGTAGGCGTCCAGCTTCCGCTCCCGCGTCTCCCCGATGCCCGTAGGATCCAGGATCGGCCAGTAGCGCACATCCGTCGCATACCAGCGCGTATGGTCCAGCGCCGCCCGCTGCGCCGCCGGGCTCAGGGCGACGATCAGCTCATAGCTGTCGATGGGGCCATGCCCCTCCGTCAACTCCTCGAAGCTGCGCGCCCGGTGCGCCTCCAGCTTCAGCCCCAGCTCCTCGCAGACCGAGACCGCGAACGGGTCCACCTCCATGTCGTGCTTCACCCCCGCCGACTGCACGAAAACCCGCGCGCCGTGGAGCTGCTTCATCATGCTCTCGGCCATGGGCGAGCGCACGGCGTTGTGGTCGCAGCAGAACAGCACCGAGGCGGGCAGGGCGGCCATCAGCCCTTGAAGTGCAGGACGCAGATCAGCGTGAACAGGCGGCGGGCGGTGTCGTCGTCCACCGCCGCCTTGCCCTCCAGCCGCTCCTTCAGGATGCGCGCGCCCTCGTTGTGGATGCCGCGCCGGCCCATGTCGATCGCCTCGATCTGGGACGGTGGCAGGCGCTTGACCGCGTCGAAATAGGCCTCGCAGATGGAGAAGTAGTCCTTGATGGTCTGCCGGAACGGGCCGAGCGACAGGTGGAACTCCGCCGCCGGCTCCCCGCCCTCCGTCGCCACCGCGAACACCACCCGCCGGTCGCGGATGCCGAGGTTCAGCGCATAGGGCCCCTCGGGCGCGCCCTCCTTCTCCAGCGTGAAGGCGTTCTCCTCCAGCAGGTCGAAGATCGCGACCTTGCGTTCCTGCTCCACCTCCGGCGTGGCGGGCGCGAGCCCGGCCTCGTCGAGCTCGATGGACGCGAGCCGGCTCATTCCGCCGCCTCGTTCAGCGCATCGAGCCGGAGCCTGACCGAAAGCGCATGCGCCTCCAGGCTCTCGGACATGGCCAGCGCCTCCGCCGCCGGCCCGATCCTGGCCAGCGCCCCCGGCGTCATCCGCGCCACCGTGGTCCGCTTCATGAAATCGAGCACCGAGAGGCCGGAGGAGAACCGCGCCGACCGCGCCGTCGGCAGCACATGGTTCGGCCCGCCCACATAATCCCCGATGGCCTCCGGCGTGAAGGCGCCGAGGAACATCGCCCCCGCATGTCTCACCTTGCGCGACAGCGCCTCCGGGTCGTCGGTGCAGATCTCCAGATGCTCGGGCGCGATCCGGTCCGCGATCTTGGCCGCCTCGTCCAGATTGCGCGTCAGGATCACCGCGCCGTTCGCCCGCCACGAGGCCGCGGCGATCTCCCGCCGCGCCAGCCGCGCCAGCAGCCGCTCCACCGCCGCGATCACCGCCTGCGCAAGCGTCCGACTGTCGGTCACCAGGATCGACTGGGCCGAGGCGTCATGCTCCGCCTGGCTCATCAGGTCCATGGCGATCCATTCGGGGTTCTGGCGCGCATCGGCGATCACCAGGATCTCCGAGGGACCGGCGATCATGTCGATCCCCACATGCCCGAACACCCGCCGCTTGGCCGCCGCCACATAGGCGTTGCCGGGCCCGGCGATCTTGTCGACCGGCCGGATGGTCTGCGTCCCGTAGGCCAGCGCCGCGATGGCCTGCGCGCCGCCCACCCGGTAGATCTCGCTCACGCCCGAAAGCCGCGCGGCGAGCAGGGTCAGCGGGTTCACCTTGCCGCCCGGCGTGGGCATGCACACCACCAGCCGCCTGACCCCCGCCACCCGCGCCGGAATGGCGTTCATCAGCAGCGACGAGGGGTAGGAGGCGAGCCCCCCCGGCACATAAAGCCCCGCCGCATCCACCGCCGACCAGCGCCACCCCAGCATCCCGCCCGCTTCGCACTCGAAGCTCTCCTCCTTCGGGAGCTGGCGGCGGTGATAGGCCTCGATCCGCTCGGCGGCGAGCTCCAGCGCCTTCGCCTCCTCGGGCGGGACGGCCAGCGAGGCGGCCGCGATCTCCTCCTCCGAGATCGCCAGCGTGTCAGGCGCGAGGCTCTGGCGGTCGAAGCGCTCGGTCAGCTCGATGAGGGCGGCGTCGCCGCGGGCGCGCACCTCGCCGAGGATCTCCGCCACCACGTCGTCGACTTCAGGAGAGGATTCTCGTTTGAGGGAGAGGAGGTCTCGGAAACGCTCGTCGAAATCCGGCGCGTCGGTGCGGAGGATGGCGGGCAATGGGGGCCTCCCGTGTCTATCTCCCATCGGTGATAGCGGGCGGGGAAGGCCGCGACAACCGGGGCGGCCCGGAGGCTGAGGCGAGGGGCGGGGGAAAGGGCGGGCGGGGGACCCCGTCGCAACGCCGCCTGCGGCCGCTGTTTCGCAGCGAAACGCTCCGTCCCGATGTTTCGCCGCGAAACGCGATAGCGCTGACGTTTCGCTGCGAAACGCACAGGCGTCAGTCGCCGGGATGCTCAGGGGCCTTGCCGCTCGGGGCCGCGTAGGGGCGGGTCACGTCGTCGGCCCGCAGGTCGAGATACTCGACCTCCACGGCGAATTCCCCGTCCCCCGCGAGGATCACGCGCAGGACGCCGGACGGATCCTCCGGGTCCTCGCGCCCCTCGAACTCCAGCCGCAGGACGCTCAGCGCCTGTTCCGCCTGATCCGGCGCCACGCCCGAGGCCTTCACCGACAGCACGTTCCCGACCGAGACCAGCGTCCGCACCCGCTCGTAGGCCCGGTCGCTCCGCTCCGCCCGCTCGCGGTCCTCCCAGCGGAAGCGGTTCAGCACCATGACGAAGCGGCGCTTCCGCTTCAGCCAGGCGAAGTCCTCGGCCTTCGCGACCGCGTCCTGGAGAAGGGCGGACACCACCTCCAGATCCTCCGCCGACTGCGCGAGCAGCCGCACCGGCCGCTCGGAGGCGTCCTCGAACCGCGCGTCCTGCGTCATCCTGCGCTCCTCCGTCAGTCCTTCACCCGCTCCACCTGCGCGCCGCAGGCCACGAGCTTCTCCTCCAGCCGCTCATACCCGCGGTCCAGGTGGTAGACCCGGCTCACCACCGTCTCCCCCTCCGCCGCCAGCCCCGCAAGGATCAGCGACACCGAGGCCCGCAGGTCCGTCGCCATCACCGGGGCGCCTCTCAGCCCGGAGACGCCGTGGATCCTCGCCGTTCCGCCGTGGACGTCGATCCGCGCGCCCATCCGCAGAAGCTCGGGCGCGTGCATGAAGCGGTTCTCGAAGATCCGCTCCTCCAGCAGGCTTTCGCCGTCCGCGAGGGTCAGGAGCGCCATGAGCTGCGCCTGAAGGTCCGTGGGGAAGCCCGGATAGGGCTCCGTCACCACATGCAACGGCTTCAGCGCCCCGCCGTTCCGCGCGACCTTCAGGCCGCGGGGGGTCTGCGTCAGCTCCAGCCCCGCCTCGCCCAGCCGGTCCCACAGGGCGCCGACCAGCTCCGGCCCCGCGCCGGTCAGCTCCACCTCGCCCCCCGCGATGGCCGGGGCGATCATGTAGGTGCCGAGCTCGATCCGGTCTGGGATCACGCGGTGGGTGGCGCCGTGAAGGGCGTCCACACCCTCCACCACGATCTCGGCGGTTCCGGCCCCCTCGATCCGCGCACCCATGGCGCAAAGGCAGCGGGCGAGGTCCGCGATCTCGGGCTCCTGCGCCACGTTGCGCAACGTCGTCATGCCCTTGGCGAGCGTCGCGGCCATCAGCGCGTTCTCGGTCGCGCCCACGGAGACCACGGGAAAGTCCACCACGGCGCCGCGCAGGCCGCCGGGCGCCTCGGCGTGGACATAGCCGTCGCGCAGCTCCAGCTTCGCGCCCAGCTTCTCCAGCGCCATCAGGTGCAGGTCCACGGGACGCGCGCCGATGGCGCAGCCGCCGGGCAGCGACACCTCCGCCACCCCGTGACGCGCCAGCAGGGGCCCGAGCACGAGGATCGAGGCGCGCATCTTCCTCACGATCTCGTAGTCCGCGCGGTGGGAGGCGATGCGCTCCGCCCCCAGCGCCAGCACCTTGCCGCCCTGGAGGGAGGCGACCTCGCAGCCCAGCGAGGTCAGAAGCTCGGTCATGGTGCGGATGTCGGCGAGGCGGGGCGCGTTGGTCAGCGTCAGCGGCGCATCCGTCAGCAGCGCCGCCGGCATCAGCGCGAGGCAGGCGTTCTTGGCGCCGCTCACCGCGATCTCTCCGTGCAGGGGGCGTCCGCCCCTGACCACGATCCTGTCCATCCTGCCGTCCCGTCGCCCGCTGCGCCCTCCGCGCCGCCCGACGCTCTAGCCCGTCGGGCAGGGCGGTTCAATGTCGCCCCGGGGGCGAGGCGGCGGCGGTCCTTCGGCGCGGGGGGGGGAGGGCTGGCGGGGGCGAGCGACCGAGGCGGCGGGAGCGGGCGAACGGTTCAGCCGCGGGGCGCGAGGGACAGGGAGCGCAGGGGGGGGGAGTGGAGGTCCCGAGGATCGGAGCGGGCGCGCGCAGGCGTGGTTCCCTGGAGCGGGGGGCGCGACGGTCCGCGCGGATGTGCGGCGGCGACGGGTTCGGGATTGGTCGAGCGAAGCCGGGCCCGCGTTCGTGGCGGCGAGGGCAGGGGAACGCCGGCCTCAGGCCGGGCCCGCGACAACGAGGCGGCGAGGGTGGGGGGAAGCCGGGGTCAGTCGGAATGCGCGGCGACGAGGCGCGGGAACGCCAGGGTCAGTCCGGGCGTGCGGCGACGAGGCGGCGAGGGTGGGGGGAAGCCGGGGTCAGTCGTAATGCGCGGCGACGAGGCGCTTCGGGGCGGTCATCCGCCAGCTCCGGCGCAGATGCGCCTCCACCTCCGCCCAGTCCGGCGCCGGCCCGCGGTCGAGCCGGATCCCGATCCAGCCGCGATGGCCGACATAGGGCGGGCGGAAGAAGCGGTCGGGCGCGGCCTCGACCAGCATCTCCTGCACGCCCTCCGGCGCCTTGAGCCAGACCGAGAGGCCGCCGTCGCCGCGCTTGACCATGGCGAAGATGCGGTCCCGGACGCGGAAGGTCGGGTCGCCCCAGGCCTCCTTCTCGGTCGCCTCGGGGAGCGAGAGGGCGAGGGCGCGGAGGCGGCCATCGGCGCCGCTCATCCGTCATCCTCCGGATCGGCGGCCCTGGCCCGCGCCTTGCGGCGGCGGAGATTGGCGCGGAGCGCGGCGGCGAGGCGCGCCTCCCGCTCCGCGTTCGCGTCCTTCACGGGGCGGGGCTTCGGCGCTGCGGCGGGGCCTTGATCGGGGGCGTCGTCGTCCATGGGGGATTTCTAGCCGCAGGGCGGCGCCGCAGTCCAGATCGGGGCTTGCGCTCGGGCGTCGGACGCGGCATTACCCGCCCGCGAACGCCGCAGTAGCTCAGTGGTAGAGCGCACCCTTGGTAAGGGTGAGGTCGGGAGTTCAATCCTCCCCTGCGGCACCAGCACTTTCAAAGGGTTAGCGTAAAGCGGGCCGCGTGGCCGCCTTCACCAGATACTGCACCGGGAACCCCGCTGCTGGACCGCGAACGTTCCTGATCTGTCTGCGACCCTCAGGCTACGCGTCGGCTCACGAGCGCCGCGAGCTTTCGCTGAAAGTGAGGGCTGTGCTTCTTGAAGACGTCCCGGAGAAGCTGCCCGGACGTCGCGAACCACTCTTCAGCCTCGTCCTCCGACATGCCGTCTTCAAACGCCCAGGTGACCGCCGTGCGTTTCAAAGTGGATCGAAACATCCTCTAGGCTGCGTTGACGAAGCGGATACCCGAACCGACTGAGGCGTGATTCGGAGACCCTCCTTGGAAGGGAGGGACGAGTGGCTCGCGACCTGATGAGCGATGCGGAACGGGCGTTCTTCGCGCCGCTCGTGATCGAGACCGGCCCGAAACGGGGCCGCCCGCCGAAGGACCGCCGACGGGTGCTGGACGGCGTGTTCCGGATCGCCCGCACCGGCTCGCCCTGGCGAGACCTGCCCGAGAGCTTCGGCCCCTGGGGCTCGGTGCATCGCCAGTTCCGGCGATGGACCCTGGCCGGGGTCCGGGACGTGATCCTGGAGGCCCTGAACGAGGCAGAGGGCTCGCCCGACAGCGTCCAGATGATCGACGGCGCCACCGCCCGCGCCCATCACTGCGCCGCGGGCGCAATGGGGGGATTCAAGATCAGGGTCGGCCGTTCGCGAGGCGGCCTGTCGACCAAGGTCCATCTCCGGACGAACGGCGCGGGTCTGCCCGTGGCCCTGGAGATCACCGGCGGCCAGGTCTCCGACTTTCGCGGCTACGCATTCCTGATGGCGGCGGACGGTCCGCCCGTCCGCGTGCTGCTGGCCGACCGCGGCTATGACTTCGACGCGATCCGTCAGGACATGGAAGATCGCGGCGGCGTGGCGATCATCCCCGCCCGGAAGAGCCGCAAGGTCCGCGAGAGCGTCGATGGCCACATCCATGCCCTGCGAAACCGCATCGAGCGGTGCTTCAACCGCCTCAAGAACGCCCGCCGCGTCGCCACCCGCTACGGCGAAACCGCCGCCAGCTTCCTTGGCTTCGTCCAGATCGCCTCGATCCGCCGCTGGATCAGGCACTTCGTCAACACGGCCTGGATCCCGGACATGCAGGAGTTCCACAGGTTTCGAGGAGACGGGCCACCCGGACTACCCGGCCAACATCTTCACCGCGGCGGACGGCGGCGTGGGCTTCGACTACTCGGCAGCCCTCAAGACGACGCTGCCGGTGACGGAGATCAAGATCCGCTACGGGCTCGACAAGCGGTCGTGGGTCGTGGAGACGGTGCCGGAGAAAACCGGAGCGCTCACCGGCCTCGTGCGCGGCGCCGAGCATGTCGGCGGCATCCGCGTGGCGAACAGCCTCGGCGACGGCATCGACTGGAGCCCGGACTTCCCGTTCAATTCCGGCGGCGGCGACCGCGGCAGGTTCACCCCCACCGGGACCGAAACGCTCGCGGCCGTCCTATTCCGGGCGCCTTGCCCCCGGCGTTTTCTACAAGCCCTTCGCCAACTGGCCGGCGGACTACTACCGCCCGGCCTCCGAGGCGGACCTCTCCGTCACGGATACTTTCTACGCGGCCGTGGGCTACCCGAGCGGCTACCCGGCGCCGGCCTACCCCGCGGACTTCGCCGTCGAGTTCGACGTTGACGGGGAGCGGTTCCCCCTCGAATCGGCCGGCGATGCCTTCGTCCTGCCCTATGCGACGGCCTTCGACATGGCTGTGGCGGTGGTCCCGACGGACTCGGTCGGGGCGGGGAGCGAGGGGGTATCGCAGACGCTGTCGATCCCCGCGCGTGCTCCGGATAGGGGATCTGACATCTCGACGTGGACCGGCGGGGCGCTCAGCGCCTCCGTGGTTTCGCCGGACGGAGACCAGTCGTACCGCTACGTGACGCCGCAAGACCCCAATGACGCCTCGCGAGGCGGCTTCGGTGCGGAGGCCCTGAAGCCGCCCCGCGTCTGGCACACCAACGGCGTGCCCTGCTTCATGGAAATCGGCATGAAGCAGTACAACGGAAACAGCAACGATAGCTACATCAGGATCGCGGGGGCTGGTGGGGTCGCGGTCGTGTATCTGGTCGATGGCACCCTGTTCTCCAACGCATTCGCCACGACGCCGACGATCACATCAAGAACGGACGGCTGGTACAGGGTCCGCATTGTGTTCGACGGGCCATACCACTCGCTCTGGAGCTTTGGGGTCCGGCGGAACGGAACCTCCGGCAGCTTCATGGCTGCGGGCAAGACCTTCGACCTCGCCCGCTTCGTGATCGGGGTGGTCTAGCCGGCGGAGGACTGTCGCTTGATCGCCAGCACGCCCATGCCGAACAGCGCCGCTGCGGCCAGTGGGAGGGAATCCGGGAGGGGGACGGACGCTATGGTGTGCCATTCGCCTGAACCGGACCAGCGCCACGGCGGCCCCTCCCCTTGAGGCAGGCTGGAGGATGCGTAAGTGGCCGTGTTGCCGTCCACTGCCCAGATGATCCCGTCGGTGTCTGCGAATAGACGTAGTTCGCTAGGCAGAATTTCATAGTACTCGTCGGTCTGAAATGATAATTGTAAAATTATGTTTGTAAATGGTTCGACACTTAGGAGCTAGGCGGGAAGATAATTCCAAATAACGGCGCTCAGGTTCCTGTTATCCACTAGGTCTGTATCTATGACGAAACGCGCTATGAAGCTGTCTTCAGTCAAAGTCCCCCCCGCACGAATAAGTTATGCAGGAAAGCGGCCCGTCCGGCTCGTAGAGATAGGTCACCGTCGCAGCTTCCGCCGCCACCGGCAGCGCAAGCGCCGCGGCAAAAATCAAGGCTCTCATCGGATCACTCCCTCAGCATTGTTCAGCGTCCATGCTGGGCGGGGCGAGCGATTCCCGCAAGCTGACTATTAAGTGAACATCGCGCGCCCTGGCGGGATGATCTTCCACGGATCGCCTTTGAGCCCTGCGCTCTCCCGACGCATCCTGTAGCGGCTCCCCTAGATGTTGTGCTAGGGTTGGCCCGCCGACGCAGGATGCGCGATCTCTGGACTTCAGGAGAACCATCCATGCCCGGAACAGCCCGTGAACCAGCTTGAGGCCGAGGAAAAAGCCCGGCGCATCGGCCGCTTCCTCTGGTGCTCGCTTCAGGAGGCGCTGCGGAAGTCGGTGATGGCCGCCGCGGTGACGTCCCTCCTTCCGCAGTGACGCCGCCGACGGTAACTCCGCATGAGACAGTCTTGCTGCTGCCCTCACCGGCGCTTTTCGTAATCAACATGATCGCGGTATTGCCTACAGCTGCGCCCCAAGCTTTCACGTCGGCATCTGGGAGTTCAGGAAACGTTCTTTGTGTGTGTCGGCGCTCCAGAGGCTCGAACATCTTGACCGAGCTCATTCCTTCGTGAGTGCCCTCAATGTCCGGGAAGCCCTCATAGCAGGCTCGGTTACATAGGACTTGTGCTGCGTCGGTCGCCGACTGAGCGATCAAGCCACAGGGCGACAGGCCCGCCATGAGGGTAAGAGATGACTTCGGCCTTGAACAGTCCGTTGACGGTCTCGGCCAAGGCGGTGTCGCAGCTGTCGCCGACGCTGGCCGCGGAGGGCTCGGTCCCCGCCTCCGCAAGCCGCCCGGTGCAGCGGATGGACAGGTATCGCAAGCCCCTGTCCGAGGGATGGACCAGCCGCGCTCCGGGCCGCCGCTGTCGGACGGCCTGTTCCAGGGCGCGAGAACGGACCCGGCATGGGCGGTCCGGCTGACGCGCCAGCCGACGATGCGACGGGCGAAGGCGTCGGTGACGAAGTCGACGTGCACGAAGCCTTGCCACGTCGCGACGAAAGCGAACTCGCTCATCCAGAGCATGTTCGGGGCCGGAGCCCGGAGCCGCCGGTTCGCACGGTCCAGCGCGCATGGCGACTTGTCCGGAACCGTGGTCCTGATCCGCCTGCCGCGGATCACGCCCTGGAGGCCGAGGTCTTTCATCGGCCGCGCCACCGTGCGATCCGGGCGACGTCGAAGCCTTCGCGCTTCAGCTGCCGCCAGACCTTGCGGACGCCGTAGACGCCGAAGTTCTCCTCGAAGACGCCCCGGATCTCCGGGCGCAGGGCCTCGTCGCGCCGCGCCCCCTCGGACCTGCGGGACGGCTCCGCCCGTTTGGCCCGATGATCGCGGCAGGTGGAGGGGGCGATCGGCGGCATCCGGCAGATCGGCTCGATCCCATGCTCCATCCGTCCGGCATGGGCCTCGGACCGATGGCGGCCTCGTGCCGAACTCGTCGATGAAGGCGATCATGTCTTCGACCGGCGGTCGAGCTCCGCCTGCGCGAAACAGGCGCTGGCCTTGCGCAGGATCTCGTTGGCCTGGCGCAGCGCGCGGCTCTCCCGCTCCAGCGCCTTCATCTTCTCGACCATCTCCGCGGGGACGCCGGCGCGGCGGTCGCCGTCGATCCCGGCGCGCTTGATCCACTCGTTCAGCGTCTGCGCCGTGCAGCCGATCTTCGCCGACACCGACAGGATCGCCTGCCTGCGAGCCATGCCGGCTCTCATCGTCCGGAACCAGCCGCACCGCGCGTTCGCGCACTTCAGGGGAGAACTTGTTCGTCGTCTTGCTCATGGGCTCCACCCTGCTCGGGAGTGGGAGCCTCCGGCACACCCGGTGCGGGTCAGTTGTCGGGGGATCCGGTGCGCGCGGTCGCGGTGCTGGTGGTGCCGACGCGGTGTCCGCTGATCCTGGCGGCGCCCATCGCGCTCGTGGCGGGCCTGTCGCGGGTCGCTCGCTACGGCATGCCGGTCAAGGGCGCGCCGGCGCTGGAGGCGATGGCGCGGATCCGCATGCTGATCCTCGACAAGACCGGCCCATTGACGGAGGGGCGGGCCCGCATCGTGAACATGGAGTGCGCCGAAGGATGGGCGGAGGATCAGATTCTGCGCCTGGCCGCGTCGCTCGACCAGGCGTCGAAGCATCCGGTGGCCCAGGCCCTCGTCTCGGCGGCAAAGGCGGGGGGCTGGAGCTGCCGGCGCCGGAAGGGGCGGCGGAGACCGCGGGCGAGGGCGTGGCCGGGCGCGTGGACGGGCGGGAGGCGCGGGTCGACGTGCTCGGCTTCGATACGGCGGCGCGGCCGCTCGACCCGGGCTTGGTCATGGTCGGGTGGTGCGGGAGGGTCGGCTCGCGGCGCGGCTGGCAAGCCGGCTCGCCGCGGGGAGGGAGATCGCCGGCCGCGCCCGCGCCATCGCCCTGTAGAGCGTGGCCGCGGGGATCGGGCTGTCGGTCCTGCGGATGGGGGCGGCGGCGGGGCGGCTGACGCCGGTGGAAGGGCGCTGCTTCAGGAGGCCATCGACGTCGCCGTCATCCTCAACGCCCTGCGCGCTTTGAGGATCAGGCCGAACGTGGCGGAGGGGGGGCCTGCCGGGGCGCCGCCGCGGGTTCGGAGGAGCGGGGCCCGGATCCGCTGACGCCCCCGGGCGGCTAGAGGATGTGGCTCATGTCGATCGAGGGCTGTTCGGCCCCCGCGTCG
The DNA here is from genome assembly GCA_963816545.1 of uncultured Alphaproteobacteria bacterium. Classification (GTDB taxonomy): domain Bacteria; phylum Pseudomonadota; class Alphaproteobacteria; order Rhodobacterales; family Rhodobacteraceae; genus Albimonas. The sequence continues at coordinate 435,751 of CAWFLE010000007.1, read as the reverse complement.
CCGACGATCCTGGCGGGGACGCCCGCGACCGTCTTGCCGGGCGGCACGTCGCTCAGCACCACGGACCCCGCCGCGACCCGGCTGCAATGGCCGATGGAGATGTTGCCGAGCACGGTCGCGCCGGCGCCCAGCAGCACGCAATGCCCGATCTTGGGGTGACGGTCCCCGCCGGCCTTGCCCGTTCCGCCCAGGGTCACGGAATGCAGGATCGAACAGTTGTCGCCGATCACCGAGGTCTCGCCGACCACGATGGAATGGGCGTGGTCGATCATCAGCCCGGACCCGACGACGGCGTTGGGATGGATGTCCACGCCGAACCGCTCCGACGAGCGGCTCTGGATCAGCAGGGCCAGGTTGACCTGATCGTTGCGGAACAGCCAGTGGGCCAGCCGGTAGGACTGGATGGCGAGGAAGCCCTTGAAGAACAGCAGAGGCTCGATGTAGCGGCTGCAGGCCGGATCGCGCTCGTGCACCGCGGCGAGGTCCGCCCTCGCGGCGGCGGCGATGGCGGGATCGCGGGCGTAGGCGTCGTCGAACACCTCCCTGAGCGTCTCCGAGGCGATGTCGCCGCTCGACAGCTTCTCGGAGAGCCTCTGGCTCAGGGCCTCCTCGAACGTGGCGTGCTCCAGAACGGCGTGGGCCATGCGCCGGACCGCGGGCTCCGCCGCCGCCATCTCCTCGGCTTCCGAGCGGATACGCTCCCAGGCGGGATCGACCCGGCTCACCATCGGATCATTGCGAGCGTACGTCACGACGTCTCCCCTGACCAACCGGCGTCGGTTGCGCCGCCCACAGAAAGATGTCTCTCCCCTCCGGCTGTCAAGCCGCGGCGGCGCCTCCGGGCGCGCAGGTCTTCAAGCCTGCGTGCGGGCGGGGCGCGCGGGCCCGGAAGCCGTTGCGAACCAAGGACTTACCCCCGCGAGGGGCGTCAGGCCAGCAGCGCCATCGGATTTTCGAGGCAGGACTTCAACGCCTCCAGGAAGCGCGCGCCCAGCGCGCCGTCGATCACGCGATGGTCGACCGAGAGCGTACAGGACATGACCGTCGCGACCTCCACCTGATCGTCGGCCCCGACCACCGGGCGTCTGACCCCCGCGCCGACCGCGAGGATCGACCCGTGCGGCGGATTGATCACCGCGTCGAAATTGTCGATGCCGTACATGCCGAGGTTGGAGATCGCGAAGCTCCCCCCCAGGTATTCGCGAGGCTGGAGGCGCCTCGTGCGGGCCTTCTCCGCCAGCGACTTCATCTCGGCGGAGAGGGCGGACAGGCTTTTCGCCTCGGCGTTGCGGATCACCGGCGTGAACAGGCCGCCCTCCACCGCCACGGCGACCGCCACGTCCGAGGCCTTGAACCGCAGGATCCGGTCGCCCGCCCAGACGGCGTTGCAGTCGGGGACCTCCTGCAGCGCCACGGCGGAGGCCTTCACGATGAAGTCGTTCACCGAGAGCTTCACCCCGCGGGGGGCGAGCGCCTCGTTGAGCGTCTTGCGGAAGTCCAGCAGCGGGTCGAGGATCACGTCCCGGCGCAGGTAGAAATGCGGGATGTCGCGCTTCGCCTCGGTCAGGCGCCTGGCGACCGTGCGGCGCATGCCGTCGAGCTGGACCTCCTCGTAGTCCACGCCCTCGTACATCTTCATCACGGCGTCGGCGCCCATCGACGGCTTCTGGACGGGCTCGGCGGTCTCCGGGGATTTCGGCGCGTCCGCCTTCCTGGGCTCGGCGCCCTCGACATCCGCCTTCACGATCCGACCGCGCGGGCCCGACCCTTCGAGATCGGCGAGGTCCAGGCCCCTCTCCCGCGCGATCCGGCGCGCGAGCGGGGAGGCGAAGATCCGGTCGCCCGACGCGGGCGCCTCGGCGGACTTCTTCGGCGGGGGCGCGTCCTTCGGGGTGTCGGCGGCCTTGTCGCGCTCCGTCTCCTTCGGAGCGGCGGGAGCCTTCTCCGCCTCCTCGGGGGCGGCGGGGGCCGGAGCGGCCTCGGCGTCGGAGGCGTCCTCCCCCTCCTCCAGCAGCACGGCGATGGGCGTGTTGACCTTCACGCCCTCGGTCCCCTCCTGCACGAGGATCTTGCCGATCACGCCTTCGTCGACGGCCTCGAATTCCATGGTGGCCTTGTCGGTCTCGATCTCGGCGATCACGTCGCCGGCGGAGACCGCATCCCCCTCCTTCACCATCCACCGGGAGAGGGCGCCCTCCTCCATCGTCGGGGAGAGGGCGGGCATCAGGATCTGGATCGGCATCTGGGGCCCCCTTCAGCGATAGCAGACGGCTTTCGCCGCCTCGATCACTTCCTTGGCGGTCACGAGCGCCAGCTTCTCGAGATTGGCCGCATAGGGCATCGGCACGTCCTTGCCCGTGCAGCTCAGCACCGGCGCGTCCAGCCAGTCGAACGCCTCGCGCATCAGCGTGGCGGCGATATGCGAGCCGATGGAGCAGACCGGCCAGCCTTCCTCCACGGTCACGCAGCGGTTGGTCTTCTTGACCGAACTCGACGACCGTGGCGGTGTCCATCGGGCGGAGGGAGCGCAGGTCGATCACCTCGGCCTCGATCCCCTCCTGCGCCAGGGCCTCGGCGGCCTCCAGCGCGTAGGTCATGCCGATGCCGAAGCTGACGAGGGTGACGTCGGACCCTTTGCGCCAGATGCGCGCCTTGCCGATGGGGACCGTGAGGTCATCCATCTGCGGCACGTCGAAGGACCGGCCGTAGAGGATCTCGTTCTCCAGGAACACCACCGGGTTGGGGTCGCGGATCGCGGATTTCAGCAGGCCCTTGGCGTCGGCGGCGGAGTAGGGTTGCACCACCTTCAGGCCGGGGATCTGCGAGTACCAGGCGGCGTAGTCCTGCGAATGCTGGGCGCCCACGCGGGCCGCCGCGCCGTTGGGGCCGCGGAACACGATGGGGCAGCCCATCTGCCCGCCGGACATGTAGAGGGTCTTGGCGGCCGAGTTGATGATCTGGTCGATCGCCTGCATGGCGAAGTTGAAGGTCATGAACTCCACGATCGGCCGAAGGCCCGCGAAGGCGGCGCCGACGCCGAGGCCGGCGAAGCCGTGCTCGGTGATCGGGGTGTCGATCACGCGCTTGCCGCCGAATTCGTCCAGCAACCCTTGCGTGATCTTGTAGGCGCCTTGGTACTCGGCCACCTCCTCGCCCATCACGAAGACGTCGCCGTCGCGGCGCATCTCCTCGGCCATCGCGTCGCGGAGCGCCTCGCGGACCGTCTGCTTCTTCATCTCCACGTCTTCGGGCCAGTCAAGCGCCAGCTCCGCCATCGGCGCGCCCGGAGAGGAGGCGGCGGGGACGGTCTCGTGGGGCAGGGCGTCCTCGTCCGCCTCCTTGCGCTTGCGCGGGGCCCTGGGCTTCTCCTCGGCCTCCGGCGCCTCCTTCGGGGCTTCGGGCTCGGCGTCGGAGGCGTCCTCCCCTTCCTCCAGCAGCACGGCGATGGGCGTGTTGACCTTCACGCCCTCCGTGCCCTCCTGGATCAGGATCTTGCCCACCGTGCCTTCGTCGACGGCCTCGAACTCCATCGTGGCCTTGTCCGTCTCGATCTCCGCGATCACGTCGCCGGAGGAGACCTTGTCCCCCTCCTTGACGTTCCACTTCGCGAGCGTCCCCTCCTCCATGGTCGGAGACAGGGCCGGCATCAGGATCTGGATCGACATGGTCCCCCTCAGGCGTAGACGTCGGTCCAGAGCTCGGACTCGTCCGGCTCCGGGCTTTTCTGGGCGAAGTCGGCGGACTTGTTGATCCGCGCGCGGACCGCCTTGTCGACCTCCTTCAGCTCGTCCTCTTCCGCGAGGCCGTTCATGGTCAGAAGCTCGCGCACATGCTCGATCGGGTCGCGCGTCTCGCGCATCTTCTGGACCTCTTCGCGCGTGCGGTACTTGGCCGGGTCCGACATGGAGTGGCCGCGATAGCGGTAGGTGTTCATCTCGAGGATGTAGGGTCCTTCCGTGCGCGCATGCTCGGCGGCCTTCACGCAGGCCTCCCGCACCGCCAGCACGTCCATGCCGTCCACCGCCTCGCCAGGGATGCCGAAGGCCTCGCCGCGGGTGTAGAGGGCGGGGGTGGAGGAGGCGCGCTTGAGCGAGGTGCCCATCGCGTACTGGTTGTTCTCGATGATGAAGATCGCGGGCAGCTTCCAGAGCGAGGCCATGTTGAAGGTCTCGTACACCTGGCCCTGGTTGGCGGCGCCGTCGCCGAAATAGGTCCAGCTGACGTTGTCGTTCTCGCGGTAGCGATTGGCGAAGGCGAGGCCCGCGCCCAGCGGCACGTTGGCGCCGACGATGCCGTGCCCGCCGTAGAACCGCTTCTCCTTCGAGAACATGTGCATGGAGCCGCCTTTCCCCCTGGAATAGCCGGCCTCCCGCCCCGTCAGCTCCGCCATCACGCCGTCCGGGTCCATCCCGCAGGCGAGCATGTGGCCGTGGTCGCGATAGGTGGTGACGCGCTGGTCTCCCTCCTTCGCCGCCGCCTCGGCGCCGACGACCACGGCCTCCTGGCCGATATAGAGGTGGCAGAACCCGCCGATCAGGCCCATGCCGTAGAGTTGGCCGGCCTTCTCCTCGAACCGGCGGATCAGGAGCATGTCCCCGTAGTACTGGAGAAGCTCCTCCTTGGACGCGTTCGGCTTCTTGCGCCGCGTGGCGGCCATGGCTCGTCCTCCCTGTCCGGTCGTTCCGAGAGTCTTAGTGCGGGAATCCGCCGAAGGCACGCATTTCCGTCAGCAACGGCGTTGCGGGTTCGGGGCCAAACGCGGAAGGATCGTGCCCGTCAAGCCGATGCGTTCCATCGCGAAATGGAGGGGGCGCGTCCTCAGCGGATCACGATCTCGTCCGCGCGCGCGTAGCCAAGGACGGCGCGGGCGCGCTCGTCCAGCAGGTCGAGGTCCAGATACCGCTCCGACAGGCGCCGCGTGAGGTTCTCCATCCCCTCCCGCTCGGCCTGGAGGGCGTCGAGCTGGGCCTGAAGCTCCGTCTTCTCCCGGCTGAGGCGCACCTGCTCCACCAGGCCCGTGTCGCCCTGGAGGGCGGCGTAGCCGAAGAAGCAGGTCGCGCCCACCACTAAGAAGCCGAAGCCGGCCGCGAAGGCCCGCCGGGCGCCGCCGCTCTCGCTCATCGCATATATCCCTGAACCGCTCGTTCGCCTCGGGTCGGCGCAGTGTCCGCGCCGTTGACGGACATTGTCGACGAATGCGGCGGAAAAAGAAAGGGCGGAGACGCGCTCCACCCGATCGTCCGATGACGAGTCCGCCCGGAGCAGGGGTCCAGACGTTCCGCTGGATTTTCAACCGGTTGCAGGCCGGGGCTCATGCCGCCCCGGCGAGCGCTCGCCTCAGCCGCGCAGGACCGCGCGGCCGGCGTAGTCGGCGGCCTCGCCCAGCTCCTCCTCGATGCGGATGAGCTGGTTGTACTTCGCGAGCCGGTCCGACCGCGCGAGCGAGCCGGTCTTGATCTGCCCGCAGTTCAGCGCGACCGCGAGGTCGGCGATGGTGGCGTCCTCCGTCTCGCCGGAGCGGTGGGACATGACCGAGGTGTAGCGCGCCCGATGCGCCATCTCGACCGCCTCGATGGTCTCGGTCAGCGAGCCGATCTGGTTGACCTTCACCAGGATCGAATTGGCGGCGCCCTTCTCGATGCCCGTCGCCAAGCGGCGCGAGTTGGTGACGAAGAGGTCATCCCCCACCAGCTGGCACTTCGCCCCGACCCGCTCGGTCAGCGCCACCCAGCCGTCCCAGTCGTCCTCCGCCATCCCGTCTTCGATGGAGATGATCGGGTAGGCGTCCACGAGATCAGCCAGGTACTCCGCCATCTGCTCCGAGCTCAGCACCGCATTCTCGCCGGCGAGGTCGTACTTGCCGTTGTCGAAGAACTCGGTCGAGGCGGCGTCGAGCGCGAGGTGCATGTCGTCGCCCGGCTTGAAGCCCGCCTTCTCGATGGCGGCCATGATGTAGTCGAGCGCCTCGCGCGTCGACTGAAGATTGGGCGCGAAGCCCCCTTCGTCGCCCACATTGGTGTTGTGCCCGGCGGCCTTCAACTCCGCCTTCAGCGTGTGGAAGACCTCCGAGCCCATGCGCACCGCCTCGCGGATGTTCGAGGCGCCGGTGGGCATGATCATGAATTCCTGCACGTCGATGGGGTTGTCCGCATGCGCGCCCCCGTTGACGATGTTCATCATCGGAACCGGCAGCATCCGCGCCGAAGTCCCTCCGACGTAACGATAAAGCGGGAGGCCCACGCTCTCGGCCGCCGCCTTCGCCACGGCCAGCGAGACGCCGAGGATCGCGTTGGCCCCGAGGCGCGACTTGTTCTCGGTCCCGTCCAGCTCGATCATCGCGCGGTCGATGGCGATCTGCTCGGTCGCGTCCACCCCGGCCAGCGCCTCGAAGATCTCGCCGTTCACGGCCTCCACGGCGCGGGTGACGCCCTTGCCCTTGTAGCGCGCGCCGCCGTCGCGCAGCTCCACCGCCTCATGCGCGCCGGTGGAGGCGCCCGACGGGACCGCCGCCCGCCCGAAGGATCCGTCCTCCAGCGTCACGTCCACCTCCACGGTGGGGTTGCCGCGGCTGTCCAGGATCTCGCGTCCGGCGATGTCGACGATGGCGCTCATGTCGGTCTCCTTCAGGGGGTCAGGTCCCCGGTTTCTTCGGATGGCGCTTCAACGGCCGCCCGTAAAGCTCCATGCGGTGGCCCTTGAGCTCATACCCGAGCCGCTCGGCCACCTTGCGCTGGAGCGCCTCGATCTCCTCGTCCACGAACTCGATCACCTGGCCGGTGTTGAGGTCGATGAGGTGGTCGTGATGCTCCCGCTCCGCATCCTCGTAGCGCGCGCGGCCGTCGCCGAAATCGACCTTCTCGACGATCCCGGCCTCCTCGAACAGCTTCACGGTCCGGTAGACGGTGGCGAGGCTGATCTGCGCGTCCTCCGAGGCCGCGCGGCGGTGCAGCTCCTCGACGTCGGGATGGTCGTGCGCGCCTTCCAGCACCCGCGCCACGACACGCCGCTGGCCGGTCATGCGCAGGCCCGCCGCCTCGCAGCGCTCGGTGATGCTGTCCTTCATCGGCGTCCCTCGGGCCCCGTTCCGGCTCGCTGATAGCGCAGGGCGCAGGCGCGGTCAAAGCCGCCCGTCACCTGGGCGCCGCCCGCTCCTCCGCCTTGATGGCGTCCCAGATCGCGTCCATCTCCGCCAGCGTCGCCTCGCCGGGTGCGCGCCCTTGCGCGAGGAGCCGCCGCTCCACCTCCCGGAACCGTCGCTCGAACTTGGCATTCGTCCGCCGCACCGCCGCTTCCGGGTCGATCTTCAGATGCCGCCCGAGGTTTGCGAGCGCGAACAGCAGGTCTCCGAACTCCGCCTCCCGCGCATCGGCGTCCTCGGCCTCGACCAGCTCCCGCGCCTCCTCGGAGATCTTGGCGAGCACGTCCGCCGTCTCGTCCCAGTCGAACCCCACCCGGGCCGCGCGGGCCTGGAGCTTCACCGCCCGCGTCATCCCGGGCAGGCCCGTGGCCACCCCGTCAAGCGCCGACTCCCGCCGCTCCCCCTTGGCCGCGCGCTCCTCGGCCTTGGTCTTCTCCCAATCGACGACCTGCTGGTCGGCGGACTTCTCGCGGCTCTCGTCCCCGAAGACATGAGGGTGGCGCCTCAGCATCTTGTCGGCCGATCCTCGCGCGACGTCTTCGAAGGCGAACAGCCCCGCCTCCTCCGCCATCTGCGCGTGATAGACGACCTGGAGCAGCAGGTCGCCAAGCTCGTCGCGCAGTTCCTCCATGGCGCCGCGCTCGATGGCGTCGGCGACTTCGTAGGCCTCTTCAACGGTGTAGGGGGCGATGCTGCGGAAATCCTGCTCCAGGTCCCAGGGGCAGCCGTCGGGCGCGCGCAGCCGGCGCATGATCTCCCGAAGGCGGTCGAGCCCGCGCGTGCGGTCATGGACCAGCGCGTCCGAGTCGGGGCGGGGCAGGGCGTCGCTCATGGTCTCTCTCCTTCCGGCGGCGTCTCCGGGCTACCCCGCGCCGGACCGGGCGCCAAGCCGTCCCGGGCGTGCGAAAAGCACGCGCGCCCGAGGGGACCTCGGGCGCCTGAGCCCTGCTCAGGCGGGACGGCGTCCTCCGGCGTCTCGCGCAGCGCGCGGAAACCGGCTATGCCGCGGGCCATGACCGAGTCCTCGCCCCGCCCCGTCATCCGCCTCAAGCCCAAGGCCGGCCGCCGCTTCTTCGCCGGCGCGCCCTGGGTCTATCAGGACGAGCTCGTGCTCGACCGCCGCACCCGCAACATCGCCCCCGGCACGGTGGCGGAGCTGCAGGACTCCGACCGCCGCCCGCTGGGCGCCGCGGCGGTGAACCTCGACTCCGTCATCTCGGCGCGGCTGCTCGACCGCGACCCCGAGGCGGAAATCGACCGCCTCTGGCTGGTCGCCCGCCTCAAGGCCGCCCATGCCCTGCGGGAGACCCTGTTCGACGCGCCCTTCCACCGCCTCGTCCATGCCGAGGCCGACCACCTCCCCGGCGTGGTGATCGACCGCTTCGGCGACGCCGCCGTGATCCAGCCCAACGCCGCCTGGGCCGACGCGCTGATCGAGCCGCTCGCGGATGCGCTCCAGGAGGTCGCCGGCGTCTCCACGATCGTCCTCAACGCCGCCTCCCGCGCCCGCGCGCTGGAGGGGCTGGCCGCCGAGACCCGGATCCTCCGCGGCGCCGCCCCCGACGGGCCGGTGGAGGTTCCGATGAACGGCGCCCTCTATCTCGCGGACCTCGTGGAGGGGCAGAAGACCGGCCTCTACTTCGACCAGCGCCCCAACCACGCCTTCGTCGCCCGCCTCGCGAGGGACCGCGACGTGCTCGACGTCTTCTCCCATGTGGGCGGCTTCGCGCTGGCGGCGCTCGCGCAGGGCGCCGCCTCGGCGCTCTGCGTGGACGGGTCCGAGCCCGCCCTCGCCCTCTCGGCCGAGGCCGCCGCCCGCATGGGGGCCGCCGACCGGCACCAGACCTCGCGGGAGGACGCCTTCGACGCCCTTGCGCGCCTCGGGGACGAGCAGCGCCGCTTCGGCGTCGTGATCTGCGACCCGCCCGCCTTCGCGCCCGCCAAATCCGCGCTCCAGAACGGCCTGCGCGCCTACCAGCGCATCGCCCGCCTCGCCGCGCGGGTGACCGAGCCGGGCGGCTTCCTCACCCTCTGCTCCTGCTCGGGCGCCGCGGATCTCGACGCTTTTCGCGGGGCCTGCGTGGCGGGGCTGCGCGCCTCGGGCCGGGACGCGCAGCTCGTTCGCACCGGAGGGGCCGGGCCGGACCACCCCGTCCACCCCGCGCTGCCGGAGACCGCCTATCTCAAGGCCCTGACCTTCCGCCTGTTCTGATGCGGGCCTTCCTCGACGCTTGCGTCCTGTTCCCGCCGCTGGTCCGGGGCCTCCTGCTCTCCGCCGCGGCGGAGGATCTCTACACCCCCGCCTGGTCCCCCGGCGTGGTGGACGAATGGGCCTGGGCCACCGCGCGCGATCACGGGCCGGAGGCCGGGCAGGCCGTGCGCGCCGAGGCCGCCTCCATGGCCGCCCGCTGGCCCGACGCGCTCACGCCCGCGCCCGAGACCGCGGCTATCCCTGCCGGACGCGAACGACACCCACGTCCTCGCCGCGGCCCTCGCAGCCCACGCGGACCTGCTGATCACCTACAATCTGCGCGACTTCCCCGCCCGCAAGCTCCGGGACCTCGGCCTTGCGCCGATCCACCCGGACGCCGTCCTGTGGGAACTGGCGGGCAGGGCGCCCGAAGCCATGTCGCGCGCCCTCGCCCGCGCGCTGACCGCGTTCCCGAGGCTCGCGCAGGACGCGCCCGAGACGATCCGCGCCCTCAAGCGCGCCCGCCTCCACCGCCTCGCGAAGTTGCTGAAGCAAGGGGCCCTGACGCACCCGGCCGGCTGAGCCTCAGCCGTCCCGCCCGTCCCACCCGGCATGCAGCGCCTCGATCGCCGCCACCCGGTCCTTCGAGGGCGGATGGCTCATCAGCCACGCGATCCGCGCGCCCTGCGGCGCCATCCGGTCCAGCTTCCGCAGCAGGCTCGCCTGCGCCTCCGGCGTGACCCCGGCCTTGCGCATCAGGGCGGCGGCGTAGGCGTCCGCCTCGTACTCGTCCTGCCGGCTCAGCCGCGCCGCGAGAAGGCTCGCGAGCCACGAGGCGATCCACGGCCCGATCCCCGGCAGGAACCGCCCCAGCACCACCGCCAGCGCCCAGCGGGCCGCGCTCTGCCCCGTCCAGTCCAGCATTCTGCGCCGGGAATGCCCCAGCGCCACATGCCCCAGCTCATGCGCCACGATGGAGGCGACCTCCGGCGTCGAGACCTCGCCCCGCCGATGCGCCGCCAGCACCCCGCGGGTCACGAACACCCGCCCGTCCGGCGCCGCGAGGCCGTTGAACATCTCCACGTCGTAGACCAGCGCCCGCAGGTGATCGATGCCCACCGCGCGGCCCAGCCTGCGAACCTCCGCCTCCAGCTCCGGGTGATCCAGCGGGGCGGAGCGCTCCGCCAGTTCGCGCTTCAGCCGCCAGGTGGAGAACCACCATTGCGCCAGCGCGAACCCGATCAGGGCGAGCAGGGGAAGAAGCTTGAGCATCGCTTCCAGATAGGCGCCCGCCGCCGCGATGTCACGCGCGGCTCCACCCTGCGGAAAGACCGCTGGCGTCGCCCGGCATTCCCCGTATCAAGGTCCGGCCGAATACGGCCAACCGGGAGGAACATCTTGAAACGCAACCTTTCTCTCGCCGCCGCAGCTCTCTGCGCCGGCCTCTCCACCCCCGTCCTCGCGCTCGAGCAGGACTTCTCCAGCTTCATCGTCATCGGCGACAGCCTCAGCGACGACGGCAACCTCTACGCCGCCACCAGCGGCGCCTTCCCCGCCAGCCCGCCCTACTACCAGGGCCGGTTCAGCGACGGCCCCGTCTGGTCCGACATGATCGCGAACGAGTTCGAGGGCGCCGGCAAGCCCACCGTGAACGTGGCCTATGGCGGCGCCCGCGCCACCACCGCCACCGGCGGCTTCGACATCCCGGATCTCGAGCAGCAGCTCCAGTTCCTCGGCCTCCAAATCGTGGGCGGGTTCGACCCGGGGCCCCGGCCGCTGACCACCATCTGGCTTGGCGCGAACGACGCCTTCGGAGCCCGCGATGCCGGCGATCCGGCGGCCTATCGGGCAGGATCGCGGCCCACGATGTGCGCGACGCCGTCCTTCAGCTCGCGGGGCTGGGGTTCATGGACTTCATCCTGCCGAACCTGCCGGCGCTCGGGGACACCCAGAACTATGCGGGCGATCCGACCGGGGCCGCGCGGGTGGCCGAGGCCGGGCTCGCCTACAACGCGCATCTCGCGCTCGACATCGCCGGGCTGCGCACGCTGCCGGGGCTGACCATCTACGCGCCCGACATGCTGGCTCTTTTCGATGCGCTGGACGCGAACCCCGCCGCCTACGGGATCACCGAGTCGGATACCCCCTGCCTCAGCGGCGGGACGGTCTGCAGCGACTCCTCGGGCTACGCGCTCTTCGACGACGTGCATCCGACCACGCTGGTGCATGGCTACATCGCGGACGAGATCCGCGCGTCGGTGGCCGCCGCCGTGCCGGTCCCCGCGGCGGGCGCGATGCTGCTGCTCGGCGTCGGCGCGTTCGCGGGCCTGCGCCGTCGCGCCGCGGCCTGAGACCCCTGCGGCGGCGCGCCTTCGGGCCGCGCCGCCGCCCCCACGGTCTCCCCCGCGTGATCGGCGATCTTTCGCCTCCCGCCGGCCGCCGCGGCAGCCTTGCGTGGGTTTCGACCGGACGAGAGCCTCCGCCGCGCATCGCCGTTTCTCGCCGCCTCCGCCGCAGCCCCCGCCGGCGCAGGCCGCGCCCCCATGCTGGAGCTCGCCAGGCCCACCGCGGTGCGGCTGTTGCACGGACTGGGTCGCGCGCATGAAGGAAGCGGGCTTCGCCGCCTGGGCGGTCGAGGTCGATCAGGAGGATCCGAACGAGCAAGGCGGCCCTCGGCATCGCGTCCGGGCATGCCTCCTGCCACACGGCCCCGCATCGATGGCAACGTGATCGAGCGCCACGTTCCGGCCGAGGACGTGGCGCACCCCCTGTCCGAGCGCCCCATAAGCCCTTGGCCTCGCCGTTCCGGGGGCCCGCAGGCTCGCCTGGAACGGAGATGGGCCGCGCGAAGGATCCTTGCGGCGTCCTGCTGGTCACCGTCCCGGGCAAGGCGCGGGTCTTCTCGCGCCGTCGACCCCTTCGGGGGCGCCGCGCGGAGCTCGCGCCCCTGGCTGCGCGCCCGCCCGCGGCGCGTGGCGGAGGGTCCGCCGCTTGCGGCCGTCGCCAGACCCCGACCGGTCCGCAAAGCGCCGCGGGCCGGACCGACCCCACAGGCGGAACCGCGGGCGCGGCGCCCTCGCCAGGGGCGTTAGCGGCTGAGGTCCTTCATGGCGGAGGACAGCCCCTCCACCGTCATTGGGAACATGCGGTCCGCGAAGATCTCCCGGATCATCTGGATCGAGTGGGTGTAGCGCCACTGACGCTCCGGCACCGGGTTGATCCATACGCAGGACGGCCACTTGTCCCGCGCCCGCCTGAGCCAGACCTCCCCGGCCTCCTCGTTCCAGTGCTCCGAGGCGCCGCCCGGATAGGCGACCTCGTAGGGCGACATCGAGGCGTCGCCCACGAAGATGCACTTCCAGTCCTTGGGGAAGCGGTTCATCACCTCGGCGGTAGGGATCTGGTCGGTCCAGCGCCGGCGGTTCTCCTTCCACACGCCCTCGTAAAGGCAGTTGTGGAAGTAATAGTGCTCCATGTTCTTCAGCTCGGTCTTGGCGGCGGAGAACAGCTCCTCCATCACCTTGATGTGGTCGTCCATAGACCCCCCCACATCGAGGAACAGCACCACCTTCACCGCATTGCGCCGCTCGGGCCGCGTCTTCACGTCCAGGTAGCCATGCTCGGCGGTGGAGCGGATGGTGCCGTCGAGGTCCAGCTCGTCCTCCGCCCCCTCCCGCGCCCAGCGCCGGAGCCGCTTCAGCGCCACCTTGATGTTGCGCGTCCCCAGCTCGACCTGGTCGTCGAAGTCCTTGAACTCCCGCCGATCCCAGACCTTCACGGCGCGGCGGTTCCGGCTCTCCTTCTGCCCGATCCGCACGCCCTCGGGGTTGTAGCCGTAGGCCCCGAACGGAGACGTCCCGGCCGTCCCGATCCACTTGTTCCCGCCCTGGTGACGGCCCTTCTGCTCCTCCAGACGCTTCTTCAGCGTCTCCATGAGCTTGTCGAAGCCGCCCAGCGCCTCGACCTCGGCCATCTCCTCCTTGGTGAGGTGCTTCTCGGCGAGCTTCCTGAGCCATTCCTCGGGGAGCGAGATCGCCTCCGCCCCGTCCGGCGCGCCCGAAACCGCCTCCAGCCCCTTGAACACCTCGGAGAAGACCCGATCGAACTTGTCGATGTTGCGTTCGTCCTTCACCAGCGCGGCGCGCGAGAGGTAGTAGAACCCCTCCACGTCGTACTCGACCAGACGGCGGTCCATGGCCTCCAGCAGCGTGAGATACTCGCGCAGGCTGACCGGCACCTTGGCCTCGCGGAGGCCCAGAAAGAGATCTACGAACATGGGCGGAAGATTAGCGCCCCCGCGCAGACTTGGCGAGGGGGCGCCGCACGCTCACGCCCGCCGGGCGCGCATCAGCCCGAGGCCGGCCACCCCGGCGCCCAGCAGCGGCAGCGCCGCGGGCAGGGGCACCGCCGGGGCTGCATCCGTCGCCGCCGTCGCCACCCCCTCGAATCCCTCCACCGAGAACACCGCGCCACTGGTGAAGCCCCCGTAGGGCGCGCTCCAGGTGGCGCCACCGTCGGCGCTGACGGCCGACAGCGCATCCCCGTCGGTGGAAAGCTGCCAAAAGAACGCGAACGGATCCCCCGGGATCGAGACGTTGAACGAGGCCCAGTAGCTTCCCGCCGCCAACTGCATGTCGGGGATGTCCACCACCACGCGCCGGACGTCGTAGGTTCCGTAGACGTAGGCCACCACGAAGTCGCTCGCGAGGCTCATGGACCCGGAGGCGAGCGAGACGCCCGGCTGCGCCCCCGCGCTGCTCCAGACGCCCCAGGACACCACCGCGCCCTCCAGGCTCAGGGTCCGGCTGTGCAGCGCCCGGAACGTCAGCGCCTCCACGGTCGAGAGGTTCGCCAGCGTGAAATTCTCCGCCCCGATGCGCCCGAAGCACTGGAAGATGCAGTTGCCGCCGGCGCTGGCCACCGGCGCATCGTTGTCGTAGAGCGCAAGCGCCTGCGCGCCCGTCGCGGCGCTGATGAGCGCCGCCGCGGCGATGATCGTCTTCATTGGAAGGTCCCCCGGTAGGCCGGTGCAGCCCCACGCCGTCCGCGCCCGCATCCCCGCCGATCTCCGCCGGAGCGCACGCCACGTTCATACCGCGTCAGGAAAATTCCCTCTAGCTAAGATAAAATTAACGAGCGGTCATTCAGGTGAACAGCCCCTGCCAGTCCCCGAGCGTGGCCACCACATAGACCACCAGCACCGCCGCCAGCCCGTGGATGAACGCATAGCGCACCCGGTCCACGGTCCCGCCGCCGGCCCGCGCGGCCCGGAACCACCCCAGCGCCGCGAATGCGAGGAACACCAGAATCAAGATCATCGCTGGTACTTCAGGAACGGCGTCAGCGTGGCGATGCGGTCATACAGCATCCGCGCCTGCTGGTTGAACTCCTGCGTCATCCAGTAGACCGAGGGGCACCCCTCCGCGTCCGCATCCGCATAGACCGCCTCGATCAGCGCGCGCCCCACGCCGCCGCCACGGATGTCGCGGTCCACATACAGATCCTGAAGATAGACCACGTCCTCCAGCCGCCAGTTGTGCCGGTGGAAGATGTAGTTGACGATTCCCACCGCCTTGCCGTCGCGGATGGCGATCAGCCCGCGCATGTCCGGATGCCCGCCCGGCAGCATCCGGGAGAAGGAGTTGGCGTACACCTCCTCGGGCGCCGAGGTCTCGTAGAACTCCAGGTACCCGGTCCAGAGGCGGCGCCATTCCGGCTCGTCGGCCGGCGCGAGGGGTCTGATCTCGATGCTCATGTCGCACCTTCTCTCGCGCCCCGGCGCGCGGCGCAAGAGGGCAGGGCGCGCCGCGCCCTCGTCGTTCACCGCGCATTGATGAAGTGCTGAAGGCCCTCAAGCCCGGCACGGTCGTCGGGCCAGCGAAAGAGGTGCATTTTCGTGTCGAACCCGTTCCGTTTCCGTCTCGCGGCCGCGTCCATCGCCGCATCCCTGGATGAGGAACCGGCGACTTTTGGCAGCCGTCCAGCGAGTGTGCGGATTGTTCAGGTCGAAACGCACGCAGGCGCAGCGGAGACCTCGGCCCGCCCGCTCGCATCCCAGATCGGCCATCCGCCCGTCGTGGGAGAAACGCGAGCCGGCGTTGCACCGGACCCCTCCGGTCAGCGAACCGGGTCTTGGCCATGGACCACGCGCGCGGCGGCATGGTCCACTCCTTCTCGGCGCGGTTCAAGACGAGAAGCAGCAGCTTCAGGGCGGCGTCGTCGCCGGGGAAGCGGCCCCTGGCGCGGAGGCCGCAGCCTGGCGTTGAGCGCCTCTATGGAATTCGTGGGCTAGAGGATCCGCCGGACCTCGTCGACGAACGCCGAGAGGCGGGATGACCTCGGGCCAGGCGCGGCGCCAGCTCTGGCCGATGGCGGGGTACTTCCGGCCCCAGTCGCCCGCCTCGAAGGCCGTCAGGGCGGCCTCGGCATCCACGGCCCGCGCCCACGAGCCTCCGATCCTTGCAGGACACGAAGTCCAGGCTGTGGCGCATCGGATGCATGATGCAGGTCTGCACGAGGGCGTCGGGAAAGTCGCGGCGATGGCCTCGGGGAACCCCTTCAAGCCGTCCACGACGGCGAGCAGGACGTCTTCCACACCCCGATTTCGAAGCTCGTTCATGAGATTGAGCCAGAACCTGGCGCCCTCGTTCTGCTCCAGCCAGAGACCGAGCGCCTCCCTGGTCCCTTCGGCGCGGACGCCGAGCGCGATGTGCACCGCCTTGTTCCGTCGACGCCGCAGAGATCCCGCAGATGCCCCACGATCTCGCGCACGCTCATGCCCCGGGCGTACATCGAGATGATCTTCTCGTCGAAGCCGGGAAGGCGCCGCTGGCACTTCGCGATCAGCTGCGGGTCGAAGCGGGCCTGCCGGTCGCGGGGGATCGCCAGCTCCATCTTGGCGCCGTCCGTGGTCACCGTCTTGCGGCCGTAGCCGTCGCCTTCTCGGCCCCGGCCAAGTGGAGGTCCATCCCGGCGTTCAGCGCCCGCTCGGTCAGTGCCTTCTTCAGGCGGTCCAGCAGGCCGTCCGTCTCGAAGGCGGTCCTGGCGTCCGCGCCAGCCAGAAGCTGGTCCAGAAGCGCGTCAGGGATGTGCGGGGCTTTCCGTCGGACCAGGGGAGATCTCCTTCTTTCCCATCATGCCCGCCCGCACACGAAATTCCTGACAGTCCCTCCCCGTCGCCGCCGCCTCCTGGCAGGGTAACCTGCAGCGCGGCGACATCGTCTTTGCCCGCTTCCCCGTCTCCGAGGGCGGCGGCGAGGTCTGCAAGCTCCGCCCGTGCCTGGTGATGGAGGCCGGCGAGGTCGACGGCCGGAAGACCGCTGTGGTCGCCTACGGCACCACCTCCGAGGGCAAGGCGAACGCCGGCGACGAGGTGCGCCTGCGTCGGCCGCAGGTGCTCAAGGTCATCGGCCTGCACGCGCCGACACGCTTCGTCTGCTCCCGTCGGGTGATCGGCTCCCTCGACAACGCGATGTTCAAGGCGCCGAAGGGCCGTAAGACTCCGGTGATCGGGCGCCTGGCCGGCGAGGAGCTGGAGCGCCTGAACGCCCTCCGTCCCCGGTTCCAGGCCGAGGCCGTCCGCGGCCGCGAGGTGGTCGTGGAGACCCGGCGCGGGAAGCGCCTGGCTGGGGAGGCGCGGTGATGGAGGCGACCGTGACCGACCACGACCGCCTGCACGACCTCGTCGCCGAGGTGATCGAGCGCGGCGACCGCTTGGTCCCGCGCCTGCGCGGCGAGCTCCCCGACCTGATCGGTCGGACCGAGTGGGCCTTCTGCCGCCGCCTCGCCGAAGAGATCGACCGGCGCGGACTCTTCGAGCGTGACGGCGCCGCCGAACTCGCGACGCTCGTCGAGATCCTTGAGCGCACGGTCGAAGCGGGCGCGGTGGTCCACGTTGCTGACGACTGGCCGGACGGCTACGTCGGCGAGGAGCCGCGGCGGATCGATCGGCGCCCCTGCTCGCTCGAGACCGACGGCCAAGCTGGACACCCGCAAGAACCTACCATGCTCGTCGGCGTTCCGGTTCACTCGCCCGATCGGATCGGGAGGAGCGATCATGCAGCAGTCGGGATTGTTCGGGCTCACGGAGCGCCTGGAGCGGCTGAGCAGGCACGGAGATCCGCTGGAGGTCCTCGAGGCGACGGTGGACTTCGCACATTTCCGGCCCTGGCTGGTCGAGGGCCTGGGATATGGCGACGGCTCAAAGGGCGGTCGCCCGCCGTTCGACCCGGTCTCGACGTTCAAGGCGCTGATCCTTCAGGCGCAGCGCAACCTCAGCGATGCGCGCATGGAGTTCATGGTCCGGGGCCGGCTGTCATGGATGCGGTTCCCGGGCTTCGATCTCGGCGCGCCGACGCCGGACGAGAACACCATCCGTCACGTCCGGAACCGCCTGACCGAGACCGGGACGCTGAAGCGGCGATGAAGGCCTTCGACCGGCAGCCGAAGAAGAAGGGGTGCGTCCCGATGGCCGGCCAGCTCGTCGACGCCAGCCTCGTGCCGGCTCCGAAGCAGCGCAATACCGAGGCCGAGAAGGCGGCGATCAAGGCGGGCAAGCCGGCGAAGGAGATCCGGCCGGACGAGCCGAACAAGGCGGCGCAGAAGGACACGAACGCCCGCTGGACGCTGAAGGTGGGCGACAAGTGCGGCATCGCCCGGACGGGACGCCGCTGCCGATGATCGCGGTCCCGGCGTTCGGCTGCAAATCCCACATCAGCATCGACCGGCGCTTCGGCTTCATCCGAGAGAGCGCGGTCACCTCGGCGTCGGCGGCCGACGGCCGGCAGCTGCGGCGGCTGGTCAGCGCGGAGAACACCGGCTCGGAGGTCTGGGCCGACAGCGCCTATCGCTCGCAGCGCAATGAGTAATGGCTGGCGGAGCGCATGCTCGTCAGTCGCATCCACCGTCGCAAGCCGGCAGGCGAACCGATGCCCAGCCGCACGGCGCAGGTCAATGCCAGGAAGTCGGCGATCCGCGCCGCCGTCGAGCACGTCTTCGCTCACCAGAAGAACCGCTTCGGGCTGTTCGTTCGCAGATCATGTCCCGGGGCGTGGTGTAGGAGCGCCGGCCCTCGGAGAGAGATCCGAGGCTGATCAGGACGCCACGGCGGGCAGCCTGACTGTGGGAGTGTCGGTGACGCGGGCGAGGCTTTCAAGCGACATGTACCGGCGCGCCACGGCCCATTCGTCGTTGGTCTCCAGCATCAGCGCGCCAACGAGCCGGACGATGGCCTCATCGTTCGGGAAGATGCCGACGACGTCTGACCGCCGCTTGACCTCGCGGTTGACGCGCTCGAGTGGGGTCGTCGACGCGATCTGAGCCCGATGCTCGCGAGGGAAGGACATGTAGGCCAGGACCTCGTCGCGGGAGGCGTCCATGAAGGCGCCGAGCTTCTCGTTCTTCTCGCGCGGCGCGTCGGCTACGGCGTCCCCCTGGGCTTCCGCACCTTCCTTGTTCTCCTGCGCGAAGATGGTCTTCAGCATCGCCGCGACCGCAGTGCGCTGCTTGGCCGGGGCGTGCGCCAACGCGTTCCGCATCCAGTGGATCCGGCGCCTCTGACGGGTCGCGTTGAACACTCGCCGCGCGGCCGCCCGCAGGCCCTTGTGGTCGTCGGCGATCACCAGCTTCACGCCGCGCAGTCCGCGATCGGCGAGGGAGCGCAGGAAATCGGTCCAGAAGGTCTCGGCTTCCGAGGGCCCCGTGGCGACGCCCAGCCCCTCGCGCTTGCCGTCCTCGTTCACCGCGACAGCGATTATCGCCGCGCGGCTGACGATGCGCCCGCCCTCGCGGACCTCGAGGTAGGTGGCATCCAGCCAGAGATAGGGCCACGCCCCCTCCAGGGGACGGGTGAGGAAGGCATTCACCCGCTCGTCGATCTCGACGCAGAGGCGGCTGACCTGGGACTTCGACAGGCCGCCCGCGCCCATGGCCTTCACCAGATCGTCCACGGAGCGGGTCGAAACGCCGTGGACGCAGGCCTCCTGTATCACCGCGACGAGCGCCTTCTCGGCCGTGCGGCGCGGCTCGAGGAAACTGGGGAAGTAGCTGCCCTTGCGCAGCTTCGGGATCTCCAGCGCGATCCGTCCGGCGCGGGCGTCCCAGTCGCGATCCCGGTATCCGTTCCGCTGGACCTCGCGCAGGGGCGACCGCGCGCCCTTCGAGGCGCCCGTCCGCGCCTCGACTTCCAGCTCCATGATCCGCTCGGCCGCAAAGGCCAGCATCTCGCGCACGAGATCGCCATCGGCCTGCTTCTCAACCAGCTCGACCAGCGCCATTCTCTCATCGGTCATCGTCGTCTCCGTTCAGGTTCCAGGTCTTGCAACCCGAACCTTCTCCGAAGACCGGCGATGGCCGCCAGCGTCACCCCAGGCCGCGCGCTGCGCTACGCCAGGGGCTCCGCGCGCGGCCTCCTACACCACCACCTGGGACACAGCCTCGTTCGCACCATCGGCCCGGCACGCGCGGGGGCGAAGCTGACGCTCGCCAGCCTCGCCTGCAACTTCGACCGCCTCGCCTTCCTTCCGCGAGCGAGGACGCGCCCCGGGGCGCGTCCGCCCAGAACCGCCCGGAAGGCGTCGAAGCGGACCGGATCATGCCGATCCGGAGCAAGGCCATGCCGGCCGGCCGGCCCTCAGGCGAGATCGCTCAGATCATCGGGTCTTGCGGGTGTCCGGCCTCGAAGTCTCGATCAACGAGGCGATGCGAGCCCGGGCCCGACCGCTTTGGCCCGCTTTCTGCACCGGGAGTGGCGGACGTATCCTGAGCTTCTGATCTGCCGTAGGATTCGGGTGCTTGCGCCGAGATCTGCGGATCGGAAGGACCCCGCCCGCCATGACCGAGCCTGCGCCGCCGCTGCCCGGGCTGTCACCCGTGAACGACAAAGCCGTGAGCGCCCGCTTCGAATTCGAAGGGCGGCGCCGTGGCCAAGGTCGTCGGCACCCTGCTGTGCCAGGGGCTGCCGGAGGAGGTCGAGGCCGGCGGCCATGGGAGCCAACGGAGACAGGCATGGGCATTGCATGATGATCGACAGGCGGACGGCCATGGTCTGTGCCGCCGCGATGATCGCGATCGGTTCGGGCCGCTCGCCGAAGGACCGTCGCCGAGTGCTGGACGGCGTGTCCGGATCGCCCGCACCGGTTCGTCTTAACGAGGCTTGGCAAGAACTTCGTTTCTTGGGAGGGACTATCAGGAATTTCGTGTGCGGGCGGGCATGATGGGAAAGAAGGAGATCCCCCTTGGCCCGACGGAAAGCCCCGCACATCCCTGACGCGCTTCTGGACCAGCTTCTGGCTGGCGCGGACGCCAGGACCGCCTTCGAGACGGACGGCCTGCTGGACCGCCTGAAGAAGGCACTGACCGAGCGGGCGCTGAACGCCGGGATGGACCTCCATTTGGCCGGGGCCGAGGACGGCTACGGCCGCAAGACGGTGACCACGGACGGCGCCAAGATGGAGCTGGCGATCCCCCGCGACCGGCAGGCCCGCTTCGACCCGCAGCTGATCGCGAAGTGCCAGCGGCGCCTTCCCGGCTTCGACGAGAAGATCATCTCGATCTACGCCCGGGGCATGAGCGTGCGCGAGATCGTGGGGCATCTGCGGGATCTCTGCGGCGTCGACGGAACAAGGCGGTGCACATCGCGCTCGGCGTCCGCGCCGAAGGGACCAGGGAGGCGCTCGGTCTCTGGCTGGAGCAGAACGAGGGCGCCAGGTTCTGGCTCAATCTCATGAACGAGCTTCGAAATCGGGGTGTGGAAGACGTCCTGCTCGCCGTCGTGGACGGCTTGAAGGGGTTCCCCGAGGCCATCGCCGCGACTTTCCCGACGCCCTCGTGCCGACCTGCATCATGCATCCGATGCGCCACAGCCTGGACTTCGTGTCCTGCAAGGATCGGAGGCTCGTGGGCGCGGGCCGTGGATGCCGAGGCCGCCCTGACGGCCTTCGAGGCGGGCGACTGGGGCCGGAAGTACCCCGCCATCGGCCAGAGCTGGCGCCGCGCCTGGCCCGAGGTCATCCCGCCTCTCGGCGTTCGCCGACGAGGTCCGGCGGATCCTCTAGCCCACGAATTCCATAGAGGCGCTCAACGCCAGGCTGCGCCAGGGGCCGCTTCCCCGGCGACGACGCCGCCCTGAAGCTGCTGCTTCTCGTCCTGAACCGCGCCGAGAAGGAGTGGACCATGCCGCCGCGCGCGTGGTCCATGGCCAAGACCCGGTTCGCCGTCCTCTTCGGAGAGCGGTTCATTCGGGCGATGGTTTGAAAATGTTCATCCGCCCGCCCGCACACGAAATTCCTGACAGTCCCTTGACCATCCCGGGGCCACCGCGCAATCCGGTCCCCCGCACGGGCGACCTGTGGATCCTCGGCGACCACCGGCTGTTCTTCGGCGACAGCACCAGCGCCGCCGGCGTCCCCACCTGATGAACGGCGAGCGCGCGATCCTGTTCGCGCCGGACCTGCCCTATCTCGTGGACTACGACGGCTTGAACCACCCGACGCGGAACAAGGACTGGAGCCAGTCCTCCGGCGCCATCGCAGATGACGCCGGCTGCTACCGCTGGCCCGCATCGCGCCGGCAGGCGATGCCGGAGGCGTGGGAGAAGGCCGGAGCCTTCGTCCACCAGCAGATCATCTGGGTGAAGGACCGGGGGGTGCTGACCCGGTCGCACAACCTCCGGAAGCACGAGCCCTGCTTCATGGGTTGGCGGCGCCCTAACCGCCCGCCGAAGGTGGCGGAGGAGACGCTGCCGTCGATATGGGCGCTGCCCAGCTTCGCCAAGGACGAGCGCCCGGACCATCCGACGCCGAAACCGCTGGACGCTTTCGGGATCCCCATGCGCCAGCACGTCGCCCGCGGCGGCCTTGGCACGAGGAGTTCTCGGGCTCCGGCTTGCAGATCACGGCGGGTGAGGCGAACGGCCGGCGTGTCTTCGCGATGGAGATCAGCCCCGCCTACGTGGACGTGGCGTTGGAGCGCCGGCAGGCCGAGACTGGGAAGGGCGTTTCTGGACGGAGACGGCCGAACCTTCCCTGCAGTGAGGGACGAGCGGTTGCAGCCGCGGCCCCGGAGACGGCCAGCGCCGCCTGATCAGGCGCTAAGCGGATGCCGCCGATCGCGATGTCGGTATGGAACGCGCGGCCGATCGCGACGATGCCGATGCGACGGAGCGTGGACCGTCGAGCGGAGCGTCGGGCGAGTGCGCCTCGAACGCAGCGAAGTGGAGCCTGAGCGTCCACCATGCCGGTCTCGCGACGAAGCTCCGACGATAGGATTGCCAAGGGCACCACGTCGGCCGTGCGAAGGTGGATATTGCTGCTTTCGTCATTGCCGATGACGTCGATCTCGATGCCCGAACGGTCGCTTGCATCGAGGGGGGCGCCGTCGGGCGCGACGTCCAGCGCGACCTGGAGGAAGCCGCCGTTGTTCTCGAAACGCGCGTCGTCCTGCATATGGATGGCCTCGCGGCCCTCGAAGATCCCACGGCGCATCGTGCCGTTCGAGACCCCGCCCACGACACGGTCGGCGACGAGCTCCCAAGCCGCGCCGTTGCTCGCGCGCGGCGGCGGCTGGCTCAGATCGTCGATCACATCCGTCATTGCGGCCAAGCTTCGGCTACCCGCGCGTCGAGCCGGTCTCGATCACGGGGGGGCACGACGAACGCCCACTCCTCATCGCTCGTCAGGTCGCGAGCCACTCGTCCCTCCCTTCGAAGGAAGGACGCTGAAGCCTCAGCCGGATTCGAAATCCCCGTCGTCGACATCGCCCGGGCTGTCACGGGCCGCAACTCGGCTGGCGACCGCCGCCTCAGGTGCTGGCCCTGCGCCGGTCGGCGTAGCTCACGAAGGCGTCGAAGGCCTCAGGATTGGCCATCGAGTCCCGGTTCACCGCGCGGCCGGCATCGCCCCCCAGCAGGAGCTTCTTCACCGGCACCTCAAGCTTTTTGCCGGAGAGGGTGCGCGGGATCTCGGGAACCGCCACGATCTCGTCGGGCAGGAAGCGGGCGGAGACCGAGGCGCGGATCGCCCCGCGGATGCGCTCGCGCATCGGCTCGTCGAGGGCGTGGCCGGGGCGCAGGACCACGAAGAGGGGCATGAAGCTCTCGCGGCCCAGGAATTCCAGGTCCACCACGAGGCTGTCGAGGACCTCGTCCAGGTCCTCGACGGCGCGGTAGATCTCGGAGGAGCCGAGCCGCAGGCCGCGGCGGTTGATGGTTGCGTCAGAGCGGCCGTAGATCACCGCGCCCCCGGTGGGGGTGATGCGGATCCAGTCGCCGTGGCGCCAGATGCCGGGGTAGGTCTCGAAATAGCTCTCGCGCAGGCGGGCGCCGTCCTCGTCGCCCCAGAAGAACAGGGGCATGGAGGGCATGGGCCGGGTGCAGACCAGCTCGCCGACCTGGTTCTCCCGCGGGCGGCCCTCCTCGTCCCACGCCTCGACGCGGGCGCCGAGGAAGCGGCACTGCATCTCGCCCTTGCGCACGGGCAGCAGGATGCAGCCGCCCACGAAGGCGCCGGCGAAGTCCGTGCCCCCGGAGATCGGGCAGATCCAGACGTCCTTCACGTTCTGCTGGATCCAGCCGTAGGCCTCGGGCGCGAGGGGGGAGCCGGTGGCGCCGACGGCGCGGAGGCTCTTCAGGTCGGCCGCGTCCTTCGGGATCACGCCGTCCTTCATGCAGGCGGAGAAGTAGGCCGCGCCCGCGCCGAAATAACTGACGCAGGCGCGGGCGGCGAAGCGCCAGACCTCGCCCATGTCCGGACGGTTCGGGGCGCCGTCGAAGATCGCAAGCCGCGCGCCGCGCTGGAGGGGCGCGAGCTGGCAGTTCCACATGATCCACCCCGAGGCCGTGAGCCACATGAAGGTGTCGTCCTCGTGGATGTCGTTGTGGAGGGGGAACTTCATCCCCTCCAGCAGGGCGCCGCCGTGGCCATGCACGATGGGCTTGGGGTTGCCGGTGGTGCCGGAGGAATAGACGACCCAGAGGGGGTGGGAGAACTCCACCTGCTCGGTCTCGGGCGGGCCGCCTTCGCCGGCGGTCAGGTCCTGCCAGCGCAGCGCGCCCTCCGGCAGGGGGGCGGGTTCTGGCAGCTTGGGGGCGACGATCAGGTGCTCGAGCCCGGGAAGGCCGGCGGCGACCTCTCGCACGAGGTCGGTGCGGTCCACGGCGCGGCCGTTGTGGACATAGCCGTCTGCGGCGATCAGGACCTTGGGAGTGACTTGGCGGAAGCGGTCGAGGATCGCGGTGCGGCCCATGTCGGGCGAGCACAGCGACCAGACCGCGCCGATGGAGGCGGTGGCGAGGAAGGCCGTCAGCGACTCGGGGCCGTTCTGGAGGATGGCGCAGACGCGGTCGCCCGGCTGGACGCCCCGGTCGCGGAGGGAGGCGGCGAGGGCGCCGGACTGCGCGGCGAGCTCGGCCCAGGTCAGCGACCCTTCGGCGACCTCGGTGCGCCAGACGATGGCCTCGCGCCCCTCGCGGGAGGCGACGTGGCGCCATATCTGGTCGGCGTAGTTGAGGCGGGCGCCCTCGAACCAGCGGGCGCCGGGCATGACCTCCCGGTCCAGAACGCGGGTCTCGGAGGCGGAGAAGCGCAGGTCCCAGAAGTCCCGGATCGAGGTCCAGAAGCCTTCGAGGTCGGTGGTCGACCACTCCCACAGGGCGGGGTAGTCGGCGAAGTCGAGGCCGCGCTCGGCCTTCAGCCAGCGCATGTAGCGGGCCATCTCCGAGGCTTCGGCGACCTCCGGCGTCGGGGTCCAGATGACGGGGGCGTCCTCGAAGGTCTCGGTCATGCGGCTCTCCTCCCTGTTTTGCGGCGGAGGATAGGAGGGGGCGCGGGGAGAGGGAAGGGCCGCGGAAGCCGCCCTGGAGGATGCGCACCGATCATGTCCCGGGGCGTGGTGTAGGAGCGCCGGCCCTCGGAGAGAGATCCGAGGCTGATCAGGACGCCACGGCGGGCAGCCTGACTGTGGGAGTGTCGGTGACGCGGGCGAGGCTTTCAAGCGACATGTACCGGCGCGCCAGGGCCCATTCGTCGTTGGTCTCCAGCATCAGCGCGCCAACGAGCCGGACGATGGCCTCATCGTTCGGGAAGATGCCGACGACGTCTTGACCGCCGCTTGACCTCGCGGTTGACGCGCTCGAGTGGGGTCGTCGACGCGATCTGAGCCCGATGCTCGCGAGGGAAGGACATGTAGGCCAGGACCTCGTCGCGGGAGGCGTCCATGAAGGCGCCGAGCTTCTCGTTCTTCTCGCGCGGCGCGTCGGCTACGGCGTCCCCCTGGGCTTCCGCACCTTCCTTGTTCTCCTGCGCGAAGATGGTCTTCAGCATCGCCGCGACCGCAGTGCGCTGCTTGGCCGGGGCGTGCGCCAACGCGTTCCGCATCCAGTGGATCCGGCGCCTCTGACGGGTCGCGTTGAACACTCGCCGCGCGGCCGCCCGCAGGCCCTTGTGGTCGTCGGCGATCACCAGCTTCACGCCGCGCAGTCCGCGATCGGCGAGGGAGCGCAGGAAATCGGTCCAGAAGGTCTCGGCTTCCGAGGGCCCCGTGGCGACGCCCAGCCCCTCGCGCTTGCCGTCCTCGTTCACCGCGACAGCGATTATCGCCGCGCGGCTGACGATGCGCCCGCCCTCGCGGACCTCGAGGTAGGTGGCATCCAGCCAGAGATAGGGCCACGCCCCCTCCAGGGGACGGGTGAGGAAGGCATTCACCCGCTCGTCGATCTCGACGCAGAGGCGGCTGACCTGGGACTTCGACAGGCCGCCCGCGCCCATGGCCTTCACCAGATCGTCCACGGAGCGGGTCGAAACGCCGTGGACGCAGGCCTCCTGTATCACCGCGACGAGCGCCTTCTCGGCCGTGCGGCGCGGCTCGAGGAAACTGGGGAAGTAGCTGCCCTTGCGCAGCTTCGGGATCTCCAGCGCGATCCGTCCGGCGCGGGCGTCCCAGTCGCGATCCCGGTATCCGTTCCGCTGGACCTCGCGCAGGGGCGACCGCGCGCCCTTCGAGGCGCCCGTCCGCGCCTCGACTTCCAGCTCCATGATCCGCTCGGCCGCAAAGGCCAGCATCTCGCGCACGAGATCGCCATCGGCCTGCTTCTCAACCAGCTCGACCAGCGCCATTCTCTCATCGGTCATCGTCGTCTCCGTTCAGGTTCCAGGTCTTGCAACCCGAACCTTCTCCGAAGACCGGCGATGGCCGCCAGCGTCACCCCAGGCCGCGCGCTGCGCTACGCCAGGGGCTCCGCGCGCGGCCTCCTACACCACCACCTGGGACACAGCCCGCACCTCGCGGCTCGGGCCACTCGTGCGCGACGGCGGCCGACGGATGCGAGCGCGCCTTCGGCGGCCAGCATAAGCGACAGGGCCGCGAATATGGTGAACGCTGCTGGTCGCGGCGACGGCCGTGCCCCCGGACGGAAGGACTCGCCGGCCGGCACATTGCCGCCACAGCCCAAACCGCAGGTGAAGGTGATGAAACCGTCAGCTTGAGCTGGTGGCTGCGCAGCGGCGACAAGTTGGTGAAGCAGGCCGCTGGAAATATAAAGCTCAAAGCATGAATTAAAACGGTAAACTATCACTCCAATTTATCGTTTTTTCGTTCAGAATCAGACCGGTCTTTCAAGATTCTCGAAGTGGATTTCTCACTAAGTTCAAGTGAGGTGGTTTCGCCGGGGCGGTGCGTCGTCACTGCTCGAAAGGAGCCGAGTTCGGCCAACTGGCCGAGCCGCACCCCGTTGCAAGGTCACGGTCCCGCTTGTGGCGGCCGCGCTCGGAGCCGTTGGATGTCGGCGGCCGACCCCTCTTGTCTCGTTCCGCCGGAGCGGGACGCATGAGCCGGCGCAGGGGATCCCTCCGCATGTTGCGGAATGGCGGCCCGGGCTTGCAGATCGCCGCGCCAGCCGCAAGTGTCGACCGATGACCGCGAGCGCCGCCCCCACCCTGACCCCCGAAGACGGTTCCGAAGGCGCCGTGCTGCGCTTCGCGGGGCGTCTGGTTGTGACGGGGCTGGGGCCGCTGGAGGCGGCGGCGGCGCGGGTCCGGGCCTCGGGGCGGATGGTGCTGGACCTGAGCGGGGTGGAGGCGCTGGACACCGCCGGCGCGTGGCTCGCGCTAAGGCTGAAGGAGCGGCTGGAGGCGGAGGGCGCGCAGGTGGAGATCCGCCCCGGCGACCCCGCCCGCGCCGCTCTGCTGGAGACCGTGGCCCGCGCCATGCCCGAGCCGGAAGACGAGACCCCCCGCCGCGGCCTGCGCGACCGGGTCGAGGGGGTCGGGCGCGGGACCGCGGGCGTGGTGCGGATCTTCGTGGACCTGCTGGGCTTCCTGGGGCTGACGCTGGCGACGCTTGCGCGCACGCTGGTTCGGCCGTGGCGGCTGCGGGGCGCGTCGGTCGTGCATCACATGCAGGACGCGGGGTTCAACGCCTTTCCCATCGTGGCGCTGATGTCCTTCATGATCGGGGTCGTGCTGGCCTTCCAGGGGGCGGCGCAGCTGGCGCAGTTCGGGGCGGAGGTGTTCGTGGTCAACCTCATCGCCATCTCGCTTCTGCGGGAGCTGGGGATCCTGCTGACCGCGATCATCGTGGCGGGGCGGTCCGGGTCCGCCTTCGCCGCCTCCATCGGCTCCATGAAGCTGCGCGAGGAGATCGACGCGATGCGTACGCTGGGGCTCGATCCCATCGAGGTGCTGGTGCTGCCGCGCACGCTGGCGCTGCTGATCATGCTGCCGGTGCTGGGGTTCATCGCCAACATGGCGGGGCTGATCGGGGGCGGGCTGATGAGCTGGATCGAGCTCGGGGTCTCGCCGGGGATGTTCGTGACCCGTCTCTATGAGACCACGGGGGTCTGGCAGCTCGCCATCGGGATGATCAAGGCGCCGTTCTTCGCCATCATCATCGCGGTGGTGGGGTGCTGGCAGGGGATGCAGGTCGGCGGCTCGGCCGAGAGCGTCGGGCAGCGGACCACGGCGGCGGTGGTCATGGCGATCTTCATGGTGATGGGGACCGACGCGGTGTTCTCGATCTTCTTCGCGGAGCTGGGGCTTTGATGGACGGAGCGCCGGAGGCCGTGCGCCGCCCCGAAGCCGGGGGCCGCGAGGCGGTGATCGAGGTGCGCGGTCTCGTGAACCGTTTCGGGTCGCAGGTCGTGCACGAGGGGCTGGACCTCGACGTCTGGCGGGGGGAGGTGCTGGGCATCGTCGGCGGATCGGGCACCGGCAAGTCGGTGCTTCTGCGGACCATCGTGGGGCTGAACCGGCCCACAGCGGGGTCGATCCGGGTGTTCGGGACCGACGTGGTCAAGGCGCCGGACGCCGCGCGGCGGGAGGTGGAGAAGCGCTGGGGGGTGCTGTTCCAGGACGGCGCGCTGTTCAGCAGTCTCACGGTGCTCGACAACGTGCTGGCCCCGATGCGGGAGCATCTGAAGCTCTCGCCCGCGCTGATGCGGTCGCTGGGGCGGCTGAAGGTGAGCCTGGTGGGCCTGCCGCCCTTCGCCTCGGGCAAGTTTCCATCGGAGCTTTCGGGAGGGATGCGCAAGCGCGCGGGGCTCGCGCGGGCGCTGGCGCTGGACCCCGAGATCGTGTTCCTCGACGAGCCGACCGCAGGGCTCGACCCCATCGGGGCGGCGGCGTTCGACGACCTGATCCGCCAGCTTCAGCAGAGCCTGGGGCTGACGGTGTTCATGGTGACCCACGACCTCGACAGCCTGCACGCCATCTGCGACCGGATTGCGGTGCTGGCGGAGAAGAAGGTTCTGGTCGCGGGCTCGATGAGGGACATGTTGCAGGTCGATCATCCGTGGGTGCGCGAGTATTTCCACGGTCCGCGTGCGCGCGCGGCGCAGAGCTGAGGGGGGAGGCGCGGATGGAGACGCGGGCGAACTACGTCCTGATCGGGGCCTTCACGCTGGCCGGGCTGCTGGGGGCGCTCGGGTTCCTGATCTGGCTCGCCAAGGTCGAGGTGGACCGCAGCTACGTTTACTACCGGACGTATTTCGACAGCGTCTCCGGGCTGGGCGACGCGGCGGACGTGCGCTTCAACGGCATTCCCGTGGGGCAGGTGACGGGCATCTCGCTGGCCGAGGAGCGGGGGGCGTGCGCGTGGTCATGGAGATCGCGGCCGGCACGCCGATCCGCGCCGACACGGTCGCCACGCTGGAGATGCAGGGGGTCACCGGCGTGTCCTACGTCGCGCTGGACGGGGGGACGCCGGAGGCGCCGCTGCTGACCTCGGCCGAGACCGGCGGAGAGCTGCCGGTGATCGAGAGCGAACGCTCCACCATCCAGAACCTGTTCGAGGGGGCGCCGGAGCTTCTGAACCGCGCCATCGCCCTGCTGGAGGACGTCAACAGCTTCGCCAGCGACGAAAATCGCCGGAGCGTGGAGGAGATGCTGGCCAACGCGGCCTCGGCGTCCGCGCGGCTTGACGGGACGCTGGCGCAGGTGGAGGCGCTGACCACCGACGTCTCCGCCGCCGCGCGGCAGTTGGGAGCCTTCACCGAACGCCTCGGGCAGCTTTCCGACGCGGCGGAGGCGACGCTGGCGGGGGCGGACGAGACGCTGGCCGCCACCACCGGCATCATGCGCCGGGCGGAGGGGACGGTGGACGCCGCCACCGCGACGGTGAACGCGGCGGGGCGGGCCTTCGCCTCGGCCGATCTGCTGCTGAACGAGCGGATCCCCGCCTTCATCGATCAGGGAGAGCAGGCGACCCGCGCGGTGACAGAGGCGGTGCGCAATGTGGAGGGGCGCACCGCGCAGACCTTCGACGCGGCCGACCAGCTCATGCAGACGCAGATCCCCGGCGCGGTGGACCGGATCACGCAGACCGCCGCGGCGCTGGAGACCACGGCGACCGAGCTTGGCGGCCGCGCCGGCCAGACGCTGGACCGTTTCGCGGAGGCGGGGGCGCAGGCGGCGGCCCGGTTGCAGGAGGCGGAGGCGACCCTGGCGGACCTGCGGGCGACCATGGACAACGCCAACCGGCTGATGGCCTCGCTGGAACAGACCTCCGGGTCCGTGGACGCGCTGGTGCAGGGGGAGGGCGCGGCGCTGGCGGCGGAGGCGCGCACGGCCGTCGCGTCGGCCAATGCGCTGATGACGGACCGGCTGCCTTCGCTGATCGCGGAGGCCGAGCGGGCGGCGGCGGCGGTGGATACCCTCGCCTCCGACCAGGCGCCGGCGCTTCTCGCGGAGGCGCGCGGCGCGGTGGGGACGGCGAATGCGCTGATGTCGGACCGGCTGGGGCCGCTGGCCGATCAGGCGACGGCGACGCTGGCGTCGGTGGATGCGCAGGTGGCGTCCCTGTCGGGGGAGGCTTCGACGCTGATGACCGCGGCCGAGGCGCGGCTGGGGGAGGCGCAGGGGACCATCGCCTCGGCCAATTCGGCGCTGGACCAGGCGGGGACGACGCTGGCGAGCGTCCAGGCCGCCTCCGAAAGCGTGACGGCGCTGGCGCAGGGCGAGGCGACGGCGCTGGTGTCGGACGCCCGTCAGACGGTGATCCAGGCGCGGGAGATCGCGGCCTCCATGGACCGGCTGCTGGCCGACCGTCTTGACCCGCTGCTCGCGCAGGCGACGCAGACGGTGGCAAGCGTGGACGGGCAGGTGGCGGCGCTGTCGGAGCAGGCCTCCGGGCTGATGACCACGGTGGACGCCCGCTTCGCGGAGGCGCAGCGGACCATCGCCCGGCTGGATGCGGCGCTGGAGCAGGCGACGGCGACGCTGACCTCGGTGCAGGCGGCCTCGGCCAGCGTGGCGACGCTGGCGCAGGGCGACGGCGCGGCGATGGTGGCCGAGGCGCGCGCGGCGGCGACCGAGGCGCGGCAGGCCATCGCCGGGGTCGGCGCGGTGATTCGCGACGACCTGCCGGCGCTGGTGGCGGACGTGCGGACGGCCGCGGCCAACGCCAACCGGACGATCACGACGGTCGGGCAGGACGTCTCGGCCTTCGCCTCGCGGCTCGATCCGCTCGCGGCCTCGGCGGAGGCGACGCTGGCGACCGCGGCCACCACCTTCGCCAACGCCAACGCCACGCTCGCCTCCATCACCATCACCATGGACCGGGCCTACGGCACGCTCGACGTCGCCGAAGCGACGTTCAGCAACGTCAACGACTTGCTGGACGGGGATGCGTCGCTGCTGCTCGCGGACATGAGGAGGGCCACGAAGACGCTGGACGAGACGCTGGGCGCGCTGTCGGGCGACGTCACGTCCATCACCGGCGACGTGAGCTCGGCCGCCGCCTCGGCCGCCGGGCTGATGAGCGGGCTCGAGACGGTTCTGGAGTTCCAACCAGTACCAGGTGAACGATTTCCTTCGCACCGGACTGCCCCAGTTCGTCCGCTTCATGGAGGAGGGGCGCCGCCTCGTTTCCAATCTCGAGCGTCTGACCTCGCGGATCGAGCGCGATCCGGCGCGGTTTCTGCTCGGCACCCAGTCCCAGGAGTTCCGCCGATGAGCCTCCGCCGCCTCGTTCCCGCAGCGCTCGCCCTCTCCGCCCTCTCCGGATGCGCGGAGTTCGACGCGCTGCGCAGCGCCACCACCCCGTCCGAGCTCTACACCCTGTCGCCCAAGAGCACCTACGCGGTGGAGCTGCCGCAGGTGGAGAGCCAGATCGTGGTGGAGGAACCGACGGCGGCGGCCTCGGTCAATACCGACCGGGTGGCGGTGAAGCCCAACCCGCTGGTGGTGCAGTACTATCCCCAGGCCCGCTGGACCGACCGCGCGCCGCTGGTGATCCAGCGCCTGCTGGTCGAGAGCTTCGAGAACACCGACCGGGTGGGCGCCGTGGGCGTGTCGGCGGTGGGGCTGCGGGCGGACTACACGCTGATCCTCGATCTGCGGGAATTCCAGGCGGTGCTGCCGCCCGCCAGCCAGCCGGAGACGCCGGTGACGGTGATCGTCCAGCTCAACATCAAGATCCTGCGGGAGCCGGAGGGGGTGATCGTCGGCTCCCGCTCCTTCCCCGCGGTGGAGACCGCCGACTTGGCCGAGATGCTGGACGTGATCCAGGCCTTCGACGAGGCGCTGGGCGAGTCCATGCGCGGCGCGGTGGAATGGACCCTGACCACCATCGACGCGCAGCCGAAGCCCGACCTGCGCGAGCCGTTGTTCTAGGCGGCCCGCATCCGCGCCTCCATCCGGCGGATGAAGGCGGCGGTCTCCTCGGGCGCGGTGATGGGCAGCATGTGGCCGCGGCCCTCCAGCACCTCCCATTCCAGGTGGGGCAGGCGCGCGACCAGCGCCTCGCCCTGGGCGCGGAAGTCCAGGATCGCGTCCCGGTCGCCGTAGAGGACGCCGCCGGGGATGGTCAGCCCGTCATATCGGCGCGCCTGCCCGGCGATGTCGGCGGAGGCCACGAAATCCGCGGAGGAGGCCACGAAGGCCCGCGGCCGCAGGCCCAGCGCGCCGCCGCCGCGGGTGACGAAATCCGCGGGCGCCGCTTCGGGCGCGAACACCATGGCCAGCGTCTTCTTCGCCGTCCGCATCCCCATCGGCACGGCCAGCGTATGCCCGATCAGCCGCCGCGCGAGAGGCGAGCGCACCGCCAGCGCCTTGAACGCGGCCGGCGGCTCCGGCACCTCATGGGTCAGGGGCGCGATCAGCGCGATGCCGCCGACCCGGTCGGGGTGCTCCAGCGCCAGCGTCAGCGCCAGCGCGCCGCCCAGCGAGTGACCCACGATCAGGGGCTTCTCGATCCCCTCCGCCTCCAGGAACTCGGCGACCATGCGCGCCTGCTCCGGCAGGGCGGCGAGGCGATCATCCTCCCGCTCCGAGTACCCGCAGCCGGGACGGTCGAGGGCGATGCAGCGGAATTCGCCCTCCAGCAGGTCCACGACCTGGTAGGTGAAGTGGTGAAGCTGGCCGCCGAGGCCGTGGATCATCACCACCGGACGGCCCCGGCCGCGCTCCACCCAATGGATCTCGCCGCCCTTCACGCGGGTGGTGCGGCCGGCCTTCGGGACCGCCGCCTCGGCCTTGCGGGCCACGCCGCGGGAATAGAGCGCGAGGCCGATGCCCGACGCCGCGACCAGCAGCAGAACCACGATGATCCAGCCCATGCCTCAGCCCTCCGCCTGATATTCGTCGAGCCCCGCGGCCCGCATCCGCTTCTCGTATTCCCGAACCGTGCCGGGCCAGAGCGTGGTGTTGCGCCCGTGGTCGTCCTGATACCATGACCGGCAGCCGCCCGCCTGCCAGACCATGCCCGAAAGGCGGCCCGTGACCTCCTCCACGAAGGCGCGCTGACGCTCGGGCTTCGGCTCCACCGCCGAGAGGCCCTGCGCGCGCATCTCCGTCAGCAGGCGCGCGAGGTGCCGGGCCTGCGCCTCGATCATCAGCACGACCGAGTTGTGGCCGAGGCCGGTATGCGGCCCCAGCAGGAAGAACAGGTTGGGAAACCCCGCCACCGACATCCCCAGATGGGCCGAGAGCCCGTCCGCCCACGCCTCCGCCAGCCGCACGCCGCCGCGGCCGCGGATGTCCAGCCGCTCCATTGAGTCGGTGACGTGGAAGCCGGTGCCGTAGATCAACACGTCCGCCGCGTGCAGGCGGTCCGCGACGATCCCCTCGGGCCGGATCTCCCGGATCGGGTCGGTCACGAGAGTGACGTTCTCCCGCGCCATGGCGGGGTAGAAGTCGTTGGACTGGAGGATGCGCTTGCAGCCGATGCGGTAGTCCGGGGTCAGCTTCGCCCGCAGGCCCTCGTCCTCGACCGCCCCCTCCAGATGGCTCCGCCACATCTTCATGGCGATCTTCACCGCGCGCGGGTTGCCCTTGAAGGTGGCGTGCCGGATCTCCTGCCACCAGTAGGTGGTCCACCGCCGCCAGGCGCGCAGCGCGGGCAGGGCGGCGTATAGGCGGCGCTTGCCTGCCGGGATCTCGCCGTCCATCCGGGGCAGCACGTAGGGGGCGCTGCGCTGGAAGACCGTCACATGGGCCGCGGCCTTCGCCACCTCGGGGATGAACTGGATGGCGGAGGCGCCGGTCCCGATCACCGCCACCCGCTTGCCCGCCAGGTCCACGTCATGGCGCCATTCGGCCGAGTGGAACTGGGGGCCCGCGAAGCGCTCGATCCCGCGGATTTCAGGCGGACGGGGCAGGTGCAGGGCGCCCATGGCCGAGACGAGGATTCGGGCGGAGAAGACCTCCCCCTCCTCGGTCTCCACCCGCCAGCGCGCACCGTCCCGGTCCGCGCGCTTCAAGGTCCGGCCGAAGCGGATCAGGGGGCGGATCCCCTCCTCCTGCGCCACGCGCTTGAGATAGGCCTGGATCTCCGGCCCCTCGGAATAGACCCGGCTCCAGCCGGGGTTCGGCCTGGCGGCGATGGAATAGAGATGCGAGGGGATGTCGCAGGCCACCCCCGGATAGGTGTTGTCCCGCCAGGTCCCGCCCAGCTCCTGCGCCTTCTCCAGGATCAGGATGTCGCGGGTCCCGGCGCGCCGCGCCTCCATCGCCATCACCAGGCCGGAGAAGCCCGCGCCCACGATCAGGAGGTCGGTCTGGATCGGTTCCATCAGTCCCTCCCCAGAAGGGGCGCCATGCGCCGCCAGTAGGTCTCGGGGAACAGGCGCGCGATGCCGGCCAGCAGCTTCGCGTCCCCCCCGACCAGCACGCGGCCCCGCCGGCGCTCGACCGCGCGCAGGATGATCTCCGCCGCCTTCTCCGGGGGCAGGCGCAGCTTCTTCTCGAACGCATCCCGCCGGCGCGCGATCTCGGCCGCGTCCCCGCCCTCGGGGATCAGCGAGCTGCGGGCGATGGAGGTCCTGACGCCCCCCGGATGCACCACGGTGACGCCCACCGGGCTCCCCTCCAGCTCATGGCGCAGCGCCTCCGAGAAGCCGCGCAGCGCGAACTTGGAGGCGGAGTAGGGCGCGCTGCCCGCCGGCGCCAGCAGCCCGAACAGCGAGGAGACGTTGACGATCCGCCCCGCCGGCGCCTCCCGCAGCAGGGGAAGGAAGGCGCGGGTCAGGCGGACGGGGGCGTGGAAGTTGACCTCCATCACCCGGTCGAACACCGCCTCGGCCACCTGCTCGAACGTGCCGCCCGCGGCGATGCCGGCGTTGTTCACGAGGATCGCCGCGCCGCCATGCGCCCTGCGCACCGCGTCGGGCAGGGCGGCCGTGGCGTCCCTTTCGGTCACGTCCAGCGGATGCACGCTGACCCGCAGCCGGTTCGACCGCAGGCGCGCGGCGACCCGCTCCAGCCCCTCCTCGTCCCGGTCCGCGAGCGCCAGATGCGCCCCGCGCGCGGCCAGCCCCGCGGCCAGCGCCGCGCCGATGCCGCCCGCCGCCCCTGTCACCACCGCGGTCGCGCCTGCGAATGGAAATTCCTGCGCCACGACGTCCCTCCCTTTGCCCCTACCAGCGGCCGGGGGGACCTGCGCGTCAACCCTCACCCGGCGTCACCCCCTCCGCGGCCGGAAGCCGCTTGATCTTCCCGGCGGGCCGCGTCACGGTCTGGCGCAAACCAACATACCGGGAGGAATGCGGGATGCGTCTGGAAGGCAAGCGTTGCGTCGTGACCGGCGCCGCTCAGGGCTTCGGCGAGGGCATCGCCCGCCGCTTCGCCGAGGAAGGCGCGCAGGTCTGCCTCATGGACATCCAGAAGGAGAAGGCCGAGGCGGCGGCGGAAGGCATCGGCCGCGTAGCCTTCGCGGTGCATTGCGACGTCTCCGACGGCGCCTCGGTGCGCGCGGCCTGCGAGGAGGCCGCCTCGCGCATGGGCGGCTTCGACATCCTGGTCAACAACGCCGGCTGGTCGCATCGCAACCAGCCCTGCCTCGACGTGCCGGAGGACGAGTTCGACCGCGTCTTCGACGTCAACGTGAAGTCCATCTACCACTTCGCGCAGGCGGTGGTGCCCCGCTGGCGGGAGGCGAAGACCGGCGTGATGCTCAACGTGGGCTCCACCGCCGGCATCCGCCCCCGCCCCGGCCTTGCATGGTACAACGCCACCAAGGGCGCGGTGAACCTGCTGTCGCGCAGCCTGGCGGTGGAGCTTGCGTCCGATGGCATCCGGGTCAACTGCCTCGCGCCCGTAGCGGGCGACACGCCGCTCCTCGCCACCTTCATGGGCGAGGACACGCCCGAGAAGCGCGCCGCCTTCGTGGGGAGCATCCCGCTCGGCCGGCTCAGCACCGCGAAAGACATCGCCAACGCCGCCCTGTACCTCTGCTCCGACGAGGCCGAGTTCATCACCGGCGTCGTGCTCGAGGTCGACGGCGGCCGCACGATCTGAATTCCAAGGGAGGAACCGCAATGAAAAGCTACGCCCTCGTCGAATACGGCAAGCCGTTCGAGCTGATCGAGCGCGACGATCCCACCCCCACCGGCAAGGAGGTGCTGATCCGCGTCCGCCGCTCCGGCGTCTGCCATTCCGACGTGCATATCTGGGAGGGCTTCTTCGACTACGGCGACGGCCAGAAGTTCAAGATGGAAGACCGCGGCATGAAGCTGCCCCACACCCTCGGCCACGAGATCCTCGGCGAGGTGGTCGCCGCCGGCCCCGATGTGGAGAACCCGCCCATCGGCCAGACCATGCTCGTCCACCCCTGGATCGGCTGCGGCGAGTGCGTGGCCTGCGAGGAGGAGCGGGAGAACGACTGCCTCGCCATGCGCGCGCTCGGCGTGGGCCGCGACGGCGGCTTCGCCACCCATGTGGTGGTGCCGGACGCCAAGTTCCTCGTGGATATCGGCGACGTGGATCCCTCCATCGCCGCGCCCTACGCCTGCTCGGGCGTGACGGTCTACTCGGCGCTGAAGAAGCTGCTCCCGATCCGGGACGACGAGTGGCTGGCGGTGCTGGGCGCCGGCGGGCTGGGGCTCTCGGCCATCACCATCGCCAAGGCCATGGGCTTCAAGAACGTGATCTCGGTGGACATGGGGCAGGAGAAGCTCTCGGCCGCCGTGGACATGGGCGCGGACGAGACGCTGGACGTGCGCGAGGAGAGCGACCCCCTCAAGAAGCTGCGGCAGCTGTCGAAGGGCAAGCTGATGTCGGTGCTGGACACCGTGGGCTCCGAGCCGACGGCCCAGATGGGCTTCAACGGCCTGACCAAGACCGGCCGCTACGTGATCGTCGGTCTGCATGGCGGGCAGTTCAAGGCGCCGCTGCCGAAGATCCCGCAGATGGCCCTGACGGTGCGCGGCTCCTACGTCGGCTCATCGCGGGACCTGAAGGAGCTGATGGAGCTGGTGAAGGCCAGGAAGGTGAAGTCGGTGCCGATCACGGAGCGCCCGCTGGACAAGGCCTACGACACCGTGGTGGACCTGATGGAAGGCAACGTCGTCGGCCGGGTGGTTCTGACCACCGAGTGACGCGCCCTCGCCGGCGGGCGGCTCCCGCCCGTCGGCTTCACCCGGCTTGCGCCGGCTTCGCCTCCCGTTGGACCAGGCCGCGGCGCGGAGGTTCCGCCCGTGACGGGCCTGTCGCTCGCCGCGAGTCGCTGGCGTGGAGGCCTCTGGCTCGGCGTGCAATCCGGCGGGCGAACGCCCCGCCGGGGGTGCGGCGATGACCAGCGCCGAAGCGGCCCCAAGGGGCCGTCCCCTCGCCGCCTGACCGGACGGGTGTCATCCCTCGCCTGATGGAACTTTCCCGGTTCCGCTCCTGGCCTGCCGACGACGAAACGGCTGCCCGCCAGCGCCACGCCCGCCAGCCGCGGCGGGCGCTTCAGCCCAGCCGCCGCAACCTTCGCGCCGCGGCCTTCGCCCCGCGCATGGCCGTCCGGCGGGAGACGCTATCGGCGGGAAAGCGACTATCGCCGGGCCACGGGTCCGCTCACGCCTCCTCCTCCTCCGGCGCCGCCTGGATCACCGGCTCCATCTCCCGAAGCACGTCATCGGCCAGGTGGCAAAGCGAGAAATGCCCCGGCCCCAGCCTGCGGAAGGGCGGCAGCTCGGTCTCGCAAAGGTTGCCCGGCACCTGATGCTTCCTCGGGCAACGCGTCTGGAAAGGGCAGCCCGGCGGCGGGTTCATGGCCGACGGTATGTCTCCCTCCAGCACGATCCGCTTCTTCTTCACATGCGTGTCGGCGATAGGCACG
Organism: uncultured Alphaproteobacteria bacterium; assembly: GCA_963816545.1. Lineage (GTDB taxonomy): Bacteria > Pseudomonadota > Alphaproteobacteria > Rhodobacterales > Rhodobacteraceae > Albimonas. The sequence goes on along the minus strand of CAWFLE010000007.1, from coordinate 397,397 downwards.
GCCGAGAGCAGCGCCTCGGTGTACGGATGATAGGGGGGCGCGAAGATCTGGTCGGTGCTCCCGATCTCCACCACGTGCCCGAGGTACATCACCATCACCCTATCCGCGAGATAGCGAACCACCGAGAGGTCATGGCTGATGAACAGCATCGTGGTGCGATGCTCCCGCTGAATGTCGGTCAGCAGCTCCGTCACCGCCGCCTGCACCGACACGTCCAGCGCCGAGACCGGCTCGTCCGCCACCACCACCTTCGCGTCCCCCGCGAAGGCGCGCGCGATCCCGATCCGCTGCTTCTGCCCGCCCGAAAGTTGCCGTGGTTTGCGGTCCGCGAACTCGCGCGGTAGCTTCACCACGTCCAGCAGCTCGAACATCCGCTCCCGCCGCTCGCGCCGCGAGTGGCCCACGCCGAATTTCTCAAGCGCCCGAATGATCTGGCCGCCGACGCTGTGAGACGGGTTCAACGTGTCGAACGGGTTCTGGAACACCATCTGGATCGACCCCACCGTGGCGCGGTCCCGCTTCTCGATCTCGGTGCCGGCAAGGTCCATCTCCCCCAGCGTGGCCCCGCCGGAGGTCGCGGTCTCCAGCCCCAGCAGCACCTTGGCGAGCGTTGACTTCCCGCAGCCCGACTCGCCCACGATCGCCAGCGTTTCCGCCTCCCGCGCCTCGAAGCCCACATCCTCGTTGGCCTTGACGGTGCGGATCTCGCCGCCGCCGAAGACGCCGCCGACCGCCACCTCGTAGTATTTCTTCAGCCCCTCGGCCTTCAGCACCACCTCGCCGGGCTCCACCCGCTCGGTCTGCGCCTGCCGCGCGGGCGGCGCGGCCCAATCGATCTCGTCCCAGCGGATGCAGCGGGTGCGGTGCCGATCCCGCCCCGGCACCTCGCACATCGGGATCTCCTGCGCGTCGCAGCGCCCGGCCACGAAATGGTCGCAGCGCGGGCCGAAATTGCAGCCCGGTGGGCGCTCGTAGGGCAGGGGGAACTGCCCCGGGATCGCCACCAGCGGGCGCGTGGTCTTGTCCGCGCCGGGCAGGGGGATCGAGCGGAACAGGCCCTTCGTGTAGGGGTGCCGCATCCGGTCGAACACGGTCCTGATCGACCCCGTCTCCACCGCCTCGCCGGAGTACATGACGCAGAGGCGGTCGCAGACGTCCAGCACCAGCCCGAGATTGTGGCTGATGAACAGCATGGAGGTGCCGAACTTCTCGCCCAGCCCCTTCACCAGATCGACGATTCCCGCCTCGACCGTCACGTCCAGCGCGGTGGTCGGCTCATCCAGGATCAGGAGCGAAGGCTTGGACATCAGCGCCATGGCGATGACGATGCGCTGCTGCTGGCCGCCCGAGAGCTGATGCGGGAACGCGCGCGCGATCCGCTCCGGGTCCGGCAGGCGCACCGCCTCGATCATCTCCAGCGCCTGCTGCTTCGCCTCCGCCCGCGAGGCGCCCTGGTGGATGCGCGGCACCTCCATCAACTGCCGGTCGACGCGCATGGCCGGGTTCAGCGAGGCCATCGGCTCCTGATAGATCATCGCGATCTCGGCGCCGCGGAGCTGGCGCAGCTCCGCCGCCGACATCGCGCCCAGGTCCCGCCCCTTGAAGCGGATGGAGCCGCCGGTGATCCGACCGTTGGCGCCGAGATCCTGCATCACCCCGAGCGCCACCGTCGACTTGCCGCAGCCCGACTCCCCCACCAGCCCCATCGCTTCTCCCGGCATGACCGTGCAGGAGAAATCCATCACCGCCGGGATCTCTCCCGCCCGGGTGAAGAAGGAGATGGAGAGGTTCTCGATCTCCAGGATCGGCTCGCTCATGGCTGGCTCCCTCCCGCTATCCCTGAGATAGCGCCTATCAATCGCGAAGCGACTGCTCCCGCAGCCCGTCCGCCAGCAGGTTCAGCCCCAGAACCAGCGAGATCAGCGCCACCGCCGGCGCCAGCGCGGGATGCGGATAAAGCGTCAGCAGACGCCGCCCCTGGTTGATGGTCATGCCCCAGTCCGGGCTCTCGGCCGTCACGCCCAGCCCGAAGAACCCCAGCGTTCCCAGCAGGATGGTCGTGTACCCCAGCCGCAGGCAGAAATCGACGATCAGCGGCCCGCGGACGTTGGGCAGCACCTCCCACAGCATGATGTACCAGGGCCCCTCCCCCCGCGTCTGGGCCGCCGCCACGTAGTCCCGCGTCTTGATGTCGAGGCTCAGCCCCCGGACGATGCGGAACACGGTCGGCGAGTTCACGAACACCACCGCCACGAACACGTTCAGCAGGTTCGGGCTCATGGACCACACGCCGAAGGGGTCGGCGTTGAAGGCAAGCCCCGAATACGCCCACAGCCCCAGCGCCAGCGTCGCCCCCAGATAGGGCGCCAGCACCAGCGGCTGCTCCCGGTAGCGGGACCAGAACAGCAGCGTGAAGAACACCACCGGGAAGATGAACAGCACGGCCGCGAGCGCGGTGGGGATCTCGGTCTCCCGCATCTCGGGCGTCACCAGCAGGTAGAACAGCAGGATCACCGGGAAGGCCAGCACCAGGTTCGCGAGGAAACTCAGCAGCGTATCCGTCGACTGCCCGAAATATCCCGCCGGCAGCCCCAGCGTGATCCCCACCATGAACGCGAACATCGTCGCCGCCGGCGCGATGGACAGCACCACGGTGGACCCATGCACCATGCGCGAGAACACGTCCCGCCCCACATGGTCCCCCCCCAGCAGGAAGGCGGCATGCCCCTGCGAGGGAACCTCTCCGGGCCAGGCGTTGCGCATGTCCACGAACTGCTGGAGCGCGCCGTAGGGGGCGATCAGGTCATGGCAGATCGCCGTCAGCACCCAGAACAGCACGAGCCCCAGCCCCCACATGCCCATGCCGCTGTCGAAGAGCCGCCCGTAAAGGCTCAGCCGCCGCCTGAATACGATCGACAGCGCGAAGATCGCCGCAAGCCCGAGCCAGGTCGGCCAGAACGCGGCGCCCACCCCCCAGACGATCCCCCAGATCCCCAGCGCCTCCATCAATGCACCCGGATCCGCGGGTTCAGCCACACGTAGCCGAGGTCCGAGATGAACTGCGTGACCAGCACCACCACCACCGCCACCACCGAACAGGCGAGCAGCAGCTGGATGTCGTTGTTCGCCGCCGCCTCCACCAGCAGCCAACCGAAGCCCTTGTAATTGAACAGCGTCTCCACGATCACCACCCCGGTCAGCAGCCACGGGAACTGGAGCATGATGACCGTGAAGGGCGCGATCAGCGCGTTCCTGAGCGCGTGCTTCAGCACGATGTCGCGGAACTTCACCCCCTTCAGCCGGGCGGTGCGGATGTATTGGGAGGTCATCACCTCGGCCATGGACGCCCGCGTCATGCGCGCGATGTAGCCCATGCCGTAAAGGGCCATGGTCATCACCGGCAGGGCGAAATTCTGGAAAGTGATGTTCTCGGTGGCCGAGGTCGCCGAGGCGTTCAGCCATTTCAGCCCCACGAAGGACGAGGCGAAGATCACCGAGAACATCACCCCCGAGACGTATTCGGGCGTGGCCGTGGTGGCGATGGCGAAGCTCGAAAGCCCCCGGTCGGTGCGCGACCCCTCCCGCATCCCCGCCAGCACGCCGAGCAGCAGCGCCGAGGGGACCATCACCAGCATCACCCAGAACATCAGCTTGGCGGTGTACCACAGCCGCTCGCCGACGATGGCGGCGACCGGCTGGCGGAAGCGGCTGGAAACCCCGAGGTCCCCCTGCACCGCGCCGACCAGCCAGTCCCCGTAGCGCAGCGCGAGGTTGCGGTCGTAGCCCTCCTCCTCCAGCCAGGCGTCGACCTGCTCCTCGGTCATGCGGACGCTGTTCTGCTCCCGCGCCAGCTTCTCGAGGTTGGGCTCCAGGTTGGTGAGGAAGAACACCACGAAGGTCAGGCACAGCGCGGTCAGGACCAGCAGCCCCATCCGCTTTAGGGCGAACATCAGCATTCAGGGGCTCCCCGGCCGCGCGGGAGCCGCCCCCCGGGAGGGGGGCGGAGGCGCGCCGGCCTTCGCCGGATCAGGCGGCGTCGGTCCAAACCGTCAGGACTCGATGGACCACAGGTGATGGTGATGCTCGAAGGTCGGATGCATCTCCGCACCCTTCACCCGGTCGTTGTAATGGCGGAACAGCGACCGCCAGTAGGGCTGGATCAACACGCCCGAATCCTGAAGCAAGGTCTCGATCTTCTCCATGCGCTCCCGCCGCTTGTCGGCGTCGGCGATGGCCAGCGCGTCGTTCAGCGCCGCGTCGAACTCGGGGTCGGAATAGCCCGTCTCGTTCCACGCCTCGCCCGACCGATACCCGAGCGCCAGGATCTGGACCCCCAGCGGCCGCATGTTCCACTCGGTGGCCGAGAAGGGATACTTGGTCCAGTCGTTCCAGTAGGTGGCGCCGGGCAGGATGGTGCGGCGGCACTTCACGCCCGCATCCCGAAGCTGGGCCGCCACCGCGTCGCAGGTGTTGCGCTGCCAGTCGTCGTCGAGCGAGATCAGCTCGTGCTCATGGTCGAGCATCCCCGCCTCTTCCAGCAGGCGGCGCACCTCGGTCTCGTCGCCCTGCTTCTCGGGGACGGGGAAGTACTCGGGGTGCATGGGGCCCACATGGTGGTCCTCGGCCTTCTGCCCGCGCCCGCCGTAGCCCAGCTCCAGGATGATGGAGTTGTCGACCGCGAGCTGAAGCGCCTGGCGCACCTTCCGGTCGCCATAGGGTTCGGCGTTCACGTTCATGCGCACGGCGATGGTGGCGGCGGTGACCACCTCGGACTGGGTCAGGCCCAGCGCGTCGAAGATCTCGATGTATTCGCCGGTGGACTGGTAATCCATGTCGATCTCGTCGGACTCGAAGGCCGCGACGAAGGCCGAGGGGTCGGTCCCGTAGTCGATGTACTCGATGGCGTCGAGCGGCACGTCCCCCCCCACCACTCGCCTCGCTTGGTGAGCGTGGCGCCCACGCCGACCTCGACCCGGTCGATCATGAAGGGCCCGGTGCCGATGGGGTTCTGCGTGATGTTGGCGCCCGTCTCGTCGAACGAGGGATGCACGATCAGGGCCGGGTAGTCGCAGAAGTTGGGGATCACGGTGATGTCGGCGGCGTTGAGGTTCAGGCGGACGGTGTGGTCGTCCACCTTCTCGATGGCGCCGTCGGCGGCCTGGCCGGTAGCCTCGTCGATCAGGGTCGCCATGCGCCCGGCCATGGAGTTCCCCTCGGCCGATTCATCGCACCAGCGATTGAGGTTGTAGATCACGTCATCGGCGGTGAAGGCGTCGCCGTTCGACCACTTCACGCCCTGGCGCACATGCAGCGTGTAGGTCCTGGCGTCATCCGAGACCTCCCAGCTCTCCAGCAGCCACGGCTCGAAGGTGAAGTCGCGGGTGTAGAGGACCAGCGGCTCGATCAGCCCGCGCGCCACGTTGGCCATCTGCGACCAGTCGAAGGACCGCGGATCCTCGACGCGCTTGATCTCCATCTGGCAGCGAAGCGTGCCGCCCTTCGCCGCCTGCGCCTGCGCCCTGGGCGCGGCCAGCCCCAGCATCCCGTAGGCCGCCGTCGCGGTCGCGCCCAGCGCGGTGGCGGTCGCGAGGAACTCCCGCCGGTCCATGCGCCCCGACCGGGCCTCCGCGGCGAAGCCCTCGACGGCGGGGTGGAGCGGCTTGCCCGTATGGGTCTTGCGGCTGCGGCGGGTCATGGAGCTCTCCTGTCGTTTCGATTTGTTCTAGGTCCGGAACCGGCGACGTCCACGGCCCTTGCGGCGGCGGCGCGGGTGCGACGGATGCTGGGCGGTCCCCCCGGACCGAGGCGGATGACCGGAGGGCCCGGCCGGATCGGTCTGCGCGTCGGGACGGAGCCTCCCCGCCCGGTCCCGCGCCCGCCCTCGCGGCGGACTGGGAAAGACTTGCACCTGGCGGGCGGATATTCAACTGCGGAAGGGGCGCCGCGCCGGCGGTCGCGACGGCTTGGAGGCCGGCGCCCGCGGCGCGCTGCGGGCCGGGCGCCGGCCTGTGGCTGGCGCCGCCGCCCCGAACCCGGGGTTCGCCGCTCCGGTCCAGGCGGGTTCAGCCGCCCGACGGGGGCCGCCTCCGGCTTCAGGCCGCGAAGTCGCCCGGCCTCGCCTCCCGCGCCACGCGGTCCAGCACGGCGTTGGCGAAGCCGCCCTCCTTCCCCTCGGGGAAGAAGGCCCGCGCCACGTCCACGAACTCGTTGATCACCACCTTGGCGGGCGTCTCCGAGCCTTCGAACAGCTCCGCCCCCGCCGCCCGGAACACCGCCCGCAGGATCGGGTCGATCCGGTGGATCTTCCACGCCTCCGAAAGCGCGCGGTTGGTGGCCTGGTCGATCTGGGCCTGCCGGTTCACCGCCCCCTCCAGGATGTGGCGGAACAGGTCCGGGTCCGCCTCGCGGTACTGGTCCCCCTCCACCTCCTGCCCGAAGCGATGGGTCTCGAACTCGCGCGCGATCTTGCGCCAGTCGGCCTGCGAGGTCTCCATCTGGAACAGCGCCTGCACCGCCGCCAGCCGCGCGGCGGACCGCATCAGGCGCTTCTCGTCGCGCTGGCTCATCGCGCGGCCCCGAAGCGCCGCGCCAGCGCCGCCAGATGCAGCGCCGCCGCCGCCGCCCCGCCGCCCTTGTTCATGCGCGCGGGGTCCGCCCGGACCTCCGCCTGGGCCATGTCCTCGGTGGTCAGGATGCCGTTGCCGATGGCCAGCCCCTCCAGCCCCAGCAGGGTCAGCCCCCGCCCGCTCTCGTTGCACACCAGCTCGAAATGGTAGGTCTCGCCCCGGATGATGCAGCCCAGCGCCACGTAGGCCTCGTAGCCGCCGGCCTTCTGCGCCATGCGGATGGCGCCCGGAACCTCCAGCGCGCCCGGCACCTCAATCAGCTCATGCGTGCCGCCCGCGGCCTCGATCTCGGCGCGCGCGCCCTCGATCATCCAGTCCGCGATCCGGCGGTAGAACGGCGCCGCGACCAGCAGCACGTTCGGCCCCAACCCCCCGAAATCCGGGCGCGGCAGGACCCCCTGCGCCTCATGGCTCGCCATGGTCAGTCCTCCTTCGGGATGGCGCGGACGCCGTGGATCGACAGCCCGTAGCCCTCCAGCCCCACCACCTTCGGCGCGGCGGAATTCGACAGAAGCTCCATCTCATGCACCCCCAGCGCCGCGAGGATCTGCGCCCCGATCCCGTACTGCCTCAGCGTGTTGGAGCTCACGGGCGCCTTCGCCCCCCCCAGCGCCGCGGTCAGCATCCCCGGCGTGGTGTCGCGCAACAGGACCACGACCCCGCGTCCCTCCTTCGCGATGGCGCGCATGGCGGCGGGGAGCAGCCCCGCCCGCTCGGGATGCGCGCCCAGCACGTCGTCGAGCGGGTTGAGCACATGCATCCGCACCAGCACCGGCCCCGGCGCGCCCAGGTCGCCCTTGGTCAGCGCCAGATGCTCGCCGTGGCCGGGCTCGTCGGTGAAGACCCGCAGCAGCCACTCGCCCCCGTGGGGCGACGCGAAGGGCTGGGCCGCGGCCTCCCGCACCAGGTTGTCGTTGCGCCGCCGGTAGGCGATCAGGTCCGAGATGGTGCCGATCTTCAGCCCGTGCCGCTGCGCGAAGCTCACGAGGTCGGGGAGGCGGGCCATGGTCCCGTCCTCCTTCATGATCTCGCAGATCACGCCGGCGGGGTTCAGCCCCGCGAGGCGCGAGATGTCCACCGCAGCCTCGGTATGGCCGGCGCGGACCAGCACCCCCCCGTCCTTGGCGCGCAGCGGGAACACATGCCCCGGCGTCGCCAGGTCCTGCGGCCCCGACCGCGTGTCGATCGCGACCGACACGGTCCGCGCCCGGTCATGGGCGGAGATGCCGGTGGTCACCCCCTCCCGCGCCTCGATCGAGGTGGTGAAGGCGGTCTCGTGCCGGCTCTGGTTGTTGGAGGCCATCAGCGGCAGGCCCAGCTCGTCGATCCGCTCCCCCTTCATCGCAAGGCAGATCAGCCCGCGCCCGTGGGTCGCCATGAAGTTGATCGCGTCGGGGGTCGCCATCTGGGCGGGGATCACGAGGTCGCCCTCGTTCTCCCGGTCCTCGTGGTCCACGAGGATGAACATGCGCCCGTTGCGCGCGTCCTCCAGGATCTCCTCCACCGAGGAGATGGCGTCCTTGAAGTCTTCGTTGCCGCTCATGAGTTCCGCGCCCCGTCCCTTGGATCCGCCGCGGTGGTATCGCGGATGCGGGCGGGTTTCCAGCCGGGGCGCGCCGACCTGCCCGCGGAGGCGCCGCGCCGACCCTTCCGCCTCTGGCGGGCCGACCGCCCGCGGCGCGTGGCGGGCCGGGGGAGCCTTGGCGCCGGGGGCCAGCGGCGGGCGGCCGGCAATGCGCCGCGGGCGCCGCCTCCGCCACGGGCCCGCGGGCCGGCGCGGCGCCCCCGAAGGAGTTTCGGGCGGCGCCGCTGCGTCATCTCGGCGGAGGCTTTCCCACGCGCCCTGTCCGCTCTACCTTCGCTTGCAACGGCGGTGCGGGCGTCTCTCCCGCGTCGACCGACACTGGGAGGAGCAAACATGAGACCTTTCGCCCCCGCCGCCCTTGCGGGCGCGCTGGCCCTTGCGGCCGGCCCGCTGTTCGCCGAGCCGCTGCCGACCGGCGACGCCGCCGCGCTCGGCTTCTCACCCGAGGCGCTGCAGGCCCTTGACGCGCGCATCCAGATGGAAATCGACGCCGGCGAGATGCCCGGCGCCGCGATCATGATCGTGCGCGACGGCCGGATCGCCCACATGACCACGATGGGCAAGCTCACGCCCGACGGCGACGCCCTGTCCGAAGACGCGATCTACCGCATCTACTCCATGAGCAAGCCGATCACCTCGGTCGCCGCGCTGATGCTGGTGGAGCGGGGCGAGCTCGACATCGGGGCTCCCGTTTCGCAGTATATTCCCGAGTTCAAGGACATGAAGGTCGCGACCGGGAAGAACGCCGACGGCACGGTCGCGACCGAGCCGGCCAAGGGCGCGATGACGGTGCAGGACCTGATGCGCCACACCTCGGGCCTGACCTACGGCTTCTTCGGCTCCGGGCCTGCGCGGGACGCCTACAAGGAAGCGGGCGTCGGCTCCAAGGACCTCGACAACATGGCGACCGCCCGCCAGCTCGCGGGCCTGCCGCTGGAGCACCAGCCGGGGACGACGTGGGAGTACTCCCGCGCCACCGACGTGCTGGGCGCCGTGATCGAAGTGGTATCGGGCCAGAAGCTGGGCGAGTTCCTGCAGACGAACGTGTTCGAGCCGCTGAAGATGGAGGACACGTCCTTCTTCCTGACCGACCAGTCCAAGCATGACCGGATCGCAGAGGCTTACCCCGAGGACGCGAAGATCGGCCAGTTCGACATGTTCGACCCGCGGGAGGAGGCGGCCTTCGAATCCGGCGGCGGCGGGCTCGTCTCCACCCTCCACGACTACTCGCGCTTCGCCACGATGCTGATGAACGGCGGCGAGCTTGACGGGACCCGCATCCTGAGCCCCGAGACGGTGGCCTGGATGACCTCCGACCATCTCGGGGAGAAGATCGAGCCCGGCAAGTACTACCTGCCGGGCGAGGGCTACGGCTTCGGGCTCGGCGTTGCGGTGCGCGCGGACCGGGGCGTGTCCTCGGTCAACGGCGTGGCGGGCGAGTACAACTGGGGCGGCGCGGCCGGCACCTACTGGTGGAACGACCCGGTCAACGACATGAGCGTGGTCTACATGATGCAGTCGCCGCCCGCCCGGGTGAAGATGCGCTGGATCCTGAAGAACATGGTCTACGGCGCCATGACCGGCGAGACGGCGCAGGACTGAGCCGCGGCCTCAAGATGTTTCGCTGCGAAACGCCCCATGTTTCGCAGCGAAACGCAGGACGGGAGGACCGCGCTGGTCGGGGGATCGCGCAACGCCCCGCAAGCCATTGCAAAACCGGAGACCTGAGCGCGAGACCCCCTCGCGGCCGCCGGAAAATCCCTCCGCGCGGGCCGCTTTTTTGCGGCCTGCCGGCGCCTCAGCCCGCTTCGGCGAGGCGCGCGACGTAGCGGGCCAGCGTGTCGATCTCGAGGTTCACGCGGCCGCCGGGCTTCACGTCGCCCCAGGTGGTGACGGTCTTGGTGTGTGGGATCAGGTTCACGCCGAAGACGTCGTCCTCCACCTCGTTCACCGTCAGCGACGTGCCGTTCAGCGCCACCGAGCCCTTGGAGGCGATGAACCGCGCAAGGCCCTCGGGCGCCCGGAAGCGGATGCGGGTGGAATCGCCCTCGTCCGTCTCGGACAGCACCTCCGCCACGCCGTCCACGTGGCCCGTGACGATGTGGCCGCCGAGCTCGTCCCCCACCTTCAGCGACCGCTCCAGGTTGATCCGCTTGCCGGAGGTCCAGGCGGCGAGGGTGGTCTTCGACACCGTCTCGGCCGAGACGTCCACGTCGAACCAGCCGCGGCCGTCGGCCTCGCCTCGGTCCACCACCGTCAGGCAGACGCCGTCGCAGGCGATGGAGGCGCCGAGGTCCGCCTTCGCGGTGGCGGGTCCGCAGAGGATGCGCGCGCGCAGGTCGCCGGCCTTCTCGACCGAGGCGATCTCGCCGATGTCGGTGACGATGCCGGTGAACATGGGGCTCTCCTCCGCTTGGGGTCGGCCTGACCTAGTCCCGCGTCCGCGCCGGAGCAAGGGCGCGGAGCAGGGGGAGGCGGGGGAGGGCCATGTCCGGCGCCGCGACGAAGCCGCCGCCCGCCTCCTTCTCCCTGAGGAGGAAGGCCCGGTCGTCCGCCCACTGCGCCTTCAACTCGCGCGGCTCGGCGGTGGGGCGCCCGGCCTCGCACAGGATGACGCGGACGATGTCGCCGACGGCGACCCGCTCCAGCAGCGCGCGGCGCTCCTCGTTGCCGGCCCCGTGCCACGAGGGGAGGTGGAAGGCCTCGCGCTCCGGGTTCCGGCGGTCTCGCCACACCGTGAGGACGATCCAGTCGAAGCGGTCGCTCCAGGCCGCCCGGGACCGCCTCGGGTTCCCGGGCCTTGCGCCGTGAGCGGCGAAGGTGCGGGCGCCGCGGCCGTGCATGGCGGGTCTCGCGGGGATGTCAGGCGGGCCGCCAGAGGGTCAGCGCGTCCGGCCCCATGCGGCGGTGGGAGATGCAGGTCCAGCGGGAGGCGTCCGCGAGGCGGGAGAGGCCGAGGGGGCCGAGGGCGGGCAGGGCGTCCTCGCCCAAGGCGACGCCGCCGGCGAACCAGGCGATCTCGTCCACCAGCCCGGCGTGGAGGAGGGAGGCGGCGAGGCGGCCGCCCCCTTCGCAGAAGGCGATGTTGACGCCGCGGTCCGCAAGCGCGCGCAGGCAGGCGGCGGGGTCGAGGCCGGCGGGGGCGGGGGCGACCTCCTGAAGCTCCACGCCCGCCGCGCGCAGGCGGGCGGCGTGCGAGGGGTCCGGGTTCGGGCCGTGCAGGGCGAGGACCGGACGCGCGCCCGCCGCGCGGGCGAGGCGGCTCCGTGCGGGGAGCGAAAGCGACGGGTCGAGGAGGACGGGCAGGGGGCTGCGCTCCTCCATCCCCTCGATCCGCACGTCGAGGGCTGGGTCGTCGGCGCGCAGCGTGCCGGCGCCGACGAGGATCGCGTCGGATTCCGCGCGCATCAGGTGGACGAGGCGGCGGCTCTCGGCCCCTGTGATCCAGCGGCTGTCGCCCGAGGCGGTGGCGATGCGGCCGTCGAGGCTGGAGGCGAGCTTCAGGGTCAGCCACGGCCGGCCGCGGCGGTGGCGGGAGAGGAAGCCGCGGTTCATCTCCTCGGCCTCGTCCTGAAGGAGGCCGGTTTCGACCGCGACGCCCGCCTCGCGCAGCTTGGCGAGGCCCTTGCCGTTCACCCGCGGGTCCGGATCGCCCGCCGCGGCGACCACGCGCGCGACGCCCGCCACCGCGAGCGCGTCGGCGCAGGGAGGGGTCTTGCCGTGATGGGCGCAGGGCTCCAGCGTCACATAGGCGGTGGCGCCGCCTGCGGCCTCGCCGGCCTGGCGGAGAGCCTCGGTCTCGGCGTGGGGGCGGCCGCCGGGCCTGGTCCAGCCGCGGCCCAGAAGCCGGCCGTCCTTCACGATCACGCAGCCGACGGCGGGGTTGGGGGCCACGCGGCCGAGGCCCCGGCGCGCCAGCGCGAGGGCGAGGCGCATCCAGCGGCGGTCCTCCTCCGGGGTGGGGGCGGCCATGGGGCCTCCGCGGCTGGGTCAGTCGGGACGGGCGATGGGGCGGAGCTCGGCGACGAAATCCTCGAAATCGTCGGCCTCCTGGAAGTTCTTGTAGACGCTGGCGAACCGGACATAAGCGACCGTGTCGATGCGCGCGAGCGCCTCCATCACGATCTGGCCGATCTCGTCGGAGGGGATGTCGGTGTCGCCCTTGCTTTCCAGCCGCCGCACGATGCCGGAGATCATCTGCTCCACGCGCTCCAGCTCCACCGGGCGCTTCTGGAGGGCGATGCGGATGGAGCGGGCGAGCTTGTCGCGGTCGAAATCCTCCCGCCTTCCGTTCTTCTTGACCACCACGAGGTCGCGGAGCTGAACGCGCTCATAGGTGGTGAAGCGGCCCCCGCAGGCGGGGCAGAAGCGGCGGCGGCGGATCGCGACGTGATCCTCGGCCGGACGGCTGTCCTTCACCTGTGTGTCGGCGTTTCCGCAGAACGGGCAGCGCATGTCGGTCCCCCTCGGGCTTCGGGCGCCGACAATATAGGGACAGGACTATCGCTTGGGTAGGGGGCGATGCACGGGCCCCAGATATGCGGATGGGCCGCCCCCTTGGCAGGGGCGGCCCGTTGCGCGGGCCGGCTGGTCCGGGACCGGGTGGCCGCGCTGGCGTCGCGTCCGTCAGTGGTTGTGGGCGTGGCGGTCGTGGGCGTGGTCCGACGAGAGCGGACGCAGGAGCACGAAGCCCCAGATCGCCGCGACGCCGACCAGGATGTAGACGAGGTTGGTGAACCAGCTGTCCACGCCGAAGATGGCGGAAACGAGGTTGAAGTCGAAGAGGCCGATGAGGCCCCAGTTCAGGCCGCCCACGATGATGAGCACGAGGGCGATGATGTTGACGATCTTCATTGCGAGGTCTCCCGTGGCTGCTCGCTCATGGGGCGGCAACGCGGGCGGGGCCCCCGGCGTTCCTTGAAATCGTCGCAATGCGGGGCTTTGGGCGGCCAAGCGGCGGGGACGCGGAGGATTTTACGAATTGATCCGAGTCACGGCGCGGTCACGGCGAATCGGTCTGGATGGACGTCGACAGGTCCGGGGCCGCCTCCTGCGTCGTGTTCGGCGGCCCCTCGCAGCGTGGCGTGGGCGACTTGGGACCGGGCCATGGCCGGAGGGGGCTCCGGCCATGGCCTTCGTCGTCAGAGCGTGGGGTAGATGGGGAAGCGGCGGCAGAGGGCGGTCGCCTGCTCCTTGATCTTCGCCTCGACCTGCGGGTCTCCGGCGTCGCCGGCGGCGGCGTGGGCGTCCAGCACCTCCACGATCATGCGGGAGATCTCGCGGAACTCCGCCTCGGCGAAGCCGCGGGTGGTGCCGGCGGGGGCGCCGAGGCGCACGCCGGAGGTCACGAAGGGCTTCTCCGGGTCGAAGGGCACGCCGTTCTTGTTGCAGGTGATGTGGGCGCGGCCCAGCGCGGCCTCGGCGGCCTTGCCGGTGACCTTCTTGGGGCGGAGGTCGGCGAGGCAGAGGTGGTTGTCGGTGCCGCCGGAGACGATGTCCACGCCGCCCTTCATCAGCTCGTCCGCCATGGCCTGCGCGTTGGCCACGACCTGGTGGGCGTAGGCGCGGAATTCGGGGCGCAGCGCCTCGCCGAAGGCCACGGCCTTGCCGGCGATGGCGTGCATCAGGGGGCCGCCCTGCATGCCGGGGAAGACGGCGGAGTTGACCTTCTTGGCCACGTCCTCGCGGTTGGTGAGGATCAGGCCGCCGCGCGGGCCGCGGAGCGACTTGTGGGTGGTGGAGGTCACGACATCCGCGTGGGGGACAGGGGAGGCGTGGGCGCCGCCCGCCACCAGCCCCGCGATATGGGCCATGTCCACCATCAGCCAAGCGCCGACCTCGTCCGCGATCTCCCGGAAGGCGGCCCAGTCCCAGCTCCGGGAATAGGCGGTGCCGCCGGCGAGGATCAGCTTGGGCTTGCTGGCGCGGGCCTTGTCGCGGACCTCGTCCATGTCGATCAGGTGGTCCTGCTGGCGCACGCCGTAGGAGACCACGTTGAACCACTTGCCGGACATGTTGACCGGCGAGCCGTGGGTGAGGTGGCCGCCGGAGTTCAGGTCCAGCCCCATGAAGGTGTCGCCGGGCTGGAGCAGGGCCAGGAACACCGCCTGATTCATCTGGGAGCCGGAGTTGGGCTGCACGTTGGCGAAGCCCGCGTTGAAGAGCTGCTTGGCGCGCTCGATGGCCAGCTCCTCGGCCACGTCCACCCACTGGCAGCCGCCGTAATAGCGCTTGCCCGGATAGCCCTCGGCGTACTTGTTGGTCATCACCGAGCCCTGCGCCTCCAGCACGGCGCGGGAGACGATGTTCTCAGAGGCGATCAGCTCGATCTCGTCGCGCTGGCGGCCGAGCTCGCCCTGGATGGCGCGGAAGATCTCCGGGTCGCGGTCGGCGAGGGTGTCGGCGAAGAAGCCGCTGTCGCGGGTCTTGGCGTCCATGGCTCGGTCTCCTTCTGGGGCGATTCACCGGGCATATACGCCCCCGGAGCGGTTTTGTCGCCCGCCTGCGGCGGCGTTTCGCGGCCTGTGCGCGACGTAAGGTCAACGTGAGCAGGAGGACGAGGCAGACGGCGGGGATCGTCATCTGCGCAGGGCGCAGGCGCAGGAAGTATAGAGGCGCCTCGCCGCGCCGCGCCGCCAGCGGGTCCAGCGCGAGGAGCGAGAGGTAGGCGGCGAGCTGGACGGCCAGCGACGCCGCGGGCGGCGCCAGCAGCGACAGGAGGCCCGCGCCGAACAGCCAGAGGGTCATGGCGACCTGCGAGAGGCGGGGCCCGCCCTCGGTCCGGAAGGAGAGGCCGCGGCGAACGCCCGCCAGGAAGAGCAGGATCGCCGCCGCCCAGAGGCGCAGGAGGGGGAGGGCCTGGGGCTCGGTCTCCGGGACCGCGAGGATCAGGGCGGCGGCGGCCGGGAAGGGCGCCATGGCGCCGTAGCCGAGAAGGAGCCCGTCGAGCGGGATCTCGGGGCGTTCGGTCAGGGAGAGGCGGCGCGGGGGTTGGGCCATGCGCAGGCAATGCCGGGGCGGAGCGCGGGGTTCCCCGGCCGGGGCGCCGCGCCGGCCGTCCCGCCTGTGGGAGAGGGGGCGCCCGCGGCGCGCTGCGGGCGCGGCGCGGGTGGCCGGCGCCCGGACCGGCGGGCGTGCCGACGGGTGGCGGGGTGGGATCGACGGGCGTGGCCGCGGGTGGCGTGCCATCGGGTGGCGCGGCCGGGAGAGGGCGAAGCCGAAGCCGCGGCGGAGCGTCGGTTTCCCCGCAGGGCGCAGCGCCGGCTGCTCGCGCCTCTGCCGGGGGACGCCCCGCGGCGCGCTGCGGGCGTTGTCGTTCGGGGGCGCGTCTTGCCGGGCGTCCGGCCTGCGCCGGCTGTCCGGGAGGCGCGGGCGCCTCGGTCCCACGGGCGGAAGGGTGGTTGATGCGGGGGCGCGGGCGGGCCATGCTCCGCCTTCCCCGCCCGCGCGCGCATCAGCCGAGACAAGCCTATGACTCCCCTGCCGGATCGGCCCCGCATTCACTTCGTGGGCTCGGAGGCGCCCGCGGCCCTGCGCGCCTGCGAGGCGCTGGTCGAGCGATACGGCCAGACCGAGCGGGAGGCGTGCGACGTGATCGTGGCGCTGGGCGGCGACGGGCTGATGCTGGAGACGCTGCAGGCCGGCGCGGCGAAGCCCGTGTACGGGATGCATCGCGGCACCGTCGGCTTCCTGATGAACGACTATCAGGAGGACGGGCTGGTGGGGCGCCTGCGCCAGGCGGAGGCCGCGACCATCAACCCCCTGCGGATGCGGGTGCGCACCAGGGACGGCGAGATGCGCGAGGCCCACGCCTTCAACGAGGTGAGCCTCCTGCGCCAGCGCCACCAGGCGGCCAAAATCCGCATCCTGATAGACGGGACGGAGCGGATGGCGGAGCTGGTCTGCGACGGGGTGATGGTGGCGACCCCGGCCGGGAGCACGGCCTACAACTACTCGGCCCACGGGCCGATCCTGCCCATCGGCGCCGAGATCCTGGCGCTGACGCCGATCTCGGCCTTCCGGCCGCGGCGCTGGCGCGGGGCGCTTCTGCCCTTCCACGCCAAGGTGACGCTGGAGGTGCTGGACCCGGAGCGCAGGCCCGTCTCGGCCACCGCCGACAACATCGAGGTCCGCGACGCCGCGCAGGTGGAGGTGGAGCTGGACGAGGCGATCCCCCACACGCTGCTGTTCGACCCCGGCCACGGGCTGGAGGAGCGGCTGATTCGCGAGCAGTTCGCCTGACGAATGTTGACGTTAGCTGAACGAAAGGTTGACGCAGCGCAAGATTTCGCGATCCTGCCCCGCGGCGCCGTGGGACGTTTCGGCGTCGCCTGGCATCAGTTTTTCGGGACACCCGCAGCAATGTTCAAGATCCGTCTCGCCCTCGCCTCCGCGGCGGCCGCCCTTTTCACGGCCTCCGCGGCGCACGCGCTGCCGGCCTTCAGCTTCCTCATCGACGGGGACACGTATACGGAGCCGTTCTCGTTCACCAACATCTCCGACGCGGGCGAGTTTCTGACGGCCTTCCGCATCGACCTGAGCGGCACGGGCTTCGTCTTCGACCCGATCAGCGGAGGCGTGCCGAACACCACTGCCGGGACGCCCTTCACGCCGAGCGGCGCATCCGGGACCGACACGGGCCTGCTTGGGCACATCGTGGTGGACGGGGGGAGCACCCTGGACATCGCCTTCGACGACTTCGCGCCGGGCGAGACCTTCAGCTTCCTGCTCGACGTGGATGCGGCCGACCCGGGCGGGGCGAGCACGGTCTACGGGAGCAGCCTGATCGGGGCGACGGGCTACGCGGACTTCTCCAACGGCCAGCGCGTCTCGGGCGTGTTCCAGGCGGTGTCGTTCAATGCGGACGCCTCCGCCTTCACGGCGACCGGCGTGGCGGCGATCCCGACCGTGCCGCTGCCCGCGGCGCTGCCGATGCTGGCGGCGGCGCTGGGGGGCCTCGGTCTCGCGGTCGGGCGACGCCGCCGGGCCTGAGACGCATCGCGGAGGGGGCGGCCCGAGGGCGCGCCTCCTCCGCGGGCTTGAAAGCCTTCGCCGGAAGCCCCACACCGGGGCGGTCTTGTCGGCGGGAGGGGGCGATGGCGCTGAGCGTCAGGGATCAGGCCAAATGGTGGGGGCTGGGGCTGCTGGTCCTGGTCCTGTTCCTGTGGGCCATGTCCGGCGTGCTGCTGCCGTTCCTCGCGGGGCGCGGCCCTGGCCTATTTCCTCGATCCGGTGGCGGACCGGCTGGAGCGGGCGGGGCTGAGCCGGACGCTCGCCACCGTCATCATCACCGTCGCCATGGTCGGGATCTTCGTGCTGGCGCTGCTGCTGCTGGTCCCCGCCTTCGTCAACCAGGCCCGCGCGCTGGTGGAGCAGGCCCCCGTCTACGCCGACGCGATCCGCGACTTCGTTCGCGCCAACTTCCCCGAGGAGCTGGAGCCGGGCACGCCGCTCGCGCAGGGGCTGGAGGCGCTGCGGGCCCGCGCCGAGGGCTGGAGCGTGGAGGCGCTGCGCACGGCCTGGACGGGCGGCCTCGCGCTGGTGGAGATGGTGACGCTGCTGGTCATCACGCCGGTGGTGGCCTTCTACCTGCTGCTGGACTGGGACCCGCTGGTCGCCAAGGTGGACCGCTGGGTTCCGCGGGATCACGTGGAGACCGTGCGCAGGCTCGCGCGCGACGTGGACGAGGTGCTGGCGGGGTTCGTGCGCGGCCAGCTCACGGTCTGCCTGATCCTGGGCGCGTTCTACGCGCTGGCGCTGATGGCGGTGGGGTTGCAGTTCGGGCTGGTGATCGGGCTCTTCGCGGGGCTGATCAGCTTCATTCCTTATATCGGCTCGCTGGTGGGGGGGGCGCTGTCGATCGGCATCGCGCTGTTCCAGTTCTGGAACGAGCCGCTGTGGATCGTCGCCGTGCTGGCGATCTTCTTCATCGGGCAGGCGGTGGAGGGCAATTTCCTGACCCCGAAGCTGGTGGGCGGGTCCGTCGGGCTGCATCCGGTGGCGCTTATGTTCGCGCTCGCGGCCTTCGGGTCGCTGTTCGGATTCACCGGCCTGCTCATCGCGGTGCCCACGGCGGCGGCCATCGGGGTGCTGGGGCGCTTCGCCATCCAGCAGTATCTCGACAGCCGCCTCTATCGCGGGTCGGAGGCGCCGGAGCCATGACCCCGCGGCAGATCCCGCTCGACCTGCCGGTGAGGGCCGCGCGGGGGCGGGAGCAGTTCTACGTCTCGGGCTCCAACGCGGTCGCGGTGCGGCAGGTGGACGGCTGGCGCGCCTGGCCCGGCGGGCGGCTGGCGCTGGTCGGGGCCGGAGGGGGCGGGCAAGAGCCACCTCGTCGCCGTCTGGGCGGAGGAGGCCGGGGCCGCGGTCGCGCCCGCCGGGACGCTGGCCGGGCGGGACCTGCGGGAGCTGGCCGCTGCGGGCGCCGTGGCGGTGGAGGACGCGGACCGCGGGCTGGACGACGCGGGCGAGCGGGCGCTGTTCCACCTGCACAACCTGATGGACGGGGCGGGGGCGCTGCTGGTCACGGGGCGGGAGCCTCCGGCGCGCTGGGAGGTGCGGCTGCCGGACCTCGCGACCCGCCTCGCGGCCCTTCCGGTCGCGCGGATCGAGGCGCCGGACGACCGGCTGATGGAGGCGCTGGCGGTCAAGCTCTTCGCCGACCGGCAGGTGGCGGTGGAGCCGGGCCTGCCGCGCTATCTGGCCGAACGCGCGCCCCGGTCCCACCGGGCGCTGGCGCAGGCGGTGGCCGAGATCGACCGCGCGGCGCTGGCCGCGGGCCTGCGCCCCAGCCGTCGGCTGGCCCGTCCGGTGCTGGAGCGGCTGTTCGGATAGTTTCCGCCCCGCCCGGTCTTCGGCATGATATCGTCGCAAAACTCTGGCAGGTTGCCGAACATGCGAGCCGATTTCCTCAACGCGCCCTGCGCGCCCGATCCCGCCCATCGCGCCGAGTTCGACCCGGAGGGGCCGGAGCGCTTCATCAACCGCGAGCTGAGCTGGCTCGGCTTCAACTGGCGCGTGCTGCAGGAGGCCGAGAACCCGCACCATCCGCTGCTGGAGCGGGTGCGGTTCCTGTCCATATCAGGCGGGAACCTCGACGAGTTCTATACCGTCCGCGTGGCGGGCCTGCGGGGGCTGGTGCGGAGCGGGGTGGAGACGACCTCCGCCGACGGGCTGACGCCCTCCCAGCAGCTCGAGCGGATCGACGAGGATGCGCGCGCGCTGCTGGACCGGCAGCAATCGGTCTGGACGACGCTGGCCGCCGCGCTGAAGGCGGAGCGGATCCTGGTGCTGGACCGCAAGCAGCTTTCCAAGGCCGACATCGAGCGGCTGGAGCGGCACTTCATCGAGCAGGTGTTCCCGGTGGTCACGCCGCTGGCCATCGACCCCGCGCATCCGTTCCCCTTCATCCCGAACGAGGGCTTCGCGCTGGCGCTCCAGCTTCGCCGCATCTCGGACGACGAGCCGCTGGACGCGCTGCTGCCGATCCCCGCGCAGGTGCGCCGCTTCATCCGGGTGGGCGGCGGGCGGGAGGAGCTGATGCGCTACCTGCCGCTGGAGGAGCTGCTGAAGCTGTTCATCGGCCGCCTGTTCCCCGGCTACCGCATGACCGGCCACGCCCTCTTCAAGGTGCTGCGCGATTCGGACCTGGAGGTGGAGGAGGAGGCCGAGGACCTGGTCCGCGAGTTCGAGACCGCCCTGAAGCGCCGCCGCCGGGGCGAGGTGATCCGCCTCAAGATCGCCGCCGGCGCGCCGGAGGATCTGAAGGCCCAGATCTCCCGCCAGCTCGGCGTGGCGCGCCACGAGGTGGTGGAGATCCCCGGCGTCATCGGCATCAAGGACCTGTCGGAGCTGGTGACCAAGGAGCGGCCGGAGCTGCTGTTCACCCCCTACACCCAGCGGATGCCCGAGCGGGTGAAGGACCATAACGGCGACATCTTCGCGGCCGTGCGCCAGAAGGACATGCTGCTGCACCACCCGTATGAGTTGTTCGACATCGTGGTCCGCTTCCTCCAGCAGGCGGCGCGCGACCCCGACGTGGTGGCGATCAAGCAGACGCTCTACCGGACGTCGAAGGACAGCCCCATCGTGCAGGCGCTGTGCGAGGCGGCGGAGGACGGCAAGTCCGTCACCGCGCTGGTGGAGCTGAAGGCCCGCTTCGACGAGGCTGCCAACATCCGCCAGTCCCGCCAGCTTGAGCGGGCCGGCGCGCAGGTGGTCTACGGGTTCATCGACTGGAAGACCCACGCCAAGGTCTCGATGGTGGTGCGGCGCGAGGGCGAGAGCCTCGTGACCTACACCCATTTCGGGACGGGCAACTACCACCCGATCACGGCGAACATCTACACGGACCTGTCGCTTTTCACCTGCAACGCGGCGCTGGGGCGGGACGCGGCGCGGGTGTTCAACTTCGTCACCGGCTATGCCGAGCCCGAGGGGCTGGAGGCGCTGCGCCTCTCGCCCCGGACGCTCAAGCGCCACATCCTGGACGGGCTGGAGCGGGAGGCGGAACACGCCCGCGCAGGCCGCCCCGCGCAGGTCTGGGTCAAGCTCAACGCGCTGATCGACCCGGAGGTGATCGACGCGCTCTACCGCGCCTCGGCGGCCGGGGTGCGCATCGACCTCGTGGTCCGGGGGATCTGCGGACTGCGCCCCGGCGTGAAGGGGCTGAGCGAGAACATCCGGGTGAAGTCCATCATCGGGCGGTTCCTGGAGCATTCGCGGATCGTGTGCTTCGGGAACGGCCACGGGCTGCCCTCGAAGGAGGCGGAGGTCTGGATCAGCTCCGCGGACTGGATGGGGCGCAACCTCAACCGGCGGGTGGAGACGCTGGTCCCGATCCTCAACGCCACCGTCCACGCCCAGATCATGGAGCAGGTGATGGCCGCCAACCTGCGCGACGAGGCCCAGAGCTGGGTGCTCCAGCCCGACGGGCTGTGGCTGCGCGCGGAGGCGCCGGCGGGGACGGAGGCGTTCAGCGCGCACGAGTTCTTCATGACGCACCCGTCGCTCTCGGGCCGCGGGCGGGCGGGGGCGGAGGACGCGCCCCGGCTGATCCCGGAGTCCACCTTCGCCCCCGCGACGGCGGCGGCCGAGGCGGGCTAGCGTGCCCGCTGAAGGACCGCTCTCCGGCGGGCGGCGCGGCATCGCGGCGGGGCCGCCCCTGTCGTCCGGCGCGCTTGACCTCGCGCCTCCCGGGGCTACCCCTACGGAGGCTCCCGCCGCGGCTTGACGGTCCCGGTCCGGCATGCGAGCGAAGCGCCATCCGACGGACCGCGAGGGAACGCACGGCCATGGCGGACAGCCTCCACGAAGCCCCCGCCGCCGCGGCGCGGGGGCCGCGCCCGCCGAAAGGGAAGCGGCCTCTGACCCGGGTGGGCGTGGTGGATGTGGGCTCCAACTCCGTCCGGCTGGTGGTCTACGAGGCGCTGTCGCGCTCTCCGGCCTATTTCTTCAACGAGAAGGTGCTGTGCGGCCTCGGCGCCGAGCTGACCGAGACCGGCCGGCTGGCGCCAAAGGGGCGGGAGCGGGCGCTCGCCGCGCTCCGGCGCTTCGCGGCGCTCGCGGAGCGGATGAGGGTGGACGCGCTGGACGGCGTCGCCACCGCCGCGGTGCGCGAGGCCTCGGACGGGGCGGAGTTCGTGGAGGAGGTGGCGGCGAAGACCGGCATCCGTCTGCGGGTCGCCTCCGGAGAGGATGAGGCGCGGCTTGCGGCGCAGGGCGTGCTGATGGGCTGGCCCGATGCGGAGGGCGTGGTCGCGGATCTGGGCGGCGCCTCCATGGAGTTGGCGCGCGTCGGCAACGGGGTGGTGACGGGCGGGATGACCCTGCCGCTCGGGCCCCTGCGGCTTGCGGGGCTCAAGGACGCCGCCGCCCAGGACGCCGAGATCGAGCGGGCGCTGGAGGGGGCGGGGGAGATCCTCGGCGCGCCGGGGGGCGGCTCTACCTCGTGGGCGGCTCCTGGCGGGCGCTCGCCAAGATCCACATGGCGCGGATCAACTACCCCATCCAGGTGCTGCACGAGTTCGAGCTTCAGGCCCACGAGATGCTGGCGCTCGCGGACGAGGTGGCGGCCATGAGCCCCGAGCAGCTGGGGCGCGAGACCTCCAGCTCGCGCGAGCGTCTGGCGGTGACGCCGCTGGGCGCGCGGGTGCTGGCGGGGCTGATCCGGGCGGCCCAACCGCGCACGGCCGCCGTCTCGGCCTTCGGGCTGCGCGAGGGGGTGCTGTTCGAGCATCTTTCCGAGTCGCTGCGCCTGCAGGACCCGCTCCTGTCGGCGGCGCAGGAGATGGAGCGCCGGCTGGCGCGCTTCCCCGGCTTCGGCGCGGAGCTCGCGGCCTGGGTCGAGCCGCTGTTCCCGTCGGCCACCTTCGCGCGCCGGCGCCTGATCGAAGCCGCGTGCCTGCTCAACGACGTGAGCTGGAACGCCCATCCCGACTACCGTGACCAGGCGGTCTACGAGACGGTCTATCGCGCGAACCTCTCGGGGATCGGCCATGTGGACCGGGCGTTCCTCGGCGCGTCCCTGCGCTATCGCTACAAGTCCGGGGGCGGGCGGGGGCCCTCGCCGGCGCTGGGCCTGCTGTCGGAGGGCGACCAGGCGGAGGCGCGGCTGCTGGGGCGGACCGTCCGGCTCGGCGCCATGCTCTGCGGCTCGGCCCCCGGGGTGCTGCCTTCCACGAAGCTCGTGGTCGAGACGGACGCGCTGGTGCTGCGCCTGCCGCACACGGCCGCCGCGCTGTCGGGGGAGGTGGTGGAGAAGCGCCTCGCGTCGGTGGCCGAGGCGGTGGGCCGCAAGCCGCGGCTGGAGATCGGCTGAAAACGCGAAAGACCCGCGCGTGTCGCGGGCCTTTGCGTTCTCCTCCCCAGGCTCGGGCCTGATGTCGTTGCGGGTTGAGAGGTAGTCAACGCCACGCGGCTGCGCAACTAAATTGCGCATGGCAGGGTCGCGACGGGGCGATTTTCACACCCTCCCGCTGCGGTAGCGAACGCGACGCCCGGATTTCTCCCGCTCCGTTCGCGGATGCAACGGACGGCGGCGACGGTTTCGGATCGGGATGATTCGCCGCCCCCGCCGCCGCGCCATTGCGTGCGGCGCGGGCATGGCCTAGTCACGCGGGCGACGCCTCCCCTGACGCGAGACCCCTCCATGCGCCTCAGCCGCTACTTCCTGCCCGTCCTCAAGGAAACGCCCGCCGACGCCCAGATCGCCTCGCACCGGCTGATGCTGCGCGCGGGCATGATCCGGCAGCAGGCGGCCGGGATCTATTCGTGGCTGCCGCTGGGCTTCAAGGTCCTGAAGCGGCTGGAGCGGATCGTGCATGAGGAGCAGGAGCGGGCCGGGCACATCCCCATGCTGATGCCCACCCTCCAGCCCGCCGACCTGTGGCGCGAGAGCGGGCGCTACGACGCCTACGGGCCCGAGATGCTGCGCATCCGCGACCGCCATGACCGCGACATGCTCTACGGGCCGACCAACGAGGAGATGATCACCGACATCTTCCGCAACGCCGTCTCCAGCTACCGCCAGCTTCCGCTGACCCTCTACCACATCCAGTGGAAGTTCCGGGACGAGGTGCGCCCCCGCTTCGGCGTCATGCGCGGGCGCGAGTTCCTGATGAAGGACGGCTACAATTTCGACGTGACGCGGGAAGACGCGATGCACGCCTACAACCGCCACATGGCGAGCTACCTGCGCACCTACGAGCGCATGGGTCTGAAGGCGATCCCGATGCGCGCGGCCTCCGGCCCCATCGGCGGCGACGATACGCATGAGTTCCTCGTGCTGGCCGACACGGGCGAGTCCGAGGTGTTCTACGACGCCGCCGTGACCGACCTGACGCTCGGCGACCGGCAGGTGGACTATGACGACCGCGCCCAGCTGGAGGCGATCAAGGCGGAGTGGACCACCCCCTACGCCCGCACCGACGAGACCCATGACGAGGCCCTGTTCAACCAGATCCCCGAGGCGCAGCGCCGCGTCGGCCGGGGCATCGAGGTCGGCCAGATCTTCTACTTCGGGACCAAGTATTCCGAGGCGATGGGGGCGATGGTCACGGATGAGGCGGGCGTCCGCGCGCCCGTCCACATGGGCTCCCACGGGATCGGCGTCTCGCGCCTCGTGGGCGCGCTGATCGAGGCGAACCACGACGACAAGGGCATCATCTGGCCCGAAGGCGTGACCCCCTTCGGCGCGGGCATCGTGAACCTGAAGCCGGGCGACGCGGGCGGCGGATGCGGCCTGCGAGGATCTCTACCGGCAGCTCTCGGCCGCGGGGATCGACCCGCTGCTGGACGACCGGGACGACCGCGCAGGGGCCAAGTTCGCCACCATGGACCTGATCGGCCTGCCCTGGCGGATCACGGTCGGGCCGCGCGGCCTCGCCTCGGGGGTGGTGGAGCTGACCTCCCGCCGCACCGGCGAGACCGAGAGCCTGTCGCCGGCCGACGCGGTCGCGCGCCTGAAGGGCATCTATCAGGGGCTGTGAGCGCCCATCCCCGACGGGGGCGGGTCACGGGGGGCATCGAGCCCCCCGTGACCCGGCCGGGACTGCGCCCGGCGGCCCGGCCCGACGGGCGGTTTCGGAGGCTGACCGATGAGCAAGGCCGAAGGCAGGGGCGCCGCCGCCCCGTTCGCGCCCCATGAGTGGATGATCGCCTGGCGCTACATGCGCGCCCGCAGGCGCGAGGGCGGGATCTCGGTCATCGTGTGGTACGCGCTGGTCGGCGTGGCGCTGGCGGTGGGCACGCTGATCGTGGTCATGGCGGTGATGGTCGGCTTCCGCGCGGAGTTCACCGACCGCATCCTCGGCGCCGAGGGCCACGCCAAGTTCTACCCGGTGGTCCAGTACGACGAACGCGGCCGCCCCGAGCGGCTGATCGAGGACTACCGGGCGATGACCGCGCGCGTCGCCGCCGTTCCGGGCGTGATCCGCGCCGCCCCCATGGTGGAGGCGCAGGCGCTGGTCTCCAAGGGCTCGGCCAACGCGGGCGGGCTGGTGCGCGGGATGCGGCCGGAGGACCTGGCGGACCTGCCCTACGTCGCCTCGCCCGAACAGGCCTGGGGGAGCCTCTCGGACCTGCCGGGGAAGGTGGCGCTCGGCTCCGGCATGGCGCGCCAGCTTGGCGCGCGCGTGGGGGACACGGTGTCGATGATCCTGCCGGGCGGGCAGGTGACCCCCTTCGGGGTCGCCCCCAAGACCAAGGGGTTCGAGGTCGCCTACATCTTCCAGATCGGGCGCTCGGACGTGGACGGCACCCGCGTCTACATGACCTTCGAGACCGCGCAGGACTTCTTCAACCGGGGCGACGCCGCCGACCAGGTGGAGGCGATCCTGGAGCGGCCGGACCTGCTGGGCCGCGAGGGCGCCCGCACGCCGCTCGACCTCGCGCTCGCCGACGCCGCGGGCCCCGACGCCGTGATCTGGACATGGAAGGACGCCAACAGCGCCTTCCTCTCGGCGCTCGATACCGAGCGGGCGGTCATGTTCATGATCCTCAGCCTCGTGGTCCTGATCGCGGCGCTCAACATCATCTCCGGCCTGGTGATGCTGGTGAAGAACAAGGGGCGCGACATCGGCATCCTGCGGACCGTCGGCCTGACGCAGGGCGGCATCCTGCGGGTGTTCTTCCTGTGCGGGGCCGGGATCGGCACGCTGGGCACGCTGATCGGGGTGGCGCTCGGGGTGCTGTTCGTCATCTGGATCGACCCGATCTTCGACCTTGTGAACCTGCTTGCGGGCGGGGGCATCTGGAACCCGGAGATCCGCCTCCTGACCAAATTCCCCGCGGTGCTCCGCTGGCAGGACGTGGGCGGGGCCTGCGCGCTGTCGCTGGGGTTGAGCTGGGTCATCACCTTCTTCCCCGCCCGCCGCGCGGCGCGGCTCGATCCGGTGGAGGCGCTTCGGTATGAGTGACGCCCTCACGCTCACGGAGATCGAGCGGATCTACGCCCGCGGCCGTGCGGACGAGGTGCGGGTGCTGACCGGCGCCTCGCTGACCATCGCGCCGGGAGAGGTGGTGGCCCTCGTCGCCCCCTCCGGCACGGGCAAGTCCACGCTCCTGCATATCGCGGGCCTGCTGGACAAGCCGGACGCCGGAGAGGTCCGCATCGGCGGCCGCGCCGCCGGCGCCCTCGGCGACGGCAAGCGCACCGCCCTGCGGCGGCAGGAGATCGGCTTCGTCTACCAGTTCCACCACCTGCTGGCGGAGTTCTCGGCGTCCGAGAACGTGGCCCTCCCGCTCCGCGCCGCCGGCGCATCCCGCCGCGCCGCCGCCGCGCGGGCCGAGGACCTGCTGGACGCGGTGGGCCTGAAGCCCCGCGCCGCCCACCGCCCGGCCGAGCTTTCGGGCGGCGAGCAGCAGCGGGTGGCCATCTGCCGGGCGTTGGCGAACCGCCCGCGGCTCCTGCTGGCCGACGAGCCCACCGGCAACCTCGACCCCGCCACCTCCACCCGCGTGTTCGAGATGCTGGCCGAGCTTGCCCGGACCCAGGGCCTCGGCGCGCTGGTGGCGACCCACAACCTCGACCTCGCCGCCCGCATGGACCGGACCCTGCGGCTCGAGGGCGGGCGCGTGACCGGCTGAGGGGCGCAGGGTGGAGCTCTGGATCCTCCTCGCCGTCGCCGCGGCCTTCTTCCAGAACCTCCGCTCCGCGCTCCAGAAGCGGCTGACCGGCACGCTGTCGGCCTGGGGCGCCACGTCGGCGCGCTTCGTCTACGCGGCCCCCCTCGCGGCGGCGCTGGCCGCAACCCTCGCGGCCGGGCAGGGGCTGCCGGGGACGAGCGCCGCCTTCTGGGGCTACGTGCTCCTCGGCGGGCTCGCGCAGATCGCGGCCACCGGGCTGCTGATCCACCTCTTCGCCTATCGCAACTTCGCCGTCGCCACCGGCTTCACCAAGACCGAGCCGGTGCTGGTCGCGATCTTCGGGGCGGTCCTGCTGGGGGACCGGCTCTCGGCCGGGGCGGCGGCGGCCATCGCCGTCAGCCTCGCGGGCGCCGCGCTGATTTCCTTTCCGCGGGGCGCGGGACTGAAGCTCGACCGCGCGGCGCTGATGGGGGTGGCGGCGGGCGGCCTCTTCGGCATCTCTGCGGTCGCCTATCGCGGCGCGTCGCTGGCGCTGGACGGCGGGGGCGTGTGGCTGCGCGCGTCGGTCACGCTGGCCGCGGTGACCGCGTTCCAGGCCGCCGCCTGCCTCCTGTGGCTGCGGGCGCGGGAGCCGGGGCAGGCGGGCCGCCTGCTTGTCTCCTGGCGCAGCGGGGCGAGTGTCGGGCTTGCGGGGATGCTCGGCTCCTTCGGCTGGTTCGCCGCCTTCACCATGGAGAACGCGGCCCATGTCCGGGCGGTGGGGCAGGTGGAGGTGGTGTTCATGATCGGCGCCTCCATCCTGATGTTCGGCGAACGTCCCTCGCGGAGGGAGCTTTCGGGCGTGGTCCTGATCGGCCTGGGCATTGCGGGGCTGGTGCTGACGGTCTGAGCGGCCGCGCGCGTTCCGTCGCAGGGCGTTGCAAGCCGGCGGTCGGTTTCCCACTTCATCGCCGACCGAAAACGTCAGGGGACCGCCATGCTCGCCGCCGTGACTCTCGTCAAGATCGCCGGGATCCTCAGCCTGCTCATCGTCGGCTGGGTCGCCTGGCGGGCGGTGCGCGGCCGCATCCAGGCGCCGGAGGGCGAGCCGCGCCCCGACACGCTCGGCCCTGTGATGCTCAAGGCCCTGACGGCGATGCTGATGCTCGGCGTGGGCTCGGTCATGGCGATCAGCGTGGCGGAGATCGTTCAGGCGCTCTAAGCCTCTCCGCCGAAATGAAGAAGGCCCGGGAGCGATCCCGGGCCTTCTTCATGTCCGTTGGGCGGGGCCGTCAGCTCGACACCGTCTCCGGGTTCGCATCGCTGGGGGCGCCGGAGCCGCCGTCGCCGCCCTCTCCGCCTTCGCCGTCCTGGGGCTTGTCCCGGCGTGCGCGGCGGCGGCGGGGGGCGCGTCCGCGGCCCTCCTTGGGCTGGCCTTCATCCTGCTGGGCGGGGGCCTCGGCGGCCTCCGGCGTCTGCACCAGCGGCGAACTCGAGGGCTGGTCCTGCGGCTCGATCGTCTCCATCCCTCCGGAGCGGCCGCCGCGGTCCTGCCACTCGGGCTGGTCCTCGTCCCGTCCCCCGCGCGGCTGGTCGTCGTCCTGGCGGTTGTCCCGGCCGCCGCGCGGCTGGTCGTCGTCCTGGCGGTTGTCCCGGCCGCCGCGCGGCTGGTCGTCGTCCTGGCGGTTGTCCCGGCCGTTGCGCGGCTGGTCGTCGTCCTGACGGTTGTCGCGACCGTTGCGCGGCTGGTCGTTCCGCCCCCCGTCGCCGCCGCCCTGGTTCTGCTGGGCGTTCTGGGCCTGCTGGTGGGCCTGCTGCTCGGCTTGGGCCGCGGTCAGCATCCGCAGGTAATGCTCGGCGTGCTGGAGGAAGTTCTCCGCCGTCACCCGGTCCCCGGCAGTCTGGGAGTCCCGCGCAAGCTGCTCGTACTTGTCGATGATCTGCTGGGGCGTGCCCCGCACCTTGCCCTCGGGCCCGGCGCTTTCGAACACGCGGTTCACGACGTTGCCGAGGCTCTTGCCCCCACCGCCGCCGCCGCCGCGGTTGTTGTTCTTGCCGCGGTTGCGGTTCGACTTCTGCGAAGGTCTCATATTCACGATCTCTGCCCGATCCATGCCTCGGGGCGCGGGGGCGCGCCCGCGGACTCCCGGTCACCGTGGCGGCTGGGGCCTTCATGGCCCACATTCCGCGTCTACGATGCGATTGGCGGTTCGCCACGCCCGGCGCTAGCAGCACCCCTCGCGCAGGGGGCGGTTCCGGCGAACTCTGTCTTCCGTTATAAGCACGATGCGCGCCCGCGCAAGCCCGCGAAGGGGCTGCAAGGTCAAGTTTTCCGCGACGTCTGGGCGCGGCGGGCGAATTCCAGGGCCCGCGGGCGGCCGTCGAAGTCCCGATGCGCCTCCGTCAGCTCGAAGCCCGCGGCGGCGAGAATGGCCGCCACATCGGCCTCCTGTCCCGCCCCGATCTCGAAGATCGCGCGCCCCCCCGGCGCCAGCGCGCCGTCGAGCCCCCCGCAAGCGCCCGATACGCCTCCAGCCCGTCCGGCCCGGCGGCGAGGGCGCCGAACGGCTCCCACAGCCGCACCTCGGGCGACAGATTCTCCACGTCCCGCTCCGGGATGTAGGGCGGGTTCGACACGATCAGGTCGAAGCGCCCGCGCACCCCCTCCCACCAGTCCCCGGGCTGGAGCTGCGCCCGCTCCGCCACGCCGAGCGTCGCCGCATTCTCCCGCGCCACCGCCAGCGCCGCCTCGCTCCGCTCCACCCCCAGCCCGGTCGCCTCCGGCCATTCCGCCAGCAGCGTCAACAGGATGCAGCCCGACCCGAGCCCCAGGTCCAGCACCCGCGTGGCCTTCCGCGCCAGCGCCGCCGCGATCAGCGTCTCCGTCTCCGGCCGCGGATCGAGCACCGCCTCCGAAACCTTGAACGCCCGCCCCCAGAACTCCCGCCCCCCGACGATCTGCGACACCGGCCGCCGCGCCGCGCGCGCCGCCAGCGCCGCCGCGTAGCGCGCGCATTCCCCCGCCCCGGGCGCCTCCGTCAGCCGCGCGGAGAGCGCCGCCGCCGACAGCCCCGCGCACCATCGCAGCAGCACCCGCGCGTCGCGCGCGGCATCCGGCACGCCCGCCGCCTCCAGCGTCGCCACCCCTTGGGCCAGAAGCTCGGCCCGCTCGGTCACGCCTCCAGCTCCGCGAGCTTCGCGGCCTGATCCGCCTCCCGCAGCGCCGAGACGACCTCGTCCAGGTCCCCCCCCAGCACCTCCTCCAGCCGGTAGAGGGTGAGGTTGATGCGGTGATCCGTGACCCGGCCTTGCGGAAAGTTGTAGGTGCGGATGCGCTCCGACCGGTCCCCGGACCCGACCTGCCCCTTGCGCGCCGCGGCGCGGGAGGCGTCGGCCGCCTGCCGCTTGAGGTCGAAGAGCCGCGCGCGCAGCACCTCCAGCGCCCGCGCGCGGTTCTGATGCTGGGATTTCTCGGAGGCCGTGACCACGATCCCCGTGGGGATATGGGTCAGCCGCACGGCGGAATCCGTGGTGTTCACATGCTGCCCCCCGGCGCCCGAGGCGCGCATGGTGTCGATCCTGAGGTCGGCGGGGTCGATCTGGACGTCCACCTCCTCCGCCTCCGGCAGCACGGCGACCGTGGCGGCCGAGGTATGGATGCGCCCGCCGCTCTCGGTCTGCGGCACGCGCTGCACGCGGTGGACGCCGGATTCGTGCTTGAGCCGGGCGAAAACCCCCTCGCCCCGGATCGCGGCCACCGCCTCCCGCACGCCTCCGAGGTCCGAGGCGCTTTCTTCCAGCATCTCCAGCTTCCACCCGCGCCGCTCGGCGTAGCGGGCGTACATGCGCAGCAGGTCTCCGGCGAAGAGCGCCGCCTCCTCGCCCCCCGTGCCGGCCCGGATCTCCAGGATCGCGGCGCGCTCGTCCGCCTCGTCGCGGGGCAGGAGGGCGAGGCGCATGGCCTGATCGGACGCCGGCAGCCGCTCGCGCAGGTCCTCCAGCTCCTCCTCCGCCAGCGCCCGCATCTCGGGGTCCCTGCGCATGGCCTCGGCGTCGCGGATGGCGTCCAGCAGCGCGAGGTGCCCGCGCGCCTGCTCCGCCACCGGCCTGAGACTGGCGTAGTCCCGCGACAGCGCGACGAAGTCCGCGCCCGCGCCGGAGCCTTCGGCGAGGGCCGCCTCAAGATATTCGAAGCGTTCGAGGATGGGGCGGAGGGTGTCGCGGGCGATCATGGCGCACGTCATTGGCGAAGGGCGCGGCGGGGGTCAAGCGGCGCCGGCGCCCGGACCCCGGCCGCGCGGCCCTGCGCATCGAAGATGCGCGCGGAGGGCAAGCCCTCCGCGCCCGCGCGATGCGCGGGCAGGGCCGCTTCCGCGCAGCATCGGCCGTTCCGCCCAAGCCCGCCCGCAAGGCGCGCCCCTGTCCCCTGCGAACAAGCTGGAGCGCAGCCCGCGCCCGCGCTATCCTTACGTCATGCCCCTGCGCCGTCCGCTCCTCGCCGCGCTGATCGCGCTCCTCGCCGCCCCCGCGGCGGCGCAGGGCTGGACCCCGCCGCCCGCGAAGAAGGGCTTCGCATATCCCGACTGCTACTGCACCAACCGGGGCGAGCGGGTGGAGAAGGGCGACCTCGCCTGCCTGCGCGTCGACGGGCGCGAGTTCACCGCCCGTTGCGGCATGTCCCAGAACAACCCCGTCTGGCGGAAGGTGGAGGACGGCTGCGCCCCCCGCCCCTCCGCCTCACTCCTTCAGCGGCTCCAGCGCCTCCAGCCAGGCTGAGACGCGCTTCCCGTTCACGCCCATGTCGCTCGACCCGTAGCGGGACCGCGAATAGATCGCGAGCGTGGCCCCTCCCTCCGCCGGCAGCGCCCTCACCGAGACGTAGTCGGGGAACGCCATCACCGTGGACCGCTCCACATAGGTCACGAACAGGGACGACGGATCCCCCGCCAGCCGCGTCACCCGCGGCCGCGACAGCGCCGCGGAATCGACCGCCAGCATCAGCTCCTCCGGCGAGACGGCGTACACCCCCGCCTCCTCGTCCACCGGCGAGGCCGCCAGCCCCGAAGGCGCCACCAGCACCGAATTCCCCGGCCCCTGCCGGTCCACGGTCAGCGGGTCCTGATGCCACGCCGCCGCGTCCTCGGGCGCGAGCCGCACCAGCGCCGCCAGCCCCGCCACCCCCAGAATCGCCACGACGGCCACGCCGCCAAGCAAACGCCTCAGCATATGGCCCTACTCCGCCGCCGCGGCTTCGGCGGCGGCGCGTTCGGCCTCCAGCGCCTCGGCCCGCTTCTCCACCAGCTCGACGATGTGGTCGATCATCTCGCCGTTGCCGATCTTGTGGTCCGCAGCCCCCG
This sequence comes from uncultured Alphaproteobacteria bacterium, assembly GCA_963816545.1. Taxonomy (GTDB): domain Bacteria; phylum Pseudomonadota; class Alphaproteobacteria; order Rhodobacterales; family Rhodobacteraceae; genus Albimonas. The sequence continues at coordinate 365,265 of CAWFLE010000007.1, read as the reverse complement.
ACAGGTACACCATGCCCGAGCCCGCGCCCCCGCCGGTGAAGCCGATATCGGTCTCCCGCGCCTCGCCCGGGCCCGTTCACCACGCAGCCGATGATCGACAGCGTCATGGGCGTCGCCACATGGGCCAGCCGCTCCTCCAGCGCCGCGACGGTCTTGATCACGTCGAAGCCCTGCCGCGCGCAGGAGGGGCAGGAGATGATCGTCACCCCCTTGTGGCGCAGGTTCAGGGACTTGAGGATCTCGAACCCGATCTTCACCTCCTCGACCGGGTCCGCGGACAGAGACACCCGCAGCGTGTCCCCGATCCCCATCCACAGCAGGTTCCCCAGCCCGATGGCGGACTTCACCGACCCGGAGACGCGCCCCCCCGCCTCGGTGATCCCCAGATGGAACGGCGCGTCCGTCGCCTCCGACAGCGCCATATAGGCGGCCGAGGTCAGGAACACGTCCGACGCCTTCAGGCTGATCTTGTATTCCCGGAAGTCGTTGTCCTCCAGGATGCCGATATGGCGCATCCCCGACTCGACCATCGCCTCGGGGCAGGGCTCGCCGTATTTCTCCAGAAGGTCCCTCTCCAGAGACCCGGCATTGACCCCGATGCGGATCGAACAGCCGTGGTCCTTGGCGGCGTTCACCACGTCGCGCACCCGCTCCGCCGACCCGATGTTGCCCGGGTTGATCCGCAGGCACGCCGCCCCCGCCTGCGCCGCCTCGATCGCGCGCTTGTGGTGGAAATGGATGTCCGCGACGATCGGCACGGGGCTCGCCGCGCAGATCGCCTTCAGCGCGGCCGTCGACTCCCGGTCCGGGCAGGACACCCGCACGATGTCGGCCCCCGCCTCGGCGCAGGCGCGCACCTGGGCGATGGTCGCGCGCGTGTCGGGCGTCAGCGTGTTGGTCATGGTCTGCACCGAGATCGGCGCATCGCCGCCCACCTCCACGTTCCCCACGCGGATCTTGCGGCTCGGACGGCGGGCGATGTCGCGCCAGGGGCGAACGCTCATGTCGGGTCCTTCGTGCTCCGAAGACGGGCTCGGCCCGCCGGGTCAGGGCTCATGGCGAAGATAGGGGACCGGGGCCGCGAACGCGAGGCGTCGCAGGGTCGCGAGAGGGCTCAGTCCCGCGCCGCCGTCTCCGCCCGCGCCTCGGGCCAGTCCTGCGCCACGGCGCCCGCGTCCAGCGGGATGTTCTTCACCACCTCGCCGGGCCGGCCGAGCGGTCCGTGCAGCACGCCCGCGGATTGCAGCCACACGCCGCCGGCGTTGCCCGCGCGCAGCCGGGCGCCGGCCTCGTCCATCGGCACCTGCCAGCGCTCGTCCGCCTCCAGGATGCGCTGCATCAGGATGGACCCGTCGCGCCCCTTCACCTGCACCCAGGCGGGCGCCGAGGCCACGATCCACACCCCTTCGCCGGCCGCGACCGCCGCCGCCCGCGGCTCCTCGGCCGAGGCCGCCGCGCGCAGGGCCGCCTGCGGATCCGCCGCCGCCACCAGCCGCCCGCGCTCGGGCAGGGCGTTCGCCGCCGGCGCGCTCCCGCCCAGATCGTCCGCGAACGCGAGGGCCGAGGCCACCTCCGGCGCAGGCTGCGGCTCGGGCGCAGGTTCCGGCTCGGGCGCCGAGGCGAGGCGCATGGGCCCCCCCCGCTGCGGATCCGAGTAAAGCCCGCTCCGCTCCGGGTCGATGGCCGCGATCGGCCCGTCCCTCAGCGGCACGACGGGGGGCGACACCTCGGGCGGCGCGTAAAGCTGCGCGAGCGCGGCCTCCCGGTCCTCCGCATCCTCGTTCAGTTCCGGCCAGCTCGGCGCGGCCTGCACCGCGAGGCCGGGCAGGACGACGTTGGCGGGCGCCTCCGCCACCTCCGGCGCCTCGTCGGCGGGCGCGAACTCCACCCTCTGAATATCCTCGACCAGCTTCCAGCCGCCGAATCCCAGGCCCCCCACCAGCGCCGCCAGCACGGCGACGGAGGCGATATCCGACAGCGAAACCCCCAGCCCCACCGGCCGGGCGCGCCCGATGGGCGAGGCGAAATAGGACCGCGACAGCGCCGGATCCCGCAGCGTCCCGCCCCCGGCGGACCCGCCCAGCCGGAACCCCCCGCGCGGCGCGGCGCCGGGCGTGGAGGCGCGGGTGGTCTGCCCCACGAAGCCGCTTTCGTAGCAGAAGCGTCCGTAGACGGTCTCGGCGTCCAGCCCGAGATAGCGCGCATAGGCGCGCACATAACCCGGCACGAAGCCCTTGTTGGGCACCACCGAGGCGTCGCAATTCTCGATCGCGTCGATATATGCGGCCTTGATGCGCAGCTCCCGCTGCACATCGAGAAGCGACTTCCCGAGCGTCGCCCGGTGGCCGCGCAACTCGTCTCCGAGCTTCACCTCATAGGAGTCGAAGCCGCGGAGCGCGGTCGGGTGATCCATGTCCATCGCCTGCTCTGCCCTGCCGCAGATGGTGACGCTTGCGCGCTTCTAGTCGGGCGGCGCGGCCGTCGCAACCGCCCCTCGCGCCCTTCTCATCCTTATAGGCGGAAATAAACGATTCGTGGACGAATTCCTCTTATTCAGCCCGATCCGCTTCGAATTTGCAGATTATCAAGCAAGCCAGAACCTGGCGAAAACGGCCGGATACCGCCGAATCCGGCGCCTTCCGGCCCGAAATCCCTCAGGGAAGCCGGCGCCGCCGAAGGGGAAGCCGCCCCTCGCCCTTGCGCAGGATCAAAAGCGCGAACGGGATCGACGGGAAGATGAACCACGGAGTGGACAGGCCTCCGAACACCACGTTGATCGTGAAGAAGAACACGATCATGCCCGCCGCCCGCCGCACCGCCCGCGGCTGGGACCGGAACCAGCCCACCCAGCGCTCCACGGGCCCGGCGGCCTCGGGCGGGGGCGCGTCCTCCTCGGGCTCGGGCTCCGGCGGCCGGTTCTCCCCCATCCGGGTCCGCCAGCAGGCCACCGGCTCCTCCAGGCTCTTGACCGGCTGCTCCCCCGCATAGTCGAACCCGACCGCGAGCTGCTTCCACGTCAGGTCCCGCACCGCGCCCGACACCATCACGCCCCCGGGCTCCGCGAGGCTCTGCAGCCGCTCGGCCACGTTCACCCCGTCGCCATAGAGGTTGTCGCCGTCGATCATCACGTCGCCGAGGTTCACGCCGATGCGGAAGCGCAGGCGCGGCTCGTGCTCGCCGCCCTCCATCGCCTCCTGCACCGAGACGGCGCAGCGCACCGCCTCCACCACCGAGGCGAACTCCGCGATCACCGCGTCGCCCCAGGTGTTGACCTCGCGCCCGTCATGACGCTCGAAGCACTCCCGCATCAAGGAGCGCGCCCGGCGCAGCCGCTCCAGCGTCGCCGCCTCGTCGGTCTCCATCTGGTGCGAGAATCCGACCGCGTCGGCGTAGAAGATGGTGGTGAGCTTGCGCTTCAAGGGTCCGGCCCCCGCCTGCCGTCCTGCGGCGTCCAGCCCCCGGGCCCCCCGCGGTCCTCGCGCCGTCGCGGAACACATGGCGCCCGCGCCGGCGCCGGCGCCGCGCAAGCGTCAACCGCGCCCGGCGGCCATCGCGCAAATCGGCTCGAACATCGCCGCGGCGCCTCCCGCAGCGAAGGGCGACGCGACCCCGACCCTCAGCCGCGGCCGGTCGCCATCACGCAAAGCAGCTCGAACATCGCCGTCGCGCCGTTCATGGCGGTGATCCCGCCCACGTCGAAGGGCGGCGAGACCTCGACCAGGTCCGCGCCCACGATCTCCACGCCCGCCAGCATGCGGAGCATGCCCTGCAGCTCGCGCATGGTCAGCCCGCCCGCCTCCGGCGTCCCCGTACCCGGCGCGAAGGCCGGGTCCAGGCTGTCGATATCCACCGAGACATAGACCGGCCCCTCGCCCACGAACTCCAGCGCCTCGGCCATCACCCTGCGCCAGCCCTTCTCCTCGACCTCCTCGATATAGGCGACCTTCATCCCCGACTCGTGGGAGAAGCGCCACATATCCCGGTCGTAGAGCGACCCGCGAATCCCGATCTGCGCGCAGCGCGCGGGCTCGATCAGCCCCTCGTCCGCCGCCACCTTGAACGGCGCCCCGTGGTGGAACCGGGAGCCCATGTAGTTGTCGCCCGTATCCGCATGGGCGTCGATCTGGATCAGCCCCACGGGCCGGTCCTTCGCCACCGCGCGCAGGACGGGCAGGGCGATGGAATGGTCCCCCCCGCAGGTCAGCGGCCGGATGCCCGCGCCGACGACGCGATGATAGAACTCCTCGATCTCCCGGTGCGCGCCCGTCAGCTCATAGGGCTTGCGGATCACCACGTCCCCGAGGTCCGCCACCCGCGCCGCCTCGAACGGGCTCATCCCCGTCGCCTGGTTGATCCGCCGGATCAGGGTGGACTGGTCCCGCACCGCCCGCGGCCCGTGCCGCGCGCCGGGCCGGTTGGTCACGCCCCCGTCGAAGGGAACCCCGATCACCCCGATCCCGGGCGGGTCCGCCTCGAAATCCTCCCGCCAGGGCAGGCGGAAGAAGGTCGCGATCCCCGCGAAACGGGGCCGCTGCATCGGGTCCGAGAAATCGAGCGTCTCGTCGTCCATGTCACTCCGCCGGCGTGGTTGGCCGATCGCCCATCGCCTTCACCTTCCCGTCGTACTCGGGATGGAGCGTTCCCATCACCCGGTCCCAGAACGAGAAGAAGTTGGCGTAGTTGTAGCGGAAATGCTCGTGATGCTGGTCGTGGAAGGTCACGCACACCATGGGCGAGGGAAACCGCGTGGTCGAATCCGCGAAATACTCGTGCCCCGAATGCCCGATCTGCCCGTTGATATGGTCCCACACCCGATGCGCGATCAGCACCAGCGGCGGAATCGGCAGGATCAGCGGCGCGATGAGGTAGTAGGACTGCATGGCGAACGCATCCATCAGCCCGTCCGAGTAGTTGCTCCACACCGTCGGCGCCACGCTCTTGTGGTGGAAGAAGTGGTGCTTGTAGAGCATCTTGGTGTGCATCAGCCGGTGGCCCCAGTAGAACCAGGCGTCGAAGGCCACGATGGACACCAGGAACATCCCGATCCCGCTGATCCAGGTCAGCTCCAGCGGCGCCCAAAGCGTGATCCCCCGGCTCTGGAGGTAAAGCCCCCCCGCCAGACACCCGCAGGTCACCACCAGAGACTTCAGCGAGGCGACGATCTCCGTCCGCGCCCGCTTCATCCCGTCCCGCCGGGGCTGGAGCTTCCGGTTCGGGAACATCCGGTTGATGCGGATCATCAGCAGGCCCTGGCCGAAATACAGCGTCACCGTGGCGACATAGACGGCGAGCCAGTAGGCGCCGAGCGTCAGGACCTCGCGCCCGATCTGCGACAGGATCTCCATCACCCCAATCCTCCCGATGCTGCGCCGCACGCTACAGACGGCTTCCCGGCGGGTCAACGCGGCCCGCCTCGCGCTCCTGCGCCTCCACCCAGGCGTCATAGCCCGGCGCGATGGTCCCCATGATCCGGTCCCAGAGCGAGAAGTAGTTGGAATAGTTGAACCGGAACTTCTCGTGATGCGCGTCATGGTAGGCGATGCACACCATCGGCCAGGGCGCCCTCGCGGCCGGCCCGGCGAAATGCTCCGTCCCCGCATGGCCGAGCTGCCCGTTCACATGGTCGTAGATGCGGTGCAGCACCAGCGCCGCCGCCGGGACCGGCAGCAGCACCGCCGCCACCACCTGAAACGACTGGATCATCAGCGTCTCGACCGCCGACTGGCTGTCCGAGGACCACACCGTCGGCGCCACCGACCGGTGATGCCACTGGTGGAACCGATAGAACGCGCGCGTATGCAGCAGCCGGTGCGCCCAATAGTACCAGGTGTCGTACAGCACCACGAGGACGACCACCCCCCCGAGCGTCCCCAGCCACCCCTCCCAGGGCGCGAACACCGTCAGCCCGTGAAGCTGCAACGTCAGCGCGAGCGCAAGGCAGGCGGCGGTCACGGCGATGGACCGCACGCTCTCGCGCATCTCCGCCTTCGCGCGCTTCAGCCCGTCGCGGTTCGGTTGCAGCTTGCGCTCCGGCGCGCGGGCGTTCACGGCCAGGATCGCCCACCCCAGGCCGAAATAGACGGCGAGGTTGATCCCCCAGGCCAGCGCGAAGATCAGGACGAAGTCCGTCAGGACGTTCATGGGCGCCTCCTGCGCGATGCTGGACCGGAGCTATCGCGGACGCCCCCTCGGGTCAAACGCGCCGGAGTTGCAATGCGGTTGCGGGCGCCGCCCACTTCGTTAATAAAGGGTTCACATTTCATCCTGCTCAACGGAGTTTCTTCATGCGAGTCCTCGTGACATCCCTGACCGCCGGCGCCCTTCTCGTCTCCGGCTGCGCCAAGCACGCCTCCGACGTCGCGGCCGCCTACCGTTCGCCCATGGTCTACCAGGGCCAGGACTGCGCCGCGCTCCACGCGGAGGAGGCGCGGGTGCGGGCCTCGGTGGCGGAGGTCTCGGCGAAGCAGGACGAGGCCGCGACCCGCGACGCCATCGTGGTGGGGGTGGGGGCGGTGCTGTTCTGGCCCGCCCTCTTCGTCCTCGCCGCCGGAGACGAGAAGGTGCGTCTCTCCGAACTCAAGGGCGAGCATGAGGCGATCCAGGAGGCGCTGGTCATGAACCGCTGCGGCCCGCCTGCCGTGATGACCGCCTCCGCGACGCCGGTCGCGCCCGTCGGCACGGCCGCCTTCGCGCCCGCGGCCCCGGCGCCGATGGTCCCGGCGCCCGGAACCTCCGCCGCCCGCCCGGTGGAGGGTCAGCCCCTCTCCGCCTTCACGGCGCAGGAGATGCGCGCCTATTGCGGCGAGGACTGGGAGACCCGCGTCGCCGCCGACGGCCGCACGGAATACAATCCCTGCCGGCGCGCGGACGCCTTCCTCTGAAACGACGAGGGGCCGCCGCGTCTCCGCGGCGGCCCCCGAAACCCGGACCCCTTCAGGGCCGGCGCCGTCCTCGGGCCGCGCGTCCCCACTCTTCGCTCAGAGCATCGACCGGGGAGACGCCGCCGCTCGGGCCGCGCCTCCCCGCCCGCCTGCGCTCAGGCCATCGCGGACCGAGGCCGGCGGCGGCGCTTCGGCCGCGCCTCCCCGCCCGCATCCGCGTCGGTCGAGGCCGGCCCGCGGGACGGCGCGCCGGGCTGGCGCCCCGCCTCGGGCTTCGGCCCGCGTCCGGCGCCGCCATTGCCGCCGCGGCCGCCGCCATTGGCCCCGCGCCCGCCGCCGCCGCCGGCCGCGCCCCGGCCGCCGCCGGGCCGACCCCGGCCGCCGCCGCGCGTGTCCTCACGCCGCTCCTCCGGCTCCGATCCGCGCTGCGAGGCGAGGCGCGAGGCCTCCTCCGCGAACGCCTCCGGAAGGGGGAAGGCGGGGATCTTCTGCCGCGTCACCTTCTCGATGTCGCGCATGTAGGGCCGCTCGTCATCCGCCACGAAGCTCAGCGCCAGCCCCTCGGCGCCCGCCCGCGCGGTGCGGCCGATGCGGTGGACGTACTGCTCCGGCACGTTGGGGATCTCGTAGTTCACCACCAGCCCCACGCCCGGCACGTCCACGCCGCGCGCGGCGATGTCGGTCGCGACCAGCACCTTCATCGACCCGTCGCGGAAGGCGGCCAGCACCCGCTCCCGCTCGTTCTGGCGCTTGTTGCCGTGGATGGCGGCGGACCTGATGCCCGCCCGGTCCAGGTTCTTCACCACCCGGTCGGCGCCGTGCTTGGTGCGCGTGAACACCAGCACCCGGTCGGTATGCTCGCGCAGCGTCAGGTTCAGCATGGCCTGCTTGTCGCCCTGCTTCACGAAATGCAGCCGCTGGTCCACCCGCTCGGCGGTGGTGGCCTGCGGGGCCACCGACACCTTCGCCGGGTTCTTCAGATACCGCCCCGCCAGATCGGCGATGGAGTTGGGCATGGTGGCCGAGAAGAACAGCGTCTGCCGCTCGGCGGGCACCATCTGCGCGATGCGCTTGAGCGCGTGGATGAAGCCGAGATCCAGCATCTGGTCGGCCTCGTCCAGCACCAGCGCCTCGACCTTCGAGAGGGTCATCGCCTTCTGGTCGATCAGGTCCAGCAGCCGGCCCGGCGTGGCGACCAGCACGTCGCACCCCTTCTCCATGAAGCGGATCTGCTTGTTCACGCTGACGCCGCCGAACACGACCTGCACCGTCAGGCGCATGTTCTTGCCGTAGGTGCGGAAGCTGTCGGCGATCTGGTTGGCCAGCTCGCGCGTCGGGGCCAGCACCAGCACGCGGGTCGAATGGCGCGGCGTGGGCTTGCGGTCGGCGTCGAGCCGGTGGAGCAGCGGCAGCGCGAAGGCCGCCGTCTTGCCGGTGCCGGTCTGGGCGATGCCCAGCAGGTCCCGGCCTTCCAGCGCCGGCGGGATCGCCTGGGTCTGGATCGGGGTGGGGGTGGTGTAGCCGGTCTCGACCAGCGCGCGCATCAGCGGCTCGGCGAGGTTCAGCGAATTGAAATCGGTCACAAGTGCGCTTTCGTCGGGGCGTGCGACGCCCGCCGGAATCGGTCCGGCGGATCGCAGGCGTCGTCTGGGACGGCCCGCGTGAATCGGAACGTTGGGAGAGGGTCGCGTCCGTAGGAGCCGGGCCCAAGGGGCGGATATCTCCCGCCCTCGCTTCACGTCGCCCGCTCAGCCGGCCCTCTGCGGCCGCCGACGCTGTGCGGGACATGACAGCGGTGCTGACGAAAGTCAACCATGAGAGATACGGACGATTTTCCGGATTGCAGCCCGATCGGCGCCGCTTGCGTCCCGTCCCGCGTCCGTCGGACAACGGATCGGGCCCGGGCTGAAATCTGCGGCCCTCGCGGCCCCGCTCATCGCCGCAGCTTCCGGCGCCCACGCCTTCGCCGTGCTGGGGACCGGAGACGTCGGCGCCCAACCGTGCCGGGCGGCGCGGACGAGGTCCAGGGATCCACCGTTCCCTTCGCCGCCGATCCCCCGCCTTCCCCGTCGCCTCGGCGATCACGCCCAGGATCGAGATGCCGTCGGGCGCCGCGACCCTGATCCTGCGCGACCCGCCCGGCCGCGGCCTGTCCGGCGACGACGATGCCGGCGGCGCCTGCAGCGGCCGGATCGGGAGCGTCTTCGACGCCGGCCTCCAGCTCTCCCTCGGCGCCGGGACGGATTATCCGGCGGCCGGGCCGAACGACATCGCGGGCTGCGCCTCCGGGGGCGTCGCATTCATCGACAACGGCGCCGGCGCGGGCGTCCCCGACCGCGGAGACGCCGGGCCACGTTGCGCATCGGCAAGGCCCCTTCTTCCACCCGGTGTCTGGCCGGCTCGTCTTCAGCACGCCGGCAAGCGCGCCCTTCTCCGCGGTCCCGCCGCCGCCGGCGGCGCGGGGCTCGGCGCGGTCGGCCTCCTCTCCCGCCGGGGCCGCGCCTGACCTTCGCGCCCCGACCCGGGCGTCTCCGCATCCCCCCTGCGGAACATCCAGACGTCTTCGCACGTTGGAAGACGAACTCGAGGAAAGGGGGGAGACCGGCCTTGTCCACCGATGCAGAGCTTCTGAACGACGGCCGCGGCCGCGACGCCTCCCGCCCGCGAGAGATCCCGCGTCCCGGCTGGCGGGACATCTTCTGGCGCGTCTACCAGTCGATGACCGACGACCACGTCTCCATCGTCGCCGCCGGCTGCGCCTTCTTCGGGATGCTGGCCATCTTCCCCGCCATCGCCTCGCTGGTCTCCATCGCGGGGCTGGTGCTGGACCCTTCGGCGGTGGAATCCCAGATCTCGGCCGTCGCCACCATGCTCCCGCAGGATGCGGCCTCGATCCTCACCGACCAGGCGAAGAAGGTGTCGGGCGGCACGGGGCTCGGCCTCGCCGCCATCCTAGGGCTTCTGCTCGCGCTCTACTCCGCCTCCGCCGGCGTGAAGACGCTGATGGAGGGCCTCAACATCGTCTACGACGAGACCGAGGCCCGCAGCTTCATCAAGCGCAACGTCGTGGGCCTCGGGCTGACGCTGCTGCTGATCGTGGGGGTGCTGCTGGCCTTCGGCGTGGTGATCGTGGCGCCGGCCATCCTCGCCAATGTGGGCCTCGGCCAGACCACCGAGGCCTGGATCACCTACGCCCGCTGGCCGATCATGGCGGTCCTGGTGGGCGCGGGCCTCTCGGTCCTCTACCGCCAGGCGCCCTCGCGCGCGCGCCCGCTCTGGCGCTGGGTGCTGCCAGGCGCGGCGCTGGCGACGGTGATCTGGACGCTGTTCTCCATCCTGTTCTCCCTCTACGTCCGCAATTTCGGCAGCTACAACGAGACCTACGGCGCTTTGGGCGGCGTCATCATCCTGCTGACCTGGATGTGGCTCTCGGCCTTCATCATCCTGATGGGCGCCGAGCTGAACGCCGAGATGGAGCACCAGACCGCCCGCGACTCCACCGTGGGCCGCGAGAAGCCCATGGGCGCGCGCGGCGCGGTGAAGGCGGACACCATCGGCCGGCGCCCCTGAGAGGCCGCCGGCCGCCGCGCTCGGGGTGTCGGCCGCCGGCTTCAGTGTGTCGGCCTCCGCCCTCAGTTTGTCGGCCTCCGGCCTCAGGGCTTCGGCCCCCAGGGTGCGGGGTTCAGAAGCTGCACGTCCTGCGCCAGCAGCAGGGGGCGGAGCTGCCGGGCGAAGGCCATGAACGCCTCGTCCGCGAAGAGCCGCTTCCAGTGGTCCCTCCGCCCCGCATCGTCCTCGAACTTCCAAAGATGCACGAGCTGGTGCAGCCGCCCGGTGTCCGAGACGAAGTAGCCCACGAGGCTGCGGTCGAACCCGCCGGCCTCGAGCGCGGGCCACCCCTCCTCGGAATAGAGCTTCAGCACCTCGGCCATCCGGCCGACCTGCACGTCGTAGGTGCGCTTCTCGTAGAGCATTCCGTTCCTCCCTTGCCGTTCGGCAGGCACGCTACCTGCGCCGGCGCGCCGCCGCCAGCCGGTTCGCCGGGTTCTCCCGCCCGGAGGCCTTCGCCCGGCTGTCGCCGGCCTCGCCTCCCGTTGGGCGCGGGCGCCCTGCGGGCGGGCTTGCGCAGACGGCAGGGGTCAGGCGCCCGGATCGCCGAAGGCGCATCCGCGGGGACGGAGGGGCTCGATGCCCCTCCGGACCCGGTCCCCCCGGGCAGGGGCGGCGCAGACCGACCGCCGCCCCGCCCCGGATCGCGTCCTGCGTCCGCGGCCGCGGGCGTCGGCGCGCCGCCTGCCGAACGAGGCGCGCAGACCGCCCCCGCCGCAGCCGACCGGCCGGGCAGGGCGCTTCGCCCCGCCTCCCGCCCCGCCTCCCGCAGCGTCGCCGCTGGCGGCCCCGCGGCCGCCCGTCTAGGCTCCCGCCATGACCGATGCGCGATTCATCCACCTCCGCCTCCACTCCGCCTGTTCGCTGCTGGAGGGCGCCATCCCGGTGAAGACGCTCCCCAAGCTGTGCGAGAAGCACGGGATGCCCGCGGTCGCCGTCACCGACAGCGGCAACCTCTTCGCCGCGCTGGAATTCTCGGAATCCGCCGCGAAGGCCGGGGTGCAGCCCATCGTCGGCGCCCAGCTCGCCCTCCGCTACGCCCAGGCCCCCCGCCCCGACCAGCGCCCGCCCGAGCCCGCGCCCCTCGTCCTCCTCGCGCAGGACGAGCAGGGCTACCTCAACCTCATGGCCCTGATCTCGAAGTCGTTCCTCGACCACGACGCCGAGGCCCCCCACGTCACCCTCGACGACCTCGCCGCCCGCGCGGACGGCCTGATCTGCCTCACCGGCGCGCAGGACGGCCCCCTCGGCCGCCTGATCCGCGACAACAAGCGCGCCGAGGCCGAGGCGCTGCTGGACCGGCTCGAAGCCCTTTACCCCGGCCGCCTCTACATCGAGATTCAGCGCCACGGCCCCTCCGACGCCGACCCCCGCACCCGGATCCAGCAGGCCACCGAGCCCGCCTTCGTCGACCTCGCCTATGCCCGCGACCTCCCCCTCGTCGCCACCAACGAGGTCTTCTTCGACCGCCCCGGGATGTTCCCCGCCCACGACGCCCTGATCTGCATCGCCGAGGGCGCCTACGTCTCGATGGAGAACCGCCGCCGCCTCACCGACCAGCACTACTTCAAGTCGGCCGCGGAGATGGAAGCCCGCTTCCACGACCTCCCCGAAGCCATCGCCAACACCGTCGAGATCGCCCGCCGCTGCGCCTACCGCGCCCGCACCCGCGACCCGATCCTGCCCCGCTTCGCCGACGACGAGGTGGAGGAGCTGCGCCGCCAGGCGAAGCAGGGCCTCGACGACCGCCTCGCCGTCGTCCCCCTGGCCGCCCCCCGCGAAGACTACGAAGCGCGCCTGACCTACGAGCTCTCGGTGATCGAGAGCATGGGCTTCCCCGGCTATTTCCTGATCGTCGCCGACTTCATCCAGTGGGCCAAGAGCCACGACATCCCCGTAGGCCCCGGCCGGGGCTCGGGCGCCGGTTCGCTGGTGGCATGGGCGCTCACCATCACCGACCTCGACCCGCTGCGCTTCTCGCTGCTGTTCGAGCGGTTCCTGAACCCCGAGCGCGTGTCGATGCCCGACTTCGACATCGACTTCTGCATGGACCGCCGGGAAGAAGTGATCTCCTACGTCCAGGAGAAATACGGCCGCGACCGGGTGGCCCAGATCATCACCTTCGGCGCCCTCCTCTCAAAGGCCGCCGTGCGCGACGTGGGCCGCGTCCTGCAGATGCCCTTCGGCCAGACCGACCGCCTCTCGAAGATGATCCCGGTGGAGGGCGTCAAGCCCGTCTCCATCAAGCAGGCCCTCGCCGATGAGCCTCGCCTGCGCGAGGAAGCCGCCACCTCCCCCGTCGTCGCCGAGATGCTGGACTACGCCGGCAAGCTGGAGGGCCTCTACCGCAACGCCTCCACCCACGCCGCCGGCGTGGTGATCGGCGACCGCCCGCTGCACGAGCTGGTCCCCCTCTACCGCGACCCCCGCTCCGACATGCCCGCCACGCAGTTCAACATGAAGTGGGTCGAACAGGCCGGCCTCGTCAAATTCGACTTCCTCGGCCTCAAGACCCTCACGGTGATCCAGAACGCCGTGGACCTCCTCAAGCTCCGCGGCATAACCCTCGACATCTCCCGCATCCCCCTCGACGACAAAGCCACCTACGACCTCTACGCCTCCGCTGAGACCGTCGCCGTCTTCCAGGTGGAATTGTCGGGCATGCGCGACGCGCTCCGCCGCCTCCGCCCCACCTGCATCGAGGACATCATCGCCCTCGTGGCCCTCTACCGCCCGGGCCCGATGGAGAACATCCCGAAATACTGCAACGTCAAGAACGGCCGCGAGACCCGCGACAACCTCCATCCCCTCGTCGACCCCATCCTCGACGAGACCCAGGGCATCATCGTCTATCAGGAGCAGGTGATGGAGATCGCCCGCAAGATGGCGGGCTACACCCTTGGCGGCGCCGACATGCTCCGCCGCGCCATGGGCAAGAAGATCAAGGAGGCGATGGACGCCGAACGCCCCAAATTCGTGGACGGCGCGCGCGCCAACAACGTCCCCAAGGCCAAGGCCGAGGAAGTCTTCGCCCTCCTCGAGAAATTCGCCAACTACGGCTTCAACAAGTCCCACGCCGCCGCCTACGCGCTGGTCAGCTACCAGACCGCCTGGCTCAAGGCCAACCACCCGGTCGAGTTCATGGCCGCCGTGATGAACTGCGACCTCCACCTCACCGACAAGCTCTCGATCTACCAGCGCGAGGTCAAACGCCTCGGCATCGAGACCATCCCCCCCTGCGTCAACCGCACCAACGCCCGCTTCGCCGTCGAGCACGGCGGCCTGACCGACGGGGCGCCGCGCGCCGTCTCCGGGGGCCGCATCCTCTACGCCCTCGGCGCCCTGAAGAACGTGGGCCCCGAGGCGATGAAGCTGATCGAGCAGGCGCGGGCGGAGGGCGGCCCCTTCCGCACCCTCTTCGACCTCGCCCGCCGCGTGGAACTGAAGAAGATCGGCAAGCGCCCCCTCGAAATGCTCGCCCGCGCCGGCGCCTTCGACCAGCTCGACCGCAACCGCCGCCGCGTCTACGAAAGCCTCGACGCCCTCGTCGCCTACTCCGCCGCCGCGCACGAGGACCGCGCCTCCGCCCAGGTCTCCCTCTTCGGCGAGGCGCAGGCCCTCCCCGAGCCCCGCCTCCCCGCCACCGACGACTGGCTCCCCGCGGACCGCCTGCGCCACGAGCATGACGCGGTCGGCTTCTACCTCACCGGCCACCCGCTCGACGACTACAAGGGCGCGCTCGAACGCCAGCGCGTCACCCCCTACGCCGAACTCGCCGCCCGCGCCGGTCGCAACGGGACCATCGCCAAGCTCGCCGGCGTCGTCGTCGCCCGGCAGGAGCGCAAGAGCGCCCGCGGCTCCCGCTTCGCCTTCGTCAGCTTCTCCGACCCCACGGGCCTCTATGAGGCGACCGTCTTCGCCGAGCCCCTCGAACAATACCGCGAGATCCTCGAACCCGGTTCCCTCGTGGTCATCACCGTCGAGGCCGAGGCCGCCCGCGACTCCGAGGGCGGCGGCGAACTCAAGCTCCTCCTCCGCGCCGCCCAACCCATAGACCGCGCGACCGCGGGCGCCTCCATGGGCCTGCGCGTCTACGTCAACGACCCCTCGGCGGTTGGGCGCGGTCAAGGCCCGCCTCGCCTATGCGGGGGGCCCGAGGCCCCGAGGCGGCCCGGTGAACCTGGTCCTGCTGGCCCCCGACCTCCCCTGCGAGGTCGAGCTGCGCCTGCCCGGCGAGTGGCCCCTGACCCCGCAGATCACGGGGGCGATCAAGGCGGTGTCGGGGGTGATGGAGGTGGAGGAGTTTTAGGAACACCAGGGTGCAAGTGTTGCACGGCCTTTGAATAAATCGGGGATGGCGACCGAGAAAGGAGGTCTTGAGGAGCTGGCAGGGGACCTCCGCCAGTCGCGCGATCCTGCAGGCAACCGGAACAGCCCGTTCACGCGGGGCTCAATCCAGATTTCCTAGCGTCACCCATTGTTGGAACCATACGTCCAGATTGGGGAGACAGCCATGAGGCTCGTCCTGTACGCGGCGCCCGCCATCCTGTTCGCAGGAACGGCATCCGCCAGCATCATCGACTACTACGACACCATCTTCGACGTCGACTACCTTTCGGCCGGGGCGGGGGGCCTTCGCGGGACCGGAACCACCACCATCGAACTCAGCGGCGTGACGGGCGACGTCAACCGCGCCCTCCTCTACTGGCACGGGCCGACCAACTCGGCCGACCCGGACTTCCTGTCCTCCGTCTCCCTCAACGGGAATCCGGTCTCGGGGACCAATATCGGCTTCTCCGACGACAACTTCTGGAACGCGGACAACAGCCAGGCCTATCGGGCGGACGTGACCTCTCTCGTCGCCGGCGACGGGGACTACGTGTTCTCCGGCCTGCCGCCGGCGAACGGCAACGGGGCGTCGCTGCTGGTGTTCTTCGATGACCTCGACGACACGAATAACCGCGACATCGTCCTCTTCGACGGGAACGACGCCAACTTCGACAACCCCTTCGATCCGCTGGGCTGGGACATCAATCTGGCGGGCATCGACTACGACACCGGGTCGGCCGAGCTCGAATTCATCGTCTCCGACGGCCAGAATTTCAGCCCGAGCGACGACGGCAGCCTCGTGGTCAACGGGATGGTGATCGACACGGGCGGGATCTTCCAGGGCGACAGCACACCGTTCAACCCCGCCACCACCGTCGGCAACGGCTCGCTCTGGGACATCGAGCGCTACGATGTCACCTCGTTCCTGACGCCGGGGCTGAACTCGCTCGGGATTCAGTTCGGGAACGTGACCGACGCGCTCAGCGCCATCGTGGTGGCGGTGAACCTGCCCGCCGGGGCCGCGCCGCCGCCGCCGCCCTCGAACGTGATCCCGCTTCCGGCGGGCCTCGCGCTTCTGCCGGTGGGGCTTCTGGGGCTGGCGGCGCTGCGTCGCCGCGGCTCCCGGCAGGCCTGACGGGCGGCTGCAGAGGGGATCAGGAGCGCGGCCCGGCAGCTCCGGGCCGCGCCCTTCCCACGTAGCGGGGAGAGGGGACCTGCGTGCGGCCTGCGGATCGCGGCTTGCCCCCGCCCCCGCCTCCCGCCATGCTCCCCCTCCCGCCGCCCCAACCCCCGGAGGCCCCCCATGCCCGCCCTCCTGATCGTCCGCGCCTCGCCCACCCCCGCCGACCGCGACGCCTTCGACCGCTGGTACGAGGCCGAGCACCTCCCCGAGGCCGCCGAGGGTCTCTCCCCCCGCTCCGCCCGCCGCGGCTGGGCGGACGGCGACGCGCCCCTCCACCTCGCCTTCTACGAGTTCGACACCGTCGAGGCCGCCCGCGAAGCCGCCGCCTCCGACGCCATGAAGACCCTCGCGCGCGCCTTCGACGACGCCTTCCCCCAGGTCCCCCGGAGGCGCGAGATCATCGACCTCGTCCAGTCCCTCTGACCCCCGCCCCCTGAAAAATTCCCCCGGACCGCCCGAAATCTTCACGAACCGTCAACCCTGTTAACCTCTCCTAACGCGCCGGCAACCACCCGCCGCCGTTCACAAGCGTTAAGATTTTCGCTTCGCCTGCATATCATACGCAAGCGCCGGTTTCGCTGCGAAACACCTGCGTTTCGCAGATTGACCTCGCCCGCGCCCGCGCGCAGGCTCCCGCAATCCGACCCCGCAGGAGAGCCCGCCCGTGAACGCCCACGCCCCCTCCGCCGCGCCGCGCAGCCGCCACCACAACCGCATCGCCGCGATCCACGAGGACGCGACCGCCTGGCGCCGGGACCTCCACGCCCACCCCGAAACGGGGTTCGAGGAGCGCCGCACCTCCGCCCTGATCCAGGAGAAGCTGCGCGAATTCGGGGTGGACGAGGTGATCACGGGCCTCGGCCGGACCGGCGTGGTGGGCATCATCCACGGCCGCGAAAAGGGCCCGATGATCGGCCTGCGCACGGATATCGACGCCCTGCCGATGCAGGAGCGCACCGGCCTCCCCCACGCCTCGACGCATGAGGGGAAGATGCACGCCTGCGGCCATGACGGCCACACCGCGATGCTGCTCGCGACCGCGAAGATCCTTGCGGAGACGAGGGATTTCGCCGGCTCCGTGGCCCTGATCTTCCAGCCCGCCGAGGAAGGCGGCGGCGGCGGGCGGGAGATGGTGGTGGACGGCCTCTTCGACCGCGCGGATTGTCAGAGCGTCTGGGGCCTCCACAACTGGCCCGACCTGCCTCTGGGCACGTTCTGCGCCCTCACCGGCCCCACCATGGCCGGGATCGACTATTTCGACATCGCGTTCGAGGGGCAGGGCACCCACTCGGGCGTGCCCCATGCGGGCGTGGACACGGTCCTCGCGGCCGCCCATTTCGTGACGGCGGTCCAGAGCATCCCCGGCCGGAACGTCTCCTCCCACAAGGCGGTCGTGGTGGGGGTGTCGATGTTCAAGGGCTCGGACGCGCATGTGGTGATGACGGACCGGGCGGTGCTGGGCGGCTCGGTCCGGTTCTTCGACGCCGAGGCGCGGGACATCACCGAGCGCCGCCTCCGCCGCCTCGCGGAATCCACCGCCGAGGCCTTCGACGCCAAGGCGGTCATCGACTACCGCCGCAACTACCCGCCCTGCCTGAACCCGGCCGCGGAATCCGACCTCGCCGCCTCCGTCGCGCAGGAGGTGGTCGGCGAGGCCCAGGTCCTGCGGGAGCATGAGCCCTGCATGGCCGGCGAGGACTTCGCCTTCATGCTCAACGAGCGCCCCGGCCACTACATCTGGATGGGGACCGCCGCGCCCGATCACCGCTCCGGCGCGCTCCACTACCCGGACTACGACTTCAACGACGCCGCCATCCCGCATGGCGTGTCCTACTGGCTCGCGCTGGTCGACCGGCTGCTGCCCGCAGGTTGAGAGGGGGATGCGCTCCCCCTCCGCCCCGGTAAAGGGCGCCGCTCATTCATCGGACCCCCCGGCGCGGAGTACGGCCGACATGACCAAAGCCTACGATCTTCAGGGCAAGCGCGTCTGGGTGGCGGGCCATCGCGGCATGGCCGGCTCCGCCATCGTCCGCCGGCTGGAGCGCGATGGCGGGGTCGAGATCCTGACGGCCTCGCGTCAGGACGCGGACCTGACCCGCCAGCAGGAGGTCGAGGACTGGATGGCCCGCGCGCGCCCCCAGGCGGTGTTCCTCGCCGCCGCGCGGGTGGGCGGCATCCAGGCCAACGCCGAGCGGCCGGCGGAATTCCTCTACGAGAACCTGATGATCGAGGCGAACGTGATCCACGCCGCCCACAGGCTCGGGGTGGAGAAGCTGGTGTTCCTCGGCTCCACCTGCATCTACCCGCGCCTGGCCCCGCAGCCGATCCCGGAGGACGCGCTGCTCACCGGCCCGCTGGAGGAGACGAACGAGGCCTACGCCATCGCCAAGATCGCCGGCCTGAAGCTGTGCCAGGCCTATCGGCGCCAGCACGGGCGGGACTTCATCTCGGCGATGCCCACCAACCTCTACGGGCCGGGCGACAACTACGACCTGAACGCGAGCCACGTGCTGCCGGCCCTCCTGCGCAAGGCGATCGAGGCGAAGCGGGCGGGGGACGCCGTCATGACCGTCTGGGGTTCCGGCACGCCCCTGCGGGAGTTCCTGCATGTGGACGACCTCGCCGACGCGCTGGTGTTTCTCGCCGAGCGGTATTCAGGCGATCCGCATGTGAACGTGGGCACCGGCGAGGAGGTCTCGATCCGCGGGCTGGCCGAGCGCATCCGCGACGTGGTCGGGTTTCGCGGCGAACTGGTTTTCGACGCCTCCAAGCCGGACGGGACCCCGCGCAAGCTCTCGGACGTGAGCCGGCTGCATGCGATGGGCTGGCGGCACGCCATTCCGCTCGAGGAAGGCTTGCGGCGGACGCATGCGGAGATTACGGACCGCGGGGCGAGCGCGCTTCGCGGCGCGACGGCTCCGGGGTGAGCGCAGGGCGGGGGGACGAGAAGGATGCAGGCGCCGTCCGCCGCCGACGAACACGCTGACGCGCAGGGCCGCATTCCCGCTGACGAGAGAACCCCCGAGGGCGAATGACCAAGACGGCGCTGATCACGGGCGTGACCGGGCAGGACGGATCCTACCTGGCGGAGCTGCTGCTCGCGAAGGGCTACCGGGTTCACGGCATCAAGCGGCGCGCGTCGCTGCTGAACACGCAGCGCGTGGACGGCATCTATCAGGACCCCCACGACCCGGACCCCCGCTTCATGCTCCACTACGGGGACCTCACCGACAGCTCCAACCTCATGCGCCTGATGGCGGAGATCCGGCCGGACGAGGTCTACAACCTCGGCGCCCAGTCGCATGTGGCGGTCAGCTTCGAGGCCCCCGAATACACCGCCGACGTGGACGCCCTCGGCGCCCTGCGGCTGCTGGAGGCGATCCGCCTGCTGGGCCTGTCGAAGACCACCCGCTTCTACCAGGCCTCGACCTCCGAGCTCTACGGCCTGGTGAGGGAGACCCCGCAGCGGGAGACGACGCCCTTCCACCCGCGCAGCCCCTACGCGGTGGCGAAGCTCTATTCCTACTGGATCACGGTGAACTACCGCGAGGCCTACGGGATCTACGCCTGCAACGGCATCCTCTTCAATCACGAGAGCCCGCGCCGCGGCGAGACCTTCGTGACCCGCAAGATCACCCGCGGCCTCGCGCGGATCGCGCAGGGGCTGGATGACTGCCTCTACATGGGCGACATCGACTCGCTGCGGGACTGGGGCCATGCGCGGGACTACGTGGAGATGCAGTGGCGGATGCTCCAGCAGGACGCGCCGCGGGACTACGTGATCGCCACCGGGGTGCAGCACTCGGTCCGGGACTTCGTGCGCTGGACGGCCGCGGAGCTGGGCCTGCGCCTGCGGTTCGAGGGCGAGGGCCTGGAGGAGGTCGCGGTGGTGGAGGCGGTGGAGGGCGACGCGGCCCCGGCGCTGAAGCCCGGCGACGTGGTCCTGCGGATCGACCCGCGCTACTTCCGCCCCGCCGAGGTGGAGACCCTGCTCGGGGACGCCGCCCGCGCGCGGGAGGAGCTGGGCTGGAGCCCCTCGACCACCGCGCAGGAGATGTGCGCCGAGATGGTGGCTTCGGACCTTGCGGACGCGCGCCGCGACGTGCTCCTGCGCGCCCATGCGGGGGCCGCCTCGTGAGTCGACGCGCCCGGAGCGCCGCGGCCTCCGTCCCCGGCCGACACCGCCTGCGAAGGGCCCGCCCCGAATGATCGTTTTCGACAACCTGATCCCCTGCGGCGTCGGCGCGACGGCGCCCGTCGGTCTCGCGCCGAAGGACGAGCTTTACCGCGCCCTCGGCATCCTCGGGTTCGATGTGGCGGTGCTGGGCCAAGGGTTGCCCAGCGACTACCTCATCCCCTACGACGCCGCCAACTCGCTCGCCGAGATGGACCTCGGGGGTGTGGATCTCGGGACCTTCGCCTACAAGGGGCACCTGGTCTGGGATCTCTGCCGGGGCAGCTTCCGCTACGCCCACCCCGAGGCCGCGGACCCGCTGGGCGCGGGCCGGGCGCTGGCCGAGCCGTTCGTCCTGCGCACCGTCGCGCTGATCGATTTCGCGGAGCTGCTGATCGAGCGTCACCGTCCCGAGGCCTTCGTGGTCTGGGGCGGGATGCTGATGGAATCGCGCACGCTGGCGGCCGTGGCGAAGCGGTCGGGCGTGCCGGCCGTGGGGATCGAGTTCTCCTTCGATCCGGCGCGCATCCACTTCGACCCGTCGGGGACCATCGGCAACGACTTCTCCTGGCCGCGGGAGTGGCGGGAGGCGGGGGCGCCGCGCCTTGACGCCGAGGAGACCGCGTGGATCGAGGACTGGGTCGCCGGCAACTACGTGGGCCGGCCCGGTCGCCAGCCGCAGGCGGAGCTGGGGGAGGAGATGCAGGCCTTCCTCGCCGAGGCGCCGGAGCGGCCGGTCCTGCTGCTGGGCCAATGCTTCGTCGACACGGTCCTGACCTATGACAACCCGCATTTCGCCGATCCGTTGAAGGCCTGCGAGGCGGTGATCGAGGCCTGCGTCGCCGCCGGCGCGCCCCTCGTGGTCAAGTCCCACCCCGGCGATCGGGGCGAATACAAGGAGGCGCTGCGCGCCCTGTGCGAGGGCCGCCCCCATGTCCGCTTCTGCGGGCTGGAGACCAACGAGAACGTCTACGCCCTGATGGACGCCTGCGCCTGCGGGGTGACCATCAACTCCCAGGCCGGGCTTGAGATGCTGGCGAAGGGCCGCAACGTCCTGACGCTCGGCCGCGCCTTCTACGCCTTCGGCGACTTCGGCCTGTCGCTGGAGAGCGCCGACGCGCTGCCCGACGCCCTCGCGCGGCTGCGGCGGGAGCCCGCCCTTGCGCCCGAGGCGCTGGCCCGCTGCCGCAGCTTCCTGCACGGCCTGCTGACCCGGGCGCTGGTTGACGTGAGCGTCTCGCCCGACGCCACCGCCCGCCAGATCGCGCCGCGGCTGCCGACGCCTCCGCGCGCCCCCGGTGCCGCGCAGGACGAAAGCCTGCGCGTCCTGATCTGCCACGCCTCCTCGAACTGGGCGGGGTCGGGCTTCTATCTCCAGGACCTCGGGATGGAGCTGATCGCCCTCGGCCATCAGGTCGCGATCCTCAGCGAGGGCACCTGCGTGCCCGAAGACCGGGGCGTGCGCTACCGCAGGATGGGCTTCGACGGCCAGGTCCTCGACCGCGAGTCCCGCGCCTTCATCGACGCCTTCGCCCCGAACGTGGTGCTGGAGGCCGGCGTGCGCACCAAACCGATCCGCGCCGCGCTCGAGGTCGCGCTGGTCCACCGCCCCCTGGTCGTGGTGCAGGCCGAGGACGACGAGCTGATCCCCCACCGCCAGCACCATCCCAAGCCGGACGGCGCCTCGCTCCTCCAGCTCGACCACGCCTCGGTGTTCCCGGAGGATCTCGGCCGCTTCCTCGCAGGGTCCGACATGGCCCACCTGGCCCTGGTCCTGTCGGACCCGCAGGCCTACCGCTGGGTGGAGCCGGTCTTCCGCAGCGCCATGTACCTGTCCGCCGACCGTTTCGCCGCGATCTGGACCCCCATGGCCCGGCGCATGCGCTCCGCCTTCAACAAGCCCTGCGACCTGCTCCCCCCCGTGATCCGGCCCGAAAGCTACGACGCGACGCCCCTCTCGGCGGAAGAGCGTTCGGTCCTGCTGGGCTCCCACGGCCTCTCGCCCGACACGCTGGTCTATTTCGTCAACGGCACGGTCTACGACTTCTCGGACGAGTTCGAACGCTTCCTGGAGGCCATGAAGATCGCTGCCTCCCGCGCCGACCGCCCCCTCGCGGTGCTGGTCTGCGGAACGTCCCGCCTGAAGGGAGAGGCCGCGCAGGGCGACGGCTTCGCCTTCCGCGCTCTCGGACGCATCTCGGAGGGGGACTACAACCGCTTCATGCGGCTCGCGGACGTGGTCTGCGCGCCGGGCGTGAACGACAGCTTCAACCGCTACCGCATGTCCTCGCGGCTGGTGAAGGGTCTGGTGTTCGGCAAGCCCATCTTCACCTTCAAGACCGGCTTCGCCGAGGATCTTGAGGACGACGTGCAGGGCTTCTTCACCCATACCGACGACGTGGGCGAATGGGCCGACGTCCTGACCCGCACCCTGGACCCGGAGGCGCGGGCCCGGGTCGGCGAGGCAGGGCGTGCGCTCGTCCGGCATTTCGACGCCGCCAACGTGGCGGGAAACCTCGCGCAGGCCTGGTCGCAGGCGCTCCGCGAGAAGCGCGAGGGGCCGGATCCCTCCGCCGACGGCCTCGTCACCGAAGGCGGCTGCCTGCAGGCGCTGGCGCGCATCTACCATCGACGGGTGCCTCTGCCGCAGCGGCAGCGCTGCGGCATCGCGCTGAGGCGGAGCAATCTCTCCATCTACGAGATGCGGCCGGGCGCGCTCTTCACCTACGGCTTCGGGCTCAAGGCCCGCGGCCGACATCAGCCGGGCAAGGGGTCGCACGTGGTGCGCAGCCCGCTCGTCGGCTTCGCGCTCACGCGGCGCCGCAAGCCGGGCCCGATCCGGCTCGTGCTGCGCAAGGACAAGCGGACCAACGCCGAGGCGGAATTCCATGTCTACGACATGGACGGCCCGCTCGACCTGAGGCTGGAGGAGACCGACGACCACCTCCATGTGATCTTCGAGTCGACCCGTTCGACCTTCATGATGTTCAAGCCGAAGTCGCGCCGGCGGATCAATTCGGAGACCGGGGAGCCGTATCGCACCTTCTACCGGATCGTGGACATCGTCTTCACGCCGGATGAGGACTTCGCGGAGGAGGCGAAGCGGGCCAACTGGATGATCCCGGATGAGGCGGCCGAGGCCTCGGTCCCCGCAACAGAGGATGCCGAGCAGGTCGAACCGCAGGGCGCGACGGGGCCGCATACGCCGGCTGCCATCCGCAGCGGCGGGATCATGGCGGCGGTCGGTCGCGCCTTCCGGCGCGGAGCCCGCTGACCAGCGCGCCAGGCGGATTGTCGTCAGGTTCGGGAAGCGGCCTGAAGGGGCGGAGTCTCGGCAGGCCCTGCACGAGAGCGACCCGCGCCCGCCCGCGTCTCAGGCGGCGGGGCGCGGGGCTCCATGCGGACCGTCTCAGCTCCGGCGGCGCGCCGCGACGCCGAGCGCGGCGAGGCCGACGCCCAGCAGGGGCAGGGCGGCCGGGAGCGGGACCTGCGCGGCCGGCGGCGTCGCGTCGCCGAAGATGGCGATGCCGGCGTTGATCCCCTCGATGAAGTCGTCGCCGTCGCGGACCGTCATGCGGTTGACCGGCGAGGAACCCGAGACCGCGTTCCAGCCCACCAGCCGGAAGGTCGCGTCCGTCACCGCGCCGAAGCCGCTCAGGTCGATGTCGTACTGCTGCTGCGATCCGCCGGCCGCAAGCGTGGAGGTGAAGACGGTGCTGAAGGTCGCGCCGCCATCCACCGACAGCTCGATCGCCTGGTTCTTCGGCCCAGTCTGGTTGATCCCGTAGTGGATCGCCAGATAGTCGAGGTCGTAGGCCGTGGTCGAAGCGAAGCTGAACAGGAAGTAGTCGCCCGCCGCGACCGCCTGCGCCTGGGTGCTGCCGGCGAACAGGAAGCCCGTCGCGTTGTAGCTCGAGGTCAGGACCGACGTGGGGCGGGTCAGGCCCGGACCGCGGGAGAGCTGGCCCGGCGTCACGCCGGCAGCCGGAGCGCCGGGGCCGGTGGCATAGGCCGAGACGGCGCCCGCGGTGGGCTCGGGATCCCACGCCGCGATCACGAGGGCGGACGCCTGCGAGGCCGTGAGAAGAACGGCGGCGGCCGCCGAGATCAGGAGCTTCATGATTCCATCCCAAAATGGACAATCCGCGGCCAGCGCCACGGTCGTTCCCGCAGCGTGTACCGCACGCCGTCTCGGCCGGGCAACAGATAGTTGGTCGCCCGAGCGTGAATCGCTTGCCTGTGCGAGCCCGCAAATCCTTGAGAAACGGTAGGTTTCCCGGGGAAACCAAGCGCCTGCGCCGCCGTTTTCACCACGCCTTTCGCCGCCGGGGCCGGGCCGCTACTGTCCGCCCGCCTCACCTGCCGGGAGATCCGCCATTGACCGCCGAACAAGGCGCCCTCTTCGCCCTCATGGGCGTGATCTTCGGCCTCCTCGTCTGGGGTCGCTTCCGCTTCGATCTGGTGGCCTTCGGCGCGCTGTTCGTCGCGGTGGCGCTGGGGCTGGTGGAGGAGGATGCGGCCTTCGAGGGCTTCGGCCACGCCGCGGTGGTGGTGATCGCGCTGGTGTTCGTGGTTTCTCGCGGGCTGCTGAACTCGGGCGCCATCGAGTTCCTCGCCTCGCGGATCATCAAGCCGGACCGGCCGCTCGCCTGGCATATCGGGATCATGGCGGGGGTGGGGGCGGCGCTTTCGGCGGTCATCAACAACGTGGCGGCGCTGGCGCTGCTGATGACGCTGGACCTTCAGACCGCGGGCAAGGCCAGGCGCTCGCCGGCGCTGACGCTGATGCCGCTGAGCTTCGCGACGATCCTCGGGGGGATGATCACGCTGATCGGCACGCCGCCGAACATCGTGATCGCGCAGTTCCGGGAGAATGCGCTGGGCGAGGCGTACGGCATGTTCGATTTCGCCCCCGTCGGCCTGATCGTGGCAGCCGCGGGAGTGGCGTTCACGGCCCTCATCGGGTGGCGTCTGATCCCGCTGCGCGGAGAGACGCAGGGCATCACCCCCGAAGGCGCCGAGGCCGCCCTCTACATCGCCGAGGCCCGCGCCCCGGAAGGCGCCAAGCCGGTCGGCGAGACGCTGGCCGACCTCGCGCCGTTGGCCGAGGAGCATGACGTCACCCTCCTGGGTCTCCTGCGCGGGGATCGCCGCCTGCCGGGCTTCGCGCGCCGCGAAACGGTGCAGGCCGAGGACGTGCTGATCCTGGAGGGCGATCCCAAGTCCATCGAGACCTTCATGGGCGCCTGCGGGCTCGACCATCCATCCGAGTCGCATGAGAAGCCGCTTTCGGGGCGCCAGACGCTGGTGGAGGCCATCGTTCCGGACGGGGCGCGGGTGGCCGGGCGCTCGGCGGCCGGGCTGCGGCTGATGGAGCGGCAGGGGGCGGCGCTGCTCGGCGTCTCCCGCCAGGGCCGCCGCTCGCGCGAGCGGGTGCGCCGCCAGCAGCTCCGGGCCGGCGACGTGCTGCTGCTGCTGGGCCCGACCGAGCGGATGCCGGACGTGATGGCCTGGCTCGGGGTCCTGCCGCTGGAGGGGCGGGCGACGCCGGTGCTGCAGCGCAACAAGGCGGCGTTCGCGATCCTCGCCTTCCTGGCGGCGGTGGGAGCTGCGGTGATGGGATGGCTGAGCCTGCCCATCGCACTGGCGGGCTGCGTGGCGGGCTATGCGCTGCTCGGCGTCGTGGACGGGCGGGAAGTCTACGAATCCGTGGAGTGGAAGGCGATCGTGCTGCTCGCCTGCCTCGTCCCCATCGCGGGCGCGCTGGAGGACTCGGGCGGGACCGAGCTGATCGCGGAGAACATCGTGGGGCTGACCGCGGGGTGGCCGCCGCTGGCGATCCTGATGGTGCTGATGCTGGTGACGATGACCCTGTCGGACTTCCTCAACAACGTCGCCACGGCGCTGATCGCGGCGCCCATCGGGCTGGGCGTGGCGCGGAGCATCGGGGCGCCGGAGGATCCGTTCCTGATGGGCGTGGCGGTCGCCGCCTCCTGCGCCTTCCTCACGCCTATCGGGCACAAGAACAACACGATCATCATGGGGCCCGGAGGCTACCGCTTCGGGGACTACTGGCGGATGGGCCTGCCGCTGGAGCTGCTGGTCCTCGCCGTCGCGGGGCCGACGGTATGGTGGGTATGGGCCTAGGCGTTTCGGTGCGAAACCTGCAACCTCAGGTTGCTAAACGCTTCGCCAAGGTTCGTCGGCGTAGTAAACGGAGGGCCAAAGGCCGAGACTGTTGACGCAACGGAATTGATACGTCTACCGTCGTTCATCTTCCGGCAGGCGACCGTGCTGCGCCCAGCCCGCCGGTCCATCGGGGCGGGGCCGCGCGTGTGGGGCGGCCGGCGACCCTCCAACGGGATGAACACCGCGATGAATCTTCTTTCCGTCGCCGGCGCAGGGATCGCCGTCGCCGCCGCGCTTTCGGCCTCCGCCGCCTCCGCGTTCACCGTCGAGATCGAGGAGCCGCTCCGGCTGATCCTCTTCCATGAGACCACCGGCGAGCAGATCCTCGGTCCGGTGACCTACACGGCGACATGGACCGGGAGCGAGGCGCCCATCTCCCCCGGAGGCGACGCCTACGACGTCGCCGGATCGGTGACCTTCGGAGGGTACCCGCTGCCGCTCCTACGGGTGGAGATGGGGGCCTCCGACTCCAGGCTGTCCCTGTCGTTCATCCTCGACGAGACGCCCGGGGTCTATGTCTGCTCGCCCTATCCCTACTGCGCCACGCTCGATCAGAACCCCGACGGCGTGCCCTTCTCGGGCGTCGACCTCAACTCGATCGCCATCACGCTCGACGCAGGGTACGGCCTTCTGACGAACCCGTCGCAGATCCCTCCGCAGTCGATGAACCTGGCGGAAATCAACCAGGTGAGGTCCAGGTACAACTACTTCACCACGGGCCTCTACAAGCAGTACACCAGCCAGATCTGGTTCAACGACACGCCGATTGTCCGGCAGGTCTTCCCCTCCGGCAACGACGGCCCTCCGGGCGCCGTCGAGACGGTTCCGCTGCCGGGCGGGCTCGCGCTTCTGGGCCTCGGGCTGGCGGGGCTCGCCCGCCTGCGAGGGCGGCGGAGCTAGTCCAGCGAGAGGCGCGCGATCCGGGCGAGGTTGACCCACCAGGCGAGCGCCTCGCGCTGGTGGTTCAGCGCGGCCTCAAGCGGGCGGGTGGTCCATTCGGCGTCCACGGCGAGGAGCGCGGGGTCCCGGCCGAGCCAGCGCGCGAGGGCGAGCGCGCGGGTCGATCCGCTCGCACCTCCAGCCGTTCGCGTCCGCGATGGCGTAGCCGAGGCGCAGGTTCTCGAGCGTTGTGGCGGCCAGCGGCTCCACCGTCAGGGAGGCGGCGGGGGCGCCGAGGGCGAGGGCATGGTCGCGCATCCCCTCGGCCGCCGGGGCGAAGCGCGGATCGCGCGAGAAGCCGGAGAGGATCAGGTGGTCCGCGCGGCCCGCCTTCAGGGCGGCGACGGCGGCGACGACGCGGCGGCGGCTGGACCAGGCGATCCCGCCGTCCGGGTCCATGCCGGCGCCGAGCACGAGGATCGCATTGACGCGGGGCAGGGCGGCGGGGTCGGCGTGCCGGGCCTCCACCAGCTCGGCCGCGGCGATCTCGGCGAGCTGGGTGAGGGTCAGCGCGATCAGGCCGGCGAGGCCGATGGCGCGGAGGACGCGGCGCAGCCGGATCATCGAGGCAGGACCTTCGGGCCGGGCGCCGGCCACGAAGCGGACCCTTTGAAGGCGGCCGCGGGCGGAGCCGGCGCGAGAGGCGGAAGCGCGGGGCGGCCGCCCGGCCGGGAAGAGGCGCCGCGCCGGCCGTCACGCCCATGGCGTCGGGGGCGCCCGCGGCGCGCTGCGGGCGTGGGGGCGGGTGGCCGGCGCCCGGGGGCCGCGGCGGCGCGCGGGGTGGTGGGCGTGAGGCGGGGGCTGCGCTTCCCCGGAGCGCGCAGCGAGGCGCCGGGCGGCCCGGGGCGGACGCTGCGTTCGGCCGACGTCATCCGCGCCGGCGGCGGCGGCGGGGGGCGCCGTCGGCGTCGCCGCCGAATTTCGGCGAGGGCAGGGTCACGGCCTTCGCGAGTTCGGGGTAGGGGGCGGTCTTGTGGGGGAGCGCCATGGCGCCCACGAAATGCTCCTGGAACCTCGGCTCGACGGCGGTCTCGATCTTCTCGATGCGGCGGACGACCTTCTCGATCTCGCGCCGCGCGCCGCGATTCAGGAGCGCGATGCGGGCGCCGGTGCCGGCGGCGTTGCCGGCGGAGGTGACCTTATCCACCGGGCAGTCGGGGATCATGCCCAGCACCAGCGCATGCAGCGGCGAGATGTGGGCCCCGAAGGCGCCGGCGAGGACCACGCGGTCCACCGTCTCCACCCCCATGCGGTCCATCAGCAGCTGCGCGCCGGCGGTGAGCGCGGCCTTGGCGAGCTGGATGGAGCGGACGTCGTTCTGGGTGACCGTCACGAGCGGGCCGCCCGAGGCGGTGGCGTCATGCAGGACGTAGGCCCAGGTGCGGCCGTCCTGGATCAGGCGGGGCGCGCCGACGGCGTCGGGGGAGCCGATGGCGCCGTCCTCATCCAGGATGCCGGCCATGCGCATCTCGGCGATCACCTCGATGATGCCGGAGCCGCAGATGCCGGTGACGGAGGCGGGGTCGAAGCCGGGCTCGTCGGACCACATCTCCTGGCCGATGACGCGGAAGCGGGGGGTCTTGGTCTCGGGGTCGATGCGCACGCGCTCGATGGCGCCGGAGGCGGCGCGCTGGCCCGAGGAGATCTGCGCGCCCTCGAAGGCCGGGCCGGTGGGGGAGGAGCAGGCTAGGACCTTCTCCTTGTTCCCCAACTGGATCTCGGCGTTCGTTCCCACGTCGACCACGAGGACGAGGTCCTCGGATTCGTGTGGGGTCTCGGAGAGAGTCACGGCGGCGGCGTCGGCGCCCACATGGCCGGCGATGCAAGGCAGCAGATAGACCTGCGCCTGCGGGTGAATGTTCAGGACGAGGTCGGAGGCCGCGCAGGAGACGGCGTCGGACGTGGCGAGGGCGAAGGGAGCCCAGCCGAGCTCCACCGGGTCGATGCCCAGCAGGAGGTGGTGCATCACCGGGTTGCAGACGATCACCGTCTCGAGGATGTCACGGGGGTCGGCCTTCGCCTCCTTGGCGGTTTCGGCGAGGAGGGTGGCGAGGGCGTCGCGCACCACGCGGGTCATCTCGGCGGCGCCGCCGGGGTTCATCATGGAGTAGGAGACGCGCGACATCAGATCCTCGCCGAAGCGGATCTGGGGGTTCATCACGCCCGACGAGGCGAGGACCTCGCCGGTGTGCAGGTCCGCGAGGTGGCAGGCGATGGTGGTGGAGCCGAGGTCCACGGCGGCGCCGAGGACGGGCGTCTCGCGCAGGCCGGGCCAGAGGGCGAGGATCTGCGGGCGGGCCGTGTCGGAGGGGGTGTGGACGGCGGCGGTGACCTTCCACTCGCCGTCGCGGAGGGTCTTCTGGAGGGTGTGGAGGAGGGGAAGGGGGGCGGCGGCGTCCTTCACCCCCCACTGGTCGGCGAGCGCCTGGCGCAGGCGCTCCAGATCGCCGGAGGGGTGGTGCATGTCCGGGTCCTCGACCTCGACGTAGTGGAGGCGGATGGCGGGGTCGAGCACGATGTCCCGGGCCTCGGCGCGCTTGCGCACGATCTGGCGGTGGACCTGGGATCCGGGCGGGACGTCGATGACCACGTCCGAGAGGATCTGCGCCTGGCAGCCGAGGCGGCGGCCCTCGGCGAGGCCGCGCTTGGAGCGGTAGCGCTCCTCCACCGAGTTCCATTCGGAGAGGGCGGAGGCCTGGCTGTCCACGCCATGCTTGTCGAAGCGGCCGAAGGCGGGGGCGACCTGGCAGCGCGAGCAGATGCCGCGCCCGCCGCAGACGGAGTTGAGATCCACGCCGAGCTGTCGGGCGGCGGTCAGGACCGGCGTGCCGGCGGGCACGCGGCCCCGGCGGCCGGAGGGGGTGAAGATCACCAGCGGGTCCTGATCCTGGGGCATGGGCGCTCCTTTCGTAGGCGCAGTCGTAACGGGTCGGGGGCCGGGAGGCCACGGGCTGCGACGACATGGGAGAGGCGGTTCGCGACGCCAGGGGCGCGCCAGAGGCGGGACCGACGGGAGCGGCCGCGGGCGGAGGGACGGCCAGAGGCGGGCGCGGGGGGCGGCCGCCTTCGCAAGGAGGCGCCGCGCCGGCCGTTCCGCCTCTGGCCGCCGGGGCGCCCGCGGCGCGCGGCCGGCGTCGGCGCGTCTGGCCGGCGCGCCGCTCAGGCGTCGAACAGGGCGGCGAGGCGGGCGCGGGCGGCGGGGGCGCGCTCGTGGCCGAGCGCGGGAGCGGCGCGGCGGTCGAGGAAGTGGCGGGTGGCGCGGAGGGCGCGGGCGACGTCGGCCTCCGTCTCGGGCGCGCGGCCCTGAAAAAGGGACGGGAGCGGGATCAGGCGGTCCGCGTAGGGCGCGCCGGCGGCGGCTGAGACGGCGCGGCCGGTCCGGGGAGAGATCCAGGCGAGGTCCTCGGTCGTTCCGGTGGCGGCGCAGGCGGAGAGGTCGAGGGCGAAGCCCAGTTCGGCCAGCAGGTGCAACTCCCACAGCGCGTAGAGGGCGGGCCAGTCGGGGGAGGCTCCGAGCGCATCGGCCAGCGTCTGGGTGCGGGCGTAGAGGGCGGGGTGCGGCTCGCGCTCCGGCAGCCAGGCGAGCAGGGCGGCCACGGCGCCGATGGCTGCGAGAGCCCGGCGGTCGGACATGATCTGGGCGGCGCGGGATCGGGCGGGCTCCACGCGCCACGAGCCGATATGCTCCTCCAGCCGCGCGCGCCATTCGACCGAAAGCTGGGCGCCGGGCTGGAGCAGGGGGGCCATGCGGCGGGAGCCTCCGCCGGGGGCGACACCCGCGTGGCGGCCGTGCAGGGCCGTGAAGATCTCGAGGATCGCCGCCCCCTCGCCATGCCGGCGCACGGAGAGGAGCAGGCCTTCGTCGCGCCAGTCCATGAGCCCTGGTCTAGCGGGGCGCCCCGCGCCGCGCTAGCCTGTGCGCGACGCAGCGAGGGCGCCGGCTCGAGCGACGTCGCGGGCGGCGCGGACCGAGCTGCGTGACGGGCGCATGGGCGATTTAGCTGGGCGCTGGCCCGGGCGATATATCGAAAGCTTGGAAAATCGGCAGGCGCCGATCCGGGCGCGAGGCGGAAGCCGCGCTGATCTTTGGCGCGAGGTGGCGGGCGCGCTGCCAAGGCGCGACGCAGGAGGACGCCATGAAGGACTGGGCCGGGAACCCGATCAGCGCCGGGGATGCCGAAATCGCGCAGGGGATCTCCGACTTCGTGAAGGGGTTCGTCGGGTACGAGACCAGGGCGGTCAACGTGCTGAAGGCGGCGGAGGCGGCGCCGGACGACACGCTCGCCAACGCCTATGCGGGAATGCTGCACCTGTTCATCGAGAGCCCGGCCGCGCCGGGGCTGGCCCGGCCGTGGCTGGAGCGGGCGGCGAAGGGGGCGGCGCGGGCCACGCGGCGGGAGCGGATGACGCTGGCCGCCGCCGAGGCCTGGGCCGCAGGGGACCTGCCGCGCGCCATCCGGATCGGGCGGGAGGCGGTGGAGGAATTCCCCTCGGACCTCGCGATGGCGAAGATCACGCAGTACCACCTGTTCAACCGCGGCGACTCGCCGGGGATGCTGGCGGTGGGGCACGCCGTCGCCGCCGCGCGGCCCGACATCGCGCATGTCCACGGCATGGTCGCCTTCGGCTACGAGCAGTGTCACATGCTGGCGGAGGCGGAGCAGGCGGCGCTCCGGGCGGTGTCGCTCAAGCGCAAGGAGCCGTGGGCGCATCATGCGCTGGCGCATATCCACCTCACGCAGGGGCGCATCGCCGAGGGGCGGGCGTTCCTGGAGGAGGTGGCGGAGACCTGGACCGACCTCAACTCCTTCATGCTCAGCCACAACTGGTGGCATTTCGCGCTCTTCGCCATCAGCCAGGGGGATTTCGAGACCGCCCTGCGGGCCTATGACGAGCGGTGCTGGGGGTTGGACAAGGGTTACTCGCAGGATCAGGTCGGCGCGGTGAGCCTGCTGGCGCGGCTGGAGATCGCCGGGGTGGACGTGGGCGACCGCTGGGAGGACGTGGGCGCGCATCTGGCGGGGCGCGAGTGGGATTTCGTCAACGGGTTCCTGAGCCTGCAGTACCTCTACGGACTGGCGCGCGCCGGGCGGCCGGAGGCGGACGCCATGCTGGAGGGGTTCCGGGAGCAGGCCCGCGGGACGCGCGAGGACCGGGCGCTCTGGGCCGAGGTCTGCTTGCCGGCGGCGGAGGGGATGGTCGCTCATGCGAAGGGGGACTGGGGGCGGTGCGTCGCCGCCCTCGGCGCCGCGCTGCCGCGGATCTGGGAGACCGGGGGGAGCCACGCGCAGCGGGACCTGTTCGAGCAGGTGTGGCTCGACGCGCTGATCCGGGACGGGCGGTGGGTGGCGGCGCAGCAGGCGCTGGAGCGGCGGCGGGGGTTCGAGCCGGAGTTGGTTCCGTCGAACTCGGCGCTGGCGCGGGTCTACGGGGCGCTTGGCCTGCCGTCCGAGAGCTCGGCGGCCGAGGCGCGGGTGCGGGCGGCGCTGGCGGCGATCTGAGGGGCGCCGCCAGCGCGCCTCTCTCCGGGGTTTCGGCGGGCGCCGAAAGGACGGCACGCCGCGCCCGGTGGCTGAAGCCCCCACCCCAGCCCTCCCCCGCAGACGGGGGAGGGAGGCGCTTCGGGGCGGGCGGCGGACGCTGAACCTGCGGGTGCGGATGGCCGGCGCAGGGCGGCGAGCCGGCCCTCCGATCTTCGACCGGCGCCTGCCGTGGAGGTCGCCTGCAACAGGCTCCGTCCCTCGCAAGCCGCCGCGGGCGGATGGGTCGCCGGAGGCGCGCCCTCGGCGCGGCGGCCTCCGCGGTCAGGCGGGCTCGGCGGCGGCGATCATCTCGATCTCGACCAGGAACTCCGGCCGGGTGAAGCCCGTCACGATCATCAGCGTCGAGGCGGGCGGCGTGGGCAGGTCCGCCACCCAGGCGTCGCGGGCGGCCATGTAGCCCGCCATGTGCTCGCGCGCCGTGACGTAGGCGTTCAGGCGGACCACCTGCGCGCGGCTCATGCGCGCCTGCGCCAGGATCGCGTCAAGATTGGCGAAGCAGCGGGCGGCCTGCGCCTGCGCGCCCCCGGGCAGGGTGTCGTCGGGGTCGAGACCGAGCTGGCCGGAGGCGAAGAGGAGGCGCGCGCCGGCCTCGACCTCCACCGCATGGGAGTAGCGGGCGAAGGGGCGGCGGATGGCGGGGGGCGTGATCGGGATCATGGCGGGCCTCAGGCGGGGGCGGCGGCGGGGTCCCGGCGCAGGCGCCAGGCGGAGTGGGCGGCGAGCGCCGTCAGCACCACGGCGCCGCCGGCGAGGGTCCAGGGCCTGGGCTCCTCGCCCAGCGCGAGCCAGACGAGGAGGGGGCCGGCGACCACCTCCAGCAGGGTCATCATGGAGGTCTCGGCCGCCGGAAGCTGTCGCGAGCCCCAGGTGATGAGCGCGATGGCCAGCGGCATGATCACGCCGGCGGTGAGGAAGACGCCGCCCCACTGGGGGGCGCTCAACGGCTCGAACGTCGCGAAGGGGAGGCCGATCAGCGCGCCGAGCAGCCAGCCCGGCCCGATCACCGGCGTCGCGCTCTGCGCCTTCAGACCGGCGCAGGATCACGAAGAACCCCGCGATGGCGAGCGCCGAGAACAGGCCCGCGAGCACCCCCGCGAGCGAGACCGCGCCCTCCCCGCGCGCCCCCCAGGCCACGAGCCCGAGGCCGCAGGCGACCGCGCCGATGGCCAGCGCCGTGGCGGGCGGGATCCGCTCGCCCAGCGTGAGGCGCGCGAGCAGGGCCGCGAGCATCGGCGTCGCCGCGAAGGCGAGCATGGCGTTGGCGACGTCGGTCCACATGATGGAGAGGCAGAAGAGGACGGTGGTGGAGGCCTCCAGCCCCATCAGCACCACCCCCCAGCGCCCCAGCGCCACGATGGCGCGCGGCAGGCCCGGCCCATAGGCCACGAGGCAGCCCAGCGTCATCACCAGCCCCCCGATCAGCCCGCGCCAGACCGCCAGCGCGAAGGCGTCGATGTTCACGAGCCGCATGACCAGCGCATCG
Organism: uncultured Alphaproteobacteria bacterium; assembly: GCA_963816545.1. Classification (GTDB taxonomy): domain Bacteria; phylum Pseudomonadota; class Alphaproteobacteria; order Rhodobacterales; family Rhodobacteraceae; genus Albimonas. The sequence continues at coordinate 330,935 of CAWFLE010000007.1, read as the reverse complement.
GGGGTGAACACCAGCACGCCAAGCGCCACGATCAGGAAGCCGCGGCGCGGGTCGTGGGGACGGCGCGGCGCGGCGGTGGCGGGACCGCCGGGAAGGGCGGGGCCGGGGGCGGGCTGCGGCATGGGCGGGGTCCGTCGTCTGGCCCGCGCGGCGTGCGGGCGCGGGGTCGGGGCGAGACCGTAGGCAGGCCTCGGGGGGAAGTCCACCCGTTGCGGCGGCGGGCGCTTTCGCCTCCTATGCGCGGGAAACCGCGAGGCGAAACGCGAGGGAGGACGCCATGACCACCATCTTCATCCACGGGATCGGCGCGGGGAGGGAGACCTTCCACGACGTGACCCCTCTGGTCCCGGACTCGGTCGCGCTGGACCTGCCGGGCTGGGGGGACGAGCCCTGGGAGAAGCCCGCGACGTTCCCGGATCTCGCCGACTGGCTGGCCGCGAAGATCGACGCGCTGGGGACGGGGCCGGCGGTGGTGTTCGGACACTCGTTCGGTGGGATGCTGGCGCTGGAGACGGCGCTGACCCATCCGGGCAAGGTGCGGGCCTTCGTGGCCTGCGCGACCTCGCCCGCCTTCGGGGGGCGGGACGAGAGCTTCAAGGAGCAGTTCCTCGCCGGCCGGCTGAAGCCGCTGGACGAGGGGATGACGATGCCGGAGCTGGCGCGCCGCTCGGCCGAGAGCATGGGCGGGCCCCATGTGTCGGAGGCGGCGAAGGCGCGCTTCGCCGACAGCATGGGGCGGCTGCCGGAGAAGGTCTACCGCGACGTCGTGCGCTGTCTGGTGACGTTCAACCGGCGCGACGACCTCGGGCGGGTTGAGCAGCCGGCGCTGTGCCTCGCGGGAAGCGAGGATGAGACGGCGCCCGCCAAGACCATGGCTAAGATGGCCGAGAAGCTGCCGAAGGGCGGGTACGCCGAGATCGAGGGCGGGCACCTGCTGCCGGTGGAGCGCCCGCGGGAGACGGCGGAGGCGGTGAACGCCTTCGTATCGAAGCTCGGTTAGGCGCGGGAGGCGCCGCGGGACCGGCTTACCGCGGCGGCGTCGTCCGGCTTGGCCCGAACCCGGCCCTCCCCCGCGGGCGGCCAGCCCCTGACGGCTTGTGTGGCGGAAGGCGCTTCATCGGTTCTTTAGGCAGGCCAATGTCCCCTCCGCCGCAACGGCTTGCGGTCGCGGACGAGGGGAATGAGGATGAACTCGGTCTCCCAAAATTTGTCGGGAGCTGCTCCGATCGGGCTGCGCCCGCCGACTTCGGGCTTGACCAGAACTTCTGACGCAATAGTCGCTGTTCCGCCTTCGGAGCGCCACCCATCATCGGTCCCAAGACGCTCGCCAACGGGGTGCAGCCGGTCAGCTGCATCGACACAGCTAACGGCGAGACGTGGCGGCTCGTCTGCGGAGTGTGCGGCGCCAAGTCGGTGTTGCGCAACAACCTAGCGGTGGTGGAGGATTACCGTCGCATTCGTCGACAGCGAAGACCGCCCCCGGCGCCTGTCACTTGCCGGAACGACGCCTGCATCCAGCACGGAAAGCCCGTCGGCGCCGTCTACGCGCGCCGCAGCGCGACGCGCGCCGGCGCCCCCGCTTTCGCTGCGGGGCGTGCGGGGGACCCTTTTCCGTCGGCTCGCCCCTGCGCCGGCAGAAGCGCTCCTGCGAGAACCGGCTTGTGCTCCGCCTGCTGACGAGCGGGGCGCCGCTCACCAAGATCACAGGCCTCGCGCCGCGGGATGTCTACCGCAAAATCGACTTCATCCATGATCAGGTTCGTACCTTCACGGGACGCCGTGAAGGAATGCTGGAGCGCGTGAACCGGGAGGAGAAGGGGGCTCGCTCGCGACCGATATGCAGACACTCGCCCTGAACCGGCCGCACAAGCGAACTCGCGCGATGGTGGCGGTCCAGCACCTCTGCACCGCCCACACCGGGAGCGGCTACGTCATCGCGGCTTCCCTCCAGGTCGATCCCGACGCGGAGCCAGCGAGCATCGAAGCCGCGATGGTCGCCGCCGGGACCCTCGTGCTGCCGCGGGCGTATCGAAAGAACGGGCGCATCTGGAGCGCATCCGAGTTTGAAGCCTGTCTCGACAGTCTCCTCAAGCAGCGGGGGAAGGTCGCCTCGACCCCCGAGTTTGAACAGACCGAGCAGCTCGCTCACATCGGAGGGCTCGTTCGCCAGCATGTTCTCTGACCCTGCCCCCGCTGTGCCCTCGCTCATAAGTTGACGTTGTTCTCGGTCTGGCCCTCCATGGACCGGGTTGCGAACTCCCTCGGCGTGAGGCCGCCGAGGCTGGTGTGAGGGCGGGCGTGGTTGTAGTCGGCCCGCCAGACTTCGAGGATCCGCCGCGCATCCGTCAGGCCGCGGAAGAGATGTTCGTTGAGGCACTCGTCCCTGAGCCTGCCGTTGAAGCTCTCGGCGAAGCCGTTCTGCATCGGCTTGCCGGGGGCGATGAAGGCGCCACTCGATGCCCATGTCCGAGGCCCAGGTCAGCATGGCGTTCGAGGTGAACTCGGTTCCGTAGCACATCGGGAAGCGGTCGGTTGAGGAGGCCATGGCCGGCTGCGTAGCCCCCACGCAGCGCAGCAGTCGGCCATGGCGGGGCTCGAGGTCTCTTACGGTGATGTGGCCAGACGCCACCGCAGAGGAGACCGACCATGACCTTGGCAACTACCATCGGCCGCTGGCGCACCGGCTGCTCTCCGAGGGCGTCGACCTGAGGCTGATCTCCTCGCTCGCCCTTGCGCGCTCCTCCGCCCCAGGGTTCGCTGAGACATCTCTGAAGCCTTATTGAAGGCGACGAAGGAGGTGTTGGATGACGTCTGACGATCGAAGCGGAGGCGCCCCGGGCGCGGAGAGTTCAGGTATCGCAGCGGCCGGGGCGCCGGGGCGGGAGCGCCGCATGACGGCGAACCGCAAGCAGGATGCGGTGCTTCGGGTGCTGCGGGGCGAGCCGCTGGAGGTGGTGGCCCGAGACCTGCGCGTGACCGCGGCGGATGTGAGCGGGTGGCGGGATGCGTTTCTCGAGGGCGGCGCGGCGAGCCTGAAGTCGCGGCCCCGCGATGACCGCGACGCGCGCATCGCGCAGCTTCAGGCGAAGCTCGGGGCGGCGACGATGGATAACGAGCTGCTCTACGAGAAGATCTCGCGGCTGGAGGCGGGCCGCCCTTTGGCCCGGCGGAGGTCGAGGCGATGAGCGCGGTCATCTCGATCTCCGGTCGACGCCGTTACGGCCTGGCGCGGGTCTGCCGGGTCTGGAACCTGGGCCGGGCGAGCATCTATCGCCGCCGCCTGACGGCAGGAGCTCCGCCGGCCGAGCGGCGGCGTCCCGGGCCGCAGGGTCCGATGCCGGACGCGGTGCTGGTCGAGGCGATCCGGGCCGTGCTGGCGGCGAGCCCGTTCCACGGCGAGGGCTATCGGAAGGTTTGGGCGCGCCTGCGCTTCAGGGGCGTGCGGACCTCGAAGGAGCGGGTGCGGCGGCTGATGCGCGCGCATGGCCTTGCGGCGGATACGGGCCGAGCGACGCCGCGGGGGCCGCGCAGCCATGATGGCACGATCATTCCGGAGAGGGTCGACGCCATGTGGGGGACCGACATGACCGCGGCAGTCACCACCGCCCAGGGGCAGGTGGCGATCTTCGTCGCCGTCGACCACTGCTCGGCCGAGTGCGTCGGCATCCACGCCGCCCTCCATGGCACGCGCCACGAGGCGCTGGAGCCGGTCCGCCAGGGCGTGAAGGCCCGCTTCGGCGGGATCGGCAAGGATGTGGCCGTCGGGCTGAGCCTGCGCCACGATCACGGCAGCCAGTACATGTCGCACGACTTCCGGGCGGAGATCCGCTGGCTGGGGATCGCGTCGTCGCCCGCCTTCGTTCGGGCCCCGGAGGGCAACGGCTGCGCCGAGCGCTTCATCCGGACCCTGAAAGAGAACCTGCTGTGGGTTCGCACCTTCGACACCGTCGAGGAGCTTCGCCTGGCGCTGCTGGAGTTCCGCCGGACCTACAACGAGCAATGGCTGATCCAGCGGCATGGTCACCGCTCGCCGGCCCAGTTCAGGCGCGACCAGATGGACGCCGAGCCCATGGTCGCGTAGTCCCAAATCGGTGTCTCACGATCCGGGGGCGGTACAAGACGGCGCAAAGAGCAGCCGTCGCGGGAAGTTCGAACTTCCCGCCAATACGCCTTTTTGGGCAAGCGGCTGATACGAGATTCGGGTAAAAAACAAGCACCTGCCGGCCTTTCGGCCGGCAGGTGCGAAGGACGCGTGTCCTTTGGCTCGTAATGGCTCCCCCAGTGGGCGGCCCTTTCCGTTTCGATAGCCGCTATCGGATCAGAAGCGGAACACGGTGCCGACCGAGGCCGCCACGGCGCCGTCGTCCCAATCCTGGTCGAACGGCACGTCGTAGGCGACCTTGGCTTCCAGGAAGCGCCACCGCACGCCGATCTCGGGGCCCGCGAAGAGCTGGTCCTTCACGCCGCCGCCGCCGTAGTAGCCGCCGAAGTTCGCGCCCACGTAGGGGATCAGGCCGTAGGCCGCGTCCACCTGCAGGTTCGCGCCGATGGCGGTACGGCCGCCGACGCCCTCGTCGTCAGGCCCGAAGGCGTAGAACACCGCCTGCTCGCCCTCGATCGCGAAGTTGTCGTTCAGCTCGTAGGTCGCGATCAGGTTCAGGCCCGGCATGTAGGCGTCGGAGCTGTCGCTGTCGTTCGCGGACCAGGTCCAGGCGAAGAAGGGCGCCACGGCCACGCTGAAGCGGTCCTGCTCCATCGGCTCCGGCTGGGCCATGGGCTGCGGCGCCGGCGAGGGACGATCCGCGCGCAGCGCGATGGTCACGCGGCGGTTCTCCTGCATGCGCACGCCGTCGGCGGTCTGCACCGCGAGGTCGTTCTCGCCGACCCAGTCGGTGGTGATCGCGCTCATGGGAACGCCCTGCGAGACCAGCGCCTGCTGGACCGCCTGCGCCCGCCGGCGAGAGAGGTCGAGGTTGTAGTCAGGCGTGCCGACGGTGTCGGTGTGACCCTCGACCGAGATGTCGGCCTCGCCGGTGGACCGATACGCCGAGACCGCGTCGGACACTTCGGTGCGGGCTTCCGACGTGAGACGGTCGCTGTCGAAGGGGAACTCCACGGAGTACATCGCATCCTGGGCGAAGGATGCGAGCGGCGCGGAGGCGAGGATGGCTGCCGCGGATGCGGCGGCAAGGAAGCGGTTCATATTCTGGCTCCAACTGTCGAGCAGGCGTCGGAGACGCCTCGTTCCGAAGGCGGTCCTCCTTTCGGGACAGGAACGCCTTGGGGTTCGAACGCTGTAGATGGGTCGAGGATCGCGGCGGGACGAAAGGTTCCCGGATTTTTCGAGCATCCGCAGAAACCTGATGCGGCGGGGCAACAGCCGAAGCTCAGGCCGCTGCGTCAAGCAGCGCGATCGGCGTGCGATCGCCGGAGGCGAACCGCCGGAGGCACGCCGGATAGAGCCGATGCTCCTGTTTCAGAACCCGCGCCGCGAGGCGTTCGGGATCGTCGCCCGCCAGCACCGGCACGACCGCCTGACCGAGGATCGGCCCGAGATCGAGCGCGGCCGTCACCTCATGGACCGTGCAGCCGTGAACGGCGCAGCCGGCGGCGAGGGCGCGGGCATGCGTGTTCAGCCCGGGGAATAGGGGAAGCAGCGAGGGATGGATGTTGAGCATCCTTCCCTCCCACGCCTGCACGAACCCGGCCGTCAGCACGCGCATGAAGCCGGCGAGGCAGATCAGGTCCGGCTGGGCGGGGGCGAGGGCGGCGGCGAGTTCGCGCTCGAACGCGGCGCGGTCCTTGCCGTGGGGGCGGTGGTCCACCACCCGGGCGGGGATCCCGCGCGCCTCCGCCTTCGCCAGCCCGCCGGCATCCGCGCGGTTGGAGAGGACGAGGACCGGCTCGGCCGGATGGGCCGGGTCGGCCATGTCGGCGAGCAGCGCCTCCATGTTCGAGCCGCCGCCGGAGATGAGGATGGCGACGCGGCGCCTGGCGCTCACGCCAGCGTCCCGGTGTAGGAGACGCCTTCGCCCTCGACGATCTCTCCGACCCGGACGACCGTTTCGCCCTCCGTCCGCAGGAGGTCCGCGAGCGCCCGGGCGCGGTCCGGCTCGACCACGAGGCAAAGGCCGACGCCGCAGTTGAAGACGCGCAGCAGCTCCAGCTCCTCGATCCCGCCGGCGTCGCGGAGCCAGGCGAAAACGGGGGGAGGCGCCAGGCGGAGAGGTCGAGCCGGGCGCCGAGCCCTTCCGGCAGGACGCGGGGCAGGTTCTCGGTCAGTCCGCCGCCGGTGATGTGGGCGAGCGCGCGCACGCCGCCCGCGCAGATCGCGGCGAGCGCGGGGCGGACATAGATGCGCGTGGGCGTCAGCAGCGCCTCGGCGAGCGGGCAGTCGGCGAAGGGGCAGGGGGCGTCCCAGCCGAGGCCCGCGGCCTCCGCCACCCGGCGCACCAGCGAGAAGCCGTTGGAATGGACGCCGTCGGAGGCGAGGCCGAGCACCACGTCGCCGGGCCGGCAGGGGACGGGCAGGGTGGCCCCACGCTCCGCCGCGCCGACGGCGAAACCTGCGAGGTCGAAATCGCCCTTCGCGTACATGCCCGGCATTTCGGCGGTCTCGCCGCCGATCAGGGCGCAGTTGGCCTGCCGGCAGCCCTCGGCGATGCCCTCGATCACGCGGGCGGCCTCGTCCACCGAAAGCTTGCCGGTGGCGAAGTAATCGAGGAACAGGAGCGGCTCCGCTCCCTGGCAGATCAGGTCGTTGACGCACATGGCGACGAGATCGACGCCCACGCCGTCGAGCCGGCCGGCGTCGATGGCGATGCGCAGCTTGGTGCCCACGCCGTCGGTGGCGGCCACCAGCACCGGGTCCGCGTAGCCCGCGGCCCTCAGGTCGAACAGCCCGCCGAAGCCGCCCAGCGCATCCGCCACGCCCGGACGGCGGGTCGAGGCCGCGGCAGGCGCAATGCGCTTCACCAGCGCGTCGCCGGCGTCGATGTCCACGCCCGCGTCGCGATAGGTCAGGCCGTTGCGGGTCATGGCGCCTCCTCCGGGTCCGAATCCGCCTCCCTTTACCTTGCAGCCCGGCGCAGGGAAAGGCGCGCCCGTTGACCGCCGGGCCGGGCGCCGCCTGGATGCGCCCGCGCTGGCCCCTTGGCTCAACTGGATAGCCGCGCCGTCTCGAAAGGAACGTGTCCACCCGCGCCTCGGCATCCGTCTCCGAAGCCAGAGCCATGTTCATGTTGCGCCCGTCGGGTTCCGCCAGATGCCGGCGACACTCCTTGCCCATGCCGTTCCGGATCGCGGCTTCCAGAGCGGCTTTCTCCTACAGCTTCCCCGTCTCCGAAGTTCGGCCATCGGCTAAACCCCGGGGTCATGTTCGGCGGCGATCTTCGTCTTGATCTTCACCCGTCTGGCGCTGGAACTCGGCCCTCATCGTATGATCCAGCTCCTTCGCATACACATTATGCATGATGAAGCTGTCATGGATGGGCACGACCGTTCCACCTGGCGAACCGAAGCACCACTCCCTCGGCGAAATCTGCGTCCGTCCGCTGAAGCTTCAGGCCGATCCCGCTTCCGAACAAGCGATCTATGGCCTCTGACCCGCGCCGGGTCTGCCGGAGGCTCCCACTCCTGAGCAGGATGGAGCCGATGAGCAAGACGACGAACAAGTTCTCCCCTGAAGGGCGCGAACGCGCGGTGCGGCTGGTTCCGGACGATGAGAGCCGGCATGGCTCACGCTGGCAGGCGATCGATCGCTGGATGGTCGGCTGAGCCAGGCATGGAAGCCCGAGCGTGAGCCGCCCGGCACGTTGCACATCCAGGCGGCGGGCCAGATGCCTCTGCGCTTCGCGATGAAGGCGAACTCGAGATCTTCGAGAAGCTCGCCGCCGACTGGGCGCCACGCCGAGCAAGCCGAAGATCGCGCCAAAGAGATCCCGCTGAGCGAGCATCCGCGGCCTGCGCGGGATTTGACCTGCCGATGCACCTCCTGCCTTGCTGAGCGCAAGGCGATGATCGACCCCGGCGCATGGGCCAGCGCGTTGCGCATCCAGTGCACGCGGCATCTCCGATGAGCGGCGTCAAACACCCGGCGCGCCGCAGCCCGCAGCCCTTGTGATCGCCGGCCCCGACCAGCTGCACTCCGCGCTGTCCGCGGTCGGCGAGCGTGCGCAGGAGGTCCATCCGGAACACCTCGGCCTCGGACGGGCCCGTGCAGACGCCCAGCCCCTCACGATGGCCGTCGTCGTTGACGGCGATTGCCGCCGCGCGGCCGGCGATGCGGCCGCCGTCGCGCACCCGGAGGCAGGTGGCGTCCGACCGGAAACAGGGCTGCGTCCCCTCGAGCGGGCGCGTCGGGACCGCCTGCACCCGCTCGTCGATCTCCACGCAGAGCCGGCTGACCTGGCTCTTCGAGATGCCCGTCCCGCCCATGGCGCCGATCAGGTCGATCCGTCCGGCCCGCATCTCCCCGCTCGCGGTAGCCGTTGCGGTGCGTCGCGCGCCGCCGAGCGGACGACGTTCGGAGCGCCCGTCGCAGCTTCCACCTCCACCCCCATCAGCCGCTCCGACGCGAAGGCGAGCATCTCGCGGACGAGATCGCCGTTCGCATCCTTCTCCACGAACTCGAGAACGGCCATTCTTCCATCCGTCATCGTGGTCTCCGGTCCGGTTCAAGGTCCCGCGACCCGATCCCCTGCCGAAGACCGGCGATGGCCGCCCCACCGACACCGCCGGCGAACGCGGCCTCGGCTCCGACACCACCCCGTGGGGCGCAACCTGCATCAAGCGGGGAATAGCGCTTGTGCGCGTCCCCGAGGGGCGCGATGGTTCGCGCGCGTGGTTCGCCATTGGGAGGCCCGGATGATCAAACCGCTCGCGCTCGTCGTCGCGCTATTCGCGGGCGGGGCTCAGGCCGCGGATCTCACCGTGTTCGCCGCCGCCAGCCTCAAGACTGCGCTGGATCGGGTCGCTGAGGACTGGGAGGCGCAGACGAGGTGGGAGGTGGCGGTCTCCTACGCCGGCACCTCGGCGCTGGCGCGTCAGATCCAGCAGGGGGCGCCGGCGGACGTCTTCCTTTCGGCGAATGTCGCGTGGATGGACGCGGTGGAGGCGGCGGGGCGTCTCGTCCCCGGATCCCGCTTCGATCTTCTGGGCAACCGGATCGTGCTGGCAGCCCATGGCGAGGCGGAGGCGGCGGAGATCGGGCCGGGCTTCGACCTCTCGGCGCAGCTCGGCGAGGGGCGGCTGGCGATGGCGCTGGTGGGGGCGGTCCCGGCGGGGATCTACGGCAAGGCGGCGCTGGAGTTGCTCGGCCTGTGGGAAGGGGTCGCGGGTCGCGTGGCCCAGACGGATAGCGTGCGCGCGGCGCTGGCGCTGGTCGCCTCAGGCGAGGCGCCGCTGGGGGTGGTCTACGCGACCGACGCGGCCGCGGAGCCGCGGGTGAGCGTGGTGGGCGCCTTCCCGGAGGGGTCGCATCCGCCCATCGTGTACCCGGCGGCGGCGGTCGCGGGCGGCGCGCCGCTCTCCGCGGATTTCCTGAAGTTCTTGCGCGGCCCGGAGGCGCGGGCGGCGTTCGAGGGGCAAGGCTTCGAGGTCCTCGTCCCTTGAGCGACCTGCCGCCCGAAGCGTGGGAGGCGCTGCGCCTGTCGCTGAAGGTGGCGTTCTGGGCGACGCTGGTCAGCCTGCCCCTGGGCGTCGCGGCCGCCATGGCGCTGGCGCGGGGCCGGTTCTGGGGCCGGCCGCTGCTGAACGGCGCGGTGCATCTGCCGCTGGTGCTGCCGCCGGTGGTGACGGGCTACCTGCTGCTGATCGTGTTCGGCACGCAGGGACCCGTCGGGGGCTTCCTGCGCGACAAGTTCGGCGTCGTGCTGGCCTTCCGCTGGACGGGGGCGGCGCTCGCCACGGGGATCATGGCCTTCCCTCTCGTTGTGCGCGCCATCCGGCTTTCGATCGATGCGGTGGACCCGAAGCTGGAGCAGGCGGCCTCCACGCTCGGCGCCTCGCGCGTCTGGGTTTTCCTGACGGTGACGCTGCCGCTGATCCTGCCCGGCGTGCTGGCGGGCGCGATCCTGGGCTTCGCGCGGGCGATGGGGGAGTTCGGGGCGACGATCACCTTCGTCTCCTCGATTCCCGGCGAGACGCAGACCCTGCCCTCGGCCATCTACGCCTTCTTGCAGGTTCCGGGCGGGGAGGGCGCGGCGCTGTCGCTGGTGGTCGTATCGGTCGCCGTCTCGATGGGGGCGCTTCTGGTGTCGGAGGCGCTGGCGACCCGGGTTGCGCGGCGGGTGGGGGGCGCATGACGCTCAGGGCGACGGTGCGTCACGCCTTTCCAGACTTCGCGATGGACGCGGCCTTCGAGGCGCCGGAGGGGGTGACGGCGCTGTTCGGGCGTTCGGGCTCGGGCAAGACCACGTTCGTCAACGCCATCGCGGGGCTGCTGCGCCCGGATGCGGGCCGGGCGGAGGTTGGGGGGGAGGTTCTGTTCGATCTCGCCTCCGGGTTCTGGCTGCCGCCGCATCGGCGCAGGGTGGGCTACGTCTTTCAGGAGTTGCGGCTGTTCCCGCATCTGACGGTGCGGCGCAACCTGCTTTACGGCGCCTGGTTCGCAGGGGCGCGGGAGGGGCCGGCACTGGCGTGGATCGTGGATCTGCTGGGGATAGAGGCGCTGCTGGAGCGGCGGCCGGGCGCGCTCTCGGGCGGGGAGCGGCAGCGGGTGGCCCTCGGGCGGGCGCTGTTGGCCCGCCCGCGGCTCCTGCTGATGGATGAGCCGCTGGCGGCGCTGGATGAGGCGCGCAAGGACGAGATCCTGCCTTACCTCGAGCGGCTGCGGGACGAGTTGGGCGTCCCGATCCTCTATGTCAGCCACTCGGTGGCGGAGGTGGCACGGCTCGCAACCACGGTGGTGGTGATGGAGGCGGGCCGGGTGTTGCGCGCAGGACAGGCTGCGGAGGTGTTTTCCGATCTCGACGTCGCTCGCGCCATCGGGGTGCGCGAAGCCGGGGCGGTGCTGACCGCCCGGGTGGTGCGGCACCATTCGGACGGGTTGACCGAGCTTGCGGTCTCGGCGGGCCCGCTGTTCCTGCCGCGGGTGGGAGCGGGGCCGGGGGCGGGCCTGCGCCTGCGAGTGGAGGCGCAGGACGTGATCCTGTCACGTACTCGGCCCGAGGGGTTGTCGGCGCTCAACATCTTGCCGGCGGTGGTCGCGGCGGTGCGGATGGGCGAGGGGCCGGGTGCGCTCGTGCAGCTTCGCGCGGGCGAGGACGTGCTGCTGGCCCGCGTAACGCGCCGCTCGGCCGAAGCGCTGGGACTCGCGCCCGGGATCTCGTGCTTTGCGGTGGTGAAGTCGGTGGCGGTGGCGCCGCGGGATGTGGGCGCGTAGCCGCCCGTCGGCCGAGCGTGCGGCAGGGCATGCTTCCGATGCAGGCTTCCGGCGCCGGCGGTTCTCGATCCGCCCGAAGATCGGTTGTAGCGCCCGCACGTCTCCGGTCGCGCCCGACTGGCCGCCGTTCCGACCGCCGCCCCGCCGGTCAACCTGACCGCGGAACTCGGCGGCAGCGTCAGGACCAGCGACGCGCCCGCCTCCGGCTACGACAACGACAACGACATCGTCCGGGCCTATTCCAGGCCCGCCAGCTCCATCGAGATCGGGGGCTGGCTGCGCTTCGACCAGTCATCGCTCTCCGACGCGCTCCGAGCGCTACGATCCAGATTCCGGGACGGCGCTGACCGCCGCCGCGTTGACGACCTCGCCCGGATCTACAGCTGGACGCTGGCCGTCGGCGCCGTGGATCGAGGCTCCGAGCTGGCGACGACCACCTCCCCCTCACCCTCTCCCTCCGCCTTACGGAGTTCACCGACTACGAGCACATCTACTTTTCCGGCTCGAACGGCGTCCCGGCGCAGTCGCTCTCGCTCGAGGGGACGTCACCGGCGGCGTCCGGCGTTCCGCTTCCCGCCGCGGCTCCGCTGCCGGCGGCGGCGCTCAGCGGGCTCCCCTTCGACGCCCGTCGCCGGGCAGGGTGAAGCGTCCGCGCCGGCGGGAGGACCGCCGGCGCGCGTCGCTCAGCGGTCCCGCCGCGCCATGAAGGCCAGCCGCTCGAACAGGTGCACGTCCTGCTCGTTCTTCAGGAGCGCCCCGTGCAGCTTCGGCAGCGCATCCGTCGGCGAGGTCCGAAGGTCAGCCGCGTCCAGATCGTCGGACATCAGCAGCTTCAGCCAGTCCAGCACCTCGGAGGTGGAGGGCTTCTTCTTCAGGCCCGGCGTCTCGCGCACGTCGTAGAACTGGGTCAGGGCGGCGCGCAGCAGGGTCTGCTTGATGTCGGGGAAGTGGACCTTGACGATCTCGGACATGGTCTCGTTGTCCGGGAACTGGATGTAGTGGAAGAAGCAGCGGCGCAGGAAGGCGTCCGGCAGCTCCTTCTCGTTGTTCGAGGTGATCAGCACGATCGGCCGCTGCTTGGCGCGGATCAGCTCTCCCGTCTCGTAGACGTAGAACTCCATCCGGTCGAGCTCCTGCAACAGGTCGTTGGGGAACTCGATGTCGGCCTTGTCGATCTCGTCGATCAGCAGGACCACCTTCCGGTCGGCGTTGAACGCCTCCCACAGCTTGCCCGGCTTGATGTAGTTGCGCACGTCGCGCACCCGCTCGTCGCCGAGCTGGGAGTCCCGCAGACGGCTCACCGCGTCGTATTCGTAAAGGCCCTGCTGCGCCTTGGTGGTGGACTTCACGTTCCACTCGATGATCGGCAGGTCCAGCGCGCCGGCCACCTGGCGCGCAAGCTCGGTCTTGCCGGTGCCGGGCTCGCCCTTCACCAGCAGCGGACGCTCCAGCGTGATGGCGGCGTTGACGGCGATCTTGAGGTCTTCGGTCGCGACGTAGTCGCGCGTGCCTTCGAATCTCATGGGCTCGGCCCGCTCCCTGGCTGCTCTCCCGCGCAAGGCGGCGCTCCGGGAAGAGGTGGCACATACGCAAGCGTAGGCGCAAGGGCGCCTCGCGCATGGGCGGACGCGCCCGAAAACCGACCTTGATTCAGGCGTCGCCCGCAAGCCCGTGCGTTAGCGAAGCTTTCGCGTGACTTAAGGTTGCCTGAGGTCTATACGAACCCGGCGACGCGGGGAGCGCGGCGCGAACAGGCCCTCTGCACCTCGACATCGCAGCGGCCGCCGCCTCCCGAGCACGCGGCGTTTTGGGGTGGCAGACGAACATCGAGGTGCCTGCGATGAAGTCCGAAAACGTGCTGGAGACGGACTATTTTCCGTCCGAGGACGAGCCGTTCATGAATCCGCGGCAGAAGGAGTACTTCCGCCGCAAGCTCCTCGACTGGCGCGAGGGCATCCTGGCCGAGAGCCGCTCGACCCTGGAAGGGCTGCAGGAGAGCGCGGTCTCGGTTCCCGACATCGCCGACCGCGCCTCCGCCGAGACCGACCGCGCGCTGGAACTCCGCACCCGCGACCGCCAGCGCAAGCTGGTCTCCAAGATCGACGCGGCGCTGCGCCGGCTCGAGGACGGGAGCTACGGCTACTGCGAGGTGACCGGCGACCCGATCAGCCTCAAGCGCCTCGACGCCCGCCCGATCGCGACCCTGAGCCTCGCGGCGCAGGAGATGCATGAGCGGCGCGAGAAGGTCTACCGGGACGACTGACGCCGTCGGGCGCGAGCGGACAGGGGCCGGTCCCGCGGGGCCGGCCCTTTCCGTTTCCGCACGGCGCGGGGGTTGCGCTGGCAGGGCCGAGGATCTTGTCGAAGTCATCGCATGCGGTGACACGCGTCCTTCGGATCCCTGAACGCCTGCGGGAGCTGTAGAAGCTTCGAGGCATAGAGCCCACTCCCCGCGTCCTCCCGCTCCGGCTCAACCGGCTCGGTGCCGGGCGGGTCGCCGAGGCGTCGGGGCAGCTCCGCGAAATCGGGGGGAAGGAGGGCCGAGCCTCCGAACCTGCGGTCGATGCAGCCGCAGCCGGCGGCCTGCGTGCCGCCCAGCCAGTAGGCGCGCGTCTGGAAGGCGACGCAGCGCTGTCCGGGCGGACAGCGCCCCTGACAGGAATCTTTCAGCATCAACGCCTTGTGCAGGGTGCATTCGCCCTTCGCCGCAAGACGCCGCCCGACAAGATCCGCGAGCGCCGCCAAAGCCGCCGCGAGCAGGAGATAAACGAGAAGGCGGATCATCGAAACCTTCCGCCGGAACAAGCGGTTGCGCCGGTTGCCTGAGACGCGGCGGGAGGGCGCGGAGCGGCCGCTCCGCGCCGCCTTTCCCTCAGCCCGCCTTGGCCTGCGGGGCGCTCGCCTTCTCCCGCCGCACCTGCAGGCGGTTCAGGGCATGGACGTAAGCCCTTGTGGAGGCGAGGATCGTGTCGGTGTCCGAGGCCCGCCCGGTGGCGATCCGCCCGTCCTCCTCCAGCCGGACCGAGACGGTGGCCTGCGCGTCCGTCCCCTCCGTCACCGCGTGCACCTGGTAGAGCTGCAGCCTGGCGTTGTGCGGAATCAAGGACTGAACCGCATTGAAGCAGGAATCGACCGGCCCGTCGCCGGACGCCTCGGCCGAGACCTCCTGACCGTCCACCTCCAGCGTCACCGCGGCTTTCGGGGCGCGGGTGCCGCACACGACCTCCAGCGCCTTGACCCGGAACCGCTCCGGCGCGCCGTCGGCGCCGGTCTCGGCCATCAGGGCGAGGATGTCGTCGTCGAACACCTCTTTCTTGTTGTCGGCCAAGGCCTTGAAGCGCACGAACACGTCCTGGAGCTGGTTCTGCCCCACCTCGTCGAAGCCCAGATCCTTCAGCTTCGCCTTGAACGCCGCGCGACCCGAGTGCTTGCCCATGACCAGCGAAGATGCGGTCAGCCCCACATCCTCGGGGCGCATGATCTCGTAGGTCTCGGCGTTCTTCAGCATGCCGTCCTGATGAATGCCGGCCTCATGGGCGAACGCATTCTTGCCGACGATGGCCTTGTTGTACTGGACCGGGAAGCCGGTGATCTGACTGACCATTCTGGAGGCGGCCATGATCTTCGTGGCATCTACCTCGGTTTTCCACGGCATGATGTCGTTGCGCACGCGCATGGCCATCACGACTTCTTCCAGCGCGGCGTTGCCGGCGCGCTCGCCGAGGCCATTTATGGTGCATTCCACCTGCCGCGCGCCGGCCGAGACGGCGGCCAGGGCGTTCGCCACCGCCATCCCGAGATCGTTGTGGCAGTGGGTGGAAATGACCACTCGATCGATGCCCTCCACCCGCTCCTTCAACATGCGGATGATCTTCGCGGACTCTTCCGGGGCGGTGTAGCCGACGGTGTCGGGGATGTTGATGGTGGTGGCGCCGCTGTCGATGGCGGTTTGCACGGCCGTCACCAGGAAGTCATGGTCGGTGCGCGTGGCGTCCTCCGGAGACCACTGGACGTCATTGGTGAAGCCAAGCGCATGGGTCACCGCGAAGCGGATCTGCTCCAGAACCTGCTCCGGCTCCATCTGCAGCTTGTATTTCATGTGCAGCGGAGAGGTGGCGATGAAGGTGTGGATGCGCGACTTCTTCGCCTTCTCGATGGCGCGGCCCGCGCGTTCGATATCCGCGCGTCCCGTGCGGGCCAGTCCGCAGACCACTGAATTCTCGATGATGCCGGAGATGGCGGAGACGGCCTCGAAATCGCCCTCCGAGGCATTGGGGAAGCCGGCCTCGATGATGTCCACGCCCATCTCGTCGAGATGGCGGGCGATGCGCAGCTTCTCGTCGAGCGACATGGTGGCGCCGGGAGACTGCTCGCCGTCGCGCAGGGTGGTGTCGAAGATCAGGACGCGGTCGTCGGCGCGCGCGGCTTCTGTCGCGATGTTCTCGGTCATGGCGGGGTCCTTGAAGTCCGGGTTTCTCAGGGGCTTGCGCGGCGCGGAGAAGGGCCCCTGAGCGCGCGCGCCGCCTTATCCCGGCACGCTCAGGGGCGCGTAAGGAGAAGAAGCGAAAGGCCGAGCGCGGCGCGGAGGGCGCGGGCGTCAGACATATGCGGCTTCGTGACCATGAGCGCGACTATACGCCGGGAGACGCGGAAGTGAAGGGGTGAATTTCGCCCGGCCGGTCGGTCGGCGCCGCCGGCGGCTTCCGCCGGACCCGGGGGCGGGGAGACGGTCGAGCCTCCGCAACGGCGGCGGCCGGCGCCGGCGTCCGGTCAGAGCCCTCGCGCGCTCCGGGGCGCCGGCTTGCGCGCTCAGCCGCCGGAGGAGGGCGCCGAGGGGGGCGGGGCCTCGGGCTGTGCGGCAGGCTCCTCTTCGGTCGCCGCCTGCTCGGGGGGGGCGGGGCGGCCGTTCTCCCACGGGCCCTCATAGACCGAGCCGTCGGAATAGGTCATCTTCCCGGCGCCCTGACGCTGGCCCGTGACGAAAGAGCCTTCATAGCGATCGCCGTTCTTGTAGACGGCCACGCCCTCGCCCTCGATGTCGCCCTCGGACCACTCGCCCTCGTAGACGAACCCGTCGGGCATCTCGAGCCGGCCCGTCCCGTCGCGCAGGCCGTTGCGGAAGCCGCCCTCGTAGGCCGTGCCGTCAGGGAACGTCGCCTTGCCCTGGCCGTGCTGGACGCCGCCGGTCCAGTCGCCTTCGTAGACGTACCCGTCAGGATCCTCCAGCCGGCCATGGCCCTCGTTCTTGCCGGCCGCGAAGCCGCCTTCGTAGCGCGAGCCGTTGGCGAAGACCGCGACGCCCTCGCCCTGGATCCGACCGTTCGACCCAGTCGCCCTCGTACCAGCCGCCGTCGGCGTAGACGACCTTGCCCCGGCCGTGGGGCGCGCCAGCCTTGAACGTCCCCTCGTGGACCGATCCGTCGGGGTAGCGGGCCACGCCCTCGCCCTCGATCCGGCCCTCGACCCAGCCGCCTTCGTAGCGGAAGCCGTCTTCCGCGACGAACTTGCCCTGTCCGTGGCGGAGGTCCTTCTGGAAGCCGCCCTCGTAGACGTCGCCGTTGGCGTACTCGATCCGGCCCTCGCCCTCGCGGACGCCGTTGTCGAACCCGCCTTCGTAGACGTCGCCGTTGGCTTGGACGGTGCGGCCCTTGCCCTGCATCTCCCCCCTGGCCCACTCGCCTTCGTAGGTGAAGCCGTCGGGGAGTGTCAGCCGGCCCTCGCCCTGGCGCAGTCCGGCCTCGAGGTCGCCCTCGTAGACCGAGCCGTCGGCGTAGCGGATCTTCGCGGCGCCCTGGGGCTCGCCCTCCACGAAGCCGCCTTCGTAGCGGTAGCCGTCTGGGCGGGTGAGGACGCCCTGGCCGTTGAACTTCGAATCCTTGAATTCCCCCTCGTAGACGGTGCCGTCGGCGAAGCGGGCGACGCCCTCGCCCTCCGCGCGGCCCTCGACCCACTGACCCTCGTAGGAGCCGCCTTCGGCGTAGCGGATGCGGCCCTGGCCCTGGGGCTGGGCGCCGACGAACTCGCCCTCGTAGACCGAGCCGTTGGGGTATTCGGCCACGCCCTCGCCCTCGATCCAGCCATTGCGGAACTCGCCGGTGTAGCGGAAGCCGTCGGGGCGGGTGAGGGTGCCGGTCCCGTGCTGGCGGCCCTCCTGGAACTGGCCCTCGTAGGTCTCGCCGGTGTCGTAGCGCTTGGTCTCGATGTCGGACTGGGAGATGGCGGCGGAGAAGGGCGAGGCCGCGGCCGCGGCGGCGGCGATCAGCCAGGTGGTGCGGCGGCGCATGGTCCCTCCGGGGTGGTCGGCGGCGAGGGGCGACGATAGGCGGGGGCGCGGGGGGGCGCAACGGGGAGGCGGTCACGGGCGGGGGAGGGGCGGCGCGGCCGGAGGCGCCGCCGGCGCGTGCGGCGGCTCGATCCCCGGGAAGTCCACGATGGTGTCGGGCCACGCCTCCGCGGGCGCATGCGGAGGCTCGTCCCAATCCCGACCCTCCCCCTGAGCGGGGAAGGGAGGCGTGCCTCCTTCCATGCGGCGCGCGTTGCGAACCTCCGGCCGAAGCCGCTGTCGCCCCGCGCGCAGAAGCGCCTGTCGCTCGGGCGAAGCGTCGCGCCTGTCGCTCCGGGCGAAGCGTCGCGCAGCCCCCGGCGAGCCGGGAGCCGTTCGGTTCCACGCGGGCCCGCGGCCGGGAGGGCGGGCTTGCCTCCCGGCGCGGCCTCTGGGTAACTGCGCCCGCCCCGCGAGGCCCGTGCCGAGGAGAGCCCGATGACCGACCGCTTCCGCCTGACGCTCGCGCAGCTCGACTGCAAGGTGGGCGACATCGACGGCAACGCGGCCCGGGCGCTGGCGGCCTGGGAGCGGGGGCGGGCGGAGGGCGCGGACCTCGTGTGCCTTCCCGAGATGCACCTCAGCGGCTACCAGCCCCAGGACCTGGTGCTGAAGCCCGCCTTCGTGGAGGCCTGCCTGCGCGCCCTGGAGCGGCTGGCGGAGGCGACGAAGGACGGCCCCGCGCTGGGGATCGGCACGCCCACGGCGGGGGTGAAGCGGCCGGAGAACTCGTGGCTTCTGCTCCAGGGCGGCGAGATCCGGGCGACGGTCCGGAAGCACCACCTGCCGACCTACGGCGTGTTCGACGAAAAGCGCCTCTACCACGCCTGCGACCCGCATCCGCCGGTGGAGACGGGGCCCCTGCGCCTCGGCGTCCCGATCTGCGAGGACGCCTGGTTCCCGGACGTGGCCGGCGAGCAGGCGCGGGCGGGGGCGGAGTTGCTGTTCGTGCCCAACGGCTCGCCCTACGAGCGGGGCAAGCGCGACATCCGCATCGAGCTGATGGTCAACCGGGTGATCGAGACCGGGCTGCCGCTGGTCTATCTCAACCGGGTGGGCGGGCAGGACGACCAGGTCTTCGACGGCGGCAGCTTCGTGCTCAACCGCCACGGAAAGCTCGCGGCGCAGCTTCCGGCCTTCGAGGAGGCGGTGGTCACGCTGGAGTTCGCGCGGGAAGGGGACGGCTGGGCCTGCCTCGACGCGCCCTGCGAGACGCTGCCGGACGTGTGGGAGACCGAGTATCGGGCCATGGTGGTCGGCACCCGGGACTACGCCCGCAAGACCGGGTTCAAGCGATGCCTGCTGGGGCTGTCGGGGGGCGTCGATTCCGCCATCGTCGCGGCCATCGCGGCGGATGCGCTGGGGCCGGAGAACGTGCGCTGCGTGATGCTGCCCTCGCGCTACACCTCGAAGGTGAGCCTCGACGATGCGGCGGCGGTGGCGAAACGGCTGGGCTGCCGGCTGGAGGAGCTGCCGATCTCGCCCTCCGTGGACGCGGTGGAGGGGACGCTGGCGCCGCTGTTCGAGGGCATGGCCCCCGACGTGACCGAGGAGAACATCCAGTCCCGCCTGCGGGGCCTGCTGCTGATGGGGCTCTCCAACAAGTTCGGGGAGCTGCTGCTGACCACCGGCAACAAGTCCGAGGTGGCGGTGGGGTATGCCACCCTCTACGGCGACATGAACGGCGGTTGGAACCCGATCAAGGACCTCTACAAGACCCGGGTGTTCGAGACCTGCCGCTGGCGCAACGCCCACCACCGGGACTGGATGCAGGGCCCGGCGGGCGAGGTGATCCCCGTGAGCGTGATCGAGAAGGCCCCCAGCGCCGAGCTGCGCGAGGACCAGAAGGACGAGGACAGCCTGCCGCCCTATCCGGTGCTGGACGTGATCCTGGAGGGGCTGATCGAGCGCGACCTCTCGGTGCGCGACATCGTGCGGGAGGGGCATGACCGCGAGGTGGTCGAGAAGGTGGAGCGGCTGCTGTATCTCTCGGAATACAAGCGTTTCCAGTCCGCGCCGGGGCCGAAGCTGACCCGCAAGGCGTTCTGGCTGGACCGCCGCTATCCCATCGCCAGCTCCTGGCGCGACCGTGGCTGAGCAGGACCCGGTCGAGGCGTTCCTCGAGGGCCCGAGCCTCCCCGCCGAGTTCCACGCCAACCCGTTCAAGCTGCGGGTGCTGGGGGTGATGGCGGGGGCGCTGCGGCGCTTCTGGTGTGGATGGCGCTCCAGCCCGTGCAGGAGGGGGTGGAGATCGACGCCTGGTATCTGTGGCTGATGGCGGCGATCTTCGCCGGCGCCGCCTGGGGGTTCTGGCGCTCGGGCGGAGACCGGCGGCCGCTGCTGGAGGTGCGCGAGGAGGGGCTGCGCGACCGCCTCTTCGGCGACATCCCCTGGAGCGACGTGAAGTCCTGGAAGCTGCACGGGTCGCTGTTCAATCCCGGCTTCGGGTACACGCTGAAGCAGCGGGGCGAAGCCGCCGCGCGAACGTGTCGCTGTATCGGTGGCAGGGGCTGATGAACCGCGCCTCGGGCCTGCCGGCGCGGACCTTCCGCAAGCAGATGATCGTGGGGGGCTGCGACGGGATGGCGATGGCCTGCCGCAAGGCCGCGCCGGAGCTGGAGGCGAGATGACCCTGCACCCGCTTCGCGCCCTCGCCGACGGGGTTCCTGCATCTGGGAAACCTGCGCGCCGCGTTCTTCAACTGGGCGATCGCGCGCAAGACGGGGGGTCGTTTCCTGCTGAGGATCGACGACACCGACCGGGCGCGGTCGGAGGAGCGGTTCGTGGAGGCGATCCGGGAGGATCTGGCCTGGCTGGGGCTCTTGCCGGACGAGGAGCTGCGCCAGTCCGGGCGGCTTGCGCGCTACGAAGCGGCGGCGGAGCGGCTGAAGGCGGCAGGGCGCCTCTATCCGTGCTGGGAGACGGCGGAGGAGCTGGCGGTGCGGCGGCGCATCCAGCTTTCGCGCGGCAAGCCGCCGGTCTACGACCGCGCGGCCCTGTCGCTATCCGATCAAGAGCGGGCGCGGCTCGGGGCCGAGCGGCCGCCCCACTGGCGCTATCGTCTGGATAGCGGGCGGGTGGAGTGGGTGGACGGCATCCTGGGCGAGATCTCTGTGGATGCGGGCTCGGTCTCCGATCCGGTGCTGATCCGGGAGGACGGGCAGGTCCTCTACACCTTCGCCTCCGCGGTGGACGATGCGGAGATGGGCGTCACGGACGTGGTGCGGGGCGCCGACCACGTCACCAACACCGCGGCGCAGGTGCAGATCATGCGCGCGCTCGGCGCGGAGCCGCCGCGCTTCGCGCACCACTCGCTGCTGACGGGGCCCGAGGGGGAGGCGTTCTCCAAGCGCGCCGAGGGGCTCTCGCTGCGGGCGCTGCGCGCGCAGGGGGTGGAGCCGATGGCGGCGTTGTCGCTGATCGCGCGCCTCGGATCGAGCGACCCGGTGGAGCTGCGGGAGACGCCCGAGGCGCTGGCGGAGGCGTTCGAGATCGGGCGCTTCGGAACGGCGCCCACGCGGCTCGACCCCGCCGAGCTGGGTCCGCTGACGGCGAAGGCGCTGCATGGGATGGCGTTCGATGCGGCGGAGCCGCGGCTTGCGGCGCTTGGGATCGAGAGCGAGGACGCCCGGCCGTTCTGGGAGACGGTGCGGGGCAACCTGAGCCGGTTCGACGAGGCGGCGGAGTGGTGGGCGATCTGCCGCGAGGGCGCGACGCCTGCGGTGGCGCCCGAGGACGAGGCGTTCGTCGCCCGGGCGCTGGCGATGCTGCCGGACCGCCCCTGGGGCCCGGAGACCTGGCGCGCGTGGACGGGCGCGGTGAAGGCGGCCACGGGACGCAAGGGCAAGGCGCTGTTCCTGCCGCTGCGGCGGGCGCTGACGGGGCGCGACCACGGACCGGAGATGGCGGCGCTGATGCCGCTGATGCGCAGGCCCATCGGGTAGAGCGGCGTCGGGCGTGCGACCGGCCTCGCCCTCCGCGTCGGCAGGGCGAGGGGAGCCGCCCGGAGCGGCTGGCGGAGATCCGCGGCTCGGCCCTCCATCGCGGCCTCATCGCGTGCGGGGCTGGTCCCGCGCGGCGGAGCAGGCGGCAAGCCGCATCCGAGGCGAGCGGGAGAGGGAGGCGCTGAAGGCCCGAGCGCGGCTCGTGCGTCTCGCGCCCACCCCGCAACGGAGGTCCGAGGCGCCGTTGCGGCCCGCCTCCGCCGGCGTCCGGGGCCTGCGCGCCGGGATGCCGGGCGAACGACGGCGGCGGGAAGGGCGACGCCCGCCCTCCCGAGACGCCCGCCTTCCCCGCGTCCCCGCCTGCCGCGCGCCGCGGGCGCCCGGGTCCGGCCGCCGCGACCTTCGCGCGGCGCCTGCGCGGGAAGGGGCGCCGCGCAGCTTCAGGATCGTTGACCGCGGCCGCGGCCCGTGCCAACCCGAATGCAAAGGCCCCGCAAGGGCCGTGGGGGAGGATCGGGGGCCGGTGACCGCCGTGGAGAGCCAGGCGCAGACGCCCCGCGGCCGGGCGCGCCGGGGCGCCGCCCGCGCCGTCACGCCGCGGCGGGCCATCGCGGTCGCGGTCGCGCTCTGCGTCTCGGCGGCCATGATCCTGGGGTTCCGGGGCGCCGGGTCGCTGCGCAGCCTCGAGGCCGGGCTGAACGACCGGCTCCGGGTGATCCTCTCGCCGCTGTCGGAGGCGCAGGATCCACGGATCTCGGTGCTGACCATCACCGAGGACACGCTGGCGCTGTTCCCCTACCGCTCGCCGGTGGACCGGGAGTTCCTCGCGCAGTTGATCGACGTGCTGGGGAAATCGGGCGCGCGGGCCGTCGGCCTCGACATCCTGATCGACCAGCCGACGGAACCTGGCAAGGACGCGGCGCTGGTGGAGGCGATCCGGCGCTTCGACGGCCCCGTGGTGGTCGCCTACGCCGACGAGCGGGCGGGGCTGCGGCCGGCCCAGCAGGCGCATCTGGCGCAGTTCGTGGAGGCGAGCGGGGCCGTGCCCGGCTTCGCCACGGTGCGCTACGACCCCGACGGGGTGGTGCGGCGCTTCGAGGCCGAGCCCGATCCCGGCCGGCCCCTGGTCTTCCCGGCCGCGATGCTGGTCGCAGCGGGCGGCGAGCCGGAGCCCGCGGAGGGGTTGATCGACTGGCGGCGGGAGACGGCCGAGGGCTCGCCCGCCTTCCAGACGATCCCCAGCCAAGCGGTTCTCAACCCCGCGCTGCCGGAGGCGATGTTCCGCGTCTGGTTCGGCGGCCGCTTCGTGATGATCGGCGCGGACCTGGAGCAGACGGACCGGCACCAGACCTCGCTTGCGGTGGACCCCACGATCTCCAACCGCACCAACCCCGGCGTGCTGCTGCATGCGCATGTGCTGAGCCAGATGCTGGACCGGCGGGCGGTGGACGACTGGAGCGTCGACGGCTGGCGCGGGGCGGCCGCCGTGGCGCTGATGGCGGGGCTGGGGGCGCTGGTGGGCATCTCGGGCGTGCCGCTGTGGTGGAAGCTCGGGGGGCTGGCGCTGTCGGGCGCGGCCTACGTGGCGCTGGCGGTGGCGCTGGCCGCGGGCGGGGGCCCGTACCTGCCCGTGGCGCCGAGCCTGCTGGGCCTCGGCATCGCCTTCGGCCTCGGCGGCGCCTCGGAGGCGTTCCTGTCGAGCCGGGAGAAGGCGTTCATCCGCCAGGCGTTCAGCCACTATCTGGAGCCGGCGATGGTGGACCGCCTCGCGCGCGACCGCTCCAGCCTGCGCCTGGGCGGAGAGCGGCGGGAGATCAGCTTCATCTTCACCGACATCGCGGGCTTCACCGACATGTCCGAGAAGCTGGAGCCCGAGGTCCTGTCGGAGCTGCTCAACGGCTATTTCGACGGGATGTCCGACATCATCGCCGCGCATGGCGGCGTGATCGACAAGTTCATCGGAGACGCGGTGGTCGCGCTGTTCGGGGCGCTGGGGCAGGGGGAAGACCACGCCCTCTCCGCCATCCGCTGCGCGGGCGAGATGGACGGGTTCGCCGAGCGCTACCGGCGCCGCATGGCGCATCTGGGGCTGGGGATCACGCGGATCGGGGTGCATACCGGCGTGGCCTCGGTGGGCAATTTCGGGGGGCGCAAGCGCTTCGACTACACCGCCATGGGCGACGCGATGAACACCGCGGCGCGGCTGGAGGGGATCAACAAGCGGCTGGGCACGCGCGTGACCGTCTCGGGCGCCGCCAGGGCCGCCGCGGGGCCGGAGGCGCCGGAGCTGCGGCCCGTGGGGCGCGTCGAGCTGAAGGGCAAGGCGGAGCCGGTGGAGGTCTGGAGCCTGGACCGGGAGACCCCCGCACCCGCCCGCGCGGCCTACGCCGAGGCCTTCGCGCTGATCGAGGAGGCGCCGGCGGCGGCGAAGGCGCTTTTCGCGGCGCTCGCCCCCTCGGACCCGCTGGCGGCGCTGCATCTGGCGCGGCTGGAGCAGGGCGAACGGGGGGACCGCATCGTCTGAGCTTGACTCACGAGGATGGGAGTCGGATTTGACGTTGCCGTCTGCTAGATTCACGATGCGTTGCCGCTGGGCCCTCTACGGGTCGCCCACGGCCCGCCCCCCGGCGTTCGTGGGGAAGGGTTCATCGAATTCCTCCGGCGCCCGCGAGGCGGTTCCCTCGTTGGCCCCGGTCGATGGAGAGCTAGACATGAAACGTTCCGTCGCAGCCCTGATCGGCGCCGCCGCCATCATGGCCGCACTGCCGGCGGCGGCCGCGGATTTCGTCGTGCTGGAAAGCAACGTCTCCGGGCTGGCTCCGGGGTCCATGGTGCCCGGCAGCCGGAAGGTGTCGCTCGACGCCGGCGCCCGGCTGGTGATGATCGCCGCCGACGGGTCCACCCGCGCGGTTTCGGGCCCCTATGCGGGCGCGATCTCGGACGCCGGATCCTCGGCGCCCGGCGCGCTGGAGCGGCTGACCACCGAGCGCTCCGATTCGAACCACGTGGTCGGCGCGATTCGCGCCCCCGCCTGGGACAAGCAGTGACGCCCGCCCGGCCGTCCGCCGGGCCCGCGCCGCGTAACCGAGACACCCTGCGACGCTTCGTTGGCGCCGCCTGACGCGCCCTTCCCGACCGGAGGGGCGCGTTTCTTCATTTCGGGCGCCATGCGCCCGAAATGAAGCGAGGAAGCGCCGCGTTTGCTTTTGACCCCCTTACGTTGCGGATGGTATTGCTCGCGGCGGGTGGAATTTTCCGAGAATTCGAGGGGACGGGGTGGGATCGCGCGCATCGGCAGGCCGCGGCGGATTCCGCCGTGCAGCGGCGGCGACGCTGGCGACGCTGGCGGCGGGCGGCGCGGCCGCGCAGGGCGTTCCGCGCGCGGCGACCACGCTTCCCGATCCGGGCCGCGCGCTGCGGGAGGCCGGGCGGCTGGCCGAGCCCGCGCCCGCGCCGCTGGAGCCGGGGGCGGAGGCGGAGGTGCGCTTCACCTCGCAGACGCCGCCCGCCAACGCCGCCGATATCCGGTTCACCCTTCGGGACATCGAGCTTGCGGGCGGGACGGTCTATCCGGAGGCGGAGCTGCGCGCGCTCTACGCCTCGCGGCTGGGCGCCGAGCAGGACCTCGCCTCGGTCTTCGCCGTCGCCGCCGCGATCCAGGCGCGCTATCGCGACGACGGCTACCTGTTCACCCGCGTTCTGGTCCCCGCCCAGCGCATCGAGGACGGGCGCGTGCGGCTGGAGATCGTGGAGGCGGTGATCGCCTCGGTGACGCTGGAGGAGCCGGGCGCGCCGATCGGCCCCGTCCGCGGGCTGGCCGAGCGGATGGTGCGGCCGCTGGAGGGACTGCGCAACCCGACGCTCGACCAGATCGAGCGGGTGCTGCTGCTGCTCAACGACGTGCCGGGGATCACCCGCGCCGCCGCGGTGCCGAAGCTGGGCGACGAGACGCGCGGCGCCATCGACCTTCATGTGAACGTGGAGCGGGACGCCCTGGGCACCACGGTCTTCGCCGACAACCGACAGTCGCCGATCCTGGGGTCCGGGCTGGTGGGGGCGGTGGGGTCGGTGAACTCCTGGTCGCCCTACGGCGACTCGACCACGATCTCCTACTTCAACTCGGCCGACATTCACGCCTGGGTTCCCGGCAGTTTCGGGGAACGCTGGACGGTGCAGGCGGAGCATCGGCATTTCCTCGGCGCCTCGGGCCTCTCGGTCGAGGGGCGGGCCCTCTATTCCGAGAGCCGGCCGGGCGGCTCGGTCGAGGATTTCGACATCGAGGCGGACCAGACCGAGATGGAGCTGGCGCTGCGCTGGCCGGCGATGCGCACCCGCGGGCTGCGCTTCGACGTCGTGGGCGGGGCCGAGGCGGTGCAGGTGAACTCGCTGGCGCCGGGGGTGGCGGGGGGCGCGGACCTGAAGGTGGATGACCGCCTGCACGTGATCTTCGCCGGGATCGAGGGTCTGCGCCGCGACGGCTGGGGCGCCTTCGAGGGCGCGCTGGAACTGCGCCGCGGCCTCGACCTCTTCGACGCGAGCGCAGCCGGCGACGCGGAGCTGAGCCGGGACGACGGAGACGGCGAATTCTGGCTGGTGCGCGCCGAGCTTGCGCGGACCGTGGCGCTGCCCATGGGCTTCGGGATCTGGACCAAGGCCTGGGGGCAGGCGGCGGACCGGCCGCTGCTCGCGTCCGAAGAGTTCTCGGTCGGCGGCGCCGAGCTGGGGCGGGCCTACCACCCGTCGGAGGTCAGCGGGGACCTGGGCGCGGGTGTCGCGGCGGAGCTGCGCTGGGGCGACACCTTCGGCTGGCGCGGCTGGCAGGCGCCGGTGGAGATCTACGGCTTCGCCGACGCGGCCGAGGTGCGCAACCTCGACGGCGGGCAGCCGGTGCATGCGGCGCTGATCTCGGCCGGCGCGGGGCTGCGCGCGCAGCTTCCGGGACGGTTCGCGGTGAACCTGGAGGCCGCGCGGCCGATCAACCAGCCCCTGAGCTACGACCAGTCCGACAACTGGCGGGTGCTGTTCAGCGCGGTGAAGGAGTTCTGAGGATGGCCAGGTCCCGCGGGCTCCGGGCCCGGTCGCCGCTCCGGGTCGCGCTGATGACGAGCGCCGCTGTGGGGCTGGCGCTGGCCTCGCCGGGCGCGCAGGCGGCGCCGAAGGGCGGCGCGGTGAAGGGCGGCCAGGCCGAGATCGTCACCCGCGGCAACGTCACCACCATCCGGCAGGGCGGCAAGCGGCTGGTCATCGACTGGGCGAGCTTCGACATCGCCGCCGACGAGGTGGTGGAGTTCCTCCAGCCCGGCCGCAGCGCCATCGCGCTGAACCGGATCCTTGACGGGATGCCCACGCATATCCGCGGCAAGCTGACCGCCAACGGCAACGTGTGGCTGGCCAACCCCTCGGGCGTCTACTTCCACGCCGGCTCCGTGATCGACGTGGGCGGCCTGATCGCCACCACCGCCGATCTGAGCCCGGAGCGGTTCATGGCCGGCGACCACCGCTTCGTCGGGCGCGCCAAACCCGGCGCCAAGGTGGTGAACGAGGGCGAGATCACCTTCGCCGAGGCCGGCCTCGCCGCGCTGGTGGCCCCCCATGCCGAGAACCGCGGCGTGATCGCGGGCAAGCTCGGCAAGATCGTGATCGCGGGGCAGGAGAGCCTGTCGGTGGACGTGACCGGCGAGGGGCTGATCGAGATCGACCTGCGCGACGCGGCCCCGGTGGAGGGCGCCCGCGCCATCAACTCCGGCCTGCTGTCGGCAGAGGACGGGATCGTGGTCATCACCGCCGCGGCGGTGCGGGACGCGGTGGAGGCGGCGGTTTCCGTGGGCGGCGTGGTGGCGGCCACCAGCGCGCGGGTCGAGGGCGGGACCATCGTGCTCGACGGCGGCGCGGGCCGGGTGGAGGTCTCGGGCACGCTGGACGCGACGGGCCGAACGGGCGGGGCCGTGGACGTCACCGGCGGCGCGGTTCAGCTGACCAGGACGGCGCAGGTGGACGTCTCGGGCCGCGAGGGCGGCGGGCGGGCGCGCATCGGCGGCGGAATCGGCGGCAAGGGCCTGCACGAGGCGCGGGCCGTGGCGGTGGAGCGGGGCGCCGAAATCCGCGCGGACGCGACCCGCAGCGGCGACGGCGGCGAAGTCGCGATCTGGTCCGGGACGGCGACCTGGATGGGCGGCGACCTCTCGGCCCGCGGCGCGGGCGCGGGCGACGGCGGTTTCGCCGAGATCTCCTCCCGCGGCGGCCTGCGCTTCGACGGGACGGCGGATCTGGGCGCGGTCTCGGGCGCCGCGGGGATGCTGCTGCTGGACCCGCGGGACGTGCGGATCGTGGGCCCGGGGCAGGGAGGAGCGGCGCTCGCGGGCGACATCCTCGCCTCCGACGGTGCGGGCGCCGACTTCGTGGTGGACGCAGGCTCGGTGAGCGGGGCTGCGGCGGACGTGCGGATCCAGGCGACGCGGGACCTGTCGGTGGAGGCGCGGATCATCAACCGCCGGCCGACGGTGGACCTGACGCTCGAGGCCGGGCGCGACCTGATCCTGGCCGCGGACGTGGAGATGACCGGCGCGCTGACCCTGCGGGCGGATGCGCCGGTGGCGGCGGGGACCCAGGACGGCGACGGCGCGATCCGGGTGATGGGGACGGTGTCGGTGCGCTCGTCCTTCGACCGCCTGACGATGACGGCGGCCGAGGGGATAGACGGCTCCGCCATGGCGGCGACGGATGTGCTGACCCTGGGCTCGCGCGCCGGACTGGCGCTGCCGGCGACGATGCTGGAAGGGGGGCTCTCGGCCTCGGTCAACGGGGGGTTCACGGCCGCGGCGGTGTCGGCGCGGTCGCTGACGATCTCGTCCTATGACGGGGTCTCGCCCATGGGGGGCGCATTGCGGGCGGGCGTGGCGATCTTCGGGAAGGTGGCGGTCTCGGGCGACGTGCAGGTGGAGACGGGAGGCGGCTCCGTCATCCTGGGCGGCCCGTCGAGCGTGTTCGCGGGCGCCGTGGCGGTGAACACGGCGGGCGGATACCTGACGGCGGCGGACGTGACGCTGCGGACGGGCGGGGCGCTGGAACTGGGCGCGGTGCGGGCGGCCGGCCTCACGGTCTCCGCCGGGGGCGCGCTGACGCAGAGCGGCGCGGTGTCGGCGGGGACCGCGTTCCTGACCGCGAGCGACATCGCGCTGGGCGACGCGGCCAACCGCTTCGCCGGCACGCTGTCCCTGCTGGGCGGGGGCGACGCCGAGGTGGCGGCCGCGGGCGCGGTGCGGCTGGGGCAGGCCACGCTCGCCTCCCTCGACCTGACCGCAGGGGGCGCGGTGACGCAGGCGGCGGGGTCGGCGCTGGACCTGGGCGGGGCGACGGTGACGACCGCCGGCGCGGCGGTGACGCTGGCCAATGCGGGCAACGCCTTCGCGGGCGCGGTGTCGGTGGACACGGGCGCCGGCCGGGCGGACGTGGCCCTGACGACGGCGGGCGCGCTGGCGCTGGGCGACGTGCGCGCGCTGGGGCTGACGGTCGGCGCCGGGGGCGACGTGACCGGCGCCGGCGCGGTGGACGTGGCGGCGGACGCGACCGTCCACGCCTTCCGCAGCCTCGGCGACGGGAACGCGGCGACCGGGAGCTTCGGGGACGTGACCCTGACCGGCGCAGGCTCGCGCATCGGGGGAACGCTGTCGGCGACCGGCCGGCGGATCGATCTGGCGCTGGAGGGCGATGCGCGGCTCGCGGACGTGTGGGCTCGGGACGGGCTGAGCGTCTCGGCCACCGGGAACGCTTCGCTCACGCGGGTGGCGTCGGGCGGCGGCGTCGCCTCGGGCGACCGGCTCGCCATCGGGCCGGGCGCGGATCTGACCGTCGCCGCGGCGGGCGGAGACGTGGCGCTGCGCGACGTGCAGGCGGGGCGGGCGACGCTCGGCGGCGCGGGGACGGTTGCGGGGGCCGCCACGGCGGCGCGCTCGGTCTCGGTGTCGGACGCGATCCTCTCGGGGCTGGAGACGGGTGCGCTTTCCGGCGCGCTGACGGTGACGGACGCCGCGGTCTCGGGCGCCGCGGATCTGGGCGCGGCCGGGACCGCGACGCTGCGGCGGACGCGGTTCGACGCGGGCGTGTCGGTGGAGGCGTCCGGCGCCGTGACGCTCGACGGCGTGCGGGCGCCGGAGGTGGCGGCGACGGGCGCGGAGCTGCGTCTGGGCTACGTGGCAGCGGACCTCCTGTTCCTCTCGGCGACGGGTGACGTAAGGACCGACGCCTCGGCGGTGGCCGAAGATCTCTCGGGCGGCTGGACCGTCGTGGCCGAGGGGCCGGCGGCGCCGCTGACCGATGCCGGCGACGCGGCGGTGGTGACGGACGGGACCGCGACGCTCGGCGCCTTCGGGCGGCTGGTGGAGGCGGGGGAGGTCGCGGTCTCCGCCGACGGGAACCTGACGCTCACCGCCGTGGATGCGGGCTTCGGGCCGCTGGAGCTGGACCTGGGCGCGGTGTCGGCCTTCCTCGGCGGCGCCGCGAAGATCGAGGCCGCCACGGACCTCGCGCTCGGCTTCATGAGCGCGACGGGGCTGCGCGTCTCGGCCGGCGGAGACGTGCGGCAGACCGCGGAGGCGGAGATCACGGGCGCGGTCTCGGTCACCGCCGCGGGCGACGTGACGCTCGGAGAGCGCAACATCTTCCGGGGCCCGGTATCCGTGGCGGCGCAGGACGCGCTGGTGCGAACGCAGGGGGACCTGCACCTCAGGGACGTGCAGGTGGCGGGGAACCTGACGGCGGAATCGGGCGTGGGCGGCCTGCTCGCGCCGGGCTCGCTCGTCGCGCTGCGGGTGGAGAAGGCGCAGGTCGGCGGCGCGCTGGTGGCCGCTTCCTGGTCGGGCGGCGTCGCGCTGGCCGACGTGCAGGCCGGCAGCGCCACGCTCGGCGGCGCCGGAACGGTCGCGGGCAAGGCGACGGCGGCCTCGGGCGACGTGAAGGTGGCGCGGGCGGCGCTGGGGACCCTGACCGCGGCCGGCGGCGACGTGGTCGGCTTCGACGGCGTGCAGGTGCGCGAGGCCGTGATCGCGGACGCCCTGGTGACGGGCGCGCGCAACCTGACGCTGGAGGGCGTATCGCTGGGCGAGGACGCCGCCTTCGATCCGGGCGCGGTGGAGGGGACGCTGACCCTGAGCCGCGTGCGGATCGCGGGGGATCTGGACATCGCGGTCGCGGGCGACGTGCGGCTGGGTCTGGTCGAGGCCGGGTCGGGCGCGGTCGGGGCCGGAGACGTGGACATCGTCGCGGCCGGCTCGATCCTGAAGCTCGCTGACGCCGATCTGGGCGCGGACGGGCCGGGGCGGCTGACGCTGGACCTCGGCTCGGCGGGAACGACGGTGCTGGACGCTCCGGCCCTCGGGCTCTGGGGGGACCTGCTGGCGGCCTCCGGCGATATGCGCCTCTCCGCCGGCCGGGACGTGCTGCTGCCGGGCGCCGGCGCGCTGCGGGTGCGGCTCGGCGGGCCGCTGACGCTCATCGCCGGACGGGACGCGGCGATATCGGTGACGGGCGACGCGGCGCTCGCCGGCCTCGCGGCCGGACGCGCCGCGGCCATCGAGACGGCGGCCGACGGCGCCGAGGCCGGCGACCTGACCCAGACAGGCGCCGTGCGCGCCGGCATCCTGACCGTTCTCGCGGCCGGGGACGCGGATCTCGGGCGGACGGACAACGCGCTGGAAACAGTGTCGGGCCGCGTCGGCGGCGCGCTGACGGTGCGGGACGCGGACGGGTTCGCGGTGGAGGGGTTGCGCGCCGGCGCGCTGACCGCCGCAGCCGACGGCGCGGTCGCGCTGCGCGACGGCCGCGTCGCGGGCGCGGCGACGGTCCGCGCCGCCGAGGTGACGGCCGCACGGCTGCATCTCGGCTCCGGCGCCCTGACGGCCGCGGGAGCGCTCGCGGCCGAGGACGTCGCGGCGGCCGGCGATCTGGCGCTGACCGCAGGCGGAGACCTCTCGGCGGCGCGCGTCTCGGCGGATGCGCTGACGGCCGAGGCGGGCGGCGACGCGCGGGTGACGGACGCGACCTTCGTCTCGGCCGATCTGCGGAGCCTCGGCGGCGACCTGGCGCTGACGCGGCTCGCCGGCGGGACGCTCGCGGCGCAGGCCGGAGCGGGCGCGACGGCGCAGGACCTCGATGTCGGCGCGCTCCGGCTCGACGCCGCCGGAGACCTCGTCCTGTCCCGGCTCTCCGCCGACGGGGCGGAGGTGGAGGCGGGCGCCGCCGCCGAGGTCCGAAGCGCGACCGTCGCGGACGCGATGCACGTGGTCTCCGGCGCCGGCATGACGCTGGCAGGGGTTTCCGCCGGGACGCTGACGGCGGAGGCGGGCGCGGACTTCACGGCCGAGGACCTGAGCTTCGGCGCGGCGACGGTGCAGGCGGGGACGGACCTGAGCCTCCTGCGCGCGCAGGGAGACACGCTCGCGGCCACGTCCGGCGGGGCGTCCTCGATCGCGGAGCTGGACGTGGCGAAGGCGGAGCTGACCGCCGGCGGCCAGCTCCTCGCCGCCGGCGTGCGCGGCGGAACCCTCCAGGCGCAGGCCGGCGGAGCGCTGGCGTTGCGGGACGCCGAGATCGCGGCCGTCACGCTCGCCTCCGTCGGCGACATGGCGCTGGAGCGGATCGTCGCCGGCTCGCTCGTCGCCGAAAGCGACGCCGGCCTGCTGGCCCGGAAGGTGGAGGCCGACGACCTCGCGCTCGCGGCCGCGAAGGGCATGGACCTCCTGCAGGTGTCCGGCGGGGACGCCGCCGCCTCTGCGGGCGGGGATCTGACCGGCGCCGCCATCCGCGGCGACCGGGTGGCGCTGACGGCAGGCGGCGCGCTGACGGTGGAGGATCTCTCGGCCGCGAAGGCGGAGCTGGAGGCGGGGGGCCGTCTGTCGCTCGCCGATGCGGAGGCCGGCACGCTGGAGGCGACGGCCGGGACCGACGCGGTCCTGCTTCGGGTCGAGGCGCTCGGCGCATCGGTCGAGGCGGGGCGCGACCTGTCGGCGGAAGCCGGCGCGTTCGGCGTCTTCGCCGGCAGGGCCGCGCGCGACCTCGCGATCGCGGACACGACGGCGGAGGCGCTGACCGCCGTCGCCGGAGGCGCCCTTTCCGCCACGGATTTCGGGGCTGGAGCCGCAGAGCTGGAGGCGGCGGGCGCCCTCTCCCTGCGCCGGGGCGCGGCGGACCGGCTGACCGCGACCTCGGGCGCGGCGATGTCGGTGCGCGAGGTCGACGCGCGCCGGGCGGACCTCGCCTCCGGCGGCGCGCTCACGGTCGCCGACGCCTCCTTCGGCGACGCCTCGGCGACGGCGGCGACGGACCTGCGGCTCACGCGGGTCGATGCGGGCGCGCTCGATCTCGCCGCGGGCGGCGACCTGGCGCTGGCGCGGGTGGAGGTCTCGGGCGCGCTGGCGGCGGAGGCGCGCGCGCTCTCGGCCGCCGACGTTCAGGCGGCGGAGCTGCGGCTCGCGGCCAAGCGGGGACTGAAGATGGAGCGGGCGCTGGTGGCGGAAGACGCGAACCTTCGGTCCGGCGACGCGGCCTCGGTCTCCCACGCGGCGGTCGGCGGCCGGCTCTCGATCGCCGCGGACCTCGACGGGTCCGAGGCGGAGGCGCTGCGCCTGCGGGACGTGCGGGCAGGGCGCCTGACCGCGGACGCCGGAGGGACCACGGATCTCGACGCCGTGGCGACGACCGGCGACGCCAGCCTCCGCGCCCGCCGCGGCGACCTGCTGCTGGGCGCGGTGGAGATCGGGGGCGACCTGAAGGCCGTGGCGGACGCGGGCGCGATTCTGACGCAGGGACTCCGCCGGCACGGCCGCCGGCTTCGACCTCGCAGGCGCCTTCGCGCCGGCGCCCCCGTTCCCGGCGGCCCGACCGCCCCCACGACGGCGGGCGCGCTCGGCGCAGCGGCGGGCGCGCGGACCGTCGGCGGCCACACCTGGGGCAACCTGCTGTTCGTGGGCGGCCGGTCCTGGTTCGACGCCGCCGGGGCGGTGCTGCTCCCGAACGCGCCGGCGCTGAAGAACGACTTCCGGGGCGCGGTGTCGGTGACGCACGCCTCGGTCATAGGGATCGCGGACGCGAACGACCTGCTCATCGGCGCGGGCGCGGCCTCGCTCCCCGGCGCAGGGGCGGTCTCCCGCTCGGGGCTCCATTCCGCCAGCTCGGTCTCCCTCTCCGCGGGCGGATCGGTGAGCGACGCGGCCGGGGCGGCGATCCAAGCGCCCGGCGACCTGCTGGTCGAAGCCGGCGGGGACGTGACTCTCAACTCCGGCCGTCACGACCTCGGCGGCGCCTTCTCGGCCCGCGGCCGCAACGTCACCTGGCACGAGCGCGGAGACGTCGTGCTCGGCCCCCTCTCCGCCTCCGGCTCCCTCGCCGTCCTCGCGGGCGCCGAGGACGCGCCCGCCTCCATCCTCCAGACCGCCCGCATCGCCGCGCCGGCTCTGGAGATGCGGGACGGCGCCGCCCGGTCCGGGACGCGCACGCGCTCCGGCGCGCTCACGGTCCGGGGCGACGCCGACTTCGCCACCGGCGCGCCCGGCTCGCGCACCGCCACGGACCTGGGCGCGGACCTGCGGCTCGCGGACGGGCGCAATCTCTTCGGGGGCGACGTCTCGGCCCGCCGGATCTTCGGCGACGTCGTCCTCGTGGAGGAAAGCGCCGAGGGCCGCCTCGCACTCGACGCCAACGACGCGGGCGCCCTGCGGATCGGGGCGCTGGAGGCCGGCGGGAACATCCTCATCCGTACCTCCGACGACGTGATCCTGCTGGGCCGCCTGACCTCCCTGCGCGACGACCAGACCCCCGCCGCCGCCCCGCAGGCCCCCGACGCCGCCGACGCCGCCGACTGGCGCGCGCAGGGCAGGGCGGGCATCGCCGAGCAGGACCTGCACCTCTTCATCGCCGACGGCATGGAGTTCACGGTGGACACCACCGCCGGAGGCCTCGACGCGGCCGGCGGCGACATCCGCTTCGACCGCCCCATCGACGGCGCCAACCGCCTTTCGACCGTGCGGGATCCGCAGGCGGTGCTGGCGCGCGGCGGCGCGGGGCGGGTGACGCTGGACGCCGGCCGCTCCGGCGACGTGCGCTTCCGCGACTACGTGGGCGCGGGCGCGCCGGTCGGGCGGCTGGCGGTGCTGGACGCGCGGGACGTCAGCCTCGGCCACACCTTCGCGGCGCGCGACCCGGCGGGCCGCGAAACCGCCGGACGGTTCCTGCTGGCCTCGCCCGCCGAGGGCCGCGACCTCCTGGTCGCGGGCGGCGTGACCATAGACGCCCGCGGCGCGGTGGAAATCCACGCCCCCGCCGGGCTCCTCGACGCCTATGAGAAGATCGACGACTACTACGGCCTCAACACCCCCACCCTGACCTTCGGCCAGTCGATGGCGCCGAACTCGCTGCGCGTCTTCGGCTATATCGGAAACAGCGGCCAGCGGGCGGCCGGCCTGTTCCCGGTGGGGCCGCGGGGGCCGGACTACAGGATGAACGGCTGCGTGATCGGCGACGTGCAGGACTGCACCGGCGTCTCCGCCCCGCGGGTGCTGAACATCGCGCGGGTGGAGCAGCCGGTGATCCTGAACGTGGAGGAGGAGGACCTGCTGGAGCTCTTCGTCAGCTACGGCAACGAGGAGCTGTGGGGCGTGCCCCCCGGCTACTTCATCGAGGTCGCGCCGGAGCTGGTCCGCGGCAGCGGCCTCGGCGACGACGAGGATGACGAGGACGGCCCGGACGCGGGCGGCGCGCGGACGGGCGCCGCCTTGGGCATGTTCCGATGAGGGGCGGCTGGATCCTCGCCCTCGTCCTCGCGCTCGGCGGCTGCGCGGGGGCGTTCGACTCCGTCTCCCTCGGGGGGGCGACCGCGGACGCGCCCCTCTGCCGCCAGGTGGACGACGCGCTGCTGCGCGGCCAGCGCAACAGCTTCGGCCTCAACTTCCGCGCCGCCGAGGACGCCTTCACCGAACTCCTCTCCCTCTATTCCCTCGAAGACGTGACCGGCAGCTGCCCCGAGGCCCCGAGCCGCGCCTTCGTCCTGATGAACCAGGCCCTCGCGCATTCCAGCCAGGAGCGCTTCGTGACCGCCGACGGCCTGTTCGACCGCGCCGAGGCGCTGCTGGAGACCGACGAGGCCGGCCGGCCCGACGCCGACCGGGACCGGGCGCTGCTGACCGCCTACCGCGCGCAGGACCAGCTCAACCGCTCGATCCTGGAGGGCGCGCGCGCCTTCGTGGAGCAGGCGGCGGCGAGGCTGGAGGAGGGCGTCGCCCGCTTCGGCCTCAACGCCGGCGGCCCCCTGCAGGCGAGCGACCTGCTGATCGAGGCGGCGGGCGAGGGCCAGGTCGGTCTGATCGAGGAGGCGTCGAACCAGCACACCCTCGCCCATGTCCGCCTGCTGGAAGGGGACCTCGACGGCGCCGAGGCCGCCATCGACGACGCGCTGGACCTGATCGCGCTGGTGCCGCGCGCCGCCGCCGCCTACCGCCCGCGGTTCCTCTCCCAGCGCGCCCTCATCAAGCTGGAGAAAGGCGACTCCGAAGCCGCGCGCCGCGACGCCTCCGAGGCGGCCGAGGCCTTCGCCGCCATGATGCCCGACACGCCCCTGGAGGCGCGCGCGCGCCTGCGGGAGGGCAGGGCGCTCGTGGCCCAGGGCCGCCCCGACGCGGCGCTCACCGCCTTCGAACGCGGCTTCCTCGTCTACGAGGAGAACCCGGTGGTGGTGGACTACGCCTCCCTCTGGCCCTTCTTCTCGCTGGCGCTCCAGATCGTGGAGCAGCAGCCCGCCCGCCAGCCGGAGATGGGCGCCCGCATCTTCCGCGCGGCCCAGCTCATCCGCCAGTCGATCACCGCCCAGACCGTCTCAGGCGCCGCCGCGCTGCTGGGCGAGGGCGACGGCGCCAAGGCGCAGGCCGTGCGCGCGTGGCGCGATGCGAACGAGCGCTACGCGACGCTAAAGGCCCTCCAGGTCCTCCAGCTCCGCGATCCGCTGAGCCAGCCCGACCAGACGCGGTCGCTGGCCGAGCAGGTGGCCAAGACCCAGTCCGATGTCGCCCGCCTGCGCGAGGCGCGCGACCGGATCGCCCCCGAATACCAGTCCGCCATCGCCTCGCCGGTCTCCCTCGGCCAGGTGCAGGCGGTGCTGGGCGAGGGCGAGGCGATGGTGCAGGTCCTCGCCGGCTGGCCGCGCAGCCTGCTGCTGATCGTGGACCGCGAGGGCGTGACCTATACCGACATGCCGGTGACGGACAGCCAGATCTCGGTCCTCGTGGGCCTCCTGCGCCGCGGGATCGAGACGGACCGCGAGGGGCGCGTGCCCACCTTCCAGGCCGGCATCGCCAGCCAGCTCTTCAACCTGCTCTTCGGCGCGCGCCGCGACGCGCTGATGCGCCATGACCGGCTGATCTTCTCCACCTCCGGCGCCCTCCAGAGCCTGCCGATGGAGCTGCTGGTGGCCGGCGACCCGCAGGGCGCCTGGCAGGAAGGCGACTACACCCGGGTCCCGTGGCTCGGCGCGGAGCGCAAGGTCAGCTACGTCCCCAGCCCCCGCAACCTCGTGGACATCCGCGCGCGGGCAGGGTCCTCCAGCGCCGAGGGGGTGGTCGCCTCCTTCGCCGATTTCCGCTCCGGCGTCGACCCCCGGAAGGTGCTGGCGGTCTCGCACCTGCCGGAGACATGCCTGCGCCTCGCCCAGGCCGTGGACCGGGTGGGCGAGCTTCCGGGAACGGCGCGCGAGGCGGAGGTGATCGCGGAGATCTTCGGCGACCGGGCGCGCGTGGAGACGGGCGCGGCCTTCAACGAGGACGCGGTCAAGGCCGCCTCCGCCGACGGCACGCTCGCGGACTACAAGGTCCTGCATTTCGCGACCCACGGCATCCTGTGGCCCACGCCGGACTGCTTCACCGACCCCGCGCTGACCGTGACCGCCACGAACTCCGAGGACTCGGACGGCCTCCTGACCGCCACCGAGATCCGGCTGATGACGCTTGACGCGCAGCTCGTGGTGCTCTCGGCCTGCAACACCGCCTCGGGCTACCTGACGCAGGCCTCCGAGTCGCTCTACGGCGCCGGCGCGCGGGCGGGGGCGACCTCGGGCGCCGGGGGCGAGAGCCTCTGGGCCTCGCGCGCGCGTTCTTCGCCGCAGGCGCCCGGGCGGTGCTCGCCACCCACTGGCCCGTGGCGGACCGGGAGACCACCGCGCTGATGGCGAATTTCTTCGGCCGCCTGAAGGGCGGAGAGACCGACTTCAACACCGCGCTCCAAGCCGCGCAGGCCGAACTGCGCCGGAACCCCGCAACCTCGCATCCCGTGTTCTGGGGACCGTTCGTCCTCATCGGAGACGCGGACCGGACCCTGTAAGGGAAGCGCCTCAAGCGCTCCCTCACGCCGCATCCCCACGGCGCATAATCAATATTATGTTAAATATCTTTGCCGGCTGGTTAACGGGTCATTCCGCGACGCGCGGAAGACCCTCCTGCGCCGGCGCCTCCTCGGCGCTCGGAAACCGCTTGAAGAAGCGCGCGAAATCCTCCGGGTCTCCGCGCAGGTCCACCAGCGTGCCCAAATCCGTCTGATCCGTGCGGTCCACGCTCATGTGGGCATGCAGCCACGCCAGCGCCGCCCCATCCTCGGACGGCACAAGCACGCGCCGCGCCTCCTCCCGCGCCCCGAGCCGCGCCTCCACGATCCCCAGCAGGTCCGCGATCCCGTCGCCGGTCAGCGCCGAAACCGCCACCGCATCCTCCCGCCGCGCGGTCTCGTTGAGCATGGCGAGCCGCGGCTCGTCGGCCAGAAGGTCGATCTTGTTGCGGACCTCCAGCATCCCGGCCCGGTTCTCGTCCGTGACCCCGAGCGCGCCCAGCACCTTGCCCACATCGTCGGCCTGCACCTCGGCATCCGGGTGCGAGACGTCGCGAACATGCAGGATCAGGTCCGCCTCCAGCACCTCCTCCAGCGTGGCGCGGAACGCGGCCACCAACTGCGTCGGCAGGTTGGAGATGAAGCCCACAGTATCCGACAGGATCGCGCGCCGGCCCGAGGGCAGCCGGATCTCCCGCATCGTGGGGTCCAGCGTGGCGAAGAGCATGTCCTCCGCCATCACCTGCGCCTCGGTCAGGCGGTTGAACAGCGTGGACTTGCCGGCGTTGGTGTAGCCCACCAGCGCGATGATCGGATACGGAACCTTGCGCCGCGCCTCGCGGTGCAGCTCCCGCGTCCGCACCACCGTCTCCAGCCGCCGCTCCAGCTTCTTGATCCGGTCCGACAGCGCCCGCCGGTCCGCCTCGATCTGGGTCTCGCCGGGCCCGCCCACGAAGCCGAGCCCGCCGCGCTGACGCTCAAGGTGGGTCCACGACCGCACCAGCCGCGTGCGCTGGTAGTTGAGATGCGCGAGCTCCACCTGAAGCACGCCCTCCCGGGTCCGCGCCCGCTCGCCGAAGATCTCCAGGATCAGGCCGGTCCGGTCCAGGATCTTGACCTTCCACGCCTTCTCCAGATTCCGCTGCTGAACCGGAGAGACCGGCCCGTCGATCACGACGACCTCGGCCTCCTCGTCCTTGAGCCGCTCCCCCAGCTCCTCGACCTTGCCCGACCCGAACAGATGGCCCGCATGGGCCTTCGGCAAAGGCACCACCTCGGCCCCCGCGATCTCGAGGTCGATGGCCAAGGCCAATCCCACGGCCTCCTCCAGCGCGCGCTCCGGAGAGCGCGCGTCGGGCTGGCGTTGGCTGCGGATATCGGGATGCAGGACGTGCGCGCGTGTCATTCGCGTGCAGTTAGGCCTGTTCCTCGGCCTCGTAAAGGGAGATCGGCTGGCTTGGCATCACCGTGGAGATCGCGTGCTTGTAGACGAGCTGGCTCTGCCCGTCGCGGCGCAGCAGCACGCAGAAGTTGTCGAACCAGGTGACGACGCCCTGCAGCTTGACCCCGTTCACGAGGAAGATCGTGACCGGAACCTTGTTCTTGCGGATGTGGTTGAGGAACGCATCCTGGAGGCTCTGCTTGTCGGAGGCCATGTGATTGTCTCCCCTTTCTCTGGGGCTCAGTTTTATGAATCGGGCGCGGCCGAGCGCGCCTCTTGGGTCCGTGGCGTCAAGGATGGGGTCGGCGCCGACAAATTGAAAGGCCCATTCGCGGCTGCGGCGTCATGCTGCGGCTGCGAAGTCACGCTCGCCAGTAGGCGGGGTTGCAAAGCGCAACGACCGCCAGCACCTCCATCCGCCCCAGCACCATGGCCACGACCATCACCCCCTGCGCCAGCGCCGGCAGGCCGGAGTATCCAAGCCCCGTCGCCACCGGAAACAGCGGCCCGGTATTGGATAGCGAGGACACCGCGCCTGCCATGGACGCATCGAACCCCAGCCCCGTCAGCGACAGCGCCAGCAGCGCGATGGCGAGCGCGACCATGTAGATCATCACATAGACCCAGGCGTTGACGATCGCCTGCCGCGACAGCCGCCCCCCCTGCGTGCGCGCCGTATCCATGACGTTCGGATGCGGCAGCCGCGAAAGCTCGCCCCCCCCGTGCCGGTAAAGCGCATAGGCCCGGAACAGCTTCACGCCCCCCGCCGTGGTCGCCACGCCCCCGCCCAGCGTCGCGAGCCCCATCAGCATCAGCGCCGGCGCCTCCACATGCGTCCAGCTCGCCGCCGCCGCCCAGTCCGCCGAGATGTAGCCCGACGTCGTCACCACCCCCACCGAGGTCGCGAACCCGCCCCACACCGCCCTGAGCGCCAGCCGCGGGTCATCCACCAGCAGCGACAGCCCTCCCCCCGCCCAAAGCCCGTGCAGGAACAGCCACAGCGTGCTGACCCCGACCGCGATCGCCAGAAGCTGGATCTCCGGGTCATGGCGCCCGTGCCGCCAGCTCCGCACCGCGCCCGGACCGGCCTGCGCCCCCGCGGACCCATAGGTCAGCCGCGTCGCCGACAGGATCAGGAACAGCACGGCCGCCGCCTCCGCCCAGCGGCCGCCCTGCCCCAGCTCCGACGGCGCCAGCGGCGTGATCCCGGAGGTGGAGACGACCCCCATCGCATGGCACAGCGCCACGAACGCATCCCCCCCCGCCGTCGCCAGCGCCACCGCGCAGGCCGCCGTCAGCGCCGCATAGACCGGCGCGATCGCCCCCAGCGCCCGCAGCGTTCGCGCCCCCCCGGCCCGAGCGCGAACAGCCGCCCCACCCGGTCCTCCGACACCGCCGCCGAGGCCCCCGGCAGGTCCACAAGCTGCCGCGGCGCCAGGATCGCCATCGCCGCCGTCAGCGTGACCAGCCCCCCGATCCACCCCAGCATCGCCCGCCACAGATGCACCGCGTCCGACGCCAGATCCGCCTGAATGACCGTGGCCCCGGTGGTGGTGAGGCAGGAGACCGCCTCGAAATAGGCCCCCGTCCACCCGAGCTCCGGCATCGCCAGCAGGAACGGGATCCCCGCGAACGCCGGCGCCCCGGCGAAGACCCCCAGCAGCGTCAGCAGCTCCGCCCGCGCATGGATCTCCGACACCTCGCGCCGCCACGCCGCCGCCCCCAGCGCCGAGGCCGCCAGCATCACGAAGCAGCCCGCATAGAAGAACAGCCGCCCCGTCCGCCAGTCCCGCTCCAGCGTCGCCGTCAGCGCCGGCAGCAGCATCAGCGCCCCCAGCGCGAACACGAAGATCAGGACGACGGGGATGCCGTTGAGGCGCATGACCGCCTCAGAAGAAGTCCACCGAGACGCGGAAAAGCTGCTCCACCTCCCGCACCACGTCGCGGCGCGCGAACACCACCACCCGGTCCCCCTCCTGGATCACCAGATCGCCCGAGGGCATCTTCACGCCGTCCTTGCCCAGCACCGCGCCCACCAGCGCGTTCTCCGGGAACCCCGCCGCCCGCAAAGCCTTCCCCGCGATGGGAGACGTGGCCAGCACCTGCGCCTCGATCACCTCCCCCTCCGCGTCGCCCACCGCATAGACCGCCCGCACCCGCCCCCGCCGCACATGCCGCAGGATCGAGGACACGGTCGTCGATCGCGGCACCAGCAGCGCATCCACCCCCAGATCCTCCGACAGCTCGGCGTAGGACGGGTCGTTCGACAGCGCGATCGCCACCTTGCACCCCGCCCGCTTGCCCCGCGCCGCGGCCAGCACGTTGGTCTTGTCGTCCTCGGTCAGCGACAGGATCGCGTCCGCGTCGCGGATGTTCGCCTCCTCCAGCAGCACCGGGTCCAGCCCGTCGCCCAGAAGCACGATGGTCCGCTCCAGCAGCTCGGCGGCCGCCTCCGCCTTGGCCCGCGCCCGCTCGATCATCTTGACCCGCGGCCGGTCGGGCGAGGCCTCCAGCATCCGCGCGACCTGCAACCCCACATTGCCCGCGCCCACGATCACCACCCGGCCGGAGCGTCGCGACTCGCGGCCGAACAGGCTCAGCGTCCGGGTCACGTCCTCGGCGGCGGCGATGAAGTAGATGTCGTCCCCCGCCAGCACCTGATCCTCGGGCGTCGCCACATGCAGCGCCCCGTCCCGCCGATAGGCCACCACGATGGCCTTGAGCGTGGAGAACAGCTCCGACAACTGCCGCAGCGGCGTGTTGATCACCGGGCAGTCGTCGTCGATCCGCGTGCCCACCAGCCGCACCTTCCCGTCGAGGAAGTTCTCGATGTCGAAGGCCTCGGGGTTCGCCAGCCGGCGCATGGCGACCTTCGCCACCTCCAGCTCCGGCGAGATGATCACGTCGATGGGCATGTGATCCCGCCGGAACAGGTCCGCCCATTTCGGGGTGAGGTAGGACTGCGCCCGGATGCGCGCGATCTTCTGGGGCACCGAGAACACCGAATGCGCCACCTGGCACGCCACCATGTTCACCTCGTCGGCGAAGGTGGCGGCGATGATCATGTCCGCGTCCTCCGCCCCCGCCCGCTCCAGCACGTCGGGATGCGAGGCGAAGCCCACCACCCCGTTCACGTCGAAGCTGTCGGTGACGCGCCGCACCAGCCCCCCGTCCTGGTCGACGATGGTGACGTCGTTGTTCTCTCGGGACAGGTGGCGGGCGATCTGGGAGCCGACCTGCCCCGCGCCGCAGATGATGATCTTCATGGGCCCTCTGGCTCGCGGCCGCTTCAGGGGCGGCCCGGAGTTCGGGGGAAGATGCGCCGGGGCCGGGGCGCCGTCAACCGCGCGACGCCGCCTCCCCGTAGGCCAGCCGCCAGGCATGGCCATGCACATCCGGCGGCCAGGCCGAAAGCCGCGCCTCGAACGCGGCCGCGTCTCCCGCGAACAGCGCCCGGATGGCGTCCTCATACCCCGGCAGGTCCCCCGCCAGCGCCTGAAGGAAGCGATAGGCCGCCTCCCGCCCCGCGCGCCCCGCCGCCTCCGGGTCCGCCGCCATCGCCGCCTCCACCAGCGCCCGCAGCGCCGCCGAGGCGCCGCCCCGCCGGCTCGCCAGCCAGTCCCAATGCCGCGGCAACAGCGTCACCTCCCGCGCCGAGACCCCGAGCTTCGGCCGCCCCCTGCCCCGCGCCGGCCCGTGCCGGTCATGCACCTCCTCGGGCGTCCCACGCAGGTCGAGGTCCACGACCCGCCCGTCGGCATCGTCGAACGCCAGCACCTGCGCCTCCGGGTCCGCATCCAGCGCCCGGCGCACTTCGGCGGCCACCTCCGGCAATGGCCCGGAGGCGAGGCGTCGAAGCCCGAGAAAAGCGGTCGCGTCCGTCATGCCGGGGATTGACCACGCCGCCTCGCCCGAGTCAATAAGACCCGGACGAAATTCAGGAGGCGAAGATGCTCAAGGCCGACAGGAAAGCCGCCATCGCCGAGTGGCGGGAGCGCAAGGGCCGCGCCGGCGTCTTCGCCTTCCGCTGCCCGGCCGAGTCCCTCGCCTGGGTCGGCGCCTCCCCGACCCTCGGCAGCATGGAGGCGCGCCTGCGCTTCTCGCTCCGCACCGGCGACCGCACCCGCCCCGAGATGGCCGCCGCCTACGCCCGCCACGGCGACGCCGGCTTCGTGTTCGAGGTGCTGGAGGAGCTCGACGAAAAGACCAGACCCGAGAGCGCGCCCCGCCTGCTCAAGTCCGCGAAAGCCCGCTGGGCCGAGGCGTTGCGCGCGAAACCCCTCTGACCCCCGCACCGCGGCGCGTCTCGCAACCTCCCGAGGCGCCCCCGCACCGTCCGCCGTTCCGCA
This sequence comes from uncultured Alphaproteobacteria bacterium, assembly GCA_963816545.1. Classification (GTDB taxonomy): domain Bacteria; phylum Pseudomonadota; class Alphaproteobacteria; order Rhodobacterales; family Rhodobacteraceae; genus Albimonas. Next base: position 287,140 of record CAWFLE010000007.1, on the reverse strand, counting down.
CCTGCCGGAGATCGTGGACAACCCCCGGCCCGCGCCCAGCGCAACGCGCCGCTCGCCACATCCCGAGGGCGCCCCCGTGAAACCCGCCGTTTCGCACCCTGCCGGGGCCGGAACGCCCGACCCGCCCCCCGGAGCAGGCCGACGTCAACCTTCTGTTAACCAGGACGCAACGCCCCCCGCTGCTTCCGGGCGTCGCTTTCAACTACGCGCAATACCATACGCAAGCTCTGTTTCGCATGCGAAACGCCCGGCGCCGTTTCGCAGCGTTTCGCGCTCAGTCCTCGAAGTCCTCGTCGTCCCCTTCGCCCGCGACGGCCACCCGCGCCCCCCCGCGCATCACCGTCGCCACCCCGAGGCTCTTGAGCTTGCGGTGCAGCGCCGACCGCTCCATCCCCACGAAGGCCGCGGTCTTGGAGATGTTGCCCCCGAAGCGGTTGATCTGGGCGATCAGGTAGTCCCGCTCGAACAGCTCCCGCGCCTCCCGAAGCGGCAGGGTCGCCATGGAGGCCGAGACCGAGCCCGACCCCTCCGGCCCCTCATGCGACAGCGGCAGCTCGTCGGCCGAGATCTCGCCCGTCCCCTGCCCCAGGATCAGCGCCTGCTCCATGACGTTGCGAAGCTGGCGGACGTTCCCGGGCCAGGTCTGGGTCTGGAGAAGCGCCGCCGCATCCTGCGAAAGCCGGCGAAGCGGCAGCCCCTCGTTCTTCGACAGGCGCGCGAGGAAATGGTCCGCCAGCAGCGGAATGTCGTCCCGCCGCGCCGCCAGCGCCGGCGTCTCCAGCGGCACGACCGAAAGCCGGTGATACAGGTCCTCGCGGAACTTCCCCGCCTCGATCAGCGCCTCCAGGTCCCGCGTGGTGGCCGAGATCACCCGAACATCCACCTGCACGAGGTCCGAGCCCCCCACCCGCGCGAACCGCTGGTCCACCAGCACCCGCAGGATCTTGGACTGGGCGCCGGCGGGCATCTCGGCGACCTCGTCGAGGAAGATGGTCCCCCCATGCGCCTTCTCGAACAGGCCCGGGATGACCGTGCCGTCCTCCCGCTCCCGCCCGAACAGGGTCTCCTCCATCTTGGCGGGGTCGATATTGGCGGCGTTGAGCACCACGAAGGCGAGCTTGGCCCGTTCGGAATGGACGTGGATGTAGCGCGCCGCCACCTCCTTGCCCGACCCCGGCGGCCCCGACAGCAGCACCCGCGAGGCCGTCCGCGCCACCCGGTCCAGCTTCTGCCTCAGCGCCGCGATGGCGTGGGAGGTCCCGATCATCTCCGACTGCGCCTGATCCGCCGCCTTCAGCGCCGCGTTCTCCCGCCGCAGGCGCGAGGTCTCCAGCGCCCGCGTCGCCACCAGCATCAGCGTGTCGGTGGTGAACGGCTTCTCGATGAAGTCGTAGGCGCCCTGCCGGACGGCGGCGACCGCGATCTCGATGTTGCCGTGGCCCGAGATGATCACCACCGGGATGTCGGGATGGTTCCGCCGCACCGTCTTGAGGATCTCGATCCCGTCCATCCGGCTGCCCTGGAGCCAGATGTCGAGGATGATGAGGTCCGGCCGCGCCGTCTCCACCGCCTTGAGCGCCCCGTCCGCGTCGGCCGCGTGCCTTGCGTGGTGCCCCTCGTCCTCAAGTATGTCGGCGACCAGCTCCCGGATGTCCGCCTCGTCGTCCACCACGAGAATGTCAGCCATGCGCGCCTCCTGCCCGCGGGGTCGGCGAGGCCGCCCCGGTCTGTTCTTCGCTCTTCGTCCTCGTCGGCGCGCCGCGGCGCGGCAGGCGGATCACCGCCATCGCCCCGGGCGCCTCCGACCCGGCGGGCGCGTCCTCCAGCGAGAACGACCCCCCATGCTCCTCCGCGATCTTCTTGACGATGGCGAGGCCGAGGCCCGTGCCCTTGTCGCGCGTCGTCACGTAGGGCTCCAGCAGCCGGGCGCGACCCGTCTCGGGCAGGCCCACGCCGTTGTCGATCACCCGGATCTCCACCGCGTCCCGATGGTGGATCAGCTCGGCGCGCACCAGCCCCGGCGGCTCCGGCCGCTGGGCGAGGCGCGCCTCCACCGACTCGCCCGCGTTCTTGAGCAGGTTGGTCAGCGCCTGCGCCACCATCCCGCGGTCGCAGCGCACGGGGGCGGGCTCGCCCTGCTCGTCCGCCTCGAAGCGCACCGCGTCCCCGGCCTCGGACTGCAGAAGCACCGCCTCGCGCAGCACGGCGCCCAGGTCCTGCGCCTCCAGCTCCGGCGCGGGCATCCGGGCGAAGCGGCGAGAATTCGTCCACCATGCGCCGGATGTCGCCCGCCTGCCGCACGATCATGTCGGCATAGCTGTCGAACCGCTCCCGGTCCCGGCCGGTCAGCCCGTCCGAGAACTTGCGCTTCAGCCGCTCGGCCGAAAGCTGGATCGGGGTCAGCGGGTTCTTGATCTCATGCGCGATGCGCCGCGCGATGTCGCCCCAGGCGGCCAGCCGCTGGGCGGTCACCAGCTCGGTCAGGTCGTCGAAGGTCAGCACGAAGGCCTCCGCGTCGCCGTCCACCGCGGTGCGCGCCACGCGGGCGAGGAAATCCCGCTCCGCGCCCTTCACCTGCCCGTGCACCCGCTCCGAGGCGAGGCCGTTGGCCCGCGCGCGGGCCTGCTCCAGCAGCGGGTCGAACAGGGGGGCCACGTCGCCGAGCGGCCGGCCCGCGGCCTCGCCGGGCGTGCAGCCCAGCATCTTGGCGCCCGCCTCGTTCAGCAGCTCCACCCGGCCCTCGGCGTCGAGCCGCGCGACCCCGGCCGTGACGCCCGACAGCACCGTCGCCATGAAGCGCCGGCGCCGCTCCGTCTCGTGGTTCACGGCCACCAGCGCGTCTCGCTGGCCCTTCACCTGCTCGGTCATGCGGTTGAACACGCGGGCGAGGACCGCGATCTCGTCGTCCCCCCGCTCCTCCTGCACGCGCACGTCGAGGTCGCCCGCCCCCACCCGGTCGCGCCGCCCCCGCAAGCCGCCCGATCGGCCGCGCCAGACGTTCGGCGAACCAGAGCCCGGCCCAGGTGGCCGCCAGGATCACCACCAGCGCGAAGCCGACATAGAGGATGGCGAATTCCATCAGGATCGAGTCGCGGTCCCGCTCCAGCCGCTCGTAGAGCTGGACCGTCTCCTGCGTGTCGTCCAGCAGGCGCAGGACGTCGCCGTCCACGGGCCGCGCGAGATAGAGGAAGTAGTCCACGAAGCCGTCGAGATGCACGAGGGCCCGCACCTCGGACGCCTCCGAGTCCGAGATCACCACCACGTCGCCGGCCCGGGCGCGGGCGATGGCCTCCTCGCTGGGCGGGGTGAAGTTGAAGAGGTAGGAGTATTCGCCCCGCGCCCGGAGGTTCATGTCCCCGTCGAAGATGTAGGCCTCCGGCACCTGGCGGATCGCGGCCTGCGCGCGGAGATAATCCCCGAGCTGGCCGTCGTTCACGATCCGGGGCGACTCGCCGTTGATGTCGGTGGCCATCGCCACCGCCTCGGTGCGGATGCGGCGGCGGTGCTCCATCTCGTAGCTCTCGGCGGTGGCGAGGGAGTTGCGCACGACCGAGCCGATCTGGTCGGAGAACCAGCCCTCGATGCCGAAGGACACGGTGAGCGTGGCGAACACGGCCACCAGGATCGTGGGGGCCAGCGCCATCGCCGCGAAAACCCCGGTGAGCCGCAGGTGCAGGCGGGAGCCCGCCGACCGCGCGCGCCGCGCCGAGATCAGCGCCGACACCCGCCAGATCACCAGCCCCGCGATCACCAGGATGTAGACGAGGTCCAGCAGGAACACGCCGCGCAGCGTGTCCTGCCGCACCGGCCCGCCCTCCCCCCCGGAAAGCGCCCATCCGGTGAGGATCGCCAGCACCGGGCCGAGCAGCACGATCACCGCGGTGACGCGCGTGCGGGTCCTGCGCGACCAGCCGCCGCGCAGAATCGCCGCCGGAAGGGCGGCTGCGGCGTCGATCGCGGATCTGGCGGCGCGGGCGCTGCGCAAGGCCAAGAAGGCTTCCCCGGCATCCTGTGTCACGCGCCGGCTGACCCGGAGGGGCCGGCAGGGTGCGCGTCGCCCGCGGCGACGGCCCGTGACTGTTGCACTCCTACATCAGCGTCTTGCCACGCGTGACCGGAATGTCAAGCTCCCGAATTTTCTTGCGAAGGGTGTTCCGGTTGATCCCCAGCAGGTCCGCGGCCCGGAGCTGGTTGCCCCGCGTGGCCGAGAGCGTGAGCGCGATCAGCGGCAGCTCCACCTCCCGCAGGATCCGGTCGTAGAGGCCCGGAGGCGGCAGCGCGTCGCCGTGAAGCTGGAAATAGGCGCGCAGATGCGCCTCCACCGAGGCGCCGAGCGAGGCGCCCCGCTCCATCTCGTGCGCGACCACGGAGGGGCGCGCGGCCAGCTCCCGCTCCACGTCGGCCTCCGAGATCACCTCGTCGGCGGTCAGCGCGGCGAGGCGCTTCATCAGGTTCTCCAGCTCCCGGACGTTGCCGGGCCAGGACTGGCCTTTCAGAAGCTCCAGCGCCTCGGAGGAGATGGCCTTCTTCGGCAGCCCCTCGGCTTCCGCCTTGCGCAGGAAGGCGCGGGCGAGGTCGGGCACGTCCTCGGTCCGGTCGCGCAGCGGCGGCAGGCGCACGGGGACCACGTTGAGGCGGTAGAACAGGTCCTCGCGGAAGGTGCCCTCGTTGATGAGGGTGCGGAGGTCCTGATGGGTGGCCGCGATCACCCGCACGTCCGCCTTGATCGGCGTGCGCCCGCCGACGCGGGTGAACTGGCCGTCCTGAAGAACGCGCAGCAGGCGGGTCTGGGCGTCCAGCGGCATGTCCCCGATCTCGTCGAGGAACAGCGTCCCCCCGGCGGCGGCCTCGAACCGGCCCGCCGCGCGTTCCGTGGCGCCGGTGAAGGCGCCCTTCTCGTGGCCGAACAGCTCCGCCTCGATCAGGTCCCGCGGGATGGCGGCCATGTTCACCGCCACGAAGGGCCCCTGCTTGCGCCAGCCGAAATTGTGCAGCGCGCGGGCGACCAGCTCCTTGCCGGTGCCGGACTCGCCGTTGACCATCACGGTCAGGTCCGTGTTCATCAGCCGGGCCATGATCCGGTAGACCTCCTGCATCGCAGGAGAGCGCCCGATGATCGGCAACCCCTCGTCCCGTCCGCTTTCGGGCGCGGCGGTCTGGCCGGGCTTGCGCGCGCCGTCCAGCGCCCGCTCCACGTTCTCCAGCACCTGGCGCAGGTCGAACGGCTTGGGAAGGTACTCGTAGGCCCCGACCTCCGCCGCCCGGATCGCGGTCATCATGGTGTTCTGCGCCGACATCACGATCACCGGCAGCTCCGGCCGCTTCTTGCGGATGGCCGGCAGCAGGTCCAGCGCGTCGCCGTCGGGCATCATCACGTCGGTGACCACCACGTCGCCCTCGCCGTCCTCCACCCAGCGCCACAGCGTCGAGGCCGAGCCGGTGGAGCGCACCCGCGCCCCCGCCCGCGTCAGCGCCTGGCTCAGCACGGTGCGGATGGTCCGGTCGTCGTCCGCGACCAGGATGGTTCCGTTGAGGCGCCCACCGCTCATGATCCGCTCTCCTGCTTGCGCCGCGCCCTGGCCGCCGGCTTCCTCGCCCTGGCCGGGTCGGTCCAGACCGGCAGCAGCACCTTGAAGGTGGTCCAGCCCGGGTCGCTCTCGCATTCCACCACGCCGCCGTGGTTGGCCACCAGCCGCGAGACCAGCGCCAGCCCGAGGCCCGAGCCCGTGGATTTCGAGGTCACGAACGGCTCGAAGATATCGCGCTTGATCTGCTCGGGCACGCCTGCGCCGTTGTCGGTGATGGCGACCTGGAGGGGCAGCGACTCCCGCCCGCCTCCCGGCACCGCCATGCGGATGCCCGGGCGGAACGAGGTGCGGATGGTGATCATGCCCCCCACCTGAGGCGTCGCCTCCGCGGCGTTCTTCAGCAGGTTCAGGAACACCTGCATCAACTGGTCCGCATCGCCCGCCGTGGGCGGCAGGGAGGGGTCGTATTCCTCCACGAACCGCACATGCCGCGCGAAGCCGGAGGCGGCCGACAGCCGCGCCTTGTCCAGCACCTCGTGGATGTCCACCGGCTCGCGCGACGAGGGGCGGTTGTCTCCGAACACCTCCACCTTCTCCAGCAGCTTGGCGATGCGCTCGGCCTCCTCGCGGATCAGGTCGGTGAGCTCCGTCTCCCCGTCGCCGAGCTGCATGGCCAGAAGCTGCGCCGCGCCGGAGATGCCGGCGAGCGGGTTCTTGATCTCGTGCGCCAGCATCGCGGCCATGCCGGTCACGGAGCGCGCCGCCGCCCGGTGGGTCAGCGACCGGTCCATCTTCTCGGCGATGGACTGCGGCTGGATCAGCACCAGCACCTGCCCGCCCCCGTCGGTGACGGTGGAGACGAAGAGGTCCACCGTCCGGGGCGGACGCTCCGCCAGCGCCAGCTCCATCTGGTGCTCGCCCAGGCTCACCGCCCCGCGGCGCACCTGCGCCACAAGGTCGGCGACGCGCGAGGAGGCGCCGAACATCTGCTCCAGCCCCCGCCCCCTCAGCACCTTGGCGGAGAGATCGAAGAAGACCTCGGCGGCCGAGTTCACCTCCTCCACCCGGTCCTCGGGGTCGAGGATCAGGGCGGCGAAGGGGACGGCGTTCCAGACCGCGGTCCAGGTGGTTTCGAGGCTCATGCGGCCTGCTCCATCGGGGCGGCGAGATCGGGAAGCTCCGCCCGCAGCGCGGCGAGCACGCGCGCCGGCGCGTCCTCCCGCATCAGCCGGTCGCGGAGGGGGCGGGTTCCGGGGATCGGCTCCAGCCGCCAGGTGAGATGCTTGCGCGCGGTCCGCATGCCGGTGCGCGCGCCGTGGAAGGCCAGCATCGCCTCGTAATGGGCGCACAGCTCCTCGGCGAGCGCCGCGCCCTGCGGCGCCTCGGGGACCGGTCGCCCGGCCAGCGCCGCCGCGATCTGCGAAGGCAGCCACGGCAGCCCGCGGGCGGCGCGGCCGACCATCACCGCGTCGGCGCCCGACAGGCGCAGCGCCTCGCGCGCCGTGGCCGCGTCGCGGATGTCGCCGTTGGCCACCACGGGGATCGACACCGCCGCCTTCACCGCCCGGATCGCGGTCCAGTCGGCGCGCCCCTCGTAGAACTGCTGGCGGGTGCGGCCGTGGATGGTCACCATCCGCACGCCCGCCGCCTCCGCCCTGCGGGCGATCTCGGGGGCGTTGAGGCAGTCATGGTCCCACCCGAGCCGCATCTTCAGCGTCACGGGCACGGACACCGCCTCCGCCGCCGCCTCGATCAGCCGCAGCGCATGGTCCGGCGCCCGCATCAGCGCCGAGCCCGACAGCCCGCCGGTGACCTTCTTCGCCGGGCAGCCCATGTTGATGTCCACGATGGCGGCGCCGAAGCCTTCGGCGACCTTCGCGGCCTCCGCCATCCAGCGCGGCTCCCGCCCCGCGATCTGCACCGAGGTGAGGCCGCGGGCGTGACCTATCTCCGCCTTGGCCCGGGCGCGCGCATCGCCTAAGGCCACCTCCCGCGAGGCGACCATCTCCGACACCACGAGCCCGGCGCCGTAGGCCATGACCTGGTTGCGGAAGGGCAGGTCCGTGATTCCTGCCATCGGCGCGAGCAGGACCGGCTCCTTGACCTCAATTTCGCCTACCGAGAAGGGCACTTGCTCATTCCTTATGCACGCAGGCTACGCATAGCGCCGCCCCTTGAGGGACGCAAGACCGCGCGCTAGCCTTCACCGCTGCGCGGCGCCGCCGCCCGTCCGACATCCATCCCGGAGCGCCGCCCTATGACCGTCCACGCCCTCGTCGTCGCCGCCGGGCGCGGCATGCGTGCGGGACCGGGCGGGCCGAAGCAGTACCGCGCCCTCGGCGGGCGGACCGTGCTGCGGCGCACGCTGGAGGGGCTGCTCGCCTGCCCGGCATCGACGCGGTCCGCGTCGCGATCCATCCCGACGACCGCGCCGAATACGACCGCGCCGCCGAGGGGCTGGCGCTGGACGAGCCGGTCCCGGGCGGCGCGACCCGGCAGGAGAGCGTGCGCCTCGGCCTCGCCGCGCTGGGGGGCGCGGAGGACGACCTCGTGCTGATCCATGACGCCGCGCGCCCCTTCGCGCCCCCCGCGATGATCGCGAGGGTGGTGGCCGCCCTGAAGGACGCCGAGGGCGCCTGCCCGGCCCTGCCCGTCCCCGACACCGTCCGCCGCGATGCAGGCGGGCTCGCGGGGGATCTGGTGGACCGCGCCGGCCTCATGCGCGCCCAGACCCCGCAGGGCTTCCGCCTCGGCCCCATCCGCCGCGCCCACGAGTCCGCGCAGGGGCGCGAGTTCACCGACGACGTGGCGGTGGCGCAGGCCGCGGGCCTGACGGTCGCGCTCGTCCCCGGCGACGAGCGCGCGGCCAAGCTCACCACCCCCGAAGATTTCGCGCAGGCGGAGGCGAGGCTCGTCGCCATGATGGAATACCGCACCGGGACCGGCTTCGACGTCCACGCCTTCGCCGACGGCGCCTCGGTGATGCTCTGCGGCGTGGAGATCCCGTTCGACCGCACCCTCTCGGGCCATTCCGACGCGGACGTGGGCATGCACGCCCTCACCGACGCCATCTTCGGCGCGCTCGCGGAGGGCGACATCGGCCGCTGGTTCCCCCCGTCGGACCCGCAGTGGAGGGGCGCCGCCTCGGAGATCTTCCTGCGCAAGGCCGCCGAGCGCGTCGCCGCCCGCGGCGGGCGGCTCGTCAACGCCGACGTGACCCTGATCTGCGAGGCGCCGAAGATCGGCCCCCATGCGGCCGCCATGCAGTCCCGCCTCGCCGTCCATTCTGGACGTGGACCCCTCGCGCGTGTCGGTGAAGGCAACCACCACCGAGCGTCTGGGTTTCCCCGGACGGGGCGAGGGCATCGCGGCGCAGGCCGCCGCCACCGTCGCCCTGCCCGCGCCCGACCATCCGGAGGCCACCCCATGATCCGCCTCGCGACCCTCTTCGGCCTCGGCAAGGCCGTGCCCGCGCCGGGTACGTTCGGCTCCCTCGCCGCCCTGCCCGCGGCGCTGCTTCTGCACTGGATCGGCGGGTTTCCCGTCTTCGCCCTCGGGCTGATCTGCGCGATCGTGCTCGGCTACTTCGCCACCGACCGCTATCTCGCGGATACCGGCCTCAAGGACCCCGGCGAGGTCATCGTGGACGAGGTCGCGGGACAGCTCCTCGCGCTCGCGCCGCTCTCGCTCGGCCTCTGGCTCGCGGGGGCCGGCGCGGACGTCATGCTGCGCGCCTGGCCCGGCTGGGTCGGGGGCTTCCTGCTCTTCCGCCTCTTCGACATTCTCAAGCCGCCGCCCGTCTCCACGGCCGAGCGTCTGCCCGGCGCCCTCGGCGTCATGGCGGACGACCTGGTCGCGGGCCTCATGGCCGCCATCGTGGTGACCATCGCGGCGGCCATTGCACACGGATGGCTCGCATGACCGGACTTCTCAACGCCGAAACCTGCTCCCTCGCCGCCGCGGCGCTGGAGGCCGCCCGGCAGTCGGGGCGCAAGATCGTCACCGCGGAAAGCTGCACGGGCGGGCTCATCATGGGAGCGCTCACCTCCGTGGCCGGCTCCTCCTCGGTCGCCGAGCGGGGCTACGTCGTCTATTCCAACGACGCGAAGCGGGAGGCGCTGGGCGTCTCGGACGATACGCTGCGCGCCCACGGCGCCGTCTCGGAGCCCACCGCCGCCGCCATGGCGCAGGGCGCGCTGGAGCGCTCCGCACGCCCAGATCGCCATCTCCGTCACCGGAGTCGCCGGCCCCGGCGCCTCCGGTCCCAAGCCCGAGGGGATGGTCTGCTTCGGCGTGGCGGACGAGCGCGGCGTGCGCACGGAGACGGTCCAGTTCGGCGCCCTGGGCCGCGCCGAGGTCCGCGAGGCGACGGTGGTCCACGCCCTCAAGCTGCTGGCCGAGGCGGCGCGCGCCTAGGGGGTTCCGTAAAGGTCCCGCGCCCGCCCCTCGAACGCCCGCACGATCCGCTGCATCGCCTCGTGGAACACCACGCCGATCAGCTTCTGCAGCACGAAGGACTTGAACTCGAACTCCACGAAGAAATCGACCTCGCAGCCCCCGTCCTCCAGCGGCGTGAAGGTCCAGTGGTTGTTGAGAAACTTGAACGGCCCGTCCAGATACGCGACCTCGATCTGGCGCGTCTGCGGCCTCAGCACGACGCGGGAGCCGAACCGCTCCCGGAACACCTTGAACGAGATCACCAGGTCCGCCTCCATCACCTCCGAGCCGTCCGGCTCGGACGTGCGGCTGCGGATCCGGGCGGCGGAGCACCAGGGCAGGAATTCAGGGTATGACCCCACGTCCGCGATCAGGGCGTACATCTGATCGGCGCTCCAGGGCATCCGGCGTTTTTCGGCGTGCGTCGGCATGGGCCTGAGGGATAGTGCGCCGCGCGCGCGGGGGCGAGTTGGGCGTATCGTCGCGGCTTTCGCCCGCAGACAAGCCGCCTCCGCCCCCGTAGGTTGCGCCGAGCCACGAGGGGAGCCGACATGACCAGAGCCAACGCCGCGCAGCAGACCGAGACCGGCCCCGACGGCCGTCCCTACGTGATCGACCAGCTGATCTCGGCGAAGTCCATCGCCGCGCGGGTGGAGGCGATGGCCGCCGAGATCTCCGACTATTTCGCGGATACCGAGAAGCTGATCGTGGTCGGCCTCCTGCGCGGCAGCTTCGTGTTCATCGCCGACATCGCGCGGGAGATCACCCTGCCGCGTGGAGATCGACTTCATGGAGGCCTCCTCCTACGGCGCCGCCATGGTCTCGTCGCGCGAGGTGCGCATCCTCAAGGACCTGCGCGGCGAGATCGAGGGCCGCGACGTCCTGGTGGTGGAGGACATCGTCGACACCGGCTTCACCCTCCACCACGTCCTGCACATGCTGCGCGCCCGCAAGCCCAAGCGGCTGGAGGTGTGCGCCCTGCTCGACAAGCCCACCCGGCGCGAGGCCGACGTGAAGGCCCGCTTCGTGGGGTTCGAGATCCCGGACGAGTTCGTGGTCGGCTACGGCATCGACTACGCCCAGCGGAACCGGAACCTCAGCTACATCGGAAAAGTCCGCTTCGTCTGACCGCCGCGCGATTTTACGGTCGCCTCCGTCGCAACGACCGGACTATCATTCCGATAGTGCCTTGCGTGCGAGTTCCATGGGTTCGGAGAGGCGGATGAGTTCACGGCGCGTGGCGCTTCTGGTCGATGGCGACAACATCGGCGCGAACCGTTCGATGCAACTCCAGTCGGAGGCCTCCAGGCGAGGGCGCGTGGACGTCAGCCGCGTCTACGCGTCCGCCAATCGGCCCTCCGCCTGGCTGACGACCCCCGGCTACCGGCTGATGCATGCGGGCGCAGGCAAGAATGCGGCCGACCTCCTGCTGAGCATCGACGCGGTGGAGCTGGCGCTGCGCGCGGGGATCGAGTGCTTCGCGATCGCTTCGTCCGACGGAGACTTCTCGCATCTGGCGCAGCGCCTGCGGGAATATGGCCTCGATGTCCTGGGGATCGGAGAGGCGAAGGCGCCGCAGAGCTTTCGCCTCGCCTGCACGCAGTTCATCGTCCTGCCCGCTTGCGCGCCGGCAGCCGTCCGGCCCTGCAACGAGACCCCCATCTCCGATTTCGACCGGAAGATCCGCGAGATGATCGCCCTCCACAGCCGGGAGGGGCGCGGCATGCGGATCGTCGAGCTCGCCCCGAAGATGCACGCGGCGCACGGAACCAGGATCAGCTCCTACCCCGACAGGAACTGGCGCGCCTACCTGTCCCGACGCCCCGGGCTCTACGCGCTCGACCCGCGGGGGCCCGAGGCGATGGTCCGCTTCCGTCCGGAAGGGTTCTCCGCAGGCTGAGTGCGTGGCCGGTCCGGGACGGTTGCGGGTTGCGGGTTGCGGCCGGGGCCGGAGCGAGCGCCCGGCGCTTCCACCCGCCCGCCTAAAGCGCTCCCGCGGTCTCACGGCTCCGGCCGGGCCAGCGCCGCGGCCGCCCGCGCCAGGATCTCGGCCAGCTCCGCGAACCAGCCATCATCGGCGCTGATCGCCCGGCGCACCAGCCCCACCGTTCGCCCCGGCTGCGGCTCCGCGAAGCGCCGGACCGCGAGGCCGGGGGCCGCCGCCTGCTCCGCCGCCACCGCGATCTCCGGCAGCAGCGTGTAGCCGAAGCCCTCCGCCGCCAGCCGCGCCAGCGTCGAAAGCGACGACGCCCGCAGGTCCATCCGCGTCCGGTCCCGGTCCAGCCGGCAGGCCGCGAGCGCCTGGTCGGTCAGGCAATGCCCCTCGTCCAGCAGGAGCAGCCGCTCGGGCTGAAGGTCCTCGGGCCTGAGCGCCTCGGGCGCCGGGCGGCCGGCGGGCGAGGCCAGCAGGAAGCGGTCCTCGAACAGCGGCGCCTCCGCAAGCCCGTCCTCCCCCGAGGGCAGCGCGATCACCGCCGCGTCCAGCCGCCCGTCCCGCACCTCCGCCACCAGCGCCGAGGTCTGCGCCTCCCGCACCCCGAGGTCCAGCTCCAGGTTCCGCGCCCTCAGCAGCGGCAGCGCGGCGGGCAGCAGGTAGGGCGCGACCGTGGGAATCACCCCCAGCGACAGCCGCCCCGAAAGCCCGCGGGACCAGCGCGCCGCCTGCTCGATCTCCCGCACCTCGGCCAGCACCCGCGCAGCGCGCGCCGCCACCTCCCGCCCGGCGGCGGTCAGCACCACCTCCCGCCGCCCCCGCTCGGCCAGCGGCGCGCCGAGCGTCTCCTCCAGCTCCCGGATCTGGACCGACAACGCCGGCTGGCTGACGGCGCACGCCTCCGCCGCCCGTCCGAAATGCCGGTGTTCGGCCAGCGCGAGGAAATACCGGAGCTGCCTGAGGGTGACGTTCATAATTTTATCCTATCACCGCGAACTGAATTTCCAATTTCACTTTATCGCGCCGAGTCGTCATTCTGGAACCGTTCGAATTCGCTCGCCGCGGGCCCCGCGCCCGCGAGCCAGCCAGAGGAGAGAGCCCATGGCCGACAGACCGCGCCTCACGACCTCCGCCGGCGCCCCCGTCGCCGACAATCAGAACTCCAAGACCGTCGGCGCCTGGGGCCCGGTGCTGCTGGAGGACTACCAGCTCGTCGAGAAGCTCGCCCATCAGAACCGCGAGCGCATCCCCGAGCGCGTCGTCCACGCCAAGGGCTGGGGCGCCTACGGCACGCTGACGGTGACCGAGGACGTCTCGAAGTACACCCGTGCCAAGGTTCTCCAGCCCGGCGCGAAGACCGAGCTTCTGGCCCGCTTCTCCACCGTGGCCGGCGAACAGGGCGCGGCCGACGCCGAGCGCGACGTGCGCGGCTTCTCGATGAAGTTCTACACCGAGGAGGGCAACTGGGACCTCGTGGGCAACAACACGCCCGTGTTCTTCGTGGCCGACCCCTACAAGTTCCCGGACTTCATCCACACCCAGAAGCGCCACCCGCGCACCAACATGCGCTCCGCCACCGCAATGTGGGATTTCTGGTCCCTGTGCCCCGAGTCCCTGCATCAGGTCACCATCCTGATGTCGGACCGCGGCCTGCCGCAGACGCCGATGCACATGAACGGCTACGGCTCGCACACCTTCTCGCTGTGGAACGACCAGGGCGAGCGCTACTGGGTCAAGTTCCACTTCAAGACCCGCCAGGGCCACAAGCACTTCACCAACAAGGAGTCGGTGGAGGTCATCGGCAACTCGCGCGAGACCTACCAGGAAGCCCTTTTCGGCACGATCGAGAACGGCGACTTCCCCAAGTGGGACATGTTCATCCAGATCATGCCCGAGGGCGAGGAGCAGCAGTTCCAGGAGAAGACCGGCTGGTCCGCCTTCGACCTCACCAAGGTCTGGCCGCATGGCGACTACCCGCTGATCAAGGTCGGCGAGATGGAGCTGAACCGGAACCCCGACAACTACTTCGCCGAGATCGAGCAGTCCGCGTTCAACCCCTCGAACGTGGTCCCCGGCATCGGCTTCTCTCCGGACAAGATGCTCCAGGGCCGGCTCTTCTCCTATCCGGATGCGCATCGCTATCGGATCGGCACCCATTACGAGTCGCTGGAGGTCAACAAGCCCCGCTGCCCCGTCGCCCACTATCACCGCGACGGCACCATGCCCTTCGGCCTGAAGACCAACCCGGACGCCTATTACGAGCCCAACAGCTTCGGCGGCCCGGTGGAGGATCCGTCGGTCAAGGAGCCGCCGCACCGCTACGCCGGCGAGGTGGGCCGCTATGACTTCCGCGGAACGGCCGACCACTACTCCCAGCCCCGCGCGCTGTTCGAGATGTTCGACGAGGGCCAGCGCCACCGGCTCTTCGACAACATCGCCGGCGCCATGCAGGGCGTCCCGCAGGAGATCGTGGAGCGTCAGCTCGCGCATTTCGACAAGGTCCACCCGGACTACGGCGCGGGCGTGCGGGCGGCGCTGAAGGCGCCCGACGCCAACGCGAGGTCCGAGCAGTCGGCCCACGGGACCTCCCACGCCGCCGGCTGACCGCGAGGCGCACATGCGAAGGGGCCGCTCCGACCGGAGCGGCCCCTTTCGTTCCAACCCCCTCCGGCCCTGACAGGCCTCAGCAGGCGCCGCGCTTCAGGCGCAGTGCCGCCAGACCGCCCAGCCCCAGCAGCATCGAAGCCGCCGCCGCGGGAAGCGGAACATAGTTCTCATAGAGGATCGACCCGTTCCAGACCCGCGGAGCCAGCGACAGGAAGAACGGGTAGGTCCGCGCCGCGCCCTCGAAGAGGGTCAGCTCGTCGTTCTGCGCGGCGACCGCCCCCACCTGCGTCCCGACCGAGTAGATCAGATCGGCGTCGCCCCCCGGCGTGGTGATGTAGAAGCCGTAGCGCCGCCCCGCCTCCAGGTCGAAATCCGCCACGTCCACCCGCGTCTCGCGCCCCGCGCCTGCCGACGCGATGCCGAACACCGTGTCGATGACGGTCCAGGCGTCCGCGTCGTTCGGCGCGTCCAGCCAGCTCCCCTCCAGCACGAAGAGGCGCACGGTGGTCACCGTCGGCTCCAGGTGCAGCCCCAGCCCGGTCACGGTCAGCCGCCGCGGCCCGACCAGCACGTCGAACATGTTCCCGTCCTGCGCGACCCTGCCCAGGAAGCCCGTGGACAGCTCCACGCGGCTCGCCTCCCCCTGCGTCGGGACCAGCAGCGCAAGGCCCGCGGCGCAACTGCGCCACGCGAAACGGAACGAGTGCATGAGCGGCCCCCCGGCGGCTTCATAAATATGAATAATTCGTTAATTTTTGCGTCAGAATGCGCGGCCTGTCAACGCCAAGGGCCCCATTGCGGGAGCCTGCGTTGTGGGGAGGTTCGCCCTTCCGAGAACCCCCCGCGGATCGCCATCCAACGCTTCGCTTCCGATAGCGGGCGGCGCCCCGCTATCCGATCAATAGTGAAGCGTCCGCCCGAAGGCCGCGAGCACGCTCTCGTGCATCATCTCCGAGAGCGTCGGGTGCGGGAATACGGTCGCGATCAGCTCGGCCTCCGTGGTCTCCAGCGTCTTGCCGACCGCGTAGCCCTGGATCAGCTCGGTGACCTCGGCGCCGACCATGTGAGCGCCAAGCAGCTCGCCCGTCTTCGCGTCGAACACCGTCTTCACCATCCCCTCCGGCTCGCCGAGCGCGATGGCCTTGCCGTTGCCCACGAAGGGGAAGCGCCCGACCTTCACCTCATGCCCCGCCTCCTTCGCCTTGGCCTCCGTCAGCCCCACGGAGGCGATCTGCGGCTGGCAATAGGTGCATCCCGGGATGTTGGTCACCGGCGTCGCATGGGCGTCATGCCCCGCGATCAGCTCCGCCACCATCACCCCCTCATGCATCGCCTTGTGCGCCAGCCACGGCGCGCCCGCGAGGTCCCCGATCGCCCAGATCCCCTCCACCCCCGTGCGGCAATGGCGGTCCACCACCACATGCGCCCGCTCGACCTTCACGCCCAGCTCCTCGAACCCGAGGTCCTCAACGTTGCCCACGATCCCCACCGCCGAGATCACGGCGTCGAATTCCAGCTTCTCGGTCTTCCCGTCCTTCTCGATATGCGCCGTGGCCTTGCCCTCGGCCCGCTCCAGCTTCGCGACGGTGGAGCCCTCGCGGAACTTCATCCCCTGCTTCTCGAAGGATTTCCGGGCGAAGACCGCGATCTCCTCATCCTCGACGGGAAGAATGCGCGGCAACATCTCCACGACCGTAACGTCGGCCCCGAGCGCGTTGTAGAAGCTCGCGAATTCGATCCCGATGGCGCCCGGAGCCGACCACCAGCAGCTTCGAAGGCATCCGCTTCGGGACCAGCGCGTGCTTGTAGGTCCAGACCAGCTCGCCGTCCGCCTCCAGCCCCGGCACCTCCCGGGCCCGCGCGCCGGTGGCGAGGATCACGTCCTTCGCCCGAAGCGCCCGCTCCCCCTTCTCCCCCTTCACCCTGACCTCGCCGCGCAACGGCAGCGTCGCCTCCCCCATCACCACCTCGATCTTGTGCTTCTTCATCAGGTGGCCCACGCCGGAGGTCAGCTGCTTCGCCACCCCGCGCGACCGTTTCACCACCGCATCAAGATCATAGGAGGGATTCTCCACGCTCAGCCCGAAGTCCTTCGCGCGGTGGAACAGGTGGAACACCTCGGCCGAGCGCAGCATCGCCTTGGTGGGGATGCAGCCCCAGTTGAGGCAGATGCCGCCCAGATGCTCCCGCTCCACGATGGCCGTCTTCAGCCCGAGCTGCGCGCAGCGGATGGCGGCGACGTAGCCGCCCGGCCCCGCCCCTATCACGACGACGTCGAACTGGTCTGCCATGGGCTTCCCCTCGCGGTTTCTTCGGGTCTCCCTGCGGGTTTAGCCGATGGCGCGGGTCACAAGAAAGCGAAACGTCGGCAAGCTTCTTGCGAAGCGCGGACCGCGCGCGACCGGATCAGGCGAAGCGCGCGACCTCCTGCGCGTAGCCTCCGGCGTCCATCCACGCGGCCTCCTCCGCCGTCGTCTCCCGCCCCAGCGCCTCGTTGCGATAGGGGAACCGCCCGAAGCGTGCGATCACGGCGCGATGGGCGCGCGCGTGGGGCAGCTTCTCCGCCCGGAGCCCCGGGCCCATGCGTCCGCGGTAGAGCCGGACCGACAGGTCCTGATCCATCATCCGCTCGGAATGCATGAAGGGCAGGTAGAAGAACTCCCGCGCGCCGGGGTCGGAGCGCAGGTCGAACCCCTCCGCCATGGCGCGCCGCGCCACCCGCCGCGCCCGCGCATCCGTGGCGAAGCCGAGCGCCGAGCCGCGGTGCATGTTGCGCGGGAACTGGTCGATCAGGATCAGCAGCGCCATCGCGCCGGCGGGATCGGCCTGCCAGCTCTCGAACGCGCCGCTCCGCGCCGCGCGCCACGCGCGCCCGAAGCGCCGGCGAATCGCCTCGTCCAGCGCGGGCCCGCCGCCATACCATCCCTGCGGCCCGACATCCTCGAGCCAGAACGCCAGGATCTCCCCCGGTTCCGCCATGCGCATCCTCCTCGGTCGCGCGCAGCCTCGCGCGCGCGGGCGCCCCAGGCAAGCCTCAAGCCGCGTGCGACGGATGCTCCGCATGCGCCTCTTCCGCATGCTCCTGCGCGTAGGCGGTGGCGATCCCGGCTGCCACCGGCGTCGCCCCCGGCATCACCGGCGCGTAGGCCACCGTCTCCTCCGCCGGCGCCGCCGCCCGCCGCGTCATCCGCCACGCCGCATAGCCGCAGATCAGCGCGAACATCAGCCCCACATAGCCGAAGAACGCCCAGGAGCCGAACGCCGTCATCCCCGCGCCCACCAGCAGCGGCCCCAGGATCGCCCCTACGCCGTTGAGGAACAACAGCGCCCCGGAGGCCGAGGCCATCTCGTCCGGCTGAAGATAATCGTTCGTATGCGCGATCAGCAGCGAATAGAGCGGGTTCGCCACCCCCCCGATCACCGCCGCCGCGGCCAGCACCACCAGCGTCGAGGCCTCCGCCGCCACCGCGAGAACGGAGGCCGCCACCCCCGCCGCCGTCAGCCCCAGGATCAGCTTGCGCCGGTCCATCCGGTCCGACAGCCGCCCCACCGGGAACTGCGCGACGATCCCCCCCACATAGACCACCGCCACGAACAGCGAGATCTCCGCGATCGAGAACCCCCGCTCCGTCCCGTAGACCGACGACATCCCGAAGATGCGCCGAGAACACCGACCCGAGGAACACCGTCCCCACGAACCCCAGCGGCGAGGCCCTGAACAGCCGCCCGAAGCTCATCGGCTTCGTCGCCTGGTGCACCGGCGCCGGCGACACCGTGAGCAGGATCGGCGCGAAACTCACCGACACCAGCACCGAGATCACCACGAACAGCAGATACCCCCCCGGGTCCGCCACGTTCAGCAGCGCCTGCGCCGAGACCACCCCCAGCATCTGCACGATCATGTAGGCCGAGAGCACCTGCCCCCGCGTCTCGTTGGTCGAGGAGTCGTTCAGCCAGCTCTCGGCCACGATGTAGACGGAGGCGAAGCACGCCCCCACCGCCACCCGCATCAGCCCCCAGGCCCAGACGTTCGGCACGCGCCGCATACAGGATGAAGATCGCCGAGATGATCGAGGCCATGGCCGCGAACACCCGCACATGCCCCACCCGCCGGATCAGCGAGGGCGTGGCGCGCGACGACACCAGGAACCCCAGGAAATACCCCGACATCACCAGCGACATCTGCGAGGCGGAGAACCCCTCGATCGCCCCGCGGATGCCGAGCAGCGAGCCTTGCATCCCGTTGCCGATCATCAGCAGGAAGATGCCCAGCAGCAGCGCCCAGGCGTTACTCAGCAGCAGCAGCATCGGGCCTCCGGCCTCGGTTCCGGCCCTCGGGCCGCAGTCTTTCACGGCCGGGGCCGCAGGGGCTCGGCCATCAAGGCCGCAGGTCGGGGCGCGACCGGGGCCGCAGGTCGGGGCGGACGGGAAGCCGCAAATCATGCGCCGGGCCGCAGGCGCAGTCGCTAAGGCCGCTCCGACCCGCCGCGGCGGAGGCCGGACCCTCTGCGCCCAAGGCCGACCGGTCTTTCCCATTCCCGACATGCGACGCCGCTTTCGGCCAAGCGACGCTAGGTCAGCGGGCGACGGAACCCTGCCGCAGCCCTAAACCCTCACGGGATC
Organism: uncultured Alphaproteobacteria bacterium; assembly: GCA_963816545.1. Lineage (GTDB taxonomy): Bacteria > Pseudomonadota > Alphaproteobacteria > Rhodobacterales > Rhodobacteraceae > Albimonas. Next base: position 268,012 of record CAWFLE010000007.1, on the reverse strand, counting down.
AGCAGCGAGGAATCGCCGTAGGAGTAGAACCTGTACCGCTCGCCTATGGCGTGAGCGTAAACGCGGCGCATCCGCTCCACCCCCATCAGCGCCGAGACCAGCATCAGCAGCGTCGACCGCGGCAGATGAAAGTTGGTCATCAGCCCGTCGGCGATGCGGAAGCGGTGGCCCGGCGAGATGAAGATGTCCGTCTCCCCCTCGAACGCCCGCAGCCGCCCGTCCTCGACCGCCGCCGATTCCAGCAGCCGCAGCGCGGTGGTCCCCACCGGGATCACCCGCCCGCCCGCCGCGCGGGCCGCATTCACCGCCTCGGCCGCCGCCTCCGACACCTGGCCCCATTCGGCATGCATCCGGTGCCCCTCCAGCGTCTCCGCCTTCACCGGCAGGAAGGTTCCCGCCCCCACATGCAGCGTCAGCCGGGCCGAGAGCACGCCCCGCGCCTCCAGCGCCGCCAGCAGCGGCGCATCGAAATGGAGGGACGCGGTCGGCGCCGCCACCGCCCCCGGCCGCTCTGCGAACACGGTCTGGTAATCCGTGGCGTCCTCGGCATCCGCCGCGCGGCGGTGGGCGATGTAGGGCGGCAGCGGCATCACCCCCGCCTCGGCGATGCCCGCGTCCAGCTCCGGCCCCGCGCGGTCGAACACAAGCCTCACCTCGCCCGCTTCGCCTTTCGCCGCCACCTCCGCCATGAGCGGCCCGTAGACGATCCGGTCCCCCACCCGCAGCCGCTTGGCGGGCCGCGCCAGCGCCGACCACGTCTCCGGCCCCTCGCGCGAGATCAGCAGCGTCTCGATCCGCGCCACCCCCGCACCGTCGGCGGTCTCGCGCCGCCGCTCCCCGAACAGGCGCGCCGGGATCACCTTCGTGTCGTTGAAGACCAGCATGTCGCCGGGCCGCAGCAGGTCGGGCAGGTCCGTGACCCGCCGGTCGGCGATGGCGTCGCCCTGCGCGTGCAGCAGCCGGGCCGAACTCCGCGGCCGCGCCGGGCGCAGCGCGATCAGCGCCTCCGGCAGGTCGAAATCGAACTCGTCAACGCGCATGGGCGGCTCCGCGATCAGGCGCCGCGGGTCTAGGCCGCGCGCGCGCCGCGGTCCAGCCCTCGCGATCCCAAGCCGGGGCTCCGGGAACGCCCGCCGCCGCGGGTCCGCGCCGCACGTCCCGGTACGGCCGGGGGGCGCGCCCCGAGCCCCCCGCGGCACGCGGTGCAGACGAACGGCCGCCGTGTCGCCCGGAGGGGGCGGCCCGCCGCAAAGGCCCCGGGGGGCCGCATTCCGCCCGTCGCGCCCGGGCGCGGAGGGCTCCGCCGCCGCCCGCCGCCGCCTCATCCCCGGGTTTCACGCCCCTCCCCCGCCTGCGGGGGAGGGATGGGGTGGGGGCTGCCGCCCCGCCGAGACGGAGACCTCCGCCCCCTGCCCGGCCCTGCGGATCACGTCCTCCGCACCTTCCCGTCAGGCGGCTGAAACATCCGTTGCTCGGCAGCATTTCCGCAGCGTAATTGCAGCGCAGGAGGCGGTCGCGCCCTACCCGCCGCCAAGGAGGAACCCGATGACCGTTGCGCCCCATGCCACCCCCGTCGCGCGGCCCGCGGATCCGCTCTCGCCCGCGGCTCTCGCCGCCGACCCTGAGCGCGCCCTCGCGCTGGTCCTGCTCGCCGGCGCGGCGGCGACCGTGGCCTTCGACCTCTATGGTCAGGCGATCAGCCCGCTTCTGGGCGGCGCGAACCTCGCGCCCGTGCCCCTTGCGCGCCAGTCGCTCCAGGCCCTGCTCGGCTGGGATTCCGAGGCCGCGGCGCAACTCGTCCATTATCTCACGGGCCTGCTCGCCTATCCGCTGGGCTGGCTGCTTCTGGCCCGGCCGCTGGGCGCGCGCCTGTCGCTCCCCCGGCCCCTGGCAGCCGCCGCCTGGGGCGTGGCGCTCTGGGTCTTCGCCCTGTGGTTCATGGCGAGCGTGATCTCCGGCAACCCGCCCTTCCTGGGCTTCTCGGGCATCGCCTGGGTGGCGCTGACGGGCCACGTCCTCTTCGCCCTCGTCGCCGCCTGGACGCTCGAGTCGCTGTCGCGCCGCCTCTGAAATGCGGAAAGGGGCCCCTCGCGGAGCCCCTTTCTCAATCTTTCGACAAGCTTTCGGAAAGCTTCCGTCAATACTTGCGCCGAATTTCCGTTTCAGATCAACGTCGTCCGAAACTGCCCCTACGGCAGCTCAGGAAATACGTGCAGCAGTGCCGTTTCGCAGCGAAACGCCTCACTGCTTGTCTGCGGCCACGTAGACGTCGATCATCTTGTCCGGGTTGCGGGGCGGCTCGCCCTTGGCGATGGCGTCCACATGCTCCATCCCGTCGATGACCTGGCCCCACACCGTGTACTGGTTGTTGAGGAAGCGCCCCGGCGCGAACATGATGAAGAACTGGGAATTGGCCGAGTTCGGGCTTTGCGACCGCGCCATGCCCACGGTCCCCCGCTCGAACGGCACCGAGGAGAACTCGGCCGGCAGGTCGTCCTTGTCGGACCCGCCGCGCCCGGTGCCGGTCGGGTCACCGGTCTGGGCCATGAAGCCGTCGATCACGCGGTGGAAGACGATGCCGTCGTAGAAGTCGGCGCGGGCGAGTTCCTTGATCCGCTCCACATGCTTCGGCGCCACCTGGGGCAGCAGCTCGATATAAACCGGGCCGTCCTTCAGCTCGATCACGAGGGTGTTCTCGGGGTCCTTCAGCTCCACGGCGGAGGCCTCCATCAACGGGGAAAACAGCGCGAGCGCGAGGGTCGCGGCGAACAGGCGTCTCATGGTCCGATCTCCTGTCGGGACATCCCCGCCCGCCTAGCCGCTTCGCCGGCGGGCGTCAAACCACGCGGGCGTCAGCGGCCCAGCCGCTCCTCCACCGCCTTCTGCACAGGCGGGGTCACGAAGCCCGAGATGTCGCCCCCGAGCCGCGCGATCTCCTTCACCAGCTTGGAGGCGATGGCCTGGTGATGCGCATCGGCCATGAGGAACAGCGTCTCGACGTTGTCGTTCATGGCGCGGTTCATGCCGACCATCTGGAACTCGTACTCGAAGTCCGAGACGGCACGGAGACCGCGGATGATGACCTGGGCGCCCACCTGCTCTGCGAAGTGGATCAGCAGGTTCTCGAATGGCTCGGCCACGATCTCGATGCCCATGCGCTCCGCGATGGGCGCGCATTCGGTCTCGATCATCGCCGTGCGCTCCTCCAGCGTAAAGAGCGGGCCCTTGTCGCGATTGATGGCGACCCCGATCACCAGCTTGTCCACCAGCGTCGCCGCCCGGCTGATGATGTCCAGATGCCCGAGCGTAACCGGGTCGAACGTGCCGGGGTAGAGCCCCGTCCGCGTCTTGCCTGCCAATGTCCCCTCCCTGCCATGCGCCCGCGCAACTTCCTGTCGCGGCGCGCCGGCAAGCGACACCATCCGCTGCCCGGGGTCAAGCCGGTTCGCGATGCGGAACGACCGAACGGCCGGTCAGTGGCCCTTGATCATGTCCGCAAGCGCCTCCGTCTCGTGCTCCAGCTCCGACATCCGGTATTTCACCACGTCGCCGATGGAGATCACGCCCGCGAGCCGCCCGTCCTCCATCACCGGCAGATGACGGAAGCGGCCGGAGGTCATGCGCTCCATGATGTCGGCGACCCGGTCGGACGGGGCGCAGGTCACCACCTTCGCGGTCATCACGTCGGCCACCGGCCGGTTGAGGCAGGAGGCGCCCTCGCGCCCCAGCCAGCGCACCACGTCGCGCTCCGAGATGATGCCGGCGACCTTCCGACCGTCGTCCGACACGATCAGCGCGCCGATGCGGCGGCCGGAGAGGATGGCGGCGGCCTCGGACACCGTCGCGGCCGGACCGATGGTCTCGACCCCGTCGGACCCCTTCTGGCGGAGAATGCGGGCCACGGTCATGATCTTCCTCCCGAGTTTTCTCATTATGGGAAAGTCGAGCGTGATCCCGCAGGGGCCGCTGCGTCAACGCTATTCCGCAGCGATCCTCCGCTTCGCGCCGAGGATCTGCTGCAGATAGTGGCCGGTGTGGGAGCGGGGCTCCCGGGCCACGTCCTCGGGCGTGCCGACGGCCACGATCTCGCCGCCGCCGTCGCCGCCCTCGGGGCCGATGTCGATCAGCCAGTCGGCGGTCTTGATGACGTCGAGATTGTGCTCGATCACGATCATCGAGTTTCCATTTTCCACCAGAGTGTGAAGCACTTCCAAGAGTTTCTTCACGTCCTCGAAGTGGAGGCCGGTGGTGGGTTCGTCGAGGATGTAGAGGGTGCGGCCGGTGGCGCGGCGCGAGAGCTCCTTGGCGAGCTTCACCCGCTGCGCCTCGCCGCCCGAGAGGGTCGTGGCCTGCTGGCCGACTTTCACATAGGTGAGGCCGACCTGCATGAGCGTATCCATCTTCTCGCGGATGGCGGGGACGGCGCGGAAGAACTCCTGCGCCTCCTCGACCGTCATGTCGAGAACGTCGGCTATGCTCTTGCCCTTGTAGAGAACTTCGAGCGTCTCGCGGTTGTAGCGCTTGCCGCCGCAGGTCTCGCAGGTGACGTAGACGTCCGGCAGGAAGTGCATCTCGATCTTGATGACGCCGTCGCCCTGGCAGGCCTCGCAGCGGCCGCCCTTCACGTTGAATGAGAAGCGGCCGGGCTTGTAGCCGCGGGTCTTGGCCTCCGGCAGGCCGGCGAACCAGTCGCGGATATGGGTGAAGGCGCCGGTGTAAGTGGCCGGATTTGAACGCGGCGTGCGGCCGATGGGGGACTGGTCGATGTCCACCACCTTGTCGAGATGCTCCAGCCCCGAAATGGTGCGGCAGGGGGCTGGCGTCTGCTTGGCGCCGTTGAGGCGCATGGAGGCGGTCTTGAACAGCGTCTCGATGGTGAGGGTGGACTTGCCGCCGCCGGAGACGCCGGTGACGCAGACGAAGGCGCCGAGCGGGAACTCGGCCGTCACGTCCTGAAGGTTGTTGCCGGTGGCGCCTTCGACGGTGATGGACTTGCCGTTTCCAGGGCGGCGCGCGGCGGGGATGGAGATTTCACGCACGCCGGCAAGGTACTGGCCAGTCAGGGATTTCGGGTTGGCCTCGATGTCGGCCGGCGTGCCCTCGGCGATGATCTCGCCGCCATGGGCGCCGGCGCCGGGGCCGATGTCGAGCACGTGGTCGGCCTCGCGGATCGCCTCCTCGTCATGCTCCACCACGATGACGGTGTTGCCCTGGTCGCGGAGGTTCTTGAGCGTCTGGAGGAGGCGGCCGTTGTCGCGCTGGTGCAGGCCGATGCTGGGCTCATCAAGCACATAGAGGACGCCGGTGAGACCGGATCCGATCTGGGAAGCGAGGCGGATGCGCTGGCTCTCGCCGCCCGAGAGGGTGCCGGAGCCGCGGGAGAGCGTGAGGTAGTCGAGGCCGACATTCACAAGGAAACCAAGGCGTTCGCGGATTTCCTTGAGAATCGCCTTCGCGATCTCATTCTTCTGGTTGGAGAGGTGGTTGGGCGCGTCCTCGACCCAGGCGAGCGCTTCGCGGATCGAGCGCCTGGCGACGTCGCCGATATGGTCGCCGGCGATCTTCACGGCCAGCGCCTCGGGCTTCAGGCGGGCGCCGTTGCAGACGCCGCAGGGGCGGTCGTTGCGGTAGCGGTCCATCTCCTCGCGCACCCAGGCGCTGTCGGTCTCGCGCCAGCGGCGCTCGAGGTTGGGGAGCACGCCTTCGAAGGGGCGGGAGACGTTGTAGACCCGGCCGCCCTCGTCGTAGCGGAACTTCAGCTCCTCGTCGCCCGAGCCGTGGAGCATGACCTGCCGGACATGGGGCGGAAGGTCTCGCCAGGCGGTGTGGATGTCGAAATCGTATTGCTTTCCAATCGCCTCGATGGTCTGCTTGAAGTAGGGGCTCTTGGAGCGGGCCCAGGGGGCGATGGCGCCTTCCCAGAGAGTCAGGGACTCGTCGGGGACCACGAGGCGCTCGTCGAAGAACAGCTCCACGCCCAGGCCGTCGCAGGAGGGGCAGGCGCCGAAGGGGGCGTTGAAGGAGAAGAGGCGCGGCTCGATCTCGGCGATGGTGAAGCCGGAGACGGGGCAGGCGAATTTCTCGGAGAAGGTGATGCGCTCGGGGTCGCCCTCCGAGGGCGCGGTCTCGACGATGGCGATGCCGTCGGCGAGGCCGAGGGCGGTGGAGAAGCTGTCGGCGAGCCGCTGCTGGAGGCCGTCACGCACCACGATGCGGTCCACCACCACGTCGATGTTGTGGCGGAATTTCTTGTCCAGAACGGGGGGTTGGTCGAGGTCGTGGAACTCGCCGTTGACCTTCACCCGCTGGAAGCCCTGCTTGAGAAGCTCGGCGAACTCCTTGCGGTATTCGCCTTTGCGGTCACGGATCATGGGGGCGAGGAGATAGGCGCGCGTCCCCTCCTCCATCGCCATCACCCGGTCCACCATGTCGGAGACCTGCTGCGCCTCGATGGGCAGGCCGGTGGCTGGGGAATAGGGCGTGCCGGCGCGGGCGAAGAGCAGGCGCAGATAATCGTAGATTTCCGTGACGGTGCCGACGGTTGAGCGCGGGTTCTTCGACGTCGTCTTCTGTTCGATCGAGATGGCGGGGGACAGGCCGGAAATGTGATCCACATCCGGCTTCTGCATCATGTCGAGGAACTGGCGCGCATAGGCCGAGAGCGACTCGACGTAGCGCCGCTGCCCCTCCGCATAGATGGTGTCGAAGGCGAGCGACGACTTCCCCGACCCCGACAGCCCGGTGATGACCACGAGCTTGTCGCGGGGCAGGTCCACGTCGATGGACTTGAGGTTGTGCTCGCGCGCTCCCCGGATGGAGAGGGTCTTCAGCTCGGTCATCATGCGCTCCCGGTGCGGCCGACTCCCCAGATAAGCACGGGTCGGGCGGATGCGAGGTTTCGGGATGGTAAACGAAACGGGAACATTTCCGCAAGCGGGCGTGGCGTGGAGTCGCTGGGTGGCGTCGGCCCGGCGGCGTGGTAAAGGTCGCGCGACCGGAATCGGAACCTCTGGACAGGGAGCACGCGGATGGCGGGCAGCGTCAACAAGGTCATCATCATCGGCAACCTGGGCCGCGACCCCGAGGTGCGGACGTTCCAGAACGGCGGCAAGGTCTGCAACCTGCGCGTAGCGACCTCCGAAACCTGGCGCGACAAGGCGTCTGGGGAGCGGAAGGAGCGCACGGAGTGGCACTCGGTGGCCATCTTCTCCGAGCCGCTGGCGGATCTCGCGCAGCGGTATCTGAAGAAGGGCTCGAAGGTTTACCTGGAAGGCCAGCTGGAGACCCGGAAGTGGCAGGACCAGTCCGGCCAGGATCGCTATTCCACCGAGGTGGTGCTGCGGCCCTTCAAGAGCGAGATGACCTTCCTCGACGGACCCGGAGGGGGCGGCGGCGGCGGGGGCGGTCAGGACTACGATGACCGGGACCGCGGCGGCTACTCCGGCGGCGGCGGCGGGGGCGGCCGGTCTTCGGGCGGGGGCGATTTCGGCGGCGGCCGGGGCGGCCCGGACCTCGACGACGACATCCCGTTCTGAACCCGGGCGCCGGCCACGGCGCGCCCGGCCCGCAAGCCGCGGCGGGCGCCCGCGTCGCCAGAGGCGGGACCGGCGCGCCGCGGCCCGTCCCAACAGGAGGCGAGGGGCCCGCCCCGCGGCCTCCGGGCGGGAGCGTGCGGATTGCCCTCGCCATGCCCCGCGCCTATAAAGCGGCGACCATGAAAAAGACCGAGCAGGCGCCCCTTTGACCGATACGCCCGACACTCCCGAGACCGGCTCAGATGGCAGCGACGGCCGCCCGCCCCGGCCGCTCTACGACGGCCCCGTGATCGCGGTCGAGGAGGAGATGCGGCGCAGCTACCTCGACTACGCCATGAGCGTGATCGTCAGCCGCGCCCTGCCCGACCTGCGCGACGGCCTGAAGCCCGTCCACCGCCGCATCCTCTATGCGATGCACGAGACGGGAAACACGCACGACAAGCCCTACCGCAAGTCCGCCCGCCCCGTCGGCGACGTCATGGGTCAGTACCACCCCCACGGCGACGCCGCGATCTACGACGCGCTGGTGCGCATGGCGCAGGACTTCTCCATGCGCCTGCCCCTGCTCGACGGCCAGGGCAATTTCGGCTCCATGGACGGCGATGCGGCCGCGGCCATGCGCTACACCGAAGTGCGGATGGCGAAGCCGGCGCAGGCCCTGCTCGAGGATATCGAGAAGGACACCGTCGACTTCGTTCCCAATTACGATGGCCAGGACCGGGAGCCCTCGGTGCTGCCCGCCCGCTACCCCAACCTGCTGGTCAACGGCGCCGGCGGCATCGCGGTGGGCATGGCCACCAACATCCCGCCCCACAATCTCGGCGAGGTGGTGGACGCCACGCTCGCGCTGATCGAGAACCCGGAGCTGGAGGTCACGGACCTCATCGAGATCATCCCCGGCCCGGATTTCCCCACCGGCGGCGTGATCCTCGGCCGCGGCGGCGCGCGCAAAGCCTATCACACCGGGCGCGGGTCCGTGCTCATGCGCGGCAAGGTGCGGATCGAGGAGGTCCGCAAGGACCGCTTCGCCATCGTGGTGGACGAGATCCCCTACCAGGTGAACAAGGCCACGATGATCGAGCGGATCGCGGACCTTGCGCGGGAGAAGCGGATCGAGGGCATCTCCTCGGTCGCCGACGAAGTCCGACCGCACCGGCATTCGCGTGGTGGTGGAGCTGAAGCGCGACGCGACGCCGGAGGTGGTGCTGAACCAGCTCTACCGCTACACGCCGCTCCAGACCTCGTTCGGCTGCAACATGCTGGCGCTCAACGGCGGCAAGCCGGAGCAGCTTGACCTCAAGCAGTTCCTCACCGCCTTCATCGCCTTCCGCGAGGAGGTGGTCGCGCGGCGCACGGCCTTCGAGCTTCGCAAGGCCCGCGACCGTGCCCACATCCTGTGCGGCCTCGCGGTCGCGGTGTCGAATGTGGACGAGGTGGTGCGCCTGATCCGCGCCTCCCCCGACCCGGCCACCGCCCGCGCCCAGCTGATGGAACGCGACTGGCCCGCCCACGAGATCGCCGACTACATCCGCCTGATCGACGACCCCAACCACAAGGTCGCCCACGACGGCACCTACCGGCTGTCGGAGACGCAGGCGCGCGCGATCCTCGACCTGCGGCTGCAACGCCTGACGGCGCTCGGCGTCCGCGAGGTGACCGAGGAGCTGGAGGAGCTGGCGGCGAAGATCCGGGATTACCTCGACATTCTCCGCTCGCGGGAGCGGATCATGGCGATCATCTCGGATGAGCTGATTTCCGTGAAGGAGCAGTTCGCCACCCCCCGCCGCACCCATTTCGTCGACTACGACGGCGACATGGACGACGAGGACCTGATCGAGCGCGAGGAGATGGTCGTCACCATCACCTCCGGCGGCTACATCAAGCGCACGCCGCTGGAGGATTTCCGCTCCCAGGCGCGCGGGGGCAAGGGCCTCGCGGGGATGGCCACCAAGGACGAGGACGTGGTCACCACGCTCTTCGTCTCCAATACCCACACGCCGCTGCTGATCTTCACCACCGACGGCATGGTCTACAAGCTCAAGACCTGGCAGTTGCCATCGGGCGGGCGGAACGCGCGCGGCAAGGCCATCGTCAACGTGCTGCCGATCTCGCCCGGCACGGGCATCGCCGCGGTGATGCCCGTGCTGAAGCCGGAGGAGGAGTGGGAGAGCCTGCAGATCGTGTTCGCCACCTCGGCGGGCGATGTGCGGCGCAATGCGCTCTCGGACTTCACCAACGTCAAGCGCAACGGCAAGATCGCCATGCGCCTGCCGGAGGGTGTGAGCCTGGTGCGCGTCCATATCTGCGACGAGGATCAGGACTTCTTCCTGGTCACCGCGCTCGGCAAGGCGATCCGCTTCCCGGTCACGGAGGTCCGCATCTTCAAGGGGCGCGAGAGCACCGGCGTCCGCGGCATCCGCCTCGCCACCGGCGACCGCGTGGTCGGCATGGCCGTCCTGCGCCACTTCGAGGCGACGCCGGAGGAGCGGGTCGCCTACATCAAGTGGAAGCGCGCCACCGCCCAGACCGACCAGGCGGAGGAGCCCGAGGAGATGGCGGACGAGGAGGAGGCGATCGCGGACGTCGCCCTTTCGCCGGACCGGATCACCGCCATGTCGGCGGCGGAGGAGCTGATCCTCACCGTGACCGACCGCGGCTTCGGCAAGCTGTCGTCCTCCATGGACTACCCCACCCGCGGCCGCGGCGGCCAGGGCGTGGCGGCCATGGACCGGGCCATGCGCGGCGGGCCGCTGGTGGCGGCCTTCCCGGTCAATCTCGACGACCAGATCATGCTCGCGACCGACCGCGGGCAGTCGATCCGCTGTCCGGTGGCCGGGATCTCGATGAGATCCCGCTCCGCGGGCGGCGTGAAGGTGCTGAACACCGCTTCCGGCGAGACGGTGGTCTCCGTCGCGTGGATCGCCGAGGCGGACGGAGAGGCCCCCGCCGCTCCGCCTGCGGACGAGTGACCCTCCGGCCGGCTCGCGCAGGCGGGCCGGCCGTCACTGAAACTTCACCAACCCTTTCTTGATCGGTGGCCGCAAGCCGAGGAAATCTCCGGCCGACACTCGGCATGAGAGGGGTTCCCATGGCCATCCGCTTCGTTCTGCTCGGCGCCGTCTCGGGCGCGGCGCTGCTCGCGTCTCCGGCCTATGCGGCCTGCACCGGCGCGGCCACGGTGACGTGCTCGGGAACGACGACCTCGTCCCCGCAGTTCGCCACCGACGGCGCCCACGTCACGGTGCAGTCGGGCGCCTCGATCCAGGTCGGCGGCGGCGCCGACGGTGCGCGCATCGAGGCCGACGACGTGACGCTGACCAACAACGGCACGATCTCCACCAATCCCGGCGGCGATGACGCCGTCCGAGTGGACGGCGCGCGGGCCACGATCATCAACGAGGTCGGCGCCCTGATCGACGGGGCGGACAGCGCCATCACCGAGCAGGACGATTTCGACGCGCCCGACCTCGCCGTCACCAACCGCGGCGAGATCCGGGCGACCGGCGACGCGGTGGAGTTGCTGGCGGACGGCGTGTCGGTGACCAACTACGGCACGGTGACCTCCTCCGCCGGGCGCGCGCTTCAGGGTCGCGGCTTCGGGTTCCAGGTGGACAACCACGGCACGCTTTCGGGCGACGACGAGGCGGTCGAGGGCCGCGACGGCTTCGACCTCACCAACCGGGCCGGCGCGCTGATCGTCTCCACCTCCGGCGACGGCGTGCAGTACGGCGACGGCACGCTGGTCAACTACGGGACCATCGACGGCGGCGACGACGGCGTGGACACCGACAGCGGCCTCGTGCGGAACTACGGCACGATCATCGCGCGCGGCGCCGACGGCGGCGGCGTGGACATCGACCCTGAGGCCGAAGGCGGCGGCGTGCCGGGCGCGCTGCGGATCGAGAACCATGACGGAGCCTCGATCACCGGCTTCGTGGGCATCCTCGCCGATCCGGCCTCGCAGCAGCCCCTGCAGATCTTCAACGAGGGCCTGCTGACCGGCACGAGCGGCGACGCGATCCTGATGGCCGGCTCCCAGGCCGCGTCGTCGGTCGAACTTCGCGGGAACTCCGTGGTCGAGGGCGACATCACCTTCGGCGACGGAGACGACGCGTTGCTGCTGGGCGACTTACTGATCGCGGGGGACCTCGCCTCGGGCGGCGAGATCGACGGCGCGGGCGGCACGGATACGGCGCGGTTCCTCGGCTACGATTTCTCCAGCCTCTTCGACGTGGCGGTCAGCGGCGGCCTCCTGAGCTTCGGCTTCCAGAGCCCGTCGGGCGAGACCATGACCGCGAGCCTCCGCAACTTCGAGTTTCTGGAGTTCGGCGGCGCCCGCTACGCCGTCCGCGCGAACGGGCTGGCCGCGGTTCCGGTCCCGGCGGCGGGCCTCCTGCTCGGGGGGGCGCTTTTCGGCCTCGCCGCCCTGCGCCGGCGCGCCTGACGCGCATTCCGGTCGCGCCCGGATGAGGGGGCGCGACCGGAACCGCCGGGCGGCGGCCCGCCACGGTTTGTTTCCAACTTCACGGCTTTCCCCCGCCCACAGGTGCGATAGTTGATGCGCAGCGGCGCGACACCCGCGCGGCGGCATCGACGGAGCCTGACATGACCGGTTCGCTTTCCTTCCTCGCGCCCGTCGGGCGCGTCCTTCTCGCCCTGATCTTCATTCTCTCGGGCTTCGGCAAGCTCTCCGACCCGACCGCGGCCGCGGCCTATATCGAAAGCGGCGGCCTCCCCGGGCTCCTGGTATGGCCGACCATCCTGGTGGAGATCGGGGGCGGCGCTCTGGTGGCGTTCGGCCTCTTCACCCGGCCCGCTTCCATCGTGCTCGCGGCGTTTACGGTGGTGGCGGGGCTGCTCTACCACTTCATTCCGTCCCAGTCGGCCGAGGGAATGGAGGCGATGACCCAGATGATCCAGTTCCAGAAGAACCTGTCGATCACCGGCGGCCTGCTGTTCCTCGCGGCCATGGGGCCCGGCGCCTGGGCTCTCGGCGGCGAGCACACGTCCCTCTCCCGCGCGTGAGGGCGGGCGCGCGGCGGGTTCCCTCGCCGCGCGCGCCGCATTAGAAACGGGGGCATGAGCGAACCGATCCACATCGTCGGCGGCGGCATGGCGGGCTCCGAGGCCGCCTGGCAGGCCGCCTTCCGTGGGCATCCCCGTGGTGCTGCACGAGATGCGGCCCACGCGCGGCACCGACGCGCACAAGACCGACGGGCTGGCGGAGATGGTGTGCTCCAACTCCTTCCGCTCCGACGACCATGAGACCAACGCCGTCGGGCTCCTGCATTGGGAGATGCGGCAGGCGGGCGGCCTGATCATCGAGATGGGGGATCGTCACGCCCTGCCCGCCGGCGGCGCGCTGGCGGTGGACCGGGACGCCTTCTCCGCAGCGGTGACCGAGCGGCTGCAGAGCCACCCGCTGGTGACCATCGAGCGCGGCGCGGTCGACTGGCCGGCGGAGAACTGGTCCTCCGTGATCGTGGCGACGGGCCCCCTGACCTCGCCGGAGCTGGCGGCCGAGATCCGGCGGCGGACCGGCGAGGACGGGCTCGCCTTCTTCGACGCGATCGCACCCATCGTCTACGCGGACTCGGTGGACCTGTCGAAGGCGTGGTTCCAGTCCCGCTACGACAAGGGCGAGACGGAGGAGGAGCGCACCGCCTACCTCAACTGCCCCATGGACCGCCACCAGTACGAGGCGTTCATCGACGCCCTACTGGAGGCGCCGAAGACCGAGTTTCAGGAGTGGGAGGGCACGCCCTACTTCGAAGGCTGCCTGCCCATCGAGGTGATGGCCGAACGGGGGCGGGAGACGCTGCGCTACGGTCCGCTGAAGCCGGTCGGTCTGACCAACCCGCACCAGCCGGACGTGAAAGCTCATGCGGTGGTTCAGCTCCGCCGGGATAACGCGCTGGGAACGCTCTATAATATCGTCGGCTTCCAGACCAAGATGAAGTACGGCGCGCAAGCCGAGGCGTTCAAACGGATTCCGGGTCTGGAGGAGGCGCGTTTCGCCCGGCTTGGCGGGATCCATCGCAACACCTTCATCAATTCGCCCCGCGTGCTGGACTCCGAAATGCGCCTGAAGGCTGAGCCGCGGGTCCGCTTCGCCGGCCAGGTCACCGGCGTGGAGGGCTATGTGGAGAGCGCGGCCATGGGCCTGCTCGCCGGCCGGCTCGCGGCGGCAGAGCGGCTGGGGCGCAGGCTGCCTCCGCCTCCGCCAGACACCGCCATGGGGGCGCTGCTGAACCACATCACCGGCGGCGCGGAGGCCGCGACCTTCCAGCCGATGAACATAAACTTCGGCCTGTTCCCGCCGCTGGAGGACGTTCGGGGCGGACGCCGGGGCAAGCGGGACCGTGCCCGCGCCTACGCCGAGCGGGCGAAGGCCTCCTGGCTCGGCTGGCTCGGGGCCCGGGAAGCCGCCTGATTTGACCCTCCTCCCCCATCGTCCCATACTTGAAGGGACGCGAGGAGGGGAGAGGATGGCCGCCACCGATACCGAACGGAAGTTCCTGGACGACGTCTACGAACTGGGGGACGCTGAGGCGACGCAGGCGCTTTACCGCGATTGGGCCGAGACTTACGATGCGGAGCTTATAGCGGCGGGATATGTCGGCCCGCGCCGCTGCGCCGTGGCGCTGGCCGCGTTCGCCGAGGACAAGGCCGCGCCGGTGCTGGATGTCGGCTGCGGCACCGGCCTCTCGGGCGAAGCGTTCAAGCAGGCGGGCTTCACCTGCGTGGACGGGACGGACTTCTCGGAAGAGATGCTGAAGACGGCAGGCTGCAAGGGCATTTACCGGCAGGTCTTCAAAGGCGACCTCAACAACCCTCTCCCCGGCTCTCCGGGCGATTACGCCCGCATCGCCGCCGTGGGCGTGTTCAGCCCGGGACACGCGCCGCCGGAACTCATCGACGCCGCCTTGGGCAAGCTGGAGGCCGGCGGGTGCTTCGTCTTCACCCTGAACGACCACGCCTTGGCGGAGCGGAGCTACGAGGGCCGCCTGCGGGAGGTCATCGACGCCGGCATGGCCGAGCTGGTGTTCAAGGAGCATGGCGACCATGTGCCGGGGGCGGACCTTCGCTCCACGGTCTACGTGCTGCGCAAGCGCTGATCAGTAGCCGCCGAGCATCACCTTCCGCGCAAGGGTCCAGCGGCGATGGAACTCCGAAGGTTCGGTCTGCGCGAAGGGCTGGAAGCCGGGGCGGGAGGCGGGACGCAGCGTCTCCTCCGCGCGCCAGCCGGCCAGCAGGGCGGGCCGGACCTCAGGACGCACCCTCGTGTCCGCCACGCGGTTCGCGCGCGCCAAGGCGTCGTGCGCTATCTTCCGGATAGCGGCTTTCAGATCGTCCGGAGCACGCCCTTCCGCGAGGACGTTCCTGTCCAGTTCCTCCGGCGTCGGGATCGGGTCCGCCCCGCGGGCATAGAGGGCCGGCAGCGCGCGGATAAGCGCGGCGGCCCCCGAAGCCCATCCACGGTCGCGCGCCGCCCGCTCCTCCGCCTCGTCGGCCCCCAAAGCGAGGGCGGCGAGGCGCATCAGCGCCGCCGCGGTTCCGTCCACATAGGCGTCGAACAGCCTTCGGTCGCCGATGGCGGGGCCCTGCATGTCGTAGGAGCGCGCGTCCAGCAGCGCCTCGAACAGATCCCGCGGCAGGTCCGCCGCGGCTATCGTCCGGGCCAGCGGCTCGACCACCTCATGGCGACGCGGAGGCTTTCCGTCGAAGATCTCGGCCACTGCATCGCGCCACCATTGCAGACGGATCTCGCCCAGCATCGGCTCGGACACCACCGAGGGGATGCGCGCCACCTCCAGATTGAAGGCATAGAGCGCGTGCAGCCGCCCCGCCTCCGGCCCCGCGAGCCGCGCGGTCGTCCAGCGATCCCGGTCGTGCTCCCGGACCAGCGCCTCGCAGGACTCGAAGCTCACGCCGCGCTCGCCCCTTGGGCGCGGGCGCCGTCGCGGATCAGCTTCCAGGTCACGGCATCCAGAAGCGCCTGGAACGAGGCGTCCACGATGTTCGGCGAAACCCCGACCGTGGACCAGCGCCGCCCCTGCCCGTCGGTGGAGTCGATGTGCACCCGCGTCACCGCCTCCACGCCGCCGGAGGTGATCCGCACCTTGAAGTCCACCAGCTTCAGGTCGTCGATATATTCCTGATAGCGACCCAGGTCCTTGGCCAGCGCCCGCGAGAGCGCGTTCACCGGCCCCCGATCCTCGTCCGAGGCGAGGTTGCGCGACTCGCTCACCGACATGATCCGCTCGCCGTCGATCATGCAGACCACCACCGCCTCCGAGACGGTGATCGCCTCGCCGCGGGCGTTGACGCGCTTCTCCACCATCACGCGGTAGCGCTCGACGTCGAAGAAGCGCGGCAGCAGGCCAAGCTCCCGGCGCGCCAGCAGCTCGAAGCTCGCCTGGGCGCCGTCATAGGCATAGCCCATGTCCTCGCGCCGCTTGACCTTGTCCAGGATGCGGGCGAGGCGCGGGTCCGCGCGGTCCACCTGCAGCCCCATCTCCAGCAGCCGCTGGCGCAGGTTCGACTGGCCCGCCTGATTGGACATGGGAACCACGCGCTCGTTCCCCACGATCTCCGGGCGCACATGCTCGTACATCGAGGGGTCCTTCAGCACCGCCGAGGCATGGAGCCCCGCCTTGTGCGTGAAGGCGGCCTCGCCGACATAGGGCGCGTGACGGTTGGGCGTGCGGTTGAGGATGTCGTCCAGCATCCGGCTCGCGCGCGTGAGCCTGGGGAGGTCCGCCTCCTTCACGCCGGTCTCGTAGGCGGAGCGGTACGGCTCCTTGAGCAGCAGCGTCGGGATCAGCGTGGTCAGATTGGCGTTGCCGCAGCGCTCGCCGAGCCCGTTCAGCGTCCCCTGGATCTGGCGGGCGCCCGCGTCCACGGCGGCGAGACTGCCCGCCACCGCGTTGCCCGTGTCGTCATGGCAGTGGATGCCGACGCTATCCTTCGGGAAGCGGGCGCAGACCTGGCCCACTATCTCCGCGATAGCGCCCGGCAGCGTGCCCCCGTTGGTGTCGCACAGCACCACCCAGCGGGCGCCGCCCTCCAGCGCCGCCTCCAGGCAGCTCAGCGCGTAGTCCGGGTTCGCCCGATAGCCGTCGAAGAAGTGCTCGGCGTCAAACAGCGCCTCCCGCCCCAGCGAGACGAGGTGGCGAACGGAATCGCGGATCGCCTCGCGGTTCTCCTCCAGCGTGATGCCGAGCGCGGCCTGCACATGATAGTCGTGCGTCTTGCCCACGAGGCAGACCGATCCGGTCCCGGCATTGGTCACGGCGGCGAGCACGTCGTCGTTCTCCGCCGACCGGCCCACTCGCTTGGTCATCCCGAAGGCGGTCAGCCGCGCGCGCGTCAGCCGTGGCGCCCGCTCGAAGAAGTCCGAGTCGGTCGGGTTCGCGCCCGGCCATCCCCCCTCCACATGATCGAGCCCCAGCGCGTCCAGAACCTTCGCGATGCGGATCTTGTCGTCCACCGAGAAGGCCACCCCGGCCGTCTGCTGCCCGTCGCGCAGGGTGGTGTCGAAGAGATGCAGGCGCTCGCGGGTCATTTCAGGGCCTCCAGACGGGTGCGGTCGAAATCGGCGCCACGCTCCGCGGTGGTGCCGCCCTTCCCGGTCTGCACCACGAGGCCGGCCTCCTGCATCTTCGCGCGCAGGGCGTCGGCGGCGGCGAAGTCCTTGGCCGCGCGCGCCTCGTCCAGCCGCCGGCAGGCATCCTCGATGACGGCGTCCTGCGCCTCGACCGCATCCAACGCGGATGCGACCGAGACGTCCGCGTCGGGCCCGGCGGAGAGGCCGAGCCGGAAGCCCAGGAAGCGGGCGGTGTCGAGCACGTCGCGCAGCGCGCCCTCTGACGTCTCGGGCGCCGAGAGCGCGGCGCCGGCGAGCTTCTGCAGCGCCTGGAGCGCCCCGTAAGTGTCGAGGTCGTCGCACAGCCGCTCCAGCACGTCCCGATGGGGCTGCGGATCCTCCGTCGGGACCAGCCGCGCGCGTCGGAAGCGGTCGTTCAGACGGTTCAGCCGGTTCATCGCCGCCCGGCCCTGGTCGATCACCGCCTCGGTCCAGTCCAGCTCGTCGCGGTAGTGGGCGTTGAGCAAAATATAGCGGATCAGATCCCCGGACATCTCCGCGCGCTTGTCGTGCACGGTGAAGAAGTTGCCAAGCGACTTGGACATCTTCCGCCCCTCCACGCGGATCATGCCGTTGTGCAGCCAGACCTCCGCGAAGCGATGCCCGGGCGAGGCGCAGCAGCTTTGCGCCGCCTCGTTCTCGTGATGCGGGAACAGCAGGTCCGCGCCGCCGCCATGGATGTCGAAATCCGCTCCCAGCAGCGCCTTCGACATGGCGGAGCACTCGATATGCCAGCCCGGGCGGCCCCGGCCCCACGGGCTCTCCCAGCCAGGCTGCGCCTGGGTGGACGGCTTCCACAGCACGAAGTCCATCGGGTGCTTCTTGTAGGGCGCGACCTCCACCCGCGCGCCGGCGATCATGTCCTCGGTGTCCCGGCCCGAGAGCGCGCCATAGGCCGCGTAGCTCTGCACGTCGAAGAGGACATGGCCCTCCGCCTCGTAGGCATGTCCTGTGGCGACCAGCGAACCGATCATCTCCACCATCCCCGCGATGTGCTCGGTCGCGCGCGGCTCATGCGTCGGTCGCAGCACGCCGAGCGCGTCCATATCCTCATGATACCAATCCGCCGTCTCCGCCGTGAGACGCGCGATGGCGGCCAGCGGCTCCATCTCCGGCCAGCGCTCCGCCGCGCGGTCGTTGATCTTGTCCTCCACGTCAGTCAGGTTTCGGACGTAGATCACCCGGTCGTCGTAGAGGCGGCGCAGCAGGCGGAACAGCACGTCGAAGACCACCGCAGGCCGGGCGTTGCCGATATGCGCGCGGTCGTAGACGGTGGGGCCGCAGACATACATGCGGACGCGGCGCTCCGCCTCCGGCAGGTCGTCCCGCCAGTCCCGGGGCGCGAACGGGTCCTTCGTGCCGGTGGCCGAGTTGCGCAGGCGCAGGGGGTGGTCGGTCATTCAAGGCCTCGCGGGCGGTCTCCGCGGCGGGCCTGTCATCTTTCGGGGAAGTTGGAAAGAGCGAACGCCGCGGCGACCTATGTCAGCGGATGATGCAGATCCGAATGAGGATGGCAGCGTCGGTCATGGCGCGAGTTATGCCGCCCGTCCGGCCGGCTGGCAAGGGCCGATCTCGCACCGGCGGACGTGGCGACCCCTGCAGGAACTCGAACCTGCAACCTGCGGATTAGAAGTCCGCTGCTCTATCCAGTTGAGCTAAGGGGCCAAAGGACTGACGGGCGCTTGCATGCCACATTGGCATACCTACGTAACATCGAGACATACAGAACAATGGCGACCACCCGCAAGCGAGGCGACCGCTAACAAGCCGTCGTCAAGATCAAAGGTCATGCAGCCGCGTCCATAACCTTTCATTTCCGCAAGGATGCCGAACAGTGGGCGCGCAAGCTAGAGGCGGAGATGGAAGGCGGGACGTATTGCTCAGCACACCCGACGACCCGCCCCTTGAGGGACATCCTCACCCGCTATGTATCCCTCCGGTGAGGACCGTGGCTATGCGGCGTTGACCGCCTGAGGTTGGACGACCCGGTTCCGGGGGAGGAGTTGACCGAGGCGGCTGATCGGGGTGCTGGCGATGCGGGCGATGACGTCGGCGAGCCATGCCTTGGGATCGACGCCATTCAGCTTCGCGGTGGCGATCGGGGCGTAAGCGCGACGGCGCGGCCCTATGCGGCGAGGCTTGACGGCTGCGCGTATTGCCAAGGCATGAGGTCTTCGATGGCGGATTTCGGGTGACCATCGAGAATGGCGCGGAGGATGTCGGCGAGGTGGTCGACGGGGTTCACGCCCGACAGCTTGCAGGTTGCGACGAGCGAGGCGAGCATGGCCCAGTTCTCGGCGCCGACTTCGTTGCCGGCGAATAGGGCGTTCTTCCTTGTCAGCGCGATCGGGCGGATCTGGTTCTCGACCGCGTTGGTGTCGAGTTCGAGGGCGCCGTTGTCGAGGAAGCGGATCAGGCCGAGCCAGTGGGCGAGGGTGTAGCGGATGTCCTCGGCCAGCTGGGATTTCTGCGGGATGCGCGACAGCTGGGTCTCCAGCCACGGCTTGAGCGCGGCGATGATGGGGGCGGAATGGTCGCGCCGGGCGGCCAGCCGGATGGCCGCATCCCTGCCGCGCACGGTCTTCTCGACCCCATAGAGGGCAGCGATCTGGCGCAGCATCTCCTCGGCGATGGGCGAGCCCTCGTTCTCGAAGCGCTTCACTAAGCGGCGGCGGACATGGGTCCAGCAATAGACCATGACCTGACCCCTTGTTTCTCCTCCACGGCGTGCTGGGATCCCGTAACCGGCCGCTCGAGGCCGCCTGCCCGATGCGTTCCCGATCTGCGATGAGACGTCTCTGACGACGTCGTCATGGACGTCCGGATGGATCGGAGGCGCTGATGCGTGGGGAGGTTCTGGGTGGGGTCGAGCGGCGTCGCCGGTGGAGCGTGGGCGAGAAGCTGGCGGTGGCGATGGCTTCGCTGGAGCCGGGGGCGGTGGTCTCGGATGTTGCGCGGCGGTTCGACGTGACGCGCCAGCAGGTCTATGACTGGCGACGCGCAGCCCGCCGGGGCGACCTCGGGATGCCGGGCGGGGTGGTGGGGTTTGTAGAGGTGGTCGCAGGACCGCGGCCGCACGTGCGGTGATCGAGGCCGAGGCCGCGCCGCTCGCGACGGGGCCCGACGGCGCGAGGGCCGTCGGCGACATCACGGCGGCGCTCGGCGCGACGGTGGAGATCGTGCTGGTCGGCGGCCGCGTGCTGCGGACTCCGGCAGCCCTGCCGACGGCGGAGCTGCGGCGGCTGATCGGCGCCGTGGAGGGCGCATGATCGCCCCGGGCGCGGGCGTGCGGATCTATCTGGCCTGCGGCGTCACGGACATGCGGAAGGGCATCGCGGGGCTGGCGGCGCACGCCCAGCTGGCGCTGAAGCAGAACCCGGCCTCGGGCGCGGTGTTTTGCTTTCGCGGGCGGCGCGGCGACAGGTTGAAGCTGCTTTTCTGGGACGGCCAGGGCTTCTGCCTCTACTACAAGGTTCTGGAGAAGGGGCGCTTTCCGTGGCCCTCGCCGGCGGACGGGACGGCGCTGCGGCTGACCTCGGCGCAGCTGTCGATGCTGTGGGAAGGGATCGACTGGCGGCGGCCGGCCTGGTCCTCGCCACCGGCGCGGGTGGTGTGAATGTCGCTTTGAAACAATGATTTGACATGGAACTGGGCGTCGGCGTCGGGTATCATCCGACCATGACGCCCGAGGCCGAAATCCTCCCCGAAGATCCCGCGGTTCTGCGGGCGATCGTGCTCGGCTTGCGGGCGCAGATCGCCGGGGTCGAGGCCGCCAACCGGGCCTATGACGCCTTGGTTCAGGCGCTCCGGATCACCATCGCGAAGCTGAAGAAGCAGCGCTTCGGCCCCAGCTCGGAGAAGATCGAGCGCGAACTCGCGCAGCTGGAACTGGCGCTCGAAAGCCTCGAGACCGCCCGCGCCGCCGCCGATCCGACGCCCGAGGCGGACACCCCGGAGGCCGAGGAAGCGCCTGCCGCCGCCGCGCCCGACGGCGTCCCGCCGCAGCGGCGCCGCGGCAAGCCCCGCATCGCCGCGGACGCCCCGCGAGAGACCATCATGCTCGACCCAGGCGAGCGCTGCCCCGATTGCGGCGGCGCGCTGCGGCTGGTGGGCGAGGACGTCGCCGAGATCCTCGACTTCATCGCCGCCAGGCTGAAGGTCGTGGAGATCCACCGCCCGAAGAAGTCGTGCCGCGACTGCGAGCGCATGGTGCAGACGCCGGCGCCGCCGCGGCCGATCCCGCGCGGCATGGCCGGGCCCGCGCTGCTCGCGCACATTCTGGTCGCCAAGTACGACGACCACCTTCCGCTTTATCGCCAAGGCGAGATCTTCGCCCGCATGGGCGCGGACCTCCCCCGCTCCACGCTGATCGACTGGTGCGGCCAGGCCGCCGGCGCGCTGCGGCCGCTGGCCGACCTGATCCGCGACGTGGTGACGGCGTCGGACCGCATCCACGCCGACGACACGCCCATCCGGGTGCTCGACCCGAGGAAGAGGCGCGTGGAAGGCCTCGAGCGCGGCGTGAAGGAGGGCCGCATCTGGGTCTACGTCAAGGACGATCGCCCCTGGGCGGGCGGCGATCCGCCCGCCGCCGCCTACTGGTTCTCGCCGGACCGCAAGGGCGAGCACCCGCGCGCGCACCTCGCCGACTTCAACGGCATCCTCCAGGCCGACGCCTACACGGGCTTCAGGGAGCTCTACGAGCCCGACCCCGACGGCATCGCGCGCGTGCGCGAGGCGGCGTGCTGGGCGCACCTGCAGGAGAGACTTCCACGACGTCTGGAAGGCGACCGACAGTCCGATCGCGCGCGAGGCGCTGGAGCGGATCGGGGCGCTCTACGACGTCGAGGCCGCCATCAACGGCAAGCCCCGCGACATCCGCCACGCCGCCCGCCAGCGCGAGAGCCGCCCCCGGGTCGAGGCATTCCGATCGTGGTGCGAGCGCCAGCTGACCCTGATCCCCGGCAAGGGCGATCTGGCCAAGGCGATGCGCTACGCGTTGCGGCGCTGGGAGAGCTTCACCCTGTTCCTCGACGACGGCCGCGTCGCCATCGACACGGATGATGTTGAACAGCCCCTTTCTTCACCTCCATCAGCTCCGCTCGGGCCTGGGTGGCCGGTCCCGCCAAGCTTCGACCATGCGCGCGTATGCGGCCTCGGCATTGGCGACGAGTTCCATCTCCCGGTGCCGGATCTCCTTGATCCAGTAGTCTCGCCCGGGGCCGGGTTTGTTGCCGTGGGCCTTGGGCGCTCCAGCCTGCAAGGCGAGCTTTCGCATCTTCATCGCCACGAAGGCCGGGCGCGCCCAACGGTAGGGCTCGTCCTTGGCCAGCAGGTTCCAGATCAGCGTCGCGATCTTGCGCGCGGTGGCGACGGCGGCGACGTTCTGGCCTTTGCGCGCCTTGATCCGCAGGAAGAACGCCCGCAGCGGCCCGGGCACCGCAGCGGCCGACCACGCGGCCTCCACCAGCATCGTCCGCGCCGTCGCGTTCCCCTGCTTGGAGATGCGCCCATGGACGGCCGCGCGATCCCCGGACTGGCGCACCCTCGGCGTCAGCCCGAAGTAGCTGGCAAGCTTCTCGGGCGAGGCGAAGCGGCCGATGTCACCGATCGACGCCACCACCGCAGTGGCGATCACCGAGCTGATGCCGGCGACGGTCATCAGCTTGCGCGTGCGCGGGTCGTCGAGCGAGATGCGGACCAGGTCGCGATCGAGCCTCTCGAGGCGGCGGTCGAGCCAGTCCAGCTCCTCAAGATGGCGGGCGAGCAGATCGCGCTCGCTTTTCGGGAGGGGAGCCTTCGTCAGCCAGCGACGCCCGCCCTTGCCGAAGAGGTGACCCTCGTATTTCGGGATCAGGTTCGCGTGCAGCACGGCGTGGGCGCGGCTCTTCGCCCGGCGGATCGAGCGGACCACGGCCACGCGCTCCGACACCAGCCGTCGCAGGGCCAACGTCTCGTCGTCCGCCGCCCAGACCTCCGGCAGAAAGCCCGCGGCGTGGAGTTGCGCGAGGATCGCGGCGTCGACCTTGTCGGTCTTCACCCGCGCATGCGCGATTGCCTTCACCTGGAGAGGGTTGGCGATCACCACCCTCCCGACGAACGGCGTCAGCAGCCGAACAATCGCCGCCGTGTTGCCGGTCGCCTCGAGCACCACCTCGTCGTCCGGCCGCAGACTCTTCGCCGAAGGCCACGACCGCGTCGTGCTCCAAGTCTATCCTGAAGCTCCTGGCGGTGACGCCGTCCTCGTGGATGGCGACCTGCGCGAAGCTCCGGTGGACGTCCATTCCGATAGATCTCATCCCACGCTCTCCCGGTTGTTTCGAAGGGAGTGCACGGGCTTGTGCGACATCTACGGATACGCGCTCTCGGCGCACACGGGCTGGTCGCAGGGGCGGCCAGATAACAACACGAGCTCGCAGCTCACAGTCAATTCGGCCTGCCCGCTTCTTCGCACTCCAGCGCCCCAGTCCCGATGCCCCAGCCTACCACGACAGGGGGAAGACAGGGTTCGCGATCGAAGCGCCAAGAACAGCATGCCCGATAACAATGCGGCCGAACGCGCGATCAAGCCCATCGTGTTGGGCAGAAAGAACTTCCTCTTCGCAGGCGCCGACGCCGGTGGCGAAGTGCTCGCCGACGCCATGACCGTCATCGAGACCGCCAAGCTCTCCGGCCTGAACCCCGAAGCCTATCTCGCGGACATCCTCGGCCGCATCCGTCTCCACGATCCCAACCGATTGGACGAGTTGCTCCCCTGGACATGGAAGGCGGACCGTCAGGCCGAGCCGAAGGCGGCCTGACGACGGGTGCTGAGCGGCCGGTTACGGGATCCCGACCGACTGGAAGGGACCGGAATGAAGCGCAGCAGGTTCACGGAAGAGCAGATCATCGGCGTTCTGCGGGAGCAGGAGGCCGGGGCCACGGTGGCGGAGCTATGCCGCAAGCACGGGATGTCATCGGCGACGTTCTACGCCTGGAAGGCGAAGTACGGCGGGATGGACGTCTCCGACGCGAAGCGGCTGAAGGCCCTCGAGGACGAGAACGCCCGGCTGAAGCGGCTCTACGCCGACGCGATGCTCGACAACGCCGGGTTGAAGGATCTGCTGTCAAAAAAATGGTGACGCCCGCCGTGATGCGGGACGCGGTCGCGCATCACCGTGCCTGTCACGGGATGAGCGAGCGGCGGGCGTGCACCTTGGACCGCAGCTCGGTCCGCTACCGAAGCCGGCGCCCCGACGATGCTGGCCTGCGCCGGCGCCGGCGCGAGCTGGCGGAGCAGCGCCGGCGGTTCGGCTATCGCCGGCTGCATGTGCTGCTGCGTGCGGAGGGCTGGGCCATGAACCGCAAGAAGACCCAGCGGCTCTACGGTGAGGAGGGGCTGGCTGTGCGGCGGCGCAGATCCCGCCGCCGGATCGCGGTCGCGCGCACGCCGATACCGGCGCCGGACGGACCGAACAGCCGCTGGTCGATGGACTTCGTGCATGACCAACTGGCCGGCGGAGGCAGGTTCCGCGTGCTGAACATCATCGACGACGTGACGAAGGAGTGTCTGGCGGCGATCCCGGACGCCTCGATCTCCGGCAGACGGGTCGTCCGGGAGCTGAAGGTCCTCATCGAGACCCGCGGCAAGCCACGCATCGTGGTCAGCGACAACGGGACGGAGTTCACCTCGACGGCCGTCCTGACCTTCGCGCAGGCGGAGAAGCTGGACTGGCGATACATCGCGCCGGGAAAGCCGACCCAAAACGCCTTCGCCGAGAGCTTTCAGGGCCGGATGCGGGACGAATGCCTCAATGAGCACCTGTTTTTCTCGATGAACCACGTCCGGGCGATCCTCCGCGGATGGGTCGACGACTACAACACCGTGAGGCCGCACTCGGCGATCGGCTACATGACGCCGGCCGCCTACGCAGCCTCCCTGAAACCGCAATGGGCATCGCCGCTGCACGACCTCGAAGGCTCCGCGCCGCTGCCCATTGCTCACGCCGCCCTGACGGGCAAATCTCAACCCACGATTCCGGCCGCCCGCGGATGAGCGCAAGGGGTCAGGTCACAAGACACAGCGCTTATACCGGCGCGCCTAACCAATGACCTTCTCGATCCACGGCTGGAGGCAGAGGGAGCGGACGCGGGAGGGGTCGTTGGCGAAGGCGTTCCAGGCGCGACAGCAGGCGTCCACGATGGCGTCGAAGTCCGCGAACACGCGCAGGCTGAGGAAGCGCTCGCGCAGCCACAGCCAGACGCGCTCCATCGGATTGAGTTGGGGCGAGTAGGGCGGCAGCGGGACCAGGGTGACGTTCGGCGGGACCTGGAGCGCCTTCGCGCCGTGCCAGCCGGCGCGGTCCAGCACCATGATGGCGTGCTCGTCGTCGGGGATCGTGGCGGCGAAGGCGTCGAGGAAGATCTGCATCGCCTGGCCGCCGACCTCGGGCATGACGAGGCCGAAGGCGGCCTCCCCGTCGGGGCGGGCGGCGCCGAAGACGTAGGTCCATTCGAAGCGCTGGTCCTGGCGGCCAGGCGGGCGGCGGCCGCGGCTCCACCAGCGATGGCAGAGCCGGCCCTTCTGGCCGACCCGCATCTCGTCCTGGAACCACAGCGCGATCCGCTTGCCTGGATGCGCCTCGGCCGCAATCTTCAGCGCCGCCCGCAGCCCCCTTTTTCGAAGCGACGCTGCGCCGCCTCGTCCGTCCTCGGGTGCGTGGGGCGGACCTTCTGCCGTGAGACCCCCTCGCGCCGCAGGATCCGCGACAGGCTCTGCGGGGCCAGGCGCTTGTCGAAGCGAGCCTCGATCCAGCGGCAGAGGTCCGACAGGGTCCAGCTGCTCACCCCGTCCATCTCAGGGTCGGGCCCGCGGAAGATGCGGTCGAAGAGCAGCGCCAGCTCCGCTTCGCTCAGCGCCGGCGGCCGGCCTGGCAGCGGCCGGTCCCGCACGCCCTCCGGTCCTTCGGCGTTGTAGCGCAGCACCGCGTCGCGCAGCGCCTGCCGCTCCATCCCCGCAGCTTTCGCCGCCTCCGCCCGGCTCATGCCGTCGAGCGCGTTGGCGATCGCCAGCAGCCGTCGTGCGGCCCGGTTGCTCGTCTCCCGCGCCGCCCGTGCGCGAAGCTCCTTCGACGTCAGGTCGTCCCGGATCTCCAACGCTCCACCCATGTCTGCTCCACCTCCCTGCTTTCGGGGACGGAATCACAGATCAAGCCGGACGGGAATCCTTCGGCAGAGTCAGAGCTTTCGGTCGCCGGTATTACACCCTAAATTCTGCTCATTCGAACGGCGGAGATTGAAGAGCCACGTAGTAAATTCTTACTTTTACCCTACCACTCGTAAATGCGCCACCTTCAGGCGTGAAAAGTAGAGGCGTTTCGATGGAGTAAGCCAAGGGACTTCCAGTAGCCCCCTGAGTGCTTGAGCCTGCAGCGACGGGATGAAACGAGCCGTACCGATTTGGATCCTCAGGAGTTCCCAGCGCCCAACTTGCGACGCCGGCTACGCTTTGCCTCACACGTGCCGTAATGCCGAACACCAAGGCCCCAGCAGGGATTCTTGCTGAAGTCGAAAGTGGCGAGGCCAAGCTTAATTCATGCTCGAACTCGATTGTGGAAAGGATACCGCTGACGGGGCCAGAAGCGTTTGATTCCGCCACAGGCCGTTCGCGAACACTACATCTTGGCTCTCATCCTCTACATAGGCTCGCCAACCGGGAGCCGGAGCGAAGAAATCCCAGCCCCCGTTGACAAACACGGCAAGGTGCCCTTCCTTCTCAACCCAAGCTCCGTCCGCTCCCACCGGCACTAGATACCGTGCTCCCTCCGAAGCGACTGCAGGAGGTGTGGCGATGCTTCGGCTGCCAACGGCCAGCATGAAGAGATGATCAATCTTCGTAAGCGCTTCATTGAGCGTTACGTGCTTCTGCGCCTGACCGGCCGCAAGAAGCGGAAGCGCCAAATTTGCCGTTTCAGGCATTTAGAATGACCTCCACTTTCCACCCCTCTCCAACTGAATTGGAAAGTTGCATGATTTCGAAACGCAACGCAGCAGGGGCGCCATCAAGCACCTGCTGTGCGTAACGGTAGATCGCCGATGATGCGGTCGTATGAAATTTTCTGATCAGATCTCCACCAAATCCACGAACATATACGTTATAAGATTCTGTTTTTTCTTCGAGCGGCACTTCATCCCCGCCCCAAATATCAAAATCTGTACGGGAGCGGCGAAGCCACGAAATCGAAATATCTCCGTTGGCCAATCGCTCGGCCTGCACGTGAGTTGGCGCATGTGGGACCAGCGATGCGCCTCCATACGCCCACGTGGCGTGCGAGAAGCTCACCGAGTTCAAATCGGAGATGCCGCTGGGGCCAATACGATAGTGACGTTCCAACCCAAGAGCGTGATCTCCAATTTCGATTTTCGCCAGACGCTGATCCAGCAATATCAACATCGCGCCTTCCGGTGCAGGATTACCAATCAGCTGCTCTGTTCCTGCCTGCCCCCGCAGGAAACGGCTCAATTCGTATTCGTCCGGCCCGATCAGCCGGGCGTTCTGGAATTGCAATATTTCCCACTTGCCTTCGCCGGCCGAGAGAGCGGCAAGGTTGGCCCCGTTCAACACTGCAAGAGCGTCCACAGTGCTCAGCGCGCCTGAGACCATCTTCACCCTTACAGTGGTATCCCGGGTCCACCGCCAAGGGGTGGCGGCTAAAAGCGGCTCCTCCAGCAACGCAACGGACGGAGGCTTCCGAACGGAGGCCAAAGGCTCATATCCGAAATCGCGGTCCGAGCCGTAGACGCTAACTGCTCCGCGCCATGGCTTGGACCAAGCTGCGAGGTAAGCTTGACCGTCCCTCCCTCCGAAAGCGCTCCAAGGAACGTCGAGGAGCCTATAGGCAGGGCGCGCCGGGGCCTCAATGCCGTCCAGAGGAGATGATGGCTCATTTGGCAGCTGAGGCAGCCGGAGCCCGTACACGGCGGGTTCGACAAGCGTGCCCGAAAGCTCTCGTGCATCGCCATCGGCTATGCGGTCTACTCGGTATCGAGCGCAGTCGCCGTCGAATCTAACAAGATCTCCCGGCTCCAGGCCTGACCGAGATCGAGAAAGCGAAAAGCTGATCCTGTTTCGGCTGAACTCGCTTTCCCGCATCCACCGCTCGGCCACGCCTACCGCCTGACTGCGGCTAAAGGCAATGGGCAGTTCCGAGCCTTCGACGCCCTTCGCCTGCGGCTTCGGACTGAACGCCTCGGCGACACCGGCATCGTAGTCCCCATCCGATCGGGTGTATGCGATCCTTACTTGACGTGGCGCCGCCCCATCTTGGCCCCGGGTCCGTTCAATAGTCCGCCACGCTCCCTCCGCGAAGGCAACGACCTCCATGGGACTGATGCGATGCTCTTTCGATCCCGCGCGCATAGCGAATTTCATCTTTCCGCCACTCTCGAAGGCATCGAAGCCATAGGCCAGCATCAACGACTGCATCGCCTCCCGCGGCGTCTGGACCCGATCCTGAACATATCCTTCGACAAGGCCGTGCAACGCAGACGCATCAGAGTCACGCACGCCGGCCGAAGTGCAGATATCCGAAACAATCTCCTCAAGCTCGTTAGCGGCGAGGCGCCCGTTCAGCCAATGACCGAGCTCGTGATTCACCCCATCCGACCATGCATCAAGGCGTCGAGGGAATTCCGGCCACGGCCTGACGTCCCAAGTCCACACGTAAGCATTGGATAGGTCCAGCATCCGCTCGCCGTAGCGAGGCGAAAGGGGGTTGTTCCGAGAATCACTCCAGAAATCGTGCGTCGCCTGGAGCATACGGCGCTGGATTAGGTCGTCTCGACCGCCATGAGAATACCACGGCAAGCCGCCTTCGGAGGACTTCGGGTCCACGAAGATATTCGGCTGGTTCGTCGCCTTGTCGACTGCGCCGCAACCGATCTCCGTGAACCAGATCGGCTTGGACCGAGGGATCCAGCTTGTGGAAGCCGACGCGCGCACCCCATCGACTCGCTCATGGTGGGGGTTGGACCACCATCCTTGCAGATCCTTAAAACGCCAGATCCAGTGCTCGCCGAACTGGCCATCTTGGATCGGGGTACGGTGCTGCCGACGGCGATCCTCGTCGCTGGCATAGTACCAGTCAAATCCCTCGCCGGCGGCAAACCGCGAGGACAGATACTTGGCGTCGTAGATAGTTGCGGCCTCCTGCCCATCCAGATGGCCATCCTCGTCTCGCCAATCCGTCAGCGGCGCGTACCAATCTATGCCAACAAAATCTATCTCGGGATCCGCCCAAAGGGGATCGAGGTGAAACAAACGGTCTCCGCTCCCGTCTGGCGGCTGATGCCCAAAGTATTCGGACCAATCCGCAGCGTAGCCGATCTTAGTACCGCTTCCAACAACTGCACGAACCTCGCGTGCCAATGCGACCAGCTCGGCCACAGCAGGATAGGCGGTCCGGCTGCTGCGGATCTGGGTCAGTGAGCGAAGCTCTGACCCGATGCAAAAGGCGTCCACGCCCCCGGCCAACCTGCACAGATGAGCGTAGTGCAGAACGAAGCGGCGCAACCCCCACTCCTCCTCGCCGAGAAACCGGACGGTCTCGTCGGCTGGTTCGAAATCATTGGCGGCCGCGGTCCCGAAGAAGTGAGCGACCTCGGCGGCGGCGCCGGAAGTAATATCGGTCGTCCCGTTCCTATCGGGAGCCAGATCCGTGCTGATCCGCCCGCGCCAGGGGAAGGGCGCCTGTTCCTCGCCGCCCCAAGGGTCCGGCTTCCCGTTCCCCTGCGGCAGATCCATAAGGATGAAAGGATAGAAGTTGACGCGGATCCCGCGGGCTTTGAGTTCCCGTATGAAGCGTATGACCGATGCGTCCGTCGGCGTCCCGCCAAAGACGGGCCGCCCATTCTCGTCGGAGCTGACAAGGTACGCGCCGCCGCGATCAATCCCGCCCACCTCCCAGACGTGGGGCTCCGTCCGCATCTCCAGATGCTCGACGCCCGGCCTGATGAGGCACCTTCCGCATCTCAAGTCGTCTCCAAACCAGCTGACGATCAGGGACACCGCTTCGACATTCGGAAGGTCATCCATCAGCTGATCCAACGCGACGACCGCGTCGGTTCGGGCGGAAGAGGCATGCAGGTTGGCGTAGCGCTCCTCCCCTTCGCCCGCGATCAACCGCACCGGCTCGGTTTCCAGCGAGAACTCGCCTGTACCCGGCGAAAGCGCGACCGCCCGAACGACCTCGTGGACCGGCGGCGCCGCCGGATCTCCGGCTTCTTCGCGACGCACAGGCCGGCGGAACACCTCCACGCTGAGTTGCGGGATCCGGTTCCCGTACGGCTCCAGCGGCATGTCCTCGAAAACCAGGTAAGCGACCCCGCGGAACGCCGGTGCGGAACCTTCGGTCGCCTCGATGACGGGGTCCGGTCCCTGCCCCTCCGTGCCTCGGTGCAGCCTCCACGACAGCCCGTCCAGGTCGATGCGCTTGCCGTCCGCCCAGACCCGGCCGATCCGGGTGATAGGGCCCTCGCACAGGGCGATCGCGAAGCTGATCGTGTAGCTGTAATCGCGGACCTTCGGACCGCCGCCCTTTCCGCCGCCATGAGCCGCGACGTGCTCCTTGAAGCGCGTCGACCAGATCACCTGCCCTGCAACACGCATTCTGCCGTAGATCCGGGGGATGGGCGCACCTTCATTGGCGGTCTGGAGCCGCAAGGAGGAGCTTCGGCCCCGGGATACGGCCTCTGATCCCGAGCCCAGGATCTTCTGATCGATGATGCCGCCGACGAGGGCTCCCGCCGCCTGGCCGGCCGCAGCGACGCCGATCCCCAGCACCGCCCCGCCCATCGCGCCGCCTAGCGCCGCGCCACCCGCTGCCAATACAAGCGTCGCCATCTGCTACTCCGGGAATCTGAAGGCCGCGGCGATCCGCCGACGCCAGGAGGGACCAAGACTGGAGCGGACGACCCCGTAGCCGGAATAGGCATGGATCATCCGCGGTTCTTCGAGCGTCGCGTCCGCCAGGATTGCCAGGTGCTTGGCCGGTCCCCGATCCCGCATACGGAACAACAGCACGTCGCCGGTCGCGGCATCCGGGATCCTCAGCGGGCGCAGATGGCGAAGGGCCGCCGCCAGGAGGATCTCCTCGCCCGTCGTTTCGGACCAGTCCGGCGTGTATGCGGGCAGCATCTCCGGCTCGCGGCCCACGACCTCACGCCAAACGCCCCTGACCAGTCCCAGGCAGTCCGTGCCTGCGCCCTTCACGCTCGCCTGGTGAAGATAGGGGGTGCCGAGCCAGCCTTCGGCGGCCTCGACGATGCGGCGTCCTCGTTCGTCAGACATCGAAGAGCGAGCCCCCGTCATACGCCTGATCCCCGCGCGGGTAGGCCATCAGCCAGTCCTCGCCGGGCAGGAAAGGGAA
Organism: uncultured Alphaproteobacteria bacterium; assembly: GCA_963816545.1. Classification (GTDB taxonomy): domain Bacteria; phylum Pseudomonadota; class Alphaproteobacteria; order Rhodobacterales; family Rhodobacteraceae; genus Albimonas. The sequence goes on along the minus strand of CAWFLE010000007.1, from coordinate 236,423 downwards.
GCCGCGGAAGTTGTCGAGATTGCCGAACTTCTTCCGGCACGTCGTCGCGGTCTTGTCGCAGCCGGCCGTCAGAACAAGCTGATCCCCCTCCACCACGGGCTTCGCGGGCGCCTTCCACAGCTCGATGAGGGCTTCGCCGGAACCGGCAGGGCCGCTCCGGAAGTGGCCTCTGATCGAGGCCCGGGCGCCGTCGTTCATTCCGGTCGTCCACTGGCCGACCCCCCGGTCGAACCAGCCCGCCTCCGCATTTCCCGCCTCGCCTCGCACGACGATGCGGCGGCCGTCCTGAACGAAGGCCACCGTGGCGCTCATCCGGTGCTCCGCCGACAGGGTGGCCGAGCAGCGGGAGTCGCCCAGATCCGCATCGCACAGACGCTGAAAGATGCGGCCCATCGGTCGGTTCAGCAGTTCGGAGATCCCCAGGATCTCCATCTCGAAACTGCTGTCGCCGCGCCGGATCTCTCCCACCCGCCCGACGCTCAGGACGGTGCGGAGCGAGACATCGCTCCAGTCCACCAGCCACTGAGTGATCTCGGCGCCGTCATAGAGGCCGAGCGCGATATCCTCCTCCGTGACCGCGTCCGAGCGCAGCGCGCCGGCAACCTCGAGGTTGTCCACCGAAAGCCCCAGCGAACGCTCCATCTCGGTGCGCGCGAACCCGGTCTCCGGAGCGAACCGCACGCCGTCGAACACGATCTCCCGGTCGTGGTCCGTGAATCCGAGGGTCACGCCGTCGCTCCGCTTCAGCAGCCAGCAACGGCAGAAGGTGGTCGCTTCCTGCGCCAGCCTGGCCGCCAGCGCCGCATCGAACGTCTTCATCAGACCCTGACCTCCACCACCGGGATGGACGGGATCTCGCCCGCCTCGAGCGCCGAGAGGCTCGCCACGATCTGATCGGCGTCGAACCGGACCGGCACGTCGAACTCGAAGCCGGCCGTGATCGTCTGGCCGGCCGCAGGGGCCGAGGCGAGGGTGGCCACGCCCGTCGTCGCGTCGACCGAAAAGGGCGCCGCCGCTCCATCCACCGCCACCACCACCGTGCCGGCCACCGGCAGCTTGACGGACCGCACATAAGCGTCGACGCCGCCCGCATATCGCTTCACGAGCTGGAACTCCCGGGTGAAGCCGTCACCGGTCCCGATCCGCTGGTCGGTCGCCGCGGGCGTCTCCGCGCTGCCGCAGGATTTCCAGTCGAGCCAGTCCTTCCAGCGGAAGGAATGAAGCTGCCCGCGTCGCGCCTCGAAGAAGGCGACCACCTCCATCAGCTCGTCGAGGCTCGAAAGCCCGACCCCGGCATCGTAGCTGCGCCGGGAGTCCGCCCAGTTGGTGTTGCGCTGCTCGAACCCGTTGGCGAGGGTCACGATCTCCGTCCGCCGCCGAGGCCCGCCGGTGGATCCGACCGAAAGCCGCTCCGGAAACCTCACGTCATGAAAGGCCATGGTCCGTCACCCGTTCCGCTGCCCGAGCCGCACGGCCCGCGAGACCTGCGCCGCCACCTGGCTGCGCGATTTGTGGAAGCTCGTCGCATCGGGCGTCGCGATGTTGACCGTCACGTTGACCGCCCGCCCGCCGCCGCCGGCGGCGACACCCAAGCGCCCGTCCGCACCCCGCTGCAGCGGCAGGATCGCCTCGGGCCCCGCCTCGCCCATCAGGCCGCTCCCGCCGCCGCGCATCCCGAACAGCGTCGGCCCCCCGACGACCCCGCCGCCCGCGAAAGCCTGCACCTTGCCGCCCGAGAACACGCCGCCCTTGGCGAACAGCGACAGCCCGCCAAGCGCTCCCGAAAGCCCCTTGCCCAGCAGCCCTGTCAACGTCCCCGTGAGCGCGGAGTGCACCGGCGCCACCGCCGCATCGAATGTCCGCCCCGCCAGGTCCGCTCCCAGCCGCTTCATCACGTCCGACGCGCTCGCCCCCCCGGTCACCATCCGGTCGAAGGCGCTCCTCAGCGACCCGGAGATCGCCCCCGCCAGCCCCTTCGCCTCGCGCGTCGTCTCCCGCATCTCGCTGCGCATGGCCCGCAGCTCCGCGGAGACGCCGGCGACGCGGCCCTCCGCCTCGCCCGTGGCGGATCCCATGTCCCTCAGCGCCGCCGAGACGTCATCGTCCGTGAAGCTCATCCGCCCATCTCCTGCGAAACATCCGGGAACCGCGCCCGGAGCTCATCCAGCTCCGAGCGCCCCATCGGGGCGGCGCCGGTTCCCATCCACGGCTCGGCCGCCGCGAGGAACTCCCGCGGGGTCATCGCCCAGAACACCTCCGGCGGAAGCCGAAGGATCCCGAGCCCCACCCGCATCAGCGCCGCCCAGTCCATCTCAGTCCCCCAGCGGCGCGAAGGTCAGCGCCAGAAGCCGCGCGGCCGCCCGGGTGGCGGCCCCTGCCCCGCCCTCGATCGCCATCTCCGCCAGCGCCTCGTCGGCGACCTTCCAGCCGCCCCCGCGAAGCCCGGCTCCCAGCAGCGCGATCAGGTCCCGCGCCCCGAAGGCGCCGGTCTCGAACCGTTCCACCAGTCCTGCCAACCCCGAGGCCCCCAGCCGCTCCTCCAGCTCAGCCAGCCCGCCGAGGGTCAGGCGCATCACCCGCGCCTCCCCCTCCACGACCAGCTCGCACTCCCCCCGCGCCGCGATGGCCATCAGAGCGCCGCGAAGGTCAGCTGCCCCGCCGAGGCCAGGGACACCTCGTAGACCGCCTCCCCGTCATGCTGGCCCGAATACTCCAGCGCCGTGATCTGGAAGCTCCCCGTGACCGAGCCGAAATCCGGCACGATCACCTGGAACACCGGCGCCTCGCCTGCGAAGAACGCCTCGCGCATCCGGCCGTCCGTCGCCTGGTCCAGGAACACCCCCGACCCGGTGATGGAGGCGGACCGCAGCCCCGCCCCCGCCAGCAGCTCCCGCCACCGGCCCGCCGAGCCCACATGCGTCACGTCCACCGTCTCGGCGTTGAAGGCGATGCGCGTGGCCCGAAGCCCCGCCACCGTCTCGAACACCGCCCCCGACTGAACCTTCAGCAGCAGGTCCTTGCCTTTCTGAGCGCCCATCACCGCCTCCTCACATCTCGAGCCGGAAGCGGAACCGCAGGTCGATCCTGCGCCCGCCCGCCTTCTCCCGGCGCGCCCGCGCGCCCAGGAAATCCGCCGTCACGATCCGGCCCTCGGCCGGGTCCCCAAGCTCCGTCACCGCCCGCGTCGCCGCCGAGGCCAGGCGCTTCGCCTCCGCGAAACCGTCCGCCCCGGAATGCACGGACACCTCGCAGACATGCAGCGCGCCGTTCAGCCCCTGCGCCGTCCATGCCTCGACCCGCTCCTCGCCCAGCGTCAGCCAGGGGCCCTTCTCCACCGCGGGATCGTCCGCATGGGGGGGCGCATCCCAGACCCGCCCCCCCGCCAACGCGGACACCTCGGCCGAACCCGTCAGGGCCGCGTAGATCGCCTCCTGCAAGGAGGCTCCGGCGTAGCTCATGCCACGGCCTCCTCATCCACCCAGCAGACCAGGAAGCGCCCGCGCGGGTCCGCCTCCGCCACCGCCTTGATCCCGAAGATCCGGTTCCCCTCCCGGAACCGCTGGTCCGCCCGCGGCCGCGCCGCCGACCCCACCGGGGCCGACCTCACCAGCACCCGATGAGAGACCGAGGCGCGCTCCCGCTCCCCCACCTCCACCTCGCGCCCGGAGCCGGCGGTCACCGACCCCCAAAGCACCCCCAGCGCCTGCCAGTCGCGCGTCCACCCGCCCGCGCCGTCGGGGAGCCTGCGCTCCTCCTCCAACGCCAGCCGCCGGTTCAGCACCGGCGCCATCGGCTCCAGCTTCACAGCCGCACCTCGCGGTACTTCGCGACCAGCGCGCGCACCCCCAAGGGCGCCTCATGCGCGCTCTCCACCGAGACATGCCGCTGCTCGTGGAACTGCGCCCCCAGCAGCAGAACCGCATGCCGCAGGTCTGCCGGCACCCCCTCGGGCGTCTCGGCGCACCCCGCCACCAGCTCCACCTCCGCGAGCCCGTCCCGCGGGATCCCCGGCAGCGACAGCGCCCCCGCCCCCTTCAGCCGCGGCCGGAACGCATCCGGCTCCAGCGCCACGCGGCTCAGGTCCACCGCCTCCCAGCCGCCCTGCCGGTCCACCAGCGTCACCGCGTTCACCTGCACCACCGGCGCCACCGGGATCGGCGCCCGCCACGCATCGCGCCACTCCGTCACGGTCCACTTGAACCGCCGCCGGATCAGCGCCTTACCGGTCATCGCCTCGACCGCCGCCGTCGCCGCCCGCGCATAGGGCTCGAGCGTCGCCCACTCCTCCCCGAACCCCTCCGGCATCCGCAGATGCGCCGCGAACTCTGCCGGCGTCACCGCCGCCGTCGCGGGATCAAGCTCCGTCAGCATCCGAAAAACCTCCTCAGGCCGCGACCACGCGCAGCATCAGCGCCCGCGAGAGCACCCGGCCCCCGCTGGTCCGCACCCGGTTCGAGACGTGGTAGAGATGCCCGTCCCGTCCGCCCTTCAGCACCACGGACGAGAACGCCCCCAGCGTCGCCGCCTCCCCCGCCTCCAGGCCCGCGCCGCAGGTCTCCTGCGGCACGATCATCCAGCCCAGGTCGTCCACGACCCGCTCCCCGGGCCCCAGCTCCCAGCGCAGCCAGAAGGGCCGCGCCTCTTCGGCGCGCTTGGTCAGGTATTCGATCATCCCCCGCCCCAGCTTCTCGAGACAACGAAACGCCCCCGCGCGGGCCCGGCCACAACGAGGGACAGGCAGGAACGCGGGCTAAACTCGCGCGGGGGCGAGGGGCCCGGCTTCAGCCGGACCCCGTCCCGTCACCCCCGGCTCAGGCCGAGAACTTCAGGAGCTTGATGGCCGAGAAGTCGGTCACGTCGCCGCCCACGCGCTTGGTCGCGTAGAAGAGGACATGCGGCTTGGCCGAGAACGGATCGCGCAGCACCCGCAGGTCAGGCCGCTCGGCGATCGTGTAGCCCGCGCCGAAGTCGCCGAAGGCGATGGCGGCGGCGTTGAGCCCGATATCCGGCATGTCCTCCGCGATCAGCACCGGATAGCCCATCAGCCGCGCGGGCTCGCCGGCCGCCAGCCCGTCGGACCACAGGAACCGGCCGTCCGCGTCCTTCATCTTCCGCACCGCGCCGGCGGTCTTGGAGTTCATCACGAAGCTCGCCTTGGCGCGGTAGCGGGCGCCGAGCGCGTAGACCAGGTCCACGATCGCATCCGCCGGGGTGCCGGCGTCGAAATCGCCCGCCTGGCCCGTCACCACATGGCCCAGCTTGCCCCAGGTCTCCGTCCCGTTGACGACGCTCGGGTAGGTGAGGAACCCCCTGGGCTGGTTCGTGCCGTTGCCGTTGACGAAGGCGCTCGCCTCGGCGCGGGTGAACTTGTCGGCGATGCGGTCGGCCAGCCAGCTCTCGATGTCGAAGGCCGCGTCGTCCAGCAGCCGCTGGGAGGCCTTCGGCAGCGCCGACAGCTCATGCAGCGGAATGGACACGCGCTCGATCTGCGGCGTCGAGGTCTCGGAGACCGAGCTCTCGGTGGACCAGCCATGGCCGAAATCGGCATGGTCGACCAGCACGTCGAAGGCGTTGGCCTCCACCTGCACCACATTGGCGATGGAGCGGACCGAGCCCGCGCCCCGCAGCGCGCCCTGGATGCGGTCCGCGGTCTGCGGGTCCACCAGATACCCGCCCTCGGCGTTCACCGAGGTGGTCAGCCCCTTGCGCTCCACCGACACGCCGCGCAGCGCGTCGTCGTCGCCGGACCGGAGATAGGCCGCCAGCGCCTTGCGGTGCGGCAGCTCCAGGTCGGCGCTCCGGCTCAGCGCCGGACGGGTCCCCACGGTCGCGGCCTTGCGGTCGATCATCTCCAGCCTCTCGTCCTGCGCCTTCAGGCGCGACTTCATCTCGTCCTGGAAGGCGCCGAAATCCCGCAGGAACCCGTGCACCGCCGACTTGGCCTCAAGGCCCTGCCCCATGGCTTTGGTCATGTCCGACTGTCCTCTTGTCGTCCGCATGATGATCACGCCTCGCCAGCCGCCCGGAAGCGGCCGCGCGCCTCGTTCAGCGCCTCGGAGAGCAGGCTCTCCAGCTCGTCCTCGTGCGCCTCGGGCGCGGCCGCCTGGGCGCGCGCCTCGGGGAGCATGGGGAAGGTCACCAGCGACACCTCCCACAGCTCCACTTCCGTCAGCAGCCGGCCGCCCTCGGGCCGCCGCACCGCCTTCGTCGCCCGGTAGCCGATGGACAGCCCGTCCACAGCCCCCACGCGCAGCAGCGAAAGCGCCTCCGCGCCCTGCCGCACCTCGGTCAGAAGCCGCCCGCTCACGCGCAGCCCCCGCTCATCCTCGCGCACCAGGTCCCAGACCCCGATGGGCTGGGCGGGATCGTGCTGCCACAACAGCTTCACCGATCGTCCCGCCGCTTTCGTCGCGGCAGCGACGCGCCGAAGGCCCCGGGCGCGACCACGTCGCCGCCCTGATCCTCCGCGCCGAAGATCGAGGCGTAGCCCTCGATCCTTCCGTCGTCCGCGACCGTCGCCACCTGATCGAAGGCGACGAACTTCGTCTCCAGCCCGCTGAGCCGGCTGAAATTCCAATCATTCGACATCGAAAGACCCCTCAGGGAGTGAACCGGCCATCCACCAGCACCGCGAGGAACTGCCCCGCCAGCGCCGCGGCCACGCCGAACACGGCGAACCACATGCGCTTTTCCAGCCGGTCCACCGCCGCATCGATCTGGCCGAGCGACCGTTCCATCGCCGCCCACCGCTCGTCCAGAACCCGCTCCAGCGCCTCGATCCGCGCATGCGCGCTTTCGAAGGGCTCGTAGAGGAAGCGCGAGCCTCCCCCCGTGCGGAGCGGCCGCATCACGCGCCGCTCGGCTGGAGCCCCAGCAGCGCGCGCTTCTCATCCTCGGTGAGGAAGTCGGCCTGCGTCACCCGCCGCCAGACCGACTCCCGCTCCGGCGCCAGCGCCGGCAGCGCGTCGGCGTCGGGCGATAGGGTGATGGTCTCGCCCGCCTCCGCCGACAGCCACCCCGCCAGCGCCTCCGAGACCTTGCCCACCAGCGGCAGCACCGTCTGGCGGTAGAACGCCCGGTTCGCCTCCTGATAATTGGCGTACGTCGCGTCGCCGGGCAGGCCGAGCAGCATCGGCGGCACCCCGAAGGCGATGGCTATGTCGCGCGCCGCCGCCGTCTTGGTCTCCAGGAACTCCATGTCCGAGGGGCTGAACCCCATCGGCTTCCAGTCGAGCCCGCCCTCCAGCAGCATCGGCCGCCCGGCGTTCCTGGCCCCCTGGTGGTTCTCCTCCAGCTCGGCGGTCAGCCGCTGATACTGCTCCTCCGACAGCGTCCCCCCGTCCGCGCCCCGGTAGACGATGGCCCCCGAAGGCCGCGCCGCATTGTCCAGCAGCGCCTTGGACCAGCCCCCGGCCGCGTTGTGGATGTCCACCGACGACGCCGCCGCCTCCAGCGGAGACATCCCGTAATGGTCGTCCAGCGGATGGAAGCTCTTGAGATGCAGGATCGGCCGGTCCTCGGCGGTCATGTCGAACCGCACCTTGGTGCCGCCCACCGAATACTCGTAAGCCTCCGCCCACCCGTCAACGCCCGGTATGACCCGCATCCGGTCCGGCCGCAGCGCATAAAGCTCGGCCGGCGCGCCCGAGGCCATCCGCCCCGCCGCCTCCACATACGCATCCCCCGACAGCAGCAGATGCCCGTAGAGCTGCTCCAGGAAGGCCGCCCGCGTCTGCCCCGGGTTGGGCTTGCCCAGCAGGCGCAGCACCGGATGCACCTCCAGCCGCCGCACCCCGTCCGAGGCGATCAGCGGCACCGCCGCCGCCGCCTCGCTCAGCATCCGCACGCAGCGGAAGCCGATCACGTTGCGGGCGAACCCGTTCCTCGCCAGCGAGACCCCGTCCCGCGGCGACCATGCCGCCCGGCCCGGCCCGTGATAGGCGACGGCCGCCCCCACGGCAGAACTCTTCCGCGCGTCCGGGGCCTTCGCCGCCGCCCGCAGCCAATTGAAAGCCATCGGCTTTCTCCCTTGCTTGTCAGGTTATGCGAAGGCCGCCGCGCGCGGCCCCTTCGTAACGGTTCCCCAGCGCCTACAAGCGCCCTGCGGGCGGGCTTCCCAGCAATTGCAGGCCGCCCCGCCCTCGTCCGGGGCCGCCCGCCTAAAGCGATCGCACCCGCGGCGCCGCCCGCGCGCCCGCCCCGTTCATCAGCTCCGTCAGCGCCCAGACCAGCGCGTCCAGCCGGTCCGGGCTCCCCTCCTCCCGCAGGCCGGTGAAGGTGCAGAGCTGATCCTCCAGCACCGGGAACATTCCCCCGTGCCGCACCCGCCCATGCGAATAGGCCACCGCCACCGGCTCGGCCCGCACCCGCTTCGAGCGCGTCGCATGGACCGCCTTGTAGCCCACCGCCGGCTCGACCTGGCGCACCAGCGTGCCGACCATCTCGCCGCCCTGGTTCACCTCGGCCACGATCAGGTCCGCCTCCCACATCCGCCAGGCCTGAACCGCACGCTCCGCCCATTTCTGCGGCGTCAGCCCGCGCGCGCTCAGATCCGCCAGCACCCACATCTTCGCGTCGATCCCGCCCGGCTCGATCCCCGCCACCACGATCCCGCATTCGTCGGCGTTGGGCCCCGAGCTTGCCGGCGGGTCCACCGCCACCACGATCCGCGCGAATTCCGCCGGAGGCCGCCCGCGGTGCTTCTCCAGCACCGCCCGGGTCCAGTAGGCCCCGACCGCCTCGTCCATCATCTCGCCCCCGATCTCCTGGCGCCCGAAGCCGGTGCCGCCATAGGCCCGGTTCATGGCCGCCACGAACTCGGGCGCGAGGTTCTCGGCGTTCTCCTCCATCCCCGCCCGGGTCAGGACCGTGTCCTCGCGGTTGAGGATATCCAGCATGATCGGGGTCCGCCGCGGCGTCGTGGTCACCACCTGCCGCGGCTTCTCCCCGAGGCGCAGGCCCAGCTGAAGCTGATGCCACACCTCCTCCGCCTTCTTCCACTTGGCCAGCTCGTCCGCCCAGGCCGCGTCGAACTGCGGCCCCCGCAGCGCCTCGGGATTGGAGGCCGACTGCACGAAGGCCTCCGCCCCGTTCGGCCACACCAGCCGCCGCCGCACCGCCTCGTAGACCGGCCGCCGGTCGGGCGGCGAACACGCCCGGATCCCCGAGGGCCCCTCCACCATCACCTCGCGGGCCTGGTCGAAGGTCTCCCCCACCAGCGCCACGCGGCGGCAGCGCCCAGGCGAGAGCGGCGTGCCGCCCTCCACCTGCGCCCTCACCCATTCGGCCCCGGCGCGGGTCTTGCCCGCGCCGCGCCCCCCCATGATGATCCAGGTCCGCCAGTCCCCCGGCGGGGGCGTCTGGTGGGCCCGGAGCCCCCACACGTCGAAGAGCCATTTCAACGAGGCCGCGGCCTCGTCGCTCAGCCCTTCGACGAAGGCCCTACGATCCGCCTCGCTCAGCGAGGCGAGCCAGCTCGCCCAGGATTTCGCGCCTTGCGGCGGCGAGATCGAGGTCCCCGGCCCTTCGTCCATCGCGTTCCGCAATCGCCTTTTCCAGTTGCTGATCGAAGTGCATCACCCGCTTGATCGCGGCTTCCAGCCCATCGATTTCCTTGCGCAGCTCGTCCGCCTTCACCTCGGTCTCCGAAAGCTCCGGCTTCTGCCGGGCCTTCTTCGGCTCGTCGAACATCTCGGCCGCTTCCGCGCGCCGTTCGCGCCGGCGTTTCTCCTCCGCCGCCCACGCGATCACCTCCGGCTTGACCTCCACGAGAAGGTCCAGCCGCTTCTGCATTTCCCCGTTCAACCGAAGATAGATGCGCCTTGCATCCTGGAGCAGCCGCCCCACCGAGGGCCCCTCGCCCTCGCAACCGCTTGCCGCCATTCGAGGCATTCCCCACGCCCCGGGCCGCCCGCGAAACGAAAACGGGCCCGACGACCTTTCGGTCGGGGCCCGTTTTTCGCCTGCTTGTCCCAGCGTGCTCTTCTTGTAGCCGGGAGCGTCCCGGAAGTCAAGAACAAAACGCAGGGCGTTGCGCGCTACTGGTCCGCGCGCTGCCGCTCCAGCTTCCGCCACTGGGCAACGTTCTGATTATGCTCGGATAATGTCCGCGCGAAGGCGTGCCCGCCGCTGCCGTCGGCCACGAAATACAGCAGGTCCGTCTCCGCCGGGCGCAACGCCGCCTCGATGGAGGCGCGCCCGGGATTCGCGATCGGCGTCGGCGGCAGTCCGTCGATCTGGTAGGTGTTCCAGGCCGTGCGCCGCTGCAATTCGCTCTGCCGCAGCCCGCGGCCCAGCGGCCCCTTCCCTTCGGTGATTCCATAAACCACGGTCGGGTCGGTCTGCAGCCGCATCCCGCGCTCCAGCCGGTTGATGAAGACGGAAGCCACCTGCTCCCGCTCCTCCGGCACGCCGGTCTCCTTCTCGATGATGGAGGCGAGAATCAGCGCCTCCTCCTTCGAGTCGATCGGCAGCCCCTCGGCCCGATTCTCCCACGCCTCGTCGAGGATCGCGGCCTGCGCCGCCTGCATCCGCTGGATCACCGCCGGGCGGCTGTCCCCGCGGTTCATCTGATAGGTCTCGGGCGCGAGCGACCCCTCAGGCGGGATCTCCGCGATCTCGCCGGTCAGCGTGTCCATCTCGTTGAGCTTCTGCACCACTTCCCACGAGGTCGAGCCTTCGACCACCGTGATCCGGTACACCACCCGCTCGCAGGTGCTCTGATCGACGATGCAGCGCAGGACCTGCTCCATCGACGCGCCCGGAGGCACAAGGAACTCGCCCGCCTGGATCCGCGCGCCGAGCTTCTCATAGCGGGCGCCGATGCGGAACAGCCGCGCGTCAGAGATCACGCCCTGTTCCTCAAGCCTCTTCGCGGTCCCCGACAGGCTCGCCCCGCGCGGAACCGAGATCTCGGTCGCCTTGGTCAGCGGCCCCTCGGCGCGCCAGGTCTTCACGCCCCAGCCCACGATTCCGGCGAGGACCAGCCCCACCACGATCAGCACCGTCAACGCATTGGCCGCGAGGTGGCGCATCGCCTATTCGGGCCGCCCCAGGATGAGCGACGCATTGGTGCCCCCGAACCCGAACGAGTTCGACAGCGCCACCTTGATCTCCCGCTTCTTGGCCTGATGCGGCACGAGATCGATCTTCGACTCCACCGAGGGATTGTCGAGGTTCAGCGTCGGCGGCGCGATCTGGTCCCGCAGCGCCAGCGTGCAGAAGATCGCCTCCACCGCCCCCGCGGCCCCCAGCAGATGCCCGATGGCCGACTTGGTCGAGCTCATGGAGACATGCGGCGCATGGTCCCCCAGCAGTCGCGTGACGGCGCCCAGCTCTATCTCGTCGCCCAGCGGCGTCGAGGTCCCGTGCGCATTCACATAGTCGATGTCCGTCGCCTTCAGCCCCGCGCTGTTCAGCGCCGCCTCCATCGACCGGAACCCCCCGTCCCCGTCCGGCGAGGGCGAGGTGATGTGATACGCATCCCCCGAAAGCCCGTAGCCCAGCACCTCGGCGTAGATCTTGGCGCCGCGGGCCTTGGCGTGCTCGTATTCCTCCAGCACCACGATGCCGGCGCCCTCGCCCATGACGAACCCGTCGCGGCCCTTGTCATAGGGGCGCGAGGCCCGCTCCGGCGTGTCGTTGTACCCGGTGCTCAGCGCCTTGCAGGCGGCGAACCCCACCACGCCCAGCTCGCAGACCGGGCTCTCGGACCCGCCCGCGACCATCACGTCGGCGTCGCCGTAGCGGATCAGCCGCGCCGCATCCCCGATGGCGTGCGCGCCCGTCGAACAGGCCGTCACCACCGAGTGGTTCGGCCCCTTGAATCCGTACCTGATCGACACCTGCCCGGAACACAGGTTGATCAGCGCCCCCGGGATGAAGAACGGCGAGATCCGCCGCGGCCCCTTCTCCTTCAGCGTGATCGCCGCCTCCGCGATCGATTCGACCCCCCCGATCCCGGAGCCGATCAGAACGCCCGTGCGCTTGCGCTCGGCCTCGTCCGTCGGCATCCAGTCGGCGTCCCGCACCGCCTGCTCGGCGGCGGTCAGCGCGTAGGTGATGAACCGGTCCACCTTGCGGCGGTCCTTCGCAGACACCCAGTCGTCCGGGTTCCATGTCCCGTCGGACCCGTCGCCCAGCGGGATCTCGCAGGCGATCTCGCACGGCAGGTGCGAGGCATCGAAATGTTTGATCTTCCCGGCGCCGGACTTGCCCGCCAGCAGCCGCGACCACGTCTCTTCGACGCCGCAGGCCAGCGGCGTCAGCAAACCCATGCCGGTGACGACGACCCGCCTCACGCGCTGCTCCATCTTTGTCTTCGCTGGGAGGCCCGGCCATTTCGCCGGGCCGGGGCCGGGGCCGGGCCGCCCCGCAGGGCGCCCGGCCGCCGACGGTCAGCTCTCGGCGTTCGCCGAGATGAACTTCACCGCGTCGCCGACCGTCTGGATGGTCTCGGCGGCGTCGTCGGGGATCTCGATCCCGAATTCCTCTTCGAACGCCATCACCAGCTCGACGGTGTCGAGCGAGTCGGCGCCCAGGTCGTCGATGAAGCTGGCGCTCTCGGTCACCTTCTCCTCTTCGACGGACAGGTGTTCGACGACGATCTTCTTAACGCGCTCAGCGATATCGCTCATGCGAGGCTCCTTAACTCTCCGCGGCCCGCACGGGCCTCTTGCCTTGTTCTCGCCTCCGGGGGCCGGGGATCCCGTTTCACGGGCCGCGACCTTCCGCTTGCCCGCGGGCTATACCATAGCCGCCGGGGGTGGCAACCGGCAATCCAACTCCCCGCGGGGGCGCGCCCGCGACCGGAAACCGGCCGCGAACGCCTGTCAGATCATCGCCATGCCGCCGTTGACGTGCAAGGTCGCGCCCGTCACGTAGCCCGCCTCGGCCGAGGCGAGGAACGCCACCGCCGCAGCGATCTCCTCCGAGGTTCCCATCCGCCCCGCGGGGATCGCGCCCAGCAGCTTCTCCTTCTGCGCGTCCGGCAGCCCGGAGGTCATGGCGGTCTCGATGAACCCCGGCGCCACGCAGTTCACGGTGATCCCGCGCCCCGCCACCTCGGCCGCGAGGCTCTTGGACATGCCGATCAACCCCGCCTTGGACGCAGCGTAATTCCCCTGCCCCGCATTGCCGGTGACCCCCACCACCGAGGTCACGGACACGATCCGCCCCCAGCGCGCCTTCATCATCGGCCGCATCACGCCCCGCGCCAGCCGGAAGGCCGCCGTCAGGTTGACCTTCAGCACCGTGTCCCAGTCGTCGTCCGACATCCGCATGAACAACTGGTCGCGCGTGACGCCGGCGTTGTTGACCAGGATATCGACGCCGCCCATGGCCTCGGCCGCCTGCTTCGGCAGCGCCTCCACGGCCTCCGCGTCCGAAAGATTGCAGGGCGCGACGAACGCGCGCGCCCCCAGCTCGGCGGCCAGCGCCTCAAGCGGCTCGGTCCGCGTGCCCGAGAGCGCCACCGTCGCCCCCTGCCCGTGCAGCGCCTTCGCCACCGCCCCCCCGATCCCGCCCGAGGCCCCGGTGACCAGCGCGCGCTTGCCCGTCAGATCGAACATTCAGGCGTCTCCCTTGCCCGCCGCAGACGCGGCATCTCATAAAGTCGCCGCCTGAGCGGCATCTCGCAACGTCGCCGCCTCGGCGCACCTCAGAAGTAGCGGCCTCGGCGACACCTAATGAGGTCGCCGCCTCGGTCCATCCCGCAAGGTCGCCGCCGAAGCGGCCCGCCTCTCCGCCGCGCTCCGGGCGGCGCATCTTGCGGCCGTCGCGGGCGGCGCCGCTTCGGGCGCTCCGCAGGGCGGCCCCTGAGGCGCGCAAGGCCCGGACGTCGCGCCTTCAGGCGCCCCTGATCTTCTCCGCCGCGGCCTTCGCGTCCTCCGGCCCGTTGACCACGATGGTCCCCAGCCCCTTGTCGATGCGCCGCGCCAGACCGGAGAGCACCTTGCCGGCCCCGATCTCCACCAGCTCGGTCACGCCCTGGGACTGCATCCACAGCACCCCCTCGCGCCAGCGCACGGCGGCGGTGACCTGCGCCACCAGCAGGCGGCGGATCTCGTCGGGGTCCGTGACCCCCTCGCACTTCACGTTGGAGACCACCGGCACGACCGGCGCCTTGATCGCCGCCCCCGCCAGCGCCTCCTGCATCCGGTCGGCGGCGGGCTGCATCAGCGCGCAATGGAACGGCGCGCTCACCGGCAGCGCCATGGCCCGCTTGGCGCCCATCCCCTTGGCGATCTCCCCGCAGCGCTCCACGGCGCCCTTGTGGCCCGAGATCACCACCTGCGTGGGCTCATTATCATTGGCCGCCTCGCAGACCTCGCCCTGCGCCGCCTGCTCGGCCGCCTTGCGCGCGTCCTCGATCCCGAGCCCCAGCAGCGCCGCCATCGCGCCGACGCCGGGCGGGACCGCCTCCTGCATCGCGCGCCCGCGCAGGCGCAGGAGCTTCGCGGCCTCCCCCACCTCCAGCGCGCCCGCGGCGCAGAGCGCGGAATACTCGCCCAGCGAATGCCCCGCCACGAAAGCGGCGTCGGCGATGGAGACCCCCTCCGCCTCCAGCGCCCGCATGGCCGCGAGCGAGGTGGCCATCAGCGCCGGCTGCGCGTTGGCGGTGAGGGTCAGCTCCTCGGCCGGCCCGTCCCAGATGAGCGCGCTGAGCTTCTCGCCGAGCGCCTCGTCCACCTGCTCGAACACGGCCTTCGCCTCGGGGTAGGCGTCGGCGAGCGCCTTCCCCATCCCGACCGCCTGGGCGCCCTGCCCGGGAAACACGAATGCGCGCACGCGAGGCTCCTCCCTGATGGTTTCCTGTTCGCTCTACCGCCCCGCCCGGCGCCTCGCAACCGCCGGAGGGAGCTTATCTCAATCCTTGGTTAGCCATGACGCAACGTCTCCAGCGCCCTCGCGCCGCCGGGATGGTGCGGCTGAGATATCATACGCAAGCGCCCGTTTCGCAGCGAAACGCGTTTCGCGCTCTTGCTCCGCGGGCGGAATTCGGGCATACGCGCCCATCCCTCCGGCCAAGGATGACCAGGACGCCTCTCGTATGCGGGCTCCGGAGGGTTCGGCTCCGCATTTTGAAGCGCGCCTACATAGCGAAAGGTGGACGCATGGCTCTTTACGAGCACGTCTTCATCGCGCGTCAGGACTTGTCCAACGCGCAGGCCGAGGGGCTCGTGGAGCACTTCGGGCAGATCCTCAAGGACAATGGCGGCGAGGTCCAGGGCTCCGAGTACTGGGGCGTCCGGACCATGGCCTACAAGATCAACAAGAACCGCAAGGGGCACTACGCCTTCCTGAAGACCGACGCGCCGGCGGCCGCGGTCCAGGAGATGGAGCGTCTGATGCGCCTCCACGACGACGTCCTGCGCGTGATGACCATCAAGGTCGAGGAGCACGAGGAAGGCCCGTCCGCGGTCATCCAGGCGAAGTCCTCCCGCGACGACCGCGGCCCCCGGGGCGACCGTGACCGCGGCCCGCGCGGCGGCGACCGCGGCGGCTTCCGCGGCGACCGTCCGGATCGGGGCGACCGTCCCGACCGCGGCGAGCGGCGCCCGCGCGACTGACACGGAAAGGATCTGACACATGGCACGCAAGCCCTTCTTCCGCCGTCGCAAGACCTGCCCGTTCTCGGGCGAGAACGCGCCGAAGATCGACTACAAGGACGTGAAGCTCCTGCAGCGCTACATCTCCGAGCGCGGCAAGATCGTCCCCAGCCGCATCACCGCGGTGTCCGCCAAGAAGCAGCGCGAACTCGCGCGCGCCATCAAGCGCGCCCGTTTCCTCGCGCTCCTTCCCTACGCCATCCAGTAAGGAGCCTCCCATGGAAGTCGTTCTTCTGGAACGCGTCGAGAAGCTGGGGCAGATGGGCGACGTCGTCTCCGTCAAGCCGGGCTTCGGGCGCAACTTCCTTCTCCCCCAGGGCAAGGCCCTGCGGGCGACGAAGGCCAACATCGCGAAGTTCGAGGCGCAGCGGGCCACGCTCGAGGCGCGCAACCTGGAGCTGAAGCAGGAGGCGGAAGTCGTCGCGAAGAAGCTGGATGGCCAGAGCTTCGTGATCATCCGCTCGGCGTCCGACATGGGCGCGCTCTACGGCTCGGTCACCACGCGCGACGTGGCGGAGGCCGCGACGGCGGGCGGGTTCACGGTCGACAAGCGCCAGATCAACCTGGACAAGCCGGTCAAGGAGCTGGGCATCCACGACATCCGCGTGGTGCTGCACCCCGAGGTGATCGTCACGATCGACGTGAACATCGCCCGGTCGCCGGAGGAGGCCGAGCTCCAGGCCTCCGGCAAGTCGATCCAGGACGCCCGCGCCGAAGAGGACGCGGCGGCCGAGTTCGACATCCAGGAGCTGTTCGAGGACGACGAGGAGGCCGAGGGCCTTCTGTCGGACCCGCGCGGCGAATACGCCGAGGAAGAGACCGAGGAGACGGGCGAGCCCCGCCTCTGATCCGGTCCTTCGGTCGGAGAAACGACAGCGGCCGCGGCGGAGACGCCGCGGCCGAGGCCGCGCATTGGTTCGTGCGGAGGTTGAACACCGATCGGAGAGCGCTAGCTCGCCAACGCTCGGGGTCGCAATCAAGAAGCCATGTTCGAATCCTCTCCATATGATTTCGTCGCGCGGAGGTGGACGTTGCGCACGGGATGCTGGCTCGGCGCCGTCGTCGCCGCCATCTCTTTCCTGATCCTTGGCGCAGGCTGGGGCCTTGGCCTGGAAGTTCTCATCCGGTTCCGCGACGAATACGTCGCGATGGTTCCCAGCACCTCGATCTCGCTGGGTCTTCTGGGGATCGGTCTCGCCTGCCAGGGCTCGAGGCGGCTGGCCCGCCTTGTCGGTCTTCCCGTGGCGGCCGCAACGGGCGGCGTGGCCGGGTTGCATCTTCTGCGCATCCTCCTCGGCGTCCCCGGCTTGGGGGGGCTCGGCCTGTTCGACATGCAGCGCGAAGGCGACGCCATGGCGTTCTCCACGGCCGCCGGCGCCCTCCTCGGCGCCTACTGCCTTGCGGCGTTGTCGCACCGACGTCTCATGCACCGTCTGTCCTTCGCCGTTTGCGGCACCCTGGGCATGCTCCTGGCCGGGGTCGCCATCGTCGGCTATGCCTTCGACAGCAGCGCGCTCTACTCGGCCGTCTTCTTCTCGGCCATGGCGCTGCAGACGGCGGTGCTGATGCTGGCCCTGTTCATCGGGCTTCTGCTCGTCCGTCCCACCTGCAGCTGGATGCGCCAGCTCGTCGGCGGCGGCCGCGGCAGCAAGGGGGCGCGGCGCCTCTTTCCGATCGTGATCCTGGGACCGCTCCTGTTCGGGCTGCTCGCGCTGAAGCTGACCGAAGCCGGGGCATTCGACGAGAAGTTCCGTCTGGCGCTGCTGTCGATAGCCATGATGGCCCTTACGGGCGCCGCGGTGCTCCACAACGCGGCGCTGGAAAACAAGGCTTCCCGCCGCCGACTGGAGATCCTGCGGGATCTGGAGCGTAGCAACGCCGACAAGGAGCTGCTGCTGAGAGAGGTCTATCACAGGGTGAAGAACAACCTGCAGCAGATCAGCGCCATGCTCAGGATCGAGGCCCGGGGGCATTCCGACCCTGAGCTCAAGGCCAGTTTCCAGCGGATGGGAAATCGCATTCACGCTCTCGGGCTGGTCCACCAGCTTCTCATCGCAGCGCCGACGCCGTCGGAAGTCTCGGTGCCAGAGTTCCTCAGGCGGCTGGTGGCCCATCTGTCCTCCGCAGATGCGCTGGAGGAGCGCGGATTGTCCCTGACGTCGCGGGCGGACGAGGACACGGCCCATCTCGAGGTCGCGATGACCTTCGGCCTCCTGATCAACGAGTTGGTTTCGGGCGCCGTGTCGCGGATCGCGGAAGCGGGCAAGTTCGGCTGGATCGGGGTCGCCTACATGAGGCGCATGGATGAGATCGAACTGAAGTCTCGAGGTCGGCGGCCTTGAAGACGATCTGTTGCCGTTCGAAGACGCGGCGCAGTCGGTCATCGTTCGCGGACTCATCGCGCAGCTTCGGGGACGCCTCGACGCCGATGACGGCCGAAGGATCGCCATCGCAGTCCCGGGGGATATTAACTTGAGAACTCGATATGGTTGAGACGGCAACCGTCGCCATCGTGGAGGACGACTTCCTCATCGCCGAAGACTTGCGCGAGATGTGCGAGGAGTTCGGCGCCCAGGTGCTGGACGTTCTTCACGAGGCGGAAGGAGCGGCCGAGCGCATCCTGTCGCTCAGGCCCGGTTTCGTGCTTATGGACGTGCGCCTCGGGCCGGGCAAGGACGGCGTGGACGTGGCGCGGGACGTGCGCGCCGGCGCACCGGCGACGCGCGTGATCTTCATCACCGGCTCGAACGAGCCGCGGACGATCAGCCGGATAGAGAGCAGTTGTCCGCACGCCCTTCTGATCAAGCCGATCGCGCCGGGCGACCTGCGGCGCGCGCTGACGCCCTAGCCGGCGGCCCCCGGCATCCGCACCATCCGCAGATACGGCAGCTTCGCCTCGAAGCTCCCGTGCTGGGTTCTCGCGTCCTCGTCCGTGACGGAGGGGACCACGATCACGTCCTCGCCCCGCTTCCAGTTCGCCGGCGTCGCCACCTTGTGGCCCATGGTCAGCTGGAGGCTGTCGAGCACCCGAAGAAGCTCGTCGAAATTGCGCCCCGTGGTCATCGGGTAGGCCATCAGCATCTTGATCCGCTTGTCCGGCCCGATCACGAACACCGTGCGCACGGTGGCGTTGTCGGCGGCGGAGCGGCCCTCGGACGAGCCGGTCATCTCGGACGGGAGCATGTCGAAGGCCTTGGCCACCTTCAGCTCGGGGTCGCCGATCATGGGGTAGCCGACCGTGGCGCCCGTGGCCGTGGCGATGTCGGACTTCCAGCGGTGATGCGCCTCCACCGTAAGCGCGACGGCGCGGCCCTATGCGGCGAGGCTTGACGGCTTCGCGTATTGCCAAGGCATGAGGTCTTCGATGGCGGATTTCGGGTGACCATCGAGAATGGCGCGGAGGATGTCGGCGAGGTAGTCGACGGGGTTCACGCCCGACAGCTTGCAGGTTGCGACGAGCGAGGCGAGCATGGCCCAGTTCTCGGCGCCGACTTCGTTGCCGGCGAATAGGGCGTTCTTCCTTGTCAGCGCGATCGGGCGGATCTGGTTCTCGACCGCGTTGGTGTCGAGTTCGAGGGCGCCGTTGTCGAGGAAGCGGATCAGGCCGAGCCAGTGGGCGAGGGTGTAGCGGATGTCCTCGGCCAGCTGGGATTTCTGCGGGATGCGCGACAGCTGGGTCTCCAGCCACGGCTTGAGCGCGGCGATGATGGGGGCGGAATGGTCGCGCCGGGCGGCCAGCCGGATGGCCGCATCCCTGCCGCGCACGGTCTTCTCGACCCCATAGAGGGCAGCGATCTGGCGCAGCATCTCCTCGGCGATGGGCGAGCCCTCGTTCTCGAAGCGCTTCACTAAGCGGCGGCGGACATGGGTCCAGCAATAGACCAGCTGCCATGGACTGCTGTCGCGCGCGATTTGGGTCAGCGCGTTGTAGGACTGGTAGGCGTCGCATTGCAGGAACCGGCCGCGGTATCCGGCAAGGAACTTCAGCGGGTGCTCTTTCCCCCGGCCGGGAGCGTAATGGAACAGCACGATGGGCGGGCCGGCGCCGCCATGGCCGCGGTCGTCGGATACGACGGCCCAGAAGTAGCCGCTCTTGGTGACCTTCCGGCCCGGGTCCAGCACCGGCGCGCGGGTCTCGTCGACGAAGATGCGGTCGGCGCCGCGCAGATGGGCGCGCATGTGCTCGATGACCGGCATCAGATGGAAACAGGCGCGGCCGACCCAGTTGCCGAGCGTGCCGCGGTCGAGGTGGAGCCCCTGCCGCTCGAAGATCCCGGACTGCCGGTAAAATGGCAGGTGGTCTCCGAACTTCGAGACGATGATCCATGCGATCAGCCGCTCGGTCGGCAGCCCGCCCGGCACGACATGTTCGGGGGCATGCGCCTGCGCCACGGCCTGCGAACAGCGGCGGCAGGCGTATCGCGGGCGCCGCGTCGCCAGCACCTGGAACTGCGCCGGGATCACGTCGAGCCGTTCGGAGACATCTTCCCCGATCCGGGCCATCTCGCCGCAGCCGCAGGGGCAGAGGATGCTGACGGGCTCGATCACCCGCTCGATCCGGGGCAGATGCGCCGGCAGATGACCACGGTTGCGCGCCGGCTTCCGGGGCGTCTCCCCGCGCGCACGTTGCAGCGCCGCCTCGGCCTTCTCCTGCGCGGCCTCGAGCACGCCCTGGGCCAGTTCGGCATCCTCCAGCGGCAGGTTGAACTGGTCGGGCGACAGCTTCTCGGAGCGCTTGCCGAACTGAGCGCGCTGCGAGGTGCGCAGGATGTCCTCCAGCCGACGATTGGCCTCCTGCACCTCGGCCAGCGCCGCCTCGACCTGAGCCAGGCGGACCTTCAGATGGGCGTTCTCGCGGCTGAGGGCATCGGCGTCCATGCGCAGGATTGAATCACTCTGGACCGGTTCCGGCCAGCAAAAACAGCGGCTTGCCCCATGATCACCCGGCTGCCTGCGGACGCCGCGCCCGCTCCGGTCTCACCAGCCGCCAGTCCAGTCCCTCGAACAGCGCCGCCAACTGCGCCGACGACATCCGCATCACCCCGTCCCGCACCCGAGGCCAGACGAACTTGCCGCCTTCCAGGCGCTTGTGAACGAGCACCATCCCGGTCTGGTCCCAGACCAGCAGCTTGATGCGATCCGCCCCTTTCGAGCGGAACACGAAGACGGCGCCGCAGAACGGATCGAGCCCGAACATCTCCTGCACCGCCAGCGCCAGCCCGTCGATCCCCTTCCGGAAGTCCACCGGCCGCGTCGCCACGAAGACCTTCCCCGCCCCACCTTGGCCGATCACGATGCCGCCGCCCGCGCTGCCCGGATCGTCCGCATCAACAGCCCCTCCTCGACCCCGGACCCGACGCGGATCACGACATCGCCGACGACGATCTCCACGCCGGACGTCGCGTGGGCCAAGGGCGCCTCCGCTGCCGCGCTTTCGACGACGAGTTCCGCGAACATCGGCAATGCCGCTACGCTCGCGGGCACGACCAGTTCACCCATCCGCAGCTTTCTGCGCCAGTCGTAAACCTGCCAGCGCGTCGTGCCATGCCTGCGGGCGACATCAGCCACCTTGGCTCCGGGCATCAAGCTCTCCGCCGCGATCCGCGCCCGCTCCGCCTTCGTCCGCCGCCGACGCCCAGTCGGCCCCTCGATCACCTCCAGCCGCGAAATCCCACCGCCCGACGAACCGCCCAAATGGACGCCCTCTTCGCCGTCTCGTTCCAAAGCCAACACCTCCCGCGCTCATCCGCACGCAGAATGGCTCGCTCAGATCAGAAGCGGCAGGAGGTGGTCGGCGTCGCGCTTACACTCCACCGGGTCCACCGAGACGCCGACGATCTTGCAGTTGCGCTCGGCGAACTGGTCCATGATGCCGGCCATGGCGCCGAGCTCGGTGGTGCAGACCGGCGTGAAGTCCTTGGGATGCGAGAACAGGATCGCCCAGCCGTCGCCGATCCAGTCATGGAAGCGGATCGGGCCCTCGGTGGTGTCGGCCTCGAAATCGGGGGCGAGGTCGTTGATGCGCATGGGGGTGCTCCTTCGCTCGGTTGGCGGTAAGATGCGTATGAGGCGGGCGGGGCGCAACAGGCCCCGGGTTATCCCCAACCTTCACATGCCGGGGATAACCCGGAGAGGGGGTAGGAGGGGGTCTTTCGAGCAGGAGGTCAGGGCATGGACGGATCGCAGATCTCGGCCGAGGCGGAGGCGCTTCCGTCGAACGTCGAGGCGGAGCAGGCGCTGCTGGGCGCCATCCTGATCAACAACGAGGTCTATGACCGGGTCGCGGGGTTCCTGCAGGCGGAGCATTTCTACGATCCGGTGCACGCGCGGATCTATGCGACCGCCGCGCGGCGCATCCAGAAGAACTTCCAGGCCAATGCGGTCACGCTGAAGACGTTCCTGGAGGACGATGCGGGGCTGAAGGAGATCGGGGGGGCGGCGTATCTGGCGCGGTTGGCCGGGGCGGCGATCTCGGTCTATTCGGCGAAGGATTACGCGCAGGCGGTCTACGATCTCGCGATCCGGCGGGAGCTGATGAAGATCGGGATGGAGATCCGCGAGCGGGCGCAGGCGGCGGACCCGGACGTGGAGCCCGGCGACCAGATCGTGGAGGCGGAGCAGCGGCTGTATTCGCTGGCGGAGAAGGGGAAGAGCGACGGGGGGTTCCGGTCGTTCCTGTCGGCGGCGACGGAGGCGATCGAGGTCGCCAATGCGGCGTATCAGCGGGACGGGGGGCTGGCGGGGATCTCGTCGGGGCTGGCGGACCTGGACAAGAAGCTGGGGGGGCTGCATCCGTCGGACCTGCTGATCCTGGCGGGGCGGCCGTCGATGGGGAAGACGTCGCTGGCCACGAACATCGCGTTCAATATCGCCAAGGCGTTCCGGGAGGGGGAGCGGCCGGACGGGACCATCGGGACGGTGAACGGGGGGCGGGTCGGGTTCTTCTCCCTGGAGATGTCGGCGGAGCAGCTGGCGACGCGGATCCTGTCGGAGCAGAGCCGGGTGCCGTCGGAGCAGATCCGGCGGGGGGACATGGAGGAGGAGGAGTTCCGGCGCTTCGTAGAGGCGGCGCGGGAGCTGGAGCGGATGCCGTTCTATATCGACGACACGCCGGCGCTGCCGATCTCGACGCTGGCCGCCCGCGCCCGCAGGCTGAAGCGGCAGCACGGGCTGGATGCGCTGTTCGTGGACTACCTGCAGCTCGTGCGGGGCGCCGGCAAGACCGAGAACCGGGTGAACGAGATCGCGGAGATCTCCATGGGGCTCAAAGCCATCGCCAAGGAGCTGAACATTCCGGTGGTGGCGCTCAGCCAGCTTTCGCGGCAGGTGGAGAACCGGGAGGACAAGCGGCCGCAGCTCTCGGACCTTCGGGAATCGGGCTCCATCGAACAGGATGCCGACGTGGTGATGTTCGTGTTCCGCGAGGAATACTACAAGGAGCGCGAGAAGCCCTCCGAAACCGACGTGGAGGCCACCATGAAGTGGCAGGAGACCATGGAGAGCGTGCGCGGCAAGGCCGAGGTCATCATCGGCAAGCAGCGCCACGGGCCCATCGGCTCGGTGGAGCTGAGCTTCGAGGGGCGGTTCACGCGCTTCGGCAACCTCGCGAGGGCGGAGCAGATCGGGTACGATGCCGGCTTCTGACGCTGACGCTGACGCGGGCGCGCGGGTCGCGGCGCAGGCCTCGGGCGCCTCGCGGCCGCGGCTGACGGTGGACCTCGGGGCGCTTGCGCATAACTGGCGGGCGCTGGATGCGGCCTCCGGGGCGGCCGAGGCTTCGGCCGTGGTCAAGGCCGACGCCTACGGGACGGGGATCGGGCCGGCGGCGAAGGCCCTGCATGCGGCCGGGGCGCGCACCTTCTTCGTGGCGCAGATGCCCGAAGGCGCGCAACTGCGGGAGGTCCTGGGCCCCGGGCCCGTGATCTACGTCTTCAACGGCTTCCGGCCGGAGGACGCGGCCCCGATGCGCAGCCATGACCTGCGCCCGGTGATCGCCTCGCCCGAGCAGCTCGCGCGGCTGGGGGAGGCCCTGCCCAGCTTCGACCGCGCGCCCGGGATCGGGCTGCATATCGAGACGGGCATCAACCGCATGGGCTTCACCTCGGACGAGATGGACGGGCTAAGGGCCGGCTTGCCGAGGGGGGTGAAGGTCTCGCTGGTCATGTCGCATCTCGCCTGCGCGGACGACCCGCAGAGTTCGATGAACGGCCGGCAGCGGGGCGCCTTCTCGGGCCGCACGGCCCTGCTGCGGGGAATCGCGCCCGACGCGCGGCTGTCGCTGTCGGCCACCGGCGGCGTTCTGCTGGGCGAGGCGTTCCACTTCGATCTGACCCGGCCCGGCGTGGGTCTCTATGGCGGGCTGCCCTTCGCGGAGGCGCGGCACGTGGTGACGCTGGAGGCGCCGCTTCTGCAGGTGCGCGACATCGCGAAGGGGGAGACGGTGGGCTACGGCGCCACCTGGACCGCCCAGCGGCCGAGCCGCATCGGCGTCCTGCCGCTGGGCTACGCGGACGGCTTCTTCCGCACGCTGAAGGGGCCGAAGGTGTTCCTCGACGGCCGGCCCGCGCCGGTGGTGGGCCGCGTGAGCATGGACATGATCACGGTCGATCTGACGGACCTGCCGGAGCCCGCGGCAGGCGCGTGGTTGGAGGTGCTGGGGCCGAACCAGTCGGTGGACGATCTGGCGGCCTGCGCCGGCACCATCGGCTACGAGGTGCTGACCTCCCTTGGCCCGCGCTACGTCCGCCACTATACCTGACCGCCCGAGCCCGAGGAGCGACAGCCATGTCCAACCAGCGCCATCCGGCCGCGCGCCGGCTTTCCGCGGCCTGCGGAGCCTGCGCATGACGGGCGTGGTCTCGGTGGTTCAGGGCTTCCTGGCCGGTATCGGGCGGACGGTGCTGGGGCTGCTGCAGGCGACCGGCGCGCTGACGATCTTCGCGGCGCTGTCGATCAGCCATGTGTTTCGGCCGCCGTGGTATCCGGGCGAGTTCGGGCGGCAGATGCTGCGGATCGGGTACTTCTCGTTGCCCGTGGTGGGGCTGACGACGCTGTTCACCGGGGGCGCGCTGGCGCTGCAGATCTACCTGGGCGGGTCCCGCTTCAACGCCGAGTCCGCGGTGCCCTCCATCGTCGCCATCGGCATGGTGCGGGAGCTGGGGCCGGTGCTGTGCGGGCTGATGGTGGCGGGGCGGGTCTCGGCCTCCATCGCCGCGGAGCTGGGCACCATGCGGGTGACCGAGCAGATCGACGCGCTGACCACGCTGAGCACCAACCCGCTGAAGTACCTTGTCGCCCCGCGGCTGCTGGCGGCGACCCTGGCGCTGCCGATGCTGGCCTTCGTGGGCGACATCATCGGCATCATGGGGGGGTTTGTGGTGGGGGTCGGGCGGCTCGATTTCAGCCCCAACGCCTACATCTCCAACACCGAGCAGTATCTGGCCTTCGAGGACGTGACCTCCGGCCTCATCAAGGCGGCGGTGTTCGGCTTCATCATCGCGTTGATGGGCTGCTACCAGGGCTACAACTCCGGCCGCGGCGCGCAGGGCGTGGGGCGGGCGACCACGAACGCGGTGGTCTCGGCCTCGATCCTGATCCTTGCGTCCAACTACATCCTGACCGAGGCGTTGTTCCCCTCATGACCCCGATGATTTCCATGCAGGGCGTCGAGAAGGCGTTCGGACCCAAGAAGGTGCTGCGGGGCGTGAACCTCGAGATCGCGAAGGGCGAGAGCCTGGTGATCATCGGCGGCTCCGGGACCGGCAAGTCGGTGGCGCTGAAATGCGTGCTGGGGATCGTTCACCCGGACGCGGGGCGGATCGAGATCGAGGGCGAGGCCGCGACCCGCCGCAACCGGGAGGCGCTGCTCAAGCGCTTCGGGATGCTGTTCCAGGGCGGCGCGCTGTTCGATTCGATGCTGGTGTGGGAGAACGTCGCCTTCCGCCTGCGCCACGGCAAGCACCGCAAGGCGCGGGCCGAGGCGCGGGAGCTGGCGATCGAGAAGCTGCGCCGGGTGGGGCTGACGCCGGAGACGGCGGACCTCTACCCCGCCGAGCTGTCGGGGGGGATGCAGAAGCGCGTCGGCCTCGCGCGCGCCATCGCCACGGATCCGGAAATCATCTTCTTCGACGAGCCGACCACGGGGCTCGACCCCATCATGTCGGGCGTCATCAACGAGTTGATCCGGGAGCTGGTGACCGAGATCGGGGCCACGGCCATGACCATCACCCACGACATGACCTCGGTGCGCGCCATCGCCGACAAGGTGGCGATGCTGCACGAGGGCAAGATCCGCTGGGAGGGGCCGGTGTCGGAGCTGGACTCCACGGAAGACCCCTATGTGAGCCAGTTCGTCCACGGTCGGGCCGAGGGCCCCATCGCGGCGATCCGATGATCCGCGGCGGCGCCTGAGTGGCGAAGGCGGCGCCGGTATTCGTCTGCGCGGAGTGCGGCGCGACCCATGGCAAGTGGGCCGGGCGCTGCGACGCCTGCGGGGCGTGGAACTCGATCCACGAGGAGACGGCGCTGGCGGGCGCCCAGGCCGCGGGGCTGGGGAAGACCCGCGGGCGGACCGTGCCACTGGTGGCGCTGTCGGGAACCGAGCCTGCGCCGCCGAGGATATCGGCCGGCGTCGGGGAGCTGGACCGCGTGCTTGGGGGCGGGCTGGTGCCGGCCTCCGCGGTGCTGGTGGGGGGCGATCCGGGGATCGGCAAGTCCACGCTGCTGCTGCAGGCGGCGGCGGCCTTCGCCCGGCAGGGGGCGAAGGCGATCTACGTCTCCGGCGAGGAGGCGGCGGCCCAGATCCGGATGCGGGCGGCGCGACTGGGGCTGGAGACGAGCCCCGTCCAGCTCGCGGCCGAGACCAACCTGCGCGACATCCTCACCACGCTGGAGGAGGCGAAGCCCGACGTGGTGGTGGTGGATTCGATCCAGACCATGTGGCTCGATTCCGTCGAGAGCGCGCCGGGCTCCGTCAGCCAGGTGCGCGCCGCGGCCCATGCGCTGACGGCGCTGGCCAAGAAGCGCGGCTGCTCGGTGATCCTGGTGGGGCACGTCACCAAGGAGGGGCAGATCGCGGGGCCCCGGGTGGTGGAGCACATGGTGGACACGGTGCTCTATTTCGAAGGCGAACGGGGGCATCCCTTCCGCATCCTGCGCGCGGTGAAGAACCGCTTCGGGCCGGCGGACGAGATAGGGGTGTTCGAGATGACCGGGCGCGGGTTGGCGCAGGTCTCCAACCCCTCGGCGCTGTTCCTGTCGGAGCGGGGCAAGGACGTGCCGGGCGCGGCGGTCTTCGCGGGCGTGGAAGGCACGCGGCCGGTGCTGGTGGAGATCCAGGCGCTGGTTGCGCCCTCGCCCCCCGGCACGCCGCGCCGGGCGGTGGTGGGGTGGGATTCGTCGCGGCTGGCGATGATCCTCGCGGTGCTGGAGGCGCGCTGCGGCGTGGCGCTGGGAGGAAACGACATCTACCTCAACGTCGCAGGCGGCCTCAGGGTCACGGAACCTGCGGCGGATCTGGCCGTGGCCGCGGCGCTTCTCTCGGCCGCCGAGGGGAGCGCGTTGCCCGCCGAAACCGTTGTCTTCGGCGAGATCAGCCTATCTGGCGCCGTGCGCCCGGCCCCGCAGGCGGACACCCGCCTGAAGGAGGCCGAGCGCCTGGGGTTCAACGCCGCCTTCGCCCCTTCGCAGGTGAAGCGGGTCACGAATTCTGGCATGACGGTGCACCGAATCGAGGACCTCCGCGAGCTCGTCGCCCGCATCCTCGGGCGAGACGCGTAAGCGAGGGGACAGGCAGGGCATGGACTTCACGATCGTCGACGGCGTCATCATCGCGGTTCTGGCGATCTCGGGGCTTCTGGCCTATTCCCGCGGATTGGTGCGGGAGGTTCTGGCGATCCTCGGCTGGGTGCTGGCGGCCATCGCCGCGCTCTACCTCGGCTTATGGATCGAGCCGCTGCTGCAGGAGATCCCGACGGTCGGGCCCATCCTCGCGGGGGCCTGCACGCTCTCGAAGCTCGCGGCCTTCTGCGTGGCCTTCGCCATCGCGCTGGTGATCCTGTCGATCTTCACGCCTCTCTTCTCCTCGGCGGTGCAGGACAGCGTGCTGGGGCCGATCGACAAGGGGCTGGGGTTCCTGTTCGGCGTGGTGCGGGGCGTGGTGCTCGCGGCCGTGGTGTTCCTGATCTACGATCAGGTGGTCCCGCCCGGAGACCGGCTGCCGTCCGTGGACAACTCCCGCTCCGTCGCCATGATCTCCAGCGCCGCCTCGTTGATCGCGGCGGAGCTTCCGAGCACCCTGCCCTCCTGGGCCGTCGAGCCGGTGAACAGCCTGATGGCGGAGTGTGGCGGGGTTCCGGAACTTTCCGGTCAGGAAACATGACGACGCGGTGACAAGGGCCGCCGCCCTCCCTATATTGCGCGCGTTCCGCACCGCAGCCGACCGCGACCTGCAGCTCCATGCCCCGGCCCTGGGAGCCTTCGCTTGATGCCCGAGTCACGCCTCGCGCCGCTCTCCTCCCCGTTCGAGACCCATGACGGCGACAAGCTCCGCGAGGAGTGCGGGCTGTTCGGCGTCTTCGGCCTCACCGACGCCGCCAATTTCGTGGCGCTGGGGCTGCATGCCCTCCAGCACCGCGGACAGGAGGCCGGGGGGCATCGTCACCTATGACGACGGCGGCGATTTCCATTCGGTGAAGAAGCTCGGCTACGTGCGCGACAACTTCACCTCGGCCGAGACCATGAGCCAGCTTCCCGGCCGCTGCGGCATCGGCCATGTGCGCTATTCCACCACCGGCGCGAAGGGCCAGACGGCCATGCGCGACGTGCAGCCCTTCTACGCCGACCTCGCCATGGGGGGCGTGGCGCTGGCGCATAACGGCAACCTCACCAACGCGCAGTCCATCAAGCGGGAGCTGATCGAGCGCGGGTCGCTGTTCCACTCCACCTCGGACACCGAGGCGATCGTGCACCTGATGGCGCGAAGCTTCCACCGCACCATCCCCGACCGGCTGAAGGAGGCGCTGCGGCGCGTGGAGGGCGCGTTCTCCGTGATCGCGCTGACCGACACGCAGCTCATCGGCGCGCGGGATCCGCTGGGCGTGCGGCCGCTGGTGCTGGGCCGGGTCGGCGACGGGCTGGATCCTGTCGTCGGAGACCTGCGCGCTGGACATCGTGCGGCGCCGAGTTCGAGCGGGAGATCGCGCCGGGCGAGCTGGTGATCATCGACGAGCGGGGCGTCGACCTCCTCCCGCCCGTTCGAGGCGCAGCGGCCGCGGTTCTGCATCTTCGAGCACGTGTATTTCTCGCGCCCCGACAGCGTGATCGGCGGCCAGTCGGTCTATGAGAGCCGGCGACGGATCGGCGTGGAGCTGGCCAAGGAAGCGCCGGTGGAGGCGGACCTCGTGTGCGCGGTGCCCGACTCGGGCACGCCCGCGGCCATCGGCTTCAGCCAGCAGTCGGGCATCCCCTTCGCCATGGGGATCATCCGCAACCAGTATGTGGGCCGCACCTTCATCGAGCCGACCGAGCAGATCCGCAACATGGGCGTCCGGCTGAAGCTGAACGTCAACCGGGCGCTGGTGCAGGGAAAGCGGGTGGTGCTGGTGGACAATTCGGTGGTGCGGGGCACCACGTCCATGAAGATCAAGCAGATGATCCTGGATGCGGGCGCGCTGGAGGTGCATTTCCGCATCGCCTCGCCCCCCACCTCCTGGCCCTGCTTCTACGGCGTGGACACGCCGGACAAGGAGAAGCTGCTCGCCTCCCACATGTCGGAGGACGAGATGCGGGAGCATATCGGGGTGGATTCCCTGCGTTTCGTGTCGCTGGACGGGCTCTACCGCGCGGTCGGCGAGGCGGAGGGGCGGGACCCGGAGCGGCCGCAATATTGCGATGCGTGCTTCTCGGGCGAATACCCGATACAGCCCTCGGACATGATCGAGAGCGGACGGATCAGCCTGAAGGCGGCGGAGTAAGTGACTGAACTGCAAGGCAAGGTGGCGCTGGTGACCGGCGCCTCGCGGGGGCTGGGGCGCGCGCTGGCGGAGGCGGTGGGCGCCCGGGGGGCCGAAGTGGTGGCGCTGGCGCGCACGGTCGGCGGGCTGGAGGAGCTGGACGACGCGATCCGCGCCGCCGGCGGGCCTGGGGCGACGCTGGTTCCGGTGGACATCACCGACGATGCGGGGCTGGAGCGACTGGGCGCCGCGATCCATTCCCGCTGGGGTCGGCTCGACTTCCTGATCCACGCCGCGGTCCACGCCCCTCCCCTGTCGCCGGCCGAGCATTCGGGCGCGAAGGACTGGGACCGGACGCAGGCCGTGAACGCGCGGGCGACGCAGCGGCTGTTGCGGTCGATGGACCCGTTGCTGCGGGCCGCGGGCGGCATGGCCGCGTTCTTCGACGATCCCCACAACGCGGGCCCGTTCCACTCCGCGTACCAGGCGTCGAAGGCGGCGGCGAAGGCCGTGACCTCCGCCTGGGAGTCGAAGTCGCGGAAGGCCGGCATCCGGGTGCTGCACCTCGCGCCCCCGCCCATGCCCTCGGCCCTGCGGGCGCGGTTCCGGCCGGGCGAGGACAAGGCGGCGCTGACCCCCGCGCGGGAGGTGGCGGAGCGGCTGCTGCCGGAGATCCTGGGATGAGCCCGCCGCGGGTGGTCCCGGTCAGGCGGTCTTCAGGACGACAGCTCCTTCTATCCGCCACGGCGAAGGGGCGGAGAAATCCGGGCCGGGGACGTCACCGGAAACGCGACGCCTGCCGACCCGCATCTCCCGCTGGGCGGATCTAGGCCGTGTAGTCGGCGTCCGCCACCGGCTCCAGCCAGTCGGCGGCCCCGCCCTCGCCCTTCTCCTGCACCGCGATATGGGCCATGGGCGCGTCGGGGGCGGCGCCATGCCAGTGCTCCTCCCCCGGCTCGAACCAGACCACGTCGCCAGGACGGATCGCCTGCACCGGCTTGCCGCGGGACTGGGCGCGGCCCACGCCCGACACGACGTAGAGGACCTGGCCGTAGGGATGCGTGTGCCAGTTGGTTCGCCCGCCCGGCAGGAAGGTTACCAGAGCGGCGTTGGCGCGCGCGGGCTCCGGCGCGTCGTGCAGCGGGTCCAACCAGACCTCGCCGGTGAAATAATCGGCCGGCGCGCGGCGTCCGGCGCGTCCGGGGGGCGTTATCTTCATGGTTGTGCTCCCTTGAGGCTATTTGCCCAGTCTGCGCGCCTTGGCCTTCCCTTCAAAGGGGTTCTCCGATTTGCGCCAGTTCAGGCGGATCGGCGTCCCCTCCATCCCGAAATCCCGGCGCAGGCCGTTGACCAGGAACCGCTTGTAGGCGTCCCCCAACTCGTCGGGGCGGGAGCAGAAGGCGATGAAGGTGGGCGGGCGCGACTTCGCCTGCGTCATGTAGCGCAGCTTGATCCGCCGTCCCCCCGGCGCAGGCGGCGGATGCGAGGCGGTCATGTCCGCCAGCCATTTGTTCAGCCGCGCCGTCGGGATGCGCATGTTCCACTTGTCGCTCGCGCGCAGGACGGCGGAGCGCAGCTTGTCCAGCCCCTGCTTCTGGAGCGCCGAGACCGGCACCACCGGCGCCCCCTTGAGTTGGGGCAGCAGGCGGTCGAATTCGTCCCGCAGCAGCTTCAGCGCGCCCTGCCGGTCGGTGACCAGATCCCACTTGTTGATGGCGAGCACCACGGCGCGGCCCTCCCGCTCCGCGAGGTCGGCGAGCCGCAGGTCCTGCGTCTCGAACGGCTTGTCGGCGTCCACCAGCAGGACCACCACCTCGGCGAAGCGGATGGCGCGGATGCCGTCGGAAACCGAGAGCTTCTCCAGCTTCTCGTCGATGCGGGCCTTCTTGCGCATGCCCGCGGTGTCGAAGATCCGCACCGGCGCGCCGTCCCAGTTCATGGTCACCGCGATGGCGTCGCGGGTGATGCCGGCCTCGGGTCCGGTCAGCATCCGCTCCTGCCCGAGGATGGCGTTGACCAGCGTGGATTTGCCGGCGTTGGGGCGGCCCACCACGGCGATCTGGAGGGGCTTGCCGGTCTCCGCGTCCTCGTCCTCCGCGTCCTGCGCGGTCTCCTCGATCAGGGCGGCGACGGCGGTGTAGAGGTCGCCCATCCCCTCGCCATGTTCGGCCGAGAGGGGGATCGGCTGGCCGAAGCCGAGCGACCACGCCTCCATGGCCGCATCCTCGCCGGCGCGGCCCTCGGCCTTGTTGACGCCGACCAGCACGCGCGCGCCCTTGCGGCGAAGGATCTCGGCGAAGGTCTGGTCCTGGGGCAGCAGGCCCGCGCGCGCGTCCACGAGGAACAGCGAGGCGTCGGCCATGTCCACCGCCCGCTCGGTCAGCGCGCGCATCCGGCCGGGCAGGCTCTCGGCGTCCGCCTCCTCCAGGCCGGCGGTGTCGACGATGCGGAATTCGAGGCCGCCGAGCCTCGCGTCCCCCTCCCGCAAGTCGCGGGTGACGCCGGGCTGGTCGTCCACCAGCGCGAGGCGCTTGCCGACGAGGCGGTTGAAGAGCGTGGACTTGCCGACATTGGGCCGGCCCACGATGGCCAGGGTGAACATTACGGTCTCGCTTCCGCCCCGCTTGGGGGCCTGAAAAACCATGAGCGGCGCGCGCCCTTCGGCCCGCGCCGCCCCGAAACTCAAGGCGCCTCGCCCCTCAGCGGTAGGCGAGCAGGTCTCCGCCGTCGGTCAACACGTAGACCGTGCCGCCCGCGACCGCGGGGCCGGAGCGGGAGCCGTCCGGCATCTCCACCTCGCCGAGCGCCGCGCCCGTCTGCGGATCGAAGGCCAGCAGCCGCCCGTCGGAGGAGGTGACGAGCACCCGCCCGCCCGCGAGCACAGGGCCGGCGTAGACGATGGCGTCTTCGCGGTCCTCCGGGTCTTCCCAGACCGGCAGGTCGGTCACCCACAGCGCATCGCCCGTCTGGAGCGCCAGCCGCAGGAGCTTGCCGTCGGTGGAGACCACGAACAGCGTGTCCCCCGCCTGCCAGACCGGCGAGAGCGAGCCGAAATCGCGCTGCCAGACGCGCCGCCCGGTCCGCCCCTCGAACAGCGCCAGCGCGCCGCCCGCGTTGCCGGCGATCACCGAAGGCCCCGGGCCCAGCACCGGGTCGGAGGTGATGTCGGGAAACGCCGCCAGCCCCTCCTGCGCGCCGACGGAGACCACGGTCGCGGACCAGAACACCGATCCGGCCTTGCCGCGCACCAGCATCAGCTCGCCCGATCCGAAGGGCAGCGCGGCCACGTCCTGCCCGATCGCGGGCGCCGCGCCGCGCAGGTTGCCGGTCCGCGCCAGGCCGCTCTCGACCTCCCACAGCCGCTCGCCCGTCTCGGCGTTCAGGCCGATGGCGGTGTTCGCCGCGGTGACGGCGATGACCAGCCCGCCGCGCGCGCCGGGGGCCGCGCGGAAGGGCGCGCCGGCCTTGTGGCGCCACAGCTCCTCGCCGGTCTCGGGCGACACGGCCACGACCTCGCCGAAGCCGGTGGTGGCGAAGAGCTTGCCGCCGTCGATGGCGAGGCCGCCGCCGAAGCCCGTCTCGGAATATTCGGAGGGGGGGGCGAGGTCCGCCTCCCACAGTCGCCGGCCGCTGGCGGCGTCGAAGGCGAAGACGCTCGCCTCGCCGTCGCGCACGAAGACCTTGCCCCCGGAGATCACCGGGTCCGAGGCCGCCACGCGGTCGGAGAAGCCCGCGCCCGCATCCGCGGACCACGCAAGGCTCAGCGAGGCCGGCGCTTGGGCGTGGCCCCCGTACCGGCCGGCGTCTCCGCCCGCCTGGCTCCATTCCTCGCGCGGCTCGGCAGGCGGCACGGGCCGGATCTCGCCGCTGCCGCCGATCTCGAAGAAAGGCGCACGGACGGGGATCCGCTCGCCCTGGAGGCGCGGTTCCTCGTCGTCGGAACAGGCGGAGACGGCGAGCGCGGCCATCAGCGCGGCGGCGACGGAACGGCGGATCATCCCTCGGCTCCTCCGGTCAGCAGGGAGAGCTGCTCCAGCCTCTGGCGCAGGGTCGGGCTCAGCATCGGATCGGCGAGGGCCGCGTCCAGATCGGCGCGCGCGCCCTCCAGGTTCCCCGCCTCCAGCCGCGCGACGGCGCGCCGCTCCAGCGCCAGCAGGCGGAACGGCCCCCCCTCGGCGAGGTAGGGCGCCAGCGCCTGCTCCCGCTCCTCGGGCGTGCGGGTCGGAGCGCGGAGCATCGCGGCCTTCAGGCCGGCGAGCGCGCGGTAAACGGGGGCGACCGACCCGTCGCTCTCCACAGCCTCCAGCGCCGCGGCGGCCGCGTCGGCATCGCCGGCCTCGGCCAGCGCGGCGGCCTCCGAGAGGCGGGCGACCAGCGCCACGCCGCCGTCCCGCTCCGCCGCCATGTCGGCGTACATCTCCGCACGGTCCTGCGCATCGTCCATCCCGGAGATGGCGATGAGGGCGGCGCCGGCCTCGCGCGCCTCGACCTCGCCGCGGTTCTCCAGCCAGCTCGCGACGCCCGCGGCGATCACCAGCAGGACGATGACCCCCACGACCCAAGGGCCCCATCTCCGCCAGAGACGGAGCATCCGGTCCCTGCGAAGCTCATCCGAGACCTCGTCGATGAAGGAGTCCCTGTCGGCCACGAGCCGTTCCCCTGCCCTGCGGCGTCGGCCGGCGTCCCCCGACCCTCAGCCTTTTCGCGTCGGCGCCGGACATGTCGCCGCGGCGCAACAAAAACAGGCGCATCGGAGACCGGATGCGCACGTCGTCGCGTATACTGGTCAGCCGGAGCGGGCGCAAGCTTGCGCCCCGGACCCGGCGGAGACATGTAACGCAAGCGTCAAGGTGGGGGAGTTGCCACGGGCGCCGGGCGCGAGGACCAGGGGCGAGGCATGAGACTGATTCCGATCCTGATGGCCCTTGCGGTGGTCGTCGGCCTCTATTTCTGGATCGTCCCGGGATCGGGCGAGACCGCGCCCGAGATCGGCGCGGCGGCGGTGGCCGAGGCCCCCGCGGCGGAGGAGACGCCGCCGGTCCGCGTCGTGGCCTATCGCAGCGAGGCGCAGCCCGTCGATCGCGCGATCCTTCTGCGCGGACGCACCGAGGCCGACAGGCTGGTCGACGTGAAGGCGGAGACCGGCGGCCTCGTCGTCTCGGAGCCGCTGCGCGCCGGGGCGGCGGTTGAGAAGGGGGAGCTCCTCTGCCGGCTCGACTCCGGCGCGCGGGAGGCCCAGGTCGCTCAGGCGCAGGCCGCGCTGGCGCAGGCGCAGGCGGACGCGGACGCGGCCAACCAGCTCGCCGAACGGGGGCTGACGGCCGAGAACACCGCCAAGGCCCGCCGCGCCGCCCTTTCGGCCGCGCAGGCCGCCCTGCGGGAGATCGAGATCGACACCGAACGGCTGGAGATCCGCGCCCCCTTCGCGGGCGTGCTGGAGACCGACTCCGCCGAGATCGGGTCGCTGATCCGCACCGGCGACGTCTGCGCGCGAGTGATCGCGCTCAACCCCATCACGCTGGTGGGGTTCGTGCCGGAGGCGGAGGTGGACCAGCTCCACAAGGGGATGCCGGCCGGCGCCCGTCTGGTCTCCGGGCGCGAGGTGCGGGGCGAGGTCGCCTTCGTCTCCCGCTCGGCCGACGAGACCACGCGAACCTTCCGGGTGGAGATCCGGGTCGCCAACCCCGACCGCTCCATCCGCGACGGCGTGACCGCCGAGATCATGATCCCGCTGGAGGCGCGGCCGGCGCATCTCGCGCCCCAGGCGGCGCTGACGCTGAACGACGATGGCGTGCTCGGCGTGCGCACGGTGGACGACGGCGTCGCCCATTTCCACCGCGCCCAGATCCTGCGCGAGGAACCGAGCGGCGTCTGGCTCGCCGGGCTGCCGGACACGGCCGAGATCATCTATGTCGGACAGGAATACGTGACCGAGGGTCGGCGCGTGGACGCGACCCTCCAGCCCTGGAGCCCCGCGCAATGACCGGCATGATCGACTGGGCCACTTCGCGCGCCCGCATGATCTTCGCCTTCATCGTGCTCACCGTTCTCGCGGGCTCCGCCGCCTATGTCGCGCTCCCCAAGGAGGGCGAGCCCGACATCGACATCCCCATGGTCTTCGTCTCGGTCCCCTTCCCCGGCATCTCGGCCGAGGACTCGGAGCGGCTGATGGTTAAGCCGCTGGAGCAGGAGCTCCGGGACATCGACGGCCTCGACACCATGACCTCCTTCGCCGCCGAGGGTTACGCCGGCGTCCTGATGGAGTTCGAGTTCGGCTGGGACAAGCCCGCCACCCTCGCCATGATCCGGGAGGCGGTGGACAAGGCGCAGGTGGACTTCCCAGACGGCGCCGACGCGGCCTCGGTCGACGAGTTCAACTTCTCGGAGTTCCCGATCCTGGTGGTGTCGCTCTCGGGCGACGTGCCGGAGCGGACGCTGCTGCGCCTCTCCAAGGACCTCCAGCGCCGGGTGGAGGGGCTGGGACAGGTGCTGGAGGCGGGCCTCGCCGGCCACCGGGAGGAGATGCTGGAGGTCGTGATCGACCCCATGAAGCTGGAGGCCTACGACATCACCGGCCAGGAGCTGGTGTCGGTCGTGGTCAACAACAACCGCCTCGTGGCCGCCGGCGCGGTCGAGAGCGGGTCCGGCCAGTTCGCCATCAAGCTGCCCGGCAGCTTCGAGACGCCGCAGGACGTCTATTCCCTGCCGGTGAAGGTCAACGGCGACCGGGTCGTGACCCTGGGCGACATCGCCGACATCCGCCTGACCTTCGAGGACGCCAAGGGCACCGCCCGTTACAACGGCGAGCCGACCATCGCCCTCCAGATCGTGAAGCGGAAGGGGATGCCCGTCATCGAGACGGTTCAGGCCGTCAAGGAGGCCGTCGCGCTCGAGGTCGCCGAATGGCCCGAGCCGCTGCGGGAGGCGGTGCGGGTCGACTACTCCATGGACGAGTCCGTGCAGGTGGAGGGGATGGTCGGCCAGCTCGAAGGCTCGGTCCTGACCGCCATCGCGCTGGTGATGATCGTGATCCTGGGCGCGCTGGGCATCCGCTCGGCGCTGCTGGTGGGCTTCGCGATCCCGACCTCGTTCCTGCTGACCTTCAGCCTGCTGGCGGTGTTCGGGATGTCGATCACCAACATCGTCATGTTCGGCCTGATCCTCGCGGTCGGGATGCTGGTGGACGGCGCCATCGTGGTGGTGGAATACGCCGACCAGCGCATCCAGGACGGCGAGGGGCCGATGCGCGCCTACGGGGCGGCGGCCAAGCGCATGTTCTGGCCCATCGTCTCCTCCACCGCCACCACGCTCTGCGCGTTCCTGCCGATGCTGTTCTGGCCCGGCATCCCCGGCGAGTTCATGGGCAACCTGCCGGTGACCCTGATCTTCGTGCTCTCGGCCTCGCTGGTGGTGGCGCTGGTCTACCTGCCGGTGGTGGGGGGCGTGGCGGGCCGCCTGACGCGGATCCTGGACCGTTGGTCGGGCGCGCTCCAGCGCCGTCTGCCGCGGCCGGTGCGCGGGGTCCTGTTCCTCGGGCTCGCCGTCGCGACGGCGGCCGCGGCCTACGCCACCGTGTTCCCGCCGCAGCCGGGCGCGGGCGTGGCGATGGCGCTGGCGGCGGTGCTCCTGTGGCTCGCCGCCGCGACGCTCGCCGGGTCCTTCCGCGCCCATGGCCTGCCCGCGCCCGCGAAGGCCGGCTACCGGCGCACGCCCTTCGGCCACGTCATCCGGTTCCTGACCAACAACCCGGTGATGCCCTTCGTCTCCATCGGCGTCGCCTTCGCCGCCGTGGCCGGCGCCTTCATGTGGTACGGAGAGGCGGGCAAGGGCACCGAGTTCTTCGTGAAGACCGAGCCTGAGCGCGCCGTCGCCTATGTCCGCGCCCGCGGCAACCTCAGCCTGGAGGAGCGCGACCGCCTCCTGCGCGACGTGGAGAACCTGGTCCTGAAGGTTCCGGGCGTGGACTCGGTCTTCGCCTTCGCCGGCGAGGGCGGGTTGAACGACCGCGGCGGCAACGCCCCCAAGGACGCCGTCGGGCGCATCCAGATCGAGCTCGCGCCCTGGGGCACGCGCCCGCCGGGGGACGAGGTGCTGGCCGAGATCGAGGACAAGATCGCCGCCTATCCCGGCGTGATCTCCGAGATCGCGCAGGCGCAGGAGGGGCCGCAGCAGGGCAAGCCCATCCAGCTCCGCCTCAAGGGAGACAACTGGGAGGCGCTGCTGGAGGCCGCCGGCCGCGCCCGCGCGCAGTTCGACCGGATGGACGGCCTCGCCGAGATAGAGGACACCCGCCCCCTGCCCGGCATCGACTGGGAGCTGGACGTGGACGTGGCCCGCGCCGGCCGCTTCGGCGCGGACGTGAGCCAGATCGGCCCGATGGTGAGCCTCATCACCCGCGGCATCCTGCTGGACACCATGCGCCCCGACGAGAGCGAGGACGAGATCGAGATCCGCGTCCGCTACCCGCAGGAGGACCGCGTGATCTCCACCCTCGACGACATGCGCATCCGCACCTCCGCCGGCCTCGTGCCGCTGGAGAACTTCGTGGAGCGCCGCCCCGCGGAGAAGCTGGGCGAGATCAACCGCGTGAACGGCGAGCGTTTCTTCGACGTGAAGGCCGACGTGCGCGACGGCGTCAACGCCAACGAGAAAATCGAGGAGATCCGCGCCTGGATCGAGGCCGAGCAGCCCTTTCCCCAGACTGTGGACTGGGCCTTCACCGGCGACCAGGAGGAGCAGCAGGAGAGCCAGGACTTCCTCGGCAAGGCCTTCGCCGGCGCGCTGGGGCTGATGTTCGTGATCCTGCTCGCGCAGTTCAACTCGGTCTACAACTCGATCCTGGTGCTGTCGGCGGTGGTGATGTCGGTGGCGGGCGTGCTGGTGGGCATGATCGTCATGGACCAGACCTTCTCGATCATCATGACCGGCACGGGGATCGTGGCGCTCGCCGGGCATCGTGGTGAACAACAACATCGTGCTGATCGACACCTACCAGGAGTTCTCGGCCCAGATGCCGAAGCTGGAGGCGATCGTGCGCACCGCCGAGCAGCGCATCCGCCCGGTGCTGCTGACCACCATCACCACGATGGCGGGCCTCGCGCCGATGATGTTCGGCATCTCGGTGGATTTCTTCCACGGCGGCTACACGGTGGACGCGCCGACCGCGCTCTGGTGGAAGCAGCTCGCGACTGCGGTGGTGTTCGGGCTCGGGACGGCGACGGTGCTGACGCTGATGGTGACGCCCGCCGCCCTCGCCGCCCGAGTCTGGGTCGGCAAGGGCGTCGCCTGGGCCGCGGCCCGCTCCCGCGACGCCCGCGCCCTGACCGCGCTGCGCCGCGCCGCGCGAAGAACCGGCCCGCAGCCGCTGGTGTGGAAGGAGGACGCGCCCGCCTCCGGCCAGCCGACCCTCAACCTCTTCGCCGACCCCGAGCCTCTGCCCAAGGCCGCCGAGTAGCCCGCGGGGCCGCTCAGGCGGCCTCGTCCCCCGCCTCCTGCTGGCGCGTCCACAGCTGGGCGTAGCGCCCGCCGCGGGCCAGCAGCTCGGCATGCCGGCCGCTCTCGATCACGCGGCCCTCCTCCAGCACCACGATCCGGTCGGCGTCGATCACCGTGGACAGCCGGTGCGCGATCACCAGCGTCGTGCGCCCCGCGCCCAGCCGCTTCAGGCTCTCCTGGATCTCCCGCTCGGTATCGGTGTCGAGCGCCGAGGTCGCCTCGTCCAGGATCAGGATCGGCGGGTTCTTCAGCATGGCCCGCGCGATGGCCACCCGCTGCTTCTCCCCGCCCGAGAGCTTGAGCCCCCGCTCCCCCACCATGGTCTCGTAACCCTGCGGAAGCGAGAGGATGAAGTCGTGGATCCGGGCGGAGCGCGCCGCGTCCTCGATCTCCTCCGGGCTCGCCTCGGGGCGTCCATAGGCGATGTTGTAGAGGAGCGTGTCGTTGAACAGCACCGTGTCCTGCGGGACCACGCCGATGGCCGCCCGCAGGCTCGCCTGCGTCACGTCCCGCACATCCTGCCCGTCCACCGTCACCCGTCCGCCGGTCACGTCGTAGAAGCGGAACAGCAGCCGCCCCAGCGTGGACTTGCCGGACCCGGTGGCGCCCACCACCGCCACCGTCTGCCCCCCCTCGGCGACGATGGAGACGCCCTTCAGGATCTCCCGCTCCGGCTCGTAGGCGAAGCGCACGTCCTCGAACGCCACGCGGCCCCTCCCGGCCCGCAGCGCGGGGGCGCCCGGCTTGTCGGTGACCTCCGCCGGCCGGTCCAGAACGCCGAACATCTCCTGCATGTCCACCAGCGCCTGCCGGATCTCCCGGTACACGGTCCCGAGGAACCCCAGCGGCATGGTGATCTGGATGATGAAGGCGTTCACCATCACGAAGTCGCCGACCGTCAGCTCGCCCGAACGCACCCCCTGCGCGGCCATCCCCATCACCGCCACCAGCCCGACCGTGATGATCGCCGCCTGCCCGCCGTTCAGCAGCGCCAGCGAGTTCTGCGTCTTCACCGCCGCGTCCTCGTAGCCCTCCATCGAGCGGTCGTACCGCTCCGTCTCGCGCGCCTCGGCGCCGAAATACTTGACCGTCTCGAAGTTCAGCAGGCTGTCCACGGCCTTCTGGTTCGCCTCCTGATCCTCGCGGTTCATCTGGCGGCGGATCTTCACCCGCCATTCGGTCACCGCGAAGGTGAACCAGACGTAGGAGGCGATCAGCCCCAGGATCACCAGGAAATACCGCCAGTCGAACTCCACCAGGAAGATCACCGCCACCAGCATCAGCTCGATGAACAGCGGCACCAGCGAGAACAGCAGGAAGCGCAGCAGGAACTCCACCGCCTTCACGCCGCGGTCGATCACCCGGCTCAGCGCCCCGGTCTGGCGGGCGATGTGGTAGCGCAGGCTCAGCGCGTGGACATGCCCGATGGCCGTGCGCGCAAGCCGCCGCAGCGCCCGCTGGCCGACGCGGGAGAATGCGGCGTCCCGAAGCTGCTGGAACGCCGTCCCCATCAGGCGCACCATCCCGTAGGCGACCACCAGCCCGACGGGCCCCGCCAGCAGCAGGAAGGTGGTGGCCTCGGCCCCGTCCTCCGGCGCCAGCGCATCCACCGCGGCCTTGTAGAAGAAGGGCGTGGAGACGGTCGCGGCCTTCGCCAGCGCCAGCATCGCCATGGCGATCACCACGCGGCGCTTGGCCCAGGTCTCGCCCTCGGGCCACAGATACGGCGCCACCCGCGCCACGATCCGTGCATCGGCGCGCGCGCCTTCCAGACTGTCGGGAGCGCCCTTCGGGGGCGTCGAGACGCGGCGGCGCATGCGGTCTTCCTCGGGCGTTTTCCGGCCGACGCCCGGCGGCTAGGGCGTCGCGGGCAGGTCGAAGACCTGGCCGGGATAGATCAGGTCCGGGTCGCGGATGCGGTCCCGGTTCGCCTCATAGATTAGGGTGTACTCGACGCCCCTTCCATAGCGCCGCCGCGCGATGGTCCACAGGTTGGCGCCCGGCTGCACCACCAGCCGCCCCGGCCCGGCCGCGACCGCGCCGGCCGGCTCGCGCAGGAACGGGCTCTCGACCCGGCTTCGCACGCCGCCGGCTTCGTCGATCTCGTCGACCCTGAGCGTGTAGCGCCCCGGCTCGGAAAGCGCGACCAGCTCCGCCCGCCAGCCCCCGCTCTCCCCGATCCGCGCATCCACGAGGCGGACGTCGTCGGCGTAGATGCGCGCCGTGCGGCCCGGCCGCCCGCGCCCGGTCAGGACCACGTCTCCCAGCTCGGAATAGGTGACGGAGTCGAGCGTCACCTCCGCCGCCGGGCCCAGAGCGTCGGGCTGGACCAGCGCCACGCCTTCGTCGCCGCCGGTCCGCACCAGCAGGGGCGGCCCGGCGGGCTCGGGCGGCGAAGCGGGGGCGCCGGGCGCGGCGGACCTGGATGGCGGAGCGGCGTCGACGGCCGCCCCGGCAGGCGCCCCCGCGCCTTTGCCCGCGTCGGGCGACGACGCCGGGGCGGCGGGCGCGGCAGGCTCCGAACTAGGCCCGCTGTCGGCAACCGCCCCGGAGGGTCCGGCAGGCGCCGTCGCGCCCGGCGAAGACGCGGGCTCCGAAGGCGGCGCGGCGTCCGCATCCGCGACCGTCTCCGGAACCTCCGAAGACACCCCACGCTCGCCCACCTCACGCGGCGACGCCCGTCCCGGGGCGGGCGCAGCCTCCGGCGCCGGTGCTCGCCGCGGCAGCACCAGCACCGTCTCGGTCGAGCGCAGCGCCTCCCCGTCCTCCGCCTGCGAAACCAGCGCCATCTCCTGCGGGTCCGTCGCCGGCGGCGTATCCCCCACGGCCACGAACTGGCCCGAGGCGTCCGCTCGCGCCTCGGCGACCACCCGCCCCCCCATCTCCACCCGCACGACCGCGCCCGGAGCGGCCCGTCCCGCTACCAGCGTCGACCCGTCCGGCTCAATCCGCACCACATCGAAGCGGGGAAGCTCCGGCGGGGCCGCCGACGAGAGCGTCTCGGCCGCGACCCGCGCCTCCGGCCGCACCGGCGCCGCATCCGGGGGCGACCGCGCCGGCTCCACAGCCCCCGGCGCAACGCCCGAGGCCGGCGCGCGCCCAATCGACGCCGCCTCCGGCCCGCCCACCCAGGCAAGCTCCAGCCGCCCCGTGGCCCCCATCCACAGCGCGAGCGCCACGGCCCCGGCCACGCCGCCCGCCGCCGCCCGTCCAAGACCCCGCCCTACGCGCATCTCGTCCCGTTTTCGCTTGCGCCGCCGCAGCTTCGGCGCGATCACCATGCGCCCGAATGCCGCGCTGCGCAATTCGTGGCCATTTCATGGCGCCCGCCCGTCCCGAGCCCCAGGAGCCCCCCGATGCCCCGCCCCGCCCGCTATTCCGTCTGCGTCTATTGCGGCTCCCGCGACGGGACGGACCCCCTGTGGCGGCAGGAGGCCGAGCGTCTGGGCGCGGGCCTCGCCGCGCGGGACATGCGCCTCGTCTACGGCGCGGGCGACGTGGGCCTGATGGGCGCCGTCGCCCGCGCGGCCCACGACACGGGCGCAGAGACCTTCGGCGTGATCCCCCAGCACCTGGAGGCGCGCGAGGTCGGGCGGCGCGAGCTGACCTCCTACGTGGTCACCGAGACCATGCATGAGCGCAAGAAGGTGATGCTGATGAACGCCGACGCCGTCGTGGCCCTGCCCGGCGGCCCCGGCACGCTGGACGAACTGTTCGAGGCCCTCACCTGGCGCCAGCTCGGCCTGCACGCCAAGCCCGTGCTCCTGCTCAACGCCGGCGGCTACTGGGACCCGCTGCTCGCCCTCATCGAGCACATGGCGCGGAACGGCTTCTGCAACGCGGACTTCCCCCGCAGCCTCGAAACCCTGCCCACCGCCTCCGCCGTCCTCGACCGGCTGGAGGCGCTGCGCGGTTGACGCGGGCGCGGCCCTCCCCTCCCATGGCCCAAGACCGGCCCCAAGCCGGCGGATCAGGGAGGCCCCTCTTGCACCACGTCCTCATCACCGGCGCATCCCGCGGGATCGGCGCCGCCACCGCCCGCGCCTGCGCCGCCCGCGGCTGGAAGGTCTCGGTCAACCACCTGCCCGCCGAGGCCGACGCCGCCGACGCCGCCTCCGTGGTCGAGGCCATCGTCCGGGCGGGCGGCGAGGCGCGCGCCCTGCCGGGCGACGTGACGAAGGAGGCCGACGTGGTCGCCCTCTGGGACGCGGCCGAGGCCGCCTTCGGCCCGGTCACGGGGCTCAGCAACAACGCCGGCATCCTCGGCCCCACGCAGAAGCTTGCCGACATGGAGACCGCCCGCATCCGCGCGGTGGTCGAGGTCAACGTGACCGGCGCCCTGCTGGTGGCGCGGGAGGCCGCCCGCCGGATGCCCACCGACCGCGGCGGGCCCGGCGGCGCGATCGTGAACCTCGCCTCCATCGCCGCCACCAGCGGGGCGCCGAGCGTCTTCGTGGACTACGCCGCCACCAAGGGCGCGATGGTCACCCTCACCCACGGCCTTTCGGTGGAGCTCGCGCCCGGCGGCGTGCGCGTCAACGCGGTCCGTCCCGGCATCATCGACACGGTGATCCACGCCCTGTCGCTCCGCCCCGAGCGGGTGGAGCAGGCCGCCCAATTCGTGCC
This sequence comes from uncultured Alphaproteobacteria bacterium, assembly GCA_963816545.1. Classification (GTDB taxonomy): domain Bacteria; phylum Pseudomonadota; class Alphaproteobacteria; order Rhodobacterales; family Rhodobacteraceae; genus Albimonas. The sequence goes on along the minus strand of CAWFLE010000007.1, from coordinate 192,742 downwards.
CATGGGCCGCGCCGGCACGGCGGACGAGGTGGCCGAGGTCATCGCCTGGCTCCTATCCAACTCCGCCTCCTACGTGACCGGCGCCATCGTGGACGTGGCCGGCGGGCGCTGACGCGAAGAAGGCCCCGGCCGAACCGGAGCCCCCCTTCAAGCCGAAGCCGCCTCCCGCTTCTGGCCGGCGCCGACGCGAAAAGGGGCCCCGGCCGCGCCTGACGCATTCCGCGCGGTGGGACCCGCGAGAACGCTGGGTGCTGCATCGGAGCAGCTACGGCGGTAGCCGTCTACTCCGCCGCGATGGCGGCTGGCCGGGCCGCCGCGGTGGTGTTGGCGGCGCGTTCTCGCCGCCAACTCTGATCCAGCCTGGCGCCGACCTTTGTCCCTGCATACAGCCACGGTCGGTAGATCAGCCGGTGCAGGTCAGGAACCTCGACCTCGCCGCTCCTGCGGCGCACGAAGGCTTCGATCCCGTGGCGCATCGCGGGCGTCTTCCGCTCCGGCGTGCGCCGGATCCTCGGCGCAAGCTCGACCGCCTCGTTGGCGCCCGGAATCCGCACCAGGCGCGGCGCCAGATGCGTGCGCTTGAGGATGCCCGCACGCTCGTCGAACGGAGACGCGTAGGGTCGGGGCTCGAAGAAGTTGTAGTGGACCCGGTAGATGTTGAGGAGCGAGATCAGGGTCCTGGGATTGAAGACGGCTCCCTGGATGTAGGATCCGCCCACGCGGGCGCCGCCGCTCCCGGCCCTGCCGGCGGCGCTGAGGCGCTCCCGCAGCGAGTTCATGAAGGTGCTGCTCGGCTGCAGCGTCGCCTTGTAGACGAGGAGGCCCAGTTCCTCGCGGAGCTCGGCGGGGTTGAAGGGCAGCTCCTTCAGCCGTCGGCGAAGCGCCTTTGGGACGAGCGAGAAGCCGACCACCTTGTCGAGTTCGCCGCTGGCCTGCGTGGGCGAGCGGACCCAGAGCTTGGGGAACGCCGGGATCTGGTAGTTCGAGATCGGGAATGGTTTCGGCTTGTCGCCCGACTTGACCGCGGCGGTGAGACGCTCGGCGATGAAGGCGGCGGTGACCGTCTCGGCGTCGGTCTCGGGGGTGAAGCGGCCCTCGAACATTCCCTCGTTGTGGAACCGCTTCCGCTCCTCCTGATACCGCTTCACCTTGCTCAGGATCTCCGGCTTCTTCGCGGTCTTGTTGAAGGTCATCGTGAGCCAGGTGAAGCGGTTCTGGAGGATCTCCTCCTCGAAGATGTGAGGCAGGATCACCGGCAGCGTGCCCTCCTGCTCGGTCGTGAGCACGATGGAGCCTGCCGGGAGCATCTCTCGCAGAAGCACGAAGTGCGCAGCCTTCGTGTAGATGTCGCGCGTGGTCATCCCCTTGAACGAGCCGCGCACCTCCGACCTGTCGGCGCGGAAGCCGACCCACTCTTCGCCGATCAGGCGCACCCGCTCCATCTCGCGCTCGACCCGCAGCGCCAGTTCCTCCGCCGTCGACCTCTGGTCCGGCGTGTCGTCGGGCATCCGCTGCCGCATCTGCACCGCGAACGCCACGAGCTCGTTCACGCAGCCGGCGAAGAACTGCGGTTCGTGCAAACGGCCGGTCGGCCGCTGCCACGAGAGGAGCGGCGCCGACCCGAACTTCGTCTTCGGATAGGTTTTCGACAGGTTCTTGGGGCGGCCGAGCTCGTCCAGATAGCACTGGTTGAACATATCGAGCGGCGCGAGGCGTGGGTCGAAGTCGACATCGAGCCGATAGACGAAGCCGCTCCGGGCGTCGGCGGTGATCGCGAAGTTCAGGAGCGTGTTCCGGCGATCGGTATTGGTCTCCCAGTTCACGGCAAGGATCAGGTCGTCATGGCTGAGGCGATGCTCGATCCGCTCCTTCCGCTTCTCGACGGACTCCCGCCAGCGGCGAAGCATCTCCCGCTCGTAGGCCAGGAACACCTGCTCGAACCAGGCGATGCGGTCGTAGATCCGGCTGATGCCGATCTTGCGGCCGTTGGCCTCGGCGCCCGGCATCCGCTGCACATCCAGGATCCCGGCGCTGTTGAGGAGCGCGTGCAGGATCCGCAGGTTGTCCTTCGTCGTCTTCTGCTTCTCGTGCGGCAGCGCGATGGTGATGCGCGCGCCCTTCCGACCCTTGCCGGGGCGATGCAGGACCCTCACGGCCTTCGGCGCACCCTTGCTTCGGATCGTCGCGCCGTCGGTCCCCTTCGTCCGCTGGTGCGCGCACTTGAGGGTGAACTCCTCCGGGCAGGCGAGGAAGCGCGTGCCGCAGGCTCCGCAGGCGGGCCAGTCCAGGACGCCGTTGTAGTTGCGGAGCCTTGCGGTCTCGTCGTCGAGGTGATCCTGCGACAGGATCGAGAACCCGCTGTTGCAGAGCGCATCGCCCGGCGTCAGGCCTTTGCAGCGGATCCTCCGCTGGTCGATCCATTCGTGCGGCTCGTCCTGATAGTCGAAGACGCGGGAGACGCGCCGATGCGCCTTATCCGAGCCGGAGAGCTTGCAGGGCCCCGGCCGTGCTCCGAGACGAGCTTCAGCACGGCCTTGGAAGCGCCCGGATGCTTCTTGCGCCACTCGGCGCGCCGGGTGGTCGGATCCGTCAGTTCTGCGCCGAAGTTGGTGCAGTCGGGGTTGCCGCAGGTGTCGAGCTTATGCTTGCCGGCGTCTGGGTAGATCTGCGGGAGTCTGAAGTCGAATTTTGCCAAGCTGTCATCGGAGCCCCCGGTGCAACCGCAGGGCCCGCCTCGAGTCGTTTGTGACCAGAGACGGCATCATCGCCGCGGCGGTTCAAGGAGTTGCGGACATCGTCCGGAGATCCGGTCGTGGATCGTCAAGCTTGCCGATGCAGGAGATTGGCCGCAGCTTCAGGAGAGGAAGCGAAAACCGCATTCGCGCGGACCGTATTCCGGCCAGGACGCCTGCCGAGGAAAACTCCTCGGCCGCCGAACTGCGGACGCGCCTCCTGAAGCTTCCAAAATCGCTTATCGGTCAATGACCTGCCGCGGAATCCGCGACAGGCTGTTCGTTGTGAGGTCCCACCGGGCGGAATGCGTCACGCCGCGCCGGAGCCCCTCTCCAATCCCGTGGAAGGCGCGGATCAGGCCTTGGACATCCGCTCCGCCACGTTCTCCCAGTTCACCAGGTTGTCGAGGAAGTTGGTGAGGTAGGCCGGCCGCTTGTTGCGGAAGTCGATGTAGTAGGAATGCTCCCACACATCGCAGCCCAGCAGCGCGGTCTGGCCGAAGCAAAGCGGGTTCACGCCGTTCTCGGTCTTGGTGACCTTCAGCCCGTCCGCGTCCTTCACCAGCCACGCCCAACCCGAGCCGAACTGCCCGCCGCCGGCCGCCGCGAACTCCTCCTTGAACTTGTCCACCGACCCGAAGGCGTCCTTCAGCGCGGCTTCCAGCTCCGAGGGCACCGCCTTCTTGCCCGGCGCCATCATCTCCCAGAACTGGGTGTGGTTCCAATGCTGCGAGGCGTTGTTGAAGATGCCGGACTGCGCCACGGCGCCCTTCTGGTAGGTGCCCTTGACGATCTCCTCGACCGGCTTGCCTTCCCACTCGGTCCCGGCGATCAGCTTGTTGCCGTTGTCCACATAGGCCTTGTGGTGGATGTCGTGGTGGTACTCCAGCGTCTCCTTGGACATGCCGGCATCGGCCAGCGCGTCATGGGCGTAGGGCAGCGGGGGAAGTTCGAAGGCCATCGGGATGCTCCCAGTCGAATTTCGCGTGAACCGGGGCGCGGCGGCCCCGGGGGCGGCGTTCGCCGCCTCTGACGTTTCGGGGACGCCCGGACATGGGGTCCGGTTCCGTCCCGTGGTGGATGTAGCCCCCCTTCGCCGCGGCTCCAAGGCCGCAGGACTGGGAAAGCGTCTCAGACCGCAATCAAGGCGGCCGCGACCCGCCGGTCCTCGGCCAGCAGCACGTTGAAGGTCCGGCAGGCCGAGGGCGTGGACATCACCTCCACCCCGATATTCGCCGCCTCCAGCGACTCGCGCACCGGGCGCGGCAGGAAGGCGATCTCGGGGCCCATGCCGAACAGCACGAGGTCGATCTCCTCCTCCGCCTTCAGCAGCGGGTCCGCCGCGGCGGCGTCGATCAGCCCCGGCGCCAGCACCGGCCAGGCATGGACGCCCGAGGGCAGCAGCAGCAGGCTCCCCTCCCGCCGCTCGCCGCCCACGCGGAATCCTCCGCCGCCATAGGCGTCGATTGGGGGGCGGGCCTCGAAGTCGATCTCCTGCATCCGCATGGCGGGTCCTCCTTCGCGGGCGACCATAGCGCCGCGGGCGGGCGCGTCCAACCGCCCCTTGCCGCGGCCCTCCCGCCGCCCGACATAGACCCTCATGGAAAGCCTCGACTCCGAGAGCCTCGGCCGCCTCGCCTATCTCGCCCTTCTCGGCTGCGCGATCTTCGCGGGCGTGGTGACGGCCTATCGCGGCCGGCTCGGCACGGGGCTGCGCGACGCCGCGATCTGGATCCTGATCTTCATCGGCTTCATCGGCGCCTTCGCCATGCGCCACGACATCGCCGCCGCCCTGATGCCGACCGAGCCCACCGTCTCCCAGGGCGGCGAGATCCTGATCCCCCGCTCCATGGGCGGCCATTTCCACGTCCGCGCCGACGTGAACGGAGAGCCGGTGACCTTCCTGGTGGACACCGGCGCCTCCGGCATCGTCCTGACCGCAGACGACGCCCGCCGGGTGGGCATCGCGCCTTCGTCGCTCGACTTCACTGCCAGCGCCCAGACCGCCAACGGCACGGTCCGCCTCGCGCCGGTGCGGCTCGGCAGCCTCTCGCTGGGCCCAGTCCAGGCCAAGGACGTGCGCGCCACGGTGTCGGAGGGAGAGCTTTTCACCAACCTCCTCGGGATGGACTTCCTGGAGCGCTTCCGCCGCGTGACGGTGGAGGGCGACCGGATGGTGCTGACGCCCTGACCTAGCCGCCGCTCTCGGCCCGCTTCACCCAGCGCCCGTCCTCCTGCGCCCAGTAAAGCGCCTTCATCCCCGACGCGGACACCGCTTTCCACGCCCCCCGCGCCTGCTGGAGCGCCTGCGGGTCATGCCCGTCGAACACCACCATGCAGCGTTCGAACCGCTCCATCTCGTCGGGCGAGGCCTCCGCTCCGTCCACCAGCATCAGCGCCTGGGGCGCATTGGGCGCCTCGGCCCCCGAGGTCAGATAGACCGGCTGCCGCTCCGGCCGCGGATCGGCCGAGGTTCCATGCGGCAGGAACGACTCGTCCCGCCACGTCCACAGCAGATGATCCAGCGCCGAGACCCGCGCCGGCGTCCCCGCGCGCACCAGCACCCGCCAGCCGCGCCCGAGGCACCGCTCAAGCAGGTCCGGCGCCGTCGCCTCCAGCGCGGACTCGGTCAGGTGATAGAACCACGCCTCGGCCATCGCGCGCCCTCAGCCGCGGGCCCGACGGGCCCCGAGGCCCGGAGACGGGCGCGGGGGGCTCGACGCCCCCCGTGACCGTCTCCCCGTCGGGGTCACTTGCCCTCGCGCCCGCGCACAAGCGCGTCGATCGTCCGCACGCCCCAGCCCGTGGCCCCGCGCGGACACAGATCCTGCGCGTCCGAACTCAGCGCCACGCCCGCGATGTCCACATGGATCCACGGCGTCTCGTCCTTCACGAACCGCTTGAGGAACTGCGCCGCGGTGATCGACCCCGCCGACCGACCGCCGGTGTTCTTCATGTCAGCGAGCCGCGACTTCAGAAGCTTGTCATAGGCCGGCCCCATCGGCAGCCGCCACGCGCCCTCGCCCGCCGCTTTGGCCGCGATGGCGAACTCCCCCGCGAACTCGTCATCGTTGGAGAAGAACCCGGCGTTCTCATGCCCCAGCGCCACGATCATCGCGCCCGTCAGCGTCGCGAAATTCACCATCGCCGCGGGCTTGAACCGCTCCTGCGCGTACCACAGCACGTCCGCGAGCAGCAGCCGCCCCTCGGCGTCGGTGTTGATGATCTCCACCGTGTCGCCCTTCATGGACTTCACGATGTCGCCGGGCCGGTAGGCGCGCCCGTCGGGCATGTTCTCCACCAGCCCGACCAGCCCCACCACGTTGGCCTTCGCGCCCCGCAGCGCCAGCGCGCGCATGACCCCGGAGACGAGGCCCGCGCCCCCCATGTCCATGGTCATCTCCTCCATGCCGCCCGCCGGCTTGATGGAGATGCCGCCCGTGTCGAACACCACGCCCTTGCCCACCAGCGCCAGCGGCGCCTCGTCGCCCCCCCCGTTCCAGCGCATGACCACGACCTTGGTCGGCGTCTCCGAGCCCCGTCCGACGGCGAGCAGCAGGCGCATGCCCAGCCGCTCCAGCTCGTCCTCCTCCAGGATCTCGACCTCGAGGCCCAGCTCCTGCATCGCCGCCAGCCGGGCCGCGAATTCCTCGGTCCCGAGCACGTTGGCCGGCTCGTTCACCAGGTCGCGGGTGAAGAACACGCCCTCCACCACCGCCATCGCATCGCGCGAGGCGGCGGAGACCCTCGAAGGCGCCTCCACCGCGATGGAGACCTTGCCCATCGGCGTCCGCTCGTCCTCGCCGGTCTTGTAGACGTCGAAGCGGTAGGACCTCAGCGCCAGCCCGAACGCGATCTCGGCCGCCAGCGCCGGCTCCCCGAGGCCCGAGGCCAGCACCGTCGCCCCGCGCTTCCCCGCCTTGCCTGCAAGCGCCGCGGCGACCGCGGCCCCGGCCTTGCGCGCGTCCTCCGCGCCCTCGCCCACGCCGACCAGCAGCAGCGCGTCGGCCTGAAGCCCGGCGGGCGCCGCCACCCGCAGCGTGTCCCCGGCCTTGCCCTTCCACTCCGCCGCCGCGACGGCGCGGGTCAGCGCGCCCCCCATGGCGGCGTCGGCGGCCTGCGCGCCGGGCAGCAGCCCCTCGGGCCCGCGGGCCAGCGCCACCACGGTCCCGGAAGCGGCGGCGAGCGTCCCTTCCTCGGCGGCCACGAAGCTGATGTCGATCGGCGCGGTCATGCGGTTCTCCCCAGGGCTGCGAGCGGACGGCGCCTGTCACGGCACCTTGCCAGACCTAGCCCGCCCCGAAGCCCGGCGCCAGCGACGCGGCGCCACGCCGCCCCGCGCCCTCGGGTCTCACCCAATGGCCGAAGCCGCCTCCGCGCACCCGCCCCCCGCCGGCGCTCTCGCCGCTCCCCGCCGCCCTCCGCGGCTCCCCGCGCAGGCGCCGCGCCGACCCGCCCGCCTCTGGCGGAAGTCCCGCCCGCGGCGCGTTGCAGGCCGGCCGCCTCTGGAGACGGCCGCCGGCGGCGACCCCATCCGCCACGCGCCGCGGGCACGCCGGTCCAGCCGCCGCGACCTCCGCGCGGCGCCTCCGCCGGAAGATCCCCTCGCCCCCGCACACCCCTGCGCGAGGCCGCTTGCCTCCCGCGCGCCCCCGCAGCATGGTCCGCGCCATGCGCGGCATCGCCTCCAGATACGTGATCGGACAGATCCTCGGCCCCTTCGGGCTGTTCTCCCTCGTGCTGCTGGGGCTCGTCTGGCTCACCCAGTCGCTCCGGGTGATCGAGACCGTGGTCGCCTCCGGCCAGTCCGCCACCGTGTTCCTGCAGTTCGTGGCGCTGCTCCTGCCGGTGGTGATGTCCATCATCCTGCCCGTGGCCGCCTTCGCCGCCACCCTCTACGCGCTCAACCGCATGTTCATGGACTCGGAGGTGGTGGTGCTCATGTCCGCAGGCATGAGCCGCCTTCGCCTCGCCCGCCCCGTCCTCGCCTTCGGCGCCGGCGTGATGGCCGCGATGTTGGTCGTCACCCTCTACCTGATGCCCACCGCGAGCCGGGAGCTGAAGACCCGCACCGCCGAGCTCGGGGCCGACGTCGCCGGCGCCCTCCTGCGCGAGGGCGAGTTCCTCAACCCCGCCTCCGGCGTCACCGTCTACGTCCGCCGCACCGCCCGCGACGGCCAGATGGCCGGGCTCTTCGTGCAGGACGACCGCGACGGGGCCGCCCGCGTCACCTACACCGCCGAGCGCGCGGCCCTCGTGCGCACCGACGACGGCCCCCGCCTCGTGATGTTCGAGGGCGCCGCCCAGCGCCTCCAAGCCGAGGACGGGACCCTCTCCGTCCTCCGCTTCGACCGTCTGGTCTACGACCTCTCCACCCTCATGGCGCCCTCCGGGGACCGCAGCCTGAAGCCCTCCGAATACTACGTCTGGGACCTGATCGCCCCGTCCGAGGAGATGCTCCGCGGCCGCCCCCCCGGCGCCTGGCTCGCCGAGGGGCACGAGCAGATCTCCTCCCCCCTCTATTCCCTCGCGCTGCCGCTGATCGCGCTCGCCTCCCTGCTCGGCCCCGGCTTCCGGCGCCGCGGCTACGGCAAGCGGCTCGCCGCCGCCGTGGCGCTCGCGGTCCTGTGCCGGGTGCTGGGCATCGCCGCCAAATCCGCCGCCTCCGGCCTCGGGCTCCTCTGGCCGCTGATGTACGTCCCCCCGCTGCTGGGCGTCGCGCTGTCGCTGCTGGTGCTCTGGAAGGGCCTGCCGCGCCTCTCCCGCCCGGCGCCGGGGGCCGCGGCATGATGGGCACCCTCTCCCTCTACGTCATGCGCCGCTTCCTCGGGGCCTTCTTCGGCGCCCTGCTCGCGGTCCTGTCGCTGATCCTGGTGATCGACCTGGTGGAGCAGCTCCGACGCAGCTCCGACGCCGACATCGCCTTCGAGCAGGTGCTGGAGCTCGCCGTCCTCCACGCCCCCTCCCTGATGATGGAGATCCTGCCCTTCCTCGCGCTGATCGCCGCCATCGCCTGCTTCTCCCGCCTCGCCCGCTCGTCGGAGCTGGTGGTGACCCGCGCCGCCGGCGTCTCGGTCTGGCGGCTGCTGGCGCCGGCGATCCTCGCGGCCTCGCTGCTGGGCGTCGCCTCCTTCTCGGTCTTCAACCCGCTCTCCTCCGGCTTCCTGCAGCGGTTCGAACGGCTGGAGGCGCGCTGGATCAAGGACCGCACCTCGCTCCTGTCGGTCTCCGGCAACGGCCTCTGGCTGCGCCAGGCGAGCGACGGCGGCCAGACCGTGGTCCACGCGCAACGCTCCAACAACGACGGCACCCAGCTCTGGGCCGCCACCTTCTTCCGCTTCGACGAAACCGACACCCTCCGCGGCCGGATCGAGGCCGCGCGCGCCGTTCTGGAACCCGGCGAATGGCTCCTGCACGATGTGCGCGAATGGCGCTTCGCCGAAGGCCTCGGCCGCGACGGGCCCGCCGAGGGGCTGGAGTGGACCGACCTCGAACAGCTCTCCATCCCCACCGACCTCACCCGCGCCCAGATCCTCGAAAGCTTCGCGAGCCCCGCCACCATCCCGTTCTGGAGCCTGCCCGCCTTCATCGACGGGCTGGAGGCGGCCGGCGTCTCCGCCACCCGCCACCGGATGCACTTTCAGGCGCAGCTCGCGCTCCCGCTGCTGCTGCCTGCGATGGTGCTGATCGGGGCCGCCTTCTCCATGCGCCACGCGCGATTCGGCGGGCTCGGGATCATGGCGCTGGGCGCGATCTGCACCGGGATCGGCTATTTCTTCCTCGCCAACGTCACCCAGGCGTTCGGCTCCTCTGGCGCGATCCCGCCGCCGCTCGCGGCGTGGATCCCGCCCGTGGCGATGACGCTGCTCGCGCTCGGCCTGCTGCTGCATCTCGAGGACGGCTGAAAACCTCACCGCCCATCCGGAGATCCGCCGCCGCGCCCGGCCCGTCGCCATGACGCCGCTCGCGCCCGGCCTGTCGCTGCATCTGGAGGACGGCTGAATACCTCCCCGCCCTTCCGGAGATCCGCCGCCGCTCCCGGCCCGGATTCCGCCCGTCGCCAGGAAGCCGCTCGCGCTCGGCTTGCCGCTGCATCTGGAGGACGGCTAAAGAGGGGGCGGCCGGCGCACGCCCGGCCGCCGAAGGGGAGCCCAGCCGACACGTGTCCTGCGTCCGACGCCTCCGCCGCCTGCCGGCCGCCGCCCTCGCCCTTCTCGGCGCCTGGATGGCCCTCGCCCCCCCCGCCTCGGCCCAGCCCGCCGGCGCGCCGGAGCAGGAGGGCCCCGTCAGCCTCGTCGCCGACAGCGTGCGCTACGACACCGACACCGGCCGCCTCGTCGCCGAAGGCAATGTGGAGGTCTATTACGGCGACCGCACCCTCACCGCCTCCCGCATCGTCTACGACCGCCCCGCCGACCGGCTGGAGGCGACCGGCCCCCTCACCCTCCGCGGCCCTGAGGCGGTCACCCTCCTCGCCTCCTCCGCCGAGCTCGACGCGCGGCTTCGCGACGGCATCATCCAGGGCGCCCAGGCGGTGATGCAGGACGACGTGAAGTTCGCCGCAGCCGAAGGCCGCCGGATCGACGGGCGCTACAACGTCCTCTCCCGCGCCGTGTTCTCCCCCTGCCGCGTCTGCCCGGAAAGCCCCACCCCCCTCTGGCGCATCCGCGCCGACCGGATCGTGCATGACGAACAATCCAGGACCGTGTTCTACGAGAACGCGACCTTCGACATCTTCGGCCAGCCCGTGTTCTGGACCCCCTACTTCCGCCACCCGGACCCGACCCTGCGGCGCGCCTCGGGCTTCCTGCCCCCCGAATACCGCCGCTCCACCCTCTACGGGAACGCGCTGCGCCAGCCCTACTACTGGGTGATCGACGACCAGACCGACGCCACCCTCGCCCCCATCGTCACCACCAGGGACGGCCTGATTCTGGATGGAGAGTTCCGCCGCGCCTTCACCCGCGGCTCCATCGCCCTCCAGGGCTCCGCCACCGTGCAGGACTACGACGGCGAGGAGAAGCTGCGCGGCCACATCTTCGGCCAGGGCCTCTACCTGCTGGGCGACGGGTTCGAGACCGGCTTCTCCCTCGAACAGGCCAGCGACGACGCCTACCTGCGCCGCTACGACTTCACCGAGATCGACCGCCTCGAATCCGAGCTGTTCCTGCGCCACTCCGACACGCAGGGCTGGGGCGAGGTCTCCATCGTCCGCTTCCAGTCCCTGCGCGACGACGAACCCGTGGGCCAGATCCCCTTCGCCGCCCCCGCCTTCGAGGGCCGCCGCGAATGGGCGGGCCCGTTGGGCGGCGAATTCGGCCTCGACCTCGCCGGCTACGCCATAAAGCGCACCGGCGGGCAGGACACCGCCCACGGCGCCCTCGCGCTCGACTGGGAGAAGTCCTGGATCGCCGCCTCCGGCCTGCGCTTCGCCGCCTACGGCGCGGTGCAGGGCGACGCCTGGCGGGTGCAGGATGCGCCCGGAGACGACAACCGCACCCGCCTCGCCCCCCTCGCGGCGCTGGAGGCGCGCTACCCGCTCCTGCGCCTCGACGAGGCCGGCGACGCCCTCACCCCCCTGCTCGGCGGCGGCGCGGTCACCCACGTGCTGGAGCCCATCGCCCAGGCCGTGATCGCCCCCTATCTCGACGACGACCCCGATTTCCCCAACGAGGACAGCCGCATCGTCGAGTTCGACGAGACCTCCCTCTTCGACTACCGCCGCCATTCCGGCTTCGACGGGTTCGAGGAAGGCCCCCGCCTGAACCTCGGCCTGCGCTACGCCCGCATCGCCGAAGGCGGCGCCCAGCTCTCGGTCGCCGCGGGCCGCGTGTTCCGCCCCAAGGACATCGGCAGCTTCCCCACCGGCGTCGGCCTCAACGACGCGCAATCGGACTACGTCGCCGCCTGGACCGTGGACATCCCCGGCATCATCGAGTTCTCCAACCGCCTGCGGGTGGACGACGACCTCGACATCAACCGCAACGAGGTCTACGCGACGGCCTCCATCCGCGGGTTGGACGTGGCCGGCTCCTACGTCTACCTCGCGCAGGACGCCGTCACGCCCGACGACCGGCACGAGGTGAACGTGGAATCCCGCTACGCCCTGACCCGCAACTGGTACGTGGGCGCCGAGGCGCGCCGCGATCTCGAAGCGGATTCGTGGATCCGCACCGAGGGGCTGGTGGGCTTCGCCAACGAATGCGTGGACCTCGCGGCCTATGTCGGCCGGCGCTATACCGAAACCGACGACGTGCCGGCCTCGACCTATTTCGGCATCCGCGTGAACCTCTGGGGCCTCGGCGGCGCGCCCGGCCCGGCCGCGCCCGCCGGCGAATGCGCGGTGCGGCTGGAATGAACCGGCCCCCGCAACGACGAACGAAGAAGGAGCCCGCATGACGTCCAGGACCCTGCTCGCGGCCGCGCTGGCGCTCGCCCTGCCCGCGCTCCCGGTCATCCTCGCGCCCGCGCCGGCCCCGGCCCAGGGCGCGCCCGACGCCTTCGCGCCCGCCGCCTTCGTGGACGGCCAGGCCGTCACCAATTTCGACGTGGACCAGCGCGCGCGTCTCCTGCGCTTCGTGGGCGTCGCCCCCGACGCCGGCCCGGCCGAGGGCCTCCAGTCCATGATCGACGACCGCCTCAAACGCGGCGCCGCCAAGGCCGCCGGCATCGAGGTCCAGCCCGCGGACGTGGATGCCGGCCTCGGCCGCTTCGCCGCCGCCCAGGGCGCGAAGTCGCCCAGGCCCTCGAATCCCGCCTCCGCGCCGCCGGCATCTCGCTCGCCGTGGCGCGGGAGTTCGTGGAGACCGAGATCTTGTGGACCTCGCTGATCCGCAACCGCTACATGACCCGCGTGGAGGTGAGCGAGCAGGAGCTGAACGACGAGATCGCCGCCGCCGGCCTCGACCGCTCCGTCAGCTACGACCTCGGCGAGATCGCCCTCGCCGCCCGCGGCAACCCCGACGCGACCATGGCCCGCGCGCAGGAGATCGTGAGCCGCCTCCGCAACGGCGCCGACTTCAAATCCACCGCCCGAAGCGAAAGCCAGAGCCCCAGCGCCCGGCGCGGCGGCCGGGTCGGCTGGGCCCCGCGGACCGAGCTTCCCCCCGCCCTCCAGGGGCTGCTCTCGAACATGCAGCCCGGCGACGTGACGGACCCGCTCCCCGTCCCGCAGGGCGTGGTGATCCTCAAGCTGATCGACACCCGCTCCGAGCCGCGCGAGATCACCGCCGAGGACCGCGAGCGCCTGCGCGCCCAGCTCCTCGAAAGCCGCCTCGCGCGCCTCGCCGAGGGCCGCCTCCAGGAGCTTCGCGCGCGGGCCTATGTCGAGCGGCGCTGATCTCCCCCTCGCCCTGACCTGCGGCGACCCGGCCGGCATCGGCGCCGAGATCGCCGCCGGCGCCTGGTCCCACCTGCAGGGCGACCGCGCGTTCTTCCTGATCGGGGACGCCGACTGGGCGGCCTCCGCCGGCGCCCCCGTGACCCGCATCGAGGCGCCCGAGGAGGCCGCCGCCGCCTTCCCCGCCGGCCTCCCTGTCCTGCACCGCCCCCTCCCGGTCCCGCCCTCCCCCGGAGCCCCTGCGCCGGATAACGCGGCCTCCGTCATCGCCTCGATCGAGGAGGCCGTCTCCCTGACCCGCGCCGGCCGCGCCTGCGCCCTGACCACGCTCCCCATCAACAAGAAGGCGCTCTACGACGGCGCAGGCTTCGCCTTCCCCGGCCATACCGAGTTCCTCGCCCATCTCGGCGGCGCGCCCCGCCCGGTGATGATGCTCGCCGGCCCGTCGCTGCGGGTGATCCCGGTGACCATCCACCAGCCGCTCGCGACCGTGGCTTCGACCCTGACCGCCGAGCTGATCGTGGAGACCGCACGCATCGCCCGCGCCGATCTCAGGCGCTGGTTCGCCCTGCCCGAGCCCCGGATCGCCGTGACCGGCCTCAACCCCCACGCGGGCGAGGGCGGCGCCATGGGCCGCGAGGAGATCGAGATCATCGCCCCCGCGCTGGAGATCCTGCGCGCCGAGGGCGCCGACATAGCGGCCCCCTCCCCGCCGACACGATGTTCCACGCGCACGCCCGCGCCCGCTACGACGTCGCGCTCTGCATGTATCACGACCAGGCGCTGATCCCGATCAAGGCGCTGGACTTCGATCGGGGCGTGAACGTGACGCTCGGGCCTGCCCTTCATCCGCACCTCGCCCGACCACGGCACCGCGTATGACATTGCGGGCAAGGGCCTCGCGGACCCGACCTCGCTGGTGGAGGCCCTGCGCCTCGCCGCCCGCATGGCCGCCGCTTGACCCGGCCCGTCGGCCTCCCCCTCCCCCAGGCGCGGCGGGAATCCGCCCTCGCCGACGGGCGCGGCACGGCCGGGCCCGGCCTCCCGCCCCACCTGCCGTCCGAACTCTGGGCGCCGCCCGAACCCGCCCGCGCCGCCGGGCGCGGCCCCATCATGTCCGGCCTCCAGCCCCACCCGCCGTCCCGCCTCCCGGAACCGCCCGAGCGCGCCCTCGCCGCCGGGCGCCGCTTGCCGCCGCCGGCCCTCCCGCCCCACGCGCCGTCCCGCCCGGGCAGAGCCCGGGCGCCCGAGGCCCCGGCCTCGGGCCGCGAGCGCCATGCGCTCGCGGGACGGCTTCCGCCTGGAACAACCGTCGCCAGGGGCGCCTGCCCGCGCTCCGGCTCTTTCGACCGGCCCGGCTACGATCCGAAGGCCCGGCTACCGCTCCCCCACGCGGCCTCGCGTACCGCCGCCGCATGCCGCCGGCCCTCCGGGACCGGCGCGACGCGTCCCTCCGCCCCGACCGCGTTCGGGGTCCCCGCGTCGCCCGCCGCCGCGCGGCGCCGCCCCACCGTCAGCCCCCCCCGATGACCGAACCCGACGGCCTCCCCCCCCTGCGCGAGGTGATCGCCGCCCACGGCCTCTCGGCCCGCAAGGGCCTCGGACAGAACTTCCTGCTGGACCTCAACCTCACCCGGCGCATCGCCCGCGCCGCAGGCCCCCTCGCGGGCGCCGAGGCGCTGGAGGTCGGTCCCGGCCCCGGCGGCCTCACCCGCGCGCTGCTGGCCGAGGGCGCCGCCCGCGTCCTCGCCGTGGAGCGGGACCCCCGCTGCCTCCCCGCCCTCGCCGAGATCGCCGCCGCCCATCCCGGCCGCCTCGACATCATCGAGGGCGACGCGCTGGAGGCCGGCGCCGAGGCGCGCATGACCCCCCCCTGGCGGGTCGTCGCCAACCTCCCCTACTATGTCGGCACCGAGCTTCTCGTCCGCTGGCTCACCCCGCCCGCCTGGCCCCCGGGCTGGGACTCCTCACCCTGATGTTCCAGCGCGAGGTCGCCGACCGCATCGTGGCGCAGCCCGGATCCAAGACCTGGGGCCGCCTCTCGGTGCTGGCGCAATGGCGCTGCGACGCGCGCATCGCGTTCGAGGTCTCGCCCCGCGCCTTCACCCCGCCCCCCAAGGTCACCTCGGCCGTCGTGGTGCTGCGCCCCCTGCCGGCGCCGCGCTTCCCCGCCGACCCCAGGGCGCTGGAGCGCATCTCCGCCGCCGCCTTCGGTCAGCGTCGCAAGATGCTCCGCCAGAGCCTCAGGCAGGCGACCCCCGACGCGCTCGCCCTCTGCGCCCGCGCCGGCGTGGACGAGACGCTCCGCGCCGACGACGTCACGCTGGAAGGCTTCTGCGCGCTGGCCCGCGCGCTTTCGGCGCCCCCGCAATAGCGAAGGGGCCCTCCCGAGGAAGGGCCCCGCGCGTCGCCTCGTCGCCTCAGTAGATGTAGCGGATCCGCTCCATCCAGAACCGCTCGACCCGCTGGAGGGACTGGTTCATCTCGCCCATCCGTTCCTCGCCCGCCGCCGCATCCTCGCGCAGCGCCGCGGCGTGGCGGGAGAACAGCTCCGCCACCGTGTCGGCGATGAACCGCCCGCGGTCCGTCAGCCGGATCCTCACCGAGCGGCGGTCCACCTCGGACCGCTCATGGTGCATGTAGCCGGCCTCGACCAGCTTCTTGAGGTTGTAGCTGACGTTGGAGCCCTGGTAGTAGCCGCGGGTCTTGAGCTCCCCGGCCGTGACCTCGGCGTCGCCCACGTTGAACAGCAGCAGCGCCTGCACCGCGTTGACGTCCAGCAGGCCCAGCCGCTCGAACTCGTCCTTCACGACGTCGAGCAGCAGGCGGTGCAGCCGCTCCACCATCGACAGGAAGCCGAGGTAGCTCTCCTCGAAACTCCGCCCGCGGCGTCCGGCCGCCTGCGCGCCCGGGAACCGCGCGACATGCGCGCCCTTCGCCATGCTGATCTCTCCGAATGGATCGTGTTGGCGACGAATTGACCGCAAATTCCTCAACAAGCCGCTAACGGCGCGCGACCCCTTCCGAGACGAAGACCCTCAGCCGCCCGACGATCGGCCCATGCGGCTCCGGCGCCTCCCGCGCGCCCGAGACCCAGAGGTACAGGTCCTGGTCGTTCTCCTCCATCAGCGCCTCCAGGGCGTCGAGGTCGCACGCCTCCCGCCCCTCGGCCAGCGCGTCGGCATAGGGACCGAGGATCATGTCCATCTCCTTGGTGCCCCGCCGCCAGCAGCGCATCCTGCAGCCGCCGGTCCTGGTGTCGTCGCTCATGCCCCGCCCTCCACGTCGTTCCAGAGCCACGCGGCGCCGCGCACGCCCGAGCTGTCGCCGAAGCGGTTCCTCACGATCCGCGTCTCGATCACGTCCGAGAACACGTGCGGCCGCATCGCCTGCATCACCCGCTCGGGCGCCGCGTCGAGGTTCGACAGCCCCCCGCCCAGCACGATCACGTCCGGGTCCACGATGTTGACCACCACCGACATGGCCCGCCCCCAGCGGTCGAACAGGCGGTCGAGCGCCGCCATCGCCTCCGGGTCGCCGGTTTCGGCCAGCTCCACGATCTCCCGCGGGTTCGGGCCCTGCCCCTCGCCCGCCCCGACCGTGCGCGCGAAATCGGCCGCAAGACCGGGACCCGAGATCCAGACCTCCAGGCACCCGCGCCGCCCGCAATAGCAGCGCGGCCCCGGCCGTTCCTCGTCCGTCGGCCGCGGCAGCGGGTTGTGCCCCCACTCGCCCGCGATCCCGTTGCGCCCGGGCACGAGCCGGCCGTCCACGATCAGCCCGCCGCCGACCCCCGTGCCGTTGATGGTCGCCGAACACGACCGCGGCGCCCGCCGCCGCGCCGTCCACCGCCTCCGACAGCGCGAAGCAGTTGGCGTCGTTCTCGATGCCGGACGCCCTGCCGAGGCCGCCGCGCAGGTCCTTGTCGAAGGGCGCCCGTCAGCCACACGGAGTTGGCGTTCGCACGCAGCCCGGTCCCGGGCGAGAGCGAGCCGGGGATGCCCACGCCGAACCGCGCCGGCGCTCACGCCCGGCCTCCGCCTCCAGCGCCCGCCACCAGCGCCGGCGATCGCGCGGACCGTGCCGCCATAGTCGCCTCGGGCGTCGGCACGCGGGTCTCGGCGAGCGTCGCCCCGCCGCCGGCGAGGCGATCCCCTCGATCTTCGTGCCGCCGAAATCGATGCCGATGCGCATGGCCGCTCCCTTCCCTAGACCCATGCCGACGTAGCCGCGCCCCCGCTCCCCGGCAAGGGCCCGGCCTCGGCTCCCGCCGCCCGAACCGCCCCCGGGGGGTCCACGTCCCAGCCGCTCCCGCAGCCGCATCGCACCCGCCGAGGCGCCCGTCCGCCCGACCTCGGCTCCCGCCGCCAAAACCGCCAGCCGGGGCGTCCGCGTCCCCAGCCGCTCCCGTAGCCGCACCGCGCCCCGGCGAGGCGCCGGTCCGCCGGGCCTCGGCTCCCGCCGCCCGAACCGCTCCCCGCTTCTCCAGCGGCCGCGCCCCCGCGCCGGGCGAGGCTCCGGTCCGCGAGGACCTCTGCGCTAAACCCGGCCGGCCGCCCTCCGCGTTCACGTCTCCGGCCGCTCCACCGCCAGAGGGCGCCGGTCCGGCGGCCCCGGCTCGCACCGCCCGGGCGGCGCGTCCGCGTCTCCAGCCGCTCGGGCGCGCCCTGGGCAAGAGCGCCGGGCCTCGGCTCAGGCCGGCCGGGACGCGCCGCGCATCCGCTTCTCCAGCCGCTCCATCCGCTGCAGCAGCCGCGCCTGCGCCACCCGGATCTCGCGGACCTCGGCCAGCATCCCCTTGAGGTCCGCGTCCTGCGGCCCCTCGGGCGGCACGCCCCCCTCGCCCTGCCCCGTCAGCAGCCACACGATCGAGACGTTGAGCAGCCCCGACACCATCTGCAGCTTGTTCGCCCGCGGCTCGGAGCGGTCGCTCTCCCAGTTCTGGATCGTGGAAAGCCGCACCCCCGCCCGCGAGGCCAGCTGCGCCTGGCTGAACCCCAGCGCCTCCCTCGCCGCCGCCAGACGGTCTCCGAAGGTCGCCGCCTCGTCGCTGTAGTAGTCTTCCGTCATCCTCGCCTCCCCCGCGGAGGACCCGCGCCCCCTTCGGCGTCACCATGCACGCGCAGCCCCCCCGCCCCAACCCCAGCGCGACCCCTTGCGCCCCGCAAACGGCGGAGCCACCCTCGCCGCCGCAGGTTCCGGGTCGCGCCGCGCCGCCCGCGGGCGCATCACCGCCATGACCGCAACCGCAGGAGCCGCGCCCCATGAACATGACCAACCGCGCCTGGGCCGAGATGGCCCTCCTCGGCCTCATCTGGGGCGGCTCCTTCGTGACCGTCGCCATGGCGCTGAAGGAGATGGGGCCCTTCGCCGCCGTCCTCTGGCGCACCGGCCTCGGGGCGCTGACCCTCTGGCTCGCCGCCGCCGCCCTGCGCGCGCCCCTGCCGCGGGATCCCGCCTTCTGGGGCGCCTGCGCGGTGATGGGCGTGCTCAACAACGTGATCCCCTTCACCCTGATGGCCTGGGGCCAGCAGAGCATCGAGATGCCGGCCTCACCTCCATCCTCAACGCCGCCACCGCCGTCTTCGCCACGCTGGCCGCCGCCGCCCTCCTCTCGGACGAACGCCTCACCCCCCGCCGGGCGCGCGGCGTCCTGCTGGGCGTCGCCGGCGTCGCCGCGATCACCGGGCCCGAGGCGCTGACCGGCCTCGACCCCCGCAGCCTCGGCCAGCTCGCCGTGCTCGGCGGCGCGCTCTCCTACGCGCTCGCCTCCGATCTGGGCGCGCCTGCGGCTCAAGGGCGGCTCTCCGGTCGCGGCCTCCGCCGGCATGACCACGGCGGCGTTCGCGCCATGATCCCGCTGACCCTCGTGGCCGAGGGCCCGCCGCCCCTGCCCGTCTCCGCGCAGGCCTGGGCGGCGGTCGCCTATTACGGGGTCGCTGGCACGGGCGCGGCCTCCTCCTCTACTACCGGCTGATCCAGCAGGCGGCCGGCGCGGCCAACACCATGCTGGTCACCCTGGTGATCCCGCCCATCGCCATCCTGCTGGGCTGGCTGATCCTGGACGAGACGCCTCGCCGCCCACGCCTATCTCGGCCTCGCGCTGATCGCCTCCGGCCTGGCGGTGCTGGATGGGCGGCTGCTGGCGCCGCTTCGCCGGCGGCTCGGCGCGGGGCGCCGGCGGGGGAGTAGGCGCGGCGGCGCGCGGGCGGCGACCACCTGGCTCGGGGGCCGCGGCGCGGTGCGCGCCCGGGCCGCGCGTCCGAGAGTCTCGGCATCCGCGCCGGGACCCCCCGCGGCGTCGCAACCGCCGCCTCGGACGCCCCGGCCTCGACCCCCGGGCGGCCGCCGCCCGGGGCGGACCGTGCTCGTTGGCGGCCGTCGGGCGAACCGCACCGCAGGCCCCGGTGAAACGTCGATCCCCGCCGCCCGGAAGCTCCGGCCTCGGACCCGCCGGGCGCCCGTGGCGGCGCCCTGCAGGGCGCGGCGAGCGCGCGGCGCCCGGGTGGCGCATTGAACGCCCCCCGCCGGGCATTCCTCGCCCTCGGCGCTTCGGTCCCCCGCCCCCCCTCCGCTTGCCCCCGCGCCTCCCGGCCCTATCAACCCCAAGCCCGCGCCGCCGCGGCGCGACCGAACCAGACCCGGGAGCATGATCCATGGCCTTCCTCGCCGACAGCCTCGCCCGCGTGAAGCCCTCCGCCACCATCGCGGTGACCAACAAGGCGCGCGAGCTGAAGGCCGCGGGCAGCGACGTCATCGGCCTCGGCGCCGGCGAGCCGGACTTCGACACGCCCGACAACATCAAGGACGCCGCCAAGGCCGCCATCGACCGCGGGCGAGACCAAGTACACCGCCGTCGACGGCATCCCCGAGCTGAAGACGCGCGATCTGCGACAAGTTCGCGCGCGAGAACGGCCTGACCTACAAGCCCGACCAGATCACCGTCGGCACCGGCGGCAAGCAGGTGCTCTACAACGCCCTGATGGCGACGCTGAACCCGGGCGACGAGGTGATCATCCCCGCGCCCTACTGGGTCAGCTATCCCGACATGGTGCTGCTGGCGCGGCGGCGAGCCGGTGATCGTCGAGACCGCGCTCGAGACCGGCTTCAAGATCACGCCCGAGCAGCTCGAGGCGGCGATCACGCCGAAGACCAAGTGGCTGATCTTCAACTCGCCCGTCCAACCCCACCGGCGCGGGCTACACCGCGGGCCGAGCTGAAGGCGCTGACCGACGTGCTGATGCGCCATCCGCATGTCTGGGTGATGACCGACGACATGTACGAGCACATCGCCTACGACGCCTTCGAGTTCTGCACGCCCGCGCAGGTGGAGCCCGGCCTCTACGACCGCACGCTGACCGTGCAACGGCGTCTCCAAGGCCTATGCGATGACCGGCTGGCGCATCGGCTACGCCGGCGGGCCGGAGGCGCTGATCAAGGCGATGGCGCAAGATCCAGTCGCAGAGCACCTCGAACCCCTGCTCGATCTCGCCAGTAGGCGGCGCTGGAGGCGCTGAACGGCCCGCAGGACTACATCGCCGAGAGCCGCAAGGCCTTCCAGCGCCGCCGCGACCTCGTGGTCGTCCATGCTGAACCAGGCCGAGGGCATCGACTGCCCGAGCCGGAGGGCGCGTTCTACGTCTATCCCTCGATCGAGGGGCTGCATCGGCAAGACCGCGCCGTCGGCGGCAAGACGATCGACGACGGACGAGGACTTCGCCACCGAGCTGCTGGAGGCCGAGGGCGTGGCCGTGGTCCACGGCGCGGCCTTCGGCGCGTCGCCCTGCTTCCGGATCAGCTACGCCACCTCGGACGAGGCGCTGGAGGAGGCCTGCGCCCGCATCCGCCGCTTCTGCGGCGCGCTCTCCTGACGCGTTGCGGAGGGACGGCCCCGCGCCGCCCCTCCGCCCCCTGCCAACCGGCGGCCGCGAAGGCGAGAACGGCTTCCGGCCCGTCGCCTCGCGCGGCGCCGCAGGGCAGCACCCAGCGCGCGCTTGTTCCGCCGCATCACCCCAGCGACTTGCGCCGCCCGGTTCCTCCCTCCGCCTGCGGAACGACGCCCCGGAGGCGCGGCCGGCCTCCGGCCCCTCCCCGCCCCGCCTGCAAGACGACGTCCCGGCGGCGCAACGCCCGCGCCGCCTCTCTCCGACGGGCGGCGCCCGAGCGGCCTGCGCCGCCCCGCCCGCCTCTCCCTCGGTCTGCGAAGCCCGCTCCGGCCGACGAGGCTCCGCCGCCCGAACCCTCCGTTCAGCAACCTATCGTTAACGATCTCTCCGGATTTCCCTGAACTTTCAAAGAGGCCTTGCCCGAACGCCCAATTCCTTAACGCCGGATTCACACTTTCCCGTTTCGCTGCGAAACACCGCGAAACGCAGGAATCGCGCTGGACCGCCCCCCTCTCCCGCGCCTAGGCTCGGCCCCGGATCCGCCTGCGGGAGGCCTGCCATGACCCCGTTCTCGAAACTCTGGGCCGCCGCCTGCGCCCGAAAGGGGGGCGACGCGGCGGTGGAGTTGGTGCTCTCCCGCCCCCTCCCGCGCGAGGCCCTGCGGGAGCTCTCCGACGCCTCCTGGCTCTCGGAGATGTCGCTCCGCGTCTTCGCCGCCGGCTTCAACATGCAGGTGGTCCGCTCCAAGTGGCCCGCCTTCGAGGAGGCCTTCGAGGGCTTCGACCCCTGGCGCTGCGCCGTCCTCTCCGACGAGGCCCTCGACCGCCTCGCCGAGACCCCGAACCTCATCCGCAACCGCGCCAAGATGGAATTCGATCCGCGAGAACGCCGCGTTCCTTCGCGAACTGGCCGACGAGAGCGCCACCCACGCCGCGGCCGTCTTCGCCGACTGGCCGATAACCGACTTCATCGGCCTGGTGGACCTCCTGAAGCGCCGGGGCTCCCGCCTCGGCGGCCTCACCGGCCAGCGGGTGCTGCGCGCCCAGGGCGTGGACGGCTTCATCCTGACCCCGGACGTGACCGCCGCCCTGATCCGCGAGGGGTTGATGGACGGCCCGCCGACCTCGAAGACCGCCCTCTCCGCCATCCAGACCGCCTTCGATGTCTGGCGCGCCGAGAGCGGCCGCCCGATGATGCAGATCTCCCGCGTTCTTGCCCTCACGGTGGAGGCCGAGCCGAAGCCCTGAGGAGGCGCCGCGCCGAGGGTCCGCCTCTCGCAGCCCTCCCGCCCGCGGCGCATGTCCCCCGGCCCGCCGCGTGGCGGCCGCCGCCAGAGGCGACCGGCCCGCAACGCGCCGCGGGCGGGACCGCTCCGGAGGCGGAACGCCCGACGCGGCGCCTTCGCAACCCGGCCCCCACGCCGCGGGTTGATCCTCCGCAACCGACGAAGGAGCCGAGATGGACCGCCCCAGCCTGACCCTCGGCATCGAGGAGGAGTACCTGATCGTGGACCGGGAGAGCCGCGACCTCGTCCGCTCCCCGGACCCGGCCTTCTTCGATGCCTGCTCCGACGCCATCGGCGACCGCGTCGCCCCCGAGTACCTCCAATGCCAGGTGGAGGTCGGCACGAAGCCCCATGCCTCGGTCGGCGAGGCGGTGGACGAGCTGATCTTCCTGCGCCGCGCCATCGCCGAGGCCGCCGGGCGCTTCGGCTACGCCCCCATCGCCGCCTCCACCCACCCCTTCGCGAAGTGGCGCGAACAGACCCACACCCGCAAGGACCGCTACGACGCCCTGCGCGACGATTTCGGCCTCGCCATGCGGCGGATGCTGATCTGCGGCTGCCATGTCCACGCGGGCGTCGAGGACGAGGACCTGCGCATCGACCTCATGTCCCAGGCCGCCTACTTCCTGCCGCACCTGCTGAGCCTGAGCTGCTCCTCGCCCTTCTGGGAGGGGGAGGACACCGAGCTCTGCTCCTACCGCCTGACGGTGTTCGACGCCCTGCCCCGCTCCGGCCTGCCAGACCCGCTCGGCTCCTGGTCCGAGTGGACGCGGCTTGGCGGGCAGATGGTGGACGCGGGCTGCATCGAGGATCCGAGCCGCATCTGGTGGGACCTCCGGCCCTCGCACCGCTTCCCCACGCTGGAGAGCCGGGTCACGGACGTCTGCTCCCGCGTTCGGGACGCGGGCGCGGTGGCGGCGGTCTATCAGTCGCTGCTCGCCTATCTGTGGCGGCTCAGGAGCCTCAACCAGCGCTGGCGGGTCTATCCGCCGATCCTGGTGCGCGAGAACCGCTGGCGGGCGCAGCGGAGCGGCGCTGCGGCGCAGCTTGTGGATCACGGGCGGCGGCGGATGGCGCCCTTCGCGGACCTGATGGAGGAGATCATCGACCTCGTGGGCCCGGACGCCGAGACGCTGGGCTGCCGGACCGAGCTGCTCCATGCCCGCCGGATTGCGGTGGAGGGGGACTCGGCCTCCCGCCAACGGGCGGTGCGGGACCGGGCGCTGGAGGAGGGCGCGACGCCGGAGGAGGCGCTGGTCGCCGTGGTCAACTCGCTGATCGGGGAGTTCCTGGAGACGTGACGGCGATCAGGCGTTTCGCTGCGAAACATCGCGCTTGGGTTGTCTGGAACAACCTTAGGTGGAATTTCGGTAAGCTCTCATTAACGGTCGGGGCGGCTGGACCGGGCGCGGGGGCGGGGATAGCCTGCGCGCCATGACACGGACGTTCGGAATTCTGCTGGCCGCGATCCTCCTCGCCTCGCCCGCGCTCGCCCGGAATCAGGGCGAGGCGGGGGCGGCGATGGAGATCTCGGCCTCCGAGCTTCGGGCGCGGGGGGCGGAGGCGCTGGCGGACCTGCGCGCGGCGCTGCCGCCGGGCGCGCCGGCGCCGGAGACGGTGCGGCCGGTCTTCGACCTGACCGACCAGACCGGCGCTCGGCGGCGGCCCCGGGACTTCGCCGGCCGGGCCTATGCGGTGTTCTTCGGGTATGTCGTGGATCAGTCCATCTGCTCGGTGGTGCTGCCGCGCATCGCGGGCGCGACCTGGATGCTGGAGGATGCCGGCATCGAGATCACGCCGGTGGTGGTGACCATCGACCCCGAAAGCGACACGCCCCGGGCCATGGCGGCGGCCCTGCCCCGCTATCACCCGAGGCTCGTGGGGCTGACCGGGGACGCGGCGGCGCTGAAGGCCGCGCGGGAGGCGTTCCGGGTGGAGCTGGAGCAGGTGGGCGTGCAGCCCGACGGCAGGCCCCTCTATATCCACGGCAACATCGTCTACGTGATCGGGCCGGACGGAAGGGTGCTGGGGCTGCTGCCGCCGCTCTCCTCGCCCGCGCGGATGGCGGAGGCGATCGCCGCGCTCCTGTAGTTTCGCCGCGAACCTGTTGCCCCGAAGGGCGCTCCGGCCCCACTATTCCGGTCATGCGGGCGGCCTGGAGACGCGACGCCCGAGATCGGGAGGATCGGCCATGGGCGAGGCGACGGCGGCCGGCGCGCGGATGCCGGAGGTGAACCGGATCGGCTGGGGGGACGTCCTGGAGGCGCTGCGGCTCGGCGCCTCGGATTTCCGGCGGGCGCCGAAATTCGGACTGTTCTTCGGGGGGGTCTACGCCGCGGGGGGATGGGTCATGGCCTGGCTGCTGGCGGTGGCGCAGGCGCCGTGGCTGATGCTGCCGCTGGCGCTCGCCTTCCCGCTGATCGGGCCGTTCGTGGCGGTGGGGCTCTACGACGTCTCGCGCCGGCTGGAACGGGGGGAGGCGCTGCGCTGGGGCGACGTGCTGGGCGTGGTGTTCGAGCAGCGGCGGCGCGAGCTGGGGTGGATGGCCTTCGTGGTGCTGTTCATCTGCTTCATCTGGTTCTACCAGATCCGCACGGTGACGGTGCTGTTCCTGCAGAACGAGAGCTTCTCGCTCGGTCGCGGGGTTCCTGGACGTGGTGTTCGGGAGCGCGACGGGGATCGCCTATCTGGCGGTGGGGACGGGGGTGGGCGCGTTCCTCGCGCTGGCGCTGTTTTCGGTGACGGTGGTGTCGATCCCGCTGCTGCTGGAGCGGGAGCGGGACTTCATCACGGCGATGATCGTGTCGGTGAAGGCGGTGGCGGCGAGCCCCGGGCCGATGCTGGGCTGGGGGCTGGTGGTGACGGGGCTGGTGCTGGTCTCGATGCTGGCGGGGTTCGTGGGGCTGCTGGTCACGCTGCCGGTGCTGGGGCACGCCACCTGGCATCTTTACCGGCGGGCGGTGAAGCCGGAGGCCTGAGGAGGCGCCGCGACGGCTGTCGCGCGCGTGGGCGGGGTTGCGCCCGCGGCGCGTTTCAGGCGTCGGGCTTGTGGCCGGCACGCCGTCCCGCGCGGGCGGCGATGCGGGCGAGGGCGGCGTCGAGGGCCGGGCGGACCGCGGGCGCGAGGCGCAGGAGCGCCCAGGTCTGGAGGCCCACGGGGATGTCGGCGCGGTTGCGGGCGAGGCCGCGGAGGATGACGCCGGTCACGTCCTGCGGTTTCCACGCGCCGGCGGCTCCGGCGACGGCTGCGGTCTCGGGCGGGCGCTCGGCGCGTTCGGCGGCGAGCTGGGGGGTGTCGGTGTCCGGCGGGTGGGCGATGGAGATGCCGACGCCGTCGGGGGCGCATTCGGCGCGCAGCGATTCGGCGAGGCCGCGCAGGGCGAACTTGGTGGGCGCGTAGGCGGAGTAGCCCCAGATGCCCGCGAGACCGCCGGCGGAACCCACGATCAGCGCCCGGCCGGAGCGGCGCGCGCGCAGGGCGCCGAGGGCCGGGCGCAGGAGGTTCAGGGTCCCGTGGTAGTTGAGGTCCATCAGGTCCCGGAAGACCTGCGGGTCGAGCGTGTCGAAGCGGGCCGCGCGGACGGCGCCGGCGCAGGCGACGACGAGGTCGAGGGGGGCCTGGGCCTCGGCGGCCTCGACGGCGGCGCGGGCGGCTTCGGGGTCGCGCATGTCGGCGGAAAGGGTGGCGACGGGGGCGCGGGCGCCGGTCAGCGCTTCGGCGGCGGCGGCGAGGCGGCCGGGATCGCGGGCGACGAGGGTGACGCGGGCGCCGAGAGCCGCGAGGCCGTGGGCCAGCGCCAGGCCGATGCCGGAGGAGCCGCCCGAGATCAGGGCATGGCGCGGGGGCCAGGGGGGGCGGGGCGTCATGGGGCTCTCCTGCGGCGGCGGGGGGATGAGGGGGCGACGGGGCGGGGGTGTCAACGCCTCCGGCCCGTGGATGACGCTTTCCGTCCGCTTCAGCATCATCAGCTTGACCGTTCCATGACGGCGCCGTAGCGTCCCCTTGCGATTGGCGCGGCCAGTCCGACAGGGACCGCGAGGTCCGCCCCGAAGACGGCCCCGGACAACGGGGCGGGACGGGAGCAGGACCCGGAAATACGACCGCGAATGCGGTTGAAAGGACGCTTGGGAGGGCGTCCTTTCTTTAATTTCGGGGGTCTCGCGCAACGATGCCGGGCCGGGGCGCGTTGGCGCAACGGCGGCCCCGCGAGGATCGGGGCCTTGATTTCGCCTCGGGGCGGCGCGAGAACCGCAGCCGAACCGACCGCAGCGCGTCGCGGGCCTGACCGGCCGGGCGCCGGACCCGAGAGACAAGCGAGCAGGATTGCCGATGACTTCACTCACGCCCCGCACCGTCCTGACCTCCGCCGCCCTGGCGGGCGCCCTGCTGGGAGCCCCCGCCTGGGCGCAGCAGGCGCAGGCGCCCGCGCAGCCGGCGGAGCAGACCCAGCAGCCCGCCGCCGAGGCCCCCGCCGCGCCGGCGGCAGAGGCCCAGCCGCAGGCGGGCGCGTCCCAGCAGCAGCAGCCCCAGCAGGTGGTGACCCAGACCTTCGAGGCCTGGAACATCGTCTGCCTGAACGGCGAGGCCCCCTGCGTGATGCGCCAGGCCGGCGCGACCCCCGACGGCAAGGAGATCATGGAGGTCTCCATCCGCCGGATCGAGCCGCAGCAGACCCAGCAGGGCACCGTCGAGGCCATCATGGACGTGCGCGTGCCGCTGGGCGTCCTGCTGCGCGAGGGCCTGTCGGTGCAGGTGGACGGCTCCGAGGCGCAGCGCGGCGCCTACACGATCTGCGTGGTGGACGGCTGCCTGATGCGCGAGCCGCTGCCCAACGCCTTCCTCAACCAGCTCAAGAAGGGCGCGGGCGCGACGTTCGGCTTCGTGGCGCCGCAGCCCTCGGGCCCGGGGCGGCTTGAGGCGAAGCTCTCGCTCAACGGCTTCACCGCGGCCTATAACGCGCTGCAGCCGTAAGGCCGGGCGCAGGCGCGAGGCATGAAGGGCGGACCCGCGCGGTCCGCCCTTTTTCGTTTCAGGAGAGCCGGCGCGCCGCGACCACGGCGTTGAGGCCGCCGAAGGCGAAGGAATTGGAGATCACCGCCTCCACCCGCGCCGCGCGCGCCTCGTTCGGGGTCACGTCGAGGTCGCAGTCGGGGTCGGGCTCGGCGTAGTTGATCGTGGGCGGGATCACGTCCGCGCGCAGCGCGTGGAGGACGGCCGCGAATTCCAGCGCCCCCGCCCCGCCGAGCGCGTGGCCGTGCATCGACTTGGTGGAGGAGACGTGCAGCCGGTCCGCATGGGCGCCGAACACGTCGCGGATCGCGGCGCATTCGGTGCGGTCGTTCGCGGCGGTGCCGGTGCCGTGGGCGTTGACGTAGCCCACGTCTTCGGGGTTCAGGCCGGCATCCGCCAGCGCGCCGCGGATGGCCCGCGCGGCGCCGTCGGCGGAGGGCTGCACGATGTCGCCCGCGTCCGAGCTCATGCCGAAGCCCGCGAGCTCGGCCAGGATCTCGGCGCCGCGGGCGCGGGCGCTCTCCAGCGTCTCCAGCACGAAGATGCCGGCGCCTTCGCCGAGCGCCATGCCGGCGCGGCCCTTGGAGAAGGGGCGGCACACGTCCTTGGTCATCACGCGCAGCCCCTCCCACGCCTTCAGCGTGCCGAAGGTCAGCGGCGCCTCGACGCCTCCGGTCACCGCCATGTCGGCGGCGCCCGAGCGCACGAGGTGCATCGCCTGGCCGATGGCGTGGTTGGCGGAGGAGCAGGCGGTGGAGACGGACCAGGCCGGCCCCTTAAGCCCGTACTCCATCGAGATGAAGGAGGCGGGGGCCGAGACCATGAGGCGCGGGACGATGAAGGGGTGGACGCGGTTCTTCCCCTCCTGAAACACCTCGCGGTAGTTGTCGTCGATGGTCTCCATCCCCGGGAGGGCGGTGCCCATGACCACGGCGGCGCGCAGGGCCAGCGCCTCGTCGATCTCCAGCCCCGACTGGGCCATGGCCTCGGCCGCGGCGGTCAGGGCCATCTGGGTGTGGCGGTCGTAGAGGGCGAGCTGGGACTTGGCGAAGCGCGAGGCGCCGTCGAACTCCCGCGCCTGGCCGGCGATGCGGATGCTGAGGCGGTCGAGGTCCGGGATCGCCAGCGGGCCGATGCCCTCCCGCCCCTGCTCCAGCCCCTCGCCATGCGCCTTCGCCCCGACCCCGAGGGCCGAGACCACGCCCATGCCGGTGACGACGACGCGCCGGTTCTGCGCCATTCCGGCCGTCAGCCCTTCTGCTCGGCCACGAGCCGCTTCACGCCCGCGATGATGCCCGCGACGTTCGAGATGTCGAAATCGCTCTGGTCGGGCTCGTTGGCGTTGAAGGGCACGGAGATGTCGAAGGCCTCCTCGATGGCGAACACGGTCTCGACCATGCCGAGGCTGTCCACGCCCAGATCCTCCGGCGTCGCGTCCATGCGCACGTCGGCGGGTTCGATCACCGCCTGCTGGGCGATGATCTCGATCACCTTGCGGTCGATCTCCTGTTCGGTCGCGGCGGTCATCTCGCGCTCCTCGACTGGGGTGGCGGATCGCGCGCTTGGGCGGCGCGGGCCGTGGGCCCTTCCCCCTGCCCTCCTGCGTAGCGCCTTGGAAAGGGCGAGGGAAGACGGGATTTCCCGGGACCGGTTCAGTGACGCAGCGTCAGTCCGAATTGCGGCCGGCGAGCCGCTCCATCAGGCGCGGCAGGCGGCGCACGGCCATGTTGACGCGGAAGAACTCCTCCCGCCTGAGCGCGGGGAGGCCCATCATCACCGAGCGCGGCGGCACGGTCGCGCCGATCCCGGAGCCGCCGGCGATGACGCTGTCCGAGCCGATGCGGATGTGGTCCGCCACCCCCGCCTGCCCGCCGAGGACGACGCGGTCCCCGATCTCGCTGCTTCCGGCGATGCCGACCTGGGCGCAGATCAGGCAGTGCTCGCCGATGGTGACGTTGTGGCCGATCTGGACGAGGTTGTCGATCTTCGTGCCGGCGCCGATCACGGTGTCCCGGAGGGTGCCGCGGTCGAGCGTGGTGGAGGCGCCGATCTCCACGTCGTCCCCGAGGCGCACGGCCCCGAGCGAGTGGATGCGGTTGTGGACGGTGGCGGCGCCGCCCGTGACGTCGGAGGCGCCGCGCGCCTTGGCGGCCTCCACCGCGCCGGGCTCCAGCGTCACGTAGGAGAAGCCCTCGGCCCCGATGACGGCGTTGACCTGGGCGATGAAGCGGTCCCCGATCACGCACCGGTCCCCGATGCGGACGCCCGAATGGAGGAGGGCGTCGGCGCCGAGGCGGACCTCCGCGCCGATGACCACGTGGGAGAGCAGGCGCGCGCGCGGCCCGAGACGGGCGCCGGCGCCGACGATGCAGAAGGGGCCGATGGAGGCGCCCTCTCCGATCTCGGCGGAGGGGTCCACGAGGGCGGCGGGGTGGACGCCCTCCGGCGCGTGGACGGGGTGCTGGAAGGTCGCGGTGAGGCCGGCCATGGCGTAGCGCGGGCGGGGGGCGAAGATGGCGGCCGAGAGGCCCATGTCGCGCCACGGCGCGTCCGCCCACAGGATCGCGGCGCGGGGGCCGGGGCGCATGAGCCTGGCGATCTTCGGGTCCATGGCGACGGCGAGGTCGTCCGCCCCCGCGTCGGCGGGGTGGGCGGGGCGGTCGACCCGCAGGTCCCCGTCTCCGTCGAAGTCGAGGCCGAGGGCGGCGGCGAGATCGGCGATCCGATGAGACATGACGCTCTCCGAAGCGGATGGGTCGGGCGCGTTCCGTCTAGCGCCTCGGGGGGTGGTTGGGCCAGAGGCCGCGCATGGAAAGGGGCGCGCCCGGGCGGGCGCGCCCCCGGTTCGGCATCCCGAAGGATCAGATCGCGGCGCCGAGGCCCTGCGCCTCCAGCGCCGCCCAGACCGCCGCGTCGCGGCCGTAGATGTCCTCGCGGAACTGGAGGATCCCGGCGTGGTCCACCCAGGCGGTGCGGTAGGTCAGGTAGACCTTCACCGGCTGGTCGAGGTTCACGTAGATCTCGCGCCCCGTGTCGAGCCAGCGCTGGAACTGGCCGCGCGGATCCGAGAGCTGGGGGGCGAGCAGGATGTAGGCGAGCTCATAGGGGTCCTGCACCCGCACGCAGCCGTGGCTGAACGCCCGCTGGTCCCGCCTGAACAGCGACTTGCTGGGGGTGTCGTGCAGGTAAATGCTGAACTGGTTGGGGAACATGAACTTCACCCGCCCCAGCGAGTTGCCGTCGCCCGGCCCCTGCTTCACCGAATAGGGGAAGAACCCGCGAGAATACTGGGACCAGTCATGCGTGGCCGCGTCCGCCGGTACCGGGCCGCCATCGGTGGCCACCAGCCGCATGTTATGGCGCGCGAGGTAGGAGGGGTCCTGGCGCAGGCTCGGCAGGATTTCCTCGGTCGCGATGGAGCGGGGGACGTGCCAGGTCGGGTTGACGACGAGGTGATCCATCTCCTCGGTGAATTCGGGCGTGGGGTGGTCCGGCTTGCCGACGACCACCTTCGCCTCGCGGATCAGGCTCCCGTGGTCGTAGAGGCGCATCATGTATTCGGCCTGGTTGACCACGATGTGCCGGCCCATCGGGTCGCGCTGCGCCCAGCGGAGCCGCTCGAGGTTCACGGCCACCTGCTGGAGGCGCTTGCCCACGTCGGCGCCGAGGGTGGAGAAGGTGCGCGGGCCCACGAGACCGTCCGTGGTCAGGCCGTGGCGGGCCTGGAAGTCCCGGACCGCCTGCTCGAGCTCGGCGTCGTAGAGATGGGGGGTGGAGGTCGGGGGCGCGGGGTTCCCGAGCTCCGCCAGCCGGGCGCGGAGCTGAATCACGCGCTGGCCCTCGTCTCCGGGCCGCAGGGTGCCGCCCTCGGACAGGGTCGCGCGCCAGCCGCCGGCCTCGACCTCGCGTTTCAGGCGGGCGTAGACCTCGCGCAGGGCCTGGTAGTCGGGGTCGTCGGGCGCGAGCGCGTCCAGCCAGCCGCCGAAATCGGCCGCGGAGGCCGCCGAGGCCAACAGAGCCGACGCCTGCGGCCTCTGCGGGTGGACATGGATGTCAGGGTCCGCGCGGCTGGGCTTCACCACGCCGGCCGAGAGATCGCCCCCGTAGGCGACGAGAGCGCGGCTCAGGTCCACCTCCAGCGCTGCCCGCCCCTGCGGATCGAGCGCGGCGGCCTGCGCGACCCGGCCGCGGAGCGAGGGGCCGCCATAGGCGCGCGCAGGAAGCGCATGCGTCTCGGCGTCATCGAGCCGGGCGAGCAGCGGGTCCGGCGACAGGGCGCCCCCGCCGCGGACCAGACCGGGCGTCCGTTCCGCGCCGCGTAGAAGGCCTGAAGCCCTGGATCCCGTGAAGCGGCATTGAGCACCGCCTGTTCCAGCGGGCCGGCGACGGCCGGACCGGAGGCCGCGGCGGCGGGCGCGAGAGGAGCAGCGGACTGCGCGGCCGCAGGGATCGCCGTCGTCTGGACCGCAAGCGCGGCGGCCATGGAGGCGGCGAGTATGCGAATATTCAGCGACATTAGGCGCCTCGGGCACAAGATACGGGGTTGGTTTCGAATCTAGCTCACGTAATGAAACGCGGCGAGGCGGCTCAGGATCATGTGAGCCGGAATTTCCTCACTGCGTGGGAAATGCGCCGCAGCGGTCACGGGTTCGTGTGCAAGATCGGGAGAACCTGGCGGATTTTCAGGGTTAATTCGCCTGAAGACGTCCGCGGAAACCGCTGCGAAACTGCCACTTTCCGGGGCCGGGGTCTCCGTGGCATAGTCCGCTTGTCCAGGAAACAACCACGCCGGGGACACACCGGCAGGACGGAACGAGGCGACACACGTGACATCGACCGGAATTGGGCGGATGAACCGTCGCGCCGTGCTGACTGCGCTGGCGGGCGGAATTGCGGCGACGGCCATTGGGCAGCCCACCCTTGCGGCCCCGGCGCTGAACTTCGGAAACGGCACCTTCAGGCGGATCAGCTTCACCAACGCGCGGTTGGAGGAGAAGCTGGACGCGATCTACTGGATCGACGGAGAGTATGTGCCGGAAGTTCTGCAGGAGATCAGCAACATCCTGCGGGACTGGCGGACGGAGGAGGTGAAAGCCTACGATCCGGCCGTCATCGACGTGCTCGCGGCGGCCCACCATCGGCTGGACACGAGCGAGTCCTTCGACGTGGTCTCCGGCTACCGCTGCGCGGCCACGAACGCCATGCTCCGGCGCAACAGCTCGGGCGTGGCGAAGAACAGCTACCACATCAAGGCGATGGCGGTGGACATCCGGCTCAAGGGCCGGAGCGTGCGCCAGATCGCCGGCGCGGGCGAGAGCCTGGGCGCGGGCGGGGTCGGGCGCTATTCCCGGTCCGAGTTCGTGCACATGGACTGCGGCCCGGTGCGCACTTGGGGCGCCTGAGGGGGCCTGAAAGGACGGACGACGAAGGGCCGCGGGCGGAGATCGCCGGCGGCCCTTCCCTTTTCCGCGGAGGCGCCGCGCCAAGGTCGCGGCGGCTGAACCGGCGCGCCCGCGGCGCATTGCTGACCGGTCGCCTGTGGCGGCCGTCGCCAGAGGCGACCGGCCCGCAACGCGCCGCGGGCGGGCGTGGAACCAGAGGCGCGCGGGCCGGCGCGGCGCCTCCGCCGGGAGCCTCGCGGAACTTCAGGGCCGGATCGCGCCGTCCCCCTCCACGAGATACTTGAAGCTGGTGAGCTGGTCCGCGCCGACCGGCCCGCGGGCATGCATCTTGCCGGTGGCGATGCCGATCTCGGCGCCGAAGCCGAACTCCCCCCCGTCCGCGAACTGCGTCGAGGCGTTGCGCAGCAGGATCGCGCTGTCGAGCCGCTGGAAGAAGCGGTCGGCGGTCGCGTCATCCTCGGTCAGGATCGCCTCGGTGTGCTGGGAGCCGTAGCGGCGGATATGGGCGATGGCCTCGTCCACGTCCGACACCACGCGGGCGGCGAGGATCATGTCGAGATATTCCTGGCCCCAGTCCGACTCCTGCGCCGGGACGACCCGGGGGTCGAGCGCCTGGATCGCCGCGTCGCCGCGGATCTCCACGCCGAGGTCGAGCAGGTCCCGCACCACCTCGGCCCCGTGGGCGGCGGCGAAGTCCTTGTGCAGCAGCAGGCACTCCGCCGCGCCGCAGATGCCGGTGCGGCGGGTCTTGGCGTTCACGATCACCCGGCGCGCCTTCTCCGGGTCCGCCGCGCGGTCGGCGTAGACGTGGCAGATCCCCTCGAGATGGGCGAAGACCGGCACGCGGGCGTCGGTCTGCACACGGCCCACGAGGCCCTTGCCGCCGCGGGGGACGATCACGTCGATCACGCCCTGCATGGCCAGCATCTCGCCCACCGCGTCGCGGTCGCGGGTGGGGACGCGCTGGATGGCGTCCTCGGGCAGGCCGGCGGCGCGCAGGCCATCCTGCAGGCAGGCGTGGATCGCGGCGGAGGAGTGGAAGGACTCCGAGCCTCCGCGCAGGATTGCGGCGTTTCCGGACTTGAGGCAGAGGCCCCCCGCGTCCGCCGTGACGTTGGGGCGGGATTCGTAGATCACCCCGACCACGCCGAGCGGGGTCGCGACCTTGCGGAAGCGCAGGCCGTTGCGCTCCCAGGTCTGGAGCACGCGGCCCACGGGGTCGGGCTGGGCCGCGACCTCCCGCAGGCCCTGGGCCATGGCGAGGATACGAGCCCGGTCGAGCTTCAGGCGGTCGAGCATCGCCGGCGTCAGGTTCTTCGCCTCCGCCGCCGCCATGTCCGTCGCGTTGGCGGCGAGGATCCCGTCGGCGCGCGCCTCGATCGCGTCGGCGGCGGCTTCCAGCGCGCGCGCCTTGGTCCCGGCCGAGGCGTAGCCGAGCTCGGCCGCGGCGGCCTTGGCGCGGGCGCCGATGTCGGCCATCAGGGCCGGGATGTTCTCGGCCTCGGTCCGGGCTCCGTCCATCATTGTCCGACCTCCTGGCTGAGTTCGGGGGCGGGGATCGCCGCCTCCCAGATCACGATGTTGTCGCTGTGGGCGATCTCCGCCCGCGCGGGATGCCCAAGCGCGTCGGCCACCTCGCGCGAGTGGCGCCCAGCGATCAGGCGCGCCTCGTCGGCCGGGTAGCCCGTGAGGGCGGCGCCGACGGAGCGTCCCGCCTCGGTCACGATGGCCACCGGGTCTCCGCGCTGGAAGTCGCCCTCCACCCCGCGCAAGCCGGCGGGGAGCAGCGACTTGCCCCGCTTCAGCGCCCCCGCCGCGCCCTCGTCCACGATCAGGCGGCCCGCGGGCTTCATGCCGGCGATCCACTGCTTGCGGGCGGTCAGGGGCGAGGCCTCCGCACGGAACAGCGTCGCGGGGGCGGCGGCGAGGGACGACAGCGGCCGGTCCGTCTCGCCCTTGCAGATGATCATCGCGCAGCCGCCGCGGGTGGCGGTCTTGGCCGCGAGCAGCTTGGTGCGCATGCCGCCCGAGCCGGCGTCGGAGCCCACCCCCGCGCCCATCGCCTCGATCTCCGGCGTGATGCGCTCCACCACGTCGAACCTGCGGGCGGAGGGGTCGGAGCGCGGGTCGGCGGTGTAGAGCCCGTCCACGTCCGACAGCAGCACCAGCAGGTCCGCGCCCGCCATCAGCCCCACGCGGGCGGCGAGGCGGTCGTTGTCGCCGAACTTGATCTCGTCGGTCGCCACAGTGTCGTTCTCGTTCACCACGGGCAGGACGCCGAGGGAGAGGAGGGTGCGCAGGGTGGCGCGGCCGTTGAGGTAGCGGCGGCGGTCGCGGGTGTCGTCCAGCGTCAGAAGCACCTGGCCGGCAGTGAGGCCGTTGGGGGCGAGCACCTCCGAGTAGGCCTGGGCGAGCAGGATCTGGCCCACGGCGGCGGCGGCCTGGGCCTGTTCCAGCGGCAGGGGGCCCTTGGGCAGCCCCAGCGTGCGGCGGCCGAGCGCGATGGAGCCGGAGGAGACGATCATCACCTCCGCGCCCCTCGCGCGCAGGGCGGCGCAGTCGGCGGCGATCCCCTCCAGCCAGGCGCGGCGCAGGCGGCCGGAGCCTGCGTCCACCAGCAGGGCGGAGCCGATCTTGACGACGATGCGTTGGGCGGAGGCGAGGGCGTCTGCGGCGGAGTCTACGGTCGCCATGGGCCGTCCTCCGCTTTGCGGCCCTCCTCGTCCACTCCGGCCTCGGCGCGGCGCTTGGCCATGACTTCGCGGCGCAGGAGGCGCAGCGCCTCCAGCGTGTTGTGCCCCGCGACCCCGGACATGGGGAGGACGCGCGCGGCGCCCGCCTGCTGAAGCGCGGCGAGCTTCTCCTCGATCTCCTCGTCGGTCAGCGCGTCGACCTTGTTGAGCGCGGTGACCACGGGCTTCTCGTCGAGGCCGGCGCCGTAGGCGGCCAGCTCCTCGCGGATGATGCGCCAGTCATGGACCACGTCCTCGGAGGTGCCGTCGATCAGGTGCAGCAGGATCGCGCAACGCTCGATATGGCCGAGGAAGCGGTCGCCGATGCCCTTGCCCTCATGCGCGCCCTCGATCAGGCCGGGGATGTCGGCGATCACCAGCTCGGTGTCGTCCACCCCCGCCACGCCCAGGTTGGGGTGCAGCGTGGTGAAGGGATAATCCGCGATCTTCGGCCGGGCGTTGGAGACGGCCGCGAGGAAGGTGGACTTGCCCGCGTTCGGCAGCCCCGCCAGCCCCGCATCCGCGATCAGCTTGAGGCGCAGCCACAGGGTCCGCTCCACCGCCGGCTGGCCGGAGTTCGCGTTCCGCGGCGAGCGGTTGGTGGAGGTCTTGAAGTGCAGGTTCCCCCAGCCGCCGTTGCCCCCGCGCGCGAGCAGCACCCGCTCGCCAAGCTGGGAGAGGTCGGCGAGGACCGTCTCCTCGTCCTCGTCCAGGATCTCGGTGCCCACGGGGACGCGCAGGACGATGTCGTCGCCATTGGCGCCGGTGCGCTGGGAGCCCTCGCCGGGGCGGCCGTTCTTGGCGAAGAAATGCTGCTGGTAGCGGAAGTCGATGAGGGTGTTCAGCCCCTCCACCGCCTCGGCCCAGACGTCGCCGCCGCGGCCGCCGTCGCCGCCGTCCGGTCCGCCGTATTCGATGAACTTCTCGCGCCGGAACGAGGCGCAGCCGTTGCCGCCTGCGCCGGAGCGAATGTAGACCTTGGCGAGATCGAGGAATTTCATGCCGCGCTCCTGCCCGTCGCCGGGGCCCGCGTCAAGGCCGCGTCGAGCGCCTCCCGCGTCAGGCGGTGACGAACCGCAGGCTCGCGCCCCGTCCGGCCGGGCGCGCGGCCGAGCGTGCGGCCGTCCTCTACGAAGCCCAGACGCGCGAGAAGCGCGCGCGAGGGATCGTTGTCCTCGAACGCCTCCGCCGCCACTTCGGGGAGCTCGAAGCGCAGCATGACGTGGGGCAGGAAGGCCGACAGCGCCTCCCGCGCCAGCCCCTGCCCGCGCTGCGCGGGGCCGAGCCAGACCGAGATCTCCGGCGGCGTCCCGTCCTGCGGCAAGGGCGCGAGGCCCAGCTCTCCCGCCAGCCGCCCGTCACGGAAGATCCCGGCGCGGAAGCCGGGACGGCCGCGGAAGGCGGAGGCGGCAATGCGCTTGCCCGCCTCGGCGAGCGAGAGGGGGTGGGGCACCGTGGCGGTCATGCGCGCGACCACCGGGTCCGAAAGCGCCGCGAGCGAGGGGGCGTCGAAGGCCGACATCGGCTGGATCACCAGCCGCGGCGTCACCAGCCGGAACCGCGCGCCGGCGAGCCAGGCGGCGCGGGGCAGCAGCAGGTCGATCTGGTCCACCTCCCTGCCCCGCCCGACGCTGGGCACGCGCGAGCGTCCGGTGCGCCGGAACCCGAGCCGCGTCAGCACCCGAAGCGAGGCGGGATTGTCGGAGAAGACGCCGGCCGGCACCTCCTGCATCTTCATCGGCCCGAAGGCGTGAACCAGCAGCGCGGCCGCCGCCTCGGTCGCGTAGCCGCGGCCGCGCGCGGGGGCGCCCAGCCAGTAACCGATCCCGCGGGGGCCGATGCCGCACATGCCCTGCGCCTCGCCGTCGTCGATGACGCGCACCAGCTCGCCCCCCGTCGCCATCGAGGCGAGCGCGTCGCGCAGCGACTGCGGGGGGTTGGGCTGCGGGATCCGCGCGGTCATGCGCGCGACCAGCCCGTCGGAGCTGAGCGCCGACAGCCGCCCCACATCCGCCGTCCGGGGGGCGCGGAGCCGCAGGCGCAGCGTCAGGAGGTCCGGCGTCGCCATGCGTCCTGGTCCAGACGGTAGCGCCAGCAGGGGCCGAGGCCGCCCCGCGCGGCGGAGAACGCCTCGCCCTCGCCCGCATAGGCGAAGCCCACGCGGGTCAGGACATGGGCCGAGGTCTCGTTGTCCTGGAAGACGGTGGCGACCAGCGCCCGCGCGCCGGCGGCGAAGACCGCCCGGCAGACCGCCTCCAGCGCCTCGCTCGCGTAGCCGGTGTTCCGGAATGGCGGGCCGACCATGTAGGAGACGGCGTATTCGCCCTCCGCCTCGGCCTTGTTGAGGAAGACGAGGCCGATCGTCTCCGGCCCGTCCGAGCGCGAGGCGTCCATGACGTAGAGCGGCCCCGACCGGCGGCCGGCCAGCGCCCGCTCGATGGTCTGCTCGGCCGCGCCGGGGGGATACGGGTGCGGGATCTGGGTAAGGGACTTCGCCACCCGCGCGTCCGAAAGGTAAAGCGAGATCGGCCCCGCGTCGCGCGCGCGCGGCGGGCGGAGGACCAGGCGGTCCGATTCGATCAGGGGCGCGAGCTGCAGCGCATCCAGCATCCTCAGTCCCTCCCATCGCGGCCGCGGCGCCTTGGGGCGTCTTGTCGGCCCGGCCCGCCTTCGGGGCCGAAACGCAGGAGGGCCGGCGGGGTGTTCCCGCCGGCCCTCCGATGATGCGGCCTGTCCGGCGGGGTTACTCGGCGGCCTCGGCCGCCGGGATCACGGACACGAAGGTGCGGCCCTTGAAGCCCTTGTTGAACTTCACGGCCCCCACCTTCAGCGCGAACAGGGTGTGGTCCTTGCCCATGCCGACATTGTCGCCCGGCCACCACTTGGTGCCGCGCTGACGGATCAGGATGTTGCCTGGGATGACGGCCTCGCCGCCATACTTCTTCACGCCGAGGCGGCGGCCCGCGGAGTCGCGGCCGTTGCGCGAGGAGCCGCCTGCTTTCTTGTGCGCCATGTCAGGTTCTCCCTTCGCTTACGCTTCGGTTTCGACGGCGGAGCGTGCGCCCACGGCCGCCTTCACGCCGCCGTCCGCGGCGCCCGAGGCGAGAATTTCGGTGACCCGGATCAGGGTCAGGTGCTGGCGGTGGCCCTTGCGGCGCGCCGAGGAGTGCTTCCGGCGGCGGCGCTTGAACGAGATCACCTTCGGGCCCTTGGTCTGGTCGACCACTTCGGCCCGCACGCCGGCCCCCTCGATCCAGGGGGCGCCGAGCGTGGGCTCGCCGTCGCCGCCGATCATGAGGACCTCGTTGAACTGGATGGTCTCGCCGGCCTCGGCCGCGAGCTTCTCCACGGTGAACTCGTCGCCCTGGGCGACCTTGTACTGCTTGCCACCGGTCTTGATGACGGCGAACATCGGGTCTTCCTT
Source organism: uncultured Alphaproteobacteria bacterium (assembly GCA_963816545.1). Classification (GTDB taxonomy): domain Bacteria; phylum Pseudomonadota; class Alphaproteobacteria; order Rhodobacterales; family Rhodobacteraceae; genus Albimonas. Next base: position 153,931 of record CAWFLE010000007.1, on the reverse strand, counting down.
CGTTCTACCCGCGTCCTGCGGCGCCGCTTGCGCGGACTTGAGGGCCTTCGGACGGCGCGCTCCGGTCGGAGCGGAGGTTGAGCGCCCGCAGGCGCCGTTTGATCCGGCGCCCGTGAGGCGCCAAGCGGAATCGCGGAGGGCTAGCCCCCGCTAGAAGAGCGGCCCGTATCGCTCCCGCCGTCCCTCAAGTCAAGCGCGCAGGCGGTCTTGCAACCTGTCGCGCGCCCCTATACACGTCCGCCCGTCCCGGCCGCGGGACTGCGGAGAGGTGCCGGAGCGGTCGAACGGGGCGGTCTCGAAAACCGTTGTGGGGGCAACCCCACCGTGGGTTCGAATCCCACCCTCTCCGCCACTAAGCCCCTGAGAGAGAAGCAAAACTTCTCCCGGGCCTTCGTGGCCAACCAGAACGGCAATGCGTAGAGGTCGTCATACTATGACGCCTTTTCGCGCCGCCGCACGCACCGGCTATGCCGACCGGCAACGACAGCTGGCTTGCAGGCAATCACCCGGTGCTTCGGTTGTGAGCGAGAATCTGTTCGATGCGGCGCGCTTCAACGCTCTCTGGAGCCCAGATGCTCGCGCCGATTTCGCCTGCTACGGCTCGCGTTCTGCTCAGTCGCCAGCGCATCATGACGCCAAGCGCCGCGAGCGCGAAAGCATCGCTGCGGAGCAGTCGTTCCATGGGATAGAGTCAGGCGTGCGGTGTCCGGGGGTTGGGAGGAAGGGCCGAAGCCCCTCGATCATGTCCCGGGGCGTGGTGTAGGAGCGCCGGCCCTCGGAGAGAGATCCGAGGCTGATCAGGACGCCACGGCGGGCAGCCTGACTGTGGGAGTGTCGGTGACGCGGGCGAGGCTTTCAAGCGACATGTACCGGCGCGCCACGGCCCATTCGTCGTTGGTCTCCAGCATCAGCGCGCCAACGAGCCGGACGATGGCCTCATCGTTCGGGAAGATGCCGACGACGTCTGACCGCCGCTTGACCTCGCGGTTGACGCGCTCGAGTGGGGTCGTCGACGCGATCTGAGCCCAATGCTCGCGAGGGAAGGACATGTCGGCCAGGACCTCGTCGCGGGAGGCGTCCATGAAGGCGCCGAGCTTCTCGTTCTTCTCGCGCGGCGCGTCGGCTACGGCGTCCCCCTGGGCTTCCGCACCTTCCTTGTTCTCCTGCGCGAAGATGGTCTTCAGCATCGCCGCGACCGCAGTGCGCTGCTTGGCCGGGGCGTGCGCCAACGCGTTCCGCATCCAGTGGATCCGGCGCCTCTGACGGGTCGCGTTGAACACTCGCCGCGCGGCCGCCCGCAGGCCCTTGTGGTCGTCGGCGATCACCAGCTTCACGCCGCGCAGTCCGCGATCGGCGAGGGAGCGCAGGAAATCGGTCCAGAAGGTCTCGGCTTCCGAGGGCCCCGTGGCGACGCCCAGCCCCTCGCGCTTGCCGTCCTCGTTCACCGCGACAGCGATTATCGCCGCGCGGCTGACGATGCGCCCGCCCTCGCGGACCTCGAGGTAGGTGGCATCCAGCCAGAGATAGGGCCACGCCCCCTCCAGGGGACGGGTGAGGAAGGCATTCACCCGCTCGTCGATCTCGACGCAGAGGCGGCTGACCTGGGACTTCGACAGGCCGCCCGCGCCCATGGCCTTCACCAGATCGTCCACGGAGCGGGTCGAAACGCCGTGGACGCAGGCCTCCTGTATCACCGCGACGAGCGCCTTCTCGGCCGTGCGGCGCGGCTCGAGGAAACTGGGGAAGTAGCTGCCCTTGCGCAGCTTCGGGATCTCCAGCGCGATCCGTCCGGCGCGGGCGTCCCAGTCGCGATCCCGGTATCCGTGCCGCTGGACCTCGCGCAGGGGCGACCGCGCGCCCTTCGAGGCGCCCGTCCGCGCCTCGACTTCCAGCTCCATGATCCGCTCGGCCGCAAAGGCCAGCATCTCGCGCACGAGATCGCCATCGGCCTGCTTCTCAACCAGCTCGACCAGCGCCATTCTCTCATCGGCCATCGTCGTCTCCGTTCAGGTTCCAGGTCTTGCAACCCGAACCTTCTCCGAAGACCGGCGATGGCCGCCAGCGTCACCCCAGGCCGCGCGCTGCGCTACGCCAGGGGCTCCGCGCGCGGCCTCCTACACCACCACCTGGGACACAGCCCGAACCTCGCCTGTGGATTCACAGCCCGATCCAGACAGCGAACGAGATCGACAAGACGGTCGGCTTCCCGATCCTGTCGCCGCGCTATCGCGCTGCCTACCGGCGGCTTGGCATTGACGACAAGATCGGCGATCCGGAGCTGCGCGCCGCCATCACGCGCAGGGTCGCTATGGCGACGATCCAGCCCACCTCGACGTTCATGAACGCCATCCGCGAGCGTGTCAGCATCATCCAGCGGGCGGGCGGACGAAGCTCCCGGGTGGGAGCCGCTTACATCAACGGCGCCGCCTACAACCCACGCGTCCTGATCGCCCTGATGAACATCTGGCGCGTGCATTATAACTTCTTCGACTGGCGACCTTACAGGTTGCCTCTCAACGAGGAGACGGAACGGGTAGAGGCGGCAGCCGAAGAGGGATCACCGAAACCAGCCGAGGACCACGAGCAGCGGCTGAGGCGCATCCCGGTGCCCGGGACGGCCACGGCGATCCTTGTGCCGAAACGGCGAGCCAACCGTGTCGTACGCACAACTCCGGCGATGCGAATGGGCGTCCATCAGCCGCCGCAGCCGAAGCGATCCGCGGAGCGACCGGACCAACTTGGAGAAGCGCAGGACGCAGGAGAGCCGAAGCCCAGGACCCGTGATCAGCGGAGAGACGATCGCCCCAACCTGCCTGACCTATCGAGAATTCTTTACCAGCCGTGGTTGTTCCACGGAACGCCGATGTGGGCGAAACTTCAGGGACGTTGAAGGCCCGAGGCGGGGAATGGGCGGCGGTGAGACCGCCGCCCATGTCCTACATCTCGGAATGGCTCCCCCACTGGGCGGCCCTTTCTCATTGCGCGGGCGGCGAAGATCAGCCGACGATCTCGAGGCCCGAGAAGAAGAACGCGATCTCGGTCGCCGCGTTCTCGGCCGAGTCCGACCCGTGGACCGAGTTCTCGCCGATGGACTGCGCGAAGGCCTTGCGCACGGTGCCCTCGGCCGCCTCGGCGGGGTTGGTCGCGCCCATCACTTCGCGGTTCTTCGCCACGGCGCCCTCGCCCTCCAGCACCTGCACGACCACGGGGCCGGAGGCCATGAAGTCGCGCAGCTCGCCGAAGAAGGACCGCTCCTTGTGAACCGCGTAGAACTCGCCGGCCTGGGCGGGAGTGAGCTGGACCCGCTTCTGCGCGACGATGCGCAGGCCCGCGTCCTCGAACATCTTGTTGATCGCGCCGGTGAGGTTGCGGGCGGTCGCATCCGGCTTGATGATGGAAAGCGTGCGCTCGACGGCCATGCTCGTGATCCTCTCATGGGTGTTCGGTCGGCCGGGGCCGCGACGGCGCGGGCCCGGAAGGAATGGCGCGCGCCCGATAGCATGCGAGGGAGGGGCATGAAAGCGCATTTCGAGATGATGGCGGCCTACACCCGTTGGGCCAACCGGCGCCTGTACGCCGCCGGGGCCGAGGTCCCTGACGAGGCCCGGAGGCGCGACGAGGGCGCCTTCTTCGGCTCTCTCCACCGTACGTTGAACCACCTGCTGGTGACGGACGTGATCTGGCTCGCGCGCTTCCGCGGCCAGAGGAACCCGCCCTGGACGCTCGACCACATCGCCCATGACGATTTCGACGATCTGCGCGCCGCGCGGGAGGCGCTGGACGAGGACGTGATCCTCTACGTTTCCGGCCTGACCGGGGACGCCCTCGCCGCCGACTTCTCCTACGTTCGCCAGACGACGCCCGAGCCAATCACCCAGCCGCTCGCGCCCGCGCTGGCGCATCTCTTCAACCACCAGACCCACCACCGGGGCCAGTGCCACATGATCCTCACCCGCCTGACCGGCCGCGCGCCGGAGTTGGACCTGATCTACTATCAAAGGGAAAGCGCATGATCCGGGAGCCTGTCTGGTTCGAGGACCTCACGCCGGGCGCGATGATCGTCACCGACGGCGCGACGATCTCGGAGGCGTCGATCCTCGACTTCGCCATGAAGTGGGATCCGCAGCCCTTCCACCTCGATGCCGAGGCCGCGAAGGGCTCGATCTACGGCGGCCTGATCGCGTCGGGCTTCCAGACGATGCTGACCGCGTTCCGGCTCATGCACATGCAGCGGATCATGAACCCCTCCTCGCAAGGCTCTCCGGGGATGGAGGAGGTGCGCTGGCTCGCCCCTGTCCGCCCCGGCGACACCATCCGGCTGGAGGGCGAGGTGCTGGAGGCGCGCCCCTCCGCCTCCCGCCCGACCATCGGGATCGTGCGCTGGCGCTACCGGGTGCTCAACCAGCGGGACGAGGCGGTGATGGACTGGCGTTCGTCGGGTTTCTACCTTCGCCGGCCGGAGCAGGAGAGGCCGGTATCGCCCGGATAGCGACCCCGCCCGCGTCGCTATCCGGGCGATAGCGCCCGGGCGGACGCCGCTATCCGCTCGATAGCGCCCCTCGTGCGTCCGCGCCGCCTTCCCATCCCCGCGCCGCTGCGCTAAGCGGCGGCGCATGATCGCGATCCGAAACATCAGCTTCGCCATGGCCGGCCGCCCCTTGTTCGAGGGCGCCTCCGCCACCATCCCCTCCGGCAAGAAGGTGGGGGTCGTGGGCCGCAACGGCACCGGCAAGACCACCCTCTTCCGCCTGATCCGGGGCGAACTCGCGCTCGACGGCGGCGACATCGATGTCCCGAAAAGCCTCAGCCTCGGCGGCGTGGCGCAGGAGGCGCCGGGCACCGAGGACTCCCTCCTCGACACCGTGCTCGCCGCGGACAAGGAGCGCGCGGCCCTGATGGCCGACGACAGCCACGATCCCGCCCGCATCGCCTGGCGCGAGGAGCGGCTCGCCGCCATCGACGCCCACACCGCCGAGGCCCGCGCCTCCTCGATCCTGCGCGGCCTGGGGTTCGACGCCGAGACGCAACTGCGTCCCTGCTCCGAATTCTCCGGCGGCTGGCGGATGCGCGTGGCGCTCGCGGCCGTGCTGTTCTCCCGCCCCGACGTGCTGCTGCTGGACGAGCCGACCAACTATCTCGACCTCGAGGGCTCCATCTGGCTGGAGAACTTCCTCGCCACCTGCCCGTCCACCGTGCTCGTGATCTCGCACGACCGCGGCCTCCTGAACCGCGCGGTGGACACGATCCTGCATCTCGACCGGAGGCGCCTGACCCTCTACGGCGGCAATTACGACACCTTCGCCGAGACGCGCGCCCAGCAGATGGCCAACACCGCCGCGGCCGCCGAGAAGCAGGCCAAGGCCCGCGCGCACATGCAGTCCTTCGTGGACCGCTTCCGCGCCAAGGCCTCCAAAGCGAAACAGGCGCAGTCCCGCCTCAAGATGCTCGAGAAGATGACGCCCATCGACTATCAGGCGGATAGCGACGTCTCCCCCTTCTCCTTCCCCTCGCCGGAGGAGCTGCCGCCCCCCCTGATGCAGGCGGAAGGCGTAACGCTGGGCTATGACGGCCGCGCGGTGCTGCGCAACCTGGGCTTGCGCATCGACCAGGACGACCGGATCGCGCTGCTGGGCGCCAACGGCCAGGGCAAATCCACGCTCGCCAAGCTGATCTCCGGCCGCCTGCCCCCGATGGAGGGCAGCTGGCGCGCCTCGCCGCGCCTGCGCATCGGCTACTTCGCCCAGCATCAGCTCGACGAGCTGGTGGAGGAGGAGACCCCGATCCAGCACATGCAGCGCCTGCGCCCCGATGCGCCGCAGGCCAAGGTGCGCGCCCTGCTCGCCGCCGGCGGCATCAAGTCCGAGATCGCGGCCACCCAAGTGCACCGCCTCTCCGGCGGCCAGAAGGCGCGCCTGCTGATGCTGCTCGCCGCCCGCGACGCGCCGCATGTGCTGGTGCTGGACGAGCCGACCAACCACCTCGACATCCAGAGCCGCGAGGCGCTGGCCCAGGCGCTGGCCGAGTACGAGGGCGCGGTGATCCTTATCGCCCACGACCCGCATCTGGTGGAGGCGGTGGCGGACCGGCTGTGGCTGGTGAAGGACGGCGCCGTGCGCCCCTTCGACGGCGATATGGACGATTATCGCAAGCTCCTGCTGTCCGAGCGCGGCGGCGGCGGACGGCTCGCCTCGCAGCCCTCGGACAAGCCGAAGAAGGGCAAGCGGTCGGCCGAATCGAAGCGCGCGCTCATCCCCCTCCGCGCCGACGTCGCGAAATGCGAAGAGCGGGTCGCGAAGCTGGAGGACATGCGCCGCCAGATCGACGAGCGGCTCGCGGACCCGGAGACCTATCTCAAGCTCACGCCCGCGAAGTCCGAGCAGATCCAGAAGAAGCGCGCCGAGGTCGAGGCGGCGCTGGAACGGGCCGAGGCGCTGTGGATGGAGGCGCAGGCGCGTCTCGACGCCGAACTCTCCGCCGCCTGAGAAACCGCGCCCGGCGGGCCCGGATCAAGGACGAAGACACCTGCAAGGAGCTGCGCAAGCGGGGCGCCGGCACGGAGAAGGCTGCGCGCATCGCCGACGCCAAGGCGAACCCGGACATGGACCCGTCCAGGAAAAGGCGGGAAGCGGGAATACGAGCACCTCTCGAAGGCCGGGCTTTACGATCAGGCGAAGAAGGTCAGGATCGACGGCCGCTCGCCCATGTCCAGGGACCACGCCCTTCGCGATCGTCGAGGGGCGCTATCCGGCGGATAGCCGCTCCCAGACGGGAAGCCCCAGCGTGGCGGACGCGAAGATCATCGCGTAGGACAGCCGGCGGAACGCCGTCTCGGACGCGAGGGGAAACGCCCGGGCCCCGGCCACGGTCCCGACCCAGAACACGGGGCCGAGCATCAGCCCCAGCGCCACCGCATCCCATCCGATCATCCCCCGCCAGGCGAGCAGACCGGCGGAGACGAAGCTCGCCATCAGGAACAGCACGATCACATTCGCGCGCAGCGTCGCGGCGCCGGTCTCCCGCGCAAGGTAGAACAGGATCACCGGCACGCCCGAGAGACCGGAGATCCCGCCGAACAGCCCGGACAGCCAGCCCACCGGATACGCGGACCAGGCCGGCGTCGCCCCGCGCCACCGCCAGCCCGACGCCAGCATCGCCCCCGCCCCCAGCGCGAGCAGCGAGATGATCCAGCGCAAGGCGCCCGCGTCCAGGGTCGCCAGCAGCCAGATCCCCAGCGGCGCGCCGACCAGAACGCCCGCGAACAGCCGCCCGACCTCTCGCCTGCGGCAGTTGCGCAAACCCCAGGGCAGCAGCGCGACGGCGCCGAAGCCGTCGAAGATGAGCATGGAGACCAGCGCCGTCGGCGCATCCACCACCGAAGTCGGCGACCGGCATGAACATCAGCGCCGTGCCGAAGCCCGCGAAGCCGCGCACCAGCCCCGCCGCGACGCAGGCGCCCAGAAGCACGAGGAAGCCCGGCCGCCCCGCCGCATCGGCGAGGGCGGCCCAGGCGCCGCTCACACCTGCGCGCCGAACTGGGTCCCGGCCGGCTTGTCCGGCTTCGACCAGTCCCGCTTGACCCCGAACCGGATCAGCGCCACCGCCGCCACGAAGATCGACGAATAGGTCCCGACCACGATCCCCCAGATCATCGCGAAGGTGAACCCGCGGATCACCTCGCCGCCCAGGAAATACAGCGCGAACAGCGCAAGCAGCGTGGTGCCCGAGGTCATCACCGTCCGGCTCAGCGTCTCGTTGATCGAGAGGTTCAGGACCTCTTTCAGGTCCATCTGCTTGTACTTGCGCAGGTTCTCCCGCACCCGGTCATAGACGATCACCGTGTCGTTGATCGAATAGCCCACGATGGTCAGCAGCGCCGCGATGATGGCGAGGTTGAACTCCAGCCGCAGGGCCGCGAACACCCCGACCGTCAGGATCACGTCATGCACCAGCGCGATCACCGCGCCCACCGAGAACTGCCATTCGAACCGCAGCCAGACGTAGACCATGATCGCCAGCACCGCGAGGCCGACCGCGAGCGCGCCCTGCTGGATCAGCTCGCCCGACACCTTCGGCCCCACCACCTCCACGCGCCGGATCTCGATCCCCTCGAAGCGTGCGGACAGCGCCTCCTGGACCTGCTGGGCGACCTGCATCTGCTGGTCGCCGTCGCCCTCCTGCGCCTCCACCCGGATCAGCACGTCGTTGGGCTGCCCGAAGGCCTGCACCGCCACGTCGCCGAGCCCGAGCGCGGAGACCGCATCGCGCACCTCTCCGATATCGGCCGCCGCCTGGGTGCGCGCCTCGATCATGATACCGCCGCGGAAGTCGATGCCGAAGTTGAGCCCCATGGTGAACACGAGGATCAGGGACGCCACGATCCCCGCGAGCGACACCCCCACCGCCGCCCTGCGGATGCCCATGAAGTCGAAGGACGTCTCGTCTGGAATCAGTCTCAGCCGCATGATGTCCTCCTCAGACCGCGAGGGCCTTGGGCCGCCGGCGGTCGAACCACACCGCCACCATCAGCCGCGTGACCAGGATCGCCGCGAACACCGAGGTCACGATCCCGATGCCCAGCGTCACCGCGAAGCCCTTCACCGGGCCGGAGCCCACGAAGAACAGGATCGCGGCGGCGATGAAGGTGGTCAGATGTTCCCGTCCACGATGGCCGAGAGCGCCCGCTCGTAGCCCGCCTCGATGGCGCGCGCAGGCCCCTTGCCGGATTTCAGCTCCTCGCGGATGCGCTCGAAGATCAGCACGTTGGCGTCCACCGCCATGCCGATGGTCAGCACGATGCCCGCGATGCCCGGCAGCGTCAGCGTCGCCCCGATCACCGACAGGACCGCCACGATCATGCACAGGTTCAGCACCAGCGCGATGTTGGCGAACAACCCGAACAGCCCGTAGCTCGCGCCCATGAACAGCAGCACCGCCAGCGACGGCGACCACCGCCGCCGTCTCGCCCGCCGCGACCGAGTTCGGCGCCGAGGTCCGGCCCAACGGTCCGCTGCTCCAGCACCGTGATCTCGGCCGGCAGCGCGCCCGCGCGCAGCAGGATCGAAAGCTCGGACGCGGACTCGACCGTGAACGACCCGGAGATCTGCCCCGAGCCCCCGGTGATCGGCTCGCGGATGTTCGGCGCGGTGATGACCTCGTCGTCCAGCACGATGGCGAAGGGCCGGCCCACATTGGCCCCCGTCACCTCGCCGAAGCGCCGGGCGCCGGCGGCGTCGAAGCGGAAGTTCACCACCGGCTCGCCGGTCTGGGAATCGAAGCCGGGCTGGGCGTCGGTCAGCCGGTCGCCGGTGATCAGCGCCTGCCGCTCCAGCAGGAACCAGCGCCCCTGCTCCTGCGCGTCCGGCACCTTGATCTGGTTGGGCCCGGGCCGCGCCTCGGGGTCGGAGGTCACGCTCTCGACCAGGTGGAAGGTCAGCCGCGCCGTGCGCCCGATGATCGACAGCAGCTCCTCGGCCGAGCCGATGCCCGGCACCTGCACCAGGATGCGGTCGTCTCCCTGCCGCTGGATGGAGGGCTCGCGCGTGCCGGTCTCGTCCACGCGGCGGCGGATGATCTCCAGCGACTGCGCCATGGTGCGCTCGTCGATGGCCTCCTGCGCCGCCTCGGTCAGGGTCACGCGCAGCTCGGCGCCCTGCACCTCGACCGCGAGGTCCGGCCCGCCGCCACCCAGAAGCCCGCCCGAGACAGGCTGCGCCAGCTCCCGCACCGCGCCGGCCGCGATCTCGGCGCCGGCCGGATCCTCCAGCCGGATGGTCAGCACCGGGTCGCCGTCGTCGCCCACGCGCCGGAACGGGCCCACCTGCTCGCGCAGGTCGCGCAGCGCCTGCCGCGCCTCGGGCCACAGCGCGTCCAGCCGCTCGGCGTAGACGTCCGCGACCGCGACCTCCACCAGCAGATGCGCGCCGCCCCGCAGGTCGAGCCCGAGGTTCACGATGTCGGCCGGCGCCCATTCGGGCCAGGCCCCGGCCGCCGCCAGGTCCTCGGGCGCGTCGCTCCCCGCCGCGATGGCGCCGCGCGCGTCGTTCGCCCGCTCCACCGTCGGATAGAACAGGTTGGGCGCGGCGAAGATCACGCCCGCGACGCAGGCGAGGATCACCAACGCCGTCTTCCAGGCCGGGAACTGGAGCATCTGGTTCTCCGTCTCGCGCGGGCCGCCGGGGCCCGCCGCGGATCAGGCTTCCTTGGCGGGCTCGGTCTTCGAGACGACGGTGGCGATGGTCGCGCGGACCACGCGCACCTTCACGCCTTCGGCGATCTCCACCTCGACCTCGTCCTCGCCTTCCTTGACGCGGACGATCTTGCCCAGGATGCCGCCCTGCGTGACCACCTGGTCGCCGCGGCGCAGCGCCTGGAGCATCGCCTTGTGCTCCTTGGCGCGCTTCTGCTGCGGGCGGATCAGGAAGAAGTAGAAGATCACGAAGATCAGGATGAGGGGGACGAACGAGCCGAGACCCCCCAGCGCGCCGCCGGCGGCCGTCTGGGCGTAAGCCGGAGTGATGAACATGCCGCCTCCTTGGAATTCGTGGCTTCGCCGGCGGGCGGAGGCCCGTCGACGGCGCGCGGACTATACTGGCGAGAGGCGCCGATGCAAGGCGGCCGGCCTGACGCCCGCTCGCGCCTCCGTGGGCGGGGCGTTCGACCGGGAGCGGCGGGGAGCGCCGCCTCGTCCGCCCGGCCGGCGCCCGAGGTCGGGACGGGTCGCCCCCCGGCCGGTTCCGCCCGCCCGCCGCCATACGCCTGCCATACGTTTCGCAGACGCTTTGCAGACGCGTTAACCTTCGCCCGCTTCCCCTCCGCCGCCCTCTGTCGCATAACCCGCCCCACACGCGACTCGACCGCGACGGAGGCTCCATGCACGACATCCGCCTGATCCGCGAGGACCCCGCCGGGTTCGACGCCGCCCTCGCCCGCCGCGGTCTGAGCTCCGTGTCGCAAGAGCTTCTGACGCTTGATGAATCCCGCCGCGCGAAGATCGCAGCGGCCGAGACGGCGCAGGCGGACCGCAACGCCGCCTCCAAGGCCATCGGCGCCGCCAAGGCGAAGGGCGACAACGAGGAATTCGAGCGTCTCCGCGCGCTCGTGGCCGACAAGAAGGCCGAGATCGCGCGCCTCGACGAAGGGGCGAAGGCCGAGGACGAAAAGCTCCGCAATCGCTTGGCGGAGCTTCCGAATCTTCCGCATGACAGCATCCCTGACGGCGCCGCCGAGGCCGACAACGTCGAGCTCAGGCGCTGGGGAAGCCCGCGCGACCACGCCTTTGCTCCCAAAGAGCATTTCGAGATCGGCGAGGCCATGGGCCTGATGGATTTCGACGCCGCGGCCAAGCTCTCCGGCAGCCGCTTCGTGGTCCTGAAGGGCGCGCTGATCCGCCTCCACCGCGCGCTCGCGCAGTTCATGCTGGACACCCACATCGAAAAGCATGGCCTGACGGAGGTTTGGACCCCGGTCCTCGTGCGCGACGAGGCGATGTTCGGCACCGGCCAGCTCCCCAAGTTCGCCGAGGACAGCTACCGGACCGAGACCGGCTGGTGGCTCATCCCCACCGCGGAAGTGACGCTGACCAACCTCGCGGCCAACGAAATCCTGGACGGCGGCGCCCTCCCGCGCCGCTATGTCGCCCACACCCAGTGCTTCCGCTCCGAGGCCGGCTCCGCGGGCAAGGACACCCGCGGCATGCTCCGCCAGCACCAGTTCGAGAAGGTGGAGATGGTCTCCCTGACCCGCCCCGAGGACGGACTCGCCGAACTGGACCGGATGACGGAATGCGCTGAAGCCATTCTTAAGGCTTTGGAGATACCCTACCGGACGATCGTGCTCTGCACCGGCGACATGGGCTTCGGCGCCCGCCGCACGCATGACATCGAAGTCTGGCTCCCCGGCCAGGACCGCTACCGCGAGATCAGCTCCTGCTCCTGGTGCGGAGACTTCCAGTCCCGTCGCATGAACGCCCGCTATCGTCCTGACACGGAAGCCAAACCCGCGTTTCTTCATACCCTCAACGGCTCCGGCCTCGCCGTCGGCCGGACGCTGATCGCGGTGATGGAGACCTGCCAGACGGAGGATGGCGGGCTCGACATCCCCGCCCCCCTCCGCCGCTATATGGGCGACGCGACCCGCATCGCGCCCGACGGCTCGCTCGTGCGCTGACGGCGGCGTCGGCTCCGTCGAGGAAGGCGCGCTCCCGCCGAAAGCACCGTCGGCGGGCGCCTGGTTCGCCCGCCCCGGCTGGACCTCCCGGCCGGTCGGAGGTAATCCATCCCCGACGCGGCATTCGGGGGCTTCATGCGAATTCTGGTTACCAACGACGACGGCATCACGGCGCCCGGACTGAAGGCGGCCGAGGACATCGCCTACGAGATCGCGGGCCCCGACGGGGAGGTCTGGACCATAGCCCCGGAGATGGAGCAGTCCGGCGTCGCCCATTGCATCAGCTACACCAAGCCGATGCGGCTCGTGCAGCTCGCCTCCCGCCGCTTCGCGGTTGACGGGTCCCCCGCGGATTGCGTGATCTGCGCCCTCCATCACATGATGAAGGACGCGCCGCCCGACCTGGTGATCTCCGGCGTCAACCGCGGGCACAACGTGGCCGAGGACATCTGCTATTCCGGCACCGTCGGCGGCGCGATGGAGGCGGCGCTGCAGCGCATCCCCGCCATCTCGCTCAGCCAGGCCTACGGCCCCGGCAACATCGACCAGGACGACCTGTTCGAGGGCGCCCGCCGCGCGGGAGCCGAGGCCGTGCGCCGCGTCCTCCAGCTTCCGTGGGACGATCTCCACGGCTACGGCATGTTCTACAACATCAATTTTCCGCCCGTGCCCGGCGACGAGGTGCGCGGCATTCGCGCGGCGTCGCAGGGCCGCCGCCCGGCCGGCGCCTTCCGTGTGCAGGAGAACGTCGCCCCGAACGGCCGCACCTACTTCTGGCTCGCCCACGGCATGGGCAACCGCGAAAGCGCGCCCGGCACCGACGCGCGCGAAACCGCCGAGGGTTGGGTGACGGTGACGCCGCTGCGCGCCGACCTCACCGCCCATGACGCGCTCGCCCGCATCGACGAGGCCCTCGGCGCCCATCCGGTCGAGGAGCGCCGCCCCGCATGAGCCGAAGCCCCGCGCAGGACGATCCGGGCACGCCCGAGCAGCGCATGCAGCTGATCTTCGCCCTGCGCAGCCACGGGGTGACGGACCCGCGCGTGCTCGACGCCATCGAGAGGACGCCGCGGGCGGCCTTCCTCGACCGCTCCTTCAAGGACCGGGCGTGGGAGGACATCCCCCTGCCCATCGCCTGCGGCCAGACCATCTCCCAGCCCTCGGTGGTGGGGATGATGACCCAGGCGCTGCAGGTCGCGCCCCGGTGCAAGGTGCTGGAGGTGGGGGCCGGGTCCGGGTACCAGGCCGCGATTCTCGCGCGGCTCGCCCGCAGGGTCTATTCGGTGGAGCGTCACCGCCCCCTCGCGCGGCAGGCGCGGGAGATCGTGGAGCGGCGCCTCGGCCTCTCCAACGTCTCGATCATGACCGGCGACGGCGCGCTGGGGCTGCCCGAGCAGGCGCCGTTCGACCGCATCATGCTGACCGCGGCGGCGGAGGACGTGCCGGGGATCCTCCTCTCCCAGCTCCGCGAAGGGGGGATCATGGTCCTGCCGGTGGGCCAGACGGACGAGATCCAGCAGCTCCTGCGGATCGAAAAGACCTCCCGCGGGTTGGAGTACCAGGAGCTCACGCCCGTCCGCTTCGTCCCCCTGCTTGAGGGCGTGGCGGACGATGTGGAAAACTGACCCGAAGGTCCGGGGCCTGCGCCCCCGCGCCGCAACCCCTCAAGGAGCGCGCCGAGACGCCATGACCAGACCCAACGCCCGCCTGATCCTCCTCCCCGCCCTCGCCGGAGCGCTGGCCCTCTCAGCCTGCGCCGACGGCTCATCCTCGCAGCGGACGTCTCCGGGCGCCTCCGCCCCGGCCAGCGTGGCGCCGCGGTCGGTGGAACCCGGCGCGCCGGACGCCCGCGGCGTGCTGATCTACCGCGACTACGCGGCCGTGGTGGCGCGCGACGGCGACACGGTTCAGTCCATGGCCTCCCGCGTCGGGGTTTCGCCCTCCGAACTCGCCGCCTACAATGGTCTGCCCACGTCCTACGTCCCCACCCGCGGGGACGAACTCGTGCTACCGCCGCGCCCGGGCGGCTATGCCACGGGCGGCTCCAGCGCCTCCGCCGCTCCGGCCACGGTCGCGCCCACCGCGCCTTCGCCCTTGTCGGAGCCGCCGGCGATGACATCCGCACCCGCCGGCCAGGTGGAGACCGTGTCCGGCGCCGGCTGGTCCGCGGAGCGAATAAGCCAGGCGCTCGACCAGCCGCCTGCGGCGACGCCCGCCTCGGTCTCGCCCCGGCCCGCCCCGATCGACTCGAACGAGGTCGCCTATCACGAGGTGCAGGCGGACGAGACGGTCTACTCCATCGCCCGCACCTACGGCGTGCTTCCGCAGACGCTGATCGCTTGGAACGCGCTATCGGGGCCGAGCTACACCGTCTCCCGAGGGCAGGTCCTGGTGATCCCCGGCGGCGGCACCCGCGTCGCCCTGGAGGGGTCCAAGCCGAATCCGCCGGGCAGCGCCGGCGTCGCCACGCCGCCGCCCAGCAGCGCCCGGCCGCTGCCGCCGGACAGCGTGGCCCCCGCGCCCCTTCCCTCCCCCAATCTCAGCCAGTATCAGACCGAGGACGTTACCGAGGAGGCGTCGGTGGAGGCGCTTCCCGCCGAACCTTCCGCCCTGCCCTCCACGCCGCCCCCGGCGTCCGAGCCCGCAGCGGGCAAGCTGCTCCGCCCCGTCTCCGGCGCGGTCGTCTCCGCGTTCAACCGCGGCGGCTCCGGCGCCCGCAACGACGGCGTGGATTTCGCCGCCGACCCCGGCGAGCAGGTGCGCGCCGCAGCCTCCGGCGAGGTGGCGCTGGTGTCCCGCTCCCTCGGCGAATGGGGCAACATCGTGCTGGTGCGCCATGACGACGGCCTGATGACCGTCTACGGCCGCATGGGCGACATCACCGTCGAGAAGGGACAGACGGTGCGGGCCGGAGAGGCGATCGGCGACGTGGCCGAGGCCGACACGGGGCGAACCACCCTGCATTTCGAGGTCCGCCGCGGCGCCTTCAGCGAAGACCCCGCGACGTTCTTCTGAGCCTCAGCCGAGCGGCACGCCTCGCCGCCCGGCCAGGTCCGTCACGAACTGCCACGCGACGCGGCCCGACACGGCGCCCCGCGTCTGGCGCCATTCGATGGCTTCGGCCCGCAGCTCCTCGTCGGGAATGACGATCCCGTAGGCGTCGCAATAGCCGCGGATCATCGACAGATACTGGTCCTGCGCGCAGGCGTGGAACCCCAGCCACAGGCCGAAGCGATCGGACAGGGACACCTTCTCCTCCGTCGCCTCCGAGGGATTGATGGCGGTGGAGCGCTCGTTCTCGATCATGTCCCGCGGCATCAGGTGCCGACGGTTCGAGGTGGCGTAGAAGATCACGTTCTCCGGCCGCCCCTCGACGCCTCCGTCCAGCACCGCCTTCAGCGACTTGTAGTGCGCGTCGTCCTTGTCGAACGAGAGGTCGTCGCAGAACAGGATGAACCGCCGCTCCGAGGCGCGCAGATGCCCCAGCAGCCGACCGACGGAGGGAATATCCTCCCGCTGGATCTCCACCAGGATCACCGGCATCTCGCGGTCACGATTGACCGCCGCGTGGGCGGCCTTGACCAGCGAACTCTTGCCCATCCCCCTCGCGCCCCACAGGAGCGCGTTGTTCGCGGGATGGCCGTCCGCGAAGCGCCGGGTGTTGTCGAGCAGCGTGTCGCGGCTGCGCTCGATGCCCACCAGCAGGCCGATGTCCACGCGATTGACCGCGGGAACCGGAACCAGCCGGTCGGGCGAGGGCCGCCACACGAAGGCGTCGGCGGCGTCGAAATCCGGCGCGTCCATCGCGGGCGGGCTCATCCGCTCCAGCGCGGCCACCAGCCGCGTCAGCAGATCCTCGCCCGCCGCCGTCTCATCCCGCGGGGTCAGCGGCCGCCCGAAGCCCGTCACCGTTCGTCATCCTCGGGCCCGAGCCCGAGCTCCGCGTCCAGCTCCGCCTCGCGCTCGGCCCGCTTCTTCTCGGCCATGCGGACCAGGAAGATCGAAATCTCGTAGAGCAGGTAGACCGGCACGCCGAGGCCGATCTGGCTCAGCGGATCGGGCGGCGTCAGGACGGCCGCCGCCGCCGCAATGGCCACGATGGCGTACTTGCGCGCGCGTCCCAGCCCCTCGGCCGACACCATCCCCGCGCGTCCCAGCAGCGTCAGCAGCACCGGAAGCTGGAAGCAGATGCCGAAGGCGAGGATGAAGGTCATCATGATGTCGAGATATTCCCGGACCCGGCCCAGGAACTGCGTCGAGGTCGAGACCCCGTCCGCCGCCGTGGTGTTGCCGTAGTCGAGGAAGAACCCGAAGGCCATCGGCGCCACGAAGAAGTAGACGAGGCACGAGCCCAGGATGAACAGGACCGGCGTCGCCACCAGGAACGGCCAGAAGGCCGTGCGCTCGTTCCGGTAGAGGCCCGGCGCCACGAACTTCCACACCTGCGTGGCGATGATCGGGAACGCCAGGAAGAAGCCGCCGAACAGCGCGAGGCGCAGGTCGGTGAAGAACTTCTCCTGCAGCGCCGTGTAGATCAGCGTCGGCTCGATCCCCCGCGCCACCAGCGCGCCCCGAAGCGGATTGGTGAGGATGTCGAAGATCTGCGTGGCGAAGATGAAGCAGACGATCATCGCCGCGCCGAGACCCCAGAGGGACCAGATCAGGCGGTTGCGCAGCTCTGTCAGGTGCTCGATCAGCGGCGCCTTGGAGGCGTCGATCTCGTCCTCGTCGGAGGTCGTGGTCATGGTCGGGATCTCATCCTAGAGCGCTCCGGGCGCCGGAAGGCGCCCGCGCGGTCCTTGCCCAATAGGCGGTCACGCGGACCGGGAGGCGCGGTTGGTCTCCTCCGCGTCGCTCTCCGTCGCCGGGGTTTCCACCTCCGCCCGCTTCGTCTGATCCGCCTCCCACGCCTGGTTCTCGACGGCGTCCGCCTCGTCCAGCGATCCTTTCGGGGGCTTCGCGGGCCGGGCGTCATCCTCCTTCAGGAGCGACTCGGCGTACTTGCGGGTGTTGACCGACCCGATCTTGCGGTTCCAGTCCGCCATGGAGCGCTGGATGTCGCCCATCTCGGCGGCGTCCGCGGCTTCCTCCATGGTGCGCTGGAAGTCACGCGCCATCCGACGCGCCTGCGTGGTGAACCGCCCGAGCTGCCGAAGCATCCCCGGCAGTTCCTTCGGGCCGACCACGATCAGCGCCAGCGCGCCGATGACGAGCAGCTCGGACCATCCGATGCCGAACATTCAGAGCGCCCTCCGAAGGCGAGGGATCTCAGGCGTCCCGGCGCTCGGCGTTGGACGGGCCCTTCTCGGGGGCGGGCGCGGTCGAATGCGGCGGCGTCACGTCGCGCGCATGGTCCACGCGGCGGTCGTCGTCCGAATCCGGATCCTCCGCCATGCCCTTCTTGAAGCTCTTGATGCCCTTGGCGACGTCGCCCATCACGCCGGAGATCTTGCCGCGGCCGAACAGCAGAACGACCAGGACGGCGACGATCAGGATTTGCCAGATGCTCGGGGCCATGGCCCAGCCTCCCATTGCAGCGGCCGCCGGTCGGGCGACCTCTCGGTACGCACATGTATTGGATCAGGCGGCCGGGTTGAAGCCCCGTTCGCGTGATCTAGACGTTCGGGACGCCGCAGGCGGGGAACAGGAAGCAGCGGTCGCGCCGAAGCGACAGCCACAGGGGCGCGCCCTTCTCCGGCAGCCAGGCCCCCGGAACCGTGGCCCGCAGCAACGATCCGTCATGTTCCATGCGCACTTCGATCAGGCTGTCGGACCCCATGAAGCGCGCCCGCTCCACCCGGCCCCGCGCCGGCATCCCGTGCGCGGCGGAAGGACGCGGGCCGCCATCGCCGACATCCGGGTCGATCTTCAGGTGCTGGGGCCGGGTGACGATGTCCACCTCCGCCCCGTCCTCGAGCCCCGGGGTCAGGAATCGCCCGAACGGCGTCTCGATCTGCCGCTCCCGCGCCAGCGCCCGGATCACGTTGATGTCCGAGAAGAAGGCCGCCGCCGCCCGGTCCGCGGGGTAGTTGTAGATGTGATAGGGCGCGCCGATCTGCACGATCCGTCCGCCCCGCATCAGCGCGATCCGGTCGGCCATCCGCATGGCCTCCTCCGGCTCGTGGGTCACCAGCAGGACGCCCGCCCCCTCCGCCTTCAGCACCGACAGCGTCTCGTCCCGAACCTCGTCCCTCAGCCGCTTGTCGAGGCCCGAGAACGGCTCGTCCATCAGCATCACCCGCGGCTGGGGGGCGAGCGCCCGCGCCAGCGCCACCCGCTGCTGCTCCCCACCCGACAGTTGATGGGGATATTTCGGGCCGTAGCCCCCCAGGCCCACCCGGTCCAGCAGCGCCTCCGCCCGGCCCTCCCGCCCGCGCTCCAGCCCGAAGGCCACGTTCTGCGCCACGGTCAGGTGGGGAAACAGCGCGAAGTCCTGGAAGACGAGCCCGACGTTGCGCGCCTCCGGCGGCGCATGGCGACGACCGCGGGAGACGACGTCGCCGTCGATCTCCACCGTCCCGTCCGCCTGCCGCTCCACCCCCGCCGCGATGCGCAGCGTGGTGGACTTGCCGCAGCCCGAGGGCCCGAGCAGGCACACGATCTCGCCCGGCGCGACCTCCACCGACACGTCGTCCAGCACCGTCCTGCCGTCATAGGCGTGGTGCAGGTCGCGCAGGGAAAGGCGGGGGGCGTCCAACCGCGGCGTCTCCTCGGAATGCCCTAGGATTTGCGTAGGAATGGGCGGATAGCAGCCCCGACCGGGGCGGGCAAGAGCGTCAGAGCTGACGGATCATCGCCACCCGGGCCGACACCTCGTATCCGAGCGCCGCGATCGCGTCGCGCTCCTCCCGGCAGGCGCGGGTCCACTCCGCCTCCGGCAGCGGCGCGAAGCCCATACGCGCATAGGCCGGCGCATTCCACGGGACGTCCCGAAAGGTGGTGAGCGTCACCGCGCCAAGGCCCCGGGCGCGCGCCTCCTCCGCCAGCCGCTCCAGAAGCGCCCGCGCCACGCCGCGCCGCTGGAAACGCGGGTCCACGTCCAGCTCCCGGACGTGCAGCGCGCCCTGGCCGGCCTCGACGATGGCGAAGCCGACGATCCTGCCCTCGGCCTGCGCCACCCACAGCCCGCCCCGCTCGGCCGCCGCCGCATGGGCGGCGGGGGGCGGCGAGGCGCGCTCAGCCACTTCCGGATGAGCGCTGTCGCGGAACTGCGCCGCGCACAGCGCCTCGATCCGCGCGCAGGCCTCCGCATCCGCGCCCCGCCCGCGGCGGAGCGCGAGCGGACGCTCAGCCAGCCCGCTCACTGGGTGGCGTTGAACGCCCCGCCGTCCAGCAGGATGTTCTGCCCGACCATGAACCCGGCATGGACCGAGCACATGAAGGCGCAGGTCGCGCCGAACTCCTCCGCCGTGCCCGTGCGCCGCGCCGGAATGTTGGCCTCGCGCTTGGCCCGCGCCTCCTCCAGCGACATGTTCCCCTGCCGCGCCGCGTTCGCGTCCAGGGCGGCGATGCGGTCCGTGGCATGGCTGCCGGGGAGCAGGTTGTTGATGTTCACCCCGTGCGGCGCCACCTGCCGAGAAGTCCCCGCCACATAGCCCGTCAGCCCCGCGCGGGCCGAGTTCGACAGTCCCAGCACCGCGATCGGCGTCTTCACCGAGGCGGAGGTGATGTTCACCACCTTGCCCCAGCGCTGCTCGATCATCCCCGGCAGGACCGCCTTCATCAGCATGATCGGCGTGATCATGTTCGCGGTCAGCGCCTTGTCCCAGTCCTCGCGCTCCCAGTCCGTCCACATCCCCGGGGGCGGGCCGCCGTTGTTGTTGACCAGAATGTCCACGGTCCCGCCCGCGAGATCGTTCGCCTGGCCCACCAGCTCCCGCTGGATCTCGTCCCCGGACACGTCGCCGGCGACGATCCGCACCTCCACGCCGTGGGCGTCGCGGATCTCCTGCGCCGTCTTCTCCAGCGCCTCGGCGCCGCGCGAATTTATCACGAGGTTCACCCCCGCCTCCGCCAGCGCCATCGCGCATCCGCGCCCGAGGCCCTTGGACCCCGCGCAAACGATCGCCGTCCTGCCCTTGATCCCGAGATCCATGCGCCCCTCCCTGTTCCGATGCGAGGGGAGCCTAGGTCCGCGTCCGTGCCTGCGCAAGGATGCGTCCAGCGGTTGCATTCCGCGCTCTTCACGGGCATCTCGCCTCCATGTGACTTGCGCGCGCTCCGGCGGTGCGGACCCTTCCCCACGACGCCGTTCCTGTCGCCGAAAGGGAGATCGACGCCATGAAGATCCTCGTCGCCTCGGACCTGTCCGCCCGGTCCGACCGCGCGGTCCGCCGCGCCTTCGCCATCGCCGCCCGCACGGGAGCGGAGATCGAGACTCTCTGCATCGTGGACGAGGATCTGCCCGATCGCCTCTCGTCGAAGCTCGCCGAGGAGTTCGAAGCAGGAGCTCGCCCGCTTCTGCGCCTCGCTGCCGGACTCCGGCTCGGTCGCCTGCAACGCGCGGGTGGAAAGCGGCGAGCCCGCCTCCGCCATCCTCGCGGCCGCCGAAGCGGCGGAGGCCGATCTGCTCGTCCTCGGTCTGCATCGCCGCCGGCCGCTCGCGGACCTCGTTTCCGCCACGACCATGGAGCGGATCGTGCGCAACAGCCTGCGGCCCGTTCTGCTCGCGGCCGAACCGGCCGAGACGCCCTATGCGTCCGTGCTCGCGGGCCTCGACCTCTCCCCCGCCGCCGCCGCCGCGGTGCGGACGGCGCGCGCCATCGCGCCCGGGGCCGATCTGGCGACCTTCCACGCCGTCCACATCCCCTATCGGGGCTTCCAGGCCGGCGACCCGAAGCACGCGGCCCTGCCCTTCATGAAGCTCGCCCGCCAGGATCTCGACCGCTGGATCGCGGCCGAAGACCTCGCCGACCCTTGCGCGAATGCCGAGCTGCGGGAGGGCGGCGTTCAGGAGGTGTTCGCCGACATGATGCGGGAGCGGAAGCCCCAGCTCGTGGCCATCGGCGCGCATGGCCGAGGCGCCTTCTCCGCCACTGCCTTGGGCGGCTTCGCCTCCGAGCTGATGCGCGACCCGCCCTGCGATCTGCTTCTGGTCCGGCGCTGAGCCCTCGTGGGGGGCGTTGCGCGCCCCCGCCGCCCCGCCTATACCCCGCGCCATGCAGGACCTCAGCAACGCCCCCGTTCTACCGCCCGAGATCGCGCGACGTCGCACCTTCGCGATCATCTCGCACCCGGACGCCGGCAAGACCACGCTGACCGAGAAGTTCCTGCTCTACGGCGGCGCGATCCAGATGGCCGGCCAGGTCCGCGCCAAGGGCGAGGCCCGGCGCACCCGCTCGGACTTCATGAAGATGGAGCAGGAGCGCGGGATCTCGGTCTCCGCCTCCGCCATGTCGTTCGAATGGAACGGAACGTGGTTCAACCTCGTGGACACGCCCGGCCACGACGACTTCTCCGAGGACACCTACCGCGTGCTGACCGCCGTGGACGCCGCGATCATGGTGATCGACGGCGCCAAGGGCGTGGAGAGCCAGACCCGCAAGCTGTTCGAGGTCTGCCGCCTCCGCGACATGCCGATCCTCACCTTCTGCAACAAGATGGACCGGGAAAGCCGCGACACCTTCGAGATCATCGACGAGATCCAGGAGATGCTCGCCATCGACGTCGCCCCCGCTTCCTGGCCCGTGGGTATGGGGCGCGACTTCGTCGGCGCCTACGACCTGATGCGCGACCGCCTCGCGGTGATGGACCGTGCCGACCGCAACGTGCGGGGCGAAAGCGTCGAGATTTCGGGCCTCTCCGACCCGAAGCTCGCGCAGCGCATGAGCCCGGATCAGCTCGAGACCCTGCAGACCGAGATCGAGATGGCCCGCGGCCTCCTCCCGGAGTTCGACCAGGAGTCCTTCCGCAACGGCTCCATGACCCCGATCTGGTTCGGCTCCGCGCTCAACTCCTTCGGCGTGCAGGAGCTGATCTCCGGCCTCGCCCAGCACGCGCCGCCGCCCCAGCCCCGTCCGGCCGAGCCGCGCCAGGTTTCCCCTGACGAGCCGAAGGTTTCCGGTTTCGTCTTCAAGGTTCAGGCGAACATGGACCCCAAGCACCGCGACCGGGTCGCCTATGTCCGCCTCTGCTCGGGCCACTTCAAGCGCGGCATGAAGCTGAACCACGTAAGAACCGGGAAACCCATGGCGATCACCAACCCGGTGATGTTCCTCGCCTCCGAGCGGGAGGTGCTGGACGACGCCTGGGCCGGCGACATCATCGGCGTGCCCAACCACGGCCAGCTCCGCATCGGCGACGCGCTGACGGAGGGCGAGGATCTGCGCTTCACCGGCATTCCCGCCTTCGCGCCGGAGCTTCTCCAGACCTGCCGCGCGGGCGACCCGATGAAGGCCAAGCACCTCGACAAGGCCCTCACCCAGTTCGCCGAGGAAGGCGCCGCCAAGATCTTCAAGCCCCAGATCGGTTCCGGCCACATCGTGGGCGTCGTGGGCCAGCTCCAGTTCGAGGTCCTTGCCTCGCGGATCGAGCAGGAATACGGCCTGCCCGTGCGGTTCGAGCCCACGCAGTTCAACAGCGCCCGCTGGATCCACGGGCCCCGCGCGGCGGTGGAGGCCTTCGCCAACGCCAACAAGGGCCACATGGCGACCGACTCGGACGGGGACCCGGTCTACATGACCCGCCTCCAGTGGGATCTTGATCGCGTCGCGCGGGACCATCCCGAGGTCAGGCTCTCCGCCACCAAGGAGATGCTCACCTGAATCGGGGGGTGGGCCCATCCTGCGGAACTCGCGCCTCCGTCGCGGGTTGACGTGCCATGGCGCTCCCGCGACGGGGGCCTGGCACCGCAGGGGAGATTACACATGACGCTTCGCGACCTCCGCTTCCTCGTTCTTCCGCTGGCGCTGATGGCGTCCGGCTGCAACACCGTCGCCGGCTTCGGTCAGGACGTCGAGAATGCCGGCGAGGGAGTGACGCACGCCGCCGACGAGACCGCCGACGAGATCGACGAGGCGACCGAGTAATCGCTTCCCCGCGGGCGTCCGGAACCCCCGGACGTCCCGCGGCTCAGCGCCTCTCCCGCACCAGGAATATTGACTTTCGCGGATTTTCGCGCAAATAGGCCCCCAACAAGCGCCGTCCGGGCGCTGATCGACGGGGCCGCGCGGGATATGCGGCCACACCCAGTGACCGCAGACGACACCGCGAAAGGGCTGCATGAACTTCTCCGACCTCGAACTCGACCCCAAGGTTCTCCAGGCCGTTGAGGAGGCTGGCTACACCCAGCCCACTCCGATCCAGGAGCAGGCCATTCCCCACGCCCTGATGGGCAAGGACGTGCTGGGCATCGCCCAGACGGGAACCGGCAAGACAGCCGCCTTCACCATCCCGATGATCACGATCCTCGCGCAGGGCCGGGCGAAGGCGCGGATGCCCCGCAGCCTGATCCTCTGCCCGACGCGGGAGCTCGCCGCCCAGGTGGCCGAGAACTTCGAGACCTACGGCAAGTATCACAAGCTGACCATGGCCCTGCTGATCGGCGGCGTGTCCTTCAAGGACCAGGACAAGCTGATCGACCGCGGCGTGGACGTGCTGATCGCCACCCCCGGCCGCCTGCTCGACCATTTCGAGCGCGGCAAACTGATGCTCACCGGCGTGCAGGTCATGGTGGTGGACGAGGCCGACCGGATGCTCGACATGGGGTTCATCCCCGATCTGGAGCGGATCTTCGGCCTCCTGCCTTTTACCAAGCAGACGCTGTTCTTCTCGGCCACCATGCCGCCCGAGATCACGCGCCTGACCGAGACCTTCCTCCACGCCCCCGTGCGCATCGAGGTCGCCAAGCAGGCCACCGCGGCGGAGACGATCCAGCAGGGCGTGGTTCGCCACAAGCCCGCCGGCAAGGAGAAGGCCGACGCGGAGAAGCGGGATCTGCTGCGCCGGCTAATTTCGGCCGAAGGCGAGGCGCTCACCAACGCCATCGTGTTCTGCAACCGGAAGCGGGACGTGGACGTCGTCTTCAAGTCGCTCAAGAAGCATGGCTTCAACGCCGGCGCGCTGCATGGCGACCTCGACCAGTCGATCCGCACCCGTACGCTTGACGGCTTCCGCTCGGGCGAGATCTCGGTGCTCGTCGCCTCGGACGTGGCCGCGCGTGGGCTCGACATTCCCTCCGTCTCCCACGTCTTCAACTTCGACGTTCCGATCCACGCCGAGGATTACGTGCACCGCATCGGCCGGACAGGCCGCGCGGGGCGCAAGGGCAAGGCCGTGACCCTGTGCTTCCCGCATGAGGAGAAGCACGTCGCCAAGATCGAGGAGATGCTGGGGATGCCCGTCCCGCGCCTCGAAGATCCGCTCGCTGCGCAGACGCCCGAGGCCCCCGCCGAATCCGTCGCCGCGCCCGAGCCGCAGGAGGAGGCGCCGAAGCCCCGTCGCCGCGCCCGCGCCAGCCGGCCCCGCCGGAAAGAGACGGACGAGACCGTTGAGGCGACCGAGGCCCAGCCCGCGGCTCAGGCCGCGCCCGAGCCCGCGGTCGAGGAGCAACCCGCGGTCGAAGAGCCCGCCGCGCCGGCGAAGCGCCGCAACCCCGCGCTCGACGACCCGCGCGAGGAAGCCGCCGAGGATCCCCGCGGGCGCCGGCGGAGCCGCAAGGACGAGCCGAAGGACGGCGGCCGTCGCCGCGGCGGCCCGGTGGTGGGCATGGGCGACCACGTGCCCGCCTTCATGCTCCGCGAGGTCAATGTGAGCCGGATCGTGAAGAACTCCGCCTCCCCGACCGAGGACGATGGCGAGACGCGCAGCGAGGCGGCCTGAGGCCCTCCGCGCCCGATTCTCCGGCGGCTCCACCGGCTCCCGCGGCGCCGCCCCGTTATGAAAGCGCCGTCGCGTCCCCGCGACGGCGCATCAGTTCGCGACGAGCCGCCCCCCCTTTCCTCCGCCCATGCGACGCCTGCGGGGGGAGACGAGGCGAATGAACCGCTGTACAACGTCGTTCATCTCATGTGCACGCCGGACGCCAGTTTCATGATGTTGCGAATTGCCCCCCAGTCTCGACGCGGAGCGGCCGGATGACCGCTCGCCTGCCGATCGCGGTGATCGGCGGGGGGGCGGTGGGACTGCGCCACGCGCAACTCGTCGCTTCCCGATCCGACCTCCGACTGACCGCTGTGATGGACCCGGGCGCCGACGGGCGCGAGCGTGCCACGGAGCGGGGCTTTCCCACGGCCGGCGACCTAGAGGACATCCCCGGCGACACCGAGGCGGTGATCGTCGCCACGCCCCCCACCTCCCACGCCGCAACCGCCGAGGCCGCCGCCTCGCGCGGCTGGGCGATGCTGATGGACCGCTGCCTCGCCGTCAGCCTGCGCGACGGGCGCCGCATCATCGCCGCGGCGGAGGGGCGCGCACCCCTGCTGGTGGGCCATCACCGCCGCCACCACCCTTGCGTCTCCGCGGCGCGGGAGGCGGCGCAGGGGGGCCTGCTGGGCCGCCTCGTCGCCGCCGACGCCGTCTGGTTCCAGCGCCGGCCCGAATCCGATCGCCGCTACGCCTGGCGCGTCGCCTCCGGCGGAGGCCCCGTGCTCGGCCAGATCATCCACGATGTGGACCTCCTTCGCTGGCTGATGAGCGAGATCGCCGAGGTCACCGCCCTCGTCTCCCGCCCCACCCGCGCCGCCGCCGCCGAGGATGCGGTCGCCGCCGCCTTCCGGTTCAGGAACGGAAGCCTCGCTACGGCGGTCGTCACCGACGCAGGCCTCGCGCCCTGGGCGTGGGAGGCCGCGACCGGCGAGTCGGAGGATCACGCCCCCTCGTCCGAGGACTGCCTCCGCCTCGTCGGCTCCGAAGGCGCGATCTCGCTCCCCTCCCTCGCCTTCTGGCGCTATGCGGGCCAGGGACGGGGGGACTGGACCCGTCCCCTGACCCGGCTGCCGCTCCCCTGCCCCCCGGCGGACCCGCTCGCTCTCCAGCTCGAGCATTTCGCGAAGGTGGCGCGGGGCGAGGCGCAGCCGCTCGTCTCCGGGGAGGATGCGCTCGGCACCCTCGCCGCCGCGCTGGCCATCGAGGAATCGGCGCGCATCGGCGCCCCGGTGAAACCCGACCCGGACCGCACCGACGCCTGGGAGCCGACGGCCCAGGCGATCTTCCGCGACCTCTCCTCGCCGGAGCGCCTGGCTTGACCCCCGAGCAGGCGGAGGCCTTCGCCGCCGAATGGCTCGAAGGCTGGAACGCCCACGACCTCGACCGCATCCTCGCCCACTACGCACAGGACGTGGTCTTCCGCTCCCGCCGCGCGGAGGCCCTGACCGGAGACGGCACGGTCCGCGGGCGCGCCGCCCTGCGCGCCTACTGGGCCGACGCCCTGCGCCGTCAGCCCGCCCTGCGCTTCGAGATCCGCACCGTCTACGCGGGCCACGAGACCGTGGTGATCGCCTACCGCACCCACGCCGGCGTTGAGGCGGCGGAGACGCTGCGCTTCGGCGCGGGCGGCCTCGTGACGGACGCCTCCGCCTGCCACGCCGAATGACCGCCCCCTCTGGCGCCCCGCCGTCCCCCGCGCCAAGGTGCGCGAAACGATGCAGGGAGCGCACGCATGTCCATCTCCGCCGCCTATGAAGACCATGACGCCACCGGCCTCGCCGAGCTGGTCGCGAAGAAGGACGTCTCGCCCGACGAGCTGCTGGAGGAGGCGCTGCGCCGGGGGGAGAAGGCGAACCCGAAGATCAACGCGCTGACCAACCTCGTCCCCGAGGCGGCGCGCGCCCTGATCGCGGCGGGGCTGGAGGACGGCCCGTTCCGCGGCGTCCCCTTCCTGCTCAAGGACCTCGGGGCGGCGGCGCGAGGCTACCCGGTCAGCTCCGGCTCCCGCCTCACCGCCCATGCGATGCCCCCGGCGGACAGCGAATTCTACCTGCGCATCAAGCGCGCCGGCCTCGTCACCTTCGGGCGCACGACCTCTCCCGAGTTCGGCGTCGGCCCCGCGACCGAATCCGCCGTCTACGGCGGCCCGACCCGCAACCCCTATGACCTCGACCGCACCTCGGGCGGCTCCTCCGGCGGCGCCGGCGCCGCGGTCGCCGCGCGCATCCTGCCGGCGGCGCACGCCTCGGACGGCGCGGGCTCCATCCGCATCCCCGCCGCCTCCTGCGGGCTCGTGGGCTTCAAGGCCACCCGCGGCCGGACCCCGAACGGGCCGATGGCGGGCGAGGGCTGGGCCGGCCTCTCCATCTCGGGCTTCGTCACCCGGACCGTGCGCGACACCGCCGCCCTGCTCGACTGCGTCTGCGGCCCGGACCTCGGCGACCCTTACGCGGCCCCCGAGATGCCCATGACCTTCGCCGAGGCCGCCGCCCGCGAGTCGGGCAAGCTCCGCATCGGCTTCCTGACCACCACCCTGAGCGGCGACTCGATCCACCCCGACTGCAAGGCGGCGGTGGAGGAGACGGCGAAGCTCCTCGCCTCCATGGGCCACGAGGTCTTCGAATCCCCCCTCCCCGACGCCGACACCCACGGGACCATGCGCGCCATCGTGGACATCATCGCCTGCGGCAGCGCCCTTTCGGTGCGCGAGGCGCTCAAGGCCCGCGGGCGGGAGCTCCAGCAGGGCGACGTGGAGGCGGTGACCGAGGGCGCCGTCCGCCTCGGCCGGACGCTGAGCGGCGCGGACTACCTCGCGGCCGTGAACAAGGTCCACGCCTACGGGCGCGCGCTGGCCCGCCACCTGACGGGCATGGATATCCTCCTGACCGCCACGCTGGCCGAGCCGCCGGCCAAGGTCGGCCGCTTCGCCCACACCAACCCGGACTTCGTGGACTACCGCCTCGGGCCGAACGGCGTCGCCGCCTATTCCCCTTTCACGGCCGCCTTCAACGCCTCGGGCCAGCCTGCGGTCTCCCTCCCCCTCCACTGGACGGCCGAGGGGCTGCCCATCGGCGTCCACCTCGCCGCCTCCTTCGGCGAGGATGCGCGCCTGATGACCCTGTCGGCGGACCTGGAGCGCGCCCGCCCCTGGGCGGACCGCCGCCCGCCCGCGGAAAACCTCCGCTGACCCTTCCCAACCGCCCCCTCTCCGGTGCAGCATCCGCCTGCATCGGGGAGGGGCCATGACCGACATCTGGGAAGCCTACGCGCTGAAATACGCGGAGATCTCCGCGCGGACCCGCAGCGCGAACTTCATCGGCGAGGATGACCACGCCTCGCCGATGCCCATGGACTATTTCGTCTGGCTCCTGCGCTCCGGCAACCGCACGATCCTCGTGGATACGGGCTTCGACGCCGCCGAAAGCGCCGCCCGGGGCCGCGCCCTGGACCGCGAACCGCCCGCGGCCCTCGCCGCCCTCGGCCTGCGCCCCGAGGATATCGACACCGTCATCGTCACCCACCTGCACTACGACCACGCGGGCGGGCTCGACCACTACCCCAACGCCACCTTCCACCTTCAGGCGGCCGAGATGGCCTACGCCACCGGCCCCTGCATGTGCCACGGCCTGCTCCGCCACCCCTACACCGCCGACCACGTCTGCCGCATGATCCGCCACGTCTATTCCGGTCGGGTGGTCTTCCACGACGGGGACGGCGAGGTCGCCCCCGGCGTCACCGTCCACCGCATCGGCGGCCATTCCCGCGGCCTCCAGTGCGTGCGCGCCCTGACGCGGGAGGGGCATCTCTGCCTCGCCTCCGACGCCTCGCACTACTACGAGAACTACCTCACCGCCCGCCCCTTCCCCATCGTGGCCGACCTGCCCCAGATGCTCGACGGCTTCCGCACGATCCAGCGCCTCGCCTCCCGCCCCTCGATGGTGATCCCGGGCCACGACCCCATCGTCCGCCGCCTCTTCCCCGAGATCGCCGGCGGCTTCGTCCATCGCCTCGACGTGGCGGTGCGCGACTTCGACCCTCTCGCCTGAGAAAGCCCTCCATGTCCCGAATGTCCGCCGTCGCCGCAGCGCGGTCCCTCGTCCCCTCCGGCCGGTTCGAGGCCGCGCTGGCCGAGCTCGTGGCCTGCCGCACCGACGGGCCCGACGGCGCCATGGATTACCTCCAGCGCCTGGCGATCCCGCGCCTGACCGCGCTGGGCTTCCGCTGCGAGATCCTGGCCAACGCCGTCGCAGGCGCGCCCCCGATCCTCCATGCCGAGCGGATCGAGGACCCAAGCCTCCCCACCGTCCTCACCTACGGCCACGGCGACACGGTCCCCCTGATGACCGGCCGCTGGGCCGGGGACCGCGACCCCCTCGCCGTGACCCGCGACGGAGACCGCCTCTACGGCCGCGGGACCGCGGACAACAAGGGCCAGCACCTCATCAACCTGCTGGCGCTCGAGGCGGTGCTTACCGCCCGCAACGGCCGCCTTGGCTTCAACCTCCGCGTGGCGCTGGAGATGGGGGAGGAGGGCGGCTCACCCGGCCTCGCCGAGACGCTGGAGGCCGCGCGCGACCGCTTCGCCGCCGACGTGCTCATCGCCTCCGACGGCCCCCGCGTGCGGGCCGACCGGGCGACCATGTTCCTCGGCTCCCGCGGCGCGATAAACTTCACCCTGACCTGCGCGCTGCGCGAGGGCGCCCACCATTCCGGCAACTGGGGCGGCCTGCTGCGCGACCCCGGCATCCGCCTCGCCCACGCGCTCGCCGCCATCACCGACGCGAACGGCGTGATCCGCATCCCCGAATGGCGGCCCGACAGCCTGACGCCCGCGGTGCGCGAGGCCATCGCCACCTGCCCCGTCGGCGAGGACGGCCCCGAGATCGACCCCGCCTGGGGCGAGCCCGGCCTCACCCCCGGCGAGCGCGTCTGGGGCTGGAACTCCTTCTGCGTGCGCGCCATGACCTGCGGCGAGCCCGCCAATCCGGTCAACGCCATCCAGCCCTCCGCCACCGCCCACTGCCAGCTCCGCTTCGTGGTCGGCACGCCCGAGGCCGACATCCTCCCCGCCCTCTCCCGCCACCTGGCGCGCGAGGGCTTCCCCGACGTCGACGTCTCCATGCCCGACCGGATCGACTTCCACGCCACCCGGCTCGACCCCGCCTCCCCCTGGGCCGTCTGGACCGCCGCCTCGCTGGAGCGCACCGACGGCGCCGGCCCCGCGCGCCTTCCCAATCTCGGCGGCTCGCTGCCTAACGAGGTCTTCTCCGACATGCTGGGCCTCCCCACCGTCTGGATCCCGCACTCCCATCCCGGCTGCTCCCAGCACGCGCCGGACGAGCACATGCTCGCCCCCCTGTGCGAAAGCGCGCTCGGCCTGATGGCGGGCCTGTGGTGGGATCTGGGCGAGCCCGGAACCCCCGCCCGCGGCGCCCCGGCGGCTTGAACCGGCCGCCGTCAAGGGTCCACAAGGGGCCGACCGCCGGCCCTGCAGGAGAACCCGCCCTTGCCGTCCCCCCACCGCCCCGAGGATGACGGCTCCCCCGCCTCGCGCCTGCCGCGGGCGCTGCGCATCGCGGCCGTGCTGCTGGCGGTGCTCCTGATCGTCGCGGCCGCAGGCTGGGGCGTCTTCGCCCCGTCCGAGCCTGAGACCCCGCCGCTCCCCGCCGCCCGGGATGCCGCCGCCGCAGCAGCCCGCACGCCCGACGCCCTCCCGATCTTCGAACGTCCGGCCTTCGAGCGTCAGCTCCGCGCCGCCTCGGGCCTCTTCCGCCGCGGCGACGCCATCGGCGGCGAGTCGCGGCTGCGTCTCCTCGCGCGAAAGTTTCCGGGGATGGAGATGCTGCACCAGTATCTGGTCCGCCTCGCCCTGCTGCGAAGGGATCTCGACACCGCCGCGCTGGATCTCCTCAACGCGGCGCAGGCCGGGCTGCGCGATCCCGACGCGGCGGAGAACCCCGCCTGGGCGCCGCTCCGCGACCACCCCCTCTTCGCCAGGGCGCTGCCGATCCTGACCGGCCCTGCGCCCGAGCCGCAGACGCCGAGGCCGCCCGCGATCCCCTCGCCGCTCGTGGACGGCGCGGCTGTCGTCTCCTCCGCCAACAGCGAATGGTCCGGGCCTGAGCAGACCCTGCGCGCCTATTTCGCGCTCCCCACCGGGTCGCGCGGGCCGGAGCTGGTGATGACCGGCGGCTCCGAGGCCGCGCGCCGGCTCAACCTCCTGCACGCCGCCGGCCGCGCCGCCGGCAACCGCGGCGACTTCTACGAGAATCGCGACGACGACCACGCGCCTCTCGACCTCGACCGCTTCCCCCAGCTCACCGCCGTCGAGCACGCCCCCGAAGCGCACAAGGCCGGCTACGCCCGCGGCCTCTCCGAGGGGCTCGCCCTCACCGCCGCCGGCCAGGTGGCGCCCCCGCTGATCGGCAACTCCTCCACCGCCCTCACCGAAGGCCCCGCCTGGCGGAGCATGCCGCGCCTTGGGCTCACCGACCCCGGCCGACCCTCGGAGCTCTGGCGCGAATACGCCTCCAACCAGGTCTACGTGTACCCCGAGCACAAGGACCACGACCCGTTCTTCGGCGACGTCTTCCCCGCCAACACCCCTTACGCCATCGTCTCGCAGGGCAGCTCCCATTCCGACGAGGTCGCGCTCCGGTCCCTCGCCATGATGCTCGCCGCCTTCCCCCCCGAAACGAAGGCCCGCCTGATCCGCGAGCATCTCGTGGCGCCCACCCTCCAGATGCTCTGGCGCCGCGGCCAGAAGGGGATCGAGACCGACGCCGACTACCTCTCCCCCAGGGCCCACCCCACCGTCTTCGACCCGGAGGCCGCCGAGCCGCTGCGCATGATCGAGATGGCCAACGCCATGACGCCCGAGACCATTCCCCCCCTGGTCCGCCTCCAGGTCCTCCAGGAAAGCCGCCCCACGCCGGGGATCGAGGAGTTCGGCGACGGCCTCTCCGACGTCCTCTTCGACACCCCTTCCGCAATCGCCCGGCTGCATCGCGGAACCTCGGCGACCAAGCGCCTCACCGTCGCCGCGGGGCTCGGCCCCAACCCCGCCGGGCGGCCCGTCGCCTTCCGCTGGGTCCTGCTGCGCGGCGACCCCGCCAAGGTCCGCATCGCCCCCTTCGGCGCCGCGTCCGAGGGCGCGGAGATCGAGGTGGACTGGCAGGACGAGACCCGCTCCCCGGACCCGCAGGGCCTGCGCTCCCACCGCGTGGACATCGCGGTCTTCGCCGATGACGGGAAAACCCTCTCCGCCCCCGCCTTCGTCTCGGTCGCGTTCCCCCCGCGGGAGGCGCGCATCTACGGCCCCCACGGCCGGCTGGACATGGTGGAATACGACGCGGACAGCCTCCAGGACGAATACTCCGACCCCTGGCTCTGGCCCGTCCGGCGCTGGCGCGACGTCTACAACCACGATGCGGACGGCCGGCAGGCCGGCTGGACCCGCTCCTCGGATGCCGGCTTCGCCCGCTTCACCCGCCACGGCGCCCGCGTGTCGGAGGAGGACGCCCTCGGCCGCCCCGCCCGCGCCGAGGTCATGACCTACCCCCTGCTCCCCTCCCCCGACGGCGGCCGCCGCGTGACCGAGGCGCCGAGCGGGCGGGAGCTGATCTACGAATACGAGGGCCGCGAGGACATGCAGGGCGCCGCCAGCGTCGCCCCCCTTCCCGCGCCGCCGCCCGCCCCGGCCGAGGAACGCCTCCAATGACCGAGACCTCCGATGACGACCCCCTCGCCGCCGCCTATGCGCGGGCGCTTTCGCTGGAGAAAGCCGGAGAGGCCGAGGCCGCCGCCTCTGCCTGGCGCGAGGTCCTCGCCCTCGACCCGGAGGACCACGGCGGCGCCCTCGTCCGCCTCGCCGCGCTGGGCGCCGAGCCCTCTCCCGACCGCGCCTCGCCCGCCTACGTGGCCACCCTGTTCGACCAGCACGCCGCGGAGTTCGAGGACATCCTTGTGGGCCGCCTCGACTACCGCGCGCCGGAGCGGCTCGCGCAGATGCTCCGCGCGCTCTCCCCGTCGCTGTCGGGGCTCTCGCTCCTCGATCTAGGCTGCGGCACAGGCCTGATGTCCGCGGCCCTCGGCGACGCGGTCGCCCACGCCACCGGCGTCGACCTGTCCGAGGAGATGCTGGCCGAGGCCGACTCCCGCGGCCTCTACGACGAGCTTTACGTGGGCGACGCCGTCGCCTTCCTCCACGCGCCGGCCGAGGACGAGGACGGCGACGTCGCCGGCCCTTGGGACCTGATCTGCGCCGCCGACGTGCTCCCCTATCTCGGCGCGCTGGAGGACCTGATCGCGGGCGCCTTCGCGCAGCTCCGCCCCGGCGGCCGCTTCCTGGCCTCGACCGAGACGCTGCCCGACGAGGCCTTCGCAGGCGCGCCCTGGAAGGTTGGCCCCCACCAGCGTTTCCACCACGCCCAAGGCTACCTCCGCACCACCCTCGCCGCCACGGGTTTCGTGATCGAGGCGCTGGAGCCCTGGACCATCCGCACCAACGACGGCCGCCCCGAACCCGGCCATCTCGTCATCGCCCGCCGCGCTCCGGCCTGACGCGCCGCCCGCAGACGTCTCCGACTGCGGCCCCGAAGCGCCCCGCTCCCGCGGTCGCCGGGGAGAGCCGAGGGGGCGCCCCGGGCCGCCCGCGACACGCCGCTCCCGCCGAGCCGGAACCCGAAGGGCTCCGGGCCTCGCTACCCCGGCCGCGCGGACGCCTCGACGCGCGGCAGCCGAGCGGCGCAGGCCCCGGACGCCGACCGGCATCGTCGCCCTAAAAACCGACGGCGCCGCCACCCGCCTCCCTCCTCCTCCAAGGCCAGCTCCTGACGATATGTGTGGGCGGGTTCTCGGAGGGGCTGCTCGAAGAAAGCACTCACCGGACGGAGAGCAGGCCGCGTCCATAGATCTTTCCCCCGCGCAAGTCCCAGCCGCATCGCAGGCATCTTTTTCGTCTTGGCGGTTCCCGTTCAGTTGGGAAGGAAACGATGGATCTCGACCACCTGCAGGAGAGTGTCCGGCCGGTAGTAGTAGTAGTATCTATCCCACCTTCGTCCCGAGGCGCTTGTTCCCGCTCGCTTCGCCGCGCGAAGGTTGCTCCGGATCTTGTGGAAGTAGGAATCGACGCTCCGGAGCGTTCCCAGGCGCAGCAATCGGGCGACTCGTTCCGGATCGTCATCGTCTCGATCTGTGATGATCGCGACCAGCCGGAGCGGCTCCGACTTGCTGTCGAACTGCCACGAATAGTGATCATGTCCCGGGGCGTGGTGTAGGAGCGCCGGCCCTCGGAGAGAGATCCGAGGCTGATCAGGACGCCACGGCGGGCAGCCTGACTGTGGGAGTGTCGGTGACGCGGGCGAGGCTTTCAAGCGACATGTACCGGCGCGCCACGGCCCATTCGTCGTTGGTCTCCAGCATCAGCGCGCCAACGAGCCGGACGATGGCCTCATCGTTCGGGAAGATGCCGATGACGTCTGACCGCCGCTTGACCTCGCGGTTGACGCGCTCGAGTGGGGTCGTCGACGCGATCTGAGCCCAATGCTCGCGAGGGAAGGACATGTCGGCCAGGACCTCGTCGCGGGAGGCGTCCATGAAGGCGCCGAGCTTCTCGTTCTTCTCGCGCGGCGCGTCGGCTACGGCGTCCCCCTGGGCTTCCGCACCTTCCTTGTTCTCCTGCGCGAAGATGGTCTTCAGCATCGCCGCGACCGCAGTGCGCTGCTTGGCCGGGGCGTGCGCCAACGCGTTCCGCATCCAGTGGATCCGGCGCCTCTGATGGGTCGCGTTGAACACTCGCCGCGCGGCCGCCCGCAGTTGCGGCTGTGTCCCAGGTGGTGGTGTAGGAGGCCGCGCGCGGAGCCCCTGGCGTAGCGCAGCGCGCGGCCTGGGGTGACGCTGGCGGCCATCGCCGGTCTTCGGAGAAGGTTCGGGTTGCAAGACCTGGAACCTGAACGGAGACGACGATGACCGATGAGAGAATGGCGCTGGTCGAGCTGGTTGAGAAGCAGGCCGATGGCGATCTCGTGCGCGAGATGCTGGCCTTTGCGGCCGAGCGGATCATGGAGCTGGAAGTCGAGGCGCGGACGGGCGCATCGAAGGGCGCGCGGTCGCCCCTGCGCGAGGTCCAGCGGCACGGATACCGGGATCGCGACTGGGACGCCCGCGCCGGACGGATCGCGCTGGAGATCCCGAAGCTGCGCAAGGGCAGCTACTTCCCCAGTTTCCTCGAGCCGCGCCGCACGGCCGAGAAGGCGCTCGTCGCGGTGATACAGGAGGCCTGCGTCCACGGCGTTTCGACCCGCTCCGTGGACGATCTGGTGAAGGCCATGGGCGCGGGCGGCCTGTCGAAGTCCCAGGTCAGCCGCCTCTGCGTCGAGATCGACGAGCGGGTGAATGCCTTCCTCACCCGTCCCCTGGAGGGGGCGTGGCCCTATCTCTGGCTGGATGCCACCTACCTCGAGGTCCGCGAGGGCGGGCGCATCGTCAGCCGCGCGGCGATAATCGCTGTCGCGGTGAACGAGGACGGCAAGCGCGAGGGGCTGGGCGTCGCCACGGGGCCCTCGGAAGCCGAGACCTTCTGGACCGATTTCCTGCGCTCCCTCGCCGATCGCGGACTGCGCGGCGTGAAGCTGGTGATCGCCGACGACCACAAGGGCCTGCGGGCGGCCGCGCGGCGAGTGTTCAACGCGACCCGTCAGAGGCGCCGGATCCACTGGATGCGGAACGCGTTGGCGCACGCCCCGGCCAAGCAGCGCACTGCGGTCGCGGCGATGCTGAAGACCATCTTCGCGCAGGAGAACAAGGAAGGTGCGGAAGCCCAGGGGGACGCCGTAGCCGACGCGCCGCGCGAGAAGAACGAGAAGCTCGGCGCCTTCATGGACGCCTCCCGCGACGAGGTCCTGGCCGACATGTCCTTCCCTCGCGAGCATTGGGCTCAGATCGCGTCGACGACCCCACTCGAGCGCGTCAACCGCGAGGTCAAGCGGCGGTCAGACGTCATCGGCATCTTCCCGAACGATGAGGCCATCGTCCGGCTCGTTGGCGCGCTGATGCTGGAGACCAACGACGAATGGGCCGTGGCGCGCCGGTACATGTCGCTTGAAAGCCTCGCCCGCGTCACCGACACTCCCACAGTCAGGCTGCCCGCCGTGGCGTCCTGATCAGCCTCGGATCTCTCTCCGAGGGCCGGCGCTCCTACACCACGCCCCGGGACATGATCCGGAGCCATGACAAGAATGACAAGAATGATGTGGTTTCAGCAAAGTCCTCTATAGACGATCTAAGAGAGAGGTTTCCGAAACAACATCATTCCCGTCATTCTTGTCATGGGCAGAGGTTAACGAACTCTACGGCAAAAAAATACAGCGAGGTCATATATACGTTACCCACCGGGGGAGTTCTGGTCCAGCCCCGGGACCCCTGCCGGCTGGCTTTCCCGGACGTCCACGCTCGCACCCCACCAGACCCACCAGGCCGCCCCTCAGGGGCCTGTAAGCCGGTTCGGCCACCTACATGCCGTAGCGAACGACGACAGGGTGCCCAGACCCGGTCTCAGCGTCTCCCATGGATTAACCCCGGCCGGAGACTAACCACCGCCGTCTCCGTCCCCTCCTGCGAAACCCCATCCCCCCGTCCAAAGGGTAGGCAATCGGCTGTCATGCCCACCTTCGTGCGACACCGGCCGGCTCCAAACACCCGGCTTCCTCCAACTCCGCTGCCGTAGGTCAAACTGATGTACAGGACGTGCCTGTTGATCCCAGCCCCGAAGCCCCTTAGTCATTGATCTTGCTGAGGTCAGGCTTGATCACGGTGCCTGCAACGGGAACACAACACCGCCCCCGGGCACCACTTTCCCTTGGAAGTTCAACGCTTGGCCCTGCAACGGCGGCTTCCAGCCGCCGACTTTCGGGCTGATCGAGTTGGCCTGCATCCGCCTCTCGGTGACCGTGCTTGAACTGCGGTCCGCGTCCTGAAGGGCGACAGATTGAACGCCCGCCGGGGGCCGCCGCGGCGCGGATCGAACGGGCGCCGTGGCGCGGATCGAACGCGGGCGCCGCCGCTCGGCAGACCCGCCCGACGCCTATAGTCCGTTTCGAAACTCGCCTCAATGGCCCCCAGCGGCTCGTTTCCGTCGCTTCGTGATTGAGCCTGCCGCCTTCAGCGCGGCTTTGGCGCTGCCGGCGACGTTGCTCCTCGGGTTTCGAGACAGATTCCCGAGACGACCGCCGAGGCGTCGACGCGCCCCGGCCCTGCCCCTCTCCAGGGCCTGGGGAGGCGGGCATCAGCCGAACATCTCCCAGTCCTCCTCGGCCGACGAGGCGTTCGTCATCGCGCTCGGCGGCGGCGCGCCGATCAGCCGATCATGGATCTTCCGCTCGGCTTCGATGGTGTAGGTCCTGCGCAGTTCGGCGAAGAGCGTCTCGGCCTCCTCGGGCGCCGGAGCACGACCGGAAGCGGGGCGCGCGAGCGACCTCATGGCATCCCGCTCCAGCGCAAGCTCGGCGAGCACCGTGTCGAGGACCTCGAAAGCCGCCGCCCCGCGCCGGAGGAAGTCCGCGGCCCTCGGCGCCTGCTGGTTCAGCGCCTCGCCCGCGTTCCGCATCTTGTCGTCGAGCTCGGCCAGGCTGCGCATGGACGCCTTCGCCTCGGCCTCCAGGCGCAAAATCTCATCCGACCCGCCCGAGGTCGACGCGCCGGCGATGGCTTTGGCGGGCTCCGCCGCATGCTCGAGCTCCTCGGACGCCTCCTTCACCGCCCGCCGCGTCTCGTTGGTCAGGTCCGTCAGCTGCTCCGAGATCACGGAGAGCGCGCGGCCGTTCGACCCGAGCCGCGAACACCGGATCGCGGCGTTGACGGCCAGGAGCTGCATTTCGACCTCGGTGCGCTGGACCGTCTCCAGCTGCTCGAACAGCAGCGCGATCGCGGAGGAGACGGAGCTTGCGAGCGCATCCAGCTCCCTCCGCTCCCGCTCGCAGGCGCGCAGGAGGTCGTTGGCGGTCAGGAGCTCCGCTTGCACGGCTTCGAGCGGACTTCCACCCGCAGCGGCGTCCGACACCACGCCGCGCCCCTCCGCGAGGATCCGCGAGGCATCCTGCGCGAGTTCGTCGATGCGCCGCCGCGCGGCCCCCGCCTCGGTCGTGAAGACCTGCGTCGCCTCCTCCAGAAGCGCCGCCTGCAGCGAGGCGCCGATGGAAAGCGCCTCAAGGCCCGCTTCGCCCCCCGCACCGGCGCGGGCGAGCCGCGCGAGGCCCGTCTCCACATGCTCGATCCTCTGCCGCGCCGCGTCGCCGACCTGCAGCGCCGACACCGCCTCCGAGATCCGGCGCGTCACCTCCTGCG
This sequence comes from uncultured Alphaproteobacteria bacterium, assembly GCA_963816545.1. Classification (GTDB taxonomy): domain Bacteria; phylum Pseudomonadota; class Alphaproteobacteria; order Rhodobacterales; family Rhodobacteraceae; genus Albimonas. The sequence goes on along the minus strand of CAWFLE010000007.1, from coordinate 115,561 downwards.
AGGTGCGGCTCACGCTTTCGCCCGCCGCCTCGCCGCCGCGACGATGCTCGGCCATCGCCGCCAGCCTGAGCTCGAAGCGCCGGGGAAGGTCCAGGAGTCTCTCGCGATACGCCTGCTCGAACCGCGCCTGCCTGAGCGCGGCCTCCTGCACCTCCCGCAGGATGCGGCGGTGGGTCTCGGTGAAGGCGCGGACCGCGAGCGCCGCGGCCTCGGACAGCTTCACGAGGTCGGTGGAGAAGAAGCCGATGTCGTTGTCTGAGTTCACAAGCGGTGCGGAGGCGACCCGCGCCACGGTCGCGATGATGCCGATGGTGCGGATCGCGCGGTCGAGACTGTCGAGCGGACGGACGCCGGCGCCGATCGCCTCCCGGAGCCGGTCCATCGCGTCGCGCTCCTGTCGGAAGCGCTCGCCCATGACGGCGGCGGCGTCGGCCACGGCGCGGAGGCTCGAGACGGTGGCGTCGATATCCGCCGCCCGCAGATGTTCGATCGCGTCCGCGGAGACCGCGCCGAGTTCGGCGGCGACGCCGGCCCCGTCGCCGAGCCGCGCGGCGAGCTCGGTGAACGCGGCCTCGATGCGGAGGCGGGGCGGTGCCAGACGCACGCTCGCCCCCAGCATGGCCTTCGCCAGGGCGGCCGCCTCGCTTCCCGCCGGAGCGGCCGTCATGCCCGGGACGACGCTCATTTGCCGCGCGCCCCGACGGCGGCGGCCATGGCGGCCCCGGCGATCCGGTCCAGCGGCAGGACGCTGCCGGCGGCGCCGGCCGCGATCGCCTCCCTGGGCATGCCGAAGACGACGCTCGTCGCCTCGTCCTGCGCGATGGTTGTTGACCCCATCCGTCTCATCTCCAGCAATCCCTGCGCTCCGTCGTCGCCCATCCCCGTCATGATGACCCCCACGGCATTCGGCCCCGCGACCTGCGCGGCGGACCGGAAGAGGACGTTCACGGACGGCCGGTGCCGCGACACCGGCGGACCGTCGAGCAGCGCCACCCTGTAGGCGGAGCCCGTCCGCCGCAGTGCCATGTGGCGGTTACCCGGGGCGATCAGCACGCACCCGGCCAAGACCTCGTCCCCGTCGGCCGCCTCCTTGACCGACATCGCGCACAGGCCGTCGAGCCTCTGCGCGAAGCTGCGGGTGAAGCCCTCCGGCATGTGCTGGACCACGACCACGCCGGGCGCGGAGGCGGGAAGCGCGCCCAGCATCTCCCGCAGGGCCTCGGTCCCGCCGGTCGAGGCGCCGACGCAGATCACCGGCGCCGTGCGCGGCAGGGCCTCGCGCAGCGCCGCCTCCCGCGCATCCGACAGGGGCGGGATCAGCACGTCGGCGCTCAGCTTCGGCTCCACCGCCATCGCGGACGGCACGGCGGGGCGCCTTCCGCGGATCCGAGCGTGCGCCGCGCTCCACAGCACGTCGCAGATCTGCATCCGCATGTCCTGAAGCTGGCGCGAGACGTCCAGCCGCGGCTTGGCGACCACGTCCACCGCCCCCGCCTCCAGCGCCTTGAGGGCCACGTCGCTCCCCGCCTCCGCGAGCGTTGAGCAGATCACGACCGGGATCGGCCGCTGCGCCATCAGCTTGCGCAGGAAGGTGAGCCCGTCCATCCGCGGCATCTCCACGTCCAGCAGGATGACGTCGGGGACCTCGCGCCGGAGGCGGTCCGCGGCGATGTAGGGGTCGGAGGCCGTGCCGAGCACCTCCATCCGGGGATCCGAGGCGATGATCTCCCCCAAGGCCATGCGGACGGACGCGGAGTCGTCCACGATCAGCACGCGGAGCGGGGCGGCGGCGACAGGCATCGGCTCGATCCTCAGAGTTTGCGGTAGACGGCAGGGGCGACAGGCTCGACCGCATCGCCGGCGCCCACCATCGCCTCGGCATGGCCCAGCAGCAGGAACCCTCCGGGGCGCAGGTGATCCACCATGCGGGAAATGACGGCGCCCTGGTCCTCGCGGCTGAAGTAGATCAGGACGTTGCGCAGGAAGATGACGTCCACGTCCGCATCGATGGGGTAGCTGCGGTCCATCAGGTTCATCCGCCCGAACCGCGTCCTGCGCCGAAGCTCCTGGGACACGCGCATCGTGCCGCTGGAGGCGGGCGCCCGCCCCTTCATCAGCCAGCGGGCGCGGAGGCGTTCCGGCACCGGCCCCAAGAAGGCCTCCGGGTAGACGGCGCGGCGCGCAATCTCCAGCACCCGCGTGGAGATGTCGGTCCCCAGGATGGCGAACTCGAACCTTCCGCCCCGCGCCTGCATGTCGGCGAGGACCATCGCGGCCGTGTAGGCCTCGGCCCCCGTGGAGCAGGCGGCGCTCCAGATCTTGAGCTGTCGGGGCCTGCGCGCGGCCGTCAGCAGGTCCGGGACCAGCCGGCTCTCGAGCAGGCGGAAGTGCTCCGGCTCGCGGAAGAAGTCGGTCTTGTTGGTGGTGAGGACGTCGATCAGCTCCGTCAGCTCGTCCTCCAGACCCTCGCCGCGGAGCAGATCGCGACAATAGCCGGCGAGGTCGGAGACGCCGAGGGCCCGCACGCGCTTGCGCAGCCGTCCCTCCACCATCTCGCGCTTGGCGGGGGACAGCTGAAGGCCGATCTCGCGGCCGATCAGCTCGGCGATGCCGGCGAACTCGGCCGCGCCGAGGCGATCCGCGCGGGTGGCGTCCGCTCCGCCGGCGAAGTCGCGCGCGACGGGGGGCGGGACCACCTCAAGCCTCCGCAGCGGCATGAGCGCAGCCCGCCATTGCGACCAGGCGCTCCACGTCCAGCGCGATCACGAAGGCGCCGTTGCGGCGGCCCACCCCGGCCACCGCGTCGAGGCGCCGCCGACCGCCCGTTCCCGGAGCCGGCTCCAGCGCATCTCCGTCGAGCGCGGCCACCTCGAACACGCGATCCGCCCGCAGGCCCACGAGGCCGTCGTCGGCGCCCGCGCGCAGGACGACGATCCGCACGCCGTGATCGTCCTCCCCGCGCGGCAGGCCCAGCACCAGCCGCAGGTCGAAGACCGGGATGCCCCTGCCGCGGACGTCGATCATTCCTAGGAGCGAGGGGGGCGCGTGCGGCAGGCGGGTGATCGGCAGCAGGTCCAGGATCTCCTGGACCTGCTCGACCGGCGCGGCGAAGAGGTCCCCCGCCACGCCCAGGGTCACGTATTGCGAAGCGGAGGTCATGCTTGTCAGCTCCGGTCAGGCCGCGCGGCCCGCGCGCTCGAACTCGCGGTCGAGCTCGTCCTCGCCCGCGCCGAGATCGAGGTCGAAGCCGCCGCGGAGGCCGCCCGACGCGGCCCTCGCCGCCGGCCGCGAAACCGGGGACGCGGCGCGCGCGGGCCGGACCGGGCGCCGGACCGGAGCGGCGACCGGGGACGACGCGCCGTCGACGCGGAAGTAGCCGATGGCGGACTGCAGCTGCTCGGCCTGGCTGGCCAGCTCCTCGGCGGTCGCGGACATCTCCTCGGCGGCGGCGGTGTTCTGCTGGGTCACCTTGTCGAGCTGCTGCATGGCCGTGTTCACCTGCGAGGCGCCGGTGTTCTGCTCGCGGCTGGCGGCCGAGATCTCCTCCACCAGTTCCGACGTGCGCAGGATGTCGGGGACGAGCCGGTCGAGCATGGCGCCCGCGGCCTCGGCGGCCTTGACCGTGTCTCCCGAGAGGCCCGAGATCTCCGCCGCCGCGGCCTGGCTGCGCTCGGCGAGCTTGCGCACCTCCGAGGCCACCACCGCGAAGCCGCGACCATGCTCCCCGGCCCGCGCGGCCTCCACCGCCGCGTTGAGGGCCAGCAGATCCGTCTGGCGCGCGATCTCCTGGACCACCAGGATCTTGTCGGCGATCGTCTTCATCGCCTCCACCGCCTTGCCGACGGCCTGGCCGCTCTCCTTCGCATGCGTCGCAGACTGGCGGGCGATGCTCTCGGTCTGGGAGGCGTTGTCGGCGGTCTGCTTGATGGTCGCGGTCATCTCCTCCATCGAGGCGGAGGCCTCTTCCGAGGAGCTGGCCTGCTCGGCCGCGCCCTGGCTGAGCTGCTCGGCCGAGGCGGACATCTCCTCGCTGCCGGAGGCCACGTTCCGCACGGCGCCGGACACCTCGGCAACCACCTCGCGCAGGCGGCCGGTCATGCGGTTCAGGGCGTCGATGAGATCCTTGATCTCGTCGTTGCTCTTCACGGTCGCGGTGGCGGACAGGTCGCCCGCCGCCACGGACTCCGCCAGCCCCAACGCGCTCCTGAGCGCACGGCTGATGGAGATGAGGATCCACGTCGCCGCCGCCACGCCGATCAGCGCGGAGCCTCCGAGGATCGCGAGAAGGGTGATCCGGCTCCGTTCGTAGAGGACGGTGGTGGAGGCGTCGGCCTCCTGCATCTGCTGCACGTTGAGCTCGAGCACGCCGTTGAGCGCAGCCTCGACCGCGAGCCAGGCCTGGCGGCCCTCGCCAAGCATCAGGGCGATGGCCTGCTGGTCTCCGCCCGAGTTGTCGAGCGCCTTGACCCGTCCGTTGATCTCGCGCAGCGCCGCGATGGTCGTCTGCACAACCTCCAGCCGCTGGCGGCCGAGGTCGCTCGAAAGCGCCTCAAGCTCGGCGAAGATCGCGTCGGAGCGGTTCGAGAAGGTGGCGGCGCGCCGGTCGCTTTCCTCGCCGGCCGTCGGATCCTCGACGAGGAGCCTCTCGCGCAGCTCGCGCTGGACGCGGATCTGGTCGGCGGCCATGGACTGGGACAGCTCCACGCGCTTGGCGTTCCCCTTGACGATATCGCCGAGCGCCTCGTTGATGTTCCCCAGATTGTCGAGCGCGAGGAACATCCCGGCGCCGGACATGACGATGATGGCGGCGAAGGTCGCGCCGAGCTTGGTCTTGAGGGTCAGCCGCATCTGCTTGGTCCTTGTCAGAGCGCGCCGGCGGGCGTCCGGGCGCCGCCATGAGCGAGAAGATCTTCTCGAGATCGGGGAGGGCGAAGAATTCGTCGTTCATCTGGCCGACGCCCCGCACGAACTCGGGCGGCCAGCGGGTGCCCACGCGGGGCGGCGGCTCGATGGCGGCGGAGGGCACGTCGGCGATGTCGTGGACCTTGTCGGCGAGCAGCCCCGCCACCACGATTTCGCCGTCCAGCTCGACCTCCAGCACCATGATCCGCGCGTCCTGGTCGGCGGGCCGCTGGACGAGGCCGAGCGGCACGCGCAGGTCCACGAGGGGCGCGACCGCCCCCCGGACGTTGATGAGGCCCGGCGCGAAGGGCGAGGCGTTGGGCGCCCGCGTCACCGCGGGCGGGTCGATGATCTCGCGCACATGCCGCGCCTCGATGGCGAAGAGCTCGTCGGCGAGGCGCAGGGTCACCACCCTCAGATCGGGGGCGTTCATGCCACGCGCTCCAGGGGCTGGGTCCGGCCGCGGGCCTCCTGCGCCTGTCCGAAGGCGACGAGGTTCATGACGTCGAGGATCAGCGCCACCGCGCCGTCCCCGAGGATGGTCGCGCCGGAGAAGGTCTTCAGCCCGGCATGGAGGCGCGAGAGCTGCTTGATGACCGCCTGGCTGTCGCCGAGGATCTGGTCCACCACCAGCCCCACGCGCAGGTCGCCCGAGGAGATGACGACGACCTTCTGGTGAAGCTCCGGCGGAGCGTCGCTTCCGAACAGGCGGCGCAGGCGCAGGAACGGCACGAGCCGACCGCGGATGTTCAGGAACGACCGCCCGGCCGCCTCGTCCGCGGTCGCCGGAAGTTCCACGCACTCCTCCACCGCCGAGAGCGGGATCACGTAGCGCTCGGCCCCAACGCGCACGAGCAGGCCGTCGATGATGGCGAGCGTGAGCGGAAGGCGCAGCGTGACCGTCGCGCCCTTGCCGGACGAGGAGGCGACGTCGATGGAGCCGCGCAGCCCCTCGATGGTCCGCTTGACCACGTCCATGCCCACCCCGCGGCCAGAGAGGGACGTCACCTCCCTGGCCGTGGAGAAGCCGGGCTCGAAGATCAGCCGGTGGAGGTCCGGCTCCGCGATCTGGGCGTCGGAGGCCAGCAGGCCCGCCTCCTCGGCCTTCGCGCGGATCCTGGCGGAGTTGAGCCCCGCCCCGTCGTCGGAGAGGGTGATGGCGACTTCGGCGCCCGCGTGGGCGGCGGCGAGGCGGAGCCGGCACGTGGCGCTCTTGCCGGCGAGGCGCCGCCGCTCGGGCTCCTCCAGCCCGTGATCCATCGAGTTGCGGATCAGGTGGACCAGCGGGTCGGCGAGCTGCTCGATCACCGTCTTGTCGAGTTCGGTCTCCTCGCCCGCGGTTTCGAACTCGACCTCCTTGCCGAGGCTGGAGCTCAGGTCGTGCACGAGCCGTCGGAAGCGTCCGAAGATCGACCCGATGGGGACCATGCGCATCTCCATGGTCGTGTCGCGCAGGCCGGAGGACAGGCGCTCCATCTCCTCGGCGATGGTCTTGAGGTTGGGATCCGCGCTCTCCCCGGCGAGACGGTTGAGGCGGGCCTGCGCGATGACCAGCTCCCCCACGCGGGCCATCAGGTCATCGAGCCGCTCCGCCGGCACGCGCACGGAGGCGCCGCGCTCGCGCGGGGCGGCGGCCTGGGCGCGGGTGCGCTCCGCTTCGGGAGCGGGCTCCGCGGCGCCGGCATCGGGTCCGGCGACGGCAGGCGGTTCCTCCGCGACGGCCGCGGCCTCCAGCGGCGCGATCGTCAGCGGCGTGTCTTCGGCGAGGAACATGAAGACGTCCTGCACCGCCTCCAGCGGCTGGCCGGTGGCGAGGCGGACCTCCCAGCTCAGGGCGCAGACCTCGGGATCCAGCGCCTCCAGGGTGGGAACGTCGGCCAGGCGGGCCTCGACCTCGGCCTCCCCCAGCTCCCGCAGCTCCTCGATCAGGCGCAGGGGGTCGGCGCCGTTGAGCAGCGCATCCGGGGTCAGGCCGAACCTCACGCGCCAGCCCGAAGCCCGGTCCGCGGGCGCGGCGGCCGGAGCGGAGACGGGCGGCGACGACGGGGTCGCCTCGCCGGATAGGGCGTTCCGCAGCGTCTCGAGGATCAGCGCGCCTTCGGGATCGCCACCCTCGCCCTCCCCCTCCGCCACCAGCCCGGCGGCGTGGTCCTTGGCCACGAGGGCCACGGCGACCAGACCGGGCGAGGCGTCCCGGACGCCCTGCCGCACCTGATCGAACGCGCTCTCGAATTCATGGAGGAACGCCGCGAGGCGCAGATGGCCGAACATGGCGCCCGAGCCCTTCAGCGTGTGAAGGGCGCGGAAGACGGCGTTCACCAGCTCCGCATCCGCAGGCCGATGCTCCAGATCGAGCAGCCCCTGCTCCAGCGCCTCCAGAAGCTCCTCCGCCTCCTGGGCGAAGACGGCGGCGGCGTCGGACACGGTCATTCGCCGACCACCTTCTTCACCACCTTCAGGAGCTGATCCTGCTGGAAGGGCTTCACCAGCCAGCCGGTGGCGCCGGCGGCGCGCGCCTCCTGCTTCAGGCGCTCGTCCGATTCAGTGGTCAGGACGACCACCGGAATCCCGCGCCCGGCGGCTTGGCCGCGATATCTCCGGATGAATTCGATCCCGTTCATCACGGGCATGTTCAGGTCCGTCAGCACGGCGTCCACGTGCGAGGAGGTCGCCTTCTGCAGGCCGTCCGCGCCGTCGACGGCCTCGATGACCCGGTAGCCCGCGCCGGAAAGCGTCATCCGGATCATCATGCGGATGGAGGAGGAATCGTCGATCGTCAGAATGGTCTTGCTCATCTCGCGTCCTCCTGCAGGACGAAGCCGGTCCAGACATCGCCGTCCCAGGCGAGCGGCAGGTCAGGGGCGTCCGCGATCCCGCTGCGGGCGAGGGCATGGGCGAGCGCACGGCCGGCCGGCGCCTCCACCCGCAGAGACGCTCCGCGCGCCCGCGCCGTCGCGTGGGCGGCCACCAGGACCTGAAGTCCCGCGGCGTCGATGGACTGGAGACGGTCGGTCCCGACGGTGAGGGCGCCGCGGTCGAGACCCTCGCGCAGGCGCATCGTCAGATCCGCGGCGTCGCGGATCGAGAGATCGCCCTCAAGCCGGATGTTTCCTTCGGCGGATCGGGGCATCAGATGGCCCCCCGCACCGGTATGCCTGCAACCATCCTGCTCGCCCTCCTCGCTGTCTGGAGGAGGCAATAGGAGCATGCTGCTTAACCGGCGGTTTCCGCGCCCGATGGCTATGGGCGGCGCGGACGAACGCCCGAAGGCCGCGGACGGGACCGTGCGCGGTCAAGCCGAGATCCGCGTCGAAATCCGCGGGCGCGCCGCACCGCCGCCGCGCCCGCGGGTCTTTCGCGGGATCCGCGGCGTTCGTCAGGCGACCACGAGAACGCCCAGCAGCAGCAGCAGCGCGAGCCCGACAAGCACGATCACGGCGAGGATCGAGGCGCCCGTCCAGGCCGCGCCCGCCACCTTGGGAAAGCCCAGCAGCCCCGCGACCGCCGCGATGATGACCAGAATGATGATCCACTCGACCATTCGTCGTCTCCTGTTCCCGCCGGCGCTCGCCGGCGCTTCCTGATGATGCGCGTTCCGACCGCCGCAGGATGCGGGGTCCTTCCATGCAACGGATGCGGCCCCCGGTCGTTCCGGGCGCCGCCGGCAAGCCTGGAGGATCAGCGGGAGACGTCGGCGAAGTCGGTGCAGAAGAACCGCATCAGCCCGTCGGGGTTCTCGGCCGCCTGACGGTCGAATTCCGAGCGGGCGATGGTGCGGACATGCACCTCGTCCGGGCCGTCATAGATGCGGAAGGCGCGCATGGCGGCGAAGAAATCCGCAGCGGGCGAATCATCCGTCATGCCCATGGCGCCGAAGACCTGCACCGCGCGGTCCGCCACCTGCATGCAGGCCCCCGCCACGGCGAGCTTGATCATGGAGATCTCGGACTGGGCTGCGCGGCTTCCCTTGCGGTCCAGCGCATCGGCGGCGTTCAGGGTCAGGAGGCGCGCCTGGTCCAGTTCCACGCGGCTGAGCGCCACGTATTCGCGGACCTTATCGTGATCGGCGATGGGGCGGCCGAAGGTCTCCCGCGTCCGGCTGCGCTCCACCATCAGCGCGAGCATCAGCTCGGCCCCGCCGATGGAGCGCATGCAGTGGTGGATGCGGGCGGTGGCAAGGCGGACCTGGGCCGCCGCGAAGCCCCGGCCGCGCTCGCCCAGCAGGTGATCCTTCGGGATCTCCACGCCCTCGAACGCCACCTCGCAGGAGGGGCTCTGGCGGTTGCGGAAGCCGAGGACGGGGATGTCGCGGACCACGCGCACGCCGGGCGCATCGAAGGGGACGATGACCGCGGAGTGGCGGGCGTAGGCGGCGGCGTCGGGGTCCGAAACGCCGATCAGGACCGTGAAGGCGGCCTTCGGAGACGAGGCGTTGCCGGTGAACCACTTGCGCCCGGTGACGATCCAGCGGTCGCCGGCGTCCTCGATGCGGGTCGCGATGTTGCGGGCGTCGGAGGAGGCGACGCCGGGCTCGGTCATCGAGAAGCCGGTCTGGATCTCGCCCTTCAGGAGGGGCAGCAGCCAGCGGTCCTTCTGCGCCTCGGTCCCGATCTTGAGCAGCATCTCCATGTTGGGGAGGTCCGGGGCGTGGCAGTTGAAGAGCTCGGGCGCCCAGGGGACGGCGCCCATGATCTCCGCCAGCGGCGCGAATTCGAGGTTGGTCAGGCGCGTGCCGGGCGCCCAGTCGGGAAGGTCGGGCAGGCCGAGGTTCCACAGGCCCTCGTCCTGCGCGCGGCGCTTGAGGTCCGCGAACCAGGCGGGCCGGGCGCCGGGCGGGTTCGCCTCGGCGAAGGCGGACATCGTTCTGGCGCGGGGGAACGCCTCCGCCTGCATGAAGCGGCGGAGCGCGGGGACGAGATCGGGGCGCGCCATCATTTCCCCCGGAAGGTCGGGCGACGCTTTTCGAGGAAGGCGGAGGCGCCCTCCAAGAAATCCTCCGTCAGGAAATTCTCGACGGCGGTGTCGCGCTCCCACGCCAGGACCTCCGCGCGCTCCGTGGGGCCGGAGGCGAAGAAGCGCTTCACGGTGGCCTGCGCCAGCGGCGCGCCATGGGCGAGGCGCTTCGCCTGCGCCTTCGCCGCCTCCAGCGCCCCGCCCTGCCCCGCGCCTTCGTCGGCGAGGCCGAGCGCGAGGGCGCGGGGCTTGTCGATCTCCTCGCCCGTCAGCAGCATGCGCCTGGCGGCCGCCGGGCCGATGCGCCTGGGGAGCGACCAGAACAGGCCCCCGTCGGGGGAGGCGCCGACGCGGATCTGGGCGGCGCAGAAGCGCGCGCCCTCGGCCGCCACCACGAAGTCGCAGGCGGCGACGAGGCCGAGGGCCGCGCCGAAGGCCGGTCCCTCCACCGCCGCCATGTAGAGCTTGTCGGAGGTCAGCATGGTCGCGACCGTGCCGTCGCCGCCGCGGATGCGGGCGCGCATGGCGTCGCGGTCCCGGATCTCCACCAGCGCCTTGAGGTTGCCGCCGGCGGAGAAGACGCCGCCCGCCCCGGTGAGGATGAAGACGCGCAGGGCGGGGTCGTCCTCGAACGCGCGGATGGCGGCGTCGAGCCCGTCGCGGATCCCCGGCGCGCCCATGGAATTGCGGAAGGCGGGGGCGTCGAGGGTGGCGACCGCCACCGGGCCCTCGGTGTCGAAGTTGACGCGGTTCTCGGTCATGCGGCGGCCTCGGCTTTCAGGAAGATTTCGCGGTGATGGAGCGCGTCGCCGAGCCAGCGGGCGAGCGCGTTGATCCGCAGCAGATGCCGGCCGATGCCCAGCTCCTGCGTCATGCCGATGGCGCCGTGGAGGTGGATCGCCTCCCGCCCCACAAGGTCTCCGGTCTCGGCCGCCAGCGCGGCGGCGGCGGCCACGTCGGCGCGGGCGCGGGGGGAGAGGCCGCGGTCCAGCGTGGCGGCGGCGCCGAGGACCATCGAGCGCAGCAGCTCGATCTCCGCATGCAGGTCGGCGGCTCGGAACTGGAGCGCCTGATTGGACGCAAGCGGGCGGCCGAACTGCCGGCGGGTGCGCAGGTAGTCCAGCGTCTGCGCGAAGGCGGCCTCGCAGGCGCCGAGGATCTCGGCGGACATCGCGAAGGCCGCGAGGCAGAGCGCATCCTCCAGCGCCGCGGCTCCGTCCCGGGGGCCGACGAGGCGCTCGCCCCTCACCCCCTCCAGCCGGACGCTCGCGAGCGACCCGCCGTCGAAGCCCTCGTAGCCCTCGATCCGCAGCCCTTGCGCGTCGGAGGGCGCGAGCCATAGCGAGGTCCCGCCCGCCTCGGGGGCGGAGACGATCAGCGCCTCCGCCCCCGGACCCTCGGCCACATGGGCCTTCACGCCGGTGAGCCTCCCGCCTTCCACGACGAGCGTGGGGGCCGAGGACCAGCGCCGACGCGGCTCCAGGCAGGCGACCGCGACGGTCGTCTCGCCGGCGGCGACGCGGGCGGCCAGCGCCCGGGCCGCCTGCCCGCCGCGGGCGAGCAGCCCGGCCCCAAGGACGCAGGAGCCGATGTAGCCGGTCCGCGAGGGGTGACGGCCGAGCGCGCGGGCCAGCGCCATCAGCAGGCGCGGGCCGCCGTCGCCCCCGCCGACCGCCTCCGGCAGCCAGGCGCCCAGCAGCCCGAGCTCGCCCAGCTTCCGCCGCAGCGCCTCCGGGTCCGGCATGGGCGCTGCGTTCTCCCTGCGGGGGGCGCGGGCGACGGCCTCCTTCAGGACCCGCTCAAGCGTGTCCTCCACCATGGTCTCGTCGTCGTTCGGGGCGAAGCGCATGGGCGGCTCCTTCACAGGTTGAGGACGCGCTTGGCGAGGATGCCGCGCTGGATCTCCTGGCTTCCGCCCGCGATGGCGGGGCCGCGGAAGTAGTAGCGGGCCTCGGCGGCGTGGCGGGCGTCCTCCGGCAGGTCCGGCAGCGCGTCCCCGTCCCAGGCGGCGTCGGAGGGCAGCGCGTCCGGGCCGAGCAGCTCGAACACCGCCTCGTCCACCTTCTGGTTGATCTCGATGCCCTTGAGCTTGAGGAAGGAGGCGTATTCGCCGATCACCCCCTCCTCGGTCAGCCGCTCCAGCGCGCGCATGGTGGCGTATTCCAGCGCCCGCACGCGGATCGCGCAGTCGGCCAGCACCTGGCGCGCGCGCGGATCCTCCGCGGCGGGGCGGCCGTCGATCTCCACCTCCGTCATCAGCCGCTCCAGCCGCCGCAGCTTGCGCCGCGCCTCCATGTGGCGGGCGGAGCCCAGGCGCTCATGCTCCAGCAGTGCCTTGGCGATGGTCCAGCCGCGGTTCTCCTCCCCCACCAGGTTCTCGGCGGGGACATGGACGTCCTCGAAGAAGAACTGGTTGAAGTGATGCTCGCCGTAGAAGTTGGGGATCGGGCGGCGGGAGACGCCGGGGGTCGAGAGGTCGATGAGCAGGAAGCTGATCCCCTCCTGCGGGCGTCCCTCCGCGCCCGTGCGCACCAGGCAGAACATCCAGTTGGCGTAGTGCCCCTGCGTGGTCCAGATCTTCGACCCGTTCACCACGTAGCGGTCCCCCTGCCGCACCGCCCTGGTCTGGAGCGAGGCGAGGTCCGAGCCCGCGCCCGGTTCGGAGTAGCCCTGACACCAGAGGTCATCGGACCGGAGCGCGCGGGGCAGGAAATGACGCTTCTGCGCCTCCGACCCGTGCGCGATCAGGATGGGGCCGATCATGCCGACGTTGAACGGGTGGGCGTTGAGGGCGCCCTGCAGCGACATCTCCTCCTCGAACACGAACTGCTGGCGCATGGTCCAGCCGGTCCCGCCCCATTCCACCGGCCACCTGGGTGCGCCCCAGCCCCGCTCGGCCAGCCTCCGCTGCCAGTCGACATAGGCCTCCTTGCCCAGCGGACGCCCCAGCTCATGGGCCCGCTTCAGCTCGGGGTCGAGATTCGCGGCCACGAACTCCGCGATCTCCTGGCGGAACGCGGCTTCGTCCTGCGCGCCGAAATCCCTCATGCCGGAACCCTCCCCAAAGCGCCCATGCGGGCGGCGGCCTCGTCGGCCTCCCGCACCAGGCCGGCCATCACCTCCGAGACGGGGCGCAGCCGGTCGAACCAGCCGATCCCCTGCCCCGCGCCGTAGTGCTGCAACGGCTTCACGTCGTGCTCGATGATCGCGCCGAGGATGTCGCCCACCAGCACGTCATGCAGCGGATGCCCCAGCGGCTGCGGCGCGCCGGGCGCCGACCATTCCTCCGACCAGGCGGAGCGGGTCTGGCGGAAGGGCTTGCCGCTCTCGGCCCGGCTGACCACGGTGTCGGTCGCCTGCGCGGCGATCAGCGCCTCGATCTCTCCGGGGCTGAGATGCGTCGCGTATTCGTCGGTCAGCAGGAAGGCCGTGCCGATCCAGACGCCCGGCGGCGCCGAGCGCGAGCGCCGCCGCGATGTGGCGGCCGGTGGCGACGCCCCCCGCCGCCAGCACCGGCACGTCCCCCGCGAGATCCACGATCCGCGGGACCAGGGAGAACGTGCCGACCGTGCCGGTATGCCCGCCCGCATCGGCGCCCTGCGCCACCAGCAGGTCCACGCCCGCCTCCAGCGCCTTCCTCGCGTGCTTCTCGGCGCCGACCAGCGCCACGGTGGTCTTGCCGCGGGCCTTCATCTTCTCCACCACCCGGGGCGGACACCCGATCCCCAGCGCCACCATGTCCACGTCCGAGGCCGCGACCGCCTCGATCTGCGCGTCCTGGACCTCGTCCGACCGGATGAAGCGCGTGCGCATCCCGGGCTCGGACGGCGCGGGCACGCCGTATTTCTTCCCGATGCCCTCCACGAAGGCGCGGTGCGCGGTCGGGGATCATCTTCTCCAGCTCGGCCCGGTCGTTCTTCTCCGGGATCGAGGCCGGGATCACCAGGTCCACGCCGAAGGCGCGCGGACCGACGGCGGCGCGGATGGCCGCGAGCTCCGCCTCTATCTCTCCGGGCAGACGCCGCGTCGCGCCATAGACGCCGAAGCCGCCCGCGTTGCAGATCGCCGAGACGACCTCCACCGAGTGGCTGAAGCCGAAGATCGGGGTCTCGATCCCGAAGCGGTCGCAGATGGGGGTCCTGAGCATTTGTCCTCCCTTCGGGGTCTATTGCGGACGGATCTCGGAGGCGCGGGCCGCCTCGCCTTCGCGGAAGCGCAGAAGGTCGAGGCAGCAGGTCTCCTCCAGCAGCGGATGCGGTCGCCGAAGCCCTTGTCGGGCGATCGGAACACCCGCACCGGGTTGATCGGCAGCGCGCAAGCGTCGCCCAGCCCCCCGAAGCGCGCGATGGTCTCCGTCGGGCGACCTCAGGACCGGGAGCATCCCCTTGCCGGCCTCCGCCAGCTCGTTCGCCTCGTTGAACCAGCCGCGGGGGACGACCCAGACGTGGGGGATGCGCCGGTAGCGGAACACCGCCCTCAGCTTGAGCGAGTAGGGCGAGCCCGGCCCGCCGATGATGCGCCACGGTGGCGCGGCGCTGGCGACGCCTCCGTCCATCGCCTATCCTCCCCTTGCGCCGGCTGAGGCGGATTTCCCCACCGGTCTAATCGTTTTGCATTATCTTGACGGATGAGCGCGCAGAATCAAGCCGCGATCTTTGCGAGGCCCGATGACCATCGAAACCGAGTTGAGCGACACCAAGCTGGGCCTGATCCTGGCGGCGGAGAAGCTGTTCGCGACCCAGGGGATCGCCGCGACCACGATCCGGCAGATCAACGCCGCGGCGGGTCAGAAGAACCAGTCCGCGATCCACTACCATTTCGGCTCCCGCGACGCGATTCTCGACGCGATCATGGAGCTGCGGGTGACCCCCGTGAACATCGCGCGGGAGCGGATGATCGCCGAGGCGCGCGCCCGTGCCGGCGACCGCCCCCTGACCACCGACGATATCGTTCATCTGCTGGTGGACCCCAATATCGACCGGCTCATGGCCGGTCCCGGCCCGCATTACTCGGCGCGTTTCGTCCTCCAGCTCCGCGTGAACCATGACATGTGGCGGCGCTACGAGCGGACGAACCGCGCCTGGACGCTCGACGACATCCACGCCGAGATGCGCCGCGCCCGCCCCTTTCTTCCGAAGGAGGTGGTGCGCAGCCGTTTCCGCCAGGCGGTGAACCTCTCGATGATCTCCAACGCCGAAATCGAGCTTGCGCAGGAGCGTCTGGGCGCCCGCTTCAGCCGCGAGGAAGCGGAATTCCGCATCGAGGAGAAGATCGGCCTGCTCATCGCGCTGATCGACGCGCCGGTGACCCCGGGCGCGGTGCAGGCGCTCCTGAAGGCCCGGCGCGGCACGCTGGAACCGGCGCTGGAGCCGCCCCATTCTAATTGACTGCGATTAACTTCTATGCTCCCTTCCCCTGCGAAAGGCCGCGAAGAAGGCCTGAGGGAGGAAGCCGATGACTGTCGCCTGGGCCGCCCGCATCGGGCTCGCGCTTGGGTTCGCGCTCGCGATCCAGGCGCTGTGGACGTCCTACATGGGGATGTTCGATCCCGCCTGGCACCGAACGGTCGTGTTCGGCGTCTGCATCGCCGCGGCGGTGCTGCGCAAGCCGCTGGCGGCGCGGGTCTCCTCCCCCTCCGGCGCGGTGCGGGGCCTGTGCTGGGCGGTGGACTTCATCCTCGTCGGCATCATCCTCCTCGCGCTTGAACGCTTCATCGCCACCTCGGCCGCGATGGAGAACATGCTCATCGACTATTCCCCCACCGACCAGTGGATCGCGCTCCTCGCCCTCGTGGCGGTGGTGGAGCTGACCCGGCGGGAGTTCGGCTTCGGCCTCGCCCTCGTCTCGGGCTTCGTGCTCGCCTACTGCCTGTGGGGCGACCTGCTGCCGGGGATGCTGCGCCACGCGGGCTTCACGCTCGACCAGATCGTGCAGGGGACGTGGTACGGCTACACCGGCGTCTTCGGGATGCCTGTCGCCGTGGTGATCGAGCTTCTGTTCATCTACATCGTCTTCGGCATGGTGCTGGAGGCGACGGGCGCCGGCCCCGCGCTCATCCGCATCGCGGTGCGCGTCACCGGGCGCGTGCCGGGCGGCCCGGCCCATGCGGCCATCGTCGCCTCCACCCTCTTCGGCTCCATGTCCGGGTCGGTCACGGCCAACGTGGCGGGCACGGGCACGTTCACCATCCCCATGATGAAGGACAAGGGCTTCCGGCCCGAATTCGCCGGCGCGGTGGAGGCCGCCGCCTCCACCGCCGGCCAGTTCATTCCGCCCGTGATGGGCGCGGTGGCCTTCATGCTCGCGCAGCTCACGGCCACGCCCTACATCCTCGTCTGCGCGGCGGCTCTGGTGCCCGCCGCCGCCTATCTCATCGCCCTCTTCACCGCCGTCTATCTGGAGGCCAAGCGCACCGGCGTCGGCGCCACGGCGCCGGAGGAGCTGCCCCGCCTCACCCGCACCGACGCCATCCAGTCGCTGATGTTCGTCGTGCCCATCGTCACCGTGATCGCGGTGCTGCTGATGGGCCGGTCGCCGGCGATGGCGGGCTTCTGGGCCACGGTCGCCGCGGTGGCGCTGGGCTTCATCAACCCCGAGCTTCGGCGCGACCCCAAGCGGCTGCTGCTGGCCCTGTCCCGTGGCGGCATCGCCGGCGCGCGGATCATGATCGCGGTTGGGGCCATCGGGATCGTGGTCGCGGGGATGAACCTCACCGGCCTCGGCCTCGCCTTCGCCCAGACCGTGGGCTCGCTGGGGTCCGAGAACCTGATGCTCTCGCTCCTGCTGACCGCGCTCGCCTGCCTCGCGCTCGGGATGGGGATGCCCACCCTGCCCGCCTACCTCATCATCGTGCTGGTGATGGGGCCGGCGCTGCGCCACATGGGCGCGCCGATGATCTCGGTGCACATGTTCGTGCTCTATTACGCGGTGCTTTCGGCCATCACCCCGCCGGTGGCGCTCGCGGCCTTCGCGGCCGCCCCCATCGCGGACGCGAACCCGATGAAGGTGGGGGTGGTGGCCATGCGGCTCACGCTCGCGGGGTTCATCGTGCCGTTCCTCTTCGTGCTGAACCCGTCGCTCCTGCTGATCGAGGATTTCGTCGCGGCGGACTTCGTCGTCGGCATCCTGCGCATCGCCTGCGTGATCTGGGCGCTGTCAGCGGCCCTGGCGGGCTACGGCGCGCGGCTGCTCTCGCCGGCCTTCCGGGCGCTCTACGCGCTCGCGGCCGTCATGGCGCTGATGAAGGGGACGGGGATCGACTACGCGGGCTTCGTTCTGGCGATCCTGGTGCTCGGCGCCGAGGTCATGCGCGGACGCGCGCCCGTCCGCGCCGCCTGACCGAAGGGATCGCCGATGACCGACGCCGCCCGCCTGACCGCCCTGCGCGACGCCGCCGAGGACGCCTACGTCTTCACCGTCCCCCTCGCGATCATGGAGAGCTTCCGCCGCCGCCGCATGGCGCTGGGTCCGATGAACCGGATGCTCCATTCGCGAAAGCTGCTGCACCATCGCTCCCGCGCCATCACCGCGCCCAACAACGACACGCTCTATTCCAACGCCTGGATCGACCTGCGCACGGGGCCCGCGCGGATCACCCTGCCGCGCACGGGCGAGCGCTACGTCTCGCTCGCGCTCATGGATATGTGGACCGACAATTTCGCGGTTCTCGGCACGCGCACCACTGGCGCCTCCGGCGGCGACTTCACCATCCTGGGCCCCGACGCCTCCGCCGAGGGGATCGAGGGGCCGGTGGTCCGCGCCGACACGCCCGTGATCTGGGCGCTGGCCCGGATCCTGGTGACCGGCCCCGAAGACCTCGCCGAGGGCCACGCGATCCAGGACGGCCTGACGCTGGACACGGCACCCCCGCCCAACGCCCCCGCCGAGGATCCCGACGCCCAGACCCGCCACGCGCCCTGGCCCGAGTATTTCGCCCACGTCTCGGCGCTGATGGAGACGAACCGCCCGCGCCCCACCGATCTCGCGGCGCTGGAGCGGATCGCGCCGCCTCGGTCTCGGACCCGGCTTCGACGGCGCCCGCTTCAGCCCGCAGGAACGCGAGGCCATCGCCGACGGCGTCGCCGCCGCGAAGGCGGGGCTGCGCTCCGGCCTCGGCGGTCTCCGCAAGCGCGCGACCGGCTGGCTGCCCCCGCCCCCGAGGCTGGGAAACTTCGGCCAGGACTACCGCGCCCGCGCCCGGATCGCGGTCGGCGGCCTCGGCGCCCTCCCGCTGGACGAGGCGACCTATCTCAGCGCCGCCGCCTTCGACGACCCGCTCGATGGCCGCCGGATGCGCCGCCTGCGGATCCCCGGCGACCGCCCCATCCCGGTGCGCGCCTTCTGGTCCCTGTCGCTCTACGAGCCGACCGGCGACGGCGAGCTCTACTTCATCGAGAACCCGATCGCCCGCTACGCCATCGGCGACCGCACCCCCGGACTGAAGCGCTCGGCGGACGGGAGCCTCGACATCTGGATCGGCCATGACAGCCCCGGGCCGGGACGCGAGAGCAACTGGCTCCCCGCCCCCGCCGGCCCCTACGTGCTGATCCTGCGCGCCTACCACCCCGAACCGGAGCTTCTGGACGGGCGGCATCCGCTGCCCGAACCCGAGCCCATCGAACTGGAGGAGACGACCCGATGACCCTGACCTTCCGCCGCGCGGCGCTTGCGGGCGCTGCCGCGCTCGGCCTTCTGGCCGCGCCGGCTATGGCGCAGAACCTGCGGGTGCATACCGGCTCGCCCGGCAACTCCACCTTCGTGTTCACGACGACGCTGCAGACGGTCGTCCAGAACAACACGCCCTACACGATGAACGTGACCTCGGGCATGACCGCCACCCGCTCGACGCTCGATGCGTCCAAGGGCGAAGTGGACTTCTACATCTCGTCCCCGGCCATCAATCACTACATGGCCGAAGGCGTCCAGATGTTCAAAGACATGCCGGATGCGCCGGAGCTGTTCAAGAACGTCCGCAGCGTGGTCAACTTTCCGCTCGGCCCCTACCACATCATGACCTACGCGGACTCGGGCATCGAGACGCTGGAGGACGCGCGCGGCCAGCGCATCTTCATCGGCCCGCCGGGCGGCGCCGCCACCACCGTCGGCCTCGCCATCATGGAAAGCGCCACCGGCATGAAGCCCGGCGACTACGACCAGGCGAAGCTGGACTGGACCTCGGGCCAGCAGGCCTTCCAGGACCGGCAGGTGGTGCTCGCGATCATCCCGACCGAGCTTCCCAGCCCCTCGGTCCAGCAGCTCGCCCTCCTGTCGGAGCTGCGCCTCCTGACCATTCCCGACGAGGCGTTCGACCGAGGGCCCCTGAAGGACATGCTCCAGATCCCGGGCCGCACGGTCGACGAGATCGGGCCCGACGTCTACGGCCCCAACCAGGTCAACACCGAGCCGGTGAAGGCCGTGGGCAGCTGGGTCGGCCTCGGCACCCACAAGGACGTGCCCGAGGAGGTGGTCTACAACGTCACCAAGGCCCTCTTCGATCATCTCGACGCCTTCCACGAAGCCGCCGAGTGGATGAAGACCTTCACCCCCGAGAGCGCGTTGCAGGAGATGAACGCGCCCCTGCACATGGGCGCCTATCGCTGGTACAAGGAGAACGGCATCGAGGTGCCCGAGGCCGCGATCCCGCCGGAGGCCAGGTGATGCACGGATCCGTCCCCGCCTCGTCGCTCGACGCCCTGTTCCGGCCCCGCGCAGTGGCCGTGATCGGGGCCTCGGCCACGCCCGCCAAGATCGGGGGGACGCCGGTTCACTACCTGAAGTCCCGCGGCTACGCGGGACGGATCCTCCCCATCAACCCGAAGGCCCCGGAGATCCAGGGCCTTCCCGCCTACCCCACCGTCGGCGATGCGCCCGGCCCCGTGGACCTCGCCATCGTCGCCGTCCCCGCCGCGCTCGCGCAGGGAGCGCTGGAGGACTGCGCCGCCGCCGGCGTGAAGGGCGTGGTCATGTTCTCCGCCGGCTTCGCCGAGGTGGACCAGGACGGCGCGGAGGCGCAGGAGAAGCTGCGCCGCACGCGCGCGGGAGGGCGGCGTCCGCCTGCTCGGCCCCAACTGCCTCGGCTTCATGAACATCGCCGAGAGCGTCTTCGCCACCTTCGCCCCCGTGGTGAACATGGGCGTGCCGCCCTTGGGCAGGATCGGCCTCGGTCAGCCAGTCCGGCGCCTTCGGCGGCTTCGCCTTCTCGCTCGCGCGCGAACGCGGCATCGGCCTCAGCCACTGGATCACCACCGGCAACGAGGCCGATCTGAGCTTCGCCGAATGCCTGGAATGGCTCGCCCGCGACCCCGCCACCGACGTGATCGTCGGCTACATGGAAGGCTGCAGGGACGGCGACGGCCTGCGCCGGGCGCTGGACGCCTGCCGCGAAGCCCGGAAGCCCGTGATCGCCGTGAAGGTCGGCCGGACCGAAGCCGGCGCCCTGGCCGCCGCCTCCCACACCGCCGCGCTCGCGGGCGAGGACGCGGTCTTCGACGGCATCTTCCGCCAGTACGGCGTCCACCGGGCCGAGAGCATCGGCGAGTGCCTCGACATCGCCTACGCCGCCTCCGTCGCAGGCTTGCCGAAGGGCCGCCGCGTCGGCCTCTACACCGTCTCGGGCGGCGCGGGCGTGCTGATGGCCGACATGGCCGCCGCCGGCGGGCTGGAGGTGCCGGAGCTTTCCGGCGCGCACCCAGAAGCGCGTGCGCGAGATCGTGCCTTTCGCAGGCGCGCGCAACCCGCTCGACATCACCGGCCAGGTCTCCCAGATCCCCGACGCCTTCCGCGAGACGCTGGGCCTGATGGCCGCCGACGGGACCTGCGACCTGATCGTGAACTTCCTCTCGGCCGCGGGGCTCTCGCCGAACGGCCTGCAGAACGCCGAGGACATCGTCGCCGTGCGCGCCGAGCGGCCGGAGATCCCCCACTACATCGTCACCCTCGCCAGTCCCGACTTCCGCGCGAAGCTGGAGGCCGCCGGCTGCCCGATCTTCGAGGACCCGAACCGCGCCGTCCACGCCGCGGCCGCGCTCGCCGCGGATCGCCGAGGGCTTCGGCCGCGCCGCCCCGCCCGCCGCCGCGGCCCCGCCCCGCGCGCTCGTGGCCCCCGGGGACTGCACCGAACCGCAGGCGCTGAGCTCCTGCTCGCGAGGCGGGCCTGCCCGTGATCCCGTTCCGCCGCTGCGCCACGCCGGAGGAGGCCGGCGCCGCCGCCGAGGCCTACGGCCAGCCGGTGGTCCGTCAAGATCGTCTCGCCCGACATCGGCCACAAATCGGACATCGGCGGCGTGCGCCTGAACCTCTCGGGCCGCGAGGCGGCCACCCTCGCCGCGCAGGAGATGCTTCGGCCGCCACGCGCCGCCGCCCCCGCCGCCCGGCGGGAGGGCTTCATGGTCGCCCCCATGCGCCGCGGCGTGGCCGAATGCGTGATCGGCGTCCAGCGCGACCCGACCTTCGGCCCAGTGGTGATGTTCGGCCTCGGCGGCGTGCACGTCGAGGCCCTGCGCGACGTCGTCTTCCGCGCGGCGCCCTTCGACGAGGCCGAGGCGACGCGCATGATCCACGAGGTCCGCGCGATCCGTCTCCTGACCCACCCGCGAGGCTCGGCTCCCGCGGACATCCCGGCGCTCGCCCGCCTTCTGGCGCAGGTCTCACGCCTCGCCGCGATCTCGCCGGGCCTCGCCAGCGCCGACATGAACCCGGTGCTGGCCCTGCCGGAGGGCGAGGGCGCGGTGATCCTCGACGCCCTCCTGATCCCTCGGCCCGCAGCCGGCTGACGCCCCCTACCTTCCCCCGCAGCCGGGGGAGGCGAACGCCGCCCGGCGTCCCGGGGCCGACCTCGGAGGCCAGGCCGCGCGGGGGCGCAGACCCCGGCACGCGCGCAGGGGGCTCGACGCCCCCTGCGCGCGTCCCCCCCGTCAGGGGGCGACCAGCGCCGAATACGCCAGCGCCCGGAACTCCTTCCGGTTCGGCCACGAAGACGAAGGCACGAGCTGCGTGAGGAAGATCGCCGTCATCTCCAGCGCCGGGTCCACCCAGAACATGGTCGAGGCCATGCCCCCCCAGCCGAAATCCCCCGCACTCGACGCCGTCTTGGCCAGCGCCGGGTCCAGCGTCACCGATACGCCGAGCCCGAAGCCGACCCCGTCGAAGGTGACCTCCGAGAACACCGGCTGACCCATCGACGCGAGATCGCCCCTCAGGGCATTCGACGACATCAGCTCCACCGTCTTCGGCGCCAGCAGCCGAACGTCGCCGAGCGCGCCCCGCCCCCGCAGCATCTCCGCGAAGCGCAGGTAATCTTCGGCGGTGGAGACCAGCCCCCCGCCCCCGCTGAACTGCTTCACCCGGCCTTCGGCGAAGATGGTGTCGGAGGCGGGATCCAGCAGCTTGCGCTGATCCTCCGGCGTCTTGGCGTAGCAGGACGCGAAGCGGTCCGCCTTCGCGCCCGGAACGTGGAAGCCCGTGTCCTCCATCCCCAGCGGCCCGAGGATCTCGTCCGCGAAGAACCGGTCCAGCGGCTTGCCGGAGATCACCTCCACCACCCGCCCGATCACGTCGGTCGAAACCCCGTAGTTCCACCGCGCCCCCGGATCGAACGCCAGCGGCAGCGCCGCCAGCCGCTTCACCGTCTCCGCCAGATCCCCCTCCTTGACCGAGAAATCCAGCTTGCCCTCCCGCATCGCCTCCGCGAGCACCCCCTCGTTGAAGCTGTAGGTCAGCCCGGAGGTATGCGTCAGCAGATGGTGCAGCGTCAGCCGGGTCTTCGCCGGCTCCGTCTGGTCGATGGAGGTCGCGCCCTCGACCAGCACCCGACGGTCGGCGAGTTCCGGCAGGAACTCGTCCACCGGCGTGTCCAGATGGCACAGCCCCCGCTCATACAGCATCAGCAGCGCCACGGAGGTGATCGGCTTGGTCATGGAGTAGATGCGGACCATCGTGTCCCGCTCCCACGCCTTCCCCTGCTCGATATCCCGCTGCCCGACCCACTCGTGATGCGCGATCCGCCCCTTCCGGGCGATCAGCACCTGCACGCCCGGAAACCGCCCGCGGTCCACCCAGGACTGCATCCACGGGCGGAAGCGGGCGAGGCGGGCGGGGTCGAACCCCAGGGCGGTCGCGTCGCTGACCTGATCGAACATGGGCGGCTCCTCCAACGGTTTCTTCCGCCCCAGTAGCCGCCCCCTTCCTTGAGTCTTCAACCCGCGAACCGGCGGAGCGACGATCCGCCCCCCGCGTCAGAGCTGCGTCTCGGCCCCCCAGACCCGCTCCGCGTAGTTGCGGATCGAGCGGTCGGAGCTGAAGCGCCCCATGCCGGAGATGTTTATCGCCGACATGCGCAGCCACTCCTGCGGGTCGCGCCACGCCTCGCCGATCCTGCGCTGCGCCTGCCAGTAGGAGGAGAAGTCGCCCGTCACCAGGAACCAGTCATGGTGGCGCAGCGTGTCCACGACGGCCCGGAACCGCCCGGGATCGTCCGGCGAGAACACGCCCTTCTCGATCTGGGTGATGACGCGCGCGAGCCTGCGGTCCGCCTCGATGGCGGGGCGCGAGTCGTACCCCGCCTCGCGCAGCGCCTGCACCTCCTCGGCGGTCTTGCCGAAGATGAAGATGTTCTCCGGCCCCACCGCCTCGCGGATCTCCACGTTGGCGCCGTCGAGCGTGCCCACCGTCAGCGCGCCGTTCATGGAGAACTTCATGTTCCCCGTCCCCGACGCCTCCATCCCGGCCGTAGATATCTGCTCGCTGAGGTCCGCCGCCGGGATCAGCCGCTCGGCCATCGAGACGTTGTAGTTGGACGGGTAGATCACCTTCAGCCGCCCCTCCATCGCGGGGTCGCGGTTGATGGTGTGGCCGATGTCGTTGATCAGCTTGATGATCAGCTTGGCCTGCTGGTAACCGGGCGCGGCCTTCCCCCCGAAGATCTTGACCCGCGGCGTCCAGTTCCGCTCGGGGTGGTCGCGCATGGCGTTCCACAGCGCGGCCGTCTCCAGGATGTTCAGAAGCTGGCGCTTGTATTCGTGCAGGCGCTTGATCTGGATGTCGAACATGGCGTCGGGGTCGATCTCGATCCCGCATTCCGCGCGGATGAAATCCGCGAGCCGCGCCTTGTTGATCCGCTTGGCCCGGCCGAGCTTCTCTCGGAAGGCCGGGTCGTCGGCGAAGGGCCGCAACCGCTCGAGCTGGTCCAGATCGGTGACCCAGCCCTCGCCGATGGTCTCGTTCAGCAGGTCCCGCAGCCGGCCGTTGCAGGTGTTGATCCAGCGCCTCGGCGTCACCCCGTTGGTGACGTTGACGATCCGGTCCGGGTGCAGCTTGTGCAGGTCCTTGAAGACCGTCTTCGTCATCAGATCCGTGTGCAGCGCCGACACCCCGTTCACGCGCCGAGAGCCGATGAAGGCGAGGTTGCCCATGCGGATCTGCCCCTCATGGATGATCCGCACCGAGTCCGGCCGCTGCGGGTTCTCCGCCTCGTGCCGCCTGTCGATCCGCTCGATCAGCTGGAGGTGGCGCGGCAGCACGCGGGACATCAGGTCCCAGCCCCATTTCTCAAGCGCCTCGGGCATCAGGGTGTGGTTGGTGTAGTGCAGCGTGTTGCGTGCAAGCTCGAAGGCATGGTCGAAATCCTGCCCCCGCTCGTCCACCAGCACGCGCACCAACTCCGCCACCGCGATGGCGGGATGGGTGTCGTTGAGCTGGATGGCGACCTTGTTGGGCAACTCGTCGAGGTCGTCATGGTCGATGGCGAAGCGGCGCACCAGGTCCCGGATCGAGGCGGCGGTGAAGAAGTACTCCTGCTTCAGCCGCAGCTCCTTGCCCTGGGGCGTGGTGTCGTCGGGGTAAAGCACGCGGGAGATGGTCTGCGCGAGGATCGCAGGCGCGGCCGCGCCCACGAAGTCCCCCTGGTTGAAGCGGTCCAGCTCGAACAGCCGCTCGGGCTTCGCGGACCACAGCCGCAGCGTGTTGGTCCAGCGTCCGCCCCAGCCCGGCACGGGCGTGTCGTAGGCCGCGGCCACCACGATCTGCTCGGGATCCCACTCGGCCCGGTCGCCCTCCATCTCGTGGACATGGCCGCCGAAGCCGATGCGGTACTGCACCTCCTGGCGCTGGAATTCCCACGGGTGGGGCTGGCGCAGCCACTCCTCCGCCTCCTCCACCTGCCAGCCGTCCCGGAAGCGCTGACGGAACAGCCCGTGGTCGTAGCGGATGCCGTAGCCATGCGCGGGCAGCCCCACGGTGGACATGGAATCGAGGAAGCACGCCGCCAGCCGCCCCAGCCCGCCATTGCCCAGCGCGGCGTCCGGCTCGTCCTCCAGCACCTCGCGCCAGTCGAGCCCGTGCGCCTCCATGGCCTTGCGCGCCATCTCGCCCATGCCGAGATTGTCGATCGCGTCCTCCAGCAGGCGGCCGATCAGGAATTCCATCGACAGGTAGTAGACCCGCTTGCGGTCCTCGGCGTAGCCGCGGCGCACGCTGTCGAACCACGGGCTGACCGAGATGTCCCGGATCGCGTGACTGAGCGCGAGCCGCCAGTCCGACAGCGTCGCGATCTCCTTCGGCTTCCCGATCGTGTAGGTCAGATGCTCGAGGATCGCTGCGCCGAGTTCCTCGGCGTCCATCGGACGTTTGATGGCGTGCTCGAAATTCATAGGCTTCTTCCCCTGGCGGCGTCCCGGCGCGATACGGCAGGATAGTTGGGCCGAGGGCAACCGATACCTTCGACGTCGTCGCATGCCAAAGGTTAATGGGCGGTCACCGTCCCCGGGAAATCGCCTCCGCGGCCGCCTTCACGTCCGGGTGCTCATGCAGCCGGTCGGCGCGGGCGGGATGCCGGCGCCGCCAGTTCGGAACCTCGTCCACCGTCCCCGGCACGTTCTGCTGCGGCACGACCCCCAGCGCATCGTCGAGCTGAAGCGCCGCCAGCGCAGACCCGCTCCGCCCCAGCGCCGCGTGGACGGCGTTGCGCAGCCCGGGCGTCAGCCGCTCGGGCGGGCGCTCCGGGTCCACGCCCTCCGGCAGCAGCCCCTCGCGCGCCAGCAGGCGCGCGAGCGCCACCCGCCAATGCGCCCGCTCCTCGCGCAGCGCCCGGGCGCCGGCTTCGTCCATGTGCCCCAGCGACAGCCGAAGACCGGCCTCGGCCGCCTCCCACCAGCCGGCCAGCGTGGGCGTGTCATGCGTCCCGAAACCCGCCAGCGACCGCTCGGCATAGTCGCGCACCGAGCGGAACGCATCCTCCTCCCGCTCGAACTGGAGGATCGCGCAGCCATGCAGCCCGCTCGCGGACAGGCGCGAACGCAGCCCCTCCGGCACCGT
The DNA here is from genome assembly GCA_963816545.1 of uncultured Alphaproteobacteria bacterium. Taxonomy (GTDB): domain Bacteria; phylum Pseudomonadota; class Alphaproteobacteria; order Rhodobacterales; family Rhodobacteraceae; genus Albimonas. The sequence goes on along the minus strand of CAWFLE010000007.1, from coordinate 89,398 downwards.
GCCCAGATCCTCGCCGATCACCACGCAACCCGTGCGCGCCGCCTCGATCCGGGTCAGCGCCAGCAGCATCTCCCGCGGGAAGCGCACATAGGCGCCCTGCTCGCCGCTCTCGGGCGCCCAGTAGGCGCGGTCGAGCCCGATGACGTGGTCGATCCTGACCGCCCCCGCATGGGCCATGGCGGCGCGCAGCATCTCCCGGAACGGGGCGTAGCGCATCTCCCGCAGCGCCTCGGGGTTGAAGGGCGCCAGCGCCCAGGCCTGCCCCTGCGGGCTCAGCTCATCCGGCGGCGCGCCCAGCGACACCCCCCGCGCGAAGGCGTGCGGCCGCGCCCAGGCCTCCGCCCCGCCCGGCCGGACCCCGACCGCGATGTCGAGATAAAGCCCCAGCGCCATCCCGGCCGCCTTCGCGCGCGCCTGCGCCTCGGCGATCTGGCGGTCCGCAAGCCACTGGAGCCACGCATGGAAGCGCACCTCCGCCGCGCTCTCCCTCGCGAACGCCGTCACCGCGCGCGAGGCCGGGTCGCGCAGCGGCTCCGGCCACCAGCGCCAGTCCTCCCCATGCGCGAGGCTCAGCGCCTCGAAGATCGCGAAGCGGCGCCGCGGGAGGCCGCCCTCCGCCAGCCACGCCTCGAAAGCTTTCCGCCGGCCCGTGCCTTTCCCCGTCCGCTCGAAGGTCTCGAACAGCGCGCGCAGCACCGGACGCCCGATCTCGGCCGCGAGCGCCGGGTCGGTCAGCTCCCCCTCCCGCACGCGCGCCAACTCCGGCTCCCGCGCCGCCAGCATCTCCCGCGCCTCCGCGCAATCCGCCAGTTCGGGGATGCGGTCCAGCGCCAGGTGCTGCGCGCTGAAGGCGGTGCGGGACGACGGCGAATACGGGCTGATCCCGCGATGCGCCGCGCCCAGCGCATGAAGCGGGTTCACGCCCAGGAACGCGGCCCCCGCCTGCGCCAGCGACTCCGCCGCCTGCGCGAGGTCCTCGTAGTCCCCCTGCCCGGTCCCGCGGTCGGACATCAGCCCGTAGATGGCGCCGGTCACGCCCCAGATGCGGTCCGCTCCCGCCCGCTCCCCCACCTGAGGCGCGAGCGGCGGAGCGGCGGCGATCAGCATCGTCTCCCCCGCCGCCTCCAGCTCATGCAGCCCCACGGGCAGCGCCGGGATCGGGTCGCCGGCCGCGCCCTCGATGCGGCCGCCATCCTCCAGCCCGATGGTCCAGGCGAGCGGCAGGGGCAGCGTGACCTCGCCCTCGCGCCCCGCCTCGGCGACCGTCTCCTGCGGCAGAAGGCGGGCGGCGCGCGCGGCGCGACGTTCGGCCAGAAGCGCCTCCGCCTCGGCGTCGCTTTCCACCTCGATGCCCAGCGCATGCAGGATCACGCGCGCCGTCTGCGGCCCCGCCACCTGCTCCACGCGGTCCACCCGGCGGAAGCGACGGAAGAGCCCGGCATCCTCCGCCAGCCTGAGCAGCGGCCCGTCCTCGGGGACCGCCTCGAACGCCAGCGTGCAGCCCGGCGGGATCTCGTCCGGCAGCGCCTCCGCCGGCGCCCCTTCCTCCGAGGATGCGTCGAGCGCGCAGACCCAGCGCAGACCCGCCCCCGCCGGCGGCAACCCGAGCGGGCGCGCCCCGTCCGAGGCGTTGAACGCCAGCGCCGCCGGAGCCGCCTCCGCCTCCCCCCGCAGGATCAGCACATAGCCCGGAAGCCTCTCGTCCCCCCAGTCCGGCGCGCCGCCGTCCAGCCCGCGCCACTCGCTCTCGGGCAACCCATCCTCGCGCAAAGCGCCGTGCAGGAACCGCCGCCCACGCAGGACCGGCAGCCGCGCCCGCAGCGCCGAGACCGCCCGCGCGAACCCCAGCAGCCCCTCGTCGCCCGCGGCCCAGTCGATCCAGGTCGTCTCGTCGTCCTGGCAATAGGCGTTGTTGTTCCCGCCCTGAGACTGCGCGATCTCGTCCCCCGCCCGCAGCATCGGCGTGCCCTGCGCAAGAAACACGCTCGCCAGCAGGTTCCGCCGCCGCCGCGCCCGCGCCGCCTCCTGGCCTGCGTCCCCCGGCCCCTCCGGCCCCATCGGGTCCGAGACCTCGTGCGCGTGCCCGTCCCGATTCCCCTCCAGGTTCGCCTCGTTGCGCCGATGCGCGAACAGGGTCTGGTCCGCCAGCGTGAACCCGTCATGCGAGGCGACGAAATTGACCGACGACCACGCCGGCCGCCCCCCGTGATCGAACCGCTCGGCCGAGCCCAGCAGCCCCGAGGCGAGCTCATGCGCTCCCCGCGCATCCCCCCGCCAGAACCTCCGGGCGGAGTCTCGGAAGCGGTCGTTCCACTCCGCCCATCCCGGCGGGAAATGCCCGAGCCGGTAGCCCTCGTGCCCGATGTCCCACGGCTCGGCGATCAGCTTCAGCCCCGCCAGCGCCGGGTCGTCCCGCACCGTCTCCAGGAACCCGGCATGGGGATCGAGCCCGCCCGCCGGCCCTCGCCCCAGCACCGGCGCGAGGTCGAAGCGGAAGCCGTCCACGCCCACCGTCCCGGCCCACCAGCGCAGGGAATCCAGCACCAGCCGCCGCACCACCGGCTTCGACAGGTCCAGCGTGTTGCCGGTCCCGGTGTCGTTGACGTAGCCATCCGGCGCATGGAGGCCGTGGCGGTAATAGTTCCGGTCGTCCAGCCCGCGGAAGCTCAGCGTCGGCCCGTCCGCATCGCTCTCGGCCGTATGGTTGTAGACCACGTCGAGGATCACCTCGATCCCCTCGCGGTGCAGCTTCCTCACCGCCCGCCGCAGCCCCGCCGCCCCCGCCGGACCGAAATAGCGCGGCGAGGGCGCGAAGAACCCGTAGGTGTTGTAGCCCCAGGCGTTGCGCAGGCCCTTCCGCGCCAGATGCCGCTCGTCCATGAAGGCCTGCACCGGCAGCAGCTCCACCGCCGTGACGCCCAGCGCCTTGAGGTGGCCGACCACCGCCTCATGCGCCAGCGCCTCGTAGGTTCCGCGCAGCCGGGCAGGCACGCCGGGATGCAGCTTGGTCAGCGCGCGGACATTCGCCTCGTAGATCACCGTCTCGGACCACGCGCGGTTCGGCCGCTCCCGCGGATCGATGCGGGAGGCGGGCTCGGCCGCCACGCAGCGCGGCATGAACGGCGCGCTGTCGGTCCGGTCCGGCGCGCGGCGGTCATGCAGGTCGCGGCCCCTCAGCGCCTCGGACCAAACCGGATCGGCGGTATAGGCCGTTGCGTAAGGGTCCAGCAGCAGCTTGGCCGGGTTGAAGCTCAGCCCCGCCTCGGGCGCCCACGGCCCATGCGCCCGGAACCCGTAGAGGGCGCCGGGCCGCAGCCCCTCCAGCCGCCCGTGCCAGACGCCCCCGGTCCGCCCCGGCAGCGGCAGGCGCGCGGTCTCGCGCCCGGTTTCGTCGAACAGGCAAAGCTCCACCCGCTCCGCATCGGGCGCATGGACGGCGACGTTCGCGCCGCCCGCGTCGCAGCGCAGGCCCAGCCGGTCGGCGCTTCCCTCGGTCGGACGGAACGTCATGCGGACGCGGCCGTGCGCGTCGCGGCCCCGGGCGCGAGCCGGCGGTAGAGGTCCGCGTAAAGCCGCGCGCTCTCCTCCCACCCCACCGGATAGGCCATGGCGTTGGCCGCCATCCGCCGCCATTGCTCCGGGCGCCGCCAGGTCTCGCAGGCGCGGCGCAGCGCGTCGGCCATGTCCGCGGCATCGTCGGGCGCGTGCAGGAACCCCGTCCCAACGCCCGCCCGCAGCGCCGCCGCGTTCCCGTCGATCACCGTGTCCGCCAGCCCCCCGGTTCGCGCCACCACCGGCAGCGTCCCGTAGCGCAGCCCGCAAAGCTGCGTCAGCCCGCACGGCTCGAACCGCGAGGGCACGAGGATCGCGTCCGCTCCCGCCTGCATCAGATGGCTCAGCCCCTCGTCATACCCGATCATGCACCCCACGCGGCCGGGGAACCGCTCCGCCGCCCGCACGAAGGCCTGCTCCAGGTCGTCGTCGCCCGACCCCAGCACCGCCACCGCCGCGCCCTCCGCCAGCAGCGCCGGCAGCGCGTCCAGCAGCAGGTCCAGCCCCTTCTGCCGCGTCATGCGCGAGATCACGCAGAACAAGGGCCCGCTGGACGGCTCCTCGATCCCGAAGCGCTCGCACAGCGCCCGGCGGTTGGGGGCTTTCCCCTCCGGCCGGTCGAAAGCGGCCGCGAGGTGGCCATCCGTCCGCGGATTCCACGCCTGCGTGTCGATCCCGTTGAGGATCCCCTCCAGATCCCCCGCCCGGTGGCGCAGCAGCCCCTCCAGCCCATAGCCGAAACGCTCGGTCAGCAGCTCCCGCGCATAGGTCGGGGACACCGTGGTGATCGCCGAGGCATGGGACAGCCCCGCCTTCAGGAACCCCACCTGCCCGTAGAACTCGACCCCCTCGGGGTTGAACAGCGCCTCCGGCAGCCCGAGCGCCGGCAGCGCATGGCGGGGGAACAGCCCCTGAAAGGCGATGTTGTGGATGGTCAGCGCCGCGGGCGGCGCCTCCGGCCCCGCAAGCCGCAGATAGGTCGGCGTCAGCCCCGCCTGCCAGTCATGCGCATGCACCACGTCCGGCCGCCAGCCGCTGACCCCGTGCGTCGCCGCCCTCGCCGCCATCCAGGAAAGCAACCCGAACCGCTGGGCGTTGTCGGGCCAGTCCCGCCGGTCCGCCCCGGTGTAGATCAGCCCCTCCCGGTCATAAAGATGCGGCGCATCCACCAGGATCAGGTCGAGCCCCTCCGCCTCCCCCTCCAGAAGCGTCGCCCGACCGAACCGCGTCGCCGTCTCATGCGCCCGCACGCGCGACAGCCTGCGCGCGAGGCCCGGATAGGCGGGCAGCATCACCCGCATCTCCACGCCCTCGGCCGCCAGCGCATGCGGCAGCGCGCCGGCGACGTCCGCCAGACCTCCGGTCTTCACCAGCGGCGCGCATTCGGAAACGACGGAAAGGACTTTCACTTCCTGGCTCCTGAGAGGGTGTCGCCCGGCCGCGGCCGGCGAGGGAGACCTAGGCCGAAGCGGAGGCGGAGAAAGGCGCCCGGGCGCCTTCCGTCACGCCCCCTTCCCCCCGGGCTCCCCGACCGCCGCCGCCCGCGCGTCCAGCATCTCCTGCGTGATGAGCGTCACCCCCCCTTCCGAGACGCGGAACCACTTCGCGTCCTCCTCCGGGTCCTCGCCCACCACCAGCCCGCGCGGGACCTCCACCCCCCGGTCCAGCACCACGTTGGTCAGCCGCACATGCCGGTTGACGGTGCAGTAGGGCAGCGCCACCACGCGGCACAGCTCCGAATAGGAATGTGACCGCACGCCGGTGAACAGCAGGCTCTCCCGCACGCTGGAGCCCGAGATCACGCACCCGCCCGAGACCATCGAGCTCACCGCGAAGCCCCGACGCCCCTCCGCGTCATGGATGAACTTCGCGGGCGGGCTCAGCTCGGAATAGGTCCAGATCGGCCAGTCCGTGGTCCAGATGTCCAGCTCCGGCTCGAAGGCCGTGAGGTCCAGGTTGGCCTGGTGGAACGCGTCCACCGTGCCCACGTCGCGCCAGTAAGGGGCCTTCTCGCTCCCCGTCATCACGCAGGAATCCGACAGCGAATGCGCGATGGCCCCGCCCGCCTTCACCAGCTTAGGGATGATGTCCTTCCCGAAATCGTGCTCGCTCTGCGGGTCCGCCGCATCCTCGCGCAGCAGCTCGATCAGCCGCGAGGTCTCGAACACGTAGATCCCCATGGAGCACAGCGAGACGTCCGGCTTGCCCGGCATCGCCGGCGGATCCTTCGGCTTCTCCAGGAAGTCCACGATCCGGCGGTTCTCGTCCACCGCCATCACCCCGAAGGCCGAGGCCTCGGCCCGCGGCGCCTCCACCACGCCGACCGTGACCTCCGCGCCCGTCTCCACATGCTGGGCGAGCATCTTGGAGTAATCCATCTTGTAGATGTGGTCCCCGGCGAGGATCACCATGTACTTCGGATCGTACCCCTCGATGATGTCGATGTTCTGCGTGACCGCGTCGGCGGTGCCCAGATACCACTGCCGCTCGTCCACCCGCTGGGAGGCCGGCAGGATGTCCAGCCCCTCCCCCCGGCTCTCGGAGAAGAAGGACCACCCGCGCTGGAGATGCCGGATCAGGGAATGCGCCTTGTACTGCGTCGCCACCCCGATCCGCCGGATGCCCGAGTTCATGGCGTTCGACAGCGCGAAATCGATGATCCGGGTCTTGCCGCCGAAATAGACCGCCGGCTTGGCGCGCCGGTCCGTCAGCTCCCGCAGGCGGGAGCCTCTGCCCCCCGCCAGCACGAAGGCCATGGACTGGCGCGCCAGCCCGCCCGGATCCTCCACCCGCACCATCTGCCCCGGCTCGTACCGCTTGGTCGCGCTCATTCCAGGCTCCTCCCCTCCCTGCGGCCCGAGCCTAACCGATTCCCGGCTCGACGCCTTTATTCTTCGCCAGGCGGATCAGGGCGCGGGACGGGTGAACACCAGCCCCATGGAATCGCGCAGGATCACCGGCCCGCCGTCATAGTCCGCCCCGATCTGGGGCGTCCGCAGCGCCACCGTCCAGCCTGTCCCGGAGGCCGCCTGATGGTCCAGCGTCAACGGATCCACATCCCCCGTCTCGTCGCCCTCCATATGGACGACCGTGTAGACCTGCTCTCCGTCCGGCCCGTGGCGGAAGCTGGTGAACAGCACCGTCCCGTCCACCGGCTGCGCGTAGGAGAACCGATCCCGCGGCCCGAAGTTTCCCCGCAGCCACGGCCGGGCCAGACGAAACTCCCGCGTCGCCAGGTTGAACGCCGTCTGCGCCTCCGACAGCCGGTCCAGGTAGGCCGAGACGTTGCAGTAGTCGTGCATGTCGTCCATCCACGCCCGCGCCACGGTCTTCAGCGCCGCCGGCGTGAACGGAGACGGCCCGCACAAGCGGCGGGTCCACCTTGTTCAGCAGCGCCGCGATCACCTCCAGATCGTAGTCCGTCACCTCCACCAGCGCCGGCAGCACCTTCAGGAAGCGCCGCAGATCCTCCCGCGTGTCGTAGCCCAGCGCCTTCATCCGGCTGAACGCATGCGGCATCGAGTATGAATACTCGTCCACCTGCCACTCCAGGCTGATCGCCTCCTCGGCCATGATCTTCACGCCGTACTTGTCGTCCTGATTGCGGATGAACCCCCACGACGCCCGCGCGCCCGCGTTCAGGAAATCCATCGGCACGCCCGGAAACGCCGCATAGGTCAGCATCTGCGCGGCGGGGTTGTCGTAGGCGTGGTCGAGGATATCCATCCTCGTATCCCCCAGCCGCGTGTTGATGTTCAGCTTGGGGTTGATCTGCGTGCCCCGCCGCAGCGTGTCATGGTTGGCGCAGCCCGAGATCCAGTTGGACCCCTGCTCCACGATCTGCCGTATGCGCCACCACTTCGACAGCCAGAAGGTGTAGAGGAACGGCGTGTTGTGGGCGAAGGTCAGCGGCCCCCACTGGAACACGTCGTCGTCGCGCTGCGTCTCGATCACCGCGCGGTAGGTGGAGGACAGTTCCCAGTCCTCCTGCGGCCAGGGCCGCCCGTCCTCGAACACGAACCACGGGCGGTAGCGGCGTCCCGCGACCTCCTGCACCACGTCCGACATCTCCTGGAGGTACTCGTCGTCGTGGCGCACCTCCTGCGCGTCGCCGTCCCACCACTTGAAGTCCTGCGCGCCGTCCACGCGGATCCCGTCGGCGCCGTAGTCCCCCTTGCGCCGCTGCATCTCCTGCAAGATGGCGCGCACGGTCCAGTTCCGGTAGTTGACGTTCTGGCCGTACATGTTCGGCCCGGCGAAATAGTGGTGCGGCAGGATCTCCAGCCCCTGATTGTCCGAATGTCCGTAGACCACGTCGAAGATCAGCCGCTTGGGCGCGCCGGGGAAGTTGTGCAGCGCCGCGATCACGTCCACCAGCTCGTCGGGGTCGCCCCGTCTCCAGCAGCGCCGGGTTCACCGCCGCCTGCCCCGCCAGCACGTTGTCGTAGCCCCAGTTGGTGGTGTCGGGCCGGCGCAAATCGACGCTCACCGCCTCGCCGTAGTCCCCCTCGTCCTGCCAGAAGCCGGGCCCGGCCTCGTAGACGGTGGTCGGCTCCACCGGCAGAAGCTGGACCGCGTCATAGCCCATGAACAGCCGGTCCGCAGGCTCGATCTCGCCTCCGTGCCGCACCCGGTCCGAGACATGCTCGATCTGGCGCGCGAGGCTCGCCAGCGTCCGCCCCGCCGTGGCGGTGGGCACATGGATCTGAAGGATGTTGCCCGGCGGACCCAGCTTCACCGGATCCCCCTCCGGCAGCGCCGCGAAATATTCTGCGTCTTCCCGCGCCGCCTGCATGGCCGGCAGGTCATAGAACTCCGCCGGCGCGAAGGGTCCGAAGGGCAGCGACGCCGCGATCGGGTCGAAGATCCGATGCCAGGCGCCCTCCTTGTCGCGCCAGCTCAGGCAATAGAAGTCGCCGATCCGCTCCCGCGTGCCCGCGCGCATCCCCGTCACGGCCGCCCAGCACCACCCCTCGACCCGCGCCACCGGAACGCGCGTGCGCCGGAACCGCGCGTTCTGGCGCGAAACCGTCAGCGACAGCTCCGGCCCCGGCTGGAGCACCTCAAGGAACACGTCCCCGTCGGGAACGCCCTTCTCCAGCAGCTCCGGCGCCCAGAAGCAGATCTCCGCCCGCTCCCCCTCCGGGATCGCGCCCATCCGGCGGGCCAAAGCACGGGCCGCCTCGAAGCTGGACGCCGAATGCGCAAGCGTCTCGCGGCAGAACTCCGCCAGCGCCTCCGTGGCGCGGTCGTCGCGAAGAATCATGCCTTCCCCCTCAGCCCTGATGTTCGAAAATCATCCCCGTGAGCGGCGGCAGCGTCAGCTCGATCGAGTGATCGAAGCCGTGAGCCTCGTGCGGCGTCGCCGCCAGCCCGCCTTCGTTCCTGCGCCCCGCGCCGCCATACTCGGCGGCGTCGGAGTTGAACCGCTCCTCCCAGCGCCCCGCCGCCGGCACCCCGATGCGCCATCCGGCGTATTCGGCGCCCGAGAAGTTGAACACGCACAGCGCCGGCTTCCCCGCCCGGTCCAGCCGCAGCCACGCATAGACCGACTGCTGCTCCGCCGCGCCGTCCACCCAGCGGAACCCGGTGGCGTCGCAATCCAGCTCATGCAGCGAGGGCAGCTCCCGATAGAGGTGGTTGAGGTCCCGCACCAGCTTGCGCGTCCCCTCGTGCAGCGCGTCGCCCAGCGCCTCCCACTCCACCTGCCGGTCGTGGTTCCACTCGTTCGCCTGCCCGAACTCCTGCCCCATGAACATCAGCTTCTTGCCGGGATGCGCGAACATGAAGGCGTAATACGCCCGCAGGTTGGCGAACTTGTTCCACCGGTCCCCCGGCATCCGCCCCAGGATCGTGCCCTTCCCATGAACCACCTCGTCATGGCTCAGCGGCAGCACGAAATTCTCCGAGAACGCATAGTGGAACCCGAAGCTGATCTCCCCGTGATGGTGCTTGCGATGCAGCGGATCCCGCGAGATATACTCCAGCGAGTCATGCATCCACCCCATGTTCCACTTGAACCCGAAGCCCAAGCCGCCCTCATGCGCCGGCCGCGACACGCCGGGCCAGGCCGTCGACTCCTCCGCGATGGTCATCACGGAAGCGTCGTCCCCGTAGACCTCCTTGTTCACCCGCCGCAGGAACTCGACCGCCTCCAGGTTCTCCCGCCCGCCGTGGCGGTTGGGCACCCACTCCCCCTCCTTGCGCGAATAATCGAGGTAGAGCATCGAGGCCACCGCATCGACCCGAAGCGCATCCACATGATGCTCCTCGACCCAATACCGCGCATTGGCGACGAGGTAATTCACCACCTCCCGCCGCCCGAGATTGTAGATCAGCGTGTTCCAGTCCGGGTGATACCCCTGCCGCGGGTCCGCATGTTCATAGAGATGCGTCCCGTCGAACTGCGCCAGCCCGTGCGGATCGGACGGGAAATGCGCCGGCACCCAGTCCAGGATCAGCCCGATCCCCGCCTCATGGCACGCCTCCACGAACTCCCGGAACTCGTGCGGGCTCCCGAGCCGCGAGGTCGGCGCGAACAGCCCCACCGGCTGATACCCCCAGGACCCGTCGAACGGATACTCGGTGAATGGCAGCGCCTCGATATGGGTGAACCCCATGTCGCGCACATAGGGCACCATCTCCTGCGCCAGCTCCCGCCAGCTCAGCCATTTCCCATCGCGGCGCCTCCACGACGGCAGATGCGCCTCGTAGATCGAGATCGGCGCATTCACGTTCTGGCGCTGGCCGCGCGAGGACATCCACGCCCCGTCCGCCCAGTCGCGCCGCCCCAGGTCCCGCACCACCGAGCAGTTGGACGGCCGCAGCTCCGACCCGAACCCCACCGGGTCCGCCTTCGGCGGCAGCAGCCGCCCGTCCGGCCCCGCGATCTCGTACTTGTAGCGGGCGCCGTCTCCCTGCCCCGGCACGAAGATCTCCCAGATCCCCGTCGCCCCCCGCGGCCTCAGCACATGCCGCCGCCCGTCCCAGTCGTTGAAGTCCCCCACGACCGACACGCGCGACGCGCTCGGCGCCCACACCGCGAACTGCACGCCGCTTGCGCCCTCATGGTCGCGCACATGCGCCCCCAGCATGTCCCACAGCCGCCCATGCGTGCCTTCGGAGAAGAAGTACTCGTCCTGCTCCCCGAGCACCGGCCCGAAGCGGTAGGCGTCCTCGACCACCCACTCGTCGCCGCCGCGCCGCGCCCGCCAGCGCCAGGCGGCCGGCCGCGTCTCCAGCGACGCGGCGAAGACGTCATGCCCCTGCCGCTCCAGCCGCACGATCTCCTCGCCCTCCGGCGTCTCGGCCACGACCTGCTCGGCGCCGGGCACGAAGGCCCGCAGGACCCATTTCCCCTTCCAGGGCTGCGCGCCCAGCACGTCGAACAGCGTGGCGTGCCGACCGCCCGCGATCTTCGCGGCCTCGTCGTCGGAGATCAGCTTCGGCGTCTCGGCGCGGTTCGGGGCCTGGGTCAAGGCGTCCTCCGTCATCGGGGGCGGCGATCACCGCCCGCTGAGATCGGGGGCGGCGATCGCCGCCCGCTGAAAATGCGAATGCGGCGGCCGGGGGCGCTCACGCCCCCGGCCGCCGCATTCATGCCTCGCGTCACTCGGCGGCGAAACGCTCCGCCGGCCCGGCGCGCAGCCCGTGCTTCTCGAGCACCTCGCGGTATTCCGGGTCTTCGGAGGCAAGCCGCAGCTTCGCCGACAGCATCCCCGACTTCGACCCGCAGTCATAGCGCGTGCCCGAGAACTCGAACCCCGCCATGCCCACGCGCGAAATCCCGGCGGCGATGGCGTCGGTGAGCTGGATCTCCCCGCCCGCGCCCGGCTTCTGCGCCGCCAGATCCTTGAAGATGGAACTGTCGAGCACGTAGCGCCCCACCACCGCCAGCGCCGAGGGGGCGTCCTCCGGCTCCGGCTTCTCCACCAGTCCCTTGGCGCGGGTGAAGCGCCCCTTGCGCTCCAGCGGGTCGAGCACGCCGTAGGACCTGGTCTGGTCGGGCGAGACCTCCATCGCCGCGACCAGATGGCCGCGGGTCTCCTCGTAGGCCTCGATCATCTCCTTGAGGCAGCCGGGCTTCCCAAGGATCAGGTCGTCGGGCAGGATCACGGCGAACGCGTCTTCGCGCACATGCGCCCGGGCGCACAGCACGGCGTGGCCCAGCCCCAGCGGCTCGTGCTGCATCACGAACTCGGCGCTCTCGGCCGCGTCGTTTATGGCCATGGCGCGCAGATCGTCGGCGAGCGTGTCCTTGCCCTTGGCGCGAAGCTGTCCGCACAGCTCCTCGTCATGCCGGACATAGGCCTCGATCGCCGCCTTCGACGGGTGCGAGACGAAGACCATCTTCTCGATCCCCGCCTCGCGCGCCTCGTCCATGGCGAACTGGATCAGGGGCGTGTCGATGACCGGCAGAAGCTCCTTCGGCGTCCCCTTCGTCGCGGGGAGGAACCGGGTCCCGAGGCCGGCGACGGGAAAGACGACGGTGCGCACGCGCGAGGTCATCGGAAGCTCCTTGTTAGCGGACTTGGCGGACGGGATCGAAAGATCTCTTCGTGATTGCCGACGCGGTGGACCCCCGCCCGGAGGCGGATGTTCCTGAGGCGAAACTTCCCGGGCTCGCCAAAGGTTGCACAGCGCGCGTGCAGTTTCTTGCGGCAGCGAACATGATGGACAGCCCAGCATGAAGCGCCCGCCGCGATCAAGCATTTTGTGCGCCGCAGCAAAAAATCCGCCGCGTCGCACGCCCCGCGCGCCGGGCTCCCGCCCAGCGGCGCCCGGGCCCGAAACGCGCCGGCGAAGCCCCCCGACCCCGCGTGGGCGACGCCGTCATGATGCTGACATATAACGATTTTTAATCAGGCCGCGGCCGCGTTTTCCCGCCTCCCGCGCCCCCGACCGCACGCGCCTTGAAGGGCCGGCGCCCCTGCCCCACGGCCGCATCGCCCTTGCCCGAGCGGCCCCGACGGGCTATATTCCGCCTGGTGATGCCGCACCGCCGAACTATCACGCGAACCGTGGCGGGAGCCCGTCCGTCGCCGCGGATGACGGAAGCGGCGGCGACATTCCGCCCCTCCGTCAGCGGCGCCTCGGGGCGCGATGCCCACGGTTTGAGCGAAACGCCGGCGCCGCAGTCCGGAACGTCACTCGAGGGGGCCCGATGAGCGCATTCGACCGAGCGGAGACACCCGTCGCCGCGCCCGCCATCCGCCGCATCGCCGTGATCGGCGCCGGCGCCTGGGGCACGGCGCTCGCCTGCGTGGCCGCGCAAGCCGGACGCGGCGTCTCCCTCTGGACCCGGCGGGAGGATCACGCCGCCGCCATGCGCGCCGAGGGCCGCAACGCCCAGTACCTCCCCGATGCCGCCCTGCCCGACTCGCTGCGCATCACCGCGGACCTGCGCGTGGCGCTGGAGGATGCGGACGCCGTCCTGCTCGTGGTCCCCTCCTCCGCGATCCGGGAGACCTCGAAGGCGATGGCCGAGATCCTGTCGCCCGAGATCCCCGTGATCCTCTGCGCCAAGGGGATCGAGCCGGGCTCGGGCCTGCTGATGTCCGACGTCGCCGCCTCGGAGCTTCGCGGCAACCCCATGGGCGCCCTCTCCGGCCCCAACTTCGCCAACGAAACCGCGCTGGGCCACCCCACCGCCTCCACCATCGCCTCCGACCGAGGAGGCGCTGTTCGACACCGCCCCCCACCAGACCATCGCCGCGCGCCTCGCGGTGGCCATGGGCACCGAATCCTTCCGCCCCTACGTCTCGGACGATCTCGTGGGCGTGGAGGTCGGCGGCGCGCTGAAGAACGTCATCGCCATCGCCTGCGGCATCGCCACCGGCGCGGGCTTCGGCGCCAACACCCGCGCCGCCCTGATCACCCGCGGCCTGGACGAGATGAAGCGCCTCGCCGAACCCCTCGGCGGAAGGCGCGAGACCGTCACCGGCCTCGCCGGCCTGGGCGACCTCACCCTCACCTGCTCGTCGGAGCAATCGCGCAACATGAGCTTCGGCATCCAGCTCGGCCGCGGCGTCCCGCGCGAGGAGATGTTCGGCGGCAAGCCCACCGTGGTGGAGGGGGAGCGCAACGCCATCTCCGTCACCGACCTCGCGCGCAAGCACAACGTGCACCTGCCGATCTGCGAGGCGGTGCGCGGCATCCTGCACGAAGGCCACGCGGTCTCCGACGCCTTCGCCATGCTCTGGGGCAAACCGCTCGAGGGCGAGCCGCGCGCGCTGCTGGAGCTGGAGCTCGTGCACCCCGCGGAGCGCCGCGCCCGCTGGCACTACAGGGACATGATGGAATGAACGACGACCTGCCCGTGGAGGGCGTGAAGACCCTCAACCCGCCCGAAGGCACGCCCTCCGCCGAACACCGCGAATTCGCCGCCCGCCGCTTCGTGCTGGCGACCGACCTCGACGGCACCTTCCTCGGCGGCTCGGACGAGGACCGCCGCGCCCTCTACACCTGGATCGAGACCCACCGCGACGAGATCGGCCTGATCTTCGTCACCGGCCGCGACCCCGGTTTCCTTGAGAAGCTCTGCGCCGAAACCTTCGTGCCCTGGCCCGACTACGTGGTCGGCGACGTCGGCACCACCATCGCCAGGATGGCCTTCGACGACGGCTCCGATCAGGGCCGCGTCACCCCCATCGAAGCGCTGGAAGCGAAGATCGCAGACCTCTGGGACGGCTCCGGCCCCCGCGTCCGCGACACGCTCCACAACCACCCCGGACTGACCCTCCAGCCCACGGACTTCCGCTACCGGGTCAGCTACGACTACGACCCCGACAAGTTCGACCCCTCCGCCTTCGAAAAGGTGAAGGCGCTGGGGCTCGACCACCTCATCTCCAACAACTGCTATTTCGACGTCCTCCCCCCCGGCATCTCCAAGGGCCCGTCCCTCCTGCGCCTCCTCGCCCATCTCGGCGTGCCGGAGCACAAGTGCCTTGCCGCGGGCGACACCCTGAACGACTATTCCATGCTCGCCATCGGGGTCCCCGCCGTCGCCGTGGGCGGCTCCGAGGCCCCGCTGCTGGAGGCGCTCGAAGACCGCGACAACCTCCACCGGGCGCGCGCCATCGGCGCCGGCGGGATCCTGGAGGCGATCGGCGTCCTAGGCCTCCACCCCTCGCCGCCCCGGCCCGCAGGCTGAGGCGGCCCTCGCCGGGCGCCCGCCGCCCGCCGCAACGCAAACCGCGCCCTGGGAGCTTCGCCATGCCCGCCGATCTCGTCATCGTCTACCACCGCCAGCCCTATGAGGAGGTCGAGGTGGACGGCCGCATCGAGCGCCGCGAGAACAAGAGCCCCAACGGCATCGTCCCCACCCTCAAAAGCTTCTTCGGCCGCGCCGGCGGCCGCGGCTCCTGGGTCGCGTGGAAGCTGGCCGAAGACCCGTCCAACCCCGAATTCGACCCCATCGTCGAAATCTCCGACAGCTTCGGAACCTACAACGTCTCCCGCCTCCCCCTGACGGCGGAACAGGTGAGCAGCTTCTACCACATCACCTCGAAGGAGGCCTTCTGGCCGATCCTCCATTCCTTCAAGGACAAGTACAATTACGACCCCGTGGACTGGCCGGTCTTCCGCGAAGTCAACTGGGCCTTCGCCGAGGCCGCCGCCAACGAGGCCGCCGAGGGCGCCGTGGTCTGGGTCCATGACTACAACCTCTGGCTCGTGCCCGGCTATCTCCGCACCCTGCGCCCGGACGTGAAGATCGCCTTCTTCCACCACACGCCCTTCCCCTCGGCGGACATGTTCAACGTCCTGCCCTGGCGCGCGGAGATCGTGCAGTCCCTGCTCGCCGCCGACGTGGTCGGCTTCCACATCCCCCGCTACGCCGCCAATTTCTACTCGGTCGCCCGCTCCCTCTTCGACGTGGACCTGCTGGAGGAGGAGAAGGTGCGCGACGACTTCCTCCCCGCCGACGGCATGGCGCTGGCCGAGCGGATCACCCCCACCATGATCCAGCATCGAGGGCCGGCGCGTCGCCATCTCCGCCTTCCCCGTGGGCGTGGACGTGGACTACATCCAGAAGATCGCGCGCGACGAGGAGACCGCCGCCGCCCGCACCCGCATCCGGCAGGAGCTGGGCGACGCGCAGATGATCGTCTCCGTCTCCCGCACCGACTACACCAAGGGCAACATCGAGCAGCTCCTGACCTATGAGCGCCTGCTGGAGCGGCGCCCCGAGCTGCACGCGAAGGTGCGCCTGATGCACGTCTCGGTCGCCGCCAACCGCTCCATGACCGCCTACGAGGAGGTGCAGTCCGAGATCGAGCAGATCGCCGGCCGCATCAACGGCCGCTTCGGGACCTTCGAATGGCAGCCCGTGGCGCTGATCGGAACCGCGATCCCGTTCACCGAGCTGGTGGCCTACTACCAGGCCGCCGACGTCGCCTGGATCACGCCGCTCGCGGACGGCCTCAACCTCGTGGCCGAGGAATTCTGCGCCGCCCGCACCGACGGCGACGGCGTGCTCGTGCTCTCGGAATTCGCCGGCGTCGCGGTGCTTCTGTCGGACGCGGTCATCACCAACCCGTTCTCCGGCAAGGCCATGGACTCGGCCATCGACCAGGCCCTGGCGATGGACGAGGAGAGCCGCCGCGCCCGCATGGTCCAGCTCCGCCGCAAGGTCGCGAAATACGAGATCCGCGCCTGGGCCGAGGAGCAGTCCCGCGTGTTCGACTCCGCCCGCTCCGGCAACGCCACCAAGCGCGAGCAGGCCGCCTGAGCCCCTTGAACGGGCCCCTGCCCGCCCATTAACCGACCGTTCCGCTTGCCATACGTTTTGCAGACGTTTCGCATACGCTTTGCAGACCGCGTTAACGGCTCGGGCCGGTCGGCGTCTCGCCCCATCTGGAAATCCCGGAGCGCCCGCGCTATCCCCTGCGCGGACGCCCGAACCGGAGACTTCATCGCATGGCCGAGCTCGATTACCGCGAACCCGAGGCGAAGCTCCTCCACGGCGCCGACGGCGACTGGGAGCTGGTGATCGGCATGGAGGTCCACGCCCAGGTCAGCTCCAACTCCAAGCTGTTCTCCGGCGCTTCGACCAGGTTCGGGGCCGAACCCAACACCAACGTCTCTCTGGTCGATGCGGCGATGCCCGGCATGCTGCCAGTCATCAACGACTATTGCGTCGAACAGGCGGTTCGGGCCGGCCTCGGTCTGAAGGCGCAGATCAACAAGCGTTCGGTCTTCGACCGCAAGAATTACTTCTACCCGGACCTTCCGCAGGGCTATCAGATCAGCCAGTTCAAGCACCCCATCGTCGGCGAGGGCGAGGTGCTGGTGGACATGGCCCCCGGCGTGGCCCGCCGCGTGCGGATCGAGCGCATCCATCTCGAACAGGACGCCGGCAAATCCATCCACGACATGGACCCCTCGCAGTCCTTCGTGGACCTCAACCGCACCGGCGTGGCGCTGATGGAGATCGTCTCCCGCCCCGACATCCGCGGCCCCGAGGAGGCCGCCGAATACGTCCGTAAACTGCGCCAGATCCTGCGTTACCTCGGCGCCTGCGACGGCAACATGCAGGAAGGCTCGCTCCGCGCGGATGTAAACGTCTCCGTCTGCCGCCCCGGAGACTACGAGAAATACCGCGAGAGCGACGACTTCTCTCACCTCGGCACGCGCTGCGAGATCAAGAACATGAACTCCATGCGCTTCATCCAAGCGGCGATCGACTTCGAGGCCCGCCGCCAGATCGCGATACTTGAGGAAGGCGGGACCATCGACCAGGAAACCCGCCTCTACGACGCGCAGAAGGGCGAGACCCGCTCCATGCGCTCCAAGGAAGAGGCCCACGATTACCGCTATTTCCCCGACCCGGACCTCCTCCCCCTCGAATTCGACGACGCCTACATCGAAAAGGTGCGCGCCTCCCTCCCCGAACTCCCCGACGAGAAGAAGGCCCGCTTCGTCCTCTCCTACGGCGTGACCGAATACGACGCCCTCGTTCTCACCGCCGAGCACGAGAATGCCGACTATTTCGAGACCGTCGCCGAAAACCGCGACGGCAAGCAGTCCGCCAACTGGGTGATCAACGAACTCTTCGGCCGCCTGAATAAAGAGGGCCTCGGCGTGACCGAGAGCCCCATCCCCGCCCCCAGCCTCGGCGGCATCATCGACCTGATTTCAAGGGAAGAAATCAGCGGCAAGATCGGCAAGGAGCTCTTCGACCTCCTCTGGACCGAAGAGCGCGGCGCCGACCCCGCCGAAGTCGTCTCCCGCCGCGGCATGAAACAGGTCACCGACACCGGCGCCATCGAGACCGCGGTGGACGAGGTCATCGCCGCCAACCCCGACAAGGTCTTGCAGGCGCAGGAGAAACCGTCCCTCGCCGGCTGGTTCGTGGGCCAGGTGATGAAGGCGACCGGCGGCAAGGCCAACCCCAAGGCCGTGAACGAGATCGTCCGCGCGAAGCTCGGCCTCTGAGCGTTGGCATCGCCCTGCCGCCGGGCTACCTTCCTCCGCGCCGCCGACAGAGGAGCATCCGGGCCCGAATGCGCTACGACTACAAGACCGTCGCCGCCCCCCGCCGCCCCGGCAGGTTCAAGGGCGTGAAGGGGCCGGACGCCTTCGCGCGAACCATCGAGGAGGCGATCTCCGCCGAAGCCGGCGGCGGTTGGGAGTACCTGCGCGCCGACACCCTGCCCTGCGAGGAGAAGCCGGGGTTCTTCTCCCGCCGCCAGACGGTGCTGCACACGATCCTGATCTTCCGCCGCGCCCGCGCCCATGCAGCGGACCCGGCGGACGAGCCCGCCTTCGCCGCGCCGCAACCTGCGCCCGCAGCGGCCCCTGCGCCCGAGCCGCGGCCCGCGACGGAGGGCGCGCCGATGCGGCTCGAGCCCGACATGCGCGAGGAGGTCGAGCTGGACGCGGGCCCGCGCCTGGGCCCGGCCCGCTAGTCTTCGTCTCCCCCGGCCACGACGTCCACCGCACCCTCCACCACGGCTCCCGTAGCGCGCACGCCCGTCTCCACCACCGTCGCCGCCGCGCCCACCACGGCGCCCGCGGCGGAGGTGACCGCGCAACCGGGCAGGAGGCACAGGAGAAGGAGCGCGCCCGCGCTCTTCACTCCGCCGAGCCCTTCAGGCTCAGCGAGAGGGCATGGACCCGCTCCTCCAGCTCCTCCTTCAGCAACCGCATCACCATCCGCTGGCGCTCCACGCGCCCCTTGCCGTCGAAGGCCGCCGACCTCACATGAACGGCGAAATGAGTCTCGCCGCCTTCGCGATAGCCTCCGTGGCCGCGATGGCTCTCGGAATCGTCACGTATCGTCAGGCCCGCCGGGCTCAGCGCCTCGGTCAGCTTCGCCCTCATCCGCGTCGCCATCGGCCCTTCGGCCTGCGCCTCATTGTCCGGCATCCGTCCGATCCTCCGCCTTTTCCTCGCGACGTCGCAGGCTAGAATGCGGGGTTCCCGAGTCGACCCCCGGCCAACCCACGGAGCCGCCACTTGCCGCAACGCTCGCCCCTCGACTACGACGTGTCCGTGTCCGCGGACAAGCGCCGCCGTCAGCGGAGCCGCGGCATGGGCGGCGGATTCGAGAGTTCGGCCCGGGTCTGCGAGATGGAGGGCTGCGAGGCCGCCGGTCTCTACCGCGCCCCCGTCTCGCCCGACCGCCTGAACGATTTCCACTGGTTCTGCCTGGACCACGTACGCGAGTACAACCGCAGCTGGAACTTCTTCGAGGGGCGATCGGAGGAGGAGCTTGAGGCCGAACTCGCGGGAGCCTCGGTCTGGGGCCGCCCCACCTGGCGCTTCGGCCAGGGAGGCAAGCAGCATGTGGAGGCGAACGGACATGCCGAGGGCCGCTCCTGGGCGCGCTTCGGCTTCCGCGATCCGTTCGAGGTGCTGGGCGAAAACGCCACCCTCAACCCCGGCAAGGCCCCGCGGGGCGACGGCGACGGCGATTCCCGGCCGCGCCGCCGTCTCCTGCCCCAGAACGAACGCCGGGCGCTGGACATCCTGGGCATCGACGATCACGCGCGTCGACCCGACATCCGCGCGCGCTACAAGGCCTTGGTCAAGGATCTCCATCCCGATCTGAACGGCGGCCGCCGCGACGAGGAGGAGCGGCTGGCGCGGGTGATCTGGGCGTGGGAGCAGATCAAATCGTCCCGCAACTTCCCCGACTGACGCCAACCGTCCCGCGGAAGCCGGCCCGCGCGTGCAGGGCACGCGCGCCCGAGGGAACCTCGGGCGCCTGAGCTCCGCTCAGGCGGGCCGGCGCGGGCGTCGCTCAGGCCGCGTTCGCCGCCGCCACCGCCTCCGAGAACTCGGCCTTCAGCGTCTCGATCTCCTCGATGCCCACCGACACACGGATGAACCCCTGCGTGATCCCCAGCGCCAGCCGCTGATCCTCGGTCAACCCGCGATGAGAGGAGCTCGGCGGATGGCTCAGCAGCGTCTGAACGTCGCCGAGCGAAGGCGCGAAGGGAAGATCCGTCGCCGCCCGGATGAAGGCGTTGGCCGCCCTGCGTCCGCCCTTCAGCTGGAAAGCCACCATCGTCCCGTTGCGTCCCTTCAGCAGGTCTCCCGCGCGGTTATTGTCCGGATGATCCGGGCGCCCCGGATAGATCGAGGCCTCAACCCCCTCCAGCCCCGCCAGATGATCCGCCAGCGCCGCCGCGTTCGCCTCCGCCCGATCGTAGCGGAGCGCGAAGGAGGCGAGCCCGCGCTCGGCCAGCCAGCAGTCGAACGGGCTCGCCGTCGCGCCGAAGGATGCCTGCGCCACGCGCAGCGCCTCGCGCACCGACGGATCCTTCGCCGCGGCCCAGCCAAGCGTGGCGTCCGAATGGCCCGACAGCATCTTGGTCACCGAATGCACGACTACGTCCGCTCCGTTGTCGAGAGGCCGCCAGCCGCGCGGCGTGGTGAAGGTGTTGTCCACCACCAGCAACGCGCCGCAGGCCTGCGCCGCCTCCCGCGCCGCGCCCATGTCCGCCACCCGGAGCGTGGGGTTCGACACCACCTCCGCGAAGACCATCGCCGCCGGCCGCTCCGCCGCCCGCCGCCAGGCCGCGCCGTCGGTGGGGTCCACGAACTCCACCTCCACCCCGAAGCGGGGCAGATCCTGCGTCATCACCCGCAGGCTCCGCCCGTAGAGCTGGCTCGACGCGATCACCCGGTCGCCGGATTTCAGCAGCCCGAACAGCACCGCCGCCACCGCCCCCATCCCCGAGCCGTAGACGAGGCCGCCCTCCGCCCCCTCCAGCGCGTCGATCTGGCGCGCGAGCATCGACGCGTTCGGATGCCCCTCCCGCGCATAGGCGTAGCCTTGCGTGCGCCCCTCGTACTGGTCGTCGAGCGCGTCCGCATCCTCCACCCGCCAGACCACCGAGGGCCAGATCGGGCTCGCGACCGGGCGCGAGGCGGTCTCCGGCGGCTGCGGACGGCGGGCGAGCGAGCGGGGGGGAAGGTCGGTCATCGGGCGCTCCGGACAGAGATCATGCGCAAGGAATATCCCGCCGGCGCGGTCGCGGAAAGGTCAGCGCCGCGCAGGCCGCCAGCCCGCCGCCTCCGCCTCCTCGGCCGAGCAGAACCACCGCTCCCCGTCCGAGACGTCGATCCGCGTCCGCGCGTAGTGCTGCTGCCCCGGCGAGTGGTAGATGCGGCCGTTGGACGAGACGTTGCCCTTTATCGCGCAGTCGGCGGGGCCCTTTTCGGCCTCCAGCATCCTGTCCACGTCCACCGCCTGGGCGACCTCGCCGCCGCCGTCGCGATGGACCCACGGCATGTCGAACCGCCCGGCCCACATGCCCGCGCCCCCGGCCTCCGCGGCCGCCTCCTCGGCCGCATAGGTATCGGTGAGCTTGCGGTAGATCACCGCCCAGCCGTACCGCACCATCGCGGCCCCGAGGTCACGTCCCCTTGCCTCGCAGCGCGCCAGCAGCCGGCCGTAGACGTCCCTGCCCGGGCCGGCGCAGCGGACCGCGGCGTCGCCGACCAGCGCCTCCATCTCGCGGGTCGCGCTCTCGCCGCACGCATAGGCGCCGCCTTCCGGACCGAGGCAGCTCTGGTCCATCTCCGGCGCGTCGATGTCGAGGATGCGCACCCGTTCCTCGCCGAAGGCCAGCGTGTCGCCGTCCACGACCCGCGGCCGACCTTCCACCTGCTCCCCGGCCTCGGCGGCCGCCTGCGCGACCTCGGAGTCTCCGCCCGGCTCCAGAAGAGCGGCGGCCGCGATGGCGGCCAGAATCAGCGCCCCACCCGCGATCCTCGCAGTCGGGCCACGGCGACGCCTGCGGCGGGTTGAAACCTGGACGATGCGGACCAACTGCGTCTCCGTAGCGGCGCCTCCTCGAAGGCGGGACGTTTACCCACGTTAACGAGACGCGGGACCCGTGTCCCCACCGCAAGAGAGTTAACGCCGGCCGCGGCGCCGCGCCGCTGGCGCCCTTGCGCCCCCGGGTCTTATGATCCAAGACATACCGGCCGGAAGGACAGCCCGGGGGACCGATCCCCGGAAGAAAGCGAGCGAAGAACATGGCAGACGGCGCCGTCCTGGACACGATGGAACCCACCCGAGACGTCTCGGTGCGCGAGGCGTTCGGCATCGACTCCGACATGAAGGTCAAGGGCTTCGCCGAGGCGACGGACCGCGTCCCCGCGTTCGACCCGACCTACCAGTTCGACAAGGAGACGACCCTCGCGATCCTCGCGGGGTTCAACTACAACCGTCGCGTGATGATCCAGGGCTATCACGGCACCGGCAAGTCGACTCACATCGAGCAGGTGGCCTCCCGCCTCAACTGGCCCTGCGTGCGCGTGAACCTCGACAGCCACATCTCCCGCATCGACCTGATCGGCAAGGACGCGATCAAGATCCGCGACGGCAAGCAGGTCACCGAATTCCACGAAGGCATCCTGCCCTGGGCGCTGAAGAACCCCGTCGCCATCGTCTTCGACGAATACGACGCCGGCCGCCCGGACGTGATGTTCGTAATCCAGCGCGTGCTGGAGACCGACGGCAAGCTGACCCTGCTCGACCAGAACGAGGTCATCCATCCCCACCCGTATTTCCGCCTCTTCGCGACGGCGAACACGGTGGGCCTCGGGGACACGACCGGCCTCTATCACGGCACCCAGCAGATCAACCAGGGCCAGATGGACCGCTGGTCGATCGTGACGACGCTGAACTATTTGCCGCATGACGACGAGGTCAACATCATCCTCGCCAAGAACGCCGACTACCAGACCCCCGCCGGCCGCACGACGGTCAGCCGGATGGTGACGGTGGCGGACCTCTCGCGCTCGGCCTTCATGAACGGCGACATCTCGACCGTGATGTCGCCGCGCACGGTGCTCGCGTGGGCCGAGAACGCGCGGATCTTCGGCAACGACCTCGGCTTCGCCTTCCGCCTGACGTTCCTCAACAAGTGCGACGAGTTAGAGCGCCAGACGGTGGCCGAGTTCTACCAGCGCTGCTTCGGCGAGGAGCTGCCCGAGAGCGCCGCCTCGGTCGCCCTCGGGTGATCGCGGCGGAGGGCGGAAGGAGGGCCTGATGGCCGACCGTTCGGACAACCCGGCCGATCCTTTCAAGAAGGCTCTGGCCGAGGCGACGCGCGCCATGGCCAACGACCCGGAGATGCAGGTCTCCTACTCGGTCGATCCTCCTGGCATGGCCAACGACGCGGTGCGCCTGCCGCAGGTCACGCGGCGCATGTCGCGGGATGAGGTCGTCGCCGCCCGCGGGGCCGGCGACGCCTACGCCCTGCGCGCGCGCTTCCACGACGACACGACCCACAACCGCTACATGCCCCAGGGCGACATGGCCCGCGCGCTGTTCGAGGCGATGGAGACCGCACGCTGCGAGTCCATCGGCGCCAACGCCATGCCAGGGGTCGCCAACAACCTCGACGCGCGACTGGCCGAAACCGCCCGCCGCATGGGCTATTCCGAGATCAAAGACGCCGCGCAAGCCCCGCTCGCGGAGGCCGCGGGCTACCTCGTGCGCTCGCTG
The DNA here is from genome assembly GCA_963816545.1 of uncultured Alphaproteobacteria bacterium. Classification (GTDB taxonomy): domain Bacteria; phylum Pseudomonadota; class Alphaproteobacteria; order Rhodobacterales; family Rhodobacteraceae; genus Albimonas. The sequence continues at coordinate 65,877 of CAWFLE010000007.1, read as the reverse complement.
GCCACCGGCCGGGACCTGCCCAAGGGCGCCGAGAACGTGCTCGACCTCTGGCGCGACTTCCTCGACCAGCAGACCGCCGGCTCATTGGACGACGTGCGCGACCGCCTCGGCAACCAGGCCGCCTTCGCCAAGCTCGCCCGCCAGGTGATCGAGCAGCTTGGCTACGGCGACCAGCTCGGCGATGACCCCGACCAGTCCGACGAATCCGAGGACGGCGAGGAGCAGGAGGAAGGCGAACCCGAGCCCGATGGCGACGACCAGGGCGATGAGCAGGGCGACGAGGAGCAGGACCAGGCTCCCGACGACCAGACCGCCGAGTTCCCCGACGCCCAGGCCGCACAGGTCTCGCTCGAGGACGACCCCGACGCGGAAATGGCCGAGGAATCCCCCGATGAGGACGGCGAGCCCCCGGCAGAGCCGCCCCGTCCCCCCTCCGTGTCGGACGCCGACCCCGCCTACAAGGTCTTCACGCAGGCCTTCGATGAAGAGGTCGGCGCCGCCGACCTTGCGGAACCCGAGGAGCTGGAGCGCCTGCGCGCCTATCTCGACCAGCAGCTGGAACCGCTGAAAGGCGCCGTGTCGCGGCTGGCCAACAAGCTCCAGCGCCGCCTCCAGGCCCAACAGAACCGGAGCTGGGAGTTCGACAAGGAGGAGGGCGTGCTCGACGCCGCCCGCCTCGCCCGCGTGGTCGCGAACCCGACGACCCCCCTCTCCTTCAAGGTGGAGAAGGAGGCGAAATTCCGCGACACGGTCGTCACTCTGCTCATCGACAACTCCGGCTCGATGCGCGGCCGGCCCATCTCCATCGCGGCCATTTGCGCGGATATCCTCGCCCGCACGCTTGAGCGTTGCGCGGTGAAGGTGGAGGTCCTCGGCTTCACCACCCGCGCCTGGAAGGGCGGGCAGGCCCGCGACCAGTGGCTCCAGGCGGGCCGCCCCGCCGCCCCCGGCCGCCTGAATGACCTGCGCCACATCGTCTACAAGCACGCCGACGCCCCCATGCGCCGTACGCGAGACAATCTCGGCCTGATGATGAAGGAAGGGCTCCTGAAGGAGAACATCGACGGCGAGGCGCTCGAATGGGCGCATCGCCGGCTGGAGCGCCGCCCCGAGCAGCGCCGCATCATGATGGTGATCTCTGACGGCGCCCCGGTGGACGACTCGACCCTATCCGTCAACGCCTCCAACTACCTCGAGAAGCACCTGCGCGACGTCATCGCGATGATCGAGCGCCGCAAGCAGGTGGAGCTGCTGGCCATCGGCATCGGCCATGACGTGACCCGCTACTACCACCGCGCGGTGACGATCACCGACGTGGACCAGCTCGCCGGCGCCATGACCGAGCAGCTTGCGGCCCTCTTCGATCAGGACCCTCAGGCGCTGGGCAAGGCCTCGCGCCGGAGCCGGCCTCGCCGCGCGGCCTGAGCCGGCGCGGCCTCTATCGGACTCCCCTGCGCCTCACCGCCCTGCCGATGGCGTAGAGCGCGAGGCCGAGGACGGCCGCCGCGATCGCCGCCGGAAGCTGCAGGATCGGCAGGACATAGTCGAAGAAGATCGACCCGGAGACGCGGTTCTCAAGCCCCGACTGCAGTCCGATCAGGCTCGGCCGGTGCAGCTCCGCCCACCTCTCGCCGATGGAGGCGAACCCGAAGCCTCCCCCCGCGTTCAGCACGTCCGCGATAAGCGCGACGGCGGCGAGCCCCAGAAACACGATGCCGGCCAGGCGGAGCATGGCGTCTTCCCTATCCATTTCGATGCTCTCTCAATATCGCTCCGGCCCCACGCCGGCGCCATCCGAATGACGCGGGCGTGAGCGGACGTGCGAGCTATCTGAGCGGACCTCTCAGGGCTCTTGACCCTCTTCGCGCACGAGTCTATCGAGGCTGCGACGCGGGTGTAGCTCAATGGTAGAGCAGAAGCTTCCCAAGCTTACGACGAGGGTTCGATTCCCTTCACCCGCTCCACCTCGATAGCTCAGCCGACCTGCCCTGCCGGGAGATGGCCCGCGGAGCTCATTCGCGCGGTCTCTTCGGCATTCACTGCGGGGCTGAAAAGGTATCCCTGGACGTGGTCGCAACCTAGCGTGCGCAGGCGCGCGAGCTGCGCAGCCGTCTCGACTCCCTCCGCGGTGGTGGCCACCCCGAGCCCCCGGCTCAATCCCAGGATGGCTTTCAGGATCTCGCCGCCTGCCCCCTCGGCCTCGTCGCCCGAGACGAAGCTGCGATCGATCTTGATGGCGTCGAACCCAAGCTGGGCGAGCTGCGACAGGCTCGAATAGCCCGTACCGAAATCGTCGAGCGCGACCCGGGCGCCCGCGCCTCGCAACGCCTCCACAATTCGGCGTCCCAGTTCCGCGTTCTCCGCCATCGCGGACTCGGTGATCTCCACCTGAAGCCGCGCCGATGCCAGCCCCTCCTCCTCCAGGATCCGCAGCAGGCGCTCGGCCAGCGTCGGGTCAGCGAGTTGCACCGGCGAGACGTTGAAGGACAGCGACATCTCCTCCGGCCAAGCGCTCGCGTCCTTGCATGCGAGCCGGAACAGGTGATCCGTCAGCTCCGAGATCATGCCCGTTTCCTCGGCCACCGGGATGAATTCGGCCGGCGTGGGAGCCTCCCGGCCGCCGGACCAGCGCGCAAGCGCCTCGAAGCCCACGATCCTCCCGGTGCGGAGGTCGATCAGGGGCTGGTAGTGGGGGCGGATCAGGCCGCGTTGCAGGGCGTCCCGGAGCGCCCGCTCCAGCTCTGCCCGCCGGCGAAGGACCTCCTGCATGGCGGGCTCGAACCGAATCGCGCGGCCGCGACCCAGGCGCTTCGCCTCATAAAGCGCGGCGTCGGCCAGCGGCATGGCTGCGCGAAGATCGGGCGCGTCCTCCGGCGACATCGCCACGCCGACGCTGGCGCAAGCGCGGACGCGGACGCCGTTCAGCAATGCCGGCTCCTCCTGAAGCAGCACGATCCGCTCGGCGATCGCCATAGGGTCCTGCGCAGCGTTCACGATCACCAGGAACTCGTCGCCCGCCGCGCGCGCGATCAGGCAGCCGGGCGCCGCGCGCTCCAGCCGCCGCGCGGTCTGGACGAGGAGCGCGTCGCCGCCCTCGTGCCCGGTCAGCGTGTTGATCTGCTTGAAGCGGTCGAGGTCGATGCACAGGATCGCCCCGCCCCGACCCTCGGCCAGCCAGAGGTCGATCTGCCGACGATTGGCGAGCCCCGTGAGCGGGTCATGCAGCGAGAGCCACTCCGCCTGCGACTCGGCCCGCTCAGACCGGCCTGCGGCCGCCGCCAGACGGACGCCTCGCCGCACGAAGAACGCCATCGACAGCAGTCCGGCGAGGGAGAAGCCGATAAGAAGCTCGTCCAGCTCCCACCCCTCATGGCGGTGCATGAGGTCCTCGGCCCATTCCGACCACTCGAAATTAGACCCCAAGGCCCAGAGCGCGCACCAGACCGCGAGAAGCCAAACCTCCTCCCGCGTCGCCCACCTGGACAACCTGCCCGACCTGATCATCATCCCGAACCTCGCCCCCGTACGGGGCCAGTCGTAGGGGTCGCAGGTTAATGCGACATCTTCAGGATCAGGCGTCCCACGCCTTCCGCAGCCCGGGACGCGCCTCAAGCCGCTCCGCATACGCCTTGACTTTGGGCAGATCGACCGCATCCCCCACCCGCCGCAGCGCGACGATGCAGGCGTGGCCGGTCATCACGTCCGCGGCGGAGAACTCTCCGGCCAGGAACTCGCGCCCTTCCAGCCCCCGGTCCACGGCCTGCAGCATGTTGGCGAGCAGCTTCTCCGCCCGGCGGACGTTAACCGGGTTGCGCTTGTCCTCGGGCAGCAGGATGGTCTCCACCACGAGCGTGTTCACCGGGGGCATGATCATCCCCTCGGCGTAGTGGAACCACTGGAGATAGTTCGGAAATTCCGGGTCCTCCGGCAGAGGCGCCAGCCGGCCCGCCCCGTGCCGCGCCAGAAGGTACTGCACGATGGCGCCGGATTCGAAGAGGCGCACGTCCCCGTCCTCCAGCACCGGCACCCGGCCCATCGGATGGACCCGCGCATACTCGTTCGAGCGCATCTCCGGGTCGCCCAGCCGGTGGCGGACCAGCTCATAGGGCAGGCCCAGCTCCTCCATCAGCCAGACGATGCGGACGGCGCGCGTGTTGGGGGCGTAATGGATCTTCATGCGGCTCTCCCGGCGTCTCCAACCGCCGGTCGGTCGCCGGCGCGGGCGCAACCCTAGGCGCGGGGGCGCCGCGGGTCCACCGGGCTCAGGCGCCGACGGTCGCGCGCACACCTTCGGCCGCGTCGCGGATCGCGCGGATGTTGGCGGCGTAGGCCCTGGGGTTCGTCGCCGTGCCGCCGCGGAACACCGCCGAGCCCGCCACCAGCACGTCCGCCCCGGCCTCCGCGACCAGCGGCGCGGTGTCGGGCGTCACGCCGCCGTCGATCTCGATATGGACGGGCCGGTCGCCGACCATACTTCGCAGCGCCCGCACCTTGGGGACCATCGCCTCGATGAACTTCTGCCCGCCGAAGCCTGGGTTCACCGTCATCACGCAGATCAGGTCGATCCGGTCGAGCACATGCTCGATGGCGGAGGCCGGAGTGGCCGGGTTCAGCGCCACGCCCGCGCGGCAGCCGAGCTCCCGGATCGCCTGCAGGGTGCGGTCCAGATGCGGCCCCGCCTCGGCATGAGCGGTGATGACGTCCGCCCCCGCCTCGGCGAAAGCCGCGAGGTAGGGGTCCACCGGCGCGATCATCAGGTGCACGTCCATCACGCCCGTGACATGCGGCCGCAGCGCGCGCGCACCGTCTCGGGCCCGAAGGTGATGTTGGGCACGAAGTGGCCGTCCATCACGTCCACGTGGATCCAGTCGGCCCCCGCGGCCTCCACGGCCCGGCATTCCGCCCCGAATGCGGCGAAATCCGCGGCGAGGATCGACGGCGCGATCTTGATGGGGCGGTCGGCCGACATGGGCGTCTCCCGGGTCTTCCGCGGGGCGTGCCCGCTCGTTGCGGATCCCTTACCGCCGCTCGGCCGGCGCGTCCATGATGCCCAGTGCCGCGCGCGGGCGCACGTGCGCGTGAGACGCGGCGGGGGCCATTGACCCCGGCGGCTCCCGTGCGACCCTATGCGCCTCGGAACGCCAGAGGACCCGGAGCCGCCGATGACCCGCCACGAGCCCCTCTCCCCCGCCGCGCCGCGCAAGTTCGCGGACCCGGACGTGACGGCGAAAGGGGAGGCGCGCGCCTCGGTCCCGCTCTCGAACCCGACGACGCTGTGGTTCAACACCGGGACGCTCTGCAACATCGAGTGCCTGCGCTGCTACATCGACAGCTCCCCCACCAACGACGCGCTGGTCTACATCGCCCGGGCCGAGGTGCAGGCGTACCTCGACGAGGCCCGCGCTCTGGGCTGGCCGCTGCGCGAGATCGGCTTCACCGGCGGCGAGCCCTTCATGAACCCCGAAATGATCGGCCTTGCCGAGGCGGCGCTGGAGGCTGGGCATGACTGCCTGATTCTCACCAACGCCATGCGCCCGATGATGCGGCCCTCGATGCAGGCGGGCCTGCGCGATCTCGTCGCCCGCTTCGGAGACCGGCTGACGCTGCGCATCTCGCTCGACCACCACGACCCCGCCCGGCATGACGAGGAGCGGGGGACCGGCGCGTTCGAGTCCTCGCTCCAGGGGATGCGATGGCTGCGCGACGCGGGCGCGCGCCTCGCCGTCGCCGGCCGGTCGCTTTGGCACGAGCCGGAGGCGGAGGCCCGCGCCGGCTACGCCGCCCTTTTCGCGCGGGAGGGCTTCGCCATCGACGCGCACGACCCCGCCGTCTGCGTGATCTTTCCCGAGATGGACGAGACCGCCGACGTGCCCGAGATCACCAGCGCCTGCTGGGGCATCCTCGACAAGTCCCCCGACGCGGTGATGTGCGCCTCCGCCCGCATGGTGGTGAAGCGCCGCGGCGCGCCACGCCCTGCGGTGCTCGCCTGCACGCTGATCCCCTACGATCCGCAGTTCGAGCTCGGGGGCACGCTGGCCGAGGCGGCGCGCCCCGTGAAGCTCAACCACCCCCACTGCGCCAGGTTCTGCGTCCTGGGCGGCGCGAGCTGCTCCGGCTGACCCCTCACCCGCGGCGGCGAAATGCCAGCGCCCCCAAGGTCAGCTTCCAAGACCCACCCTGCCCGCCGGAGCGCTGCTCCCCGCGCGAAACCGACATCGTCCGCGCCCGTCTCGCGCCTCCTGAACTCATCCTTGCCGGCGAACGTCCAGTCCGAGATCCCGAAGGCGGCCTGATCCGCCACCGCCGTCCCGACATCGTTCCTGGCATCGGGCGCCGCGCAAACGACGCTGAAGCCCGAGGCGTCGCCCGCCTGGTTCGTCGCTTTGCAGGGAAGCGCCGTGTCGGTCGCAGCGGAAGCGGGGCCCGCGCCCGACGCAATGGCCGCAAGCAGCGCGAAACCGCGGTCCATGGAAAGCGAAGCATGTCCAGGTCCTTGACCCCGAAGCGCACCCGTCCCAACGGGAGCGTGCGCCAACGCCTCATCAGAAGCTTTCCAAGCCGTAAACGGACAAGCTAATCAAGAAATTAGCTAGATTTTACATAATCATATTCGTTTTGGCGATCAAGCGGCAGGTGTCTGGAAAAGCCGCCCTCAGGACCGTGAGGCGAGCGCCTCCGACAGCAGGCTCCGCAGCGCCTCGGGCGGCACGTCCCGAGTGCGGAACGCCCGCCCCAGATCATGCGCGAGGATGAAGGTCGGCACGCCCGCCTTCACCTTCTTGTCCTGCGCCATCAGCGCGATCAGCCCGTCCGCATCCGGCAGGTCCCCCGGCACGTCCGAAATCCGAAACTTCATCCCCATCGCCTGGAAATGCGCGGCCGCCCGGCTGGGCGCCTCCTGCGGGCACAGCCCCAGGCGCGACGAGAGGTCGAGCGCGAGCTGGCAGCCGATGCTCACCCCCTCGCCGTGCAGCAGGCGCTCCGAATAGCCCGTCGCCGCCTCCAGAGCGTGCCCGAAGGTGTGCCCGAGGTTCAGGAGCGCCCGGTCCCCCTGCTCGGTTTCGTCGCGCGCCACGATCTCCGCCTTCATCTCGCAGGACCGCTTCACCGCGTGCAGCCGCACGGCCGGATCGCCCGCCTTCAGCGCCGGCCCGTTCGCCTCCAGCCAGGCGAAGAAGGCCTCGTCCCCCAGCAGCCCGTACTTCACCACCTCGGCGTAGCCCGACAGCAGGTCCCGCTCCGGCAGCGTATCCAGAACCCTGGTGTCGGCCAGCACCAGCCGCGGCTGGTGAAACGCCCCGATCAGGTTCTTCCCCTGCCGCGCGTTCACCCCCGTCTTGCCGCCCACGGCGCTGTCCACCTGCGCGAGCAGCGTGGTGGGAAGCTGCACGAACCCCACCCCCCGGCGCAGGATCGCCGCCGCGAACCCCGCCAGGTCCCCGATCACCCCGCCCCCGAGCGCGAGGATCAGGTCGTCCCGCTCCACCTTCCGGTCCAGCAGCCAGTCCACCACGCGGCCCAGCCCGTCCCAGCTCTTGGCCCCCTCGCCGGGGGTCACGGCCAGCGCCTCCGCCTCGATCCCCTCGGCCGCGAGGCCGCCCCGCAGCGTCTCCAGATGCCGCCCGGCCACCGTCTCGTCGGTCACGATGGCCACCCGCCTGCGCGGCAGCAGCGGCGCCACATGCGCGCCCGCCTCCGCCAGCAGCCCGGGGCCGATCTCGATGCGGTAGCTCCGCGCCCCCAGCTCCACCTGCACCGTCTCGCGCATCACGCCTCCCCCGTCCGCCCCCCGGAGGTCACGTCGCCCCTCAGGCTCAACGCCTCCAGCATCCGCTGCACCACCGCCTCGTGCCGTTCTCCGGCATGGCTGTCCACCACCACGTCCGCCTGCGCATAGACAGGGTGGCGCACCTCCATCAGCCCGCGCAGGATCTCCCGAGGGTCCCCGGACGCGAGCAGCGGGCGCCCCGATCTGCGCCCCACCCGCTCCACCAGCGTCTCCAGCTCGGCGCGGATCCACACCACCGTCGCGTCCCGCTCCCGGATCGCCTCCCGCGTCAGCGCGTTCATCCAGGCGCCCCCGCCGGTGGCGATCACCTGCGGCCCCCGGTCCAGAAGCCGGGCGACCACCCTGCGCTCCCCGTCGCGGAACTCCGTCTCGCCGAGGCTCGCGAAGATCTCCGCAACCGTCATCCTCGCCGCCCGCTCCACCTCCTCGTCCGAGTCGACGAAGGGCGCGCGCAGCGTCGCGGCCAGCCTGCGCCCGACCGAGGTCTTGCCGGCTCCCATCAGCCCCACCAGCACCACCGAGCGCGCCAACCGCAGGCGCGGCGACGTGCGGATGGGGGCGTCGGGCTCTTCCTCGGACATGGCGGCCATGACAGGGGCGGCGCAGGGCCGCGCGTTGCGGGAAGCGCGCGCGGACGATAAGGTCGCGCGCAGGCGGAACCGGGCCTCTTTACGTCAGCGCACCGCGCGGCGCAAAGCCCCGGCGGGTCGTGGACGAGGCGCGGGAACGGCGCCCTTCGCGGGCCGGCTTCATTGGGCAGAACACGGGCCGCGCCTCCGGCCCGCCGGAGCGGACATGCGCGCAGTCTACCGATACCTCTTCTACCTCCTCCTCGTCTTCGTCGCGGGCTTCGCGATCTATGCAGCCGTGGCCGACCTCCCAGCGCCGACGCGCCAGGTGGAGATCCCGGCCCCCCCGCCCGCGCTGGAATGAGCCGCGAGCAGCTCCGCGCCTTCCTCGAGGCCATGCAGGCCGAGCGCGGGGCCGCACGCAACACGCTCCTCGCCTACGCGCGCGATCTCGAGGATTTCGCGGACTTCATCGGCCCCGCTTTCGCCGGCGCGGACCGGGCCGGCATCGAAGCCTGGCTGGCCGATCTCGACGCCCGCGGCCTCGGCCTGTCGACCCGCGCGCGCCGCCTCTCGGCCGTGCGCCAGTTCTTCCGCTTCGCCCTGTCCGAGGGGTGGCGCGCCGACGATCCCGCCGCCCGAATCTCCGGCCCCGGCGCCCGCCGCAGCCTGCCCAAGACCCTGACCGAGGACGAAGCCGCCCGCCTGCTGGACGCCTCCCGCCGTCCCGCCCGCGGCGCCGAGGCCGCCAAGCGCGACGCCGTCCGCCTCGCCTGCCTGATGGAGGTCCTCTACGCCACCGGCCTGCGGGTCACGGAGCTCGTCTCCCTCCCCGTCGCCGCGGTGCGCGGCGACCCGCGCGTGATCCTCGTGCGCGGGAAGGGCGGGCGGGAGCGCATGACCCCCCTCACCCAGCCCGCGCGGGAGGCGCTGACCGCCTGGCTCGCGTTGCGCGACGCAGGGCCGCAGGCGAAGTCCCCTCACCTTTTCCCCTCCACCTCGAAGGAGGGCCACCTCACCCGCCACCGCATGTGGCAGCTCGTCCAGCGACTCGCGGTCGAGGCAGGGATCGACCCCACCAGGGTCTCCCCCCACACGCTGCGCCATGCCTTCGCCACGCATCTGCTGGCGCACGGGGCGGACCTGCGCTCGATCCAGCAGCTTCTGGGCCATGCCGACCTCTCCACCACCGAGATCTACACGCACGTGCTGGAGGAGCGGCTGAAGGAGCTGGTCCTCACGAAACACCCTCTGGCCCGTGCGTAATCCCAGTCCGGTCTGGCCGCGTCGGCTCCTCGCCCGACCGCGGATCACGCCACCGGCGCGATCTCGATCGAGGTCTCCTGCCGGTACATCCGCTCCGGCCCATAAATCGGGTCCGGGAACTCCGGCCGGTTGACCGCGTCGGGGAAGTTCTGCGCTTCCAGGCACAGCCCCGCGAAGGGCGCGAGCTCCACCGGCCCCGGCCCCCAGCGCCTCAAATGGATCCCGTCATAGACCTGCAGCCCAGGCTGGTCCGTCCACAGCCGCAAGCGCAGGTCCCCGCGCCCGCCCACGACCTCCGCCGCCGGCGCGCCCGCCTCCCGCTCACGCAGCACGTAGTTCAGATCGACCGGCAGCGGCGCGCCATCCGGCCCCGTCAGCGCCCGCGCCACGCCGAAGTCCAGCGCGCCCGCCGCCTCCACCAGCCGCCCCGTGGGAATCAGCCCCGCGTCAACCTCGGTCAGCCGGTCCGCCTCCACCCGGAGGCGATGCCCCGCCACCGTCCCCTCGCCGTCCAGGTTCCAGTAATTATGCTGCGCGAGGTTGATCGGCGTCGGCCGGTCCGCCCGCGCGGTCATCACGTAGTCGAGCCGCGCTCCCCGCAGCCGCATCGTCACCTCGAACTCCACCGCGCCCGGGTAGCCGTCCTCCCCGTCCGGGCTGCCCCAGGTCAGCCGAACCCCGTCCTCCAGCCGCTCCATCCGCCAGTTGCGCCGCGAAAGCCCCACCTTCCCCCCGTGCAGGTGATGCGCCCCCTCGTTGGCCGCGAGACGGACCTCCCGCCCCTCCAGCCGGAACCGCGCCCCCCCGATCCGATTGGCGACGCGGCCCACCACGGCCCCGAAATGCGGCGAAAGCTCCGGATAGTCCTCGAACCGGTCGAACCCCAGCGCCACCGGCCGCCACTCTCCCCCGACCTTCACCCGCCAGTCCCGCACCGCGCAGCCCCAGGACATCACCCGGATGCGCGCGGCGTCCGAGACCAGCTCCGCCTCCGTCACCGGCTCCCCCTCCCAGCGCGCGATCTCGCGAATCTCGACCATGACCGTCCTCCCCTGCCTCACGCGGACAACAAGCGCGCAGAGGGCCGCGGTCAACGCCCGTCTCTCGACATCGCTCCGGGCCCACGTTATGGACCGCCCCGAGTTCCGGGCGCCCGCGCCCCCCAAGCCATTGCGCCCCGCGCCTCGCGCCGGGGTCGAAGGACCGCAGACCGCCATGGAAAACGTCATCCTCATCGTCCACCTGGTGCTCGCCGCCTTCCTCATCGCGCTGGTGCTTCTGCAGCGGTCCGAGGGCGGCGCGCTCGGCATCGGCGGGGGCGGGGGCGGCGTCTCCTCGCGCCCGGCCACGACGCCGGTGGCGAAGGCGACCTGGGTGCTGGCCGCGGCCTTCATCGCCACCTCCCTCGCGCTCACCGTGCTCGCGGCGCAGAACGCCAATCGAAGCTCGGTGCTGGACCGCGTCGGCACGCAGCCGCTGGTGGACGACGCGCAGGGCGATCAGGATCAGGGCCTCTCCCCCGATCTCCAGCGCCTCCTGACCCCCCCCTCGGCGGACGAGGACGCGCCCGGCGCCGGCTCCCCCGCCCCGGCCCAGCCTCTGCCCACCACGCCCCCTGCGGCGGACTGAACCCGAAGGGCGCGCCCCGCCGCGCCCGACGCCGTAGGGGGCCCGATGAGCGCCAGCGCCTCGCCCGCAGCCCGGCCCCCGCGCCGCCCTGCCGCCCGCTCAGACTGGTCGGAGGGCCGCGGATGACATCCCGCATCGCGGCTTGCGCCCACGGCCTCGGCCGTCGCGCCGCCGCCCTCGGCGAATGGGCCGCCGCGCGACCCTGGCGGCAGGCGGCGGCCCTCCTGCTCCTCTGCTGCGTCCTCCACCTGCCCGGCATCGCCGCCCTGCCCGTCACCGACCGGGACGAGGCCCGCTTCGCCCAAGCGACCAAGCAGATGCTGGACTCGGGCGACTTCATCGACATCCGAGTTCAGGACGAGCCGCGCTGGAAGAAGCCCGTGGGCATCTACTGGATGCAGGCCGCCGCCGTCGCCGCCGTCGGGGGGCCCGAAGGGACCGGCATCTGGGCCTGGCGCATCCCGTCCGCCCTCGGCGCATTCGCCGCCACCCTGGGCGCCCTCTGGGCCCTGTCGCCGCTGATCGGGGGGCGGGCGGCGTTCCTCGCCGCCGGCCTGACCGGCGCCACCCTGATCCTCGCGGCCGAGGCCAACATCGCCAAGACCGACGCCATGCTGCTGGCGCTCACGGTGCTGACGATGGGCGCATGGATCCGGCTCCTGACCCGCTCGGGCCTGCGCGGCGGCCCGGTCTCGGTCTTCGAGCCGGATCCCCACGTCCTTGCCCTGCGCCTGCTGCTGTGGGGTTTCCTCGGCCTCGCGGTGCTGGTGAAAGGGCCGATCGCGCCGCTGATCCTCGCCGCCTCCACCCTATGGCTCTCGGCAAGCGAGCGGTCCTGGCGGCCCGTCCGCGCGCTGGGGATCCTCTCCCCTGGCCCGATCCTGTTCCTGTTCATCATCCTGCCCTGGCTGATCGCCATCCACATCGCCTCCGACGGCAGGTTCTGGGCCGAGGCCGTGGGCCGCGACCTCCTCGGCAAGCTCTCGAAGGGTCAGGAGAGCCACGGCGCCCCGCCCGGAACCTATCTCGCCGTGACCTGGGCGGTCCTCTGGCCTTGGGCGGCGCTGCTGCCTCTGGCCGCCCCGCTCGTCTGGGCCGCCCGCCGACGACCGAGGCGGCGCTGCTCCTCGGCTGGGCGATCCCCTTCTACCTGATCCTCGAGCTGACCCCGACCAAGCTGCCCCACTACCTCCTCCCCATCGCTCCCGCGCTGGCAGGGCTGGTCACGCTCTGGGTGCTGGCGCCCGAACGCAAGCCGCAGCCCCGCCTCGCCCTCCTCGCCGCCGTCCTGTTCGGGCTGGTGGGCGCGCTGCTGGCGCTGGCGAACCTGGCGCTGCCGCCCGTCGTCGGCGGCGCCTTCAGCGTCTGGGGCACGCTGCTGGCGCTCGTCGCTCTCGGCTTCGTCGCGCTGGGGACGGCGGCGCTGCGCCGGCAGGACCGGGCCGGCGCGCTGGCGGCCATGTTCGGCGCCGCGGTGACCCTCTACCCCGCCACGCTCCAGTTCTCGCTCCCCGCCCTGACCTACGCCTTTCCATCCGGGGCGATGGCCCGCGCCTCCGCCCCCTTCGCCGCCTGCGCCGGCCGCCCCGCCGCGACCCAGAGCTACCGGGAGCCGTCGCTCGTCTTCCTCCAGGGCACAGACACCCGCCTGACCTCGTCGGAGGAGGCCGCCGAAATCCTTCGCTCGGAGCCGGGCGGCATGGTCTGGATCGAGGACCGCCGCCGCCTGCCGCCTCGACGAGGCGTTCGGCGAGGCCCCCGTCCCGCTCCGCCAGCTCGCCGAGGTTGAGGCGTTCAACCCCAACCGAGGGGGGACCACCACGCTGCGCCTGCTTTCGCGCCGCGGGGATCCGGCGTTCGAGGGCTGCCCGGCGGCACAGCCTTAACCTTAGCGGGCGGAGCGGCGGAGAGTCACCAATCCGATGCCGGCGGTCATCGAATCCCATTCGGAAGCCATCGAATTCCATGGCGCCCAAGCGGGATTCGATGACTCCGGTCATTGGTTAACGCGGCTTCCGCCCCTCTTGGCCCTCTCCCCCCCTCGGCTATACCCGCGGCCAGATCGAAGGACCGCGCATGACCCCCCGCCTGACCATAATCGCCCCGATGAAGAACGAGGCCGGGAACGTCGCGCGTCTCGCCGACGAGATTGCGGAGGCCTGCGGGGGTCTCGCCCCCTTCGAGGCGATCTTCGTCAACGACGGCTCCGACGACGGCACGGCGGCGGCCATCGCCCAGGCCCGCGCACGTCATCCGTGGCTGCGGGAGGTTCGCCACGCCCGCTCCTGCGGCCAGTCGGCGGCCGTGCTATCGGGCGTCCGGGCCGCGCGCGCGCCGATCTGCTGCACCCTCGACGGCGACGGCCAGAACCCCCCGTCCGAGATCCCGAAGCTCGCGGCGCCCCTGCTTGCGGACGAGGCGGGGCGATTGGGCCTCGTTGCGGGTCAAAGGGTTGACCGACAGGACACGCTCTCGAAGCGCCTCGCCTCCCGCGCCGCCAACGGGCTGCGCCGCAGGCTCCTGCATGACGACACGCGCGACACCGGCTGCGGGCTCAAGGCCTTCCGGCGGGAGATGTTCCTCGCCCTGCCCTTCTTCGACCACATCCACCGCTACCTGCCCGCGCTCGCGAGACGCGAAGGGTGGGAGGTGGCGCTGGTGGACGTCTCTCATCGCTCGCGCGAGGCGGGATCGTCGAACTACACCAATTTCGGCCGGGCCATGGTGGGGGCGCTGGACCTCTTCGGCGTCTGGTGGCTGATCCGGCGCCGCAGGCTCGCCGACATCGCCGCGCAGGACGAGTGATGGACTGGCTCGCCGACGCGCTGGGCGCGCGCTCGCAGGGCGAACTCGCCTGGATCTTCGTGGGTCTAGCAGGTCAGGCGCTGTTCTTCGTGCGCTTCCTGATCCAGTGGATCGCGTCGGAGAAGGCCCGCAGGTCCGTGGTCCCGCACGCATTCTGGTGGTTCTCCATCTTCGGGGCGATGGTGCTGCTTTCCTACGCGCTCTACCGCGCGGACCCGGTCTTCATCCTGGGCCAGTCGCTGGGGGTGGGAATATACACGCGCAACCTGTTCCTGATCCGCAACGAGAAGCGCGCCGCGCTGAACGAGCTGGACGACTGAGGCGCCCAAGGCGCGGGCGCCATTCCGCAGGGCGCCGCTCGGGAACGCTTGCGCGGGGCGTCGGCGCGGTCTTTGATGCGGTGCAAGGCAATCCGGAGGATTGATGGGACGCCTCACCACCCATGTGCTCGACACCGCGCGCGGAAGACCGGCGGCGGGACTGAAGATAGATCTCTTCCGCCGGTCGCTCGACAGCCGGGACCTGCTGCATGAGCGCGTGACCAACGCCGACGGGCGGGTGGAAGCGCCCCTGCTGCAGGACGACGGCTTCCGGGCTGGGTCCTATGAGCTGGTGTTTCACGCCGGGGCCTATTTCGACGCGCTGGGGCTGGAGCTGCCCTCACCCAAGTTCCTGGACGAGGTGGCGATCCGCTTCGGCATCGCCGAAGATGCGCACTACCATGTGCCGCTCCTGATTTCGCCTTACGGCTACTCCACTTACCGGGGGTCCTGAATGCGCGACAGTCTGCGTTTCCTGCTGAACGGCGCACCGGTGGAGCTGTCGGAGGTCGATCCGCGGACCACTCTCCTGGACTGGCTGCGCGAGGACCGGCGGCTGACCGGGACCAAGGAGGGATGCAATGAGGGCGATTGCGGCGCCTGCACCGTGGCCGTGACCCGCCTTGAGGACGGGCGGCCGGTGCGGCGCGCAGTCAACGCCTGCATCCAGCTCCTGCCGATGCTGGAAGGCGCGGCGGTGACCACGGTCGAGGCGCTGGCGGGGCCCGACCGGCTGCATCCCGCGCAGCAGGCGATGGTGGACCTGCACGGCTCCCAATGCGGGTTCTGCACGCCGGGCTTCGTGATGTCGCTCTGGGCCGCGTGGCCGCAGGGGCCGATGGCGCGGCGGGAGGTGGCGGATCAGGTGGCGGGAAACCTTTGCCGTTGCACAGGTTACGGGCCCATCCTGGAGGCCGGCGCGAAAATGCATGAGCTTCCCGCGCCCGACTGGGAGAGGGAGCCGGAGCTGGCCGCCGAGGTCGAGAGCGTCCGGGTCGAGGGCGGCGGCGCCGTGGGGTTTTCACCGACCTCGGAGGCGGAGCTGGCGCGGCTCCTGGACGCGCACCCGGAGGCGTTGATCGTCGCGGGGGCGACGGACGTGGGGCTGTGGCTCACCAAACGGCTGGAGCAACCTGAAACGCTGATCTTCGTAAAGCGTATCAAGAGCTTCGACCGGGTTCTTGAGACGGACGAGGGCGTGGAGCTGGGCGCGGGCGCGACCTGGGCGCAGGCGGCGGGGGCGTTGGGGCGGCTTGCGCCGGACCTCGGCGAGCTGATCCGGCGCTTCGCCTCGGTGCAGGTGCGGAATTCGGGCTGCGTGGGGGCGAACATCGCCAACGGATCGCCCATCGGCGACGGGCCGCCTCCGCTGATCGCGCTCGGGGCCGAGGTGGTGCTGCGGAAGGGCGAGGCGGAGCGGGCGCTGCCGCTGGAGGCGTTCTTCCTCGGCTACGGGAAGCAGGACCGGCGGCCGGGGGAGCACGTCTCGGCGCTGCGGATCCCCAGGCCGCGAGGGGTGCTGAAGATCTACAAGGTTTCCAAGCGCTTCGATCAGGACATCACCGCGACGCTGGGGGCGTTCCATCTGGAGATCGAGGCGGGCGCGGTGGCGCACGCCTCGGCTGTGTTCGGGGGCATGGCGGGGACGCCGAAGCGGGCGAAGGCGGTCGAGGCGGCGCTGAAGGGCCGGCCCTGGACGCGCGAGACGGTGGAGCGCGCGATGGAGGCCTTCGCGGAGGACTTCCAGCCGCTCACCGACATGCGGGCGTCCTCGGAGTATCGGCTGAAGGCCGCGCGGAACCTGCTTCTTAAGGTGTTCCTGGAAACCTCTGGCGGCACTGAGAAAACACGGCTCGTCGGGCGGGAGGCGGCGGCGTGAACGCGGACACCGGCATCCGCATCTCGGGCGGCGTGCGCGCGCCGCAGCGGCATGACAGCGGCGTCAAGCACGTCAGCGGCGCCGCGACCTATGTGGACGACATCCGCGTGCCGGCGGACTGTCTGTCGGTGGCGTTCGGGCTGAGCCCGAAGACGCGGGCGCGGATCGCGAAGATGGATCTGGGGGCGGTGCGGGCCTCGGAGGGGGTGGTGGAGGTGCTGGTCGCCTCGGACATCCCGGGGCGCAACGACGTCTCGCCCAACGCCTTCCATGAGCCGCTGCTGGCGGAGGACGGGGAGGTCCATTTCGAGGGCCAGCCGATCTTCGCGGTTGTGGCGCAGAGCCATCAGCTTGCACGAAGAGCGGCGCGCAAGGCGTTGATCGAATGGGAGGACCTTCCCGCCATCCTGACTGTGGACGAGGCGATCGAGGCCGGGAGCCTGTTCGAGCCGCCCTACGTCATGGCGCGCGGCGACGCCGAAGGCGCGGTTGCCGCCGCGCCGCGGGTGATCGAGGGCTGCATCGAAATCGGCGGGCAGGAGCACTTCTACCTCGAGGGCCAGGCGGCGCTGGCGATGCCCGGCGAGGACGGGGACGTGACCGTCCACTGCTCCTCCCAGCACCCGACCGAGATCCAGCACAAGGTCGCGGAGGCCCTTGGCGAGTCTTATCATTCCGTCACCGTGGAGGTGCGGCGGATGGGCGGCGGTTTCGGGGGGAAGGAGAGTCAGGGGAACGCGCTCGCCTGCATCTGCGCGGTGGCGGCGAAGCGGCTCGGGCGGCCCGTGAAGATGCGCTACGATCGGGACGACGACTTCCTGATCACGGGCAAGCGGCATGACTTCCGGATAGACTACCGGGTGGGCTTCGATGACGAGGGGCGGATCCTCGGCGTGCTGTTCGAGCAGAAGGTGCGGTGCGGGTGGTCCCTGGACCTGTCCTTGCCGGTGGCCGATCGGGCGATGTTCCATGCGGACAACGCCTATTACCTTCCCGCGGCGCGGATCACATCTTACAGGTGTAAGACGAATACATGCTCCAACACCGCGTTCCGGGGTTTCGGCGGCCCGCAGGGAATGGTCGGGATCGAGCGGGTGATCGACCATATCGCCTTCGAGCTGGGGAAGGACCCTGCGGAGGTGCGGGCGGTCAACTACTACGACCCTCCAGGCGGGGAGCGGGTTGCCACGCCCTACTTCATGGAGATTGAGGACAACATCATCCATGAACTCGGACGCGCGCTGCTGGAGAGCTCCGAGTATCGCACTCGGCGGCAGGCGACGGCGGCGTTCAATGCGGAGAACGAGGTTCTAAAGAAGGGGCTCGCGTTCACGCCGGTGAAGTTCGGGATCTCGTTCACGCTGACGCACATGAACCAGGCCTCGGCGCTTGTGCACATCTATACGGACGGGTCCGTGCACCTGAACCACGGCGGGACGGAGATGGGCCAGGGGCTGTTCGTCAAGGTCGCGCAGGTGGCGGCGGAGAGCTTCCAGATCGATCTCGACCGGGTGAAGATCACGGCGACCAGTACGGGGAAGTCTGCCAACACTTCGCCGACGGCGGCCAGTTCCGGCAGCGACGTCAACGGGATGGCGGTGCGCAATGCCTGCGAAGAGATCAAGGGGCGGCTCGTGGCCTTCGCCTGCGAGCGGTGGCAGGCGAAGCCCGAGGACGTGCGGTTCCTGCCGGGGCGCGTCGCCATCGGGGCGGAGGAGGTGCCGTTCCCGGAGCTGGTGAAGCAGGCGTGGATGGCGCGGGTGTCGCTGTCGGCCACGGGGCACTACGCGACGCCGAAGATCCACTGGGACCGGAAGGCGGCGCGGGGGCGGCCGTTCTTCTATTTCGCCTACGGGGCGGCGGTTTGCGAGTGCACCATCGACACGCTCACGGGGGAGTACCGGTTCGACCGGGCGGATATCCTGCATGATTGCGGGCGGTCGCTTAACCCTGCGATCGACCTTGGGCAGATCGAGGGCGGGTTCATCCAGGGCATGGGGTGGCTGACAACCGAGGAGCTTTGGTGGGATGGCGAGGGGCGGCTGAAGACCCATGCGCCTAGCACGTACAAGATCCCGGCTGCCTCGGACCGGCCGGAGATGCGGATCGCCCTCTGGGACGGGGAGAACCGGGAGGAGACGATCTACCGCTCGAAGGCGGTGGGGGAGCCGCCGCTGATGCTGGGGATCTCGGCGCTGATGGCCCTGTCGGATGCGGTGGCGGCCTGCGGGGACGGGACGGTATACCCGGCGCTGGATGCGCCGGCGACGCCGGAGCGGGTGCTGCGGGCCGTGGACCGGGTGCGCGGGCGGGATTGGGAGTCGCGGCGGTGAGCCTCGATTGGGCGCGGCTGGCGGTGGCGGTGGACCGCCGCGGCGCGGTGGTTCGGGTGCTGGTGGCGGAGGCGGTGGGCTCGGCGCCGCGGGAGGCGGGCGCCTCGATGACCGTCTGGGAGGGCGGGTTCGAGGGCACCATCGGCGGCGGAGCGCTGGAATTCGAGGCGCTGGCGGAGGCGCGGCGGCGGTTGGGCGGGCCGGATGGGGTGCTGCGGTACCCGTTGGGCCCGGCGCTGGCGCAGTGCTGCGGCGGGGCGGCGACGCTGGTCTACGAGCGGTGGGATGCCGCCCGGGTGGCGGCGCTGAGCCCCGAGGGAGGCGCGCGGCTCCTCGCCCGCCCGCTGGGCGGGGTCGTCGCCGCGCCGGATGCGCCGTTGGCGATCCGGGGCATGAGGCGGGCGGCGCGCTCCGGAAAAGGGGTCGGGGTCTGCGTGGCGGAGGGCTGGGTGGCGGAACCGCTGGCGGCTCGGCTGGAGGCGCTGTGGGTTTGGGGCGCGGGACATGTCGGGCGCGCGATGGTGCGGGTGTTCGAGGGGCTGCCGTTCCGGGTGACCTGGGTGGATGATGCCGTGGAGCGGTTCCCGGAGGCCGTGCGCGACGGCGTCCGGGTGCTGCCTTCGCCGGATCTGGCGGCGGCCGTGGGGCT
Organism: uncultured Alphaproteobacteria bacterium; assembly: GCA_963816545.1. Lineage (GTDB taxonomy): Bacteria > Pseudomonadota > Alphaproteobacteria > Rhodobacterales > Rhodobacteraceae > Albimonas. The sequence continues at coordinate 46,638 of CAWFLE010000007.1, read as the reverse complement.
GGCGCCCGCGGGGGCGGCGCATCTGGTGATGACCTATTCGCATGCGCTGGATCTCGAGGTCGCGCATCGGCTGCTGGCGCGAGGTGATTTCGGGCGGTTGGGGGTCATCGGGTCGGCGTCGAAGGCGGCGCGGTTCCGGGGCGGCTCGCCGCGCTGGGGCATCCGGGGGAGGTCGTCGCGCGGATGGAGTGCCCCATCGGCCTGAGGGGGCCGGAGGGGCTGAGGGGCGGCAAGACGCCGGCCGAGATCGCGGTGTCCGTGGCCGCGGATCACTTGGGCTGGCGGGCGTCGAAGGGGGCGGAAATGCGGGAGACCGCGGTTTGACGGCGCTGCTGGCGGTCCGGGGGATCACCAAGCGGTTTCCGGGGGTAGTGGCGAATGACGGGGTGACCTTCGAGGTGCAGCCCGGCGAGATCCACGCCCTGCTGGGCGAGAACGGCGCGGGCAAGTCCACGTTGGTCAAGATGATCTACGGCGTGATGCGGCCCGACGAGGGGGAGATGGCCCTTGACGGACGACTCTTCGCGCCCCACTCGCCCGGCGAGGCGCGGGCGACCGGCGTTGGGCTGGTGTTCCAGCACTTCTCCCTGTTCGAGGCGCTGACGGTCGGGGAAAACGTGGCGCTGGGGCTGCCGGCGGACCAGGCGGGGCGGGGACTGGCGGAGCGGATCCGGCGCGTCTCGGCCGGATACGGGCTGCCGCTGGAGCCTTCGCGGCGAGTGGGCGAGCTGTCGGTGGGCGAACGGCAGCGGGTGGAGATCGTGCGGTGCCTGCTGCAGTCCCCGCGGTTGCTGATCATGGACGAGCCGACCTCGGTGCTGACGCCGCAGGAGGTGGAGGTGCTGTTCCGTACGCTCAGGCAGCTTCGGGACGAGGGGGTCGCGATCCTCTATATCTCGCACAAGCTGGAGGAGATCCGGGCGCTGTGCACCTCGGCCACGGTCCTGCGGGGGGGGCGCGTGGTCGGATCCTGCGACCCGCGCGAGGAGACGGCGAAGGGCCTCGCCGAGATGATGATCGGGCGGGAGCTGGCGGCGCCGGGGGCGCCTGCCGGTTCCGCAGGCGAGGTGCGGCTGGAGCTGGCGGGGCTGTCGCTGGCCTCTGACGCGCAGTTCGGGGTGTCCTTGCGCGACATCTCGCTGGAGCTGCGCGCGGGCGAGGTGCTGGGGGTCGCGGGCGTCGCGGGCAACGGGCAGGACGAACTGGTGCTGGCGCTGGCGGGCGAGGCGCGGGTGGCGCCGGGGATGATCCGGCTCGGGGGCGAGCCGGTGGGTCAACTGGGCCCGACGCGGCGGCGCCGACTGGGGCTGAACGTGGCGCCGGAGGAGCGGCTGGGCCATGCCGCGGCCCCGGAGATGAGCCTGAGCGAGAACGGGCTCTTGTCCGCACGGACGCGGATGGGGCTGGCGGGGCGGGGGTTCCTGAGGCTGGGCGCGGCCCGGCGGTTCGCGGAAAAGGTGATCTCGGGATTCGACGTGAGGACGCCGGGGCCGGGGGCGGCGGCGCGGTCGCTGTCGGGCGGGAACCTGCAGAAATACGTGATCGGGCGGGAGGTGCTGCAGCAGCCCAGGGTGCTGGTCGTGAGCCAGCCGACCTGGGGGGTGGATGCAGGCGCCGCACAGGCGATCCGGCAGGCGCTGCGGGACCTCGCGGCGCAGGGGACGGCGGTGATGGTGATCTCCCAGGATCTCGACGAGCTGATGGAGATCTCCAACCGCTTCGCGGTGATCGCGGGGGGGCGGCTGTCGGCGCCGCGAGCGGCGGGCGAGACCTCGGTGGAGGAGATCGGGCTCTTGATGGGGGGCGGACATGCTGCGGCTTGAGCCGAGGAAGGAGCCCTCGGCCGCAATGGCCTGGTCGGGGCCGGTGCTGGCGGTGGCGCTGACCGTGCTGGCGGGAATGGCGCTGTTCGCCGCGCTCGGGAAGGATCCGGTGCGGACCATCGAGATCATTTTCTGGGAGCCTCTGACCGACCCTTTCTCACGCTCGGAGCTTCTGGTGAAGGGCACGCCGCTGGTGCTGATCGCGGTGGGGCTGGCGCTCGGGTTCCGGGCGGGGGTTTGGAACATCGGCGCGGAGGGGCAGTTCATCCTGGGCGCCATCGCCGGGGGGGCGACGGGGCTGGCGGTCTATGACGTCGAGGGCGTGTGGGTACTGCCGATGATGTGCCTCGCGGGCGCAGCGGCGGGATTCCTCTGGGCGATGATCCCGGCGCTGCTGCGGGTGAAGTTCGGAGCGAACGAGATCCTCGTGTCGTTGATGCTGGTCTATGTGGCGGAGCTGTGGCTCTCGGCGCTCGTGTCGGGGCCGCTGCGCGACCCGGACGGGTTCAACTTCCCCGAGTCGCGGCTGTTCCATGACAGCGCCACCATGCCGATCCTGATCGAGGGCACGCGGGCGCATGTCGGGGCGCTGGCGGCGCTGGCTGCGGTCGGGCTCGCGTGGCTCGCGCTGACGCGGCACGAATTCGGGTTCTCGCTCAGGCTGTTCGGGCAGGCGCCGCGGGCGGCGCGCTTTGCAGGGTTCAGCCAAGGGCGGACGGTGATTTACGCGCTGGGGCTGTCGGGGGCGCTGGCGGGGCTCGCGGGCACGTTCGAAGCGGCGGGGCCGGTGGGGCAGCTCGTGCCCGGGCTGCCGGTCGGCTACGGGTTCACGGCGATCATCGTGGCGTTCCTCGGGCGGCTGCACCCGGCGGGGATCCTGCTGGCGGGGGCGCTGATGGCGCTGACCTATATCGGGGGCGAGGGCGCCCAGCTGGAGATGCAGCTGCCGGCGGCGGCGATCTCGGTGTTCCAGGGGATGCTGCTGTTCTTCCTGCTGGGGATGGACGTGTTCACGCGCTATCGGCTGCGGCCCTCGCGCCGGGCGGAGGCGGCGTGATGGACCTGTCGTCGCTCAACCCGGTGGCGCTGCTGGCGGCGCTGATCGTGGCGGCCACGCCGCTGCTGTTCGCGGCGGTGGGGGAGCTGGTGGTGGAGAAGTCCGGCGTCCTGAACCTCGGGGTCGAGGGGATGATGATCGTCGGCGCCATCGCGGGCTTCGCCGCGACGCGGGAGACGGGGTCGCCCGCGCTGGGCGTGCTGGCGGCGCTGGCCGCGGGCGCGGGGCTGGCGGCGCTGTTCGCGTTCCTCACGCAGTTCCTGATGTCGAACCAGGTGGCGACGGGGCTCGCGCTCACGCTGTTCGGGCTGGGGCTCGCGTCCATGCTGGGGCAGCCTTATTCGGGGCAGCCCTCCCTGCCCTTCCCGCGGCTGGACGTGCCGGGGCTGTCGGACCTGCCGGTGGCCGGGCGGCTTTTGTTCTCGCATGACTGGCTGGTCTACGCCTCGGTCCTGCTGGTCGCGGCGGTGTGGTGGGGGCTGACGCGCACGCGCGCGGGGCTGGTGCTGCGCGCGGTGGGCGAGAATCACGACGCGGCGCATGCCATAGGCTACCGGGTGGTGGCGATCCGTTGCGGGGCGATCCTGTTCGGAGGGGCCTGCGCGGGGGTGGGGGGCGCGTATCTGAGCCTCGTGGCCTCGCCGTTGTGGGTCGAGGGGATGACGGCGGGGCGCGGGTGGATCGCGCTCGCCATCGTGGTCTTCGCCTCGTGGAAGCCGTGGCGGGCGCTGCTGGGGGCGTATCTCTTCGGCGGCGTCACCATCGCGCAGCTCAACCTCCAGGCGCTCGGGGTGGCGGTGGAGAGCCAGTACCTCTCCATGACCCCCTATCTGGTGACGATCCTGGTGCTGGTCGTCATCTCGGCCGACAAGGCGCGGGCGCGGATGAGCGCGCCCGCCTGCCTGGGGAGGCCGTTCTTCGCGTCCGCGTGAGTGCGGCGCAGCATGGCCCCGTGACGGGCTGCGCGCGCCTCGTTATCGTTCCCGTCAGCCGCGCACGCAGAGGCGCCAAGACCATAGCAGCAAGGAGGTTCTTCCGCATGACCCACATCAACCGCCGCGCCCTCGGCGCGCTCGCCGCAGCAGCGGCGCTGGCCGCGGCAGGCCCCGCCTCCGCCCAGCAGGACAAGGTGAAGGTCGGCTTCATCTATGTCGGTCCCGTGGGCGACTACGGTTATTCCTACCAGCATGATCAGGGCCGCAAGGCCGTGGAGGAGAAGTTCGGCGACCGGGTGGAGACCACCTATCTGGAAAGCGTGCCGGAGGGGCCGGACGCCGAGCGGGCGCTGCGCCAGATGGCGCAGTCCGGGCATGACCTGATCTTCACCACTTCCTTCGGGTTCATGAACCCGACCATCAAGGTCGCCAAGCAGTTCCCGAACGTGAAGTTCGAGCACGCGACCGGCTACAAGCGCGCCGACAACGTCGCCACCTATTCCTCGCGCTTCTACGAGGGGCGGCACGTCATTGGGCTGATCGCGGGCGAGATGACCAAGTCCAACATCATCGGCTACATCGCCTCGTTCCCGATCCCCGAGGTGGTGCGCGGCATCAACTCGGCCTATCTCGCGGCCAAGTCGGTGAACCCGGACGTCCAGTTCAAGATCATCTGGGCGAACACCTGGTTCGATCCGGGCAAGGAGGCGGACGCGGCCAAGGCGCTGATCGAGCAGGGCGCGGACGTGATCATGCAGCACACCGACAGCCCCGCCGCCATGACCATCGCCGAGGAGAAGGGCATGATCGCCTTCGGTCAGGCCTCGGACATGAAGAAATTCGGGCCGAACGCGCAGTTGACCGCGATCGTGGACGACTGGTCGCCCTACTACATCGACCGTGTGCAGGCCGTGCTAGACGGGACCTGGGAGAGCACCGACACCTGGGGCGGGTTCGACAGCGGCATGGTGCAGATGGCCGAGTTCTCGGACCGCATCCCCGAGGACGTGCGCGCCGAGGCGGAGGAAGCGATCGAGAAGATGAAGGCGGGCGAGCTGCACCCCTTCACCGGGCCGATCAACAAGCAGGACGGGTCGGTCTGGCTGAAGGAGGGCGAGACGGCCTCCGATGACGACCTGCTGGGCATGAACTTCTACGTGGAGGGGATCGAGGGCGAGCTGCCCAAGTGACCCCTTCCTGAGCCGCTTTGGAGGCCCGGGCGGCGACGTCCGGGCCTTTCCCTTTGCCGCCGCCCGCGTCAGGCTGACGGGATACGGGAGGACGCGCATGACCGAGCTTCACGGGGTGAATCGCAAGCGCGACGGCGCGGCCCTGTGCGGCCAAGGCCTGACGGCTGGGCGTGCCGCCAGGGCATGAGGTCCTCGATGCGGGATTGGGGATGTCGCCAAGGACGGCCCGAAGGGTGGCGGCGAGGTCGTCGACGGGGTTCGCGCTGGACATCCTGCAGGTGGCGACGAGCGAGGCGAGCATGGCCCGGCTCTCGGCGCCGACCTCGTTGCCGGCGAAGAGGGCGTTCTTGCGGGTCAGCGCGATCGGGCGGATCTGGTTCTCGACCGGGTTGGCGCCGAGCTCGAGGATGCCGTCGTCGAGGATCAAACCGGGCCGGTGCGCGAGGGTGTAGCGGATGTCCTCGGCGGACCGGGATTTCCGCGGGATACGGGACAGCCGGGCTTCCCGCCACGGCTTGAGCGCTGCGATGATCGGGGCGGCTTGCTGACGTCGGGCGGCAAGGCGGATGGCCGGGTTCTCGCCACGCACGGTCTTCCCGATCCCGCAGAGGGAGGATGCTGACGGGCTCGATCACCCGCTCGATCGGGGGCGGATGCGCCGGCCGATGACCACGGTTGCGCTTTGGCTTCCGGGGCGTCTCCCCGCGCGCACGTTGCAGCGCCGCCTCGGCCTTCTCCTGCGCGGCCTCGAGCACGCCCTGGGCCAGTTCGGCATCCTCCAGCGGCAGGTCGAACGGGTCGGGCGACAGCTTCTCCGAGCTCTTGCCGAACTGAGCGCGCTGCGACGTGAGGTGGAAATTCGTGGTGTAGCCGAGGGCGCCATCAACACGAGCCGGGACGCGCGGCAGACGCGGCGGTTGCTGGCGCTGGCCTCGATCCACGACGGCGCCGCCCGGAGCGATGCGGCGAGGATCGGGGGCGTCGGGCTCCAGATCGTCCGGGACTGGGTGGTGCGCTTCAACGCCGAGGGTACGGCGGGACTGCTCGACCGCAAGCCCCCGGGCAAGACGCCGTTGCTGACGGACGCGCTGTCAACGGCGCCGAGAAGTCGGCCACTGGGGCGCCGAAAGAACCGGCCACTGCGCTCATGAGCGATGAGGCCCCCGGCATGCCGGGGGCGTCATCGTTTCCGCTTCTTCTCGGGGATCAGGCGGTAAGCTTGCGCGAGCGGCTCTGGGCGAGGCGATAGGACGGCCCGTTCGCCTCCAGGATGTGGACATGGTGGGTCAGGCGGTCGAGCAGCGCACCGGTGAGGCGTTCGTCACCGAAGGTCGCGGTCCACTCATCGAAGGGCAGGTTCGAGGTGATGATCGTGGCGCTTCGCTCGTAGCGCTGGCTGATCAGCTCGAACGGCAGTTCGGCGCCGGTGCGCGACAGCGGCACGAAGCCCAGCTCGTCGATGATCAGCAGCTCATAGCTGGCGAGGGTCTTTTGCAGGCGCATCAGCCGCTTCTCATCCTGGGCCTCGATCATCTCGTGCACGATGGCGGCGGCGGTGGCGAAGCGGGTCTTCACGCCGCGCTGGCAGGCGGCCAGCCCGATGCCGCAGGCGATGTGGGTCTTGCCCGTGCCGCTGGGACCGAGGGCGTCATGTTGGAGACATGCTTCCAGCATGATGACGTTCTCGCGCCGGGCGACGAACTCGCAGCGCGCCAGATCGAGGACCAGTCTCTTGTTCAGGCCAGGAATGGCGTCGAAGTCGAAGCTCTCCAGGCTCTTGACCGCCGGGAAGCGGGCGTCGCGGATGCGCCGCTCGACGGTGCGGGCCTCGCGGTCGCGCGTCGCCGCGCGCCAGTGGACTTCGGCGGCCTCTGGCCGCGGGCAGCTCCAGTTCGATCAGCCGCATCAGGTGGCGCACATGGTCGACGTTCTCGGCGGCGCACTGCCGGGCCAGCTTCTCGTACTCGCGTTGCGCCGCAGGCGCACCTGCGGTGCGACACGGTCGGAAGCTTCAGCTTCTTCAGATGATGGCGCAGCAGGATCTCGGGCGTCTCGGGCGTGGCGGTCATGCCGGCGCCCGCCAGGAGGCTCATGCAGCTGGCGGCGGACGTGGTCTCGACGGTCGCCTCCGGCAGGTAGGGGTAGACGTCGAGGCTCAGCTTCGGGGGACGCCGCTCGACCCGGCACAGGGCGAGGCGCCTGACCGCATCATAGCTGATCGCGCCGAGCTTCAGCGCGTCGGTCACCGCGCCATGGACGACCGCCATCGGGAAGGTCTCCAGCAGCCGCAGCACCTGCACGTACTCGCGCTTGCCCGCCGCGCAGCGGTTCTTGCCGCTCAGCCGCGCCTCCAGCAGGCGGCGCAGCGTCGGGAACGCGTCGGGCAGCGCCCAGCCTTGCAAGGATGAGGAGGAGAAGCGAGCCTTCCAGTGGAAGGATCGCCCGACGAATGCCTGGTCGAGCGCGCCGACCTTCATCTCGAGCAGCGCGAGGTGGTGAAGCGGATCGAAGACGAAGTCGGCGCTGTCATAGGAGCGCGGGTGGCGGGCGATCTCCTCGGCGCCGACCGAGATCGCCACCGCGTCCACGTAGCCCTTCACCAGCACGTCGCGGTGCGCATAGGCGACCGGGACCGAGTAGTCGGTGCTCTTGCAGCGCATCAGCGCCTGGCTGGAGGCCTTCCCGGGGCGCTTGTCGCAGGCATCGAACGGCGTCGGCGGCAGCGCCGGGAACGCCGCGCGGTCGGCCGCCAGCCGCTCGCCGATCGTGACGTCGGCTCCGCGCAGCACCGCGTCCTGACGCGCTTGGCATCGCTCCAGCAGCATCGCGTTCAGAGCGTCGATGTCGGTCGCCTCGGGGATCGGGACCATGAAGGTCCGGCGGCCGAAGCCCACCATCCCCTCGACATTGCCCTTGTCGGCGCCCTTGCCGGGCCGACCGAAGCGGTCGCGGAACAGGTAATGCGACTGAAGCTCCGCGAACAGCCTGGCGCGCTGGCGCGTCCCGTCGCCCAGGATCTTCGCCACCGCCAGCCGGGTGTTGTCGTACAGGATCGAAAGCGGCACGCCGCCGAAGACGTCGAACGCCGCCACATGGCCGTCGCACAGAGCCTCGGCCGTCTCGGCAAGGTAGGCCTTCAGGAAGATCGCATCGCTCTGGGGCAGGTCGACCACCAGCACGTGCACCTTCCGCCGGACGCCGCCCAGCACCGCCCACGCCTCCCCGAAGTCCGCCTGCGCGTGCCCGGCCGGGTGGACCAGCGGCACGAAGACCTCCTTCAAGGACAGCCTGCGCGGCCGGACGTAGTCACGTACCGTCGTGTAGCCGCCGTCGAACCCCCGCTCGTCGCGCAGGCGCTCGAAGATCCGCAGGATCGTGTGCCGCTGCTTCTTCGGCTCCGTCAGATCCGTCCTCAGGATCTCGTCGATGAACCCCGCATGCGCGTCCAGCCTGGGGCGCATGCGCGCCCCTGCCTGCCGGTATCCCGGCGGCGCCGAATGTCCCACCATCTTCGAAACCGTGCCGCGGTCTATCCCGAACAGACGCGCCGTCTCTCGCTGGCTCAGCCCGTCCCGCAGCACCGCCATGCGGACCTTCGAATACAGCTCCACGCCGTACATCCTTCCGCCCCCAGATCACTCTCGTGATCCAGAGACTGCCACTGGCGGGATTTTACACCGCCCCGGCCCGAAAAATCCGGGCGGTTCCGTGGCCGATCATTCCGGCGCCGTTCTCACGCAGCGGGCGGCGCTGGCGCAGACGGTGGAGGCAGGGCCGAAGCCGTCTCTGGACGGCGTGGTGCGCTGGCGGCTCGTCGACCTGGTGCAGTGGGTCTGGGAGGAGTTCGGCGTCTCGGTCAGCCGCCAGACGCTGGGCCGGGATCTGCGCGCCATGGGCTTCCGCAAGCTGTCGGCCCGCCCGCGCCACCACGGCCAGGACCCCGAGGCGATGGAGGCGTTCAAAAAACCTCCCCGACCGGCTGGCGGAGATCCGGGACAGGCTCCCGGCGGGGACCGACCTCGAGCTGTGGTGGCAGGACGAGGCGCGCGCAGGGCAGAAGAACCCGATCACCCGACGCTGGGCGCGGCGCGGGACCCGGCCGCGAGCGGCGAAGGATCAGCGCACGAAGCGGGCCTATATCTTCGGCGCGATCTGCCCGGCCAGGGGCAAGGCGCGCGGGGCTCGTCATGCCCTTCGCCGACACGGAGGCCATGCAGGCGCATCTCGCCGAGATCAGCCTCACGGTCGATCCCGGCGCCCATGCCGTGCTGATGCTCGACCAGGCGGGCTGGCACATGTCCGGCCGGCTCGTCGTGCCCGACAACATCACCGTCGTCCCGCTGCCGCCACGCTCCCCGGAGCTGAACCCGGTCGAGAACGTCTGGCAGTTCATGCGCGACAACTGGCTGTCGAACCGCGTCTTCAGCTCCTACGACGACATCGTCGGCCACTGTTGCGAGGCATGGAACAAGCTCGCCGACCAGCCCTGGCGCATCATGACCACCGGGCGACGAGCGTGGGCCCATGGGTCCTGGTCAATGGGCTTTGGTATTAGATGGGCCCGCGGCCCGCGGAGGATGTTGTCATGCGCGCTTATCTCGCCCCCCCCGATCATAGCGCTGATGGCGCTCGCCGCCATCATGCCGAAGCCGGCGACCCTGCCCTACTGAGGCGCCTGCGCCGCCGCGTCCCTTTGACAGGGGCGCGGGGCGGTGATCCTTTCCGGCGGTCCGATGCAGGAGCCGCCGATGACCCGCCTGATCCTGGGCCAGACCCTCGCCTTCAAGGCCGATCCCTTCCTGGCGCCTCCCGACGAAGCCGCGACGCAAGAGCGCCGCGGGGCCGTGGCCGTGGAGGGCGGGATGATCCGCGCCGTTGGCGGCGCCGATGCGCTGCGGGCGCGGTTCCCTCACGCCGAGGTGGAGGATCTGGGCGAGGCGCTGCTGCTGCCCGGCTTCGTTGACTGCCACGCGCACTACCCGCAGACGGGGATCATCGCCTCCTGGGGCCGGCGGCTGATCGACTGGCTGGAGCACTACACCTTCCCCGAGGAGATGCGGTTCGCCGATCCCGACTTCGCCCGGGCGCAGGCGGAGCTGTATCTCGACCTGTGCCTGGCAAACGGGATCACCACGGCTTGCGTCTTCGCCACCGTCCACCCCGAAAGCGCTGAGGCGATCTTCGCGGCGGCGGAGGCGCGGGGGATGCGGCTCTCGGCCGGAAAGGTGATGATGGACCGCAACGCGCCGGACGGGCTGCGGGACACGGCCGCCACTGGCTACGACCAGTCGAAGGCGCTGATCGGGCGCTGGCATGGACGGGGCCGGCTGATCTACGCCGTGACGCCGCGCTTCGCGCCGACCTCTTCACCCGAACAGCTTGAGGCCGCCGGGGCGCTGTGGGCCGAGCATCCCGGCTGCCTGATGCAGACGCACCTGTCGGAGCAGCCGGAGGAGATCGAGTGGGTGCGTCGTCTCTATCCCCACGATAGCGACTATCTGGCGGTGTATGAGCGCTTCGGGCTGGCGGGGGCCGGGGCGCTGATGGGCCATGCGATCCACCTGACGGAGCGGGAGCGGACGGCGCTGCGCGACACCGGCTCGGGCGTCGCGCATTGCCCGACCTCCAACACCTTCATCGGCTCGGGCCTTTGCGATGTGGCGGGGCTGGCGCGGTCCGGCGTGCCGGTGGGGCTCGCGACGGATGTGGGGGGCGGGTCCAGCTTCTCGATGCTGGCGACCATGCGCGCGGCCTATGAGGTGAGCCAGCTTCGCGGCGCGCCGCTGCATCCGGCGGAGCTGCTGTGGCTGGCGACCGAAGGCTCGGCGCGGGCGATGCGGCTCGAGGGCCGGGTGGGGCGGCTCACCGAGGGTGCCGAGGCGGATCTGGTGGCGCTGGATCTTGCCGCGACGCCGGTGCTGGCGCAGCGGGCGGCGAGGGCGGAGAGCGTATGGGAGGCGCTGTTCGCGGCGATCATGCTGGGCGACGACCGGGCGCTGAGCGGAGTCTGGATCGCGGGCGAGAGGGTGAAGGGATGAGGTTCTCGGCAAATCTAGGGTGGCTCTGGCGGGAGTTATCTCCGGTGGACGCCATCCTCGCCGCCGCCGCCGCTGGGTTCGATGCGGTGGAAGCGCAGGTGATCCAGGACGCGGACCGGTCCGAGATCGCGGCCACGTTGAAGGAGACCGGGCTGCCGCTGATCGGCTTGAACACGCGCCTCGGGTCCCGCGAGGGGGATCGCGGGCTCCAGGCCGTGCCGGGACGGGAGGCGGAGGCGCGGGAGATCGCGGCGGAGGCCATTGACTGGGCCGCCACGCTCGGTGCGCGACACGTGCACATGGTGGCCGGCGCCGCGCAGGGGTCGGAAGCGGCGGCGACCTTTCGGGAGAACCTCCGCCATGCCTGCGGACTGGCGGCGCGGGCGGGCGTGACGCTGGTGATCGAGCCGCTGAACGCACGCGACGCCCCGGGCGGGTTCCTGTCCACCCCGGAACACGCGGCGGAGGTGATCGCCGAGGTCGACCGCCCGGAGTTGCGGCTGATGTTCGACCTCTACCATGTGCAGGTGATGGGCGGAGACCTGCTGCGCCGCTATCAGCGCCACCGGCCCCTGATCGCGCATGTCCAGTTCGCCAACGCACCGGACCGGGCGCAGCCCGACCTGGGAGAGGTGAACCTGCGCTGGCTGCTGCCCGCGCTGCAGTGGGACGGGCATCTCGGCGCCGAATACCGCACCGACGGCCCGACGGAGGCCACGCTGGGCTGGATAGACTGGTTCCGGTAGCGCCGCCTGCCGCCGCAAGGTTCAGGCCCGAAGACCCCAACACCCGGAGCGTCGCGCGAAGGGGGCGGCCGCTGCCGGCCGCCCTGCCCGTCAGTCCTCGAGCCGCGTGACGATGGCCGTCACGAATGGCCGTTTGCCCCACCGGCGAGCGCAGACGGCGCGGATGGCGCGGGAGGCGACCTCCTCGATGTCCTTGTCCTTGCGCCGGCGCTTGGGCATCCCGTCCACGGCCTCGTCGACCGCGTCGTAGATCATGTCCTCGAGCGAGGCGGGCCAGTCCCCGTCCTCGTCCGGGCCGCCGACCACGCGGATCTCGGGGTCGGCCAGCAGCTCTCCCTTCTCGTCCACCACGAGGGCCGCGATGACATGGCCCTGGCGCGCGAGCTTCAGGCGGTTGCGGACCACCCCGTCCATCGCCCCGATCAGCGTTTCGCCATCGAGATAGAGGCGCCCGGTCTCCACGGAATCCACGATCTTCGGGGTCGGGCCGGAGATGTCCACCACCGTCCCGTTCGGCGCGGGCACCGAGGGGACCTGCAGCGACTGGGCGAAGGACGCATGCTCCATCAAATGGCGATGCTCGCCGTGCATGGGCACCGAGATCTTCGGCTTCAGCGCATCGTAGAGCACCCGCAGGTCCTCGCGCCGGGCGTGGCCGGAGACGTGGATGCGGCCGGGGAGACCGGGCTCGGACTCCTCGATCACGCGCACGCCCCGCTCCGACAGGCGGTTCCAGAGGCGGATCACCTCCGCCTCGTTCCCCGGGATGGTCTTCGAGGAGAAGATCACCAGATCGCCGTGTCCCAGCGTCACCGTGGGGTGAGAGCCGTTGGCGATGCGGGCGAGCGCGGCGCGGCCCTCTCCCTGCGAGCCGGTCACCAGGTAGAGGACGTGCTCGGACGGCACGTCCTTCGCCTCGGCATCGGAGATGGTGCGGGGAAAGTCCTTCATCTCCCCGGTCTCGACGGCGGCGGCGACCATCCGCTCCATCGCCCGGCCGACCAGCACCACGGCCCGCCCGCACTGGGCGGCGGCGGTGGCGATGGAGTGCAGGCGCGCGACGTTGGAGGCGAAGGTGGTGGCCGCGACCGCGCCCTTGGCGTTCTGGATCAGGTCCATCAACGGCGCGATGACCTCGGACTCCGAGCCGCCGTGCCCCGGCAGGAACACGTTGGTGGAATCGCAGATCATGGCATGCACGCCGCTCTCGCCGATCGCGCGGAAGGCGGCGAGGTCGAAGGGCTCGCCCAGCTGGGGCGAGGCGTCGACCTTGAAGTCGCCGGTATGCACGATCCGGCCCTTGGGCGTGTCGATCACGAGGCTGGACGCCTCGGGGATCGAGTGCGTCACCGGCTGGAAGGTCACGGTGAACGGCCCGGCCTTGATCGGCTTCGACCCCTTCACGATCTTGAGGCAGTCCGGCGACACGCCCGCCTCCTCCAGCTTGCGGCGGATATGCAGGCCGGTGAAGGGCTTGGCGTAAATCGGCGCGCGCAGGCGGGGCCACAGGCGCCCGAGGCCGCCGATATGGTCCTCATGCGCGTGGGTGGCGAAGATCGCCTCCAGTTGATCGGCGCGCTCGGCGATGAAGGAGGGGTCGGCCATCACCAGCTCGATGCCGGGGCTGGTCTCCATGTCGCCGAAGCCGACCCCGCAGTCGACCATGATCCAGCGGCGGTCGGGGCCGCGGCCGTAGCCGTAGAGGTACATGTTCATCCCGATCTCCCCGGCGCCGCCAAGCGCCACGAAGACCAGTTCGGAATCGTCAGCCATGTTGTTCTTTCTGTCTGTTCAGTTCGTAGATGGCCACGAGCCCGCGCAGCGTCAGGTCTCCATCGACCGTGTCGATGACCGACGTGCCGCGCGCGAACAGCGGCGAAAGACCGCCCGTGGCGATCACTTTCATTTCGCGCCCCCGCTCCTCCATGATGCGGCGGCAGAGACCTTCGACGAGGCTCACATAGCCCCAGTAGATGCCCGACTGCATGCAGGCGACGGTGTCGAGGCCGATGACCCTCTCGGGTCGGGTCACGTCGATCTCAGGCAGCGCGGTCGCGGCGTTCTCCAGCGCCTTGAGCGCGAGGTTCACGCCGGGCGCGATTACCCCACCCTCATAGGCGCCGTCCTTGCCCACCACGTCGAAAGTGGTGGCGGTGCCGAAATCCACTACGATTACGTCGCCGCCATAGGTGCGGAAGGCCGATAGCGTGTTGACCAGCCGGTCCGCGCCCACGCGCGTTCCCGGCGTGACCCGGATTTCGATGCCGATATTGGTCTCTGGCTTGCCGACCACGATGGGCCGGACGTGAAAATAGCGGTCCGCGAGGACGCGCAGGTTGAACATGGTCCCCGCGGCGGTGGAGGAGATCACCACGTCGTCGATCCGGTTCGAGTCGATCCCGTGATGGTCGAGAAGCTGGCGGAGCCAGACGAAATACTCGTCGGCCGTGCGCTTTATATCGGTGGCGCAGCGCCAGTCCGCAATGTATTTCTCGCCGTCATGCAGCGCGAAGACGGAATTGGTGTTGCCCACGTCGATGGCCAGCAGCATTCGGGTCTCCTCCCCCCGTGTCCCCCTCAGGGGAAGAACACCTCCGCCGCGGCGATGCGGCGCGGGCCGCGGGGCGTGTGTAGAACGAGCGCGCCGTCCGCGTCCAGATCGGCGAAGATGCCGGAGACGGTCTCGTTGGGCAGCCGCGCCTCGATGGGCGCGCCGAGGCGGGCGGCGCGGGCTATCCAGGCGTCCCGGATCGGGCCGAAGCCCTGCGCGCGGTAGAGGTCGAGCCGGGCCGCGAAGGCGGCGGCCAGGATCGTCAGCGCCGCCTCCGGCGAGGGTGGGGCGCCATGGTCCGCCACGCAGGTCGGCGGGAAGGCGGCGCGGGGGTCGGCGGGGGGGTGCGCCACAAGGTTGACGCCGATTCCGATGGAAACCCAGTCAAGCCGGTCCCCCCTGCCCTCGGATTCAAGCAGGATCCCGGCCGCCTTGCCCCCGTTCAGCAGCGTGTCGTTCGGCCACTTGGTTTCGATCCGCGCGCCGGGGACGCAGGCCCCCAGCAGGTCCGCGACCGAGATCGAGGCGGCGAACGACAGGAGCGAGGCCGCCTTGGCCCCCATGCCCGGCCGCAGAAGGAGGGTGACGTTCAGGTTCCCCTCCGGCGCCCGCCAGACGTTGCCGCGCCGGCCCCGCCCGGAAGACTGACGGCGCGCCATGATCCAGAGCGGCCCCGGCGCGCCGGCGGCGGCGCGAGCCCGGGCCTCGTCCATGGTGGACCCGGTCTCGTCCAGGATCAGGCGGTCATGGCACTCCGGCCAGGCGGCAGGCATCTAGTGGATCAGCGTCGCGGCGGCCGCCGCGGCCAGGGCCGGGACGCCGAACAGGTTGATCACCGGCAGCCAGCCCACCGACATGATCACCGCCGAGGCGGTCAGCGTCGCGCCATGCACCAGCGGCATCGGCCCGGTCAGCCCCTGCTGCGCGTCGTCGAAATACATGATCTTGACGATGCGCAGGTAATAGTAGGCGCCGATCACCGAGGCGATGGCTCCGGCCAACGCCAGCGGCGCGAGCCCCGCCTCGACCGCGGCCATGAACACGTACCACTTGGCGAAGAAACCCACGAGCGGCGGGATCCCGGCCAGCGAGAACATCAACGCACCGAGCGCCAGCGCCTGCCCCGGACGGGACTTGGAAAGCCCCGCGAGGTCGGAGACGTCCGTCACCGGCTTCCCGTCCCGCTCCATGGTCAGCATGAAAGCGAAGACGCCGGCGTTCATCACCACGTAGATCGCGAGGTAGATGAGCAGCGACGTCGCGCCTCCCAGCGTCCCGGCCGCGAGACCCGTCAGCGCGAAGCCCATGTGCGCGATGGAGGAATACGCCATCAGTCGCTTGAGGTTCTGCTGCCCGATGGCCGCGATGGAACCGAGGAACATCGACGCGAACGCGAGGAACGCCAGGATCTGCTGCCAGTCCGCCACCGCGGCGCCGAACGCATCGTAGAGGAGCCGGGCGAAGAGCGCCGTCGCCGCCGCCTTGGGGGCGGTGGCGAAGAAGGCGGTCACCGGGGTCGGGGCGCCCTCGTAGACGTCCGGCGTCCACATGTGGAACGGCGCGGCCGAGATCTTGAACGCGAGGCCGGCGCAGAGGAACGCGAGGCCGAACAGCATCCCCAGCGACGGCTCGTCCAGCGCCACCAGGGCGATGGCGTCGAACCGCGTCGCGCCCGTGTAGCCGTAGACCAGCGACGCGCCGTAGAGCAGCAGCCCCGAAGACAGCGCCCCCAGAACGAAGTACTTCAGCCCCGCCTCGGTTGAGCGCAGGCTGTCGCGCCGGAAGGCCGCGATCACGTAGGCCGCCAGCGACTGCAGCTCCAGCCCCATGTAGAGGCTCATCAGGTCACCGGCCGAGACCATGACCATCATCCCCAGCGTCGAGAGGCAGATGAGCACCGGATACTCGAACTTCAGGATCTGCCGCCGGCGCATGTAGTCCTCGGAAAGCAGCAGGATCGCCGCGGCGGAGAACAGGATGATCACCTTGGCGAAGCGCGCGAAGCCGTCGTTCACGAAGGCGCCGTTGAAGGCGACGATGTCCCCCGTCTCGAACGCCACCATGACGCCGAGGGCGGCGAGGACCACCGCCGTGATCCACATCAGCGGCGAGGCCCAGCGGTCTCCGGGCCCGTAGGCGCCGGCCAGGAGGGCGCCCATGGCGTAGACGGCCAGCAGGATCTCCGGCAGGGCGGTCGCGAGGTAGTCGGTCAGCATGTCAGTGCGTCCCTCCGGCGGGCGCGGGCGTGGCCGCGGCGTCCGCGTAACGGGTCAGGCCATGGGTCTCGGCGGTCTGGACGGCGCCGTCCACCTGCGCGACGAGCGCCTCGACGGCAGGGCCGGTGATGTCGGTGATGAGGCTCGGGTAGACGCCGAGCAGGAGCATGCCCGCCACGAGGGGCGCGAAGAGCAACCGCTCCACCCCGGTCATGTCCTTGATCCCGCTCAGCGACTGCTTGATCAGGTCTCCAAGCACCACCCGGCGGTAGAGCCACAGGGCATAGGCCGCCGACAGGATCACGCCGGTGGCCGCGCCGAACGCCGCCCAGGTGGAGACCTGATAGACGCCGACCATGGTCAGGAACTCCCCGATGAACCCCGAAGTGCCCGGCAGGCCGACGTTGCCCATGGTGAAGAGCATGAACACCAGGGCGTAGGCCGGCATCCGCACCGCGAGCCCGCCATAGGCTGCGATGTCCCGGGTGTGCATCCGGTCGTAGATCACACCCACGATCAGGAACAGCGCGCCGGAGATGAAGCCGTGGGAGATCATCTGAAAGATCGCGCCGTCCACCCCCTGCCGGTTCGCCGCGAATATCCCCATGGTCACGAAGCCCATGTGCGCAACCGAGGAATAGGCGATCAGCTTCTTCATGTCCTCCTGCATCATCGCCACCAGCGAGGTGTAGATGATCGCCACGACAGAGAGGAAGAACACGAAGCCGGTCATCAGCTCCGACGCCACCGGGAACATCGGCAGGCTGAAGCGCAGGAAACCGTAGCCGCCCATCTTCAGCAGGATCGCAGCCAGCACCACCGACCCCGCGGTCGGGGCCTGAACGTGCGCGTCCGGCAGCCAAGTGTGCACCGGCCACATCGGCATCTTGACCGCGAAACTCGCGAAGAAGGCCAGCCAGAGCAGCGTCTGGAACCCACCCAGGATCTCCCATCCGAGGAATTCGATCGGTCCGGCGGAGAACTCGTGCGCCAGCAGCATCGGAATGTCGGAGGTGCCCGCGTCCCAGTACATCGCGATCATGGCGATCAACATCAGCATGGAGCCGAGCAGCGTATAGAGGAAGAACTTGAACGCCGCGTAGATGCGCTCCTTGCCCCCCCAGACGCCGATGATGATGAACATCGGGATCAGGCCCGCCTCGAAGAACAGATAGAACAGCACCATGTCGAGGCTGACGAAAACGCCGATCATCAGCGTCTCCAACACCAGAAAGGCCGCCATGTACTCCTTGACCCGGTGCGTCACGTTCCAGGAGGCGCCGATGACGATGGGCATCAGGAACGTGGTCAGCATCACGAACAGGACCGACAGCCCGTCCACGCCCAGCTTGTAGTTGAGGCCGAGCAGCCACTCGCCCTCCTCGACGAACTGGAAGCCTTCGCTGGAATCGAACCCGGCGAGGATGATGAGCGACAGAAGGAACGTGGCCGAAGTGGTGATCAGCGCAACCACCTTGGCATTGAGCTGCGCGGCCGCATCCTCGCCGCGCAGGATCAGCACCAGGACGAGCGCCCCGATCAGAGGCAGGAAGGTCACGAGAGACAGGATGTTGTCCATCAGCGCGGCCCCCCGATGGTCAGCCACGTGAGCAGAAGCGACATCCCGATCAGCATCACGAAGGCGTAGTGATAGACGTATCCGGACTGGGCACGCCCTGCGAGCCGCGTCATCCAGGGGACAATCCCCATCGACAGCCCGTTGATTGCGCCGTCCACGATGGCCCCGTCCCCCCGCTTCCAAAGGAACCGACCCAGCCACATGGCCGGCCGCACGAAGATCAGCCCGTAGAGCTCATCGAAATACCACTTGTTGAGCAGGAACTTGTAGAGCCCGTGGTGCCGCTCCGCGAGTGCGCGGGGCAGCGACGGATTGGCGATGTAGAACCAGTAGGCGGTCCCCAGCCCCAGCAGCATGGCGATGAAGGGCGACAGCTTCACGAGATACGGGACCTCATGGAACTCGTGCATGACGTGGTTCTCTTCGCCCATGAAGATCGCGGCCTCGAACCACTCATGCGCGCCGTGGCCGATGAAGCGGCTCGTAGAACAGCATCCCCGCGAGCACCGCTCCGGCGCCGAGGATGTAGAGCGGCCACATCATCACCGACGGGCTCTCATGCGCGTGTTCCCAGTGCTTCCGGTCCCGGGTCTCGCCGAAGAAGGTCAGGAAGATCAGACGCCAGGAGTAGAAGGAGGTGAACACCGCGGCGATCACCAGAAGCCAGAACGCGAACTCGCCCTGGGCGGAGTGCGCGGCCCACGACCCCTCGATGATCGCGTCCTTCGACACGAACCCCGCGAAGCCGAGCGGCATGAACAGGTCGCCCGAAAGCGGGATCCCGAAGCCCGTGATCGCGAGCGTTCCGAGCATCATCATCCAGAAAGTCACCGGGATCTTCTTCCGCAGCCCGCCGTATTTCCGCATGTCCTGCTCATGGTGCATCGCGTGGATCACCGAGCCGGCCCCGAGGAACAGCAGCGCCTTGAAGAAGGCATGCGTGAACAGGTGAAACATCGCCGCCTGATAGAACCCGACCCCGGCCGCCACGAACATGTATCCGAGCTGCGAACAGGTCGAATAGGCGATCACCCGCTTGATGTCGGTCTGCACCAGCCCGATGGTCGCCGCGAAGAACGCGGTGCAGGCCCCGACGATGGTGATGAACATCTGCGCATTCGGCGCGAATTCATAAAGCGGCGACATCCGGCAGACCAGAAACACGCCGGCCGTCACCATGGTCGCCGCGTGGATCAGCGCGGAGACCGGCGTGGGCCCCTCCATCGCGTCCGGCAGCCAGGTGTGCAGAAGAAGCTGCGCCGACTTGCCCATGGCGCCGATGAAGAGCAGGAAGGCCGCCAGCTCCGCCGCGTTCCACTCGGTCCACAGGAACCGCACGGATGTCCCCGCGAGCTCGGGCGCCGTCGCGAAGATGGTGTCGAGCTGGATGGAATCCGTCAGGAAGAACAGCGTGAAGATGCCCATCAGGAAGCCGAAGTCCCCCACGCGGTTGACGATGAAGGCCTTCATCGCCGCGGCGTTGGCGGAAGGCTTCTTCCACCAGAACCCGATCAGCAGGTAGGAGGCGACCCCCACCCCCTCCCATCCGAAGAACAGCTGCAGAAGGTTATCGCCGGTGACCAGCGCCAGCATGGCGAAGGAAAAGAACGACAGATAGGCGAAGAAACGGGGCTTCGCATCGTCCTCTTCCATGTAGCCCATGGAATAGAGGTGCACGAGCGCGGACACCGTGCAGCACCACCACAAGCATCACCGAGGTCAGCCGGTCCAGCCGGATGCCCCAGTCGATGCTGAGGCTGCCCGACGTCGATCCAGCGGAACAGCGACACCTGCTCCGTCTCGTGCGGCAGCGCCGAACGAACACCACCCAGGCGAAGACGGCCGCGACCATCATGATACCGGTCGTGGTCAGCATCGCCCCGCGCTCGCCGATGAACTTCCAGCCGAAGCCGGCGATCAGCGCGCCCGCGAGCGGGCCCAGAAGGATGAAGAGCGTCAGGCTCTCAAGCATCGGGTCAGCCCTTCATCTTGTTGATGTCCTCGACGTCGATGCTTCCGCGGTTGCGGAAGAAGCAGACGAGGATCGCGAGGCCGATGGCCGCCTCCGCCGCGGCGACCGTCAGCACGAACAGGGTGAACACCTGCCCCGCGAGGTCCGCCAGATGCGCCGAGAAAGCCACGAAGTTGATGTTGACCGCCAGCAGCATCAGCTCGATCGACATCAGAATGACGATGATGTTCTTCCGGTTGAGGAAGATGCCGAAGATGCCCGTGACGAACAGGATCGCCGCCACGGTCAGGTAATGTTCCAAGCTCGATGCCTGCACGCTTCCATGTCTTGCCCCTCCGCGCTGAGCGCGAGTTCGTTCGTCAGATGCCCTGCCCGGGCTTCACGTCCTTGAGCTCCACGGCCTCGTGACGCTCGCGATAGATCTGGTGGATGCACGTTCTGCCGCTTGATCCCCGCCTTGTGGCGCAGCGTCAGCACGATGGCGCCGATCATCGCCACCAGCAGGATCATGCCCGCGAGCTGGAACAGCAGCACGTAGTCCGTGTAGACCAGCCGCCCGAGCGCGCGGGTGTTCTCAACCTCCGTCGGGATCGGCGCGACGGCCGTCCGCATCTGCGGCGCCACGTCCGGAACACCCAGGACCCCGCCACGAGCCCGAGCTGAACCAGCAGCACCAGCACGATCAGCACGCCGACCGGCAGATAGTCGGTGATCCCGCGCCCGAAGCTCGGCGAAATTGACGTCCAGCATCATCACCACGAACAGGAACAGCACCGCCACCGCGCCCACGTAGACGATGGCGAGCAGCATGGCGACGAATTCCGCTCCCAGCAGCACGAACAGCCCCGCCGCGGAGAAGAACGCGAGGATCAGCCACAGCACCGAATGGACCGGGTTGCGCGCGAGCACGGTCATCAGCCCCGCGCGACCACGGTGCAGAAGCGAAGAGATAGAAGGCGAGCGTCGCCACGGTCATCGGTCCAGTCCCTCGTCCACCGGGCGCGGGGCGCCCAGTCTCAGGTCGGGCGCTCGCGCCCGGATCTTGTTCCGGGCTCTCGCCCGTCGTCTCTCCGGGGCCTCGGCCCCGCTCGTTCAGCAGTCCGGTCCGCGCGTCCGCCAAGTCTCGGCCCGCCAGGAGCCTATCCCGTTCAGGCTGCGCTGGAACTCGATCTCCAGATCGCAGCGCTCGGAAACCACGACCGGGTAGGACCCGAACGGGCCCCGCCAGCCATACGGCGTCGACGGATAGACCGACGGTCCTGAAAGACCAGCGCAGAATCCGCGCTTCGTCCTCCCCGACCGTGACGTCGGCGTCGGGAACGCCGATCTCCCGGATCACCTCGACCTCGGTCGAACCCATCAGCGCCGCCATCCGCTCCGGAAAGTTCGGCCCCGTGGCGCAGCCGGCCAGCGACAGCGCCGCGCACGCGCGCATGATCCGAGCGAGCCGCATCAGCGATACGGCGCGTCGAGTTCGAGGTTGCGGGCGATCTCCCGCTCCCACCGGTCGCCGTTCGCGAGGAGCTTGTCCTTGTTGTAGAACAGCTCCTCCCGCGTCTCGATCGAGAACTCGAAGTTCGGACCCTCGACGATCGCGTCCACCGGGCAGGCCTCCTGGCAGAAGCCGCAGTAGATGCACTTGGTCATGTCGATGTCGTAGCGCGTGGTGCGGCGGGAGCCGTCCTCCCGCGGTTCGGCCTCGATGGTGATGGCCTGCGCAGGGCAGATCGCCTCGCACAGCTTGCAGGCGATGCACCGCTCCTCCCCGTTCGGATAGCGGCGCAGCGCATGCTCGCCGCGGAAGCGCGGGCTGAGCGGCCCCTTCTCGAACGGATAGTTCAGCGTGGCCTTGGGCTTGAAGAAGTACTTGAAGCCCAGCCGGAACCCGCCGAGGAAATCGGCGAGGACGAAGTAGCGGGCCGCCCGTGCGTAAGAGAACGCCATGTCTCTCTCCTTACCAGCGCGCGTAGCCGACGACGTCGAACTGCGCGAGCGCGGCGACGATCACCACCCACGCCAGCGACAGCGGAAGGAACACCTTCCACCCGATGCGCATCAGCTGGTCGTAGCGGAAGCGGGGCACCACGGCCTTGACCATGGCGAACATGAAGAAGAACATCACCGCCTTCAGGACGAACCAGAACACCCCGTCCGGAAGACCCGGGATCGGAGACAGCCAGCCGCCGAAGAACAGCGTCGTCATCAGAGCGCACATCAGCGTGATCGCCATGTACTCGCCGATCATGAACAGAAGATACGGCGTCGAGCTGTATTCGACCTGGTAGCCAGCCACCAGCTCCGACTCCGCCTCCGGCAGGTCGAAGGGCGGGCGGTTGGTCTCCGCCAGCGCCGAGATGAAGAACATGATCATCACCGGGAAATGCGGCAGCCAGTACCAGCTCAGCAGCCCGAAATCCCCGTCCTGCGCCAGAACGATGGCACTGAGGTTCAGCGAACCCGTCGAAATCAGCACCCCCACGATGATCAGGCCGATGGAGACCTCGTAGGAGATCATCTGCGCCGCCGACCGAAGCCCGCCCAGGAACGGATACTTCGAGTTCGACGCCCAGCCCCCCATGATCACGCCATAGACCTCCAGCGAGGACACCGCGAAGATGAACAGGATGCCGACATTGATGTCGGAGACCACCCAGCCGGCGTTGAACGGCACCACCGCCCACGCGACCGTCGCCAGCACGAACGAGATCAGCGGCGCAAGGAAGAACACTGCCTTGTCCGACCCCGCGGGGACCACGATCTCCTTCATCGCGAACTTCAGGAAGTCGGCGAAGGATTGCAGCAGGCCGAACGGACCCACCACGTTGATCGACTTGCGTAGCTGCACCGCGCCCCAGACGCGCCGGTCCATCCACAGAAGGAACGCGAGCGAAACCAGCAGGCAGACCGTCACCACCAGGCACTGGAGCAGAATGAGAAGGCCCGGCGCCGCGTAGGCCGACCAGAAGCTGGGTTCCATATCCATCACTCCGCCGCCATCGGCTGGTCTTCGCGCGCCGCGCGCCGCCGGCTCAGCTCGGCCATCACGGTCGAGGCCCGCTGCACCGGGTTGGTCAGGTAGTGGTCCGCCACCGGCGTGCGGAACGGACCGTCGGCGATGTCGCCGCCCTCGGGCAGCTCGAACGCGTTCTGCGGGACCTGATCGATCTGCGCAAGGTGGGGCGCGGCCTCGAACAGCTTCGCGCGAAGCTGCTGGAGGCTGTCGAACGGCAGCGCCTCGCCCAGATGGGCGGACAGCGCGCGCAGGATCGCCCAGTTCTCCCGCGCCTCGCCCGGGGGGAAGCCCGCGCGGTTCGCCATCTGCGGCCGGCCTTCGAGGTTCACGAAGATCCCCGATTCCTCAACCCAGGCGGCGCCCGGCAGAATCACGTCCGCCCGATGGGCGCCCCGGTCGCCGTGCGAGCCCTGATAAACGACGAAAGCGCCCTCCGGCACGTCCACCTCGTCGGCGCCGAGGTTCAGGATCACCTCCGCCTCCAGCGCCTTCGCCAGCCCGCCCTCGTTGACGAAGCCTACATCGAGCCCCCCCACGCGCGAGGCGGCCGTGTGCAGCACCAGGACCCCGCTCCCGGACGCCTGCGCGATCTCCATCGCCGCCCGAAGCGCGCCCGGCCCGGCGCGAAGCGCGCCCTGCCCGACGATCACCACCGAGGGCGCGTCCTTCACCTCGTCCCAGTTCCCGTTGTCGCGCCGGTCGGTCAGCGCCTCCGCGCCGTCGCCCACCTGCGTCACGTCATAGGTCAGGTCCGCCGGCTCGCCGATCGAGGCGACCTCGGCCCCGTTCAGCCACGCCTTGCGGATGCGCGCGTTCAGCACCGGCGCCTCGACGCGCGGATTGGCGCCGATCAGCAGGATCGACTGCGCGGCCTCGATATCCTCGATCCGCGCGGTCCCGGCATAAGCGGAACGGCTCGCGGGGAAGGCGACCCCGTCCGCCCGGCACTCCACGACCCCGCCCA
The DNA here is from genome assembly GCA_963816545.1 of uncultured Alphaproteobacteria bacterium. GTDB lineage: Bacteria > Pseudomonadota > Alphaproteobacteria > Rhodobacterales > Rhodobacteraceae > Albimonas. Next base: position 22,554 of record CAWFLE010000007.1, on the reverse strand, counting down.
GCCCCTCGACCAGCCCCTTCAGCGCGAACATCGCCTCGGTGGACGCGAGATCCCCCGCGACCCCCGAGACCGTCTTACCCTTGGCCGCCGCCGCGATGGCCGCGAAGGCCTCGTTCCACGTCGCCGGCGCCAGCTTGCCGGCCTTGCGGATGTAAGGCCGGTCCAGCCGCTGTCGCCGCAGCCCGTCCCACACGAAGCGCGACCGGTCCGCCAGCCACTCCTCGTTCACCCCGTCATGGTTGCGCGGCAGGATGCGCATGACCTCGCGCCCCCGCGCATCCACCCGGATGTTGGAGCCGAGCGCATCCATCACATCGATGGTCTCGGTCTTCCGAAGTTCCCACGGCCGCGCGGTGAAGGAATAGGGCTTCGAGGTCAGCGCCCCCACCGGGCACAGATCGATGATGTTGCCCTGCATCTCCGAGGTCAGCGTCTGGCTCAGATACGAGGTGATCTCCGAATCCTCGCCGCGCCCGGTCTGGCCCATCTCCGGCACGCCCGCGACCTCGGTGATGAAGCGCACGCAGCGGGTGCAGGAGATGCAGCGCGTCATCGCCGTGCCCACCAGCGGCCCCAGATCCGGGTCCAACGCCGCGCGCTTCGGCTCCCGATACCGCGAGAAATCCACCCCGTAGGCCATCGCCTGGTCCTGGAGGTCGCACTCTCCCCCCTGGTCGCAGATCGGGCAGTCCAGCGGGTGATTGATGAGGAGGAACTCCATCACCCCCTCCCGCGCCTTCTTCACCATGGGCGTGTTGGTGAACACCTCCGGCGGTTGCCCCTCCGGTCCTGGGCGCAGGTCGCGCACCTGCATGGCGCAGGAGGCGGCCGGCTTCGGAGGCCCGCCCTTCACTTCCACAAGGCACATGCGGCAGTTGCCGGCGATGCTCAGCCGCTCATGGTAGCAGAAGCGCGGGATCTCGACGCCCGCTTCCTCGCAGGCCTGGATCAGGGTCATCGCCCCGTCCACTTCGACGATGTTGCCGTCGATGCTGATCTTCTTCAGATCGGACATAAGCTTACTCCGCCGCCACGGCGCTCACGCGGCCCGTGCGCTTCGCCTTGATGCGGTCCTCGATCTCGTCGCGGAAATGGCGGATCAGGCCCTGGATCGGCCAGGCCGCCGCATCGCCCAACGCGCAGATCGTGTGTCCCTCCACCTGCTTGGTGACGTCGAGCAGCATGTCGATCTCCTCGACCTCCGCCTCGCCGGTCACCAGCCGGTCCATGACCCGCATCATCCAGCCCGTGCCCTCGCGGCAGGGCGTGCACTGGCCGCAGCTCTCATGCTTGTAGAACTTCGACAGCCGCCAGATCGCCTTTATGACGTCCGTGGACTGGTCCATCACGATCACCGCCGCGGTCCCGAGCCCCGACTTCTGCTCCCGCAGCCAGTCGAAATCCATGATCGCGTCGTTGCAGTTCCCCGCCGGCAGCAGCTGCACCGAGGATCCGCCCGGGATCACCGCCTTGAGGTTGTCCCAACCGCCGCGAACCCCGCCGCAATGCCGGTCCAGCAGCTCTCGCAGCGGGATCGACATGGCCTCCTCAACCACGCAGGGGTTGTTCACATGGCCCGAGATCGCGAACACCTTGGTCCCCGCGTTGTTCTGCCGCCCGAAGCCCGCGAACCAGTCGGCCCCCCGCCGCAGGATCGTCGGCGCCACCGCGATCGACTCGACGTTGTTCACCGTCGTCGGGCACCCATAAAGCCCCGTATTCGCCGGGAACGGCGGCTTCAGCCGCGGCATTCCCTTCTTGCCCTCGAGGCTCTCCAGCAGCGCCGTCTCCTCGCCGCAGATATAGGCCCCGGCGCCGTGGTGGAGATACACGTCGAAGTCCCACCCGGACCCGGCCGCGTTCTTCCCCAGCAGCCCCGCATCATAGCACTCGTCGATGGCGACCTGCAGCGCCTCGCGCTCCCGGATGAACTCGCCGCGGATGTAGATGTAGGCCGCGTGCGCGTTCATCGCGAAGCCGGCGACCAGGCAACCCTCGACCAGCGTATGCGGGTCATGGCGCATGATCTCCCGGTCCTTGCAGGTTCCGGGCTCGGACTCGTCTGCGTTCACCACCAGATAATGCGGACGCCCGTCGGACTCCTTGGGCATGAAGGACCATTTCAGCCCCGTCGGGAAGCCTGCCCCGCCCCGCCCGCGCAGGCCGGACTTCTTCATCTCGTCGATGATCGCGTCCCGCCCGCGGGCGATGATCCCGGCGGTGCCGTCCCACAGCCCCCGCGCCTGCGCGCCCTTCAGCGTGCGGTCCCGCAGCCCGTAGAGGTTCTGGAAGATCCGGTCCTCGTCGCGCAGAAGCATCGGTTCACTCCTTCCCGGCGCCGCGGCGCCAGACCAGAAACAGGGTCACCAGCGCCCATCCGAGCGCCGCGAGGCACAGCATGTCGATCAGGAAGGCGTAACGAACCGGTATCCCCAGCTCGCCGCCCAGGAAGCTCAGCCCCATCCACAGCACCATCGAGACCACGATGACGATGCTGGCGAGGCGCGTGTCCTTCCGATCCTTGTCGCTGCGCACGATCTCCATCCTCAGCTCCGGCCGTCCCCGTCGCCGCCCTCGCGCGACGGTCCCGCCCGGCCGGTTCCGCCCGGGGCATCCTCATCGTCCGGGTCCACCGCTTCGCCCGGCCCATCCCCGGGCCGCGTCGGCGCCTCGTCGCGGGGGCCGCGCACCTCGCCGGCGCGGGTGTGCGTCGGTTCGGTCTCGTCCACGTCAGCCTGCGCGAGCCGCGCCGCCTCGCCCCGCCAGTCGTTCTGGCTGGCGCGCCCCGAAACCCCCTGAACTTCCCGCTCCACCCACGCGACTTCCGCATCGGACCAGGCCGCGATCTGCGAGAAATGGAAGATGCCGTGCTCGTTCAGCCGCCCCTCCAGCGCCGGACCGATCCCCGGGATTCGCTGCAGCTCGTCCGGCTGGCCCTCCATGGCCTCCGCGAGGGACTGGGGCTGGATCGCCTCCAGCTCCTCCGTCCCCTGCGGCCGGTCCTCGTGGCTGTACTCCTCCGCGGGGTCCGGCTGCGGCGGGGTCGGCGTGCGCTCCGCCCGCTCATGCTCCGCGGCCGCGCCATCGGCCGGGGCCTCCGCCGCGCCGGAATTGATCACCGAGGCGGACGCCACCGGCCCCGTCCCGTCGATCGGCTTCACGGTGTCGCCAAGCGCCGTCGCCAGCTGCACCGAGGCGTTGAAGCGGTTCGCCTCCTCCCCCTCCGGGATCGCCAGCGAGGTCAGCCCCTTCTTCGGCTCCGACGCATACCGTCCGTTCTGCGGCCCCGGCCGCGGCGTCTCGCCGTTGGCGAAGGCGTCGAGGATCGCCCCGAGAACTTCTCCTCCGTCAGATCTTCATAGAAATCCTTGCCGATCTGCACCATCGGCGCGTTGGAGCACGCGCCCAGGCACTCGACCTCCTCCCACGAGAACTCGCCGTCCCGGTACGGCGTATGCGCCTTCGGCCCGATCTTGTCCTTGCAGACCGCGATCAGGTCCTCCGCCCCGCAGATCATGCAGGACGTGGTCCCGCAGACCTGCACGTGGATCTTCCCCACGGGCGAGAGCTGGAACATGAAATAGAAGCTCGCCACCTCCAGCACGCGGATGCGCGCGAGGCCCAGCATGTCGGCCACCACCTCGATCACCGGGCGGGAGATCCAGCCCTCCTGCTCCTGCGCGCGCCACAGCAGCGGGATCACGGCGGACGCCTGCCGCCCTTCGGGATACTTCGCGATCTGCCCCTTGGCCCATTCCAGATTGGCGGGCGAGAAGGCGAAGCTCTCGGGCTGTTCGGGGTGAAGTCGGCGCAGCATCAGCCTTTGGCTCCCAGGTCCGCGACGAAGCAGCGGGGGCGGCCCTGCTCCCGCACTTCGGTCACGGCGAAGTAATGCGTGTCGGTCTCGAGGATCGGACCGACCATGGTTCCCTCGGCGGCCTCGCAATCCACGGCGCCGGTGGCGGTCAGGATCGTCTCGGCCCAGTCCAGCACCCGCCAGGACAGGCGCGTCATCTGCACCGGATCGTCCAGCGTCGAAACCCGCCCCGCGCCCTTCTGCGAGTCCGCATAGGACTTGCAGGCCTCCTGCGGCAGGCGGCAGTTCGCCACCTTCGCCAGCAGGCCATCCCGCAACTCCTCCGCCGCGGCGGGCATCGCGAGCGCCATGGCGGCGGCCAGCGCCAGCCTCACCGGTCCACCTCGCCGAACACGATGTCGAGCGAGCCGAGGATTGCCGAGACGTCCGCCAGCTGGTGCCCCTTGCAGATATGATCCATCCCCGCGAGATGCGGGAACCCCGGCGCGCGCAGCTTGGCGCGATAAGGCCGGTTGGACCCGTCCGCCACCAGATACACCCCGAACTCCCCCTTCGGCGCCTCGACGGCGACGTAAACCTCGCCCTCCGGCACGTGGAAGCCCTCGGTATAAAGCTTGAAGTGGTGGATCAGCGCCTCCATCGAGGTCTTCATCTCCGCCCGCGGCGGTGGGCTCAGCTTGCCGCGGTGGATCACCGGCTCACCCTTGCATTGGTCAAGCTTCTCAAGGCACTGGCGCATGATCTTCACGCTCTCCCGCATCTCCTCGACGCGGCAGAGATATCGGTCGTAGCAGTCCCCGTTCTTGCCGACGGGGATCTGGAACTCCATCTCGTCGTAGCACTCGTAGGGCTGGGCGCGGCGCAGGTCCCAGGCCATGCCGGATCCTCGCACCATCACGCCCGAGAATCCCCAGGCCAGCGCCTCCTCCTTCGACACCACGGCGATGTCGACGTTGCGCTGCTTGAAGATGCGGTTGTCGGTCAGCAGCCCTTCCAGGTCGTCCAGCACCCCGATGAACGGGTCGCACCAGTCCCAGATGTCCTGGCAAAGCTGCGGCGTCAGATCCTGATGCACGCCGCCCGGCCGGAAATAGGCGGAATGCAGCCGCGCGCCCGACGCCCGCTCATAGAAGACCATGAGCTTCTCGCGCTCCTCGAACCCCCAGAGCGGCGGGGTCAGCGCGCCCACATCCATCGCCTGCGTGGTGATGTTGAGCAGATGGTTCAGGATCCGCCCGATCTCGCAGTAAAGCACCCGGATCAGCTGCCCCCGCCGCGGAACCTCGACCCCCACCAGCTTCTCGATGGCGAGGCACCAGGCATGCTCCTGGTTCATCGGCGACACGTAATCCAGCCGGTCGAAATACGGCAGGTTCTGGAGGTACGTCCGGCTCTCCATCAGCTTCTCGGTGCCGCGATGCAGCAGCCCGATATGCGGATCGACCCGCTCGACGATCTCGCCGTCCAGTTCCAGCACCAACCGAAGAACGCCATGCGCCGCAGGGTGTTGCGGCCCGAAGTTCAGGTTGAAGTTGCGGATCCGCTGCTCGTCCGTCTGGATGTCGGCGAATTCCATCAGCGGCCTCCCGCCTTGTCGTCGCCGGGGAGGATGTATTCCGCGCCCTCCCACGGGCTCATGAAGTCGAACAGCCGGTAGTCCTGCGGCAGGCTCACCGGCTCGTAAACCACGCGCTTGGCGGTCTCGTCGTAGCGGACCTCCACATAGCCCGTCGTCGGAAAATCCTTCCGCAGCGGATGCCCGCGGAAGCCGTAATCCGTGAGGATGCGCCGCAGGTCCGGGTGGCCCGAGAACAGCACCCCGTACATGTCGAACACCTCCCGCTCGTACCAGTCGGCCGAGGGGTGGAGGCTGTGGATCGAGGGCGCGATGTCCTCCTCCCGCGCCTGCGCCTTCAGCCGGACCCGCAGGTTCTGGCGCATGGACAGGAAGTGATAGACCAAGTCGAACCGCTTCTCCCGCGAGGGCCAGTCCACGCCGGTCACGTCGATCAGCGTGGTGAACTGGCAGGCGGGATCGTCGCGCAGGAACTTCACCGCCTCGGGGATCTTGTCCAGCGCCACGTCGACCGTGAGCTCGCCCAGCACGATCCGGTGGGAGATCACCGCGTCGGGCAGCCGGGCTTCCATGAGCGCGGCGATCTCAGAGAGGGCTTCGGACATCGGCTGGGGTTACTCCTGGCTCGATACGCCCGCCTCAGCGGGAGATGGTCCCGGTCCGGCGGATCTTCCGCTGCAGCTGGAGGATGCCGTAAAGCAGCGCCTCCGCCGTCGGCGGGCAGCCGGGCACGTACACGTCCACGGGCACGACCCGGTCGCAGCCGCGGACCACGGAATAGGAATAGTGGTAGTAGCCCCCGCCATTGGCGCAGGAACCCATGGAGATCACGTAGCGCGGCTCCGGCATCTGGTCGTAGACCTTGCGCAGGGCCGGGGCCATCTTGTTGCACAGCGTGCCGGCCACGATCATCACGTCCGACTGGCGCGGGGAGGCGCGGGGCGCGACGCCGAACCGCTCCACGTCGTAGCGCGGCATGGAGGTGTGCATCATCTCCACCGCGCAGCACGCCAGCCCGAAAGTCATCCACATCAGCGAGCCGGTTCGCGCCCAGTTGATCAGGTCGTCGGCGGTGGTCAGCAGGAAGCCCTTGTCCGCCAGCTCGTCCGAGACGGCCTTGGCGAACATGTCCCTCTGCCCGTCGGGGCCGGTCTGCGGCCCGCGGGTCAGCGGCTGGCCGGGGGTGGCGGCGGGGATGAAATCCCCCTCCCGCGTCCCGGTCTTGGCTTCCGTGCCCTGTCCGGTCGGGGTCACTCCCATTCCAGGGCTCCCTTCTTCCATTCATAGGCGAAGCCGATGGTCAGCACCGCCAGGAAAATCATCATCGACCAGAAGCCGAACAGCCCGACATCCTGGAACGCGACCGCCCAAGGGAACAGGAACGCGACCTCGAGGTCGAAGATGATGAAGAGGATGGACACCAGGTAGAAGCGCACGTCGAACTTCATGCGGGCGTCGTCGAAGGCGTTGAAGCCGCACTCGTAGGCCGAGATCTTCTCAGGGTCCGGATGGCGGACCGCCAGAACCACGGCGGCGAGGATCAGCACCAGCCCGAGCCCGATCGCCAGCGCGAGGAAGATCAGGATCGGCAGATATTCGCGGAGCAGGTCGTCCATTGGGGTCCTCCCGCTGCCCGCACGAAGGCGCGCCGACCTCGGCGCGGATGCGGCTTTCGAGAACGGGGCCACGTCTATCCCCGCGCCGCGGGAAGGTCAACAAAGGGGCGGGCGGGAAACGGGACGGAAATGCGCGGAAATGACGACGAATCCGCGAAAGCCTCCCGATGCAAGATGTTGGTATCGCCCGCAAATCGCGAGAACCGCATCGGAGGCGTCGAAGCGCCGCGCCCATGCTGCGCCGCAGCGCCGGCCGCCAGGACCTGCGCAGGCGCCGCGCCGGCGGTCACGCCGATGCGGCGCGGGCGCCCGCGGCGCGCTTCAGGCGACGCGCATCTGGCCGGCGCCCGGCTTTCGCCGTTTGCGCAAAACTTGGATTGTGTCGAAGCTCCCGCTCTCGGCGGGAAAGGCGGCGATGGCGCGGTTGACGGGGCTCGAACCCGCGACCCCCGGCGTGACAGGCCGGTACTCTAACCAACTGAGCTACAACCGCAGCCGCCGTCCCGGATCGTCTCCGGGAGTGCCGGGGTGATATTCGGGCGGGCGGCGGGCGTCAAGACCCCTTCTCGGCGAAATCTCCGCGGGCGCCGCGACGTCGCGCCGGAGGCGCGCCATGACGTCGTGCCGAAGGCGCGCCCCGACACCGTGCCGAAGGCGGGTCCCGACACCGTGCCGAAGGCGCGCCCCGACACCGTGCCGAAGGCGGGTCCCGACACCGTGCCGAAGGCGGGCGCCGACACCGTGCCGAAGGCGGGCCCCGACATCGCGCCCAAGGCGCCCCGCGACGTCGCCTCCGCTGGCCCCGCGGCGGCGGCGGCCCCATATGCCGGGAGGTCCGCCGCAACGCCCGGAGGTTCCATGCTGCGCACCCTGCTCTCCCGCCTCGCCCTGCCCGAACAGCCCGAGCCCCTGCCCGGCGAGGAGGCGCGCCTCGCCCTCGCCGCCCTCATGGTGCGGGCCGCGCGCGCGGACGAGAGCTACGACGCGCGCGAGCGGGCCGAGATCCTCAACGTCCTGGCCGAGCGTCACGGCCTCGACCCCGCCGGCGCCGAATCCCTGCTGCAGGAGGCCGAGGCGACCGAGGCCGAGGCCCCCGACACCGTCCGCTTCACCCGCGCCCTCAAGCAGGCCGTCCCCTACGAGGATCGCGCCGAGGTGATGCGGATGCTGTGGCGCGTGGCGCTGGCGGACGGTCGGCGGGACCCGGCCGAGGACGCGCTCCTGCGCCAGCTCGCCCCCCTTCTCGGCGTGCAGGACCAGGACAGCGCCATCGCCCGCCAGCAGGCCGCCCGCGACTGAGGAAGGCGCCGCGCCGAGGTTCCGCCTCTTGTTCCGCGCCCGCCCGCGGCGCGTTGCCGGCGGGGTCGCCGCGTGGCGGCCGTCTCCCCGCAGATCCGGATGCGAAGTCTCTACGCGTCCTTCGCCTCGGCACGACGGAAGCCGAGGGGGCCCCGCGCCATCCGGGCGGCGGCCGCAGCCTCCGGGCTGAGCCGCACGGGCTCCCGGTCTCCCGCCCCGCCCCGTTGCCAAGCCCCGCCGCCTGCGCCACGCTCCGCGCGACCTGCCGAAGCCGGAGCGCCCCATGACCCATTCCGCCCTGCCCGCCGTCCTCGACCGTCTCGACGCCGATCTCGACCCGGCGCTGGAGCGGCTGTTCGCGCTGCTCCGTTGCAAGTCGATTTCCACCGACCCCGCCTACAGGGCCGACTGCAAGGCCGCCGCGGACTGGCTGGCCGCGGAGCTCTCCTCGCTCGGCTTCGACGCCTCGGTGCGCGAGACGCCGGGCCATCCGATGGTGGTCGCCCATGGCGACGCCATGGCCAAGGACGCGACCGGCCCCTCCCTCCTCTTCTACGGCCATTACGACGTGCAGCCGGTGGACCCGCTGAACCTGTGGTCCCACGACCCGTTCGAGCCCTCCATCGACACGCACGAAGACGGCCGCAAGGTGATCCGCGCCCGCGGCGCCGCCGACGACAAGGGCCAGCTGATGACCTTCGTCGAGGCCTGCCGCGCCTGGAAGGCGGTCCACGGCTCCCTCCCCGTCAAGGTCTCGATCCTGCTGGAGGGCGAGGAGGAATCCGGCTCCCCCTCCCTGATCCCCTTCCTCGAGCAGAACCGCAAGGAGCTGACCCGCGACCTCGCCCTGATCTGCGACACCGGCATGTTCGACCCGCGAACCCCCGCCATCACCACCATGCTCCGCGGCATGATGGGCGAGCAGATCACCATCCGCGCCGCCGACCGGGACCTGCATTCGGGCTTCTACGGCTCGGCCGCCGCCAACCCGATCCGGGTGCTGCGCGAAGATCCTCGCGTCCCTGCATGACGACGAGGGCCGCGTCACCATCCCCGGCTTCTACGACGACGTGGACGAGCTGCCCGAGGACATCGCCAGGCAGTGGGAGGCGCTGCCCTTCTCCGCCAACTCCTTCCTCGGCGCCGTCGGCCTCTCGATCCCCGCCGGCGAGACCGACCGCCCCGCCCTCCACCAGATCTGGGCCCGCCCGACCTGCGAGTTCAACGGCATCTCCGGCGGCTACGAGGGCGAGGGCTTCAAGACGGTTATCCCCGGCACGGCCTTCGCCAAGGTCTCCTGCCGCCTCGTCAGCCGCCAGGACCCGGCGAAGATCCGCGAAGCCCTGCGCGCCCATGTCCGCGCCCTAGTCCCCGCCGACTGCGAGGTGGAGTTCCACGCCCACGGCGGCTCCGGCGCCACGGTGATGGACTGGTCCGCGCCGGAATTCGAGGCCGCCCGCCAGGCGCTCACCGACGAATGGCCCGAGGAGGCCGCCTTCATCGGCGCCGGCGGCTCCATCCCCATCGCGGGGCATTTCCAGAAGATGCTGGGGATGCAGTCGATGCTGATCGGCTTCGGGCAGGACGACGACCGCATCCACTCCCCGAACGAGAAGTACGACCTCGAGAGCTTCCGCAAGGGCGCGCGCTCCTGGGCGCGGATCCTCGCCGCGCTCGCCTGAGGACCCGCACGCTAGGCCGGTTTCGCTCGCCGCTGCGGCGGCGGGCGAACCCGCACCTCTCCCGGCTATCGCCGCGGCGCGCGGCGCTCATCGAAGATCAGCGGCCCCGGTCCCCCGTGCCCCGGTCGCTCGTCGCCGGTTTCTCGTGGCCAGGTCTCTGGCCTCCGGCCGCTCTTCCCCCGTCCCCGGTGTCCCGCTCGCTCCCCCGGTCTCCAGTCCCCGGGCATCTCGCTCCCAACTCTCGCCCCCGGTCGCTCGCCCTCAGCCCGACCCGGCGCACCTTGCGCAACTGCGGCCGCCGAACGTCCCGCCTCGGCGTCAGCGCCTTCGGCGACGGCTCGGCGCCGGACCCAGTCCCTCCGCCAGCACCTGCGTCATTGGATGATCCGGGTGCTCGGGCGCGTAGCGGGCATGAAGCGCGGCCACGGCATCGGGCGCGCCCTCGGCCTCGGTGCGCCCCAACGCCCAGTCCAGGAAGATCGAGCGGCAGGCCTCCGGTCCTGCGTCCTCCAGCCGATAAGCCTCCCGGATCAGGCCGCGAGGGTCCAGCCGGTCATTCTTCTGCGCCTCGCTCATCCGCCGCCTCCCCGCCGCACACCGCAGCCGCCTGCGCCCCGCTAGCCTGCCCCGCGCCCGTCGGCAAGGGGCGGCGGCAAGAGGGCGGCTCAGGACGGGGACGACGCCTCCTCCCCCGCCCGGGCCGAGCGGATCGCCGACGAAAGGTCGTTCAGCGAATAGGGCTTGGGCAGGAACACGAACCCCTCCAGCCCCTCCAGGCTCCGCCGGAACGCCCCCTCGGCGTAGCCCGACACGAACACCACCGCGAGGTCCGGCCGCGTCTCCCGCGCCTCCTTTCACCCAGCTCGGTCCGTCCATCCCCGGCATCACCACGTCCGAGACGATCACGTCCACCACCAGCTCGCGGTCCTCCAGCATCTCCAGCGCCTCCTCGGCGTTCTCGGCCTCCGTCACCGTGAACCCCCGCAGCCGCAGCGCGCGCGAGGCGAAGGAGCGGACCGGCGCCTCGTCCTCCACCAGCAGCACATGCCCCTCCGCCTGCGTCACGCGCCTCGGGCGGGGCCGCGGGCTTGAGGGCCGCGACGGGCGCCTCCCCCTCGTGCCGCGGAAGGTAGACCGTGAAGATCGCGCCCGCGCCGAGGGCGGGCTGTCGGCGAAGATGAAGCCGCCCGTCTGCTTGACGATGCCGTAGGCGGTCGACAGACCCAGCCCCGTGCCCTCGCCCTGCTTCTTGGTGGTGTAGAACGGCTCGAAGATCTGGCCGATCCGGTCCGGCGGGATGCCGTGACCGCTGTCCGACACCTCCACCGCCACGTAGTCTCCCGCCGGCACCACCGCCCGGTCCCGGCGGAATTCCTCGGCGAAGCTCACGTTGCGGGTGCGGATGCGCACCTCTCCCCCCGCCTGCATCGCGTCGCGCGCGTTGACCACGAGGTTCATCACCACCTGCTCGAACTGCCGCTCGTCCACCCGCACCAGCCCCAGATCCGCCGCCTGCTCCAGCTTCAGGCGCACCTTCTCCCCCAGCAGGCGGTTGAGCAGATGCGACAGCTCCGTCAGCGTATCCCCGAGGTTGATGACCGTGGGCCTAAGCGTCTGCTTGCGCGAGAACGCCAGCATCTGCCGCACCAGCGCCGCCGCGCGGTTGGTGTTCTGGCGGATCTGCATGAGATCCGGGTGATCGGCGTCCGAGGCGTCGCGCCGCATCAGCAGCAGGTCGCAATGCCCGGCGATGGCGGTCAGCAGGTTGTTGAAGTCATGCGCCACCCCGCCCGCAAGCTGCCCGACCGCCTGCATCTTCTGGCTCTGGACGAACTGCGCCTCCAGCGTCTTCAGCTCCGTGGCGTCGCCCAGCACCGCGAACAGCACGGGCTCCCCGTCGTCGTCGATCAGCGTGAGCGAGAGCTGGAGGAACGTCTCCCGGTCCTCCCGCTTGCCGCGCGCGATCTCCGAGCGCCCGGTCGCCCGCCCGCGCGCCGCCTCGGCCAGCCGCTCGGGGATGGACCGGCCCAGCCCCTCGGCGAGGTCCTCCAGACGCGCGCCCGCCGCGGCGCCGGGGCCGAGCAGCCGGCGCGCCGGTTCGTTCGCCCAGACCAGCGTGCCGTCCAGCTTCAGCCGCGCCACCGCCACCGGCAGCCGCTCCAGCAACTCGGCCGCCTCCGCCTCGCCGGCGCGGCGCCCCTGCGTCAGGTCGGGCGCGAGGATCCAGGCCGGGCCCGCGCCCCGCGCCTCCTGGTCCGGCAGGCGCAGGGCGCGCAGGGGCACCTCGTCCCGCGCCTCCAGCACCTCGGGCGGCACATCCCCCGCGAGCGCGAGCTGCACCTCGATCCCCGGCCGCAGCCGCAGCGCCGCGCGGTTGGGCCGCAGCACGCCGCCCTGCCGCGTCACCGCCGCGAGCCCCAGCGCATCCAGCGCCTCCGCCAGCGCCGCCGGCCCCGCCTGCACGTCGGGCTCCAGCCGCCACAGCAGCCTGTCCGGCGCGATCCGCGACACCACCGCAAGATGCCGCGCTCCCAGGAACCGGAAGGCGCGCGTCTCGGCCCGGCCCTCGAGCCTGGCACGCCGGATCACGCGATAGACCTCGGCCGAGAAGTCGGCCTCCGGCCCGTCATGGTCCAGAAGCGCCTCCAGCCGGTCGGGCAGGCGCGCGTTGGAAAACCCCGCGCTCCAGCGCTCGAAGCGGCCGGAGGTCTCGGACGGGACGTGCTCGTCGAGCCCGGGAGGAGCCTGCAGCCGCCGGCTCAGCGCCGGGTTGGCCGCGAGGAGCCGCCCCCGCAGGTCGGTCAGCGCCACCGGCATCGGATAATCGTGGAACAGCGTCTCCGTCGCGCCCGCGCGGGCCCCGCGCAGCAGCAGCCGCCGGCCGCTCAGCGCGCGCCGGCCCAGCGCCGCGAAACCGACGACCGAGGCTCCGCACCCGAAGGCCAGCAGCGCCGCGCCCGCCACGGGATCGGACGCGAGCCCCCCCGCCGCGAGCGAGACCACGCCCAGCCCCGCCGCCGCGCCATGACGCCAGGCCCCGCGCGGCGCCTCGGTCCGCTCAGGGTCGGGACCCGCAGCCGGAGCGCCCGTCCGCCATGCTCCCGCCGCGCTCTCGTTCATCCGGTCCACCCGCCTGCGCTTCGCCGCACCGCCGCGACCCGGCGGGTCATACGCCGGACCGCCTGCCACCCTCGTTTCCGGGAGTGAAGTCGGAAAAGGTTTGCAAACCGTAAACCATACTTCGCGGCCTAGCCACCGCGCCGCCTCAGCCGCGCGGCGTAGAACCCGTCGCCCCCTTCCAGCGGCGTGAGCCGCAGCTCCGCCTCGGCCTCGAACCCGCTGCCGGGCAGGAAGGCCGCCACCGCCGCGCCGTTCTCCTCCTCAAGCAGCGAGCAGGTGGCATACACCAGCCGCCCGCCGGGCGCGACGAACCGCGCCGCCTCGCGCAGCGCATCCGCCTGCGCCGCCGCCAGCCGCTCCAGATCCTCCGCGCGAAAGCCCCATTTCGCGTCCGGGTTGCGCCGCCAGGCGCCGCTGCCCGAACAGGGCGCATCCACGAACACCAGCTCGAACCCCTCCTCCCGCGACCGGAGCGGCGCCGCCGTCTTCACCCGCAGCCCCGCCCGCGCGGCCCGCGCCGGCAGGTCGGCCATTCGCCCGGGGTCCACGTCATGGGCGAGGATCTCCCCCTCGCCCCCCATGTCGGCCCCGAGCGCCAGCGTCTTGCCGCCCCCGCCCGCGCAGAAATCCAGCACCCGCTCGCCCGGCCGCGCCTGCGCGAAGGCGGCGGCCGCCTGGCTCGCCACGTCCTGGATCTCCACCAGCCCCTCCAGATAGGCCGCGGACCGGCGCAGCGCCCTCGCCCCGGCCTCGACCCGCAGGGCCATCGGCGCCTCGCCCGCGCCGGGGACGACCGGAACCGCCTCGATCCCGTCCGCCGCAAGCGCCCGGCGCGCCGCCTCCACGTCCCCCTTCAGCCGGTTCGCCCGCAGGTCCACCGGCGCGCGCTCCCGCAGGGCGGCCATCACCGCGCCGGCCCGCTCGGCATGCGCCGCATGGAAGCGCGGGACCAGCCAGTCCGGCATGTCGGCCCGCACACCCTCGGGCGCATCCTCCAGCCGCCGCTCCGCCAGGCGCCGCCGCTCGTCCTCCGTCAGGGGCGCCGGCGCGTGCCGCTCGCCCGAGAACAGCGCGGCCGCCCCAGCCTCCTCCGCCATCGCCAGCACCCGCGCGCGCCCGTCGCCGCCGGTCTCCGGCCAGCCCAGCGACCGCCACCTCCGCAGCGCGTCATAGACATGGTCCGCCACCGCCGCCCGGTCGCCAGAGCCGGCATAGCGGTTCGCCCGCGCCCAGTTCAGAAGCAGGCGATCCATCTGCCGTCCCGGACGCCACGCATCCAGGATTTCGATCGTCGCCTGAAGCCGCGCCGCCGGGGTCATCTCGCTGTCATCCACATCCGCGCACGCTAGCCCGGCCGCGGGGTCCGGCGAAAGAGGCCCGCGTCCGCAGGGACGGACCAAAGAGATCCTGTCCGCAGCGGGCGGTCAGGGGAGGCCCCGTCCGCAGGGGCGGACAGAAGAGCGCCCGTCCGCAGGGGCGGACAGAAGAGCGACCATCCGCAGGGGCGGGCGAAACAGGCCTCCCCCGCAGGGCGCCGGCGCAAGAACCCGCGCTTGATCCGCCGGGCCCTTCCGGCCACGCTCCCCCGTCCCCCGTCCCCCGTCCCCCGTCCCCCGCCGCAGGAGCCGCCCGTGCCCATCCTCCTGGTCCTCGCCCTCCTGCTCGCCGGCCCCGCCGCCGCGCAGGCCCCCCTCCAGCCCGAGGCCACCCACGCCCGCGCCGCCGAAGCCCCCTCGGCGCAGGCCACGCGCTGGATGGTCGCCGCCGCCCACCCGCTGGCGGCCGAGGCCGGGGCCGCCGTCCTCGCCGAAGGCGGAACCTCCGCCGACGCCGCCATCGCGGTGCAGGCCGTGCTCGGCCTGGTGGAGCCGCAATCCTCCGGCCTCGGCGGCGGCGCCTTCGCGCTGCACTGGGACGCCGGAACCCGCCGCCTCACCGCCTGGGACGGCCGCGAGACCGCCCCCGCCGCCGCCACCCCCGACTACTGGCTCTCCCCCTCCGGCGAGCCGCTGCCCTTCTGGGAGGCCGTCCCCGGCGGCCGCTCCGTCGGCGTCCCCGGCGTCCCCCGCCTGCTCCAGCGCCTGCACGAGGCCCACGGCCGCCTCCCCTGGCCCCGCCTCCTCGCCCCCGCCATCGAGGCGGCGGAGCGGGGCTTCCCCGTCTCCCCCCGCCTCGCCGCCTCCATCGCCGAGGCGCGCGGCCTCGACCGCTTCTCCGCCGGCGCCTACTTCCTGCCGGACGGCCAGCCGCTGGCCGCAGGCGAAACCCTGCGCAACCCCGCCTACGCGGCAACCCTCCGCACGCTGGCCGACACCCCCTCCGCCTTCTACGAGGGCCCCATCGCCGAGGCGCTGCTGGCGGCCCTCGACACCCCCTCCAACCCCAGCCCCATGACCGCCGCCGACCTCGCCGCCTACGAGGTCAGGGAACGCTCCCCCGTCTGCCTCCCCTACCGGGGGCGCGAGGTCTGCGGCATGGGCCCGCCCTCCTCCGGCGGGCTCACGGTGGGTCAGATCCTCGGCATCTCGGCGGCCTTCGACCTTCCCGCCCTGGGCGACACCGCGCAGGCCTGGCGCATCGTGACCGAGGCCTCGAAGCTCGCCTTCGCCGACCGCAACCTCTACATGGCCGACGCCGACTTCACCCCCATGCCGCAGGGCCTCCTGAACCCCGCCTACCTCGCCGCCCGCGCCCGCCTGATCGACCCCGACCGACCCATGGAGACCGCCGCCCCCGGCGAGCCCCCCTGGGACGAGACCCAGGACCGCGCCCCCGACCTCCAGCCCGAGCGTCCCGGCACCACCCATTTCTCCATCGTGGACGCGGAGGGGAACGCGATCTCCATGACCTCCTCCATCGAGACGGGCTTCGGCTCCCGCCTGATGGCGGCCGGGTTCCTCCTGAACAACGAGCTCACCGACTTCAGCTTCGTCCCCGAGGCCGACGGCCGGCCCCGTCGCCAACCGGGTCGAGGGCGGCAAGCGCCCCCGCTCCTCCATGGCCCCTACGGTGGTGCTGGAAAACGGCGCGCCGGTCCTCCTCCTCGGCTCCCCCGGCGGCAGCCGCATCATCGGCTACGTCGCCGGCGCGCTGGTGAGGATGCTGGATTTCGGCATGACGCCTGCGCAGGCCGTCTCCGCCGGCCACATCGTCAACCGCAACGGCCCCACGGAGATTGAGGCGGGCACGCAGGCCGAGGCCCTCGCCCCCGTCCTCGGCCCCGACCCGCGCATCGGAGACATGAACTCCGGCCTCCACGTCATCGCCATCGGGCCGGACGGGCTCTCCGGCGCCGCCGACCCGCGGCGCGAGGGGGTCGCGCTGGGAGAGTGAAGAAAACCGGAACATCGAATGCCCGCTGGGGTTGAAACATGCCCCATCCCGTGCCACATCAAGAGGACGGGCGGACCCCCAACCGCCCCTTGCCCGGCGCCTGCCCTTCCCCCCCCACTTGGCAGGCGCATGACCGCGGAATTTTCCCCGCGTTTTCGGGCCCGGCGGGACGGTCCCCCAGCCGTCCCGCCGACTTGCCCTCAGCCGAAGCGCCGCCTCACGAACTCCGACTTGCGCGCGAGGTAGTCCTCCGCGATCGCCAGCCCGAACTGGTCGAAGGCGTGGACCCCGCCCGGATGCACCGCCAGCTCCGCCTCCGCCCCGGCGGCGGCCCAGCGCGCCGCCATCATCAGCGAGTTGTCCAGCAGCGGGTCCTGCGTGCCCACCTGGAACAGCGCCGGCGGCATCCCCGCCAGGTCCGCCAGCAGCGGCGAGACCATCGGATCCTCCCGCATCGCCGGGTCCGGCGTGCAGCAATCCGCGAACCAGGCGATGGTCGGCGTGGACAGGATCAGGTTCACCTCCCCCCAGTTCCGGGCCGAGGCCGTCATCCGCATGTCGAAGCAGCCGTAGTTCAGCACCGCCCCGGCCATCCGCCCCAGAAGCCCCGCCTCCCGCAGGCGCAGCAGCGTCACCGCCGACAGATGCCCCCCCGCGCTCTCGCCGCCGATCACATGCGGCAGGTCCCCGAAAGGCAGCGCCTCCAGCGCCCATTTCGCCGCGCGGAAGCAATCGTCCGGCCCCGCCGGAAACGGGTCCTCGGGCGCGAGCCGGTATTCGATCGACATCACCGCCGCCTGCGCCTCCCGCGCCAGCCGCTGGTTCTGCCCGTCGCCGTACTTCGGGCTGCCGATGGCCCAGCCGCCCCCGTGGATGTGCAGATAAACCCCCTTCGGCTCCCCGTCCGGCAGGCTGACCCGCACGCGGCCCCCGCCGGGGATCTCGCGCCACTCCGACCCCGGCAGCGGCCCGTTGGGCGGGAACACGCCCCGCCCCTCCTCCCGCGCCTGCCGGGTCAGCTCCACCGGAACCTTGTGGGTCGGCGGAACCCTGGACAGCGTCTCCTGCAACTCCCTGTTGAATTTCGCGGTCTCGTCGGAGATCGCCTCGGGCGCGAACAGCGTGGAATCCACTTCAATCATCTTCACCCTCCCTTGCGGCGGCAGAGGATGACCGCGCCCCCAGCGTCATGGCAAGCCCGCTCGTCCGACATGCCCGCCCGGGAAGGTCCGCGCCGGCCACCCACGCCACGCCCGCAGCCCGCCGCGGGCGCCCCCGCCGCCGAAGGCGAGACCTCCGCGCGGCGGCCTCCGGGCCCCGGCCCCCGCCCGGCCGCCTCAGCCGCGCGTCAGCGTCCGCTCCACCGCCTCGCGCCAGCCGGCCACCTTCGCGTCCCGCTCCGCCGCCTCCATCCGCGGCTCGAACCGCCGGTCCAGTTCCCACCCCGCCGAGAACGCCTCCATCCCCGGCCACACCCCCGCCTTCGAGGCCGCCAGCCACGCCGCCCCCAGCGCCGTCGTCTCCGCGATCTTCGGCCGGTCCACCGGCGCGTCCAGCACGTCGGCCAGAAACTGCAGCATCCAGTCCGAGGCCGACATCCCCCCGTCCACCCGCAGCACCGGCGGCTCGCCCCCCTCGGGCCAGTCCCGCCGCATCGCCTCCAGCAGGTCCCGCGTCTGATATCCCACGCTCTCCAGCGCCGCCCGCGCGAACTCCGCGGGGCCCGAGTTGCGCGTCAGCCCATAGATCGCCCCCCGCGCCTCCGGGTCCCACCACGGCGCCCCCAGCCCCGCGAAGGCCGGCACCAGATAGACATGCTGGTGGGGGTCCGCGGCCTCCGCCAAAGGCTGGGTCTCCTTCGCCTCGCGGATGATCTTCAGCCCGTCGCGCAGCCACTGCACCACGGCGCCGGCCACGAAGATCGACCCCTCCAGCGCATAGGTCGCGCGCCCGTCCAGCTTGTAGGCCACCGTGGTCAGCAGCCGGTTCTCGGACGGCACCGGCCGGTCCCCGGTATTCAGCAGCGCGAAGCACCCCGTCCCGTAGGTGGACTTGAAGCTGCCGGGCGTGAAGCAGGCCTGCCCCACGGTGGCCGCCTGCTGGTCCCCCGCCACGCCCAGAATGGGGATCTCCGACCCGAACAGGTCCGCCCGCGCCATCCCGAATTCGGCGTTGGAATCGCGCACCTCCGGCAGCATCGCCTCGGGGATGCGCAGCAGCTTCAGCATCTCCGCATCCCAGCGATGCTCATGGATGTTGTAGAGCATCGTCCGCGAGGCATTCGTCGCATCCGTGGCATGAACCTCCCCCCCGGTGAGGTTCCAGATCAGCCAGCAGTCCACCGTGCCGAACAGCAGCTCCCCGCGCTCGGCCCGTGCCCGCGCCCCCTCCACATTGTCCAGAATCCACGCCAGCTTGGTCGAGGAGAAATACGGGTCCAGCAGCAGCCCCGTGCGCGCCCGCACCATGTCCTCGTGCCCGTCGCGCTTGAGGTCCGCGCAGAAGCCCGCGGTGCGCCGGTCCTGCCAGACGATGGCGCGATGGATGGCGCGTCCGGTGTCCTTCTCCCACACCACCACCGTCTCGCGCTGGTTGGTGATGCCGATGGCGGCGATGTCGTTGGCCCTCACCCCGGCCCGCTCCATCGCCATGCGGCAGGTGGCGGCGGTGGTGGACCACAGGTCCGAGGCGTCATGCTCCACCCACCCCGAGTCCGGGAAATGCTGGGCGAACTCCTCCTGCCCCACGCCCACGACCTTGCGGTTCCCGTCGAACAGGATCGCCCGGCTCGACGTCGTCCCCTGGTCGATCGCCAGAACATGGGTCATCTGAGCCTCCTCCCTGCGGGCTTCTTGTGCGCGCCGACTGCACCACGCGCGGGGCCGCAAGAGCAACCCTCGGACGCCGCGCCCGCCGCTTCACGGGCGCCCAGCCCCGCCCGATCTCAACGAACGCTTAACCGTGACGCAGCGTCTCCCGCCGCTTGCGGGCCACCGGATCAGTACGCAATCGCATGATATGCAAGCGATGTTTCGCGCGCGAAACGCCCGTCACGCGCCCGCGGGGTCGGAAAGCGCCAGCCCGCCCTGCCGGACCAGGAACTCCGCCACCTCCTCCACCCCCTGCCCGCCCCGCAGGTTGGTCATCACGAAGGGCAGCCCCCGGCGCATCCGCTCCGCATCCCCCCGCATCACGTCCAGCGACACGCCCACATGGGGCGCAAGATCGGTCTTGTTGATCACCAGCAGGTCCGAGCGGGTGATCCCCGGCCCCCCCTTCCGCGGGATCTCCTCCCCCGCCGCGGTGTCGATCACGTAGATCGTCAGATCCGCCAGCTCCGGGCTGAAGGTGGCCGCGAGGTTGTCCCCCCCGCTCTCGATCAGCACCAGGTCGAGGTCCGGGAACGCCCCCCGCAGCTCCGCCACTGCGGCGAGGTTGATCGAGGCGTCCTCCCGGATCGCGGTATGCGGGCAGCCGCCGGTCTCCACCCCCCGGATCCGCTCTCCCGGCAGCACCTGGGCGCGCATCAGGAACTCGGCGTCCTCGCGGGTGTAGATGTCGTTGGTGATGACCGCCATCGACAGCCGCGGCGCCAGCGCCCGGCAAAGCGCGGCGGTCAGGGTGGTCTTGCCGGCCCCGACCGGGCCTCCGATGCCGACCCTCAGGGGCCCGTGGGGGGATTTCAGGCTCACGTTCGAAACAGCCTCGTGCGTTGCGTCTCATGCAGCATGGAGGCGATATCCCCCCGGAGGCAAGCGCCCCCGAGATCGTCCGGCTCCGCCGCCAGCGCCTCCTCCGCCACCGCCTCGATCAGGGGGGCGAGCGCCGCGATCACCCTCTGCCCCTCGGTCTGCCCGAGCGGCACGAGCCGGATCGCGGCCGAAACGAGGTTCGAGGCGAAGGCGTGGAGATAAAGCGTCGCCGTCTCCCGCAGCGGCAGCCCCTCCAGCGCCGCGGCGCGTCCCACCGCCACCGGCAGGGCCGCGGGCGCATCCTCCCGCCCCCGCACGGCCCCGGTGACCTGCGCGAAGGCCGCGCCCTGCGCCTCCGTCTCCAGCCGCCGCTCGGCGCCCGGCTGGAGGGCCCGCGCCAGCTCCGCCGGCGCCTCGTCCCCGGGCGCCCGCCAGGCGGCGGCGAGAAGCATGGCGTCCGTCCGCCCCGCCCCGTGCTCCAGCAGCGCCTCCAGCCAGGTTCGCAGCGAAACGCCGTCATGCACGCAGCCCGCCTCCACCGCCTGCTCCAGCCCGTGGGAATAGGCGAAGGCGCCCACCGGATAGGCGGGCGAGAGCCAGGTCGCCAGCGTCAGCAGCCCGGCCGGCGAGAGGCTCATTTCTCGCCCTTCGCCAGCGGCTTCAGGTCGCCCGAGGCCGCATAGTGGATCTCCCGCGCCAGCCGCAGGGTGGGCTTCAGCGCGAACAGGACCGAGCCGATCAGGAACAGCCACGTCCCCGCCGTCTGCAGGTCCTCGTAGAAGAACAGGATCGAGCCGGCGACGAAGGCCAGCGCCGCGCCGAAATCGACGGCGGTGTAGGCGATCTCGTAGGCGGCGTAGATGGCGCGGCTGCGCTCGTCGCGCTGCTCGCTGTGGGGGCGGAACATCTTTCTCATGAGGCGTCCTCGCGCAGGTGGGCGTCCGGGTCCTGATGGGGGTCGTGGCCGTGGGCGTGACCATGGGTGCGGCCGTGGCCGTAGGCCCCGCCCTCCGGCCGGAAGGGTTCGGTCACGTGACGCACCTGCGCGCCCAGATGTTCCAGCATATGCTCCAGAACGTGGTCCCGCCGGATCAGGAGGCGCCCCTCCTCGACCATGCAGGGCGTGTGGCGGTTGCCCACATGCCAGGCGAGACGGGCGAGCGCCGCGCCTGTCGCCCGCGCCTCGGCCAGCGCCTCGGGGGCCGCACGCAGCGAGACGCGGCGGCCATCCTCCAGCCGCAGGGCGAGGCCCTCGGCCAGCTCGGTCGCCTCGGGCAGGTCCAGCAGGATCTCCTCGCCCCCATCGGTGGTCAGCAGCCCCCGCCTGCGCCAGCGCGCGTCATAGGGCAGCGACAGCGTGGCCTCCGGGGGCGCGTCGAGCAACTCCAGCGTCAGGGCGCGGATCGGTGGGGTCATGGGAGCCTCGGTCGCGGGAACGGCGGTCCGCATGGGACCGCGATCCCGCGCCGGGCGCAAGGGGCCCGAGGGCCCCTTGCCGGCCTCAGGCGGCCTTCTTGTTAACTCCGCCCTGGGCAATTCCGTTGAGCTTCTCGTCCGCGGCCTTCTCGTCCTTGAGGTTGGCCTCGAACAGCTTGACGGCGTCCTTGTGACCGAGCTGCTTGGCCCAGGTCACGAGGGTCCCGTAGCGGGTCATCTCGTAGTGCTCGACGGCCTGGGCGGCGGCGACCATGCCGGCGTCGCGGGCCTCGCCCTCGGCCTCGTCCATGATCTCCTTGCCTTCCTCGATGATGCCGAGGATGGCGTCGCAGGTCACGCCGCGGGGCTTGAGGCCGATCTGCTCGAACACCTTCTCGAGGTTCTCGATATGGGTCTCGGTCTCCTCGCGGTGATGCTCGAAGGCTTCCTTGAGGGCGGGGTCATGGGCCTTGCGGGCCATCTTGGGGAGGGTCTTCAGGATCTGCTTCTCGGCGTAGTAGATGTCGCGCAGGAAGTGCTTGAAGAGGTCCTCGAGGCTGGTCATGGCCATGGTGGGGGCTCCCTTGGTCCGGTGCGTTGGGGGCCGGCGCGGCGGGGGCCGCGGCCGGGGGTCTGGCAGCAACGGGGAGAGGGGGGGCGGGGTTCCGTGGGCGGCTCACTCTTGCGCCACGTCGCGGTGACGTTCAAACTCTGTTCAGTCAAGCGATCCTTGTTGAAAGGTACTTTCATGATCTTCAAGTTTCTGGGGATAGCCGCAATGTTTGCGGCCACGATTTCTACGGCCGCACTCAGCGAGGACGTGTGGGGCGTCAACGAAGATCTCACGTCGTCCGATGGTGACGGCATGATCTGCGAGATGTCTACCGGATGGAATGACGGCCGTGGATTTTCGAGCATCTTCGTAAATGGAAACAATTATTTCGGTTTTACTCTCGTCGATCCCAACTGGGACTTGCCGAAAGACTTGGAATCCTATGTTATA